>CAVQQA010000001.1:0-22500 GCA_963714935.1 uncultured Actinomycetes bacterium
GGCCGACGTGGCCGCCGAGTGCGCGCTCTCGCCTTGGGCCTGGTCGCCGAGGGCCAGCGCCAGTACGAGGGCAAGAACGAGCGCGGCGACCCCGAGGAGAGCCTGCTGCCGAGTCCGACCGACCGCTCCAGCACGCTCACGCATGGGACCACCGGGGGGGATTCCGGGGGCCAACACGACGCGTTAGGGTACATAAGTCACCGGCGGTGGTTACGCCCATCCCCCGGTATTCGCTGCCGGGGGCGCAGATCTTGCTCGAAACCGGACTGCCTACTCACCGACCGAGAAACGCACGAAGCGGCGGATCACGACGTTCTCGCCGGTCTTGGCCGACATGTCGCCGCGCAACTGCTCGATCGTCTTGCCCTCGTACTTGTCCGTGTTGACGTGCTGCTGCTCGAGCAGCACGACCTCGCCGAGCCACTTCTTCAACATTCCCTCGACGACCTTGGGACGGATGTTCTCGGGCTTGTCCGCCGCCTGCTGCTCGAAGACGCTCGTCTCGGCGTCCTTGGCCTCCTGAGGCACGTCCTCGGCCGAGACGTACCGCGTCTGCGGGCTCGCGGCGACGTGCATCGCGATCTCACGGGCGAAGCCGACGAAATCGTCGTTGCGCGCGACGAAGTCCGTGTTGCAGTCGACCTCGACGAGAACACCGACCTTGCCGCCCGCGTGGATGTACGCCTGGACCGTGCCCTCGCCGGCCTCGCGGTCGGCGAGCTTGCCGAGCTTGTTGCCCATCTTGACGCGGAGGACCTCGACGGCCTTCTCCATGTCCCCTCCGGCCTCCTCGAGGGCCTTCTTGCAGTCCATCATGCCCGCGCCGGTCTGCTTGCGCAGCGCGGCGACGTCGGACGCAGCGATCGTTGTCATTCGGGGGTGCCCTCCTGCGGGATCTCGGTCGGGGTCGCCGTCACGGCGGCTTCGGGTTCGGCGTTCTCCGCGGCCGCCGCCTCGACAGCGTCGGGCGTGGCCTGCGGAACGGCCGACTCGACGGCTGCCTCGGTCGCGGGCACCGCGGGCGCGACCTTGGGCGCCGGCTCGGCGGCCGCGGCCTCCACGGCGTCCGGCGTGGCCTGCGGAACAGCGGACTCGACGGCTGCCTCCGCCTGTGCGGCGGCCTCCGCCTCGCGACGGGCGCGGTCCTCTTCCTCGCGACGGGCCCGCTCGGCTGCCTCCGCCTTGGCCTTCTCCTCAGCCTCGGCACGAGCCTTCTCCTCTTCGGCCAGGAAGCTGAGGCGGCCCTCGGCGACGACGTCGGCGACCGCGTCGGCGACGACCTTGCAGGAACGGATCGCGTCGTCGTTTCCGGGGATCACGTAGTCGATCCCGTCGGGATCGCAGTTGGTGTCGACGAGCCCGATTACCGGGATGCGCAGGCGGTGGGCCTCGCGCACGGCGATCTCCTCGGTCTTGAGATCGACGACGAACAGGGCGTCGGGGGCGCGCTGCATGTGCTTCACGCCGCCGAGGTTGGCCTGCAGCTTCTCGAGGTCGGCGAGCGCACCGAGTCGCTCCCGCGTGGGCAGCAGGTCGAGCTGACCCTCGGCCTGGTAGCGCTCGAGGTCGTGGAGGCGCTTGATGCGATGGTTGATCGTCTGGAAGTTGGTCAGCAGACCGCCCAGCCAGCGGTGGTTGACGTATGGCATGCCGGCGCGCTCGGCTGCGTCCTTGATGGCGTCACGAGCCTGCTTCTTGGTGCCGACGAACAGCACGATGCCGCCGCGATGAGCGATCTGGGCGGTGAACTCCTGGGCCTGGCGCAGCAGCGCCTCGGTGCGCAGGAGGTCGATGATGTAGATCCCGTCGCGCTCGCCGTAGATGTAGCGGCGCATCTTGGGGTTCCAGCGTCGCGTCTGGTGACCGAAATGGACCCCGGCCTCCAGCAGCTCCTTGATCCCGACCTGGGTCGCGGACATGGGTGCTACTCCCTTGTGGATGTTGACAGCAGCCCGCGGCGGTTCGGCGATCCCGGCTTCGTGGCGCGTCAGCGCAACTGACCGGGCAGGGTCGCCGCCCGTCATCCGCGGGGTAGACGGACTAGGACGACACAGAGGGTAGCGAGCCGGAGGGCGCCCCGGCTGCCGGGAGGCGCTCGCGGCCGATTACGCTGCGCTGGTGGAGCTGCATGAACTCATCGCCGGGCTCGACGGCGCACAGGACGTCTACGAGCGCGGCCGCCCCGGCTACACGCCGCGGCTCCTGGAAGCGCTGATCGACGGCTGCGGCATGACGGCCGGCGCGCGGGTGCTCGATCTCGGGGCGGGCACCGGCAAGCTCGCCCGGCCGCTGCTCGCCGCCGGCTACGACGTCGTAGCGATAGAGCCGCTGGACAGCATGCGCGCCGCGCTCGTGGACGCGATCGGCCCAGGTCGCGTACACGCCGGAACCGCCGAGGCGATCCCACTTCCCGACGACGACGTCGACGCCGTGCTCTGCGGTGACAGCTACCACTGGTTCGACCCTGACCGCGCCCCTGCCGAGCTGCACCGGGTGCTGCGACCGGGCGGCGGCGTCGGCCTGATCTGGCGCTGGCCGGACCCAGATGCGGGGCCCGACTGGGCACAGCGACTCGGCGACCTGCTCGATGCCGTCAGGCCCGAGCACCCTGGCTTCACGCCGGATCGCGGCGCAGACGGCCTCGTGCGGCACGGTGGCTTCGCCGCGCTGAGGCGCTCGCGCATCGCCTTCGAGCATCACAGCTCGGCCGCCGACCTGTGCGCGTACGTGGCCTCGATCAGCTTCGTCGCGCTGCTCACGGCGGATCGGCGCGCTGCGCTGCTCCGCGAGGTTGCAGAGCTCGTGGAAGGCGTTCACGAGCCCCTGGCGCTGCCGATGTTCGCGGACACCTGGTTCACACAGCGCGACTGACCTCGGCAGCCGCGATCAGGCGTCCGCCCTGGTCAGCGCAGCCTCGAGGTCTGCCGGCAGCGGCGAGCGGACGTCGATCGGCTCGTGCGTGACCGGATGCTCGAAGGCCAGCCGGGCCGCGTGGAGGAACTGCCGGTCGAGCCCGTAGCTGCCGCTCGTGCCGTATACGGGGTCGCCGACGACGGGATGCCCGATCGCGCTGCAGGTGGGCGCGGATCTGGTGCGTGCGTCCGGTCTCCAGTCGAACGCGCAGCAGCGTCGTGTCCGGCAGCACCCGCTCGATCTCGAAATGCGTGACCGCGTCGCGCGGATCGTCGGTCTCGGTCGAGATGACCGTGCGCTGCGCGGCGGTCGCGGCCCAGCGGCGCGTCGATCGTGCCGCTGCGACTCGGCGGGCGACCCTCGACCAGCGCGAGGTACTCGCGCGTGATGGCGCGGCTCTGCAGAGCGGACTTGAGCGCACGATGGACGTGCTCGCTGCGCGCGACGACGAGAAGCCCCGACGTGTCGCGATCGAGTCGATGAACGATGCCCGGGCGCTCGGCCCGTCACCACCCGCGACGCGCCCGGCGAGCGCCTGCACGAGCGTGCCGGTCGAGTGGCCCCGCGCAGGATGCACGACGACGCCGGCCGGCTTGTCGACCACGAGCAGGTGCTCGTCCTCCCAGGCGACGGTGAAAGGCGCCGGCTGCTCGTCGGCGACCGGCGCAGCCCGGCGGCTCGCGCTCGTCGACGCGGATGACCTCGCCCGCGGCGAGCCGGTGGCGCTTGGGAACGGGGCCGCCGTCGACCGTGACGGCGCCGGCGTCGATGAGGCGCTGCGCGCGGCTGCGCGAGCCGAGCGGCCCGGCCAGGAACGAGTCCAGGCGCTCACCCGCGCATTCAGGCTTGACCAGGAGCTCCATCGCTCTCCGGGTGCGCGCCGTCTTCGCCCGCGCGGGTGGCGCGACCTGCGCGCCTCGCATCGAGCTCGATCACGATGAGCAGGAGCACGACGCCGACCGTGACCGCCAAGTCGGCGACGTTGAACGCAGGCCAGTGCGGCAGCTTGACGAAGTCGGTCACCGATCCCACCCGGATGCGATCGATCACGTTGCCGAGCGCCCCGCCGAGCAGCAGTCCGGTCGGCAGCCAGATGAACCGCGTGTCGCGGTGCCTGGAGAAGTAGGCGAGCAGACCGATCAGCGCTGCTGCGACGACGAACCCGACGAGCAGGCCGGACTGCCCGCTGAGCTGACCGAAGGCGACGCCGTCGTTCTGAACGTGGACGAGCCGAACGCCCAGAGCGAGGTCGCGGTCGTCGCCGCGCATGATCTCGCTCCGTGCGAGCGCTTTCGAGCACTGGTCGACCGCGATGACAGCGATGGCCGTCAGCGCGGCGAGCGAGGCGCTCCGCTGTCCTCTCACGCGGTCTACCCGCGGATCGACGCCGACCAGGATGCCGCCGACGATCTGCAGCACGAGAATGCCGACGATCGGGCTGATGTCGAGCGGTCCGAGCGGCGGGATGAAGCGGCGGAAGATCGACAGATAGGGCTCGCAGACCTGGCGCAGGAACTCCAGAACCGAGTTGAGCGCGCGGTTGTACGAGACGCGCCCGCCGAAGCCGAAGAACAGCTGCGTCAGGATGTACACGAAGATCAGGATCGTGTAGACGAGGATCAGCGCCTGGAGGAAGTCGGCGACGCTGTCGCGGGCGGTTGCGAGCACGAGGACGGAGCTCATCTGCCGTGCTCCAGCACCGCGTCGACGGCGTCCTGAAACGCGGTGCGCAGACCGCCGGCGCTCCAGCGCGCGCAGGCCCACGGCCGTGGTCCCGCCGGGCGAGGTGACCTCGCGGCGCATGCCCAGCGTGTCCATGTCGCGGTCGAGCAGCAGCGCGGCGGCGCCGTCGATCGAGGAGCCGACCAGGCGCCCTGCGACCGCTGCGGGCATGCCGCGGCGCACGGCGGCGTCGATCCACGCCTCGGCGATCAGCGCGACATAGGCGGGCGCGACGCCGGCGGTGGCCGTGACGATGTCCAGGTGCTCCTCGGGCAGCACGATGACCTCGCCGACTCGTTCGAGCAGCTTGCGGACCTCCGCGAACGCTGCGCCGTCACCGGCGTCGTCGTCCGTGAGGCCGATCGTGCCGCGGTGGATCGCGACGGCGATGTTCGGCATGAAGCGGTAGGCGCGGGCTCCCGGGTACGCGGTCCTGACTTCGGAGAGCGCCACCCCGCTGAGCAGCGACACGACGATCTTGCCGTCGGCATCGACGCCCTCCGAGGCCTGGTCCAGCTGCCCGGGCTTGTGGCAGAGCACGATCGCGTCGGCCCGACTCGCGACCTCGGCGTTGCCGGCGACGGCCTCGCCGCCCAGCTCGGCGGCGAGCGCCCGTGCGCGCGCCGCGTCGACGTCCGAGCAGATGATCGGGTCGCCCCAGCCGCGCGCGAGCGCGGTCGCCATGTTGCCGCAGCCGATGAAACCGATCCGCATGGGCCGGGAACGCTACAGGCCGGGTGCCGCCTGACAGGCGGCCCCTAGCTCTGGTTGAAGAAACCCTTCTCGATCAGCTGCGCGCGCTCCTCGGCGGAGATCTCGACGTCGCGCGGCGTCAGCATGAAGACCTTGTCGGCGATCCGCTGCATGCCGCCGTCGAGCGCGTAGGTGAGCCCGCTGCCGAAGTCGATCAGGCGCTTGCTGAGGTCGGTGTCCGTCGATCTGGAGGTTCAGCACGACGGGAATGCCGTCCTTGAACTTGTCGGCGACCTGCTGCGCGTCGTTGAAGCTCTTGGGAATCACGAGGTGCATGCGCCCCGCGCGGCCGCGGCCGTTTCCGCCGCTGCTTCGCGACCGGGCGCAGGACGCCCGTCGAGCGCGCGGGCGGGTCGTCGTCGGCGAAGATGTCGTCGATCTCGTCGCGCCGGCGACGAGGCGCGAGACGGCGCACGTTCGGCCGCTCGCGATAGCGATCCTCGAGCTCCGCCTCGGGCTCGTAGGGCTCGTCTGCGTCGTACGGATCGTGATCCTCGGCCAGACCGAAGTAGACGAGCGCGCGATGCCATGAGTCGCGGAAGGCCATGTCAGGGGGAATTTAGCTGTTTTCGGCCGTTTTCCTGCGATTCCGCGCTCATTCGTAGAGTCGCGTGCCGATCCGGACGATGGTCGCGCCCTCCTCGACGGCCACAGCGAAGTCCTGGGTCGTGCCCATCGAGAGCTGCGGAAGGCCGTGCTCGGCGGCCATCCGCGCAAGCTGCGCGAACCAGGGGCGGCTGTCCTCGGGGCTCGCCGCGAGCGGCGGCATCGTCATCAGACCGACGACGCGCACCGGACAGCGCCGGATGAAATCGGCCAGATCGTGCGGCGCGATGCCGCTCTTCGCGGCCTCCCCTGCGACGTTGACCTCGACGAGCACCTCGGTCTCCGGCGTCCCGTGCCGGCCGAGCTGCTCGAGCACCGAGTCGCTGGCGACCGAGTGGATCCAGCGCACGTGCGGGAGCACCTGGCGCACCTTGCGGCTCTGCAGGTGGCCGATGAAGTCGAACGTCAACTGCGAGCCGTGCAGCTCGGCCTTGGCGACGAGATCCTGGGCGCGGTTCTCGCCGGCATGCGTGATGCCTGCGTCGACGAGCGTCCGCATCTCGTCGAGCGGCACGTACTTGACGGCGGCCAGCACCTGCACCGCGGCGGCGTCGCGTCCCGAGCGCCGGCAGGCCTCGCCGATCTCCGCGCGCACTGCCGCGAGGTTCGCGCGCACGCGGCCCGCATCGAGTCCGTGGATCAGCTCCGCCACACGAACCCCCCCTGGCGGCCTGCTCCCTCGCCGTCGCGCCGAAAGGACCAGAACGCCGCCACGTCGGAGCAGATCGTGCACGCACCGAGGTCGTGGATCTGCTTGACGCCGACGGTCCCGAGCTTGAGGCGCGCGACGGCCTCGAGGTCGGCGTTGGCGCCGCGCCGCACGCCGTGACCGAGACCGGCGAACGCGGCGTGCACCTCCTCACCGGTCTCGTAGCAGCAGACTCGCGCATGCGGTCCGATCGCAGCGCTGATCTCGCTCGCGCCGAGCGCCGTGAGAACGCTCACGCCCTCCTCGATCACGCCGGCGGCGAGACCGCGCCAGCCTCCGTGCAGCATCGCGACGGCCTCCGGCGCGACGAGCGCGATCGGAACGCAGTCGGCGGCGCGCACGATGCAGGCGACGTCGCGGCGTGCCGTCGCCTGGCCGTCGGCCTCGGACGTGAACGGCTGCACGGGCTCGTCGGCTTCCACCACGCGGACGTGCGCTCCGTGAACCTGATGATCCTGCGCCCAGCGCTCCGGCGGCGGACCGACGGCCCGCAGCAGCGAGTCGGTCCATCCCTGCCCCGCAGCGAGGTCGCCGCCGGCCCGCGTCGTGAACAGGACATGCCCACCCGGTAGATCGATGGCGAACTGCCCCTCATCGACGCGGAAGGGATCGGCGACGACGATCACACGAGCACCGGGACGCCGGCGCCGCGGTTGCGGGTCCAAACCCGGACGCGCAGCGATGCGGGCGCGCGGTACGGAGCCGGTTCTGCGCCGGCCGCTCGCGTCCGGGGCTCCCCCGGCCGGCGCATGGCGTTGCGATCGATCATCGCCTGCGAGAATCTAGTCGGCTCGCGGCTCGGGCAGTTCTGACAACGCCGCCGCCAGTTCCTGCTCGCGCCCGGCGACGCGACCCTCGAGCTTGGCGTCGAGCGCGTGCTGAAGCCGCGCGCCCAGCTCCGGGCCCTCCTCGATGCCGGCCGCCAGAAGGTCCTCGCCGGTGATCTCCAGGCCGACGTGCCGAAGCGCCTCCAGCCAACGGCGTGCGTTGTCACCGCCCGCCAGCGCCACCGCCTCGAGCGGAGCGCCGCGCGCGGCTCGCGCGATCTGGGCCGGACCCGACGCGCGGCGCAGCGGCGCAGCCGTGACCCAGCGCGAGGCCGCGGCGACCACGTCGCGATCGGCGGCCGGGAACTGAAGGTGGTCGAGCCAGCGCTGGAGCAGCTCTGCATCCATGCCGGCGGTGCATGCGGCGAGCGTCAGCAGATCTCGGCGTCCGCCATCCGGCAGCAGCTTCAGCGCCCGTTCGACGCCTGCGGGACGCGGCTGGAACCCTTCCGGCAGGGCCATCGGATTCATCGTCGCGACCTGCTCGAACACGGCACACGGATCAGCTTCGGCGAGGCTCAGTCTCACCTCATACCCGAGGCGCTCCCCGCTCACGGCGCCCGGGCGGGCAGCCCGCGCGAGCGCAGCCGTGTGCTCGTCGATGACGAAGCCGAGCCGAGCCGCGTAGCGAGCGACGCGCCACAGCCGCGTCGGATCGTCATCGAACGAACCGTCGTGCAGGACGCGCAGAACCCCGGCGCGCAGGTCCTCTAGCGCCCCGGGGGCCGCCTCGACGTGCCCGTCGGGGAGGCGCACGGCGATCGCATTGACGCTCACGTCCCGCCGTGCGAGATCCTCGCGGAGCGATGCCGGCGCCACTTCGGGCAGCGCGCCCGGCTCGGCGTACGTCTCCGTGCGCGTGCGAGCCAGGTCGTAGCGACAGGATCCCGAGACCACGGTCGCGGTGCCGAAGCGCTCGTGCGTGACGGCGTCGCCGCCCAGCGCCTGCGCCACGGCCTCGGCATCGCCCTCCACTGCGACGTCGAGCTCACCCGGGGCCCGCCCGAGCATGATGTCGCGCACGGCTCCGCCGACGAGCCATACACCGTCGTTCGCCGACGCGACCTCGAGCAGGCGCCGTCCGCACGGCGACTCCCGGAGCGCGTCGACCACCTCGCTTGCGACCATTGGTCTGAATGATCCCGAGAACTCGACGCAGCCGTGTGCTCGTGGCCGCGCTCGCGTCCCTGATCGCTGTGACGTCCGCCGTCGCCGTGTACGCATGGCTCAACGATCGCCCCGACGACGTGTCGAACCCCGACGTGGCGTTCGAGGCCGCGCCGCTGACTTCCAAGGCACCGCCGCAGCCGGTGGAGGAGACCGCGCCGTTCGAGTGGCCCACGTACGGCTACTCGGCGTCTCGCGCCCGCAACTTCCCGCTGGCTGAGCCGGCGCGGCCGCCCTTCCTCTTCCGTTGGGCGGTCCGCGGCGACGAGCTGCTCGAGTTCGGGCCGGTGGCGGGTGGAAGCTCGCTGTACATACTCAAGAACAACGGCGCGCTCTACGCGATCAAGCGCCGCAGCGGAGTCCTCTACTGGAAGAAGAAGCTCGGCGAGCTGGCCGCGTCATCGCCCGCCTACTGGAAGGGCATCGTCTTCGCGACGATCCTCACCCGCAAGGACGGCAGCGGCGCGGGCTCGGTCGTCGCGATGAACGTCGAGTATCCGCGGATCCGCTGGTCGCGCCACCTGCCGAGCCGCACCGAGTCGTCACCGGTCGTCGTCAACGGCACGGTCTACGTCGGAAGCGAGAATGGCACCGTGTACGCCTTCGGCGCCCGCACGGGACGGGTGAAATGGACCTTCAGGGCCTCAGGTGCGGTGAAGGGCGGCGTCGCCTACGACAACGGAAAGCTCTTCTTCGGCGACTACTCGGGCCGGATGTACGCGATCAGCGCGGCGACCGGCCGCAAGCTGTGGTCGGTGGGCAGCGGCAGCGGCGCGTTCGGGCTCGGCGGCGGCCGCTTCTACGCGACTCCGTCGGTCGCTTTCGGCCGGGTCTACGTCGGCAGCACCAACGGCAGCGTCTACTCGTTCTCGACGCGCGACGGCAAACTCGCCTGGCGCACCGGCACCGGCAACTACGTCTACTCGTCCGCCGCTGTCGCCGACGAGCACGGGATCGGCCCGACCGTCTACGTCGGCTCCTACGACGGGACGCTCTACGCGCTCGACGCACGGTCCGGCGCCGTGCGCTGGAGACACCGGGCCGAGGGCCAGATCTCCGGCGGCACGCAGATCGTCGGCGACCTCGTCTTCTACTCGACGCTGAACGGGCACACGACCGCGCTCGGTGCCGCTACGGGACGTAAGGTCTGGAGCATCGCCAAGGGCAAGTTCAACCCCGTGATCACCGACGGCCGCTACCTGTTCGTCAACGGCTCCACCAGCCTCTTCGCCTACGACCTGCGCTCCGGCAAGGGTCCGGTCAGGGAGGTCCCCGGTGACCGCCCGGTACTGCTCCCGCCCAAGCGCGACCGCGCGCGGCTCAACAAGCAGCGTTAGGTGGCGGCTGTCACGGCCGGACGGACCGGGATCCCGCTGGCCGCGAGATGCGCCTTGGCCTCGGCGATCGAGTAGACGCCATAGTGGAAGATCGACGCGCAGAGCACCGCGTCGGCACCGGCCCGCAGCGCCTCGACCAGGTGGTCGAGCGTCCCGGCGCCACCCGAGGCGATCACCGGCACCGACACGGCATGCGCGACGGCGCTCGTGAGCGGCAGGTCGTATCCGTCCGACGTCCCGTCACGATCCATGCTGGTCAGGAGGATCTCCCCCGCTCCGCGCTCGACGGCCTCACGCACCCAGTCGACCGCGTCGCGCCCGGTCGGAGTGCGGCCCCCGGCGACGTACGCCGCCCAGGGGCCGTTGGCATCGCCGCCGGCCGACCGCTTGGCGTCGACGGCCAGCACGACGCACTGGGAGCCGAAACGACGAGCCAGCTCGTCGATCAGCTCGGGGCGCGCCAGCGCCGCGGAGTTGACGCTGACCTTGTCGGCGCCCGCGTCGAGCACTGCCTGTGCGTCCTCGACTGAGCGGATGCCGCCACCGATCGTGAAGGGCACGAAGACGTTGTCGGCGGTGCGCCGCGCCAGTTCCGCCACCGTTTCACGGCGCTCGTGTGTGGCGGTTATGTCGAGGAAGACGAGTTCGTCAGCGCCCTCGACGTCGTAGCGCTCCGCCAGCTCGACGGGGTCGCCGGCATCGCGGATGTCGACGAAGTTCGTGCCCTTGACAACGCGTCCCGCGTCGACGTCCAGGCAGGGGATCACACGCTTGAGCTGCACCCGACTGACCGTAGCGCGGACGCAGACGGGCCGCGCTCAGCGACCCTGAAGTGCCCGCTGGCCTTCGTCGACCGTGAAACGTCCCTCGTAGAGGGCCTTTCCGACGATCACGCCGCCGAGGTTGACCTGCCGCAGCCCGGCGATCGCGCGCAGGTCGTCGAGCGAGCCGACGCCACCGGAGTAGATGAAGCGCCCGCGCACTACGTCGGCGATCCGCGACACCTCGTCGAGGTCGACGCCCGCCGAGCATCCCGTCGCGGTCGACGTTCGAGTAGACGAACGAGCGCACGCCACGGTGCTGAAGCGACTCGATCGCGTCCTGCGGCGGCAGCTTGGTGGCCTCCTGCCATCCGGCCACGGCCACGGTGCCACCGCGCGTGTCGATGCTGACGATGACCCGTCCGCGATAGGCGGCGAGCACGTCGTCGAGGAAGTCGACGTCGCGCACGGCCGCCGTTCCGAGGATCACGCGCTCGGCACCGGCGTCGAGGGCGTCGCGGACTGCGCCCAGGCTGCGCAGCCCGCCGCCCGAACTGCACCGGCACGGACAGTTCGTTCGTGATCCGCTCGAGGTGCTCGAGGTTGCGCGGCGCGCCGTGCTTGGCGCCGTCGAGGTCGACGACGTGCAGGAAGCGCGCGCCGGCCTCGACCCATGCGCGCGCCGCCTCCAGCGGCGATCGCGGTAGACGGTGCGATCGTCGAAGTCGCCCTGAACCAGGCGCACCGCCTTCCCGTCGAGGATGTCGATCGCCGGGTAGAGGATCATGCCGGCGTCGTCGCGTGCGCCTGCGCGCCGTTCTCCGAAGACCCACCGGTGCACAGCGCTGCGAAGTTGCGCAGCATCCGCAGCCCGTGGACGCGAGGACTTCTCGGGGTGGAACTGCGCGCCGTAGACGCGCTCCCGGCCGACGACGCTGACGAACGGCCCGCCGTAGTCGCTCACACCGAGCACGTCCTCCTCGTCCAGCGGGTGCGGGACGTAGGAGTGCACGTGGTAGAAGGCTGCCGGGTCGGGGAGTCCTTCGAGCAGCGCCGACCGCGCGCGCCAGCGAACCTCACTCCAGCCGATGTGCGGAAGCTTCAGCGCAGGCGCGTCGAGCGCACGAACCGTGCCGCCGATCAGCCCGAGGCCCTCGGCGCCTCCGTGCTCGTCGGAGCCGTCGAACAGCAGCTGCATGCCCAGGCAGCAGCCGAACAGCGGCATGCCGGCGCTGACGACGCTCGCGCAGCAGCTCATCGAGGCCGCGCGTCTCTCAGCAGCTGCATCGCCGGCGGGGAAGGCGCCGACGCCCGGCAGCACGAGCCCGTCCGCCGCGCGCAGCGAGTCGTGATCGGCGGTGAGCACAGCGCGCGCACCGACGCGCTCGACGGCCTTCTCGACGGAGCGGCGGTTGCCGATGCCGTAGTCGACGATGCCGATCGTCGCAGCCTGCGCGCTCACTCGTCAGCGTCCCCTTGGTGGACGGCACGCCGGTCTCGGTCGGGTCGATCGCGACGGCCTGGCGCAGCGCACGGGCGAACGCCTTGAACGCCGCCTCGATCATGTGGTGGGCGTTCGCGCCGCGCTGAACCTCGATGTGCAGCGTGAGCTTGGCCGTGCTGGCAAGAGCGCGGAAGAACTCCTCGACCAGCTCGTGCTCGAAGCCCGCCGGTCCCGCCCGGCGGCAGCGACGCGTCGAACGACCAGCAACGGGCGGCCCGAGACGTCGATCGCGCACATCGCGCGGGCCTCGTCCATCGGCACGACCGCGTGCCCGTAGCGCGTGATGCCGGAGCGGTCGCCGAGCGCCTCGTCGAGCGCCTGTCCGAGCACGAGCCCGGTGTCCTCGACGCGTGTGGTGGGAGCCCGTCTGCGAGATCGCCGCTGACGCTCACGTCGAGGTCCAGGCGGCCGTGACGGGCGACGCAGGTCGAGCATGTGGTCGAGGAAGCCGACGCCCGTGGCGCGCTTGCCCGCGCCAGTGCCGTCGAGGCCGAGCGAAAGCCGGATCGTCGGTCTCAGCGGTGTCTCGTGGCGATCTCTGCGCGGCGACTCATCGCTGCTGGATTCTCCCGAACCTCCATCGACGTGGCGTGCACGTGGAAGCCCTCGGCTCGAGCGATCGGCAGCACCCGGCGGCGGCGAGCGCCGCCGCGGCATCGCCGATGTGGACCTCGCTCATCCGCCGCCGGAAGTGCGCGGACGTTCAGGCCCGAGGCGAAGCGCGCCGCGCCGCCGGTCGGCAGCGTGTGGTTGGATCCGGCTACGTAGTCGCCGAACGCGGTCGCGGCGGCGCGGCCGACGAAGACACAGCCGGCGCTGCGCACGCGCGGCGCCAGCGCCTCGGCCGCGTGCGCCGACGAGCTCGCAGGTGCTCGGGCGCGAAGGCCTCGCGAGCGCCAGCCCGGTCGCGGGGTCTGCGACCTTCACGAGCGCGAGTGCCGCGCCCGTCGCCTCCGCCGTGTCGAGCCTCGACGCGACCAGTTCCAGAAGCGCCGTCGTCGTCGCTGACGGCGACGGCGAGCGAACCCGCCCCGTGCTCGGCCTGAGCGAGCAGGTCGAGCGGCGACGAGCTCCGCGTCGGCGCCTGCGCCCGCAAGGACGAACACGTCGCTCGGGCCGGCGAACCCGTCGATCCCGACGTCTCCGGAGACCAGTCGCTTGGCCTCCTGGACCCACAGATTGCCCGGTCCGGCGATCACGTCCACGCGCGCGATCGTCTCGGTGCCGTAGGCGAGCGCGGCGACCGCATGCGCGCCGCCGACGCGATAGACCTCGTCGACGCCGCACAGCGCGCACGCCGCGAGAATCACCGGGTGCGCGCCCGGCGCGCAGACCGACGACCTCGTCGACGCCGGCCTCGCGGGCGGTGATCGCGCCCATCACGACGCTGCTCGGGTACGGCGCGCGGCCGCCGGGCACGTAGATCGCGGCGCGTGCGCACGGGCACCTCGCGCAGTCGTACACGCTGGCCCTGCGGCCAGATCGACGTCGATGTCGCTCCCAAGCCCCGCGCGCGGCGACGGCCGCAACGTTCTCGATCGCCAGCTCGAGCGCGCCGCGCAGCTCGCGGGTCGAGATCACCCAGTGCAGCACCGAGCTCACCGGGCGTGACCCGCAGCGCAGCGTCCTGCGGCAGCCCGTCGAGTTCCGCGGCGTACTCGACGAGCGCAGCGTCGCCGCGGTCGCGCACGTCGGCGACGATCGCCGCGACATCGGGCGCTCACGTCGCCCGGCGCGGGAACCATGCTGCGAAGGCGGCCTGCCAGGGCGGGGGCCTGGGCCGGGTCGTCCAGCGCAAGCCGCGCGACCTCAGCCACGCAGGCGCTCCACTACCTCGTCGATGGCGGCGGCCCTGACGCGCAGAGCCACGCGGTTGGCGATCAGCCGCGCCGTCGACGTGGCGATCTCCTCGCGGATCACGAGGCCGTTCTCGCGCAGCGTCGTCCCGGTCGCCGTCAGGTCGACGATCGCCTCGACCATCCCGGTCAGCGGCGCCAGCTCGACCGAGCCCTTGACCTCGACGATCTCGGCCTGCCGCCCGGTGCGCTCGAAGTATTCGGCGGCGATCCGCGGGTACTTCGTGGCAACGCGAACGACCCCGAGCCGGCGCAGCGCCTCACCGGTCGCGTCGGGGCCCTCGCGAGAGGCGAGCACCATGCGGCACGGACCGAAACCCGAGGTCGAGCAGCTCGAAGACCTGACGCTCGCGCTGCTCCATCAGTACGTCCTTGCCGGTGATGCCGATGTCGGCGGCGCCGGCCTCGACGTAGGTCGGAACGTCGGACGGCCGCATCGTGACGATGCCGACGTCCTCGAACAGCAGCTTCCGGTCGTTCGAGCGAACCTCGCCGTGTCGATCCCCAGACCGCTCGAGCAGATCGAGCGTGTCGCCGAGCAGCGCTCCACGCGGCACTGCGATGGTGAGGCCGAGCGCGTTCACGACCCGTCCTCGGACCGGGAAGCGCCGGCGCCGTGCTCCTCGCGAGCGAGCGCAGCGTGCAGCAGGTCGACACCGAGCGCGAACCCGACGGCGGGAAGCGGACGCCCGAAGCGCCCGAGCAGGTCGTCGTAGCGGCCTCCGCCGCCGAGCGGCTCGCCGAGTTCGGGGTCGTAGACCTCGAACATCGCGCCCGTGTAGTAGCCGAGGCGCGGCGCGCGCCCGAGGTCGATGATGACCCGCTCGGCGATGTCCGCGTCGAGCCGCCCCAGCACGGCGCGAAGCCCCTCGACCGCATCCGCCACGGGTCCCGCCCCCACGTCGAGCACGGCCGCCCCGCCGCGCAGCCGGGGCGTGTCGATCAGCGTCCTTGCGGCGTCCTGCGGGAGGTCGAGCGCACGGACCTCGCGGTCGAGGCCGACGAAGTCACGCGTCGAGAGCTCATGGAGCATGCGCTCGCGCGCGCGGGCGGGAACGGCGAACGCGTCGAGCAGCGCCGGATACAGCGCAGCATCGCCGAGCCCGATCTGAAAGCGCCGCAGCCCGGTCGCCTCGAGCGCTCTGGACAGCACCCTCAGCGTCTCGGCCGTGCCTTCGGGTCCCGGAGAACCGACCAGCTCGATGCCGGCCTGGAGGAACTCCCGCATCTGACCGCGATGCGGCCGAACGGCTCGGTAGGCGTTGGCGAAGTAGCAGAAGCGCAGCGGCGGATCGGAGGCCGCGTACCGCGTGGCCACGAGGCGCGCGATCGGAACCGTCATGTCGGCCCGCAGCACGAGCGGCTCGCCGTGGTCGTCCAGCACGCGGTAGGAGGGCAGCGCGTCCAGCCCGCCGGCGCGAAGCGTCTCCTCGTATTCGACCGCGGGCGTCGAGACCTCGCCGTATCCGAACTCGTCGAAGGTGCGCAGCAGCGCAGCTTCGATCGCACGCAGCTCACGCTGTTCGTCCGGGAGGATGTCGCGGGTGCCGCTGGGTATCCGGTAGTTCATGCGTTTCCTACGGTCAGGGCGGCGCGCCGCGCAATGCGGCTGCGCGCGCTGCAGCCCACCATCTAAGCGTGGACGGCCGGTTCTGTCGCGACGCGCTCGATCTGGGCGCCCAGATCGCGCAGGCGCTCGTCGATCCGCTCGTAGCCACGGTCGATCTGGCGGATGTTGCCGATCTCGCTGCGGCCGTCAGCGCACAAGGCCGCGATCAACATCGCCATTCCGGCACGGATATCGGGCGATTCGACACGCTCGCCGCGCAGTTGGCAGGGGCCGCTGACGATCGCGCGGTGCGGGTCGCAGAGCGTTATGTCGGCCCCCATCAGCACCAGCTTGTCGGTGAAGACGAGGCGGTTCTCGAACATCCACTCGTGAATCAGGATCGATCCCTCGCACTGGGTTGCGAGCGCGACTGCGATCGAAGTGAGGTCCGCCGGGAACGCCGGCCAGGGACCGTCCTGCACGGTCGCCTTGTGCTCACCGACATCGCGCGCCGCGACTAGCTCCTGCCCGCCGGGAACGATGACCGTGTCGCCGTCGATCTCCGAGTGCAGGCCGAGCTTCGCGAATACGAGCCGGATCATCCGCAGGTCGCCGGGGTCGGTGTCGGCGATCCGCAGCTCACCGCCGGTGACGCCGGCCAGCGCCATGAACGAGCCGATCTCGATGTGGTCGGGCCCGACCGTGTGCCTGCAGCCGCCGAGCTCGTCCTTGCCGGTGACGGTGAGCACGTTGGAGCCGATGCCGCGGATGTCGGCGCCCATCTTCACCAGCATGCGCGCGAGGTCCTGGACGTGCGGTTCGGACGCCGCGTTGCCGATCACGGTCTCCCCCGGCGTCAGCGCAGCGGCCATCAGGGCGTTCTCCGTCGCCATGACCGACGGCTCGTCCATGAAGACGTCACCCGCCCGCAGACGCCCGCCCGCAGCCTCGATCACGATGTCGCGTTCATGGCGGAACTCGGCGCCCATCGCCCGGAAGGCATCCAGGTGCGGGTCGAGCCGCCGCCGCCCGATCACGTCGCCACCGGGAGGCGGCATGTCCGCGTGACCGAAGCGCGCCAGCAGCGGCCCTGCGAGCAGGAACGAGGCGCGGATTCGCTCGGCATGAGCGCGATCGATGTGCGCGTCGCTCGTCACGGCGGCTGCGCAGAGCGCGACCTCGTTCTCGTCGCGCCATTCGACGGTGACGCCGATTCCGTCCAGGACGCGCAGCATCGCGTCCACGTCACGGATCCGCGGGACGTTGCTGACGATCACCTCATCGGCGGTGAGGACGCAGGCAGCGAGGATCGGTAGGGCGGCGTTCTTGTTGCCCGCCGGCACGACCGTGCCGTTGAGCGGGACTCCGCCGTCGATGACGAACTTCTCCATGACCGGGTTCGCCGGGGCAGCCTGAGCCGGGCGCTTGGCTAGGGTAACACCCATGTCTACGCGGATTTCGCGGGATGAGGCCTGGTCCCTGCTCTGCGAGTGGGTCGAGTCCGAGGCGCTGCGGCGCCACTGCCAGGCGGTCGAGGCATCGATGCGCGCCCACGCGCGCCGGCAGGGCGCCGACGAAGAGCTGTGGGGCGTCGTCGGGCTGCTGCACGACATGGACTACGAGCGCTTTCCGGATCTCGAGACGGGCCACCCCCGCATGGCGATCGCGGAACTGGAGCAGCGCGGCGTCGACCCTGTGATCACGCGCGCGATCGCTTCACACGCCGACGCGATGGGCGTGTCACGCGATTCCGACCTGGAGCGGACGCTCTTCGCCGTCGACGAGCTTTCCGGCTTCGTGCTGGCCTGCGCGTTCGTCCGCCCGCAGGGGATCCACGGCCTGACGCCCAAGTCCGTCAAGAAGAAGCTGAAGCAGCCGAGCTTCGCGGCGGCGGTCAACCGCGACGAGGTTCACGAGGGTGCCGAGCTGCTGGGGCTCGACTTCGACGAGCACGTCACGATCGTCGTCGGCGCGCTCGAGGAGCGCGCGAGCGAGCTGGGCATCGAGGGATCGCAGCAGCCCCCGGCCGCGGGCGCCGCTGAATAGCCGCTGCGGCGGTCAGGTACTCCAGCGACCGCCCGCCTTCGCCCACTCGAGCAGGTGAGCCGTCTCGCAGAACGCGTCGGCGATGCGGTGCTCACCGCGATGGCGCACAAGCAGCACTCGACGGTCGCCCGGCTCCGCTCCGCACAGTGAGCACGTGCTCGGCGGCTCGGCAGGCGGATGCTCATCCGCGCCGGCCGACCAGTGCGCCCCCTGGATGACCCACGGCACGACATGCTCGAGACGGCAGAACGCGGCGCGGCGCTCGCCCTCGGGCTCGAACGCGCGAAAGCCGTCGTCCGGGTCGACGTGCTCACCGCACCAGCTGCACAGTTCGCCGCTCACGCCTGCCGAGGCTACCGGCGCCACCGGCTCACTCTTCCGTCGCGCTCCGGCACAGCGGCCAGGAACGCCGCTAGGGTCGCTCCAGCCATGTCAGAGCGACTCCCGATCGTCGTCCTCGAGGGCGATCAGACCGGCCAGGAACTGCTGGTGCAGTCGCTCCGCGTGCTCGAGCCGGCCGTCTGCGGCGTCGCGATCGACCTTCTGCACTTCGACCTCTCGCTCGCGAACCGGCGGGCGACGGCCAACGCGGTGGTGGTCGAGGCGGCGCACGCGATGCGCAGCGCCGGCTTCGGGATCAAGGCGGCGACGATCACCCCCGAGGGAGCCGACGACGTCGGCTCGCCGAATCGCATCCTCCGTGAGGAGATCGGAGCCAAGGTCATCATCCGCACCGGACGCCGCATCCCGGGGGTCACGCCGATCGCCGGGGTGCACCACCCGATCTCGATCGTGCGTATGGCGGTCGACGACGCCTACGGCGCCGAGGAGTCGCGCGAGGGCACTCCCGGGTCCGGCGACGAGGTCGCCTACCGCACCGAACGCATCACGCGGTCCACGTGCCGCGCGGTCGCCGAGTACGCGTTCCGGCAGGCCCGATCGATGGGCGGGCGCGTCTACGGCGGGCCCAAGTGGACCGTCTCGCCCGTCTACGAGGGCATGCTCAAGGAGGAGATGGACGGAGCCGCGGCGCGCCATCCGGGCGTCGCATACGAGCCGGTGCTGATCGACGCCACCTATGCGGGTCTACTGGCCGGAGCCGCCGACGTGCCGCTCGTCGTACCCGCGCTGAACCGCGACGGAGACTGCCTGAGCGACCTCGTGATGCCGATGTTCGGGTCGATCGCGGGCGCGGAGTCCGTCGTGCTCGCATTCGACGAGGAGCTGCGCACGGAGGTCGCGATGGCCGAAGCACCGCACGGCACCGCGCCCGCCCTCGAGGGCAAGGACCTCGCCAACCCGATGGCGATGACGCTCGCCTGTGCGGCGGTCCTGCACTACGCCGCCGCCTCCGGATGGGACGACGCCGAGCGCGCCTCACGGGCAATCTACGAGGCCGTGTTCGAGGCGACCGCGACCGGCGTCCGCACGCCTGACCTCGGCGGCCACGCGACGACGACCGAGTTCACCACCGATGTCGTCGAGCGCGTCCGCACCAAGCGCGGCGCGTGACCGATGCTCGGCACGACCGTCTGAGCGGCGCTCCCGACGGCCTCACGCCGTACCCGGGTGCGCCGGAGGGCGGGTGCGCTGCAACCCCGCTTGCAGCCCGTCCAGGAACCGCCGTACCTTTACGAACATATGTTCCCCGCACTGCTCATCCCCATCAGAAACGCGGTCATCCGCTGGTCCGATCTCGCGCTGGCGCTGGTCTCGCTCGACGCCATGCGACTGCCCGATCGCCTCTTCGCCGACGTCGCAGCCACGCAGGACGCGCGGCCGGACTGCACAAGCCCGGGGCCCTCGCCGGACTGCGCAAGCCCGGGGCCCTGTGTCCAGGGACGTCCGCGTGGCGCGCGCAATCCATCGCGGCGCGCCGACCGGAAGCCCGCGCCCGTCCGGCGTGCTTCCGGCGACTCACGCCGCGGCCGCTACCCATCACGTACGCACGCCTCCCGGCGCTGAAACCCCTACGAGTTCTGAGCGCGCCGCCCCACAAAGAGAAAGGGCCGCCCCGAGGGACGGCCCTTTCATCACATTAGACCGGCGGCGACCTACTCTCCCAGGCCCGAAGGGCCAAGTACCATCGGCGCTGAGGGGCTTAACTGCTCTGTTCGGAAAGGGAAGAGGTGTTTCCCCCTCGCAATAGCCACCGGAAATTGGTCGAGACCGAGCTCCGGCGAGCCTTGAAAACCGCACAGCGCCACTGAACAGGGCATCAGAACAAAATCATCCGTCAAGCCCTCGGACCATTAGTACCGGTCTCCTTCACACGTCACCGTGCTTCCAGATCCGGCCTATCAACCTGGTGGTCTACCAGGGTTCTTACTCCCTCAAAGGGGATGGGAGAGTTAATCTCGAGGCCGGCTTCCCGCTTAGATGCCTTCAGCGGTTATCCGATCCGTTCGTAGCTAAGCTGCGGTGCCCTTGGCAGGACAACAGCTACACCAGAGGAACGTTCACCCCGGTCCTCTCGTACTAGGGGCAAATCCTCTCAACTCTCCAACGCCCACGGCAGATAGGGACCGAACTGTCTCACGACGTTCTGAACCCAGCTCGCGTGCCGCTTTAATGGGCGAACAGCCCAACCCTTGGGACCTACTTCAGCCCCAGGATGCGACGAGCCGACATCGAGGTGCCAAACCGGGCCGTCGATGTGGACTCTTGGGCCCGATAAGCCTGTTATCCCCGGAGTACCTTTTATCCGTTGAGCGACGGCGCTTCCACTTGCTACCGCCGGATCACTATGACCTGCTTTCGCACCTGCTCGACCTGTCAGTCTCGCAGTCAAGCTCCCTTGCTGCCATTGCACTCTACGCACGATTTCCGACCGTGCTGAGGGAACCTTTGCACGCCTCCGTTACATTTTAGGAGGCGACCGCCCCAGTCAAACTACCCGCCTGGCACTGTTCACCGCCCGGTTTCACGGCGCGATGTTAGACGTCCAATACATCAAGGGTGGTATCTCAAAGTTGGCTCCACGCCAGCCGCAGCCGGCGCTTCAAAGCCTCCCACCTATTCTGAGCGAAATGCACCGAACGCCAATACCAGGGTGTAGTAAAGGTTCACGGGGTCTTTCCGTCTAGCCGCGGGTACTCGGCATCTTCACCGAGACTGGAATTTCACCGAGCCCCTCGTTGAGACAGCGCTGAAGTCGTTACGCCATTCGTGCAGGTCGGAACTTACCCGACAAGGAATTTCGCTACCTTAGGACCGTTATAGTTACGGCCGCCGTTTACCGGGGCTTAGCTTCGCTGCTTCGGGCGAACCCTAACACCTCCACGTAACCTTCCGGCACCGGGCAGGCGTCAGCCCCTATACGTCGTCTTTCGACTTAGCAGAGACCTGTGTTTTTGGTAAACAGTCGCTTGAGCCAATTCACTGCGGCCCCCTCGGGCTCGAGCCGGCAAGCGGCTTCACCCTACTGGGGCGCTCCTTCTCCCGAAGTTACGGAGCAATTTTGCCGAGTTCCTTAACGAGGGTTATCTCGATCACCTTAGTATTCTCTACTTGCCCACCTGTGTCGGTTTTGGTACGGGCACGCGCTTCCTCCCTAGAGGCTTTTCTCGGAGGCATGGCGTCGGGGACTCGCCGGCTCTTGAGCCAGCTGGCGTCGCACCTCAGGTTATGCGGCCCCGCATTTAACAAGGGCCACCCCTACATGCTTACCCCAGGACGACCATCGCCTGGGTTCCCTTAGCCTTCCTCGTCCCCCCATCGGTCAAACGGAAGCGACGTGGTACAGGAATATCAACCTGTTCTCCATCGACTACGCCTTTCGGCCTCGCCTTAGGTCCCGACTAACCCTGAGCAGACGAACTTTACTCAGGAATCCTTGGGCAATCGGCGGAGGGGATTCTCACCCCTCTTTCGTTACTCATGCCAGCATTCTCACTTCCCACGCCTCCACGGCTGGCTTACGCCGCCGCTTCACTGGCATGGGAACGCTCTCCTACCGCGCGATCGGTCCGAAGACCTCACACACCCGCAGCTTCGGTGACTTGCTTGAGCCCCGTTACATTATCCGCGCCCGGACACTTGACCAGTGAGCTGTTACGCACTCTTTCAAGGATGGCTGCCTCTAAGCCAACCTCCTGGTTGTCTGTGCATTCGGACATCGTTTACCACTTAGCAAGTACTTAGGGACCTTAGCTGGCGGTCTGGGCTGTTTCCCTTTTGACGCTGAAGTTTATCCCTCAGCAACTGACTCCCGGAGTAGACGTCGTGGTCTTCGGAGTTTGCCTGATGTCGGTAAGCTGGTAGGCCCCCTAGACCAAACAGTGCTCTACGGCCACGACGCAATTTATCCGAGGCTATACCTAAATATATTTCGGAGAGAACCAGATATCACTGAGCTTGATTAGCCTTTCACTCCGACCCACAGGTCATCCGCCCAGTTTTCAACCTAGGTCGGTTCGGCCCTCCACGAGGTCTTACCCTCGCTTCAGCCTGCCCATGGGTAGCTCGCTCAGTTTCGGGTCTGCCGCGTACGACTCATGTCGCCCTATTCGGACTCGCTTTCGCTACGGCTCCGCTCATCGCTTAACCTTGCCGCACACGAGCAACTCGCTGGCTCGTTATGCAAAAAGCACGCGGTCACGGACCGAAGTCCGCTCCGACCGCTTGTAGGCACACGGTTTCAGGTACTATTTCACTCCCCTTCCGGGGTACTTTTCACCTTTCCCTCACGGTACTAGTCCGCTATCGGTCACCTAGGAGTACTTAGCCTTGGAGGGTGGTCCCCCCAGAT
>CAVQQA010000001.1:25000-1250976 GCA_963714935.1 uncultured Actinomycetes bacterium
GGCGAGCCGGAATGCGACGGTTCGAATCTGGACACACATTTCGGGGTCAGGTGTGTCTCGACCCCGATGTGCGCATGCTGTTGAGTTTTCAAAGACCGCCGCGCCCGTCCGGGAAGGTGTTGCCTTCGTTCAGAGCGGCTGCAGGCCCAGAGGGCCGGCAACGGACCGATCAGTATAGCGCCGAAGTTGGGGCCGCGGGAGGCGGCCGCTTGCGCAGCGGAAGACCGTCGGGGCGCGCAAGAGTAGCAGGCCCGTCAGCGCAGGTGGAGGCGCCGGAACTGCCTGCGCCCGAGCTGCACCACGGCCGCGTCGAGGCGGGCCGGCTCGACGTCCAGCTCGTCGCCGGCGAGCAGTTCGCCGTTGACCCGCACGCCACCCTGGGCGATCAGGCGGCGGGCCTCCGACCGCGAGACGCCGAAGGCCACGGCGAGCGCCGCCGGGAGGTGGACCGGCCCATCGGCGCGGCCGACGTCGACGTCGTCGATCTGGTCGGGAACCTGGTGCTCGACGTGGACCCGATCGAAGCGGCTCTCGGCCGCCTGAGCTGCGGCGGCGTCGTGGAAGCGCGTGATGATCGCGCGCGCGAGTGCGCGCTTGGCATCACGAGGAGACGCGTCGGCGGGGCGTTCGATCGCGAGCAGTTCGAACCAGGTCGCCATCGCCGAATCCGGGAGCCTCATCGTCTTTCCGAACATCTCCTCGGGATCCTCAGCGACGCCGATCTGGTTGCCCTTGGTCTTCGACATCTTGTCGATGCCGTCGATTCCGGGGAGGATCGGAAGCGTGAGCACGACCTGCTCCGGCTGCCCGAAATGGCGCTGGATGTCTCGTCCAAGCAGCAGGTTGAACGTCTGGTCGGTCCCGCCCAGTTCGACGTCGGAGCGGACGGCGACCGAGTCGTAGCCCTGCATCAGCGGATACAGGAGCTCGAGAATCGAGATCGGAGTGCCGGCGAGGTAGCGCGTCGCGAAGTCCTCGCGGTCGAGCAGCTGCGCGACCGTCGTGGTCCGCGCGAGCCGGAACAGCTCGGGCATGCTCATGTCGAGCCACTCCCCGTTGAAGCGCAGCTCGTAGAGCTCGGGATCATCGTCGAGAACGCGGTGGGCCTGCCGCTCGTAGGTCTGCGCGTTCGACGCGATCTCCTCGTCGCTCAGCACCGGCCGGGTGTCGGAACGGCCGCTGGGGTCCCCGACGCGCGCCGTGTAGTCGCCGACGATCAGCACGACGCGGTGACCCAGATCCTGGAACTCGCGCAGCTTCTGGAGTACGACCGTGTGTCCGAGGTGGATGTCCGGAGCCGTCGGATCCAGACCGAGCTTGACGCGCAGCCGCCTCCCCTCCCCGGCCGCCGCGGCGAGACGCTGCTCGAGTCCGCCGGCGGGCAGTGATTCCGCGGCGTTGCGCGTCAGGAACGCCGCCTGGGAAGCGGGATCAGCGGCGGCGTCGACCATCGCGCCAATGCTAGTCTGACGCTCGGCGCAGGCGCTGTCCGCCCCACGAGCGCGCCGCTGTCACAGCTGCGCCCAGGGCGCGCAGCACCGCCGGATTCCACCCACGCCGACGCCGACCGAGCGTCCGCGCCCCAGCGATGATCGACGACGACCGTCCCCAACTCCAGGACCCCGAGAGCGCGAAACTCGAGCACCGCCCTCGGTCACCCCGCGGAGCGGACACGCCGCCGCCGGCCCGTCCCAGGCTGAAGAAGCGCCGCACGCTCCTGATCCTGATCCCGATCATCTTCCTGGCGGGGATCTCGACGGTCTTCGGGATGATGATGGCGCTCGCGCGCGACCTGCCGGACCTCGAGAGCGCCAAGGAGTTCCAGACCGCCCGCAACTCGACCCTCGTGGACCGCCTCGGACGACCGCTCGGGATCCTGACGAGCGACCGCAACCGGGTCCTGATCGACTACGAGGACATCTCGCCGTTCATGCGCAACGCGATCATCGCCGATCGAGGATCGCCGCTACTACGAGAACGAGGGCGTCGACGTGCGCGGCATCGGGCCGCGCCTTCTACCAGGACGTGGTCCGAGGTGGTCCGCGTCAGGGCGGCTCGACGATCACGCAGCAGTTCGTCAAGAACGCGACTGAGGCGCAGAACGAGCGAACGGTCTTCCAGAAGCTGCGCGAGGCGGCGCTCGCCTACCACCTGACGCGCAAGTGGTCCAAGAGCAAGATCCTGCGCGAGTACCTGAACTCGATCTACTTCGGCAACGGCGCCTACGGCATCGAGTCGGCGGCGCGCGTGTACTTCGGCTCGGACCCCAACCACGACGGCTGCGGAACGCGCCTGCGACCGTGCGCCAGGGAGCTGAACGCCGCCGAGGCTGCGCTGCTCGCCGGAATCGTGGCCAATCCCACGGCCTATGACCCCGTGGCCCACCCCGAGGCAGCGCTGCAGCGCCGCAACCTGGTGCTGGCGAAGATGCTCGAGCAGGACAGGATCACCCGCGAGGAGTTCGACGAGGCGACACTCCAGGCGCTGCCGGGCGACATCGTGCCGCCAACGGTCGACACCAAGGCGCCGTACTTCACGACCTGGGTCAGCCAGCAGCTGGTCGACGCAATTCGGCCCGCGCCGCGCCTTCGAGGGCGGCCTGCGGGTCAAGACGACGATCGACCTGGACCTCCAGCGCGCCGCGCAGGCCGCCGATCGACCGCAACCTCGGCGGCGCTGGGCCCTCCGCGGCCGCTCGTGGTGATCGACAACAAGACGGGCGAGGTCCGCGCGCTGGTCGGGGGCCGCGACTACAACGAGCGGCCATTCAACCTCGCCACCCAGGGCCAGCGCCAGCCGGGGTCGACCGTGCAAGCCGTTCATCCTCGCCTCGGCGCTGAAGCGCGGCATCGGGATCGGGTCCGTCTGGGAGTCGCGCAAGCGCGTGTTCGACCTGTCCAACTCGGCCGGCGACGAGAAGTTCGTCGTGAACAACTTCGAGGACTCGTACGGTGGCTCTCGCACGCTCGGGTCGGCGCTGACCGTCTCCGACAACGCCGTGTACGCCGCAGCCGGGCTGAAGGTCGGGCCACGCCGCGTCTCCGACCTGATCGAGAGCATGGGCGTCCGCACTCCGGTCTCGACGAACCCGGCGATGACGCTCGGCGCCTTCAAGCGCGGCGTCTCGGTCCTCGACTGGGCGCACGCGTACGAGTCCTTCGCGACCGGCGGCAAGCGCATCTCCGGATCGCTCGGTGCGCCGGACGACGGCCCCGTCGGAATCAGGGAGGTGCGCCGGTTGGGCGGCGACGGCAAGCTGCTCGCGCGCAATGAGCGTCGCAGTGAGCGCGTGCTCTCGCCGCAGGTCGCGGCCATGACAACCGCGCAGATGCAGACCGTGGTCGCCTCGGGAACGGGCAAGAGAGCGGCCTACGGAGGCTTTGCCGCGGGCAAGACCGGCACGACCGAGAACTTCGGCGACGCCTGGTTCGTGGGCTTCACGCGGGAGCTGACGATCGCCGTCTGGGTGGGCTACCCCGATGCGACCCGTCCGATGAAGACGGAGTTCGGCGGCGAGCCGGTCGCCGGGGGCACGTTCCCGGCGCTGATCTGGCGCGACTTCGTCGTTCAGGCCAAGGCGGTCTTCGAGCGCCGGATCGCCGAGCGCGAGGCGAAGCGGCGCGGTGATGATGCCCCCGACGACAGCGACCCCGCGAGCCGGCTGATCGACGGCTCCGGCGGCGCGCCGGATTCCCCCGGGCAGTCCGACAGCGCGGCGGCCGACGGCGGTGACTCGCCCGACGGCAAGAAGCGCAAGAGCGGCTCTGGCGGCGAGCGCAAGCCTCCCGCGCCGGCGAAGCAGCCCTCGCCGGCCCCGGCGCCCACCCCGGCGCCCACCCCGGCACCCGCTCCTGCACCATCCCCCGCTCCCGCTCCCGCTCCCGCTCCGGCTCCGGGCGGCGGCTCGGGCGGCATCAGCGCGCCGCCCGGCTAACGCTGCGCCGCCGTTCGGCGGCGGTAGTCGTGCAGGCCCGCGGGCAGCGGACGGGAAAGGTGCTGGCTGTCGCGCGCGCAGAAGCGCCACGGCAGGTCGACCGCGCGGTTGATGCCGATGCGCGTGCCCGCCCAGACCGCCCGGCGCGCCGCGACGGGCGGTGCCTCGATTCTCACCGGGCCGGCGCTGAGACTGGTGTCGTTGAGCTCGAGCCCGATGCCGAGCGCCTGCGTCAGCTTGCCCGGACCGCTGCACAGGTCGCGCCGGCGCTCCACGCCGCGGCGGGCATGCATCGCGGCGATGTCCCGGGTGGGTTCGAGTGCGCGGATCAGGACCGCTGCACCCGTTCCGGGAGCCTCGCAGACGGCGTTGAGCAGGGCGTGGATGCCGTACGAGCGGTAGACGTAGGCGGTGCCCGGCTCGGCGAACAGGACCGAAGTGCGCGGGGTCAGGCCCACGAACGCGTGGCAGGCGGGCTCACACTCGTGATAGGCCTCGGTCTCGACCACGATCCCGGCCCCCTCTCCGTGACGCACGACGCAGCCCACCAGGTCGCGTGCGACCTCGACGACCGGCCGCGCGTAGAAGTCCGCGGGCAACGGCTGCGCCCGTGGGAAAAGTGAGGTCATGTAGCAGCCCCGGGCACGGCGGCCGGCGGGCTACTGCGCCAGCCGCGCTCGCGCCAGCTCGAGCTGCTCGCGCACACGCGGCAGCGACGTACCGCCCTCGCTGACCTTCGACTCGAGCCAGGAGCGCTGCGCGAGCACGTCGAAGGCCTCGGCGTCGAGGTGCTCGGAGTGCGCAGCGAGCTGCTCGGGCGTGAATTCGCTGAGCGGGCGGCCGACTTGCGACCGACTCGCGAACGAGACCCGCGACACCCCGTGGGACTGCGCGGAACGGCACGCCACGGCGCACGAGCAGGTCGGCGAGTCGGTCGCGGCGATCAGCTCGTCCGACGCCGCCGCGGCCATGCGCTCACGCTTGAATCCGGCCGTCCTGATCATCCCGGACGCCGCGGCCAGTCCCAGACGCAGGGTGTCGACCGCGTCGAAGAGGTGCTCCTTGTCCTCCTGAAGGTCCTTGTTGTAGGTCAGCGGCAGGGCATGGATCACGCCGTGGAGCGCGGCGAGCTGGGCGACGATCCGCGGCGCCTTGCCGCGCAGCAGCTCGGCGGCATCAGGGTTCTTCTTCTGCGGCATGATCGAGCTTCCGCTCGTCCAGGCGTCCGAGAGCTCGACGAAGCCGAACTCCTCGCTCGACCACAGGACGAGCTCCGCGCCGAGGCGGGAAAGGTGGGTGGCGCAGGTCGCGGCGGCTGCGATGTAGTCGAGGACGAAGTCGCGGTTGGAGACCGCGTCGATCGAGTTCGGGGCGACCCCGGTGAAGCCGAGCTCGGTCGCCACCATCCGGCGATCGGTGTCGAAGTTGACGCCCGCGAGCGCGCCGGCCCCGAGCGGAAGGTCGCTGACCTGCGACCGCACGAACCGAAAGCGCGCGCGGTCGCGGTCGAGCATCCAGAAGTAGGCGAGCAGATGATGGCCGAGGTAGACCGGCTGAGCGCGCTGGAGGTGGGTGTAGCCCGGCAGCGGCCAGTCGATGTGAGCCTCGGCCGCGTCGAGCAGGGCGCGCATCAGATCCTCGACCCGATCGACGCTCTCGTCGACCGCCTCGCGCACGAACAGCGCGACGTCGGTGATGACCTGGTCGTTGCGCGATCGCGCGGTGTGCAGCTTGCCCCCGACCGGCCCGGCGATCTCCGTCAGGCGCCGCTCGACGGCCATGTGGATGTCCTCGTCGTCGTCGCGGAACGGGAACGTGCCGCCGCGAAGCTCGGCCTCCACCTCATCGAGGCCCGCGAGCAGGGCGTCGCGATCGTCCTCCTCGATGATCCTGCGCGCGGCGAGCATGCGCGCGTGGGCACGCGACTGGGCCACGTCGTACGGCCACAGCCGGCGATCCACGTCGAGCGAGCGGTTGATGGACGCGAAGTCCGGATCCTGAGGCTCGGCGAAGCGCGACATGGGCGGCGAGTCTAGTGTCGCGTCCGGCTCCGTCCTGAATGCGGATGTACCGTTGCCGGGATGCGTCCCTGGCCGGCGATCGACGACCCGCAGCTGCGCGCAAGGTTGAGCTTCTCGGACGAGGCGTTCCTGTCGTTCATAACCGGAGTTGTGCGGTCGTTCGGCCCGCGTGAGTTCAGCGATGCGGTCTACGAGCGCGCGCTCAGCTACCCGTGGTCGCGTCCGGTCTCGTCCTATCTCCTGTCAGGAGAGGACGTCGAGCCTGTCGAGGACGTGACGCGAGCCGCGTGCGACCGGGCATCGCAGGACCGCCACCCACTGCTCGCGTTCGGCTCGAATGGCGCCCCCGAGACGCTGGCGCGCAAGCTCGCCGGGCTGCCCGAGCAGGAGCGCGAGATGCTCGTGGTCGCGGGCGACCTTCACGATTTCGACGTCGGCGCCGCGCCGCTGCCGACCTACTACGGCGCGCTCCCGGCGACGATCTTCCCCAGCCGGGGAACCGCCGTTCGCGCCGCGGTGCTCTGGGTCACGGCGGCGCAGCTGACCGCACTCGCGCAGACGGAGTTCAGCTACTTCCTCGGGCGGCTCGACGGCGTGCGCTTTCAGCCCGACCCGGCGGACGCCGAGCGGCTCGACTGCGTGCTCGGCTTCGTCTCACGCTGGGGAGCGCTCTGCGTGAACGACGAGATCGTGGCCCTGGAAGCGGTCCCCGCGAGCGGGCGCGCCGCCGCGGCGATGACGCAGGAGCGGCTGCTCGACCACGTCGCCCGCCTCGTGTTCGGCGACGGGACCCGGGCGCGTGACCTCGTGCGCCGGGTCACGGAGGACTATGGGGCGACCGGCGCGGCAATCGCGCAGACGTCCCCCGCCACGACACGACAGTTCGAGTCCCGACACTGGACCCGCTACCAACGTGCGGTCAGCGGGTCCGGCCCGGCAAGCACGTAGCGCTCACGGCGAGACGGTCACCCGCAGGAACGTCGCGTCGATCGACGTGCCGCCGTTCGTGCCGGTGTTCTGTTCTTCGGCCAGTTCCAGAAGCTGGCGCTGAAGGTCATCAGCCGTCCCGCTGGCCTCAGCCGCCTCGAACGCGTTCATCGTCGGGCCGTAGAACCGCCGGAACGTCTCGACGACCTCCGCCGGGCTCCTGTCGGGCGCGACGAAGGAGAAGGTGTCCTTGACCGTCGATATCTGTCCTTCGGGGACACCGGCCTCGCCGAACCGCTCTACGACGTGCTCGTCCACGCCCCAGGTCATCGGGCTCACGAAATCCGCCGGAGGCGGCGGCAGGAACGACGAGCTGATCTTGAGCAGTTGCGACACGAACGACGTCGGATCGTTCGGGATCCAGTTGCCCATGACGATCCGGCCGCCCCGCTTCGTGACGCGGACCAGTTCTCTAGCCACGTCGAAGGGCCTGGGAGCGAACATGGCGCCGAACACGGAGAGCGACAGGTCGAACGAATCATCTTCGACTCCCTGCAGGTCGCAAGCGTCTCCCTCCTGGAACGTGAGCTTGTCGAGACCCTCGTCTGCGGCGCGCCTGTTCCCGGCGTCGACGAGGTTGCTGGCGATGTCGATGCCCACGACCTCCGCTCCGAGGCGGGCCAACGGGACCGCGGTGGTGCCGTCTCCGCAGCCGAGGTCGAGAGCGCGCAGCGGGGGAGTGACCCCGAGCGACGCGACGACCGCCTCGCCTGATTCGCGCATCACCGCTGCGATCTCGGTGAAGTCGCCCTTCTCCCACAGTGCCTTGTTCGCGTTCATGAAGGCTCCTCTCGTCTGAAACGGGCTCGGGCCACGCCTCGGCGCGACGACTTCCGGCGACACTACATCACGCGACCAACCCGGGCTGAGCGGCCGCCGCGCGACCGGGTCCGCCGGTCAGGGGCGGCCCAGCGCACGGCGCAGGGCCTCGCAAACGCGCTCCACCTGGCCGTCCGTCATCTCCGGGAAGAACGGAAGCGCCAGCGAGCGCGCGGCGATGTCCTCGCAGACCGGGAACTCCCCCTCGCGATGGCCGAAGCGCTCGCGGTAGAAGCTCATGAGGTGGATCGCGGGCAGGTACGGCTTGCTCTGCACGCCGACGCTCGCGCAGCGCCCGGATCGACGTCGTCGCGGGCCGACGTCGCGCGGGACCTGGACGACGAACACGAACCAGCCGCGCCGGTCGCCGCCGCGGTCCTCGCACGGCAGCCCGAGCCCCTCGATCCCCGCCAGCGCGTCGCGGTAGCGACCTGCGACGCGCTGCGCGGCCGGCGAGCATCCCGTCGAGACGATCGAGCTGGACCAGCCCGATCGCGCTGGCGATGTCGCTCAGGCGGTAGTTGAAGCCGAGGCGGTCGTGGTCGAGCCAGCCCATGTCCGGCGCGCGCCCCTGGTTGCGCTCGCTGTCGATGCGCTCCTTGCGCGGCGCCGTCGCCGGTGGTGACCATCCCGCCCTCGCCCGTCGTGAGCTGCTTGTTGGCGTAGAAGCCGAAGACGGCCGGCGTGCCCGCGGCCGCCGACCGGCGTGCCGTCGGCGTGGACCGCGCCGAGCGCCTCGCACGCGTCCTCGACGATCGGCAGCCCGAGTGCGCTCCAGGGCGGGCATGTCGGCCGGGTAGCCGAAGATGTGGACCGGCAGCAGCGCCGCCGTGCGCTCGCGTGACCGCCGCGGCGGCCGCCTGCGGGTCGAGGTTGAGCGTCACCGGGTCGATGTCCGCGAACACGGGCCGCGCCCGCTCGTAGAGGCACACGTTCGCGCTCGCGACGAACGAGAACGGCGAGGTGACGACCTCGTCGCCCTCCCCCACGCCGGCCGCGCGCAGCGCGAGGTGCAGTCCGGCGGTGCCCGCTGGAGACCGCGCTGGCGTGCGGCGCACCGACGCGCGCCGCGAACGCCTGCTCGAAGGCCGGGACGCGCGGCCCGAGCGAGAGGTGGCCGCGAGCGCAGGACCTCGCGACGGCGTCCTCCTCCTCGCGGCCGAGGACGGGCCGCGCGAGCGGGATCTCGTCGTTCACGCGCGCTCGGGCAGTTCGGCCGCGGTGGCCCCGCCGAGGCGGCGACCCGGCTGCTCGGCGTACGACAGCGAGTCGACGAGCGCCTGCCAGGAGGCCGCGATGACGTTCTCGGCGACGCCGATCGTGCCCCAGACCTCCTTGCCGTCGGAGGCGTCGATCAGCACGCGCGTGGTCGCCTGCGTGCCGTGCGTCTCGTCGAGGATCCGGACCTTGAAGTTGACGAGCTGGATCTCGGCCAGATGCGGGTGGATCCCCGTGATCGCGCTGCGCAGCGCCTTGTCGAGCGCGTTGACGGGGCCGTTGCCCTCCGCGGTCCGCACGTAGCGCTCACCGCCGACCCAGATCTTGATCGTCGCCTCGCACTCGACCTTCCCGTCGGCGCGCTGCTCGACGATCGCGCGCCACGACTCGAGCTGGAACAGCGGCTCGAACGTCGCCCGTCTCGCGCCGCATCAGCAGCTCGAAGGAGCGCGTCGGCGGCCTCGAACTGGTAGCCGCGGTGCTCGAGCTCCTTGACGCGCTCGACGACGCGCGCGGCGCCGTCGTCGCCCAGCTCGATGCCCGCTGCGTGGCCTTCTCGTCGACGGTCGCCCGCGCCCGCGAGCTCGCGACACCAGCACGTCGCGGCGGTTGCCGACGCTCGCCGGGTCGACGTGCTCGAAGGTGGCGGCGTCGGCACGGATGCCGGCGACGTGCAGCCCGGCCTTGTGCGCGAAGGCGTGCTTGCCGACGTACGGCTGGGCGGCGTCCGGCGCGCGGTTGAGCAGCTCGTCGACGAAGTGCGCCGTCTCGGTCAGCCGCGCGAGGCGCTCGGGCGCGAGCACCTCGTGCCCCATCTTCAGCTGCAGGTCGGCGATGATCGTCACGAGGTTCGCGTTGCCGGTGCGCTCGCCGATCCCGTTGATCGTGCCCTGGACCTGCGTGGCGCCCGCCTCGACCGCGACCAGCGTGTTCGCGACCGCACAGCCGGCGTCGTCGTGCGTGTGGATGCCGAGCGCGACGTCGGGCAGCGCTGCGCGCACCGCCGCGCACGACGCGTCGCGCGACCTGCGAGGGCAGCGAGCCGCCGTTCGTGTCGCACAGCGACGACGCGCTCGGCGCCCGGCCTGCGCGGCGGCGCGCAGGCACGCGAGCGCGTAGGCCGGGTCGTCGCTGGTAGCCGTCGAAGAAGTGCTCGGCGTCGAACAGAGCCGCGCTTGCCCTCGGCGACGAGGAAGGCGATCGACTCGGCGATCATCTCGAGGTTCTCCTCGCGGCTCACGCGCACGACCTTCTCCACGTGCAGCGGCGAGCGTCTTGCCGACGAGCGTGCACGCCGGGGCGAAGCAGCTCGGCGAGCACGCGCAGGCCCTCGTCGTCCTGCGGCCGCACGTCGCGCCGGCGCGTCATGCCGAAGGCGACGATCTCGCTCGTCTCCAGACGCTCGGTCGCGAGCAGCTCGAAGAGCTCCTGCTCCTTGGGGTTCGACGCCGGGAAGCCGGCCTCGATGAGATGCACGCCGAGGTCGTCGAGACGCTGCACGACGCGCAGCTTCTCCTGCGCGGTCAGGCTCAGCCCGCCGCCCCCCATCCCGTCACGCAGGGTGGCGTCGTAGAGCTCGACCGTGCTGCTCACGCCCGCTCGGCGCCGGCGCCGACCGGCACCGGGTCGAGCCACTCGCGGTAGCGCTCGGCGCGGCCGTGCAGCGCGTCGTCGAAGGTCTTCTGGACGGCGAGCGTGATCTCGCCGGGAACGCCGTCGCCGATCTGGTGGTCGTCGATCTCACGCACCGGAACCAGCTCGGCCGCGGTCCCGCTCATGAAGACCTCGTCGGCGAGGTAGAGCTCGGCGCGGGCCAGATCGCGCTCGACGACCTCGAAGCCGAGGTCGCGGGCGATCTGGATCACCGAGCGGCGGCTGATGCCGTCGAGGATCGACGCGGTCTGCGGCGGGGTGTGGACGACGCCATCGCGAACGACGTAGATGTTCTCGCCCGAGCCCTCGCAGACGTCGGCCGTGGTCGTCGAGCAGGATCGCCTCGTCGTAGCCGGCCTTGTGGGTCTCGATCTTCGCGAGCACGCTGTTGAGGTACTGGCCGCCGGCCTTCGCGTGCGGGATCAGCGAGTCGGGGCTGATCCGCCGCCATGACGAGACCTTGGCGCGGATGCCGTTGCTCTTGCCTTCCTCGCCCAGGTACGCGCCCCACTCCCATGCCGCGATCGCCACGTCGACGCGGGCTTCGAGCGGGAACAGGCCCATCGTGCCGTAGCCGCGGAAGACCAGGGGCCGGATGTAGCAGGAGCGCAGCCCGTTGCGGGCGATCACGTCGAGCGTCGCCTGCCGGATCTGCTCCTGGTCGAACGGGACCGGCATGAAGTAGAGCTGCGAGGAGCGGAACAGGCGGTCGACGTGATCCTGATTGCGGAAGACCGCGGGGCCGATCTCCGTGTCGTAGCAGCGCACTCCCTCGAAGACGGACGTGCCGTAGTGCAGCGCATGCGCGAGTACGTGGACCTTCGCGTCCTCCCAAGCGATCAGTTCGCCATTCATCCAGATGACTTCGCTGGGTTGCACGTACGCCGTCCTTTTCTACGACAGGTGGGAGAGAACCGACTCGGTGGCGTCCGCCGTCGTCGCGTCGCCACCGAGATCGCGGGTGCGCAGCCCTGCGGCGAGCGCCCGGTCAACTGCCGATTCTACGGCCGCGGCCTCCGTTTCCCAACCGAACGCGTGCCGCAGCATCAGCGCAGCCGACAGGAACATCGCCAGCGGGTTGGCGATCCCCTCGCCCGCGATGTCCGGCGCCGAGCCGTGCACCGGCTCGAACAGACCCGGTCCCTCGGGTTGCCCAGCGACGCGCTCGGCAGCATTCCGATCGACCCGGTGATCATCGCCGCCTCGTCGCTGAGGATGTCGCCGAACATGTTCTCGGTGAGGATCACCTCGAAATGGCGCGGCGCCGAGACCAGGCGCATCGCCGCGTTGTCGACGAGCAGATGCTCGAGCTCGATGCTCGGGAACTCCTCACGATGCACGCGGCTCACGACCTCGCGCCAGAGGCGACTCGTCTCGAGGACGTTGGCCTTGTCGACCGACACGACCTTCGAGCGCGCCGCCGTGAACGCGGTTCGTGCGATCCGCTCGATCTCGTGGACGCTGTAGGCGCAGACGTCGCTCGCCATGTCGGCGGTGCGCGTCTTCTCGCCGAAGTAGATGCCGCCGGTGAGCTCGCGCACGACGACCAGATCGGTGCCCGTCGATGATCTCCGGCCGCAGCGGGCTGGCGTCGACGAGCGCCTCGATCGCCCTCACGGGACGCAGGTTCGCGTAGAGACCGAGCCCTTTGCGCAGTCCGAGCAGCCCCTGCTCCGGGCGCGGAGCGCTGGGGTCGGTCGTGTCCCACCTGGGTCCGCCGACGGCGGCCAGCAGGACGGCGTCGGCGGAACGGCAGGCCTCGAGCACCTCGTCGGTGAGCGCCGTGCCGTGCGCGTCGATCGAAGCCCCCCGAAGACGCGCTCGTCGAACTCGAGGTCCGACCTCAGGTGGCCGAGCAGCGCGAGCGTCGGCGCCAGGACCTCAGGGCCGATCCCGTCGCCGGGAAGCGTGACTATGCGATGGGACATGGCTAGAGAGCCGTCGTGACCGGTCCGGGGCGCTCGCGCGCCGCTTCGTAGCGGTCGATCTCATCGGACTGCTGCAGCGTCAGCGCGATGTCGTCGAGGCCGTCCGAGCAGCCGGTGCTTGATCTGGGCGTCGATCTCGAACGTGGCCACCTGTCCATCGCCGTAACGGACCTCCTGCGCGGCGAGGTCGACCTCGGCGCTGCCGGCGGCGGCGATCGGCCGTGCACACGTCGGCCGCAAGCGTGACGGGCAGCAGCCCGATCTTCGTGCTGTTGGACGCGAAGATGTCGGCGAAGGACGGGGCGATGATCGCCCGGAAGCCGTAGTCCTCCAGCGCCCACGGCGCATGCTCGCGCGAGGAGCCGCAGCCGAAGTTGCGGCCCGTGACGAGGATCGGGTTGGAGGGCAGGTCCCAGCCCGCCTCCTGCTTCCAGTCGTAGAAGAGGAACTCGCCGAAGCCGGTGCGCTCGATCCGCTTGAGGAACTGCTTGGGGATGATCTGGTCGGTGTCGACGTCGTCGCGGTCGAGCACCGAGACGGGTCCCTCGATGACGTTCACGGGTTCCATGCTCGGCTCCTAGCTCCAGTTGCGGATGTCGACGAAACGGCCCTCGATCGCGGCCGCGGCCGCCATCTGCGGGCTGACGAGGTGGGTGCGGCCGCCGCGACCCTGGCGGCCCTCGAAGTTGCGGTTGGAGGTCGACGCGCAGCGCTCTCCGGGCTTGAGGATGTCCGGGTTCATGCCCAGGCACATCGAGCAGCCCGCGCCGCGCCAGTCGAAGCCGGCCGCGCGGAAGACCTCGTCGAGACCCTCCTCCTCGGCCTGGCGCTTGACCTGCACCGAGCCGGGAACGACCATCGCGTAGACGTCCGAGTGCGACCTTGCGGCCCTTGATGACGTCGGCGGCGACGCGCAGGTCGCCGATCCGCGAGTTGGTGCAGGAGCCGATGAAGACGCGGTCGAGCGGGATCTCCTCGATCGGCGTGCCGGCCTCGAAGGCCCATGTACTCCAGCGCGCGCTGGTCGCCGTCGCCCTGCGGGTCGGGAACGGCGTCGCCGACCCCGACGACCATCTCCGGGGTCGTGCCCCACGTGACCATCGGGCTGATCTTCGCGACGTCGACCTCGATCTCGGTGTCGAAGCTCGCGCCCTCGTCGCTGCGCAGCTCGCGCCAGCGGGCGAGCAGTTCGTCCCAGTCGCCGCCCGCGGGCGCGGCGGGACGGCCCTCGACCCACTCGAAGGTCGTCTCGTCGGGGGCGATCATGCCCGCGCGGCCACCGCCCTCGATCGTCATGTTGCAGATCGTCATGCGGCCCTCCATCGACAGCCGCTCGATCGCCGGTCCCGCGTACTCGACGACGTGGCCGACCGCGCCGGCGACTCCCATCTGTCCGATCGTCGCGAGGATCAGGTCCTTCGCGGTGACGCCGAAGCCGAGCTCGCCGTCGTAGCGGATGCGCATCGAGCTTCGGCCTGCGCTGCACCAGGCACTGCGTCGCCAGGACGTGCTCGACCTCGCTGGTGCCGATGCCGAACGCGAGCGCGCCGAACGCACCGTGTGTCGCGGTGTGGCTGTCGCCGCAGACGATCGTCATGCCGGGCTGGGTGATGCCGAGCTCGGGGCCGATCACGTGGACGATCCCCTGTCGCTCGGAGCCGAGCGAGTACACCGGCACTCCGAACTCCGCGCAGTTGCGCTCGAGCGTCTGAACCTGGACGCGGGACAGCTCGTCCTTGATGCGCTCGGCGACGGGCGTGCCGTCGGTCGGCACGTTGTGGTCCGCGGTCGCGATCGTGCGATCGGGGCGGCGCAGCCCGCGCCCGGCGAGCCGCAGTCCCTCGAAGGCCTGCGCGCTGGTCACCTCGTGGACGAGGTGCAGGTCGATGTAGATCAGCCCGTCGGCGACCTCGTGGTCGGCCCAGATCTTGTCCAACAGCGTCGTCGGATGGCTCATCCTGGTCTCTCTGGTGTCGCGTGTCGTGGTCGGCGGACCCGGGTCAGCTGCGGCGCAGCCCCGCGCTGACGACCGCGAGTATCGCGGCGTCGGCGGGCCCGGAGTTCTCGAAGTGATGTGGGAGGTCAGCGTCGAAGGTGGCGGTGTCGCCCGCGTGCAGCTCGTGGCGCTCGCCGTCGATGTCGAGGGAGACGGTGCCGCGCTCGACGAGCGCGATCTCGCGGCTGCCGGGCTCGTGCATCGGCGGGTCGCCCGGACCGCCGGTCTTCGCCCCCGGTCCGAGCACGTGCCGCGACAGCTCCGCGCGCTGGCCGGGAAGCGGGGGCGTCAGCACCTCGAACTCGTGACCGCTGCGCGCCGAGCCGCCCTTGCGGCGCTCACCTGCGCGGACGACCGAGACGCTCCCGCCCTCGTCGAGGCGCAGCAGCTGCGACAGGCGCAGCTCGAGGCCCGACGCGATCTTCGCGGCGAGCGCGAGCGTCGGGCTCGTCTCACCCCGCTCCACCTGGCTGAGCATCGGAGCGCTCACGCCCGAGCGGTCGGCGAGCTCGCGCAGCGACAGCCCGCCGGCGTCGCGCAGCGCCTTCACGCGCGGACCGATGTTGATCGCGTGGGCGTCGAGGGTGTCGCCATGTGCGGAAGCCATTGGACGTCCGTACGTTATCACGTACAGACGTTTGGTGGGGCACCGGGTCGTCCCTTGCGCCGTGCGACGGGAGCAGCTCGAAGCCTCGTCGGGTTAGTGTGACCTCGGTGGACGTTCCGAGGACCCACTACGCGCGCAACGGCGATCTGCAGATCGCCTACCAGGTCGTGGGCGATGGGCCGCTCGACATCGTCCTTGTCCCGTCGTTCTTCTCGAACACGGAGATGTTCTGGGAGCTTCCGTCCTTCGCGCACTTCTACGAGCTGCTCTCGTCGTTCTCCCGCTTGATCCTGTTCGACCGGCGCGGGAGCGGCATGTCCGACGGGATCGCCGGCGCGACGCCGCTGGAGGAGCAGATCGACGACGTTCAGGCGGTGATCGACGCGGCTGGGTCCGAGCGGCCGGTGCTGGCCTCCTACCTCGAGGGCTGCGGCCTCACGGCGCTGTTCGCGGCCTCGCACCCGGACGTCGTGAGCGCACTCGTCCTGCTGTCGCCGCAACCACGTCTGATCGCCGGGCCGGGATATGAGTGGGCGCCCAGCCGTGAGCAGCGCGCCGCGATGGTCGACGGCCTCGTCGAGACCTGGGGTACCGAGGAGTCCCCGCTGGGCGACGTCGTCGCCACCGAGGACGTGGGTCAGCGGCCCCTTATGGCGCGCATCCAGCGTCTCGCGATGAGTCCTGCCGCCGCTGCGGCGTCACTGGCGACGGTCGGCGAGACCGACGTGCGCGACGTCCTTCCGAGCGTGCAGTGCCCGGCGCTGGTGCTGCGCCCCGAGAACGACACCTACCTGGACGAGCGCCATTCGCTCTACGTCGCAGAGCACATCCCCAACGCGCGCTATGTCCGGGTCCCCGGGAAAGGCGCGCTCTGGGTCGGCGCCGAGGAGGCGATCGCCGATGAGATCCAGCACTTCCTGACCGGTGCTCGACGGCCCGTCGTCAGCGACCGCGTGCTCGCGACGGTGCTGTTCACCGACATCGTCAGCTCGACCGAGCGTGCCGCCGAACTCGGCGACAGTGCCTGGCGCTCGCTGCTGGAGCGCCACGACCGCCTGGTCCGCGAGGAGGTCGAGCGTCACCGCGGTCGATTCGTGAAGTCGCTCGGCGACGGAGCACTGGCGGTGTTCGACGGTCCGAGCCGCGCGATCAGCAGCGCTACGGCGGTGCGGGACCGCGCCCGTGATATCGATCTGGAGATCCGCGCCGGCCTGCACACGGGCGAATGCGAACTGCTCGCCGATGACGACGTCGGCGGCCTGGCGGTCCACATCGGAGCGCGGATCAGCGCGATCGCCGAACCGGGCGAGGTGCTCGTCAGCAGCACCGTCCGCGACCTGATCGTCGGATCGGGCCGAACGCTGACGGACCGCGGAGAGCACGAGCTCAAGGGCGTCCCCGGGCCCTGGCGGACGTTCGCCGTCGCGAGCTGACCGAGAACCCAGCCGGGCCCGGCGCGATGCGCTTGCCTCGCCCACCTCGAAGTGGGAGGGTCGGGCCGACAACGACTGCGACGAGGAGCATGCTGATGCCGAAGTTCCTGTTCGAGGCCTCCTACACGCTCGAGGGCGTCAAGGGAGTCCAGCGCGCCGGTGGAAGCAAGAGGCGCGATGCGGTGGCCAGCCTCGCCGAGAGCGTCGGTGGAAAGCTCGAGAGCTTTCACTTCGCCTTCGGTGATCGCGACGCCTACGTGGTCGTCGACCTTCCTGACAACGAGAGCGCCGCCGCGGTCGCGATCGCCGTCAACGCAACCGGAGCCGTGACGTTGAAGACGGTCGTGTTGTTGACGCCGGAAGAGGTCGACGCCGCCGCCGGGCGCTCGGTCGACTATCGCCCACCCGGAAGCTGAGACGCCGCACGCGCAGCTTCGCGCCGAGCGGGCGCGTCCGGGCGGCCTGGCGGCTTGCCGGCCGTGTCGGGCAGCCGGAAGCCAGCCGCCGATGGGCGTTACGTTGGAAGCATGAGTGAGCACGCGGTGAGGATCTGCATCGTCGGGGCCTCTGGGAAGCTCGGGAAGTACATGGTCCAGCACGCGCTCGATCGCGGCTACGAGGTGGTCGGCGTGTGCCGCGAGCGCAGCGTGGGGAAGCTCGATGAGTTCAAGGGGCGCATCACCGTCATTCCCGGAGCGACGGATGACAGCGAGGTCATAAGGCGCGCCGTGGCAGGGTGCGACGGGGTGCTCGTCGTGCTCGTGCCGTGGGGGGTCCACGGATACTCGACGGGAACGGCCCAGGCGGTGCTCGATCACGCACCCCCGGGGGCGCGCCTCGTCTTCTCGTGCGGGTGGCACATCACGCGCGACGGCGAGGACGCGTACTCGTGGAAGCTGAAGGCGACTGTGAAGGTTTTCGGGCGGCTCGCGCGCCTCGCCCGCTTCGCCGACCTCGATGACCAAGTCGAAGCGTGCCGACGAGTGTTCGCGAGCGACACGCGGTGGACCGTCGTGCGCGGAAGCGACCTCGAGGAGGGCGAGAGCCAAGGGCTGCCCGTATGGAGCCGGCACGTCGGCGACCCGATCCTCGAGAGCAACATCACGCGCCGCGTGGACTTCGCCATGTTCATGGTCGAGGCTCTCGAGAACGACGAACTGGTTCATGAGGCCCCGGCGATCGTCGGCTGCCAGACCCCCTCGGCGCTCGCGCACGCCACCAGTCACTGAACGCCGCAACCCGTCGCCACGGCGCGCACACCCAACAACACACCGAACGTCCCGGACGACCCCGCATAGCGCCCAGCGCCGGACGTTCGGCGTGGGCGGACGGGGGCCTGGCGACGTCGCGCTCGCCTGGGCCAGGGTTCGGGTCCGTACCCAGCGGAGCGCCAGTGCTCAGTGGTCGGCTGCGGCACCGGGGTCGTGCTGAGAAAAAACGCCGCCTCTCCGGCTGCTCGCGCTGTGGTCGGTGTCACCCTCCGAGAACGATCGCCGTGACGTGGATCGGGGATTGAACGTTGCTGAGGATGTCCCCAGCCGGGCAATCGAACGCGAGTCTGACCTTGTGATCGCCCGCGGGAATCGTCGCTTCGGTAGCACCCGAAAGCGAAGCGGCCGAAAGGCCAGGGTCACTGAACGCGTACGCGTTGCTGCCGGGCACGGAGCCGCCGTCCAGGTAGATGCCGATGAACGCCTGGTTGCTCCCGGTGCAGGACGCTTGAGCACGCGGCGTCGTCACGAGGACCAAGAGCCGCCCTGGTCGTGCCGTCGTGATCTTCGCCTCACCGACAACCGGATTCCAGAACTCGTCTGGCACTGGTGCTGGGTCGAGAGGCAGCCCGGCGCTGGCGGGCCGGCTAGTCACGGCGTCTGTCGGCCCCGTGTCACCCCTCGGCCCGGGATCACCCTTTGCGCCCTGCGCTCCGGCGGGTCCCTGCGCTCCCTGAAGGGAGCCGCTGAAGTCCGCGGCGCTCAGCGAGCCGTCCTTCACGTCGCTGCCCGTGAGCGAGCTGCTCCTCACATCACTCCCGGTCAACGAGCTGTTCTTGATGTCGCCGCCTCGGAGCGAGCTGTTCTTGACGTCCGACCCGGTGAGCGAGCTGTTTCTGACCTTCGAGCCGGTGACGGCGTTCTTCTTGATCTGCGTGCTGCCGACGCTGTTCTTGGGCAGCTTCACGGCGGCGTAGCTCACGCCGCCGAGCGCGACGAACAAGGCCATGCTTGCCACGACGTTGGCGTACGTCAAGCGATTGCGAGTCCTGCGAAGCATTCTTGCCTCTCCTCCGATTGAGTGGTCTGCCGGGACCCGGGCGGGGGAAGCGTGACCGGTCTACGCCCGGAAGTCGCACGAGGTAGGCGACTCGAATCCCGACGATCCGCCAGGCGATGTGGGAACGACAGCCACGCCCCCGCATGGGCGAGCGCTCAAGAATGTACCCGGAGGCGCGGCCCCTGATTGAGTCCGACGCCGGCGTCCGCGCGGTTGTCCGCGTCAGGTCGCGCCGGGCTCGCTCGCAGCGTAGTCCTCCGACCCCATGATGTGCAGCGACACGTACGGCTCGTCCCCGACTACCCAGCTGTCATGGCCAGGTGGCACGTAGAACAGTTGCCCCGGCTCCATCACGCGCTCCACGCCGTCGCGCATCGCCGCCATCGCCCGGCCGCTCAACACGAGCCCGACGTGCTCCACCTCGCACCACGCCTCACCGCTCGCGGCGCCGACGTGCTCACTCCATCTCCACCCCGGCTCGTAGCTCGCCCGCCCAAGGGTCATCGGCCCGACCCGATACAGCTCGAACCGCCCCTTCGCGAACTCCCGAGTCTCCGACGGCTCACCGAGCGCGATCAGCTGAAGATCCATGGGCCAATACCCTACCCGGGCACCCGCCCCCACTCACCCGAAGCGGGCCGGAGACGCACCGCTCTCCTGAGCGAGCGTTCAGGAATGTACCCAGGAGCTCACGTCTGCTTTTCGTCCGAGGCGGGAACGCGGCGGGCGCTCGGTCGAGGCGACGGTTGCCGCTCTTGAGTTGAAGGGCGCTCCTGCTTTTCGTCCCAGGAGGGAGCCGTCAGCCCGTGGGGCTGACGCGGGTAGAGTCGCGCGATCGACGATGAGGCGACACTCCCGCTGCCGGAGGATTCGGCGCTCGCCGCTGCCGCGGCCGCGCTGAATGCGGCCGGGCACTGGGCGGAGATCGTCGATCAGAACTGGCGTCTGACGTACGTCACCGACGAGCTGCGGCGCAGCTCCGCGGGCCTGCGGCGACTCGAGCCGATCCCGACGATCGGGGAGCACTACTTCGGGTCCGCGATGGTGCAGGCGCGGCTGGGGTGGGGCCGGGGCGCGAGCACCATCGAGATCATTCGCCACCAGTTCGCCGCGTGCGACCACGTCATGCTTGCGGACACCCTCGGTGGGCGAGACGAGCTGCGCGAGTTGGTGGACCCCGCGCTCCGCGACCTGGTGGACCAGATCACGCCCGCGAACCCGCAGCCGATGACGGCCGCCGTCGGGCGAGCGAGGACTTTCGGGGAGCGGAGCCTCTCCATTCCCGTCGTGTTGGACCGCATCCGCGACGAGACAGGACGCCTCGCCGGAACCGCGATGATCTACAAGCCCGAACCGGGAATGGCGACGCTCGCCACGATGGCCGCAAGCGGCGATTCGCGCCATCTCGAGCGCATGCAGCGCGTGGCCACGGCCGCGCGCCGCCCCGCCGCCATCCTGTTCGCCGACCTGGAGGCGTCCTCGCCGCTCTCCCGCCGTCTCTCCACCGCCAGCTACTTCGCGCTCGGCCGCCGCCTCGTCCTCGCTGCCGACCAGTGCGTGATCGACGCCGGCGGCATGGTCGGGCGGCACGTCGGCGATGGCGTCGTGGCGTTCTTCCTGGCGGAGACCGCTGGCTCGGAGTCGGCGGCGGTGCGTGGCTGCATCACGGCCGCGCGGGCGCTGCGCAGCGCCATGGACGGCGTTGCCGCACGCAGCGACCTGGTGGCCGACGACGTCGTGCTGCGATTCGGCCTGCACTGGGGCTCGACGCTGTACGTCGGGTCGATCGAGACCAGCGGGCGAACCGAGGTGGGCGCGCTCGGCGACGAGGTCAACGAGACCGCCCGGATCGAGGCGTGCGCCACCGGCGGACGCGCCCTCGCGTCGAAGCCGCTACTCGAACGTCTTGAGGCAGAGGATGCCGCAGCGCTCGACCTCAACCCCGAGCACGTCACCTACACGGCGCTCGGCGACCTCACGACCGCCACCGAGAAGGCACGCCGCGACGCACCCGCCATCGCCGTCTGCGAAGTCTGAGAAGCCCCCACGGTCCGCAGGTGCCCGCACCTCCCTTCCCTGCAAGGCAGGTGCCCGAGAGAGGCCCCGCCCGCCTGGCCGAGCGTTCGGGAATGTACCCAGAAGAACGGGTTCTGCGGACATCCCCTCCGTTGCCTGTGCCTGCCGGCGCGCCGCTCGGCTAATCGCCTTGGAAGCTGGTGAAGACTGTGAGGTCCAGGCCGCTGACGGCCTCGCGGAGCTCGGAGGACGGGCTGCCGAACACCTCGAACGAGCAGCCCCCGCCTGTCTCGAGAAGCTTGCCGAACACGTCGCCCAGGTTGCCGATGTGCGCAAGCACCGCAGCCGAGTCGGCGTACTCCTCGTGAACGACCCAGACGGTCTGATCGTCGTTGAAGAACCACTCGTACCGCAGCGTTCCAGGCTCGCGCCTGGTCAGGTCCTGGGCCTCAGCGACCGTCCGCTTGAACTCGGTAAGCGTGCTCGGCGAGACGTCCGCGGGACGGCGTGAGGGACCGCCGTCCCGGTTCGAAGCTTCGTAGACCCTCGTCAACAGTGCACGGCGAGATAGAACGGGCGGTCAAGGCCGCTGCCGGCGCCCGAAGTCGTAGCCACCCGAACGGTGTTTTTTCCGAGGCGCGCGGTCGAGATCATCCCCCCTGAGGCAATCAACGCATCATCCGTGCCGACCGTCGCTATGAACACGCAGTCGGTGAGGTCGGCATCGAACGTCACGACGTAAAACCCTGCCATCGCTATGTATCTCCCTGCCGCCGTGGCGCCGGAGTTCCTGCCGAGCGTGCCGTCGCTCGCCACGCTCGCGAACAAGCGCACCGCGGACGACCCCGGGTCGCCCTTGGCGCCGGTGTCACCCGTCGCCCCCTGAGGACCCTGAGGACCCTGAGGTCCAGGTGCGCCCTGCACCGAGCCGTTGAAGTCCTTCGCGGTCAGCGACCCGTCCTTCACGTCGCTCCCGGTCAGCGAACTGTTCCTCACGTCGCCGCCTCTGAGAGAACTGTTCTTGATGTCCGACCCGGTGAGCGAACTGTTCTTGACCTTCGAGCCGGTGACGGCGTGCTTCTTGATCTGCGCCGGGCCGACGCTGTTCCTCGGCAGCTTGACGGCGGCGTAGCTGACGCCGCCCAAAGCGATGAACAACGCCATGCTCGCCACGACGTTCGCATAGCTCAGGCGACTGCGAATCCCTCCCAGCACGACCACCCCTCCTCAGGAGTCTCAGCAGCCCCATCGCAGCCAAGCGTCGGGCCAACCTACCCAACACGACCCGCCGACGACGCGGTCCCCGAACCGTGGCGGCTCTGGCTTCCCATCAAAAGCAAGGGCCGAGGAACACCCCACCCGCCTGGGCCAGCGTTCAGGAATGTCCCCAGAGGCGGTTCGCTCAGACGCTCGCCGAGGTGAACTGCAGGATCTCGGTGGCCACCAGTTCCGGGTGGTCGAACATCGCCGTATGTCCGCAGTCGGGCAGCTCGCGCAATTCAGCGTTCGGCAACTCGGGGAGGAACCGTTCGGCGTGCTCGCGTGAGAAGACCCGGTCGCCCGACGGATGCAGGATGAGCACCGGACAGCTCACCCGCTCGAGCCCTTCGATCCGTGCGACCGATCCGTCGGGACCGGTGAACGCGGCGAGCTGTCCGGGGACGTCGCAGAAGGCAAACCCGGCAAGCAGGCGCCGCGCCTCCACCGTCGGAATCCGGGTCGGGTCGACGCAGTTGTCGGCCATTAGGACGCGCTTTCCCCGATCGGCGCGGACCAGCCCCAGGGCGAGCGGCTTGATCATCCGGACCATGCGGTGCGCGCTGCGGGACTGTTTCACGAAGGCCTGCCACTCGTCGCGCGTGAACATGCCCGCCGGCGCCACGCCGACGACGGTCCGCGCTCGCCCGCGCTTGGCGAGCTCGAGCGCCATCCAGCCGCCGAGTGAGTTCCCGGCGATGTCGGGGCGCTCGAACCCCGCGGCGTCAAGCTCCGCCTCGACGGCGTCCACCCACGCCTCGATCGACGGCGTGGTCCCGGCGGGGAGCGGCGACGATCCGAGGTGGTCGGGAAGCGTGAGCGCGAGCACCTCGCGATCAGCTGCGAGCCGGTCGAGCACCGGCGACCAGCTGTGCCAGCCCTCCCAGATCCCGTGCAGCAGGACGAGCGGCGCGCCGCTCCCGGCACGGTAATGGTCAAGGTTCATCGGCGGCACCTTCTCACAACGTCGGCGCAGCACGCGACTGCCTCGGCCCGATCAGGTCAGACGCGAGCGGACAGCTGCGACGCGAGAGCCGTCACCACCACGCTCGCCTGACCGTCCCGGCTCGCTCTCCCTCCCATGCAAAGCGAGCGTCGAGTGACACCCCACCCGCCTGGGCCAGCGTCCCCTCCCCTGAGCGGGGTGCGACAAGACGGCTCTCCGGCCGGGCGCTGCTAGGGCGTCGCGATCGGCTGCTCGAGCGCTTCGGGCTTGAGCTTGCTCTCGCCGAGGGCCGCCTTGTTGACCGCGAGCGTCAGCGCCCGCAGGTAGGCGCGGCCGGCGGCCTCGATGATGTCCGTCGAGACGCCCTGAGCGGCGGCGGTCTGACCGTCGAGCTCGATCACGACGCTGACGTCGCCGAGCGCGTCCTGCCCGCCGGTGACGGCGTCGACGCGGAACTCGCGCAGCCGGGCGTCGATCCCGGTCGCTGAGTTGATCGCGTGGAAGACGGCATCGACGGGACCGTCGCCGGTGAACGAGCCTTCGACGACCGAGCCGTCCGGCTTGCGCACCGCGACCGTGGCGTGCGGCGGGCCGCGTCGAGGAGGCCTCGACCGACGAACGACTCGAGCGAGAAGCCGGTCTCCTCGCGCAGCTCGTCGGTGACGAGCGCCTCGAGGTCCATCGCGGTCACCTGCTTCTTCTTGTCCGCGATCTCCTTGAAGCGCTTGAACGCCGTGTTGAGGGTCTGGCCCTCGACGCGGTAGCCCAGCTCCTCGAGCGCCTGGCGCAGCGCGTGGCGGCCGGAGTGCTTGCCGAGCACGAGCTGGTTGGCCTCCAGGCCGACCGTGGTCGCGTCCATGATCTCGAACGTCGTGCGCTCCTTCAGGACGCCGTCCTGGTGGATGCCGGACTCGTGCGCGAACGCGTTGCGGCCGACGACCGCCTTGTTCGGCTGCACGACGTAGCCGGTCAGCCGCGAGACCAGCCGGCTCGTGCGCGCCAGCTCGGTGGTGACGAGGCCCGTGCAGAGGCCGCCGAGATCGGCCTGCCGCGTGTGCAGCAGCATCACGATCTCCTCGAGCGATGCGTTGCCCGCGCGCTCGCCGATCCCGTTGACGGCGCACTCGACCTGACGCGCGCCCGCCAGCACCCCGGCGAACGAGTTCGCGACGGCGAGGCCGAGATCGTCGTGGCAGTGGGTCGAGAGGACGGCTCTGCGCAGATCGGGCACCAGCTCGTACAGATGCTCGAGGAAGGCCGCGTACTCCGCCGGCATCGCGTAGCCGACGGTGTCGGGGATGTTGATCGTCGTCGCGCCCTCGTCGAGTGCGATCTGGAGCACCTCGGCGGTGAACTCGGCGTCCGAGCGCGTGGCGTCCATCGGCGAGAACTCCACGTCGTCGCAGTAGCCCTTGGCCTGGGCGACGGCGGCGCGCGCGAGCCCCTTCACGTCCTCGCGCGTGTTCTGCATCTGATGCTCGATGTGGATGTCGGACGTCGAGACGAACGTGTGGATGCGCGGGCGCTCTGAGTCCTTGACCGCGTTCCAGGCGGAGTCGATGTCGGCCGCGTTGGCGCGGGCGAGACCGGCGATCACGGGGCCCTGCACCTGGCGCGCGATCGTCTGGACGGCATCGAAGTCCCCCGGTGAGGCGATCGGGAAGCCGGCCTCGATGATGTCGACGCCGAGGCGCGCGAGCTGTTGCGCGATCTCGAGCTTCTCGGCTGTGTTGAGCGAGATGCCCGGCGACTGCTCACCGTCGCGCAGCGTCGTGTCGAAGATCAGTACTCGGTTGGGATCCATGTCGTTCAGCGTCCTTCTCTCTCGGTCCTACGGCTTCTTCTCGTGATCGGGTCGCGGCATCGCGGCCGCCGGCGCGTCATTCCCCCCGTGGGGGGAGGAGAAGAAGTCGAAGGGCGAGCGCGTGCGACATGTCCGAGCAGCGTACCAGCGGCCCCGCGGCGCTTCCAATCGCTCTGCCCCGGCGCAGCCCCACGCCGGTGCTACGAAGCGGCGGCGGCCTCGGCCATGACGCGCGCGTCGCGGCGGGCGGATCGGCGCTGCCATGCGACGTTCAGGAACATCAGCAGGATCACGACGATCAGCAGCATCGTCGCCAGCACGTTGACCTGCGGCGGCACGCCCTGGCGCGAGGCGCCGAAGACGAACAGCGGGAAGGTGATCGTCTGGCCGGCGTTGAAGTTCGTGACCACGAAGTCGTCGACCGAGATCGCGAACGACAGCAGCGCGGCCGCCGCGATGCCCGGGCGCGATCAGCGGCAGCGTGATCTTGCGGATCGTCGTCAGCTGGTTCGCGCCGAGGTCCATCGCGGCCTCCTCGATGTGGAGGTCCATGCCCTCCAGCCGCGCGCGGATCGTCACCACCACGTAGCCGAGCGTGAACATCACGTGGGCGATCACGATCGTCGCGTAGCCGCGCGCGAAGTTCAGCGTCAGGAACCAGCCGAGCAGCGCGGCGCCGAGCACGACCTCAGGCGTCGCGAGCGGCAGGAACACGAGCGCGCTGACCGCCGCCGCGCCCGCGGCAGCGGTAGCGCACCAGCGCCAGCGCGACGAAGGTGCCGAGCGTCACCGCGATCAGCGTCGTGATCGCGGCGATCGTCAGCGAGTTGACGAACGCCTGCTGAAGGCCCTCGACGCCGAACGGGTCCTTCCAGTGCTTGAGGGTGAAGCCCTGCCAGGTGAAGTTGAAGCGGCCCTGGTTGTCGTTGAACGAGAACAGGACGATCACGAAGATCGGGATGAACAGGTAGATCAGCGCCAGCGACCGCCCACACGCTTCACGCCGAGGTCGCGCAGCTTGTCCGCCCGCGTCCTCACGCGACGGCCGCCTCAGAGAGCTGGCGCGGTGCCGATCAGCCGCGAGCCGCGCAGCGCGAGGATGATCCGAGCACGCAGATCATCACGATGAACGACAGCGCCGCTGCGTCGGGATAGTCGCGCACGATCGATGTACTGCGACTGGATCACGTTGCCGATCATGTACTGACGCGGCGTTCCCAGCAGCTGGGCGTTGATGTAGTCGCCGATCGCCGGGATGAACGTCAGCAGCGTGCCGGCGAAGATGCCCGGCGCGGCCAGCGGCAACGTCACCTTGCGAAACGCCGTCCAGCGACTCGCGTAGAGGTCGGTCGCCGCCTCGACCAGCCGGCGATCCATGCGCTCCAGCGACGCGTAGAGCGGCAGCGCCATGAACGGCAGGAAGTTGTAGGTGATGCCCGCGATCACCGCCGTGCGCGTCGCCAGCAGCCGCCCGTCCTCTGCCAGCAGGCCGAAGGTCTGGAGCAGGTCCACGACCCAACCGTCGTCGGTCAGCATCGTCTGCCACGCCACCGTCCGCACGATCAGGCTCGTGAAGAACGGCAGGATGATCAGCAGCAGGAAGAGGTTCTTGAAGCGTCCCGCCTTGAACGCGATGAAGTACGCCAGCGGGAAGGCGATGATGAAGCAGAGCAGCGTCGCGGTCGCGGCGTAGCCGACCGAGCGCAGCAGCTGCTCGTGGTACTCGTTGAGACGCGTCCGGGTAGACGTCCCAGTTCCAGGTCTGGGTGAATCCCTGGCGTCGGGGTTGCCGGTCTGGAGCGATACCCAGAGCTGGCTGACCACCGGTATCGCGTAGAAGAGGATCAGCCAGGCGAGGCCGGGTGCGACGAAGAGCGCCGGCAGCACGGCGCGGCGACGGCGAAGCGCCGACCCGCGTCCGCCGCCGGGCGCCGGCGCCGCCGCACCCGCCGTGCTCACGCCCCGGTGACCTTCTGCATCTGCGCCGTCAGCTCCTCCTCGTCGGCCTGATCCAGCGACGGGTACGGATTGAGCTGCGCGAGCGTCTCGTCGTCTGGGAAGATCAGCGGGTTGTTGGCGAGCTCCGGATCGGTCTTCTGCGAGCGATCTCCTTGATGCCCTTGACCGGGACAGAAGTAGTTGACGTCAGCGGCGATCTTGGCCGCGACCTCCGGATCGTAGACGTAGTTCATGAACGTCTCGGCGCCGTAGGGGTGGGCGGCCTTCTGCGGGATCAGCATGTTGTCCGACCAGCTCATCGCCGCCCTCCTCGGGCACGAGGAACTCCAGGTTCGGGTTGTCGGACTGGAGCTGCACGAGGTCGCCGGACCAGGCGACGCACGACCCAGAGGTTCCCGGCGGCAAGGTCCTTCGTGTAGTCGTTGCCGGTGAACCGACGGATCTGGCCGTTGCGGCTCTCCTCGTCGATCTTCTCGATCGCCTCCGTGTAGTCGATCCTTGGAGGCGGTCGTCGGGTTCTTGCCCATGCCGAGCAGCGTCAGGCCAGCCGAGTCGCGCCAGTCGGTGAACATCGAGACACGGCCCTTGAACTTCGGGTCGAAGAGGTCGTTGACGCTCGTGAGCTTCGTGCCGGTCTTCTTCGGGTTGTAGCCGATCGCCGGTGATGCCGGACTGCCACGGCAGCGTGAAGTCGCGATTCGTGTCGTACGGCGGGCTCTTGAGGCTGTCGGAGGTTCTCGCGCGTTGGGCACGTTCTTCTTGTCGATCGGCTCGACGTAGCCGAGGTCGATCCAGCGCGCGGCCATCCAGTCGGTCGGCGCCACGAGGTCGCGCCCGATCGACTTGCCGGCCTCCAGCTCGCTGGCGGACCTTGGCGAAGAACTCCTCGTTGTCGTTGTAGTCCTCGACGTACTTCAGCTTGCCGTCGACCTGCTTCTCCCACGGCGGGATGACGGCCTTGTCGATGTACAGCGGCCAGTTGCGAGAAGGTGACCGTGCCGACCGCCGACCTTCGGGTGGTTGACGGTGGTCGCCGTCTTCCCGTCGCCCGTTCGTCGGTGCCCTCGACGCCGCCGCACGCTGCGAGGAAGGCGCTGGCCGAGCCCGACGACGAGGCCCGCCGCCGCCATCCGGCGCAGAGCGGCGCGCCGGGAGATCGGCTCACCGGCCACGATCCGCTCGAAGAACATGGTCCAGTGACTCATTGGGTCGTCATTGTCGGTCTCCTTGCTGACGACGAACGTGTGGCTCGGGTCCCACGTCGCGGCGACGCGACGTCCAGGACCGATCGTGCTCCAGCTCTGCGCCGGCGTTCTGCGCGAAGACCTGGATGTCCGCGCCACCGTCGGTGCGGACGACGTACTGGGTCGAGACGCCGAGGAAACTGGCGTCCGTCACGTGGCCGAGCAGCACGTTGAGCGCCGTTCGACGAGGGCGCGCCGGCATCCGCCGGCCGCAGCGTGATCTTCTCCGGCCGCACGCCGATCCGCACCGGCCCTTCTCCGGCGGCGTCCAGGCGCGCCGCGGGCACGCTGAGACTCGCGGCGCCGTCGGCCTCGAACGCGCGCGACGTCGCCGCTCGCGGCCCGACGGGCTTGCGTCGATCAGGTTCGAGGAGCCGAGGAAGTTGGCGACGAACTCGGTGCGCGGGCGGTCGTAGAGCTCGTCGGCGTAGCCGAGCTGGTCGATCCGGCCGTCGCGCATCACCGCGATCGTGTCGGCCATCGTCATCGCCTCCTCCTGGTCGTGCGTGACGTGCACGAACGTGATGCCGACATCGCGCTGGATGTGGCTCAGCTCGAGCTGGAGCTGCTTGCGCAGCCGCAGGTCCAGCGCTCCGAGCGGCTCGTCGAGCAGCAGCGCGCGAGGACGGTTGACGAGCGCACGAGCGAGCGCCACGCGCTGCTGCTGGCCGCCTGACATCTGCGCGGGCTTGCGCCGCGCGAGCGGGCCGAGCTCGACGAGGTCGAGCGCTTCGGCTACGCGCTGCTTGACCTCCGCCTTGGCGACCTGCTTGCGCTCGAGACCGAACGCGACGTTCTTCTCGACGCTCATGTGCGGGAACAGCGCGTAGCTCTGGAAGACCGTGTTCACGTCGCGCTTGTGCGGCGGCACGTTGGTGACGTCGACGCCGCCGAGCAGCACCGTTCCCTCGGTCGGCTCCTCGAACCCGCCGATCATTCGCAGCGTCGTCGTCTTGCCACAGCCCGACGGACCGAGCAGCGCGAAGAAGCTGCCCTCGTGGGATGTCGAGGTCGAGGTCGTCGACGGCGGCCTGCTCGCCGAACCGCTTGGTGACTCCGCGCAGGGTGATGTCAGCCGCCGTCTCGCGGCTGTTCTGCGACGGGCCTTGCGCTGTCTCGTCCTCTTCCATGCGCTCCTGTCCAGCCTTCCCGTGGAAGATCGGCGCAGCCTATTAGTACAGGAGGACCTACGTCTACGTCAGATGCACCGCGCGGCCCGCGAGGAAGCCGTCGGACGAGACGATCTCGTCGATCAGCGCCTGCGGCACGGGATCATGCGTCGTCACGACCATCACGGCCTCGCCGTCGATCTGCTCGCCGCCGTCACCGTCGTCGGGCTCGTAGCCGACCGCCGCCGCATCGATGTTGACGCCGTGCGCACCGAAGATCGTGCCGACCCGCCCGATCATCCCCGGCAGGTCGCGGTAGCGGAACAACGCAAGCTGATCCTCGATCTGGAGGTTGAAGCGCCGCCCCCAGGCCTCGAGCAGGTGCGGGCGGTGCTTGCGCCCGAGCGTCGTCCCGACGACCCGCTCGCGGCGCTCGCCGCTGACGAGCGTGACGCGGACCAGCTCGGTGAAGTCGCGTGCGCTCGTACGCGTCGTCTCGCTCGTGACGATCCCGCGCTCGGAGGCGATCGACGGGGCGTTGACCGCGTTGACCTCCTCCTCGGTCTGGCCGGACAGGACGCCGAGCAGGACCGCAGTTGTGAGCGGGCGGCAGTCGCGGTCGGCGAGCCGGCCCAGGTACTCGACCTCGACGCGATCGATCGAGCCGTTCTGCCGAACAGTCGCGACAAGCTGCCCGAGGTTGCGGCAAAGCGGAAGGAACGGGCCGAGCACCTCGAGATCCTCGGCCGCGACGGCCGGAACGTTGACGGCGGTCGTCACGCTGCCGCCGGTCAGCGCGGCGACCACCTGCTCGGCGGCCTGATAACCCGCCCGGTCGGTGGCCTCTGCGGTCGACGCGCCGAGGTGCGGCGTGACGATCACGTTCGGATAGCTGAACAGCGGGTGGTCGGTGATCGGCTCGCTGCGGAAGACGTCGAGCGCCGCGCCGGCGACCTTGCCCGAGTCGAGCGCGGCCTGAAGGTCCTCGTCGACGAGCAGCGGGCCACGCGCGACGTTGAGGATCCGCACGCCGTCCTTCATCTTCGCGAACGCCTCGGCGTTGAGCCAGCCCTCGGTCTCCGGCGTCTTGGGAAGGTGGATCGTGATGAAGTCGGCAGTCGCGTAGAGCTCGTCCGACCCGCTCGCCTGGTGCACGCCCAGCTCGCGATAGCGCTCGGCTCCGACGTAGGGGTCGTAGGCGACGACCTTCATGCCGAAGCCCTGCGCGCGCTCGGCGACGAGCTGGCCGATCCGCCCGAAGCCGATCACGCCGAGCGTCTTGTCGAGCAGTTCCACGCCCGAGTACTTCGAACGGTCCCAGCGCCCCTCGACCAGCGCGGCATGGGCCTGCGGCACGTTGCGCGCCAGCGCAAGCAGCAGGGCGAGCGTGTGCTCGGCGGCGGTGACGACGTTGGACTGCGGCGCATTGGCGACGACGATGCCCCGCTTGGTGGCGGCCGGGACGTCGACGTTGTCGACGCCCACGCCGGCGCGCCCGATCGCCCGCAGCCTGGTCGCGCCGGCGAGCACGTCGCCCGTCAGCTTCGTCGCGGAGCGGATCAGAACGCCCTCGTAGCCGCCGATCTCGTTCGCCAGCTCGCCGTCGGCCCATTCGGTCTTGACGGTCACGTCGAAGTGCTCGCGCAGGAGCGCGATCCCCGAGTCGCCGATGTTCTCGGCCACCAGAACCCTCATCACGCGACCTCCCCCGCTCGCGGGAGCCGCTCGACGACCCAGTCGACGCAGGCGGTCAGCGCCCGCACGTCCGCGGGCTCGATCGCCGGGAACATCGCCACCCTGAGCTGGTTGCGGCCCAGCTTGCGGTAGGGCTCGACATCGACGATGCCGTTCGCGCGGAGCGTCGACGCGACGAGTGCCGCGTCGACCGCTGAGTCGAAGTCGATCGTCCCGACGACGAGCGAGCGCTGCGCAGGGTCGGTCACGAACGGCCGCGCGAACGCGGAAGCCTCGGCCCAGCCGTACAGGTGGGTCGATGATGCGGTCGTGCGCTGCACACACCAGTCCAGGCCGCCGCCGCGGTTCATCCAGTCGATCTGCTCGGCGAGCAGCACGAGCGTCGCGATCGCGGGCGTGTTGTAGGTCTGGTCCTTGAGGCTGTTGTCGAGCGCGGTCGTGAGGCTCAGGAACTCGGGAATCCAGCGCTCGGAATCGCCGATCTCGCGGATCCGCTCCTGAGCCGCGGGGCTGAGCAGCGCGAGCCACAGCCCGCCGTCGGAGGCGAAGGACTTCTGCGGCGCGAAGTAGTAGACGTCGGCCTGCGCGGCGTCCAGCGGCAGCCCGCCGGCGCCCGAGGTCGCGTCGATCACGACGAGGGCGTCTCCGCTGCCGGCGGGGCGCTCGACGGGAACCATCACGCCGGTCGAAGTCTCGTTGTGCGCCCATGCGAGCACGTCCGCCTGCGCATCGGCGACCGGTTCGGGTGCGCTGCCGGGCTCCGCCGCGACGACGATCGATTCAGCCAGGAAGGGCGCAGCCGCCGTCGCCCTGGCGAACTTCGACGAGAACTCGCCGAACACGAGGTGATGCGCCCGCTCGCGCACGAGCCCGAACGTCGCCGCATCCCAGAAGGCGGTGGCACCGCCGTTGCCGAGCGCCACCTCGTAGCCCTCGGGAATCGAGAAGAGGTCCGCGAGCCCGCCCCGGACGCGGCCGACGAGCTCCTTCACCGGACGCTGACGGTGCGAGGTGCCCATCAGGTCGGCGCTGCCCGCAAGCGCGGCGAGCTGCTCGGCACGGACCTTCGAGGGCCCGCAGCCGAAGCGCCCGTCAGCCGGGCGAATGTCGTCTGGGATCGTGAGCGCCTGGGGCGCAGTGGCGGCTTCGGTCATCTGGGCGGCTTTCGCGTCGGGCCTCTTCGAGGCGTGTGCTTCAGCGGTGGGTGCCCAGGCGTTCGGCTTGTTGCTCTCCGCCGCTCCCCGGTGGTCAACTCCACCCGAACACGCCAGTTGCGACGGCTCGCCGAGCATAGCGAACGCGCACCGGAGCGCCCCAACGCCGGCTCTGCTCAGAACTCGCTCTTGATCCAGTCCATGTGCGAGCGCAGCTCCTTGCCGGTGCCCTCGAGCTGCGAGCGCGCCTGCTCGTCGCGCATGCGCAGGAAGTTCTCCTGGCCGGCGCGGTTCTCGGCGATCCACTCGCGCGCGAACTCGCCGGACTGGATCTCCGCGAGGATCTGCTTCATGCGCTCGCGCGTGCCTCTCGTCGATGATGCGCGGGCCGCGGCTGTAGTCGCCGTACTCGGCGGTGTTCGAGATCGAGTAGCGCATCCCCGCCAGGCCCTTCTCGTACATCAGGTCGACGATCAGCTTGAGCTCGTGGAGGCACTCGAAGTAGGCCATCTGCGGGTCGTAGCCCGCCTCGACGAGCGTCTCGAAGCCGGCCTGCACGAGCGCGCTGGCGCCGCCGCACAGGACGGCCTGCTCGCCGAAGAGGTCGGTCTCGGTCTCGTCCTTGAAGGTCGTCTCGATCACGCCGCCGCGCGTGCAGCCGATGCCCTTCGCGTAGGCGAGCCGCGAGCGCACGGGCGTTGCCGGTCGCGTCCTGGTGGATCGCGATCAGGCCCGGGAACGCCCGAGCCCTCGAGGTACTGGCGGCGCACGAGGTGGCCCGGGGCCCTTCGGGGCGGCGAGCGCGACGTCGACGTCGGCGGGCGGCTCGACCTCGCCGTAGTGGATCGAGAAGCCGTGACCGAACATCAGCATGTTGCCCGGCCTCCAGCCCGCCGGCGACATCGTCGGCATAGACGTCATGGTGGCGCTCGTCGGGGACGAGCATCATCACGATGTCGCCCCTCGCGGCGGCCTCGGCGACGGGCAGCACCTCGAAGCCCGCCTCGCGCGCCTGCGCGACGCCGGCCGAGTCCTCGCGCAGCCCGACGACGACGCTCACGCCGGAGTCCTTGAGGTTCAGCGCGTGGGCGTGGCCCTGCGAGCCGAAGCCGATGATCGCGACGGTCTTGCCGTCGAGGAGTGAGAGGTCTGCGTCGTCGTCGTAGAACATTGGCGCGTGATGGTACGAGACCGTGACGGATCGGCGCCTGGAGGCGGCGCGATCAGCCGAGCCGTCGCTCGACCGACGCCGAGTAGGCGGCGGCGCGGAACAGCAACACCGGATCGCCGGACAGCTCGACTCCGGCCGTCACCCTGGTGGGGTCGAAGACGAACACGCCTCCGTCGTCCTCGGGATCGTCGGCGACTCCCGTCAACTCGAGCGTGCCCACGTCGACGCGTTCCCGATCTTCGGGCCACTGGTTCGACGGATCGTCCACGTCGTCGCCCTCCGCGGCGATCTGAGCCTGCAGCGTGAACCTCACGCCGTCGGCCGCAAGACGCCGTCGGAGGTCCTCGCGAAGGTAGTCCCTCCCCCGGCTCTTGGCGTCCCGCAGCCCGATACGCCGTTCGGGCTCGTCCGGGAGCCATGTGCAACGGGTGTGGCGCGAGCTTCCGTCGGCCGCAACCCAGCGGTAGGCGTGCACCGTGAAATAGCGAGCGCCGGCGTAGCTTGCGAGCGGCCGGACCGCAGGAAGGTTGGCGCGCAGCGACGACCGCGCCTTTCGATTGGTGAGGAGATAGCCCGGAAGCTTCAGGACGGCGGAGCGGCCCGTGTTCGCGCGCAGGAACGCCACGAAGTCGTCCGGCGTCGGGGAGAAGAACCTCGGAGCCGTCTGGGCGAGCAGGTCGGTGCGCTCGCCGTCGGGCAATTCGAACGAGACGGCAAGCCCGCGAACGTCCGGCGCGTAGTCGGGCTCGGCGGGGTCACCGCTGCCGTTGGAGAGCCGCGCCAGAACAGGAACCGGCTCGCCCCGGAGATGCGCCGCGGCGCTCAACGCTCGTGCGGCCGGCCCGGCGGTGAACGTGCCGGTGCACCAGTTTCCCTTGGCGTGAAGGGCACGGCTGCGCGGATGCGATCCGAAGCGCGCGTTGATCGCGTCGATCGATTCCTCCGGGCCGATCATGACGGCGAGCCTACCGGGCCCTCACGCCTCGGCGGACGCGACGAGTGCGCTGGCGGGCAGCCGCACGCTCCCGTCGGGCGCGGTGAAGGGCGCGTAGCCGGTGTCGACCGCGTCGCGCAGCGCGTAGTGGTCGGCCGGTGAGAGCCTCGCGAGCGCATCGCCGAGCGAGATTGAGACGGTCAGCATGTGTTCCCACCACGCGTCGAGGCTCGGCGCGGCGAAGGTGAACTCGACGCTCGAGCGGGTGACGTCGCTGAAGCCTGCGTTGCCGAGCAGCTCCTCGATCCGTCCCGGGCCGGCCAGCGCGAACATCCCCGGCACCCCGGGCTCCGGCTCCGTGGCCAGGCCGCGGGCCAGCAGTTCGGTCTGAAGGACGCCGATCCACGGGTTGTGCTCGATCGGATCCCACACTGCGAGTGCGATCCGCCCGCCGGGCCGCAGCACGCGGCGGGCCTCGCGCAGCGCTGCCTCGGGGTCGGCGAGCAGCATGTAGCCCCAGCGCGAGAGCAACGCGTCGACGCTCGCCGTGCCCTGGTCGAGCCACTCAGCCTCCATCTGCCGGGCTTCGACGTTCGTCGCGCCGCGCTCCTCGGCGTACTCCTTGGCCGCTGCGACCATCGACTGGACTCCGTCGCTGATGATCACCAGTCCCTCAGCGCCGACCCGATCGGCGGCGAGCAGCCCTGTGTCTCCGAGGCCCGCGGCGACCTCGAGAACGGTCTGCCCGGGTCGCGGGTCGATCGCGTCGACGAGCCACTCGGACACCGCCGCGGCATCCCGCTGGATCGCCTCGCGGCGCTCGCTCCAGCCGGCCGCGGCCCTGTCCCAGCTCTCTGAACTGCCGGCGCGGTAGGCCTCGGGGTCGAAGGTCATCGCCTGCGGACGCTATCCGTTCGGATCGGAGTTCGGGTCGCGCGCACCGCGGTCGAGCTCGCGCCGCGCGAGCTTCCCCGAGCCCGTGCGCGGCAGCGCGGTGGCGAAGGCGATCCGCTTCGGTGCCTTGAAGGCGGCGAGCCGCTCACCGCACCAGCTCTTCAGGTCCGCCTCACTGGCGCGCGCGCCCGGTCTCAGGACGATCGTGGCGACTATCGCCTCTCCCCACTGCGGATCGCTTGCAGCGTGGACCGCCGCCTCGGCGACCGCGGGATGGGCTTCGAGGGCCGCCTCGACCTCCTGGGGGGCGACGTTCTCGCCGCCGCTGATGATGGTGTCGGCGCGGCGCCCGGTGATCAGCAGCCGCCCGGTCGGGGTCCAGCTCGCCGAGATCTCCCGTGTGAAGCAGCGGCCGCGCAGACGGTGCCAGCGGTCGGCCCGCTGACGAGGATCTCGCCGTCGGCGGCGATTGCGACGCGAGTGCAGAACAGCGGGTGCCCGTTGGTGGCGACCTGCGAGCAGGCCTCGGTCATGCCATAGGTGGGGGCGACCGGGACGCCCGTCGCGCTCGGCGCGCTCGATCAGCGAAGGCGCGATCGGCGCGCCGCCCAGCAGCGCCCAGCGCAGCGCGGGCGGCCTGCGCAGGCCCGCGTCGAGCAGGCGCGCCAGCGTCGTCGGGACGAGCGAGACGAGCGTCGGACCCTGCGGGTCGCGCAGCGCGGCGATCACGCGATCGGCGTCGAAGCGCTCGTGCACGATCGCGCTCGTGCCGTAGATCGCCGAGCGCAGCAGGATCGAAAGCCCGCCGACGTGCGACAGCGGCAGGCAGCAGAGCCAGCGCTCCGCCGGGTCGACGCCGAGTGCCGACGGCCGAGCCCAGCGCGCTCCAGCAGCCAGTTGCCCGTACGTCAGCTCCACGGCCTTCGGCTCGGCGCTCGTGCCGGAAGTGTGGACCACGATCGCCGCGGCGTCGAGGTCGTGGGTCTCGGCCGCTCGCCGGCTCGCCGTGCGAGCCACGCGCCTCGCCGAGCGGCTCCTCGATCGTCAGTGCGCTTCCGGCCGCGTGGCGTACGACCTCCTCGGCGGTCAGCCGCGGGTCGAGCGGGACGGCGACGGCCCCGAGCAGCAGGCAGGCGTGCAGCGCGACTGCGAAGCCCTCGCCCGCGGCCAGCGCGATCGCAACGCGATCCCCGCGCACGACGCCGCGCGAGCGAAGCTCGGCGGCGCCGCCGCGCGCGCGCGGCGAGCAGCGCGGCGTAGGTCAGCGCCGCCCACGGCCGGTCGTCGCGGGCTGCGCCGCCGCGGCGCGTGGCAGCCAGGCGTCGACGAGCATCGCGTGAAAGCTAGCCTCATGCCGACATGAGCAGCCAGACGGGGACCACGATCAGGCCCGGCGCGGAATGGCGCGGCGAGGGCGACTTCAGCGACATCCGCTACGAGCTGTCCGGCGCGACGGGATCGCGAAGATCACGATCGACCGGCCGGAGGTGCGCAACGCGTTCCGCCCGCAGACGATCGTCGAGATCTCCGACGCGCTCGAGCTCGCGCGCGAGGACACCGTCGGTCGGCGTGATCGTCCTCACCGGCGAGGGCGACCTCGCCTTCTGCTCCGGCGGCGACCAGCGCGTGCGCGGCGACACCGGCTATCTGACCGATCCGCAGGCCGGCGACGCGGGCGTCGGGCGCTTCCACGTGACCGACCTGCACGTCCAGATCCGCCGCCTGCCGAAGCCGGTCGTCGCGATGGTCGCGGGCTACGCGATCGGCGGCGGCCACGTCCTGCACCTGGTCTGCGACCTGACGATCGCCGCCGACAACGCGCGCTTCGGCCAGACCGGCCCGCGGGTCGGCTCGCTTCGACGGCGGCTACGGCGCGGGGCTGCTTGCGCAACGCTCGTCGGCCCCAAGCGGCGAAGGAGATCTGGTTCCTCTGCCGCCAGTACGACGCGCAGCAGGCGCTCGACATGGGACTCGTCAACACGGTCGTGCCGCTCGCCGACCTCGAGGCCGAGACCGTCGCGTGGTGCCGCGAGATGCTCGAGCTCTCGCCGTTCGCGCTGCGGCTGCTGAAGGCCAGCTTCCACGCCGCCGAGGACGGGCTCGCCGGCATCCAGCAGCTCGCTCACGACGCCAACCTCCTGTTCTACGCCAGCGACGAGGCGCGCGAGGGGCGCGAGGCCTACAAGGCCAAGCGCAGCCCGGACTTCTCGAAGTTCCCCAAGCGGCCGTAGCCGCCCGCCGATCCAGGTGAGCCGGCCGAGCCCCACAGCAGCGAGCGCGGCTCCAGCCTGCGGATCTGGCTGATGGCCGCGCGGCCGCGCACGCTGCCGGCGGCCGTCGCGCCGGTGCTCGTCGGCACGGCGCTGGCCTGGACGCGAGGGCTCGATCGACTGGCTCGCCGTTCGTCGCGGCGCTGCTCGGCGCGCTCTTCATCCAGGTCGGCACCAACCTCTCCAACGACTACTCCGACGCGCGACGCGGCGCCGACACCGAGGACCGGCTCGGGCCCGGTGCGCGTGACCGCCGGCGGCCTCGTGCCGCCGCGGCAGGTGCTCGATCGCGACGTACGTGACGCTTCGCGCTCGCCGTGCTCTGCGGCGTCTACCTGATCGCGATCGCCGGGCCGGGTCCTGCTGCTGATCGGCGCCGCCTCGATCCTCGCCGGCGTGCTCTACACCGGCGGCCCGCGCCCGTACGGCTACGAGGGCCTCGGCGAGGTCTTCGTCTTCCTGTTCTTCGGCGTCGTCGCCGTCACCGGCTCGTACTACGTGCAGACGCGAGCAGCTGCCGCTGGGAGGCGTTCGTGCTCGCCGTGCCGGTCGGCCTGCTCGCGGCGGCGATCCTCGTCGTCAACAACGTCCGCGACCTCGAGACCGACCGCCGCGCCGGCAAGCGCACGCTCGCCGTCCGGCTCGGGCGCGATCGCACGCGCGCGCTCTACGCGGCGATGCTCGCGGTCGCCTACGTCGACGGCGCCGCTCCCCTGGCTGCTCGGCTCGCTCAGCGCCCTGGCTGCTGCTGCCCTGGCTCACCGCTGCCGCTCGCCGTCGCAGTCGCGCGCACCGTCGCGCACCCACGCCGACGGCCCGACGCTCAACGCGCGCGCTCGCCGACACCGGCAGGCTCGAGTTCGTCTTCTGCGTGCTGCTGTCGACCGGGCTGCTGCTCTCGTAGATGAAGCAGCCCGGATCGAGCCGCTCGCGCTGACGCTGCGCAGTCCGCTGCGGACGGCGTACGGCGACGTCGACGAGCGCCGCTGCTGCTGCTGCGGGCTCGAGGATTCCGAGGGGCTGACCGGCTGGGGCGAGGCTGCGCCGCTGGAGCCCTACGACGGCGTCTCGCTGGAGCGCTGCGGCGCGGCACTCGAGGCGCACGCGGCCGTGATCCGAGCGCGCGCCACCGGGGACCGGCGGCGCCGCGCTGCTCGATGCATGCCGCGACGCCGACCCGCTCCCGCAGGCGCTGGCGGCGGTCGACATGGCGCTGTGGGACCTCGCCGGGAGGCGGGAGCAGCGCCCGCTGGCGGAGCTGCTCGCTGACGACCCGCTGCCCACGCGTGCCGGTCAACGCGACGATCGGCGGCGACCGACCGGGCCGGCGCCGCGACGCAGGCGGCGGGCGCGTGCGGGCCGGCTTCCGCTGCGTGAAGGTCAAGGTCGGAGTCGGCGACGACGCGGGGCGCGTCGCGGCGGTGCGGGCGGCGATCGGACCCCGCACGCTGCTCAGGGTCGACGCCAACGGCGCGTGGAGACGTCGATGAGGCGGTTCGCGCGATCGAGGCGCTGGCCGCCGGCAGGGCTCGAGCTCGTGGAGGAGCCGGTCCACGGCGTCGGATGCGGTTCGCGCGCTGCGCGGCCGCGTGACGACGCGCGTCGCGATCGACGAGACGGCGGCCGAGCCGGGCGCGATCGCCTCCGGCGCCGCCGACGCCGTCTGCCTGAAGATCTCGCGCGCCGGCGGCATCTCGGCCCTGCTCGCTCAGGCCGCGCTCGTCCGCGCCTGCGGCGCCGAGGCGTACGTCGCCTCGACGCTCGACGGCCCGCTCGGAATCGCGGCGGCGCTCCACTGCGCGGCGGCGCTGCGCGTGGAGACGCCGTGCGGACTCGCGACCCTCGATCTGTTCTCGGGCCTCCACGATGTCGGGCTCAGCGCGGTCGACGGGTCGATCGCCGTTCCCGCGGGCCCGGGCCTGGGCGTCGACGGCGCGGCGCTCACGTCGACCGGCTAGGACCGCTGATCGTCGCGGCCAGCGCGCGCGGCGCGGTTCGCGGCAGCGCGTGGCCGGTTCCCGGAACCGTGACTGCGCGGGCGCCCTGTATGGCTCCGGTCAGCCGTGCAGCGATCGACGAGAACTTCTCGTCGCGCTCTCCGCTGACGACAACGACCTCCTCGATTGGATCGAGCTCGCCCAGCCGCTGCCAGAGCGGCTCCATCGCGCCCGTCCCGATCCCGCGCAGCGCCGCGGCGAGCGCGCGCGGGTCGTTGCGGACGATGTCGGAGCGGGCCGCCGCGTTCGCCTCGGCGCGCGTCGTCGGCGAACAGCGGCTGCGCGAGCCAGCGGTCGGCGAACTGCTCGATCGTGCCGCGATCTCGAGCTCGTCGGCGAGCGCCGCGTCGGCTGCGCGCCGTGCGGCGCGCTCGCCTCTTCCTCCTCGATGCCCGGCCGTGGTCGAGACCAGCAGGAGCCTGCGCACGCGCCGCGGCGCCGCGAGCGCGACGTGCAGCGCCAGCCGCCCGCCCATCGAGTAGCCGCAGAGCATCGAAGCGCTCGGGCGCACGCGCCAGGACGTCGGCGACGCACGCCTCGAAGCCGATCGGCCGCGCAGGCGAACGCCGCGCCGTGGCCGCGGAGGTCGGGAGCGAGCGGCCCTATAGCGTTCGCCGTCCAGCAACTCGGCGACGGCGTCCCAAGCGCGGCTCGTGCCCGCGAATCCGTGCAGGAGGACGACCGTGCCGGGCATTGACCCAATCATCCCTCAGGTCAACCGACACCTACCTGCTCCTGCGCGCGCTCTGCGACGAGCTCGCGCGCTGCGGCATCGCCGGCGCGGTGCACCTCGCCGGGCTCGCGCTCGACGCCGATCGTGCTGTCGCTCGTGCGCGACGGGCGCTTCCCGTGCGTCTCGCAGATCGACGAGCGCGGCGCGGGCTTCTTCGCGCTCGGGCTGGCGAAGGCGACCGGGCGGCCCGCCGTCCTCGCCTGCACGTCGGGCACGGCGGCGGCCAACTACCTGCCCGCGGTGATCGAGGCGCACGAGGCGCGTGTGCCGCTGATCGTGCTGACCGCCGACCGCCCGCCCGGAGCTGCGCGACATCGGCGCCGGGCCAGACGATCGATCAGGTCAAGCTCTACGGCGACGCCGTCAAGCTGTTCGCCGAGGTCGGGGTCCACGAGGCGACGCCGCGAGACGCTGCGCTGGATCCGCGCGCTCGCCTGCCGCGCGGTGTGGACGGCTCGCGGTCCGGCCGCCCGGGACCGGTCCACCTCAACCTGCCGCTGCGCGAGCCGCTCGTACTGAGCGGGCCGCTGCCCGGAGGCGAGCCCGGCGGCGGCGGGCGCCCCGACGGGCGCGCCGTGGACGGTGCGCTCACCGCCGAGCCGCGACGCCGCAGCGTCCGCGACCGCGCTCTCGCAGATCATCGAGTCGGCGGCACGCGGCGTCGTCGTGCTGGGCCGCAGCGAGCGCCCCGCGACTCCCGCCGGGTCCGTGTCGCCGCTCGCCGAGTCCGCCGCTGCGTTCAGCGCGCGCCACCGGCTGGCCGCTGCTCGCCGATCCGCTGTCCGGGGCGCGCGGAGCGGACGGCACGATCGCCCACTACGACGCGCTGCTGCGCGATCCCGGCCTTCGCCCGCGCGGCGCGCCCCGCAGCCGTCCTGCGCGTCGGCGACCTGCCGACGTCCAAGCCGCTGCGCGAGTGGCTCTCCGGTCTCGACGCGATTCAGGTGCTCGTCGACCCGGAGAGCGCATGGGAGGACCCGTCGCAGGTCTGCGATCTCGTGCTCGGCGAGGAGCCCGGCGATCTGCTCGCGTCGCTCGCCGCGCGCCTGTCACACGAGAGCGAACCCGACGCGGCTGGAGCGGTGCCTGGCGCGACGCCGACCAGCGCGCGACCGCCGCGATCACGAGCGTGCTCGGAGAGCGATCTGAGCGAGCCGCGGCTGGCGCGCGAGCTGGGCTCCCGCCTCCCGGCCGACGCGACGCTCGTCGTCGCCTCGTCGATGCCGGTGCGCGACGTCGAGACCTTCTTTGCCGCGCGCGCTGACGCCGCCCCGCGTGCTGTCCAACCGCGGCGCGAACGGCATCGACGGAACCGTCGCCACCGCCTACGGCGTCGCCGCGGCCGCCGGCGGTCCGGTCGCGCTGCTGATCGGCGACGTCGCGCTGGCTCATGACGTCGGCTCACTGCTGACCGCGCGGCGCAGCGGCATACCGCTGACGATCGTGCTGGTCGACAACGGCGGCGGCGGGATCTTCGACTTCCTCCCGGTCGCGACGCAGACCGACGCATTCGAGGCGCACGTCGCGACACCGACGAAGATCGACTTCGCAGGTGTCGCGCAGGCTTTCGGCCTCCATCACCTGGCGGTCGCGACGCTCGAGGAGTTCCGCGCCGCGCTCGACCACGGCCTCACCTCAGACGGCACCCAGATGATCCACGTCGCGCAGCTCACGCAGCGAGAACGTCGAGCTGCACCGAAAGGTCTGGGACGCCGTCGGATCCGCGCTCGGCTGACGCTGCTCAGCCCGCGAGCACGGGAAGCAGCGCCGGCCAGCTTCACCTCGGTCTCGGCGAGCTCGGCGGCGGGATCGGAGTCGCGCACGACGCCGACACCGGCGTAGCAGCGCGCGACGGTGCCCGTGAGCAGCGCGCAGCGCAGCGCGACGCAGAACTCACCGTCCTCGTTGCGCGTCGATCCAGCCGACCGGGCCGGCGTACCAGCCGCGGTCGAGGCCCTCCAGCGCGGGGATCAGCGGCGCCGGCGGCCTCGAGCGGCTCGCCGCCGACGGCGGGCGTCGGGTGCAGCGACGCCGGCGAGCTCGACGACGCTGACCGGGTCGCGCGAGCTGGGCGCGGATCGGCGTCGCGAGGTGCTGGATGTTCGCGACCCGCGCGAGCACCGGCTCCTCGGCCGCGCGTCACCCAGACGCTGCAGCGGCCGCAGCGCCGGACGATCCGGCGCGTGACGATCGCCTGCTCCTCGCGGTCCTTCGCCGAGCGCAGCAGCTGCTCGCCGAGATGGTCGTCGACGGACGGGATCGGCGCTGCGCCGCGTCGAGCCGGCGAGCGCCAGCGTGCCGGCCCGCAGGCCCTCGCGGCGCACGAGCAGCTCCGGGCGCGCGCCGACGAGCGCGTCGCTCGCCGCGGCCGACGGCGAAGACGTGGCACTCGCGGAACGCGTCGCGCAGGATCGCCGAGCACCGCGGCGGCGTCGTGCGGCTGCGGGCGCGTGCACCTGCACCTCGCGCGCGAGCACGATCTTGTCGAAGCGCACCGGCGCGGATCCGCTCGACGCGCGCGGGCGACGGCCCCCTCGTAGTGCTCGGGCGGCATCGCGCCGGCGACCCGGACGCGCCCGACCGGGATCGGGGTCCAGCAGCGGCAGCGGCGCCTGGCGCAGCGACTGCGCACGCGTCCGCGAGTCGCGCCAGCAGCGCGCCGGCGTCGTCATCCGGCGCGGCAGAGCGCGGCGAGCGTCATGCGCACGTCGCCGCCGCGCCGCGCGAGCGCGACCTCGGGAACGATCCAGCGAGGCGGGCGCGAAGCCGCGCCCAGTGCGGCGAGCTGCCCGCCGTCGGGGGCGAACGCGAAGCCCGCCGACGGCGACGGTCCCGACGCACGCAGACCATCCGAGCGGGTCCGCGAGCGCCTCCGCCGCGAGCCCGCGCCAGCGCGCGCCGACCTCCGGGAAGCGGCCGCGCCCGGCAGCCTCCAGCGTCGCCACGGCGCCCAGCGCCGCGAGCGCAGCGCCGCCGCGGTCAGGCTGCTCGCAGCACGAACCACGGCTCTTCCCCGCGCCGCGAAGCCACCGCCGACCGCCGTCGGATCCGTCGCGCCGTCCAGCAACAACGGTGACCGCCGCCAGAACCTCGCCCGCCGCGACCGCCGAGCCCGCCGAATCCGCCTCCTCGAGCCGCCGCCCAAGCCGCTCCCGGTCACCAGCACCAAGCGCAAACGCACCAGGGGCCGCAGTGCTGGTCACAGGCATGGAACGAGGATAGGTCGCCGCCGCACAGCGCCGACGAGCGAACCCCTAGACCGACGTTCTGAGGAGCGAATCGCCGTCACTGGCCAGGACGCAGGGAGCGTGGCGTGCGCCAGCACGCGAGCGACCGAGGACACCGCCAGAGGCGGCGAGGCGCGTCAGGTCTCGCCGCGGCCGCGGGAGATCGCGATCTCGCCGGTCCGCATCATCTCGACCAGGCCGAACGGGCGCACCATGCGCTCGAACGCCTCGATCTTGTCGGTGGTCCCGGTGACCTCGAGGATGATCGAGCGGCGGCTGACGTCGACGACCTTGCCGCGGAAGATCTCGCAGATCTGCATCACCTCGGCGCGCGTGGCGCCGTCGACTGCGAGCTTGAACAGCGCCAGCTCGCGGGCGACGGTGTCCTCGGGCTCGAGGTCGCGGATCTTGAGGACGTTGATGAGCTTGTGGAGCTGCTTGGTGACCTGGTCGATCGGGTGCAGCGCTCCGTCGAGCGTCAGCGTGACGCGCGAGATCGTGCTCGTCGTCGGTCGGGCCGACCGTGAGCGTGTCGATGTTGAAGCCGCGCCGCGCGAACAGCCCCGCGATGCGGGTCAGCACGCCGGGCTTGTTCTCGACGAGGATCGAGAGCACGTGCTTGCGGCCGGTGCGCAGTCCGCCGGCGGCCTCGAAGCTCTTCGAGGCTCAGGAGTTCCTTGGTGCCTGGCTCGCCCATCGCTCAGCCCACCATGTCGCGCGCGGCTTGGCCGGGCGAGATCATCGGGTAGACGTTCTCCTCCGCGTGACGCGCACGTCGACGAGCACGGGGCCCGGGCGTCTCGAGCGCGGCGCGCATGTCGTCGACGATCGTGGTCTTGTCGGTGAGCCGGATCCCGGCTGCCCCGTACGCGTCGGCGAGCTTGACGAAGTCGGGGAACTGGCCCATGTGCGACCTGCGAGTAGCGCCGGTCCCAGAACAGCTCCTGCCACTGGCGAACCATGCCCAGGTAGCCGTTGTTCATGATGAAGACCTTGATCGCGATGCCCTCCTGGGCGCACGTCGCCAGCTCCTGCATGTTCATCTGGATCGAGCCGTCGCCGGCGACGCAGACGACGGTCTCGTCGGGGCAGCCGACCTTGGCGCCCATCGCAGCCGGCAGGCCGAAGCCCATCGTGCCGAGGCCGCCCGAGTTGATCCAGCGCCGCGGCTCGGGGAAGTCGTAGTACTGCGCGGTCCACATCTGGTGCTGACCGACGTCCGAGCTGACGATCGCATCGCCGCCGGTCGCCTCGTAGAGCGCCTGGATCATGCAGCTGCGGGCGTGATCTCGTTGTCGGCCGAGTCGTGTAGCTGAGCGGGATGCTGCTCGCGCCAGCCGTCGATGCGCTGCCACCACTCCTCGAGGCGCGACGACGTCGGCCTCGAGCGCACGGTACTCGGCGACGAGCTTGGCGAGCACGGTCTTCGCGTCGCCGACGATCGGGATGTGCGCGGGGACGTTCTTGGAGATCTCGGCCGGGTCGACGTCGATGTGGATGAACTTGGCCCGCGGCGCGAACTCGCGACAGCTTGCCGGTGATGCGGTCGTCGAAGCGCGCGCCGATCGCGGCAGATCAGGTCGGCCTCGTCCATCGCGTAGTTGGCCGCGCGGGTGCCGTGCATGCCGAGCATGCCCGAGCCACTGCGGGTGCGGTGCCGGGAACGCGCCGAGCGCCATCAGCGTGCAGGTCACCGGGAAGCGGTCGGCGGTCGCGAGCTCGCGCAGCTCCTTCGCGCGCGTTCGACGTTGACGACGCCGCCGCCGACGTAGAGCACCGGGCGGCGCGCGGCGGCGAGCGCCTTCGCCGCCTGGCGGATCTGCTTGGCGTTGCCCTCGGTCGTCGGCTGGTAGCCGGGCAGGTGAACGTCGCTGACCGGCTCGTACGGGATGTCCGCGCGCGAGAGGTCGACCGGGATGTCGACGAGGACCGGTCCGGGCCGCCCGCTGCGCGCGATGTGGAAGGCCTCGTGGATCGCCCGCGGGATCTCCAGCGGGTCGGTGATCATGAAGGAGTGCTTGACGACCGGCATCGTGATGCCGATCGTGTCGGCCTCCTGGAAGCCGTCCGTGCCGAGCAGGTCGGTGCGCACCTGGCCGGTGAGGAAGACGACGGGAACCGAGTCCATCATCGCGTCGACGATCGGCGTGACGAGGTTGGTCGCGCCGGGACCTGAGGTCGCCAAGCGAGACGCCGACGCGACCGGTCGCCTTCGCGTAGCCCTCGGCCGCGTGGCCGCCGCCCGGCCTCGTGGCGCACGAGCACGTGGCGGATGCCCGCGTCGACGAACGCGTCGTAGGTCGGCAGGTTCGCGCCGCCGGGGAGGCCGAATACGACGTCGACGCCCTCGGCCTTCAAGCACTCCATGACGGCATCGACTGCGCGCATCGTGTGGTCGCCTCCTTCCCGAAGGGCTCGCTGGTTCTCGGTACGCGAAGAGCCGCCCGGGGCGGCTCGGAAGCGCAGTGTACCAGCGGATTTCCGGTCTGGACGAGCTGTCGCGGCGCCCCGATCACCCGCGAACGGGCAGCTCCGGAGGCATGATCTCCTCGTCGGTCTCCGGGTAGTAGAGCTCGGTTCCGCAGCGCAGGCACAGCGTCTCGTGGAGGTAGACGATCCGCCCGCAGCCGGGGCACATCCGGCGCTCCTCGCGCAGCTCCGATCGGTAGCAGACCGCTGCCAGCAGGCCGAAGATCGGCACCGCCCCCGAGATCAGGAACCAGAGCCAGAACGAGCTGCCCTTGAGCTTGCCGACCACGCCTCCGGCGAGGCCGAAGAAGATCGCGATGACCAGGTAGGCACCGCCGTAGAGCACGTCAGCTCCGCAGCGTGCTCCACGCCCAGAAGACGGCGAAAAGCGCCAGGCCGACCATCACGAACCAGAAGACCCCCGCGACGAGGCCGATCACGATGCGCACGAGCAGCAGCGCCGCGACGATCAGCACCACGACCGCGACGAGGCGCATCAGGAAGGAAGGGCCGGACTTCTCGGTGTCCATGACCCCATGTTACGCCCGCGCGCGGGCGCGGCGAGCTACTCGTAGCCGCGGTGCAGCTGCGGGAAGCGGTCGACGGGTGACGGGCGCCCGCCGACCTGGATGCGCGCCAGGCGGTAGCGGCGCACGCGGCGCTCCGGGGTCTTGGGGCCGGTCGGATCCGGTGAGGTCAGCAGCATGTAACGGGAGAGCGTGGGTGAGGGCCGGGTCATGGCGTGCATGATCGGCCTCCCGGGGCCGCCTGGATATGGCCCGCCGGTATGCAATTTGCGGGTTTCGTTCGTACACCGTGTACAGGGGCCACCGTCGACCTCGCCGACGTCGATCGTGCGTGTGAACCGCTGCGACGGCCTGCAGCGTCAGAGCCCGAGCTCGGAGCGAACGATCGCGGTCACTTCCTTGCCGTCGGCGCGCCCGCGCGTCTCCTTCATGACGTGCCCGATGATCACGCCGATCGGCTTCATGTCGCCGCCGCGCAGCTTCTCCACGACGTCGGGATTGGCGTCGAGGGCGGCGCGCACGACCGGTGCCAGCTCGTCGTCGCCACCGACGGCGCCGAGCCCCTCGGCCTCGACGATCTCCGCCGGGTCGCCCCCTGAGGCGATCAGCGAGTCGAGCACCTGCTTCGCGGCGCCCTGGGTCACCGCCTTCTCCGTCGACGAGTCGCACGAGCTTGGCGAGCGCGGCGGGCTCGACCTGGGACTCAGCCGGATCCTCGACGTCGATCCGCGCGGCGAGCTCACTGGTCCAGTTCGCGAGCGGCTGGGGCTCGATGCCGTTGCCCGCGGCGAGCGCGGCCTCGAAGTAGTCGCCGAGCTCGGCGCGCCACGACAGCATCCGAGAGCTCTCGGCATTGAGTCCCAGCTCCCCCGCGAATCGCTCCTCGCGGGCGGCGGGCAGCTCCGGCATCGCGGCACGCGCGCGCTCGAGCATCTCGGCCGTGATCGCGACCGGCGGCAGGTCGGGCTCGGGGAAGTAGCGGTAGTCGTGCGCCTCCTCCTTGGAGCGCAGCGAGCGTGATCGCCTCGCTGCGCGGGTCGAAGTGCAGCGTCTCCTGCACGACCTGCTCGCCGGCGCGCAGCAGTCGCCTCCTGGCGCGCGATCTCGGCGCGGATGCCGCGCTCGATGAAGCGGAACGAGTTCATGTTCTTGAGCTCGGTCTTGGTGCCGAGCCGATCGCTGCCCGACGGGCGGATCGAGATGTTCGCGTCGCAGCGCAGCGAGCCCTCCTCCATGTTCACGTCGCTGACGCCGAGCTGGCGCAGCGTCGTGCGCAGCAGCCGCAGCCACTCGCTCGCCTGCTCGGCCGAGCGCACGTCCGGCTCGGTGACGATCTCCGCCAGCGGCGTGCCGCCGCGGTTGAAGTCGACGATCGAGGCGTCGGAGCCGTGGATCCGGCCGCTCGCGCCGACGTGCGATCAGCTTCGCCGCGTCCTCCTCGAGGTGCACGCGGTGGATGCGCACGTCGCCGAGCCGCCCGCCGAGGCACAGCGGTTCGTCGAACTGGCTGATCTGGTAGCCCTTGGGCAGGTCGGGGTAGAAGTAGTTCTTGCGGTGGAAGATCGAGCGCGGCGCGAGCTCGGAGCCGAGCGCCGAGGCCGATCATCAGGCCGTAGTGGATCGCCTCGGCGTTCGTCACCGGCAGCGTGCCCGGCAGGCCGAGGCAGACCGGGCAGGTGCGCGTGTTGGGCGGCTCGCCGAAGCTCAGCGGGCAGGCGCAGAACATCTTCGTGCGCGTCGCGAGCTGGACGTGGATCTCCAGGCCGATGACGGGCTCGTAGTCGACGTCACCCATGCGAGGCCCCGTTCCGCGCGGGCGAACCGTCGAAGCCGATCGCGCGCTCGAGCGCGTGCGCCGCGTCGAGGATGCGGTTCTCGCTGAACGCCGGGCCGGCGAGCTGGAAGCCGACCGGCAGTCCCTCGGAGAGCCCGCTGGGAATCGAGATGCCGGGAATCCCGGCGAGCGACATCGGAACCGTGAAGAAGTCGTTCAGGTACATCGCGTAGCGGGTCGGCGGTCTTCGCGCCGAGCTCGAAGGCGACGCACGGGCTCGTCGGCGTGACGACGAAGTCGACCTGCTCGAAGACCGTTCGCGAAGTCCCGGGCGATCAGCGTCCGCGACCTGCTGCGCGCGACCGTAGTAGGCGTCGTAGTAGCCGCTGGACAGCGCGTAGGTGCCGATCATGATGCGCCGCTTGACCTCGTCGCCGAAGCCGTCGTGGCGCGTGCCGGTGTACATCGCGACGAGGTCGTCGCGCGGCGTGCGCGCAGGCCGTAGCGCACGCCGTCGAAGCGGGCGAGGTTCGACGAGGCCTCGGCGGGGGCGATCACGTAGTAGGCGCTGAGCCCGTGCGGCGCGTGCGGCAGCGTGACCTGTCTCGACGCGTCGCCCCGAGCTCGCGCGCCAGCGTCGAGCGTCGCCTCGAACGACTGCGAGCACGCCGGGCTCGACGCCCTCGCCCGCGGCGAGCTCCGCCGGCACGCCGAGGCGGATGCCGTCGAGCCGCTCGGCGGTCGGCAGCTCGACCGGCTCGGGATGACCGACGGCGGTCGAGTCGCGCGGGTCGGCGCCGACCATCGTGACTGAGGAGCAGCGCGGCGTCGGTGACGTCGCGCGTGAACGGGCCCGGCCTGGTCGAGCGACGAGGCGAACGCGATCATGCCGTAGCGCGAGACCGCGCCGTAGGTCGGCTTGAGCCCGACGATCCCGCACAGCGCGGCGGGCTGGCGGATCGAGCCGCCGGTGTCGGTGCCGATCGCCCACGGTGCGAGGCCCGCGGCGACCGCCGCGGCGCTGCCGCCCGAGGAGCCACCCGGGACGCGCGTGCGGTCCCACGGGTTGAGCGGCGGCGCCGTAGGCGGAGTTCTCGTTGGACGAGCCCATCGCGAACTCGTCCTGGTTGGTCTTGCCGAGCAGCGGGGCGCCCGCTGCCTGCAGACGCGGCGACGGCGGTCGCCGTGTACGGCGGGCGGTAGCCCTCGAGGATCCTCGAGCCGGCCTGGCTCGGGACGCCCTCGGTGCAGAAGAGGTCCTTGACCGCGAGCGGGACGCCGCCGAGCGGGCCGCCCGCGTCCGACGGGTCGGGCGGCGCGTCCGCGACCCAGGTGAAGGCGTTCAGATCGTCGCCCGCAGCGCGCTCGCGGTAGGCGGCGAAGAGCTCCGCGGGATCGAGGTCGCCACGACCGACGGCGCCCGCCGCCTGCGCGGCCGTGAGCTCGACCAGCTCGGCCGCCGGTGACCGGCGCGCGTCGTCGCCCGTGGACTCGCCGCTCGGCGTCATGTCGCCTGCGGACTCGGGACGAGGAAGCCGCCGTCCTGCGTCGCGGGCGCCTGCTCGAGCGCGACCTCGCGCGGCAGGCACGGTCCGGGCTCGTCCGGCCCGCAGCCCGTGCTCGACCTCGACGACGTGGCTCGTCGGCGGGACGCCGTCGAGATCGAGCTCGAGAGATCGTGTCGATGTGGCCGAGGATCGAGGACAGCTCGCCGGCCATGCGCTCGACCTCCTCGTCGGTGAGCTTCAGGCGCGCCAGGCGCGCGACGTGGAGAACCTCGGCGCGGTCGATCATGCGGGGCCGATGATAGGCAAGCGCTCGCCGGCGCATGGAGGCCGCCGTGACGACCACGGCGTGTTTGTTTCGATGAGCGAAGCGAACTCGCCGACCTCGCCGACGGGTGACGACGGCGGCGTGTTTGTGTCGATGAACGAAACGAACTCGCCGACGTGGTGCGCGCGACGCGCTCAGGCGGGCGGAGGGGGACGTGCCGGAGGCGGCTGAAAGACGCGGCCCGGGCCGGTCCTGCGCTCGTTGTGCAGCGAAGCGAGGATTCCGCCGGTCATCAGCGCCGCGCACGCCAGCCCGGCCCAGGCGGCCGGCTCGATCGCCGTCGCGTCGCCCGGCTTGAGCAGCGTGACCACGACCAGCACGATCAGGCACGCGGGCGCCACCACCGGGGCGATGACGCCGGGGACGAGGTTCCAGACGTCGCCGGCGCCGGCCGCGAACAGCAGCCAGAGGGCGACCGTCAGCAGCGTCGCCGCGGCGACGAGGGCGAGCGCCGCCCAGCCCAGGGCGCTCCAGCCCGTGGCCGTCGCTCGTCCCGGACCCGAGAACCAGTCGGCGAAGAGCGACGCGATGAGTCCCAGCGCACCTCCGAGCGCGACCCACTCTCCGGCGCGAAGCCGGTTCACGAGCGTCCCTTCGCCTGCATCCGCGCGGCCTTGACCGTGTTCGCCAGCAGGCAGGCGATCGTCATCGGCCCGACGCCGCCCGGCACCGGCGTGATCGCCGCGGCAAGCTCGCTGACCGGCTCGAAGTCGACGTCACCGCAGAGCACTCCGTCGACGCGGTTCATCCCGACGTCGATCACGACCGCTCCCGGCTTGACCCAATCGGCGCCGACCATCGCGCGCGCGCCCGACGGCGGCGATCAGCACGTCCGCACGGCGGCAGACGGCCGGCAGGTCGCGCGTGCGCGAATGGCACGTCGTCACGGTCGCGTTCTCCTGGAGCAGGAGCTGCGCCATCGGCTTGCCGAACAGGTTCGAGCGCCCGATCACGACCGCCTCGGCGCCCTCCAGCGACGCGCCGGCCTCGGCGATCAGCAGCATCACCCCGGCCGGCGTGCAGGGGCGCAGGCCCTCGCGGCCGAGGCTGAGCAGTCCGGCACTGAGCGGCGTGAGCCCGTCGACGTCCTTGAGCGGGTCGACGAGACCGGTCAGCTCGACGCCGTCGAGGTGCCCGGGGACGGGGAGCTGGCAGATGATCCCGCTGACGTCGGCGTCGGCGTTGAGCTGTTCGATCAGCGCGACCACGTCCTCGCGCGGCGTGTCCCCGCCGAGCCGGTGGTCGAAGCCACGGACACCGGCATCGGCGCAGGCCTTCTGCTTGCCGCCGACGTAGACGGCGCTGGCGGCATCGTCGCCGATCAGGATCGTGGCGAGACCCGGCGGTCGGCCGTGTTCCTTCGCGAAAGCAGCCGCGTCCTGCGCCACCTGCTCGCGCACGCGCGCCGCGACCGCCTTTCCGTCGATGATCGTCGCGCTCACGGGGCGGCAGCGTAGTGACGGGGACGGAGACGCGGCGGGAGGAGCGCCCGTCGGCCGGGCTCAGGCGCGCCGCGTGATCGGCGCGTGCCCGGCGATCAGCTTGCGCTCGGAGCCGTCGCCTGCGAAGCGGATGACGACGATGCCGCCGGGCTCGAGGCCCGTGACGACGCCGTCGCCGAAGGCGGCGTGGACGACGTCCTCGCCGAGCCGGAACGACTCCCCCTCCCCTGTCTCATGCGGCTGTCGCGATCGCCTCTCACCACGCGGGGCGCCGCTCTCGGACCCCGCCCACGACGTCAGCCGCGGCCGGCCGCCGAGCGCGGCGCTGCTCGCTTCGCGCGCGGCCGCCCAGCCCCCGCCGAGCGAGCCCTGGCGATCGAGCAGCTCAGGCGGCAACTCGTCAAGAAAGCGACTCGGCAGTCCGTAGGTGGCGGACCCGAAGACGGCGCGACGGCGAGCGTGCGTCAGCGTGAGGTTGCGCATCGCGCGCGTCAGGCCGACGTAGCAGAGCCGCCGCTCCTCCTCGAGCGAGCCCTCGTCGATCGAGCGCGAGTGCGGGAAGATGCCCTCTTCGCAGCCGATCATGAAGACGACCGGGTACTCCAGGCCCTTTGCGTTGTGAAGCGTCATGAGCGTCACGAGGCCCGAGTCGTCCTCACGCGTGTCGGCGTCGGCGACGAGCGCGATCTGCTGAAGGAATAGGTCGAGGCGGTCGTCGCCGGGCTCGGCGGCCGCATCGAACTCACGCGCGACCTCCACCAGCTCGAGCAGGTTCTCCTGTCGTCCCTGCGCCTCGATCGTGCGCTCAGCCGCCAGCCAGTCCAGGTAGCCGCTCTCGTGCAGTACCGCGTCGAGCAGGTCGCCCACCGGGACGCCCTGATCTGCACGCGCGCGCAGCGACGTCATCGTCTCCATGAACCGCCCCAGCGACTTGACCGCGGCGGCGCCGAGGCCCGGGACGGAGGCCGGCTCGGCCGCCGCGTCCCAGATGCTCACGCCGATCGTGTTTGCGTGACCGAGCACGCGCGAGAGCGAGGTCTGCCCGATCCCGCGGCGCGGCGTGTTGGCGACGCGCTGGAAGCTGACCGCGTCCTGCGGGTTGGCCAGCAACGTCAGATAGGCGATCGCGTCCTTGATCTCGGCGCGCTCGTAGAAGCGGGTGCCGCCGATGACCTGGTAGCCGATCTCACGGCGCACGAGCGTGTCCTCGAGCACGCGCGACTGCGAGTTCATCCGGTAGAAGACGGCGATCTCCGAGCGCGACAGGCCCTCGTCGACGAGCCGTTCGATCTCGCCGGCCACGTAGCGCGCCTCGGAGTGCTCGTCGTCGAGCTCGCGCACGACGATCTCGTCGCCCTCGCCGAGGTCGGTCCAGAGCGTCTTCTTCATCTGCTCGCGGTTGTGCGCGATCACCGCGTTGGCGGCGCTCAGGATCGTCTGGGTGGAGCGGTAGTTCTGCTCGAGCTTGACCGTCGCCGTGTCCGGGAAGTCGTCCTGGAAGTCGAGGATGTTGCGGATGTCGGCTCCACGGAAGCCGTAGACGGAGTTGTGCGTGATGATCCCGCCCGCGACGAAGTTGTGGGTGTTCTCCACGTTCAGGTCGTACACAGGCCGGTCGAGCTGGATCTCGCGAACGCTGCTGACCACGTCGTAGCCACCGTCTTCGCCGAACATCACCATGCCGCGTCTCACCGACGCCGCCGGCAGGAAGGGCAGCGAGTTGCTCTTCCCGTCGCCCGCGCCGCCGAGCCGCGCAATGAACCGAAGCTGTACGTAGAGGACCGATTGGATCCTCCGAACGACGTCCATGGCATCTTCGAAGCTCTTGAACGCTGACTCGTAGCGCCAGCTCTTGGACCCGGCTTTGGCGGGCCGCACCGAGAACCCAACTGATTCGAGTGCCGCCTGCGCCTCTTGTGAGCGCCCACCTACCGCGACCAGGTGCATAGGGGTTCGTCCGCGCCGGTCGCCGCAAAGCGTGATCGTCACAGACCGGCGACGCCCCTCGTGCGAACGAGGTCGATGATGCGGATCGTCGTAATCCAGCGCGTAGTCATGAAGCAGCCTACGTCCAGACGTCTCAGTATCGAGCGAGAAGAAGATGCCGTCGATCAGATCCTGGTCGTGAACGAGCCCGTTTACGCTGCCGCCGCGGCGAGCGACGAACGGCAGCGTCGGAAGCTGGTAGCGGAGCGAAAGCTGCATCTCGAGGGCTCTCGCCTCGGCCTCAGTGTCATGGACCCTCACCACCCACGCGGCGTCGGCGTTCTCCTGCATGGCCCGCATCTGAACGCCGATCACCGGCGTGCTCTTCGAGCTCAAGTACGTCCGCGTCGTGCCGACGCGGAAGCCATGGCTGCCGCGACGCATTGCGTAGGTCGAGTGCAACTGGGGCGAAACGCCGAACTTGAACCCCGCGAAGTGTGTGTGCTCAGGCGTCGAGACGATCCGCCGACCGCTCTCCAGGATGATCTCCACCCCCCAGGTGACTTCGGCCCGGTGAACGGCAGTCACCCGTGCGGGCCGGAACTCGCCGCTCCCGTAACAAGATCTGACGCGGTCGCCGGCCGCGACGCTCTCGATAGCACGCTCCGACCCGTCGGCCATGGTGACGCGCGTCCCCTCGACAAGACACTGCGCATCGTCGCCGACGACCGCAAGGTTGCGGTGCTCGCCGGCGAGCAGCTGGAGCAGGCGGTATTGCGCGTGGTTGGTGTCCTGGTACTCGTCGACGAGCACGTGGCGGAAGGTCGCCGCGTAGCGCGCACGGACCTCCGGGAACAGCTCCAGCACGTTGACGGTGCGGCCGAGCAGATCGTCGAAGTCCATCGCGTTCATGCGGTGGATCTGGCGCTCGTAGAGCTCGTAGACGTCGGCGACGGTCTGCTCGAAGTAGGAGCCGGTCAGTTCGCGGTAGCCCGCGGCATCGCGAAGCTTGTTCTTGGCATCGGAGATCTGGTGCTGGACCGCGGCCGGCGTGAAGCGCTTGGGATCGACGCCGAGCTCGTCGATGCACTGCTTCACGAGGCGGCGGCTGTCGGCCTGGTCGTAGATCGTGAACTGGCGCGTGTAGCCGAGCCGCGGCGCCTCCGAGCGCAGCAGCCGCGCGCAGGCGCTGTGGAACGTCATCACCCACATCGCCCGCGTCGAGTGCCCGAGCAGCAGCTCCACGCGCTCGCGCATCTCCTGTGCCGCCTTGTTGGTGAACGTGATCGCCAGGATCTCACCGGGGCGCGCGCGGCCCGTGTTGACGAGCCACGCCACGCGATGGGTGAGCACGCGGGTCTTGCCCGAGCCCGCGCCGGCGAGCACGAGCAGCGGCCCCTGCTCGTGCGTCACGGCGCTGCGCTGTGGCTCGTTGAGTCCCGCGAGCAGGTGCTCGAGGCGCTCGTCAGCGGTGGTGTCCGGCATCCCCGTTCGAGGATAGGCGCGGCCGCGGCGGGAGTCGCGCGGGTCGCGGCCCGACGGCGTCAGCCGACGATGATGAAGAACGGCTGGTCGGCGAGCGCCTCCGCGATCTCGTCGTGTGCCACGTCCGGCGGATCGGGCGTCAGGAACTGCGTCGCCAGCACGACGATCGTGTTGGGGATCCCGACACAGCCGGTGCTCTCCGTGGTTCCTGCCGAGTCGACCGTTGCGTTCGGCGCCGATGTCGAGCCCGGATAGTCGACGCTGACGACCGCGCTGGCCGCCGCGGCCTCGATCGAGGGATCGAGCCGGACGCAGTAGACACCGGGACCCGGGTGGGTGACGGTCTCGATGCCCTTGGCACGGGACAGCGCTCCGTCGGCGCTCACGCGGCCGTACGCCCGCGCCGTCCCGGGCGGCCCGGGATCGCCCTTCGGCCCGGACGCGCCCGCGGCGCCCGGAACGCCCTGCGGGCCCGCAAGACCGCGCGGGCCCTCTGAGCCGGCGAGCTTCTCCTTCTCGGACTTCCTGATGTCCGACAGGGTCAGCGAGCCGTTCCTGATGTCCGCCCCGGTGAGCGACGAGTTCCTGATGTCGGATCCTCTCAGCGAGGAGTTCTTGATGTCGGCGCCGGTCAGCGACGAGTTCTTGACCTGTTTGCCGGTGATGAGCCTGGCCGCCGCGGAGACGCCGTCGGCCACCGCGCTGCCCGATGCCGCGACGATCAACGCGAGGATCGCTATCACGAGAGCCGGTGACGGCCGGCCGATGCGCTGGCGCATGTTCTCTCCCCTGCTCCGCTGCGGAGCGGTCATGCCCGCCGTCCGGGGCGAGCGATAGGGGCACGGTAGACCAATGTCCGCAGGGCGCGCTGGATCACGCGGCCCGGTCACTGCGCACCTCCCGGTAGCGTCGCATGCTGTGACGCTGCCAGACGAGGTCCGCGCGCAGTGCGCCGCGATCGCCGCCGACGCGCGCTCGGTCACGATCGACGTGGATGCGCTCGACGCGCTCGATCCGGGCCCGCCTCCTGAGCTGGACCGCGAGCGCCACCACCTGGACGGACCGCCGGACGCCGTCGCGGCCTACTTCCTGACGCTCGACACGATCAACTTCGGTTCGGGCTGGTTCCCGGAACTGGAAAAGCGCCCCGGCTCATCCGGCTACTTCACGATCGCCTGGGCGCTCGCCGACCGCTTCAGAGCGGCTGGCCCGTGGTCCAACGCCGAGCTTCGCGCGATGCGCACCGAGGAGATCGCGGACACCCTGGGGCAAGCGCGAGACCACGAGCTGATGTCGCTCTACTCGCAGGCGCTGCGCGAGCTCGGGCGCTTCCTCGGCGACCGCGGCGCGCTCGACATCGCAGCCCAGGCCCGCGGCTCGGCGGCCGAGTTCGCCGCCGGACTGGCGCGCGGGATGTCGATGTACGACGACCGCGGCTTCTACAAGCGCGCGCAGATCGCCCCGTCCAACCTCGACCTCGCGGGCGTCGCCCACTTCGACGACCTCGACCGGCTGACGATCTTCGCCGACAACCTCGTCCCGCACGTGCTGCGCTGCGACGGCGTGCTGCGCTACGCCGACGGGCTCGCGGCGCTGATCGACGCCGGTCGCCCGCTCCGCTCCGGTGGGCAGGAGCGCGAGATCAGGGCGTGCGCGGTGCACGCCTGCGAGCTGCTCAGCGCGCGGCTCGCGATTCCCGCCCGGGAGATCGACCACCGCCTCTGGACGCGCGGCCAGGGACCCGAGTACAAGGCCCATCCGCGCCATCGGTGCCGCTGCGTCTTCTACTGACGCGTGCGGCCCCGCCGGCTCATCCGCCCGCCGGGTTTCGCCCGCGCACCGGGCGCAGCGGCGTGACCTCGGCCGGCACCTCGCCGCCCGAGATCTCGGCGAGCCGGCGCTCTAGCTCGGTCAGACGCGCCGACAACTCGCGAATCGCCTCCGCGACCGGGTCCGGCAGATGGATCCAGTCCGCGTCGGGGCCCTCGGTCCGAACGCCATTGACCTTCACGACGTGCCCCGGGTTGCCCACCACGGTGCTGTTCGGAGCGACGTCGGTGATGACGACGCTGTTGGCGCCGATCTTCGAGCCGTGGCCGACGACGATCGGCCCGAGCAGTTTCGCGCCGCTGCCGATCGTCACGTTGTCCTCGACCGTCGGGTGGCGCTTGCCGGTGGCGAATCCGGTCCCGCCCAGCGTCACGCCCTGATAGAGCGTGACGTCATCGCCGATGTCCGCCGTCTCGCCGATCACGACGCCGGTGCCGTGGTCGATGAAGAGGCCGTCGCCGATGCTCGCCGCCGGGTGGATCTCAATGCCGGTGAGGGCGCGGCTGACGTAGGCGATCGAGCGCGGGACGACGGGCACACCGCCTTCGTGCAGCGCGTGGGCGATGCGGTGGGCGAGCAGAGCGTGCACGCCGGGCCACGAGGTCAGGATCTCGACGGCTGCGACACCGCGTGCCGCAGGGTCGCGCTGATGCGCGGCTGCGACGTCGCAGCGCAGCTCACCGACGACGCGAGCGAGTGTGCCGAGTCCGAGCATCGCCGACAGACGATAAGCCCTCGTGCGGGTGGGCTCGCAAGAGTGGCCGCAGAGCACCTCAGGGCGCGAAGAACGGCGCGGAGATGTAGCGCTCGCCGGAGTCCGGCAGCACGCAGACGATCCGCTTCCCGCGTGACTGCGGGCGCGCAGCGACCTGCATCGCGGCCCACAGCGCGGCTCCGCAGCTCAGCCCCGCGAGGACGCCCTCGCGCGCAGCCGCCAGGCGCGCCGTGTCGATCGCGGCCTCGTCGGGCACGGCGATCACCTCGTCGAGGATCTCGCGGTTGAGCACGGCCGGCACGAAGCCGGCGCCGATTCCCTGGATGCGGTGCGGTCCGGGCATCCGTCCCGACAGCACCGCCGACGACTGCGGCTCGACGGCGATGACCAGCGCGCTCGGGTTCGCCGCCTTGATCGCCTCTCCGGCGCCGGTGACGGTCCCGCCGGTTCCGACACCCGCGACGAGAACGTCCACGCGACCGTCGAGCGCCTCGAGGATCTCGGGGCCGGTCCCCGTGCGATGCGCCTCCGGGTTGGCCGGGTTGGAGAACTGGTCCGGCAGGAAGTGGTCGGCCTGCTGCGCCAGCTCGCGTGCCGCGTCGACCGCTTCGTTCATCCCGCCGAGCGACTCCACGACCTCGACCTCGGCGCCGTAGAGCCGCAGCAGCGCTTCACGCTCACGGCTCATCCCCTGCGGGAGGAAGATCCGCAGCCGGTAGCCCTTGACGGCGCAGACGAAGGCCAGCGCGATCCCGGTGTTGCCGGACGTCGCCTCGACGATCGTGGTGCGGCCGGGCTCGATCAGTCCATCGCGCTCGGCGGCCTCGATCATCGCGACACCGATCCGGTCCTTTACCGAGCCGCCCGGGTTGAACGCCTCGAGCTTGCCGTAGAGCTCAGCGCCTTCGGCGGCGTCTTCGAGCAGACGGGTCAGCCGAATGACCGGCGTTCGCCCGACGAGCTCGGCAATGTTGATCGGGATCGGCGCCATCGAGCGACCTCAGCCTAGTCGAGCGCAGGGTCATCGCTGCCGGTGCCTACTCGTAGACGATGACGTCGGGCGGCGGCTTCATCGCGAGCACCTGCCGCGGCCGCATCAGGCCGGTGTCCTCCTCATAGAACAGCTTGAAGCCGTCGTGGAAGCCCGGGCGGGTCTGCGCGGAGAACTCGTGGTACTTCGCACGCTTGATCCCGGCACCGCCGAACCCGTCGACGTTGAACGTGATCGCCAGGCCGGCGCGGCGGGCGATCAGGCCCTTGTCGCGAATCATGTCGTTCGTGAACTGATGCACCAGCAGCAGCTTCTCCGGCAGGCGTCGCTCGCGCACCAGCCGCGCGAGCCAGGCCGAGACGTCGTCTATTTCGGCGGCACTGGTCGACCCGATGACCCGGCCGGGCACCGAACCCGCGTCGACACGCCATTCGGGATCGAGCGCGAGCCCGACGTCAGGCTCTCGCAGCCAGCGCTCGAGCAGCCGGGCCTCACCGAGGAAGCCGGAGCGACCCGGCTGCACGTCGAGAATCAGCAGCGCGCGGTTGCCGCGGGCGACGCGGAGGTGCCGGTCGATCTCAGCGGCCGGCAGCCGCTCGCGGTAGAGCGCCTGCTCACCGGGCGTCGCGGTGGCTATGACGGCTATCAGCTCAAGCGCGGGAAGCACCGGCCGCGAGCGTCGCGCATAGGGCTTCGCCTGACGGCGCAGACGCTTGACCGCACTCTCGAGCGAGCCGACGCCGAGCATCCCGAGCCGGGGATCCCTGGGCGAGCCGTAGGCGGCGACGACGCGCCGGTCGGGAAAGAGGCGTCTCCCACCGCCCGGCAACTCGAGCTGCGCGGCGGGCGGCGCTGGTCGCGCATCGCGTGGCGCCCCGGCGTTGCGCGCCCCGCCACCGTTCGTCGAGGCCAGAACGCCCGCGAGGAACGCCAAGCAAGCGAGCACGGCAAGGGCGCGGCGGCGTCGCCCGCGTTCACGAGCGTTCGGTCGGCCCGTGCCGGGCATCGCCGGGTCCACCGATCTGACCATACCCGTGCCGCAGCCGCCTGATCCTGCCGCGCGACCGGGCGGTCCCCTACGAGACGCAGGCGCCGGTCGAAACCGTCCGCGGACGCGCCGCCGACGACTCGAGCGCCCGCTCGACGAGCGCGTTCGGAACACCGAAGCCACCACGCGCGCTGCCGCCCTCCGCGGTCGCGAACACCGTGGTCAGAACGCGCCCCGCGCGGTCGACGACCGGGCCTCCGGAGTTGCCGGGGCGAATCGTGCCGCGGATCGCCGTCATCGTGCGCAGCAGCGGCCCGCGTCCGTACACGTCGTGGGCGAGAACCCGCAGCGTGTCGCCGATGCGCGCCGCGCGCGCATCGAACGGCCCGTTCCGCGGATACCCGAGGATCGCTCCCGCGGTGCCGGGCGGCGAGCTGTCGGCGAGCCGGAGCCGCGTGCCGCCCAGACCCGGCGCGGCGAGCAGCGCGATGTCGTTGAGCGAATCGAAATGCACCGTCCGAGCGGTCCGCCGCTCCCCGCCGCCGGGGAGCTGAACCGTCAGCTCGTCACCGGTGCCGGCGACGACGTGCGCGTTCGTGACGACGATGTCGCGCGCCGCGATCCAGCCCGAGCCGCTGACCGCGAGTCCGCAGGCGGCGCCGAGCACGCGCACCGTTCCGTCGGCCGCCCGGCGCGCGCCCGGCTGCCGCAGCGCCTCGCGAGAGGGCGGGCTGATCGCATCCGGCGAGGGACCGGCGATGCTGGGCAGCGGATCGAAGCGCGCGAGCGCGCGCAGCAGCGGGCCGGAGGGCGGGAACGCGTCGTTCAGTGCACTGAGAATCGCGGAGCGCTGGACCTCGCCGCGCAGCGCACGCGCACCCGGGGTGTGGAGCGCGACGGCACCGATGATCCACGCGAGCACCACCGCGATGGCCACGCCGAGCACCGCACCCAGCGCGGCATCGAACGTCTCGACGGCGGGCACGCGGAACCTGTCGAGCAGCAACGTCCCGAGCGCTTCGAGCAGACCGGCCAGCGCGATCCCGAGCGCCAGCGCCCCGGCGAGCGCGAACAGCGGAGCCCATGGCGATGTGGATCCGCCCTCGAGCAGCAGCGGCGCCAGCCGCGCGCCGGCGAACGCGCCGGCCACGAAGCCCGCGAGCGCGAGCGCGCCCGCCACGAAGCCACGCCGCGCGCCGTTGAACGCCGAGAGCACCGCCAGCGCGACCACGATCCAGTCGAGCGCCGTCATGGCGGCGTCCTAGGGCTGGGCGGTCGAAGCGCGCGGACGCCTCTGAGCGAGATAGCGCGCGGCTGACGCGCGCGACTCCGGATCGGCCACGGCAGCGAGCAGCACGTCCGCGTCGCTGACCGCTCCCGCGGTGGACGCGAGATCCTCAGTCACCGCGTTGACGTGCGTCTTGGTGGCGTTGAGCGTGAACGCCGAGCGGTCGGCGAGCTGGGCTGCGAGCGCCTCGGCCTCGGCGGCGACATCGCGGGCCGGCACTACGCGGTTGAGAAAGCCCAGAGCGCGGGCCTCGGCGGCCCCGAACGGCCGGCACGTGAGCACGAGCTCCTTGGTCATCGCCGGTCCGATCTCGCGCACCAGACGCGGGATCCCGCCCCACGCGAGCGGGATGCCCAGCTCGACCTCCGGAATCGAGAAGACGACGTCGTGAGCGGCGATGCGCATGTCGCATGCCGCGGCGAGCACGAGGCCGCCTCCGACGCAGTGGCCGTGCAGCTGCGCGATCGTCACCGCCCGCATGCCGGTCACGGCCTCGGCCATGCGGCGCCCGAGGTCGGCTGTCTCGTGCGTCCTGCCGTCCGCTTCCTGAGCGACGAACGCCGCCAGGTCGAAGCCGGCGCAGAACGAGCGGCCCTCTCCGGAGACGATCACGGCCTTCACGTCGGCCTGGGCGTCGAGGTCGGCCGCAGCGTCGATCAGGTCCGCGAGCAGCTCCGGGCTGAGCGCGTTGAGCTTGTCCGGGCGCGCAAGCGTGAGCCGGGCGACCGGTCCCGCGGTCTCGATTGTCAGGCGCGACACGTCCGCCGAGGCTAGCGGGACCGGCTTTGACGGCCGGCGGCCCGCGGGCGCTCGTCAGTCTTCAGCGCCCATCCTGCGCCGCGCCGCAGGACGCCGCGCCGTCTATTTCGCGGCGGTCTTCCTCGCAGCCGGCTTCCTCGCAGCCGGCTTGCGGGCCGCAGGCTTGCGGGCAGCAGGCTTCCTCGCAGCAGTCTTCCTGGCTGCCGGCTTCTTCGCTGCGCTCTTGCGCGCCGCAGGCTTGCGGGAGCCGCCGCTGATCAGCCGGCGCAGCGCGTCTTCGAGATCGGCCAGCTGATCCTGCAGCGGCTTGAGACGCGTCTCCATCTCCTTGCGCTGCTTGTCGAACTCGGTCCGCAGGCGCTTGACTTCCGACTGCGCCTTCTTCGCTTCGGACTCGATCTCCTTGACCGCGCGGTCAACTGCGTCCTGGGCACGACTCATCCGAAAATTCCCCCTTCAAGGTTGTCGCCTGCGTTGGCAGCCTCCCCGATCGGCGCCCGCGACGCATCCGTATTCACCCGCAAGTGGCGGGCCGCAGGCACGCGGCTGAGGGCGCGGGCGCGGCGAGCTAGTCCGGGCGCTCGGCACGCGCGGCAGCGCGTGAAGCGCCGCGACGGCCGGCGCGAGTGCGCACGGGTCCGCTCGCCGCCTGATCCGCGTGGGCGATCTCGCGCAGTTCGGTCATCGACGCCTCGATCCCACGGCACAGCGCCAGCGGTTCCAGCGGCCCGTCGGCATCGCCGCTGACGCCGAACGCGACGGCACCGTCGTAGGAGTAGATCGCCACGCCGATCCGCACGTGCCCGGCGAGCGGGACGTACGGGAGCGCCTCGAGCATGCGCCGGCCGCCGAGAAAGAGCGGGTGCTGAGGCCCCGGTACGTTCGTGGTGACCGTGTTGACGCTGCGCTGCGGAATCCGCGTCGCGATGCGCGCCCCGAGCCCGAGCGCCAGCTCAGGCGCGAGTCCTCCGATCGCCGTCAGCGCCTGCCCGGCGTCGGTCTCGTGCGAGTCCTTGAGCCGCCGCATCTGATCGCTCACCGAGCGCAGGCGAACGACCGGATCGTCGATCCCCAGCGGGAGATCGGCGAACATCGCGGAGACCCGGTTGTCGGGGACGCCGGATGCATCACCGGCACGCACGGAGACCGGCACGAGCGTGCGGACACTGCGGTCGACGGGCTCTCCCGCGCCCAGGAGAAGCGAACGCAGCCCACCGGTGATCGCTGCGAGCACGACATCGTTGACGGTGGTCCCCGGCTGCGCGAGCCGGATCTCGCGCACCTCCGTGAGCCTGGCCTGCGCCCATGCCCAGCTGCGATGCGGCCCCAGCGGTCCGTTGAGCGCGGAGCGTGCCGGCGCGCGCAGCAGGCCCGCGTAGCCGGCGAGGCCGCGCGCGGTGTGTGCGGCCTGCGCGAGCAGCCCGAGCGGATCGGCGAGCGCAGCCATTGCGGGGCGCAGCTCCGACCACGGGCTGAGCGCACGGTCCGCAAGCGCAGATGCCAGGAGTGCGGCGGCGCCGGGTTCGGGTTCGGGTTCCCACGGCACCGGCTCGGGGGCCGGCGCCGCCCGCTCCTCGTCGAGCAGCAGCGCGAGCAGCGAGGATCCCGACAGACCGTCGACCATCGCGTGATGGAGCTTGGAGATGAGCGCCCAGCGTCCCTCGGCCAGCCCCTCGACGAGCCACAGTTCCCACAGCGGTCGCGCGCGGTCGAGCTGCTGGGACATGACGCGGCCGACGAGCGCGCGCAACTCGGCGTCGCCGCCGGGAGCGGGCAGTGCGGTGCGGCGCACGTGGTAGCCGAGCGCGAAATGCGGGTCGTCGTGCCAAACCGGACGCCCGGCCTCGAGCGGCACGAACCGCAGGCGCTGGCGATAGCGCGGCGCCCGGTGGAGCTTGGCCGCAAGCCGCGCCAGGAACTCGTCCTGCGAGAGCGGCGGCCCCTCGAACAACGAGATGAGGCCGATGTGCATGTGGCTCACGTCGTCCTCGACGTGCAGGAAGGACGTGTCCAGCGGGCTCAGGCGGTCCATGGTCTGCTCTCCTCGGGCGTCCAGCAGAGCCTGTCCACCGACCGCCGAATGCGCATCCGTAATTGGCCGCTGCCGTCCCGCGGGTGACCGCGCTGCTGCGCACGGTGACCTCCCACCTCACGGTCGGGCGACGCAACCGTGAGGAGGGCATTCGGTCTGAGCGGCCGCCGCGAGCCTTCGGCTCGATTTGACAGGGTGTCAAACTTGGCGTTCTCGCGCTCGTGACGTTCGCTAGGTTTGGGCGCCCCGTCGTGCACGCAACCCAGCTCGGCGGGCGCTCGGTCCCGCTGCTCTCAAGGAAGAGGCGGTGGTTTTCTCTCCCAGAGAAAGAGCAGGCTCCCGCGTCGCCCGGTGCCCCCCATCCCCAGGCGGCGCGGGGACGCCTGCCCGCGGCACCGCCCCCCGGCGCCTTCTAGATGAAGTACATCGACTGGCCGGCGTCGGCTCGCTCGCGCTCGATCACGTCCTGCACGGTAGTCCGGGCCAACACGTCGCGCGCGGCCCCTGCCGCCTCGCCGAAGATGCCCTCGGCGTCGCGGCCGAGCTCGCCGTCGAGCAGCTCGACGATCTCGAGCACGGTGATCGTCGACGGCTCGCGCGCGAACGAGTAGCCGCCCTTGACGCCGCGCTGCGAGTTGAGGACGCCGGCGCGGCGCAGCGTGGCGAACAGCTGCTCCAGGAACTGAGCCGGGATGTCGCGCCGCCGAGCGAGCTCGCTGATCGGCACCGGACCGTCGCCGGACCGTCCGAGCTCGGCGAGAGCGCGCAGCGCGTAAGGGGACTTCGTGGTTATCGAGATCATCGGCGCGCTCTACCCTCGGCGACGATCCTATGCCGTCCTCCGGTTCCATCACGCGCGGCGTGCTGCGGTTCGGCCCTCCGCTCGCGCTGATGGCGCTGATCTTCACGCTCAGCGCGCAGCCGAACCTGAACAGCGGCCTCGGCACGATCGACCTGATCGGGCGCAAGCTCGTCCACATGGCCGAGTACGGCCTGCTCTGGTACCTGTGGCTGAGAGCCTTCGGCCACCGCCGCCCCGCCCTCGCCGCCGCGATCACGATCGCCTACGCCTTCACCGACGAGCTCCACCAGACCACGACCGATGGCCGCCACGGCTCCCCCGTCGACGTCGTGATCGACGCCACCGGAGTCGGCATCGCCTGGCTGCTGTGGAATCGACTCGCAGAGCCCGAGCACCCTCACCCGCCGGCGATGACCACCACTCCCCGGGAGGACACCGAGGCGGCGGCCCGGCGCGGGGTTCCGGCCGACGCATCGGTGGCGTCGGGGGGCGCCGATCGGCGTCCCTGACAAGGACGCAGGCGCAGCCGATGGCACCGCCATCGGCAAGACGAGGACACCGTCAGGGGCGTCGAGCGGCCGACGGACCGGCCCGCCGAGGCGGCGGTCGGGGCCCCGCTCCGCGGCCTACAGCCAGCCGCGCTCGGTCGCGATCAGGACGGCCTGAGCGCGGTCGACGGCGCCGAGCTTGCCGTAGATGTTGTGCAGGTGGGTGCGGACCGTGCTCGTCGACAGCTCGAGCTCATGCGCGATCTGCTTGTAGACCTTGCCCTCGGACAGGCGCTTGAGCACTTCGACCTCGCGACCCGAGAGCGGGCACGGGTCGACCTGTCGCGCGCGGCCGGTGCTGGGGAACGGAAGGTCGTACATGACCGAGCGCAGCTCCTCGGGGCCGAGGCCGATGCTGCGCGCGCAGCGCAGCAGCTCGGTCGGGGAGACGGCGCCGCCCTGCGCGTAGTGGGCGAGCATGTCGGCGAGCCGCACGAATGCGACCTCGTCGTTGGCGTCCTCGGCGTGGTGGCGCTCGATGACGGAGGCGATGACCTTGGGCAGGCCCCAGCGACGTGCGAGCACGCCGCCCACGAGGGCGTGATCGACACCGAGCTCGCGGCGCTCACGGTGGATGCGCTCCTCGGGCGTGCGCGCGCCCTGGTGGACCTGCTGCGGGTAGCCGGGGTAGGCGTGCATCAGGACGAGCTTGCCGATGTCGTGCAACAGCGCGGTGACCATCAGGCGGTCGCGCTCCTCGTAGCCGGCCTCGATCGCCAGACGCTCTGCCGCGCGCTGGGTGGCGACGCCGTGCAGGCGGAAGCGTTCCGGCGCGGCGTCCCAGACCGACGAGCGCTCGAAGAAGTCGAAGGTGCGGGCGCGAGCGGCGATCGACTGGACGGCCTCGGGCGAGAGCACATCGGTCGCGGCGACGATCGAGTCGACGCGGCCCTGCGCCTTGCCGTCGATCTGATTGGCGAGCCGCAGAACGGCGATGACGAGTGCGACGTCGCCCTCGACCGCGGCGACGACCTCGCTCGTGTTGATGCGCTCCTCACTGACGAGGCGCAGCACGCGGTCGCGGGACTCGGCGAGCGCGGGGAAGCCTTCGAGGGCCTCGAAGGCGGCCGTCAGCCGACGCCCGTGGCCCTCGTTGTGGACCCGGCGGGAACTGCCGGAGTCGCTCTGGGTGTCGGTGTCGGTTGCGCGCAAGGCGGATGCGGGTCCGGTCGGGGGCGTCATGCGTGTGCGATCCGTTTCTGGGGGGAGTGGACGGGCCCGCTGAGCGGCCCAGCAGCCGTATCGGCCGCGATGGACGGGAGTTTGAGCGCCGTCCATGAAGCGTCCGCTCTCGCACGTCCTTATGGACGTTTCCCCCATTTTTTGCGCAGTCGCGGAGCCGAAACCGCTCGCGGGAGGAGTCTGCCCCTGCGCTAGGCGCTCAGCGCAGCGTCGATCCGCTGCAGCGACGGCTCGCGTCCGAGCACGGCGAGCGACTCGAATATCCCGGGGGAGATCGTGGTTCCGGCGAGTGCGACGCGGACCGGCTGGAAGATGGCCTTCGGCTTGACGCCGCGCCGCTCGACGACCGCGCGCAGCGCCTCGTCGATCGCCGCCGGCGTCCAGTCGGGCAGTCCGGCGAGCGTGGCCCGGACGTCAGCGAGCGCCGCACGCCCGTCGTCGCCGAGCCACTTCTCGCGCGCGGCCGGATCGTCGGCCGGACCGTCGAACAGGAAGCCTGCGAGCGGCCAGAAGTCCGCGAGCGTCTGGATCTTCTCCTCACTGATCTGCACCGCCTCGCGCAGCCCCTCGCGACCGGTGAACTGCTCGAGCCGTGCTGGTCAGCTCGTCGGTGCCGAGCTCGCGCAGGTACCTGCCGTTCATCCAGCGCAGCTTCTGCTCGTCGAAGCGAGCCGGATTCTTCGACACGCGCGCGAGGTCGAAGCGCCTGACCAGCTCGCCGGTCGGTATCAGCGTCTCATCGTCCGCGTCACCCCAGCCGAGCAGCGCGAGGTAGTTGCGAACGGCTTCGGGCAGATAGCCGGCGTCACGCAGGTCCTGCACGGATGCGGCGCCATGGCGCTTGCTGAGCTTCTTGCCGTCGGCGCCGTGGAGCAGCGGCAGGTGCGCGTAGATCGGTGCGGGCGCACCGATCGCCTCCAGCACGAGCAGTTGCTTGGGCGTGTTCGAGATGTGATCCTCGCCGCGGATCACGTGGGTTATCGCGGCGTCGTGATCGTCGATCGCGACCGCGAGGTTGTACAGCGGGCTTCCGTCGGCGCGGGCGATCACCGGGTCGTCGAGGTGTGCGTGGCGAAAGGCGGTGTCGCCGCGGATGACGTCGCGCACGACGGTCTCGCCGTCGTCGGGTACGCGCAGGCGGACGGCTCCTGACCGCTCCGGCTCGCCGCGGAAGCCGCGCTCGTCGCCGTGACGCTGCTTGAAGGCCTTGACGTCGTCCGCGGTCGCGCTGGAGTGGTAGGCGCGGTCCTCGGCGAGCAGCCGGGCGACGATCTCGCGGTGGCGCTCCTGGCCCGCGGTCTGGAAGAGCGGGCCCTCGTCCCAGTCCAGTTCGAGCCAGCGCAGCGCTTCGAGGATGTGCTCGACGTTCTCCGGCGTCGAGCGCTCGCGGTCGGTGTCCTCGATGCGCAGGACCAGCGTGCCCTCGTTGCCGCGAGCCAGCAGCCAGTTGTAGAGGGCGGTGCGGGCGCCGCCGATGTGCAGCTGGCCGGTGGGGCTCGGGGCGAAGCGGACGCGCATTCGGGTAGGAATCTAGGCGATGCTCTTCGCAGCCCGCCCGGCGCCACCTTGCTGATCGGCGCACACGTCTCGCCGGCCGGCGGCCCGGCGAGAGCGGTCGAGCGCGGCACGGCGCTCGGTGCGCGAGCGATCCAGATCTTCAACCAGAACCCGCGCGCCTGGAAGCCGGCGCTGTACAGCGACGAGCAGATCGCCGCCTATCACGCTGCGTTCTCATCGAGCGAGGTCGGCGCGCTGCTGATCCACGCCGTCTACCTGCTGAACCCGGCCAGCGAAGACGCTGAGATCCGCGAGAAGACGCTCGCGTCCTTGATCGCATCGCTGGAGTCGGGGGCTGCGCTCGGGGCCCACGCGGTGGTGCTTCATCCGGGGTCCGCGAAGACCGGTGACGTCGGCGCGGCGATCAGCCGCGCCGGTGAGGTCATCCGCGAGGCGCTCGCCTCGACGGAGCGGTGTGCGCTGCATCTGGAGAACACGGCGGGCGCCGGCGGCACGCTGGGGCGCTCGTTCTCAGAGCTGGCCGCGCTGCTCGAGCGCGGCGGCGCTGACGCGCGGCTCGGCGTCTGCCTTGACTCCTGCCACCTGCTCGCGAGCGGAGTCGACATCCGCACGGCTGCGGGCCTGAGCGAAGCGCTGGACACCTTCGACGCCGCGGTCGGGCTCGATCGCCTCGGTTCCCTGCACCTCAACGACAGCCAGATGCCGCTCGGGTCCAATCGCGACCGCCACGCGAGCGTCGGCGAGGGTGAGCTCGGCATCGAGGGCTGCCGTGCCTTCCTGTCAGAACGGCGGTTCGACGGCCTTCCGTGCGTGTTGGAGACCCCGGGTCCCGACCGCTCAGGACCGACCGCCCAGGAGCTGGAGCTGTGCCGGCGGCTGCGCGCGGAAGGAGTCGCGGCGCGCGCGTAGGCGTGCGCCGCACGCCGGCGCGGTCAGGCCGGCGAGCCGGCGCGAAGGGCTGCCGGCCCGAGGATCTCCTCGAGCTCGGCGCGCAGCGTCGACGTCGGCGTCACGCGGTAGTCGTCGCCGAAACGCAGGCTGCGGGCGCCCGCGGACGTCGCGATGTCGAGCACCACCTCGCTGTCCCCCGAGTGGTTGCCCAGAACGTGTTTGAGGTCGTCGATGATCGTCGCCGGGACGCCGGTCGCCGCGGCGTCGAGCCGCAGGTGCAGCGCCTGCGGCCCGGCCGGCTCGAGTGCGGCGGCCTCCTTGGCGGACTGGACCTCCTCGGGAGTCGGCTCGAAGCGCTCGACGCTCTGGACCACCAGTGAGGTCTTGTCCTTGTCCTTGTGGTCGATACGCCCGCGCACGAGAACGATCTCGTCGACGCCGAGCGCGCCCTCGTACTCGGCCAGCGCCTTGCCGAAGACGACGATCTCCATCTCCGAGTCGAGGTCACCGAGCGTCGCGAACATCATCTGGTCGCCCTTGCGCGTGCGCAGTCGCTTGGCCTGGGTGATGATGCCGCCCGCGGTCACCCACTCACCGTCCTTGCGCTCGGCCAGCTCGGCGAGCGTCCCGTCGACCGCGACGCGCAGGGCCTCGCGGACCTCCTTGAGCGGGTGCATCGAGATGAAGAGGCCGATCGCCTCCTTCTCGACCGCCAGCAGCTCACGCCGGTCGAACTCCTCGAGCGGGATCGGAGGGTGACTCGGGCGCTGCGAAGCCGGTGCGGGCCCTCCGCCGAGCTCATCCATGTCGAAGATCGAGCCCTGGCCGATCTGGGCGTCGAGCTGCGCCTGCTGCCCGGCGGCCTGCGCCTGTTCGAGCACGGCGAGCATCCCCTTGCGCGACGCGCCCGTCGAGCCGAATGCGCCGCACTTGACGAGCGCCTCGATCGAGCGCTTGTTGACGACGCGGCCGTCGACGCGGGCACAGAAGTCCCACAGCGACTCGAACGGCCCCCCCTCCTCGCGCGCGGCCTTGATCGCCTCAACCGCCTGGTAGCCGACGCCCTTGACGGCGTCCAGGCCGAAGCGGATGTTGCCCTCGACCACCACGAACTCGTGGTCGGAGAGGTTCACGTCGGGCGGCAGGATCTCGATGCCCATGTCCTCGCAGCGCGACGCGAAGAACGGGACCTTGTCCTTCGTGCTCATCACCGAGGAGATCAGCGCGGCCATGTACTCGGCGGTGAAGTTGGCCTTCAGCCAGGCCGTGCGGTAGGCGATCAGCGCATAGCAGGCCGCGTGGGAGTTGTGGGAGACGATCCCGTTGGCGATGAAGTTGAGCGGGCCGCCGGGCGCCATCTCGACGTCGAAGGTCGACGCCATGCCGACCACCTCGATCGAGACCACACGGTCACCGTTCTCGACATGCGTCTGATCGCCGTCCAGGTGACGCCCGACGATCGGCTCGAAGTCCTCAGGGGTGACGACGACGTAGGGCAGCTCGCCGTACTTCTCCTTGAAGTACTGGGGAGAACGGTCCATCCCGTCCATCTCCCAGTAGCGCCCGTCGAAGTAGAAGTCGCAGATGCGGCCGTTGGGCAGCACCTTGTGCATCTCGAATTCGACCGCGCGCTCGATCAGCCACTCACACATGTCGCGCTCGGGCCGGCTCGCGCACCACATCCCGTTCGACGCGATCGAGCAGTGGCCGTAGCCCGGGCCGCTGTCGTAGGCCGCACGGACCTGGGCCAGGCTCCGGGCCATGAACGCCGAGCGCCACTCAGGGTCATTTGCGTGAAGCCACTTGATGCGCGCCTGCATCGCCGCGGCGCCGGCGCGCGTCAGATCTGGATGCTCGGCGTGCATCCGCTTCATGTGGGCGACCTGCTCCTCGCGCGGGCGGGCGGCCTGGTAGGCGCGCATCCGCTCCGAGGCACGCCGGTCCTGAGCCTTGCGCCCGGGACGGCGCGCGAGCGCCGTCATCGTCCGCCGCCGCGCGTCGCGCTGCTTGTCGCTGATCATCGGAAGCGTGATGAGCTCCGTCTCACCGCTCACCAGGTCGCGGATCTCCTTGTAGCCCTCGGTGGTCAGGAGCCGGTGGTCCTGCGTCGCCTTGATCTGCCGCCCGCTTTCGCAGCGCACACGGACGACCTCCTTGCGGCCGGTCTTGACGACCTTGGCGACCTTGTGCGGCCGCACCTCACCGTCCGACCACATCGACATCAGCTCGGGAGGCTGCAGGCTGTATGCCTCGGAGAGCCGGATCCGGGTCCCATCGGGAAGTATCACCCGCGTGTCCGCTGACGCGCACTTGTTGAACGAGTAGTCAGCCGACTTCTGGTTGGTCGACCAGATCCAGTCGATGACACGCGCCTCCGTGCCCGACGCCTGGCAGCCCTGGCGGAACTCGGGCTCGAGCTTCGCCATCGCCACCCGGTTCTTCTTGCCGATCGCCTTGCGCAGGTCGTCGGCCTTGGCGCCGCTGAAGCCCGCCAGGGACTTGGCGATCTGCATCGCCTGCTCCTGGTAGAGGATCACGCCGTAGGTCCCGCCGATTATCGGCTCGAGCCGCGGATCCTGGATCGAGACCGTCTCCGGATCGCGCTTGCCGCGCGCGTAGGCGGGGATCTGGTCCATCGCGCCGGGGCGGTAGAGCGCGACCAGCGCGACGAGATCCTCGAACTCGCTCGGGCGGACCTTGCGCAGCGCCTCCTGCATGCCCTCGGACTCGAACTGGAAGACGCCGATCGAGTCGCCGCGACCGAGCATCTCGTATGTCACGGGGTCGTCGAGCGGCAGCGTCGACATCTCCGGCCGGCTGCCGGTCGAGCGCTCGATGATGTCGAGCGCGTCCTCGATCACGTCGAGGTTGCGCAGTCCGAGGAAGTCCATCTTCAGCAGGCCGAGATCCTCGACCGGCTTCATCGAGAACTGCGTCACGACCTTGTAGACGCGGTTGCCGTCCTCGTCGGTCGTGTTCGCGTCGGCGAGCTGGACCGGGACGATGTCGGTCAGCGGGCGGTCGGCGATCACGACCGCGGCTGCGTGGATCGACGAGTTGCGGACGATCCCCTCCAGGCCCTTCGCGGTGTCGATGACCTGGCGCGCAACCGGGTCGGCGTCGTACTGGGCGCGGAGCATCTGACCCTCCCCCAGGCAGTCCTCGAACGACGGCGGGCGGCCCTGGTCGGGGTCGGGGATCAGCTTGGCGAGGCGATCGCCCACGCCGTAGTCGTGGCCGTGGACGCGTGCAGCGTCACGTGTCGCCGCACGCGGGAACATCTTGCCGAACGTGATGATCTGGGCGACCGAGTCGCGGCCGTACTTGTCGGTCACGTAGCGCATGACCTGTTCGCGCCCGCGGACCGAGAAATCGATGTCGATGTCCGGCATCGACACGCGCTCGGGATTCAGGAAGCGCTCGAACAGCAGGCCGTAGCGAAGCGGGTCGACATCGGTGATGCGCAGGCAGTAGGCGACCAGCGACCCCGCGGCCGAGCCGCGGCCGGGACCGACGGAGATGCCGTTGCTCTTGGCCCAGGTGACGAAGTCCCAGACGATCAGGAAGTAGGCGTTGAAGCCCATCCGGTCGATGACCTCGAGCTCCATCTCCATGCGCTCGATGACCTCGGCCGCAGGCGGCTCGCCGTAGCGCTCGCGGATGCCCTCGGCGACGCGCTCTCGCAGGTACGCGCGCTCGTCCTCGCCGTCCGGCAGGAACCGCGGGATCAGCTGACGCTCCAGCTCGATCTCCACGGAGCAGCGCTCGGCGATCTCCACGGTCGAGGCGATCGCCTCGGGCCACTGAGCGAACGACTGCGCCATCTCGTCGTTGGAGCGCAGGAAGAACTCGTTCGTCTCGAAGGTCATCTTCGGGGCGTCGAGCGTCGACTTGGTCTGAACGCACAGCAGCGCGGTGTGGTGGTCGTAGTCCTCGCGCCGCAGGTAGTGGACGTCGCCGGTGCCGACGACCGGGCGCCCGACCTCGTGGGCGATGCGCACGATTCCCTCGTTGGCGCGGTCCTGTGCGGCGATGCCGTTCTTCTGGACCTCGAAGTAGACGTTGTCCGGCCCGAGCGCCTGAAGCAGGTCGTCCGCGTGCGCGCGCGCCTCGTCGTCGCGACCCTCGGCGAGCCGCGAGACGAAGCGCGAGGCGAGGCAGCCTGTGAGCGCGATCAGCCCGTCACGGCGGCGCTCGATCTGCGCGAGGTCGATCGTCGGCTTGCCGCGGTTGAGGCCGTCGAGGAAACCCTCCGAGCAGAGCCGCACGAGGTTGCGATAGCCCTCGTCCGAGGCTGCGAGCAGCGTCAGGTGGTTGCGCTCGGTCTTCTTCGGCCCGCGATCGGTGTGATCGTCGACGAAGTAGATCTCGCAGCCGACGATCGGCTTGATGCCGTGCTTGCGAGCGGCCTTGTAGAGCTCGACCGCGCCGTTCATGACGCCGTGATCGGTGAGCCCGAGCGCCGGCTGTCCGAACGCTGCCGCGCGCTCGACGAGTGCGTCGATCTTGCAGGCGCCGTCGAGCAGCGAGTACTCGCTGTGGACGTGGAGGTGCGCGCAGGTCGGGGTCACTGGAAACGCAAGGGTACGGCCGGCACCGGACGCGCGCCGCAGGCGTCCGCGACCGTCACGGGCGCCCGCGCAGGGCGCGCTCGAGCGCTCTCAGGAGGCCGCCGCGACGGGGCCGCGCCGGACCTCCCCACGTCTCTGCCGCGGGCCGCCTCGGGGGCGCGGAAGCGCGATCGGCAGGCGGCGGCGCCTGCTCTCCCCGGTGAGCGGTGCCCGGGTCGGGCATCTGCGCGCGCAGCCGGTCCGCGGCCAGGGCGAGACCTGCGATCAGCGCGTCCGTGTCGCCCGGCGCAGCGCCCGCCGGCGGCGCAGGCGCGGGCACTTCGGGTACGACAGCACCGGTCGGCGGCTGCTGCTGCTGCTGAAAGGCGTGGAGGGGCGAGCCGGCGGCGAGCGCCGCCGCCTGAGCCGAGCGTGCCCGCTCTGCGACCAGCGCGCCCGCGAGCGCGTCGCGGGCCGCGCGCTCTGCGACGACCGCCTGCTCAGACGCCTCGCGCGCGGCGCGCTCGGCGAGCAGCGCGACCTCGGCCGCCTCGCGAGCTGCGATCTCGCGATCGAGCGCGTCGCGCGCCGCCCGTGTGGCCGCGGCGGCCTGCGAGACCACCCCTGCCAGCTCGGCGTCGCGCCGCGCGCGCTCGCCGAGCCGCTCCCGCAGCTCCTGAACCTCTCCGGTCGCGTGCTCGAGCTCGGCCACGCGTGCCTCGGCGTCAGCGAGGCGCTCGCGCGCCTGCTGCTCGGCGAGCTCGGCGCGGCGTGCCCGGCGCTCGGCGAGGACCAGCGGGTCGCCGGCCGGCACCGACCACCGGTTCGTCGATCGGCGGCTGACCGGGATCGGAAGGTTCAGGCGCGGTCATCGACTGCGAAAACTACCCGTGCGGCAGGCGGCTTCCCGGAGGCGAAGCCGCTCCGTGGTGAATTCCGCGCGCGGCGCGCGCCGGCCGCGGCGAATGCCCCGGGCCGAATGCCGCCGCTCAGGACGGAGGACGGCCCTCGTCACGCCGCGCGGCGATCGCGGCCGCAGCGATCGCCGCTCCCACCAGCGCCGCTGCGAGAGCGGCACGGCGCAGTTCCTCCTGGCGCCGCCGCAGATGCATGTGGTACGTGACGAAGCCGATCGCCTGATAGGTCTTCGCGCTTGGCATGGACCTGACCCTACCCGCCGCCACGGTGGTGTCGCCGCGCCCGGCCCGGTCAGCGGCGGGCCTTCTTGACCGTGATCCGCACCTTCGTGGTGGCGAATCCGGGAGCGCTGATCCTGAGTGTGTGCCTGCCACGCTTGAGCGCGGGCCAGAAGCCGTACAGCGTGCCTGTCGCGTCCGTCGACAGGCGGTAGAGCGGCCCCTTGCCGGCTCGCACCGTCACCGACGCACCGATCACGGGCGCGCCCGACGGGCCGACGACCATGTTGGCGGTGACGGGTCGCGCGACATGCTCACGCCAGGTCCTGGGAATCCGCGTGATCGCCAGCGGCGTGCCGCGCACGGGCTTGACCGTCTTCCCGGCGAACCTGATCTTCCCGAGACCCGCGCCATTGCGGATCGTTGCCGTGGCCTTGGCGCGTTTCTTGGAGCGGAACCGCAACGCGCTCGTCCCGGACGGGGTGTCCGACTCGATGGTCACGGCGCCGGAGCCCGTGCCGACGAGCGAGGCCTTGTATGCACCCGGCGGCGTCACGATCGTGACCGCGTCGCCGTTCTTGAAGACGACACCGCCGAGTTCAGCGACCGTCTTCCCGGAGGCGGTCGTGCCGATCCGCTTGCCTGCCGAGTCGGTGAGCATCAGCCTGACGGGCGAGTGGACGGTGAACGTCGATGTGCCGCCGGTCGCCGAATCGAGACATGTGCCGAAGCCGTGTCGAGCGCGCGCCGGAATCGGGAAACCCAGGTACGTCCGCGGGTCCGGCCGCGACAGCCGTGACCTGCTGTCCACCAGACCACTCGGCGAGCGTCGGCAGGCTCGTCAGCCCGAAGAAGTTGATGAACGCACCCGGATCCAGCACGTAGGCGTTCGGCGACGGGCCAACGGCGCCGTTGACGACGCCCGGCCCTGACCCGCGCGGGAAGAACGCGACCGCCCGCGCCCCCCCTGCCTCGACGATCATCAGATCGAGCCCTCCGGCCGTGAACCCCGGGTTGGACTGCGTCCCGGCGAACCACTCGACGATCTGCTCGGGAGACGGTCTCAGGCCGAGCCCCGCGCCGCCGCCTGATGCGAGCTGCATCACCATCTGGTTGCCGTTGGCGACCGGGGTTCCGGTCGCGTCGTCGAATGTGACCCCAGCGCGCGAGGTGTCGCTGAGGTTGCTCTTGCGCGAGAGGTCGAAATTGAAGAAGCCGGCCCTCGTCCCGGGGTAGACGTGCAGGCGCAGGCGCCCGCCGGCGTCGGTCTTCTGCTCGAAGCCGCCGATCGTGTCGACGGACGCCGTCGGCGAAGGTCGTCGGCCAGAGCAGCTGGTCGGAGACGCTGCAGACCGCTCCCGCCGGGTTGTCGGACAGCGGGTCCACCTGGATCGGAACGTTGGGCGCCGGATCGCCGTGCTGCGTGAGCACCTGGCCGATCCACGTGTAGCGCGAGAAGCCGTTGGCCGGCGCCCGCGCGGTCTTGCCCGCGTTCGGGTTCGAGTAGTAGAGACGCCGGTCGAGTTCCCAGTCGACCTTCACCTGGGGTTCCTTGTTGCTGGGGGTGACATCGGCGCTCTGGCCGGACGAGGCCGTCCCGTCGGCCTTGACGACGTAGTAGAAGGCATTCGGCAGGCCGCCCTTCTCCGAGGCGAGCGACACCGTCGCCGCGCCCTCGAAGCCGATCCGGTAGCTGCCGTCCTTGTTGGTGATGACGTCGAGCGCCTCTCCGCCGGGAAGCCCCGTCGCCTTGAGCTTGACGCCGGCCAGCCCGCGCTTGAACTCATCGCGGACGCGGCCGTAGATCGCGTACTTGCCGAGTCCGCGCCAGTGGACTTCAGCGCTGCCGTGCAGAACCTTCGTGACGGACTTGCGACAGGACTTCTTGGAGATCGCAGCGCCCGTGTCGTGACAGAAGCGACTCTTCCCGATCGAGATCCGGTACTTGCCCGGCGACAGCTCGATCGCGTCGTAGAAGCCGGCCGCATCAGTGACCGCGTAGACGTCGTCCGGGCCCGTGATCGTCACGCGCACCCCTGGCACCGCCTTGCCCTCTCCGTCGAGCACGCGACCGGAGACCGACGACCCCGAGACCACGGCGTAGTAGTCGCCATCCACGTACGACGAGCTCGCAAGGCCCATGCTCGGCCCGAAGACCACCCACTTGCCGGTCTTCTTCTTGGCCCGGAACGTGCACATCAGCGTGAAGTAGTTCGGGCTGCCGTCCTTGGGCGGCGCGGGCGCGGTGATCGGGCAGGCGATGCGCTTGATGGCCGGGAGCCCGGGCTCGGGTACCCACGAGTAGGCCGGGTAGAGGCCGGCGTAGGTCTGGATCGTCGCCGTCATGACGTCGCCGACGTTGAGGATGTGCTTGTCGACGACGAAGCGCCCGCTCCAGAGCCCGTAGTAACACGGGTTCTTGCCCTTGTAGATCAGGCAGTCGTTCTCAACCGGCGTGGGCCCGAGGTCTTTCGCCTTCTTCAGCGCGCCGTGCGCCGCGGGCGCCGACAGCGCGAACAGAGCGACGAGCGCGAGCAGCAGCAGGACTCTGTGGCGGCGATGCGATCTCATGCGGCGCGAACCTACCCGACGGCCACGTCGGCAGGCGGGCTCTTCGCGGAGAGCTACTCCTGCTGCGATGCCTTGAGCCTGTGCGCCAGCCGCGACTGCAGCGACCACAGCTCGATGAAGCCGGGGGACGCCTGCTGGCTGAAGAGCCCGCCGGAGGTCTCGAACGTCGCCAGCGCCGCGTCGTAGACGGCGTTCGGCGACGAGCGAGTGACGACGCGCGCCGAGCCCTTGTAGAGCTTGAGGCCGATCGTGCCGCTGACGCGCTCGTTGACGGAGTCCATGTAGGCATCGAGGTTCTCGCGCAGCGGCTCCCACCAGAGGCCCGCGTAGACGAGATAGCCCCACTGACGGTCGAGGCCGGACTTGAACTGGTTCTGGTGGATCGTGCAGACGAGCCGCTCGAGCTCGGCGTGGGCTGGCAGCAGGATCGCCGCGGCCGGCACCTCGTAGATGTCGCGCACCTTCAGCCCGACGATGCGGTCCTCGATGTGGTCGATGATCCCGACGCCGTGCCGGCAGCCGATCTCGGCCGCGCGCTCGAGCAGGTCGACGAGCCCGAGGCGCTCGCCGTCGAGCGCGACCGGCACGCCGCGCTCGAAGGTGACCTCGACGACCTCGGCCTCGTCGGGCGCCTCCTCGGGGCGGGTGACGAGCTGGAAGACGTCGTCGTCGGGAGCGTGATCGAGGTCCTCGATCCACTTGCCCTCCGACGAGCGACCCCAGAGGTTGTCGTCGATCGAGTACGGCGTCGTCTCGACACCGCCCTTGACGGGAATCCCGTGCTCGCGGGCGTACTCGATCTCCTCCTCGCGGCCCATCTGCCAGCCGCGCACCGGCGCGATCACCTTCAGCTCGGGAGCGAGCGTCGCGACGGTCGCTTCGATCCGAACCTGATCGTTGCCCTTGCCGGTGCAGCCGTGGGCGATCGTGTCGCAGCCGTGGATCCGCGCGTAGTCGACCGCGAGCTTGGCGATCAGCGGGCGGCCGAGCGCCGTGAACAGCGGGTAGGCGAGGCCGTAGATCGCGTTCGCCTTGATCGCCGGCGCGATGTAGTCGCTCGCGAACTCCTCGCGCGCGTCGACGACCTCGGCCGCGACGGCACCGAGTTGCGTCGCCTTGCCCTTGACGACGTCGTAGTCCTCGCCCGGCTGGCCGAGGTTGATCGTCAGGGCGACGACCTCAGCTTCGTACTCGTCCTGGATCCACTTGAGCATCACGCTCGTGTCGAGCCCGCCCGAGTAGAGCAGCAGCACCTTGTTGACCTCGCCCGGCTCGGCGAGGTAGCTGGCCGTGCGGGCGTTGCGGGCGGCGTTGTCTTCGCTCATCGCGCCGCAGTCTAGGTACAGCCGCGCGGCGACCGCCGGTCAGCGGGGAATGCCCTCGTCGAAGCGCTCGAGGCCGTCGTCGGGGATCGGCTCCCAGGGCGCCGCATAGGCGACGAACGCACGCCAGCTCAGCGACACGCAGGGATCTCCGTCGAATGCGCCCATCCGCACGCTCATCTGCGTCGGGTCGTCGGGGTTGCGGCTGAAGAGGTGCGCGCCGCACTCGCGGCAGAAGCACTTCTCGAAGCCGCCGTCGGGATGGCGCCAGGCCCTCACCAGGTCGTCGCCGCGCAGCAGCGTGAAGGTGCGGCCGTCGATCCTCGCCTGCGCCGACGAAGCCGTGCCGGTGCGGCGCTGGCAGCGGGTGCAGTGGCAGTACCCGGCGCGCGTCGCCGGCTCGCTGAGCTCGAAGCGCACGCCGCCGCAGAGGCAGCCGCCGGTCACGGAGGGCTCGGTCATCGGCGCGCTCAGCCCTTCACCGCGACGCGCGCCGCCTTCTTGCCGCCCGATCCGTTCTTCTTCGCCTTGACCTGCGGCGGAGGGATCAGCGCCAGCAGCTCGTCGAGCGCCGACTGAAGGCGCGAGACGATGTCGAAGGCGTCGTCCAGCATCGCCGGGTCCGACACCACGCCGAAGTCGAGCCGATCGCGGTAGCTGAGCAGGGTGATGTTCAGGCCCGAGCCGTCGAGAATCGCGGAGATCGGGTACTGCGCCTTCAGCTTCGCTCCCGCCATGTAGAGCGGCATCGGCGAGCCGGGGACGTTCGAGATCACGAGGTTCAGCGGCGCCTCGAGCCCGCGCGTGACTGCTATCCGGGCGGTCACGCGCGCGGCGCGCGCGAGCAGCGCAGGCGGGATCACGTGGTTGGCGTCCTGGAGCAGCGTGGCCGGCAGCGCCTTGTGGCGTTCCTTGGCCGAGCCCATCGTCTCGCTCATCTGCTCGAGGCGGCGGCGCGGGTCCGGTTCGTCGGTCGGCAGCGCGACGACCATCGTCGAGACCCTGTTGCCGAAGGTTCCGAACTGCTCGGGCGTGCGCACGGAGACCGGGACCATCGTGACCAGCGGCTCGTCAGGCAGCTCGCCCTGATCGAGCAGGAACGAGCGCATCGCGGACGCGCACATCGTCATGACGACATCGTTGACGGTGCAGCCGAACGCGTTCTTGACCGCCTTGACGTCGCTGAGCGAGACGCTCCCGTAGCCGACGCGGCGATGCGGCGAGACGACACCCTGGAAGCGGGTCCGCGGGGCGTGCAGGCGACGCCCCTCCAGCACGCCGCCGTCGGTCCGCCGGGGCGACAGCACGCGCCCGATCAGGCGCGTTGCCTCCGCGATCACCGGCGCCCCGGGGATATGGCGAAGCGTCGGCAGCGAGTCGAGGTTCGCGATCGTCTTGGGCAGGTTGCGCAGCATCCGGACAGGCTGGCGCGGGACGCTGCCGAGCCCGCGGGCGAGCATCTCCAGCTCGCTCGGCACCTGATCGCCGGCGGACGTCTTGGCCGTCGGCGGCGGCACGTCGCGGCCCTCGGGCGAGATGTCGAGCAGAACGGCCAGGATCTCCGCTCCGGAGAGCCCGTCGACGGCGGCGTGGTGGATCTTCGTGAGAACGGCCACGCGCCCGCCCTCGAGCCCGTGGATCACGTACAGCTCCCACAGCGGGCGCGCACGGTCGAGCGGCCGCGCGAAGATCCGCGCCGCCTGCTCGGCGAGCTGGGCATCGTCGCCCGGCGCGGGCAGGGCCAGCTCGCGCACGTGGTAGCCCAGGTCGAAGTGCTCGTCGTCGATCCAGTAGGGGTGGTCGAGCCCGAACGGCACCATCGCGAGGCGCCAGCGGAAGGGCGGCAGCAGGTGAAGGCGCTCGGCGACGAGCTCCTGCAGGCGCGCGGCGTCCAGAACCCCGCCCGGAGCGGTCGACGGGTCGTACACCGCCAAGCCACCCACGTGGCCGAGGACGCGTCCATCCTCGATTGCGAGGAACTGCGCGTCGAGGCTGGTCAGCTGCTGCATCAGGCTCTCCCTCTCTCTCCCGGCCGCAGGCTACGCGACCCGGACCGCCGGCGGAGTGCCGCGCCCGTGGCTCAGCCGCTGACGCGCCGGCGCTCTCCGAACCGGCGCAGCACGGCGAGGATCTTCAGCGCGACGGTCGGCACGAACGCCGAGCAGCGGGTCAACAGACCGCGGTAGACGGGCACCGTCTTGACGATCCGCCTGCCGTCGAGCAGCCCGACCGCGATGTCGGCGACCCTGCCGGCATCGAGCAGCGAGGTGCCCGAGAAGAGGATCGCCGCGTCCTGCTCGCCGCGGACGCCCTGAACCATCGCGGTGTCGGCGGCATCCGGGCACAGCGCATGCATGCGGATCGGGATCTTCGCCAGGTCGAGGTCGCCCTGGAGACTCCCGGTGATGCTGAGCACGCCGGCCTTCGTCGCGGCGTAGACGCCGAGGCCCGGGACCGGGCCGAACGACGACATCGACGCAATGTTGAGGATGTGGCCGCCGCCGGACTCGCGCATCACCTCGATCGCGGCGCGAGACCCGTGGATGACGCCGAGCAGGTTGACGTTGACGGTGAGGTCGACCTCGGCGTCGCTGTGCTCCCAGACCTTCGCCGCGCGAGCGACGCCGGCGTTGTTGACCCAGGTGGTGAGCCGTCCGAGCTGCACTGCGGCGGCGGCGGTCTCGCGCTGGGCGGCCGGGTCCGAGGCGTCGGCGGCGCGCCCGTGGGCACGCGGGCCGAGCTGCTCCACGGCACGGCGCACGGCCACCTCGTCGAGGTCGGTGATCAGCACGACCTGCCCGCGCTGGATGAGCCGGCGCGCGATCTCGAGGCCGAAGCCGCGCGCGGCCCCTGTGACGACGGCGACGCCGTCCTGAGCGGTGGTGGTCATGCCCGGATACAAGCAGATGCGGTCGCGCCGGCAGAGAGCGGGGATCAGCCGTCGCCGACGCGCTGCGCGCCCGAGTAGACGTTGACCTGCCCGGCGCGGGCGAACCCGCAGAGCGTGATGTCGTGCTCGCGCGCCAGCGCCACGGCCAGCGAGGTCGGAGCGCCGACCCCGACGAGCACCGGCGCACCCGCGACCGCGGCCTTCTGAACGAGCTCGAACGACAGCCGCCCGCTCACGCACAGCAGCAGTCCGCAGAGCGGAACGAGGCCGTCGATCAGCGCACGGCCGATCACCTTGTCGATCGCGTTGTGGCGCCCGACGTCCTCGCGAACGAGCATCAGCTCGCCGCTGGAGCTGAACAGCGCCGTCGCGTGCAGCCCGCCGGTCGCGACGAAGCCGGGCTGGGCGTCGCCGAGGCGGTCCGGCAGCGAGGCGAGCAGCGCGCGCGTGACGTCGGGCCCGGGCGTCGAGCGCGGCGCGAGCACCGCCACCTCCTCGAGCGCGCCCTTGCCGCAGATCCCGCACGAGGAGGTCGCGTAGAAGCGCCGCTCGGGCGGCTCGCGCAGCAGCGCGGCATCGACGTCGATGATGTTGCCCTCCAGACCGGGCGCCGGGCCGGCGGGCGCGGCAGCGTCGATCAGGCCCTCCCCGTGCAGGAAGCCGAGGGCGAGCTCCGCGTCGTGGCCGGGCGTGCGCATCGTGACGGCGAGCGCGTGGCCGCGGACGCGGATCTCGAGCGGCTCCTCGACGGCGACGGCGTCGGCGATGCCGTCGTCGCGCACGATGCTCGCTCGCAGGCTCCCTGGTGTCGCGTCCACCCCGAGCAGTCTGACGCTCCCCGTCGCCCGGCGATGGGAGACTGCTCGGCAGTGGCCAAGCGCTGGAACCCGAGCCTCTGGGCGAGCCGCCGGCCTCTGGGCATCGGCCTCCAGCGGCCGAACAACTACTGGGAGGTCGTGCGCGCCGCGCTGCGCAGCCGCCGCCACCCGATCTACGCCTGGCGTGTTCTGTCACGCGGAGTCTGCGACGGCTGCGCGCTGGGAACGGCCGGGCTGCGCGACTGGACGATCGACGGCATGCACCTCTGCAACGTGCGGCTGCGGCTGCTCGAGCTGAACACGCTGGACGCGCTCGACCCGGCGGCCCTGGGCGACGTCGCCGCGCTGCGCCGGCTGGGCTCGCCGGAGCTGCGCGCGCTCGGCCGTCTCCCCCATCCGATGCTGCGCCGTCGCGGCGAGCCGGGGTTCGCGCGGATCTCCTGGGAGCAGGCGATCGAGGTCGCCGGGACGCGGCTGGCGGACAGCGAGCCGGACCGCATCGCCGCCTTCCTGACCAGCCGCGGCATGCCCAACGAGTCCTACTACGCAGCCCAGAAGGCGATCCGCGCGCTCGGCTCGCCGAACATCGACAACGCCGCGCGCGTCTGCCACAGCCCGAGCGCCCACGCCCTGCGCGACGGTCTCGGCGTGACCGCGACGACGTGCTCGTACAGCGACATGATCGGCAGCGATCTCGTCGTGTTCGTCGGGCGCGAACCCCGCCAACAACCAGCCGGTCACGATGAAGTACCTGCTCGAGGCACGGCGCGAGGGCACGCGCGTCGTCTGCGTCAACCCGCACCGCGAGCCCGGCATGGACCGCTACTGGGTGCCGTCCGATCCCGGAGAGCGCGCTGTTCGGCACGCGCATGACCGACCGCTGGTTCCAGGTCGCGACCGGGGGCGACCTGCCGTTTCTCGTCGGGGCGCTCAAGGCGCTCGACGAGAACGGCTGGCTGGAGCGCGAGTTCACCGACGCTCACACGACCGGCATCGACGACGCGCTCGCCGTCGCGCGCGGCGCTGCCTGGGAGCGACTCGAGCGCGGATCCGGCCTGCCGCGCGCAGAGATGCTGGCCTTCGCGCAGGAACTGCACCGGGCGCGCAGCGCGGTGCTCGTGTGGTCGATGGGCGCCACGCAGCACGTCTTCGGCGAGGACAACGTGCGGGCGATCGTGAACCTGGCGCTGACGCAGGGGTTCGTCGGCCGCGAGAAGTGCGGGCTGATGCCGATCCGCGGGCACTCCGGCGTGCAGGGCGGCGCCGAGATGGGCTGCTATGCCACCGCGCTGCCCGGGCACCGCCCGCCGACGCCCGATGGCGCAGCCGAACTGGCCGAGCACTGGGGCTTCGACGTACCCGGGCGCGCCGGCCTGACGGCAGCGCAGATGCTCGACGCCGCCCACGAGGGACGGCTCGACGTCCTGATCTCGGCGGGCGGCAACTTCCTCGAGGTGATGCCCGACCCCGGCTGGGTGCGCGATGCGCTGTCACGCGTGCCGCTGCGCATCCACATGGACGTCGTGCTGTCGACGCAGATGCTCGTCGACCCGGCCGAGGACGTCCTGCTGCTGCCGATGACGACGCGCTACGAGTCGCCGGGCGGCGTCACCGAGACCACGACCGAGCGCCGCGTGATCCTCTCGCCGGAGATCCCCGGACATCGCATCGGCGAGGCCCGGCCGGAGTGGCGCGTCTTCGGAGAGCTGGCGGCCCGGGCCCGCCCTGAGCGCGCAGGTGATGTGTCCTTCGCGGACGCCGATGCGATCCGCCGCGAGATCGCGGCGGTCGTTTCCGGCTACGAGCCGATCGCCGGGCTGAGCGACGGCGGCGACCAGTTCCAGGTCGGCGGCCGGCGCCTCTGCGAAGGATGGCGCTTCCCGCGGCCGGACGGGCGCGCCCGCTTCATGGCGGTCACGCTCCCCGATCCTGAGCCCGACGACGGCCGCCTGCGCCTGTCGACGCGCCGCGGCAAGCAGTTCAACTCGATGGTCCAGTCAAGCCGCGACACGCTGACCGGTGCGCTTCGCGAGGACGTGCTGATCAGCGAACGCGACGCCGCCCGCCTGGGCCTCAGCGACGGCGACCCCGTGCTGGTGCGCAGCGACCACGGGTCGCTGGCCGGCGTCGCGCGCGTCGGCCCGATCCGCAGCGGCGACGTCCAGGTCCACTGGCCCGAGGGCAACGTCCTGCTCGCGCGCGATCTGCGCTCGCCGGAGTCGCAGGTGCCGGACTACAACACGCGCGTGAGCGTGGAGCCGGCCGGACCACGCTGAACGCCGGCCGCTCACGGTGTGACGATCGGGAAGCTCGGGTCGGGCTCGTCGAGCAGGCCCAGCAGTTCGCCGAGCTTCGCCGGGTCGCCGTCGATGCTGAGCCGCCCCGACGCCGTGACGTCGACGATCGAGGCCGTGCCGCCCAGAACCTCGTTCAGCGCCGAGCGCTCGATGTTGACCGTCGCGTCGACGTGCGCCGACCGAGCCGACCCGGCGGTGCATCAGCACGCCGTTCTCGAGCGTCAGCTCGTACTCGCTCGCCCGTGTCGGTGAAGCGCCAGCGCAGCGCGATGCTGTGGCCCCAGGCGCGCGGCCCGTTGATGCGGATCGCGAGGACGTCGAAGAGATGCTCGTCGGAGAGGTTGCGGATGACGTCGGGCGGCGCCGTCGCGGTCGCCGTCCCGGCGACCCCCTCGCGCAGCTCGTGCGCGCCCATCAGGAAGAAGTTGCGCCAGGTCGCGTTCTCGGCGCCGAAGCCGAGCTGCTGGAGCGCCTGCGCCTGGAGCTCCTTGGCCTCGGAGTTGCCCGGGTCGGCGAAGACCAGGTGGTTGACGAGCTCGGCCACCCAGCGGTAGTCGCCCTGCTCGAAGGACTCGCGTGCGTGGCTGAGCAGCGCGTCGGGCCCGCCCGCGAGGGCCACGTAGCGCTCTGCCGCCGCCTGCGGCGGGTGCGGCCACAGATGTGCCGGGTTGCCGTCGAAATAGCCGAGGTAGCGCTGATACACGGCCTTGACGTTGTGGCTCAGCGAGCCGTAGTAGCCGCGGCAGTGCCATTCGCGCTCGAGGCTGGGCGGCAGTTCGAAGTCCTCGGCGATCTCCTCGGCGACGTGGCCGCTGTTGAGCAGGCGCAGCGTCTGGTCGTGGATGTAGCCGTAGAGGTCGCGCTGCTTGGTCAGGAAGTCGCGGATCCGCTCGGTCCCCCAGCGCGGCCAGTGGTGCTGCGCGAAGAGCACGTCGCTGTCAGACCCGAACATGCCGATCGACTCGTCGAGGTATGAGGCCCAGACGTGGGGATCGCGCACCGGCGCGCCGCGCAGCGTGAGCACGTTGTGGAGGTTGTGCGTGACGTTCTCCGCCATGCACAGCGCCCTGCGCTCGGGGAAGTGGAAGTTCATCTCCGCCGGTGCCTCGGTCCCCGGCGTGAGCTGGAACACCATGCGGATGCCGTCGACCGTCTCCTCCTGGCCGGTGCGCACGATGTCGACGGTCGGCGGGATCAGCGTGACCGTGCCGAGCGAGGTGGTCTGGCCGAGGCCGGAGCCGACCTGCCCCGCCGGGCCCTTCGGCAGCAGCGCCCCGTACATGTACGTCGCGCGCCGTCCCATCGCGCCGCCGGCGTAGACGTTCTCGCTGACGGCGTGCTCGAGGAAGCCCTGCGGTGCGTACACGGGGATCCGCCCCGACGCGACGTCCTCCTCGGAGACGACCCCGCGGGCGCCGCCGAAGTGGTCGATGTGACTGTGCGTGTAGAGCAGCGCCGGTCACCGGACGATCGCCGCGGTGCTCGCGGTAGAGCGCGAGCGCGGCGGCCGCGGTCTCAGCGGAGATCAGCGGGTCGATCACCAGCACGCCGCTGTCGCCCTCGACGATCGTCATGTTCGAGAGGTCGAGCCCGCGCACCTGATAGATGCCCTCCGTGACCTCGAAGAGACCGTGGATCGCGTTCAGCCGGCTCTGCCTCCAGAGGCTCGGGTTGACGCTGTCCGGGCAGTCCGCGTCGAGGAAGGCGTAGGCGCCGGCGTCCCAGACGACCCTGCCGTCGGTCGCGCGGATCAGCGTGTCGGACAGCGAGCCGATCAGGCCGCGCCGCGCGTCGTCGAAGTCCTCGGTGTCCGCGAACGGCAGGCGCAGGCGCACGCCGGCGTTCGCCTCTGCGATCCGGCTCGTGACGGATGCGGCATGCGGGTCGTCCATCGTCCCTCCAGTCGGTCAGGCGCTCTCGAGCAGCGCGCGAAGGCGCCCCAGCGCGTCGTCCAGTTCGGGGTCCGTGATCGTGAGTGCCGGCAGCAGGCGCAGCGTCTCGGGTCCGGTCGCGTTGAGCAGCAGTCGCTGCTCGCCGAGCGCCCGCTCGACGAGTTGCGGCGCTCCGCCGCGCACGAGGTCGGCGGCGAGCATGAAGCCGCGGCCGCGAACCTCGCGCACCCCCGGCAGCTCGGCGAGCTGGTGGCGCAGCAGCTCGCCGCGCTCGCGCACGCGCGCCAGCAGCGCCGCGTCGTCGAGCACGTCGAAGCTGGCCAGCGCGGCGGCACAGACGACCGGGTTGCCGGCGAACGTGGAGCCGTGATCGCCGGGCTCGAAGCCGGCCGCCAGCCGCGGCCCGGTGACGAGCGCACCGATCGGCATGCCGCCGCCGAGCGCCTTGGCCGTCGTCAGCAGGTCCGGGACGACGCCCGAGCCGCTCGTAGGCCCACAGCGTGCCGGTCCTGCCCATGCCGCACTGCACCTCGTCGAAGATCAGCGTCGCCCCGTGCTGGTCGCAGGCCTCGCGCGCGGCGCGCAGCAACTCATCCGGCAGCTCGTGGACGCCGCCCTCGCCCTGGACCGGTTCGAGGATCACCGCCGCCGTGCGCTCGCCGATCGCCGCCCGCAGAGAGCGCTCGTCGGGCTCGACCGCGCGGAATCCCGGAACCAGCGGCGCGAACGGCGCCTGCTTGCTCTCCTGCGGCGTCGCCGACAGCGACCCGTAGGTGCGCCCGTGGAAGGCGCGGTGCACGGAGACGACGTCGCCCCCGGGCTTGGCCTTGCGAGCCATCTTCAGCGCCGCCTCGTTGGCCTCCGTCCCGGAGTTCGCGAAATGCACCGCACCGCGCAGCGACGAGGTCGCCAGCCGCTCGGCGAGGCGCAGCGCAGGCTCGCTGTAGACGAGGTTGCCGGCGTGGATCAGCCGGCCGGCCTGGTCACGGATCGCCTCGACGACCCGCGGGTGGCAGTGGCCGACGCTGCTCACGGCGAGTCCGGTCTGAAGGTCGAGGTACTCGTCGCCGGCGCTGTCCCACAGGCGCGAGCCCGTCACCGCGCACGAACGCAACGGGCAGCCGCGCGTACGCCGGTACCTGGTGCGCGCGCTCGAGCGCGCGCAGCTCGTCAAGTGAGGCGCTCACCGCGCCGGCCGGATCTTGGTCCCGTAGCCCGCGTCGGTGAAGAGCTCGAGCAGCAGCGAGTGCGGCACGCGCCCGTCGACGATGTGCGCGCTGCTGACGCCGCCGTGGATCGCCTCCACGCAGGCATGAAGCTTGGGCCGCATTCCGCCGCCGACGCCTGCGAGCGCGGCCTCGACCTCGTCGGCGGTCGCCTCGCTGACGAGTGAGGACTCGTCCTTGGGGTCGCGCAGCCAGCCCTCGACGTCGGTCAGGAACATGACCTTGTAGGCGCCCAGCGCACGCGCGACCGCGCCCGCCGCCTCGTCGGCGTTGACGTTGTGGCTCTGCCCGTCACGATCGGCGCCGATCGACGCGATCACCGGGATGTAGTCCTGAGCGATGTGGTTGATGACGTCGACGTCGACGCGGTCGATGCTCCCGACGAAGCCGACGTCGCTGCCGTCGGGGGCCGTCCGCGTCGTCACGCGGAACAGGCCGCCGTCGTCGCCGCTGAGACCGACCGCCGACTGGCCGTGGCGACCGAGGCGCAGCACGATGTCCTTGTTGACCTTGCCGATCAGGACCATCTTGGCGACCTCGACCGTCTCCGCGTCGCTCACGCGCAGGCCGCCGCGGAACTCGACGGGCATGCCGAGACGCTCCATGTAGCTGGGTGATCTCCGGGCCGCCGCCGTGCACGACGACGGGGTTCATGCCGACGTACTTGAGCAGCACCACGTCGCGCGCGAACTCCTCGCGCAGCGCCGGGTCGTCCATCGCCGCGCCGCCGTACTTGACGACGACCGTGCGGCCGTGGAACTCGCGTATGTAGGGAAGCGCCTCGAGAAGCGTGTTGACGTCGCGCGGCGGCTGAATCGGTGTCATGTCGTGTACTCGGCGTTGATGCGGATGTATTCGTGTCCGAGGTCGCTGAAGAAGACCTCGGTCTCGGCGCCGTCGCCCGGGAGGCCGATCACGTACTCGACCTCCTCGCCCTGAACCGCGCCGGCGAGGGCCTCGCGGTCATGGCGGGATCGCCTGGCCCGCGACGCACACCTGCACGCCCTCGATCGCGACGTCGACGGGCAGCGGCGCCGTGTCGACGAGCGCCATCCCGACGGCCTGGACGATCCGCCCCCAGTTCGGGTCGCCGCCGTGCAGCGCGGTCTTGACGAGCGGCGAGTTGGCGACGGCGCGCGCGGCACGCTCGACGTGTGCGCCGTGACCGCCGCGGACGACGACGCGGCCGACGCGCTGCGAGCCCTCGCCGTCGCGGACGATCGAGCAGCGCGAGCATGCGCAGCAGCGCGTCGAGCGCCTCGCCGAAGCGCAGCCTCGGAATCGCTCTCGGGCTCGACCTGCACTCCGCTCGCGCCGCTGGCGCTGCAGGATCGCGGTGTCGTTCGTGGACAGCTGGCCGTCGACGGTGATGCGATCGAACGAGCGCTTGACGCAGACCCCGAGCAGCAGATCGGCGGTCTCCTCCGAGAGCGCCGCGTCGGTCTGCGACGAAGCACAGCATCGTCGCGAAGCTCGGCTGGATCATTCCAGCGCCCTTGGCACTGGCCGCTGAGGCGCACGGTGCCGCCGGGAAGCTCGACCTCGAGGCTCGCGCGCTTGGCGAACAGGTCGGTCGTCTCGATCGCCTTCTGGAAGTCGTCCTCGCCGTCGGGGCGCAGCTCACGGGCCGCCTGCGCGAGGCCCCTGACGACGGCGCCGCCGTCGAGCTGGACGCCGATCACGCCGGTCGAGCAGACGGCGACCTGGTCCTCGGGGACGCCCGCGGCGATCGCCGCCGCGCCCTGCATCCGCGCCGCCTCCTGGAAGCCGACCGAGCCGGTCGCCGCGTTCGCGTTGCCGCTGTTGACCGACGACCGCGCGCAGCGCGTCGAGCCTGCAGCGCTCTCGCGTGAGCAGCACCGGCGCCGCCTGGGCCCCGGAGCGCGTGAACCGCGCGGCACTCGTCGCGTCCGGCGCGTCGCAGACGAGCAGCCCCACGTCGGAGCCGCCCGAGGGCTTGATGCCCGCGGCGACGCCGGCCGCCCGGAAGCCCGCCGGCAGGGTGCCGGGCGCGACTTCGCGCGCATGGCCGGGCAGCGGCGCCCAGCGCGAGCTGAAGACGGCCTCGGTCATGCGCCGAGCCCCTCGGCCTCGGGCCGTCCGAACATCAGGTTGAGGTTCTGGACGGCCTGCGAGCTGGTGCCCTTCCAGAGGTTGTCGATCGCCGCGAAGACGATCAGGCGGCCGGTCCGCTCGTCGGCGCAGGGGAAGATCCGGCAGCGGTTCGTCTCGCGCACGTCGCGCATCCCGGGCGGCTCGGTCGCCACGTCGACGAACTGCTCGGCGTCGTAGGCCTCGGCGTAGAGGTCGGCGAGGCGGCTCGCGTCGACGGCGGCGGGCGGCGTCACGTAGCACGAGACGCAGCTCGCCCTGGTCGACCGGGACGAGGTGCGGGACGAAGGTCGCCGTGACCGGCGCGCCGAGCAGCGCCAGCTCCTGGTCGATCTCCGGCGTGTGGCGATGTGCTCCGACCTTGTAGGGCGTCACGTTGTCGGAGACCGAGACGTAGTGCGTCGTCTGCGTCGGCGGCGCGGCCGGCGCCGCTGACGCCCGTCTTGGCGTCGATCACGACGTCGCCGATCAGCCCGGCGCGAGCCAGCGGCGCGAGCGCGAGCAGCGCGCCGGTCGGGAAGCAGCCCGGGTTCGCGACGAGCGCGGCGCCGGCGATCTCGCTCGCGGTACAGCTCGGTGAGCCCGTAGACGCTCTCCGCCGATCAGCTGCGGGCGCGGCGTGCGGCACGTACCAGTGCTCGTACGTCGCCCGGTCGCGCAGCCGGAAGTCGGCACTCAGGTCGACGACCTTGACGCCGCGCTCGCGCAGCGCCGCCACGACCGGCGCGGCCGCTCCGTGCGGGTAGGCGACGACCGCTGCGTCGACGTCACCATGGCGGTCCAGATCGAGCTCCTCCAGCACGAGCCCGACGCGGTGGTGCGGGTAGAGCGCGTCGAGCGGCCGCCCCGCGTCCGAGCGCGAGGTGACGGCGGCCAGCGTGAACGACGGGTGGCGATCGATCAGGCGCGCCGCGATCGCACCCGCATATCCGGAGGCTCCGGCGACGAGGACGTCAGCCACGCAGCTCACCGCCCAGGTCGTCGCGCAGCGCCGCGACGATGCGCTCGCGCAGCGGCGCGACGTCGTCGTCGGTCAGCGTGCGGTCGGCGGCCCGGAACTCGAGGTGCAGAGCGAGCGAGACGCGGCCCTCGCCCACCTGCGCGCCGCGGTAGACGTCGAAGACCTCGACGCTCGCGACCAGCGTCGCCTCCGGCCTCGCGGACGGCCGCCAGGACGCGCGCCGCGGGAACGTCGTCGGGGAGCGTCACCGCGAGGTCCTGGCGCAGCTCGGGGTACGTGGTGAGGTCGGCGTAGGTCGCCGGTCCGGGAGCGGCGGCGATCGCCTTGCCGAGGTCCAGCGCGAAGACCGCCACCGGCTCGTCGAAGTCCCACGTCGCGGCGACCTGCGGATGCAGCTCGCCGAAGATGCCGAGCGTCTCGCCACCCGCGACGACCTCGCCGGCGCGGCCGGGATGCAGGTAGGGGCGCTGCGCCTGAACGACCTGCCACTCGACGCGCAGCGTCCCGAGCACGGCACCCAGCAGCGCGCCCGCGCTGAACACGTCGGCCGCTGGGAGGCTCGGCCTCGGCCCAGGTCGCCTGCCGGGCAGCGCCGGTGACCAGCGCGCCGAGCGCCTGATGCTCGTCGGCGAGCGGGCCCGCGCCGCGCCGGAAGACCGCGCCCGACTCGAAGATCGCGATGTCGTGCTGCCCATGCGCGCGGTTGTGGCGTGCGATGTCGAGCAGCGAGCCGAAGATCGTCGGGCGCAGCACCGCCTGATCGGCGGACATCGGGTTCTCCAGCTCCACGAGCGCGCGCAGCGGGTCGCCCTCGGGCGCCAGCAGGCGGTCCGGCAGTCCCGCGTCGGTGAACGACCAGCCGACGACCTCCAGCAGGCCGTGCCCGACGAGCGCGTCCTCGGCATGCCGGCGCAGGACCTGCTGAGCGCGTGAGCCGGCCGGGCAGGCCGGTGCGGTTCTGCTGGATCGTCGCCGGCAGCTTCTCGAGCCCGTCGAGCCGCGCGACCTCCTCGATCAGGTCGGCCTCGCGCGTGACGTCGTTGCGGCGCCAGTGCGGGACGCTGACATCGAGGCCGTCGTCGGCCGTCGCTGACGCCGAAGCCGAGCGCATCGAGGATCTCGGCGCTGTCGCGCACGCGCAACCGGCGTCCCGAGCAGTCCGTCGACGCGCGCGTCGCGCAGCCGGATCGTCGCGGCCTGCGGCGCGGGCGTCGCCGACGTCGACCGTGCCCCGGAACGAGCCGTGGCGCCGGTCAGCTCGAGCATCAGCCGCGTTGCGACGGCCTGCGCCTCGAGCACGCCTCTCGGGCGGCAGTCCCTTCTCGAAGCGCGCCGAGGCCTCGCTGCGGAGGCCCGATCCGCGACGACGTGCGGTTGATGTTCGGCCCGTTCCAGGTCGCAGCCTCGAGCAGCACGCGGGTCGTGCCGTCCTCGACCTCAGAGCGCAGGCCGCCCATCACGCCGGCGATCGAGGTCGGCACCGTCGTCGTCGGCGATCACACATACGTCGTCGTCCAGCGTGCGCTCCTGCCCGTCGAGCGTCGTCATCTTCTCGCCGTCGCGCGCCGCGCCGCACGACGAGCCGGCCGCCGGCGACGCGGTCCAGGTCGAAGGCGTGCAGCGGGTGACCGGTGAGCAGCATCACGTAGTTGGTGATGTCGACGACGTTGCTGATCGGCCGCTGGCCGGCAGCGGAGCAGGCGCGCCTTGAGCCACGGCGGCGACGGCCCGATCGCTCACGTTCTCGAAGACGCGCGCGGTGAAGCGCGGGCAGAGGTCGGGCGCCTCGACCACGATCTCGATCGCGGCCTGCGGCGGGGCGTCGCTCGTCCCGGGGTCGTCGGCCCAGGGCGGAGCGGCGAGCGGCGCGCCGGTCGCCGCGTGGACCTCGCGCGCGACGCCGTAGACGCCGAGGCAGTCCGGCCGGTTGGGCGTGATCTCGAGCTCCAGCACCGAGTCGGCGATCGTGATCACGTCGGCGAGCGGAGTGCCCGGAGCCAGCGTCGGCTTCGAGCACCATGATGCCGCCGTGATCGGTGCCGATCGCGAGCTCGTCCTCGGCGAGGATCATCCCGTTGGAGACGATCGCCGCGCAGCTTCGCGGTGCCGAGCGTCGTGCCGTCGGGCATCACCGCGCCGGGCCGCGCGACCGCCGACCGTCTGACCGGCGGCCACGTTCGGCGCGCCGCAGACGATCTGCTGCGGCTCGCCGGCGCCGACGTCGACGCGTGCAGACGCGCAGGCGGTCGGCGTCGGGATGCTGCTCGGCGCTGAGCACGTGGCCGACGACGAAGTTGTCCCCGCCCGAGCCGACGCCGTGCTCGTGGATGCGGTCGACCTCGGTGCCGGTCATCGCCAGGCGCGTTGCGAGCTCGCGGACGCCGCAGCTCGGGCCGGACGTACTCGTGAAGCCAGGACAGCGGAAGTCGCATCGGCTCAGGTCATCCGAACTGCCGCAGGAAGCGGACGTCGTTGTCGTAGAACAGGCGCAGGTCGGGCACGCCGTGCTTGAGCATCGCGATCCGCTCGATACCCATGCCGAAGGCGAAGCCCTGGATCCGCTCGGGGTCGTAGCCGTGCTCGCGCACGTGGCCGAAGACGTTCGGATCGACCATCCCCGACGCCGAGGATCTCGAGCCAGCCGGTGCCCTTGCAGAGGTTGCAGCGCGCGCCGTCGTCGAGCGCAGCCGCCGCCCGTGCACTGGAAGCACGACACGTCGACCTCGACGCTCGGCTCGGTGAACGGGAAGAAGTGCGGGCGCAGCCGGACGTCGCGCTCGTCGCCGAAGATCGCCCGCGCGAACGCCAGCAGCGTGCCCTTGAGGTCGGCGAGCGTGATGTCCTCGTCGACGGCGAGGCCCTCGATCTGGTGGAACTGCGGCGTGTGCGTCGCGTCGCTGTCGCGGCCGGTAGACGCGGCCCGGGACGATGATCGTAGAGCGGCGGCGGCTCGGCCTCCATCACGCGGATCTGCATCGGCGAGGTGTGCGTGCGCAGCACGACCTCGTCCGGGCCGTGGCGCGGTACCGTCGGCCGAGCGGACGTAGAACGTGTCGGTCCGTGCTCGCGCGGGGTGCGCGGGGTCGTGGTTGAGCGCGTCGAAGTTGTAGTAGACGAGTCTCGACCTCCGGACCCTCGCGGACCGTGAAGCCCAGACCGCAGAAGACGTCCTCGATCTCGCGCCGCGTCGCGGTCAGCAGGTGCAGGCGCCCGACCGGCGCAGGCGGCGTGCCCGGGCAGCGTCACGTCGACGCGGTCCTGCGCGAGCCGCTCGCCGAGCTCGCCGAGCTCGAGCTCGGCTCCGCGCGCTGCGATCAGCTGCTCGAGCGCCTGGCGCGCCTGGTTGGCGGCCTTGCCGACCGCGCCGCGCTCGCTCCGGCGGGAGCTGCGCGACGCCGCGCAGCAGGTTCGGCAGCTCGGCCTTGCGTCCCAGGAAGCGCACGCGCAGCTCCTCGAGCGCGGCCGTGTCGCTGCGCGGCGCTGATCGCGGCCTGCGCCTCGCTGCGGATCTGGTCGATGCGCTCGATCATGCGGCCGGACCCTAGATGGTCGGCTGAGGGTGCGGAGTCTGCGATCAGCCATCCGATTCGTCCTCCCGGGACGCAGCGCCTGCGGTCTGGCGCGTCATCTCGTAGAGCGCGACGGTGGCGGCCATCGCGGCGTTCAGCGACTCGCTCGCGATCGGGATGTGCGCCACGTCGGCAGGCGGCACTGAGGACCTGCTCGGGCAGGCCCGCGCGCTCGGCACCGACGAGCAGCGTCAGCTCGCCCTTCGGCGGGGCCGCGCAGCGGCTCGCCGCCGCGCGCGACGAGCGCCAGCGTGCGCCCCGGCAGCGCCGCGAGACCCTGCCACGCGGGCGAGCGGCATCTCGAACACCGCGCCCATGCTCGCGCGCACGGCCTTCGGGCCGAACGGGTCGGCGCAGCCCGGGCCGAGCGCGACGCTCGCCGCGCCGAACGCCGCGCGCCGAGCGAAGCACGGCGCCGACGTTGCCCGGGTCGGCCACGCCCCAGCAGGCACACGCAAAGCGGCCCGAGCGGCTCGCTCCAGCGCTCCTCGAACAGCGCGAGTGCGCGCGTGCCGGACCCCAGCCCGGAGACCCGCGCGAGGATCTCCGGCTCGACCTCCGTGCCCGTCAGGCCGCTGCCGGCGGCGACGAAGCGCTCGATCGCGGGCCAGCCGGCCGCGTCCGCGGCTGCCAGCAGATCCTCGCCCTCGGCCACGAACCGGCCCGCGTCAGCACGCCCGCGCCGGCGCGCCAGGCGGCGGATCTCCTTGAGCTTCTCGTTGTGCGGGCTTGTGATGATCATCCTGGTCCTGAAACGACGAAGGGCGCCCTCCTGATGGAGCGACGCCCTGTGAAGCGGTGGTATCGGCTCTGCAGCTAGGCGGCAGCGGCCGACGCCTCACGGGCGGCGTCGGCGAATCGGCGGAAGGTCTCCGGGTCGCGCACGGCGATGTCGGCGAGCACCTTGCGGTCCAGCTCGATGCCGGCCAGCTTGAGGCCGTGCATGAACGTGCCGTACGACATGTCGTTGAGCCGCGCAGCGGCGTTGATGCGCGTGATCCACAGGCGGCGGAAGTCGCGCTTGCGGTTGCGGCGATCGCGGTAGGCGTAGGAGTCCGCCTTGAGCAGTGCCTCCTTGGCGCGCCTTGTAGTGCGAGTTCGCGTCGCCGCGGAAGCCCTTCGTGCGCTCGAGCGTCGCCCGGCGCTTCTTCTTCGCGTGGACCGAGCGCTTGACGCGGCTCACTTCTTGCCCACTCCCAGGAGCTTCTTGACGCGCGGAACGTCATGATCGGAGATCACGGCGGGGCGCGCGAACTGGCGCTTGCGCTTGGGCGACTTCTTCTCGAGGATGTGGCTCGAGAAGGCGTGCCGGCCACGGACCTTGCCGTTGGCGGTCACCTTGAAGCGCTTCTTGGCGCCGGAATGGGTCTTCATCTTCGGCATATGCGAACCGTGCAGTAAAGCAAAGTCGCGATCAGCCGAGCTCGCGTGCCTCCGCGAGAGCAGCGGCCAGCCGTCTGACGCCTTCGGCGATCGCCGGCTCGCTCAGGCTCGCGTACCCGAGCACCAGCGCGTCGGTCCATCCGTCGGGCTGCGGGAGCGGATAGACGCCGACACCACGCGCCCGCGCAGCGGCGTCGAGCGCGTCCGCGCGCACGCGCAGCGGCAGGCGCGCGATCGCGTGCAGACCCGCGGACATGCCGGAGAGGTGGACGCCGGGGATCTCGCTCTCCAGCGCGACGGCGAGCGCTTGCCTGCGCGCCGCGTACAGCCGGCGGGACGACCGCAGGTGGCGGTCGAATGCGCCGCTCTCGATCAGCCGGGCGAGCGCGAGCTGGTCGAGCACGGGCGTGCCCCCGTCGTCGAGCTCCTTCTCGCGGACGACGTCGCCGGTCAGCTCCTCCGGCAGCGCGAGCCAGCCCAGCCGGACCCCCGGAGCGAGCGTCTTGCTCGCCGAGCCGAGGTAGGCGACGCCGCCGGGGTCGAGCGCCTGGAGCGCGCCGAGCGGGCGACGGTCGAAGCGGAATTCGGCGTCGTAATCGTCCTCGATGACGAGCCGGTCACCGGCCGCCGCCCATTCGAGCAGGGCTGCACGGCGATCCGGCGCCAGCGCGACGCCCAGCGGCATCTGGTGCGCGGGCGTCACGAGCACGGCGTCGGCATCGCTGGCGGCGACGCGCTCGACGTCGATCCCGTCTGCGCGAACGGGGATGCGGGCGACCGCCAGTCCGCCGGTCTCGAGCACCTCGACGTGCAGCGGCAGCGTCGGCCATTCGACCGCGACCCGCTGGGCGCCGCGGGCGACGAGCGCACGTGCGAGCAGCGCCAGCCCCTGCCGCGCGCCGGTCGTCACGACGATCCTCTGCGCGCTGGCGAGGACCCCGCGCGCGCGGCCCAGCCGCCGTGCCAGCGCGGTCCGCAGCGCAGGCGTGCCTGCCGGGTCGGGGTAGTGCAGTGCGACGTCGGGGGCGTCGCGCAGCGCCTCGCGCAGCGCCCGCAGCCAGGCAGCGCGCGGGAACGAGGCGAGATCCGGCGAGCCGGCGAAGAAGTCGTAGGCGAGCCGCTGCCCGCGCGCCTGGGCGCCCGCTGCGGGTGTGGCCGTGGTGGGCCCGGACGGGGCCGCGTCACCGGTCGCCGCGTGCGGTTGCTCGCCGGCCGGCGCCGGCCTGCCGACGAAGGTCCCTGATCCACGGCGGGCGACGAGCCAGCCTTCGGCGATCAGCTGCTCGTAGGCGCCGACGGCGACGCGCCGTGAGACGCCCAGGTCGCGCGCCAGCGCGCGGGTCGAGGGCAGCGCGGTGCCCGCGGCAAGCCGCCCGTCGCGGATCGCGTTGCGCAGGCCGAGCTCGACCTGCGCCTCCAGGCCACCGCGCTCGCGGGCCAGCTCGAGCAGCAGGTCAGGACCGGAAGTGGTCTCGTCGCGTGGTGTCAAAGTGGTCCTGTACGTGCGTCCACTTGGGAGCGTACCGTTCAGGTATGACCGACACCAGCCTCTCCGCCGCCGACGCGCAGGGCGGCACGCGTGAGCGCGCGATCCGCATCGGCCTCGGCGTTCTGGCCGCGCTATCCCTCTCCACCGGCGTCTTCATGGTCGTCGACCCCGCGGGCTTCGTCGACACGATCGGCCCGTTCGGCGCGGTCAACGACCACTACGTGCGTGACCTCTCGACCTGGACGCTCGCGTACGGGGCGGCGCTCGTCGTGGCCGTCGGCAACGCGGCCTGGCGCGTTCCCGTTCTGGCATTCGGGATCGCCCAGGGCGCGCTGCACCTCGTCAACCACTTCGTCGACATCGGCGACGCCGAGCCCGGCTGGGTCGGCGTCTTCGACGCCGTCGCGCTGGCCGCCACGCTCGGCGTGACCTGCTGGCTGCTGGTGGCCGCGCGGGCGCAGGCCGCGGCCGGAGCAGTCCGATGAGGGTCTTCGTCGCGGGCGCAGGCGGCGTGATCGGCCTCCCCCTGGTCGAGCAGCTCCGATCCGCCGGCCACGATGTCGTGGCGCTGGCGCGCTCGGCCGAACGCGCGTCGGCCCTGGCGGCGCGCGGGGTCGAGACCGTCGTCGCCGATGCACTCGACTCGCAGGCGCTGCACGCAGCCGTGGTCGCGGCGCGCCCAGAGGTGGTGGTCAACCAGCTCACGGCGCTGCCCGCGAGAATCGATCCGCGAAAATACGCGACCGCGCTCGCGCCGACCAACCGCCTGCGGCGCGAGGCCGGGCCCGTGCTGGCGCAGGCTGCGGCGGACGCCGGGGCACGCCGCGTGATCGCGCAGAGCGTCTGTTTCATGCTCGATCCGTCCGGCCCCTGGATCCAGGACGAGCAGGCGCCGCTGCACCGTGACCCGCCGAAGTCGACGCGCGAGGCCGTCGCGGCGATGACGACGCTCGAGAACGCGACGCTGGGAACCCCCGGGGTCGAGGGGCTGGTGCTGCGCTACGGCTTCTTCTACGGAGCCGGCGCATACTCGCCCGACCGGTTCGATGGCCGAGGACGTCCGCCGGCGCCGGATGCCGGTGGTCGGAAACGGCGAGGGGCGCTTCTCGTTCATCCACGTCGAGGATGCCGCCGCCGCGACCGTGCTCGCGCTCGACCGCGGTGCCCCCGGGGTCTACAACGTGACCGACTCGGAGCCGGCGCGGCAGCGCGAGTGGGTGCGGGAGCTGGCGCGGATCATCGGAGCGCCGAAGCCGCTGCGCGTACCGCTCTGGCTCGGGCGGCTCGCTGCCGGGCCCGTCGCTCTGGGCGCCGTCAGCCTGCGCGGCGCCTCGAGTGCGAAGGCACGACGTGAGCTGGGCTGGGAGCCCGGCCGCCCGGACTGGCGCGCGGGCTTCGCGGAGGTCTTCGGGAGCTAGGAGGACGTCGCGGGCGCCTGCTCGACGGCGTCCGCGTCGGGCTCAGCGGCCTCGGGCGCAGCGTCGGCCTCGGCCTTCGCAGCGTCGGCCTCGGGCGCAGCGTCGGCCTCGGGCGCAGCGTCGGCGTCGGGCGCAGCGTTGGCGTCGGCCTTCGCAGCGTCGCCGTCGGGCTTGTCGAACTCGCCTGCGAGCACGGCCTTCGACGGGCCGAGCACCATCGTCATGTTGCGGCCCGTCGAGGTTCGGCCGCTGCTCGATGCTCGCCAGCTCCTGCCAGCTCCTCGGCGAGCCGGTCGAGGATCATCTTGCCGCGCTCGGGATGCGTCACCTCGCGCCCGCGGAACATGATCGTGATCTTGACCTTGTCCTTGTGCTGAAGGAAGCGCTCGACGTGGCCCTTCTTGGTCTCGTAGTCGTGCTCGGCGATCTTCGGCCGGAACTTGATCTCGCGGATCGTGATCTGCTTCTGGTGCTTGCGCGCGGCCTTGAGCTTCTGGGCCTGCTCGTACTTGTACTTCGAGTAGTCGAGCACGCGGCAGACGGGCGGCTTGCGCCTCGGGCGCGACCTCGACGAGGTCGAGGTCGCGCTCCTGCGCGTAGGCGCAGCGCGTCGTCGGTCTTCATGATCGCCGACCTGCTGGCCGTCGTCGCCGATGACGCGGACCTCGGGAACGCGAATGCGCTCGTTGATGCGGGTCGTGTCCCGCTCGGGCGGGCGCCGGTCGAATCTGCGGGGGACCGGCACTAGCTGTGATGCGGCGCGGCGTCAAGACGCGCCGGTGGGCGGAGTCACGGTCAACGGGGCCAGTATAACCAGGGCCGGCAGGCGCTCAGCCGACCACGCCCTCAGCTCGACCATCGACGAGCGCGCCGGTCGCTCACGGACCAGCTCGGCGTCACGTCGAGCCGTGACCTCACCGTCGAGGTGCGCGGCGAAGCGATCGAGCTCGCAGCGTCCCGATGTCGCCCTCGCGGTGACGGCGCACGGCGACCGTGCCCTCCTGCGGCCTCGCGGTCGCCGATGACGAGCATGTACGGGATCTTGCGCAGCTCGGCGTCGCGGATCCTGCGGCCGATCGACTCCGGCGCGCTCGTCGACCTCGACGCGGAAGCCGGCGCGCGCCGCAGCTCCGCCGCGACGTCGCGGGCGGCGTCGACGTGGCGGTCGGAGATCGGCAGCACGATCGCCTGGACCGGCGCCAGCCAGACCGGGAACTCGCCCGCGTAGTGCTCGATCAGGATCCCGATGAAGCGCTCGAACGAGCCCATGCAGCGCGCGGTGGATCATCACCGGGCGGTGCTCGGCGTTGTCGGCGCCCGATGTAGGTCGAGGTCGAAGCGCTCGGGCATCGAGTAGTCGAGCTGGACGGTGCCCAGCTGCCAGGAGCGGCCGAGCGAGTCGGTCATGTGGAGGTCGATCTTCGGCCCGTAGAACGCGCCGTCGCCCGCGTTGAGCTCGTAGCTCGAGGCCGTCGTCCTCCAGCACGCGCTGCGAGCGCCGCCTCGGCGCGGTCCCACATCTCGTCGGTGCCGATCCGCTGCTCGGGCCGCGTCGAGAGCTCGAGCTCGCACCTCGAAGCCGAAGAGCTCGAAGGTCGCGAACGCGAACTCCAGGCAGCGGCTGACCTCGTCCTCGATCTGCTCCTCGGTGCAGAAGATGTGGGCGTCGTCCTGGGTGAAGTGGCGCACGCGCAGCAGGCCGTGGAGCGTGCCGCTCAGCTCGTTGCGGTGCAGCAGGCCCGGCTCGGCGTAGCGCACCGGCAGGTCGCGGTAGCTCCAGTGCTGGCTGCCGAAGAGGTGCGCGTGACCGGGGCAGTTCATCGGCTTGAGGCCGAACTCGCCGGCCCTCGGTCTCCGTGACGAACATGTTCTCGCGGTACTTGCCCCAGTGCCCCGAGGTCTTCCACAGCTCGCTGTCGTAGAGCAGCGGGGTCTTGACCTCGGTGAAGCCGCGCTCGGCGCCCATCTCGCGCGACAGCGCCGACGAGCTCGTTCCAGATCGCGTGCCCTTCGGCAGCCAGAACGCCGAGCCCGGCGAGACCTCCGAGAACTGGAACAGCTCGAGCTCGCGGCCCGAGCTTGCGGTGGTCGCGCGCCCGCGCCTGCTCGAGGCGCTCGAGCTCGGCCGCGAGCTCCTTCTTGCGTGAAGAACGCGGTGCCGTAGATGCGCGTGAGCATCGGCCGGTCGGCGTCGCCGCGCCAGTAGGCGCCGGCGACCGACTGGAGCTTGAACGCGCCGATGCGGTCCGGTCGCCGGGGCGTGCGGCCCGCGGCAGAGGTCGGTGAACGGGCCGTTGCGGTAGAGCGAGACGCCGTCGACGCCCTGCTCGGCGACGAGGTCCTCGATCAGCTCGACCTTGTAGTCCTGGTCCTCGGCGCGGAAGCGCTCGAGCGCCTCGCGCGACGCGTCACCTCGCTGCGCTCGAAGCGCCTCCGCCGCGGCGATGTGCTCGCGCATCCGCGCCTCGATCGCCGGGAAGTCGGCCTCGGTGAGCGTCACGCCGTCGGGGAAGTCGAAGTCGTAGTAGAAGCCGTCCGTCGATCGGCGGGCCGATCGAGATCTTCACGCCCGGGTACAGCTCCATCACCGCGGTCGGCGAGCACGTGCGCGGCGTCGTGGCGGATCAGATCGAGCGCGTCGCGCCCGCTCTTGGCGGTGACGATCTCGAGCGGCTGCGCCGTCGGTCAGCGGCCGCGCGAGGTCGCGCACCTCGCCGGCCTGACCTTGACCGCGAGCGCAGCCCGCGCCAGGCCGGGCCCGATCGCGAGCGCGGCGTCGGCGCCGGTCGCGCCGTCGGGAAGCTCGAGCGGCGTGCCGTCGGGGAGGGTGACCTTCACGGGAGGCGATGCTACGCGAGCGCGCTGCGGGGCGCGGAAACGCCGCGTCGAGCGGTTGAACGCTGTGTGACGTGCGTCACATTCGTGAAACGTCCTGCATCCGACGGGTTTCCTCCCTCAGCACCGGCTCTGGCGTGCGCTTCGGCGTGCGTGGGCCGCGGACGACTCCCGCCGACTGGTCGGGAGATGACCCGATCCGCGGTCGAGCCACCTGAAACGACGTGCATTCGCAGCGTGCGCGAATGCGTGCGCTGCCGTGCGCGACAGGAAGGACCCGAATCGTGCCAATCCGAAACATCATGATCAGCGGCGCAGCACTTGCCGCACTGACACTCCCGGCCACCGTCGTCGCCAGCGCAGGCGGAACGGCCGCTCCTGTACCTCCGACCACCACCGCAGTCCAGGTCCCGGCGCCCGTGAGCAAGGCCACGGCCGCCCGCAAGGCCACGGCCGCCCGCAAGGCGAAGGCCAGACGCGCGCACCGCACTGACGCGCGTGACGCGTCTTGCGCGCACGCGCGCACGCCTCGCCGGCAGGCGCCACCGCGGCAAGCGCTACCTGCGCGTCGTCTCACGCTGGTCGACGCCGCGCCTGAGCGAAGCACGGGCGTCGCCTGGGCCGAAGCGTTCGCCGGCTGCGCCGCACGGGCGGTGCCCCGAACGTGCGGATCCCGGCGGCGCTGCACGCGATCGCCCGCTGCGAGTCGGGCGGGAACCCGCGCGCAGTCAGCGCGAGCGGCAGCTACCGCGGCCTGTTCCAGTTCGACTACGGCACGTGGGCGGTCGGTCGGCGGCAAGGGCGACCCCGCCGCAGCACACCGCACGCGAGCAGTACCGCCGCGCGGCGATCCTGTACGCGCGCCGCGGCGCCGCGCCGTGGCCGGTCTGCGGCCGCTGACCACAGCGCGCGCGGCGGCGTTACGCTCATTCGAGTGGACGCCGCCGCGCTGCGCTCGCAGTTCCCCGTCCTCGACCGGCTCGCCTACCTGAACGCCGGCACCGCCGGCCCCGTGCCGCGGGCTGCGCTCGAGGCGGGCGTCGCCGCGTGGGAGGACGGCGCCGTCAACGGACGCTCGGGCTCCTACTACGAGCAGCTCCCGCCGGCCCGCGCGAAGCTGCGCGCGGCCTATGCCTCCCTGCTCGGCGCGGCCGCGGATGACGTCGCGCTGACGACGTCCACGAGCGAGGGCATCGTCCGCGTCGTCGAGGGCCTCGAGCTGGGCCCCGGCGACGAGGTCCTCACGGCGCCGGACGAGCATCCCGGCCTGCTCGGGCCCCTGCTGACCCTGCGCGAGCGGCGCGGGATCGTCGTGCGGACCGCGCCGCTGGCCCGGCTCGCGGAGGCGGTCGACGCGAAGACCAGGCTCGTCGCGTGCTCCCACGTCAGCTGGGTCACCGGCGCGCTCATGCCCGAACAGCTTGCAGGTTGCGAGGTCCCACTGCTGCTCGACGGCGCACAGGGCCTGGGCGCCGTGCCGATCGACCTGGATGCACTCGGTTGCGACTTCTATGCGAGCTCAGGCCAGAAATGGCTCTGCGGGCCGATCGGGACCGGCGCGCTCTGGGTCTCCCCCGGCCGGCGCGAGCGGCTGGCGCCGCTCGGTGCCGCCTACGTCAACCTCGAGCGGCCCGGCGCCGGTCTGAGCGCCGTGCCGTGGCCTGACGCCCGCAGGCATGACGCAGCGGCGATCGGGCTCGAGGCGGTCGCGGCCGCCGTCGCCGCGCACGACGTCCTGGCCGCCTTCGGCTGGCCGCAGGTTCAGGCGCGCGCCGCCGATCTGGCCGGCCGACTGGCGGCCGCGCTCGGCGAGCGCGGCCGCGCGGTCGCCGAGCGCGGCGCGACGACGCTCGTGAGCTGGGAGTCGGCGGACCCGCAGGCCGAGAGCGCGCGCCTCGCGGAGGCGGGAGTCATCGTCCGCGAGATCCCGGGAACCGGCCTGCTGCGCGCCGCCGTCGGCGCCTGGAACGACACAGGCGACCTCGATCGGCTGCTCGCCGCGCTCTGACTCCTACACCGCGAGGGCCCCGAGCGCCTCGCGAAGCCATTCGCGCTCGTCGCCCTCACCGGCGCGGCGCAGCCGCCGCCTCGCCCATGCGGTCACCTGCTCGCGCGAGCCGATCGCGAGCGTCGGCCCGCACATCGCGAAGCGCCCGTCGCTGAGGGCGACCAGCGAGCCAGGCGCGTCGTAGCGCACGAGCAGGACCTCGACGACGTCGACGCCGCCCACTCTGTGCGGGTGGTTGAGATCGCCGTCGGCGGGCGACCACGGGCGGCTGGAGAAGATCGATCCACCGGGACGCACGAACGGGCCGCGCCGGCGCGCGCGCTCGATCGGACCGTCGCGCCAGCGGTCGACGAGGTCGGGCAGACCGCCGGCGACCGAGTCGCGAACGAGCACGTGCAGCTCGTCGCCCGCCTCCAGGGCCGTCGCGGCGCGCGGCAGCACCGCCTCACCGCGGCGCACTATCACGCTGACGACCGCGTCGGCGGGCAGCCCGAGCTCCTGGACCCGTGCGCCGACGATCGCATCCGACGGGCCGACCGCGTACTCGAGGACCTGCGCCCCGAGCCCGCGGATCGTGCCGCTCTCGGCCAGCGGGCGCGGCAGCGCCGGCTCGTTGCTCGTCACACCGAGTAGACGGGCAAAGGGCTCGAAGGTCGCGCCCTGGAGAACCGTCGACACGAGCACGACGAAGAAGACGATGTCGAAGACCTCGAGCGAGCCGGCCACTCCTTCGAGGATCGGGAAGGTGGCTAGCACCACGGGGATCGCTCCACGCAACCCGGCCCAGGCGAGCGCCGCCTCCTCGCGCGCCTTGAAGCCGAACGGAGCCAGCGCGACGACGGTGGCCACCGGCCGGGCGACGAGCACGAGCACGAGCGCGAGCACGAGCCCCTCGAGCGCGACCGAGTCCAGGCGCGACGGGAAGACCAGCAGACCGAGCATCAGGAACATCCCGACCTGAGAGACCCAGGCCAGGCCCTCGTGGAAGGCGACGATCGTGCGCTTGGCCGGGACCTGCGCGTCGCCGAGCGCGAGGCCGGCCACGTAGACGGCGAGGAAGCCGGAGCCGTGCAGCACCGCCGCCCCGCCGAAGGCGAGCGCCGCGACGGCGAGCGTCAGGACCGGATACAGCCCGGTGCTCGCGAGCTGGACGCGGCGCAGCGCGCCGACCGCGAGGCGCCCGGCGACGATGCCCACGATCAGCCCGATCCCCAGTTCCTCCACGAACAGCAGCGACATGTCGGCGATCCCGTAGGACGGCTGCTGGATCCACTCGATGAAGCCGACGACAAGCAGCACGGCGATCGGATCGTTGAATCCCGCCTCGCCCTCGAGCACGTGAGCCAGGCGACGGCGCAGCGTCGACCCCCGCAGCACCGCGAAGATCGCCGCGCCGTCGGTGGCCGACAGGATCGCGCCCAGCAGAAGGCCCTCGAGCGTCGACAGGTCCAGCAGCCAGGCCGCCGCGAGACCGGTCAGCATCGCCGTCACGAGCGTGCCGAGGATCGCGAGCGAGAGCGCCGGAGCGAGGACGGGCCGAACGATCCGCCAGCCGGCCGCCAGTCCGCCCTCGAAGAGGATCAGCGCGAGCGCGCTCGTCCCGAGAAAGCGCGCCAGCTCGAAGTCGGCGAAATCGATCAGCCCGAGCCCGTCACGGCCGAGCAGCATTCCGATCAGCAGGAACAGGACGAGCGCTGGGACGCGAAGGCGCCCAGCGAGCAGCGATGCGCCCAACCCCGCGGCAAGCAGTGCCCCGGCCGCCAGGATCACGACGTCTTGGTCCACTGAGACCAGCATGCCGGATGCGGCGGGCGACCGGCGCCATGGCGTCGGCGGCGGTCGTCAGGCCGCACGACGTGACGCGGCGCGCGCCCTTCGCTACCGTCCAGCGTCATGCCGCCCAAGACGACCACGCGCGAGTACCGGCGCGGACCGATGCGCACTGTCTGGCCCTCGCCCGCACGGCCGACCCGTCGCCGCGCCGCGCGCCGCGCCGATGGCGACTACGGAGTCCCCGCCGAGCCACGCTGGCGTGACGTCGACTGGCCGGCCGCGACGCATACGGCGACGGTCGGTGGCCGCGCGGTCAACTACGTCGAGCTGGGCAGCGGCGAACGTGCGGTCCTGTTCGTCCACGGCCTCGGCGGAAGCTGGCAGAACTGGCTCGAGAACATCCCGGCGACCGCCGCCGCCGGCTACCGCGCGATCGCGCTGGACCTGCCGGGCTTCGGTCGCTCGCAGATGCCTGCCGAGCCGATCTCCATCACCGGGTTCGCGCGGGCGGCCGACGGGCTGTGCGACGTTCTCGGGCTCGACCGGGTCGCCGTGGTCGGCAACTCGATGGGCGGGTTCACAGCCGCGGAGATGGCGCTTCGCCACCCCGACCGCGTCGAGCGCCTGGTGCTGGTCGATGCCGCCGGAATCTCGACCGCGCTCGGCCGCAACGCGATCAGCGAGCGGATCGGCAGGCTTCTGGTGACGGGCGTGATCGGCGGCGGCGGTAGCGCGGCGCCGAGCCTGGACAAGATGATGCACCTGATGCGCAGGCCGGGCTTCGTGCACTTCGGTCTCGGCGCAGTCGCGCGCCACCCGACCCTGCTCTCACGCGAGCTGCTCGTCGAGCAGCTGCAGTCGCTGGGCTCGCCCGGCTTCGACCCTGCGCTCGAGGCGATCCTCAGCTACCGGTTCGTCGATCGGCTCGGCGAGATCGCCTGCCCGACGCTGATCGTCCAGGGCACCGACGACGTGCTCGTACCGCTCGGCGACGCGTATGAGTTCGAGCGCCGCATCCCGCAGGCGACGACGCTGATCCTCGCGGACACCGGCCATGTGCCGATGTTCGAGCGCCCCGCGACGTTCAACGGCGCGCTGCTGGAGTTCCTCGGGCCGCAGGCCGCGCTGGCGACGGGCGATGTCGCCCCGACCGCACCGGCCGAGCAGGAACCGGCCGAGCGCGCGGCCACTTCCTGATCACCGAGCGGAGGCCGTCGCCCGGGGCGGAAGCTCGGCGGCGCCGGTTCAGGCGACGACGCCCCAGCAGGCCGCGGGGACCGCGAGCTCGTCACCCTGACGGAACTGCTCCATGGCCTCCTCGATCGCCAGCCTCGTGGCCTGTCGCTCGTCGTCCGGAAGCTGCTTGATCACGGACGCCAGCGGCCCGGCGAGGCGCGTGAGCGTGTCCCACACGTCGTCGGCGCGGTAGCGCCACTCAAACGTCAGTTCCTCTATCCGCGGCCCCGTGAAGCCCGCGGCGGTGACGAGCTCGGTGATGCGGTCCGCGTCGCCCATGGCGAAGATCCCCGGCGCTCCCGGCTCGGGCGGCGGCATGTGCCCGCGCTGGACGAGGGTCATCGCCGGGATCGCGGCCCAGAGGTTGCGGTCCGGCGTCTGCCAGACGGCGAACGCGAGTCCGCCGTCCTCACGCAGCACGCGTCGCGTCTCGCGCAGCGCGGCGGCCGGGTCGGCCATCAGCATGTAGCCCCAGCGACAGAGCACCGCATCGACGCTGTCGTCCGCGAGGTCCATCCGCTCTGCGTCGAGCACGTGGTACTCGACGTTCGACAGTCCGCGCCGTTCCCCGTTGCGGCGCGCCGCGCCGATCATCCCGGGAGCGAAGTCGGTGCAGAGCACCTTGCCCTGATCGCCGACGCGCTCAGCCGCCAGGAAACCGAGATCGCCCGTGCCCGCCGCGATGTCGAGGACCGTCTGACCAGGCTGCGGGTCGACCTGCGCCACCAGCCACTCGTTCATCGCTCCCGTGGTCTCGAGGAGCCACTCGCGGCGATCCTCCCAGCCCGGGGCCATGTCCTCCCAGCTGAGGAGGCTCGTCTCGCGGTAGGTCTGCGCGTCCATCTCTGTCTCCCGGTGATCGATCTGCGAGCTGAGACGCCCGCCGGCATGCCGACTCTATCGGCGCTCCGACACCAGTGGCGGAGCCGCTTACCGGGGCGTGCCGCCCTGCCGGCTCAGCGCCCGGACAGGCGCCTGATCTGGGACCCGGTCCACTCGGGCATCCTGAGCCAGGGACGCCTCATCGCCTGCTCGATGGCGGCGGCGGTCCCGTCGCCGTGCAGTCCCTCGCCGTGGCCGAGCAGCAGGTGCAGGGGATCGAAGGTCCTCAGCACGCCCGGCGGTCGCAGCCGCAGCCACGGGTGGACGCCGACCGTCTCGGACGGCGCCTTGTAGCCGGGCGCGTTGGCCAGCGCGTCGGCGACGACGAGCGTGCGCTCCTGCGGGAACCAGAGCGCCGCCTCCTTCCAGGTCGGGAGCCGCAGGACCGGCACGACCTCGAACGGCGCCCCGTCGACCCCGTCGAACGGGAGGACGTGCAGGTCGACGCCGAGCCGGCCCGCCAGCGCCTCGCAGTCACGCGGATGGCGGTCGAGCAGCTGTACGACGCCGGCCGGCTCGCCGAGGGCGCGGATCCGTTCCTCGACGCCGTCGCCGTCAGGCGGGTCGACGACCCAGACGCCGCCGCCGCTGAGCACGGCGTGACCCGCGCGCAGCATCCAGCTCGGGGCGGGATGGATCCAGCCGAAGGCGAAGTCGAGCTCGTCGCAGAAGCTGACCGGCGTCATGTGGCGCGCGCGCCTGACCGCAGCCGTCCGACAGGGGCGAGCGCTGTGGGCTGCGCGGGCATGAAGCTCAACCTAGCGCTGCACGCGACGACGGGCATCAGGGCTGTGCGGCAGGTCCGCAGCCTGCTCCGTAGATCGCCCGGACGACGAAACCCCTGCTTCGGGGGAGAATGTTGTCACAGCGATGGCGCTCTGCAGCGTTTCCATGCGCGGCGGCTCGGCGCCGGAGGGTCCCATGCCCAGACGGCTTCACAGCATTCCAGCCGAAGCGACCTCGCCGCCCGCGATGGACGTGAAGACGGTGACGCTCCACGGCCGTCCGATGACGTATGCGCACGCCGGCGAAGGCCCCGTGCTGCTGCTCATACACGGCATGGCCGGCAACTTCCGCAACTGGCAGGCGGTGCTCGAGCCGCTCGCCCGCAACCACACAGTGATCGCGCCTGATCTGCCCGGGCACGGGGAGTCCGCGCCCGGTGGCGGCGACTACTCGCTGGGCTCCCTCGCAGCCGGGCTGCGCGATCTGCTCGCCGCGCTCGGGCACGACCGCGCGACGCTGGTCGGGCACTCGCTCGGCGGCGGGATCGCGATGCAGTTCTCCTACCAGTTCCCCGAGATGACCGAGCGCCTTGTGCTCGTCTCCAGCGGCGGCCTCGGGCCCGAGGTCAGCCCGGTCCTGCGCGCGGCGGCGCTGCCCGGCGCCGACCGCTTCATAGCGACGACCGCCGGGGCTGCACGTACGGTCGGCTCGGCGCTGACACGGGGGCTGGGCGTCGTCGGCCTCAAGCCGAACGCGGACATGGCGGAGGTCGGTCGCGGCTACGCGTCGCTCGCCGACTCCGACCGGCGAGCGGCCTTCCTGGCGACCCTGCGCGGCGTCGTCGGGACGGGCGGTCAGCGCGTCCATGCAGGCGATCGCCTCTACCTGGCTGCGGGTCTGCCGGTCCTGATCATCTGGGGCTCGCGCGACCCGATAATCCCGGCACACCACGGCGAGCACGCGCACAAGCTGATCCCCGGAAGCCGGCTGGCGCTCTTCGAAGATGTCGGCCACCTGCCGCAGCTGGAGGCACCCGCGCGCTTCGTCGCCGTTCTCGAGCAGTTCCTCGCCGACACGGAGCCGAGCGAGTTCGACGCCGACGAGTGGCGTGCACGGGTGCAGGCCGTGGCCGATGCCTGAGCGCTGACGCGCTCGCCCTCGCTTCACTGCCGACCGGTGGGACGCGGCCCCGGCGCACACGGCGTCCAACTACGCCGAGGTCTGCGGGATTCCCCCGCTGCGCCCGGTGGCCGTGGGCGCGGATCATGAGAAGATGCGACTCAGGCTTGCCCTCTCGTTCCTTGTGCTGCTCGCCTCGGCCTCGCCGGCCGCCGCGGCGGACCCCCTGCCGGTCACAGGGGTGAGCGCGGTGACGCCGATCGCCTCCTACCAGGGCCGCCTCGTCTGGAGCCGCCCGGACGGCAGCGGCCGCTTCGAACTCGTTCAGCGCGTCGCGAACGGTCCGGTCACGCGCCTGGGCGTCGCGCCCCGCAGCGTCCCCTTCGACGTCGATCTCGGGCCCACGAGCGGCGGACGCGTGTTCGCCGTCTACTCGCGCTGTGCGACAGAGCCGCCGCCGGCGCCCGTCCCCGGGCTCGATCCCGAGGGCGTGCGCTACGAGTCGGGGCGCGGCTGCGACATCTACAGGCTCGACGTCGTGAGCGGCAAGGAGGTCCGCTACACCAAGGTCAACGCCAGCGACGCGAGCGAGTTCTGGCCGACGTACTGGAAGGGCCGACTCGGCTTCGGCCGCGCCTATGACGCCAAGCCGCAGTACCCGTACATCTACGTGAAGGATGTCGAGAGCGGCGACCCCTCGGAGCGCCTTCCCGGCGGGTCGCGCGGCACTCCGGCGACGCAGTCGGCACCGCGGCATCTGGAGCTCTACGGGACGCGTCTGGGATTCCAGTGGCGCTATGCCTCGACTCAGGGCACGGGAACCGTCTTCGAGCTGCGCGTCGACACGGTCGGCGGCGGCCGGATCCTCGTCGACCGGCGCGTCGTGGGACTGACCGCGATCGTCGTCGGCTGGCCGGCGTTCGAGCGGGGCCGCGTGTACTGGTCGCGAGGCTGCTTCGGCGACACGAGCGGCTGCAGCGCAGGGGTCTCGGAGCTGCGCCGCGGCACTTACACCACGCCGCTCAGCTACGAGCGGGCGCAGGGGCCGCGACTGCTCGCGGCGCACGAGCGCGACAGCGGCGTGACCTGGGTCCTCCAGGACCTACCCGCCGAGACGGCGACACAATGGTGCGGAACGACTGCCACCTGCTCGATCCAGCCGCTTCAACCGGCCTACAGGTAGACGCGACGATTACCAGGCACTCGTCACTGGAAGCCACCAGAAGGAGGAACCATGAGCACGACGGAAGCACAGGCGCAGGCGCGGGAGTCCGTTGAGGGCAGCCGCCTCCTGAAGGAGCTCGCGGAGCGAGTCGGCGCGACGGCACGGGCGTCCGCAGTCTTCGGCGAGCCGGTGGAGCGCGGCGGAATCACCGTGATCCCGGTCGCCCGCGCGCGCTGGGGTTTCGGCGGCGGAGGCGGCACGCACGAGGGTGAGGGCGGCTCGGGCGGCGGCGGCGGCTCGATCCTCGACCCGGTCGGCTTCATCGAGCTGCGCGACGGCGAGGCGACGTTCAGGCGGCTGCGCGACCCGCTCAAGCCGGCGGCGCTGATCGCCGCGATCGCCGCGGCGGTCCTGCTCGTCTGGCGCCGCGGCGGGCGCGCGTCCTGAAGCGCCGCCGAACGGGACGGCCCGCGCTGCGCCGGGGGCGTGTCCTCATGGGCGATACTGGGCTCGAACCAGTGACCTCCTGCTTGTCGAGCAGGCGCTCTCCCAGCTGAGCTAATCGCCCTGGAAGAACCGGAATCGTAGCAGCGGCCGGCGGCGCCGCCGGGGACCGAAGGGGCGGTTCCTGGCCCACGCTGCGCCCGGCCTGCGGGCAAGACGCGCCGGGTCCCGGAAGCCACGGGGGGCCACTTCAGCCGTCCGCACGAGCGCTACGCTGAGGACGTTCCTGGCGACGTGGCGGAGTGGCTACGCAGCGGCCTGCAAAGCCGTGTACACCGGTTCGATTCCGGTCGTCGCCTTGTCGGGCTTGGCAGGAGCGAAGCGCGCACGCCCAACCACACACCGAACGTCCCGGACGACGCCGTATAGCGACCGCCGCCGGACGTTCGGCGAGCGCCGGCAGGCGTGCCGCGGGGACCGCCCGAACAGCTCGCGGGCCGTCGATTGGGATCCGCCGTCGCCTTGTCGGGCGCCGCTGGAGTCAGCTAGTGGCCATGCCCGGCCGGCACCTTCGCCGGACGGCGCTTCTTGACCGCCACGACGCGGCCGTTCACGCGCAGGCTCGCGACGACTCCGATCCGCGCCGTCACCCTCACGGCTCGCTTGATCCGCAGCCGGCAGGTGAACCGCCGCCGTCCAGGCGTCAGCGTTGTGCAGGAGCCCAGGGCTCGTCGCCCGGAGTAGGCCCGGAGCCGAACCACGCCGGAGCGCCTGGGGACGGTGCTCATGATCAGGCGCCTGCCGACGCGGAGCACCCGCGGCCGCGTGAGCCGGGCGCGCGACTTCACCGGCAGGCGATCGGCCGCCGGCAGGGGCGCGGGCTGCGGCTTGGGCGCGGGGATGATCCGCACGCGACGCTCATCGGCGGCGCCGCCCGCGCTGTGTGCAGCGATCGTGACCGCGCCGGCGGCGGGCGGCGCGCCGGGAGCCCTGTAGAGGCCGCCCGGCTGGATCGTGCCGCTCGCCGGGCTCCCGCCGGGCACCCCATCCACGATCCAGGTCACGCCCGGAGCATCGTTGGCGACGGTGGCCTGGAGCTGCGCGCTGGTGCCGGCGACCAGACTCTCCGGCGCCCCGGAGATCTGCACCGCCGGCGACGGCGGGGCCGCCACGCGCAGCGTCACCGTCGCTATGGCGGGCGACCGCGGAAACGCGCTGGTGCCGTCGCGCACCGAGTATGTGAACGAGTCGGCGCCCTGGAAGCCGGGCTGCGGCGTGTAGACGACGGCCGGCGAGGATCGCGACGTTCCGGGGGCGACGTCGAGGGAGCCGTGGGCGGGGCCCGATTCGACGCGATAGGCCGCGTCGCCGGGACTCCCGAACCGCTCGGCCCCCAGTGTCACGACGCTCGCCGCCCCGGCCGGGAGCAGGCCGCTGTCGACGGGCTGCGCGACATAGCCGGGAATCGTCGTCATCGCGCGCGCCCACGCGGGCTGGTTGACCTCGGCGCTCTCCACGACCACCCCGTCGGGGTCGACGTCTGAGCGCAGCCAGTAGCTGCCCGGCTGCACGGACGAGGCGTCGACCCACTGGAACGCGACGACCTTGCTGTATTCGTCGCGCCAGCCCGGGCGACACCCCCTGGAACACGCTGAGGACGTCCGGATGCCACTGCTCGCAGAACAGGTGGTTGCGCGAGCCTCCGTAGACCTGCGCGGTCGGCCCGTGCGCATCGACGTGCTCGCTGTCCTCCAGGCAGAACCCGACCTTCATCGCAGGCGCCGCCTCTGCACTGCGCGCCGCGTTCCAGAGCGAGTAGCGGGCCGCGCGGTCGAGATGCCAGTGGTGGTGTCCGTCGCCGACCTCGAAATAGAGCTGGCCGGGTGACGGCACGTCGCGCCAATCGCCCGTCACGTCGAATATGCGCTGGCTCACGGTCATCGGCTTGGACGTCGACGAGCGCGTGCCGCGAATCTCGACCGCGCCCTGCCCGGCGTTGTGGACGTAACCCGAGAAGCGCAGCAGCAGGCGCGTCGTACCGCCACTCGAATCCGTCGTCAGCTCGGCGTCCGTCACCGGATCTGCGACGAGGTCCGGCAGGACGTCGGCGGGCGGCGGCGGCGGCGCCGCGCCAGCCGGCGTCAGCGTGAGCGCCGCCACGCCGCCGGCGATGCAGCGTCAGAAGGAGCGCGAGAGCGCGGATCTGGCGTCCGGAAAGCGAAGACACGGCCAGGGATCGTGTCAGCACGGCCTCACGAGGGCAATCACCACCGGCGAATGGTCGGTGTCGTGGCGCCCCCCGCCGCAGCGGCCACCGTCAGCACCAGGCTCTCTCGGGTCGATCGCCGACAGCGCCACTGCGAGCGAGCGGCGCGGCGTTCTGGTATGACCGCTGCCGATGCCCGGGACACGACCCCGCAGCGTTGCGCTCGCTGCTCTCGCGGCCGCCTGCGGCGCCGCCGCGGCCTTCGCCGGGCCGAGCGCGCACGCAGCCAAGCAGCCGGTCGAGCTGCGCATCGAACCGCGCGCGCCGCTCAGCTCGAGGTCGGTGTTCGTGAAGTGGCGGGCCGACCACGCCCGCAGGCGCGGGCGCACCTACACGGTCGAGATCCGGGTCGCGGGCAGCTCGTCGGACCTCTGCTCATCCGCTCGCCGCTGGACGATCAAGCGCTCATGGAACAGGTCCGATGTCGTCAACGTCCGGCTGCGCCCCGACGACCGGACGCTCGGCCGGACGAGCATGTGGTGTCCGGGGGCGGCGACCGTGCGCGTTCGCTCGCGCCGGGGACGCCGGACGACCACGCACGCGGTCCGGCGCTTTCGCATCCGGGAGGATCCGGCCAACCCGGTGCCAAAGGGCACACCGGCCGAGGTCGAGTTGCTCGAGGGCAGCACGATCACCGTTCGCGTGCCTGGCCGCCCGGACCGCACGAGCACACTCACCGGTCAGCTCACAGGGCAGATCCCCGGCCGGCGCTTCAACAGCGGGGTCGACATGGTCGTCGAGCTCGCCGCCGGCTCGATCAGCGTCGAGGCGCTCGAACGGGACCCGCTCTGTGCGCCGAACGGCAGCGACTACCCGCTCGCCGTCCCGATCGCGCCGAGCGGATCGCAGATGACCCTCCACTCCGACGATCGCGTCGAGATGCGGCTCTCACTGACCGCCGGCCCCGGCGTGATGACCGGCTGCCAGACGGCTGATGCCGGCTCCCAGACGCTGCAGATCACCGGTGGCAGCGTGGGCGAGGCAGGGCTCACACGGATCGAGGCCGCCGCACAGGTCGGCGGCCTGCGCCTGGCCGACGGCGCGGAGGCGAGCATCGCGCTCAACCTGGTGCTGAGCGTCGATCTCTCGACTTCGTAGCGGGAGTCAGGCGCTGACGGCTCCCGGAGCGCGGTCCCCCTCGGCGGCCCCCGCCGACTCGCGTTCGCAGATCGCCTTGAGATTCTCGACGCTGCGTCGCGTCGCACGCTGCACGGACGGGCGAAGCACGAGATTCACGAGCGGCGCGAGCGGACCCAGACGCGGCGTGTAGATCAGCCGGTGCAGATAGCGGGTTCCCTCGCCGTCCTGCTCGAGCGTCATCTCCAGGCGCAGCCCCTTGACGATCGCGATGCCCTCGCCGGAATGCACCGCGTGGCGCGGCGCGTCCGCGGAGTCGACGACCCAGCGCGAGCTGCCCTTGAGCGGGCCCGCGACCGTGTTGCGCTCCTCGTAGGTGACGCCCGCGGCCGCGTGGTCGGCGCTCGCCCGGACGACCTCGTCGGTGTTCTCGACCCACTCCGCATAGCGCCGGGTGTCGCAGATCAGCGCCCAGACGCTCGCCTGTGGCGCCGCTATCCGGGCCTCGCACTCGATGACGCTCTCGCTCATGTCGTCCAGCCTACCCGCGGCGGGCGGCGCAGTCTCGCGGCGCTGCGTCCTAGGATCAGCGCCATGTCGCCGGCCGCCCGCAACGTCCTGCTCGTCGTCGCGGCGCTCGTCGTCGCGGGCGCCGGTTTCGTGCTGCTGCGCCCGGACGACGACGAGCAGGCAGCGGTCCGGAGCACCACCGCGCCGGCACCGGTCACCACCGCCGCGCCGGCGCCTACGACCACCTCCACGGCACCCAAGACGACGGCGACGACCAACACCCCGCAGATCGACGTGATCCGGACCGTCAACGGAGCGCCGCTCGGCGGGCCCGCGGAGGTGAAGGTCAAGAAGGGCGAAACGGTGCGCATCGACGTGACGTCGAACGTCGATGACGAGGTCCACGTGCACGGCTACGACATCGAGGCGACAGCCGCCGCCGGACGCCGCGCGAGGCTGCGTTTCCCGGCGACGATCGAGGGTCGTTTCGAGATCGAGTTCCACGGCTCGGGCGAGACGATCGGCGAGCTGACCGTCAATCCATGACCGATCCGCGGGCTATACTGCCCGCTCTCTGCGGCTGTAGCTCAGTTGGCTAGAGCGTCTGCTTGCCATGCAGAAGGTCGTGGGTTCGAATCCCATCAGCCGCTTGTGGAAAGGCCCGCAGATCGCGGGTCTTTCTCGTTTCGAATGCACAGGTTGAAGTTCATGAGTGGGCGGACCGCCCCTTCACCGGGGCGCCGCCATCAGCGATCATCCGGCCATGGCCATTGCGACCCCGCCGCCCCACGTCGATGAGGCGACCGAGCACGTCGACGTGCTGATCGTCGGTGCCGGCATGTCCGGCATCGGCTGCGCCGTCCACCTGAGCCGCGCGCTGCCCGGCAAGAGCTACGCGATCCTCGAGGCCCGCGAAGCGATCGGCGGCACCTGGGACCTGTTCCGGTACCCGGGCATCCGCTCGGACTCCGACCTTCACACCTACGGGTTCGCCTTCAAGCCGTGGGAAGGCGAGAAGTCGATCGCCGACGGCCCCGCGATCCTCGACTACATCCACGAGACGGCGCGCGAGAACGACGTCGAACGGCACATCCGGCTCGGGCACAAGGTCGTCGACGCCTCCTGGTCGGGCGATCAGGCACGCTGGACCGTCGAGGCCGAGCGCTCCGGTGGCGAGCACGTGCGGTTCACGTGCTCGTGGCTCTTCGCCGCCGGCGGGTACTACCGCTACGACCGCGGGTACGACCCGGGCTTCAAGGGGATCGAGCGCTTCCAGGGACGCGTCGTGCACCCGCAGTTCTGGCCGGAGGACCTGGACTACACGGGCAAGCGCGTCGTCGTGATCGGCAGCGGCGCGACGGCCGTGACGCTCGTGCCGGCGATGACCGACAAGGCCGCGCACGTGACCATGCTCCAGCGCACGCCGACGTACGTCGTCTCGCTGCCGGAGAAGGACTGGGTCGCCAACCAGCTGAAGCGCCGGCTGAGCCCGCAGGCCGCCTACGACCTGACGCGTCGCAAGAACATCTGGCTGCAGCGCAACGTATACCGCCTGAGCCGCAGCCGGCCCGGCCTCGTGCGGCGGATCCTGCTCGCGGCCGTCCGGCGCCGGCTCCCCGATGGGTACGACACGGCGACGCACTTCACCCCCCCGTACGACCCTTGGGACCAGCGGATCTGCGCGGTCCCTGACGGGGACCTGTTCGCCGCGATATCCCGCGGGACGGCGTCCGTCGTCACCGACCGGATCGCGACCTTCACCGAGAACGGCCTGCTGCTGGAATCCGGACGCGAGCTGGAGGCGGACATCATCGTCACCGCGACCGGCCTGGAGCTCCAGGCGTTCGGCGGGTTCGACATCACGGTCGACGGCACGCCGGTCAACCTTCACGACACGCTCGTGTACAAGGGCCTGATGCTCAGCGACGTGCCGAACTTCGCCTACGCGATCGGCTACACGAACTCGTCCTGGACGCTGAAGGTCGACCTCGTCGGCGAGTATCTGTGCCGCCTCATCGCCCACATGGACGCCCGCGGCCTGGACACGTGCGTGCCCGTCAACGACGACCCGGGGATGCCGCGCCGGCCGCTGCTGGACTTCGGCGCCGGCTATGTCAAGCGTGCGGCGGGCAAGCTCCCCCAGCAGGGGACCAGGGGCCCGTGGACGGTGACGATGAGCTACCGCGACGACCTGGTGCGCCTGCGCGAGGGTGTGATCGACGACGGCGTCGCGCGGTTCTCCAAGGCCGCCGACCGGACGCCGATGGCAGCGGCCGCGTAGCTCACCGGCCGAGCAACCCAACGGTGTCCGCGCCGGCGCGAGCGGAACGAAAGCGCCACAGCGGATGGAACGTCAGCGCGCTGCGGCCCAGCCCGCGTCGACGTCCGACCCGCCCTCGCTCGCGACGCGCGCCCCGAAGCGGGCGATCGTGGGGTGCGTGGCGATCTTGCCCGCGACGAGCGCCTCGCCGAGGCGGAAGTCGGTCGACAGGCCGACGAGAGCCGGCGGGACGAACCCGTAGAGCTCGCTGATCAGCTCGGCGTCGGCCGACGAGTTGAGCCGCATCAGGATCAGGTTGTCGCACTGCGAGAGCACGTTCTCGTGGACCTTCGCGGGGCGCTGGCTGGCGACGAGCATGTAGATCCCGAACTTGCGCCCCTCGCCGGCGATCCGGATCGCGTGTTCGGTGGCGAGCTGCGTGAGCGCGTCGCCGGGGACCCGCGGGCACACGTTGTGGGCCTCGTCGATGACGACGAGCACCGGCCGGCGCCGCGCGCGCCGCTCCCAGAGATGCCCGAGCACGCTCTCGGCGACGAGCGCCTGCTCGTCGCGCGTCGCCAGCGATCCCACGTCGACGACGACCATCCGCAGCGCCTCGTCGTCGAGCAGGTCGAAGACGCTGCCCGGATCGGTCCGCGCCCAGACGCCCCATTCCTGGACACCCAGATTGCGCACGCGCAGCCGCAGCCGCCTTGCCTCAGGCCGGTCCTCGTCGCCGACGCCGGCCAGGCTCTCGGGCCGATGCTCCTCGACGATCGCCGCGAGCTCGGCGTACTCCTCGCGGTCGGCGATGGGATCGAGCCGCAGCAACGCCCCCTGAGCCGCGGACTCGAGCTTGCCGAAGCGCAGCCGCAGGCGGCGATCGCCCGGCGACTGCGCCGAGCAGACGGCGATCCTCGTCGCCACGTCCTGCCAGCGTGCCGCCAGGTCGGGCACCACGCCCTCGCGCGTCTCCGGCAGACGCACGCAGTCCGAGTTCGGATCGAGCACGACGATCCTGAGGTCGGTCTCCAGCAGCAGCTGCTCGAGCATCAGGCCGAGCGAGTAGCTCTTTCCCGAGCCCGACTGACCGCACATGAACGTGTGCCTGTCGAAACCGCCGGCGTCGAGGCTCATCGGCACGTCGCGCGCGAGCGCGAGCGTCCCCACCGCCAGGCGCGCCCGAGTCGACGACGCGCGTGCGAGCCAGGCGTTCACCTCGTCGGGCGTCGCCGGCCGCGCAGGGCGATCGTTGAACGGCGCGCCCGCACCGTCGAGCAGGACCCCCTGCCCGCGGGCCATGCGTATCGGGAGCTTCGCGCGCACGCTGACGTCGTCGAGCTGCGGCGGGGTCAGCCCGACGTCGCCGGCGTCGACCTCGGCCAGCTGGAGCGAGCGGACCTGTCCGAGCGCATCGGCGTCCTCACCCTCCAGGACGACGTAGCCGCCCAGGCTCAGCTCCAGACCGTCGACGGCGGCCTGGAAGTCGAAGCGGCGGCCGTCGACCGACCGGGCGAGCGGCAGGACAGCGGCCTCGATCTCGGCGCGCAGCGATCGGTATGCCTCGAACTGCTCGGAGATGGCGCTCATGGGCGGGATCCTCGCACCATCGGGTCAGTCCCGCGGCTTGTGCTCGTGGGCGACGCGATGCGAGTGCGCCACACCCTCGGGTCTGCCCGAGCGGACCCACATCACGTAGAGGATTCCCGCGGTCAGCCCGGCCAGCGCAAGCGACGCGATCGGGTCGCCGCGGGTCAGGTCGACGATCAGCGTGATGGCGACACCGATCGTCCCGAGAACGTTGACCGCGAGCAGCCCGCGGCGCCCCTCGCGCTGGAAGATCCTCGCCATCGCAAGCAGCCCGAAGAGGAACGCGACGAAGACAGCGACGGCGTAGAAGAGGACCAGTCGCTGCTCGCGCCCGCCGGCCGCGGCGACGGCGAGCCCGGAGACGAAGGCGAAGGTGCCTATCCCCCACACCGGCGTGAAGAAACGGTTCACCAGGCCGAAGCGCTCCGGCAGCACCTCGACACCGGGCGTCGCGCGGGCCAGCGCCTTCAGCAGGCCGGGACCGGCCTGGAACGAGGAACTCGCGGCAGCCAGCAGCAGGACCGCGGTGGTCGCCTGGAACGCGCCGAACATGAAGCCCTCGCCCACCGCGCGCCGGGCGATCTCGGCGACCATCGTCGAGTCGGGAGGCGGCAGGCCGACGTCGAGCGTGACGGCGACCGCGGTCATGCCGCCGGTCAGCCAGATCACGATCGTGATCATCATCCACAGCGTCAGCCGTGCAGCGCGGCGCCGCCCGTCGTCGTCGAGCTGCCCGAGCTGCGCGATCGCCGACGAGGGCGCCTCGATCCCCGTCGCGAGCGCCATCGCGACCGGGAACGCGAGCAGGATCGTCAGCGGAGGCCAGCCGTCGTTGCTCAGGGCCGGCGCCATCGGTGCCGAAGGCTGCACCGGCGCGACGAGGCCGGCCCAGATCACGACGCTCGCCACGGTTACGAAGGCGATCGTCATCAGAGCGAACACCTCGCGCCCGCGATGACCGAACCAGGAAAGCCCGGCGACGAGCGCCATCAGGCCCAGCGCCAGGGGCACGCGGGCGCCGGCCAACTCGGGGAACCACGAGATCAGCGCCGATGCGCCCGCCGCCACGCTGATCGCGATCGTCAGCGTGTAGTCGACGATCAGCGAGCCGAGCGGCATGAACGACCAGCCCTCGCCGAAGACCGTGCCGGCGGCGGCGGCGTCGCCCCCGCCTTCAGGGAAACGGGCGTAGAGCTGGTGGTAGTTGACCGCCACCAGCACGATGATCCCGAGCACCACGGCCATCGTCGGCGCGAGCAGGCCGAGGTCGCCGTCGAGCGCGACCAGCGCCGCCTCGATCGCATAAGCGACCGACGAGACGGGATCGCCCATCACCGAGAACGCGAACGCGCCGATCAGCAGCGCCCCGCCGGGCAGGCGTCTCCTCCGCACGGCGGTGTCCACCCGGCGGCAACCTAGCGGGCGCGGCGGCTACGCGCCGTCCAGCGCCTCGTTCACGAGCGCGTCGGCGTCCGCGTTCTGCGCGCGCGGGACGCTGCGCACCTTCCAGCTGTCAAACGCGCGCAGAGCGATCAGCGCCTCGGCGTGCAGCGGCTTCATGTCCGGGTGCTTGACGCGATACTCGCCGTTGACCTGCTTGGCGACGAGCTCGGAGTCGTTGACGACCTCCACCGCGTCGGCGCCCAGCTCGGCGGCCCGGCGCAGGCCGAGCAGCAGGCCGCGGTACTCGGCGACGTTGTTGGAGGTGACGCCGAGCAGCTCGCTCGCGCGGTCGATCACGTCCCCGTCGGGCGTTGCGAGCACGGCCGCCGCGGCGGCCGGGCCCGGGTTTCCTCTGGAGCCGCCGTCGACGTGGACGACCAGCTTCACGCCGCCGCGGGACCGCCGTCGAACAGCGGCGGGTGATCTCCGGTCACCCGGCGACGGCGACGTCCACGGAACTCGGACTCGTCCGCGGTCGGCGGTCCACCAGACGGCCGCCCGGCTCGCCTGCGGTCGGCGATCACCGTGACGTTCGGGTCGTCTGCGTAGTGGGCCTGGAGCCGACGGACGACCTCCGGGCCGAGCTCTTCGGGGACGACGCTGTAGATCACGGGCGTGATGCTACGCGGGAGGGACGATGCCATGCAATAAGCCGTGATCGTCGACGACCGCATTCGGGGTGCGGTCGACCTCCTCCAGCTCGGCCAGTTCAGCCCCCTGAGCAGTCGTTCGCACCCCCGCGGCCTCGTCTGCGAGGTCGATCTCGAAGCGGTACCAGGACAGGTCCCAGGCGATCACGACGGTGACGATGCTTCCCTCGGTCAGCGAGGGGCGGACGCTCACCAGCGGTGCGCCGAGCGTCCGTGAGACCCCGCTGATCGTGCGACAGTGCTGGCTGGTGTTGAAGAGCTCGATCGCTCGCGCGACCTTCATGTCGGCGTTCGTCGGGATCGCGTGGACGAAGCGGTCCTCGCGGTACATGGGCGGCTCGGACGGCAACGAGTGCTCGGGCACGTGCTCCTCCGAGGGTTCCGGCGGCTCCAGCGGCTCAGGCGCGTACGGGTCCTCGTCGATCGCCTCGATCAGTCCCTCGGCCCCCTCCGGCACCAGCAGCTCGACGTCCTCATCGCGCCGCCGCTGGCGGAGGCGCTCGAGAAAGCCTGCCCCGGCCCCACGCGACCAGCCGCGCGCGCGGCCCGGCGCCAGATCGGCACCCTCGCGAATCCACCCGTCGGCGACAGCGCGACGCGTGCACAGCTCGCAGACCTGGCGTCTCTCACCGGCGTGCAGGAACACGTCGGCCCGCTCGCCCCGCAGCAATGTGCGCCCGCAGACCGCGCATGTGACGGTCGCATGAGTCGTGGTGATCTGGCGCGGAGCCACGACGCGCGAGCCTAGCAGCGGCGTTTCCGCGCCCACCGGCGTCAGGGGTCCCTCACTCAGGCGGTGACAGCCTCCTCCTGCGTGCTGTCCACGACCTTCTGCGCAAGGTGTCCGGGGACCTCCTCGTAGCGCAGGAACTCCATCGTGTAGTCGCCGCGTCCACCGGTGATCGAGCGCAGGTCCGGGGCGTAGGTCGAGCATCTCGGCCATCGGCACCTCCGCCTTGACCTCGGTCGCGCCGCCCGCGGGCTCCATGCCGAGCGGACGACCGCGCCGCGAGTTCAGGTCGCCGATGACGTCGCCGACAGACTCCTCGGGAACCGCCAGCGTGACGAGCATGATCGGCTCCAGCAGGGCCGGATTTGCCCGTCCCATCGCGTCCTTCATCGCCGTCGACCCCGCCAGCTTGAACGCCATCTCCGACGAGTCGACCGTGTGGTACGAGCCGTCGATCAGGCGCACGCGCACGCCCTTGAGCGGGAAGCCGGCGATCGGCCCGTGCGCCATCGCCTCGCGTACGCCCTTCTCGACGGCCGGGATGAAGCTCGTCGGGATGACGCCGCCCTTGATCTCGTTGACGAAGTCGAAGTCCTCCCCGGCGAGCGGCTCGATCACGATGTGGCAGTCGCCGAACTGGCCGCGGCCGCCGCTCTGCTTCTTGTGGCGCCCGTGCGCCTTCGCCTGGGCGCGGATCGTCTCCTGGTACGGGACACGCGGGGGCTTGAGCGTGACCTCGGCGCCGAAGCGCGACTTGCAGGCGATCGACGATCACCTCGACGTGGACCTGCGTCAGACCCGGCGACGATCTGATCGCCCGTCTGCGGGTCGCGGTGCAGGTCGATCGTCGGGTCCTCCTCCTGAAGACGGCGCAGTGCAGCTGAACACCTTGTCCTCGTCGCCCTTGCTCTTGGCCTCCATCGCGAAGGCCATGACCGGCTGGGGAAGCGCGATCGCCGGCATGCGGATCGGCTCGTCGCGGTCGGCCAGCCAGTCGCCCGCGCGCGTCTCCTTGAGCTTCGCGACGGCGCCGATGTCGCCCGGGCCGAAGGCGTCGACCTGGCGCGACTCCTTGCCCTCGATCATCAGCAGCTGCCCGATCCGCTCCTTGCCGTGGGTGCGCGTGTTGAGCACGTGTCCGTCCGGGCGCATGACGCCCTGGTAGACGCGAAAGAAGTTGATCCGCCCGGCGAACGGGTCGGCCTTGGTCTTGAACACGTAGGCGAACAGCGGCTTGGACTCGTCGGGCTCGAGCGTCACCTCGGGCAGTTCGAAGGCGCCGTGCTTGACCGGGGAGGGCAGGTCCTCCTCGATCGCGTCCAGCAGGCGGTTGGTGCCCAGGTTGCTCGTGGCCACACCGCAGACGACGGGGAAGATCCCTCCGTGGTTGGTGCCCTCCTTGAGCGCGCCGACGATCTCCTCGTGCGAGATCTCCTCGCCCTCCAGGTAGCGCTCCATCAGCGCGTCGGAGACCTCTGCCACCTCGTCCATCAGCTTCTCGCGGTACTCCTCGGCGACCGGCCGAAGGTCGTCAGGGATCGGGATCTCACTGCAGTTGTCGCGCGCCGTGCCCTCGTAGCGGTAGGCCTTCATGTCGACCAGGTCGATCACGCCGCTCACGTCGTGTTCGGCGCCGATCGGGATCTCCGTCGCGACGACGTGCCGACCGAAGGCGGCCTTGAGCTGCTCGAGCGTGCGGAAGAAGTCGGCTCGCTCGCGGTCGAGCATGTTCACGAACAGCATCCGCGCAAGATCGAGCTCGGCGGCGCGCTCCCACAGGCGCGTCGTGGAGACCTCGACGCCCATGACGGCGTTGATCACGAAGACGGCCGACTCGCAGACGCGCAGCGATCCGAGCGCGTCGGCGACGAAGCTCGGCTCACCGGGGGTGTCGATCAGGTTGATCTTGCGGTCGTCCCACTCGAAGGAGCTGAGGTGCGCGCTGATCGACATCTGGCGCGCCTTCTCGTCATCGTCACCGTCGGACACGGTCGTGCCGTCGACGACCGAACCGAGCCGGTTCGTGGCGCCGGCCTGGAACAGCAGCGCCTCGTGCAAGGAGGTCTTGCCACTTCCCCGGTGGCCGACAAGGGCGACATTGCGGATGCGGTCCGCCTTGTGCATGCGTTGAGCTCCTTCCCTCGATGGGTACCGAAGCGCGACCCTATCGGAGCCGCGAAGCCAAGTCGCCGTCCCAGGCCGACAGTACGAGTCGCAACTCGCTCGTTGACGGAGCCTGAGCGAGAGATCGTGGTGCCTGGCCAGGACACAGGGAGCGTGGCGTGCGCCAGCACGCGAGCGACCGAGGACGCCGCCAGGCGCCACGAGATCCGCTCAGGCTTCCGTCAACCGCCCGCGGAGGCGCAGTACTGCCTTCGTGTGAAGCTGCGAGACGCGGGACTCGGTCACGCCGAGCACCTCACCGATCTCGCGAAGCGTCAGGTTCTCGTAGTAGTAGAGCGCGATCACCAGCTTCTCGCGCTCGGGGAGGCGCGAGATCGCATCGGCGACGCGGTCGCGCAGGTCGGTCTGGTCGACCGCGGCGGCCGGGTCGGCTGCGCGATCGTCGCGCAGCGTGTCGAGCAGGGAGACCTGATCGCCGCTGGAGTCGCCCACGGTCCACAGCTCGTCGAGCGCGGCGATCGTCGAGTTCGAGATCTGCAGCAGCGAGTCCTGGAACTCCGCGACGGTGCAGCTCGAGCGCAGCCGCCATCTCCTCGTCGGTCGGCGCGCGCTGGAGCTTGTGCTCGAGTTTCTGGTTGGTGCGCTCGATCTCACGGGCGCGCGCGCGGACGGAGCGCGGCACCCAGTCGAGCGAGCGCAGCTCGTCGATGATCGAGCCCTTGATCCTGGTGATCGCGTAGGTCTCGAACTTGATCTCGCGGTCCAGGTCGAAGCGCTCGATCGCGTTGATCAGCCCGACGAGGCCGTACGAGATCAGGTCCGCCTCGTCGACATGGCTGGGCAGGCCGGACGCCATCCGGCCTGCCACGTACTTGACGAGCGGCGAGTAGGCGACGACGAGGCGCTCGCGCGCCTGCTGGTCGTCCGACACCTTGTAGCGCTTCCACAGGTCGCGCAGTTCGACGGCCTTGACATTCGGCTCCATGCGCCGCCAAGCCTATGCCCTGGGGTGGCTGGCGCGATACGCGCTGCGCAGCCGCGCCGACTCGACGCGCGTGTAGATCTGCGTCGTCGAGATCGAGCTGTGACCCAGAAGCTCCTGGATCGCGCGCAGGTCAGCGCCGCCGTCCAGCAGGTGAGTGGCAAAGGAATGCCGCAGCGCGTGCGGGGATACGCCGCCCTGGAGTGTCGCCGCCCTCGCCCAGACGCGCAGGCGACGACGCACGTCCGAGGTCTGGAGCCTGCGGCCCGACTTCGATAGGAACAGCGCCGGCGCACCGGGATCGGCGAGCAGCGCGGGGCGCCCGCGCTCCAGGTAGCGGGTGACCGCGCGCAGCGCGGGCTCCCCCACCGGGACGATCCGCGTCTTGCCGCCCTTGCCCTCGACGCGCACCTCCTCGGCGTCGAACACGACCGACCCGGTGTCGAGATTCACCAGCTCCTCGGCGCGCAGGCCGCTCGCGTAGGCGAGCTCCAGCAGCGCGCGGTCGCGCAGCTCCAGCGCCGTCGAGGCGGGAATCCGGTCGAGCAGCGCGGCGAGTTCGTCGGGCCGAAGCACGCGCGGCAGGTGCGAGCCTCGCTTCGGCGCAGGCACGAGTTCGGCGACGTTCTGGGCGACCTCGCCGTGCTCGCGCAGCGTCCTGAACATCGCCCTCAGCGATGCGAGCTTCCGCGCGACCGTCGTCGGCGCGCAGCCGCCGTCTGACAGCGACGCCGCGTAGCGCCTGCAGCTCGCGCGTGCCGGTCGTCGCCGGCTCGAGCCCGGCGGCCGTCGCCCATGCGGCGAACCGCTCCGCGTCGCCGCCGTAGGCCCGGCGGGTCCTCTCGGCGGCGCTGCGACGGGCGAGGTCGGCGTCGAGCAGCCGCAGCGCGTGCTCCCATGCGGGGGCGATGCGCGCATGCGTATTCTCGGACCCGATGGCGGTCTTCTTCATCGATACGTCCACCGGTCAGGTCACCACGGAGCGGCGCCTGCTCGAAGCGGGTGTCGCGACCCCCGACGCGGACCCGCCGCGCCCCTGGCACCGGATCCAGGGATCGCGTGATGCGTCGACGCTCTGGTACGCCGCGCTGCGCAGACGGGAGAAGGGAATCTTCATCGGCACGCTGGTTCTTCGCCACAGCGACCACCATGCCCTGCTGCTTGAGCGCGGTTGGGAGGAGATCGGCGTCAGCGAGCTGCGCGAGCGCGAGATCCCCGTGCTTCCCGGCGTCGACGCCTGAGCGCTCAGGCCACGTGGACCGGCGTGCCCACGTCGACGCGGTCGAACAGCTCGACGACGTCGGGCACGGCCATCCGCACGCAGCCGTGGGAGGCCGCCGTTCCGAGCGATGCGAGCGCATCGGTGCCGTGAATGCCGGCGCCGTCGAAGAAGCCCATCCAGCGCGCCTTGATCGGGTTGTCGGGTCCGGGCGGAATCACCTTCCCGGCGAGGTCGCCGGCCCAGTCGCTGTCCGGAACGTGCCAGCTGGGGTTGGTCTGCTTGTCCTGGATCGCGTAGAGCCCTGCGGGCGTGTCCAGCCCGGCCTGCCCCACCGCGATCTTGTAGGTCTTGACGGGGCGCAGGTCCTTGAAGAGCGTCAGCCTGAAGCGGTCCCGGTTGACCGTGATGACGGTCGGGTAGCGGGCGGAGAGCTCCGCGGTGGTGACCTTCGGCTTCGTTCGCCGCACGCGCACCGTGATCTTGCGGTTCGCCTGCGGCGACAGGATCGCTGCACGGACCTTGCGGTGCAGGCTCGACGACCGCACCGCCCAGCCGTCTCGCGACGGAACGGGCGCCACCGAGGAGGCCGTGAACTCGACGCTGGCGTCGCGCGGGGTGCGCTCGAGATCCGCGCGCACGCGATCGATCAGGCGTATGACGGCAGCCTTCGAGTAGCTCGTGCGCGGCTGGAGATGCGCGTTGACCTCCGTGCCGGTGAGGCTGCGCGCTGCGCGCGTGACGAAGAAGCCCTCGCGGCTGCGCTCGATCGCGGCGTCGACGCTGCCGGCGATGTCCGCGCTGATGCGCGCCTCGCGCGCAGTCAGCCGCCATGATCGCTTCCAGCGGCGCAGCACGATCGGCTCGCGCAGCGGATCGAGAAGTTCGCGCTCGAGCTTGGCCTCGGCCGCCCCGCGCTCCAGTCCCCCGACGTCCACGTCGCCGACCGTGATCCCGGCCGCGATCGTGTCCTGCTGCGAGCGGTCGTGTGCCCACGCTGCCCCGACGGCCACCAGCAGGATGCCGGCTGCGACGATCAGGGCGATGAGATTGCGGCGGCGCATGGAGCACGGTCCTCGCGGACCGAGCGCTTCAGGATAGGACGCGGGGCGGCCGGCGCGCTACAGGTGCAAGCGCTTTGGCGGGACGCCTTCAGGCCCCGAGCACGGGTGCGAGCAGGCGCTCGAGCTCGGGCCAGTCGCTCGCTGCGATCAGCTCGTGGGCGGCGACGACCTGCGCATTCCAGGGATGCACGATCGTCGCTCCCGCGATGCCCGCCTCGACCGCCCCCAGCAGGTTGACCGGGCTGTCGTCGATCAGGATGTCGATCCCGATCTCGCGGCAGCGCTGCAGCTTGTCGAACGAGCAGTAGAGCTCGTGGTGGGAGAGCCCGATCGTCTCCAGCCAGCGCGCGGTCGCCGCGTACGAGCCGGGCGGGCGATGGGTCGTGACGTGGATGAAGTGCCCGGCGTCGTACCACCGGTTGACCGCCTCCACCGCCCCCTCGTATGGCACCGCCGCTGCGATCAGCTCGTCGCCGTGTGTCTCGCTGACGCAGGCCTGAGCCTGCTCGGGCGTGAGCTGCGTTATACGCCAGCTCGTCTGGTGCTCGTAGGGCAGCACGACCCCGAAACGCAGCTGCACCGTCGCGGCGAACTGGTCCCAGTAGTGGTGCAGGGTCGAGTCGATGTCGATCGCGATCCGCACGCCGAGCCTGTCCCGGTCAGTCGTCGACGAGGGTGACCGCGCCCTGCGAGGCGCTGCCGACGAGCGCGGCGTACTTCGCGAGCACGCCGGTGCGGTCGGGGCTGGGCGGCGGGACGTAGGCGGCGACGCGAGCGTCGATCTCGTCCGTCGAGAGGTCGACGTCGATGCGGCGCGAGTCGACGTCGATCGTCACCTGATCGCCGTCGCGGACGGCGGCGATCGGCCCGCCGCGGACCGCCTCGGGCGCGACGTGGCCGGCCATGAAGCCGTGCGTGGCGCCGGAGAAGCGGCCGTCGGTCAGCAGCGCGACGTCCTCGCCCAGCCCGGCCCCGTTGATCGCGGCGGTGACGGCGAGCATCTCGCGCATGCCGGGGCCGCCGGCGGGACCCTCGTTGCGGATGATCACGACGTCGCCGGCGCTGATCCCGCCGTGCGTCGACCGCGTCCATCGCAGCCTCCTCGCTCTCGAAGACGCGCGCCGGCCCGGAATGGCGGCGGCGCTCGTGACCGACGAGCTTCACGACGCAGCCCTCCGGCGCGAGGTTGCCGCGCAGGATCGCCAGGCCGCCGGTCGGTCTTGATCGGGTCGTCGAGCGGACGCACGACCTGCTGACCCGCGGTCTCCAGGGCGTCGGCGGCGTGCTCGCCGATCGTCTCGCCCGGTGACGGTCATCAGCGTCCTCGTGCAGCAGGCCGGCATCGCGCAGCCGCTGGGCCACGAGCGGCATTGCCGCCGGCCGCGAACAGGTCGACGGCGACGTACTGGCCGCCGGGCTTGAGGTCGCAGAGCAGCGGCGTGTCGCCTCGCTGATGCGGTCGAAGTCGTCGATCGTCAGGTCGACGCCCGCCTCGCGGGCCATCGCGAGCAGGTGCAGCACGGCGTTGGTCGAGCCGCCGCTCATCGCCACGCCGGCGATCGCGTTCTCCAGCGAGTCGCGCGTGATGATGTCGCTCGGCTTCAGGCCGCGGCGCAGCACGTCCATCACCAGGTCGCCGGCCTCCAGGGCGACCTCGGCCTTGCGTCTTGTCCTGGGCGGGCACCATCGCCGAGCCCATCGGCGGAGATGCCGAGGATCTCGAAGGCCATCGCCATCGTGTTCGCCGTGAACTGGCCGCCGCAGGCGCCCGCGCCGGGGCTCGCGACGTCCTCGAGCTCGTGCAGATCCTCGTCGCTCATCTTGCCGGCCGCGTGGGCGCCGACCGCCTCGAAGACGTCCTGGATCGTCACGTCGTGGCCGCGGAAGCGGCCGGCGGGATCGAGCCGCCGTAGAGCATCACCGCCGGCACGTCGAGCCGCGCGAGCGCCATGACGGTCCCGGGAATCGTCTTGTCGCAGCCGACAGCGCGACGACCGCGTCGAACAGGTGCCCGCGGCGACCAGCTCGATCGAGTCGGCGATGACCTCGCGGCTGACCAGCGAGGTCTTCATCCCGCTCGTGCCCATCGTGATGCCGTCGCGAGATCGCGATCGTGTTGAGCTCCATCGGCGTGCCGCCGGCCTCGCGGATGCCCTCCTTGACCTTCGCGGCGAGCACGCGCAGGTGGAAGTTGCACGGCATCGTCTCGATCCAGGTCGAGGCGACGCCGATGATCGGCTTGGCGAGAGCCTCGTCGTCGTAGCCGATGCCCTTCAGATAGGCGCGCGCGGCGGCGCGCTCGGGTCCGTCGGTCAACGCGGCGCTCTTGTGCTTGAGGTTCTGGAGGCTGTCTGTCACGGGGCGGAGACACTACCCGCCGAACCCGTGCCCCGGTCGACCGGACGACCGTCGCGCCGCGCGAGCCTGCGCAGCCGCCGGCGCTCCCATTCCTGGAGCCGCCAGAGGTCCCGCCGCACGCGCGCCGGGTCGATCTGGCGGCCCGCGAGATGCATGTTCGCGGTCTCGATCAGGCCCCGCTCGTCGCGGTCAGCGCCATCCACTTGGCCAGCACGTCGTCGGAGTCGGGAAGGCGAGCGCTCCCGTAGGGCCGCGTCTCGTCGGGGAAGGCGACGCAGTACTCGCTGAGCAGCTCACGGGTCTGCGGCAGGTACGTGACGATCGGCTTGTGCGGGTAGATGAGGTAGGCGTACGGCGCGCCCATGTGCGTCGCCGTCGTGCCGCCGGGCTCCGGGCCGCCGGAGATCGACCCCCAGACGCGCAGCAAACCCAGGTCGCGGTACATCTCCCATTCCTCGTCGTTGACGCAGGAGCGCAGCAGCTGGCGCGCGCGCTGCTCAGCGCGGCGCTCGCGGCCCGGGTCGAAGTCGGTCGCAGGTACGCGCGCCCTGCGCGCACGAAGGCGGGCGAACGCCTCTGTCACCGTCGGCCACGAGACCTCCCACAACAGTGCGAGGATGACGATCAGCGTGGCGCCGAGTGCGAGCTCCATCGGGTGCTCACCCGCCCGCTGCGCGCGGGAAGAAGATGACGCGATCGGCGTCACGCGGGACGTCGGCGAAGTCCCGCACCATTCGCGCCTCGCGCCGGCCGGCGTCGTCCGCAAAGGGGACGGCGGCCCACATGCCGAGCTCGATCTGGCGCCGGAATTCCTCGACCAGGTGCTCCTCGTCCTCGCGCAGGCCGACATCACCCTCCGCCAGCAGGATCTCCCCGTGTCCCGGCTTCATGCGCAGGAACCTCATGACCTTTCCAAGTATGCCAGGGCGATCGCAGCCTCAGTGCCGCGCGTCAGCGCGCTCCGCGAGCGCGCAGTCCGATCACGTCGACCGGGCCCGGACCGGTCCCGAGCGAACGCAGTCCGTCGCGCACCGCGCGCGCGGCGACGGCCCTGGCTGCGCGAGCCGCCTCGAGCGGATCGGCTCCGAGCGCCAGGTGAGCGGCGAGGGTCGCAGCGTGGGTGCAGCCCGATCCATGGGCGGCACCGTCCGGGTGACGCTCGCCCGTGAGCTCGACGATGCGGTCCCCGTCGCAGAAGACGTCGGTCGCCTCGTCGCGATGACCACCGGTGAGGACGACCGCACGAGGGCCGAGAGCGAGCACGGCGCGCGCGAGAGCGGCGCCTTCGAGCCCTTCGTCACCGGCGAGCGCCCGCGCCTCGGGAACGTTGGGCGTAACGACATCGGCGCGCGGCAGAACGAGTTCGCGCAGCGCGCTCTCGGCCCTCGGGTCGAGCAGCCGGGCACCGGACTCCGCGACGAGAACGGGATCGACGACGATCGGCGCCTCCCGGGGAATCAGGTCAAGCGCCTCGAGCACCGCGTCGACGGTCGCGACGTCCGCGAGCATGCCGAGCTTGACCGCGTCGACGCCGAGATCCTCGACCACGGCACGCACCTGAGCGACGATCATCTCCGACGAGATCGTCTCGATCGCGGTGACGGTGACCGTGTTCTGCGCGGTGATCGCGGTGATCGCCGTAGCTCCGTGGACGCCGGCCGCCGCGAACGCCTTGAGGTCGGCCTGGATGCCGGCTCCCCCGCCGGAGTCCGAGCCGGCGATCGACAGGCAGACGGGAATCGCGCGAGCGGCGGACATCGAGCGCGCAGGATAGGCCGCGGCGCTGCGCAGGCGACATCCCGTGTCGCGTCGCGCCGGCCGGTCTACGCCGCGCTCCGCGCGTTCGCGAAGTACCGGCCGCCGGCCCGGCGCGTGATGAGGCCGAGCAGCTCGAGCTCGGCGAAGCCCTCGAGAACGCCCGCAACGTCGGCAGGCGATCTTGCGCACGCCGACGGTGTGCGCGCACCGGCCTCGATCGCCAGCAGCAGCTCGCGCAGCTCCGCACGCAGGCCGGCTCGCAGCGGGTCGACCGGACAGGCCGCATCCGCGGACACCCCGCAGAGGTCATCGAGCACGTCGCGCGCGTCACGGATCACCTGCGCTCCGTCGCGCAGCATCGCGTTGGCACCGCGTGAGCGCCACGATCGCACGGGGCCGGGCACAGCACCGACGCCACGGCCCAGCTCGAGGGCGATCTCCGCGGTGATCAGCGACCCTGACCTCTCGGCGGCCTCGACGACGACCGTCAGCCCCGCGAGCGCAGCGATGATCCTGTTACGCGCCGGGAACGACCAGCGAAACGGCGCTGTACCGGGAGGCAGCTCGGAGATCACCAGGCCCCTCGCCACGAGCTGCCCGTGGAGCCTGCGGCGACTCGGGGGGTAGGCGCGCTCCGGCCCGCAGGCCAGTACCGCGACCGTGGAGCCGTCGACGTCCAGCGCCCCTTCGTGGGCCGCCGCATCGATCCCCAGCGCCATCCCGCTGATGACGGTGAGGCCGGCCGCGGCGCAGCCGCGCGCGAGCTCTCGCGCCACGGCCACGCCTTCGGTCGAGGCGCGCCGCGCCCCGACGATCGCGACGCGGCCGCCCGCGCCGTCCCGCGGAGCCAGCAGCCCGCGCGCGACAGCGTCGGCACCGAGCAAGTGCAGGACGGCGGGCGGATCGGGCAGGTCGTTCAGTGCCGCCGGGTAGTACGGATCGCAGCGACAGATCGCCAGCGAGCCGCAGGCCTTCCAGGCCTTCAGCACCGCACCCGGGTCGAGCCGATCGAGCTCCGCGCGGATCACAGCGCGACGTCCTCCGCCGAGCGCGTCGAGCAGCTGCTCGTCGGCCAGCGCGAGGACGCAACGGATCGCCGACCGCTCGGCGCGGCGCCTCTCGAGGTGCGCGGCGAGCCGCGCGACCAGCCACGAGCGCCGCACGCAGCGGTCACACGGATCGGCGGCCGCGGTCATGCGGCGGCCTCATCGGGCTGGTCGTCCTGACGGTAGGCGGCCGCGCGCAGCACCTGCCCGCTGCCGACGCGCTCCGCGCCGTCGAGGTCGGCGAGCGTCCTCGCCACCCGCAGCAGCCGGTCGCGTCCGCGCGCAGTCACCGTCCCGCGCTCGTAGAGGGCCGTCAGCGCTCGCTCGGCCGAATCGTCGGCGCGCGCAGTGGACCGAAGCCGCGCCGGCGTAAGGTCGGCGTTCAGGCAGCCGGCGCGGCGCTGCTGGCGCTCACGCGCGGCGATGACCCTGTCGAGTGTCGCCGCCGACGTGGTGACCGGGTCTGCGATCAGTTCGTCCGTGGTCGGACGGTCGACCCCGACAAGCAGGTCGATGCGGTCGAGCAGCGCCCCGGAGAGCTTGCGGCGGTAACGCGCGAGGTCGCCCTCGGCGCAGCGGCAGGCGAGCCCGCCACGTCCGCACGGGCAGGGATTCGTAGCCGCGACCAGCGAGAAGCGGGTCGGAAAGCGCAACGCACGCTGCTGACGCGCGATCGTCACATGCCCGTCCTCGAGCGGCTGGCGCAGCGACTCGAGCGCGCGACGGTCGAACTCCGCGAGCTCGTCGAGAAACAGCACACCGCGATGGGCGAGCGTGGCCTCTCCGGGAACCGGGGGCCGCCCGCCGCCGACGAGCCCGGACGCAGAGGTCGTGTGATGCGGGGCGCGAAACGGGCGGCGGCGAACGAGACCCCCGTCGCGATGCAGCCCGCTGACGCTGTGGATGCGCGTCACCTCGAGCGCCTCGTCCCGGTCCAGCGCCGGGAGGATCGACGGGAGCCGCCGCGCGAGCATCGTCTTGCCGGTGCCCGGCGGACCGGACATCAGAACGTGATGTGCCCCGGCGGCCGCGACCGTGAGCGCCTCGATCGGAGCGGCGTGGCCGCGTACGTCGCGGAGATCGGGCAGCGGCGTGACCTCGGCGCCGGCCTGTGAGAGCGAAGGCCGGCTCGGGCCATCGCCGCGCAGCGCTGCGGGCACGCCCGACAGGTGGGCGACACCGAGGACCTCCAGCCCTTCGATCAGCGCCGCCTCGTGCGCGCGGTCCAGCGCGACGAGCAGCCCTCGCAGCCCGCGGCGCCTTGCGCCCTCCGCGGCCGCGAGCGTGCCGGGGCAGGCGCGCACCGCGCCGCTCAGGGACAGCTCGCCGAACACCGCGAGCGACGTCAGCTCGGCGGCGGCCAGCACTCCCTCCGCCGCGAGGATCGCGCAGGCGATCGCGAGGTCGAATCCCGCTCCGGCCTTGCGCAGGTGAGCAGGAGCGAGGTTGACCGTGACGCGCCGCTGCGGGAAGGCGAAGCCGGCGTTGAGGATCGCTGCCTTGACGCGCTCGCGAGCCTCAGATACGGCCCGGTCGGCGAGACCGACGATCGTGAAGGCCGGAAGCCCCGCGCGCAGGTCGGCCTCGACGGCCACCGGCTGCGTGTCGAGGCCATCGATCGTGAACGTCGTGACGCGAGCGAGCATGCGGCCGCAAGCTAGGCATGCGGATCGCTCGTGTGGGCCCGACGACAGCGTCACCTGTGCCGCGAATTGGCGCGTCCTCCGCCGGAGCCGAATCGCCTGCGCCGACGCGGCGCAGACTCGAGCTCGCCGCGCTGCAGAGACGGTGCCGACCCGGCACGGGCACGCGCCTACGGTCGCCTGATGACCCCCGATCCACGGCATGAGCTCGGCCGCCACGGCGAGCAGCTCGCGCTCGATCACTACGGGCGCCTCGGCTTCGGGCTGGTCGCGCGCAACCACCGCACGCGCCACGGCGAGATCGACCTGATCGTCTGCGACGGGCGCACGCTCGTCTTCGCCGAGGTCAAGACGAGGCGCACCGCACACCCCGCGGTGAGTGCGTGGGAGGCTCTCGGGGAGCGCAAGCGGCTTCAGGTGCGACGGATGGCGCGGGCCTTCCTGGCATCCGGCGCGGCGCGGCCGCGAGCGGCGAGCGTGCGCTGTGATGCCGTCGGCGTGATTCTCGACCTCGGCGGGCGACTCGTGCGCCTGGATCACATCGAGGACGCGTTCTGAGGCCGGCTGGCCGCCGCCGCCCCGCGCGTCTGGGGAAGGCCGCGGCGGCCGCTGTGGCTACGCTCGCCTGCCGTGGCCGCGATCGCCGTCAGTGACCTCTCGTACGCGCATCCGGGCGGCGACCTGCTGTTCGCGGGCGTGTCCTTCCGTGTGAACGAGGGCGGGCATGCGGGGCTCGTCGGCGCCAACGGGGCCGGCAAGAGCACCCTGATGCGGATCGCCGCCGGCCTGCTCGACCCACTCGAGGGCGCTGTGGCGCTGGGCGGGCGCTCGCTCCACATGGCGCAGGACGTGGGGACCGGCGGGGGCACCGTTCGAGAGCTGCTGCTGACCTCCGCCCCGGCCCGGCTCGCGGAGGCCGGCCGCGCGATGCTTGCCGCCGAACGCGAGCTTGCCGGCGGGGACGACACGGCCGGCATGAGGCTCGGCGAGGCGATCGGGACCTGGTCCCAGCTCGGCGGCTACGAACTCGACGGCACCTGGGACGCCGCCTGCCGCAGGATCGCCGGAGCCGGTCTCGCCGAGCTGGGCGACCGGCCCGCCGTCACGCTCTCCGGAGGTGAGCGCAAACGGCTAGTGCTCGAGGCGCTCTTCGCCTCGGACGCGGAGATCCTGCTGCTCGACGAGCCCGACAACTTCCTCGACGTGACGGCGAAGCTCGCGCTCGAGGAGCGGATCCGCACGACGCGCAAGACGGTCCTGCTCGTCAGCCACGACCGCGCGTTGCTCGGTGCCGCATGCAACGCGATCGTCACGCTCGAGGGCGACGGCGCCTGGGTGCACGGCGACTCGTACGCGACATATCCCGAGGCCCGCGAACACCGGCAACGGCTTATGGGAGACCGCCTGCAGCGCTGGAAGGACGAGGAGGCCCGGCTCAGAGAGCTGGTCCGCAGGTTCAAGGAACGAGCCAAGTACTCGCCGGACTGGGCCAAACGCGCCGACGCAGCAGAGACCCGCTGGCAGCGCTGGGTCGACGACGGCCCGCCGCCCGCCCCGGTCGTCGATCACGCGATCCGCGTCCGGCTTCGCGGCGGCGACTCCGCCCGCCGCGTCGGTCGCGCTGCACGAGCTGGCGATCGACGGTCTGCTGGCCCCGTTCGACGACGAGATCCACTTCGGTGAGCGGGTCGGGCTGATCGGACCCAACGGCACCGGCAAGACGCACCTGATGCGGCTTCTCGCAGGCGAGGACGTGCCGCACGACGGCCGTGTCGTGCTCGGCCCGCGCGTGTCACCCGGGCTGTTCACGCAGCTCGGCGACCGCGACGACCTCTCGGGCGCACCGCTGCTCGACCTCGTCGTGCAGCGCGTCGGCACGGTCGAGCGCGCGATGGGCGCGCTTGCGCGCTACGGCCTTCAGGACGCCGCGCGGCGCACTGCCCAGACGCTGTCCGGCGGGCAGCGCGCGCGGCTGGAGATCCTCTGCCTGGAGGTCGAGGGGCACAACCTGCTGCTGCTCGACGAACCCACCGACAACCTCGACATCGAGTCGTCCGAGGCTCTCGAACACGCACTCGACGGGTTCGAGGGCACCGTCGTGGCCGTGTCGCACGACAGGGCGTTCCTGCGGCGGCTCGACCGCTTTCTGCTGATCGGAGTCGACGGCGCGGTGAGGGCGATCCCCGACGCCGCGCGAGCGCTCGAGGCGCTCGCCTTTGACTGAGGGTCCGCCGCGCGCAGGCCTCGGCGGCGTTCCGTCCCGTCAGAGCGCCAGTTGCTGGTAAGCGGTCGACTGAAAGGACATGCGATGCAGCGGCGAGACGCCGTTGCGCGCGATCGCGGCGCGGTGCTCAGGCGTCGAGTAACCGACGTGGGCCGCGAACTGCCAGCCGGGATGGCGGTCGTCGGCCCGATGCATGAAGCGGTCGCGCGTCACCTTCGCGACGATCGACGCGGCGGCGATCGCTGCGCTCGTGGCGTCACCGCCCACGACGGCGCGCTGCTCGTGCCCCATCTCCGGTACCGAGAACCCGTCGACCAGACACACGCACCCGGGCCTGGCGACGCGCATGAGCGCGTCGCGCAGAGCGGCGATGTTGGTCCGGTGCAGGCCGCGATCGTCGATGCCGCGTACGCAGCGCGAGACCACCGCGACGCGCGCCGCCGTCTGCATCACGACCGGCAGCAGCGCGTCACGCGCCGCGGCGTCGTGCTGCTTGGAGTCGTTGAGGGCGCTGAGCGCGCGCACCTCGCGTACGCCGATGCGCTCGAGATCGAGCAGGACCGCGGCGGCGACAAGGGGGCCGGCGAGGCAACCGCGGCCCGCCTCGTCGGCGCCTGCGACCCAGCGAGAGCCGACGGCGCGATCGTAGCTGAGCAGCCGACGACCGCTGGAGGTCTTGCGGGACGCGCGCCGGCGCGCGCGCGAGCCCGTCACCGGCACGGGGCTAGAGGAGTCCGACTCGTTTGGGGGGCCAGTAGGTGGCGAAGGCGTTGCCGATGATCCAGGACTCGGGAACCGGTCCCCAGAAGCGGCTGTCGTCGGACTCTCCACGGTTGTCGCCCATCATGTACCAATGACCGGGCGGAACCGTGATCGCCGTCGGGAAGCTGCAGCCGGCACCCGCGTCGTTGACGCAGGTGTCGCTGATGAACGGCTCCTTCGTCGGCTTGCCGTTGCGGATGACGCGGCCCTCGCGGACGGCGATCGTGTCACCCGGAGCGCCGACCACGCGCTTGATGAAGTTGACGTCGGCCTTCTGCGGCGTCGGCTTCGCGCAGGCCGCACCTGAGCGCTGCCGCTCGCCGCACTGCGAGCCGGCGGCGTTCTCGGCTCCTGTGGGCGGATTGAAGACCACGACGTCACCGACGTTCGGGTCGCCGACGTGCGATCCGACTCTGTTGACCAGCACGCGCTGGCCGATCTCGAGCGTCGGGACCATCGACTCGCTCGGGATCCGGTACGGCTTGACGATGAAGGCCTGGATCGCAAGCGCCAGCCCGAGCGCCACGGCGACGATCAGGACGAGTTCGAGCAGCGAACTGCCCGCGGACGACTCAGCGTCGTTCCGGGGGCGCTCACGCCTTGTCGTCAGCGGACTCGTCGGCGGTCTCGTCGGCGGTCTGCTCGGCGTCGACAGCCGCGTCCGGATCGGCTGTGGCCTCGGCGACAGGCTCGTCCGGCACCTCGGCGGCAGGTCCGGGCGCCTCTGCGGTGTCCGCGGGCACGTCGGCCGGCTCGGCCGCGTCGACAGCAGCATCTCCGCCGAGCGCCTCGCCCTCGACCGCCTGAGCGGCGACGGCCTCGGCGTCGGCCTCGGCTGCCATCAGCTCGGCCTGGTGCAGAAGCCCCGGCTCGATCGTCTCCTCGGGACCGATGTAGCGACGCTCGCGCACACGCGCACGCTTGCCGACGCGGTCGCGCAGGTAGTAGAGCTTCGCGCGACGCACGTCGCCGCGAGCCGCGACCTCGATCTTCTCGATCTTCGGCGAGTGAACCGGGAACGTGCGCTCCACGCCCACGCCGAAGGACTGCTTGCGGACGGTGAAGGTCTCACGCGCGCCGTGGCCCTGGCGCTTGAGGACGACTCCCTCGAAGACCTGGGTGCGGCGCCTCGTCCCCTCGACGACCTGGAAGTGGACCCTGACGCGGTCGCCGGGGTCGAAGCTCGGGACCCGGCGCAGCTGGGCGCGCTCGAGGTTGTCGATGACGGTGCTCATGGCGAAGGAGGGTGCGCGGGGGTCGAGCCTGTGCTGGGAACCGATGCCCGGTGGGCTCCGGCGAGCGGCCGTCCGCGCGGACGAGTGAGGATAGCGAGTGCTCGGCGGGGGCGCCCCCGACCGGTCACGGGCGCGACGCGGCGCCGCGCTCACGGCTGCGCGCACGCCGCCACTGGCGAATCTCCTCGTGGTGGCCCGACAGGAGGACGTCGGGGACGGACCAGCCGCGGTACTCGGCGGGCCGCGTGTAGTGCGGATACTCGGGGTCGCCGCCCAGCGCCGTGCTGAACGACTCCTCCTCGGCCGAGTCGGCATGCCCCAGCGCGCCCGGCAGCTTGCGCATGACCGCGTCGCAGAGCACCATCGCAGCCAGCTCGCCGCCGGCCAGCACGTAGCGGCCGATCGACACGGCATCGCTGCAGAAGTGCTGCACGATGCGTTCGTCGAAGCCCTCGTAGCGACCGCAGAGGAGCGTGACCGCAGGTTCCGCCGCGAGCTCATCGACGAGCCGGTCATCGAGCATGCGGCCGCCCGGCGTGAGAGCGATGACACGCCGCTCACGCCGCAGATCGACCGGGTCCACGTTGTAGAAGCCGCGCAGCGCCTGGTCCATCACGTCGACCCGGAGCACCATTCCGGCCCCCCCGCCGAACGGCGTGTCGTCCACCTGGCCGCCGCTGAGCGGCGTGTGGTCGCGCGGGTTGAGCGTTCGCAGCTCGGTCCCGCCCGCCAGCGCGTTGCCGACATGGCGCTGCTCGACGAACCAGTCGAACCACTTCGGGAAGAGCGTCACGACATCGATCTGCACGCCGTCATCCTTCCCGCCGGCCCGGCGGCGCCGCGGCCTCGCCCAGAAAGGCGAGGTCGACGTCGATCAGCCGTGCGCGGACGTCCACGGAGCGGATCGCGTCGCGCACGAGCGGAACGAGCAGCTCTGCGCCCGTGTCACGCTCGACGTCGAGCGCCTCGCAGGAGGGCAGCCCGACGAGCTCGCGAACGCGCCCGACGGGCGCTGCGCCATCGACGACCGCGCAGCCCTGGAGGTCCTCCGCCCACCACTCCTGCTCACCCAGGGACGGCGCCTCGCGGCGCGGGCAGAGCAGGTCGGACCCGCGCAGCGCCTCGATCGCCTCGCGACTCGCGACGCCCTCGAGCCGCAGTATCGGGCGCTCGTCGGTGCCGGCGCGGCGCACGACCCTCGTCTCGCGCCCGCCGACGCGGACGGTCGCCCCGTCGCGAAGCAGCGACGCACGCGGCCTCGTGACGTGGAAGCTACCGTCGAGGCCGTGCGGGCGGCCGACACGCCCCGCGGGCAGCCAGTCGCTCACGCGGCCGGTCCCGTGGGCCTGCGCGAGACGCCCACTAGTCGACGATGTCGACGAGCACGCGGCGGTCGTCGCTCGCGCCCGCGGCCTTGATCACGGTGCGAAGGGCGCGCGCGGTCGAACCGCCGCGGCCGATGACCTTGCCGTAGTCGTCGTCGGCGACGGACAGCTCCAGCACGATCGTGCCGTCGTCCTCCTCGAACTCCTCGACCGCCACCGACTCCGGGCTGTCGACGAGCGCGCGCGCGAGTTCCTCGAGCAGCTCGCGCATGTCGGCTCTAGGCGGTGATTCCCTGGGTCCGCATCAGCTTGCGGACCTGGTCGGTGGGCTGGGCACCCTTCGCGATCCACTCGCGGATGCGCTCCTCGTCGAGCGTGATCGTCGACGGGTTCGTCTGCGCGTTGTAGTGCCCGACGATCTCGATGAAGCGTCCGTCGCGCGGCGAGCGCTGGTCGGCGACGACGACGCGCCAGATCGGGTTCTTGTTGCTGCCCACGCGGGTGAGCCTGAGACGTACGGCCACGGGTTCCTCTCGAAGGTGCTCGGAAAGACGACGCAGAAGGGTAGCGGGCGCCTGGCCGGCGTTCAGCGCGCCTGGCGCATGATCGCCCCGAGATCGGGCATCTTGCCGCGCCCGACCTGGCGCATGATCTTGCGCATCTGGTCGAACTGCTTGACGAGCTGGTTGACCTGCTGAACGCTCGTGCCGGAGCCGCGCGCGATCCGCAGCCGGCGTGAGCCCTTGATCAGCTCGGGACGGCGGCGCTCCTCGGCGGTCATCGACTGGATGATCGCCTCGCACGCGATCGAGCTCCTTCTCGTCGACCTTCAGGCCCTTCATCTGCTCGCCCGCGAACCCCGGCATCATCCCCAGCAGCGAGCTGAGCGGCCCCATCTTGCGCACCTGCTGGAGCTGCTCGAGGAAGTCGTCGAGCGTGAACTCGTTGCGCCGCAGCTTGCGCTCCAGCTGCTTGGCCTCGTCCTCGTCGAACTGCTCCTGGGTCTTCTCGATCAGGCTGAGCACGTCGCCCATGCCGAGGATCCGCTGCGCCATGCGGTCCGGGTGGAAGCGCTCGAACTGGTCGAGCTTCTCGCCGGTGCCGGCGAACATGATCGGCTTGCCGGTGACGGCCTTGACCGACAGCGCCGCGCCGCCGCGGGCGTCGCCGTCGAGCTTGGTCATGATCACGCCGTCGAACTGCGACCGCGTCGGCGAACTGCTGGGCGACGTTGACGGCGTCCTGCCCGGTCATCGCGTCGACGACGAGCAGGATCTGCGTCGGCTTGACCGCCTTGCGGATGTCGACCAGCTCGTCCATCAGGTCTGCGTCGACGTGCAGGCGGCCCGCGGTGTCGACGATCAGCACGTCCTTGCCGTGGCGCTTGGCCTCGTCGAGCGCCCACGCGGCGATCTTCACGGGGTCCTCGTCGGTGCCGCGCTCGTAGACGTCGACGCCGGCATGCTCGCGCCGAGCTTGCTCGAGCTGATCGACGGCGGCCGGCCGGTAGACGTCGCAGGCGGCCATCGCGACCGACGAGCCGTGCTCCTTGCGCAGGAAGTGCGCGAGCTTGCCGGCGGCCGTCGTCTTGCCGGAGCCCTGCAGGCCGGCGAGCAGGATCGACGGTCGGCGGGCGCGGCGCGAACGTGACTCCGACGGCCGCCCCGCCCATCAGCGAGGCGAGCTCCTCGTCGACGATCTTCACGACCTGCTGGCCCGGGTTCAGGCCACCGACCACGTCCTCGCCGAGGCAGCGCTCCTTGACCGTCTTCGTGAACGACTTGACGACCTTGAAGTTGACGTCCGCCTCGAGCAGCGCGAGGCGGATCTCGCGCATCGCGCGGTCGATGTCCTCCTCGGTCAGCGTCCCGTGGGAACGCAGGTCGGAGAGGGTCGCCTGAAGCTTCTCGGCGAGGGCGTCGAACACCGGAGCGCGCTACGAGGAGGGCCGCGGCGGCGGCGGAGTCCGGGACTCGGGCGCGTCGGTTCCCGGCGTCCCGAGCTGCTGGATGACTCCGCCGAGATTGCCGATCGCCGACGACCACTCGCTGGGGATGACGAAGATCTTGTTGGCCTCGCCCTGGGCGAGCTGCGGCAGCATCTGCAGGTACTGGTAGCTGAGCAGCGGCTGGTCGGGGTCGCCCTCGTGGATCGCGTCGAAGACCGTGTCGATCGCCTTCGCCTCGCCCTCGGCGCGCAGGATCGCGGCCGTCGTTCGCACCCTCGGCGCGCAGGACGGCGGACTGCTTCTCGCCCTCCGCGGTGAGGATCGCCGACTGCTTGACGCCCTCGGCGGTGAGGATCGCGGCGCGGCGGTCGCGCTCGGCGCGCATCTGCTTCTCCATCGCCTCCTGGATCGCTGACGGCGGGTCGATCGACTTCAGCTCGACGCCGTTGACGCGGATCCCCCACTTGCCCGTGCGCCTCGTCGAGCACGATCGCGCAGCTCGTTGTTGACCTGCTCGCGGCTGGTCAGCGCCTCCTCGAGCGTCATCGCGCCGATGACGTTGCGCAGCGTCGTCACCGTCAGCTGCTCGATCGCCTGCAGCGGGTTGGCGATCTCGTAGGTCGCCGCCTTCGGGTCGGTGATCGTGAAGTAGAGGACCGTGTCGATCTGCACGGACACGTTGTCCTGCGGTGATCACCGGCTGCGGCGGGAACGAGACGACCTGCTCGCGCAGGTCGATCAGCGGCCGCACGCGATCGACGAACGGCACGACGATCGCGAGGCCCGGCGCGAGCGTGCGGCTGTAGCGGCCGAGTCGCTCGACGACCCCGGCGCGGGCCTGCGGAATGATCCGGATCGTCTTGGCCGCGACGAACAGCGCGAACGCGACGAGCACTGCGACGACGATCAGTGAAGCCATGGCGGAGCCGTTCCTTCCCTAGATGCCATCGCGACGAGCGCGGTCGCGCCGTGGATCTCGATCACCTGCACCCGGACACCCGGCTCGAAGGTTCGGTCCTCGTCGTAGGACCGGGCCGTCCAGATCTCGCCCTCGAGCTTGACCGCGCCGGAGTTCTCGTCGTTGCTGATGCGCTCGACGACGGTCGCGTCACGCCCGACGAGCGCCGCGGTGCCCGTGCGCTCGGCCGGCGCCTGGTAGAGGTGGCGGCGGGCGACCGGCCGTACGAACGCGAACGTCGCCAGCGTCGAAGCGGCGAATACGGCCCACGCGACGGCGGCGGGAGCGCCGACGAGACCGGCGATCGCCGCGAGCGCGGCGCCGATCGCGAACGGACCGAGGAAGAACGTCGTCGTGGCGATCTCGCCGACGGCGAGAACCACGGCCGCGATCAGCCAGATCACCCAGTCTTCCATCTGCCTGAGCGTACCGATCAGGGCATGCACGGCTCAGGGCGCGAGCAGAGCCTGTGCGTAGTCCTCGGGCGTCGAACGGGCGCAGGTCCTCCAGCTGCTCGCCGATCCCGATCAGCTTCACGGGGATGCCCAGCTCGCGCGCGATCGCGAGCGCGATCCCGCCCTTCGCGGTGCCGTCGAGCTTCGTGAGGACGATCCCGCTCAGCGGAGTGACCTCTGCGAACAGGCGCGCCTGGCGCAGCGCCGTTCTGACCCGTCGTGGCGTCGACGGTCAGCAGCGTCTCGTGCGGAGCGCCCTCGAGCTGCCTCGATGATGACGCGGCGCACCTTCCCGAGCTCGGCCATCAGGTCGTCCTGGGTGTGCAGGCGCCCGGCCGTGTCGATGATCACGACGTCGGCCCCGGACTCCCGCCCGCGGCGGATCGCCTCGAAGGCGACGGACCCCGGATCCGAACCGTCCGCGCCGGTCACGATCTCGCAGCCGGCGCGCCCGGCCCATTCGGTCGAGCTGTTCGACGGCCGCGGCGCGGAACGTGTCGGCCGCTCCGAGCACCACCGTCAGCCCCTGCTCGCGGCGCGAGGTGCCAGGCGAGCTTGCCGATCGTCGTCGTCTTGCCGGTCCCGTTGACGCCGGCGACCATGATCACCGTCGGCTTGTGGCGCAGGTCGATCCGCGACTCGCCTGTGGCGGCCTCGGCGGCGAGCAGTTCGATGAGCCGGCGCTGGAGCTCGTCACCGCCGCTCGAGCGCGCCGCTCGTCGCCTCGTGCTCGAGCGTCTCCACCACCGCCGCGGTGGTGCTCGCTCCGACGTCGGCCATGATCAGCGCCTCTTCCAGCCGCTCCCAGGTCTCGCCGTCGAGCGTGTCGAAGAGCGTCGCGTGGACTTCGGCGCCGAGGGCGTCCCGCGTCTTGGCGAGGTTCTCGCGCAGCCGCCGCAGGAAGCCGCGGCGCTGCTCCGGCTGCTCGGGCGAGTGGCCGGCTGCGCCGTCAGCGCGCACCGGTGCGTCGGTCATGAAGACGTCGTTCCAGTCGCGCGGCATCGAGGTTGCGCGACGATAGCGGAGTGTCCGAGCCCTCCAGCCCGTCACCTCGGTCGCCATCGGGCGGCCTGCTGACCTTCAGCCGCGAGCCCTCGGGCGAGCCGCCGGCCAGCGATCTGATCGAAGCGATGGTGGCCGAGGTCTCGGCGCTCTACGGCGCACGCATCGACGCCGAGGGAAAGCCCACGGCCGCGCCCGATGAGCTCGTGCCGCCGCTGGGCGCGTGCCTGGTCGGGTACCTGGACGGAGAGGCGGTCGCGGTCGGCGCCGTCAAGCGCCTGGAGCGCGGGGTCGCCGAGATCAAGCGCATGTACGTCGCACCAGAGGGACGCTCGCGCGGCGTCGCACGAGCGCTGCTGCTCGCGCTGGAGGGCGCGGCGCGCGAACTCGGCTACGAGCGCGTCCGCCTTGACACCGGTTCCAGCCAGACGCACGCCAAGGCCCTCTACCTGTCGACCGGCTATCGCGAGATTCCCGACTACAACGGGAACCCGTTCGCCTCCTTCTGGGGCGAGAAGGCTCTCTAGCCCTCAGCCGGGCCCGGCGCGTCGATCCCGGCGACCGCCGGCCGGCCGCCGCGCACGCGATCAGGATGATCGCGCTCGTTGAAGCGGCGCAGGCCTTCGAGCATCGCCTCGTCGTCGAGCAGACGGTTGAAGCACTCGGCCTCGATCCGCAGGCCCTCGCGCAACCCCTGGCCCCAGCCGCGCTCGGCCGCCTCGAGGTCCGTGCGCAGCGCCCCCTGCGGCAGTTCCGCGATCGAGCGAGCCCACTCGATCGCGCGCTCCACGCACTCACCGCTCGGCACCACCTCGTTGACCAGGCCCCAGTCGAGCGCCGTGCGCGCGTCGATGACCCGCCCGGTGACGATCAGGTCCATCGCGCGGCGCCAGCCCACGACGCGCGGCAGTCGCTGGGTTCCGCCATCGGCGAGCCCGATGTTCCAGCGCCGGCAGGTGACCCCGAACGTCGCGTGCTCGTCGGCGACCGCCAGGTGCGTCCAGCAGGCCCACTCCAATCCCCCGGCGTAGGCGACCCCGTTCACGGCGGCGATCGTCGGCTTGTGCACGTCGGTCCAGCGCGAGGGGCCGAGGATGCCGGGCGCCTCGCCGCGATCATGGGCGGCGCGCTCGGCCGCCGTGGTCGGGCCGACCGGGTCGCCCTCCTCCCAGCTCTTGAGGTCGCCGCCGGCGCTGAACGCGGCCTTTCCGGCCCCCGTCAGCACGGCCACGCGGGCGCCGTCGTCAGTCAGGAAGCGGCCCCATGCGGCGACGAGGCCGCGATGCACCTCGACGCCGATCGCGTTCATCCGCTCGGGGCGGTCGATCGTAATCAGGGCCACCGGCCCGTCCTGCTCGTAGCGCACGAAGCGGCCCAGCTCAGACATGAGCCGTGACCCTACCGTCAGGCCTTCGGGGCCGGAGGGGTCGATCACGGTGATCTAGATTGGCCGCGTGGCGGCCTTCTACTTCGGGGCCATGTCCCCGTACTCATGGTTTGCGGCGGAGCGGATCGACGCGATCCTTCCCCAGGCAAAGTGGAAGCCCGTGTTCGCTGGAGCGCTCTTCAAGTCGAGCCGGCGCGTGTCGTGGGGACTCACAGCGGAGCGACCAGCCAGGATCGCCGACTGCGAGGAGCGAGCGAGAGCCCGTGGTCTGGGGATGATCCGCTGGCCCGATCCCTGGCCCACGAGCGACGTGCACGTCGCCCGCGCGATGATCGTCGCTCAGGATCACGATCTGCTGAGGCCCTTCGCCGTCGGCGCGATGCGCATGGCGTTCACCGAGGGCGTGGACCTGGGTGATCTGGACGCAGTGCTGGAGTGCGGCGAGCGAGCGGGACTGGACCGCGCGCAGCTCGAGCGCTCACTGCGGGATGCGGGCGTCAAGGCCCGCCTGCGCGCAGCGAACGAGGATGCCCTCGCGGCGGGCGTCACCGGAGTGCCGACGGTCGTCGTCGGCCACCGGATCTTCTGGGGCGACGATCGCCTGCAGGAAGCAGCTGCGGCTGCGTCGGCAAGCTGACTCGCGAGGACTGCGCGCTCAGACGGCGTCACCGAGCGCGAAGACGCGCCGCGCATTGGCGCTGAGGAACAGCTCGCGCACCTCGTCGTCGAGGCCGAGCGAATCGAGATCGGCGAGCGCCTGCTGGGGGGCGATCATCGGGTGGTTGCTGCCGAACATCACCTTGCTGCGGCCGCCTCCCCGGAGATAGCGGACGAGTTCGGGCGGATAGCGGCGAGCGGTGTAGGCGGACGTGTCGATGTAGACGTTCTCGTGCTTGCGGGCGACCGCGACCATCTCCTCGGTCCACGGGTAGCCGATGTGCCCGCAGACGATCACGAGGTCGGGGAAGTCGATCGCGATGTCGTCTATGTAGGGGATCGGCCGACCGGTCTCCGAGGTTCGCAGCGGTCCGGTGTGCCCGACCTGCGTGCAGAACGGGACGCCGAGTTCGACGCACTCCGCGAAGAGCGGGTAGTAGCGGCGGTCGTTGGGCGGAAGCTCCCAGAGCCACGGGATGACTCGCAGGCCCCTGAAGCCGAGTTCGGTCACGCAGCGTCGCAGCTCGTGGACGGCCGCCACCGGCCGGCGCAGGTCGACACCCGCAAGTCCTGAGAAGCGGCCCGGATGGGCAGCGACCCAGCCCGCCACCTCGTCGTTCGTGATCAGCGGGCCCGTCGGCCCGTGCCAGGCCGACAGGATGCCGACGGAGACATCTGCGGTGTCCATCGCCGCCACCGTGAAGTCGATCGGCAGCTCGTGCTCGGGCAGCGTCTGGCCCGTCCAGCGGCGCAGAGAGTCGAACATGTCGTGGCCGAGGAAACGCAGCGTCGGATGCTGCATCCAAACGTCGACGACCATGTCAGGCCGCCGCGCTGCCCGCCTGCGCCTCGACGAGCCGGGGCAGCCGGCGTGAGACCACCTTGGAGACGCCGTCGCCGCCCATCGAGACGCCGTACAGGGTGTCCGCGGCCTCCATCGTGCGCTTCTGGTGGGTCACGACGATGAACTGGGCGCGGTCGCGGTACGTGCGCAGCAGATCCAGGAAGCGGCTGATGTTGACGTCGTCGAGTGCAGCCTCGACCTCGTCGAGGATGTAGAACGGACACGGCCTGGCGAGGAAGACCGAGAAGATGAAGGCGATCGCGGTCATCGACTTCTCTCCGCCGGAGAGCAGCGTCAGGCGCTTCATCGACTTGCCGGCCGGGGTGATCTCGATCTCGACGCCGAGGTCGTCCTCGGGCTCGCCGAGCTGCCGGTCCGCCTCCGCCTCCGCGGCGGCCTCCTCGGCGGCGAGGCGGGCTCCCTCGTCCTGCGGATCGGCGCCGCCGAGCACCGCCTTCGGGCCATTGTCCTCGCGCACGAGCCGCAGGCGCCCGCGGCCACCGGGGAAGAGCTGGGCGGCCAGCTCCTCGAAGTTCTTCGCCGCCGCCGCGAACGTCTCGTCGAATGTCTCGCGGATCTGGCGGTCGGTGTCGCGGATCAGCGTTCGCAGCTCGCGCAGCGCGTTCTCGAGGTCGACGCGGTGCGCTTCGAGCTCGTCGACGTGCGCGACCGCCTCGGCGTACTCCTGGCCGGCGAGCGGGTTGACGGGACCGAGCTGCTCACGGCGCCGCAGAAGGCGCTCGATCCGGGCGCGCAGCTCCGCTGCGCGCTGTGCATCCAGCGGCTCGGCGGCCGGCGTGGGCTCGAGCCCCAGCGCCGTCGCCAGCCGGCCGAGCTCCGCGCTCGTCTCGGACTCCTGGTCACGCAGCTGTTGTGCGCGAACCTCGGCGCCTGTCACCGTGTCGGCGCACTCGCGCAGGCGCTGCTGGATCTGGGCTTCCTGGGAGGCGCAGGCGCGCAGTTCGGCGGCCACGCCCTCACCGGCGCGACGATCGTCCTCCAGCTCGGTCTGAAGGATCGCCGCGCGCGATCCGACGGCCTCGTGCGTCACCGACAGGACGGCGTTCAGGCGTTCGACCTGCGGGCCGAGTTCTCGGTCGCTCGCGATCTGCGCCTGCAGGCGGGTGATCGCGGCCGACCGCTCGGCACGCTCGCGGGCGGCGCGCTCGGCGACCCGCCGCTCGGCCGCCAGCTCGCCTTGCAGCTGCGCCCGCCGCACGGCAGCGGCGCCCTGCTCAGGCGCAGCGCGGCGCTCGTCGATGAGCCAGGACACGCGCCGCTCCGCCTCCTCGGCCTCAGCGAGCGAGCGCTCTGCACCGCGCCGCGCGCTCTCGGACCGCTCACGCGTGGCGTCGGCGGCCGCGACCGCCTGCGCCGCGGCTTCGACTGCCCGGAGCGCACCGTGCTCGGCGCGCGCGGCGAGCTCGCACTCGCCGATCAGCGCGTCGCGGCGATTGCGCTCGGCGAGCAGGCGATCGTCGCCCCCGCGCGCGGCTTGGCGCAGCTCGCGCGTCGCCCCATTCCAGGCACGCCCGTCCGTCGTCACCGCGACACCGCTGAACTGCGCCGGAACGTCAGCGAGCGAGTCGACCACCCAGACGTCCGGCCAGCAGCCTCCGGGCGAGCTCGATCGTCGCGTCGGAACCGCGAACGAGGTCGGAAAGCCTCCGCGCCTCCGCACTGGGGGCGCTGTCGCCGTCCAGCGATTGGGGCCCGCGCACCGAGCCCTCGACGAGGACGTGACCGCCGTCTTCGCCCAGCTCGCCGAGCAGTTCCTCGCCCGCCTTCAGGTCGGGGACGAGCGCGGCGCGCAGACGTGCGCCGAGCGCCGCGGCCACCGCGAGCTCGAGGCCCGGCTGCACCTCGAGGTCGTCAGCAAGGGCACGGCGCCCGCGCGGGGCCCCCGCGTGTGAACCGAGGTACTGATTGGCGCCGGCCAGCTCGGATCCGACGCGAGCGGCTTCGCGGCGCGCCTGCTCCGCACTGCTCTCTGCGGCCCTGATCGCACTGCGGGCCAGCTCGCAGGCCTGCTCGGCGACGACGACGGCTTCACGCCGCTCGTCGCACGCCGACTTCAGCTCCGTCACGCGTGCTGCTGCGGCGGCACGATCGGCTTCCAGGTCGGCGAGCTCGCGCGTCAGCTCCACCGCACGGTCCGCGTCGAGCCGGGCGACCTCGCTCTCCAAGGTCTCGATCCGCGCGCGCCCCGAGTCATCGGGGGCGTCGGCCGCCGCCTGAGCCTCGAGCTGGGCCAGCCGCGTGATGCGGCGCTCCAGTCGCTCGGCAAGCGACTGCGCAGTCTCGCGCGTGCGCTCCAGGCGCATCTCGATTCGCTCGGCCGCGGTGTATGCGCGCTCGACACGCCGGGCGATCGCCTCACGGCGCTCGGTACGATCCGCGAGCGCCTGCTCAGCCCGCTTGCGCCGCACCGAGATCTCGGCGAGTTCGGAATCCGCGGCAGCGCGCGCCTCACGCGCGGCCGTCGCCGCGACCTCGGCCGTCTCGAGCTCCGCGCGCCTCGTTCGCAGTTCGTCGCGCGCCAGCTCCCAGCGCGCCTCGAGCGTCTGGCGTTCAAGGCGCTCGTGCAGCTCCGCCGCCTCGGCCTGGCGCTTCAGCGGCCGCAGCCGCGAGCGCGCCTCGCGCTCGACGTCGAGCGCCCGGTCCAGGTTGTCCTGCGTGCGGTCGAGCTTGAGCTGCGCGCGACGGCGGCGCTTGCGGTGCTTGCCGAGACCGGCCGCCTCCTCGATCAGCAGACGGCGATCCTTGGGCTTGGAGGTCACGATCGACTCGACCCTGCCCTGCGACACGACCGAGTGCATCTCCTTGCCGAGACCGGTGTCCGACAGGACCTCCAGCACGTCGACGAGCCGGCAGCGCGCGCCGTTGAGGCGGTACTCGCCCTCGCCGTTGCGGTCCAGCCGACGGGAGATCGATATCTCGCCGAGCGGCATGTCGAGTGCGCCGTCAGCGTTGTCGAGCACCAGCTCGACCTCGGCCGACGAGCGCGCCTGCACGCCGTGACCGCCGCCGAAGATCACGTCCTGCATCGACTGCCCGCGGACCGCGAGCGGCGACTGCTCGCCCATCGCCCACAGCACCGCGTCCGTGACGTTGGACTTGCCCGAGCCGTTGGGTCCGACGACGACGGAGACGCCCGGGGGTGAACTCCAGCCGGGTCCGGTCGGGGAACGACTTGAACCCCTTGAGCGTGATCGACCTCAGGTGCACTTCAGTCCCCCTTCGATGGCTGCAGCGACTCCAGCGCACGGCGTGCAGCGGCCTGCTCGGCCGCCTTCTTGGAGCGCCCGGTCCCCTGCCCGAGCTCGCTGCCCTGCACGCTGGCGCGCACCTCGAAGGTGCGCTCGTGCGGAGGACCGAGCTCGGCGGTCACCTCGTACTCGACGACGCTCGCCGCGCAGCGGCGAGCTGCTCCTGAAGCGTCGACTTGAAGTCGACGGGGTGCTCCAGCGCGTGCTCGAGCTCGGGCATGAACGCCTCGACCACCGCGCCGGCCGTGCGCTCGTAGCCGGCGTGCAGGAAGCACGCCCCGATCACGGCCTCGATCACCGACGCGAGCACGCGCTCGGTCATCACGGCATCCGGCAGCGGCGCACCGCCGGGCGCCTCCGCCTGCGAGGCGCTCCGGAACGCCGATCCGCTCGGCGACCTGCCGGCAGGCCGATCCCGACACGGTCTGCGCGCGGATCTTCGTGAGCCGCCCGGCGCCGTAGCGCTCTGCCTCGAGGCGCGGGTACAGATGCGCCGTGACCGCCAGCCCGAGCACGCTGTCGCCGAGAAACGCGAGCCGCTCGTACGAATCGCTGCTCGCTCTCGCTCCACGAGGCGTGCGTGAACACCTGCCGCGAGAGGTCCTCGGGCAACTCGTCGAGCAGGTCGCTGAGAAGGCGCAGGGTTCAGGAGACGCTCGAGGTGTGGGCAAGGACGAAGTCGACGGCCTGACCCACGGTGAGGATCCGCGCCGCCTGCTCGTCGCTGATCGCCACGCCGTACGTGTCCTCGAGCTCCTGGACGAGCGTGTAGAGGTCGAGCGAGTCGGCCTCGAGGTCCTCCTTGAAGCGCGTCGCCTCGGCGATCGACTCGGCATCGAGCTCGAGCTCGTCGGCAAGGTGCTCGCGGACGCGTGTGAGGACCTCCTCGCGGGTCATGCCGGCGGGACGCTAGACGCCGCGCCGGACGCGGATGCGGGCGGTGGCGCGCGCAGCGCGCCGGCGGCATCCAGCGCCGCGTGAGTGCGGCCGACGACGTCCTCGCGCACGCCGCGAGCGGCGAGCAGGATCGCCTGCGAGAAGCCGTAGCGCGACGAAGCGCCCGTGCGGCACGACGCCGAGGCGCCGCAGGCCGAGCAGATACGCCGCCACCGGGACCCTCGGGGTCGATCTCGTCGCGGCAGCGCGCGCAGCGCCGGCCGCAGCAGCAGCGCCGCCGGCCTTCGCCCGCGCGGACGAGGCCGCACGCTCGCGAACGGCGCCCAGCATCGCCTGCGAGGTCGCCCTCCATCACCTTGAGCGCGACGTTGCCGGTGAAGCCGTCGGTGACGATCACGTCCGCCGCGCCGCTCGTCGATGTCGGTGCCCTCGACGTTGCCGACGAAGTCGAGTGCCGGCGATCCAGCCGCGCGAGCCGCCAGGACGCGGTGCGCCTCGACCACGACGGGTGTGCCCCTTCCGGGTTCCTCGCCGTTGGAGAGCAGCGCCGACGCGCGGCGCGCTCGATCCCGAGCACCGTCGCCAGCGAGCGCGGCGCCCATGAAGCGCGAACTGGACGAGGTGCTCGGGGCGGACCTCGACGTTGGCGCCGACGTCGAGCAGCGTGACCGGGGCTCCGGGAACCGGGATCGGCGATCGCGAGCGCCGGCCGGTAGATGCCCCGCGCGCGCTTGATCTCGAACAGCCCGGCGGCGAGCGCCGCGCCGGTCGAGCCGCCGCTGACCAGCGCGTCGGCATCGCCCGTCGGCGACCGCGCGGGCGGCCTGCACGATCGACGCCTCAGGCGTGCGCACGCACAGCGCGCGCGGGGTCGGCGACCTTGGCGATCGACACGGGCGCGTCGATCACCTGCGACGCCCTCGACGGCCGTCCCGATCTGCGTCGGCGGGCCCGAAGAGCAGCACGCGCACGCCCTTGGATGCGGCGATCGCGGCACCCTCGGCGACCTCGGCCGGACCGAGGTCGGCGCCGGCACGTCGACCGCCACCGTGACGGTCACGGCACGATCAGGAGTCCGCGGAACCGAGGTCCGACTTGGGCTCAGCGACCGCCCTGCCGCGGTAGGAGCCGCAGGTCGGGCAGACGCGGTGCGGCAACCGCGGGGTGTGGCACTGCGGGCACGCGTTGTAGGTCGGCGCGCTCAGCTTGTGCGTGGCGCGCCGCTTGGACGTGCGGGAGTGCGACTGTCGCTGCTTGGGGACGGCCATGAGGCTCGACAGGGTAGCGCCTCGTCGCCATCCCGAGAGGCCCGCTACGGCCGCGCGCCGCAGCCTGCCTGACTCACGCGATGCACAGCTACGGGGGTCCGCCTACGCGCCATGACGACCGAAGACGTCGACGCCTCACTCGTCGAACTTCAGCTCCGCGAGCTTCGCCCAGCGTGTGTCGACGATCGCCTCGTGCTCGTGGCCGGGGTCCTCGTTGAGGTTCGCGCCGCACTGCGGGCACAGCCCGGCGCAGTCCGGGCGGCAGGTGATCTGCGCCGGCAGGGCAAGCGCAAGCGCGTCGCGAGCCCAGCCGCGCAGGTCGAGCTCCTCGTCGGCGACGTAGGGGCTGGACAGCTCCTCGCCCCCACCCGGCTGGTCGACCTCGCGCGCGTCGACGTCGACCGAGTGGACGGCGGGTTCCAGGCAGCGCATGCACGACCCGCTGACGGCGCCCGTGAAGCGCAGGCGCAGCGACCAGCCCGACGCCATCCTCGTCAGGTCGAGCAGAACCGGCACCTCCCGAGGCTGTGCCACGTAGGTGTCCGACCCGAGCCGGAAGTCGCCCAGCGCGACCTCGAGCTCGATCCGCCGCGCTTCCCCGGGGCTCAGGTTCAGCCGCGCGAGATCGAAGCTGTCGGTCCTGGCGGGCACGACCTCGAGAGTAGATGATGAGGTCATGCGCGCCGCCGTTCTCGACGCTCCGCAAAGCGTCCTGAGGATCACCGAGCTGCCGGACCCCGAGCCCGGACCCGGCGAGCTGCTGCTCGACGTCCGCGCCTGCGGCGTCTGCAGGACCGACGTCCACGTGCGCGACGGCGAGGTCACGGGCTCACGGATGCCCCTGGTCCCCGGCCATCAGATCGTCGCCGGCGTCGCACGCGGAGGGCCGGACACGACGCTCGAGCCGGGCACGCGGGTCGGTGTTCCGTGGCTCGCCTGGACCTGCGAGCAGTGCCGCTTCTGCCGCTCCGGGCGCGAGAACCTCTGCGAGCGAGCGCGCTTCACGGGGCTCGACGTCGACGGCGGATTCGCTGAACGAACGGTCGCCGCCGAGCGCTACTGCCTGCCGCTGCCCGCCGGCTACGGCGATCTCGAGGTCGCGCCGCTGCTGTGCGCAGGGCTGATCGGCTACCGCGCGCTGCGAATGACCGGCGACGCGCAGCGCCTCGGGCTGTACGGATTCGGCGCATCCGCACACGTCGTCGCACAGGTCGCGCGCCACGAGGGCCGGACGGTGATGGCGTTCACGCGGGCCGCGGACACCGACTCACAGCGCTTCGCGCTCGCGCTCGGGTGCGAATGGGCCGGTGACGCGCTCGGCCCGCCCCCTGAGCCGCTCGACGCCGCGATCGTCTTCGCGCCCGCCGGCGAGCTGGTTCCGGCCGCGCTGCGAGCGGTCGACCGCGGCGGCGTCGTCGTATGCGCGGGCATCCACATGAGCGACATACCCTCGTTCCCGTACGAGCTGCTGTGGGGTGAGCGGCGCGTGCAGTCGGTCGCCAACCTGACGCGTGATGACGGGCACCGATTCCTCGAGGTCGCGCCGCTCGTACCGGTCCGCACCACGGTGACGACGTTCGCACTGGAGCAGGCCGAGCAGGCGCTCGACGCGATTCGCGGCGGGCGCATCGAGGGAGCTGCGGTGCTCGTGCCATGACAGGCGGCGGTAGCGTTCGGCGGGCGATGCCCGAAGTCGAACTTCTGTACTGGGAGGGCTGCCCGTCCCACGGGCGCGCGCTCACCGAGCTGCGCATCGCGATGACCGGGCTGGGACTCGATCCGGACGCGGTCACGTTGCGCGAGGTGGTCACCGACGACGAAGCCGCGCGACTGGGCTTCACGGGCTCACCCACGATCCTCGTGAACGGCCGCGACGTCGTCGACTCGGCCGCCCAGCCCGTGATGCTCGCGTGCCGCGTCTATCGTCGCCGCGACGGGCGCATCTCCCCGACGCCCGACCCTGACGACGTACGCGACGCGCTGCAGGGAGCGATCTCCGAATGAGCCTGGCGATCGGCGACCCGGCCCCCACCTTCGACCTTCCCGACACCTCCGGAGCGCCCTGCCCACTGGGCGACGCGCCCGCGACCGTCGTCGTGTTCACCTGCAACCACTGCCCGTATGCGATCGCCTGGCACGAGCGCCTGGCAGCGGTGGCGCGCGACTACGCGCCGAGCGGCGTCCGCGTTCTGGCGGTCAACAGCAACGACGCCGACCGCTACCCGCGCGACTCCCCGCAGGCGATGGCGGAGCGGGTGGCCGCCGAACCCGAGGCATGGCCGATGCCCTATCTGCACGACGCGACACAGGAGGTGGCCCGCGCCTACGGTGCGCGGACGACGCCCGACGTCTTCGTGATCGATTCGCGCGGGATGCTCGCCTATCGGGGTGCCCCCGACGCCGACTACGGCGACCCGGGCCAGAACGCATCATGGCTGCGCGCCGCGCTCGACGACGTGCTCGCGGGGCGGGAGGTCGCCCGCCCCGAGACCGAGCCGGTCGGCTGCTCGATCAAGTGGAGCTTCTAGAGCTCCAGGTCTCATCCGCGAGGACGCGCTTGAGCACCTTGCCGGTCGCGTTGCGCGGCAGCTCGTCTGCGAACAGGACCTCGCGCGGGACCTTGTAGCGCGCGAGGTTCTGCTTGACGTAGCCCTGAAGCTCCGCGGTATCAGCCGTCGCGCCCGGCGCCAGTACCACCACGGCGCGCAGACGCTCGCCCCACTCGTCGTCCGGGACGCCGACGACTCCGGCCTCCACCACGTCCGGGTGGTCAGCGAGCAGATCCTCGACCTCGCGCGGGAACACGTTCTCGCCGCCCGAGACGATCATCTCGTCGTCGCGCCCGTCGACGAAGAGGCGCCCTTCCTGGTCCATGTGACCAACGTCGCCCGTCGACATCAGCCCGGCGATGATCTCCTTCCCGCCACCACCGGTGTAGCCGTCGAACGCCATGTCGTTGCCGACGAAGATCCGGCCGGTCGTTCCCTGCGGGACCTCGCGGCCGTCATCGCTGAGCAGCCTGACCACGGTGCCGTGAGGTGCGCGGCCGGCGGTGCCGGGCGCCGTGCGCAGGTCCTCGGGGCCGGCGATCGTCGCCCAGGCGACCTCGGTCGAGCCGTAGAGGTTGTAGAGGACAGGGCCGAACCGGTCCATGACGTGCAGCGCGAGCTCGCCCGGCAGGGCGCTGCCGCTGACCGCGATGACCTCCAGACTCGACGCGTCGTGACCGTGGAGCGCCTCGCCCGGGAGCTCCATGATGCGCTGGAGCATCACCGGCACGACGGCGAGTGCCGTGGCCTGGTTGTAGGCGATGTCGGCGAGCGCATCCTCCGGATCGAAGCGCCTGCGCAACACGAGCGTCGACCCGAGCGAGAGCCCGATCAGGAAATGCGCCATGCCCCACGAGTGGAACATCGGCGCCGCGATCACGGTCGTGCCCCCCGCCCTGAGCGGTATCGCATCCAGCAGCGCGGCAATCGGGGCCACGGAGTCAGGCTGCTTGCGCTGCGCGCCCTTCGGCGTCCCGGTCGTCCCGCTCGTGAGAATCACGACGCGGCCCGGCTCGGGCGGTGGCTCGAGCGGGGCGCCATCGTGGCGCCCGATCAGATCCTCGAGCGTCGGGGCGCCGTCGGGATCGGGCTCGTCCGCCCAGGCGACGAAGCGAAGACGGCCCTCGCAGGCCGGGGCGACCAGCTCACGGAACTCCTCGTCATGGATGATCGCGACGGGCTGCTCGCGCTCGCAGACGTCGGTGATCTGCGGAGTAGCGAACATCGTGTTCAGGAAGAGCGCGTTCGCGCCGAGCTTCGCCGCCCCGGCGGTGGCGTCGATGAAGCCGCGGTGATTGCGGGCGAGGATCGCAACTCCGTCGCCTGGGCCGACGCCCGCGGCGGCAAGGCCGCGCGCGACCGCGTTGGCCCGCCGCTCGACCTCCGCGAAGCGCAGCGGGCCAAGCTCATCGATCAGCGCGGTCGCGTCAGGCCGGCGGGCCGCCGCGGCGGCATAACCGCCCGCGATCGTCGGACCCCAGCGCCGCAGCGCGTCGAGCCCGCGGACGAGCCGGTCAGGGCGCTCCGGCCTGATCATCCCGGCGCGAGCCAGAGTGCGGACCACGAAGGCGGGTTCCAGCAGGCGATTCAGCACGGAGTTCAGCCTATCCGTCAGGTTCGGGGCGTACCGTGCGACCAGGTACCCATGGAAGCTGCGACCCCTCTCATTCCCACACGCGTCGCCATCGTCGGCGATCGCCTTCGCGTCGAGCACCTGACGGTGGCCGACGAGTGCGCCGTGCGGCTGGCCAACGAGCGGCAGGACGCCGGCGAGGACCTCGCAGATCTGATCACGCAGGCGATCGAGATCGGCGCCCGGGTCCTCGATCGCGAGCACGCCGCCGCGAACACCGAGTACGTGAAGGCCGAGTTCGAGCGCCAGGCGCGCGACGTCGAGGCGAAGTTCGCCGAGCGCGCCGGCGCCGTCAGCACCCAGCTCGCGGAGCGGATCGACGAGGCATTCGGCGCCGAGGCGGGCGTCGTGCCGCGGCTGCTGGACAAGCACTTCGGCGACGAGTCCAACAGCGCCGTGCAGCACCAGGTCAAGGCACTGGTCGACGACCTGCTGCGCGGCCACCGGGAGGCACTGGCCCGCCAGTTCACGGCGACCGACTCGAGCAACCCGCTCGCCCAGTTCCAGGCCGGCGCCGTGCAGGCGATCAAGACCGCGTCTGATCAGCAGGCCGAGAGCCTGCGGACGATGACTGAGACGATCGTCACGCTGCGCGCCGAGGTCACCGCCCTGAAGTCCGAGCAGGAGAAGCTCGAGGCGGTCGCCGAGGAGGCCGAGCGGGGAACCGCGAAGGGCCGCAGCTACGAGGAGGTCGTGGCCGAGGCGCTGGCCGCGATCGCCCACGGGCGCGGCGACTGCTGCGAGGCCGTCGGCGACCGCAGCGACGCGACCGGCAAGAAGGGCGACGTCGTCGTCGATCTCGAGGCTCAGGCCGGCCCGCCGAAGGGCCGCGTCGTCTTCGAGGTCAAGACCTCACGGCTCTCAAACCCTGATGCCGTTCGCGAGCTGGACGCGGCCATGGAGCAGCGCAGCGCCGCCTTCGGCGTCCTCGTCGTCCCGGCCGACGAGAAGGTGCCGGCGAAGATGCGGGTGCTGCAGGAGCTGCACGGCAACAAGCTGGTCGTGACCTACAACCCCGACGAGGGCTCGTCGGTGGCGCTGGAGACCGGCTACGCGCTCGCCCGCGCTCGCGTGCTGATGGCGCGCTCGGAGAGCGCAGGCGTGGATGCCGCCGCGATCGAGGAGGCGGCCGCCCGCGCGCTGGAGCTGCTCGGCCAGGTCAAGGCCATCAAGGCGAGCCTGACCGGCGCCAAGACCCAGATCGACCGCGGCGCCGATGCCGTCGACACGATGACGCGCGCCGTACGCGACCAGCTCGACGAGGTCTGCGCCCTGGCCCAGTCGGGCGAGCGCGACGCGGACGCCGACGGCAGCGGCTAGCGCGCCGCCTGCGCAAGGAACGGCTCAGACGCCCGTCGCAGACCGCGTCTGCGACGGATGCCCGCCTCAGGCCGCGGCTTCGTCGTCTTCGTCGCGGCCCGCCAGGCGGTCGCGACCGCGTCCGACCGCGGCGATGAACTTGGTGAGGTTGACCTCGAGCGTGCCGAGGATCTCGTCGGCGTAGTCCTCGGCTCCCAGACGGATCTCGCGCTCGCGACCGCGTGCGTCCTCGATGATGTCCTCGGCGCCGCGTTCGGCCTGCCGCGTGACCTCTTCCTGCGAGATCAGCTGGTCCTGCTTCTCGCGGGCCTCCTTGATGATGCGCTCGGCCTCGCGTTTGGCCTCAGCGAGCATCTCCTGACGCTCCTTGACGATCCAGCGCGCCTGCTTGATCTCTTCCGGGATCGTGGCACGCATCTGGTCCAGGATGTCGTAGATCTCCTCCTTGTCAACGCGCACCTGGTCCGTCAACGGCACGGGCTTCGCGTTGTGGATGAGGTCGTCGAGCTTGTCGATCAGTACGAGGACGTCCATGGCAGGGTGGGTTTCGCTACCGGGCCAGCTCTTCCTTCAGGCGGCGTGCGACAAGCGGTGTGACCAGCTCATCGATGTTGCCGTCGAAGATCGCGAGTTCCTTGATACCGCTGGAGCTGAGGAAACTGTACTGCGGACTCGCCATCAGGTACACGGACTCGACGTCCGGTGCCTGCAGGCGGTTGAGCTGGTTCATCTCCGCCTCGTACTCGAAATCGGAGATCGCGCGCAGCCCCTTGACGATCGATCGCGCGCCGACCTCGCGTGCGAAGTCGACCACAAGCGTCTCGAACGCCTCGGCGCGGACGTTGCTCAGATGTTTGGTCGCGTCCTTGATCAGCGACAGCCGCTCCTCGGTGTCGAACAGCGTCCTGCCCTTTCGGACCGGATGGTTGACGACCCCGACGACGACCTCGTCGAAGAGCGCGGCGGCGCGCGTGATGACGTCGATGTGCCCGCGCGTGATCGGGTCGTAGGTGCCGGGGCAGACGGCGGCGTGCTTGATGTCGGTCATGCGGAGTGGATGCGAATCAGTGTGTCGCCGTAGCGGCGGTCGTGTGTCGCGGTGAGCGGCAGGTCGAGCGGCGCGCGGCGGTCGCTCTCGGTGACGACCCGCGCGTCGCTTGCCAGCAGCGGCGCGAGTGCTTCCGCGAGCTCCGTCCCGAGTGCCGGCGCAAGCCGGTACGGCGGGTCCAGGAAGACCAGATCGTATGCATCCCCGCGCTCGCGTGCCGCGCGCAGTGCCCTGGCGACCGGCGCCTGGACGAGCGTGGCCTCATCCGCGGCGAGCCCCAAGTCCTCGATGTTGCGCCGTATCACGGCTGCCGCTCGCTGCTCGTGCTCGACGAATGTGACGCTCGCCGCACCCCGCGAGAGCGCCTCCAGCCCGAGTGCTCCAGAGCCCGCGAACGCATCAAGGACCCGCGCGCCGTCGAGCGGACCGAGCATCGCGAACAGCGCCTCGCGCACGCGATCGCCGGTCGGGCGCGTCGCACGCCCCGCGGGCACGGCGATGCGGCGCCCGCCGAAGCGCCCGGCGACGATCCGCATCAGCGCGGGGCTCGCGCGCTGGGCCGCGCAGCGCTCACGCGGGAATGGCGAGCCGCTCCATCTCGCCGTGGCGAGCGCGCAACGCCTCGGCGAGCGGAACCAGCTCGGGCGCCGCCAGCTCGGGATCGGCATCGACGATCTCACGCGCCGCCGCCCGTGCTCGCTCTAGCAGTTCGACGTCCTCGGGCATCCGCGCGAAGCGGAACGCGACTGCTCCGGACTGGCGAACGCCGGTCAGCTCGCCCTCGCCGCGCAGCCGCAGGTCGATCTCGGCCAGCCTGAAGCCGTCGTCGTGCTCCGCCAGCGCGGCGAGGCGCTCGGACTCCTTGGGACCGAAGAGCAGGCAGACGGACTCGTGCTCGCCGCGCCCCACGCGCCCGCGCAGCTGATGCAGCTGGGAGAGCCCGTATCGCTCGGCATCCTCAACCAGCATCACCGTCGCGTTGGGGATGTCGACGCCGACCTCGATCACAGTGGTGGCGACGAGCACGTCGGCCTCATGCGCTGCGAACGCGGCCATCGACTGCTGCTTCTCGGCCGACCTCATCTGGCCGTGCAGCAGCGCGACCTTGAAGTCCGCGAGCTCGCCCTGCGACAGGCGCTCGTGCTCGGCGGTGGCCGCCCTCGCCTGAAGCGCCTCGGACTCCTCGACGAGCGGGCAGACGACGAACGCCTGGCGCCCCGCGCGCAACTCCTCCCGGATCCGTTCGTACGCGCGCTTGCGCTCGCGTTCGCCGTCCGCGACGTGGGTGACGATCGGCCGGCGTCCCTGCGGCAGCTCACGCAGGTCGGTCACGTCGAGATCGCCGTAGCCGAGCAGCGCCAGGGTGCGCGGTATCGGCGTGGCCGTCATGTGCAGGACGTGCGGCGCCAGGCCGGCCGGCGCCTTGGCATCGAGGGCTGCACGCTGGCGGACGCCGAAGCGGTGCTGTTCGTCGACGACCGCGACGGCCAGCGATGCGAATGCGACATCCGGCTCGATCAGCGCGTGCGTGCCGACGACGAGCCGCAGCTCACCGCTCCCGAGCTTGCCGATCAGGTCGGCGCGCCTCCCAGCCGGCGTCGATCCGGTCAGCAGCGCGGCGGGTACCGCCTCACCGGGCATCAGAGCCTGGATCGTCGCGAAGTGCTGCTCGGCGAGGACCTCGGTCGGCGCCATCATCGCCGCCTGATGCCCGTGCTCGACGGCCCGCAGCATCGCCGCCAGCGCCACCACCGTCTTGCCCGACCCGACCTCCCCCATCAACAGGCGCTGCATCGGATGCGCCTGTGCGAGGTCGCCGAAGAGCGCGTCGAGCGCGCGAGCCTGGTCGCCCGTGGGCGTGAACGGCAGGATCCCGGAAAGCCAGCGCTGGACGATCCCCTCTCCGTCGCCCTCGAGCCTCGTCGCGGCGACGGCGTCGCGGCGATGCAGGCGGCGCTGCAGCAGGTCGAGCTGCGCCAGCAACAGCTCCTCGAACGCAAGCCGACGACGCCCGCAGTCGAGATCGCCGGTGTGCGCGGCGATCAGGGCAGCCGGTCTGTCAGGAAGCCGATGCCGTGCTCGCATCCGGCCCGGAAGCGGCTCGGGCGCAGCACTCGCGGCCCGCAGGTGCTCACGAACGAGCGCGAGGATCTGCGTCGACGACAGCCCCTCGGTCGCTGGATAGTGAGCCACCTCGCCCACCGCCCCGACACTCTCGGTCGTCGGCGCGTGCGAAGTCACCCGGAAGCGGTTTCGTGCGTCGTAGGTGCCGTGAAGAACCAGCCGCGTGCCCGGCGGATACTTGTTGACGAGCCACGGCTGGTTGAAGAACGCGACCTTCATCGTGCCGCTCTCGTCGGCCACCACAGCCTCGACGATCGGCCGCATTCCGCGCTTGCGCACCGGCCGCGAGCTGATCGAGCGCACATCGACGACGACGGTGGCCTGCTCGCCGGCACCGAGCGCTGCGACGGTGCGCGCCTCGCGGCGGTCACGCGGCAGGTGCTCCAACAGGTCTCCGACCGTGTGCAGGCCGAGCGCCTGCGCCGCCTCCGCGGCCTTGTCGTGGCCGAGCCGAAGCGGTACGGCCAGTCGCTCTGCTGACGCCGCCCGCCACGAGCCGGCGAGCAGCTCGGCGGTGGTCGGCGAGTCCTGTGCGGCGAACGAGCGGGGCGGCTCCACAGCTCCAGTTTCCGCTACTCGGCGGACAACAGCCACCAGCGGCTCGGCTGCCCGCCGTCGGCCAGCTCGAGCTCCACGCCTCCTGGCGCGAGGGCCTGGATCTGATCCTCCGCGAGCGGGGCGTCGTCGCCGCAGATGACCGTCACGAGCTCGGCGTCGCCGGACAGGTGGGCGAGCACGGCGGCGAGCGTCTGGTCCGCCTCGCCCCATGCGATCAGCTCGTCACCGACATAGCCGACGGCGTCGCCCACGACGAAGCGCCCGAGCGCATCCTCGCGCGCCGCGGGCGCCACCTGGCCGGTGCGCACGTCGCCGAGCGCCAAGAGCATCGCCGCGGCGTTCTCTGCGGCCGGCCTGTCGGTGACCAGCGCGAGCGCGGCGATCAGACCCGCCTGCTGCTCCGTGCTCGGCACGACGTGAACGACCTTGTCCGACATGTCTGCCGCTGCCTGAGCAGCCATCAGGACGTTGCCGCTGTTGGGCAGCACGACGACCTCGTCGGCCAGCACGCTGTGGATGCCGGCGAGGATGTCGTAGGTCGAAGGGTTGAGCGTCGTGCCGCCATCCAGGACATCACAGCCCAGCGAGCGGTACATGTCCGCGAGGCCGCGCCCTGACACCACCGCGAGCGCACCGCAGAGCTGATGCGAGCGAGGCTGCTCGCCGCGCTCAGCGAGCCGGCGATCACGGTCCGTCACCTGCGCCCGCATGTCGGCGACGTCGAGCCGCGACACGTCGCCCTGCGCCGTGAAGATGCCCGTGGCGACCTCAGGGTCGTTCGTGTGCACGTGGACGCGCAGCGTGACGTGGTCGCCGACGACCAGGACCGAGTCGCCGATCGCCTCGAGCAGCGTGATGTAGGAGCCCGCCGGCGCCAGTTCGCCGGCCTGATTCGCCGTCACGGCGAAGTTGGTGCAGAAGCGGAACGTCGAGGACTCGTGCTCGGGATGGGTCATCCGCGCCGGCGCGTGGTGATGGGCGACGTCCGGAGGCGCCTCTCCGCGCAGCGCGGCCACGCAGCCGGCGAACAGCACGACCACGCCGTACCCGCCGGCGTCGACGACGCCGGCCTCTCGCAGCGCCGGCAGCAGGTCGGGGCCCCGCCGGACGGACTCCTCACCGGCCACGATCGCCCGCTCGAGGACGTCGGCGATCCTGCCGTCCTGCTCGGCGGCGTTCGAGTCGTGCGGGAGCCGGGCGTCGGCGCCGTGGGCCAGTTCCATTGCGACGGCGGTCGCCATGTCCCGCATCACGGTCAGGATCGTGCCCTCCGCAGGTTGACGCACCGAGGAGTAGGCGCGCTGAGAGCCCCGTGCCATCGCCGCTCCAATGAGGACGGGGTCGATCAGCTCGCCGGGGCGCGAGATCAGCTCCTCGGCGGCGCCGCGGATCAGCTGCGAGAGGATCACCCCGCTGTTGCCTCGCGCGCCGAGCAGGGCTGAGCGCGCGACCGAGTCGACGATCTCCGAGCGGCCGATGTCGTCGAGCGAGCTGCCGCCGCTGACCTGGGCGAGGCGGTCGACCTCGGCGAGGCAGGCCTTCAGCGTGAGGACCATGTTGTCGCCAGTGTCGCCGTCGGCGACCGGGAAGACGTTGAGATCGTTGATCTCCTGCCGCCTTGACTCCAGGTGCGCGACCGCGCCCTCGAGACAGGCTCGGAAGCGAACGAGACTCGACGACGGCTCCTGCAGGCTCATGCCGCCGGGAGCCTAGTACCCGCGCAGGCGGCCGACCTGCCACAAAACGGTCAAGTGCCGCCCGGAGCGGGTCGAAGAGTGTTGACATGCGCCGGCTCGTGCCTCGCATCTCCCTGCTTGCGCGCTTCAGCGTGCTGAGCCTCGCCGCCATCTGCGCGACCGGCCTGTCCGTCGGGCTGGTGCTTCACGAGCGCGTGGAGCGTCGCGCCTACGAGGCTGCAACGAGGCTTGCGATCGCCGCAACGAGCACGGGGGCACGCGCAAGCCTCACCGGCGACGACCTGACGGGCCGCATCGGGCCGGGCAGGCTGCGCGAGCTTGATCGCCGGCTCGCCGCGCCGCTGGGCCGGAGCGGGGTTGCGGACGCAACCGTGTACGGGCCGGACGGCGACGTCGTCTATTCGAGCGACAGGACCCGCATCGGCGCCCAGGACGCAGGCGTCCCGGAGCTGCTGGCAAGCGGGCAGGCGATGTCACACGGAGTCACGGACCCCGTCAGCGGTCAGCGAATTCTGTCGATCTGCGTGCCGGTGCGCGTGGGCTCGGCGACCCAGCCGAACGCGGTCTTCGAGATCCACGTCCCCTACGCCCCGATCGCCGCCGGCATCGCGAGCGACACGCGCACGCTCGCGGGTCTGCTCGCGCTCGGGCTGGCCGTGCTCTGGCTCAGCATCTTCGGCCTGGTCTCGAACGCATCGCGGCTGCTGACGCGGCAGGCGAAGCAGGATCATCTCACCGGACTGCCCAATCGGGCGGCCCTGCATGCAGCGGGCACGCGCGCCCTGCTCGGCCCGAGGCAGTCGGGACAGATCGGCGCTCTGCTTCTGATCGACCTCGACCGGTTCAAGGAGGTCAACGACACGCTCGGGCACGATCAGGGCGACACGCTGCTCTGCGAGGTCGCGACCCGGCTGAGCGAGGTTCTGCGCCCCGGCGACACGCTGGCGCGACTGGGCGGTGACGAGTTCGCGATCCTCGTACGCGACCTCCCGCACCGCGGTGCCACCGCGGACATCGCAGCTCGTGTGACGGAGGCGCTCACACGGCCGTTCGACCTGTGCGGTGTCGCAATCGAGCTCGGCGCGAGCATCGGCGTCGCGATCCATCCCGACCACGGCAGCGACGTCACGACGCTGCTGCGACGTGCCGACGTGGCGATGTACGACGCGAAGCGCGGCCAGGACGGCGTCCGGACCTACGAGCGCGACCGCGACCCCTATTCGCCCGAGCGCCTCGCACTGATCGCCGAGTTGCGCACGGCGATCGAGCGCGACGAGCTCGTGCTGCACTACCAGCCGAAGGTGTCGATCGACAGGGGCACTATCGCCGGAGCCGAAGCCCTCGTGCGCTGGCAGCACGAGCAGCGCGGGCTGCTCGCACCGGTCGACTTCATTCCGCTGGCAGAGCGGATGGGAGTGATCGGCGCGGTCACCGACTGGGTGCTCGACAACGCGCTCCAGCAGTGTCGCCGGTGGCGCGAGGAGGGACTCGTGATTCCCGTCGCCGTCAACCTCGCCGGTGCCGACGTCGTCGACTCGCGGCTGCCCGAGCGCGTGTCGCGCGCACTGCAGCGCGCGGATCTTCCGGGCGCGATGCTGCACTGCGAGATCTCCGAGGACACCGTGCTGGCAGACCCGCACCGCGCGATCCAGAGCCTGCGCCGCCTGCGCACCATGGGTGTGCGCCTTTCACTCGACGACTTCGGCCGAGGCCAGTCCTCGATGTCCTACCTCAAGCGGCTGCCGCTCGACCAGATCAAGATCGACCGTTCGTTCGTGATCGGCATGGGCTCCGACAACAGCGACGCGTCGATCGTCCGTACGACGATCGACCTCGGTCGCAACCTCGGTCTCGAAGTGGTCGCCGAGGGCGTCGAGTCCGGCGAGGCGCTCGACCAGCTGGCCGGCCTCAGGTGCGACATCGCCCAGGGGTTCCACCTCAGCCGCCCCCTCCCGGCCGCCGAGTTCGAGGCCTGGCTCAAAGCCCGAGCCGCAAGCGCCCCGGCCTGAGCGCGCCCGAAAAGGCCACGGAAGCCGATTGACGAGCGGCTCGTGGATGGCTGGCGTCAGGATCGGCGGTCCGGCAGTGCAAGTGCACGCCGGTCCGGCGAGCGTGGCGTCAGGCGCCACGCGGCGCCGTCAAGCGGCTTTCGTGATCTTGCCGGCCTTGAGACAGCGCGTGCAGGCGTAGATCCGGCGCGGAGAACCGTCGACGAGTGCCCGGACCTTCTGGAGGTTCGGGTTGAAGCGGCGCCTGGTCGCAACCATCGAGTGGCTGCGGCTGTTGCCGAAAGCGGGACCTTTCCCGCATGAGTGACAGACCTTCGACATGACGGCCGCGCAGTGTAGCGGCGTCAGGTGCGCGCCGGCTCGCGCCGAGGAGGCTCGTGCGCAGGCCGGCGCGGAGTACGTGGGCGACTGTCGGCGAGCCGGCCCGGTTCGCGCAACCTCGTCCGTGCCGGCTCTGCGTCGGGCAGGGGCAGCGCATCGCCCTCGCGGGGGCTCGGCGTGTCGCTTTCGGGCGAGTCGCAGCCGTCATCGCCTCGCCACCAGCCGCGCCAGTCAGGCTTGTCGTCCTGCCCGGAGACGATCGCCCAGACCAGGACGAGGCTGCCGGCTACGTGGACGACGAGGATCAGGAGGAGTGCGGCCTGTGGACCTCCCACACCACCGATGCTACAGGCCGCGGCCGGGCCGCTCGGCGCAGCTCGGTCAGCCCGCCGTGAAATCGGCGAGCCCGGCGAGCGCCTGGCGGCCGACGGCAGCCCTGAACGGCGGCGCCCAGCCGAGCAGCAGCCCCTTCGCACCGAGCGCCTGACGGGCCCAGCGGTGAAAGTCGAAGCTGTCGCGCTGCTCTGAGATCAGGCCGTCGGCGAACTTGAAGTCCGAGCGGACGTCGTTGACGACGGGCCGGCCGGTCTGGGTGAACGTGTAGCGCGCGATCCAGCGGGCCGTTCCGCTGTCGCCATCGGCGGCGTGCTCGGCGAGTTCGACCTCGAGGTCCGTCGCCCGGCCTGTGAGCATGCGCCACATCGCCCCTGGCTGGTCGCCGCTGAGATCGCTGAAGACGGGGTCGCTGAAGGTCGCGCCCGGCCCGTAGCAGGCTGCCATCGCGGCGCCGTCGCGTGCCGCGAACGCCGCGTAGAAGCGCTGGATGAGATCGTCGTTCGCGTCGGGCATCGTGTGATCCTCCCCGATCCCGCGGCGTAGCGTCGTCAGCGCTCGCTCAGGGAGTCGGATACGTCGACGAGCGCGAGCACGGCCTCGGCCGCGTGCCGCCCGGAGTCGCGCTTGTCGCCACCTGACCGCGCGAGCGCCTGCTCGAGCGTATCGACCGTCAGAACGCCGAACGCGCAGGGCACGCCCGTGCGCAGCTGGACCTCCATGATCCCGCGCGCCGCCTCGCCGCAGACGTAGTCGTAGTGGTCGGTCTCGCCGCGGATCACTGCACCGACGCAGGCGACGCCCGCGTAGCGCCCGCTGCGAGCACACTGCAGTGCGGCCATCGGCAGTTCGTAGGCGCCCGGCACGCCGTAGACGTCGGCCCGCGGGGCCCCGGCCTCGTCGAATGCGGCCTGCGCACCGGCGACCAGGCGGTCAGCCAGGTCCTCGTAGAAGCGTGCAGCGACGATCGCGAAACGCCGGTCGCTCATGCGCGGCCGTCCGCTTCGTCCGTTTCGTCCACGTCGGCCGGCGGCTCACCGCGCCGCGCGGCGTCCTGCTCACGTTCCGCGTGGAGCATCTGCTCGTCGAGATTCAGGCCCTGGTGATGCAGGATGTGACCCATCTTCTCCGCCTTGGCGCGCAGGTACGCCTCGTTGTGCTGGTTGGGCTCGTGGTCGATCGGCACCTGCTCGGTCACGGACAACCCGTAGCCCTCGAGCCCACGGATCTTCTTCGGGTTGTTGGTGAGGATGCGAATCGAGCTGAGCCCGAGGTCGACGAGGATCTGCGCCCCGATCCCGTAGTCGCGCAGATCGGCGGGCAGCCCGAGCTTCAGGTTCGCGTCGACGGTGTCGTAGCCCTCCTCCTGGAGCTTGTAGGCGCGGAGCTTGTTGAGCAGGCCGATCCCGCGACCCTCCTGCGCGAGGTAGAGCAGCACGCCCTCGCCGGCGGCCTCGATCTGCGAGAGCGCGGCCTCGAGTTGCTCGCCGCAGTCGCATCGCAGCGAGTGGAAGACGTCGCCGGTCAGGCACTCCGAATGGACCCGCACGAGCACGTCGCGCTTGCCGTCGACCTCGCCCTTGACCAGGGCGACGTGATGCTTCTCGTCGACCAGCGAGCGATAGCCGACGACCGTGAACTCGCCCAGCGCGGTCGGCATCGCCGTGGCGACGACCCGCTCGACGAGCTTGTCGTGGCGACGCCGGTAGGCGATCAGGTCGGCGATCGTGATCATCTTCAGCGAGTGCTTGAAGCAGTACGCCGCGAGGTCCGGCGACGCGCGCCATCGAGCCGTCCTCGTTCTGTATCTCGCAGATGACGCCGGCCGGCACGCAGCCTGCGAGCCGCGCGAGGTCGACGCTCGCCTCGGTGTGGCCGGTGCGCTCCAGGACGCCGCCGGCCTTGGACTTGAGCGGATGCACGTGACCCGGCGTGACGATGTCGGCCGCGCCTCTAGCCGGATCGACGGCCGTGCGCATGGTGTGCGCCTGGTCGTGGACGCTGATGCCGGTCGTGACGCCCTCGCGCGCCTCGATCGTGACCGTGAACGGTGTCTCGTAGACCGATTCGTTCTTGGCCGCCATCAGCTCGAGGCCGAGCTCGTCGCAGCGCCCGGGGGTCAGCGCGAGGCAGATCCAGCCGCCCGCCTGGCGTGTCATGAAGTTGATCGCGTCCGGAGTGACGTGCTCGGCAGCCATGACGAGGTCGCCCTCGTTCTCGCGATCCTCGTCGTCGACGACGACGATCATCTTCCCGGCGGCGATGTCCTCGAGCGCCTCGTCGACGGTTGCGAACCGGACCTCCTCGCGTGCCGGCGTGCTCATCGTGTCCGCACCGACCAGCTTCTCGACGTACTTGGCCACGACGTCCACCTCCAGGTTCACTGTACGGCCGGGCTGGGCGGCTCCCAGGGTCGTGCGCTCGAGCGTCTCGGGGATGAGCGAGACGTCGAGCGAGCCTTCGTCGACGCGAGCGACCGTCAGCGAGACGCCGTCGACGGCGACTGAGCCCTTCTCGACGACGTAGCGCAGCAGGTCGGCGGGCGCCTGCACGGTGACGACACGGGCGATGCCGTCCGTCGCGCACGCCCGCGACGGTGCCGGTCCCGTCGACATGGCCCTGCATGATGTGCCCGCCGAGCCTCGCGTCGGCTCGCAGCGCCAGCTCGAGATTGACCGGCGCGCCCTGCGCGAGCTCACTCAGCGACGTGCGCCGCAGCGTCTCGTGCATTGCGTCGGCGGCGAAGCTGCCGTTCTCCACGCGCGACGCCGTCAGGCAGACGCCGTTCACGGCTACGGAGTCACCCTCGCGGATCTCGCGGCGTCAGCGCCGTTCTCACGACGATCCGCGCGCCGTCGGCGGTGCCGTCGACCGCCTCGACGGCTCCGAGGTCCTGTACGAGCCCGGTGAACATGCTCACCACTCCCGCAGACGGGCCGTCAGCAGGACGTCGGCGCCGCTCGGCTCACAGGTCAGTTCCAGCGCTCGCAGCGCGTCGGCGATCGTCGCCGCGCCTTCGCCGTCGACCGGATCGCGCTGCCGCGGCCGCCGAGCAGCATCGGCGCGACGAAGAGGCGCGCCTCGTCGATCTCGCCGGCGTCGAGGAATGCGCCCGCCAGCCGCGGGCCGCCCTCGAGCAGGATCGCGGTGACCGGCGTCTCCAGCCCGCCCAGCTGGTCCAGAGCGGACGCGCACGCGCGCCTGCTCGTTCTCACCGGTGGCGACGACGACCTCCGCACCGGCCATCTCGAGGCCCTCGACCGCCGCGCGCGGCGCGGCGCGCGAGACGACGACGATGAGCGGGATCTCCGGGGCCTGCGACACGAGCTGCGACGTGAGCGGCAGCCGGCCGGTCGAGTCGAAGACGACGCGGCGCGGCTGGCGTTGCACACCGTCGATCCGCGCGGTGAGGCGAGGATCGTCGGCGAGCGCGGTACCGATGCCGACGACGACCGCGTCGACCTCTGCGCGCCAGCGATGGGCGAGCAGGCGACTCTCCTCACCTGAGATCCACTGCGAGTCGCCCTCTCGCGTGGCGACCTTGCCGTCGAGGCTCATCGCCGACTTGAAGAGCACCCAGGGGCGCCGCGTGCGTGCGTGCTTGCGGAACGCCTGGTTCTCGCGCCGCGCCCGTGCGGCCGTGTCGCCGTCCGAGACCTCGACGTCGATGCCCTCGTCGCGCAGGATTCCCAGGCCGCGGCCGCTGGCCTTCTCGCTCGGGTCGTCGCTGGCGACCACGACGCGGGCGATGCCGGCACCGACGATCGCGTCCGTGCACGGCGGCTGCCTGCCCTCGTGGCAGCACGGCTCGAGCGAGACGTAGAGCGTCGTCCCGCGCAGATCGGCGTTGTCGGCGGCACGAATCGCCGCCACCTCGGCGTGCGGACCGCCGTAGGCGTCGTGCCAGCCCTCGGCGAGGACCCGTCCGTCGCGCGCGATCACCGCGCCGACCAGCGGATTGGGGCTGACACGGCCCAGCCCCCTGCGCCCGAGGTCGATCGCACGGGCCAACAGCTCCTGGTCACGTTCGTCAGCCACTTGCAGGGAGGATACGGCGCGACGTGTGCGGGCCGTGGCCGAGCGCGTTCCTACGCGCAGCGCCCGTACGCCGCGTAGAACGGCGTCACGGCGATCCGCTCGTAGCCCTGCGGAGGGAGGTTGCGAAGCGCGTCGGCAACACTGTCGTCCTCGCGATCGATTCCCTGGCGCAGCAGCACCTGACGACTGGCAGCGATGATCGCGACGCCCGTGTCGACGCCCTTGGCGCTCGCGGCGTCACTGCGTGCGATCACCCGCTCCTCGGGCAGATCGAGGATCCAGCGGACCTCCGGAATCAGGCGATGGTTGGGCGTCAGCACCGGGCCACAGCGGATGGCCGCGCGAACCTTCGGGTCATCGAGCAGGGCGACCAGGGAGTTGTGCGAGTTGCCGCGATAGTTCAGCTCGTTGTTGAGACGCGTCAGATCGACGCGCAGCGCGGTCCAGACGGCGCCGAAGAGGACGGCGCCGATCGCCAGCAGCATCCACGTCCGGCGCGCCCGCCCCTCGCGCAGCATCGTCCAGCCGGTGATCGCGACGGCCGCGAAGAGCATCACCATCAGGGACGGGACGAGCAGGTAGCGGTTGATCACGGAGAGCCCGGCGACGCCGACTGCGAGGAAGGTGATCAGACCCCCGACGAACAGCGCGAGCGGTACTCGCAGACGCAGCGGCGTCAGCCAGGCGGCGAGTCCGAAGCCTGCCAGGCCGGCGACCGCGACCGGGAACTTCACGAGCGACTTGAGGAAGTTCACGGCCGCCGACGGCACCTCCTTGATCCCGCGGTTGCGTCCGAGCTCCTCCGCCAGCCCGCTCGTGTGGTTCTGCGAGAAGAGCGGGTCGCCGGTGACGATCAGGTCGGTGGCCATCCAGATGATCGGCGCCGCACCGACCAGCAGAGCGCCACGCACGCGCTCGCCCCAGCTCGCCCGCGGGAACAGCCAGAGCCAGTAGAGGCCGCTCAGCAGCCAGGCCTCGGGGCGCAGCAGGCCGGCGCAGAGCAAGAGGACGAAGACGGCGGTTCCGCGCCTCGGGCGCTGCGCCTCGAGCACGCCGGCCCATATGACGAGCGCCAGGAACGTGATGTCGAGGTAGCCGCGAGCAGCCAGGAAGGGAAAGTCGAACCGCGTGCAGAGGATCACGCCCGCGACAACCCCGGCCAGCGCCGTGAACGACGTGCGGCCGAGCTTGTACAGGGCGTGCACGAGCACCACGAAGCTCGCGATCGTGAGCCAGACCAGCAGGCGGTCGGCGCCCTCGCCGAGCGGCGCGAGCATCACCCCGAGCAGCACCCACAGCGGGTGCTGCGTCGGCGCCCGGTACGCGTCGAAGCTCGGCAGCTGACCGTCGAGCAGCTCACGGCCCCAGATCAGTGTGTAGACCGAGTCGTAGTTGGGATAGGTCGGGTACACGACAGCACCGCCGAGCACCAGCGCGGCGAGGCCCACGAGCAGCACCAAGGGCCAGTTCCAGCCGAGGATTCGGCCGGTCAGCGAGGGCGGCGCAGGAGCGCGCGTGGCGTCATTGGCCGCGGCAGAGGACCGGGCGGCCGTCTCTGGGGCGGGGGACGTGCTCACGGTGGGGTGCCACGAGGACCCGGACGATCGCGCCGGGACCTGCGGCATACTGGACGGGCGAGTGTACGGCACAGCCCGCTCACAGCCGCGGTTGCGCACCCGCGCCGTAACCGCCGTTCGCTTCCCGGCGTACTCTCGTCTGGCGCAATGAAGCTGATCATCCAGATCCCCTGCCTCAACGAGGAGGAGACGCTCCCGGAGACGCTCGCCGACCTGCCGCGCGAGGTCGACGGGCTTCGACACCGTCGAGTGGCTGATCATCGACGACGGCTCGACCGACCGCACGGTCGAGGTCGCCCGCGAGCACGGCGTCGACCACATCGTCCGGCTGACGAACAACAAGGGCCTGGCGGCCGGCTTCCAGGCCGGGCCTCGACGCCGCGCTCAAGCTCGGCGCCGACGTGATCGTCAACACCGACGCCGACAACCAGTACTACGGCGCGCGACATCCCCAAGCTCGTCGAGCCGATCGTCGCCGGCGACGCCGACATGGTCGTCGGCGACCGCCAGGTCGACGACGATCGAGCACTTCTCGCCGCTCAAGAAGCGCCTGCAGCGGCTCGGCTCGTGGGTCGTGCGCCAGGCCTCGCGACACGGACGTCCCGGACACCACCTCCGGCTTCCGCGCCTACAACCGCGAGGCCGCGCTCGCAGATGGCGGTCGTCTCCAAGTTCACCTACACGCTGGAGACGATCATCCAGGCGGGCAAGATGCTCGTCGCGATCGAGCACGTCCCGATCCGCACGAACCCGAAGACGCGCGAGTCGCGGCTGTTCCCGTCGATGTGGCGCCTACGTCCGCCGCAACGCCGTCTCGATCTTCCGCATCTACGCGCAGTACGAGCCGCTGCGCGTCTTCATGACGCTCGCCGCCGTGCTGTTCGGCGCTCGGCGCTGATCGTCGTGGGTCCGCTTCTTCGTCGCCTGGGTCCAGGGCGACGGCGCCGGCCACGTCCAGTCGCTGATCCTCGGCGCCGTGCTGTTCAACGCCGCGGTCGTGCTGGCCGCGCTCGGCGTCCTCGGCGACCTGCTGTCCGGCCAGCGGATCATGATCCAGCGCGATCTTCGAGCGCGTGCGGCGGATCGAGCTGCAGCTCGGCGTCCCGCCGTCGCACTACGAGCCCGGCGCGCCGGCCACCGGCCGCGCGCGGCGACGACCGGCGCGCACGCCGCTCCCGCCCGGAGGAGCAGCGCCAGTCGACGCAGGAGCAGGAGGCCGTCCAGCTGTGAGCACCAACGTCACCGTCGACCGCCGAAGGCACGGTCACCGGCAACACCTACGACAAGTACGGCTCGACGAACCCGGTCGTGCGCCGCCTGATGGCCGGCTTCGAGCGCCACGCTCGACGAGCTGTGGGCCGAGGCCGCGCCGACGCTCGATGCTCGACGTCGGCTGCGGCGAGGGCGTGCTCACGCACGAGTGGGCGCAGAGCGCTCGACGACGGCCGGATCGTCGGCATCGACCTCGACGACCCGCGACTCCACGCGCGAGTGGGCAGACGCGCCAGCGCGCCGAACCTCGAGTACCAGGTCATGAAGGCCGAGGACCTGCCGTTCGCGGACGGCGAGTTCGACATGACGACCGCGATCGAGGTGCTCGAGCACGTGCCCGACGCCGAGGCACACGGTCGCCGAGATGGCTCGCTGCGCACGAGCGCTGGACTGCTCGTCTCGGTCCCGCGCGAGCCGCTCTGGCGCGTGGCTGAACATGGCCCGCGGCGCCTACTGCGAAGGACCTCGGCAACACCCCGGGGCACGTGAACCACTGGTCGAAGCGCTCCTTCGTCGAGCTGCTCTCCCGTCACGGAGAGGTGTCCGAAGTCCGCTCGCCGTTCCCGTGGACGATGTGCCTCGTACGCGTCACCGGCTGAGCGCGGGACGCGGCTCGCACGGGCAGGCCTGCCGGGTCCGGCCGCGAACCCACAGCAGACGATGACCGACGCAGCCGCCGAGCGCTCGACTCCGGCGCCGACGTCCTCGCGGAGCACGCTCCCGAGCATCCCGAGGGCTACGGGCGCGGCGCCCGCATCCTCTCGATCGGCATCGCCGCGACCGGGCTGTTCACCTTCGCGTACTTCGCGGTCGCCACCCACGTCCTCGACGCCGAGCTCGTACGGCCGATCGCGCTGCTGTGGTCGGTCCTGTTCGTCGATCATCTCGGTCATCTACCGGCCGGTCGAGCAGCTGCTCTCGCGCACGATCGCCGACCGCCGCGCGCGCGGCCTGCACAGCGGACATCCGCTGCGTCTCGCCACTTGCGATCCAGAGCGGCTTCGCGCTCGCGTTCCTCGTCGTCGCGCTGGCGCTGCGCGCCCGAGCTAGGACGACCTGTTCGACGGCTCGGCGGCGCTGTACTGGATCTTCGTCGGCGCCGGCGCTCGCCTACGCGGCGAGCTACTTCGCGCGCGGCTACTCGCCGGGCACCAGTGGTTCGGCCTCTACGGCGGGCTCGTGCTGTTCGAGTCCGTCTCGCGCTGTCTGCTTCCCGCTCGCCGTCGCCGTCGGGATCGCCGAGCGGACAGACGGCCGTCGCGCTCGGCATCGCTGGCGGCGCCGCTCGTCGTCGCTGCGTCGTCGTCCCGTGGGCGATCGCGCGGCACGCGCGCGCTCGACGAGCAGGCCCCGGAGCCCGAGCCGGCGATGACGACGCGCGCAGGCGTCGGCTTCGCGCGTCGCGGTGCCGGCATCCAGCTCGCCGAGCAGACGCTGCTCAACGCCGGCGTCATCGTCGCCGACGCGACGGCGCGGCGCGGCCGTCGCCGGGCTCGTCTTCAACGTGCTGCTGATCACACGCGCGCCGCTGCAGCTCTTCCAGGCGGTCCAGACCTCGCTGCTCCCCCATCTCGACGGGGCTCGAGGCGACCGACGGGCACGCTGAGTTCGCACGCGCGATCCGCGTCACGGTGCTGGCGATCGCGGGCTTCGCGGCGCTCGTCGCGCTCGGGCTGCTGCTGATCGGCCCGTACGGTCGATGGAGCTGGTGTTCGGCGACGACGTCGGCTACGAGCGCTGGGGACTCGCCGTCGTCGGCCTCGGCATGGGCGCCCACCTGGTCGCCGGGACGCTCAACCAGGCGCTGCTCGCGCGCGGCCGCGCGGCCGCGGCAGCCGCCGTCTGGGCTCTGGGTGCGGGGATCTTCGTGGTGTGGATGCTGTCCGGTCCGGTCGACGACGTGCTGCTGCGCGCCGAGGTCGGCTACGCGGCGTGCGCGGCGCTCGTCGCCGCAGGGCTCATGGCTCTGCACATGCGGCGCGCACCGTAGGCCGGACTGTCCCGTCAGCCGCCCGCGGAGACGCGCTCGTAGACCGCGGTGAACCGGGTCGAGAGCCGCTTCCAGGAGTAGCCGCCGCGGATCTGCTGATAGGCGTTCTCAGAGCGATCGCGCCGTGCGCCCGGCTCGTTCACCGCCTCGACCATGGCGGCGGCCAGTTCATCGAGGTCATCGACGCCGACCATCCAGCCGTTCGGCGCAGCGGGCTCCGTGTTCACGAACGACAGCGGCCCGCCGCTGCGCGTCGCGATCACCGGCAGCCCGCAGGCCATCGCCTCGAGGAACACCTGGCCGAAAGGCTCGTTCTGCGACGGCGCGACCATCACGTCGCAGCACGGGAGCCCCTCGGCGAGGTCGGCGTGACCGCGCCAGCCGACGAAGAACACGTCGTCGAGACCCAGCGCGGACGCGACCGAGTGCGGGTGCTCGCCCTCCCACTCGCCCGGGAATCCCCCCCAGATCACGAGCGGAGCCCGGCGATCGAAGGCCTGGCGGGCGGCGGCGTAGGCACGAACGAGCAGCGGCACGCGCTTGAAGTCCAGGAAGCGTCCGACGAACAGCAGCACCGGCACGTCCGGATCGGCGAGCGGCGCGATGTCGGCCTCGGAGTAGCTGATGCTCCCGGGAATGCCCGTCTCGTCCCAGCCCCTCGGATCGTCGACGAGCCAGCGACGCCAGCGCCCCAGGCGCTCGCCGTGGCTGAGCTCGCGGCGATCGAACAGCCCTGTGTCGACGCCGTTGGGGATCCACTCGACGCGATCGCCCTCCACGCCCAGGAGCCGCTGAGCCTCGTCGCGGTCGTGGGGGGAGATCACGATGAAATGACCGCTCGCGCGAGCCGTCGTACGAAGCCGCTCGGCCCAGTGCGACCCGTGGCGCCACTGCTCCCAGCGCGTCTCCGCCACGAGCTCGCGTGCCTCGTCGGGGTAGCTGTCGAGCGCCGGAAGGTCCCCCGCGATGGCGCGGTCTGCCATCCCCTCGAGGTCCGTCCCCTGGGCACGAGCCAGGCGAGCGAGCCGGTCCGCGCGGTCGATCATCTTCATGTCTGTGCCATGCAGGTGCGTGACGAGCGGCACGCCCGGCGCTGCGCGGGCCAGAGCCTCCTGAAGCGGCGACAGGTGGTGAACGTGCAGGAGACCGGGCATGCGGCGCAGCGCGCCCTCGAGGAACCGCGCCCAGGCGGCCGTGAGGTGATCGCCGAGAGCGGGCGATACGGCGGCGAAGACCCGGTCCGGCACGTCCGGCCTGTCCTCGAAGGAGGGATGCATCGGCGGGTCGTGAGCGACCGGATCCTCCCCACGCTCGAACGCCTCGACGGCCGGGCCGTAATCGAGCGCGTGCACCTCGATCCCCTCGAAGAAGCTCGCTGCGTGCGTGGGAGCGCCCTGCTCACCGAGCGAGCCGCAGACCAGCGCCGTCGACCACTCCCCGTCCTCGAGTGCGGCCGCCAGGTAGCGGATCACCTGCGCTGAACCGCCGCGCGGGTAGAACAGAAGCCCCATCGTGACGTGCCGGCGCATGCCAGACCACCCTAGTCCCGATCGCTGAAACGCCGCAGATGTTCCCCAGCGGCGCATCCGAGATCCGTCCATGCGACCGTCGGGTCCGTCGAGTTGCGGGGTCCGCGGTCGATTGCAGACCTGATGCCCTTGGCCGCCCGCGGCAAGCACCTGCTTCCTCTCCACACCATCGTTCTCGCAGCCATCTGCGCGCTCGCGGTCCTCTGCGCGCCGCTGGCCGCCCCCCCACTGCCGATGCGCGCAAGCTCCATGGGGGACCGCTCGGCGACCGCCTCGTCGGGGGGCGCGGGCACGACGTCCTGCGCGGGATGGGCTCACGCGACACGCTGTTCGGCCGCGCCGGCGACGACAGGCTGTTCGGCGGCTTCGGCTCGGACCGTCTGTTCGGCGGCCTCGGCGACGACCGCCTTGATGGTGAGAGCGCCGACGACCTCGTCGACGGCGGCCCCGGGAACGACATCGCGACCGGTGGAACCGGTGACGACCGCGTTCGCGGCGGCGACGGCGACGACATCCTCGACGGCGGCGACGGCGACGACCAGATCCTCGGCGGGGCCGGGAACGACTACATCGTCGAGACCCGCTTCGGCGACGAGACCCTGATCTCCGGCGGCCCGGGCGACGACTACATCGACTCCAACCGCGGCGGCGACCGCGATGTACGCGGCGACGACGGGGACGACATCTTGCTCGGCGGCAACGGCCCGGACGTCCTCTACGGCGGACCGGGAGACGACGCCATCGACGGCGGCGCCGGCAACGACCGCGTTGTGGGCGGGCCGGGTGCCGACGTGCTCGGCGGCGGCGAGGGCGGCGAGGACTCGCTTTCCGGCGGCGACGGTGACGACACGATCTACACGGGATCCGGACGCGACCGCACGGACTGCGGCGACGGTGACGACACCGTCTACGTCTCATCGCAGGGCGAGATCGGGCTCACCGACAACTGCGAGACGATCATCGTCGGCGACCCGACCGACCGCTCGGGGAAGAGCGCGATCGAGGGCCGCACCAACGCGGGCCTGCTGCTGGGCGGCGCACGCGCGTCCTCGGAGGGAACGGGAGCCCAGACCAAACTGCGTCGCAACCGCCCGAAGGGCACTGAGCGCGCCGACCGCCTGATCGGCACCGCCTACGCCGACACCCTCGTCGGCCACGGCGGGCGCGACCGCCTGATCGGTGGGAGCGGCGACGACATCCTCGACGGCGGGCGCGACAACGACGTCCTGTTCGGGGGCCGCGGCGAGGATCTCCTGTTCGGGCGCTTCGGCAACGACACGCTCCGCGGCGGTCCCGGCAACGACGAGCTCGAGGGCGGTCGCGGCCGCGACCGTCTCTACGGCGACGACGGAGACGACAAGCTCAACGGCGGCTACGGCTCCGACCGCCTCTACGGCGGCGCCGGCGACGACACGATCCACGCGGTCGGCGGCTCGGCTGACGTGATCTACTGCGGCCGCGGGTACGACCGCGTCGTGAAGGATCGCCGCGACAGGGCCTACGGCTGCGAGGTCGTCAACGGGCGGCGCTCGCGGCGCTGAGCGCCTACTCGTAGGCGAGCGCCTTCAGGACGTCGAGCTTCGCGGCGCGGCGTGCCGGCCACGCGGCGGCCGCCACCCCGGCCAGCGCAGCCAGGAACACCAGCACGAGCAGCGAGCCGACCGGAATCGACAGCTTGAAGCCGTCGAGCGGGCGCGTGAACAGCACCGAGAGCGCGAGGCCCAGGGAGCAGCCGAGGACGGCTCCGATCAGCGCCGTGATGACGGCCTCCCAGCGGACCATCCTGCGGACCTGCCTCTGGGTCGTCCCGACGGCGCGCAGCATCCCGATCTCGCGGGTGCGCTCGCTGATCGAGAGGACCAGCGTGTTGACGATCCCGAACAGCGAGATCAGCACCGCCAGCGACAGCAACGCGTAGATCAGGCCGAGCAGCTGATTGACCTGGTCGGCCTGCGAATCGATCAGCTCCTGGCCGGTCTTGACCTCGGCCTCCGGGAAGCGGGACGTCAGGAGGGCGGCGATCCGGTCCTGGACCTGACCGGCATCCGCGCCGGCGGCGACGTCGATTAGGCCGATCGCGTCCTTGCGCTCACCGAAGTCGCGCTCGAGCAGGGCCTTGGAGACGGTCAGATCGCTGACCAGGCCGCCCTCGTCCTTGACGACGCCCCCGACCCTCACCCGCACCGTGCGGCGCGTCGGTGTGCGCAGCGTGAGGACCTGGCCGACCTTCAGGTTCTCATCCTCGGCGAGGCCCTTCTTGACGACCGCGGTGCGTCCCGCGGAGAGCGCCCGGATCGCGTTCTCAGGCCCTTTCTCGATCGTCGTCCTGTACGCCCGCTCGAAGTTCGCGGGGTCGATCCCGGTGACGCTCACCTTTCCCGTGTCGAGACCCTTGGTCCTTGCCTCCGAGAAGCGCACCCCCGCCACGCCCTCCACGCCTTCAACTCGGTCGACCGCCGGCAGCACACGCCCGGAGAACGCAGAGAAGCCATCGGTGTTCTGCACCACCAGTTCGGCCTGGAGGTTGTCCCTGACCGCCGTCTCGATCGTCGCGCGGGCGCCCGCTGCGAACACCGAGGCGAAGGTGACGAGCGTGATGCCGACCATCAGCGCGGCGGCGGTCGCCGCTGTGCGGCCGGGCTGCCGCATCGCGTTCTCACGCGCGAGCCGCCCCGGGAAGCCGGCGAAGCGCTGCGCCGGGCGGCCCAGAACCGACGCGAGTGGCCGCACCAGTCGCGGGCTCAGGAGCGCGACCGCGAGGAACGTCACGAACACGCCGCTGCCGAGCGCTGTCAGCGTCGAGTTCTCCGAGCCGCCGCCGAAGAGCCCGCCGGCTATCAGGGCGACGCCTGCCGTCAGCAGCACGAGCGCCGCGACCGTGAGCCTGCGCGACACGCGGCCGATCGTCGGCGCCGCGGCGTCGCGCAGCGCCGCCATCGGCGCGACCCGCGTCGCCCGCAGCGAAGGGCCGGTCGCCGACAGCACTGCGACCAGCGTGCCGACCAGCACCGGAACGACGATCGTGCGCGTCTGGATCACGAGCCCGCTCGACGGGAGGTCGACGCCGATCGCCGCCAGCAGCGCCTTCAGCCCCGGAGCGAGGGCGATGCCGAGCGCCAGCCCCAGCAGCGACCCGATCAGGCCCAGGACCAGTCCCTCACCGAGGACGCTGCCGAGCACCTGCCGGCGGGTCGCGCCGAGTGCCCGCATCAGGCCGATCTCGCGCGTGCGCTGAGCGACTGTGATCGAGAACGAGTTGAAGATGATGAACGCGCCCACGAACAGCGAGACGAAGCCGAACACGAGCAGGAACGTGCGCAGGAATCCGAGATCGCCCGCGATGTCGTCGGAGTCGGCCTTGCTCTGCTGCTCGCCGGTCCGGACGTTCACCGTCTTCGGGAGATCCCGCCGGATCGAGTCCGCGAGCCGTTCGGGCGTGACGCCCGGCCTGCCCGCCACCTGGATCGTGTCGAAGCCCTTCTTGTCGAGCATCCGGAGCGCTTCAGGAGGGATCAGGCCGACGACGGTCGCGCCGCCGAACGAGTCGACTCCGGCGACCGTGGTGAATCCGACGAGTTCGTAGTCCTTGCGGGGAGCGACCCCCTGGACGGTGAGGCGATCTCCGAGCTTGAACTTCTCCTTCTTCTGCGTCGAGCGGTCTATCACCGCCTCGTCGGCGGTCTGCGGAAGCCGTCCCTCATCGACCGTCGCACCGCGGAATCGCTCGTTGACGGGGACCGAGCTGATGAAGTTCGGCGCGCCGCCGACGCCGATCCGCTCGCCGTCCTTTCCGAGCACCGTGCCGAGGTCGAACACCGAGCCTTCGGCGACGAGCACCTGCGGGTCCTCGCGGATCGTCGCGAGCACCGAGGGCGGAACCACTACGCGCCTGCTGCCGTCGTCCGCCTCGATGAACTCCTTCGGCGTGACCGCGACGTCGGTGCCCTTGTTGGTCTCCTCGAAAATGCGGTCGAAGCTGCCGTTGATCGTGTCCGTGAAGATGTAGGTGGCTGCGATCAGCGACACGCCGAGCGCGACGGCGAGCAGCGTCAGGAGCAGGCGCAGCCTTCGCGCGAACAGGCTCCGAATCGTGACGCGCCTCACGCCTCGAGGCCCTTCATCAGGTCGATTACGTCGCTCGTCGAGCCGGCCTCTCCGTCGTGGACGATGCGTCCGTCGGCGAGCAGCAGCAGGCGGTCGGCGATCGAGGCCGCGCCGGGGTCGTGCGTCACCATCACGACCGTCTGCCCGAACTCGTCGACCGAGCGGCGAAGCAGGTTGAGCACGTCATGACCCGACTTGGAGTCGAGGTTCCCCGTCGGCTCGTCGGCGAACACGACGGCGGGCCTCGACGCGAGCGCGCGCGCGACGGCCACGCGTTGCTGCTGACCTCCCGACAGCTCACTCGGACGATGTGTCAGCCGGTCGCCGAGACCGACCACCTCGATCACGCGGTCGACCCACTCGCGATCGGGCCGGCGCCCGGCGATCAGGATCGGCAGCTCGATGTTCTCGGCCGCCGTCAGCACGGGTATCAGGTTGAAGGTCTGGAACACGAACCCGACCCGATCGCGCCGCAACTCGGTCAGTGGCCGGTCATCGAGACCGGTGATCTCGGTCCCGTCGAGCGTCACGGTTCCGCTGGTCGGCCGATCGAGGCCGGCGAGCAGGTGCATGAGGGTCGACTTGCCCGATCCGGAGGGGCCCATGATCGCCGTGAAGCGCTGCGCGGGCAGCGCGACGCTGACGTCGTCGAGCGCGAGCACCGCCGCCTCGCCCTCGCCGAAGATGCGCGTCAGGCCGCTGGCCCGGACGATCGCGTCGTCGTCCGCGACGGGTGGAGAGGGACGTTCCGGAGCTGAGTCGACGGTCATCCTGAAACCCTTTCATGAGTGGTCTGACGTCGCCTATGGGGGCAACCCCCGAAACGGGGCTGGGGCCCGCGTCAACAATCGGCCGAGAGATCGGAGGCGGCCGTCTCAGCCGCGCCCGGACTGAAGCGCGCCGGAGGCCGCCGCGGCGATCTCCGCGAATGCAGCGGCGGGGTCCGGCGCGCCGAAGACCGCGGTCCCGGCGACCAGCCGCGTGGCGCCGGCGGCGGCGCACGGCCCGGCGTTGCCGGCATCGACGCCGCCGTCGACCTCCAGGACCGGCGCGTCGCCGATGATCGCGCGCAGGCGGGCGATGCGGTCGATCGACTGCGGTATGAACGTCTGGCCGCCCCAGCCGGGGTTGACGCTCATGCAGAGCGCCAGATCGACCTCGACCTCGGCGAAGATCCCGAGCGGCGTGGCGGGATTGACGGCGAGCCCCGCGAGGCAGCCGGCGTCGCGTACCGCCTGCAGCGCGTAGTGGACGTTCGGAGTCGCCTCGGCGTGCACGACGATCGTGTCGGCGCCGGCCTGGGCGAACGAGTCGATCTGCCGCTCCGGTCGCTCGACCATCAGGTGCACCTCGAGGTGCACCCCCGAGTCGCGCAGCGCACGGCACACCGGCGGCCCCATCGACAGCGGCGGGACGAAGTGCCCGTCCATCACGTCGACGTGGATCACGCTCGCGCCGACCGCCTTGACCTCCTCCACCTGCTCGCGCAGGCGGCCGAAGTCGGCTGCCAGGACTGAGGGGGCGATCTCGATCGGCATCGCTGTTCGGATGATGACGTGCGCCGCGGCCGGAAGCGCAACCCGCGCGGTCAGACCTCGACGAGCATCGACGTTCCGCAGTGACCGCACTCCGTGGTCGCCGTGCTCGACATCCGCACGATCGTCTGGTGCTCGCCGCAGCCGGGGCAGACGGAGCGCAGCTCGAAGCGGTGCATGCAGCCTCCGCACCGATAGCGCCCGGGGAGCGCAGTAGGGCGCAGCCACGGCTCGCGGCACGACGGGCACCGCAGGCCGGGTTCAGCCCCCATCGGCCGAACTATAGAACCCGTCCGTGCCGTCCTCCGACGGCAGCGTGCGCCAGCTCTCGCGTCCCTCCATGCGCTCCTCGCCGGGCGACAGAGTGCAGACCGCGTAGGTGATCCGCCCTCCGGGACGCAGCAGCGCGCGAGCGCGCGCGAGCATCGCGTCCTGGATCGTGGCGAGCTCGGCCACGTCCCCGGGCTGCACGCGCCAGCGCAGGTCGGGATGTGAGCGCAGCGTCCCGAGACCGGTGCAGGGCGGGTCGAGCAGCACGCGGTCGAAGCGCTGCTCGTCGGTGAACTCCATGACGTCGGCGACGACGACGCGCACGATCGTCGAATGCATGCGGGCACAGGTCCGCTCGAGGGCTGCAGCACGACCCGGGTGGCGCTCGACGGCGACGATCTCGCCGCGATCCTGCATCAGCGCCGCGAGGTGCGTCGTCTTGCCGCCCGGAGCCGCGCAGAGGTCGAGCACACGCTCACCCGGAAGCGGACCGAGGAAGCGCGAAACGCGCTGAGCCGCGAGCGACTGCGGCGTCAGCGCCCCGGCCTCGTACGCGGGGTGGGCGAAGACGTCGAGCGCACCCTCGACGATGATCGCGTCGCCCTCGCGCCGGCCCGCGATGTCGTCCAGCGCAGGTGCGCCGGGCGCCAGCGGGTTGACGCGAAGCACCAGCTCGGCCGGCTCGTTGTCGGCTGCAAGCAGGGCACGCGTGCGCTCGGGTCCGAGCCAGCCCCACCACATGTCGACCAGCCACTGGGGATGCGAGTGGCGGATCGCAGCCCCGGCCGGCGTGTCGTCGGCGGGAAGCTCCACTCCCTCGCGCTGCACGCGGCGCAGCACGGCGTTGACGACGCGATGCCCGGGACCGGGCTTGGCGAGCTCAACCGACTCCGCGATCGCCGCATGCTCGGCGATGCCGTCGAGGAACAGCAGCTGCTCGAGGCCGAGGTGCAGCGCGGCCCGCACGTCCGTGTCAAGACGCCCGGGCCTCGCCATCTGGGCGAGGATCCAGTCGTGTGTGCCGCGCCGCTGCACGGCACCGAAGGCCAGCCGCTTGGCGAGCGCCCGATCGCGCGCATCGAGCCCGGCAGCCTCACCGTGGAGCGCGCGATCGGCGTAGGCGCCGCCGGCCAGCGTGCGGCGCACCACCGCGTGCGCGGCGCGGCGCGCGGGGCTCGCGCCGCGAGATGTCACGCGCCGCCGGCCGGGCCGGAGTCGACCGCGCCGTGACCACGGAGGTAGTCCTCGTAGGACATCGGACGGCCACCGGCGGGCTGCACCTCGACGAGTTCGAGCAGACCCGAGCGGCCGACGCGGGCGCGCCGCACTCCGAGGAACGTGCCGTCGGCGAGCGGCATGCGGGCGCCGATGTGCGGCGACAGCGCGCGCACCACCCGCTCGTTGACGTCGGCGGGCGCCGAGGGGTCGAGCGTGCGGTCCTGCGCGACGATCTTGTCGGCGTACGTGACCCCCGCCTCGTCCTGCTCCGCGAACGGCGGGCGCTCGTCGACCGCGCGCAACGAGCAGCCGCGCGCCGATCTCCTCGAGCCGGGCCGCGAGCGTGCCGTAGTCGTCGTCGGGCGCGGATCGGCTCGCTCTCCTGCAGGCAGACCGGGCCCGCTGTCGAGCCCCGCCGTCAGGCGCATGATCGTGACGCCGGTCTCGGCGTCGCCGGCCATGATCGCCCGCTCGACCGGCGCCGCGCCGCGCCAGCGCGGCAGCAGCGACGGGTGCACGTTGAGGATCTCGTGCTCGGACAGCAGCGGCTCCTTGATCAGCGCACCGTAGGCGCACAGGAGCAGCACGTCCGGCTCTGCGCGCGGCGATCCGCGCGCGCGACTCCTCGTCGCCCACGTCCTCGGGCTGGAACACGTCGATCCCGAGCTCCCGGGCGGCATCGGCGACCGGCGGCGGCGCCAGCCTGCGTCCGCGACCGGCGGGCCGGGGCGGCCGCGTGACGACCAGCTGCGGGCGCCGCGTCGCCCTGCACCAGCCGGCGCAGGACGCCGGCTGCGAAGTCCGAGGTCCCGAGGTAGACGCTGCGCACCTGGCTCCCTCTCCGATCGCGCCCGCGGCCCTGCGTCAGGCCGCCGCGTCGTCCAGCTCGCGCAGGGTCCGCATCGCCTCGCGGCGCTGGTCTCGCGGCGCACGGTCGACGATCAGCACGCCGTCGAGATGGTCCATCTCGTGCTGGATCACCCGCGCCTCCAGGCCGGACGCCTCGACGACGATCTGCTCCCCGTGCCCGTCCTGCGCGCTGACGCGGACGTGGATCGGGCGCTCGACGTCGACTGCGACGCCGGGCAGGCTCAGGCAGCCCTCCTCGAAGACCTCCTTCTCCTTCGAGCTCCAGGCGATCTTCGGGTTGACGAGCGCTTCGACCGGGCCGTCCGGCTCGACTCTGTAGACGAGCAGGCGCCGCAGCCGGCCGACCTGGTTCGCGGCGAGGCCGATGCCCAGGGCGGTCGTCCATCAGCTCCCCCATGCGCTCGATCTCGTCGAGCAGGCCGTCACCGAACTCGGTGACGGGCAGCGCTCTTGGACTTCAGCACCGGATCACCGAACTGCACGATGCTCGCCATCGCGGCCTCGCGCCGTGCCAGCACCTCCGGGTCGACGTCCGGTTCGCGTTCGCCGTCGTCGGCCTCGAGCGGCTCGGCGGCCTGCGGATGCTCGTGGTCGCTCATTCGCCGTCGAGTCTAGGCTGCGGCGCGCCGCTCACTGGGGGTCGACGTCGACCGACAGCGCGACGCCGCGGTGTTCGCGAGCACGCGCGACCGCGTCGACTGCGGCGCCGGCCGCCTCGACCGCGGCGCGGCGGTCCTGCGCCTTGACCACGACCTGGCTGCGCTCCTTGCCACGCAGACGGAACAGCGGTGCCGGCCCGAGCGAACCGGGCAGGCGCACCTGCAGCGCCGCCGCCGCCCTGTGCGCCGCTCCGGGCGCCCGCGACGCGCAGACGAGGCGGATCAGCGTCGAGAACGGCGGGTAGCGCAGCGCCTCGCGACGCTCCAGCTCGCCCGCCAGGAACGCCTCAGCGTCATGGCGACGCAGCCAGCACGATCGCGGGCGCCTCGGGCACGAGCGTCTGAACGAGCACACGGCCACGCTCGCGCACCGCGGCCGGCGCGGCCGGCGAGCTGCGCGACCAGCGCGAACGTGCGCTCCTCGGCGCGGAAGTCGGGGAAACGCAGCGTCTGATCGGCGTCGACGACGACGCCGAGCCTCCACGTCCGGGAAGTCGTGGCCCTTGGCGACCATCTGCGTGCCGAGCAGAACGCCGCGATCGGCTTCCTGGAACGCGGCCAGCAGCCGCCGCGCCGGATCGCCGGCGTCGCCGTCGAGCCGGAAGACCGGCCCCGGCAGCTCGTCCTCGAGCCGCTCGGTTCCGGTTCCGTGACGAGCGATCGAGACCGAGCGCGCAGTCAGGACAGCCGCGACGGCACCGCCTCGCGGTGACCACAGTGATGGCAGGTCAGCTCGCCGCTCGCCGCGGTGCAGGACGAGCGTGACGTCGCAGTGCGGGCACTCCCAGGCTCGCCCGCAGCCGCGACAGGTCAGGAAGTTCGACCAGCCGCGCCGGTTGAGCAGCACGATCGACTTTCGTGCATCGACGAGCGCCCGATGTGCGCGCGGGTGCAGCGTGCCCGCGCACGCCGAGCAGGTCGACGATCTCGACTTCGGGGAGAGCAGCCGCCGTCAACGCGCTCCGGCAGCGAGACACGTCGCAGCGCACGCCAGGACTCCGCGCGCGGCGTCGCGCTGCCCGCGACCAGCACTGCGCCGTGGTCGACGGCCCTTCGCGCGGCGACGTGGCGCGCGTCGTAGCGCGGGTCGCCCTCGTGCTTGTAGGAGGCGTCGTGCTCCTCGTCGACGACGATCAGCCCGAGACCGGCGAGCGGGGCGAAGACGGCAGACCGCGGGCCGATGGCGATCCTCGCCTCGCCTCGCGCGCAGGCGCAGCCACTCGTCGTGAGCGCTCGCCCGGGGTGAGCGCCGAGTGCAGCACGGCGACGGTGTCGCCGAAACGCTCGCGAAAGCGCGCCACGATCTGCGGTGTGAGCGCGATCTCCGGCACCAGGACGAGCACCGCGCGCCCGTCGGCCAGCACGCGCTCGGCGGCGCGCAGGTAGACCTCCGTCTTGCCGGATCCCGTGACGCCGTGCAGCAGCAGTTGCTCACCCGCAGTCGCCGCCTCGACCTCTGCCAGGACGCGCTGCTGGTCGACCGTGAGCGCCGGGATGCCGTCGCTGCGAGCACCGACGCTGACGTTCACGTGCGTGCGGCGGACGGCGAGCGGCTCGATCGCGACGAGGCCGCGGGACTCGAGGCGCCGCAGTGCCTGGAGGTCGGTTCCGGCGGCTCGCGGCAACGACTCCAGCAGCAAGCGCTGGCGCTCGGTGAGCCGCTCCCCGGGCTCGGCCTCGCGCAGCGTTCGCGCGTGGAGCGTCGTTCGCGTGCGTATGCCGCGCGGCGGCAGCATCAGCGCGAGTGCGCGCGCGGTCGTGGAGCAGTACTCCGCGGCGATCCATGGCGCGAGCGCGACGAGGTCCGCCGGCAGCGACGTCTCGAGCACCTCGCGTGGCGGGCGAAGCTCGTGCTCGGAGCTGTCCGCGACCGCGGTCACGACGCCGAGCACGTCGCGGCCGCCGAACGGAACGCGCAGCACCGACCCGACCCCGGCGCCATGCGGGAGCTGATAGTCGAACGGGCCGCGCAGCGCCCGCGCTGTCGTCAGCGGCTCGACGCGAGCGACGCGGTGCAGCGACCCGGACCGCCCTTCCGGCCGGGACTCGGCCCGCGCCTGTGTGGCTGTCTGAGTCGTCGACGCGATCTGGCCGAGGGTAGAACCGCCCGCGGCGGTAGGGTCCCGGCCCATGGATCTGCACCCCGGCGAACGAGTCATCTACGACGGTCATCCGAGTTGGCGATCGATCCTCAGCCTCTACCTCCAGGGAGCGCTCGCAGGTCTCGTGCTCGGCGCGATCGCCTGGTTTGCGGTCTCGAACGCGACCGGTGTCGCCGTCTTCGCCGCGTGCGTGGCGATCTCGTTCCTGATCGGGCTGGTGCGGCGGATCTTCGTGCGCTTCACGATCACCGACCAGCGCCTGCGGATCCAGCGAGGCATCATCTCGCGCGCCGTTCAGCAGACCCGCATCGACCGCGTTCAGAACGTCAACACCCAGCAGTCACCGATCGAGCGTCTGCTGCGAGTCGGGACCGTCGACTTCGACACGGCTGCCGCGGACGATGCGAGCTTCACGTTCGACGGCGTCAACGACCCGGGCGCCGTGATCGCCGCCGTCGACGAGGCGCAGCGCGCGCAGGCCGCGGCACACGCGCAGGGGAGCCGGCCGGCGACGGGTCTGTAGCCGGGGCTCGGTCGCCCACTGCCGTCAGGGCGGCACACGAAGTCGCTCTGCCGCTAGAGCACATCGCGGTGGATCGTCGGTGGCGGATGCTGCGCTACGGTTTTCCCCGCAGGCCTCGGCACGTCGGGCTGAGCAGGATGCCCGACGGGACGGTCGCCGACAGCGACCTGTGAAGCCGGGGCGAGCCACAGAGGGGAGCGGGGACGCACCGCATGCTGACGCCGAACATCGACGCAACGCAGGCCAGGGCGCGAGCGGCGCTGGTCGCCGCCGTGCTGCTGCTGGGCATCGGCGCGATCGCGGCGCCGGACTCCCCGGCGAGCTCCGGCGGCGACCGCTCGCAGCCGAACGTCACGTCCGTTGAGCCGCTGGCCGGCGCGGCCGTGTCGACTCGCGGCTGGCGCACGCTGCGCGGACGCCGCGGGTTCCGAATCCGCGCGCCGAGGGGCTACAGACTGCGCATCCGCCGCGGCGCCTACGAGGTCATCGGAAAGCGCGCGGAGCTGAGCCTGCTCGCCCTGCGAACCGGAGACAGCCCGCGCAACGTCGCCGAGGCGCTGCTGCGGCGGACGCTTCCCAAGTCGTCGAGCAAGACCCGCCTCGGCGTGCGCCTCAAGCTCAAGGGAGGCCGCCGGGCCGAGCTCTACTTCAGCCGTGTGCGCAAGGGCGTGTCGGTGCTCAGCCTTTCGCCCCGCGGCAAGGGCCGCAAGTCGGTCGCCAGCTCTGAACGGCGCCGGCTCGCGACCGTCGCGCGTACGGCCCGCAGGGTGGGCCTTGTCAGGCTCGCCCGCACGAAGTCGAAGCTGCAGGAGCCGGCGATCCCGCTCAAGCCGTTCACGAACGCCGATGGCAGCGCAAAGGCCAACGTCCCCGACGCAGCGGGCTGGACAGCCTCCGGTCAGGCCGGCGCGGTAGAAGGCAGCAACCCCGACCTGGGCGGGTACGCCTTCGGGATCAACGTCCCGTTCCTGGTGCCCGAAGCGTTCTGCTTCACGCCGTGCAGCCTCCTGCGAGCGCCGTTCCTGCCTGCCGGCGCAGCGGTGGAGCAGGCGCTGCCGCTGTTCCTCGCCTCGGCCGGGGCGAGGGTCTCCGACATGCGCGTGGCCCGCCAGGTCCCCGGAAGCGCGGGCGTGCTCGGGCCGGGGATCGACTCCGGCATGTTCGAGATCACCTTCACCAGCAACGGCCGTGCCAGTCGCGGTTACATCACCGCGGGGACCTTCGGCGTGGGCGACGGCATCTGGTACCTCTACTACAGCTACATCGCCACCTTCGTGGGGGTGTCGGGCTCCGTCGGCGACGCGCTGCTGCGCACCTGGCAGAGCTGGGACCCGAGCGTGGACCAGGCGCGCCGGCAGGCCCAGACCTTCGTCACGCTGCGCGAGACGACGGAGATAATCCAGCAGGCGAGCGAGTACCGCCGGCGCGTCTTCGAGAAGAGCAACTTCAACTTCACGCAGCTGATCCGCGGGAAGGATCCCGTTCTGGACCCGGTGGCGCAGAACGTCGTCGGTGAGGGCGGCGAAACGCTCGTCCGTCGTTCGGACGGCAAGCTGTTCGACCTCGAGGGCAACCAGTTCGCGCTTCCGAGCGGCTGAGCGGAGGCGAACGGGCCGCCCGAATCGGCGACAGGTTTCCGTCGCATTCGCCCGGCTTCAGCCTCCGGAGAGACAAGGGACGCTCGATGACGACGCCTGCCGAAGATCTTCCCCCCGCGAACCCGAGTGATCCCCGGTCGACGCCCTCCGGACGCCTCGACGGTCTCGAGACCTTCCTCGGGTTCCGCTACGAGGCGGCGGGCGTCGTCCGCCTGACGATCACCCCACAGCTGATCAACCGCGCCGGCCTGCTATCCGGCGCGGCGACCTATGCGATGGTCGACTACGCGATGGGCTCCGCGCTCTGGGCGCAGCGCAACGAGGACGAGGGCATCGCCACGCTGTCGATCGCCGTCAACTACCTGCAGACCGCGCTGACGGGCGACATCGTCTGCCGGGCCGAGGTCGACCGCCGCAACCGGACCGCCGCGACCCTGCGCGCGGTCGTGGAGACCGACGAGGGACGGCTCCTGGTCACCGCGATCGGCAGCTACTCGATCTTCTCGCGCCGTCGCGGGAAGCCGGCGCAGGCGGGTTCGGGGACGCGATCACCCGCGTGACGCAGGAACCGCTCGGCGCGCGACCCGCACGCTGACCGTCGCAGGGCGCATGGCGTAACGTCATCGCCCTGGATAACCGTCTGAGGGAGGTTCCTGGTGGACACCTACGTGATTCTTCGCCGTGACGGCTGGCCGTCTCCCGGCGCACTCGAAGAGGCTGCAGCCCGTTCGACTTCGATCGGCGATGATGAGATGTCGGACGACATCCGCTGGATCCGCAGCTACGTGCTCGCCGAGGAGAAGGGCGGGCTGGGCACCGTCTGCATCTACCAGGCGTCGAGCGCCGAGAAGATCCGCGAGCACGCCGAGCGTGCGGGCCTTCCCGTGGACGAGATCGTCAAGGTCGCCGACACCGTGCTCGTTCGCCCGGACCCGGCGCCTGCGTCTGCTTGATCAGCGCGCGGCGCGGCGACCGGCACCGTCGACGAGCCCGGCGGCAACGTCGCACGTTGCATTACCTCTCCGGTAGCTGCGCCGCCACCACCCGGACCGTAGCCTGAGGACATGGCTGTAACGGCGGGGCTGCCCACGGTCGGAGCGATGCTGCGCGGCTGGCGCCGGCGACGCCACCTCAGCCAGCTCGAGCTGGGACTGGAGGCCGGCGTCTCCGCCAGGCACCTGAGCTTCCTGGAGACGGGGCGCGCGCGGCCGAGCGCCGCGATGGTGCTGCGCCTCGCCGAGCAGCTCGACGTCCCGCTGCGCGATCGCAACGACCTGCTGCTCGCCGCCGGATACGCCCCGGCATACGCGCAGCGCGACCTCGACGCGCCGGAGATGGGGCCCGTGCGCGACGCGATCGAACAGGTGCTGCGCGGGCACGAGCCCTACCCGGCGTTCGTGGTCGACCGCCACTGGCAACTGCTCGCCGGCAACAGCTCGGTCGCGCTGCTGACGGAGGGCATGGCACCGCACCTGCTGGAGCCGCCGGTCAACGTCCTGCGCGCCACGCTGCATCCCGAGGGTGTCGCGCCGAGGATCGTCAACCTCGACGAGCTCAGGGCACACCTGCTGGAGCGCCTCGGCCGCCAGGTCGTCGCCACCGGCGACCCGATGCTCGCCGCGCTCCACGAGGAGCTGCTCGCCTACCCAGGTGGCGACGCGGCGCCCCCGCATGATCCCGGCGCGCTTGCGATCGCCGTTCCCATGCGCCTGCGCACGGATGGCGGCGAGCTGGCTCTGATCAGCACGATCGCGACCTTCGGGACCGCGACCGACGTCACCGTCTCCGAACTCGTGATCGAGTCGTTCTTCCCCGCCGACGCCTTCACCGCCCAGGCGCTCAGGGAGTTCGCGGCGGCGACGTAGTGTGCGGCTGCGCACGGTTACCCCCGGGGTAATCGACGCACCTACCGGCGGCTGGCAGCCTGCGCTTCGTCAACCGCTCAAGGAGGTGCACGAGATGTCCGCACAGCAATCGGTCGCGGCCCCCGGTCCGCAGCAGCTCACGCTCCCAGCCGGCAACGGTCTGCTGCGCTTCGCGCTAAGGCTCGACGCCGCAGTGTCGGCCGCGAACGCGGCCGCCTACCTCGTCCTCGCCGGGCCCCTCTCCGACCTGCTCGGGATGCCCGCGTCGTTCCTGCGCGCCGTCGGCGCGTTCCTCGTGATCTACGCCGCGTTCGTCTGGGCGGCGTCAAGACGCGAAGAGATCCCGCGCGGCGCCGTCCTGGCGATCATCGACGCCAACATCATCTGGGTCGTCGCGAGCTTCACCGCACTCGCAACCGGCTTCCACGACCCGACCACGACTGGCTCCGCCTGGATCGCCCTCCAGGCCATCACAGTCGCCGGCTTCGCCGCCCTGCAATTCGCAGCACTGCGCCGCAAACGCTGAAGGAAACACGTCAACCACCGAGCGAGAACCCCCCACGGCAGACCCTCCGACGCCCGCCGCACGCAACCCCGTCATCCCCCACGCGGAGCGAGAGATCGCCGATGGATGACGCCGAACCGCGGGATGGGACTGGCCGGACGGCCGTCCCATCCCGGCGGGGTGGCGTCAGGCGCGGCGAGATCCGCGACGCACGCCAGATCCGCGACGCAGGCTAGGCGACGGCGGTGATCCCTGCCGCCTCGCGCAACGCATCCGCCTTGTCGGTGCGCTCCCACGTGAAGTCGTGGTCGTGGCGCCCGAAGTGCCCGTAGGCGGCGGTCTTCTGGTAGATCGGGCGGTGAAGGTCGAGTTCCTTGCGGAACGCGCCGGGGCGCAGGTCGAAGTGCTCACGGACGAGGTCCTCGATGCGGCCGCGGCCGATCTTCTCGGTGCCGAAGGTCTCGACCATGATCGATACCGGATGGGCTACGCCGATCGCGTAGGCGACCTGGACCTCGGCGCGGTCGGCGAGCCCGGCTGCGACGAGGTTCTTCGCGACGTAGCGCGTGGCGTAGGCGGCTGAGCGGTCGACCTTCGAGGGGTCCTTGCCCGAGAACGCACCGCCGCCGTGGCGGGCCATGCCGCCGTAGGTGTCGACGATGATCTTGCGCCCAGTCAGTCCGGCGTCGCCGACCGGCCCGCCGATCACGAAGCGCCCGGTGGGGTTGACGAGGAAGACGCGGCGCAGATCGTCGGCGTTGTAGAGGTCGCGCGGGAGCACCGGCGAGACGACGTGCTCCCAGAGATCGTCCTTGATCGAACCCTCGGCGCCCTCGGCGTGCTGCGTGGAGATCAGCAGCTGCTCGATCGCGACGGGGCGCCCGTCGACGTAGCGCACCGAGACCTGCGTCTTGCCGTCGGGGCGCAGGTAGGGAAGGTCGCCCGACTTGCGCACGTCGGCGAGCCGCTTGGCCAGCTTGTGCGCCAGCGAGATCGGGAGCGGCATGAGCTCATCGGTCTCGTTGGAGGCGTAGCCGAACATCATGCCCTGGTCTCCGGCCCCGGCGATGTCGAGCGCGTCGTCGTCATTGGGGTCGGTGCGCGACTCGTAGGCGTGGTCGACACCCTGCGCGATGTCGGGCGACTGCTTGTCGATCGCGTTGAGAACAGCGCATGAGTCGGCGGAGAAGCCGAGATCGGCATCGACGTAGCCGATGTTGCGGATCGTCTCGCGGGCGATCTCCTGGATGTCGACGTAGGTCTTGGTGGAGATCTCGCCGGATACGACGATGAGGCCCGTATTGACGAGCGTCTCGCAGGCGACGCGCCCTTCTGGGTCGTCGCGCATGACGGAGTCGAGGACGCCGTCGGAGATCTGGTCGGCGACCTTGTCGGGGTGGCCCTCGGTCACTGACTCGGAGGTGAACAGGAAGGAGTTGTCTTGGCTCATGGAATCGAGAGGGAGAGTTCGACGGTCGACGATTCCCCGGTACCGCTGGCGGTGACGCCTATGGCGCGAACGCGGGCGAGGTCGCCGCTGACATCCTGCAGCGCATCTTCCAGCCCGGTGCCGGTGTCCGCGCCCAGTCGCAGGAGCTGATTGGGGTCGAGGAAGACTAGCGAGGTGACTCGCGGCGGGCTCTCGGAGAGCACCGAGCGATACGCCTCCGAGTTCTCGAGCGGTGCGCTCCGCGAGCGCGCAGCGCTTACTGCGGACGCCGTCGTCGACAGCGCGAGCACGTCTCCGGCGAAGCCGTAGGCGAGGCCGGCGGGGCCCGCGTCGAGCCGCCGCGCCGGGCCCCCGAGGCGGGCGTCGGCCCACTGCGCGCCGGCCGGCGCGCCGACGAGGCCGGCAAGCTCAGGCTCAAGGCGGCGCAGCGCAGCCCCCGCCTTCTCCGGGTCGCGTACGCGCGCGAGCAGGGTGACCGACGGCTGTTCGGCGCCCGGTGACACTACGAACGCCGACTCGCGCACCTGCCGCGAGAGGCGCACGAGCGGCGGGTCCCTGCGGTCCAGCAGTTCGTCGAGCGCCGCGGCCGCGTTCTTGCCGCTCAGCACGAGCAGCCGCTGGAGCCCTCCCGCAAGGTCGCCCGACGCGGTGTAGGAAAGCGCGTCGGCGGGGGCGTACCGCTGCAGCGTCGGCGTGAAGGCGGGGGCCTCACCGCGCCTGCGGGCGACGCGGTTGATCGTGATCTTCGCCCCGCCGGAGGTCGCGACCAGTGCCGCCGCAGCTCCCTGCAGACCGGGCGTGTCGGCGAGTCCGCCGAGCGTGCCGAGCAGCCCGCCGAGCGGCTTCAGCAGGCGGCGTGTGCCGCTCAACGACGCCCACCCGCTGAGAACTCGCTCCCGTGGCAGGCCCGCGGCGGCACGACGGAAGTCAGGCGCGTCGACCAGCGCCGGCTGGTTCCCCGCGGCGACGGCGGCCGCCGCGCGAAGAGCCTCGGCCTCGCCGATCGCAACCAGGTCGCCGACGCGGCGGGCGACCAGCGCGCCGCACGGCTGCGGCGTCTCGCCATCCAGTCCGCTCGCCGGTGCGTCCGTCACGAGCAGCGGCGCGGCCACGCCGCGCCGTCCGGGCAGCAGCGCGAACACGATCTCGTCGCCGTCGTCCCGGCGCAGGTCGATGCCGCAACCGCGAGCATCGACACGGGCCAGCAGGCTCTCGCGCAGCTTCGGCCACGAGGGCAGCCGCGAAGCGACCTTCCCGGCGCGCCGGACGGCGGGCCGCCCGCCGTCGGTCGAGAGCTGCAGCGCCACGAGCGCGTCCGCGGGCACCAGCGCCAGGGCCGCCCCTGCGGGCGGTCCGGACGGCGCCTCATCGTCCCCACCTCCTGCAAGCACGACGACGGCCAGCAGCGCGACTGCGAGGGCAGCCCCCAAGCCCGCGACCAGCAGGTGCCGGTGGAGACGCGGCCCGCCGGCAGCGGGCGTGCTGGCCTTGGGGTCGCTCACGCGCGCTCGCTGCGGCGCTGTTTGCGCTCGCGCACGTCGATGATCACCGGCACCCCGTCGAGCCCGAAGCGCTTGCGCAGGCGGTTCTCGATGAAGAAGCCGTAGTCGCGCGTCATGCGCTGGCGGCTGTTCACCTGGAGCGCGAAGCGCGGTGGGCTCGTCTCGATCTGTGCCAGGTAGAGCAGCTTGAGGCGGTGGCCCTGGCGCGCGGGGGGCTGGCGCTGGTCGACGACCTCGGCGAGAAAGCGGTTCAGCGCGGGTGTCGGTATGCGTTCGCGGCGCAGGTCGCCCAGCGCGATCGCCTCCTTCAGGACGCGTTCGACGTTGCGCCCCGTGCTCGCGCTGATCGTCGCGACCTTCGGACGCAGCCGCAGCTTGCGCAGGACCTTCGCACGCTCGTGATCGAGGTCGTCCTCGGTCAACGGGTGAAGATCCCACTTGTTGAGCGCCAGGAGGGTCGCGCAGCCCTCCTGCATCGCGAGGTCGGCGATGCGCATGTCCTGCGTCGTGACGCCGTCCTGCGCATCGCACACGACGAGCGCGACGTCGGCGCGCTCGACCGCGCGCTGGGAGCGCAGCACGGTGTAGTACTCGACGCTGTCGGAGACCTTCGCCTGGCGGCGCATCCCCGCGGTGTCTACGAGCACGACCTTGCGGCCGTCCACCTCCAGCGGCAGGTCGATCGCGTCGCGCGTGGTGCCCGCGACGTCACTGACGATGACGCGCTCGTCTCCTAGGATCCGGTTGACGAACGTCGACTTCCCGACGTTCGGGCGGCCGATGATGGCGAGCCGGATCACGTCGTCATCCGGCTCGTCCGCCTCTCCGCTCTCGGGGAGCAGCTCGACGATGCGGTCGAGCAGGTCGCCCGTTCCGAGTCCCTGCGCGGCCGAGACCGCGATCGGCTCCCCGAGGCCGAGGCCGTGGAACTCCGCCGCGAGCGCGGTGTCCGGGACCGAGTCGACCTTGTTCGCCGCCACGACCACCGGCAGCTTCGAGCGCCTCAGGAGGTCCGCCATCTCGGCGTCCCCGGGTCTCAGCCCGGCGCGCGCATCGACGACGAGCACCGCCACGACGGCGTCGGCCAGTGCTGCGCGGGCCTGGTCACGGATCGATCCGGAGATCGGATCGGGGTCCAGGGAGTCCATGCCGCCGGTGTCGACGAGCGTGAACGATCTGCCATTCCAGTCGCAGGGAATCTCCTTGCGATCCCGCGTGATCCCGGCGCGCTCATGCACCACGGCCTCGCGTGATCCGCTTAGACGGTTTACGAGCGAGCTCTTGCCGACGTTCGGGTAGCCGACGACGGCGACCTTCACCGCGGTCGCTCCGCCCCGGCGGCCGCTTGCATGTTTCGTGCCAGCCCGACGATGCGCCCGACGACGTCCGGTAGCGTCTCGCCGCTCGTGTCGACGACGACGGCATCGGCGGCAGCCGCGAGCGGCGAGGCGTCGCGTTCCCGGTCTCGCGCATCGCGCGCGTCCTGCTCGGCGAGCACCGCTTCCGCAGGCTGCCCGGTCTGCGCCGCGCGGCGGCGCGCCCGCTCGTCGGCGTCGGCGGTGAGGAAGATCTTGAGTGCGGCGTCGGGGGCGACGACGGTGCCGATGTCGCGGCCCTCCGCGACCCAGTCACCGGCTGACAGCAGCATCCGCTGGCGCTCGACCATCGCGGCACGGACCGCCGGCTCGGCCGCAGCGCGCGAAGCCTCCTCGCTGACCTGCGGTGCGCGGATCGCCTCGCTGACGTCCTCGCCGCCCAGCCACACGCGGTCGCCGATCCTGACATCGAGCGCGGCGGGATCGGCCGCGGGGTCACGCAGCCGCGCGAGCGCGAAGCAGCGGTACATGGCGCCCGTGTCCAGATACGTGAAGCCCAGCGCATCCGCCGTCGCGCGGGCTACGGTGGACTTCCCCGCGCCCGCGGGACCATCGATCGCGACGATCATCGCGCCTGCTGTCCTCGTCCGTGCACGCTCGGGACGATAGAAGCCCTTGAAGATCCTCAGCCCCCTCCGCGACCGCGACTTCGCCCTGCTGTGGGCCGGCCTGACCATCTCGCTGATCGGCGACGGCATCTACCTCGTCGCGATCGCCTGGCAGGCGTATGAGATCTCCAACACCCCCTCTGCACTGGCGGTCGTAGGGCTGGCGTGGTCGCTGGGGCTGGCGCTGTTCCTGCTGACGGGTGGCGTGATATCCGACCGCTTCGAACGTCGCCGGGTGATGATCATCGCCGACGTCGTACGCGCCGCGGTGCTCGTCGTCATGGGCGTCCTGGCGGCCACCGGCGCGCTCGAGATCTGGCACATGGTCGTACTCGTGCTGGTGTACGCCGCCGGCGAGGCGTTCTTCGGGCCCGCGCTCGGCGCGCTGGTGCCCGACATCCTGGAGCGCGAGCAGCTCGTCCAGGCGAGCGCGCTGGAGCAACTCGTCCGCCAGGCCTGCCGCCGCCTGATCGGACCGGCGCTCGGCGGCCTGATCGTCGCGCTCGTCGGCCCCGGGGACGCCTTTCTGATCGACGCCGGCACGTTCCTCGTCTCCGCGGTGGCGATCGCCCTGATCCGCACGCGCTCGTCCGGGACGCGCACTGCGGGATCGACGATTCGCCATGAGATGGCCGACGGGCTGCGCTATGTCGCCCGGCGGCGCTGGCTGTGGGTCACGTTCCTCGCGTCGAGCCTCGCGATGCTCGCGTTCTTCGGCCCGGTCGAGGTGCTGCTCCCCTACGTCGTCAAGAACGAACTGGATGGCGGCGCGGGCGACTTCGGGCTCGTGATCGCCGCCGATGGAGCGGGGGCGATCCTGGCGTCGATCGTGATCGGCCAGCGCGAGCTTCCGAAGCGGTACCTGACGGTGATCTACGCCTCGTGGGCCGGGGCGACGCTGCCGCTCGTCGGCTATGCGCTGGCGTCGTCGGTCTGGCAGCTGATGATCCTCAGCGCGATGTACGGGGCCCTGATCACGATCGGGCTCGTGATCTGGATCACCCTCCAGCAGACCCGCGTGCCGTCGGAGATGCTGGGGCGGGTGCACAGCGTCGACTGGTTCACCTCCGTCGGCCTGGCGCCCGTGTCGTTTGCGCTGACTGCCCCCGCGGCATCGCTGTTCGGCGTCAAGACCACGCTGATCATCGCGGGCGTGGTTCCGACCATCACGATGATCGTCCTCTACACGGCCTTTCGCATGCGCCGCGAGGAGACGCCGGTCGACGGGCCTGAGACGGTGCTGCTCACGCCGCAGGAGGGCGCGCTCGACGCACCGGGGCCGGGACGACCGCCGTCCGAGGCGCCCTACGACGTCCCGGGCACCGCCGACTCCGACGGCGTCCCGGCAGAGCCGTCGCCGGCCGCCCCGCTCGCGCCTTCGGACGGTTCCGCGTCTGCGGCCGCGGCGACGGAGCGCGGCTGAGGCTCGGGCGCGCGCTCGGGAACCGGCACGCCGGCCACCGCGTACGCCTCCTCCTGGTCCAGGGTCTCGCCCTCGAGCAGCGCCCGGGCGAGCGCGTCCAGGCGTGAGCGCTCGCTCGTGAGCAGCGCCAGCGTCTCGCGCTCAGCGGTCTCGACGATGCGCCGCACCTCGGCGTCGATCATCTCCTGCGTGCGCTCGGATGTCTCGGACGCTCCGGGAAGCAGCGGGCTGATGCCTTCCGCCGGCGCGACAGCGAGCGGGCCGATCGCTTCGGTCATCCCCCAGCGCGTGACCATGCTGCGCGCGATCCGCGTGAGCTGCTGGATGTCCGACTCGGCGCCTGTGGTCACCTCGCCGTAGACGACCTGCTCGGCGGCGCGACCACCGAGCATCACGCGGATCCGGCCGAGAAGCTCGCCGCGCTCATAGCCGTACTTGTCGGCGTCCGGCGTCGACAACGTCACTCCGAGGGCCTGCCCGCGCGGGATGATCGAGACCTTGCGCACGGGGTCGGCACCCGGCGTCAGCATCCCCACCAGCGCGTGGCCGGCCTCGTGATAGGCCGTTCGCTCGCGGTCGGCGTCGGTCATGACGATCTGGCGCTCGGCGCCCAGCACGATCTTCTCGATCGCGTCGGTGAAGTCGCGCATCTCGATCGCGTCGCGCTCGCGTCGCGCGGCGAACAGCGCGGCCTCGTTCACGAGCAGCGCGAGGTCGGCGCCGGTCATGCCGGGGGTGGACGATGCGATCTCGCTCAGGACGACGCTCTCGGCGAGCGGCTTGCCGCGCGAGTGGATCCGCAGGATCGCCTCACGGCCGACCCGGTCGGGCGGCTGCACGGCGATGCGCCGGTCGAATCGCCCGGGCCGAAGCAGCGCAGGGTCCAGCGCGTCGGGCCGATTCGTCGCGGCCATCACGATCACGCTCTCGCTGGTCTCGAAACCGTCCATCTCGGTGAGAATCTGGTTAAGCGTCTGCTCGCGCTCGTCATGCCCTCCGCCCATGCTGGACGCGGCGCTGCGAGCGCGGCCGATCGCGTCGAGCTCGTCGATGAAGATGATCGCCGGCGCGGCCTCCTTGGCCTGCTTGAAGAGATCGCGAACGCGTGAGGCGCCGACGCCGACGATCGCCTCCACGAACTCCGACGCGGATGAGCTGAAGAAGGGGGCGTTGGCCTCGCCGGCGACAGCGCGCGCCAGCAAGGTCTTGCCGGTGCCCGGAAGCCCGTAGAGCATCACGCCGCGGGGGATCCGAGCCCCCAGCCGCGCATACTTCTCCGGCCGCTTGAGGAAGTCGACGATCTCGTAGAGCTCGTGCTCGGCCTCGTCGATGCCGGCGACGTCCTCGAAGGTCACTCGCACGTCGCCGCCCTCGGCACGCCGCGCACGCGAACGCGTGAAGCTTCCAAGGCCGCCTGCACCGCTCATCGTGGCGGCGCGTCGCATCAGCCAGATCAGCAGGCCGACGATCACGATCGTCGGGCCGAAGGCCAGCAGGAGCGTCAGGAGCGGGTTGCGGCCGCTGTCAGGCGGGCGGGCGTTGAGGATCACGCCCTTCGCCTTGAGCTCCCTCGTCAGCTCGTCTGTGTTGACGAACGTCGGGACCTCGGTACGAAAGCCGCTGACCGTCTCGGGCTCTTCAGCGCCCTGAGCGGTGTACTCGACCTCCTTCTTCAGCTTGCCGTTGATCGTCTCCGCCTCGCTGGCGATCTCGCTGACGTTCCCCTTTTCGACCTGCTGGAGGAAGAACGGGCTGTACGGCACGCGCGTGGTCTCCTCCGGTCGCCCAGTGACGAGCGCGAACACGACGTTGAGCACCAGCAGCGAGGCGAAGATCGTGATCAGGAGACGACGGCCCTGTCGGGGCACCACCGGCTTCTTCTCGCGGGGCTTGCCTCGCCCGTCGCTCGAGGGCTCCACCCGCGGCCAGGGAGGCGGCTCCTCCCCGCGGCCGCCCGGCGGGCGGTCGGGCACGGGTCGCTCCGGTGAGGAGGGGCTTGCTCCGCGAGGGCGCTCTGTCTGGGGCTCGGGCATCGGTGGCCTGGGCCGCGTCGCGGGAACGCGGCGCGGTCCTCACATCATCGCAGCGCTTCCAGATCTTCGAGGAAGCTCGGGTAGGACACGGCCGCCGCCTCCATGCCGCGAACCTCGACGCCATCGCGTGAGGCGAGGCCCGCGACGGCTCCGAGCATCGCCATCCGGTGGTCGCCGCCCGAGGAGATCCGCCCACCGCGCAGGCCACCGGTCCCGCGCACCACGAAGCCGTCATCCGTCGCCTCGAGGTCGCCGCCGAGGCCGTTCAGCCCGTCGACGACGGCCGCGATCCGGTCCGACTCCTTGACGCGCAGCTCACCGGCTCCGCGGACGATCGTCTCGCCCTCGGCGAAGCAACCCATGCAGGGCGACGAGCGGGAGCTCGTCGATCGCGAGCGGCACCTCGTCGGCCTCCACGATCGTCCCGACCAGATCGCCGGCACGAACGTCGATGTCGCTCACGGGCTCGTCTCGGGGGATCTCGTCTTTCGGCCGCCGCTCGAGGTCGCCGAGGACGATCGCGCCCATCCGGTCGATCGACCCGCAGGAAGCCGGTTCGTGTCCAGTTGACTCCGCAGTCGCAGACCGTCAGGCGCGAGCGCGGTACGAGCACGCCCGCCGCGATCGCAAATGCCGCCGACGAGGCGTCGGCGGGCACCACGCACTCCTCGGGCAGTGCCAGCTCATCGGCGCTCGCGACCGTGATCTCGGCGCCGCTGCGATCGATCACCACGTTGGCGCAGGCGAGCAGGCGCTCGGTGTGGTCGCGGCTGGGCTGCGGCTCGACGACCGTCGTCGAACCCTCAGCGAGCAGACCGGCGAGCAGCACGCACGACTTGACCTGCGCGCTCGCGACGGGCAGCTCGTAGCGGATTCCGCGCAGCCGCGCTCCCCTGATCGTGAATGGCGGCAGGCTCCCTCCCGTGGCCTCGATCTCTGCGCCCATCTCGCGCAGCGGTGCCGCGATCCGGTCGATCGGTCGCTTGCGGATCGAGGCGTCACCGTCGAGCGTGAAGCTGCGACCGGGCTGCGCCGCGAGCCAGGCGGGCAGCAGCCGCATGAGCGTGCCGGCGTTGCCGACGTCGATCGGCGATCCCGGGTCGGTCGCGCCGCGCAGGCCGGCGCCGCGTATCACCAGTCCGTCGGCGCGATGCTCGACGAGCGCACCGAGCGCGCTCGATCGCAGCAAGCGTCGAGAGCGTGTCGGCGGCCTCCAGGTAGTCCCTTCACGCGCACGGGCACGTCGGCCATCGCCGCCGAGCAGCGCCACGCGGTGCGAGATCGACTTGTCGGGGGGCGGCGTCAGCGAGCCCTTGAGCGGGCCGCTCGGCTCGATGCGGACGTTCACGAGACCGGGATCCCGAGGCCGCGAATCAACTCGATCGCGCTGTCCGCCTGATCCTCCGAGACCCACAGCGACACCAGCCCGCTGCTGTTGTCGGGCGAGGGGCTGAGCGACATGTCGGTGATGTTGATCCCCGAACGCCCGAGCGTGAGCGCGATGTCGGCGATGACCCCGGGGCGGTTGGGCACCGAGGCACGCAACTCGTGCACCGGTCCGCCTGCAAGCCCGGCTTCCAGCAGGGCGCGGCGGCTGTCGGCAGCCTCGCTCTGCCACGCGAGCGAGCGCAGCTCCGTCATCGGCCTCGAGCGCGGTCCGCACCTCGCCGAGCCGCGAGATCCCGACATCGACGGCGGCCAGCAGCGCCTCGCGATTGGAGCGGTAGATCCCCGTCCAGAGCTCCGGGCTCGCGCCGGCGACGCGCGTGGCGTCACGAAAGCTCGGGCCCGTGGCCGGCATGCGCCCGCCGCCGAGCGCCCCGGCAGCCTGCGCGACCAGCACGTTGGCGAAGACGTGCGGAAGGTGGGAGACGGCTGCCATCGTGCGGTCGTGATCGGCGGGATCGACGACCTCCGGCCGCGCCCCGATACCGGTCAGCAGCTTGTGAACGCGCTCGAACAGCACACCGCTCGTCGTCGGCTGCGGCGTCAGGTACCAGGTGGCGCCGTCGAAGAGGTCCTCACGCGCGTGCTCGACGCCGGAGACCTCGGCCCCGGCGAGCGGGTGGCCACCGACGAAGCGCTCGTCGGCGCCGGCCGCCGTCACGACCTCGCGCTTGGTCGAGCCGACGTCGGTGACGGCGCAGCCCGGCGGCGCCGCGGCCAGGACGTCGCGCGTCACCTGCGGAAGCACTTCGACTGGGGCGCAGACGATCGCCACGTCGGCGCCGTCAAGCGCAGCGGGAACGTCGGAACAAGCCTCGTCGAGCGCGCCGAGCGCCACGCCGATCGGCGCCCGGCGGCCAGTGCCGCGAACGTGCGCGCCGGTCCGCCGGCGGGCGGCCATCCCAGCCGACCCGCCGATCAGTCCCGTCCCGATGATCGCGACGATCAAGCGGCCTGCGCCTGCTGGAGGAAGGGCTGCTTGCCTGCGATGATCGCCACCTGCTCGACCTTGCGTGCGTACTCGGCGAACTCGGAGCCACGCAGCGCCTGCGGCCCGTCGCAGATCGCCTCCTCGGGCTGCGGATGCACCTCGACGATGATCCCGTCCGCACCCGCGGCGGCCGCGGCGAGCGACAGCGACTCGACGAGGTCGCGACGACCCGCCGCGTGGCTGGGATCGACGACGATCGGCAGGTGGGTCATCTGCTTGAGGACCGGCACCGCCATCAGGTCCAGCGTGAAGCGGTAGGCCGTCTCGAAGGTGCGGATCCCCCGCTCGCAGAGCATGACCTTCTCGTTGCCCTCCTTGAGAATGTATTCGGCCGCCATCACGAACTCCTCCAGCGTTCCTGCGAGCCCCCGCTTGAGCAGGACCGGGCGGCCCGCACGACCGAGTTCGGAGAGCAGCCCGTAGTTCTGCATGTTGCGCGCGCCGACCTGGATCACGTCCGCGACCTCGAGCACCGGCTCGACGTCACGGGCGTCCATCAGCTCGGTGACGATCGGCAGGCCGGTCTCGACCTTGGCCTCCGCCAGCAGCCGAAGCCCCTCCACTCCGAGTCCCTGGAAGGCATAGGGCGACGTGCGCGGCTTGTACGCGCCGCCACGCAGCATGTTGGCGCCCGCCTGGCGGACGATGCGCCCGGTCGTCAACAGCTGGTCGCGCGATTCGACGGTACACGGCCCGGCGATCAGGCTGAAGTGCCCGCCACCGATCTTCGCGCCGTCGATGTCGAAGACGGACGCCTCGCGATGCTGCTCCTTTGAGGCGAGCTTGTAGGGCTTGAGGATCGGGATGACCTTCTCGACCCCGGGCTGGCCGTCCAGCTCGAGCTGGCTCACGCGCACCTCGGTGTCGGTGTCGCCGATCGCGCCGATCAACGTGACCTCGGCACCGCGGCTGGGATGGGCGCGTGCCTCCGACGGACTCGATGCGGTCGATCACGGCGGTGATCTCTTCTTCGGTGGCCTGCGATTTCATGACGATCAACATTCCTTCGCGTCCTTCGCTACTTGTTTCTCAGGGAATGAACAGGAGTACGACGGGCTTTCGCTGGAGGCGCACAGCCTCCGAGGAATTCGGCGCTCGGCCCGAAGGCCCTGGTCGGCGGTCGAGTGCGACCAGCCGAGCGCCTAGCTAAATCGCCAGGTGCAGCGATAGGCGAAGGCCAGGCCGGACAGCGCGGCGCTGCTGGGGTACGTCGTGGCGCTGTGGGCCGATCGGCTCATGAATGGAGGATTGAAGCAGATCCGCGTGCGAGCGGCCAGCGCAGGTCTTTCCGATCCGGACGGCGGGAGGCCTGATCAGGCCCGAAGCGTCTGCGCCAGGGCTTCCAGCAGGCGGGCGTTCTGCGCAGGTGTTCCATAGGTGACGCGCAGCCAGCCGTCACGGCCCAGCGCACTGCCCGCACGCACCAGCACGCCGCGCTCGGCGAGTCCGTCGACGACACGCCGCTCGGCGTCGGCGGCCTGCTCGTCGCCTGTCACGGGCAACTCGAACCAGCAGAAGTTCGCCTGTGAGGAGGCGGCCTCGATCCCGAGGTCGCGCAGGCCCTCGTCGACCTCCACGCGGGCCATCACACAGCGCTCGACACGCTCGGCGACGGCGTCCTGGTGGCGCAGTGCCTCGGTGGCAGCGGCCTGCGCCGCGGCGCTGCAGAAGAATGGCTGGCGCACCTGGTTGACCGCGGTGACGATCTCCGCGCTTCCGCACAGGGCGAAGCCCACGCGCAGGCCGGCGAGCCCGTAGATCTTGCTGAACGTCCGCAGCAGCACGAGGTTCGGGTGGCGATCCAGCAGACTGAGCGTGGCGTCGGGGTCGTCGAGCGTGTTGAACTCGCAGTAGGCCTCGTCGACGAGGACGCAGACGTTGCGCGGAGCGCGCGCCACGAAGTCGGCGATCCGCGACGCCTCGACGGCGGTGCTGGTCGGGTTGTTCGGGTTGCAGACGATGACCAACCGCGTCGCGACCGTGATCTGCTCCAGCATCGCCTCCAGGTCGTGACGATCCTCGGCGTCGAGCGGTACGCGCACGCCGGTGGCACCCGACGCTGCCTCGAGGTGGGGATAGACGCTGAACGACGGCCACGCATAGACCAGTTCGGCGCCCGGCTCGAGCAGCGCCTCGCCGAGCGCGAGCAGAACGTCGCAAGAGCCGTTGCCGATCGCGACTCGCGCCGGCGGTACGCCGTAGCGGTCCCCGAGCGCGCCGCGCAGGCGCGCGTTGGTCGGATCCGGATAGCGGTTGAGGCCGCCCAGCACTCGGGTGACCGCTTCGACGACCTCGGGCAGCGGCGGATCGGGGGCCTCGTTGCTCGCGAGCAGCGCCACGTCCTCCGGCAGCGCGTACGCGGACGCTGCCGGATAGACGGGGATGCGCGCTACGCGCGCGGAGTACTCGATCGCCACGAGCGGATTGTCTCAGCCGTCGAGCGGACCGCCGGCGCGGGTCTCGCCCTCAGGCAGCTTTCCATCGCGGCCGACGTAGCCGCCCTTGCCGCCGACGATCAGGATCGTCGCGTCCTCGTGGCCGAAGTTGCGCAGGCGGCGAACGGTCGTCGGGTCGACGCGAACGAGACTGCCGGGCTCGAGCTTCACGACCGAGCCGTCCCCGAACTCCATCTCCATCTGGCCGGAGTGCAGGAAGTAGAGCTCCTCCTGGGTCTCGTGCAGATGCGCGCCCGCCTCGTAGCGAGGCGGCAGCACGATCGCGTTCGCGCCGAACGCCTCTATCCCGAGCCCCCGGCGCACGCGCCGGAAGCCGTAGCCCTCGCCGAGATCGTCCAGGTGCGCGGCCGTGTAGCCGTCACCGGCGACCACGTTGGGGAAGGTCTGCTCGTCGTCGATCATTGGGCGCTCTCCAGGTCGGTGCGCAGCGCCTTTGCACCGCGCAGGTAGACGTGACGCGCCTGATGCGCGTCGTCGGCGTGGTACTGCACCAGCACTCGGATCACGCGCGGCAGCGCGCCGGGGACATCGATCTCGCGAACGCACAGCAGCGGCACCCGGTCGAAGCCGATCTCGCGAGCGGCGACCGCCGGGAACTCGGCGTTCAGGTCGTCCGTCATCGTGAAGATGCAGTTGACGACGTCGTCGGGATGCAGGCCGTTGCGGCCGAGCAGCTCGCGTCATCAGCTCCGCGGTCGCCTCGAGGATCGCGCTGCGATCGTTCTCGTCGACGGTGATGGCCCCGCGCAGGGCGTGAAGGCGCATGGCGCGCGGCATCATGCCACCTCCCCCGCGCCGCGGCCCTGGCGCTCGACGGCGCGCCTCAGCGCCTCGACCTCCGCGGGCAGCAGGCGCCGCGACCTGCCCTCGGCGAGCCGTCCCAGCTCGAGCGGCCCGAAGCGCACGCGGCGCAGCGAGCGCACGGGATGACCCACGGCCTCGCACATGCGCCGCACCTGGTGCTTGCGTCCCTCGTGAATCGTGAGCTCCAGCTCGTGTGCGCCGAGCCGGCGAACATCGGCCGGCGCCGTGCGACCGTCGTCGAGCTCAACGCCCTTGCGCGAGGCGCCGCAGTGCGCCGTCGCTGACGCGCTTTCCGCCGACGTGCGCGACGTAGGTCTTCGGCACGCCGAAGCTCGGATGGGTCATCCGGTGGGCGAGGTCGCCGTCGTCGGTCAGCAGGATCAGCCCCGTCGTCTCGGCGTCGAGACGACCGATCGGGTAGAGCCTGCGATCCCCGGGCGCGCGGACAAGATCGACGACGGTCGGGCGGCCGTGCGTGTCGCTCGCGGTCGACACGACGCCGGGCGGCTTGTTGAGTGCGTAGACGACGCGGACTGACGGTGCGCCGCCGATGTTCTCGCCGTCGACCTGAATCCGCTCCTCGCCGCTGACGTCGCGGGCCGGGTCGGTGATCACCTCGCCGTCGACGAGAACGCGCCCGTCGAACACGAGTTGCTCGGAGGCTCGGCGAGAGGCGACGCCCGCGTGGGCGAGATGTTTGGCGAGGCGCATGGCTGACGGCGAGAGCGCGATGGGTGCGGAGTCGAGGCTGCCACCATAGAGCCGAGCGCGATGGACCTCGATCTTCTCAACCACACTCTCGAAGCAGCCGGCGAGCCGGGGTATCGCGCCGGACAGGCCTGGGCCTGGCAGGCCCGCGGAGCCCACGGGTGGGACGCGATGACCGACCTCTCCGCGGACCTGCGCGCGCGGCTCGCCGAGCAGGTGCCGTTCTCCACTCTCGCGCTCGAGCACGAGGCGACCGCGCGTGACGGCACGGTCAAGGCGCTCTTCCGCACACACGACGATCGCGCCGTCGAGGCCGTGCTGATGCGCTACCGCGACGGCCGCCGCTCGCTGTGCGTCTCCTCGCAGTCGGGCTGCCCGCTGACGTGCACGCTTCTGCGCGACCGGGGCGATGAAGTTCGGGCGCAACCTGACCGCATGGGAGATCCTCGACCAGGCGCTTCACTTCCGCCGCATCGAGGAGGTCGACCACTGCGTCTTCATGGGCATGGGCGAGCCGATGATGAACCTCGACAACGTGCTCGGCGCCTGCCGGCGGCTGCCGGACCTCGGGATCACGCACCGGCGCACGGCGATCTCCACGGTCGGCTGGCTGCCGGGGATCGACAGCCTCACACGGGCCGACATGCCGATCCGGCTCGCGCTTTCGCTGCACGCCCCGGACGACGCTCTGCGCTCGCGAGATCATGCCCGTCAACGACCGCTACCCGATCAAGGACGTGCTCGCCGCCTGCGAGCGCTGGTACGAGCGTCGCCGGCGAATGGTCTTCATCGAGTACGTGATGCTCGCCGGCGTCAACGACCGCTACGAGCAGGCGCTCGCGCTCGCTCGCCTGCTCGACCGCCGCCGCTACAAGGTCAACCTGATCCCGTACAACCCGACCGGCTCGGCCTACGACGGCTCGTCACGCGAAGCGATCGCTGCATTCCGTGCCGTGCTCGAGCAGCACGGCTACAACGCCACCGTGCGCCTGACGCGCGGGCGGGACATCGACGCCGCCTGCGGCCAGCTCGCCGCAAGGGCGCTCGCCGGCTGACCGCCGCAGGGCAGACGCCCGCATCCGCGAGCCGCCTCACGCAGGGCGCAGACGCCCGCACGCCCCCTGGGGCCGCCTTACAGAGGGCGCACGCGCCCGCACCTCCTGGGGCCGCCTCACGCAGGGCGCAGACGCCCGCACGCCCCCTGGGGCCGCCTCACGCAGGGCGCACGCGCCCGCACGCCCCTATCCGCCCAAACGCCGAGAACGCCGCCGGCCTTTGTGCCCAGCTCGCACCGCGACTGCGTCGGCACGCCCTCGTTTCGGGGCGCCACCGCTCAGCGATGGAAGTTTGTCTCCGTATGCGTGACAAACCTCCAGCGCTGGCGCATGAGCGGGAGATATCGCGGCTGGCGGCGGCGCAACACGGGCTGATCACACACAGGCAACTGCTCGCGCTGGGCTTCTCACGACAGGCGATCACGCGGCGTGTCGCCGGCGGTCGGCTGCACAAGGTCCACCGGGGCGTCTACGCGGCGGGGCATCCGCTCCTGAGCGCCGCGGCGTCACGCCTGGCCGCCGTCCTCGCGTGCCCGTCCGGTGCGCTCGCCAGTCATACGACCGCGGCCGCAGCCTGGGGCCTGCGCCCGGAGAGCGGGCGCGTCAGACACGTCGTCACGGAGGGGTCGGGGAGGCGCCGGCCCGGCATTCACCTTCACCACGCCGCGGACCTGGCGCCGGCCGACGGCGCGCTCGTGGATCGCGTGCCGGTCACGGAACCGGCGCGCACGCTGGCCGACCTCGGTGACGTGGTCGGCGCCGACCACGTGCGCTCCGCCTTCGTGCGGGCCGAACTGAACCGGCTGCTCGACATGGCCGCCATCGAGGACGTGCTCGCCCGTGCGTCCAGGCGACGCGGACCGGCGACGCTGCGGGAGGTCCTGCGCGGCTACGACCCGCGCTGGCAGGCGACGCGGTCTGAGCTCGAACTGCGGCTGCTCGACCTCGTCGCAGCTCACGGCCTTCCCGAGCCCGAGGTCAACCCATGGCTGCACGGCCGCTACATGGTCGACTTCCTGTGGCGTTCGAAGCGAGTGGTCGCCGAGACCGACGGCGCACGCCACCACACGGGGCCGATCTCACGGCGCAGCGACGCCCGCCGAGACCGCGCGCTTGCGCGACTCGGCTACACCGTGGTCCGGCTCACGTACCGGGAGGTGTCGTCGGAGGGAGCGCGTGTCGCACGGGCGATCCGCGAGGCACTCGGTCCGCACTGAGCGACTGCGGCGCTGAGACACGCCGACACCCGGCCGGCCGCACCGATGCGAGCGCGTCCGGACGGCTCACGAAGACCGCAGGGTCGGTCCTCCGCCAGCGGTTCAGTCGACCGCGTCGATCAGCTCTGCCGGCGGCGGCGCCGCCACGACCCCTGCACGCAGGTCACCGGCCTTGAGCAGGCGCTCGCGAAGGTCGGCCTCCTCGTCGGGGGCCGGGTCCCACTGCCCTGGGTCAGGCAGATCGGCGATGCCGGCCATGCCGAACAGCTTCAGGAAGAGCGCGGTCGTGCGGTAGAGGACGGCGCCGAACTGGGAGCGTCCGGATTCCTCGATCAGGCCGCGCTCCAGCAGGGTTCCCGCTGCCGAGTCGGCGCTTACGCCGCGGATCCGCGTGATCTCCGGACGTGACACCGGCTGGAGATAGGCGACGATCGCGAGTGTCTCAGCCTGGGCGGGCGTGAGCGGCGGCGTGCGCGGCTTGGCAAGCAGACGGCGCGCGGCGTCCTCGTGTTCCGGGGCGCTCGCGTACGTCCACCCGCCCGCCAGCTCGCGCACGAGCAGGCCGCGCGTCCCGGGGGCGAATGCGGCGCCCAGCTCGGCGAGCGCGGCATCCACCTCGTCGACGGTGGCTCCCGTCGCCTCGGCGAGCTCGGCCGCCGGAACGGGGTCGGAGCTCAGGAACAGCAACGCCTCGATCGTGCATGCAAGCGGGCTCACGCGACACGCTCCACCGGGCGCAGTCCCGGCGCGTGGCTCGCGGTCATCGCGATCGGTCCGAACGGCTGCTCCTGCGTCCACGTGGCCTCCCCCTGCTTGTACATCTCCAGCAGTGCGAACAGCGTGACGGCGACCGTCACGCGGTCGCTGCCGGCGACCGCCTCGTCGAAGTCGACGACGCCGCGCCGCAACAGCGCGCGCAGGTGCGTGAGCCGCTCGGCGACGCTGACGCGCGGGATCGTGAGATGCGCGAGGCTCAGCGGAGGCGGCGTACACAGCAGGTCGCCGATCGCCGACGCCAGGCGCTCCGGCGCGTAGACCGCCTCGCACGCATCGAAGCCGACCCTGCGCAGGAACGCGGGCGGCGGCGCGCTGCGATAGCGAATTCCGTGCTCGGCCGCGAGCCGCCCCGCCAGGTGCTCGGCGGCGCGGCGGTAACGCCGCGCCTCGAGCATCCGTGCGATCAGCTCCTCGGCGGCCTCGCCGGGATCGAGCTCGTCGATCAGCTCGTCGTCATCCCCGCGCAGCATCAGCCGCGACTTGAGCTCGAGCAGCGCCGCGATCAGCACCAGGAACTCGGTCGCGACCTCGAGGTCGAGCTCGCCGCGCAATTCGAGGTGGTCGAGATAGGAGATCACGACGTCAGCGAGCTCGACTTCGAGCAGGTCGACATCCTCGCGCAGCACGAGCGTCAGGAGCAGGTCGAACGGCCCGCTGAAGACCTCGAGATCAAGGTCGAGCTCTGCGGCGATCACGGCGGGGACCGTAGCGGGCGCCCCGGATCGCTCGATCGGGCGGACCGGCGCGGCGACTGGCGCTCAGGAGCTTCGCGCCGGTCCGACGGCCATCGCCGCGCGGACGTCGGCGAGCGTCTCAGATGCGATCGCGCGGGCGCGCTCCGCGCCTGCGGCGAGCACGGACTCCAGCGCTGCCTCGTCTGGCCTCAGCTCGCCGTAGCGCTCCCGCACGGGAGCCAACTCGGCGATCACAGCCTCGGCCACGGCCGCCTTGAGGTCGCCATAGCCGCGCACGGAGGCCATGTCTGACTCGACCTGCGCAGGTGACCGCCCGCTGCACACCGCCAGCAGGTCGATCAGGTTGGTGACGCCCGGCTTGTCCTCAGCGCGGCGGATCTCCGGCGGGTCGGCGGAATCCGTGACGGCTCGGCGGAACTTCTTCTCGATCGCCGCAGGCTCGTCGAGTACGTAGACGGTGCCCTCCTCGCCGGCGCCCGTCGTGGACATCTTGCGGGTCGGATCCTGGAGATCCATGATCCGCGCGCCGACCTCGGGGATGCGGTGGTCGGGCACGACGAGGATCTCGCGCCCGTCACCGAAGCGCGCGTTGAAGCGCCGCGCTATCTCGCGCATCAGCTCGAGGTGCTCGCGCTGGTCCTCGCCGACCGGCACCTCGGCCGTGCGGTACGCGAGCACGTCGGCCGCCTGGAGCACGGGGTAGAAGAGCAGCCCCGCCGAGACCAGCTCGCGCTGGGCCTGCGACTTGTCGCGGAACTGATGCATGCGGTTGAGCTCGCCCAGCGAGGTGACCGAGCAGAGCAGCCAGCAGAGCTCCGTGTGCTCATGGACGTCGCTCTGCCGGAAGAGGATGCAGCGAGCCGGATCGAGGCCTGCTGCGAGCAGGACCGCGGTCGTGTCGTACACACGCGCCCGCAACTCGGTCGCGTCGTACGGGACGGTCGTCGCGTGCAGGTCGACGATGCAGTAGATGGCCACGTCGCCGGCGTCGGCGGCTCGATCCTGCCCCTCGACGTATTGCCGGATGGCTCCGATGTGGTTGCCGAGATGCTTGCGACCGGTGGGCTGGATTCCCGAGAAGATGCGCACGCGGCGCCGGAGGGTACCCGCTCGGCAATCCGTCCAGAGAACGATGCCGTGCGTCAGCCTCAGAAGGGTCAACTCCGAACTGAGATCGGCCGATAGGCACCGGAAGTGATGCGGAAGAACCGGTCCCTCCCCAGGACCGGAGGCTGCGCCGTGACCCTCGTCGGGGCGCTGTGCCTCCTACTCGCGCCCGCCAACACGGCGGGCCGGGTACATAACGCCCCGTTCTCGGGCGCGCTTCCGCCTGCCGCGGCCGCCGGCGTCTACCTCGTTCCGGCCGGTCCCGCCAGCCGCGCGGCGCTGCGCAACCCCGCGGTGCGGGCCGTCACGCGATATCGGGGCTTCCTGGTGGCCGAGGCAGCTCCCGCCGACGCGCGCGCGCTCGTGGCGGCCGGCGCCGTGCGACGCGACGACATGCGCAGCGTCCACCTGCAGCGCCGCACGGTCGACCCCGCTGGCGAAGCCGCACTGAGGCGTGCCCGCGGCGAGCGCACGGGCCTCCCGCGCGGCGACGGCCCGATCCTCGTCGTGGTGCAGTTCGTCGGGCCGCTCAAGGACGACTGGCTTGCGCGCCTGCGCGCCACTGGCGTCGACGTCGTCAGCTATATGGCCGAGAACGCCGAACTGGTCTACGCCGCACCCGCGGCTCGGGCGGCCCTGGAGGCGTACGTCGCAGACGCACCTGAGGTGCGCGGCGCCTTCGCGCTCCAGGGCTCAGACAAGATCGCGCCCGGCGTGGACGGCGCCGGCCCGATGCGCGTCGCCGTGCAGACGCTGACCGGCGATCCGGGCGCGGCGGCACGCGACGGCGTCCGCCGAGCCGGCTCGCTCGTCGCCCCATCCTCCCAGGTCGGCCCCTACACGACGCTCCGTGCGAACCTCGACCCGGATGAGATCGACCGGCTCGCGGGCCAGTCCGGCGTCGTCGCGATCGAGCGTGAGCGGGTCCCGCGCCTGCTCGATGAGCGCCAGGGCCTGATCCTCTCCGCCGGCGACATCGGCGCGAACCCGGGCTCCGGCTACCTCGACGCTCACGACGCCGCGCTCTTCGGGCCGTCGCAGACGCCGGCGACGCTGCCGTTCGTCGTCGACGTGAGCGACACGGCGATCGGCGACGGCACCACGGCGCCGACGAGTTCCGACCTGCGCGAGGACGGCGCCGACGGCGGCCCCGGTCGGATCGCCTACGTCCACAAGCTCACCTCGGACACGACCGATCCGCCCGCCGTCCAGGGCTGCGACGGGCACGGCACGATCAACGCCAGCATCCTCGGCGGCTTCAACGACGGCGTCGCCGCGGGAACCACGGACGCGGCCGGCTTTCGCTACGGACTCGGCGTGGAGCCGCGCGCGCTGCTGGGCGGCACGACGCTCTTCGGGTGCGACCGGAACTTCGACTCCGGCGGCAGAACGTTCACCGAGATCGCCGAGGACGGCTACCTCGCCGACGGCCCGGGGCACGACGGCGCACGCGTCGCCAACAACTCCTGGGGATCACCGGATGCAGCCGGCGCATACGACGCGATCGCGCAGGAGTTCGACGCGATCGTCCGCGACGCATCCCCCTCCCAGCCCGGCGACCAGCAGCTGGTCGAGGTCGTGGCGGCCGGCAACGACGGCCCGGGCGGAAGCACGATCAACACCCCCGGAACCGCGAAGAACGTGATCACCGTCGGCGCGAGCGAGAACGAGCGCGCGTTCGGCGTGGACGCCTGCGGCGCGCCCAACGGCGAGGCCAACAACGCACAGGACATGGCGGTCTTCTCGAGCCGCGGCCCGACCACGGACGGCCGAATCAAGCCGGATCTCGTCGCGCCCGGAACGCACGTCAGCGGCCTTGGCTGGACCGCCACCGGCTCACCGCTGGACGGCGGCGGCATCTGCGGTACCCAGCCCTCCCCCTATGGCGTCTTCTTCCCCGGGACCGCCTACTCAGCCAGCAGCGGCACTTCGCACTCGACCCCGGCCGTGTCCGGCCTCGCGGCCGCTGCGCGCTGGGCCTACCGGCGCGAGACCGGGTCGTGGCCGTCGGCGGCGATGGTCAAGGCGATGCTCGTCGGCGAAGCGACGCAGATCTCGGGGTCCGGCTCGGGAATCGCGCCCGGGGCCGACCAGGGTTTCGGGCTCGCGCGGCTCGCCGGGGCGACGACGACCGGGCGCTGGTTCGAGGACGAGCCGACGATCTTCAAGCAGAGCGGCGAGAGCTTCACGCAGACCTTCAACGTCACGAGCGCCGCTCAGCCGGTGCGAGTCACGATCGCCTGGACGGACGCCCCCGGGCCGCTGGTGGGGGCCTCGTACGTCAACAACCTCGACCTCGAGGTGACGGGCGCCGGCGTGCTCTACCGCGGCAACCGCCTCGTCGGCGGCGTCTCGGTCCCGGGCGGCGGCGCCGATCCCCGCAACAACGTCGAGAGCGTCGTCGTGCCCGCCGGCCAGCTGAACTCGCTGGCCGTTCGCGTGCGCGCCACCAACGTGGCGGGCGACGGTGTGCCCGGCGGCGGAACCAGCGACCAGGACTTCGCGCTTGTCGTCTCCAACGTCGGGGCACCGACCGGACGCGCGGCGCTTACGGCGCAGGCCAGCCTCAGCGACGAGGACGGAGACGGCGTACTGGAGCCGCAGGAGTCCTTCAGCGTCGACGCGAGCGTGACGAACACGGGCCCGGTCTCGTCCGCGCCCGTCACGGGAACGCTGACCTCGGCGACGCCCGGCGTCCTCGTCTCCGCCGGCTCGTCGTCCTTCGGCGCGCTGGGACCGGGAGCCAGCGCAGGCGCGGGCGGGCCGCTCGGCGGCACGCGCGCCGCCAACGGCTGCGGCGAGACGCCGGTGGTCAGTCTCTCGCTCGCCGCGAGCGCCACCGCTGCGGTCGGCGCCGCGTCGACGATCGTCGTGCCCGGCACCGGGTCGTCGCCGCGCGCGACGACGCTCACCCCGGCCGTGAGCATTCCCGACGGCAGCGCGACATGGACCTCGATCCCGCTCACGCTCGGCGACTCCGGGATCGTCGACGACCTCGACGTGAAGCTCTCGCACATCGAGCACGCCTGGGTCGCCGACCTCGAGATCGGGCTCCAGGCACCTGACGGGACGACCGTCCTGCTGATCGACAACGCCGGCGGCAGCGGCCACGACTACGTCGACACGATCCTCGACGACGAGGCCGAGCTGCCGATCCAGTCCGCGACCGCCGCCAACGCTCCGTTCAGCGGGCGCTGGCGCCCCGCCCAGCCGCTCGACGCCTTCGACGGAAAGCCGCTCGCGGGCACCTGGAAGCTGCGCGTGCGCGACCTCTCCACGCCGGATCCGGCGCTCGTGCACTCGTTCGCCCTGCTCCTGCCCGCGTGCAACATCGCGCCGAAGGCGGCGCTCGCGGCCAGCCCGTCATCCGTTCCGGCGGGCAGCACGGTGACGCTCGACGCGTCGGGGTCGAGCGATCGTGACGACGCGATCGCCGAGTATCGCTGGGACTTCGACGGCAGCGGCACGGTCGACGCCGTCACGCCGGGATCGAGCGCGGCGTTCGCTCCGGGGGCGCCCGGTGTGCTCCAGCCCGAGGTGACCGTCGTCGACGCACGCGGCGAGACCGCCAGCCGCGCGGCGACCATCCAGGTGCTCTCGCCGGCGACCGACACCGGCGGCGCGGGGACGCCCGCCGCGCCACCGCCCGCAGCGCTTCCCGCTCCACCGGCCCGCCCGCCGACGCCGAAGCCCGCGCTCCGCAAGCGGCTCAGGCTGAAGGTGAGGGGACTCCCGCTGTCCAAGGCCTGCCCGCGCAGACGCTCCCGCCGCGTGCGCGTGCTGGTCACGCCACCGCGCGGCACCAAGCTCAGGAGCGTCTCGCTGATGGTCGGCCGCGGCCTGCGATCCAGGGTCAAGGGAAGCCGCACACGCAAGCGCATCGCACTCGGCCGCCAGCCGACCGGCAGACACACCGTCAAGATCATCGCCCGCACCACACGCGGACAGACGATCCGCTACACCAAGCGCTTCAGCTCCTGCATCAAGAAGAGCAAGCGGCGCTCCTAGCCGCTCATAGCGCCTGCCGGATGACCGGGTCGCTTCGCGGCAGCCGCCTCGTCGAGACGTCGCACGGGCGTCGTGTACGGCGCGTTCAGCGCGACCTGCGGATCCTCGTGCGCCTCGCGCACGACAGCGGCCACAGCCTCGGCGAACGCGTCGAGCGTCTCGCGCGTCTCGGTCTCGGTGGGCTCGATCAGCAGCGCCTCGTCGACGAGCAGCGGGAAGTAGACGGTCGGCGGGTGGAAGCCGTGATCGAGCAGGCGCTTGGCCAGATCGAGTGTGCGGACCCCCAGTTCCTTCTTCATCGGCGCGCCGGAGAGCACGAACTCGTGCATGCAGCGCGAGCCGAAGGCCAGCGGCAGCGCGTCTCCGCACAGCTCCCTGAGCCGCGCCAGCAGGTAGTTGGCGTTCAGGACGGCGACCTCGCTCGCGTCGCGCAGGCCGTCCGCACCGAGCGAGCGGATGTAGGCGTAGGAGCGCACGAAGACAGCCGTAGTTGCCCTGGAACCCGCGCAGCTTGCCGATCGACTGCGGACGGTCCTCGTCAAGGCCGAACAGCGGCCCGCCGGGAGTCTGCTCGCGCGTGATGACCGGGCGCGGCAGGAACGGCGCGATGCGGTCGCTGACGGCGATCGGCCCCGACCCGGGCCCACCGCCGCCGTGCGGCTGCGTGAACGACTTGTGCAGGTTGAAGTGGACGATGTCGAAGCCCATGTCGCCCGGCCGCGACTTGCCCATCACAGCGTTGAGGTTCGCGCCGTCGTAGTAGAGCGTCGCGCCGACGCCGTGAACCAGCTCCGAGATCTCCAGGATGTTCGGGTCGAAGATGCCCAGCGTGTTCGGGTTGGTGAGCATCAGGCAGGCGACGTCAGTCGTCGACCTTCGACCGCAGATCCTCGAGGTCGACGCCGCCGTCGGCGTTCGTCCCGACCTTGACGACCTCGTAGCCGGCCATCGTCACCGTCGCCGGGTTGGTCCCGTGCGCGGTGTCGGGGGTCAGGATCTTCGGTGGCGTGACTCGCCGCGCGACTCGTGGTAGGCGCGCGTCAGCAGCAGCGCCCGCGAGCTCCCCGTGCGAACCGGCGGACGGCTGCAGCGAGACGTGCGGCAGGCCGGCGATCTCACCGAGCGCCCGCTCGAGGTTCCACATCAGCTCGAGCGCGCCCTGCGCCCGAGCCGGGTCCTGGAGCGGGTGCAGGCGGGCGTGTCCCGGCGAGCGCGGTGACGCGCTCGTGAAGGCGCGGGTTGTGCTTCATCGTGCACGAGCCGAGCGGGTAGAAGCCCGAGTCGAGGTCGAAGTTGCGGCGGCTGAGGCGCACGTAGTGGCGCACGAGCTCGGGCTCGGAGACCTGTGGCAGGCGGGCGGGCTGCGCGCGCCGCAGATGGTGCGGCAGCAGCTCGAGGGGGTCGCGCCCGGGCACGCCGGACTGCGGGCAGGCGAACGCTCGCCGACCGGGCGACCCCTTCTCGAAGATCGTCTCGACGCTCTCGCGCTGCATCGGCGTTGCGCCGGTCGTGGTGGCCGGGCTCATGCGGGCACCTCGTAGCCGGCGGCGGAGTGGCTTCGCTCCGCGCTCACCGCGCGCGCGAGCACGCCGGCCAGGCGGTCGATGTCCTGCCTCGTGCGCTGCTCGGTGATCGCCACGAGCAGTCCGCACGGCTGATCCTCGTAGTCACGGCCGAGCGCGTAGCCGGGGTTGACGCCCTCGTCCTGGCAGCGCGCGATCACGCGGCGCACGCCTTCGACGCCGTCCACTTCCAGGCGCAGCGCGAACTCGCGCACGACGACCTGGTCGTGAAGCAGTTCGACGCCGTCGATCGCAGCCAGCGTCTCGCGCGCGTAGGCCGTGCGCTGGAGCAGCAGCTCGCGCGAGCTCGACGATGCCATCACGGCCCAGCCAGCTCAGGTAGACGACGCCGGCAAGCGCGTTCAGGGCCTGCGAGGTGCAGATGTTGGACGTAGCCTTCTCGCGGCGGATGTGCTGCTCGCGCGTCTGCAGCGTGAGAACGAATCCGCGGCGCCCGTCGACGTCGCTCGTCTCGCCGGCGATCCGGCCGGGCATGCGGCGCAGGTGCTGCTCGCCGGCGGCGAAGAACCCGAACGACGGCCCGCCGAAGTCGAGCCGGTTGCCGAGCGTCTGGCCCTCGCCGACGGCGACGTCGACGCCGCACTCGGCGGGCGTGGCCAAGATCGCCGAGCGGCAGCGGATCGTAGGAGCCGACGACGACGGCCGGCGAGTCCTTGGCGGCGGCCGCCAGCGCGGCGGCATCCTCGACGGCACCGAGGGCGTTGGGCTGCTGAAAGAAGACGGCGCTGGTGTCATCGTCGATCGCGGCGGCCCACGCATCGCGGTCGGTGACGCCGTCGACGAGCGGCACCTCGACGACCTCCGTGCCGTAGCCGCGCGAGAGCGTGCGCAGCGTCTCGCGACTGTGCGGATGCAGCCCGGCGGATACGACGAAGCGGCGCTTTCCGTTGGCGAGCTTGGCGAGGTAGCCGGCGGCGCCGACGGCACTCGGGCCCTCGTAGACCGACGCGTTGGACACGGGCAGCCCCGTCAGCTCGCTGATCGCGGTCTGGTACTCGAACATCACCTGAAGCCCGCCCTGACTGATCTCCGGCTGGTAGGGCGTGTACGGCGTCAGGAACTCGGAGCGGCCGAGCAGCATGTCGATGACCGCCGGCACGTAGTGGTCGTACATGCCGGCGCCGAGGAAGGTGATCTCGTCCTCGGCCGAGGTGTTGCGACGCGCGAGGTCGAGCAGATGCGCGTAGACATCCTGCTCGGGCATGCCCGCGGGCAGGTCCAGTTGCTCGCGCAGGCGCACGCTGTCGGGAATCTGGTCGAACAGCTCGTCGACCGATGCGGCGCCGACGACGGCAAGCATCGCCTCGAGGTCTTCTGGGGTTACGGCGGTGTACCGGCTCACGGCGTCCTTCTTGTCGGGGGCACAGCGCTGGGAAGAGGGTACGAGGCGCGGCCCGCGCCCCACGGCGCGGGGCTAGAGGGTCTTCTGGTAGGCGTCCGCGTCGAGCAGCTCCTCGACCTCCTCGGGGTCGCTGAGACGGACCCTGACCATCCAGCCGTCGCCGTAGGGGTCGTCGTTGATCGCCTCCGGCGAATCGCCCAGCGACTCGTTCGACTCGACGACCTCGCCTGACAGCGGCGCAACGACGTCGCTGACCGCCTTGACCGACTCGACCTCGGTGTAGGAGTCGCCTGCGGTCACCTGCACTCCGACCTTCGGCGGATCGAAGAAGACGACCTCGCCCAGCGCGTCCTGCGCATGCCAGGTGATCCCGAACGTGGCGATGTCGTCCTCGACCCGGGCCCAGTCGTGCTCCGGGTGGTAGAGGAGGTCGGCTGGGTAGCTGGCGTCTGCCATCGGTTCTCCTTTCGAGCGGCGGGGGCGCCGCGATCCTATGCGCCCGAGGCGCGGTACAGCGGCTTGTCGGCGACCACGGCTTCACGCTCGCGGCCGCGAACGTCGATCGTAATGCGCTCGCCACCGGTTGCCCGGGCGGCCGGGAGGTAGGCCATGCCGATACCGACTCCCAGCGAGGGTGACATCGTGCCGCTGGTCACCTCGCCGCCGCCGACGACCTGGTTTCCCTGGCGCGCGATGCCGCCGCCGGGGATCGTGAACGGCACGAGCTTCTCGGCCGGGCCGGCGTCGCGGACCGCACGCACCGCCTGCGATCCGATGAAGCCGGTCTCCTCCTTGCAGCACCAGCCCAGGCCCGCCTCGATCGGCCCGCGCGACTCCATCAGGTCGTTGCCGTAGAGGTGGTAGCAGACCTCCAGCCTCAGGGTGTCGCGCGCCCCTAGGCCCGCGGGGACGGCCCCGCCGCCGACGGCCGCGTCCCAGATCGGCTCCGCCGCTGCGGGCGGGCAGAGGACCTCGACGCCGTCCTCGCCGGTGTAGCCGGTGCCGCAGACGAGCGCCTCCCGCCCGGCGACCTCGAGCTGCGCACAGCGAAAGCGCGCGGGCAGCTCGCCGGACGTGAAGCTCGCGACCAGCGCGCGCGCTCGCGGCCCCTGGATCGCCAGCATCGCCCAGTCCGACAGCCGGTCCTCGACGCTGACATCGAAGCCCGCGGCATGCTCGCGCATCCACGCGAGGTCCTTGGCGTGATTGGAGGCGTTCGTGACCGTGAGGTAACGGTCGTCGTCCAGCCTGTAGGTGAAGAGATCGTCGAGAACGCCGCCGTCCTCGCGGCACAGCACGCTGTACTGCGCGCATCCGACGGCGAGCCTGTCGACGTCGTTGGAGAGCACGCGCTGGAGAAACGCCGCAGCCTCCGGGCCGGAGGTCTCGACCTCGCCCATGTGCGAGACGTCGAAGATGCCGACGCGGGTGCGGACGGCCTCATGCTCGGCGCCGATTCCCTCGTACTGGACGGGCATCTCCCAGCCGGCGAACGGCACGATCCGCGCTCCGGCGGCAACGTGGCGCTCGTAGAGCGGTGTGCGGAGCGAGGCGACGTCGGTCATCCGGGCAACCGTAGCGTCGGCGGCTCCAGCGCCGCCCGGATGTGCGACGGGGGTTTGCGAGGCCGCGCCCACCCAGGTCGGCGAACATATCCTCTGATAGTCTTCGTAGCTTCGTTGGAACGCTCCGCCGATGCCTCGAAAGATCCTCCTCGTGTTGAACGATCCGCCTTACGGCACGGAGCGCTCGTACAACGCACTTCGCCTCGCCCAGTCCGTCTCGAAGCGCGAAGACGTCGAGGTTCGCGTGTTCCTGCTCGGCGATGCCGCGGGCTGCGCGCTCGCCGGCCACAACACGCCGGACGGCTACTACAAGCTTGATCGCATGCTGCGCGCCGTGACGAACAGGGGAGCCCGGGCAGGCGTGTGCGGAACGTGCCTCGACGCGCGCGGACTCGGCGAGGCGACGCTCGTGAAGGGTGCGCACCGCTCGACGATCGACGAGTTGACCGACTGGACGCTGTGGGCGGACAGCGTGATGGTGTTCTGAGTGGCCCGGTGATGGACTCGAACGCCGTCTCGGACGAACTCGCCGTCATCGCGCGTGCCCTCGGCAATCCGCTGCGCCTGCGGATCCTGGACGTGCTCACGCATGGGGAGCGAAGCGTCGACGACCTGGCACGCCGCCTGGGATGCCCGATGACGACGGCGTCGTCGCAACTCAAAGTGCTCCGCGACGCGCGACTGATCGTTCCTCGCCGAGAGGGCACACGGATCTATCACCGCGTCGCCGACGAGCGCGTGCTGGCACTGCTGATGTCGCTGCGCGCGGTGGCCGAGGTCCGCAACTCCGAGGTACGGAGACTCGTTCGCGACTTCGCGGAGCGAAACCGCGACCTCGACGAGATCGGCGCCCCGGCGTTGCTGACGCTCCTCGAGTCGGGCGAGGCCACGCTGATCGACGTCCGGCCACGAGACGAGTTCGAAGCCGGCCACATCCCCGGAGCTGTGTCGATGCCGCTCGACGAGATCGGCGCCTCCGCGGAAGATCTCCCGAAAGACGCCCCGGTCATCGCCTACTGCCGCGACGCCTACTGCGTGCTTGCTCCCCAGGCCGTGCGGCTGTTTGCCGATCTCGGCATCCACAGCGAGCGCCTCGAGATCGGCTACGCCGAGTGGGTCGCCGACCGGCAGCCCGTCACACAGAAAGGATGAGCGGGAGATGAACGTCGTCATCGTGGGAGGCGGAGTCGGAGGCGTGGCATGCGCGCAGCGCCTCGCCAGACGCCGCGACCAGATCAGCGTCACGCTGATCGACAGGTCGGCGCGCCATGACTTCGCCCCGTCGTTCCTGTGGATGCTCAACGGATCCCGCACCGCGGAGCAGGTCAGCAGGCCACTGGCAAACGTGACGCGCTGGGGAACGCACTTCGTCAACGCACCGGTCGCCGCAATCGACGCCGTCCGCAACACCGTGACGGCCGGCTCCGCCGAGATCCCCTACGACGAGCTCGTCCTGTCTCCGGGAGCGGAGCTCGCTCCGGACCTGATCGAGGGGCTGGCCGAGAACGCGTCGACCTTCTACACGCGCGAGGCCGCGCAGGCGCTCGCCGGGCGGCTGCTGGAGTTCCGGGGCGGGCGCGTCGTCCTGGTCGTGCCGTCGATGCCCTACAAGTGCCCGGCCGCCCCCTACGAAGCGGCGTTCCTGATCAACGCGTTCCTTCGCACACGAGGTACGCGGACGTCCGTGTCCGTCCACACGATCGAACCTCACCCACTTCCCGTCGCCGGCGCCAAGATCGGCGCACGCGTCATCGGACTGCTGGAGCGGCACGGCATCGGCTTCCACGCCCAGCGAACGCTCACCGGCGTCGACGCCGGGGGCCAGTCCGCAGTGTTCGAGGACGGAGCCGAGCCCTTCGACCTCATGGTCGCGATCCCCCCGCATCGAGCACCGGGATTCATCCGCGACTCGGCCCTGGCGGGTCCGAGCGGATGGCTCGCCGTCGATCAGCGCACCATGTCCGTGACCGACCACGTCCACGCGATCGGTGATGTGACGTCGATATCGCTGCCCAGCGGCAAGCCGCTGCCGAAAGCCGGGGTCTTCGCCCACGCCCAGGCGAACGCCGTCGCCGACCGGCTCATCGCGGCCGTCGAGGGCCGCGAGCCCACCGGCGAGTTCGACGGCCACGGGGCATGCTTCCTCGAAACGGGCCAGGGCAAGGCCGGCGTCGCACGGGGCGACTTCTACGCCCTTCCGAACCCCCGCGTTCGCATGTTCCGGCCGTCACGCGTCGGCCATCTCGGCAAGATCCTGTTCGAGCGCAGATGGCTGCGCCAGATCTCGTAGCGGTCTCGGTTCAGCTCCGGCGTACCGCATGCCTAGGTACGGCGGAGGCCGCATCCGGGCATGTAGCCTGGGCCTCGTGGCTCCCGCCGAGGTTTCGCACATGTCGGCCGACCGACTGAATGCCGACGCGATCCGGTGGCTGCGGCGCAGCTACCGCGCCGGCGCAGCCGTTGACGCGCTCGCGGCCGCGGGGATGGCGGTCCCGCGGCTCTTCGGGCCGACGCTGCGGTTCGATCGCGGCTTCGATCGCGGGGCGCCGGAGCTCGCCTACGGCCTTCGGACCGGCGCACCGCTGATGGCGGGGTGGACCGTGCTGCTTCTCTGGGCGGATCGCAGGCCACTCGAGCGCCGCGGCGTTCTGCCGATCACGATCCTCCCGGTCATCGCGGGGCTCATGGCCAACGACTCCCACGCCGTCCACTCCGAACGCCTCTCAGGACTGAGCGTCGCGCCGGTTCGGGCGTTGCAGATCGGCCTCACGGCGTTGTTCGGGTACAGCCTCGGGATCGCACGCCGCGCCGAGCGCGCCCAGCGCCCCTGAGGCTCCCTCCCGGTGGCGGTCTCGCCTCGACTCCGGCGATAGAGCAGGCCGGCCCGCCGCCTCGTGCGGCGATTCACCCGCGCGCAGTGCGCTCCAGCTCCAGCTCGAGGCGCACAGCCGGCCCGAAGCGCGTCTGAACGGGCGCGCCCGGCGCGAACCCCACGCTCTCGTAGAACGGGAGGTTTCGCGGATGCGCGACGACGGTCATCCGCAGGCATCCTCGATCAGCTGCGTGCGCCGCCGCGTCCTCGACGAGCGCGCGACCCACGCCCCGGCGCATGACGCCGGGATCCACGAACAGGTCGTCGAGCTCCGATACGCCGTCGTCGGCATCGCCCACGACTGAGAAACCCAGGAGTTCGCCGTTCGCGGCGACCGCGATGCGCACCCGCCGCTCGGCGATCGCCTCCGGCGCGATGCCCAGCGCGTCGGGATGCGCCTCGAGGTCGCCGCGATCCTCGGCCCACACGTACGAGGAGCGGCGGTGCAGCTCGCCCAGCGCGTCGCGGTCGCCCGGCTCTGCAGGCCTGATGTCCGCGACCGCAGCCATGCGCTCAGCGTCCCACGACGGCCGCGGACGCCACCGCATCGGTGAGGAGGACCGTGAGCGTCGCGTTCACCCGCCGAGCCTACCCCGGGTCCTGCGAGCCGTAGACTCACTCGGGTGCCGTTCGAGCACAACATCGGCGGAACGGGGAGGGTGCCCGAGGACTCCCCCGGGCGCTCGGGCGGGACCCAGGAGATACGGCGGACCACCCGCTCGACCAAGCTCGCCGACGGGACGCTCGCGTGCCCGGCATGCGACGCCCCCGTCGCCCCGCTCCAGCGAACGATGGCCCCCGCCGACCCACTCGGCTGCGGCTACTGCCTGCACCAAGGACCGCTGCGCGACTTCCTCTCCCTCACCCACCCGACGCGCCCCACGCACGTCAGCATCTACGTGCGCAGCAGACGCATCACCCAGACCGCGTAGCCACGGCGACGGTCCGAGATCCACCCAACGCCCCGCGCCCGTCCATCCCGGCCGGAGCGAGAGCTCGCGGATGAATGACGCCGAACGCCGAGGTGGTGCTGTGCTGGAGGCACAGCCCACCGAAGGCGGGTGGCGTCAGTCGCCGCGAGATCCGCGACCAAGGGGGACTACTTCAAGAAAGCGGGAATATCGAGATCGTCATCATCGATCTCGAGGTCCGCCGGTGCTTCGCGCGCGCCTCGCGGTGATCGACCGGCGGAGCTGCGCTCGGCGCGGCGGCGGGTCTCCTCGCGTGCGACGCGCCCTCGCGAGCGCCCGTGATCGAAGCCGGTGCCGATGACCGTCACGCGCACCTCGTCGCCCATCGACTCGTCGATGACGGCACCGAAGATGATGTTTGCGCTGTTGTCGGCGGCGGAGTGGATGATCTCGGCGGAGTCGTTGACCTCGAACAGGCCGAGGTCACGTCCGCCGGTGATGTTCAGCAGGATGCCGGTGGCCCCGTCGATCGCGTCCTCGAGCAGCGGGCTCTCGATCGCCGCCTTGGCCGCGTCGACCGCGCGTGACTCGCCGCTCGACGTGCCGACGCCCATCAGCGCGGAGCCCGCGTCGGACATGATCGTGCGCACGTCGGCGAAGTCGAGGTTGATCAGGCCGGGGATCGTGATCAGGTCGGTGATGCCCTGCACGCCCTGGCGCAGGACGTTGTCGGCCTCGCGGAACGCCTCGAGGATGGTCGTGCGCCGCTCGACCGTGGTGAGCAGGCGCTCGTTGGGGATCACGATCAGCGTGTCGACGACCTCGCGCAGGCGCTGAATGCCCTCTTCGGCCGCGCGCATGCGCTGGGAGCCCTCGAACTCGAACGGGCGGGTGACGACGCCGACGGTCAGCGCGCCGATCTCGTTCTTGGCGATCTCGGCGATCACGGGCGCGGCGCCCGTGCCGGTGCCGCCGCCCTCGCCCGCGGTGACGAAGACCATGTCAGCGCCCTTGAGCGCCTCCTTGATCTCGTCGCGCGACTCGGCGGCCGCGCCGAAGCCGATCTCGGGATTCGCGCCCGCGCCCAGACCCTTTGTCAGGTCGTGACCGATGTTCAGCTTGATGTCGGCGTCGCACATCTGCAGCGCCTGGGCATCGGTGTTGGCCGCGATGAACTCGACGCCGCGGAGTCCCGCGTCGACCATGCGATTGACCGCGTTGGTTCCGCCGCCGCCGACTCCGACGACCTTGATGACGGCGAGGTAAGTCCCGCTGCTTTCCATCATGCGATTCCGACCGACCTTCGAGTTAGTGTTGAGACTTCCGCCCGCGACGCGGGCTCTGGAGCAAAAGCACCGTACGCATCGGCATCCTTCAGTGTCAACGACAGGCTACAGCGGCAAGATCCGTTGCAGCAGGAACTTGTCTCCAGTCTGACTTGAGTGTTTTGCGCCGGTCCAGGCTGGCCCGGAGGTCGAGCCTGAGGTCAGGGAGCGGGTGGTGCCGCGGCGCTCGGGGCCGCCGGTGCGGGCACGACGGCCGGGGCCGGAGCCGCCGCCTGCTGCACCTGAGTGCCTCCCTGCTCGAGCGTGAGCCCGCCCGCCGCCGGTCGCTCGGGCACGCGCAGGTCGAGGTAGGCGGCCGTCTGTGCGGCCGGGTCGCGCAGCACGCGCGTGGCGGCGATCCACTTCGCCTCAAGCCGCGCGCCGTCTCCGAAGCGCAGCTTCGGCCCGGAGGCGAGCACGGCGATGAGGCCCTGCGGCCCGAGCGTGACCCGCACGACCCGCCCACGCATTCGCGCCGGCGCCGCGGCGAGCAGAGCGACCTTGACGTTGGTCCTGCGGTCGGCGACGCGCGCGCCGCCCGGAGCCGTGCGCGACACGATGCGCGGCAGGTCTGCGGCGGGCACACCGCGCAGCAGCGTCCCGTCCTCGGCCACGACGACGCTGCCGCCTGACGCTGAGCTGATCACGCCGACGGGTACACGTTCGATCACGCGGATCCGCAGGCCATGCGGCAGATCCGCTGTCGCCTCGACGTCGCGCACCAGCGGGAAGCGGGCGACCGCGTCACGCAGAGCGCCCTCGTCGACGCGCAGCGTCGTCATGTCGAGCGCCGCGGCCTCGAGCGCAGAGCGAACCGCGCCGGCCTGGCCGCCGGATGCACCGGTGACCGTCACGCGATTGACGCTCACGAGTGATGAATCACGCAGCCAGACCCAGCCGCCGACGAGCAGGGCGACCGTCGCGGCCGCAGCGAGCAGCGTGCCGAGCCCAGGCCGGCGAAACCCGGCGAAGGAGACCCGGGACGGTCGCGACCGGGCGGCGGAGTGCGCGGACATCCACGTCCTCCCTTCGGCGCGGCGGGTCCCGTTCCTGCCGTCGAACAGGGCCGATCGCCGCGACGCGACGCTGCGGCCGGGGTGGACGCGGGCCAGATCAGGCGACGAGATGCTCGCCGAGAGCGCGCACGTCGCCGGCGCCGAGCACGAGCAGCACGTCGTCCTCGCCGAGCCGGTCCGCAAGGACCCGCTCCGCGTCGTCGAAGCGCGGCAGCCACAGCACCTCACGTCCCGGCGCGGCGTCGGCGACCGCCTCCGCGACGAGGCGGCCCGTCACGCCCGGGAAGTCCGCCGCCTGCTCGCGCGCCGGGTAGATGTCGAGCACGCAAGCCAGGTCCGCGGTCGCAAGAGCCCGCCCGAAGGCGCCCGCCAGGTGCTGCGTACGCGAATACAGATGCGGCTGGAAGGCCGCCACGACACGCCGGGGCCCGAGCGTGCGCGCAGCCGCGATCGTCGCCTCGACCTCGGTCGGGTGGTGTGCGTAGTCGTCGACGACGAGCGCGCCGGACGCCGTGCGGCCGAGCGTCTCGAAGCGCCGCCCCGCCCCCCTGAAGCCGCCGATCGCCGACACCGCCCGCGCCGGCTCCGCGCCCGCGAGCGCCGCCGCTTCAAGTGCAGCCACGGCGTTGCGCGCGTTGTGGATCCCCGGAACCGGCACGAGCACGTCGTGGCCGCGCCACTTCAGCCGCGAGGCCCCATCCCCCAGTTCCGCGCCAACCGCGTCGTAGGCGACCAGCGGCCTGCCGCCGCGCAGGGCCAGAAGCTCGGGCCGATCCCAGATGACCGCCTGCGCCGGCCGCTCGAGGAACTCGCGAAAGACGTCGCGCACCTCCTGCAGCGAGCCGTAGGTGGCATGGTGGTCCAGTTCGACGTTCGTCACGACGGCGACCTCGGCCTGAAGCGCCAGCATCGAGCGATCGGACTCGTCCGCCTCGACGACGAGCCAGTCGCCGGCGCCCCAGGCCGCGTTGCGCCCGGTGCTGCGCAACTCGCCGCCGATCAGGTAGGCGGGATCGACCGCGCATTCGAGCAGCACGTGCGCCGTCATGCTCGTCGTGGTGGTCTTTCCGTGCGCACCGGCGACGGCGATCGTGCGCTTGAGCGCGCTCAGCTCGCGCAGCAGCTCGGCTCGCTGCACGACCGCGAGCCCGCGCTCGCGTGCCGCGACGAGCTCGGTGTTGTCCTCCTCGACCGCCGTCGAGTGGACCACCAGGACATCGGATGCAGCGGGCAGATTCGCGGCGTCATGGCCGGCACGCGCGTCGATGCCGTCGGCGCGGAGCTGATCGAGAACCGGCGAGTCGGAGCGATCCGACCCGCTGACCACCGCCCCGAGCTGTGCCGCCACGGTCGCGTAGCCGCTCATGCCGGCGCCGCCGATACCGACGAGGTGCAGCTGGCGACCACTCCACGGCTGGGCGTCGGACATCGGACGGGACGCTAGCCGAGCGCCCCGAGGCTACGCCGCGGAGGCGACCTCGTCGGCGATCAGACGGGCCGAATCCGGCCGTGCAAGCGACGCCGAGGCGGACGCCATCGCGCCGAGCCGGGCTTCATCGCCGAGCAGCGCGGCGACCTCGTCGCGCAGGCGCGGGGCCGTCAGCTCGACGTCCGGCACCACGATCGCGGCGCCCGCGCGGGACATCCACCGGGCGTTGCCCGCCTGATGGTCTCCCGCCGCGTGCGGATACGGCACGAGTATCGCCGGCCTGCCCGCAGCGGCGATCTCGAAGATCGAGCCCCCGGCGCGCGCGACCACGAGATCCGCCGCAGCCAGCGCCTGCGCGAAGTTCTCGACGTATCCGCGCAGGTCGTAATGCGCTCCCAACGGTCGCTCGCGCAGCGCGGGAAGGTCGCGCTCGCCCGCGCAGTGCAGCACGCGAAAGCCGGGGTCGTGCTCGCCGAACGCCGCCACCGCCGCCTCGTTGATCGAGCGCGCGCCGAGCGACCCGCCGAAGACGAGCACGACGGTGTCGTCGCCGGCGAGGCCGAAGCGCTCGCGCGCGGCACCCTCATCAGCCGCCGGAGCAGGGACGGGCCGCCCGGTGACGATGTAGCGATCATCGTCACGCCCGGCGATCGGAAAGGCGAGGCAGACCCGGCGCGCACGCCGCGCGAGCAGCCGGTTGGCGAGGCCGAGGTGGCTGTCGGCCTCGGTCAGCACGAGCGGGACACCGCGGCGCACGGCGGCCAGCCCGACAGGCCCGGCCACGTAACCGCCGCCGCCCATGACCGCCGCAGGACGCAGCTCGTCGAGCAGCCTGCTCGCCGCGCGCACCGCACCCGCCGACTTGGCGAGCGCGCGCACGGCCTTCAGCGGGTTGCTGCGACTGAGACCTTCGACGTCGATCGCGCGCAGCTCGAAGCCCGCCCGGGGCACGAGCTCGCGCTCGGCGCGCTCTCCACCGACGAAGACGACGCGCGCGCCGTCAGCCCGCAGCTCGTCGGCGACCGCGAGCGCCGGAACCACGTGCCCGGCCGTCCCCCCCGCGGCGATCACGTAGGTCGTCTCCGGCATCGGCAGCAGATCGTGCCTGATCACGGCCGTCGGTGACTGCACGCAGGTGCACAGAGCCCCCGCGCGACACGTTGATCAGCAGACCGCTGCACATCAGCAGGACGATCAGGTTCGTTGAGCCGTAGGAGATGAACGGCAGCGGCACGCCGGTCAGCGGCGCCAGACCGAGCACCACGAACACGTTCAGCGTCGCCTGACAGAGGATCAGGCTGGTCGCGCCCGCGGCCACGAGCGCCGCGTAGCGGCCCTTCGCCTGCTGGGCGATCCGCAGACCGGCCCAGGCGACGAGCCCGTAGAGCAAGAGCAGGCCGAGCACGCCGGCCACGCCGAGCTCCTCGCCGATGATCGCCAGGATGAAGTCCGTGTGCGCCTCGGGCAGGTACGCGATCTTCTGCACCGACTCGCCGAGGCCGTTGCCGAAGAACCCGCCGGAGCCGAGCGCGATCTGACCCTGCACCGCCTGAAAACCGGTGTCACCCGCCGAGTCCCACGGGTTCAGGAATGACGTCAGGCGCATCCGCCGGTAGTCGGCGGTCATCGAGTACATCGTCACGAGCAGCGCCCCCGAGCCCGCGATCCCGCCGAGCCAGCGCAGCGGCAGCCCGGACGCGAACAGGATCGCCATCATCGTCGCGACGATCACGAGCGTCGTGCCGAGGTCCGGCTGGGCCGCCACGAGCAGCACGACGACGCCGACGACGAGCCCCAGCGGCAGCAGCTCTCCGAGGGTGCGGAATCCGCGCGGGCGCTCAGCCAGGAATCGGGCCGAGTAGAGCAGCAGCGCCAGCTTGGCGAGTTCGCTGGGCTGGAAGGTGAGCGGCCCCGCACCGAGCCAGCGCCGGGCTCCGTTGACCTCCACCCCGAAGCCGGGGAACTGCACGAGCACCAGGCAGCCGAGCGAGACCGCAAGCAGCGGTCCGGTGAACGCGAGCACCTGCTTGAGCGGGCTTCGGGCGACGAACCACATCGCGCCGAGCCCGGCGGCGCCGTAGACGACGTACTTGAGGAGGAAGCCGGTCCCGTCCCCACCGCCCTGGATCACGGTGTTGGCCGACGAGGCGCTGTAGACCATGACGGCGCCGAACGCCAGCAGGCACAGAACCGCCGTGACGAGAACGTCCTCCTCCACCCGCCGTGTGCGCGCACGCGGTGTGGCGTCGGTCGTGGCGCGGGCGGCTGTCGCCATCCATGGCAGCTTCGGCGCGATCCGCCGAAATCCTCCACCACGGGACGCGACTCAGGCGAACGCCACGGGGTCGTTCCTCAAGAGGCGCCCGCTACGAGTCCGTGTGCGCCGACCATGAGCGACCACCATTCGTGGAGCGCATGATCTTCCCGTCGTGGAGCGCCGCGTAGAGGTCAGCCGCGCTGCGAGCCTCGAACGCCGCCGGCTCGCCGTCGAGCTTTCCCACCTCGCGCCAGACTCCGCCGCCGTCGGCGCTGCGTAGAACCGTCCCGTCGCCCGCCAACGCGAGCAGCGCGCCTCTGGCCGGCCATGCCAGCAGTCCCGCAGAGCCGGTGACCTCGCGCCAGCCACGGGCGGCGTTGCCGGATTCGTACAACCGATCTTCTCCGGAAGCGATGACCCGGGACGAGTCGGCGGGGTCGATCGCGAGCGAGACCAGCGCCGCCGGCGCTTCGCGCTCTTGCCACGTTCGGCCACCGTCGTCGCTGACCATGAGCGCTGTCAGCCGGGTGTCGAAATCCGAGCCGAAGCCATAGACGCGCCGGCCCCGTGCCTCGAGGACGTGGAAGTCGCGCTTGCCCAGCAGCGACACCGACTTCCACGTCTTACCGGCGTCGCGCGACTCGATCAGCCCCAGGAACGGAGGGAGCTTGTCGCGGGGATCCGGATGCCCGGAGCCCAGAAAGCGGTCGCGACCGACGACCGCGAAGCCCATCGTGTCCTGACGGCGGTCGCCGACGCGCGTCGCGGTGCGTTCCCCGCCGCCGGCCCGGTAGAGGCCGCTGTGCGTGGCGATGAACAGCGCGCCGTCCCCGGGATTGATGCCGAGGCCGTGGACGTGGATCGGCCCGGGATCGCCGGCGACCGCCTGTTCGGCCCGCGGAACCGTCGAAGCCGTCTCCTTGCCGCCACCGCAGCCGACGAGCGCGGCTGCGACCACGCAGACCAGCGCCGTCAACGATCGGTTCGGGCCCGTCATCCGGGCGAGTCTAGGTCCGCGGCGCGCGGACCGGCCCGGGTGCTGAACCCGGTCACGCTGACAGCGCCGCCACGAGCTCCCTGAAGCGGTCTCCGCGTTCCTCGAAGCCGCCCGCGAACTGGTCGAAGCTCTTGCAGGCGGGAGACAGGAGCACCACCTCACCGGGACGGGCTGCGGCGCCTGCACGCTCGACCGCCGTCCCGAGGTCGCCGCACGTCGTGCAGCGCGACCGTTCCGTCGAGAGCGGTCCGCAGCTCCGGCGCGGCCTCGCCGATGAGGTAAACCGCGGCTGCCCGCTCGGCGACGGGCGTGCGCAGAGCGTCGAACCGCTGACCCTGCGCCTGGCCGCCGAGGATCAGATGCACGGGGGCGTCGAACGCCGCCAGCGCGACCGTCGCCGACGCCACGTTGGTGGCCTTCGAGTCGTTGACCCACTCGACGTCACCGATCGTCGCGATGTCCTCGAGCCGGTGCCCGACGCCGGGAAACGTGCGCAGCGCCTCCACGACGGCGTCGGCACCGATCCCGGAGGCGAGCGCGGCCGCGGCCGCGGCCATCGCGTTGTCTTCGTTGTGCGCGCCGCGCAGACGGATCTCCGATGCCGGAATCAGCGGGCGGCCCTCCCACTCGAGGGCCCCCGCGCGCAGCGCCAGGTCGCCGTCCGGGCCGCCGAACGTCACTCGCCGCGCAGGACCATCGTGCAGCAGCGCCAGCTCGCCCGGAAGGATCGCGACGTCGCCGGGCACCTGGTGGGCGAAGATCGCCCGCTTGGCGTCACGGTAGGCCTCGAACGTCCCGTGGCGGTCGAGATGGTCCGGCGTCAGGTTCAGGAGCACGGCGACCTCGGGCGCGAAGGCCAGCGAATCCTCGAGCTGGAAGCTGCTCGCCTCGCACACGACGGTCGCCGCTGCGGGCAGTCGCCCCACGAGCGAGGTCACGGCCGTTCCGACGTTCCCGGCCACCGCGACGTCGCGGCCTGCCGCGCGCCAGATCGCCCCGAGAAGCTCGGCCGTCGTCGTCTTCCCGTTGGTGCCGGTGACGGCGACGAACGGGTTCTCCAGCAGCCGCCAGCCGAGTTCCAGCTCGCCGAGCACCGGCAGACCCATTCGCCGTGCTGCGGCGATCAGCGGCGCGTCACGCGGGACCCCGGGGCTCTTGACGACGGCGCGCGCGCGTCGCAGCTCCCCGAGGCCGTCGATCCCGGTCCAGATCTCCAGGCCCTCGTGATGCAGAGCCGCCGCCTCGGCGGGCTCACCCGCATCGACCCCGATCACCGGCTCGCCGTGCGCCCACAGCGTCCGTGCCGCGGCGACGCCCGACCGCGCGAGCCCGACGACCAGCCACGGTCCTGGAGGCAGCGGAGGCCGGTGCGCGCTCACGCGGCAACCATAGGCCGCGCAGGCGCTCGCTGCGGCCAGAGCGATCGACTCTGCTCAGATCTGGGCGACCGGGATCGCGCCCGCATCGCGGATCGCCTTCTCGCCGGCGCCGTCGAGCTCGGCGAGCGGCGTGTAGGCGATCGCGTCCGGTTCGACGCCCGTGGCCGCTGCGTCCGCCGGCTCGAGCCGCTCGATCAGGTCCTTGGAGGCGAGAATCGCCCCGGATCCCGCGGCGGCCTCGATCCGCGCGCACTCGTTCATCTGATCCCCCAGCGCCGTCACCTCGAGGCGGCCACCGGTCGCGACCTGCCCGACCATCAGCGTCGCACCCCAGTGCAGGCCGACGTTCACCTGCGGCGACACGTCATCGGGGCCGAGCGCGCCCGCACCGTCGCGAATCGCGCGCGCCGCCTCGATCGCCGCGCGCGCCGCAGCCGACTCCGAGTCGCCGAAATCTCCGGCCAGGAACAGCGCCGACCCGCCGTCGCCCGCGTGCTTGCCGACGATTCCGTCGCACGCGATCACCGCAGAGTCGATCAGGTCGGTCAGGCCGCTGACGAGGTCGAAGTAGCCGCGCGAGGACAGGCGGCGTGAGAGCACGCTCGAGCTTCCGAGGTCGGCGAACAGGATCGCCGCAGGCCGCCGCGCCGGCTCCCGCACGCTGTCCATCCGTTCGAAGAGCCCGCGATCGCCTCTTCCCAGCCGGGCCAGCAGCGACTCCGGCAGCGCAGCCCTCGCGAGTCGCAGCACGCCGATGAAGGCTCCGGCCTCGTCGCTGAGCCGCAGGTCGAGGAAGGTCACGTCGCCGAGGACCGTCTTCCTCAGCCGTCGCTCGTCGGGGAACTCGTAGCTGTGCTGCCAGGCGAGCGGGCTTCGGGCGAGCGGATCGACGGCAGCCGCGTTCGAGGCCAGCGAGCCGAAGACCTCGTCGAACGCCGCGTCCTCCGGAGCGAGGTAGCGGCGCATGATCGGGACGTTCTGACGCCACCAGGCGCGGCTGACCTCTGCCGTGATCCCCCAGTCCTCCGCGTCTTCGAGGTTGCGCACGACCAGTGACTTGCCGTAGTAGCGGTCGACCTGTTCGGGAGCCACGCCGACGATTTGGGCCTCCTCACTGGAGATGAACACGATCCGCCAGTCGGCGTCGAGTATCTCCCCGGAGATGCCCGCTCCCTCCATCGCCAGCGCAAGCTCTCGCAGTTCGGGGTGCTCGGGCAGAGGCTGTGGTGGGATGCGCGAGTCGGGCACGATCGCACCTTATGTGAGAGCGCCGGCCACGGCCGGCGCACGCACACCAGATCGTCAACCCCCAGCCGCGGCCGCTGCGTCAGGCGCCGCGAGGCGCGGCCGGCACGCTACGAGATCGACGCCTGATACAGCGTGAACCCGATCGCGGCGCAGACGGTGGCGATGATCCAGAAGCGCAGGATGATCTTCGTCTCCGACCAGCCGAGGATCTCGAAGTGGTGATGGATCGGCGCCATCAGGAAGACGCGCCTGCGGAACGTCTGGAACGCGAATACCTGGATGATCACGCTGAGCGCCTCGATCACGAAGATCCCGCCGAGCAGGATCAGCAGGATCTCGGTGTCGGTCATCACCGCCATCGCGCCGATCGCTCCGCCGAGACCGAGCGAGCCGGTGTCACCCATGAAGATCGTCGCGGGATGTGCGTTGAACCACAGGAATCCGACGCACGCGCCGACGACGCACGCGCTCAGCAGCGCCAATTCGCGATCGCCTGTCGTTATGTAGGTGATGCCGATGTAGGCGAGCATCACGATCGCAGCGCAGCCCGCCGCCAGTCCGTCGAGTCCGTCGGTCAGGTTGACGGCGTTGGTCGTCCCGGCGATCACCAGGTAGAGCAGCACCGGGAAGAAGATGCCGACGTCGACGCTCGCGTCGACGAAGCGCAGCCGCACCGATGTCGAGACTCCCGCCTTCTGCGTTGCGACCCACCACAGACCGAGCGATATCAGGACGAGTCCGATCAGCTTGAAGCGTCCCTGAAGGCCGAGCGACCGGCGCTTGACGATCTTCGTGTAGTCGTCGGCGAAGCCGATGGAGGCGCAGGCGAGCGCCGTTCCGAGCACCCCGAGCGCGCGCCAGTCGCCGTCGCTGAGGATCGCGTATGGAACGGCGATCGCAACAAGGATGATGATCCCGCCCATCGTCGGCGTGCCGGCCTTCGTGTGGTGCCCCTCCGGCCCCTCCTCGCGGATGTGCTGGCCGAACTGGCGCTCGCGCATGAACTCGATGAAGCGCGGCGACAGGAAGACGCACAGCAGCAGGGCCGCCGTTCCGCCGATCAGGACCTCGCCCATCTAGGCAGCGCCCAGCCGGTCGACGAGTACCTCGGTCACGGCCTCCAGGCCGACGCCCCGCGAGGCCTTGACGAGCACCGTGTCACCGGGCTCGAGCAGGCCCGGCACGATCAGCGCCGCCTCCTCGGCATTCGCCGCGGCACGGACTCCCTCGCTCGCGAACCCGGTGGCGGCGTGTCGCGCCAGCTCGCCGACCGTCACGAGCAGGTCGACGCCGGCCTCGCGCGCTTGAACCCCGAGCTCGGCATGGAAGCGGCGCTCGTCGGGTCCGAGCTCGCGCATTTCGCCGAGCACGGCCACGCGGCGGCCGGAGGCCGTCTCGGCAAGGTCGTCGAGAGCGGCGCGCATCGACATCGGGTTGGCGTTGTAGCAGTCGTCGATGACGACGATGTCCTGTTCGAGCCTGATTCGCTGCCCGCGCATCGCCGAGAGTGCGACGTGCACCGCACCCTCGGGCTCGACGCCGAGCGCGCGCGCTGCGGCCAGAGCGGCCAGCGCGTTGCGGCGCATGTGCGCCGACTCGAAGGGCAGCTCGAGGCCCTCGGGGAGGACGTCGACGTCACCCCCGGACCCGAAGGTGACGATCTCGATGTCGTCGCGCAGATAGGGGCCCAGCAGCGGCTCACGGGCAGGCAGGACCGCCGTCGCGCCGCTGCGAAGCTCGCGCACCAGCTCGGCCTTCGTCTCAGCCACGGCTTCGATGCCTCCGAGCAGTTCGAGGTGCACGGGCCCCACGTTCACGATGACGCCGACGTCGGGCTCGGCGATCCGCGCAAGCTCGGCTATCTGCCCGCGGCCGCGCATCGCCATCTCGAGCACCAGCACCTCGGTGCCCTCGGGTGCGCCGAGGACCGTCAGCGGCAGCCCGATCTCCGTGTTGAGATTCTGGGCGGTCGCGACGACGCGCCGGGCCGGTGCGAGCATGCCGGCGAGGATGTCCTTGGTCGAGGTCTTGCCGGTCGAGCCGGTGATGCCGACGACCTGAGCGCCGAGCCGGCGACGCCATGCCCTCGCGAGCATTCCGAGTGCGCCCAGCGGATCGTCGGCCGCGAACACCGCCCCGGTCGCTGCGGCACTCGCAGCCCGCTCGGCGTGCTCGGGCGCGGCGAGCACCCCCCATGCGCCGGCAGCGAGCGCCTGCTCCGCGAAGACGCCGCCGTCGTGGCGTTCGCCGGTGAGCCCGAAGAACAGGTCGCCGGGTCCGACCTCGCGCGAGTCGATGACGACACGCAGCGGGCCGGTCCCGGGCTGCGCCGGCACCGGCGATTCGGTCACGAGGCGGGCACCCGACGCCTGCGCGACTCTCGTGGGACCCCAGTCGCGCATCACGCGCCCCTCGCCCTGAGCGCATCGCGCGCCACCGTCGCATCGTCGAACGGGACCGTCAGGCCGTCCGCGAGCTCCTGCCCCTGCTCGTGGCCCTTGCCGGCGATCACGACGACGTCTCCGCTGCGGGCCGACTGGAGCGCGAGCCCGATCGCCGCGCCGCGGTCCCCTTCGACCTCGACGTGACGGCCCATCCGCTCCGGCACGCCCGCGAGGATCTCTTCGATGATCGCCTGCGGATCCTCCGAGCGCGGGTTGTCGGACGTGACGATCGCGGCGTCAGCCTCGCGCGCGGCGATCGCACCCATCTGCGGGCGCTTTCCGCGGTCACGATCCCCGCCGCAGCCGAACACCACGATGACGCGCCCCACCGCGAGCTCGCGCGCCGCGCGCAGGACGTTCTCGAGCGAATCCGGCGTGTGCGCGTAGTCCACGAGCACAGCGAAGTCCTGTCCCTCGTCGACCGGCTGAAACCTGCCGGGGGCCGTCGCCGCACCGGGCAGCGCCGCTGCGATCGTCTCATCGGCGACGCCCAGATGACGCGCGACGGCGACGGCGCAGAGTGCGTTGAGGACGTTGAACGCGCCGGGCAGCCCGACGCGCAGCTCCAGCCCGCCGGCGCTGAAGGTCGTCCCGCCGAAGTCGGCGCGCAGCCCGGTGGCGCGCAGCGCCGCGTCCTCGCTGTCGATCCCCACCGTCAGCGCGTCGGGGTATTCCTGAGCCAGGCGGCGGCCGTAGGAGTCGTCGACGTTGAGCACGCGCAGCCCCGCGGTCGCCTCGAAGAGCTGCCGCTTGGCGCGGTAGTACTCCTCCATCGACGGGTGGAAGTCGAGGTGGTCCTGCGTGAGGTTCGTGAACGCCGCCGCCTGCCACCGGATCGCATCGGCGCGGTGCAGCTCGAGCGCATGCGATGAGACCTCCATCACGCACGCCTCGTCGCCGGCCGCGAGCATCGATGCGAAGGTCGCCTGAAGGTCGATCGCCTCCGGCGTCGTGCGGATCGCGGGCTCGGCCACGCCGCCGACGATCTGCTCGACGGTGCCGAGCAGCCCGGTGCGCAGCCCCCCGGCCTCGAGCAGCGCTCTCACCAGGAACGCCGTCGTCGTCTTGCCGTTGGTGCCGGTGACGCCGACGAGCGCCAGCCGCGCCGTGGGGTCTCCGTTGAGAAGCGCCGCCGCCGGTGCCATCGCAGCGCGCACGTCGGCGACGAGGATCTCGGGAACACCGAGGCCCAGCGGGCGATCGACGACCAGCGCCACCGCGCCGCGCTCGACCGCCGCGGGCGCGAAGTCGTGGCCGTCGCGTGTGAAGCCCGGCACGCAGAAGAACACGCTGCCGGGAATGACCTCGCGATCGTCATATGCCAGCGAGGTGACGCCGACGCCGGCATCCTGGCCGGCCGCGTCCCCGAAGAGCTCGCCGAGCGTCATCGCGGCCCAGCGTATCCGCGTATCGAGACGTCCAGCCTGCCCGTTCGCCGCGTCCGGCCGCAGACGCACGGCCTTCCGCGAGAACCACTAGGAGGGCGGGATCCGCAGGTACGGCAGGGCGAACGACGCGATCTTGCCGAACGCCGGCGCCGCGACCTCGCCGCCGTAGATCGCCCCGCGCGGCTCGTCGACCATCACCGAGATGAGCAGCTTCGGACGCTCGGCGGGGGCGAAGCCCACGAACGAGGCGATGTAGTTCTCCTCGGAGTACTCCCCGTTGGCGGCGTTGATCTTGTTCGCGGTTCCCGTCTTCCCTGCCAGCTCGTAGCCGGGCAGCGAGACCTCGCTCGCCGTGCCGCCCGGCGCGAAGACGCCCTTGAGCATCTCGCGCACCTGGGACGCCGTGCGGCTTGAGATCACGCGCTTGCCGGCCCCGGTCTGGACGCGCTCGCCCCCGACCCGGTCGATGACGTGCGGGCGGCGCAGGAGGCCGCCGTTGGCGATCACCGAGTACGCGGTGGCCATCTGGATCGGCGTGACCAACTCGCCCTGCCCGATCGGCAGGTTGCCCATCGACGAACCGGAGTAGTCCTCCAGGTCGAGGGCGACGCCCTGTTCCTCGCCCGGCAGCGCGACGCCGGTGCGCGTGCCGAAACCGAAGCGCCGCACCCACTGGTCGAAGCGTCGTGCCCCCAGCCGCTGCCCGATCGTGATCGCTCCGACGTTGCTGGACTGGGCGAGGATGCCCGAAGTGTCGAGCGTGACCCAGCCGCGCGGATGGGACTCCCCGATCACGCGATCCGCAACCTGGATCTGCGGGGCCAGGTTGAAGCTCGTGTGAGGCTTGACGACGCCCTCTTCGAGCGCGGCGGCGACGGTGAACGCCTTGAAGGTCGAGCCTGGCTCGTGGGCAAAGCCGACGGCGCGATTCTGGAGCGCCCACGAGGGAGCCTTGCTGAGGTCGTTGGGATCGATCTCGGGCCAGTTCGCCATCGCCAGGACTGCACCGCTGCGCGGGTCCATCACGATCGCGCTCGCGCCCTTCGGACTGAAGTCACGGCCCACCTGCCGGAGGACTTCCTCCGTCTGGTCCTGGATCTGGGCATCGAGCGTCAGCCGCACCGTCTCGCCTGGGGCCGCGGATCGCACGTCCCGAACCTCGATCGCGTCGCGGCCGCCGTCGTAGATCGAGACGCGCTTTCCGTCGGTTCCCGCCAGCACCCGGTCGCGCGAGAACTCGAGCCCGAACAGGCCCTTGCCGTCCAGGTCCACGCTTCCGAGGACCTGGGCGGCCAGAACGCCGTGCGGGTAGGTGCGCCGCGAGCCTGCGGTCAGGTCGATGCCCTCGATTCCCAGCGCCTTGATCTTGTCCGCCGCGGCGGGCCTGACGCGGCGGGCCAGGTACACGAAGCCGGTGTCGCGGCGTGCCAGCTTCTTGACGAGTTCCGCGTCGTCGACGCCGAGCAGCGGGGCGAGCTTGGCGGCGGTGCGAACGGGATCCTTGATGAGGTACGGCGTCGCGGAGATGTCATCGGCGGGCTCGGAGGTCGCCAGCGCGACGCCGCTGCGGTCGACGATCGCGCCGCGCTCGGCGGGCACGATCTGCTCGGACTGCTGCTGGGACGTGGCGACCGCGGACAGCCCGCCGCCCTGGATCAGCCCCACGTGGCCCGCCTTGAGTGCGGCGAGGGCCAGACCAGCGAGGAAGAGCGCGAAGAGGATGCCTACTCGGCGCTCCACCAGGGCCACGTCAGCCTCCGGCTCCCGGTGAGGCGGACAGCCCGCCGGTGGCGGGGGCCGCGGGGGCGGGCGCGGCAGCGGGCGCGGGGGCGGCGACAGGCGCGGGGGCCGCTGCAGGCTCGGGCGTAGGTGCGGCGGTGGGGGCCGGTGCCGCCGCAGGGGCGCTCTGCGGGGTGGCGGGCGCCTGGCCGGTCGCCGGCGCCGCTGCGGGCGCGGGAGCCGGAGCGGCCTGGGCGCTGCCCGCGGTCATCTGCGCTGCGGCGGCCGGGTCCGTGCCCTGTCCGGCCGCGCCGGCGTCGCCGCCGGAGCAGGGGCGCGCACGTCTGGCATCGAGGAAGCAGATCGCCCCGGCGGCGGGCATGACCATTCCGAGCTGTCCGGCGGCGCTCTGAACCCGGCGGCCCGCGTCGAGCTTGGAGATGCTCGCCCGCGTCTGTGCGTTTTCGCGCTCGATCTCGGCCGCACGCTCGACATTGATGCTGATTGCGCTGTTCAGCTTGAGCAGCGACACCTGAAGGAAGACGAGGCCGAGCAGCGCCGCGCCGAGGACTGCGATCGCGGCACGCCCGTGAAAGAGGCGCTGAACGGGGACTGAGGTCGGCAGGGCGCGCAGCGACGGGCGCGGCAGCACAACCGCTGCGCGGCGCCAGCGCGAGGCGTGGCGCGGCGGCCTGCGCGCGACGACGGGTCCGCGCGCGGCCGCGCTGGCTGCGGGCGGAGGCGGGCTCATCGCGCGGCGGCCTCCGTGGCGGTCAGCTTGCGAGCGCCGCGCAGGCGCGCGGAGCGCGAGCGCGGGTTGGCGGTCTGCTCGGTCTCGTCCGGGACGACGCCGCCGCGAGCAAGCAGCTGAGCCCGCGGTAGCCGCCCGCAGGCGCAGACCGGCAGGTCCGGAGGGCATATGCAGCCGCGCTCGAGGTCGGCCAGGAACCGTTTCACGCGCCTGTCTTCCAGGGAATGGAACGAGATCCCTGCAAACCGGCCGTTTTCGGAGAGCAGCGACCACGCCAGCGGAAGGGCGGCGTCGATCTGCTCGAGCTCGTCGTTGACTGCGATTCGCAGCGCCTGGAAGACGCGCTTGGCGGGGTGGCCGGCCGCGAATCGCGCCGGAACGGGGATCGCCTCGACGATCACGTCGACCAGCTCCGTGGTGGTCTCGATCGGGCTGCGCTCGCGCTCACGCACGATCGCCCGCGCGATCTGCCGGGCGAAGCGCTCCTCCCCGTACTCGCGGAAGAGCCGCGTCAGGCGGCGCTCGTCCCAGTCGGCGATCAGGTCGGCGGCGCTGCGACCCGCGCCCGGGTCCATGCGCATGTCGAGCGGCGCGTCCACGGAGTAGGAGAAACCGCGCTCAGGCGTGTCGACCTGCATCGAGGAGATCCCCAGGTCCAGGTACACGACGTCGGCGGCGACGTCCTCTTCGGCGAGCGTCTCGAGTGCATCGGCGAACGGGGCCTGCAGGAAGCGTGTGCGGCACGGTGCGTCCTGAGCGAAGCGCTCGAAGCGGTACTGGGCCTCCGGATCGCGGTCGATGGCGACCAGCAGGCCGTCCGGCCCGAGCCGCTCGGCGACGAGAACCGCGTGTCCGCCCGCTCCGAAGGTCGCGTCGATGGCCGTCTCGCCCGGTTTGGGGTCGAGCACGTCGAGCAGTTCGGCGGCGAGGACCGGGACGTGCTCGGCGCCTGTCATGACGCTCATCCTGCCCGTCCGAGTTGCGCTGTCAGTTCGCGGATCTGCGCGTCGAGCGCGGCGCTCATGTCCTCGTAGGCGGAGCGATCCCAGATCTCCAGGCAGCGGCGCGCTCCGCTGACCGTCACCTCGCGGTCGAAGCCGCCGTAGTCCATCAGCTGCGGCGGAAGGCGGACACGGTTGGCGCTGTCCAGCGTCGTGCGGAAGGAGTTCTTGCTGAAGTAGCGCTCGATCGCCTCCGTCTCGGGAGCCATCGGGTTCTTGCCCTCGAGCGCCTGCTCCACGTAGCGGTCGTAGGCGTCGGGCAGCCAGATCGAGACGCAGCGCTGGATTCCCTGGGCCAGCACGACCCCGCCGCGCTTGAACGTCTCACGGTGATCGGCCGGGATCGTGAGCCGGTTCTTCGCGTCGAGACTGTGCTCGTAGGTGCCTTGGAAATCCATCTCAGGCTCGCCCGATCCATGGCGAGAGAAGTAGTTGCGGGCCGGGGTGGAGGAGTGGGAGGAGCCCCTCCACCCCGGCCCGCGTGGCGGCAACGTACTCCACCCTCTCCCACAATGCAACATCTCCGCACAAAATTTCCCACACGAGCAGTGCGCGCGCTCGGCGATCGACGGGCCCGGCGAGTCGATCACAAGTGCTCATCGAGGTTTTCGACGAGTCGGATGGCGGTTCCTGCGTCCCGGCCCGGACGCCCGCAGCGCGCGTCCCCGGACCTCAGACCCGCGAAAACCACCACTTCCGTCCGCCGCGTATGCCTCTCGTGGGTCGAAATGGGGCGCCGCGCCCGACACCCCCGCCCCACCCCGGCGAAAACGTTCCGCGATCCGAAACGAACACGCCGCGCCCGACACCCCCGCCCCACGCCGGCGAAAACGTTCCGCGATCCGAAACGAACGCGCCGCGCCCGACACCCCCGCCCCACCCCGGCGAAAACGTTCCGCGATCCGAAACGAACACGCCGCGCCCGACGCAGCGTGGGGCGCGCAGCGCACGCGTAGGATGCTGGCCCGCCCGGGCGCGCCGCGATCCGGCCGTCACAGGAGACCCGCCGCCTTGATCGCAACCGCCATCCCTCTCCGACGCTCAGCGCTCGCGGCGCTCTCGGTCGCGGTGCTCGCCGTCGCCGGCTGCGGCGGCTCCGAGTCCTCGCCGGGGGACACCGACCCGGCGAGCGTCGTCCCCGCGTCGGCGCCCGCCTACGTCGGCGTGGAGGTCCGCCCCGAGGACGATCTCAAGCAGAACACCGATGCCGTCTCGAAGGCGCTTCTGGGAACCGAGGACCCCGGTCAGGCTGTCGTCGAGTTCCTTCAGCCCCGGGTGGCCGCCTTCAACGGCCTGACCTACGAGGCGGACATCGAGCCGTGGCTCGGCGACCGGGTCGGTCTCGCCCTGATGCCGGTCAGCGAGAGTGAGAACAAGTTGCTGCTTGTCGCCGCCAGCCGTGACGACGACAAGGCCGACAAGGCGCTGGAGAGCTCCGACACGCTGAGCGCGCAGGCCTCTTTCCAGGGCGTCGAGTACAGCCGCACGCCGAACGGGAGCGCGGCTGCGGCCGTCTTCGACGGCTCCGTCGTACTCGGCGACGAGCGTGCGGTGAAGCTCGCGATAGCCGCCTCCAAGGACGACACCGATCTGGCGGCCTCACAGCGCTACGAGAACGCCCTGGCCGAGGTCCCCGACGACGGCATCGCGACCGTCTACCTCGACATCGACGCGCTCGCGGGCACGCTCGCGGGGCTCATCGGCGAGGGGACGACGGGTGACATCGTGCGCACGCTGCTGACCGGCCAGGGCGACGCGATCGCGGCTGCGCTGATCCCCGAGGGCGATTCGATCCGCGTCGAGGCGGCCGGCACGGCCACGGGCAAGGGACTCACCGCGATCCAGGCCCAGGGCGGTGCGAGCGACGCGATCCGGACCCTGCCGTCCGACGCCTGGCTGGCCCTCGGCGTCAGCGATGTCGGCAAGACCGTCGAGCTTCTGCTGCGCGGCCTCACGTCGGCGGGCGGACTCCAGGCGATCGGCCTGAACCTGGTGCTGTCGCGGCTCGAGGAGTCGACCGGGCTCAGCGTCAGCCGCGACGTCCTGGCGTGGATGGGTTCGGGCGGGCTGTTCGTGAGGGGAACCAAGCGCGGCGAGGTCGGCGGAGCGCTCGTCGTGCAGTCCAGCGACCCTGCGGCGATGCGACGTGCGGTCCGGCGCCTGCGCGCGGCGCTGGGCGACCTGCAGCTGCCCGGCGTTCCCGCTGTGAGCGGCCTGTCCGCGAAGGGCGTCGACGAGGGCATGACGCTCGCGCTCGGCGACACGCCGATCAAGATCGCGGCAGCGGACGACCAGCTCGTGATCGCGATCGGCCCGGGCGCGCTGGCCACGGCGCTCGGCCCGGCCGACGAGCTTCAGAACTCACCCGAGTTCAAGGCCGCTGAGGGGCGCCTCGGGGACGATCTGCGAGCCGGTTTCTACCTCGATTTTCAGCAGGCCGCCGATCTGGTCGAGAGCTACGCCGGCGACAACCGCGATGCGGTCGCGCTGGCGGGCGTGCTGCGCGGTCTCACGCAGGCCGCCGGCGGCGGCACGCAGGATGGCGACGTCTCGCGCGTGAGGATCGTCGCCGGGGTCAAACAGCCCTGAGACTCCGCGCCGCCGTCGGCGAGCGTCAGCGCAGGCCGCTCAGCATCCCCGCGGCGATCAAGAGCAGCGCAGCGGGCACCAGCAGCAGCGCGACGACGAGCTGGATCTGCGGCGCCGCACGCTGCGCGCCGTCGTGAATCCTGCGCGCGCGGTCGGCCCGCGAGCCGCTCGCGAGCACGGCCGCCACAGGGCCGAGCGGGACTCCATGGACCGCGCTGCGACGCAGCGCCGCCGCCAGCGCGCGGACCTCGGGCACGGGACAGCGAAGGCAGAGACGGTCCATCGCCTCGTCGGTCGACAGCGCGAGTTCGCTCGCCGCAAGCGCCGCCCTGACCTCCCGCACGAGCAGCCCGTCGCCGTGCGCGGCGGCCAGCGCCAGCGAGCGCTGAGGGCTCAGGCCCGCCTCGGCCGTCAACCGCACGCGATCGAGCAGCTCGGGCGCCTGCGCACTCAGCAGGCGGGCCCGTGCGCGCGCTCGCCGGGCGACCAGCGCGTCGGGCACGAGAAAGGCGAGTGCGGGAGCGACAGCCAGCAGCAGGAGCCGGCCCGACCCGCCGCCGAGTGCCCCCGGCAGCGCGCCGAGCGCAGCCGCGGCGGCGAGCGCCGACTTGACCGCCATGGCGTCGGCGGCGGCCGACTCACCCGAGAAGCCCGCGCCTGCCAGCCGCTCCGCCAGTCCGAGCGGAACCGCGATGCCGCGAGCCCGCAGGACGCCATTGAAGCCCCGTGACCGCGCCGGCACCCGGGCGCTCGAACCGGCACGGCGCCGACGCCGCGGCGCTGCGCCATGGAGCGCGCGGGCCCGGCGCTCACCGAGCACCCCCGCCGCGATCTGCGCGGCCTGCGCCAGCGCAAGCGCAAGGCACACGCCCGCAAGGCCGGCGAGCAGCACAGCCATCGTCAGCGGCCCGCTCGCACGGCTGCCGTCGCCGCGGTCACGCCGCCGACCTGGCGATGCGGCGAACCGCGACGAGCGCGGCGAACTGGAGTCCCGCCGCCGCCAGCACCAGGATTCGCGCGAGCGGATCGGCCAGAATCGCAGCCATCGCGCCCGGCGCGACCAGTTCGGCGAGCGCGCACCCCAGCACCGGCAGCGCGAGCACGATGCGAGCGGTGAGCCGCGCCTGTGCGCTCGCCGATCGCGCGTCTGCGTCGACTCGCTCGCCGCGCTCGACCGCGTCGGCGAGGTCCCTGAGCAACCGGGCGAGGTCGCCTCCCGTCTGTCGCTGAACGAGGATCGCGGCCGTGAGAGCGCTCCACCCCGCTGTAGCGGCCCGCGCCGCGAGCCGATCGAGCGCAGCGGCGACCGACTGGCCGAGCGCCAATCCTGCTGCGGCCTCGGACAGCAGTTCGCGCGCGGGACCCTCGACGGCGCCGTCGCACGCCACGACCTCGATCGCGCGGGGCAGCGCGTAGCCGGCGGACAACGCGTCGGCCAGCGCTCGGGCGGCAGGTCCCGCCCCCCGCGCCGCACGCCGCTGCCAACGAACACGGCGCGTGCGAACCAGGCCCGCCGCAGCGGCGGGACCGCCCGCGGCGAGGCTGATCGAGAGGACCGGTCCGGCGAGCATCCAGCCACCTGCGGCGAGTGTTGCGATGGTCACCGCCGCAAGCCGCCGGCGCTCCGGCCCCCGCGGTGCGCGGCCGTCACGACCCGCTGCCCGGGCCGGGCGCAGGAGCCGCTCGATGGCGTCGATCAGCGGAAGCCGCAGCAGGACGCCGAACGCCTCCCACGCGGCCCCGACCAGCAGAGCCCCCGAGACTCCTGCCAGCAGGACCGTCACCGCTCGCCGAGCCGCTGCGAAACGCGGTCCCCGAGCGCAGCCCGCCTGACCGGGCGTCCGCCGCGCAGCGAGTAGATCGTTCGCACGCCCGCCCCTCCGGCCACCGCGACGACCTCGGCGACCTCGTTCACCACGCGACTCCCGTCATGCCGACGCAACTGGTGGACGACGAGGTCCAGCGCGTCACAGACCTGCGCTCGAACGGCCTCGTGCGGCAGCCCGAGACCTGCCATCAGCGCGAGTGTCTCCACGCGCCTGATCGCCTCGGCCGGCGAGCCGGCGTGCACCGTCGTCAGCGAGCCGTCATGCCCGGTGGCGAGCGCCGCGAGCATGTCGTGTGCCTCGCCGCCGCGCACCTCGCCGACGACGATCCTGTCCGGGCGCATCCGCAGTGCGTTGCGGACGAGCGTGCGGATCGTGACCTCGCCACGCCCGTCGAGGCCGGCGGGGCGCGCTTCGAGCCGCACGACGTGAGGCAGCGGAAGACGCAGCTCCGCCGTGTCCTCGATCGTGACGATCCGCTCGCCGGCATCGATCAGGCCCGCGAGTGCGCCGAGCGTCGTCGTCTTTCCCGACCCGGTCCCGCCGCACACAAGCACATTCAGGCGCCCGCGAACCGCCGCTCCGACCAGCTCGAGCAGCGCCGGGGTCAGCGTGCCGAGCCGGACCAGGTCGTGCGCGGTGAGACCGCGCGGGCGAAAGCGACGGATCGTGAGCGCGGGGCCGTCGACCGCGAGCGGCGGCAGCACGACGTTCACCCGCGACCCGTCATCAAGCCGCGCGTCACAGATCGGCTGCGACTCGTCGGCGCGGCGTCCCGCGCGCGACAGCAGTCGCTCGATCGCCTCACGCAGATCCAGCTCGCTGGCGAACGACAGGCCCGTCGCCTCCAGGCGCCCGGCCCGCTCAACCCAGACCGGCCGCGTTCCGCAGACCAGGACCTCGTCGATCGCCGGATCGCGAAGCAGGGGCTCGAGCGGGCCCAGGCCGAGCGCCTGCTGTGCGACGCGTTCGGCCACCGCCGCCCGCGTTGCGGCGTCGAGCACGCCGGCCTCACTGTCGACGGCCGCGTGAAGGCCCCGAGCGGTCGTCGCGTCGGCGGCCGCAGCTTCGAGCAGCCGTGAGCGGAGGTGGGTCGCCAGATCGTCGACGTGGGCGGCGCGTGCAGCGGGATCCATGCCCGCCCTAGAACGTGAGGCGCCGGGGTCTCCCCCGGCGCCTGGAAGCACTGGTCAGATGTCGTCCCCCCGGCGCGCCGGGGTGGCGGCTCAGGGGCCGCCGACGGCGTTCGTCAGGATGAAGGGCGGGTGGGTCCAGTCGAGGCTGCCGTCGAACGGTGCCCACGGGTCCTGGAAGGGCGGGTGCAGCGAGCACGTGCGCGAGTTGGGATCCGGAAGGCAGGGGTTGTACGGGTTGACCGCGATGTACTGGCCGGGGAGCGTCTGCCCGGAGTAGGCCGGCTGGGCCTGAGCCAGCAGCCTGCCGCGGCTGCGCTCGTCGACGTTGGGCCACCCGTCGTGATCCTGGTCGTCGTAGCCGTCGAGCACGCTGTCGCCGTCGACGTCGGGATCGACGAAGTTCAGCGGCGTCATGACCTGGTTGCCGGGCGCACCGTGGAAGGGCTTCTCGTTCTCGAAGGCGGCGGCCCACCAGCCGGGGCTGAGCCGACCGTGCGACTCGTCCCAGTTGCCCATGGCGTCGCCGTCGGCATCCTTCTCGTCGTCGGACAGCAGGCCGTCACCGCTCATGTCGAGGGGTGAGCCGAGGGCGGGCGTGTTGGCACCCGCGGGATTGGTGTCCTGGTCGCCGTCCGAGTAGGTCAGCGGGAAGTTCCCAGCGGTCGTGTGCAGCCAGAGCATGTACTCCTCGACCAGCGCCAGGCCGTCGCCGTCGTAGTCGGTCGAGCCGTCGGTGCCGTCGAGCGCGTTCGGGAAGGGCCGCTTGCCGGGGTAGGGCAGCGCGCGCACGTTGAGATCCAGGGCCGACTCGACCTCGTAGGCGTCGGAGACGCCGTCGCCGTCGGTGTCGAACTTGCAGGGGTCCGTCTTCAGGCCGGCCTCGGCCGCGTCGGAGAGCTTGTCGTTGTCGTCGTCGTCATCGACGTCGTTGGGGACCTTGTCCCCGTCGCAGTCCGCGATCACGGCCGGAGCCGGCGTGCCGCCGAGCGAGCCGGGGACGCCGACCTGCGGAGAGAGCTTGGTGGAGGTGTAGCGCTCGCCGAAGCGCCTGCTGAGAACGCGAAGCCTGAAGCGGCGGACCGAGACCTTCTCGCCTTCCTTGAGGAACGGCAGCAGCTTCGTAGGAACCGTGACGACGAACTTGCGCGTGCTGGCCTTGGCGGTCACCTTCACGAAGACGGCGGGCTTGCCGTCGCGCTTGAAGACGAGGATGTTCTTGCGCTTGCCCGAACGGAAGTACCTGCCGGTTACGGTGAGCTTCTGGCCCACCTCCACCTTCAGCGGCTTGACGCTCGTGATCTTCGGCGGCTTGCTCGCCGCGTCCGCGGACGCGCCGAACGCGAGGGTCAGGACGAGGGCGATGGGCGCGATCAGGATGCGCCGGCGGGGAACCATCATGTTCTCAGGCATCGCAGCGCATATCGGCCGCGCAGCGCGGTTCTTGAGCCCTTCGGCCCCCGGACTCGACGGGATACCGAACGAGCGGCGGCGACCGGCTTCCGTCCTCCACCGCGGCAAGACTTCTTGCATGACCCGGTACGACGTCTACCTGTTCCTTCACATCGCGCTGGTGATCCTCTGGATCGGGGCCGGCTTCGCGGTGGCACTCTTCGCGGCCCTCGCCGACCGCGCCGGAGACGACGTCGCACTCGCCGGCGCCGTGGCGAACGCCGCCTATCTCGGCCAGCGGCTGTTCGGGCCGGCTTCGATCGGCGTCGTGATCCTCGGCGTCCTCATGGTCATTGACGGACCGTGGGAGTTCGACCAGCTCTGGATCACCCTCGGCCTGACCGGGTTCGCCTTCACCGCACTGACGGGCTTCCTGTGGTTCGAGCCTCGCTCGAGGAAGATCGCGGCGATGACGGCGGACAACGGCGGCACCATGCCTCCCCAGGCCCTGTTGTCAGCCAGGCGGATGCTGGCAATGACGCGCGCCGATCAGGCCGTGCTGTGGCTCGTCGTAGCGGATATGACGTTCAAGCCGACCAGCGACGACGCGGGGCTGCTCGTGGCGATGGCGCTCATTCTCGTCGCCGCACTCCTGTGGACGCGGCGGGCGTACGACGCGGTAGCGGCGCCGCCCGCGGCAGCCTGAACGTATGCGCGACTACCCGTCGCGCGACGCGGACGGCGGCCGCGGCAGCGCCCGCAGCTCGCGGGCTTCGGCCTGGGCCTGGGCCAGGTAGACGGCCTGCCGCAGCGTCACCCGCAACGCGAGCGCGACGCGGGGCAGGCCGGCGGCCTCACCCTCGGGCAGCCCGGGCGCCGCGCTCGCCTCGACCACCTCGGCGTCGCGCAGCGCAATCTGCGTGCTGGCACCTCCAGCAGAGCGCTCGCGCGTGACGAGCAGGTCGGCGCGCGCCCCGGGAGGCAGCTCCTCGGCCGACCCGACGGCGACGATCCGCGCGATGCGCTCACCGGGACCGGCTGCGGTCAGCGCGCCGTCAGCCCCCGCGCCGGCACCCGCGAGCAGCGCCGGGTTCAGGTCGGTGCCCGGCTGGATCGCGGTTCCGGCCCTCGCGCCGGTGACCTCAGCGCGAGCCGAGAACGCGACGCGCGGCGCGTAGCGCGCGGGAACGCGCCGCAGGGCCAGCTTGCGCGCGGTGATCGCGTCCCCGCGCTCGATCACGACGCGCGCCACGACGACCGGCACGCCCGGTCCCAGCTGTCGCCTCAGCTGCGCCTCACGCTCGGCGACGTCCGACGCGGCCAGCCCGCCGAGCAGCAGCGCGAGGCCGCCGAGCGCCGCCGCCCGCGGACCGCGGTTCATGCGGCGAGCGACAGCGACGGCGCATCGACGGCCGGTGCATCGACCAGCCGGTAGCCGACCCCCCATACGTTCACGATGTACCGCGAGCCGCCCGCGCCCAGCTTGCGGCGAAGCCGGCAGGCGTGCGAGTCGAGCGTCCGCGTGGTCCCGACGGCGCGCTGCCCCCAGATCGACCGGAGCAGCTCGGCCTTGGTGAACACGCGCGTGGGGTCGGTGGCCAGCACGCGCAGCAGCGCGAACTCCTTGGCGCTCAGGTCGAGACGGTCGCTGCCGAGGTACACCGTGCGCGCCGCCGTGTCGATCTCGATCTCCGCGACGCGCAGGCGTCCCGTCCCGCGCCTGCGGTCGGTACGGCGCAGGATCGCGTCGACCCTGCAGCGCAGCTCGCTGTACGAGAACGGCTTGGAGACCACGTCGTCGGCGCCGCGCTCGAACGCGCGGATGCGGTCGAGCTCGCCCGCTGCGGCGGCCGCGATGATGGCCGGGATGTTCGGGTCGGCGCGGCTGGCGACACCGTCGCTCTCGCGCACGTGCGTGAGCAGGTCGAGCCCCGAGTGATCGGAGAGCGCGACGTCGATGATCGCCAGGTCCGGGTACGCGGTCTCGAGCCGCCGCAGGCCCTCGCGGGCGCAGTCGGCGACGAGCACGTCGAACCCGTCGGCGGTGAGGTGGTCGGCGAGGAACGTGCGCGTTGCGTCGTCGTCCTCGACGACCAGGATGGTGGAACGGTCTCGATTGGTCATGCCGACCCGAGGCCGGCGCGCGGGGTTGTTTCCCCCCGCCGCTCGCGACCGGTCAGGTGCGCTGGCCGGTCGGCCTGACGAGCACCTCGTTGATGCTCACGTGCTGCGGCGCAGCGAGCGCGTGGACGATCGCGTCGGCGATGTCCTCGGAGCTGAGCACCTGCCCGGTCTGCTCCCTGATCTTGTCGGCCGCCTGCATCACGTAGGGGTTGCCCGCGTTCTGCTCGAGCAGCTCGGTCTCGACCCAGCCCGGCTCGATGATCGTCACGCGGATGTTCGAGTGCAGCGCCTCCTGGCGCAGCGCCTCGCTGAAGCCGTTCACGCCCCACTTGGTGAGGTTGTAGACGCCCGCTCCGAGGCTGGCGCGGCGCCCCGCCGTCGAGCTGACGTTGACGACGTGCCCGGAGCCCTGCTCGCGCATCAACGGGAGCGCAGCGTGGGTGCAATACAGCAGGCCCAGGCAGTTGACCTCGATCATGCGACGCCAGTCGTCGGTGTCGGCGCCCTCCACCGGCCCGAGCAGCATCACGCCTGCGTTGTTGATGAGCGCGTCGAGGCGACCGAGGCGCTTGTGGGCCGCCTCCACGAACCCGCGCGCCTGAGCCTCGGACGAGATGTCGACGGGGATCGCCGCGGCCACGCCTCCCGCTGCCTCGATCTGCTCGGCGAGCGCTTCGATGCGATCGGCTCGCCGCGCGCCGAGCGCCACCGACGCGCCGGCCTGCGCGCACATCAGCGCCGTCGCCTCACCGATTCCCGACGACGCACCGGTGATCGCAACAACTCGCCCAGAGAGGTCGTATCGCATCGCTCGACCCTACATCGGTCGAGTGTTCTCGCCGTCGCCCCGTGGTTGCCGGAGCGAGCCGTGCAACATCCCGTTCAGGGTTGCTGTCAAGGGAGGGAACGGCCGTAGGATCACGACGGCTCGGCAGCGCCACGAAGGGCATGCCGGGCCACTCGAACTTGACCATGGACGCTCAGATACGTGGAAACTACGACTCCGGAGAGGACTTCGTCCTCGAGTACGGAGAGCTGCGCTTCACGTTCAACGAGCGCGACTTCGCCGAGCGCTGTGAGCAGGCGGCCCGCAAACTCGGATTCGTCGGCGGGACGCTCGACGAGCCCGAGCTGGAGGACCTCGTCAACCTCGCGGTCAACGGCGAGGTCCAGGAGCCGGCATCGAGCCTCGGCGAACACGTCAACGACTGCTGGCCCGAGCTGGTCGGCCCCGCCGACCGCTCGCTCGTGCACTGGCTGCGACGGCTCGTCTTCCGCTCGGCGTGGCTGGATCAGCGCGTGAAGGAGGGCGAGCTGGACGTCTCCTTCGACTGGGAGCACCAGTCCTTCTCGTACGTGCAGCCCGACCGCGGCGACGAGCCCGTCGAGCTTGCGCCGGAGCCGAGCTGGGGGCGCGTGTCGTACACGCCCCGCAGCGCAGCCTCCTAGAACCCGTCAGGCGTCCTCGCCGAGCAACTTCGCGCGGTTCTTGGCGATCGTCGTCGCCTTGCGTGCGCCGACGAGCGCCTCGACACGCAGCGTGTAGCTGGACGCGTCGAGCACCGGGCGCCGCTCAGCGGCGGAGGCGGCGGCGTCCAGCCTGATCAGCGTCGTCTCTCCGGCAACCGGCTCACGGGCGGCCGCGATCACGGTCAGCGTGCCGCCGCCCGGAACGCAGCGTGCGGCACCGAGCGCGCGACGAGCGGCCGTCGCCGGCAGCTGGTCGAATGCGTCGATCACCACCGCGGCGTGCCCGCCGCGCGCGGCGACGCGCTTGGCGGCGTCGATCACGCGATCGATCACCTGCGCCTGAGCGTCCGGGCTCTGACCCAGCTCCGCGACGGCCGCGGGGGTCAGGTCGGCGGCGGTCCACTCTGCGAGCTCCTCGGGCCTCGCTCCGGCGAGCACCACCTGAACCTCGATCTCATCCTCGGCGGCCAGCTCGATCGCCAGCAGCCGCAGCGTCGTGGTGCGACCGGAGCCGGGCCCGCCGCAGACCGTCACGCGCGAGCCGCGCCCGATCGGGGCGAGGTCCGAGACCTGCTTGAGCGTCGCGTCCTTCGCCTTGATCGCGATCGGCACAGCCGCGAAGCCGGCAGCGAGGTCCGCGTAGCGGGTGCCGTCCGAGACCTCGTCGGCGGAGACGCCGTTGATCGTCTCGACGCGCACCAGCGACGGATGCCGCTCCGAGCGGCGCGCGCGACGCGCCGGTCCGCCGACGCGATCTCCGGGCACCAGCTCGCAGCGGCGAATCTGGGCGGCCGAGACGTAGACGTCGTCGTCCGAGGTCTCGGGAGCGTTGACGCGGATGAACCCCGACCCGTTCTCGAGCAGCTCGATCACGCCTTCGACGGTCTGGTCGTCCTCGCGCGCGCGGCGCGACGACGAGCGATCCTCGCCGGCCTCCGACGAGCGGCGCCTGCGCGGCGCCGGCCTGTCGTCAGCGTCACGCGAGGACGATGTCGAGCGCTCGGAGGAACGCCGCCTGCGCGGCGCCGGCTCGTCCTCGTCGCGCTCGGAGGCACGCCGCCTGCGCGGCGCCGGCTTGTCGGAGTCGGCGTCCGCAGACGACGATGCGCGACTGCGGCTGCGGCGAGGCTCGCCGTCGTCGTCGCCGGATGACGAGGAGCGACTGCGGCTGCGGCTGCGCGCCTTGGCGGGCGGCGACTCCGAGCCGTTCGAGGCCGGCGAGTCATCGCCGCCCTGGCGGTCGAGGATCGCTTCGACGAGATCCTCCTTGCGCAGACGGCGGAAGCCGTCGATTCCGACCTCGGACGCGATCGCGTGCAGGTCGGCGAGCGGGCTGGCCTCGAGGACCGAGCGGGAGAGAACAGACATTGAGGTACTCCTGGAGTGTGGGGATCGGTCGGCATCCGGCGCGTTGGTTCAGCGTCCGGCGACCCTTGCGAGAGCAGACGCTAGCGCTTTGCGCGGATCCACTTGAGGCGATCGTCGTCGGCGTCGAACGGCGGAACGTCCTCGATCCCCTCGAGCACGCGCCAGACGCGCAGCGCGTCGACCGCCGCGGCGACGTCATGGACACGAACGATCGCCGCGCCCGCGGCGGCCCCGTGGAGCAGCGCCGCGAGCGTCCCGGCGAGCCGCTCCTGCGGCGGGCGTGCTGTGATCGCGCCCACGAAGTACTTGCGTGACACGGGCAGGAGGATCGGCCGTCCGAGCTCGTGCAGCGCGGGCAACGCACGCAGGACCTCGACGCTCTCCTGCGGCGTCTTGGCGAAGTCCGGCCCCGGATCGAGCACGATCTGCTGACGGTCGACCCCCAGCTCCAGCGCGACCTCGATCCGCTCGCGCAGGAACGCCCTGACGTCATCGACGACGCTGCCGCCGTAGTCCGCGAAGCCGACCTGCTTGGGCTCGGCGCGCGTGTGCATGACCACCAGCGCGCAGCCCGTCGCCGCGGCGACGCCGGCCAGCGCCGGGTCGAGCAGGCCGCTGACGTCGTTGAGGATCGCCGCGCCCGCCCCAGCGGCCGCCCGCGCGACGCCGGGCTTCCAGGTGTCGACCGAGACCAGAACGTCCTCGGCGACCAGACGCTCCACGACGGGAACGACGCGCTCGATCTCGACGTCCTCGGCGGCGGCGCCGGTGTAGGTGACGCCGCTCTCGCCGCCGACGTCGATCAGGTCCGCGCCGGCGGCCACGAGCCCCAGGGCGTGCTCCACCTGCCGGTCGACGGTGTCGAGCCGCACGCTGTCGGAGAACGAGTCGGGGTTCGCGTTGACGATCCCCATGACGAGCGGGCACCCGCGCCGGAAGGTGAGCGTGCGCTCACGGGCACGCAGGGACGGAAGGGCGGGCGGCGGGATGCTCACGCGCCCGCGGAATAGCGCAGGAACAGATGATCCCCGCCGCGCATGACCTCGCGCAGGCGGAGCGCCGCCGGAGGGTCGAGGAACGGCCCGTGGAGCAGCGAGCGCCCGCCACCGGCGACGAGCAGCGGCGCCAGCGTCAGCACGAGGTCGTCGACGAGGTCCGCGGCGAACAGCTCGCGGAGCAGGGTCGGACCGCCCTCGCTGACGACGAGTCGCACACCGTGCTGCTCGTGGAGGTGGGCCAGAGCCGACTTCGCATCGAGCTGCCCCGGCGGACGCCGCAGCACGCTGACCTCGGCGCCGGTCTCGGGCAGCGCCCGCTCGCTCTCCGTGTACACCTGGATCCGGGTGCCCGGCTCCGAGAACAGCGGGACGCGCGTGAGTCGCTCGTCGAGCCCGCGTGAGATCGTCGCGATCAGCGGTTCGGCGGACAGCTCGAGTTCCAGGCGTCGCTGCTGCTGATGCTGATCGAGCACCGTGGCGTACTGCTCGGCGATCAGCGTTCCGGAGCCGACCAGCAGCGCGTCGGCGGCCGTGCGCAGCTCACGCAGCAGTTCCCGGTCGGCCGGGCTTCCGAGACCTCCCGCGCGGCCGTCGACGGTCGCCCTCCCGTCGAGTGAGCCGATCATCGCCGCCACGACCCGGGGCCGGCCGGCGTGCGCCTGCGAGTCCGCGAGGCCGATCCGCTGGACGAAGTCCGCGGCGGAGGCCGCGGCAGCTGACGGGGCGAGTGTCTGGAGGGCGCCGCTCACCCGCTCATGCTCGCACGCCCGCGGGCGGTGACGTCAGCGTCGCGTGGCGCGCGCGCCGGTGCCGCCTGGATCCGGTGGCGGCTCGCCCGGGGCGATCGGTTCGACGGGCGTCGTCGGCTCGGGCGGGGTCGGAGTCGGCTCGGGCGGGGTCGGTTTGGGCTTGGGCTTCGGCTTGACCGTCTTCTTCTTCTTGCCCTTCTTCTTCTTCTTGGGCGGAGCCTTGACCTTGATGGTGCGGTACAGGACGACGAAGTTGCCCGCGCCGTCGGTCGCGCTGATGCGGACCTTGTAGGTGCCCTTGCGCGCGAAGACGTGCCTGAACGTCGGGCGCTGGATCTTCACGACCCGGGGCAGGGTGCGATCGCGGAAGTCGATCCGCACCTTGCGGACGCCGGAGCCCTGCGGGCTCCGCAGATCGTTCGCCTGCACCGCGAAGGTCATCCGCCGGCCCGCCGTGCGCTTTCCGGAGACCTTCACCTTGAGCGTCGGCCTGGTGCCGTCGATGCGCAGATTGCGCGTGGATGCCCGCACGACCTGGCCACGGCGGTCCGTCGCGATCACCTGCCAGCGGTGAATGCCGTCGGCGATCGGAACCGGCGGCGTGAAGCGCGTGTCGGTCGTCTCCCCCAGGGGCTGGCCGTCGAGCACGAGCGAGTAGGTGATCCCGCCGAAGACGTCGAACGACGGCGCCCATGAGAGCGTGGGCAGCGTCGTGCGCTTCCAGCCGGTCGAGGTCGTCGGTGAAGGGGCGCCCGGCGCACGGTCGTAGGCGGCCAGAACCAGTCGCCGGCCGTCGGAGTTCTCCTGGATGAACGCGACGATGGTGTCGCCCGCGCGCGTCACGTCGGCATCGATGCCGGCGCCCGCATCGACCGGTCCGAGTGCGGGATCCGACAGCAGCGTGTCGGGGCCGAACGGCGGCACCTGGGCAAGCCCGATGTCGTCCTCGAGCAGGCTGCCGCGCACCTCCGTCGTGCCGGCCGCGGAGCGCTGGAGCCATGCGGCGGCTCCGTCGAAGTTCTCGGCGAAGCCGGCGACCGGCTGCGCCGGCACTCCCCCCGCCACGCCGATGCCCCGTGTCGTGGCCATCACGTCGTCCTTGATCACCGAAGCCAGGGCGCTTCCCTGGGCCTCGACCGTCGCGATCCCCTGCCCGCGGCCGTTGAGGCCGACGCGCGGAACCGAGTGCGGTCCGAGTGCCGCGCCGGCGTCGATCGTCGTCGCATCGTCGAACGCCGAGCCGCGCAGACGCCGTGCGAGCGCGCGCAGGGAGACCGATCCGTCGGCGTTGGTCATCTGCTGGCGGAATACGACCCAGGCGTAGCTCGAGTCGTCCTCGAACGCGAGGTCCGGCATGTCGGCGGACCCGGTCGGCAGTCCGTCGATGCTCGCCGCGTTGGCCTCTGCGGCCACGAGCGACGTGCGGTCGCGGACCAGGCGCCGCACGACGACGTGCGAGAGGCCCGACTCGTCGGCCTCGCCCCACACGGCGAGCCCGAGACCGTCCGCCGCAGCGCTCACTCGGGGCCTCATCGAACCGACGCCCGCCCAGCGCGCGGGCAGCGCGTCGAGCGGCGCCGGATGCACACCGAAGGTCGTCGCACGCCGATCCATGTGGGCGCTGCGCACGTCTCCGTCCTGAGCCCAGACGACGTAGCCCACGCCGTTGATCGAGAGGTCGACCGAGGGGTCGCGAGCGCCGGGGCCGGCGAGCTGCTGGAGCGGCGAGAACGCCTGCCCGGCGCCGGCGCGCACTGCGACCCAGACGCCGGCGCCGTTAGCGAAGGCGACCACCATCCGCCCCCCGTTCGCTGTGGCGGCGGCGGGAAGGCCGATGACCGGTCCCTGACCTCCGTCGACCTGGAAGGCGCCCTGCGCGGCACCGCCCTCGATCAGCGATGCGAAGACGTGATCCTCGCCGCCCACGCTGCGCACGAACGTCAGCAGTCCGACCCCGTCGCGGGACATGTCGATGTCACCGACCGATCGGATGTCAGCAGAGGGCCCGTCGATCGCCTGCGCTGGAAAGAAGGTCCCGAGCGAGCGCTGCGCATGCGCTGCGGCGGGCACGAGCGCCAGCAGGCAGAATGCCGCGGCCAGGCCGAGGCGCAGCGTCGTCCGTGTCGCTTCGCTCAAGAGAATGGTGTGAACGTCGAGGGCGCTTGATCCATCGGGGTGGCTACGCAGGGTAGGCGCCCGGGCGGCTTCCCGCGGCGATTCCCTCTGCGGCCGCCTCTTCCAGGAAGCGCTGAGCCTGCTGCTCGACGATGCGCTCGTCCCAGCCCAGCTCGGGTCCCATGGCGCCCGCGACGCGCCGTGCGACCTCGCCGGCCGGATCGGCGACGGCGGCGGCGGCGAGCAGCCCAAGGCGCGTACGCCGCAGCAGCGCGTCGCCGACACTGCGCGCCTGCTCATGGCGCGCGGCATGAACGGCCTCGGCGAGCAGGTCCGGCGGCCCGCCCGCCGACGATCGGCTGCGCGAGTTCTCCGCGCTCGCCGGCGACGGCGAGCACGTCGTGCGCGTGGTGGCCGTAGCGGCCCGCGAGACTCTCGTAGGCGTCCTCGGGCACGCCCTCGACGCGCGGCAGGCCGGACGCGTCGACCGCCTGGCCAAGCGGTATCTCGTGCGTGCGGCAGGGCGCTTCGCGATCGTCGCGCTCGACGATGCGGTCGACGGTCATCTTCGCCATCCGCCGCCAGGTCGTCAGCTTGCCGCCGGTGATCGTGATCATCCCGCTGCTGGTCTCGTAGAGCTCGGCCTTGCGCGAGATGTCGACCGACTTCTTCGGGGTCCCCGGTCGAGATCAGCGGCCGCACGCCGGCGAATGCGCCGCTGAGGTCCGACGCGGTCAGCGATGTGCCGAAGAAGGCGTTGGTCGCGTCCAGCAGGTAGTCGATGTCGGAGTCGGCGGGGCTGATGTGGTCGAGGTCATCCGTATCGTAGTCGTTGTCGGTCGTGCCGATCAGCGTCGAGCCGAGCCATGGCAACGCGAAGATCGAACGACCGGAACCGGCGGGGACGATCGCTCCGTCGATCAGCGGCAGCGTCTCGAACGGCAGCGTGATGTGCGTACCGCGACTGGGCCGGATGACGGGCACCTCGGCCTCGTCGTGCAGTTCACCGGGACGCAGGCGGTCGGCCCAGACGCCGGTGGCGTTGACGACGTTGTCGGCGCGGACGTCGAACAGGTCCCCGGTCTCGCGGTCGCGCACGCACACGCCGCGGGCACGGCCCGCCTCCTCGACCAGCTCCAGCACCTCGACGCGGTTGGCGCACACGGCGCCGAAGCGCTCGGCCTCGGCGAGAACCGTCAGCACGAGCCTCGCGTCGTCGGTCTGGCAGTCGTAGAACAGGTAGCCGGAGGTCGGGTTGCGCGCCGCGAGCGCCGGAAGCCGCTCGGCGACCTCGTCGCCGGGGATGATCCGGTGCCGCTCCGGGCTCCAGTCGCGCGCGTCCTCGTCGCCGTCCGAGTCCTTGCGACGACGGCGCAGCTTGTCGACCGCCATCACGTCGTAGAGGTTGAGTCCCACACCGACCAGCCGATCGGGGCGCTGGCCCTCGAAGGCCGGGACGACGAGCGGGAGCGGCCGCACGAGGTGCGGCGCGAGCTTGACCATCAGCTGCCGCTCGAGCAGCGCCTCGCGGACGAGCCCGAGATCGAAGTTCTGCAGGTAGCGCAGCCCGCCGTGGACGAGCTTCGACGAGCGGCTGGACGTGCCCGAGGAGAAGTCGGCCTTCTCCACGAGCGCGACCGAATAGCCGCGCGCCGCGGCATCCAGCGCGACGCCGGCCCCGGTGATGCCGCCGCCGACCACGACGACGTCGAACGAGTCCCCGGCGAGCGCGGCGAGCGCCTGATCACGAGCGATCATCGCGCGTCAGTCTCGCAGAGCGCCGCGCCGAGGCGGATCGGGAGGCGCCGCCTACAGCGCCGACAGCTCGTGCGTGATCTCGCCGACCGAGCCCTTCGCGTCACCGAACAGCATCGCCGTCTTCGGGTCGTAGTAGAGCTCGTTCTCGATGCCCGCGAAGCCCGGATTCATCGACCGCTTGAGCACGATCACGGACTGCGCCTCGTTGACGTTGAGGATCGGCATCCCGTAGATCGGCGAGTCGGCGTTGTGCTTGGCCGCCGGGTTCGTCACGTCGTTGGCGCCGATCACGAGCGGCGACATCGGTGCGCGAGAACTCCGGGTTGATCTCGTCCATCTCCTTGAGCTGGTCGTAGGGCACGTCGGCCTCGGCCAGCAGGACGTTCATGTGCCCGGGCATGCGGCCGGCGACCGGGATGGATCGCGTACTTGACCTGACGCCGCGCTTCTCGAGCTCAGCGGCCATCTCGCGCACCACGTGCTGCGCCTGCGCGACGGCCATGCCGTAGCCGGGCACGACGACGACCTGGCGCGCGTACGCGAGCTGGATCGCCACGTCGGCGGCGCTGGTCGAGCGAACCGTGCCGGCATGCTCGCCGGCGCCCGCGGCGCCCTCGATCTGCCCGCCGCCGCCGAAGCCGCCGGCGACGATCGATGGGATCGAGCGGTTCATCGCCTCGGCCATCAGCCGCGTCAGGATCGTGCCGGACGCACCGACGATCATGCCCGCGACGATCAGCGCGGTGTTGTCGAGCGCGAGCCCCATCGCGGCCGCCGAGAGTCCCGTGAACGCGTTCAGCAGCGAGATCACGACCGGCATGTCGGCGCCGCCGATCGGCAGCACGACGAACAGGCCGAGCAGCGCCGCGCAGATCAGCACGGCTGCGATGTAGAAGCCTGAGGTCTCACCCGCGGCGATCGCGACCGCCGCGGCGACGGCCCCGACGAACAGCAGCAGGTTGATCGGCTGCTGCGCCTTGCCTGCGCTGATCGGATGCCCGGGCAGGATCTCCTGGAGCTTCCCGAACGCCATGTTCGAGCCCCAGAACGAGATCGAGCCGACGATCGCGGCGAACAGCGATGGGATGACGAAGGTCAGCTCATAGCCCTGGTAGCCGCCCGACTCGTTGAACTCGGCCCACGCGATCAGCGCGACCGCGCCGCCGCCGACGCCGTTGAACAGCGCGACCATCTGCGGCATCGCGGTCATCTTCACCTGGCGCGCCGCAGGGACGCCGACGATCGTGCCGACGACCAGGCCGAAGGCGATCAACCCCCAGTTGCCCATCCCCTCGTAGAGGAAGGTCGCGACCAGCGCGATCCCCATGCCGACGGCGGCGATGCGGTTGCCCGAACGGCGGTGCGCGGACCGGTCAGCCCCATCAGGCCGTAGATGAACATGCGAGAAGGCGACGATGTAGAGGACGTTGATGAAGTCGACGTCCTGCAGGAAGGACGCGAGCGGAGGCGTGATCACTTCGGCTCCTCCGCTTCCCTGGGCGCAGCGGGCTTGCTCTTGAACATCTCGAGCATGCGATCGGTGACCAGGAAGCCGCCGACGACGTTGATCGTCCCGAAGATGATCGCGACGACCAGCACGAGCTTGTTGAAGGTCGTCAGGTGCTCGCTGAGACCGAGCACGATGATGCCGCCCAGCACGACGATGCCGTGGATCGCGTTCGTGCCGGACATCAGCGGCGTGTGGAGCGTGTTGGGGACCTTCGAGATGACCGCGTAGCCGACGAAGCCGGCCAGCACGAGGATCGCGAGGTTGGTGACGAACATGGGCTCCTCCTCAGGATGCGCCGGCCGCTGCGGCCTTGGCGCCCTCGTGGACGATCTCGCCGTCTCGCGTCACGCACGAGCCGGCGACGATCTCGTCGTCGAAGTCCAGCTTGAGCTCCGGTGCGGCGCCGTCCTCGCCGTCCTGCACGATCAGCCCGAGCAGCTCCTGGACGTTGCGGGCGAACAGCTGCGAGGCGTGCTCGGGCATGTTCGCGGGCAGGTTCAGCGGCGAGACGATGACCACGTCGTGCTTGACGGACGTCCGGCCGGGCTCGGTCAGCTCGCAGTTGCCCCCGCTCTCCCCGGCGAGATCGACGACCACGCTGCCCGGCTTCATCCCCTGGACCGCCTCGGCGGTGACGAGCTTCGGCGCGGGACGGCCGGGGACCAGCGCTGTCGTGATCACGACGTCGAATCCCTTGATCGCGTCGGTCAGCGCCTGCTGCTGCTGTGCGCGCTCCTCGGCCGTCAGCTCACGCGCGTAGCCGCCCTCGCCGGCCGCCTCGAGGCCGAGGTCGAGGAAGCTCGCGCCGAGCGACTCGACCTGCTCGGCGACCTCCGGGCGCACGTCGTAGCCGGTCGTGACCGCGCCGAGCCTGCGAGCGGTCGCAAGCGCTTGGAGACCCGCGACGCCGGCGCCCAGGACGAGCACCTTGGCCGGCGGGATCGTGCCGGCGGCGGTCATCAGCATCGGGAAGAAGCGGCCGAGGCTCTCGGCCGCGAGCACGACCGCCTCGTAGCCGGCGACGTTGCTCTGCGAGGAGAGCGCATCCATCGACTGGGCCCGCGAGATGCGCGGGATCGCCTCCATCGCGAGTGCCGTGACGCGCGCGTCACGCGCGGCGGCCGCTGTGGCGCCGCTGGTCAGCGGCTGAAGGAAGCCGATCAGCAGCGCGCCCGGTCGCATCCTGGCGATGTCGGCGGGAGACGGCGGAGCGATCGCGACGACCGCGTCCGCCCCCCAGACCTCGGCGGCGTCGGACGCGAGCGTCGCGCCGGCCTCGGCGTATGCGGCGTCGGGAATCATCGCGGCGGCGCCCGCGTCCTGCTGGACGACGACATCGATTCCGCGCGCGCTCAGCTTTCGGACCACTTCCGGGACGAGCGCCACGCGGCGCTCGTTCTCGGCGGTCTCCTTCGGGACGGCGAGTCTCATTGGCGGCGGAACGCTAGCCGATCGGCGCGGCGCGCGGCCGGGCCGCGCAGCGGCAGCGCGCGCCGCGCGAGCGCCGCCAGAGCCTGCGCCGTGACCCACACCGGCGTCTGGGAACTGGTGCGGCTGTAACGGATGCTGCCGTTCGCCGCCTGGAGCGAGCGCAGGTAGGCGAGCGGCGAACGCGATCCACGGCGCCGCTGGCGCGCGGGGTTTCGACCGGCGGCCACGAGGCCCTGCACGGCGAAGGCCGTCGACTGGGCGTTGGAGCGTCCGCGAGGCAGCAGCGGGAAGCCGCCGTCGCTGTTCTGGCGCCGGCTGAGGAAGGTCGCGCCGCGACGGACCGAGCGCGCCCGGCGACCACGTACGGCGGACAGCGCCTGGACCGCGGCGGCGCTGTCGTCGATCCCGCTGGGCCCGCCGCGCGCGGCGAAGTTGAAGCCGCCGTCGGTGTTCTGCTGGCGCTCCAGGTGTCGCGCCGCGCGCTGGACGGCGCGATCGCCGCGCGCCACACCGGCGGCTCGGAGTGCGAGCACTCCGAACGCGGTCAGGTTCACGAGCCGGTCGAACGAGCCGTCGGCATCCTGGCGGGCGCGGAGCCGCGCGACGAGGTCACCCGCGGGTGTCCTGCGCGGCGAGCGGTTCGAGGCGGCCAGCGCGAGAATCGTCCGCTGGAGGTCGGCCGTCGTGCGCTGAAGGCGCGCCCCGGACCACAGCACGTCGGTCCCGGATCTGCCGCGGCGCCGCACCCTTCGCGGATCGCGGCCGGCGGCGGCGAGGCCGATCACGACCCACGACGTGTGGGTGTACGACGTGCGCCCGCGCGGCGAGTCGCCCCAGGCGCCGTTGGACTGCTGCGCTCTGGCCAGATATGAGGCCGCGCGCGACGCCGCGCCGGCAGCATGCGCGCTCGGCGGCTGGACGGCGCCGATCACGATCAGCGCCAGGACGGCGACGGCCAGCGCCGCCGGAGCGGGGGACGCGCCGGGCGCGTCGAGCCAGCGGACCTCGAGCCGCGCGCGGTAGCGCATCAGCGCGCGCACGAGGACCGGGCCGAAGGCCAGGCAGAACGCGATGTTGCCGGCCGCGTGAGCGACGTTGAACGGGAAGGAGGCGGCGGCGATGGCGAGGTACTGGTCGAGCGACTGCTGCCCGGAGTACGTGACCCAGACCGAGAAGTCCATGATCGCGCCGAACATCAGCCCGGCGGCGCCGCATGCGAGCGCGAGCTGCAGGCGGCCGATCTGATGGCCGCAGAGCCGGCCGATCGTCGCACCGAGCACGCCGCACAGCCCCCACGCGAGCATCTGCCAGGGCGTCCACGGCCCCTGGCCGAAGACGAGGTTCGACGCCAGCGCCGCGACCGCGCCGACGACGAAGCCGGGCGGCGCCGCCGAGCGCGAAGCCGGCGATCAGGACGATGTCCGTCGTCGGCTTGATGTTCGGCAGCGGAGCGAACGCGATCCTGCCGATCGCAGCGAGCGCCCCGAGCGTCGCCACGAGGGCGAGCATCCGTGAGCCCGGCTGGGAGCGCTCGTACCACGCGAAGCCGGCCGCGAGCGCGATCGCCAGCAGGGCGAGCGATGCCAGCTCCCAGCTCACGGCGCCACCTCGAAGCTCATCCGGCCGCGCACCAGCTCGCCGCCCTGCTCAGGCGTGAGCGCGCCCCCGGCGCCGCCGAGGACGCGCGCGGTCTCGGTGGCGAAGTACCAGCCGCCGCTGAGCACCTCCGGCGCCGGAGCGTCGGCGATCGGCGCACCGTCGGCCAGCAGGATGACTCGCTCGCCCACGGCCGCGGCGAACTCCGCGTCGTGCGTGGCGACGAGCACGGCTGCGCCGGCGGTGGCGAGCGAGCGCAGCCTATCGGCGAGGTCGGCCTTCGCGCTGCGATCCATTCCGCGCGTCGGCTCGTCGAGCAGCACGGCGGCGGGCGGCTCCCCGCCGTCGAGCACGATCGCGAGCGCGAGGCGCTGGCGCTCGCCGCCGCTCAGATCACGCGGATGGCGATCGGCGAGGCCGCCGAGGCCGACGGAGTCGAGCGCAGCCACGCCGACCTCGTCGCCTGCTCGCTCATGCAGCAGGTAGTCGCCCGGGTTCTGGAGCAGCAGCGCAACGCGGCCGGACGTCTCGATGCGGCCACGCGTCGGCTCCTGGACGCCGGCCAGATGGCGCAGCAGCGTCGACTTGCCGGCCCCGTTGCGGCCCATCAGGACGACGCGCTCACCCGGGGCGAGCGCCAGGTCAACGCCGCGCAGGACGGCGCGCCCTCCCGGAAGCTCCTGCCAGACACGGCTCGCACGCACCGCGATCGCTCCGTCGGCCCTGCGCCGCCGCAGCAGCCGCGAGCGCCGCGATCGTGGCGGCGCGGCCCTCGGCGGCTCGAGCGCCGGCGCGTCGAGCAGCCCGTGTGCGCGCAGCGTCGCACGCGCCTGCTTGACCCCGGCCGGAAGCGGGCGCAGGCCGGCGCGCGAGAAGAGCCGCGCTGACGGCGTCAGCAGCGCCGGCGAGGACTCCGCAGCCCAGGCGAGCATCGCCGCCGGGTCGGCGTCACACGCGACGGCACCGTCCTCGACCGCGATCACGCGGTCGGCGTGGGCCAGGCAGCGCTCCAGCCGGTGCTCGGCGAGCACGACCGCCGTCCCCCACTCCTCGTTCAGCCGGCGCAGCAGCCAGACGAGCTCGTCGCCGGCGACCGGATCGAGTTGCGACGTCGGCTCGTCGAGCAGCACGAGTGCGGGCCGCCCCGACAGCGCAGCGCCCAGCGCGACCCGCTGCAGCTCGCCGCCCGACAGCTCGTGCGTCGGCGCGGTCGAGCAGTTCGGCGATGCCGAGCGCGAGCGCCGCCTCTTCGACGCCGCGCGCGACGGCGGCGCTGCCGAGGCCGCGGTTCTCCAGCGGAAAGGCGAGCTCCGCGCGCACGGTGCCCATCACGATCTGCGTCTCGGGGTCCTGGAGCAGCGTTCCGCAGACGACCGCGAGGTCTCCGGGACCGTGCTCACGCGTGTCCAGCCCTCCGACGAGCACGCGCCCCGCGGCCGTGCCGCCGTGGAAGTGCGGTACGAGACCGCAGGCGGCGCGGATCAGCGTCGACTTGCCGGACGCCGACAGTCCCGCGAGCACGACGAACTCTCCGGCCTCGACGTGCAGCGAGACGTCCCGCAGCGCGGGCGCCGACGCACCGGCATAGGTGTAGGTGAAGCGCTCGAAGGTCAGCGTGCTCATCGCTCCACCCCCCGGCTGCTGGCGAACGGCGCCAACGCGACCAGGACGATCGCCCCGGCGAATGCCCACGGCGCCGGTCCGCGCGTCAACTCGAACGTCGGATAGGGGTCGACCGCCGCCACGCCCGCGAGCAGTCCCCATGCGGCGAGCAGCGCCAGCGCGAGCGCCGCGGCGCCGACGCTGAGGTCGTGCCGCGACCACGGCGGGGCCGGCTCACGCGCGGCCGGCGTGTGCGTGGCGAAGCCGCGCAGCTCCAGCGTCGCCGCGACGTCGACGGCGCGCTCCAGAGCCCCGGAGGTGACGGCACGCACCACCGCCAGGCGCCCGCGCGCCGTCGTGACGGCTCCGTCCGGGCGGCACCTGCGCGCCTGCTCCATGCGCTGCGCGTCGCGCGTCAGGACCGGCACCATCCGCGTCGCGAGCGCGGCGGTCAACGCCGAGCGAAACGAGAGCCGCCGCATCCCGCGCAGGACGACGTCCGGGTCGACGGTCGCCGCGACCAGTGCGAAGGGCAGCACGACGACGACGACCCGCATCCCGAGCAGCGCGCCGTAGGCCAGCGCCTCTGAGGTGATGTCGACCCGCCCGAACGGCGGGAGCTCGCCGGCCCGCAGGATCACCGTGAGCCCGTCGCGGACGACGATCGCGTTGGCAGCCGCGATCAGGACGGCGAGCACGACCGAGAAGCGGGCGACGCGCGCGACCTGCCGCCCGACGCCGGCGAGCGCGGCCGCGCCGAGGACCGCGACGGCGACACCGGCCAGCACCGCCGGGTGCTCGAAGGCGAGCGCAAGCACGATCAGCGCGGCGCCGTACGCGGCCGCGATGCCCGCGCGCGCGGCGTGCAGTGGGCTGGCACCGCGAGCGTAGGTCACCGCGAGCCCGCCCCCTCGAGCGGAAGGCCGACCGCGCGGCCCCCGTCGAACGCGACGGCGAAGCGGCTGCCGAGCGCCTTTGCGCCGAATGCCTTGGCGGCGGCACCGACTCCGGCCTCGTCGGTCCCGGTCACCGCCCAGACGGGCGGCTCCTCTCCGGCCGCGGTGGCGGCGACCAGCCCGCCGCCCCGGCCGAGCGTTCGCAGCGCGCGCCCGCGAGCGTCGAGCAGCGCGATGCTGCGGCCGTCCGCGCGCGGCTCGGCGAAGACGCCGCTCGCCTTTGGACCACTTTCGAGCAGAGCCAGAGCGTTGTCGTCGCGCAGCGCGGCCCACGGGCCCACGAGCACGCGCAGCGTCTCGGACGTGATCGAGCGTCGCAGCGTGCCCTTGGACGCCGGCACGTCGAAGGCGACGAGCGCGCCGACCACCGCCTTGCACGGGGCGGAGTCCAGGTCGACGCATTCGACGCGCACCGGCAGCCGCTTGGGCGTCCCCGGACCGTGCACGAACGGCTCGGGGAAGGAACCGACGACGGCCGGAATGCGCTGGGTCTCTGACCAGTCGCGGCGATCCCACCAGACGCGATCGCCGCCGCGCACGCGCGTCGCGGCCGCGCCCTTCGGCGCCTCGCTGCCGTTCACGAAGTAGAGCCAGTCGACGCTGCGCCCCCCATCCGCGCAGAGCGAGTCGATGCATTTCACGAAGCCGCCGCCGTAACGGGTCTCGACGCGGGCGTTGCGCTGGAGCAGGCGCATGACCGTCTCGGACTGCGCAACGCCTGCGAGCCGCTTCTCGGCCAGCTTGGTGCGGCCGAAGTCGCGCGTGACCGTGAGCGTGACGCTCTCGTCGCTTGCCGCGCCCGCGCCGCAGCCGCCCAGCACGAGCGCAGCGAGCAGCGCCGCGAGCGTCGCGGCGGTCAGGCGCAGGTGAGCGGCGGCGACCATCTCAGCCCACGTGGAAGACGACGCGGTTGCGCGGATCCCCGGGCTTGCCGCGCGTGTCTCCGCGGGTGACGTTTCCGGCACCGTCGAGCGTCTGGGTGTCGAGTACGTAGCGGCCCCTCGGCAGGCGTGACGGCAACAGGTAGCTCCAGCTCGCCCGGCTGCCGATCGAGTGGAACTTCGCGCGGGCCGCTCCGCAGCGCGTCATCGTCCTCCAGCGCTCACTCACGAAGTCCAGGCGCGAGCAGCGCCTGCGAAGGCGGCTGCGGATCTTGCCGCGAACGCGGACGCGTCCGGGAGCCGCCACGCGGACGAGACGGGTCAGCCTCAGGCGAACCTCCCTGATCCCTGAGGGATCGGCGGCGACCGTGCCGCGAAGCAGCCGCGGCCCCTTGCCCCGGGCGAAGCGCTGCTGCGGCCTGATCGCCGCGATGCGGCCCAGCGCGGGACTGCGATCCGGCGCCGCCGCCGGACCGGATCCGGGCGCCACCGGCGCAGGCGACGGCCCGGGCGGCGGAGTGGCGTCGCAATACCCGGCTGGACCGCCGGTCAGGCAGATCGGCGTTCCGCAGTGACCGTCGCCTCCGTCGGTGACGCAGACGCTCACCGGGCGCGCGCGTGTTCCCGGGCCGGCCGCGCTCAGCGTCGTCGGCCCGCGCTGCGTCAGCGTCAGTGAGGCCGCGCCGGCCGAAGTCGTCGCCGAACTGCCGCCGCCGGCTACCTCGATGCCGTCGGCCGGGCCCGCCACGCCGGTTGCCGGGAGTGCCGTTGTCAGGCCGGTACTCGTCGACGCGGACGGTGAAGGCCTCCCCCGGCCTGACCGTCGCCGGCGCGCGCAGCGCGAGCGGGAACACCGTCGAGTCGCTCGTGAAGACGTCGACGATCGCCAGCAGCTCGTCTCCCGCCTGCAAGACGTCGTCGCAGACGCCGCTTCCGTACAGGAAGCCCCCGCCCCGCCCGATCCAGACCGCCCAGTAGTCCATCGCGCTGAAGTCGTGCTTCTCGCCGAGGATCGTGTCGAAGAACGCGCTGCGGCTCCAGTCGCCGCCGGTGGCGGCGTCGAGCGCCTCGAAGGCCGCGGACGGCGACGGCGAGCCGCACGCCGCCTGGCTGGCTCCGGTCGGCGCGTCGGGGAGCGTCACCTTCGCGTCGACGAGCGTCTTGCTCAGACCCTCGACGCGAACCGACACGGCCGGTCCGGCCAGGGCACCGGCGGGCACCGTCAACACGATTGCGAGCAGGCCTCCTATGAGGAGACCGGGAGTTCGGATCGGCACGTGAAGCCACCCCTTTCCGCGAGGGCGTATGGATGCTCGGCCGGAGGCAGGTCTCCTGGCTTCCGGACTCCCCTGACGCGCCTTCCCGGAACGCGATGCGCTCCAGTGGCTGCCTTGCGGCGTGCGGCGGGTCTGCGCCCGGTCACAGTGGCGGGTCCGCGCCGGTCTCACACCGGCTTCCCTTGGCCACCGACCCTTAACGCGGCAAGCATATCCGGCGGGTACGCTCGCCGTTGTGACCGTAAACCTGACGCGGATCTACACCAGGCTCGGCGACCGCGGCGAGACGCACCTCGGCGACATGAGCCGCGTTCCCAAGACGCACCCGAGGATCGAGGCCTACGGCGACGTCGACGAGCTGAACAGCTCAGATCGGCGTCGCGCTCGCCGCAACCGGGCTGCCGGCCTCGTACGCCGGTTGGCTGAAGCGCATCCAGAACGACCTCTTCGACCTCGGCGCCGACCTCTCGGTCCCGGAGTCGCCGGACAACGCGCGGTCGCGGTTGCGCGTGCGTGCGGAGCAGGTGACGTGGCTCGAGCAGCGCTGCGACGAGGTCAACGAGTCGCTCGAGCCGCTGCGAGTCGTTCGTCCTGCCCGGCGGCACGGCCGCCGCCGCGCATCTGCACGTCTGCCGCACGGTCTGCCGGCGCGCTGAGCGGCGGGCACTGCTCGTGGAGGGCGCGAACCCCGAGGTCCTGCGCTACCTCAACCGCCTCTCGGATCTGCTCTTCATCCTGAGCCGCGGAGCCAATGCGGGCGACGAACCGCTGTGGCAGCCCGGCGCCTCGCAGGAGGAGACCTCAGAGCGGAAAGGGTGACGCCCACCTGACCAGGCCGCGAGGAGGGGGAGAACGCGGTTGATGCCTGGCCCGATGGGCGTCGGGGTGAATCAGGGGGATCGGCCGATGCGCTTCCAAGCGCACCGTGCCGGCATCTTCGTCGCCGACGCGCGAACTCCTTCACGCGGATCGCGCACAACCGGCGTCAGGCGGCGACGGGCTCGGCGATCGTCAGCTCGACCGGGATGTTGCCCCGCGTCGCGCGCGAGTACGGGCAGATGTCATGGGCGCGGGACACGAGCTTCTCGGCCATCTCGCGCTCGGCGCCGGGCAGGCGCACGACCATCTCGACGGTGAGATCGAAACCCTTGTCGAGCACGACGCCGACGTTCGCGGTGACCGTCGCCTGCGAGGTGTCGATCTCGCGCTTGGCGGCGAGCAGCACCAGCGCGCTCATGAAGCACGACGCGTAGCCGGCGGCGAACAGCTCCTCGGGATTGGTCGCCCCACCGGGCCCGCCCAGCTCCGCGGGGACCATCACGTCCTGATCGATGAAGCCGCTGTCGGTGTGAACGTGACCGGCGCGGCCGCCCCTCGACGTCGCCGAGGCCGTGTATGCGGCATCCATGCGGCGAAGCCTATGTCCTGCGAAACGTCCGACGGGCTGCTGCCCCACATGAACAGGTGGTGAACATTGCGCCGGACCCTCGCGCGCGAAACCCTGCGCTGGGATCATCGGCCGGTGACCACCAACGGCCACAGACGCGGCGCCGTACTGGTCGTCGACGACGAGCCGACGATCGCCGAGGTCGTCGCACGCTATCTGGAGCGCGCCGGCTACCGCGCCAGCATCGCCGGCGACGGCCCCGCCGCTCTGGCGGCCGTCGCACAGGAGCGCCCGGATCTGGTCGTCCTCGACCTGATGCTGCCGGGCATCGACGGGCTCGAGGTGATGAGGCGCATACGCGACGACGTGGTCTCGCGTGAGCGCGTGGCGGTGATCCTGCTGACGGCCCGCGGTGAGGAGTCCGACCGCGTGATCGGCCTCAACCTCGGTGCTGACGACTACGTCGTCAAGCCGTTCTCTCCGGCCGAGCTGGTGGCCCGCGTCGACGCCGTGCTGCGACGCGTCGACACCACCCCGGATGCGCAGCCGCCGCTGGAGTTCGGCGAGCTCGTGATCGATCCCGCCGCACGACGGGCGACGCTCGCCGGCGGGGAGCTCGCGCTCACGCAGCGTGAGCTGGACCTGCTGCTCTTCCTCGCCCGTCACCCGGGACGCGCGTTCACGCGCAACGAGCTGATGGACCAGGTCTGGCAGTACTCGTTCTACACGGACACCTCGACAGTGACCGTCCACGTGCGCAGGCTCCGCGCGAAGCTGGAGCGTGATCCTGCGGACCCGCGGTTCATCGAGACCGTATGGGGCGTCGGATACAGGTTCGTGCCGTGAACAGGCTGCTTGCTCCCGGCTGGTCGACGTTGCTGGCGCTCATGCTCGCCGCGGCGACGGGCGCGCTCGCGGGCCTCGTGTATGGCGGCAGCGCCGCCTGGCAGACGTTCCTCGTGCTCGCTCCGATCGGCGTCGCGACGACGCTGCTGACCGGCCTGCTCGGGACGCGGCGCGCGCTTCTGGGCGGCCTGCGCGTTCAGTTCGCGGCCGCTGCGGGCGTCGCCGTCGCCGCGCTGCTCGTTGCCACCGGCGTCTTCGTGATGGCGATGTTCGTCAGCAAGCACGACGCCTTCTTCACCGCGATCCTCGCCGTCTACGCCGGAGCCCTGGGCTGGTGGGCGAGCGCGATGCTCGCGCGCGGCGTGCTGCTCGACGTCGAGACGCTGCGCTCAGGCCTGCGCGCCGTGGGCGAGGGCGCGCGCGATGTGCGCTTCGCGACGCACGGCCGCGACGAACTGGCCGACCTGGCCGCCTCTGCGCACGCGATGGAGGCCCAGCTGTCCGCGGAGGAACGTGCGCGACGTGAGCTCGTGGCGGCCGTCTCGCACGACCTTCGCACACCGGTCACCAACCTGCGCCTGCTGACGGAGGCGATCGAGGACGGCGTGATGCCGCCCGGAGACCTGTCGCGAGTCGGAACACAGGTGCGCCAGCTCGGGGCGCTGATCGACGACCTCTTCGAGCTGTCGCGACTCGAAGCCGGCGACATCCGCTGGAGCGTCGAGCACGTCGACCTCGGCGAGCTGGTCGGCGAGACGGTCGAGGCGATGCGCCCGCAGGCCCGGGCGAGCGCGGTCAGCGTGCGTGCCGAGCTGGACGATCGTGTGCGCTCGGCGCGCGCGAACCCCGAGCAGCTCCAGCGCGTTCTCTTCAACCTGATCCAGAACGCCGTCCGCCACACGCCCGCTGACGGGAGTGTCGTCGTGCGCGCGCAGCGCGCAGGCGACGACGTGGAGATCGAGGTCGCCGACGACGGGCCGGGCATCCCGCTCGCCGACCGTGAGCGCGTCTTCGAGACGTTCACGCGCGGCGATGACGCGCGAGCGAGCGACGGAGCCGGCCTCGGCCTTGCGATCGCCCGCGCGATCGTTGAAGCCCACGGCGGACGGATCTGGCTCGAGGATGCCTCGGTGGGCACAAGGGTGCGTTTCAGCATTCCAGCCGCCGTTTGAGCCGCGCGCACTCGTGTTTGACAGCGTCCGGACGCTCTGGGATCGTCGCTCCGCTATCGGCGACCACGACCCTGGGATTGAGTGCGCCCGGGGCCGGTCCGGCGCCGGGGAATCTGATCATCGGAGGACACATGTGGGGTCGTAGAGCGAGAGTGGCGGCAGCCGCGGTGATCGGCGCGGCGGCAGCGCTGGCGACCGGCGCCGTCGCTGTGCAGGGGAAGATCACCGGGTACCCGACCGATCCCTCGGCGACGCCCGTCGCGCGGGCGATGGCGAAGGACCCGGGACTCGTGCGCAAGGCGGTCTTCTCCGCGCTGCCGCCGAGCGCGCAGCCGGCTGCCGTTTCGACGACGAAGCTGGCCGGGTTCCCGACCGACGGCAAGAGCTTCGCGATCCTGACCACCGGCAACGCCCGGCTGGCCGACGATCCCAACGACGTCGGCGACTCCGGCGTCGAGTCGCGCGGCCCGGCGATCCGCGGTGCGCGCGACGTCGTGATCATGCGCGTCGACCTGCGCGTGCCGAAGGGCGCCAACTGCCTGAGCTTCGACTTCCGCTTCCTCACCGAGGAGTTCCCCGAGTTCGTCGGCGAGGTCTTCAACGACGCGTTCATCGCAGAGATCGGCATCTCGACTTGGGACGCCTCGAGCAAGGTCGACCCGACCGTGACCTCGCCGCGCAACTTCGCGACCGACACCAAGGGATCGCCGATCCGCGTCAACAAGACCGGCGTCACCGGGATGACGGCGTTCCGCGCGAAGGGGACGACCTACGACGGAGCGACCCGCAAGCTGCGCGCCTCGGCTTCGGTCCAGCCGGGCAACCGCCGTCTGTACCTGTCGATCTTCGATCAGGGCGACCGGATCTACGACTCGGCCGTGTTCCTCGACAACATGCGCACGAGCACGGCCAAGAAGTGCGACACCGGCGTTCGCGCCGCGTCCTGACACGACCCTCGTGAGCTGCGGGAGGGGCCCTGCGCAGGCGGGGGCCTTCGCCGCGGCACGGCCCGGTGCAGCGCGGTCACGACGTCCTATACGGTCGGAGGCATGTCTCAGATCGCTGCACGGCTCGTCCCGATCTCACTGCTCGCGCTGCTCTCCACGGCGGTCGTCGCGATCGCGGCTCCGAGCAACACGGCGCCGCCCACGATCTCTGGTACCGCCGCCTACGACTCGAAGCTGACCTGCAACGAGGGCTCCTGGTCGGGAGCGGCGTCGCTCGACTACTCGTGGGACTACGGCGGCCGCGGCACCGCCCAATGGGCAAGCGGGAAGAGCGTCCGGATCCCGGCCAACGTCGTGAGCCGGCCGATCGCCTGCACCGTCACCGCGACCGACGCCGCGGGCGCGACCACGACGGCGTCGAGCGCCCGGGTCGTCCCGACCGCCGGCAAGCCGAGGTTCAAGTACTCACTGCGCAGCCTGAAGCCCGGTCGCCTACGCCTCAAGGGGGTCGCCGGTCCGCGCTCGGCGCTCGTCTACTCCAGCAGCCGAGCGACCGTCGTTCTCTACCGCGAACTGGGCCGCAGGCGCTACCGTCAGCCTGACCGTTCCGGGGAAGAAGCTGAACTCCAAGGGCCGGTTCACGATCAACGTCAAGGACACGCCGGGCCGCCACAGGTACCTGATCCAGTTCTCGACCGCGAGCTCGGGGCTCTGGCAGTCGCGGCAGTTCCGGCGCAGCGTGACCGTCAAGCGCAAGAGCAAGAGCAGGAAGCGCTTGCGCCGCCGCTGATCTGACGCCGCGCCCTGGCGGCGGCGGATCCTCGCCGGCAGCCTGCCGGACCGCCGGTGCGGTCGGCGAATTGCGGCGCGGACAGATGTTAGACATGCCATAATCTTGTCTTGTGCCGACCTGTCACACCGTCTGATGGCAGCCCTGCGTGAGCCCGCCGCCGACGGGCCTTCCGGCGCGGCACCTGTCCTCCCTCCGGGCCTTGACCCGGAGACGGCGTCGCACGGGACACCGAGCGACCTCGAGCGGATCCGCGCCCGGGGCCGCTGGCGCACGACCGTCGCTGTTCTCGGGCCCGCTTTCGTCGCCTGCGTCGCGTACGTCGACCCGGGCAACTTCGCGACGAACATCGCGGGCGGCGCCACGTACGGCTACATGCTGCTGTGGGTCCTGCTCGCGGCGAACCTGATGGCGATGCTGATCCAGAACCTGTCGGGCAAGATCGGCATCGCGACCGGCCGCAACCTGCCCGAGCTCTGCCGCGAGCACTTCCCGCGGCGCGTCACCCGGGGGCTGTGGGTGCAGGCGGAGGTCGTCGCGATGGCGACCGACCTGGCCGAGTTCGTCGGCGCGGCGATCGCGCTCAATCTGCTGTTCGGGATTCCGCTGTTCCCGGCCGGGCTGATCACCGCGGTCGTCTCGTTCGGGGTGCTCGGCGCTGCAGAGGCGCGGCTACCGGCGCTTCGAGGTGGCGATCGCGTGCTTCCTCGGCGTCATCCTGCTCGGCTTCCTCTACGACACGCTGCGCATCGGGTTCGGCGCAGGCGAGGCGGCCGGCGGCTTCGTGCCGTCGTTCGACGGTGCCGACAGCCTGCTGCTCGCCGCGGGCATCCTCGGCGCGACCGTGATGCCGCACGTCATCTACCTGCACTCAGCGCTCACTCAGGACCGCATCCGCCCGCGCGACGACGAGGAGAAGCGCGCCCTGCTGCGCTTCCAGCGCCTCGACGTGACGATCGCGATGGGGATCGCCGGCCTCGTGAACATGTCGATGCTGGTGATCGCCGCCTCGCTGTTCTTCGACTCGCCGCTCCAAGGACTCGACACGATCGAAGGCGCCCATGCCGGGTTCCAGGACCTTGTCGGCGGCGAGGCGGCGATCGCCTTCGCACTGGCGCTGCTCGCCTCCGGGCTCGCGTCATCGAGCGTCGGCACGTACGCCGGGCAGGTGGTGATGCAGGGCTTCATCGGGCGCCAGATCCCGCTGACACTGCGGCGGCTGATCACGATGGCACCCGCGCTGATCGTGCTCGCGATCGGCGTCAACCCGACGGACGCGCTGGTGCTCAGCCAGGTCGTGCTGTCGTTCGGCATCCCGTTCGCGCTCGTCCCGCTGATCATCCTGTCGCGGCGCCGCGACGTCATGGGAACGCTCGTGAACCAGCGCGGCACCACGCTCGTATCGTGGGTCGTCGCCGCGCTGATCATCGCCCTGAACGTGTTCCTGATCGGGCAGATCCTGCTCGGCTGAGCGCGGTCAGGCAGGCCAGCCGTCGTGGTCGCGGAGCGACTCGAGAGCCGTGTCCCCGCGGGCGCGCTCGGCCAGGGCCGGGTTGATCTCGATCGCCCGGCGCAGGTCGTCGATCGCGGCGGTGGCGTCGCCCGCGCGGGCACGTAGGCACGCGAGCCGGTAGCGAACCGGCGCGCTGTCGATCTGCAGACCCGCCTCGCGCTCAATCGTCGCGGCCGCCTCGGCCCAGTCGCCGCTGCGCATCTGCGGCAAGGCGAGATAGAGCGGCTCCCAGGGCAGCGGGTGGTACGCCCGCTCGCGCCAGCCGCCGACGGCGAGGACAACTGTGTCGTCAGCGGCTGCCACAGCGCTGCGAACGACCGCGGGATCGGGAACGAAGACGGCCGTTCCGCACGGCGCCTCCTGTCGCTCGCCAGCGATCGTGAACGTCGCGCCGCCGCGCACGACGACGTAGAGCTCCTCCTGACCGGGAGACTCCTCGTGCTCCTCGATCAAGAGGTCACCTCTTCGGGCGGCGCGGAAAGCGTTCACGCCGAATGCTCCTACGTCGAGCACCCGGCGGACAGGGAGCCACTGAAGCCCCTCGATCGACTCGATTGTGGGCGCGTCGAACAGCGACAGCACGCGATGTGCGGGCATCGGCCGAACGTAGCGCCGGTGGGTCGCAACGGCAACTGCGCCGCGGGCGCGCAGGCCTCTGCCGAGGTTCTGCCCGCGGCCGCGCGAACGGCCCAGGGTTCGCAAGCCGATGACCGACGGAGAGCGCGTGCCCGCGGCCTGCCCCGGACTCCTCGATTCACAGGAACGGCGTGCCGGTGACCCCTTCCTCTCGGATACCGTCGCCGGACGCAACCGCGAGGAGGACCCGATGCTCCGCAGGATCAGAAGCCGCCTGACCTACTCCAACGTCGTGGCGAGCATGGCCTTGTTCGTCGCGCTGGGCGGCGCGAGCTACGCGGCGGTGAAGCTTCCGAAGAACAGCGTCGGTGGAGCGCAGATCAAGAAGAACGCGGTGAGCGGGGCGAAGGTCAGGAACGATTCGCTGGGCGGATGGGATGTGAGGAACGGCACGCTCAGGGGCGGCGATGTGAAGAACGGCTCGCTGACCGGGGCCGACGTCAAGGACGGGTCGCTGACTGCGAAAGACCTAAGGGGCTCGGTGCAGGGGGCACAGGGCGCGCGAGGGCCCCAGGGACCGATCGGGGAATCCGGCCCGAAGGGCGACGCAGGCGTGAAGGGGGACACCGGGCCGCCGGGGCCGACGTACGCCGAGGTCGAGGACCGCGAGAACCCCGCCGGCAACCCGGATACGGTCCTCGTTGAGCCGGATCCGACCACGATCACGACACCCACCTCGGGCCGCCTGCTGGTGATGTTCACCACCGACGCCTTCCAGGCGTCGTGCACGAGCGGCATTTCCACCCTCGGCCTGTATGTCGATGGAATCCCGGTCCCGGATACGCTCCGTGAGTTCCCCGTAGGTGTTCCCGCCAGACCTGTGAGCGTCTTCGGCGTGACTGCGACCGCTGTCCCGGCGGGCGCGCACATCCTCACCGTGGGCAGGGACTGCCCGACGGGAGATCCCATCGGCTCGGCAGTCGGTCAGAACAACAATCTCGGCGCGATCCTGCTCGGCGAGTAGACCAAGCCTCGAGCGGAGCTCAAAGGCAGCGGTCGGGTCGCTGCCGACTTCGTTGCGGGGTTGCACGACGGTAGATCACCCATACCGAGGGTCGCGCGAACGGACGAACCGACTAGACGCCGCAGCCGACCTCCTACACTCTCGCGCCGCAGATGACGACCTTCCCGAAGCCTCAGACAAAAGTGTCGGTGCTGCTCGCACCGCAGCCATACGCACCGCCGCGCCGTACCCGCGGGTAGCCACCTCGCCAGGGGCGGGGGCGCGTCGAGAAATGCGCAGCGCTCTGAGTACCCCCGCTGCTTGGCCGCGGGCACCAAGGCCGTGTCCGGGTGTTGAGCGGACTCAAGAATGAAGTCCCGCGGCACGCCGACCGTGGTGTATCGTCGCCGCAAGGTTGCTGATGGGACGTATTGGAGCGGCATGCGGTTCAGTGGTGACGCTGATCGCGCTCGGGGGAATGGCCTCAGCGGCTGGCGCAGTCGTACCGCTCGTGGAGATCACGTCCGTCGGTCCGTTGACGAGCGTGACTCTCGGCAACGAGCTCGGCTGCCAGGTCGCTTACTCGGGTGACACGCGGCTCGAGTTGTTCCCGTCCTCCACCAAGCCCGGTGACTGCGGAACCTTCCTGACGGTCGCCGGAGCGCTGTTCGCACCCAACCTCACCCAGCACGGGTCGACGGCCAGCGGGAGCCTCGGCGTCTTCACCCCGCTCACCCCCGTCAGCCAGTCGGCGGTCAGCGGGCAGGGCACGAACGCCAGCCCATTCAAGGTCACGACGGTGGTGGACGCCGCGGCGACAGGCGTGCGACTGAGTCAGATCGACACGTACGTCACCGGCCAAGAGTCCTACCGCAGTGACGTGACGATCCTGAACAATGGCTCGGCGACGGCGGCAGGCGTCCTGTACCGAGCCGGCGACTGCTACCTCCAGGAGTCCGACACCGGGTTCGGCTTCCTCGACGAGGCCGCCAAGGCGGTCGGCTGCTCGATCAACGCCAACAACACGCCAGCCGGACGAATCGAGCAGTGGTACCCGATCACCGGCGGCAACCAGTACATGGAGGGCCGCTACGCCGACGTCTGGGCCCACATCGCCACCAAGCAGCCGTTCCCCAACACGACCCGTGCAACCGAGGCGATCGACAACGGCGCCGGGATCAGCTGGAACTACTCGGTCGCTCCCGGCGGCAGGGCGACCTACTCGCACTACACCACGTTCTCGCCCCGTGGCGTAGCCGGGCCGCCGCCTGCTCCGGCAACCGCTCCCTCGACTGCGTTCGGGCCGAACGGCGCACTCGACGCGCCGTCGAACCGCCGCTGCGTCAGCCGCCGTTACTTCCGCATCCGGCTGCGCAAGCGCTACTGGCCGGTGATCGTCGGCGTCACGGTGAAGATGCGAGGCCGGACGCGAGTCCTCAGACGGCCCCCGTGGGGCACGATCGTCGACCTCCGCGGATTGTCCAAGGGCCGCTTCACGGTCAGGATCACGGCGCTGACGACGACAGGCCGCACGATCAAGGGGACGCGCAAGTACCGGACCTGCCGCGGGAAGCTGCGGGGCGGCAAACCGAAGCTCTAGCGCGGACTAACCCCAAGTTGTTGCAGCACCTGGAGTGGAGTGCCCCCGGTTCGACGGACACGGGTAGTTAGGTGATTCCTTCTTGATGGTGGTTGAGATCATCTCGAACTGCACGGGTGAGAGGTAGCCGAGCGTCGAGTGGCGTCGGCGGGGGTTGTAGAACGTCCTCGGGCGGCACGCTGACCTCGACGAGGAAGTCCTCGGCCAGCTGTGGTCGTCACCGCATCGGGTCCAGTGCTCGTGTCGCGCTTGCGGCCCAGCGCAGCCCGCAGCGTCGTGAACGTGTTGGTCACGATCATCGCCTCCATCGTTCCCGGCGGGAGCACCGACGCCGCGAGCGGCCGGTTGCTGCGACGCGGGCCGGGTCCCGTGCGTCGCTCTTGATGGACACATCCAGCGTAGCCACCCGCGCTTTACCCGACGTTCCAGCACTCCCCTTCGTCTCGGGCACGGTCGTCTGACCTACTTGGAGGAGGGCAAGATGCTCCGCTGGATTCGCTGTCGCCTGACCTACGCGAACGTCATGTCGACGGTCGGCGTGTTGATCGCGCTGGGCGGTGTCAGCTACTTCGGTACTCAATCGGTCATTCACGACCCCCAGAACAACGAAACCCCCGATGAACACGGGGGCTTCTCGCAGTACCGCCACGGGGATTCGAACCCCGGTTTCCGCCGTGAGAGGGCGGCGTCCTAGTCCCCTAGACGATGGCGGCGAGGGGCGCCAGAAGATAGCAAGGCACCCCGGCTCCGAAGTGCCTGTCTGCTGCTATCGTCGCCCGCCGCATCGCTTGCGGATGTGGCGGAATTGGTAGACGCGCAGGCTTCAGGTGCCTGTGTCCTTTCGGGACGTGGAGGTTCGAGTCCTCTCATCCGCATACGCGCTGCGCGGCACGCGCTGATCGCCGGCGCGCTGATCCTCAAGGGCCCCACCCAATCACTGTCGTCCTGCGGCCCTTCAGGTCGGCTGGATCACCATCAGTACGACGATCGCGCTGACGACCAGCAGGTTGAAGCGCCCCACGATCGGGACCTTGCTCGGCTTGGGCGGCGGCGGCGCGCCGGACTCGATCGCGTTCACCGCCGCGTGCGTCTTCGGCGCCATGTAGAGCAGGATGTTCAGGGTCACGACGACGACACCCAGCATGCTCAGCGAGATCCAGAGGTCACCGAAGTCGAAGTACTTGGCGGTCATCCAGATCCCGGTGCCGAGAACGATCGCGGCCAATGGAATGAACACCCGCAAGCCCACGAAATCGGCCAGCTTCATCATCGCGAGCATGCGCGGCGGATCCTGGGCGCGGGCCGCCAGGGTCATCCCGACGTTCATCAGGAAGCCCCCACCGACCCAGAACACGGCCGCGAGGACATGGATGCTCTTCAGGACGGTGAGAGTGGTGACCATGGAGTCGACGCTAGCGCGCATGGCCGACGGCTGTGGTTCACGCGCGCCCGGCGAGCCGCCGGTCAGCGCGCCGGGGAGTCCGCGGGACCATCCGTCAGCGCGTGCTCGATCATGTCCTCCATCTCGCGGCCGACGTCGGCCAGCGGCTGGAGGGAGCGGCTCGTGCGGCAGATCACAACTGCTCCCTCGATCGCGGCGACCGTCGTGGTCGCCAGGCGCCGCGACCTGGCCTCCGGCACACCGCGGGAGCGCAGCAGCCGCGCGAGCGATGAGCGCCACGATGCGAAGGCGTCGCAGGCGGCATCCGTGAGCCCGGAATCCTCGTCGTGCGCCTCCACGGCGACGGCGACGACGGGACAGCCGGCGCGGTAGTCGCTCGCTTCGAGGACGGTCTTCCACGCCGCGGTGAACGCCTTCAGCGCCGCGACGGGGTCGCCGTCCCGCGCGGCCCGGTCGATCGTGCCGGCGATGTAGTCGCCCGCGTAGCGGACGGCCTCCTCGACAAGCTGCGTCTTGCCGCCCGGGAAATGGTGGTAGATCGAGCCGCGCGGCGCGCCGCTGTGCTGAATGACGTCGCCGAAGCTCGTGCCCGTCAGGCCTTTCTCCCGAAGAATCAGAGCAGCGCTGATGATCATCCTGTCGCGGCTGCCGGGACCATTCCTGGCGGTACGCGTGGTCACTGTGGCCAACAGCCTAACCGCCAGCGGACAGCGAAACTCTGATGCTCGTCATATTGCCTCTACGTGACGAGCGATGGAAGTTTGTTCCGCTATGCGTGACAAACCTACATCGGTGGCTCGTTCTGGCTCGCCTCGATTCCAAGATCCCGGGCCCAGCCCGGCGGCGTGACCAGCAGGATGCGGCGCTCGGGCTCCTTGCTGACGTCGAGGCCCCGTTCGCGCGCCATCAGCTCGCCGGCCCAGACGTCCCAGGGGTGCAGACTGCAGGTGTAGGCCAGTGCTCCGAAGCGCCCTGCCGCGGTCCATGCGAGGTCGAGGCCGAGGCTTCCGGTGATGCGGATCGGGCCGATGTTCCCGCGCAGGCGCACCCAGCGCGGATCCACGAAGCCGGGACCCAGCGCCGCGGCCCAGGTCGCGTCAGCCGGCTCGCCGCCGGGCCGCGGCGGCGCGGGCTCGCCGCCGAGCAGCAGGCCGCCGCCGCGCGCCGCGCTCCACGTCTCGCCGCGCGGCGGGTCGGCCGTCACGCCGACCACCGGACCGTCGGCGTCCGCGCAGGCGAGCACGACGCACCAGTGCGGCAGAGCGCTTGCGAAGTTCCAGGTGCCGTCGACCGGATCGACCGCCCAGGTCAGGCCACTGGCGGAAGGCCGGTCGCTCGTGCCCTCCTCCCCCAGGAAGCCGTCCTGTGGGAAACGCTCGGCGAGCCTGACAGCGACGAGGCGCTCGATGCGCTCGTCGGTCTCGGTGACGAGATCGTGCTGGCCGCCCTTCTTGCGCACCGCGCCGACGCCCGACCGGAAGGCCTCGAGCGCCTGCGCTCCGGCCTCCGCGGCGATCTCCTGCGCGGCGGCGAGCCGCTCCTTGTGCACGGAGCCGGCGATCAGCCCGGGCTCCGGCGCCGAGCGGCCGGGTTCGGGAGGTCCGTGATCGTGCCGTCGGCCAGCTCGGCGGCCAGCCCGACCGTCTCGCTGAGCGTCGGGTGCGCGTGCACGGTGAGCGCGATGTCGCCGACGTCGGCGCCCATCTCGATCGCAAGCCCGACCTCCGCCGCGAGGTCGCCGGCAGAGGACCCGACCATGCCCGCGCCGAGCACTCGCCTGGTCGCGGGGTCGAAGAGCAGCTTCGTCAGGCCGGATGCGCTGTCCGATCGCCAGCGCGCGCCCCGAGGCCGACCACGGGAAGACAGCCTTCTCGAAGGCCACGCCGCGCTGCCTTGCGCCTCGTTCTCGGTCAGGCCGACCCACGCGACCTCCGGCTCGGTGTAGGCGACCGACGGCATCGCGCGCACGTCGTAGGACGCCGGCTGACCGGCGATCACCTCGGCGGCGACGTGGCCCTCGTGGGTGGCCTTGTGCGCGAGCATCGGCGGACGCGCGACGTCGCCGATCGCGAAGACGTGGGCGACGTTGGTGCGCAGCTGATCGTCGACGGCGATGAAGCCCGGTCGTCGACGGCGACGCCCGCGCGTGTCGAGCCCCAGCGCGCCGCCGTTGGGGGCGCGCCCGACGGCGACGAGCACGCGATCGAAGACCGCGGCCTCGACGTCACCGGAGAACGTGACGTGAAGGCCGTCGTCGCGCGCCTCGACGGTCTCGACGCTGGTCGACAGGTGGATCGCCTCGTACCGAGCGGCGATCCGCTTGTGCAGCGGCCTTACGAGGTCGATATCGCAGCCGGGGATCAGCTGATCGACCAGTTCGACGACCGTTACCCGAGAGCCGAGCGCGTCGTAGACGGTGGCCATCTCCAGCCCGATGATCCCGCCGCCGATCACCAGCAGGCGCTCGGGGATGTCGGCGAGGTCGAGCGCCCCGGTCGAGTCCATCACGCGCGGGTCCTCGTGCGGCACCCCGGCGAGCTGCGCGGCGCGTGAGCCGGCGGCGATGATCGCGTGGTCGAACGAGACGGTCGTGGCGCCGTCCTCGCCGGCCAGCTCGAGCATGTGCGGGCCCGTGAAGCGAGCCTCGCCGTGCAGGACGCGAACCTTGCGCGACTTCGCCATCGCGGCGAGGCCGCCGGTCAGCTTGGCGACGACGCCCTCCTTCCAGCCGCGCAGGCTGTCGAGGTCGATCTGCGGAGGTCCGAACGAGACGCCGTGGTCGCTGATCGCCTCGGCCTCGGCGATCACCTTGGCGACGTGCAGCAGCGCCTTCGACGGGATGCAGCCGACGTTCAGGCAGACGCCGCCGAGCGTGGAGTGCCGTTCGACGAGGACCACGTCCAGCCCCAGATCCGCGGCGCGGAAGGCGGCGGCGTAGCCGCCCGGGCCCGAGCCGAGCACGAGCACGCCCGCGTGCTCGTCGCCGCGCTCGACGGGCGCGTGCGCCGGCGCGGACTCGGGCGGCCGCTCGGGCGCGGCGGCCTGCGGCTGCTCCTGCGCCCCGGCCGCAGGCGGCGCGGCCGCCGCGCGGCCACGTCGAGCACGGCCACGACGCTGCCCTCCGAGACCTTGTCGCCGACCGAGACCTTCAGCTCGCGCACGGTGCCGGCCTGCGGCGCCGGGATCTCCATCGACGCCTTGTCGGACTCCAGCACGACGAGCGGGTCGTCGGCCCCGACCTCGTCGCCCGATGCGACGAGCACCTCGACGACCGGCACGTCGCTGTAGTCGCCGATGTCCGGAACCACGACTTCGAGCGCGCTCACAGCAGCACCCGCCGCATGTCGCCCAGCACGCCGGCCAGGTGCGCGACGAAGCGGGCGGCCGCGGCGCCGTCGATCACGCGGTGGTCGTAGGAGAGCGAGAGCGGCAGCATCAGCCGCGGGACGAACTCGCCGCCGTCCCAGACCGGCTTGATCGCCGAGCGCACGACGCCGAGGATCGCCACCTCGGGCGCGTTGACGATCGGCGTGAACGAGGTCCCGCCGATGCCGCCGAGGCTCGAGATCGTGAAGGTGCCGCCGCTCATCTCGGCTGGGCCGAGCTTTCCGGCTCGCGCCTTGGCGGACAGCTCGGTCAGGTCCGCCGCCAGCTCCAGCAGCCCCTTGCGGTCGACATCCTTGACGACCGGCACGACCAGGCCGTTCGGCGTGTCGGCCGCGAAGCCGAGGTTGTAGTAGCGCTTGCGCACGAGCTCGTCGCCGTCGAGCGACGCGTTGAAGTCGGGGAAGGCGGTGAGCGTCGACGCGCACGCCTTCAGCAGCAGCGCGACCATCGTGACCTTCACGTCGCTCTGCTCGGCGTTCATCTGCTTGCGGAACGCCTCCAACTCGGTCACGTCGGCCTCGTCGTTGTGCGTGACGTGCGGGATGCGGACCCAGTTGCGTGCCAGCGCGCCCGCGGACAGTCTGCGGATGCGGCTGAGCGGCACGCGCTCGACCTCACCCCAGCGCTCGAAGTCGACCACCGGCCACGGCGCCAGGTCGAAGCCCAGGCCGGCGCCCGCGGTGGGCGCGGGACCGCGCTCGGCGGCCGTCCGCACGTCGGCAATTGACGATCCGCCCCTTGCGGCCGCTGCCCTCGACCCGAAGCAGGTCGACGCCGAGCTCGCGCGCGAGCCGCCGCGCGGACGGGCTCGCGTAGACGGGCTGGTCGCCGCGTCCGGGCGCCGTCACCTGCGGCGCAGCGGACCGCGCGGACGCGCGTCCCGGCTCAGCGGCGGCCTTCGCCGTGGCCGCCGACCCCGGTTCCGCAGCCGGCGCCGCCTCGGCCGCAGGCTCGCTCGCCTCACCCTCGGTGATCCGCGCGACCGGCGTTCCCTCGGACGCCGTGTCGCCGACCTTCAGCAGCACCTCTGCGACGACGCCGGCCAGCGGCGAGGGCACGTCCATCGTGGCCTTGTCCGATTCGAGCGTGACGAGCGGGTCCTCGGCGGCGACGCTGTCGCCCGCCGCGACGTGGACCTCGATCACGGGCACTCCCTCGAAGTCCCCGATGTCGGGAACGGTGACCTCCCTCACCTGCGCCATGGAGCCTCGGCGCCCGCGTCGATCTCGTACCGCGCGATCGCGGCGGCGGCATCCTCGTCACGGCCGAGCGCACTCAACGCCGCGAGCACCACGTGATGACGGTCGACCTCGAAGAAGCGGCGCAGCGCCCTGCGGTAGTCGCTGCGGCCGAAGCCGTCGGTGCCGAGCACGCTGAACGGCGCGCGAACCCAGGGACGGATCCCGTCGGGCAGCGCGCGGATGTAGTCGGTCGCCGCGACGACCGGGCCGGTCCGCCCGCCGAGCGACTGCTCGACGTACGAGGGCACGGGCGGCTCGCCCGGGCTCAGGCGGTTGAGACGGTCGGACGCCATCCCGTCGCGTCGCAGCTCGGTGAACGAGGTGACGCTCCAGACGTCGGCACCGACGCCGAAGTCGTCGCGCAGCAGCTCCGCTGCGGCGAGCACCTCGCGCAGGATCGTGCCGGAGCCGAGCAGCTGGACCTGCGCATCCGCGTCCTGCGCGACCAGGTGCATCCCGCGCAGGATCCCCTCCTCGGCGCCCTCCGGCATCGCCGGCTGCGGGTAGTTCTCGTTCATGATCGTGAGGTAGAAGAAGACGTCCTCGTGCTCGGCGACCATCCGCCGCAGGCCGTTCTGGATGATCACGGCGAGCTCGTAGGCGTAGGTCGGGTCGTAGGCGACGCAGTTGGGGATCAGCGACGCCTGCACGTGGCTGTGTCCGTCGTCGTGCTGGAGCCCCTCGCCGTTGAGCGTCGTGCGACCGGCCGTGCCGCCGATCAGGAAGCCGCGCGCGCGGCTGTCGCCGGCCGCCCACGCCAGGTCGCCCACGCGCTGGAACCCGAACATCGAGTAGTAGACGTAGAACGGGACCATCGAGACGCCGTGGTTGGCATACGACGTCGCCGCGGCGATCCAGGAGGACATCGCGCCCGGCTCGTTGATCCCCTCCTGGAGGATCTGCCCGTGCTTGTCCTCGCGGTAGGACATCAGCTGCTCGACGTCCTCGGGCATGTACAGCTGCCCGACCTGGCTGAAGATCCCGAGTTGCCGGAACAGGCCCTCCATCCCGAAGGTGCGCGATTCGTCGGGGACGATCGGGACGACGAAGCGGCCCAGCTCCTTGTCACGCAGGAGCGTCGAGAGGATCCGCACGAACGCCATCGTCGTCGAGATCTCGCGCTCGCCGGTGCCCTCGAGCTGCGTGGAGAACGCCGACAGGTCCGGCACCGCAAGCGGCGGCGCGTCGGTGAGCCGCTGCGGCAGGCTGCCGCCGAGCGCTGCCCGGCGCTCGCGCAGGTAGGCCATCTCGGGCGTGTCGTCGGCCGGCCTGTGGAAGGAGACGTCGCGGACCTCGTCGTCTGTCAGGTCGAGATCGAAGCGATCGCGGAACGCGAACAGCGAGCCCTCGTGCATCTTCTTCTGCTGGTGGGTGATGTTGCGGCCCTCGCCGGAGTCGCCCATCCCGTAGCCCTTGATCGTCTTGGCGAGAATCACGGTCGGCTGACCGCTGTGACTCGACCGCCTCCCGATAGGCCGCGTAGACCTTCTGCGGGTCGTGGCCGCCTCGATCCAGCCGCCAGATCTCGTCGTCGGACATGTGTTCGACCATCGCGCAGCAGCTCGGGGTCGGCACCGAAGAAGTGCTCGCGCACGAAGGCGCCGTCGCGTGACTTGTAGGTCTGGTAGTCGCCGTCGACCACCTCCTCCATCCGCTTCACGAGCCGTCCCTCCGTGTCGGCCGCGAGCAGCGGGTCCCAGCGTCCACCCCAGACGACCTTGATCACGTTCCAGCCTGCGCCGTGGAAGTTCGTCTCGAGCTCCTGGATGATCTTGCCGTTGCCGCGAACCGGGCCGTCGAGCCGCTGAAGGTTGCAGTTGATGACGAAGATGAGGTTGTCGAGGCGCTCGCGGCCGGCCAGTGCGATCGCTCCCATCGACTCCGGCTCGTCCATCTCGCCGTCGCCCATGAACGCCCAGACCCTGCGGTCGGAGGTGTCTGAGATCTCGCGGCCGGTCAGGTACTTCATGAAGCGGGCCTGGTAGATCGCCATCAGCGGGCCGAGCCCCATCGACACGGTCGGGAACTGCCAGAAGCCCGGCATCAGCCACGGATGCGGGTACGACGCGAGCCCACCCCCTCCGACCTCCTGGCGATACAGGCCCAGCTCGTCCTCGCTGAGCCGCCCCTCGAGGTATGCGCGCGCGTAGACGCCGGGTGAGGAGTGGCCCTGGATGTACACGAGGTCGCCCCGGTGCCCATCCGACGGGGCGCGCCAGAAGTGGTTGAACCCGACCTCGTACAGCGTCGCCGCCGACTGGAAGCTCGCTATGTGGCCGCCGAGCTCGGATGACTCCTTGTTGGCGCGCAGCACCGTCGCCATCGCGTTCCAGCGCACGAGCGAGCGCAGCCGGTGCTCGACGTCCGGGTCGCCGGGGATCGGCGCCTCCATCTCCCTGGCGATCGTGTTGACGTACGGCGTGCTGAGGTCCTCAGCGGGATGAAGCCCGCGCCGGCGCGCGTCGGCGAAGAGCGCCTCCAGCAGTTCTCGCGCCCGATCGTCGCCGTCGTTGCGCACGACCGCGTCGAGCGCCTCCAGCCACTCGGCGGTCTCGCCGGGATCGCGGTCCGGCGGCGTCTCGGCGGGTGTGGTTGACATGTGTCGGCTCGTGGTGGGGAGGCGTTGAGGCCGTGAGCGACACTATGTCATCGCGGCCGGGTCGCCGATGACAGCGGGAACGTGCGTGCAGGCGCCGAGGCCGCGTCGGGCGGAGCCGCGAGGGCGGCGCTGCGAACGGCTTTGAGTCCGGCGGCGGCGAGTCGCCGCGTCAGGCCGGAGCCTGCGCGCCCGATCCGCCGTCCAACTGGCCGGCGAGCTTGCGCAGTTCGAAGCCGGCGGCGATGAAGATCATGCCGCGGACGATCAGGACGATCCCGAGGATGACGGCGAGCGTCTTGAGGCTGAGATCCGGCCACGACAGGATCACGATGCCGGCGATCAGGTCGAAGATCGACACGAGGATGTTGCCGCCGCGCCCCTCGGGCGATGCGATCGCGGTGACGAAGCGGACGATGCCCGCGACGACGAACCAGACGCCGATGATCAGGGCGAACACGACGAGCGTGTCGAACGGCTTCTTGATCAGGACGAGTCCCGCGATCACGCTGAGGACGCCGATCAGCGCGAGCAGGCCGCGGCCCTCGCCCTTGCCGATGATCGACGCGAGGATCGCCAGCACACCGTCGACCAGCAGGAAGATGCCTGCGATCACGGTGAAGGTGCTCAGCGTCTCGTCGGGCGAGACGACGAAGAAGATGCCGACCCCCAGCGTCACGACGCCGAACAGGACGAGCAGCCACCAGAGGCTGCTGAGATCGCGGAGTTCCCGGACGGCGCTGGTGGTCATGGACGCAATCTGCCAGACGAGACGGCGGAACGCCCGCGCCGACGACTCCGGCAGGGCCCGCTCCCCCCGGCGAGCCCTGCCTGCGAGTCGCGACCGGCTCAGCCGACGCGCGTGACGCGCACGCGCGCGACCGGGTCAGACCAGCCGAACACGGCCGGATCGAGGTCGCCGACAGCGGACTGGATCCCGGGGTGGTGGCGGATGACGCCGCCCTCGGCCAGCGCCGGGTTGGTCGTGCCGGTACCGGCCATCGGGCCCCCGGTGATCAGCGGCCTGCACGGCGGCACCATGTCGGCGAAGGCCTGCGTGTTGCGCTCGGTCCCCGCGTCATAGCCGGCTGTCATCGTCGTGACGCTCTGACCGATGTGCCGGGGCAGCTTGAGGCCGTCAACCCCCGTGAAGCCGTCGTTGGTGCAGATCAGCATCATCGCGAACGAGAGCCGGTGCGCACCTCGCGCGGCGGTGATCGTGGTGGTCACCTCGCTGGGCAGCCCGGTCGCCGCCGCGCGGCCCGCGGGGACGATCGGCGACGCCACCTGTGCGGTGCCGGACACCTTCTTGTCGGCCGCCAGGACAGCGGACAAAGGCCCGTTGTCGCCGTTCTCGGCGATCTGCTGGACGGCGGCGCTCGCCGGCCGGCCGACGTCGAAGATCGCGTGCTTGCCGCGATGCGTGGCGAGCAGCGCGGGCGTGAACGGCTGGCCCTGACTGAGGTTCGTGATCGTCACCTCGTAGCTGTCGGGACCCCCGGCGTGGGCGGCGGGCGCTCCCGCCATCGTCGCGGCGCCGATCACGCCGGCGACCGCGCACGTCAGTCTCTTTCGTCTGGACATCCTGGTCCTCCAGAGTCGTGTTGTGGACGTTCGCCACGCTACGCCCGGAGGAACGCGATCTGGGTGAACGGAGTCTTACGAAGAGCCGCCGCGGAGCGGGTCGCGCGTGTGCCAGGATGACCGCACTACGCAGTTTGCCGCAGCCGTTCGCGCGTCTGGTACGGATGCCGAACCCGCTTGGCGATGCGAGCGTTGGCGGCGGATACAGCGCGCGATGGAGAGTCGATGAACGCACCTGCGGACCACCTCACACCGCTCGACGGGACCTTCCTCGAACTCGAGGACGAGGACAACGCCGCCCACATGCACATCGGCGCGCTGATGGTCTTCGGCAGGCGGCCCGGCGCAGCGACGCCGTCGCTGGACGAGGTCCGCTCGTTCCTCGACTCGCGGCTCGGCGCGCTCCCGCGCTATCGCCAGCGCCTCGCCGGCCCGACGGCGGGCGGACTCGGCTGGCAGCGTTGGATCGACGACGAGCACTTCGACGTCGCGCGTCACGTGCGTGAGGCGACGTTGCACCGCCCGGGCGGGCTCGACGAGCTGCTCGAGTGGGCCGGCGACTACTTCTCGCTGCGGCTCGACCGCAGCATGCCGCTGTGGGAGGTCATCGTCGTCGACGGAATGGCGGGCGGTCGCTGGGCGCTGGCTACGAAGACCCATCATTGTCTGGTCGACGGCGTCGGGGCCGTCGACGCCGCGCACCTGCTGCTCGACGAGGTCGGCGAGGCGCTCGCGGAGTCAACCGCCGGCGACGAAGAGGTGCATTCGCGATTCGGGTTCGCCCGGCGCCTGGTCCCGTCTCAGCTGGGCGATCTGGCGGACGGGGCGCTTCACGCCGCGACCCACCCGGTCGAGCTCGTCCAGCGGACCGCCGGCCTCGCCGAGCTGCTTGTTCGCGACGAGATCCAGGGAGCGCCCGAGACGAGCCTCAACGACCCGCTCGGTCCGCGCCGCAGCGCCCGCGCGGTCTCCGTCGAACTCGACGAGATCCGGCCGATCAGGCGCGCCCTCGGCGGCACGGTCAACGACGTCGTGCTCGCCGCCGTGTCGACGGGTCTTCGCGATCTGCTGATCGCCCGCGACGAGCCGATCCCCGATCGCGGGATGCGCGCGATGGTCCCGATGAACATCCGCGGTGCCGACGAGCACGGCGATGCACTCGGCAACCGAATCACATCACTGTTCATCGACCTGCCGCTCGCCGAGCCGGACCCGGTCGCCCGCTATCAGCGGATCCACGAGGTGACGGACACCGTCAAGCACTCGTCGCTGCCGCTGGGCGCCGACAGCCTGATCCGCCTCGCAGGCGTCGCTCCGCCGGTGCTGCATCACGTGCTCGCGCGATCGCTGTTCGCCAAGCGCCTGTTCAACGTCACGATCACCAACGTGCCCGGGCCCCAGCAGCCGTTGAGCGCATTCGGCGCCCCGATGGAGATGGTCTGGCCGCTGGTCCCGCTCGCCACCGACCACACGGTCGGCGTCGCGATCGTGTCCTACGACGGAACCCTGTGCTTCGGAATAAACGCCGACCGCGACGCGGTGCCGGACGTGGACGTGATCGGCGCCGGCATCGAGCGCGCGATCGCCGACCTGCAGGAGGCCGCCCGCGTGGCCGGTGAGACGGTGGGCCGATGAGCGCCACGGGCGCGCCGCCGGGCACCGGCGAGCCGCTGGCCGAGGTGCCGATGCGCGAGCTGCCGCTGGAGCGCTTCGACAGCGTGCTCAGCCCCGCCGGCTCCGAGCGCATGCACCGTTACCTGTCCGCAGCGCAGCCGCTGCTCGTCGGCCGCACCGTCTGGAACGTCAACTCGACGGCACGCGGCGGCGGGGTCGCCGAGCTGCTCGCGGCGCTCATGCCCTACGCGCGCGGGGCGGGTGTTGACGCGCGCTGGGTCGTCGTCGGTGGACACGACGGCTTCTTCACTCTGACCAAGCGGATTCACAACCTGCTGCACGGCACGGCGGGCGATGCGGGGCCGCTCGGCGACGACGAGCGCGGCGCTTACGAGGCCGCGATCGCACCGGCCGCGGAGGCGCTCGCGAGCCGGGTCAAGCCGAGCGACCTGGTGATCCTCCACGACCCCCAGACCGCTGGCCTGATCCCAGCGCTCAAGGAGATCGGCTTACCCGTGATCTGGCGCGCTCACATCGGCGTCGACGCGCCCGGCGAGCTGGCGCGCTCGGCGTGGCACTTCCTGATGCCCTACGTGAACGCCGCCGACATCTGCGTGTTCTCGCGGCCGTCATACGCTTGGGAAGGAATCCCCGCCGAGCGTTGCGCATTCATCAGCCCGTCGATCGACCCGTTCTCGCCGAAGAACCAGGAGCTCGACTACGCGACCGTCGCCGCGATACTCAGCGCCGCGGATGTCTGCTCGGCTGAGCCCGGAGGCGCCCCGCCGCGCTTCACCCGGATGGACGGGACGACCGGCGAGGTCCGGACGAAGATCAACGCCGACCGCGCCCGCCCGCTCGGCGTCGGTGAGCCGTTCGTGCTCCAGGTCTCGCGCTGGGACGCGCTCAAGGACCCGCTCGGCGTCGTCGACGGCTTCGTGCGTCACATCGCCCCGGGCACCGACGTTCACCTCGTCTACGCGGGACCCGCCGTCGAGGCCGTCGCCGATGACCCGGAGGGCGCGCTGGTGCTCGACCGGGTGCGGGCCCATCGCGAGACGCTGCCGTCCGAGGTTCGCGAGCGCGTTCACCTGCTGATGCTGCCGATGGACGACCTCGAAGAGAACGCCGCGATCGTGAACGCGCTGCAGCGCGCTGCATCGGTCGTAGTGCAGAAGAGCCTCGCCGAAGGCTTCGGACTGACCGTCGCGGAGGCGATGTGGAAGGCCCGCCCGGTGGTCGCCAGCCGCGTCGGCGGGATAGTCGATCAGGTCGAGCACGAGCGCTCGGGACTGCTGCTCGACGACCCGCGCGACGGCGCCGCGTTCGGCCGTGCCGTCAAGCGCCTGCTTGCTGACCCCGACGAGGCCACGACGCTCGGCCTGGCCGCCCGTGAGCGCGTCCGCGAGCACTTCCTCAGCGACCGGTCGCTGATCGACTACCTCAAGCTTCTGGCGCCGCTCGTCGGGCAGTCGGCCTGAGTCCGCCGCGCGGGAGGCCCTTCAGCCCGCCGGCGGCCCCTCGTAGGCGGCGCTGAAGAGCTCCGCCAGTTCAGCGACGAGCGGGATACGCGGATTGGTGCGCATCGACGGGTCGTTGAAGGCGGCCCGCGTCAGGTCCGGCAGCGCCGCATCGAAATCCTCACGCGAGACGCCCGCATCGGCCAGCGAGCGCGGCATGCCGACCTCTGCGAGGAGATCGTCGATGCGCGCGAAGAAGCGATCGCGGCGGTTGCTCTCGCCGGGCCCGCCGACACCGAGCACCCAGCCCATCTGCGCGTACTTCTCGGGCGCGACGTAATGGGTGTAGCCCGGGGCCGGCATGAACTTCGACGGGAGCGCAGCGTTGTAGCGCAGCACGTGCGGCAGGAAGATCCCGTTGGCGCGGCCGTGTGCGATGCCGAAGCGCGCCCCGACCGCGTGCGCCAGCGAGTGGCAGACGCCGACGAACGCGTTCGAGAAGGCGAGGCCGGCGATCGTCGCGGCGTTCGACATGGCGATTCGCGCGTCGAGGTCGGACCCGTCGCGGTAGGCGCGCGGCAGCGCCTCGAGGATCAGGTTGATCGCCTGCATGCAGAACGCGTCGGTGTAGGGCGAGGCGAAGATCGAGACGCCGGCCTCGAGCGCGTGCGTCAGCGCGTCCACGCCCGTGTCCGCCGTGAGGACCGGCGGCATCGTCAGCGTCAGGCGCGGGTCGACGACGGCCACATCGGGCACCAGCGAGTAGTCGACCAGCGTGACCTTGCGTCCGATCGACCGTGAGGACCGCTGCCGGCGACACCTCCGACCCCGTGCCCGCCGTCGTCGGAACGGCGACGAGCTGGACCGAATGGTCGACCTGCGGGTACTTGGCCACGCGCTTGCGCGCATCGAGGAACGGGAGCGACAGCTCGCGCAGCGAGAGCTCGGGGCTCTCGTGAAACAGCCGCATCGCCTTGGCGGCGTCGATCACCGAGCCGCCGCCGAGCGCGACGATCGCGGTCGAGCGGGTCTCGGCGAGGATGGCGACCCCGGCCCGCACCTGGTCCTCGGCGGGCTCCGGTGAGACGTCGGTGAAGACGTGCACCCCCGCGTCCTTCGGCAGGTGGGTGCGCACGTCGTCGACCACCCCGCGCGCCTCCGTGTCGGCGTCGGTGACGATCAGGACCTGCGACGAGCGCAGCTCGCGCAGGCTGTCCAGCGCCCCCGGGTTGAAGTACGTGTCCGACGGGACACGGAACCACTGCGGCGGGCTCTGGCGGCGTGAGACGGTCTTGATGTTCAAGAGATTCCTGTAGTTGACGTTGTCGGTGGTGGTCGAGCCGCCCCACGTACCGCAGCCGAGCGAGAACGTCGGCGTCATCGAGTTGTAGACGCCGCCCAGCGCGCCCACCGCCGTCGGGGCGTTGACGAGGATCCGGCCGGTCCGGACCGCGAGCGAGAAGCGGCGGACGATCTCGTCGTCCCGCGCGTACACCGCGGACGTGTGGCCCAGCCCGCCGTTCTCGGTGACCATCTCGCAGGCGCGCAACGCGTGCTCGACCGACGGCGAGCGGACGATGCCCAGCACCGGCATCAGCTTCTCGCGCAGGAACGGATGCGCGGCCAGCTCGTCGAGGTCGCCGGGCAACGGAGCGATCAGGATCTTGTCGCGCTCGTCGACCTCGAAGCCGGCGATCGCTCCCAGGTTCACGCACGACTGGCCGAGAACCTGCATCTCGACGCTGCCGTCATCTGCGAACGACGCTGCGGCGAGCCGGCCGACCTCCTGCGGCCCGAGCACGCGCGCGCCCATGCGCTGGAACTCGGCGATCAGCTCGTCGTGGACGGCGTCGTCGACGACGCAGGTCTGCTCCGCCGGGCAGATGACCGACGAGTCGAAGGTCTTGGAGACGAGCATGTCGACGACCGCCATGCGCAGGTCGGCGCTGTGGTGGACGTAGACCGGGGCGTTGCCGGGCCCGACGCCGATGCACGGCTTGCCGGCCCTCAGCGTCGCGGCGACCGCCTTCGGCCCCCCCGTCGTCCAGATGAAGTCGACACCGGGGTGGTGGAAGAGGTACTGCGAGACGTCGAGCGTCGGGTCGGGGATCACCTGGAGGGCGTCGCGCGGCAGCCCTGCGCTCTCGCCCGCCTCCTGGAGCAGCTCGACGGCGCGCGTCGCGCAGCGCGTGGCGCGCGCCGACGGCCGGAAGACCATCGCGTTGCGCGTCTTCGCCCCGACGATCGCCTTGAACAGAACGGTGGATGTCGGGTTGGTGATCGGCAGCAGCGCGAGGACGACACCGATCGGCTCGGCCACGTACTCGATCGCCCGCTCGGGATCCTCATCGATGACCCCGACGCTCTTCTTGTCCTTGAGGTAGTCGTAGAGGAACTCCGTCGCCACGTAGTTCTTGACGACCTTGTCCTCGAAGACGCCGAAGCCGGTCTCCTGCGTTGCGAGCTCGGCGAGCTCGACGGCGTGCTCGAGGCCGGCGACGACCATCGCCCAGACGATCCGGTCGACCTGCTCCTGACCCAGCTCGCGGAACGCCGCGGCAGCCGCCTGCGCGCTCTGCACGCAGGAATCCAGGCGCGCGCGGTCGTCGTGACCGAGCTCCGGGGCGGCGGCCACGGCCTCGGGCGGCTCGGACATGCTGACAGCGCCCTGCATCACGCCTGTGCGACCCATGCAGCGACGCTATGCCGGTCTGTCCGCGAGCGCATCGGCGTTCGCCCGCAACGCTCTCCGTAGTCCGCGCGGATGCGCTGCGCGGGCAGCCGACCTACGGTCGGCATGACGGTCTCTTCAATGTCGTCCAACCACCCCTGAGCGCGTGAGGTGCGCTGCCAATGCCCGCGACAAGCCCGACGAGCGCCACGCTAGTACACCCCTTCGAGGACCTCTCGCGCACCGATGTCGCCGTCGCCGGTGGCAAGGGTGCGAACCTCGGCGAGCTGACCCGCGCCGGGCTCCCGGTGCCCGGCGGCTTCGTCGTCAGCGCGCCCGCGTACGCAGCGTTCTGCGACGCCGACGGCCTGCGCACGACGCTGTCGGCCGGTCTCGACGACGTCGACGTCGACGACACCACAGCTCTTCAGGAGGCGTCGGCGCAAGCGCGCGCGCTGGTGCTCGAGACGCCGATGCCGGACTTCCTGGTCGAGGCGATCACGGCCGCCTACGAGGCGCTCGGCGGAGACGACACGCCGGTCGCGGTGCGCTCCTCGGCCACCGGCGAGGACACCGAGTCCGCCTCGTTCGCGGGCATGAACGAGACCTACCTGAACATCCGCGGCGCCGAGGCAGTGGTAGACGCGGTGCGGCGCTGCTGGGCATCCCTGTTCGGCGCGCGGACCGTGTACTACAGGGCCAAGCGCGGGTTCCCGCAGGCCGGCATGGACATCGCGGTCGTCGTGCAGCAACAGATCCAGTCGACGCGGGCCGGCGTGATGTTCACGATCGACCCTGCCAGCGGGCGCACCGACCGCATCGTCATCGAGGGCGCGTTCGGGCTGGGCGAGAGCGTGGTGTCGGGAAGCGTCTCGCCCGACCGCTACATCGTCGACAAGGACAACAACGCGGTCATCGCGCACGAGGTCAAGGCCAAGGAGCTGATCATCGAGTCCGAGGACGGTGGCGGGACGGTCACCCGCGAGCTCGAGGGCGACGAGCGCCTGCGACGCGTGCTCAACGACGACGAGGTCCACGTCCTCGCCGACCTGGCGCGCAAGATCGAGGAGCACTACGGCTCGGCGCAGGACACCGAATGGGCCTTCGACCCCGACGGCGCCGTCTGGATGCTTCAGTCCCGGCCGGTCACGGCGTCGGGTGGCGACGGAGGGAAGCCGGCGGCACCTGCGCCGGCTGCGGAGCCGATCGTACGCGGCCTCGGCGCCGCGCCCGGCTCGGCGTCCGGCATCGTGCGGCGGATCGCCGAGATCACGGACTCGTCGGAGCTCGGCGACGGCGACATCCTCGTGACGCACATGACCGCGCCCGACTGGGTCCCGCTGATGCGCCGCGCCGCGGCGATCGTCACCGACTCCGGCGGGATGACCTGCCACGCCGCGATCGTCTCGCGTGAGCTCGGCATCCCGTGCGTCGTCGGCACCGGCGATGCGACGTCCAAGCTGCGCAGCGGCGAGCTCGTCACCGTCGACGCCACGCAGGGCGTGGTCGTCGCGGGAATCGTCGCTCAGGAGCCGGTCGTGATGGCCGAGGCCGCGGGCGCCGGCCCCGCCGCGCCCGTGGCGACCGCCACGAAGCTGCTCGTCAACCTGTCCGAGCCGTCGCAGGTGCAGCGCGCGTCCGCGCTCCCCGTCGAGGGCGTCGGACTGCTGCGCGCCGAGCTGATGGTGCTCGAAGCGCTGGAGGGCGTGCACCCGAGACTGCTGCTCGAGCAGGGACGCGGCGAGGAGGTGTCGGAGCGGATGGCGGCGGCGCTCGAGTCGTTCGCCAACGGCTTCGCACCGCGGCCGATCACCTACCGGACGATCGACTTCCGCACGAACGAGTTCCGCGGACTCGAGGGCGGCGACCGCTTCGAGCCCGAGGAGGCCAACCCGATGATCGGCTTCCGCGGCGCGCTGCGCTACACGCGCGATGCCGAGGTCCTGAAGCTGGAGCTCGACGCCCTGCGGATGGTGTGGGATCGCGGGCACACGAACCTCCACGTGATGCTGCCGTTCGTTCGCACCGTGCGCGAGCTGGAGCGCTGCCGCGAGCTGTTCCGCGCCAGCGGGCTGCTCGACCGGGCCGGGTTCGAGCTCTGGGTGATGGCCGAGGTGCCGTCGGTCCTGTTCAATCTCGAGCGCTACGCAGCGCTGGGGATCGCCGGCATCTCGATCGGGTCCAACGATCTGACGCAGCTGTTGCTCGGCGCCGACCGCGACTCCGAGCTGCTCGCCGAGACGTTCGACGAGCGCGATCCGGCGGTCGCCGACTACCTGAGCCAGCTGATCCCGCGCGCTCGCAAGCTCGGGCTGCAGACGTCGATCTGCGGGCAGGCGCCGTCGGTCTACCCCGAGTACGCCGACCTCCTCGTGCGAGCCGGGATCGATGCGATCTCCGTGAACATGGACGTCGTCGACCGCACGCGCCGGCTGGTGGCGGCGGCTGAGCAGCGCCTGATTCTCGAAGCCGCTCGCGGAGACGGCTGAGGCGATGTTGCAGGTCCGCTTCCACGGACGCGGCGGCCAGGGTGTCGTGACGGCGGCGGAGATGCTCTCGGTCGCCGCGTTCATCGAGGGCCGCCACTCCCAGGCGTTCCCGGTCTTCGGGTCCGAGCGCACCGGCGCGCCGGTCGCGGCGTTCTGCCGCATCGACGATGCGGCGATCCGCACGCACGAGCCGGTGTCCGAACCCGACGTGATCGTGATCCAGGACCCGACGCTCCTGCACCAGGTCGACGTCTTCGGCGGCCTGCGCGACGGCGGAACCGTTCTGATCAACACCGAGCGCGACCCCGATCACCTCGGCCTGGCCGACGTCAGCTCGCGCTTCCGGCTGCTGACGGTGCCGGCGACGGAACTGGCGCGCCGTCACCTCGGCCGGCCGATGCCCGGAGCGCCGCTGCTCGGAGCGCTCGCCGCGGCGACGCCGGCCGCGTCGATCGATTCGGTGGTCGAGGCGATCCGCGAGCGCTTCTCCGGCGCGGCGGCCGAGGGCAACGTTGCGGCGGCGCAGGCCGCACACGAGCTCGAGGCCGCGCGATGCTGAGGCAGCTCGAGGGCTCGCGCGCGGTGGCCGAGACGGTCGCCCGCTGCCGCCCCGAGGTCATCGCGGCCTACCCGATCTCACCGCAGACGCACATCGTCGAGGGTCTCAGCAGGCTCGTGAAGTCCGGCGACCTGGAGCCGTGCGAGTTCCTCAACGTCGAGTCCGAGCACTCGGCGCTGTCGGTCTGCGTCGGCGCGTCGGCTGCCGGCGCGCGGACGTACACCGCGACCGCCAGCCAGGGGCTGCTGCACATGGCCGAGGTGGTCTACAACGCCTCCGGGCTCGGGCTGCCGATCGTGATGACGGTCGCCAACCGCGCGATCGGCTCGCCGATCAACATCTGGAACGACCACAGCGACGTCATGTCGCAGCGCGACTGCGGCTGGATCCAGCTCCACGCAACGTCCAACCAGGAGGCCGCGGACCTCCACGTCCAGGCGTTCCGGCTCGCCGAAGAGTTGTCGATCCCGGTGATGGTCTGCATGGACGGCTTCGTCCTGACGCATGCGGTGGAGCGCGTCGACGTTGCCACCGCCGAACAGGTCGACGCCTTCCTGCCCGCCTTCGAGCCGCGTCAGGTGCTGGACCCCGCCGACCCGGTGACGATCGGCGCGATGGTCGGCCCGGAGGCGTTCTCGGAGGTGCGCTACCTGATGCACGCCAAGCAGATGCAGGCGCTCGACGTCATCCCGCAGGTGGCGGCGGAGTTCGAGCAGGCCTTCGGACGCGCCTCGGGCGGGCTGCTGCACTCCTACCGGGCCGACGACGCCGAGACGCTGGTCGTTGCGCTGGGCTCCGTCGCGGGCACCCTGGAGGCGGTCGTCGACGAACGCCGCGAGCGCGGTGAGCGGATCGGGCTGGTGGCCGTCAAGTGCTTCAGGCCCGCCCCGCTGGACGAGCTGCGCGAGGCGCTGAAGGCCGCCCGGCGCGTCGTCGTGATCGAGCGCGCATTCGCCGTCGGGGCCGGTGGGATCGTGGGGCAGGACGTTCGCCTGGCGCTGGAGGGCCTGCCGCCGCTCGTACACGACGTCGTGGCGGGTCTGGGCGGCCGGCCCGTGACCAGCGCCTCCCTGCACCGGCTGCTCGACGAGGCGCAGGACGGCAGTCTCGGGCAGCTGACCTTCCTGGACATGAAGTGGGACCTCGTCGAGCGTGAGCTCCTGCGCGGCAAGGAGCGGGCGCGCCCGGGGCCGCACGCCGAGAACATCCTGCGCGACGTCGGCGTGATCGCGGGGGGTTCCCACTGATGTCCTTCCAGCCGGTCAAGTACTACCAGTCCGGGTCGTTCGTCGTGGGCAACCGCCTGCTCGACGAGGACCAGCGAACGGTGCAGTCCGGCCGCGAGCGCTCCAACTCGCTGACCGCCGGCCACCGCGCCTGTCAGGGCTGCGGCGAGGCGCTCGGCGCGCGCTACGCGGTCGACGCCGCGCTGCGGGCGACGGACGGGCAGCTCGTCGCTGCGAATGCGACCGGTTGCCTGGAGGTCTTCTCGACGCCCTACCCGGAGAGCTCGTGGCAGCTGCCCTGGATCCACTCGCTGTTCGGCAACGCACCCGCGGTCGCATCCGGGGTCGCGGCGGCGCTGAAGGCCAAGGGCCGCACGGACACCCGCGTGATCGGGCAGGGCGGCGACGGCGGCACGGTCGACATCGGCTTCGCAGCGCTCTCCGGGATGTTCGAGCGCGGCGACGACGTGCTGTTCATCTGCTACGACAACGAGGCGTACATGAACACCGGCGTGCAGCGCTCGGGCGCGACCCCGCCGACCGCGCGCACCGCGACGACCCAGCCGGTCGGCGCCCACCCCGGGAGTCTCTTCGGGCAGGGCAAGAGCGCGCCGCTGATCGCGATGGCCCACGAGATCCCGTACGTGGCGACCGCGACGGTCGCCGAGCTGCACGACCTCGAGGCGAAGGTCGAGCGTGCGATGGAGCTGCGCGGGCCTCGCTACCTGCACGTTCTGGTGAGCTGCCCGCTCGGCTGGGGAGCAGCCTCGGCCGACGCCATCCGCATCGCCCGCCTGGCCAAGGAGTCGGGCCTGTTCCCGGTGTTCGAGGCCGAGCACGGCGACATCACCGCCGTCTCGAAGATCCGCCGCCAGGTCCCGGTCGAGGACTACCTGCGACCCCAGCGGCGCTTCGCCCACCTGTTCGAACCCGAGCCGCGGCTCGAGGATCTGGAGCGCATCCAGGCGCGCGCCGACCGCAACATCGCCCGCTTCGGGCTGCTGCCATGAAGAACAAGCCCTTCGCGATCACGCTGGACCCCCACTCGAGCCTTGCCAACAAGACCGGCAGCTGGCGCACCGAGCGGCCGGTCTACGTTCATCGCGCGGCACCCTGCGGCGGCGCGTGCCCGGCGTTCGAGGACCCCCAGGCGTGGCTCTACCACGCCGAGGAGGGCGACTACGAGGCCGCCTGGCGGCGAATCATGGACGACAACCCGTTCCCCGCGATCATGGGGCGGGTCTGTTACCACCCGTGCGAGACCGCCTGCAACCGCGGGCAACTCGACGAGTCGGTCGGCATCAACTCGGTCGAGCGCTTCCTCGGCGACGCCGCGATCGAGCACGGCTGGAAGGTCGAGCCGCTGGCGCCGCCGTCCGGCAAGCGCGTGCTCGTGGTCGGCGCCGGGCCCTCGGGCCTGTCGGCGGCCTACCACCTCGCCCGGCTCGGCCACGAGGTCGAGATCCACGACGCCGGCCCGCTGGCCGGCGGAATGATGCGCTTCGGCATCCCGCGCTACCGCCTCCCGCGCGAGACACTCGAAGCAGAGGTCGCTCGCATCCTCGATCTCGGGGTGGCACTGCACCTGGACAGCCGCGTCGACGATCTGCTCGGGCTGATGAAGGACGGCCGCTTCGACGCCGCGTTCGTGGCGGTCGGCGCTCACCTCGGCAAGCGCGCCCACATCCCGGCCGGCACCGCGGCGCACATCCTCGACGCGGTCTCGCTGCTGCACGGGATGGAGGGCGAGGAGCAGCCGCTGCTCGGCCGGCGGGTCGTCGTCTACGGCGGCGGCGACACCGCGCTCGACGCAGCGCGCACGGCGAGGCGGCTCGGCGCCGAGGAGGCTGTGATCGTCTACCGCCGCACCCGTGACCGGATGCCGGCGCACGACGTCGAGGTCGAGGAGGCGCTCGAGGAGGGCGTCCTGATGCGCTGGCTGTCGACCGTCAAGCACGCCGACGCCGGGCGACTCCAGATCGAGCGGATGGAGCTCGACGACGACGGGTTCCCCCAGCCGACCGGCGAGGTCGAGGAGCTCGAGGCCGACTCGCTGATCCTCGCTCTGGGCCAGGAGAGCGATCTCGGGCTGCTCGAGCGCGTGCCGGACGTGCAGATCGACGACGGCGTCGTGCAGGTCGGCAGCGACCTGATGACCGCCCACCCCGGCATATTCTGCGGCGGCGACATCGTGCCCGCCGAGCGTACGGTCACGACCGCCGCGGGGCACGGGCGAACGGTCGCCCGCCACATCGACGCCTACGTGCGCGGCACGACCTTCACGCCGGAGCCGCCCGACGAGGTCGCGACCTTCGAGACGCTCAACACCTGGTACTACGCCGACGCCCCCCGGACGGTCCGGCCGCGGCTGGACGCCGCGCGGCGCGCGTCGACGTTCGAGGAGGTCGTGGCGGGACTCGACGAGGGGACCGCGCTGTTCGAGGCGCGCCGCTGCCTGTCCTGCGGCAGCTGCATCGCCTGCGACAACTGCTACGGGATGTGCCCCGACAACTCCGTGCTGAAGCTCGACCCGGCGGGGTCCTACGCCTACGAGATCGACCTCGACCACTGCAAGGGCTGCGGCATCTGCGCGCAGGAATGTCCGGCCGGCGCGATCCGCATGGAGCCCGAGGCGATCTGAGCGCGAGCGCTCAAGCCGCGGGCATGGCGCCCGGTGCGGACGGGAAGCCCAAGGTCAGCCAGTCGCGAAAGCCGCCGCGGTAGTAGAGAAGCTGCGCCGGCGGATGACCTGCGTCGAGCAACGTGCGGATCGCCTGCCCGGTCGCCGCGCACTGGGGACCGTTGCAGAAGAGAACCGTGGCACGGTCGCGCGCGAAGTCACCAAGACGGCCTGCGACCTCGACTTGCGGGACGCAGACCGCGCCGGGAATCGTGCCGGCGGCGAAGGACTCCGGCCGCCGTGTGTCGACCAGCGGCAGCCCGGCATCGATGTGCGCGATCAGCTCGAGCTCACCGACAGTGAGCACACCCGGCGCGATCTCGATCGGGCTGATCTTTCCCCACGTCGCGTCGACGACGAAGCGGCCCGGCTCCCCAGGCACGGCGCGCGGAACCATGAAGGCATCCTCGCGACGGGGCGTGCGCTCGATCTGGTGGCGGTGAGTGATCTGATCCGCGGGCATTCGGCAGGTCCTTTCGCTCAGTCGGCCAGTACGCCGGACATCGCCTTGATGCCGACGTCCATCGCCTGCCACGCCTTGCCGGCGTGGAACGGCTCGCCCGCTGAGAAGCGCAGCGGCACGGAGAACCCGAGCATCTTCTTGCCCAGGCGCCACGCCGGCGACGTGCCGACCTTGTAGTCGCCGCCGGCGCCGGGCCGCACGCAGACGGGCCGCTCGGGGTCGCCCGTGAGGTCGACTGGGACCTGGGCGAAGGTCGCCTTGTCGAACATCTCCATGATGCACATGCTCACCGAGTCGAACGGCTGCGTGAACGGGCGGCCGCTGTACTCGGCGGCGATGTGGTCGGCGACCGCGTCGGCCTGAAGGAAAGCGAGAAACGCCTGCTTGATCGGGAAGTCGCCGGCGTCACCAGGGGCATAGACGCCGTCGTGACCCGCGACCAGCCGTGTCTCCAGGTCGGTCTCGATGAAGCCGCGCTCGTCGGATGGCAGGCCCTCGTAGCGGACCGCTGAGACGTAGGGCGGGAAGGCGATCAGGTGGTCGAACTCGCGCGAGCTGCCGTCGGCGTAGCGAACCTCGCCGGCGGTGCACCTCAGTGACGACCTCTTCGATGTGGCCGTCGATGCCGCGCTCGGCGAACTCCGTCGTCACCAGCTCGTGGAGCCGCGGCCCGAAAGCCTGGATGAAGCCGTGCTCGCACGTCGACCAGGTGATGTCGACGTTGTCGCGCGCGCCCTGGCGGCGCAGCCAGGTCTCGAGCATGAAGACGATCTCGTAGAGCGGGCCGGCGCACTTGTTGTGCGGCGGCACGAGAAACAGCACGCGCTGATGCTCGCCGCGGCGAGCGCCGTCGCGGATCTGCTCGAAGCGGCGCCTGACCTCGAGCATCGAGTCCGGCCGTCCAGATCGTCGCGCGCGTGCTCGGCCAGTCCCGGGATCTCCTGCGCGTGCGTGTCGGCGCCCGTCGCGATTATCAGCTTGTCGTAGTGGAAGCGCTGGCCGTCGGCGAGGCTCACGAGCCGGTTGTCGGCGTCGACCCCGTCGACCGCGCCGTGCTCGAAGCCGATGTCGCGGCGGCCGAGCGGCTTGTCAAGGCCGAGCAGCAGCGAGTCCGGGTCGGCGCCGAACGGGCACGTAGATGCTGTTCGGGCGAAAGACGAAGCTGTCGCTGTCGGAGACCAGACGGATGTCGACCTCGTCGTGCATGCGGGCACGCAGCAGAAATGCGCTTTCGAGCGCGGCGAAACCACTTCCGAGTACGAGAACCTGCGGCCTGGCGTGCATCGATGCCTTTCACGTCGGTGACCCCCTGAGGATCACGTGGCGGCGCGACTCCGGCATCGGGGAAAAGGCGAACACCGGCTGCGGACTTCTGCCCTCAGGGCTGCCGGCGGTGCACGCCTCAGGCGGCGTAGAAGGGCGGCGGGTAGACGAGCGTTCCCTGGAGGCCGGCCTCGTAGGCGGGCAACGGCAGCGCCATCCAGGCCTCGTCCGGCACCTCGAAGGGGGCGGTGATGCCGAGCGCCTGCGCCGAGCGGAAGCCGAATCGCGGGTAGTAGGTCGGATGTCCCAGGACGACGAGGATCGGATAGGAGGTCTCGGTGCAGCGGGCGAGCGCGTCGCGCACGAGCGCGCTGCCGATCCCGCGCTCCTGGCGGCCAGGCTCCACGGCCATCGGCGCCAGCGCGAGCACCTCCGGTCCGCTGTCGAGGCGAGCGACGGTGATCAGCAGGTGACCGACGACTCGGTTCTCATCCTCAGCGACGAGCGACAGCTCCGGGATCCAGGCGTCGGTTCCGCGCAGCGCCTCGACGAGATCCGCCTCGGTCGCGGTCTCGAACGCGGCCTCGTTAACCCGCCTGATCGCCGCGCGGTCGCGGCCGGTCTCCGGACGGATTTTCACCATGCCTCAGAGCGCGCTCGGGTACGTCTCCGGCGGCTCGCCCGCCTCCCACGTGCGCGTGCGCTCGAGCGGCTCGACGCCGCGCGTGTGGTCGATGTGCACGAGCGCGTCGAACTGCCGCGCGACGCTGGCGGCGAAGAAGTGGCTCTCGCGTTCGGTCTGCGGGCGGTAGATGACGCCGATCGCGCGCTGGAGGCGTGGTTCGAGCAGGGCGCGGCCGGCGTCGCCGGCGCTCAGCGGGCAGAGCATGAAGGCCGGCACGCCGGTGGCGTGCATCAGCGCCTCGTAGCTCCCGGGCAGCGCGCGGCGCACGCGCTTGTGCTCAGCCGGCGCACCCCAGTCGGCGGCGGCGGTGACGGTGCCCGCGTACGTCGTGAAGCCGACGCTGACGACGCCGTCGCCGTGACGCTCGCGCATCAGCTGACCGATGTTCAGCTCGCCGCGCTGGGCCATCTCGGTCGAGCGCGCGTCGCCGACGTGCGAGTTGTGCGCCCAGACCACGACCTTCGCGCTGCCCCCGTGGCGGTCGAGGTGAGCGACGAGCTGGTCGAGCGTGTCGGCCATGTGCCGGTCGCGCAGGTTCCACGACCCCGCGCGGTCGCCGAACATCGTGCGGTAGTACTCCTCGGCGTCGGTCACGACGGCGGCGTTCTGCTCCGCGTAGAAGTGCTCGTCCTCGGCGGCGATGCCGTCACTGAGCAGGTAGTCACCCGCGCTGCGGCGCAGCTCGACGAGCTGCTCGAGCACACGCTGCCGGCAGGGCTCGCTGACGCCGAGCAGAACGGCCTGGCCGTACGCGGAACTCTCGCCCGCATAGGGCTGGAGGCACTCGTAACGCGCCCGCGCGCGGGCCGCGGCGGCGGCGTCGTGCTCGTCGAGGTAGCCGATGACCGCCTCCATCGATGCGGCGAGGCTGTAGAGGTCGAGTCCGTAGACGCCGGACCTGCGGGCGGTGCGGTGCAGGCCGTCGTTGTGGTCGCGCAGCCATCCGACGAAGTCGAGCATCTCGGCGTTGCGCCACATCCACGTCGGGAAGCGGCGGAAGCCGCGCAGGGCCTGCTCGGCGTCGCCGTCTTCGCGGGCGCCGTGGACGTAGCGATTGACGCGGTAGGCGTCGGGCCAGTCGCCCTCGATCGCGACGGCGACGAAACCGTGCTCGGCGATCAGGCGCTTCGTGATGCGGGCGCGCTCGCGGTAGAACTCGTGCGTCCCGTGACTGGCCTCGCCGATCAGCACGATCCGGGCGTCGCCGATCAGCCCGATCAGCGCGTCGTAGTCGCGGTCGCCGCCGGTCAGCGGAAGCGCTTCGCGCCGCAGCGCGGCGAGCACCGCGCTCTCGCCCAGCGGCAGTGCGGCAGGGGTCGCCACGTTCAGCCTCCGATCGCCGCCAGCGGCGGCGACGAAGCGACGAGATGCTCCGAGAACCAGTCGGCCGCGAGCGTCGCGACGGCCTCCAGCGTGCCCGGCTCCTCGAACAGGTGCCCCGCACCCTCGACGACGGTGATCCGGTGCGGGCAGCGAAGCATCGCCGCCGCCCGGCGGTTCAGCTCGAGCACCTGCGGGTCCTGGCTGCCGACGATCAGCAGTGTGGGGGCCGTCAGGCTCGCAAGCCGGTCGGCCGCCAGGTCCGGCCGACCGCCGCGCGAGACGACGGCTCGTACCGCGTCGCCCACCTCAGCGGCCGCGCGCACCGCGGCCGCCGCGCCCGTCGATGCGCCGAAATAGCCGATCGGGAGGTCCCGCGTCGCCTGCTCAGCGGCGGCCCATCCGGTGACGAGCGCCAGCCGCCGTGCGAGCAGCGGAATGTCGAACACGAGCTCGCGCCGCTGCGCCTCCTGCTCCGTCAGCAGATCGAACAGCAGCGTGGCGAAGCCGGCCGCCTGGAGCGTAGTCGCGACCGCCCTGTTGCGAGCGCTGAGCCGGCTGCTGCCGCTGCCGTGGGCGAAGATCACGAGGCCGAGCGCCTCGGCCGGGATCGTGAGGTCGGCGGCGAGCGGGACGCCGCCGATGTCGAGCCGCAGTTCCTGCGACCGCGGCGCAGGCTCGGCGCCGTTCGCGGGCGCCGGTACACGTCCTGAGGCGGCGGCGAGCAGGGCGAGCACCTCGGCATCGGAGACGGGCGCGAAGTCGCCGTACCAGCGCCCGACGCCCAGCAGCTCGTGCGGGATCGTGTGGCAGACGATCTCGTCCGCCTCCTCCCCGACCAGCGCCACTGACTCGCGCGCGCCGACCGGCACGGCCACGACGATCCGCGCGGCCCCCCGCGCGCGCAGCGCGCGAACGGCGGCGAGATCCGTCAGGCCGGTGGCCAAGCCGTCGTCGACGACGATCACGGTGCGACCCCGCACGTCGATCGGCGTACGCCCGTCGCGGTACATCTCGACGCGGCGCCGCAGCTCCGTCGTCTCGCGCTCGACGGTCTCGTCGAGCGCCTGCTGGGTCATCCCGACGCGCCGGGCCATCTGCGGGTCCAGCACCGCGCTGCCGTCCTCGGCTATCGCCCCGACGCCGAACTCCGGGTTGCCCGGAGCGCCGATCTTGCGCACGGCGAGGATCTCCAGCGGCGCGCCGAGCGCCTCGGCGACCTCGTACCCGACGGGCACGCCGCCGCGCGGAAGCGCGATCACCAGCGGCTGCTCGTCAGCCAGCGGCGCCAGCTGTGCTGCGAGTCTGCGACCGGCATCGCGGCGATCGGAGAACTGCATGGGCGCATCGTCGCCGGGAGCATCGTCGCCGGCATCCGGAGCCGGCCGCACGTCGGCCGGGTTTTCCCACAGTCCGCGCGGCGGCGGGCGAGCAGGAACGAGCACACGTAGCTTCCCGCAGGCGCGTGTGGCGCAGCCCGGATGCCAAGAGCCGTGCGGGATGGGACAACAGGGGCCATGGCGATCCAAACCGCACCACCGGATGACGCCGCCGCGGGCGCGGCCGGCGACGACTCCCCACGGCGCCGCCTGGAGCAGCGGGAGAAGCGCATCAAGTTCGCGCTCGCCGAGCTCGCCCGGCTGGCGCAGGCGCGCTCGCCGGGAGGCCCGGTCCCGGCAGCTCTGGCGCAGGCCCACGCCGAGTTCGCTGCGGAGCTCGCGGACATCCGGCGCCGACTGGGCGATCTGTAGGGCGACTCGAGAGGGACACCATGAACAACGGTCAGAGCACTGCTCCCGGCAGGCCGCGCGCGGGACAGGCCCACGTCGGCCACGTCATGCACACGGGTGTGATCAGCTGTTCGCCCGACACGCCCCTCAGCGAGGTCGCAGCGATCATCTCAACCCGGCGAATCCATTGCCTGGTCGTGACGAGCGTCACCGGTCCGGGCGAGCTGCCGACCTGGGGAGTCATCTCCGGGCTCGACCTCGTCGGGGCCGCCGCCGGCGGAAGCCTCGACCAGCGCACGGCCGGCGAGCTCGCGGCGACCGAGCCGCTCACCGTGAGCATCGACGAGCCGCTCGAGCGGGCCGCTCAGCTGATGATGGAGCACCAGGTCGAGCACCTGCTCGTGATCGGCGCCGAGGACGTCGGGCCGGTCGGCGTGCTGTCGACGCTCGACATCGCGGGAGCGCTGGCCGCGGGCGATGCCGGCTGACTCGCCGCGAGCGCCCGGATCGGGCGCGCCTGGAGTCGAGCGGGCTGACGGGCCTGCGGAATGCTGCACCTGATCCTCGTAGATCTGCGCCGGCACGTCGCGCGCACCGTGCTGACCGCATCCGGGATCGCACTCGGCGTCGCGACGATCGTCGCGCTGCTGTCGCTCAGCTCCGGGATCGAGCGCAGCGCCTCGGGGCTGATCCACCTCGGCGGCTCAGAGCTGGGCATGTTCCAGGACGGAGTCGGCGAGCTGACCGCCTCGACCCTCCCGCAATCGCTCGTCGCCGGAGTGAAGCGCCGTCCCGGGGTCGATGACGCCGCGCCGATCGCCGTGGCGACCGGCGAGCTGGCCGGCTCGGGCTCGTTCCTCGTCTTCGGCGTGCCGCGCGACAGCTTCGTGATGAGCCGCCTCGTCTTCCTGGAGGGCCGCCCGCCGCGAAACGACAGCGAGGCGATCGTCGGCGACGGCGCCGCGCGGGACCTGGGACTGCGCCCCGGCGACCCGCTGAGGCTCAAGGCCGGGACCTTCTGGGTCGCCGGGATCTACCACGCGGGGGTCGGGTTCCAGGACCAGGGGGCAGCGCTGGCGCTACCGGTGGTCCAGCGAATCATCGGCCGTCCCGGCGACGCGACGACGATCGCCGTCAAGCTCGAGCGCGGCGCGGACGCCCAGACGGTCGGCACGGAACTGGAGCAGGCCTTCCGCGGAACCGTCGCGATCAGCCAGCCCGGCCAGGTCGCACGGGTCGACACCAACAGCCTGCTGATCCGCAGGGCCGCGATCGTGTTCGTCGCGCTCGCCCTGATCATCGGCGGCATCGCGGTCATGAACACGATGCTGATGGCCGTCTTCGAACGCCAGCGCGAATACGCGCTGCTGCTCGCCGTGGGCTGGCCGCGCAGGCTCGTCGGCTCGCTGGTCCTACGTGAGGGGGTCCTGCTCAGCTTCGGCGGCGCGCTGATCGGCCTCGCGCTCGGCGCGCTGGCCGGCGAGCTGATCGTCCGGGCGTTCGATGCTTCGGCGCTCGTCACGCCGCACGTCACGGCCTGGACGCTCGTCCGTGCCGTTCTGGTGGCGGTGACGATGGGCGCGCTCGGCAGCCTCTACCCCGCGTGGCGGGTCACGCGGCTGCGTCCGGCCGAGGCGATGGGCTGACGACCGGCGCGGCGTCGTCGTCGCTGACGCGGCCGTCCCGCAGCCGCAGCACGCGATCGGCGTACTCGGCGGCCCCGTCCTGATGACTTACGAGCAGGACCGTCATACCGCGCTCGCGCCTGAGCGAGGCGAGCAACTCAAGGATCTCGGCGCCGGCGACCGAGTCCAGCGCCCCGGTCGGCTCGTCGGCGAGCAGCAGTCGCGGGTTCCCGACGAGTGCACGGGCGATCGCCACGCGCTGGCGCTCACCGCCGGAGAGCTGCGTCGGCAGGTGCCCGCCGCGGTCACCGAGGCCGACGTCGGCGAGCGCCTCGCGCACGCGCGCCAGACGCTCGCGGCGGGGCATCCCCTCGGGGATCAGCGCGACCTCGACGTTCTCCTCGGCGGTCAGGCCGAGCAGCAGGTGGTGCAGCTGGAACACGAACCCGATCACCTCGCGCCGGTAGCGCGCGGGGTCGGCGAGCGCCGCCACGTCATGACCGTCGACCAGGATCTGCCCGCCATCGGCCTCGCTCAACCCCGCGACCAGGTTCAGCAACGTGCTCTTACCGGACCCTGACGCTCCGGCGAGCAGTACGAACTCGCCCGGAGCCAAGCGCAGGCTCACGTCGTCGAGCGCGCGGACCCTCACGTCGAAGCTCTTGCTCACCCCGCTGATGACGACCTCGGCTCCGGCGGCGCTCGCGCCGCCGTCCGGCGGCTCGGCTCGCCTTCCTCCCTGCTCATCGACCCGGTGATCGCGCACGCGCAGCGGGATTCTACGTACGCGGGCTGTGGCCCTCCCTGATGCGGCCGGCCCCCGCAGGAATTAGGTTCACGGACAAGGCATCCGCACCACCGGAGGGCTCATGTCCCCCAGCAGGAAGACACTCCTTGACACTCCCGCGCCCGCCTCCGGCGGGACCGGCGGGTCGAGCGGTTTTGATGTCTCGCTTCGCGATGCGCAGAAGGCGGTCGTCCAGCTCCGGCGCGACCTGAACAATGGCAGGCGGCGGCTCTTCGGCGACCTGGAGACCGCCGTCACCAGCGCGCGTCGTGACCTGGGCCGTACCGGCAGCGCGGTCCAGCGCGATCTCGGCCAGCTCGGCGAAGCGATCACGCCGCATTCGCGCAGGCAGGCCAAGCCGGCGAATCGCGCCGTCACGAAGGCCAGGAAGGCGAAGGCCAAGACCAGCGCCGCCGAGCCGGCGCGCAAGCCCTCGGCCGACCCGCTCAGCCGGCGACGCTGATCGCCCGCCAGCAGGCTCCCGCGACGAGTTCCAGCTGTGCCCCCGTGAGCTGCGCCCCCTGCGCGGCGAGGCGGACGGCCGGAGCCATGCCCAGCTCGTAGAGCACCTCGCTGGAAAGCGGCAGCAGGAGCGCGGCGATATCGGGCTCCTGCGCAGCCAGCGTCAGCGGATCGTCGTCATGCTCGCGCGACCGCGAGTGCGCCGACAGCGCGTAGGGACTGCTGTCGACCTGGGCGAGGAAGCGGGCGTCGTCGGGGTTCTCGACGAGATGACGGTAGGCGGCGAGCCACAGGCCGGCGAAGCGCTGCTGCGGGCCGTCGGCGGGATCGACGTCAGCAACCGCGGCCGCGCCGAGGCGCCGCTTGGTCTCGACGTATGCGGCGAGGATCAGCTCTTCCTTGGAGGCGTAGTGCACGTACGCCGTCCCTGTCGCCACGCCGGCCTCCTTGGCGACCGCGCTCATCGAGGCACCATGGAAGCCCTGCGCCGCGACGAGGCGGCGCAGGGCCGCGCGGACCGCGGCAGCGCGGTCCGGGCGGACTGAGGCTGACGCCTGCGCGCTCAAGCGGCGACCGCCGTCCGGTCGCCGGTCGTGACCCTTATGGGCTCGCCGGTCTCGCGCTCGGAGACCTGCCAGAGCGTGGCGATCGCCTTGCCCATCCCGATGCGACGGATTATCGGCTTGCGCACCGGTGGACCGCTGCTGACCCAGAGCGGCCCGTAGAACTCGCCGCCCCGGGCGTCCGGGTCGGTGGCCGCCCGCAGCTGCGACAGCGCGCCGCGGCTCGGGCTCATCCCTGCGGACGACGAGAGCCCGTGGAAGAGCCTGCCGAGACGGTTGCCTTCGTTCTCCTGAACGGTGTGCGCCTGAAGGCCGGTGTTCGACAGCCCCGGGTGGGCGATCAGGCTCGCGGCGCCGACTCCCGCCTTCTCGAAGCGCTGCTGCAGGCCGATTCCGAAGTGGAAGTTCGCGAGCTTCGACTGCCCGTAGGCCTTCCAGGGACCGTAGTTGCCGTGCAGGTGAGGATTGGCCGGGTTCACGGCGCGCCCGATGTGGTGCGCGGTGCTGGTGACGGTCACGACCCGCGCGCCCGGAGCGCTCAGGATCGCCGGCATCAGGCCCGCTGTCAGGACCCAGTGACCGAGATGGTTGACGCCGAACTGCATCTCGAAGCCGTCCGCGGTGCGCCGCTCGGGCATCGCCATCAGGCCGGCGTTGTTGACGAGGATGTCGATCTTCGGGTGGGCGTCCAGCACGGTGCCCACCGCCGCGCGCACCGACGCGAGCGAGCCGAGATCGAGCGACACGATCACGAGCGACGCGTCAGGCTGCCCCGAGCGGATGTCGTCAGCGGCTGCGGCCGCCTTCTCCTGGTTGCGCGCCGCCATGACCACGTGGGCTCCCTTGCGCGCCAGCTCCCGCGCGGTCTCGAGTCCGAGTCCTCCGTTGGCGCCCGTCACGACGGCTGTGCTGCCGTCCAGCTGAGGGATGTCTGCTGCGGTCCACGACACGGCCCGTCTCCTCCATCGAATGAGTGAATGTTCATTCACCCTGTCAGGGGAGGGCGCCGCGGTCAAGCGATCCCTACACGACCGGGCGCTCGGCAGCAGTCGAATCCTCGCCATCCGCCGGTCCGGCCTGTGCTCCGGCGGCACCGCGGCGCGACCAGGCCATCAGCAGCAGCGCGAAGATCGCCGCGAACGCGGTCAGCGCGAGCACTGGGATCGTGATGTAGCCGAACTCCTCGATCCACTTCGTCGAGCACGGCGCGCCGATCCTGCAGCCGGCGCTCTCCTTCTCCGGGTTCGCCTCGATGTACAGGTGGTAGATCGACACGCCCGCGCCGATCAGCGGGAAGAGGAACGAGTACCAGAAGGCCGCGCGCACGTCTTTTCGCAGCGCGCTCACCAGCAGCACGATCACGAGCGGGTACATCGCGATCCGCTGGAACCAGCACAGGCGGCACGGGACGAAGTGCGAGACCTCCGACAGGAACATGCTCCCGAGCGCCGCCACGAGCGCCACGACCCAGGCGAGCCACAGCTCGCTGCCGCCGAGCCCGTCGCGCAGATAGACGAGCTGCCGCCGCGCCGGCGCCCAGAAGAGCGCGAGCACCGCGAGCACCAGCAGCATCGCGAGCAGCACCTGGGTGAAGACCGCGAGCGCTGCCAGCGCCGGATGGACGATGTCGGAGAGTTCCTTGCTGCTCATGTCGGGTAGTTCATCTTCGGCGGCAGCGCACCTGCTGTCGCCCGGGTGATCTACGCGACAGTCTGCGGAGCTTCCGCAGGACGTGACTCACGAGCAGCCGGGAGCAGGGCCGAGGTCAGCCGTCGTCGCCGTCAGCACGACGCGGAGTGACAGTGCTCGCCGAGAGCGCTAGCCTGGGCCATGTTCGCTCGATCGTCGGAACGGCCCGGCGAACGCCGGTCCGGCGCGATCCCACGGCTGCCCCTCGTCAGCCCCACAGCGCTGACAACCAGCAGCAGCAACGGGGCCACGGGACCGGACGATGATCGACACACAGCGATCGGCCGACGAAGGTCGCGATCGCCTCACCGGTGGCGAGCTCAACGCCGCGCTCACGAGCGCCCTCGTCGGGGAGACTCCGCGAGCGGCGCGTCGGCACGCGTAGTTCCGCGGCGCGGCTGACCGGTGCCGGCCGTGCCCGACCGAGCGACACGCCGGTTCGGTGAGATCCGCGCGCCGCGCGGTGCTGCTCGACATCGACGGTGTCCTGTGTGTCGAGGATGACCCGATCGCGGGCGCGGTCGCGGCCGTCGAGCGCCTGCGCGCAGCCGGGTTGACGGTGCGCTTCGTCACGAACACGACGAGCCACGCACGACCGGCGACGCTTGCGAAGCTGAGACGGCTCGGCTTCACCGTCGCAGACGACGAGCTGGTGACCCCGGCGGCGCTGGCGGTCAGCCTCTGCCTGGAGCGCGGGCACCGGCGCGCGGTGCTGCTGGTCGCCGCTGAGGTCGCGCCCGACTTCGCGGGACTGGAGGCCGTCAGCGGTGCGCACGGCGCCGACGCGGTGATCGTCGGCGACCTCGGCGAGCGCTGGGACTACTCCGCGCTGAACAGGGCATTCAGACTGGTGATGGACGGAGCCGACCTGATCGCGCTCCAGAAGAACCGCTTCTGGCTTCGCGGCGACGGGCTGTCGCTCGACGTCGGGCCGTTCGTGGCCGCGCTCGAGTACGCGACCGGCCGTGAGGCGACGATCGTCGGCAAGCCCTCACGCGCGTTCTTCGAGCAGACGCTCAGCGACGCGGGAGTGTCCGCGCAGGAGGCCGTGATGGTCGGCGACGACATCGACTCAGACGTCGGCGGCGCACTCGCCGCGGGCCTCGCCGCGATCCTCGTGCGCACGGGCAAGTACCGCGAAGACGTCGTCGCAGCGAGCGGGATCCAGCCGACGCTGACGGTCGACTCGATCGCCGACGTGCCGGGCCTGCTCGGTGCCTGAGTCACGCCGGGAATCAGGCCCGACGAGGTCAAGGTCGAGGTCGAGGACGACGTGCTCACCGTCTCGGGCGAGCACGAGGAGGAGAAGGAGGTCAAGGAGAAGGAATTCGTGCGCCGCGAGCGCCGCTTCAGCTCGTTCTCCCGTTCGATGGCGCTGCCGGCAGGCATCAGCCGTCGTGCAGCACGTACCCGATCGCGCCGGCGGTCGTCACAGTTGACACAAGACCGCCGTCGTGGTCGGATGGCTGCCGTGCCCGGTCGTCTGAGGTCGTCCGTCACGTTCCTCCTGGTTGCCGGGGCGCTGCTCGGCGCCGCCGCACCGGCGAGCGCGTACGACAGCGGCCCGCACGCGGAACTCACCGAGGATGCGATGCACAGCGAGGGCTTTCGCAGCATGGCGATCGGCGTGGCCCGCGTGAACAACTGGTTCGTGGACATCTACGAGCAGGCGGACAGCAACCCCTTCTCCGGCCACGGCGGCTTCTGGAAGCGGCTGCTCTCCGGGGCGATCCGGACCGAGGACTGGCCCGACGAACTCGTCGCCGCCGCGGGCCGCAGCCACTTCGACAGTTCGACCTCGACGCTCTTCAACTCGGCGGGCGTGACGAACGAGTGGAACCGCCTGCGCCGGGCGGTGTGGACGCTGGTCCGTGAGGCGCGTGCCCGCAACAACCCCTCGCAGCTGCTCTCGGTGCTCGGAATGAGCCTGCACCAGGTCCAGGACTTCTACACGCACACGAACTGGGTCGAGCCCCAGGGCGGTGTCGAGTCCTTCGACGGCCCGGACTGGAAGGCGCGCGGGTACGGCACGACGCCGACCTGGTTCGACGTCCCGGCGGCCGCGCGCGACGCCGTCACGATCTACACCGCCAACACCCAGGGCCACGCACGCCAGCACGGCGACTGGAACGACGACGGAAACAAGTCGCTGCGCACGACGATGGCCAAGGACTGGGCGGGCCGCAAGCGCTACACCGAGTCGGTGACCGCGGCGTACTTCGCCTGCCGGCAGTGGATTCGAGCGGTTCGCTCGTGGGTCGCCGACGACGCGTTCTGGCGCCGCGCGCAGCGCTACGCCGCCAATCGCTCGCACCTGCGGCGCGACCTCAAGGGGGCGCTGGAGATCTCGCTTTACAGCGGCCACTGGAACGGCCAGGGTGAGCCGCTCGGCGGCGAGCACGGGCCCGGCGGCAGCCTGATCGACCTGCGCTCGGCGATCAAGAACTACTTCCAGGCCGGCGGCGTCACGGGCTTCGAGCGCCGGCCCACCGTCTACCGCAGGCAGTTCGAGAAGCTGATCCGGCGGATGGCCGCGCCCGACCCGGTCGGCGAGCTGGGCGCCGTGCCGTCGAGCCAGGACCTGCAGCACTCCGAGCGGCTCGTGCGACTGCAGGTGAACTACATCAAGGGTCTCGGTCTCGGCGATCCGGGTCCCGACGAGGCCGACAACTACCTGCGTGTGCGCATCGCCGGCCAGGCGTATCGCTCGGCGAACATCGAGGGCGAGGACTCGTTCTCGTTCCTGCTGCCCAACTACCCGCACACGTTCCTCAAGGCAGTGCCCGCCGTCCCGAACGAGGGCGAGCCGGTCGAGTCGATGGAGGTGGAGATCCGCACCTCCGACGTGCGCTTCGCGGGCACCGACGACGACGTCTACCTGCGCGTCGGGCCCGGCCTTCGCTTCCCGCTCGACAAGCGGCTCTACGACGACTTCGAGCGCGGCGACCGCGACACCTACAGCGTTCCGATCGACGTGGCGACGCGCGACGGCATGCGCGTCGGCGACATCCGCTACGTGCAGATCGAGAAGTCGCGCGACGGCGTCGCCGGCGGCTGGCGGCTCGGCGGCGTCGTGCTGAAGGTCAACGGGCGCGTCATCTACTCGAACAGGGCGATCAACCGCTGGCTCGAGGACGACAGGCGCACCTGGCGCGCGCCGAACTTCACCCGGCAGTCGCCGCGCGGCGCCAAGGTGCCGATCTGGATCGAACTGATGGAGGAGGACTCGCTCTACGGCGGCGACGACCTCGGCGACATCAACCCGTTCGACCGGCGCCGGCGAATCAGCATCGGCTACGCGCCGGATAGCGGCACCGTCGTGCAGACCGTCACCGGCGGCTCAAAGCTCGGCGGCCGGCTCGGCGACGGCGACCGGGCGAAGCTGCGCTTTCGCATCGAGACGATCCCGTCTGATCCGATACCGCCGCCGCCTCCGGTGGTCGACCCGAACCCCTCCCCCCCGAGCCCGCCGCCCGACCCGCCGGTCGGCCCGCCGCCTCCGCCCCCGCCACCGGCGGCGAAGCCAGACCTCGTGATCACGGAGTTCTTCTTCAACTCGATCACCGTCAAGAACCAGGGTCTCGGCCCAGCGGGTCCGTTCCGCGTGCGCGCCGGCACCCAGTTCCCGACCTTCACGGGGCTCGCACCGGGCGCGTCCGAGAAGCGTGCGCTCGGCCTGTCCTGCTTCGTGACCTACACCGCGAACGCTGACGACCTCGACCAGGTCACGGAGACCGACGAGAGCAACAACTCAGCGATCTCGGGTCCCGTGATCTGCTGAGGCCTGCGCGCCACGAACATGCGTGGTGAGCAGACCGCAGGGCTGGGCGCAGCCGCGGCGACGCCCCCTCGCCGCGCAGGCGAGGGGCGTGCGGGGTGCTGGTCAGCGGACGCGCAGGACGGTGCGCATCCCGAGTTCCTCGTGCGACTGTGGCGTGCCGGCCAGCAGCGTGCAGACAAGCCTGTAATTCCCCGGCCTCAGTCGCGCCACGATCGTCCCGCTCTCGCCGGGCATGAGCGACACGACGCGAGCTGTGCCGTCGCGTTCGAACAGGACCAAGTTGTGGTCGTCCTCGCCGCGGTTGTAGACGCGGATGCGCACCACGCCGGCGCCGACAAGCGTCTTCGACGCGCGCAGCGCCCACTCGGACTCGTCGACGGTCAGCGAGCGCGGCAGGTCCGGCGCCGGAAGACGCAGGCGGTGGCGGCGCTCACCCGACGCGTTGCTCGCGAGCGTGGCGGCGACGACACCTGCCAGCGCGAGGATCGCGGCCGCGCGGCGCATCACTTCATCAGCGCGGAGCCGCCGTCGTAGCGCTGCAGCGCCGGGAAAGGCCCGCCCGGAAGGATCGCCGCCGGGTCGCCGCCGAGCCATTCACCGATCACCGCCTGATAGACGCTGCGGAAGTCGGTCTTCACCACGAGGTCGCCGTCGTCGTCGACCTTGACGCCGGGGTGCTCGCCTGCGAGGCCGCCGCGTACGCTCGAGCCGCTGACCAGCATCATCCCGCCGGCGCCGTGATCCGTGCCCCCGGAGTCGTTCGAGGCGATCCGCCGCCCGAACTCCGAGAAGACCATCGTCACGACCTTGTCCTCGATCCCGCGGGCGGTGAGGTCGGCCTTGAACGCGCCCAGCGCGCGCGAGAGCACCGACAGCTGCGGGTCCTGCGAACCGAGCTGCCCGCCGTGCGTGTCGAACGAGCCCCAGTCGATCGTCACGATCCGCGTGCCGAGCTGGGCGCTCAGCAGGGTGGCGGCGAGCTGGAGCTTGCGCGAGAGATCGGTGTTGGCCGGATAGCCGGCGCCTGGCTGGACCGTGCGCAGCCCACCCAGGCGGTTGGAGACGTCGACGGTCAGGCCATAGATCGACCGCGCACGGGCGAGCCCGTCGTTGCCCGCACCCGCGGCGACGGCCGCCAGCCTGCCGATCTCCGCGTTGGCGTCGGCGCTGACGTTCGGGACGCTGAAGCGAGCACCGCTGAGGTTCTCGATCGCGCAGACCGGGGCGCGCGCAGAGCGGATCTGCTTGGAGAGCGAGGAGTCCAGCGAGACCGCCTGCAGCGGGTTGACCTGCGAGCCGTAAGCGTCCAGCCAGCGGCCCAGCCAGCCGGTCTGCAGCTTCTGAAGCGCACCCGCGAACCAGTAGTCGCGGCTGTCGAAGTGCGAGCGGTTGGCCGGCGTGTAGTCGGCCGCAGGGAACACCGCGAGGTCCGAGCCGGGCCCACCCGAGCCGTCGCCGTAGAGCGTGTCGAAGCCCTGCGCGTCACCGTTGTTGCCGGCGCCCGAGACGCCCGGGTTGCCGAACGCGAGCGTGCCGCCGGTGCCGGGCAGAACGGTCGTCCCGACCTGTCCCCCCGCTGACGGGCCGATCACGCGCGCGATGTTCGCCCGCGCCGCCTGGTAGGCGGAGTACTGGTCAGGATCGACGGGAACGATCGTGTTGAGCCCGTCGTTGCCGCCGTTGAGGAAGATGCACACGATGCTCCTCTGCGTCGGCTCGGCGGCCTCGGCGATCGCCGCCTCCCAGACCGAGCCCCAGTCGAGCTGCGCCATCGAGTAGACCGATGCGACACCGACGAGGCCGTTGCGCAGGAACGTTCGCCGGTTCAGCCCGCGCGCGCTGCGCTCGGCATGCGGAACGCCGTCCGGGAAGCCGTGCATCGCCTCGGCCGGGATCGGGAGCGCCGAGGTCGGCTCGAGGTCGGTCACGAGACTGTCCGAGCGGGCGCAGTCGGCGCAGCGCAGCGCGTGCACGTCGGCGCCCGGGGCAGTCGTCGTCTCGGTGGTCTCGTCGTGCATCACATGACCTGTCCGTCGGGCCCCGCGAGCATGAGCGCGCGGAGCATGAGCTGGCGTTCCGTTCGGGCCTTCGCGGTGCTCGAGCCGGCCCGAGCCGCGTAGTCGCGGATCGCGGCCTGCGTTCCGGACGCGAGCCACGGTGATCCCGCCGCGAGGTGGGCGCGGTCGTAGGCCGCAGCCGCGCTCTCGCCGGTCACGTCGTCGATCTTCGTGTCGGCCAGCATCTCGGCGACGAAGCTGAAGCGCGCGAGCGCCGTGTTGGTGTTCAGCCATGACAGCCCGCCCTCCCATCCCGCCACCGTCGGCGGGAAGTAGGGCACCTGGCCCATCGCGTCGAGATGGTCGGCGGCCGTGCCGTCGGTGATGCCGACGCCGAGCGTGCGCAGCGCGCCGACGACGAAGACGACGGGCGGCTTGACCATGTTCGGCTCAGCGAGCGAGGCGAACATCGCCGGGTGCCCGAGGATCTGTTCGAGCACGGGCTTCAGCTTCATCCCGCCGCCGCTGTAAGCCGAGACGAGTGCCTGCAGCGTTGCTGCGTCCGGCGGCCCCACGATGAACTCGCCCCAGAGCTTGGTGACGATGTAGGCCGCGTGTGCGGGATGGGCGAGCACGAGATCGACGGCCTCGTTCTGCTTGTAGTTGCCGAACTTGCCGAAGACGATCTTCGGGCCGTTGTACCAGCGGTCCGGCGAGAAGTAGCTCCGCGCCCGGTCGGGATCGGAGTCGTCGATCTGCCAGCCGGCGAACGCCTTCGCCAGTTGGCGCACGTCGGCCTCGCTGTAGTTCGGCTGGCCGCCGGCGTTGACGACGCCGAGCCCGAACAGCTCCATCAGTTCGCGTGCGTAGTTCTCGTTCGGCGCGCCCCTGACGTTGTACTCGCCGGTCAGGTAGCGCAACATCGACGGATCGACGGTGACCTCGTAGGCGAGGTCACGGAACGTGGCGCCGGCGTTCGCGCCGAGGTCGGCATAGCGGCGGAAGAGCTCGTTCTGCGTCAGCAGCAACTGCGGCGGCGAAACGTCCTCGCGCGAGTTGGCCCAGTGGCGGTGCCAGAAGAACCCGAGGCGCTCGACGAAGGGGTTGGTCGCGCGGGCCATGCGGTCGACCCAGCTGAGAACGAGGTCGGTGTCGTCCCCGGTGGGATCAAGCGGCTTGCCGTCCCTGGTGCCCGGCGAGCCGCTCACGCCCGCGGGCGCCGACAGCAGCCAGGAGACGGCCTCGGCGACGGGCTTCCCCGTCCATGTGGCGCGGTCCTGGGGCGTCGGCCCGAAGCCTGCACGCCAGAACAGTCGATCGACCATCGCAGGGCTCATCGCCGAGAGGTCGACCGAGCCATCGACGCTCGGTGCGTCGGGCAGTCGGAGCCGATGACGCCGCGGGCGGCCGGCCCTGGGCTGCTTGGGCCTGCGCTTGTGTCTGCGTGCCGTACGGGTCACTTGCACGCCCCCTTGAGCAGCGTCTTGAACGCCCTCGTCACCGGCTTGCCGGTTACGCGAAAGTCGCCGTACGGATCCTTGACGTCGTACCAGAGGACGCCCGCAAGCTTGGGCATCGACGTCGCGCGGAGCCTCGCCACTGCGCGGATCCAGGCGGCCTTGTCGCCGCCGGCCGAGCCCGAGCCCGTCTCGGCGAGCCAGAAGGGCTTGGCCGCCAGCGCCTCGATCGTTACGTAGGCCGACCTGAACAGCACCCCAGGCTCGCTCCAGAGCAGCGGCGGGCGCGCGCCGAAGTTGTAGGCGCTGGCACCCACGTAATCCACCTGCGACGCGCCGGGGAAGTAGGCCCTGATCGCGTTTGCTCCCGTGTCGGGTATCGAGCGCGCGTACGGGGACCAGAGGAGCTTCACGCGCTTGCCGCCGCTGCCGGAGCGCAGCGCCTTGCGCACCCGCTTCCAGGCCACGGCGTAGTCGGCCGGCCGGTTGCGGTTGGCCGTCCCCGACCACGGATACCAGGGCGTGTTCATCTCCGGCATCGGGCGCAGAACCGCGCCCTTGCGCACTCCGCGCAGCTGCTTGGCCAGCGCCCGCAGCGAGCGGTCGTACTTGCCCCTGGCGATCGTCTTCAGGCGGTAGGAGGGCTGCTTGGAGCCGTTGCGCCCGGCGTCCGGCTGCCAGGTGATCACGAGCCGCGCGCGGTTGCGGTTCGCGGTGCGTATCAGCGAGGGCGACAGCGGCCGCCCGGCCGTCATGTACGTCGAGATCGCCGTCACCCGCCGCCCGACGCGCTTCTTGAGCGCCGGCAGCCCGCGGGCCGGATTGTCCTGGTACACGCCGACGCGCAGGCACGGCGCAGCGTGGGCGTCGGAGGCGAGCGACAGCGAAAGCGTTCCGAGCACCGCCACGCCGGTGTAGCGCAGCCCTCTCATCGTCTGACCTCCAGCTTCAGCGTGGTTGATCGCCTGGTCTTCGCGTCGGGTGCAGTGGTCACCAGGCGCAGGGCGTAGCGGCCCTTGCCGCGCGCGGCCTTCGGCAGCGTCATCCGCAGCTTCTGGGCCCCGGGCTTCACAAGGTTCATCGAGACCCGCTTGAGCGTCCTGGTGGTCGTCTTGCGGCCGCGGCGGCGGACCGTGCGGACGAGCGTCGCCTTCACGCTCCCGATGCCCGACGAGCGCAGCGCGAGTGTGGCGCGCCAGCGGCTGCGTCTCAGGCTCCGGCGCGAGAAGCGCAGGCGCTTCGCCGCGGTCAGACGCGGCGCGTCGCTGCACTTCTGGGTGTCCGACGGCTGGCGCGTGTAGGCGACGGGCGCCGAGGGCGCCGACGTCCACCCGACGCCGGTGTGCGCCGCCATGACCGTGAAGGTCGCGGGCACACAGACGGGAGCCGCCACGGCCAGGTCGCTCGTAACGGTCGTGTCGAGCGCGACCTCGGCGGCTCCGCCGGCCAACGTGCGCAGCACTCGGTAGGACTGGGCGTCCGGGCTGCGGGAGGTGAAGCTGAGGCGTCCCGCGACGCTCATGACAGGCGAGTCGGGCGACAGTTCGGCCGTCTTGGGGCCGGACGCTCCGATCGGGTTGCCGTCCCCGCCGTCGGTGTCGACGACCTTCTGGTCGTCGAACAGCGGGCCGTCGGTCCACGCGAACACGGCGCCGCCGCTGCCGCCCGGGCCGCGGTCGTCCCCGTAGTCCCCGCCGTTCCCCCCACCCGCAAGGATCGCGGTGACCGGGCCGAGCGCCTGCGCGACGACGTCGATACGGCCGCCGCTGCCGCCCGGGCCACCGGCGTTCCCGGCGTCCGGATGACCCGCGGCCGACCCGCCCTCCGCGCGCACCACGTCGGAGAGCGTCAGGACGCCGGTCGCGGCGCGCAGCAGGACGTTGCCGGCGCTGCCGCCGCCCCGCGGCGGCAGCGAATCGCCGTTGGCGCCGGAACCGTTCGCGGTGAGGGCGTCCGCGACTGTCAGGTTGGTGTGGGCCGAGAGCGTCACGGGTCCGCCGTTCGCGCCCGGTCCGCCGCTGGGGTAGCCGCCCTGCGTTGCGATACGGCCGCTTGAGATCGCGTCCGCGCTGCTCGTGACGCTGACCGGCCCGCCCGCGCCGGGCGACGCACCTGCGGGAGCGTTGCCGCCATAGGCCTGGATCTGCGCGATCGACGTCGCGCCGCTCGCGGTGATCGTGATCGCACCCCCGGGACCGCCGTTGCCCGGCGTCGGCGAGCCCGGGGCATTGGCCCCGGCCGCGAACAGCTGGCCCGTCGTGACCGTCTGGCCCTGAAGCGTGATCTCGCCGCCGGGCATCCCGCCGGCCGGGCCCTGACCGCCGCCGACGTAGGCACCGCCCGCGACGACGAGCGGCCCGCCGGCGCTCGCGCGGATCGCCGCGCCGCCGGTCGCCTGGGCGGCGGTGCTGTTCTGGCCGCCGGCGTCGGCGCGCCCGAGCACGTGAAGCGCTCCGCGGGCCGCGATCGTGATCGTGCCGGAGGGCGCCGCCGAAGCGTCCACGCTCGCTCCGCCGGTGCCGTCGAGGTTCCCGGTGCGCACGTCCGACCCGCTGATCGTGATCGCGGCGCCCGGTCCGCCGCCGAGGCCCGCGCCGGCGTTTCCAGGGGCATCGCGTCCCCAGGCCGTGACGTTTCCACTGACGCGCACGTCGCCGCCTGAAGAGGCGATCGTCACCGGCGCGCCGCTCTGCATCAGGGAGGCGTCTGCGGCTGCGATGCCGCTGGTTCCCTGCGTCTGGACGTCGCCGCCGACGTCGATCGCTCCGGCGGCTGCGAGGCTCACGGGCGCACCGTGGGCGTAGATCGCTCCGACGCTCAGCGGCCCGCTCGAGGAGATCGAGACCGGGCCGGACGTGCCTCCGCCGCTGCCGGCCGTGGTGACGTCACCGCCGATGGCGACCTGCCCGCCCTGCACCGTCAGCGCGCCGCCGTTGCGCACCGTTCCGGACCCGGCCGTGAGGTCGATGCCGGACGTCAGCGCCAGCGGCCCTGACGAGCTGAGCGTGAGCGAGCGGCCGGCAGTGCAGCCGGCATTGCCCGATCCCTCGACGTAGCACGTGCGCAGGCGCGCGTTGGGGCCGAAGTAGATCGAGGCCGCCGAGATCGCGGTGTCGCCCGTCAGGCGCAGCTCCCCGTCGACGTAGACGAAGCCGTAGCTCACGCTCCCGGCGAGGGTCTGCTGCTCGCCGTCGAGAAGCAGCAGGTCAGCGCCGTACGCAGCGGGAGCGACGCCGGAGCCGAGCAGGCACGTCATGCATGCGACGACCAGGGCCAGGCCGCGGGCCGCGCGCCGACGCACGCTCGGATGGATCGAAGAGAGATGGATCAGAACGCCTTCCGCTCGGTGTGAGATCGACACGGTGCCCGTCGAACAGCACCCCGAGCCGTGGCCTGGACAGATCGCCGAGCGCGGGCGACCGGCCGGCGCTCGAATCGCGCCGCAGGGCGATTCGAGCCACGGCGAGCACCGTCGCGGGCACACCGTCCGTCCTGCACGTGAGGGGCGGCGACGGCTCAGGTGATCCGGCCTCCCGCGCCGCCGACCCGAACCCGCCGAGGTTCAGCAGCCGCGCCCGGTCCGGCTGCTGCGTCGGGACGACTTGACCGCTTGAGCGGTCTGGCGTCACGCTGGTCAGCCGAGGGCCATGAGGGGGCAGAACAGCCGCTGTCGCGTGCGCGCCGCGTTCGCGCGACGCGCCGGCGCGCGGCGCTCAAGGTGACCTGGCGGCGCGTCGCGCGGGCTCAGCGCTACGTCGTCACGTGGGTGCCGCGCCGGGGGCCGAGCAACTGCGCGTCGTGCGCACCGCCAGCGCGCGTTTCGCGGCGGTCGGGCCGGACGCGGGGCGTGTACTCGTCACCGCGCTCGACGGCGGTGGCCGCGCTGGTGACCAGGTCGCGGTGCGCGTCCGCGCTCGGCGCTGACGTCCGCCCACCCCGCCCAGCGAGAAAGGGGCCCCGCTATCGCGGGGCCCCTCTCGTACGCCTCTGATGCGGGGAACCGTGAAGCGGGCGTCAGCCGCCCGGCGTCACCGTGACCTTGCCCATCGCCATGCCAGGCGTGAAGAGCGCGACCGTGAACGCGGCGTTCAGGCGCTCCGCGGCCACCCTCGCCAGCGCTGCGTCGGCCAGGATCTTTCCGTCTGTGACGGTCACGTTGCTCAGGTCGAGCAGGCGAACCCGCTTGTCACCGACCTTCGCGAACACGCGCGCCTTCTTGCGCGACGAGAGCAGGATGCGCAGGTTCGATGCGGTGAGCGAGACGGCGTCCTTGCTGAACGTCATACCGCCACGGTGGTTGATATAGCCCGAGTTCCGCTTCTTCTTGCCCTTGCCGAGGTGCACGCGGCCCTTGGTGATCGGGAACGAGAAGACCGAGCCCTCGGCCGTCGCCGGGACAGCCGGCGTCACGCCGAACCCGGCGCCGGTCAGCGCCGCAAGCGTCGCCTGATCGACGTCGAGCGTCGTCGTTCCGCTCTTCAGCTTGGTGACGCCCTTCCCGAAGCCCTTCTTCTTGCCGTGCGGAGCGGTCTTGCTCTTGCCGGGGCTCGCCGGCTTGCTGGCGGCGACCGGCACCGCGGCGATCGCGAACACGGCGACGAGCGCCAGCAGTATGCGAGTGATTCGGCTCATGGTGATGGGTGCGGTCCTTTCTGGACGCTGGTTGTCAGATTCCCCACGGCACTCGAACACCGGCGCGGGAGGCGAGTTGTCGCCCCTGGACGTTTGTCCTAGAAGGGGTGCATCAGGCGATGGACGTCGACAGAGGAGGTTGTCCGTCCCCGTTGGTAATGCTCGTGACGCTGGTCCTGAGCGGGAGTCGGGAGGGGTCGCAGTTAGCCTGCGCCCATGAGTGACGACGCCCCGTACGTCCCTGAGCTTCCAGAGCACCCCGAGCTGCGCGAGATCGCGCGGTTCATCGATGGCACGGGGATGATGGGCGAGATCTTGGATGAGCGGTTCCGCTGTGTGTTCTTTTCCACGGAGTCGGCTCGAGCAATGGGCCTGTCGCCTGAGGAGGCACGCGCCATCATCGGCCACTCGCTCATCGCCCGGACGTTCCGCGACGACTTCGCGGAGATCGGACGCGTCGACGAGGCGAGCGGCAACGCCTGGACGCGGCACAACGTGCCGATCATGCGCCGGTACATCTCGCCCGGCGACCCCGACTTCGATGAGGTCTTCGATCGCGCCGCCCCCTATGCGGCCAAGGTCGAGCCCGTCGAGGCGCCACGCCGCGCCTGGTATGACCGGCTCTCGTTCCCGCCGCACCTTCGGTTTCGCCGGAGCATGCTCGGCGACCAGTACCAGGCCCAGCTGCGGATCAACGACGACGCCGGGCGCTTCATCGGCGTGCTCTTCCTCTATCGGGGCACTCTGCCGGAGAGCCTGATGCAGCGTCTGGGCCGCGGCGACGAGCGCCTCATGCGACGCATGGGCCGCGTCAGCGACCCGGCCCGTCGTCCTGCCGCGATCCTGTTCGCCGACCTCGAGGCCTCCGGCGCGCTCTCCCGGCGCCTCTCCTCACGCGGTTACTTCGAACTCGTCCGCGACCTCACCGACCTGATCGACTCATCCGTCGTCGATCGTGACGGGATCGTCGGCAAACACGCCGGGGACGGCGGGTCCGCGCTCTTTCTCGCCGGAGACTTCGACGGCTCGGAGTCCGCCGCCGCGCGCGCGGCGATCGAGGCGGCCCGCGCGATCCGGGACGGCGCCGAGCACCTCGGTCCCGACGACGTAACGGTCAGGCTGAACATCGGCGCGCACTGGGGAGCCACGCTGATGGTCGGCCAGGTCGCAACGCGCGGGCGCCTCGAAGTCACCGCCCTGGGCGACCAGATGAACGAGGCCGCACGCATCGAAGCGGCCGCCAACGGCGGCGCGATCCTCGCCTCCAAGGACGTGGTCGAACGACTCGACAGCGAAGACGCGCAGGCCACCGGCCTCGACCCCGACGCGCTCGTCTACAAGCCGCTCGGCGAACTCGATGGCGCCAGCGACAAGGCGATCCGCGACGCCGGAGCGATCCCCGTCACCGCGATCTGACCACAGCTTTGCAGTGCACACCGTCCCGCGCGTCCCGGGACCGTGTCTCGCTGAACGTGCCTTGACCCGCGTTCGCTACCAGAGCGGTACCACAAGGCCGTGAGGTGATCCGTGTGTCGTCGGTGGGACCGCCCGGAGCTGGCGAGCCCCACCGCGAAGACCAAGGTTCGACTTCCGCTGGGGGCTGCGTTTCAAGCGCGTGTGGCCAGCAGGTTCCGCGGGATCGCCGCAGATCGCGCCGTAGTTTCCCCGTTGCGCGCGCCGACGCGCCGCGGCGATCATGGGCCGATGAGCGCCGCGATACCGTCAGCGCTGATCGAGCTGTCCGGCGTCGAGAAGACCTACCGGATGGGCCAGGTCGATTCCCGCGCGCTGCGCGGCGTGGACCTGGCGATCGGCGCCGGGGAGATGGTCGCGGTCGTCGGCCCGTCAGGGAGCGGCAAGTCCACGGTCCTCAACATGATTACCGGGATCGACCGGCCAACCGCGGGCACGGTCCGGTTCGACGGCCGGTCGCTCGGCGAGCTGAGCGAGGAGGACCTGGCGGTCTGGCGCGGCGCCAACGTCGGGATCATCTTCCAGTTCTTCCAACTGCTCCCGACGCTCTCGGCGCTCGAGAACGCCGTCCTCCCGCTTGACTTCCTGCGACGCGGCCCGAGGCGCGAGCGCTACGAGATCGCGCGGCGCAACCTCGAGCTGGTCGGGCTCGCGGACAAGGCCGACCACCTCCCCGCCGAGCTTTCGGGCGGCGAGCAGCAGCGCGTGGCGATCGCCCGCTCGCTCGCGGCCGACCCCCGGCTGATTGTGGGCGACGAGCCGACCGGCAACCTCGACACAGTCACGGCCGCGGAGATGTTCGAGCTGCTCCAGCGGCTAAACCGCGAGGGTAAGACGGTCCTTTTCGTCACCCACGACCGCGAGCTGGCGGCCCGCGCGCAGCGGGTGGTCGAGATCCGCGACGGCCGCGTGGTGGGTGGCTGAGGCCGGAATGCTGCCGGCCACGCTGCGCAAGTCCGTCACCGACCTGTCGCGGCGGCGGGCCCGGACGGTGTTCAGCGTGCTGACGCTCGCGATCGCGGTGGCGAGCATCTCGTTCCTGGCGATCCCGTCGCTGATCGACCGCGCGATGCAGAATGAGGTCCGGGCCGGCCGCCTCGCAGACGTGACGATCGAGCTGCGGCCGGTGGAGCTGAGCGACGCGCAGCTGGGCGCGCTGGCGGCGATCCCGAACGTAGCTGCCGTCGAGCCGCGCTCGAGCGCCGACGTACGCGTGCTCGTCGGCGCGCGACGGGCACCCGCGCGGGTGATCGGCGTGCGCGACTTCGGGCGCCAGGGGGTGGACGTCGCGCGGCTCGAGTCCGGGGCGTTCCCGGGCCCGGGCGAGCTGCTGGCCGACGTCCAGAGCGCGAACGTCGGCGTCTACGACGGCGACGCCGGGGACACGCTCACCGTGCTCGGCCCCGGCAGTGAGCGCGCCCGTTTCACCATCAGCGGGCGCGGGCGCACGCTGCCGGGCGGCGAGCAGGTCCAGGACGAGAACGTGATCGTCCTCTACGCGCCCGCGAGCACCGTTGCGGCACTCAGCGGCGAGCCCGGCTACGGCGAGCTCGCGTTGCGCCTGAACGACCCGAGCCCGGGGCGGGCGGCGGCGACGGTGGAGGCCGTGCGCCGCAGCCTCGAGACGGTCCCCGGCTTCGCTCCGGCTTCGCCGACCTCCCGGAGATCCGCCCGCCGGGAGACTGGCCAGGTAGGACCGACACCGAGCAGTTCAGCCGGCTCTTGACCGTGATCACGATCCTGGCCCTGCTCTCGGCGATCGTGCTGATCTCGAACACGATGAGCACGCTCGTGGCCGAGCAGACGCGCGAGATCGCGGTGATGCGCGCCGTCGGCGCCCGCCGCCGCCAGGTCGCGCTCATCTACGCGCGGACGGCGCTGCTGCTCGGCGCTCTCGGGGCACTCACCGGGACGCTGCTCGGCATCGGGCTCGCGTACCTGCTGGCGCGCTCGTTCGGCCACCAGTTCTGGGCGATCGACGTCGGCTTCGGCGTCGCCCCGGTGCCGTGGTGCTCGTGAGCATCCTCGCCGGCCTCGCGGCGCCGCCTCTCGCGGCGCTCCCGGCGATCCGCCGCGGCCTACGGGTGGACCTGCGTGAGGCGCTCGAAGCCAGCGGCTCGGCGCTCGGCAGCCAGGGCGCCACCGACCGCGCGCTGCGGCGCGTCGCCTTCCTGCCGCCGGCCGTGCAGCTCGGCCTGCGCAACGCCGGGCGGCGCAAGCGCCGCAGCCTGGCCACCGCGGCGATCGTGGCGCTGGCCGTGGCCAACCTGCTCGCCACGCTCGCCCTCGCACGGGCGGCGACCGAGGGCACGCGCACGTCGTGGGGCGACCACCTCGAGGACGTGCAGGTCTCCACCGCGGGCGCGCTCTTCAACGAGCGCGCCGCGAGCGTCCTGCGCACGACGCCCGGCGTCGCCGAGGCCGAGCCGGTGCTGAAGAACACCGTCGAGCTCGACGGCCGCGAGGCGTTCGCCTGGGGCGTCGAACGCGAGCCGCTGCTGCGCTACCGGCTGACCGCGGGGCGCTGGTTCAGCGCGGCGGAGGATCGCGCCCGCGAGCGCGTCGCGGTAATCGAGCGCAACATCGCGCAGCTCGCCGGCGCGCGAGCTCGGCGCGGATGGCTGCCCGCCCCGGCCCGAGAGCCCCGCCTACCTCGTCGCCGAGAAGCGGAGCGGCGACCGGGATCGACGTGCCGCAGGAGACCGCCACAACCGACGCTTCAAAGGGGACGGCGGCCGACGACACCTCCGTGCTGGGCTCATGGCGCGACCTCGTGACGAGTACGGGCCGGACAATCAGCGCGACCGCTACACGGCTGAGCTCTCGATCACATCCGTGACGATCGGGGAGCGGGGCGGCACCAGCAGGTACCCGAGGTTCGGCTGTGAAGGCACCCTCACCGTCAGCTCCGCCAATGCCGATGGCAGCGTCGCGACCTTCCGCGAGGACATCGTCAAGGGCCGCAAGCGCTGTTACGACGTCGACGCCGAGATCCGCGTAGAGCGCCCGCTCAAGGGCGCCCATTACGTCAGCTACCGCTGGCGCGGTAAGACGCAGACGGGATCCCGCGTCGAAGTGCTCGGGCAGCTCGGCGAGGTCGGCGTCCCGGGCTGAGGGCAGGGCACGAGCACGGTGATCGCGGCAGGTCTCCACTGCGAGAGCCCCGTTCTCACGGGGCCCTCGTCGAATCGGGGAGACAGGATTTGAACCTGCGACCGCCCGGCCCCCAGCCGGGTGCGCTACCAGACTGCGCCACTCCCCGTGGCCCTGCATGCCCCAGAAAGCGGGCGACGGGAATCGAACCCGCCCTAGAAGCTTGGAAGGCTCCTGTGCAACCACAACACTTCGCCCGCCAGCGCCGTGAAGGGTATCGCTCGCCGCGGCGAGCGTCGCGCCGAAGCTAGGGCGCGCCGCGCCGCTCCTCAGTGGGCACGTCGCCCGCGTCGTCGAGCATCTCCTCGCGCGGCCACGGGCCGTCCCAGTTGTCGAGCGCGCCGTCGAGCGTCACGACCGATCCGGACAGGTCGCGGCCCAGCGGCGAGGCGAGCATCGTGACCAGCCAGCCGAACTCCTCGGTCGTGCCGAGCCGCTGCATCGGCACCGACGCCGCGGAGCCCTTCCAGACCACCTCCGGGTACTTGCGCAGCGACTCGGTGTCGAAGCGCCCGATCGCCGCGGCGACGACCGCGATCCCGCGCTCCGCCCACGCCTCGGCCTGCTCGCGCGTCATCTGCTCGACCGCGGCCCGCGCGGCGCCGGTGTGTGCCAGCCCCGGGTAACCGCGGTGGGGTGAGACGGTGATGTTGATGATGGTGCCGCCGTGCTCACCGAAGCCGCCCTCGACGGCGGCCAGCGTCATCGTGCGCGTGCCCTCGACGTTCAGCCGCCAGACCGCGCTCCAGCCCTTGGCGACGATGTCCTGGGCCGGGACGAAGTACTGGCCGCCGGCATTGTTCACGAGCACGTCGAGGCGACCGTGATCGGCGATCACGCGCCCCACGATCGAGCCGGCCGACAGCGGGTCGCGCACGTCGCCCGGCGCCACCGTGCAGCGCTCGCCGACGCGCTTGGCCGCCTCGACGAGCACCTCCTCGCGGCGGCCGGCGATCGCGACGCTCGCTCCCGCCCGATGCAGCTCGACCGCGGCCTGCAGGCCGAGATTGGTGCCGCCGCCCGTGACGAGCGCGACGCTCCCGTCGAGCAGGCCCGGAGCGAAGATCTCACTGGTCACCGACAACGGCGCACGACCCTATACGCCGCGGCCCCACGGGCGCGCCCGGGGGCGTAGGGTAGATCGATGGAAGAGGGTCCCCACCTCGACCTGCTGCGCGACGCGATCGCCGTCGAGGCTGCCGCGCAGCGCATGCTGATCGCGGGGGACCCGGACGCGGCAGCCGCGTTCGGCGACGCGGCCGCCCGCTACCGCGGGTCGTGGGAGATCGCGCCGCCGCGCAGCTTCGGCCGCCTGATCGGGATGCTGAAGGCGCAGATCCTGGCCGGTGACGCGCAGGACGCCGCGCGCTACGTGCGCACGCAGGTACTCGACGCCGATTCGCCGCCTGCGTGCTATGCGCTGGCGGTCGCCGCGCTGGTGCTGGGCGACGACGGAGCGGCCGCGCGGCTGACCGAGGGCATGCGCGCGGGCAGCGAGCCGTTCGGGCGCGCCGCCGACGGGATCCAGGCGCTGGCCGACCGCGACGGCCTCGCCTACCGCGATGCGATCGCAGCGATCATGGCCGACTTCGCGGCGCGCGAGCGAGCACCTCACGGGCGTGCCGATCGCGGACACCGCTCTGATGCTCGACAGGCTCGCCGAGCCGCGCGGCATGGCGGTGGCGCCGCCCGTCCAGCTGGCGCCTTAGCCGCGACAGACGGGGGACCCAGGAATCGAACCTGGCGTTGCGGTTTTGGAGACCGCCGTGTTACCGATACACCAGTCCCCCAGCGGCGCCTCAGGATAGTCGCCGCCCCGGCTACCGGCTGCGACCGTCGCGTGCCCTCCAGGCGGGCCGCTAGCGTGACGCGCCGATGACGCGCGCACGCCTCGCCATTCTCCCGGTCGTCGCCGCGGTGGTCCTGGCTGCGGCCGGCGGCTGCGGCGAGGACGACCCCTCGGGTCTCCAGGGCAAGGTCGTCACCGGCCCCGGCGTGCGTGCGGTGCCGCCTCCGTTCCCGGCGGACAAGACCAAGCTGGCCCAGCGGATCCGGCTGCTCGGTCTGCCGCCGGTCGGCTCGGAGAAGTTCCACCAGCACGCCCAGCTTCGCGTCTACGTCGACGGCCTGCTGACTCCCGTCCCCTCTGGGGTCGGCCTCGACAACAAGCGCAAGGTCTTCTCCTCGCTGCACACGCACAACGCCACCGGCGTCCTCCACCTCGAGGCCGACACGCCGTTCAAGGTCACGCTCGGCGACCTCTTCGCGATATGGGGGCTCGCGTTCGGTCCCGACCACATCGGGTCTCTCGAGAACGGCGACGGCCGAAAGCTGCGCACGTACGTCAACGGCCGGCCGGTCGAGAACCCCGCTGCCCAGCCGATCAGGAAGAACGACAACATCGTCGTCGCGTTCGGCACGGGCGACGAGAAGATCGACGTGACGCCTGACACGACGGCCCTCAAGGACGCGAACAACGGCAAGGGCGGCTGCTCGAGCGGCGGCAAGGGCAAGAAGCCCACGAGCTGCATCGTCGACTGACACGCCCGGCCAGCCCGCGCCGGTTGCCCGCTGTGGGAAGGTTCCGTGCAGCCGTGCCGATCTCGCAGACACCGGCCTCCCAGTCACGCGGGCCTGCCAACCGGGCGCAGCCGGCGCATGCGTACGCTCACGGCGCCGCGTGGCCCGGCACCCGCGGCGGCTTCGCAGCGGCCCGGCGCAAGCCGTTTCGAATGCCGCTCATCAGCTGGCTGTGGACCGACCCGCTTCGCTGGTTCGTCGCGGTCTTCGCCGCCATCCCGGTCGCCTGCGCGATCGATGCCAAGCTGCCGCTGAGCGGCGGCCAGCAGTGGCTGTTGGCCGCCGTCGGGTGGACGATCGTGTTGGGCGGATTGCTTGAGCTGCCCCGTCGCCGACAGCTGGCGCTCGTCTGCTTCCTGCCGCTGATCACGCTTGCGGAGTTCGGCCTGAGCCACGGGCTCGGCTGGTACGCGTACCGCCTGGAGAACATCCCACCGTGGCTCCCCCCGGCCCACGGGATCGTCTTCCTCACCGCGCTGCGCGCCATCGACACACAGCGCGTCTCGACCCGCACCCTTGCCTGGGCTGCCGGCAGCGCCCAGGCTGCATACTGCGGGCTGAACCTCGTCTTCAGAGAGGATGAGCTCGGTGCGCTGTTCGGCGCCGTGTACCTGATCGGCATGGTCGTCCTGCCTGATGCCGGCAAGCGCTTCTACGCGATGCTCGGCCTCGTCGTCGCGTACCTGGAGATCGTCGGAACCGTGCTCGGCACCTGGACCTGGGCGCCCGCGCTCTTCGGTATGAGCGAGGCCAACCCGCCGTCAGGCGCGGTCGGCGGCTACTCGCTGCTCGACGGCGGCGCGTTCCTGCTCGCCGCCGGCCTGATGTGGCTGACGCCGCGTCTCGTCGCCGCGGCGCCCCGCCGGGGCGAGCTGCGCGTGGCGCCGGCGGATCCGGAGCCCGAGCACGCCGCTCCGTAGACTCCGGGGCCCCGGAAAGGCGCCCGAGATTCACGCGCACAGCTCACCAGCGGCACGACCGGAGACCAGGTACGCACGGAGCGGCGACGTCCACATCGCCTACCAGGTCTTCGGCGAGGGCGACATCGATCTCGTGACGGTGCCGGGCTTCGTCACGCACGTCGAACTGCTCTGGGAGCATGACGCATCAGCGCAGTTCCTCGAGCGCCTGGCGTCGTTCGCGCGCGTCATCACGTTCGACCGCCGCGGCTCGGGCCTGTCGGACCCAGTGTCCAGCGCTCCGACTCTCGAGGAGCGAATGGACGACGTTCGCGCGGTGATGGACGCCGCGGGCTCGCAGCGCGCGGCGCTGGTGGGCTTCTCGGAGGGCGTCCCGATGAGCATCCTCTTCGCTGCGACATATCCCGAGCGCGTTCAGGCGCTGGTCTGCAGCGGGGGCATGGCCCGCTCGGCCTACAGCGAGGACTACCCATGGGCATCACCCGCCCCCGCGCTCGTCGAGTCGGCCGAGGAACTGATCCTGCCCCAGTGGGGCGACGGCTCGATCATCGAGATCGCGGCGCCCAGCCAGGCAGACGATCCGCGGCAGCGAGCCTTCTTCGGCCGCCTTCAGCGCGCGACGGCGAGCCCCGGGATGATGCTGGCGCTGGCGCGGATGTTCCTCGACCTCGACGTCCGCGCCGTGGTGCCGAGCGTGCACACCCCTGCGCTCGTGCTGCACAACAGCCACGATCGCCTCGTCAACGTCCGCCACGGACGCTGGCTCGCGGAGCACCTGCCGAACGCCCGGCTCGTCGAGTTCGAAGGCGTCGATCACACCCCGTGGTTTGCGGGTGTCGACGACTGGATGGGCGAGGTCCAGGAGTTCCTCACCGGCACGCGCGACGCGCCGGAGCCCGATCGAGTCCTCGCGACGGTGCTCTTCACGGACATCGTCGACTCCACGCGCACCGCCACGGAGATGGGCGATCGGCGCTGGCGCGAGACGCTGGAGCGACACCAGAAGGACGTGCGAGACGCCCTCGGCCGCCATCACGGACGCGAGATCAAGTCGACGGGCGACGGTTTCCTGGCGACCTTCGACGGCCCTGCCCGTGCGATCCGCTGCACCCACGAGATCGTGAACGCCTCGGCCCCCGCGGGGATCCGGATCCGAGCCGGCCTGCACACCGGCGAGTGCGAGGCGATGGGAGACGACATAGGCGGCATCGCCGTTCATATCGCCGCCCGTGTCAGCTCCCTGGCCGGGGCCGACGAGGTGCTGGTGTCGCGCACCGTCAAGGATCTCGTCGCGGGCTCCGGGATCCGGTTCTCAGAGCGCGGAACCCACGCTCTGAAGGGGATCCCCGACAGCTGGCAGCTGTACGCCGCCGAGCAGGGGTGAGCCCGGCGCCGAGGCCCCGCCGTTCAGCGGAGCCTCGTGCGCAGCGAAGCCGCTAGCGCGGCTTGACGACGTAGCCCTTGCGCTTGCCCCACTTGGTGATCGCGTCGAACGGCGCCGTCGGGTTGCCCGCGAGGTCCAGGACACTCGTATCCCACGTCGCATCCGGCGTGGTCGGATAGAGCTGGTAGCTCAGCAACTGGCGAACGGCCGAGTTCTTGCGCGCGATGTCGAGCGACTGCTTCCAGTACCTCGCACGGGTCTTGGCCGACAGCGCCTGTGAGCTGCGGTACCTGGGTGCTCCCGGGTTGTTCACGAAATAGCCGTGCTCGGTCAGGTAGATCCCCGGCCGGCCGCCCTTCGGCGTGCGCAGCTGCTTCTTCTTGGCCGCGGTCCTGAGCAGCTTGACGAGACGCCCGAGCGAGCCCATCGTGATCGTGTTCTTGCCCCTGTAGGCCTTGCGCGGCGAGGACTTGAACGCGTAGGGATGGTGGGCGACACCGTCCGTCTTGAGCCGTCCGCCCCTGAGCACCTTCTTGATCCAGAGCAGCGGATCGGTGCCGTTCTTCTTGGTACGGCTGAAGGGCGCCGTCTCACCGAAGAACACCTTGGCGCGCTTGTCCTTGCGCTTGATCGCGCTGTAGGAGAGCTTGTAGATGCGGCGGTACTGCTTCGCGCTCGTCTTGACCGGCTTGAGCCAGAAGATCAGGTTCGGCTCGTTCATGATCGAGTAGCGCGCGACCTTGCCCTTGTAATGCTTGGCCATGTCGCCGGCGAAGCGCGAGAAGAGCCTCGCGTTCGGGTTGGTCTTGCCGACCTTCTTGTTGCTCGTCGCCCACGCCGGAGCCGATGTGCCGAGCGTCATCTGCACGCGGACCTTGTGCTGACGGGCCTCCTTGACGAGCCGGTCGTACTCACCGAGGGTGTAGCGCAGCTTCTTGGGCCGCTTACGCGAGGTCGCGTTGTTCACGACGTCGTTCCAGTAGAGGTTCACGCGCACGTAGCTGGCGCGCATCTCCTCGATGCGCTGCCATGCCTGAGCGCGCTGGAAGTCGCTGCCGCGAAGCAGCACACCGTCGTCCTGGACGGCGATCTCCAGCGGCTTCTTCTTGGCGGCCTGCGCGGTGGCGGGCGCGAGCGCCGCCATGAGCAGTGCTACGAGGATCAGCAGCGCACGGGCGCTGTGCAGTCCACGGGGGCTAACGGCGTTGAGCGCGGGCACGCGACAGCGCGCGGGCGGATACGTCGGCATCGAGCTGGCACCTCTCGGGGAGAACAGGAAAGCGCGGGCGCTGGAACGAACGCCCGGAGCACGAAGCTAACAGCCCTCGCCGGCCGACGACACCGGTTCCGTCGGCGACCCGCCGAACCCGGCGCGGTGCCTCGCGATGCGATGCGATGCGATGCGGGCGGAGGGACTCGAACCCCCACGGCTTGCGCCACCGGCTCCTAAGGCCGACGTGTCTGCCAATTCCACCACGCCCGCTGGTGGCACTGGGCCGCGCGGGATTGTAGGCTCGGCGGCACGATGGCTCAGGAACTCGAGCGCGAGCCGCTGATCGAGCATCCCAACAGGGACAAGGCGTCAAGCAAGACGACCAAACTCGTCGTCGTCGTCCTGCTGCTGATCTCTGCCGCCCTGATCGTCGTGATCACGATCGGCGGGTGGGAGGTCATCCAGGGCCTGACGCTGATCTGCATGGCCTGGGCCGCGCTCTACGTCGGGTTCGCCGTCTACGTGGCGCGCTGGAACCGTGGCGTGCTGCCCGTCGTCGCGGCGCTCGCGACGATCATGGCGATCTTCGCGCTGATCGCTGTGCCCTCATGGTTCGACCGCGACGCCTTCGGATTCGAGCAGCCCGCGCTCGACGCCGACATCCTCGGAACGCTCACGGCGATCCTCGTCCCCGTCCAGTTCCTGCTGCTGTTCTTCGCGATGCAGGGCTTCGCGCAGGCGTGGAACGTGGAGTTCGAGCACTGGGAGCACGACGAGGACGGCGCACCCTCGAGCGCCGCGCCCTCCGGCGCCTAGCTGCGCCCGCCGGCGATTCGACCGGATTTGCCCTCAGGGCCGAATGCGCGTACCGTCGTCGTGTTCGCGGGCGCGCCGCCGGGAGTACCCCTGCCAAGCGGTACGGGCGGCGCGCACGCAGACTCTCCGGCGCCGACGCCGCCGGCCCCGCCCCCGTCTCGCAGTAGTAGTACCCGGGGTGGGATTCGAACCCACAATCCCTTTCGGGCAATCGATTTTGAGTCGACCCTGTATTCCAGTTCCAGCACCCGGGCAGGCGCGGCTGATGGTACGCGCCGAGGGCTAACGCGGCAGGTTCATGCCGAGCAGCTTCGGCAGCCTCGCCACTGCCGCGGTGAGCGGGTCGACCGGCTCGCCGCGCTCGTCGGCAGCGTCCTTGCGGATCAGCGCGCGCGGACCAGCGAGCCGCCGAGCCAGCGAGCCGGCTCGGGCGGGAACCGGCGGACGGGCGGCGCGACGAGCGGGAGCGTCGTGACCTCGTCGCGGACGCCCGAGCGCGAGCCGCGAGAGGATGCGCCCGCCGAGGTGCGACGGGCCGACGCCGTGGCCGGTGAAGCCCCAGCCCGCGTGCAGCGCCCCGCGTGAGCGATAGACGGGGAGCCGGTTCGGCGCGACGTCGATCGGGCCGCCCCAGGCGTGTGTGATCTCGCGGTCCTCGAGCATCGGGAAGAACCGCCTGCAGCGTCGCCGCGGCACCGTCGACGACCTCGATGTCGAGTTCCAGGCGCACATCGGGCCGCGCGTCGTAGGCCATCCGGCCCCCGCCCCAGCCGAAGGCGATCCGGCCGTCCTTCGTGGCACGGAAGTAGTGCAACATGCGCCGGCAGTCGACGAGCGCCTCTCCCCCGGTCCAGCCGATCTGCTCGAGCACGTCCGGCACCGGCTCGGTCAGAACGATGTGGCTCGATGCGGCGCTCAGTTCGCGGCCGAACCCGGGCCACGCGAGCGTGCGCCAGCCGGCGGCCAGGATCGCGCCGCGAGCACGCACGTAGCCGTCACGCGTGCGCACCAGCACCCGATCGCCCCCGCGCGCGCGAACCTCCGCCACCTCGGTCCCTTCGTGGATGCGAACGCCGCGGCGCAGCAGCGCGGCGCGCAGCCCGAACGCGAGGCGCGCCGGCTGGACCGTGGCCGCCGTGGGCTGCACGGCCCCGCCGCGAAACGCGCGTGAACGGCATACCTGCTGGACCTCCTCAGGCGTCAGCTCCTCGTAGCGCGCCGGCGTGACCCAGCGAGCGCACGCCGTCGACGGCCGCGCGCCACGAGCCGTCCTGCGCATGCGACGTGGAGATCTCGACCTGGGCGGCCGCGCGATACCACGCGTCGACCTTCTGGCGCTTGCAGAACTGGCCGATCGCCCTGATCGACGCGTCGGCCTCTCGGGCCAGCGCGGTCGCCCGATCTGCGCCGAAGCGCTCGGCGACGGCGGGCGCGTGAGCCCAGTAGCCGTTCACGAAGCCGCCGTTGCGCCCGCTCGGCCCGTGGCCGCAGCGCCCCGCCTCCAGAAGCACGACATCGGCACCCGGCTCGCGCTCCAGCAGGTGCCAGGCGCTCCACATCCCCAGGTAGCCGCCGCCGATCACGACGAAGTCGGCGTCCGCAAAGCCGGTCAGCACCGGCTCGGGCTCGGGTGCCCCTGCCTCATCGATCCACCAGCCGGTCGCCGAGTGCAGGAGCGTCATCGCGGCCGAACGCTACCGGTGCCCGCTCCCGATGCGAGCACCGACGCCAAGGGCCGCGTCAGCCGACGAGCGCCTCCAGCTGATCCGCGAGCGCGGCCGGCGCGACGAGCACACCGGCGGGCAGGTCGCCGCGCGCCGCAAGCGGGCGAACCTCAAGGCCCGACGCCGAGCACATGAGCAGCCCGGCCGCGACGTCCCACCGCTGTACCCCGCGCTCGTAGTAGGCGTCGTAGCGCCCTGCGGCGGTCCAGGCGAGATCGAGCGCGGCGCTGCCGAGGCGGCGCACGTCGCGCACGCGGGGAAGCAGGCGCGCGACCTGCTCTGCCTGTGCCCGGCGCACGGTCTCCTCGTAGCCGAACCCGGTGGCGACCAGGGCGGTCGGCAGGTCGGCGCTCGTCGAGCCGTTCAGCACGACGCCGTCCAGCGTCGCGGCCTCGCCGGCCTGCACCCGGAAGCACTCTCCGCGCGTGGGGTCGAGAATCAGCCCGACGCGGTCCTCGCAGGCGATCGAGACGCACCACTGCGGTATTCCGAAGAGGTAGTTGACCGTCCCGTCGAGCGGATCGACGATCCAGCGCAGCCCGCTGTCGCCGGCCTTGTCGTCGCCCTCCTCGCCGAGGATCGCGTCGCGCGGGCGCTCGCGCTCGAGCACCTCGCGGATCGCCCGCTCGGCGGCGATGTCGGCCTCGCTGACGAGATCGGTCGGCGAGCTCTTCGTCTGGATCCCCGCGCCGTCGCGACGCCCCCGATGGTCGATCAGCACCACGGCCGCGGCCCGGGCGGCGCGCTCGGCGACCTCGAGCAGCTCGGCGTCGGTCATCGACATGACCCTAGATGCTCGGTTGCACTGCGGTCCGCCGTCTCGACGCCGTTCCTCAGAGATCCCTCAGGAATGCTTTCCGGTCCGTTCAGGTACGTCCGCGACCCTGGCCTGATGTTCGAACGGCTTTCGTGGGTCCGGCGCCTACAGCTCACCGTCGCGATCGGCGCTGTCGCCTTCCTCCTGGCCTTCGGCGTGCTCGCCCTGCGGACGGGGCTGTCATGAGCGCAGCGCGGCGCCTCCGGCTGATGGGCACCGAGGTGCGGATCGTCGCCTCGCGTGCAGGCACCGACGCCGTCGAGGCGCTCCTGCGTGACTACGACCGGCGGCTGTCGCGCTTTCGCCCCGGCTCCGAGCTCTGCAGGCTGAACGCCGACCCGCGCGAGAAGGTTCCCGTGTCCGCGCTGCTCGGCGATGCGGTCGCGGTCGCTCTCGCCGCCGCCGAGCGAACGTGCGGACTCGTCGATCCGACGTTGCTGCCCGAACTGGAGGCCGCCGGCTACTCAGCCTCATGGACGGCCGAACGACGCGTTCCGCTGCGCAGGGCGCTCGCCGAACTGCCCCCGGCGGAGCCTGGAGCAGCTCGCCCCGACGGGCGCTGGCGGAGCGTCCGCGTCGATCCCCGCTACGGAACGATCTCACGTCCCCGGGGACTTCGGATCGACATCGGCGGCACCGGAAAGGGTCACGCAGCAGACCTCGCAGCGGCTCTGCTCGAACACGAACCCGCGTGGGCGGTCGGCTGCGGCGACGACCTGCGCGTCGGCGGCACGGCGGGGCGTGCGCAGGCGGTCCGCATCGCCGACCCCTTTCGCCGCGGGACGCTGCTCACGCTCAGGGCGACCCACGGCGCGTTCGCGACGTCGGGAATCGGCGCGCGCATCTGGCGCGATCGCGACGGACAAGTCGCCCACCACGTTCTCAACCCGGCGACGGGCAGGCCCGCATTCTCCGGTCTCGTCACCGTCACAGCGCTCGCGCCGACCGCGGCCCAGGCCGAGGCACTCGCCAAGGCGGCGCTGATCTCCGGCGCCTCGGCGGCTCGGAGCATCCTCGCGCTCCACGGCGGAGTGACCGTCGACGCCGATGGACGCGCCGAGCTGATCGGACCGCTGGAGGCCCCCAGCGCACGCCTGAGCACTCCACGGCCGACGGTGGGCGCACGACGGGCTGCGTGAGCGGCCCCGACCCGGTCGACCGGAACCGGGGTCGGGCACGCCGCTCGTTGCGCGAGCCCGTCGCCTGAGCGCTCAGGCCGTCGCCATCGCCATCGGCGCGTCGACCGGAGGGCGCCGGCCGGCCCACGGCCGTGCCTCCTCGATCTGTGCGGAGAGCCTCAGCAGCGTGGCCTCGTCGCCCGCACGGCCACAGAGCTGCACGGCCAGCGGAATCCCCTGCGTGTCGAAGCCCGCAGGGACCGACGCCGCAGGCTGCCCGATGATGTTCCACGGCGTGGTGTAGGCCACCTCGGTCGCCGCGCGGTTGAGCGACCACACGACCCCGCGCCCGGTCAGGTCGGTGATCTTCGGCGGTTGGCCCGGCATCACCGGCATGAGCACGACGTCGGCGACGTCGAAGACGCGGTTGAGCCGCTCGGCGAAGCCGGGCTCGACGCGGCGCGCCTTCTCCAGCCAGCCTGCCGGAAGCAGCCCGCCCAGCTTGACGAGCGCGCGTGTGTTGCGCTCCAGGCGTTCCGGCCGCGCCATCGTGCCCGCGTCCTGATGCAGGCCCTTCAGGTAGCGGGCCATGAAGCTCGGCGTCAGCGTGAACGGCAGGTCGACCTCGCGCTCGATCACCTCGTGGCCGAGCGAGCGCAGCAGCTCGGCGGTCGCCTCAACGGCTGCGCGCTGCTCGGCGCCCAGCCGCGCGAGCGATCCCTGCGGCGGCCTGATCGACACGGCGATGCGCAGCCTCGGCGCAGCCGCTTCGAGCGCCGCGACGTAGCCGCCCTCTGGTGCACCGTCGGCTGTCGCGTCGAGGAAGGCGGCCGCGTCGGCGACCGTCCGCGCGAGCGGACCGTAGACGGTCAGCCCGTTCCACCCGTCGTGGTGATCGGGCCCGAGCGAGATGCGGTCGCGCTGCGGCTTGATCCCGAACAGCCCGCAGCATGCCGCCGGGTAGCGAATCGACCCGCCGCCGTCGGAGCCGAGTGCGACCCCGCACATCCCCGTCGCGGCCGCCGCGGCGCTTCCGCCGCTCGAGCCGCCCGTCGTGCGTTCGCGACTCCAGGGGTTGCGGACCGCCCCCCAGGTGACCGGCGTCGTCCACGGCCACATCGTCAGCTCAGGCACGTTCGTCTTGCCGATCACGACGGCGCCGGCCTCCCGCAGGCGAGCGACGACGTCCGAGTCGGCCCGCTTGGGCTCGCCGTAGGCGCCGGTCCCGAATGCAGTGAGCTCACCCTTGATGTCCGCGTCGTCCTTGATCGCCACCGGCACGCCCAGCAGCGGCCGCTCCTGGCCGGCGGCCTGACGCGCGTCGGCCTGGTCGGCCTCTGCGAGCGCGCGTTCGGCGAACACGACCCGATAGGCGTTCAGTTCCGGATCCAGCGACTCCACGCGCCGCAACGTCGCCTCGACGACCTCGCGCGAGGATGCCTCGCCTTCCCGGATCAAGCGGGCCTGCTCAAAGGCACCGGCGTATGCGAGTTCCGTGGCGTCCATCGCGTCAGCCTACATCCGGCGACACGCCGCGACAGGCCGCCGGGCTGCCCCCGGTCGCGCCCCGTGACTCATCTACCCTGCCCGGCTCATGCAGGAGCCCCGCCAGCCGCAGGATGCCGTCGCCGCCTGCAGCGACGCCGAGCGCAGGCGAGCGCGCGAACTGGCCAGAGCACTCACGAGTGCGGGACGAGAGGCGCGAACCGTGACGCTGTGGGTCCGTCCGGCGTCGTGGCCGGCGCAGACACTGTGCGCAGCGGCCGGGGTCGGTGCGAGCGTCGTAGGCGTCGACCGGCCGGCAGTCGGCCTTGCGATCGCCGGAGCGGCGCTGCTGCTCGCCGTGATCGAACTCTCCAGCCGCCCGCTGCTGCGCCTCCTGACCGGGTTGAGGGCCACACAGAACGTCATCTCGCCGCCCCCCGAGCGCCCGGGAACGCGCGCCGTCACGCTGATACTGACCGCCGCGACCGACGACCGGCGGCACAGCCGCACGGCCGCGCTGCCCCTGCGGCCGCCGGCGATCCTGATCGGCTCGCTCGCCGTGCTGACGGCCGCGCTCGGCCTCCGTGTCGCCGCCGACCCCGGCGGTTGGCTCGACTTCGTGCAGCTGGTCCCGACGCTACTCCTGCTCGCCGCGATCCCCATGCTGCTCGATGAGGGCCTCGGGGACGTCGTTCCCGGCAGCGCAGTACCGGACGCCGCACTCGAGCTGGCTCGCCGACTGGACGGCGCACCTCCCGAGAACCTCGATGTCGCGGTCGCGCTCACGGGCGCGGGCTCCGCGCACGCGGCGGGCCTGAGGGCGTGGCTGCGCGACCGGCGCAGGCGCGGGCTCCAGCCGAGCGACTTCGCGATCCTCCACATCGAGCCTCACGCGGGTGAGGACCCGGTGTGGTGGGAGCGTGATGGGGCGGTCGTCGGCCACCGCCTGCATCCACAGCTCGTCGCGGCAGCCCGTCGCGCCGCCGACGCAACCCCAGGAGCCCACGCCGTGAGCGGCACCGCCACCACAGCCGCGGGAATCGCGATCGCCGACGGCTGGCCCGCGATCGCTGCCGGACCCGACGTCGACTTCGCAGAGGCTCTGACTCGCGAACTTGACGCCGAAGTCGGTCGCACGCGGCGGCCGGGATGACGGGTAGTCTGACGGTCGCCGCGCGCTGATCGCGATGCCGACCGCCGCGCGCGGTTGAATGTCATGGTCCCCGCCCCTCGAGGAGGGTAAGAACGTGCAGGACATGCCAAGCCGTCAGCCGTCGTTCTCGATGCCGTGGCAGGAGCGGCAGAGCCGACTCACGACCTTCTTCCGCCTCATAATGGCGATCCCGCCGCTTCTGTGGGCCGCGATCTGGTCGATCGCCCTGATCGTCACCATCCCGATCTCCTGGTTCGCGCTGCTCTTCACCGGCCGCTACCCGGAGGGGCTGTACGACTTCCACGCGTCGTTCGCGCGCTACATCGCGCACGTCAACGGCTACGTGTTGCTGGGAACCGACGTCTGGCCCGGCTTCTCGGGCGCCGAGGACGTCGATCACCCGGTTCGGCTCGGGGTTCCGCCGCCGCTCCCGCTCTACAGCCGGATGAAGGTCGGCTTCCGGATCTTCCTGCTGATCCCGGTCTACCTGATCACCTACGCGATGAACATCGTCGCCGAGATCGCAGCGATCATCTCGTGGTTTGCGATCGTGGTGACCGGGAAGCAGCCGCAGGGCGTCTACCAGATGCTGCGCCTGGGAGTCAGCTACCAGCAGCGGGCCATCCCCTACTTCATGCTGCTGACCGAGGACTGGCCCTCGTTCACGGTCCAGGAGGATCGCGCCGCACTCGAGCCGGCACCGCCGAGCCCTCCGCCGGGCGCGCCGCCCGCCAGTGCGGCCGGCCCCGCCGTCGCCCCCCCACCGTCGGGGTCCTCGCAGCCACCCAACCTGGGTGACTTCCGGCCGCCGTCGCCGCCTGACGACGCCGCCTGAGCCCGCATGCTGCCCTAGTCGTCCGCGTCGTGGTCTCCGCCATCCCTGCGATCGTCACGACCGCTCTGGTCGTGTGAGTCAGATCGCGGACTGTCGTCGTCACCGGTCGTCGTGACGGGCGGTCTCGTGGTCGCGGGTGCCGTCTGAGCGGGTGGCCGAACGGTCCGGGTGACCGGTGGCGGTGCCTGCGTCACAGGCGGCGCCACCGTTGCCGGGGTCGTGCTGGTCCTGCTCTTCTTCTTGGCGGGCGTCGTCGTGGTGCCCACGGGCACCGACGTGACCACCGGCGCCAGCGACTCACCGACGCCCACCGGCTCAGAGATCAGCCCGATCGGCTGTGACACGAGCCGACTCGCCGCATACGAGATCGCGGCCGCGAGAACGAGGCCCGCCAGCGCGACGAGGACCACGACGCCGATACGGGACAGGCGCACGGCACCGAGCGTACCGCCCGCGTCCGCGCGTTCGATCCCAACGCGACGCTTCACGCCGCGCCACGCCGTGCGGTCGGTTCCATGGTGGCAACGCTAGGTCCCCACCGGCCAACGCCTTGCCAGCCGACGGCAAAGCTTGGGGAAAGAGTCGCCCCCCGGATCAACCGGCCGCGGGCAGCCGGACCACCGCCTGCGCCCCGCCGCCAGCAGCCCGTTCGAGCGTCACGTCGCCTCCCCAGCGCCGCGCATGGTCACGCGCGATCGCCAGGCCCAGGCCGGTGCCGGGAGGTCCCGAGCGACCAGCGGCGCCACGGTGGAAGCGCTCGAAGACGGTCTCGCACTCAGAAGGATCGACCCCGGGGCCGTGGTCGCGAATGCGGATCTCAGAGCCCGCCGCAGTCAGCTCGATGCCGGCTCCGGGGGCGTAGGCGAGTGCGTTCTCGATCAGGACGTCGAGGATCCGGTCCAGATCGGCGGGGTGACCGACGACCGGCGTGGGCGGATCTGCCGCGCTGACCACCACGCTCAGGGCACAGCCGGCCGCCTCCGCTGGGCCTGAGAAGCGTGCGGCCGCGCGGCGGGCGGCGGCCTCCGGTTCCGTGGTGGCCGCAGGGCGCCCGCCTTCCCAGGCGCGGCTCAGCTCCAGCAGGTCGGTGACGATCTCGGCGAGCCGGTCGGCTTCGACCAGAGCCGCGTCGAGTTCGGCGCGTTGGCTCGGCTCGACCGCGTCCGCACGCGCCTCCTCGAGGCGCAGGCGCATTCCGGCCAGCGGCGTCCTGAGCTGGTGGGACGCGTCGGCGACGAAGTCCCGCTGTGCCGCGAGCAGCGTTGACAGGCGCTCCGTCATCGAGTTGAACGTACGCGCGAGGGCGCGCTGCTCGGTCGACCCCTCGACCCGTGCACGTACCTCGAGATTCCCGGCCGCGACGCTGCCAGCCGCCTCCTCCAGACGCACGATCGGGCGAGCGATTCGCCGTGCGATCAGCGCACCGGCCACAAGGCCGAGCACAAGGACGAGTCCCCCGATCGCGCCGAGACCGACCCACGACCTGCGAACCGCGCGGTTGACCGACGTGACGCCCTGAGTCACGCGGACCGCGCCGCGCGCACGTCCCCGCTCAATGACCGGAGCGGCCGTCGCGAGCAGCTCGGTGCCGAGCGTCTGCGAACGGCGGCGCGTCTGCGTCACCTCGCCGCGTAGCGCCGCCGCGATCTCCGGCCGGCTGGCATACGCCGCGCCGCGCCTGCTCGAGGGCGACGAGTCGGCAAGCAGCGTCCCCCCCTCGTCCACGATCAGCACACGTCCGCGGACGGCGCGTGCAGCCCTCGTGGCGAGCCGCTCGAGCGCCGGCGACGCGCCGTCGAGAATCAGCGGGCCCGCGCGCGCAGCCACCACCTCGGCCTCGCTGCGGGCCTGCAGGCGCACCTCAGCGTCGACGCGATCACGCAGGCTGATGCCCAGCGGCACGAGCAGCGCCACGATCGCCAGCACCAGCACATAAGCCAGCGCCAACAGCAGACCCGCTCGCAGGCTTATGACGCTGCGTCCTCGGCGCCGGGAGGTGTCGCGAAGCGAAACCCTACGCCGCGCACCGTCTCGATCCAGTGAGGCTCCGATGCGTCGTCGCCGAGCTTCTTGCGCAGCCACCCGATGTGCACGTCGAGGGTCTTGGTGGAGCCGAACCAGTTCTCGTCCCACACGCGCGCCATCAGGTCCTCGCGAGTGACGACCGAACCGGCGCGGGACGCCAGCGCCACGAGCAGGTCGAACTCCTTGCGACTGAAGTCGATCTGGTCGCCCTCGAGGAACACCCGCCTCGCGGCCAGGTCGATCCGCAGCTCGCCGACGACGATCGGCTCCCCCGCGACGTCGGTCTCGCGCCGTGCCTGGGTTCGGCGCAACACAGCACGGATCCGCGCGATGACCTCGGCTGCCGAGAACGGCTTGACGACGTAGTCATCGGCGCCGATCTCCAGACCGACCACGCGGTCGGTCTCGGTCCCGCGCGCGGTTAGCATGATGATCGGCACGTCAGAGGTCCACCGCAGCTGTCGCGCGACGTCTCGCCCATCACCGTCGGGCAGCTGGAGGTCAAGCAGGACGAGATCCGGTGGTGCCGAGGTGGCCGCATCGAGCGCGCTTGCGACGCTAGGCGCGATCGTTGCGACGAAGCCCTCGCGCTCGAGCAACCGCGCGAACGGCTCGGCGATCGACATCTCGTCTTCGACCAGGAGGATTCGCGGGCCGGCCACCGCACGGAGCGTATCCGGGTCGCTGCCGGCCGCTCGCCTCTTTTGCCGAGATTTTCCTCTTGTTTGGAGCGGCGTTTCGGACCCAGGGGCGACGCTGCCGCCATGAACATCACAAGGACACGCATCGCCGCCGCCGGAACAATCGGCGTGCTCGGCGCCCTCGGCGCCGTCGCCTACGCCGCAGGCTCCGGCGGCTCCGGCGCCGCCCAGGCCGACAGCGGACCGAGCGCCCCGAAGATCAGGACGGTCGTCGAGCACCGCACCGTCAACGTGGTGCGCCGCGCCCAACCCTCACATGCCTCGCGTTACGTCGCGACAGCGGGCGCGCGGGTGTCTCGGTCAGGCTCAGCCCAGCCCGTCCCGGCGAGGACCGCCCAGTCGGGAGCTCCTGAGGGCGGAAAGCCCGCCGCCCCGAAGGACGACAGCAGCGGTTCCAGCCGAGGCGACGCCGACCAGTACGAGGACGAGCACGGCGGCGACGGGCAGAGCGACGACCACGGCGGCGAGTACCGAAACGACGACGACGACCGCGGCGGCGACGGCCGAGACGACGACGACGACGACCACGACGACCACGACGACGAGGGCGGCTCCGGCAGCGGCGAGCAGGACGATGACTGAGCGCCAGGCGAAGGCCGCGCGCGTCAAGCGTCGCACGACCGGCACCGTATACGCGGCGGGGCTTGCGCTGTTCGCGCTCGTCACCGGCGCGCTTGCCGCGCAGATGGCGGGTGGTGAGGACCCGGCACTCGGAGCCGGGTCCTCACCACCGCGGCACGCGATGGTGCGCAAGGTCGTCATCACCCGAAGGATCACGACGATCCGTGCGGCCGCCCCCGCTCCACCCACGCAGGCGGCGCCCGTGCCCGCTCTCACGCAGGTCGCCGCGCCGGCACAGCAGCCCGCGCCCGCCCCGCAGCCCGCACCCGCCCAGCAGCCCGCACCCGCGCCCCAGCCCGTTCAGCCCGCGCCCGCGCCCGCCTCGCAGCCCGTGCCAGTCCAGACCTCGACCTCGTGATCGCAGGCAGCGACACGCGGGCTGTGGCCGCGGGCCTCGGCGAAACGGCGGAAGCCGAGCGCTCGCTGCGCCTAATGGGCACGAGCGTGCGCGTGCTCGTCGGCGCTCCGGCGCGGGCCGAGGACGACGACCCCGAGGTCGCGGCCGACCGCGTCGTCGCGTTCCTCGAGGACTACGACGTGCGCCTCTCACGTTTCCGCGCCGGCTCCGAGCTGTCCGCGCTCAACCGTGACCAGCGCACGAGCGTTCCGTCCTCGCCGCTGCTGCGAAGTGCCGTCGGCGCCGCCCTGACGGCCGCGCGGCGAAGCGGCGGACTGGCGGACCCGACGCTGCTAACCGAACTGGAGGACGCCGGCTACGGCGACTCGTGGGACCCGTCCCGCCGGATCGACCTGCGCGCCGGGCTCGCCGCGGCGAACTGCATTCGAGGGCCGGCCGGCCCGCGGTCGCCCGCAACATGGCGCGTCATCGACATCGACGACCAGGCCGGGACGATCACGCGGCCACCGGGCCTGCGGATCGACACCGGCGGGAGCGGGAAGGGGCACGCGGCCGACCTCGCAGCCGCACTGCTGGACGGCTACGAGACCTGGGCGGTCGCCGTCGGCGGCGACGTGCGCGTCGGCGGCACCGCCGGCCGTGAGCGCGCGGTGGAGGTCGAAGACCCGTTCGGCAGCGGGACGCTGCGCATCATGAGCGTCCGCGAGGGCGCGGCCGCGACATCAGGACTTCGCTCGAGGATCTGGGCCGGTCGCGGCGGCGGCCCGCGCCACCACCTTCTCGACCCGTCAACCGGCGAGCCCGCGTTCACCGGACTCGTGGCCGCCACGGCGCTAGCACCCACGGCGCTTCTCGCAGAGGCACTGGCCAAGGCCGCGGTCCTTTCCGGACCGGCCGGCGCGGCCCTGTTCCTCGCCGGTCACGGTGGCCTGACCGTCGATGAGCACGGCCACGTCAACGAGGTTGCGGCGGTCTCGCGGCCGCGGGTTCGCGTTCGCCTGCAGGCACCGCTGAGCGCCCCATGACCCGCCCGGAACCGCTCGAGTACGGCTGGTGGCTGGCCTCGCGAGCGGCGGGAGTCGTCGCGCTGATCGCGGTGTCCGTCTCGGTGATCGCCGGGCTGATGATGGCGAACGGGCTGCCGCGCCGTCCAGGCGCCAAGAAGCATCTGCTCTCGCTCCATGAGGCGACCGCACTGGCGGGCCTCGTCGCGATCGCGGTCCACGGGCTCACGCTCCTCGGTGACCGCTTCCTGCACCCGCGGCTGATCGACATCGCCGTGCCGTTCACGATCGGATACCGGCCGGTGTTGACCGGCCTCGGGATCATCGCCGGTTGGCTCGCGGCCTGCCTCGGGCTGTCCTTCTACACGCGAGCGCCCATCGGCGCGAAGCTGTGGCGCCGTCTGCACCGCGCCACGATCACCGTTTGGGGGCTCGGCGTCATCCACACCCTCGGTGCGGGGACCGACGCTTCGGCACGTTGGCTTCAGGCGGTCGTGATCGTGACCGGCGTTCCGATCGTCTTCCTGTTCATGCGCCGTCTGCTGCCTGCCGAGGAGCGGCGACCCGCGCGGCGAGTTCCGGCGGCCGAGCGGACAGCTAGACCGGCGTGACCGGGTTGCGCTTCGCCGGCCAGTCGCGGCGCTTGGTCGCTGCGTGCGACAGGCGCCTGACGATGTCGGCGCGCAGGTCGTCGAACTCGACGACGGCATCGACGATCAGCTCACTGGCGAGGTGGAGGATGTCGATGTCCTCGGCGTACTCGCGACGCAGCTCCTCGGTCTTCGCGGCGCGCTCGTCGTCGTCCTCGATCGCCTGGAGCTGGTTGTAGAAGACCGCGTTGATCGCCGCCTGCGGGCCCATCACCGCGATCGAGGCGGTCGGCAGCGCGATCGTCGCGTCGGGCTCGAACGCCGGGCCGGCCATCGCGTAGAGGCCGGCGCCGTACGCCTTGCGCACGACGACGCAGAGCTTGGGCACGGTCGCCGAGCTGACGGCGCTGATCATCTTCGCGCCGTGGCGGATGATCCCCTGGCGCTCGACCTGCGGTGCCGATCATGAAGCCCGGCACGTCGGCGAGGAACAGCAGCGGGATGTTGAACGCGTTGCAGGTCCAGATGAAGCGCGCCGCCTTGTCGGCGGAGTCGACGAACAGCACGCCGCCCTTCTGGCTGCGGCTGGTTGGCGACGATCCCGACGACGCGACCGTCGAGGCGCGCGTAGCCGACGATCAGCTCCTTGGCCCAGCGCGGATGGATCTCGAGCAACGAACCGCCGTCGACGAGCGTGTCGATCAGCTCGCGCATGTCGAACGGCTTGTTCTCGTCGGCCGGGCACGATCTCGCCCGAGCGGCGTGGTCGAGGCCGGCGCGACCGGCTCGCCGGCGGGCGGGCCGCTGCTCCCAGCTCGCCGGGAAGTACGACGAGGTAGCGCCGCGCGAGATCGATGCCCTCGTCGTCGGTCTTGACGAGCATGTGCCCGCAGCCGGAGGTGCCCGGTGTGCATCCGCGCGCCGCCCATCTCCTCGAGCGTCACCTTCTCGCCGATCACCATCTCGGCCATGCGCGGCGAGCCGAGGTACATCGACGCGTTGCCCTCGCGCATGATCACGACGTCGCAGAACGCCGGGATGTACGCGCCGCCGGCCGCGCTCGGCCCGAACAGCACGCAGACCTGCGGCACGACGCCCGACAGCTTCACCTCGTTGTGGAAGATGCGGCCCGCGCCGCGGCGCCCGGGGAACATCAGCACCTGATCGGTGATCCGCGCGCCCGCGGAGTCGACGAGGTAGACCATCGGAACCCGGAGCACCAGCGCGCGCTCCTGGATGCGGATGATCTTCTCGACGGTCTTCGGGCCCCACGAGCCGGCCTTGACGGTCGGGTCGTTGGCCATCACGCAGACGGGCGCGGCCGTCGACCTCGCCGACGCCCGTGACGACGCCGTCGGCGCCGAGCCCGTCCTGGTCCCAGTTGGCCAGCAGCGCCTCCTCGGCGAAGCGAGCCCTCGTCGAGCAGCAGCGCGAGCCGCTCGCGCACCGGCAGCTTGCCCTGCGCGGCGGCCTTCTCGCGATGGTGCGGCGGGCCGCCGGCGAGCGCCCGCTCGCCCGCTCCGGCTGCACGTCGCTCACGCCGCGCTCAGCAGTCGATCCCGGGTTCGGGACCGGCTGCTCGCCCGAGTAGTCGTAGAAGCCCATGCCGCTCTTCTTCCCGTACCACCCGGCGCTCGAGCATCTTGCGCAGCGGTCGGCGGCTGCGCGAAGCGGCGCTCGCGGTACTCGTCGTACATGCACGTCGCAGATCGCTCCGAGCGTGTCGAGACCGACGAAGTCCGAGAGCGCGAGCGGCCCCATCGGGTGCCCCGCTCCGGCCTTCATCGCCGGCGTCGATCTCCTCGATCGAGCCGACGCCCTCCTCGATAGGCGCGGATCGCGTCGAGCAGGTAGGGAACGAGGAGTGCGGTTGACGATGAATCCCGCGCGTGTCGCGCGTCGTCGTCGCCAGCTTGCCCTGCGAGACTCGCGAACTCGACGCCCGGCCTCGAATGCCTCGTCGTGGTCGTCGATCGCCCGGACCACCTCGATCAGCTTCATCACCTGGACCGGGTTGAAGAAGTGCAGCCCGAGGAAGCGGTCCGGGCGGCTCGTCGACGGCGGCCTGGTCGATCACGGCCAGCGACGAGGTGTTCGTCGCGAACATCGCCGCCGGCTTGACGATCGGCATCGAGCTCGCGCCACATCTCGAGCTTCAGCGTCGAGGTTCTCGATGATCGCCTCGATCACCAGGTCGCAGTCGGCGAGGTCGTCGTAGTCGACGGTCGCCCGTGATGCGCGCGAGCACGGCGTCGGCGTCCTCCTGGGTGCGCCTGCCCTTCTCGACCGCGCGCGCGAGCTGCTTCTCGATCCGCCCGAGCCCGCGGTCGAGCGTCTCGTCGTCGACATCCGCAGCACGACGTCGTAGCCGGCCTGTGCCGACACCTGTGCGATGCCGTGTCCCATCAGCCCGCGCCGAGCACGCCGACCTTCTTGATGTCCGCCATTTGTCGCTTCTCCTCCGGGGTTTCGCGCTCAAGGGACCGCGATCGGCGATCCGGTGCGGCGGCGAACCCTAGTCGAGCGCGACGATCAGGCGACGCGCGCCGTCAGCGCTGCGGCGACGGCGGTCGCGCGCTCGCGGTCGTATGTGAGCACGTAGTCGTAGACGCGACTCGCCGTGCAGGGCCGGGGTCACGACGCTCGTGCGCGACGAGCGCGGCGGCGAAGTGCGGGCCGACGACGGCGACGTCCACTCCCGCCGACCGGGTCGCCGCGGCGCGACGTCGCCGCCGTGGACGCCCGGGGCGGGCTCCGGCGGAAGGCCGCGCCGACGACGCCACAGAACGCCAGGTCGCGCCCAAGCTGGCGTAGCGGTCGCGCAGCTCCGGCGTGATGCAGCGCTCGCGGTCCTAGTCGAATGCGGCGACGAGCAGGCGGTCCGGCCGAGCGCCTCTGCCTGGTCCTCCAGGTGCTGGGTCATCGCGAGCAGCAGCGGTGCGCTCGTCGAGGCGAGGCGGCGCTGCTCGGCGACGAGCGCGAACGGCGCCAGGTCACGCGGATCGGCATGGCGACCGGGATCACGACCGGCGCGGCCGGCAGCTCCGGCAGCGTCACGGTCGTCGACCTCGCGGCGGCCGTAGAGCCAGCCCTGCGCAAGCGTCGCGCCGAGCGCGATCGCCGGCCCGCGCCTGCTCCTCCGTCTCGACGCCCTCGACGAGGATCGTCGCGCCCGGAGCGCTCGGCCTGCGCGGCGACGGCATGGACGACCTCGGCGATCTCGGCGTCCGGGCTGTTCTGCACGAGCGCCAGGTCGAGCTTGATGACCTCGGGCTGCGAGCAGGCTACATCATCGCGAGCGTGTCGGCGTCGGTGCCGACGTCGTCGAGCGCGACCGCGACGCCCATCGCGCGCATGTCGGCGACGTGCGCCGAGCAGCGCCCCGGGGCGCTGCGTGAGCGCGCGCTCGGTCACCTCGACGCAGACGGTCATCTGGGCGCTGGCGCGCGCGTACAGATCGCGCAGCTCGAGCGGCAGGAAGCCGGAGGTGTCGGGCTCGATGTTGAGGAAGAGGATGCACGGCGCGCGCACGCCGGCCTCGAGCGCGGCGCGCAGCGCGTTGCGCTGGCAGAGCCAGTCGAGCTCGTCCAGGCGGCCGGCGGCACGCGCGGCCGCGAACAGGCGGTCGGGCAGTTTCCAGGCCGCTGCCGCGCGGCCCGCGCGCGAGCGCCTCCCAGCCGATCACGCGCGCGGTCGCGAGTTCGACGACCGGCTGGAAGCCGGCCTCGACGGCGCCCTCAGCGAGGATGTCGGCAAGTTCGGTGCGCTCCGTCGCGAGTGAGCTCGCCCGAGCGGCGAGCGGCTGTCCGGCTTCGGCGACGAGCATCTCGGTTCCGATCGGCGCGAGCATGGAGGCGCACCGTTCGCACCGCCGAGCGCCGGTTCCCTGCGTGGAGGTTTTCGCCGCAAAGCGCAGAAAGGCGAATTGGCGCAGGATCTCGCGGACTCAAAACTGACCGTTCGGGCCAGTTTTCGCACCGGTCGGCGCGGGCGCGGCACCCGATCGGCCGGCGCGTCAGTCCCAGGCGACCGGCCGGCGACCAGGGTGTGCGCTGCCGAGCGGCGCGGCCGAGGACGTCGCGCGCCGCGCGCGCGCCGGCGAGCAGCGCGTCGAGGTCCACGCCCGTCTCGACGCCCATCTCGTGCAGCATCGAGACGAGATCCTCGGTCGCGATGTTGCCGGTCGCGCCCGCGGGCACGGGACAGCCGCCGAGCTCGCCGAAGCGCGGACTCGAAGCTCGCGCAGCCGGCCTGCAGCGCCGCGAGCACGTTCGCCAGGCCCTGACCGCGCGTGTTGTGGAAGTGGCCGGTCAGCTCCGCGTCGCTCGCGAGCCGATCAGCCGCGGCGCCGGAAGAAGTCGCCGCACCTGAAGCGGGTTGGCCATGCCGGTCGTGTCGCCGAAGCCGATCTCCTGCGCGCCCGCGGCGACCAGGCGCGCCGGCGATCTCAAAGACCCGCTCCGGCTCGACGCGCCCCTCGTAGGGACAGCCGAACGCGACCGAGATGACGCGCCTCGCAGCGCAGACCCGTCGCCGCGCGCACGCGCCAGCACCGGCTCGAGCCCAGTCGAGCGACTCCTCGACCGAGCGGTTGACGTTCGCCCGGTTGTGCGACTCGCTCGCCGAGAGGAAGACGTTGACCTCGTCGAAGGCCGGGCGCCCGGCGCCGCGCTGGCTTCGCGCAGCGCGAGCGCCGTGTCGAGGCCCCGTCTCGTTCGGGATCAGGACGCTGACCGCGACCTCGGCCGGCACGTCGATCGCGCGCAGGACCTCGGCTGCGTCGGAGAGCTGCGGGATCACGTCGGGCCGCACGAAGCTCGTGACCTCGATCCGGCGCAGGCCGGTGCGGGCGAGCCGTCGATCAGCCGGACCTTGTCGGCGGTCGGCGATGATCTCCGGCTCGTTCTGGAAGCCGTCGCGCGGCCCGACCTCGCGGATCCGCACGGCGCCGGGCAGCCCGCCGGGCGCGGGCGATGACGGGTGCCCGCTCACCACATCGACAGGCCGCCGCTGACGTTCAGCGTCTGGCCGGTCACGTACGAGGCGTCGTCGGAGGCCAGGAAGGCGATCGCCGCGGCGACCTCGTCCGGCTCGCCGATGCGGCGCATCGCGGTGGCGTCGATCATCCCCTGCTTGAGCCGCTCTCCGATCTCGCCGAGCTGGGCCGGGGCGGCGTTGAGCAACGGCGTCTCGATCGGGCCCGGCGCGACGGCGTTGCAGCGCACCCCGTAGCGGGCCGACTCGCGGGCGATCGCCTTGGTGAAGCCGATGACGCCGGCCTTCGCCGCCGAGTAGGTCGCGGAGCCCTGCGAGCCGACGCGGCCGGCCTCGCTGGCGACGTTGACGATCGACGCCGCCGCCGCGCTCCTGCATCGAGGGCAGCACCGCGTGCGTGCACGCCAGCACGCCCTTGAGGTTGACGCCGAGGACGAAGTCCCACAGCTGCTCGTCGGTGTTGCACGAAGAACGCGAAGCGGTCGGTGCCGGCGTTGTTGACGAGGACGTCGATCGGAGCCAGCTCGGCGGCGACCCGTTCGACCGCCCCGTGCGACGCGACGCGACGTCCGTCACGTCCAGCTCGACGCCAGCGCGTCGATCTCCGCCGCGACCTCGCGCGGCGACCGTCGAGGTGCACGTCGCCGATCGCCACGCGCGCCCCCTCTGCGGCCAGCCGCCGCGCGGTCGCCGCGCCGATGCCGCTCGCCGCCGCCGGTTACGAGCGCCGTCCGTCCCTCGAGTCGCATGAGCGGACAACCTATACTCCGCCGCCGCATGCCCGAGCGTGTCTCGATCATCGGTGCCACCGGCGATCTCGGCTACGGCCTCGCCGTGCGCTGGGCCGCGGCCGGCGTGCCGTCACGATCGGCTCGCGCGACGCGGGCCGCGCGCGGGAGGCCGCGGAGCGCGTGCGCGCCGCGGTTCCCGGAGGCAGCGTCGAGGGCCGCGAGAACCCCGACGCGGCGACGGCCAACGAGACGCTCGTGATGTCCGTCCCGTTCGCGGCGCCAGGCCGCCACGTACAAGGGAATCGCCGACGCGCTGCGCGCCGGCCAGCTCGTGATCGACGCGACCGTGCCGCTCGCACCTGCCGTCGGCGGCAAGCCGACCCGCGTCGTCGGCGTCTGGCAGGGGTCGGCCGCACAGCAGGCGGCCGAGCTGGTGCCCGACGGCGTCGACCTCGTCAGCGCGCTGCACACGGTCAGCGCCTCGACGCTCGTCGATCTCGGCCAGCCGCTCGACGAGGACGTTCTCGTCTGCGGCGATCGCAGCGAGCCCAAGGCGGCCGCGATCGAGCTGATCGACAAGGTCGTCGGCCTGCGCGCGATCGACTGCCGGCCGTCTCGAGCTGTCGCGCGTCACCGAGTCGCTGACCGCGCTGATGATCTCCGTCAACATCAAGCACAAGACGCACGCCGGCGTACGCCTCACGAGCGTCTGATGGCAGCGCCCGTCGTGGTGCTCGCCGGCGGCACCGGCGGCGCGAAGCTCGCCCGTGGGATGCTCGACCTCGTGGGCGATGACCTGGTCGTGATCGCGAACACCGCCGACGACGCGGACGTCTACGGCGCGCACGTCTCCCCGGACCCGGACCTCGTCACCTTCTGGCTCGCCGACCGCATCGACGAACGCGGGTGGGGGCTGGCGGGCGACAGCTTCACCGTGATGGAGGCGCTGCGCGAGCTCCGCGCCGACGTGTGGTTCAACCTCGGCGACCGCGACCTGGCCTGGTGCGTCGAGCGCCGCCGCCGACTTGACGAGGGACAGACACCGACGCAGGCGCTGGCGGCGCTCGCGGATGCGATCGGCGTCCGCGCGCAGGTCCGTCCGATGTGCGACGAACAGGTGCGAACGCGAGTCCTCGCGCACGGCTCCTGGACCCCGTTCCAGGAGTTCATGATCCGGCTGCGCGCCGAGGGGCCGGTGGATGACGTCGCCTTCGAGGGGATCGAGGCGGCGCGTCCGACCGCCGAGGTGCTGGCCGCGGTCGCCGCCGCCCGCGCGATCGTGATCGGGCCGTCGAACCCGGTGATCTCGATCGGCCCGATCCTCGCTGTGCCGGGCCTTGCCGACGCTCTGCGCGCCGCCCGCTCCCCGATCGTTGCCGTGTCACCGATCGTCGGCGGCAACGTGCTCAAGGGCCCGACGGAGGCCTTCATGGACTGGGCCGGCCTGTCACTCGACGCGGACGGCGTCGCGACCGCCTACGGCGCGCGCTCGGACGGCGGGCTGCTCGACGCGATCCTCGCCGACGACAGAGCTGCCGGTGACGCCGTACCGGTACGGGTCGGGGACACCCTGATGGCCGATCAGCCGGCGCGGCGGCGAGTCGCCGCGGAGGCGCTGGCGCTCGCCGAGGCCTCCGGCTGCATGAGCGTCGTCGTCGTGCTGCCCGTCAAGGCGCTCGACCAAGCGAAGTCGCGCCTGGCCGACAGCGGGATCCTGCCCGCGGAGCGTGTCGCGCTTGCGACCGGGATGCTGACCGACGTCCTCGAAGCGCTCGATCGCGCGCACCTCGTCGACGACGTCATCGTGGTCACGAGCGACCCGCACGTCGAGGTGCTCGCCCGTACGTACGGGAACGCAGGTGATCGCAGACGACCCCGACGAGGGGCACTCGGGAGCGGCGCTGCGCGGCATCCGCTGGGCTGTCGACGAGGGCGCCTTCCACGCTCTGCTGCTGGCCGGCGACACGCCCGAGATCGACGGCGCCGAGATCGACGGCGTGCTGGAGAAGCTGGCGGACGGGCCCGACGTCGTGATCGTCCCGGACCGCCACGGCAGCGGCACAAACGCGCTGCTACTCACGCCGCCGGATGTGATCGAGCCGAGCTTCGGACCCGGAAGCCGCGAGCGCCACGAGCGCCTGGCGAACGACGCGGGCGCCTGCGTGCGCTTGTGCGAGCTGACCTCGCTCGCGCTCGACGTGGACACGGCCGAGGACCTGGCGATGCTCGCCGGCCGGCTGGAGGACGCCCCGCGCGAGCACGCGGTCTACACGCGCGACGCGCTCAGCCACATGCAGCGGCCATGACGCGCGTCGAGGTCGTCGCCCTCGACGGGCTTCCCGAGATCCGGCGCGGCGATGACATTGCGGCGTTGATCAGGACGGCCGCTGAGAGCGCAGGAGGCCTGGGCGCGGCGGACGTCCTCGTCATCGCGCACAAGATCGTCTCGAAGGCCGAGGGCGCCGTCGTCGATCTGGCCGGCGTTCAGCCGACCGCGCGGGCGAGGTTCCTGGCCTCGGAGCACGGCAAGGATGCGCGCGTGGTGCAGGTGGTCCTGGACGAGAGCGCAGCGATACTCCGAGCCGAGCGCGGCGTGCTGATCTGCCGCACGCGTCACGGATTCGTCTGCGCGAACGCCGGAGTGGACGCCTCGAACGCCGGCGGCGAGGACCGCGTCGTGACGCTGCCGAGCGACCCTGACGGAAGCGCACGGGCGCTGCGCGAGGCACTGGGCGGCGAGGCGGCCGTCGTGATCGCAGACTCGTTCGGACGGGCCTGGCGCCACGGACAGTGCGACGTCGCGATCGGGGTCGCGGGGCTCGCCCCGCTCGACGACTGGCGCAGTCGCCGCGACAGCGCCGGCCGGCAGCTGAACGCGACATGGATAGCGGTGGCGGACGAGGCAGCCGCCGCGGCGGACCTCGTCCGCGACAAGACCTCGCGCACTCCCGCGGCGATCGTGCGCGGCCTGGGGCGCCACGTCAGCGCGGACGACGGACCCGGGGCCGCCGCGCTGTTGCGCGCCGCGGCCGAGGATCTGTTCACCTGACCCAACAACCCCGGCGAGAACGTTCCGGAATCCGAAACGAACACGCCGACACGGTCGCCTCCGGGCAACCCCGGCGAGAACGTTCCGGCATCCGAAACGAACACGCCGACACGGTCGCCTCCGGGCAACCCCGGCGAGAACGTTCCGGAATCCGAAACGAACGCGCCGACGCGGTCGCACGGGGGCGAGCGTGACCCCTCAGAAGGACTCGGGACCGCCGAGTTCCGTCATCGGCCCGGCCTCGTACACCTTCCCGGGAACGCCGCCGATCACCAGGACGCGCACGCCCTCGGGGCCGGCGAAGACCTTGCGCTTGGTACCGGCCTTGACCGAGACGAGGTGATCGGAGTCGAGCGGGAACCTGTCGCCCTCGATGTCGATCTCGCCGGTGCCGCGAAGCGTCACATAGACCTCTTCCTGGCCGTCGGCACTGTGATCGTGCTCGGGGTACTGGTCGGCGTTCGGCGGCATGTCGACGACCTGACAGCCGAACGAGGAGACGCCCAGAGCCGCGCGCGCCCGTTTGAAGGCACCGCCGTAGATCCCCTCGATGTCGTCGATCTTCGCAACCGTGAACTCAGCCATGTTCGTCTCCTGAGGACGTGGCGCCACCACATGTGATGCCGGGTTGCATCATGCTACCCGGGAGGGGCGCTCTGCGTCCGCTTGCGAGGACTCGCTCAGGAGTCGAGCTTGTCGACGCGCCAGCGCCGCGTTCCGCCCGGAGTGGCGACCTCGACCTCGTCACCCGGCGCCGCACCGAGCAGCGCCTGCGCAAGCGGTGATTCGGCGGAGAGCCTGCCCGCCTTGAGGTCGGCCTCGGTCGCGCCGACGATCGTGAAGCTCTGCGCGCGGGCTCCGTCGAGGTCGGTCACCGCGACCGTCGCTCCGAAGCTCACGACGGACGATCCGGCCTCGATCTCCACGACGACGGCCGTCTGGCGGCGCCCGCGCAGCCGCGCGATCTTCGTCTCGAGATGCGCCTGCTCATCCTTGAGCGCGTGGTACTCGGCGTTCTCGCTGAGATCGCCCTCCTCGCGCGCCGCCTTGATCTTCTTGGCGAGCGCGACGCGCACCGGCCCCTCCAGCTGCTCGAGTTCGGCCTCGAGAGCCTCGAGGCCGGCGGCCGTGATCGCCTGATCCTGGTCGGGCATGCTCATGCCGTGATCCTCGCCGATCGCGACGCTACGCCGCGGCACCCTCGACGGCGGCCGCCGCGGAACGCTGCTGCGGCAGCACGCCGATCGGGTAGTGACGGCGCAGCTCGTACAGCGTGGTGCGCTCGGCCGCGGGCCGCCCGGCACGATGCGCAGCGGCGACGAGCTCAGGCGGATCGAGGCGAACGCCGTGATAGCTGCCGGCAAGCCGGCTGATGCTCTCCTCCATGAGCGTGCCGCCGAGATCGTTGACGCCCCAGCACAGCGCCTCGGTGGCGGCGTCGATGCCCATCTTCACCCAGCTCGCCTGGAGATTCGCGACCGAGTGCCCGAGCGCGAGCCGGAAGACGGCGGTGTGCCTGAGGTTGTCCTCAGGCGTGATCTCCTCGATCCCGTGCGTGCGCCCCAGCAGCGTGTGGAACGGAATGAACGACAGCGGCACGAACTCGGTGATCCCGCCTGTCCGATCCTGGAGCTCGCGGATCACCCGCATGTGCTCGGCCAGCTCCCACGGCTCCTCGATGTGCCCGAACATGACGGTCGAGGTCGACCGCAGGCCCGCCCGGTGGCTGGCCTCGATGATCTCGACCCAGCGCGCGACGGGGAGCTTGTTCGGGCTGATGCGCTCGCGCACGCCGTCGTCGAGGACCTCCGCGGCCGTGCCCGGCGTCGAACCCAGGCCGGCGTCACGCAGACGCTCGAAGACCGCCTCCGGCGACAGCTGCGAGATGTCGCACATGTGCGCGATCTCCATCGGGCTGTAGGCGTGCAGGTGCAGCTGCGGTGCCTCGTCCTTGGCCACGCGCAGCCAGTGCAGGTAGTCGTCCAGCCCCCAGTCCGGGTGGATCCCCGACTGCATGCAGAGCTCGGTCGCACCGTAGTCGGCGGCCTGCCTGACACGCGCACGGAACTCGGCCTCGTCGTGCTCGTACGCTTCCGGGGAGCGCTTGCCCTGACCGAAACCGCAGAACGCGCAGCCGACGGTGCAGACGTTCGAGACGTTGATGTTGCGATTGACGACGAAGGTGACCGTCTCGCCCGCGAGCTCCGCGCGCAGCTCGTCGGCGGCCTGGCGCAGGTCCTCGACCGCCTCGGGCCGTGTCTCGGCGAACAGCGCCGTCAGCTCGTCGGCGCCCAGCCGCTCGCCCGCGCGACCGCGAGCGATTGCGCCCGCGACCAGATCGGGACGGATCGGGCGCGGCGGATCGCTGCGCACGGCCTCCCCCGTCAGCGGCCTTGGGATGAAGCTCCAGAAGCGCTGGCGGATCGTGTCGAGCACGCTCTGGGCGACCCACTCACGGCCGATGTACTGGGGATAGACGCAGAGCCGCTCGGTCAGCGCGAACCCGTCGCCGTGCATCCGCTTGCGAACCTGGTGCGGGCTGGGGAACGGGTGCTCGGGCGAGATGTGGTCGCCGTTCGCCGACAGCCCGCCGAGGTCGGTCGCACCTGCCGCGACGAGCTCCGGCCACCAGTCGGCCAGGTTCGGCGGGACCTGGATCCCGACGCCCGGCAGCAGGCGGCGCGCTTCGCCGACGAGCGCCGTCATGTCGTCGATCGTGACCTCGCAGGCCCATCTGGGAAGCGGCAGGTCGGGCTGATCGCCGATCCCCGTCTCCCAGTAGCGGCGAGCCGCTGCGTCTGCGATCTGGGCCGGCTCGCGCCCGTAGTAGCGCTCGTGCGGCACGAAGTTCTGGAGGATCACCTCCTGGATGTGCCCGTATTCGCCGTGCACCTCGGCGAGCGCCTCCAGCGACGCGACACGCTCGTCCCAGGTCTCGCCGATGCCGACGAGGATCCCGCTCGTGAACGGGATCTTCAGCTCGCCCGCGTCGCGGATCGTCTCAAGTCGGCGGGCCGGGTGCTTGGTCGGCGAGCCTGCATGGACCGTCTCCATCAGCCGCTCGCTGACCGACTCGAGCATCAGGCCCTGCGAGGCGGTCACCTCGCGCAGCCGCTCCAGGTCCGTCGCGCCCGAGCACCCCGAGGTTGGTGTGCGGCAGCAGGCCACGCTCGAGTGCGCGCTCGCACGCCCAGACGACGTACGAGGTGAAGTCCGCGTGTCCGTACTCGGCCAGCAGCGCGGCGACCCCGGGGTCGACCTCCGGCCTCTCGCCGGTCAGCACCAGCAGCTCCTTGGCGCGGCGCCGCAGCGCAAGGTCGAGCTGCTGCTCGACCTCCGCGGGTGCATAGAGGTGCGCCCTGTGCGTCGCGAACGCGCAGTACTTGCAGTAGCAGCGACACGTTCGCGACAGCGAGAGCGTGAAGTTGCGCGAGAACGTGACGCGTCGGCGCATCGGCCAACCGCAGTCTACGGATGCGCCGCCGCGTCGCCCCGGGCCAGACGGCCCGGGGCCGGGGCGCCGCCGCCATCAGGCGGCGACGCCGATCGGCACTAGTCGGCCGGGACTTCGATGATGTCCTCACGCGGCGGCGTGACCGCCTCCGCTTCCTCCAGCTCGTCCGGGTAGAAGTAACGGACGAACCCGACCGCGGCCAGCGCTCCGAGGATCGGGCCGAGCGTGTAGACGACCAGCCAGTCGCCGACACCCAGCTCACCTGCGACCAGCAGCGGGCCGAACGCACGCGCCGGGTTGATGCCGCCGCCGGTCAGCGGGCCGATGCACATGACGGCCACGCCGAGCGCGCCGCCGATCATCAGCGGCGTCAGATCGCTCTTGTTCTTGGCGATGACCGCGGTGCCGGCGATCGTCAGCATCAGCAGGAAGGTGCCGATCAGCTCCAGCACCATGCCGTTGAAGTTGCCCGCGAGGAACGCCTTCGAGACGAGTGTGGCGCCGTAGTTGACAGGCTTGCCCTCGTCCTCGATCACCGCCTTGCGTGACGAGCGCGGCGAGCGTCGCTCCCGCGAGCTGCATCAGGATGTAGACGGCGGCGTCGTTGCCGCGGATCTTGCGCATCGCCATCAGCCCGATCGTGACGGCCGGGTTGAAGTGACCGCCGCTCACGCCTGCCAGGGCGGCGACGAGCGCCGCGAGGACAAGTGCGTGCACGAGTCCGATGACGGCCCAGTCTGTAAAGCCCAGAGCCTCTCGTGAGGTGAGCGACACGACCAGTGTGATGAACAGCACGAGAAGGAACGTGCCTACGAGCTCCGCAACGTAGGACCGAGCTGTTTTCTGCTCCACGGAGTCTCCTTTCAGGGTTTGGGACAGGGTTTGAACGGCGCGAATCCTAGAATGCGCCTGCAGATGACCGTCCCACCTTCGCGCTCGCGACTGCTCATCCTGCTAGCAGTCGCTGTCGCGATCGGGGGCTGCGGTGGCGATGACGGTAGGGGATCGGGGCAGCGCGTGCGCCCAGCGACGCTCGTCCTGGACTTCAACCCCAACGCCGTGCACGCCGGGACCTTCCTGGCGACGGCGCGCGGCTATGACCGGCCAGGAGGGCGTCCGCCTGGGCGTCCGCGCCCCCGCCGGCGGCGCCGACGCAGTCAAGCTGCTGCGCACCGGGCGAGCGGATCTCGCGTACCTGGACATTCATGACGTGGCGCTCGCGGATGCCAAGGCGCCCGGCGACCTCGTTGCGGTCATGGCACTGGTTCAGCGACCGCTCGCGGCGGTCCTCGCGCTGCCGGAGATCCGGCGGCCGCGTGACCTCGCGGGCCGCCGCGCCGGCGTCAGCGGCCTGCCCAGCGACGTCGCGGTCCTGCGCTCGATCGTCGCGGGTGACGGCGGCGACCCCGATCGCGTCCGGATGGTGACGATCGGCTTCCAGGCGGTCCCGGCGCTCGTGGCCCGGCGCACCGCCGCCGCAACGGGATTCTGGAACGTCGAGGGCCTCGCGCTGCGCGAGAAGCGCCCGAACTCGCGAGAGTTTCGCGTTGACGACTTCGGGGCGCCGGCCTATCCCGAGCTCGTCCTGGTGGCGCGGCGCGAGACGCTGCGGGGCGATCCCGCGCTCGTGAAGTCGGCGATCGCCGCGCTGCGCCGCGGGTACGAGGCGACGCTGGCCGACCCCGAAGCGGCGATCGCAGCCCTGACCGAGGGCGCCCCGGGAGTCGACCCGGCGGCCGCGCGCAGGGAGCTTCTGGCCGTCGCTCCCGCGTTCGTCCCGCCCGGCGGGCGCTTCGGCGACCTGCGGCGCAGGGAGCTGCAGCGCTGGGCCGCCTGGGAGTCGCGCTTCGGCATCGTCGACGAGCCGCCTGACGTGTCGCGGCTGTTCCGCTTCGACTTCGCCGGCGGGGGCTGAGCGCCCCGAAGTGTCAGGCGAAGGCCGTTTGCGAGCGCCCTGATGAACCTCAACCGCCCGCGCGCCGCCACCGCGCCGTTGAGGAATTCCCCGCCCTGGCAGGAGAACCTCAACCGCAGGGGCGGGTCAGGCGGGTGGTTGAGGGTCTTCAGGTGGTTGAGGCCCCGGCGATGCGAGCAGCCGCTCGAGCAGTTCGGGGCCCTCGCGATGCAGCCGCGAGCGCGGTACGACCAGGTCGAAGCCGGCCTCCTCGGCGGCGACACGCGCCGCCGCGTCGACGTGCGAGTAGCAGGCCAAAGTCCTGAGCGCGGGCGCGGGCAGCGCGGCGATCAGCGCGGCGCCGTCGACCGTGCCGGAGGCCAGATCGGCGACCAGCGCGTCCGCGCGCCCCGCCGCATCGGCCGCCGCCTGCACGTTCGGCACGAGCGTCACCTGATGACCACGGGCGCTCAGCGCAGCGTGCAGCTTGGACCCGAACATCAGGTCCGGGACGAGCGCGACGACGCGGGCCACGGCCTACTGGGCGTGGCGGCGGCGGAACTCCTCGCGCACCGACTCGGGCCGCCCCCACTCGTTGAAGACCGGCACGCGGCCGGTGCGGACCTCGCGGACCGCGATCTCGCCGTCGATCCCGGTCTCATCGAGGAAGCGCAGCGAGCGCCGCACCGCGGGGGCGGCGGCTGCGTGTCCGAAGCGATGGGCGCAGAGGACGCGCCAGTGCCAGTCGGACCTCGAGTAGGGCTGGGCGTTGCAGGTCACCATGAAGGTCGCGGCCTCGACGTAGCGCTTCTCGTCGGAGATCCGCAGATCCAGCTCGATGTCGGTCCAATCGTCCGGCAACGAGTCGAGAACATCCTGGAAGGTGTCGGCGAGTCCCATCCGCGCGCAGCGTACCGGGAGCCGCCGGCCGCGGCCTATCCTCGGAGGCGATGACCGCCGCGCAGGAGACCCCCGGCGCCGTGCTGCTGGTCGACCGCAGCGACCGTGGCAAGCTGGCCCTCACCGGCGACGAGGCCAAGGCCGCCCTGAACGGCCTCGTCAGCAACGACATCGAGTCGCTCGAGGCGGGCACCGGACTCTACGCGGCGGTGCTCACGCCGAAGGGCAAGATGCTCGGCGACCTGCGCGTCCTCGATGCCGGCGACGAACTGCTGCTCGACATGGAGCGCACGGCGCTGCAGGCGATCTTCGATGTGCTCCGGCACGGCCTGATCGGCCATCGGGCGAAGATCGACAAGCGCACGCTGCAGTTCGGGCTGCTGTCGCTGATCGGGGCGGACGCGGCCGCACGGGCCGGCGCGGCGGATCTGCCCGCGGCGGAGCACGCTCACTGCGCACAGGTGATCGGCGGGGCGAGGGCGCAGGTGATCCGCACTGACACCGGCATCGACGTGCTCTGCGCCACCGAGGATGTCGACGCGGTCAGCGCCGCGCTCGTGGACGCGGGGGCGGCGCCCGCGCCGCCGGAGGCCGCCGAGATCGCGCGCGTGGAATCCGGGCGCCCGCGCTACGGCGTCGACCTCGACGACTCGGTGATTCCGCAGGAGGCGGGCCTCAACGAGCGCGCGGTCAGCTTCACGAAGGGCTGTTACGTCGGCCAGGAGACGGTCGCCCGCCTTCATTACCGAGGCAAGCCCAACCGGCACCTGCGGGGCCTGCGGCTCTCCGCCCCCGCGGCGCCCGGCACGCCGCTCACGCTCGCGGGCCGTCAGGTCGGCACGCTCACGAGCTCGATCGAGTCGCCGCGTCTGGGCCCCGTCGGGCTGGCGATCGTGCGCCGCGAGGCCGAGCCGGGCGCGCTGCTGGCCGCCGGCGATGAGGGCATCACGGCCGAGGTCGTCGAACTGCCGTTCTGAGCGGACCGCTGCACCGGCGCCGCTGTGGCCGTCCGATATCGGTCGATGCCGGCTGGAGGGCGCTCGAGGCGGCGGCCGCAATGCCCGACACTGCTCTGATGACTCGTCGCGCCCGTCACGGCCTGATGCAGCTCGCATTGCTGCTCTCACTCGCTTCCGCCGCTGCGGCGCTGAGTGCCTGCGGCGCCGCCGACCCGGTCGCGGAGGCCGCGGCGGCGACGGCGCAGGCCGGAGGGGCCAAGGTCGAGATGCGGATCGGCTTCGCCGCTCCCGGTGTCCCCGCCGGCGCCGCGATGACCGCACGCGGCGAGATCGACACGCGCGACGGCGACATGCAGATGCTGATCGACCTGGGGGCGCTCGGCGACGCGCTCGGCGCGTCGGGGCAGGCCGGCGACCCGAACGAGCGCGAGATCGAGATGCGCGTCCTCGACAAGGTCCTCTACCTGCGCATGGGGCTGCTCGCGCAGATGCTTCCCAGCGGAAAGCGCTGGATCAGGCTCGACACGCGTGAGATCGGCAAGTCGCTCGGCATCGGCGTCGACCAGATGACCCAGTACAGCGACCCGGCCAAGATCCTCGACTTCCTGCGCGCGAGCGGCGACGTCGAGGAGGTCGGCCGGGAGCGGCTGGACGACGTCGACACGACCCGCTACCGGGCGACGATCGACGCGCGCAGGCTCCTGGAGGAGCAGCGCGGCCCCCAGGGCGCGGGCGCGGCGAGGGGGCTCGACGAATTCCTTGACACGATCGGTGATTCGGCGATCCCGGCCGACGTATGGATCGACGACGACAACCTCGTTCGCCGTATGGCCATCAAGATGTCGATGCCCGGTCAGAGCATCGCGGCCGACGTGCAACTGGACCTGTCGGACTACGGAACCGAGATCAGCGTCAAGGCGCCGCCGGCCGCCGAGGTCGCCGACGGAGCCGGGCTGCTCGGCGCCGCCGGCCTGACTCCCTGACAGGCCGGCTGCTCCGGCGCTGCGCTGACGGCGTGCGCCCCGGCCATGTGGACGAAGTGCTCGATCCGCGCCGCGTCCGGCGCCGGTTCGAGCTCGAGCGCGTGCGGCTCGTTCGACACGACCCAAGCGGCTGCGACGCGGGCCTGCGCGATCTCCCGCGGGTGAAGCGGCGCGGCGCCGCCGCTCAGCGCGGCCGCGGTTCGCACCGCGAGCCCCTCGACGCCCGGCATCGCCCCCCAGTCCGCGACGCGCCCGCCGACCAGCCAGAACGCCTCCCAGGCATCCCCGTCCGGTGAGTCGGCGAGCACGAGCAGCGGCCTGCCCGGGGTGACGGCTAGGCCGGGCCCGGCGCGTCGCAGCAGGACGGCGAGCCGCTCGCGTCGCCGGCGCAGCCAGGCGGCGCGCTCGAAGCGCTGCTCGGCGGCCGCACTCTGCACCAGCCCGTCAACGTGCGCCACGATCGCCCGCCGCGGGTCGCGCCGCCCCAGCAGCGCGAGCGCATCGTCCAAGCGGCGCCGGTAGAGGTTGGGATCGAGGTCGCCCAGGCAAGGTGAGAGGCAGCGGCCCATCTGCCCGAACGCCGACGGATGGGCACGGCGCTCGAGCCGCCTGCCACAGTGGCGCAGCCCGAACAGTGAGGTCAGCTGCTCGACGAGCTCGGCTGCGGTGGCACGGCCGCGCAACGGGCCGATGTTGACCGCTCGCCCCGCCGCGGGCTCACGCGCCGACCTCCAGCACGGGGAACGCGATGTCGAGACGACAGCGCACCCAGACCCAGTCGTCGACGGCCTTCAGCTTCGCGTTGCCCGGCGGGCGCAGCTCGTCGACCAGGCGCTGCTCCAGGACCAGCGCCCCCAGCTCGGAGGCCGTGCGGTGGTGCTCGACGGTCTCGGCGCGCGCCGTCCAGCGATCGGAGAGCGATGAGGGGGCGAAGTGCGCCCGCACGCGCGTGCGCACGCGCATCGACTTGCCGACGTAGAGCACCTGCCCCGCCTCGTTGCGCACGACGTACACCCCCGGCGAGTCGTGGACGCCGCGCAGATCCGGCGAGCGGCGCCGGGCGCCGGGGGCGACCCCGCCACCGTCGGTGGCCGCGGAGCGGCGCCGGCGCGGACGCGACGGCGCGAGCAGCGCCAGGGCTTCACCGAGCGTCGACGCGTTCGCGGCGAGCTTGGGGAACAGCGCGCAGAAGACGCGCGCACAGGTCTCGGCGTCCGCGAGCGCCCGGTGTGCCGTCTCCACTTCGATACCGAGCGAGCCTGCGAGCAAGACGAGCTTGCGCTGGCGGGCGAGCGGGTGCAGGCGCCGGGCCAGCGCGAGGGTGCAGATCGCCGGCGGATCCGGCCACTGCAGCCCGGCGCGGGTCGAACGCCTGCGCGAGCACGCGCCGGTCGAAGGCCGCGCTGTGGGCGACGAGCACCCGTCCCTCCAGCAGCGCCGCCAGCTCGGGCAGCGAGGCCGCGGCGGGCGGCGCCTCGTCGACCATCGCCTGGGTGATCCCGGTGTAGCCCTGGATCCGTCGCGAGAGCGGACGCGCGCACGCGTACAGCGTCTCCCAGCGCTCGTGCAGCTCGCCGCCGCCGACCAGCACCGCGCCGACCTCCGTCAGCTCGCAGGCCTCGCCGCCGAGCCCGTTCGTCTCCGTGTCGACGGCGAGGAACTCGGCGGTTCGCAGCTCGGTGTCGGGATCCATCGCCGGTGGTCTAGGGCCCGTTCCCGGACGGACTGCAACGGCTCGTGCGCGTAAGGTGGCGCGTCACCGGCCGATAGCGGGGGTAGAGTTCGCCCATCGGACCAGGAGGCATCCCGTGACCACTGCCGCACCACGCAGGACGCAACGCTCGACGAGCGCACGCGGGACGCCTGGAAGCGGTACGCGGACGACGCTGCGCGACCTCACCGGCCGCGCCTACGAGAACGCCGAGCGCGAGGCGTGGGACTCGCTGCAGGCGGAGCTGGCCGACATCGCCGCGCTCACCGCCGACGAACCGTTCTAGTCCCGCGGGCCGCTCAGCCGTTCGCCTCGCGCGGCGGCGAGCGCTTCCCGCGCCGCGCGTGCTCGGGTAGGGTGCCGCCCGCGGCGATGACGCTGCGAGGAGCAAGCGAGGGAATGACCACCAGGCCGAAAAGGACGATGGCTGCCGCGCTGACCGGAGTCGCGCTGCTCGCCGCCGGCTGCGGTGAGAACGAGAAGCACGCCAACGAGCTTCGTCCGGCCTCGCCGATCGTCGTGAACGCTTCGATCACGCCCACACGGATCTCCGTGTCACCGGGACGGGTCGGGGCGGGACCGCTCTCGCTGGTCGTGGCGAACGTCACGGGCAGCGCGCAGACCGTGACGCTGGAATCCGCCGACGCTCCCGGGACCGGCGGTCCGGGCACGACGACGAGCACCCCGGCGATCGAACCGGCCGGAACCGCCACGCTCAAGACGAGTGTCGATCCGGGCCGCTACACCGTGCGAGTGGAGGGCGACGACATCGCCCCCGGGGCGATTGAGGTCGGGGCCCCGCGCGAGTCGTCGCAGAACGACATCCTGCTGCCGTAGGCCGGCGTGCGGCGGCCGTGCGCTGCACCGGCATGTGACGACACTCACAGTTGACGCAACCACTGCACGCCCGCAATACTTTCGTGCGTGCAAGCAACTGCGCGCCGTCGTCCACCTCCTCGACCCAGCTCGCCGAGCAGCTGCTGGCCGCTCTGGCACCAGATCCTTCAGGGCTCGAGCGGAGAGCTGTTCGGATTGCTCGAGGAGCTTGACCTCGGCATCACCCAGATCAAGACGCTGGACGTCGTCAGCGGCTGCGACTCGGAGCTCTCGGTCAAGGAACTGTCCGAGCACCTCGGCCTCTCGCTGCCCAGCGCGAGCCGGACCGTCGAGGCGCTGCTCCAGCGCGGCTGGCTGGAGCGCCGCGAGGACGAGCACGACCGCCGCGTCAAGCGGATCCGCGTGACGCCCGGCGGCCGCGACGTCGTCGCGCGCGTCAACGGCGTGCGCCTTCAGGGCCTCGAGCGGTTCGCGGCGTCGCTCGAGCCCGCCCAGCGTGCGGAGCTGTCCCGGCGCGTTGCGTGCAGTCACGGACCTGCCGACCGCGGCCGACTGAGCGTCATGACCTTCTCGATGCCCGCGATGAACGAGGACAACCGCCGCTGGTGGACGCTCGGAGCGATGTGCTTCGCGCTGTTCATGATCATGCTCGACAACACCGTCGTGAACGTCGCGCTGCCGTCGATCCAGCGCGACCTCGACGTCTCGATCTCGGGCCTCGAGTGGACCGTCAACGCGTACACGCTCACGTTCGCGGTACTGCTCGTGACCGGCGGACGACTCGGCGACATCTTCGGCCGGCGGCGGGCGTTCCTCATCGGCGTCGTGATCTTCGGCGCTCTCGAGCCTGTTCATCGCGTTCTCGCAGACCGCCGACGTGGCTGATCGCCGGGCGCGCGATCCAGGGCGTCGGCGCGGCATTCATGATGCCCGCGACGCTCTCGATCATCACGAACGCCTTTCCCGCCGCACGAGCGCGGCAAGGCGATCGGCACCTGGGCCGGCGTGTCGGCGATGGCGCTCGCGATCGGTCCCGTCGTCGGGCGGCTTCCTCGTCGAGCACGTCTCGCTGGCAGTCGATCTTCCTGATCAACGTCCCGGTCGCCGCAGCCGCGATCGTGGTGACGCTGTGGGCGACGCGCGAGTCGCGCGACGAGACGCGCAGCGCGCATCGTCGACATCCCCGGCCTGATGACGCTGACCACCGGACTCACCGCGCTCGTGCTCGGCACTCGTCGAGGGCAACGCGTGGGGCTGGGACTCGCCGGCGATCCTCGCCCTGCTCGCGATCGCAGCGGCGAGCCTGCGCCGCCTTCGTCGCGATCGAGCGCCGCAGCCCGCGCGCCGATGGTCGACTTCTCGACCTTCCGCTCGCGATCCTTCCTGGGCGCGAACGTCGTCGCGTTCATCGTCAGCTTCGCGATGCTCGCGATGTTCTTCTTCATCGCGCTCTACATGCAGAACGTCCTCGGGTACTCACCGCTCGAGGCCGGCATCCGCTTCCTGCCCTCGACGCTCGTGATCATCGTCGTCGGCCCGATCGCCGGCCGCCTGTCCGACCGGATCGGCCCGCGCCCGCTGATGGTGAGCGGGCTCGTCATGGCGTCGACTCTCGCTCTTCTGGCAGAGCTTCATCGAGGTGGACACGAGCTACAGCTTCCTGGTCGGCGCTTTCGTGCTGATGGGAATGGGCATGGGCCTTGTGATGTCGCCGATGAGCACGGCGGCGATGAACGCCGTCGACCGGCGGCGAAGGCCGGCGTCGCGTCGGGCGTACTGTCGATGTTCCGGATGATCGGCGGCACGTTCGGCGTCGCGGTCACCGGCGCGCTGATCATCGGGATCGGCCGCTCGCAGCTGACGTCCTCGCTGCCCGCTGCCTCAGCTGACCAGATCGACAGGCTGTCCGGTGTTCTCGCCGGCGGCGGCCGGGGGCTGCCGCCCGAAACGGCGGCCGCGGTACAGCAGGCGTTCCTCGATGCGCTCAGCACCAGCCTCAGGCTCGGTGCCGTCGTCGCACTCGCGGGAGCGCTCGTCGCATGGCTGCTGATCGGCGACCGCGCGGAGCGGCCGGCCGCCGACGCCCTCCCGCAGTCCCTGGCCGAGGCCGACGCGCTCTCGCCGGGCCCCGCCACCGCGGCGCCCGCCGCGCAGGCAGCCGAGGCCCGGGAGCCCGCGCGAGCCTGACGACGAGGGGTCCCCGCGGGAACGCAGTGGGTAGTCTTTCCGCCCCTGCCGCCGTCCCCGAACGAGGACCAGAACTCAGATCATGGCCGTTGACCTCTCGCAGATCACCACCGTCGCGACCGAGCCCGGCGAGCTGCCCAAGACGATGACCGCATGGGTCATCCGCCAGGAGCGCGAGGGCGAGCCCGATCGATGCGTTCCAGCTCGAGGAGATCGAGACGCCCGAGCCCGGCGCCTTCGAGGTGATCGTGCGCGTGATGGCCGCCGGCGTGAACTTCAACAACGTCTGGGCGGCGCTCGGCAAGCCGGTCTCGGTGTTCCGCTACGGCGACCACCCTGAGTACGACCACCACATCGGCGGCTCGGACGCCTCCGGCGTCGTCTGGAAGGTCGGCGAGGGCGTCACGCGCTGGAAGCCCGGCGACGAGGTCGTCGTCCACTGCAACCAGGCCTCCTACGAGGACCCCGAGGTCCACGGCCTCGACCCGCTGGCCGCGCCGTCCCAGAAGATCTGGGGCTACGAGACGACGCTGGGGCTCGTTCGCGCAGTTCACGAAGGTCCAGGCCCAGCAGCTGCTGCCCAAGCCCAAGGCGCTGACCTGGGAGGAGGCCGCCTCCTACGGCCTGACCTACTTCACCGCCTACCGCATGCTGATGGACCGGGCCGAGCTGCAGGCCGGCGACCGGGTGCTGATCTGGGGCGCCGCCGGCGGGCTCGGCGTGTTCGCCACGCAGCTCGTGCAAGCCGCCGGCGCCGAGAGCGTCGGCGTCGTCTCCTCCGACGGAGAAGGGCGAGCTGGTCAAGCAGACTCGGCGCCGTGGACTACATCGACCGCAACGAGTTCGCCGGGATGATGCGCCGCGGCGGCGAGACTGCCGAGGAGGAGAAGGCGCGCTTCAAGGAGACGCGCGCGCTTCGCCAAGCGCGTCAAGGAGCTGCTCGGCGACTCGCCCGACATCGTCTTCGAGCACGTCGGCCAGGCGACCTTCCCGACCTCCGTGTTCACGGTCAAGCCGTTCGGCAAGGTCGTCATCTGCGGCGCGACGTCCGGCTTCAACGCTCGACTTCGACGTCCGCTACCTGTGGATGCGCCAGAAGGAGATCATCGGCTCGCACTTCGCCAACGCCTGGGAGTGCACCAAGGCCAACGAGCTGATCGATCACGGCCAGATCCGGCCGGTGCTGTGGAAGACGATGGCGTTCGACCAGGTCGCCGAGGCCCACCAGCTGATGCACGAGAACAAGCACTCGGGCAAGATCGCGATCCTCGTCGGCGCGACCGAGACGGGTCAGGGCAAGACCGCCGACGGCCCCGGCGCGATCCGGGCGGAGGTGGGCGCCTGATGGCCGGGTCGTCCACATCCCCGTGGTACGCGACGGGTTTCCGCGGCGACCAGCTCGAGGCCGCGCTGCTCGACGTGACGCGCCACGGCGCTGCGCTACGGCGGCGACGTCGTGGCAGCTGCACCGCAGCCGTGATGACCGCTACCGGCTGCTCCAGGTCGTCGGCTTCGACTCCAAGGACGACTTCGACCGCTGGTGGTCGGGGCAGGAGATGATCGACTTCCGCGTGATCACGTCGGGCTGGTGGCAGGTCCCGCGTGCTCTACGTATGGCACGACCTCGTCGGCTCGGGGGTCGTGGACGCCGACGCAAGCGGCGCGCCGGCCGGTGCTCCGGCGCCCGGCGCCGCGGCCTGAGCTGCGGCTCGCTTCAGCCCTGCTCGAGCGGGGCCATCGTCAGGCCCGAGTCGCAGAGCTGCTCCCAGTAGAGCTCCGCGGGCTCGCGATGACCGCTCCAGACCAGCGCCTGGCCGGCGTTGTGGATGCGGTCTGCCAGCGAATAGCCGGCGTTCAGGCTGATCCCGGGGATGAACCGCGCCAGGACGGCGGCGACATGGTCGAAGGTGTTGTGATCGTCGTTGCGGACGATCACTCGCCAGGCATCGCCGAGACCGGTGCCCGGCCCACTCGTGCGGGGAAGTTCGACGGTCGACGGCATGAACTCAAGGCTAGCGACCGCAAGCCCGCCGTGTAGGCCGGTTTTCGGCGTCCCGGGCAAGCATCTCCATCAGGCAGGACCACCCGCGCGGGTCCCCGTCGCCTCCTGGCGCCGAAGGTACCGGTCCAGCCCGGCCCAGAGCGTCTCCGGCGGCATCGCCTGCAGGTAGCAGGCCACGGTCGCCGGATCGGCGGCCCGCTCGATCTCGGCGCGGACCAGCTCCGCGAACGCGTCCGAGTCCAGCTCGCGCGCACGCGCCGCCTGGCGCGAGAGACCGTCGAGCAGCGCGTCCAGGTGTTCCTGAGGGTCGTCGATCGCGCCGAAGTGCGTGATCACCAGCCGGTCGGGCGCCCAGTCGCGGACGAGCTCGACCGACGCGCGCCACTGCTCGAGGTCGATGTCCGGCGGCGGGGTCGGCGGCAGCACCGGTCCGTCGCCGATCCGCACGCCGGCGACGTCGCCGCAGAACGCAGTGCGGGTCGGTTCGTGAAGGTACGCGACGTGGTGCTGCGCGTGGCCGGGCGTGTACCGGACGTGCCAGGGCCCGAGCCTCTCGCCGCCTTGGAGGATCCGCACGTTCGCCTCGGGAACCGGCACGACCTCCCCCCACAGCCGCTCCATGTCGTCGCCGTAGATGCGCTGCGCGCTGGCGACGAGCTTCGACGGGTCGATCAGGTGGCGGGCTCCGCGCTCGTGGACCCAGACCTCGGCGCCGGGCCAGCGCCGCAGCAGCGCGCCCGTCGCACCCGCGTGATCGAAGTGGATGTGCGTCAGCAGGATCGCCCGCGGCGCCCAGTCGCCGAGCGCGCGGAGCAGCGTCGCGCTTGACGACTCGGGTCCGGGATCGACGATCACGTCGTCGACCCGCGCGCAGCAGACGACCCGCTCGCGGCCGAGGTGGCGTACGTCGACCAGCTCCAGTCCCGGCGGCGACGGGCCCGCGGGGCGCGCTGCGGTCGCGCTCATGTCCGCGCGACGAGGATGTCGAAGTTCGAGCGCCCGTCGGCACGCCCGGTCCAGGTCCCGTGACGGATCCCGACCGTCTTGAAGCCGGCCTCGGCCACCCGGTCCAGAAGCCACTCCTCGTCCTGCGCCCGCGTGCCGTCCGGAGCTACGGCGCCGGTCACGTCGTGCTCGCTGAACGAGAGCTCTGCACGGCCCTCGGCGGCCGCGTTGCGGGCGGCCTCGTCGAGCAGGTAGGCGCTGACGAACAGGCTCCCGTCAGGCAGCAGGATCCGCCTGGCCTCCGTCAGCAGGTGCACCGCGAGCGCGGGCTCCAGATGCGGGAACAGCGCCCAGAACAGAACGAAGTCCTTGCTGGCGTCCGCGAAGGGCAGCGCGGCGCCCATCTCGGGGTGATGCCGGAACTCGAAGTCCATCCGCAGGCGGTAGGTGGCGTCGCACCACGCGATCGACGCGGCATCGGCGTCCAGACCGTCATAGAGCGCGGCCGGGCCGAGCCAGTCGGTCAGCGAGCGAGCGCGCAGGCCGATGCCGCAGCCGACCTCGACGACGCGGGCCTCGGGACTCAGCTTGCCCAGCCCGATCATCAGGTTGACCTGCTCACGGCCCTCCTCGCCGAAGTCGATCATTCCCTCCGGCCACATCCGCCGCGGCGGCGCGAACGGGGTGCGGCGCCGGCGAACCGTGTCCGACAGGTCCCGCGCGCTGAGCCGAACGGCGGCGGCGACACGGCTGGGTAGCGATCGACTCACCGCTTCGGGACCATACAATCCGGCTATGAGCCATCGCCTGCCGGAGCGCGACAAGCCGTGGATGATGCGGACCTACGCGGGCCACTCGACCGCGCAGAAGTCCAACGAGCTCTACCGCTCGCAACCTCGCCAAGGGCCAGACCGGGCTTTCGATCGCCTTCGACCTGCCGACGCAGACGGGCTACGACGCCGACGACGAGCTCGCGCGCGGCGAGGTCGGGAAGGTCGGCGTGCCGGTCGCCCACCGCGGCGACATGGCGGCGCTGCTGGACGGCATCCCGCTCGACCGGATGAACACGTCGATGACGATCAACGCGACGGCGGCGTGGCTGCTGGCGCTCTACATCGTCGACGGCCGAGGAGCAGGGCGTCGAGCAGGCGGCGCTGTCCGGGCACGACCCAGAACGACATCATCAAGGAGTTCCTCGCGCGCGGCACGTACGCGTTCCCGCCCGGTCCGTCGATGCGGCTGATCGCCGACATGATCGCCTACACGGTCGAGCACGTGCCCAAGTGGAACCCGATCAACATCTGCAGCTACCACCTGCAGGAGGCGGGCGCGACGCCGGTGCAGGAGATCGCGTACGCGATGAGCAACGCGATCGCGGTGCTCGACGCGGTCCGCGAGCGCGTGCCCGCGGAGCGCATGGGCGCGGTCTTCGGCCGGATCTCGTTCTTCGTCAACGCCGGCGTGCGCTTCGTCGAGGAGCACGCGAAGCTGCGCGCGATGGGCGTCCTCTGGGAGGAGCTCGGCCGCGAGCGCTACGGCGTCACCGACGCCAAGCACCTGCGCTTCCGCTACGGCGTGCAGGTCAACTCGCTCGGGCCTGACCGAGTCCCAGCCGGAGAACAACGTGCAGCGGATCGTGCTCGAGGCGCTCGCGGTCACGCTCGGCCGCAACGCCCGCGCGCGCGCGCGATCCAGCTCCCGGCCTGGAACGAGGCGCTCGGCCTGCCGCGGCCGTGGGACCAGCAGTGGTCGCTGCGCATCCAGCAGGTGCTGGCCTACGAGACCGACCTGCTCGAGTACCCGGACATCTTCGAGGGCTCGATGGTGATGGACGGGCTCGTCGCCGAGCTGCTCGAGGGCGCGCGCGCGGAGATGGCGCGTCGTCGCCGAGCACGGCGGCGCGGTCGAGGCCGTGCCGTACATGAAGGCCGCGCTGGTCGACTCGCCACCGCGAGCGGCTCGCGCCGCATCGAGGCCGGCGAGCAGATCGTCGTCGGGCGTCAACCGCTTCACCGAGACCGAGCCGTCGCCGCTGATCGCAGGCGCGGACGGCGGCATCCTGACCGTCGACCCGGCAGGTCGAGGCCGCAGCAGCGCGAGGCGCTCGAGCGCGTGGCGCGCCGCGCGCGACCAGAGCGCCGTCGACGGCGCGCTCGCCGAGCTGCGCGCGCGTCGCGCGCGAGCGACGAGAACATCATGCCGGCGACGATCGCCGCCGCCCGCGCGGGCGTGACGACCGGCGAGTGGGCGCAGCACGCTGCGCGACGCGTTCGGCGAGTACCGCGCGCCGACCGGCGTCGGCGAGGCCGCCGCGCTCGGCACGGCCGAGCGAGATCGACGGCGCTGCGCGACGAGGTCGACGCGCGTCAGCGAGGCGCTCGGCCGCCGGATCGAAGATCCTCGTCGGCAAGCCCGGCCTCGACGGCCACTCCAACGGCGCCGAGCAGATCGCCGTGCGCGCGCGCGACGCCGGCATGGACGTCGTCTACGAGGGCATCCGCCTGACGCCGGCGCAGATCGCCGCGCAGCGCGCTCCACGAGGGCGTCCACGTGATCGGCCTGTCGATCCTCTCGGGCTCGCACCGCGAGCTGATCCCGATCGTGATCGAGGCGCTGCGCGAGCGGCGGCGTCGACGTCCCGGTCGTCGTCGGCGGGATCATCCCCGACGCCGACGTCGAGCCGCTGCAGGCCGCCGGCGTCGCCGCCGTCTACACGCCGAAGGACTTCGACATCACGCGGATCATGCGCGACATCGTCGCGCTCGTCGCCGAGCGCAACGGCGTCGTGGCCGCTGCGTGAACCGCAGCGCCCGGTAGCGTCCGGCGCGGATGGCACCTCCCGACGGCACGGCGCTCGGCCGGCGACTTCGCGCGCGCGACCTCACGGCCGCGCCGGCGGTGCTCAACCTCGTCGAGAACCGCAGCCCCGCGGCACGCGCGCAGATCGCCGCGCTGCTGCGCGAGGTCGCCCCGCGCGCGCTCGGCGGCGAGGCGCCCGGGCACGTCGTGGGCGTGACCGGCCCGCCCGGGCGCGGGCAAGTCGACGCTGCTCTCGCGAGCTGGTGCGCGGCGTGGCGCGCGCGACGGGCGCGTCGGTCGCGGTGCTCGCGGTCGACCCGTCGTCCAAGCGCAGCGGCGGCTCGCTGCTCGGCGACCGCGCGCGGATCGCCTACGACCCGGCCGACGCGCGGCGTGTTCATCCGCTCGACGGCCGCCGCCGAGCGGCTCGGCGGACTCGCGCCGGCCACGCGCGCGGCGGCCAGCGCGCTCGCCGCCGCGTTCGACGTCGTGGTCGTCGAGACGGTCGGCGTCGGCCAGAGCGAGACCGACGTCGCCGAGGTCGCGGACACGCGTCGCCGTCGATCGTCCAGCCCGGCTCCGGCGACGCGCTGCAGTTCCTGAAGGCCGGGATCATGGAGATCCCCGACGTGCTCGTCGTGACGAAGGCCGACCTCGGGCGAGGTCGCGCTGCGCGCGCGCCGCGACCTCCACGCCGCGCTGCGCTCGGTCGGCGACCGCGAGACCGCGGTCGTCGCCGTCTCCTCGCTCGCGCCCGTCGAGCGGCGTCGACGAGCTCGTCGCCGCACTCGACGCCCATCGCGAGCGGCTGGACCTGCCGGCGCGCCGCCGCTCGCGCGCCGGCGCGCCACCGCGCTGGCCGACTTCGTCGCCGAGCACGGAGAGCGCGGGCTGCGCGCGCTCGGCGGGCGCCGTGCCGCGGAGCAGTGGCTGGCGGGCCAGGCCGCCGATACGGACGTGCCCGCGCTCGTCAGGGGACTCGAGGGGTTGGCTGCTGCATGAGCTACTGGCTGAAGCTCGCGGCGATGCTCGGCGCGTTCGTCGCCGGCACCCTGACGGCCGAGCTGCTGGGCGCCGACAACACCGCGATCGCGATGACGTTCGGACAGCTCGCCTTCGCGGCGGTGCTCGTCGTGATCCTGCTGCGGGGCTGACGAAGCGCAGGCAGGACGGCCCCTTTCCGACGCGGCGACCACCGGGACAGCTACAGTCCGGGGACGCGCTGGGCACAAGGCCCGGCAAACAAGTAGTGCACGCGTCCGCAGTCGTTGCTCATCAGCATCCTGCGCGTTTCGCCGCACAGGAGGAGAAGAGCAAGATGGCAACAGGAACCGTGAAGTGGTTCAGCGATGAGAAGGGCTTCGGCTTCATCACGCCGGACGAGGCAGGCAAGGACCTGTTCGTCCACCACCAGGCGATCCTCGGCGAGGGCTTCAAGACGCTCGCCGAAGGCGCAAAGGTCTCCTACGACGCCGAGGCCGGGGACAAGGGTCCCAAGGCCGTCAACGTCGCAGTGATCTAAACGGTCCGCGGAGTTCCGCCGGACGCGACGGCCCGCGCGAGCGGGCCGTCCGCTTTTCAGGAACGGAACGGTCTCACCCCATCGTGTGAGCGCCGCCGAGGCGCCCGGGTATGGTCCGCAGCATGTCGACCGGATGCTTCGTCTCCAGCGGGCGCTCGTTGCCCGACGCCATCGAGCGCGTGCGCCTCGCCGAGTCGCTCGGCTACGAGTCCGCCTACTGCACGCACCTCGCCGGCCGCGACTCGCTGCAGGTCTGCGCGATCTACGCCTCCGCCACCGAGCGGATCCGGCTCGGGACGGGCGTCGTGCCGATCTATTCGCGTACGCCGGCGACGATGGCTCAGGAGTCGGCGACGATCGCCGACTTCTCGGGCGGGCGCTTCAACCTCGGCCTGGGCGTGTCACACAAGCCCGTGGTGGAGTTCTGGCACGGCCAGACGATCGGCAAGCCGGTCACCGAGATGCGCGAGTACGTCGGCATCGTGCGAGCGATCCTGCGTGGCGAGTCGCCCCCGGCGGGTGAGAGGTGGCAGAGCCAGTTCATGCTCAGCGGCGTCGGTCCCTTTCCGGACCTGCCGGTCCTGATCGCCGCGCTGTCCCCGAACATGCTGCGCCTGGCCGGCGAGATCGCGCGACGGCGTCGTGCTGTGGCTGTGCAACCCGAACTACATCCGCGACGTCGTCGTGCCCTGCGTGCGCGAGGGGCGCGAGAAGGCCGGCAGGAGCCTCGACGGGTTCGACATCGTCCCGGCGATCCCGGCCGCGTGCACCGACGATGTCGGGAGCGCGTTCGACGCCATGCGCAAGGACCTGCTGCCGTACTTCGGCCTGCCCTTCTACCGCGCGATGCTCGAGCGCTCGGGCTTCGAGGCCGACATCGCGCGATACGACGCCGCAGCGGGCGACCCCGGCGCGATGGGCGCGGCGATATCCGACGATTTCCTTTCCGTGCTCACGGCCGCAGGTGACGAGGCGGCGGTCCGCGGCGGAGTCCAGCGCTACGTCGACGCCGGAGCCACCTCGCCGTGCGTCGGGCCGATCCCCAAGACCGACTTCGAGGCCACGCTGAAGGCCGCGGCGCCCGCCGGCTGACGATCGGCGCGGCCGCGCGAGCACCGGGTCCTCGCGTAGGCTCGGCCGAAATGGCCCTCAACCGCACTCGGCTTGAGGGGCTGCTCGAGCGCGAGATCAAGAGCTTCCGCAAGCGCACGCCCCGCTCACGCGAGCTCCACGAGCGCGCTCTAGGTTCGCTCGTCGGCGGCGTTCCGATGCCCTGGATGATGCGCTGGGCGGGCGGCTACCCGACGTTCGCCGCACACGCGCGGGGCGCACGCGTCGTCGACGTGGACGGCCACGAGTACGTCGACCTCGCCCTCGGGGACACGGGCGCGATGGCGGGCCACTGCCCCGCCCCCCACCGTCGAAGCCGTGTCTCGCCAGGCGGCGAACGGCATCACGACGATGCTGCCGACCGAGGACGCGGTCTGGGTCGGCGAGGAGCTTTCGCGGCGCTTCGGGATGGCTACCTGGCTGTTCACGCTGACGGCCACCGACGCCAACCGAACGGCGCTGCGGCTCGCGCGGCAGATCACCGGGCGCAGCAGAACACTGGTCTACAGCTACTGCTACCACGGCTCGGTCGACGAGGCCTTCGCCGTGAGCCAGGGCGGCGCGACCGTGAGCCGCGGGGGCAACGTGGGCCCTGCGGTCGACCCGTCGGCCACGACCGTCGCGGTCGAGTTCAACGACATCCCGGCCCTCGAGGAGGCACTCTCGAGCCGCGACGTCGCAGTCGTCCTGGCCGAGCCCGCGATGACGAACATGGGCATCATCCTGCCCGACGAGGGCTACCTGGCGGTGCTGCGCGAGCTGACCCGTGAGCACGGGACGCTGCTGATCATCGACGAGACGCACACGTTCTCCGCCGGGCCGGGTGGCTGCACGCAGGCGTGGTCGCTGGAACCGGACATGCTGACGATCGGCAAGGCGATCGGCGGCGGCGTTCCCTGCGGGGCGCTCGGGCTGGGCGGCGACCTGGCCACGCGGATGTTCGAGCAGGCCGAGGCGGACTACGAGGACACCGGCGGGGTCGGCGGGACGCTCGCCGGCAACCCGCTGTCGAGCGCCGCGATGCGCGCCACGCTCGAGCACGTTCTGACGGCCACCGCCTTCGAGCACACCGTTCCGCTCGCGGCCCGCTTCGCGCAGGGCGTCCAGGACGTGATCGCGGACCACGACATGCCGTGGAACGTGACCCAGCTCGGCTGCCGAGCCGAGTACCAGTTCCTGCCCGAGCCGGCGCGCGACGGGACGCGAGCCCACGCCTCCCACGATGGCGAGCTGGAGCGCTACCTGCATCTGCACGCGCTGAACCGCGGCGTGATGCTCACCCCGTTCCACAACATGGCCCTGATCTCGCCGGCCACGACCCGAGCCGACGTCGATGCGCATACGGCCGTCTTCGACCAGGCCGTCAGCGAACTGGCCGGGTAGAACCGGTCACACCGCACATTCCCGGGCAGCGCGGTCCCCTACGCTGTCCGGTGATGGATCGCGAGCCCCTGGTCGACGGACACGGCAGAAAGATCGGTGACGTGCGCATCTCCGTCACCGACCGCTGCAACTTCCGCTGCCAGTACTGCATGCCCGCCGAGGGTCTGCCATGGCTCGAGCGAGACGAGGTCCTGGCGTTCGAGGAGATCGAACGCCTCGTGCGCCTGCTGTCGGAGCTCGGCGTCCACGACGTCCGGCTGACGGGAGGCGAGCCACTCCTGCGCCGCGACTTCCCGCGCATGGCCGGGCTGCTCGCCGCCCTTCCCGGCGTTCACGATCTCTCCGTCACCACGAACGGGTTCCTGCTCGAGCGCGACGCGGCCGCGCTCGTCGACGCGGGCGTTCAGCGCTTCAACGTGTCGATCGATGCCCTCCAACGCGACCGTTTCTTCGAGCTGACGCGACGCGACGCGCTGCCGCGCGTCCTTGCCGGGCTCGCCGCGCTGGAGGCGTTCCCGCAGGCACACCCGATCAAGGTCAACGCGGTCGCGATGCGCGACTTCACCGAGACGGAGATCCTGCCGTTCGCGCGCTTCGCCCGCGAGCGGCCGTTCGAGGTCCGCTTCATCGAGTTCATGCCGCTCGACGCCGACCAGGCATGGACGCCGGAGCAGGTGCTCACGGGTGCGGAGATCCGCGCGGCGATCGAGGAGCACTGGCCGCTGGAGCCCGAGCCACGCGAGCCGAGCGCGACCGCGCGCGTCTACCACTTCGCGGACGGGCGCGGCCGGATCGGATTCATCAACCCCGTCAGCGAGCCATTCTGCGGCGACTGCAACAGGATCCGCCTGACGGCCGACGGGCGGCTCCGAACGTGCCTCTTCTCGCTGAACGAGACCGACCTGCGCGGGCCGATGCGCGCAGGCGCCGGTGACGACGAGCTCGTACAGGTGATCCGCGAGGCGGTCTGGCGCAAGGAACTCAAGCACCAGGTCAACGAGCCCGGATTCATCCAGCCGTCCCGCACGATGTCATCGATCGGCGGCTGAGTCCTTGTCGGCCGTCTCCTCCCTGTCAGCGGCCGAGCCGACGACGCTGAGGCCGCGATCGAGCTGCACGTCGACCGAGCTGCCGTCGGTGCGCTTGACCTCCACCTCGTAGTAGCTGTCCTCGTCGCCGACCTCGGTGCCGGTGACCTGACCGCCGCCGGTGTGATTCAGGGCCGCTGCGCTCGCCTTGCCGAGCGCCGCCCCCGTGATCGGCTTGTCGTCGTCATCGCCCCCGGCGGCGACGGCGATCGCCGCGCCTCCCGCGCCGACTGCCGCCGCCGCGGCGGCGGCCGCGAGCGCTCGCTTGGTGCTTCTGGTCATTGCGAGTTCCTCTCTTTGCCCGAGAACGTTGTGCGACGACCGTAGGCAGCGCAGATGAGACGTGCGTGAGCCGAGTTCATCCAAAGTTCACCGTCGCTCGACCACAATCCGTCTGTGATCGTGCTGGCATTGTTCGCATTCGTCGCCGGCGCAGGCACGGCGCTCTCGCCGTGCGTGCTGCCCGTGCTTCCCGCGCTGCTCAGCGCCGGCGCCACCGGGGGACGGCGGCGGCCGATCGGGATCGCGTGCGGCCTGTCGCTGACCTTCACGGTGACGATCGTCGGGCTGGCGAGCCTCGTCGACGGCGTCGGCCTCAGCTCATCGGCGACGCGCACGCTTGCGATCGTCGTGCTCGCCGCGTTCGCGATCGTCACGCTGGTGCCGGCGCTCGGCGACCGCCTTGCAGCGCCTCTGTCGAGGTTGGCGCGCTTCGGTCCGGGCGACGGCGGAGCCGGCTTCTGGTCCGGCCTCGTGGTCGGAGGTGCGCTCGGCTTTCTCTATGCGCCGTGTGCGGGGCCGATCCTGGCCGCCGTCATCACCGTCGGCTCGGCTTCGGGCGACGTCGTCGCGGTGGCGCTTGCGTACTCGGCGGGCTCGGCCACCGTGCTGCTCGCACTGACGCTCGGCGGAAGGACGCTCACCGAGCGCGTGCGGCGGGCCGGGCGCGGGCCGGCGCTTCAGCGGGCGCTCGGCATCGTGATGCTGGCGACGGCGTTCGCGATGGCATTCGACTACGACGTTCGCTTCCAGACCGCGATCGCTGACAACCTGCCGGCAGGCGTCGTCAACCCGACGCGCTCGATCGAGGACTCGGCGCGCGTGCGGCGCGAACTGGACGCGCTGCGCGGGCCGTCGCGCTTTGCGTCAACCCGGGACTCGAAGAAGCGGTCGGCCTCGGGCCGCGGCGCGGCCGCCGGCGTCCCGTCATCACTGCCGAAGCTCGGCCTCGCCCCCGACTTCACCGGCAACCAGCGCTGGTTCAACACACCGGGGGACTCCCCGCTGACGCTGGCACGGCTGCGCGGCCGCGTCGTGCTCGTCGACTTCTGGACCTACACCTGCATCAACTGCATTCGCACGCTGCCCGCGCTGCGCGCGTGGGACAAGCGATACCGGCGGGCCGGGCTCACGATCGTAGGGGTCCATTCGCCGGAGTTCGGCTTCGAGAAGAACGCCGCCAACGTCGCTTCTGCGATCACGCAGAACCGCCTCCGCTACGCCGTGGCTCAGGACAACGAGCTTGCCACCTGGAACGCATGGGGCAACCAGTACTGGCCCGCCAAGTACCTGATCGACGCCCGCGGCCAGGTCCGCTACACGCACTTCGGTGAGGGCGAGTACGAGCAGACCGAGGCCGCGATCAGGTCGCTGCTCCGGGAACGCGACGGGGCACCGCTCGGCGCAGATGCGCGTCGCGCCCGCGCGCCGCGGACCGCGCGCCTGGCGACACCTGAGACATACCTCGGAACCGATCGCGCCCGCGGATTCGCGATCGGCCGCGCCCCGCTCGACGGCAGGCACACGTACCCCGACGCGCCCGCGCGGTTGGCGCTCAACGAGTTCGCCCTCTCCGGCGACTGGACCGCCGACGGCGAGCGTGCGACGGCCGGCGCGGGCGCGGCGATCAGCGCCCACGTCCAGGGCAAGGACGTCTACCTCGTTCTCGCGCCGCCTCGCGGGCGACGAGCGCGGGTCGAGGTCCGGCTGGACGGCGCGCCGATCGCGGCCCGCTTCGCGGGAGACGACGTGAGCGGCGGCTCGGTCCTCGTCACGCGCCAGCGCCTCTACCACCTCGTGCACAGCGCCGAGGTCGGGCGCCACCGGCTCGAGCTGCGCCCGCAGCGCGGCGTCTCGGGCTACGCGTTCACGTTCGGCTGAGGCGGCTGACGACCATCCGGATCCGGCTCGCGCAGCAGCCGCTCAACCTCCGCGAGGCCCGCGCGGTCGTTGACGTTGCGCAGCACGCCCGGCTCGACGTCGAGCGTCGCGGGCTCGAGCCGCGCCACCTGCTCGACGACCCGGCCGTTTGGGTCGTAGCCGGCCAGCAGGCCCAGAGCCCGCGGCTCGTAGCGAGCGCAGAGCGGCTGAAGCCGCCCGCCCGCCTGGGCGGCGACGACGGCCGCGCCCCCGGAGGACGCGTTGACCAGCGCGGCCACCTGGACACCGGTGACGAGCGGCAGGTCGCACGCCAGCACGACAACCGGCCGGCCCTTCGCTCGGCGCAGCGCCTCGACGATGCCGGCCAGCGGGTGACGCGGCTGAGCGGGCTCGCGCCAGACGCAGACACCCGCCATCAGAGGCAGTTCGGTGTCCTCCTTGGCGACGATCGCAACTTCGCCGAGGACCGACGACAGCGCCGCCACCGGGTAGTGGATGAGCGGGTGGCCGGCAAGCACGGCTCCAGGCTTCGCGCCGCCCATCCGCCTGCCGGCGCCGCCGGCGAGCACCACGCCGACGGGGTCGTGCGGCTGCCCGGCTTGCTGCCCGTCACTCACACCGATCGCGTGCCCTGCCCGTAGTCGCCGAAGGGCGCGTCGCGCTCTCGCACGGCTGCTCCCACGTCCGCGATCGCGGCCTTGGTGAACGCGTCGCCCTCGGGCGTGTGACGCGCCGCGCCGTCGAGCAGCGTCCCGATCAGCTGTGTCGTCTGGAGACCCATCTGCTCGTACGTGTGGTTGACGAGCAGCTTCATCGCCTGGAGCTGGTTGGCGGGCAGCCGCGCCACCCGCGCGGCGAGCGCCAGCGCGGCGCCATCCAGCTCCTGATCGGGATGGCACTCGCTGGCGAGCCCCCACTCGACGGCCCGGCGGCCATCCAGCGCGTCGCCGGTCAGGAGCAGTCTCTTCGATCGCTCCAGACCCAGGCGGTAGGTCCACATCGCCGTCGTCGGCGAACCCCAGACACGCGCCGGCGGGTAGCCGATGCGGCAGTCCTCGCTGCACACGATCAGATCCGAGCACAGCGCGAAGTCGGTGCCGCCGCCCACACAGAATCCGTGAACCTGCGCGATCACCGGCTTGGGCGAGCGCCACAGCGCCATGTAGGCATCGACGAAAGCCGACATCAGGCGCTGATCCTCGAGCGGGTCCCACGGCCGGCCGGCCTCGCTTCGCTCCATCAGCTCGGCGCCCCATCCGATGTCGTAGCCGGCGCAGAAGACCCGCCCGCTGCCGCGCAGCCGGATCGCGCGCACCGTCTCGTCCCGCTGGGCGCGATCGAGCTGCTCGCGCAGGTCTGCGATCAGCTCGGCCGTTATCGCGTTGAGCCGGTCGGGGCGGTTCAGCGTGAGCGTCGCGACCGCGCCGGAGGTCTCGTACAGGACGGTGTCTGGCATCGCCCGAAGATATCCGGCGGAGACCGGACCGCGCGGATCGGCGGCCGGGCACTGGACTTGCGGGCGCGGCCCTTAGACTGGGCGGAGTGGAGCGATCCGTCGAGACCCTCGCATGGCTGCGCTGCTACCGCTGCTGGTCCACCGACCTCGAGGTGCAGGTCCACTACGAGGGCATCCACCGCATCGACCCGGACACCGGTGAGCGCGCCGAGGTCGTCGACGAGCTTCAGGAGGCCGTCGTCCAGTGCCTGGACTGCATGCACGACCAGCCCCATCTGGGGTTCCGCGACGGCCGTGTCGAGCCGATCGAGGACCGCTGGGAGCGGATGATCGCCGGCACACCCTGGGTCGCATCGTGCACGGTCACGGTCGATTCCGACGAGGTCGAGTCCTGCTCGGGACCGGACGCCGGCGACGCGCTCTCCTACGCGGCCTTCGGCGACCACGGGACGCGCGAGTTCTTCACGCACGTGCGCTTCCACAAGCACGACGACGACAAGATCGTCGTCCACCTGCTCGTGGAGCTCTACGCACGCTCGGTGGACGAGGCGACGGAGGTGCTCGAGACGTCCGCCCGCGGTCGCCTGGCGATCACGTCGCTCGCCGAGGAGTCCCGCCCCCCTGCCGCCGACCCCGGCGGGCCCGGACACTGAGAAACGGGACGGCGGGCGATGAAGCGCGACATCTTCGAGCACGAGCACGCCGATTTCCGGGAGAGTGCGCGGCGCTTCACCGCCGAGGAGATCGTGCCGTTCAACGAGCAGTGGGAGCGCGAGGGCATCGTCCCGCGCGAGCTGTTCGCCAGGGCCGCCGAGAAGGGGATGCTCGCGATGGCCGTGGGCGAGGAGCACGGCGGATCGGGAGTCGACGACTTCCGCTTCAACCAGATCCTCGGTGAGGAGCTCGCCTACGCGGGTGTCGCGGCCGCCGGGCTCGGCCTGACGCTGCACAACGACATCAGCCTCCCCTACTTCCTCGAGTACTGCACGCCCGAGCAGCGTGAGCGCTGGCTGCCCGGCATAGCCGACGGGAGCCTGATCACGGCGCTCGCGATGACGGAGCCGGGAATCGGCTCGGACCTCGCCTCGATGACCAGCACGGCGCGGCTCGAAGGCGACCACTACGTCGTCAACGGCGCCAAGACCTTCATCACCAACGGCGTCAACGCCGACCTCGTCATCACCGCACTCAAGACCGACCCCGGCGAGCGCCACCGCGGGATCTCACTGCTGATCATCGAGCGCGGCATGAACGGCTTCGAGCGGGGCCGCAATCTCGACAAGATCGGGATGCACGCTCAGGACACCGCTGAGCTGTTCTTCTCAGATGTGGTCGTCCCGGTCGAGAACCGCCTCGGCGACGAGGGGCAGGGCTTCGGATACCTCGTCGGCAACCTGGCCCAGGAGCGGCTGTCGATCGCGGTCTCGGCGGTCGCCTCGGCGCAGGCCGCGCTCGACTGGACGGTCGAGTACGTCAAGGAGCGCCAGGCCTTCGGGCAGCCCGTCGGGAGCTTCCAGGCGTCGCGCTTCGCGCTCGCCGAGATGCGGACCGAGATCGAACTGGCGACCGTCTTCTGCGACAAGGCGGTGGCGGCGCTGAACGCCGGTCAGCTGTCGGCCGAGGACGCCGCGATGGCCAAGTGGTGGTCGACGGAGCTGCAGGGCAGAGTGGTCGACCGCTGCGTTCAGCTCCATGGCGGCTACGGTTACATGCTCGAGTACCCGATAGCGCGCGCGTTCGTCGACGCCCGGATCACCAGGATCTACGGCGGTACGACCGAGATCATGAAGGAGATCGTCGGTCGCTCGATGGGTCTGTGAGCAGGCCCGCGCGATGTCCCCGGGTTTCAGCGAGCGACTGACAGGAATCTGAATTGCGGACAGCGATCGTCGGGGCGGGACCAGCGGGGTTCTACGCCGCAGGGCATCTGATCGGGGCCGGTGCTCAGGTGGACATGTTCGACCTGCTGCCGACCCCTTACGGGCTGGTCCGAGCCGGGGTCGCGCCCGACCACCCGAAGATCAAGAGCGTCACGAGGGTCTTCGACAAGACGGCCGCCAAACCGGGCTTTCGCTTCTTCGGGAACGTCGAGGTCGGCTCGGCGATCACTGCGGACGAGCTCTCGTCCCACTACGACGCCGTCATCTACTCGGTCGGCGCGGCCACCGACCGCCGGATGGGGATCCCCGGCGAGGATCTCCCGGGCTCGCACCCGGCGACCGAGTTCGTCGCCTGGTACAACGGCCACCCCGACTATTCGGGCCACGAATTCGATCTCTCCGCCGAGCGTGTCGCGGTGATCGGCAACGGCAACGTCGCGATCGACCTCGCGCGGATGCTCGTGCTGTCCGAGGCCGAGCTCGCCAAGACCGACGTCGCCGACCATGCGCTGGATGCGTTCCGCGCCTCCCGCGTGCGCGAGGTGCTGATCATCGGGCGCCGCGGGCCCGCGCAGGCCGCGTTCACCAATCCCGAGGTGCTCGAGCTCGGCGAGCTCGAAGGTGCCGACGTGCACGTCGACCCGGACGACGCCGCACTCGACCCGCTGAGCCGCGCCTGGCTTGAGGAGCACGGTGACAAGACCCGCCGCGTCAACGTCGAGACGCTCGCCCGCTACGCCGAGCGGCCGAGCAGCGGCGCCCCGCGCAGGATCAGCTTCCTGTTCCTGCGCTCGCCGGTTGCGCTGCACGGCGACGGGCGCGTCGAGTCGATCGAACTGGAGAGGAACGCGATCGTCGAGCGCGACGGGCGCCTCGCGGCCCGGGGTACGGGCGTCACCGAGACGATCCCGGTCGATCTGGTCTTCCGCTCGATCGGCTACCGCGGCCTGCCGATCGAGGGTCTTCCCTTCGACGAAGGGCGCGGCGTCGTGCCCAACACCGAGGGCCGCGTCATCGACTCCGCCGGCACCCCGATCGCTGGCATCTACGTCGCCGGCTGGATCAAGCGAGGCCCGTCCGGCGTGATCGGGACCAACAAGCAGGACGGCGTCCAGACCGCAAAGGCGCTGCTCGAGGACGCCGAGGCCGGTCGTCTGCCCGCACCTACGGCCGACGAGGACTCACTGCTGGATCTGCTCGCCTCGCGCTGCCCGGATCACGTGAGCTTCGCCGGATGGCAGGCGATCGACGAGGTCGAGCGCACCGCCGGCGAGCCCCAGGGACGTCCGCGCGTGAAGCTCGTGACGCGCGACGGGCTAAGCGGCGCCGCCCGCGGCGTCACGCGTTAGTCGGCGCGCGCGCCGACGGCGCTGGTAGGTTGCCCCCCGTTCACGTTCAGCTTCCTCGGGGGATCAGTCGCATGCGTCGTATCGGAGCCCTGCTCGCTCTCACCTCGCTCGCCCTGTGCGCCGCGCCGGCGACGGCCGGCACGCCGAAGCGAGGTACGTACATCGACACGAAGCTTCAGGTCTACACGGTCGTGTACACGAAGACGTCGAAGAAGACGAAGAAGAAGCAGAAGCTGGTGAAGTCGATGAGCGGGCCATGCCAGCGCAAGCTCGCGGACGGCACGCTGCAGGGGTACGGCGGATTCATGCTGCCGAAGACAAAGCGCCTCAAGGTCTCCAAGAAGGGCTCGTTCTCCTACAGGGGCAACTCCACGGTCTTCGTGGGGTCGGACAAGAAGGTCGTGAAGGTCAGCATCAAGGGCCGGTTCTCCAGCAGCAAGAAGCTGACCGGCACAGTCTCGCTCAACAAGGCCAAGACCGGCTGCGAGAACTACAAGTTCAACGCGAAGTACTACGGCGTCAACCCGAAGGGCTGATCAAACCGAAGCCCGGACGGCCCGGCGCTGAGGCGCCGAGCCGTCCGGCGACGTCGTCGTCGCGATCCGGCTAGTCCACAGTCACCGCGAGCAGGACGTCCAGGCGTGCAGCGCGCCGCGCGGGCAGCGCCGCGGCTATCACTCCGGCTACGACGGCGACCGCCACGATCGCACTGAGAAGCCCGACTGGCACGGCGAAGCCGAAGCCCTCATCTCCGAAAAGAACGGTCACGAGACCCGCCAGTCCGAGCCCGAGGACGATTCCGATCGTCGCACCGACGACAGCCGTCAGAACGCTCTCCCAGCGAACCATCCGCCGGACCTGGCGCCTGGTCATTCCGGCCGCGCGCAGGAGACCGATCTCACGCGTGCGCTCGACGACGCCGAGCGCCAGCGTGTTGACGATGCCCAGCAGGCTGACGAGGACCGCCAGTGCGAGCATCGCGACTATCACCATCAGCACCGTGTCCAGCCAGGCTGCCTGATCCCTGGCCCACTGCGCAGTGTCCGCGACGTACGCGCCGGGGAACGATCCCAAGTTGCGCGCGATCGCCGCGCGCGCCACACCGACGTCGCCGGAGACCTCGACCAGGCCGAAGCGTTTCTCGTCCGAGCCGAAGGCAGAGCGGTACGTGTCCCATGCCAGGGCGACCTCGCCCAGTTCGACGACGTTCAGCTTGCCCGCGTCGGTCAGGCCCGCGACCGTGACCACGACCCGCTTGCCATTCGGCGCCACGAGCGTGAGCCGGCGACCCACGGCAAGCTTGCGCTGTGCGGCGAACTTCTCCGTCACGAACGCTTCACCGGCGCGCAGCTCGCTGCGACCCTTGGTCACGTCGTAGCGCAGCATCGCCGCACCCGCGGCGTCCAGGCCGTCGACCGAGACCTCGATGCCGCCGACCTTGGCCCGGTCCTGCGACAGGGCGCCCACGCTCTCTACGCCGGCCGTGGCAGCTACACGCTCCAACGCCGCCGGGGAGGTCGGGCCCCAGCCCTGGCTCTCGCTCGCGACGATCAGGTCGGCCGTGATGCGATCCGTCGCCTCGCCCTTCACGCCGCCCTTGAGGCCGGCGCCGATGACGGACACGGCCGCGACGAGCGTCACGCCGATCGTGAGCGCGGCGGCGGTTGCTGCGGTGCGGCCCGGACGACGCATCGTGTTGCGTCGTGCCAGCGACCCGGCAACGCCCCCGACCAGCTCAGCCGGGCGGCCGAGCACCGACGCGACCTTGCGAACAGCGCGGCCGAAGATCCCGGGCTGCCGGCCGTCCGCGGCCTCCCGCATCGCGCTGACGGGCGAGATGCGCGTGGCAAGCCGTGCCGGACGAAGCGATGCGAGCACGGGGACGCCCACGCCCACGGTCAGGCCTGCGATGACCGCGCCGGCGGTGAGCGTCATCGACGTCGTCGGCAGCGACATGTCGAGGGCGTCGAAGAGCCAGCCGATCGCCATAGCGACGCCGAACCCGCCGATCATCCCAAGTAGGGATCCGATCACGCCCAGCGTCAGGGCCTGAAGGGCGACCAGGCGGCGCACCTGGCGGCGCGAAGCTCCGACAGCACGCAGCAGGGCGAGCGAACGCTGCTGCTGGGTGACCGACATCGCCAGGGCGTTCGCGATCGTGAACGCCCCGACGATCACTGCCACCACGCCGAGGACCAGCAGGATCACCTGCAGGATGTGGACGAACTGCTTGAGACCGTCGAGCCCGAAACGATCCTGGCTGGCCGCCGAGCGCACGTCATCGGAGGCGGCCAGGCGCCGGTCGAGCCCGGCCCGGAAGGCAGCCGCCGCGACCGGCGGCCGCGCAGCGGCGAGGATCGTGTCGAGGCGCCCGCGCTTGTCGAACAGGCGCTGCGCCGTCGAGAGGTCGAAGAGGGCCGTAGTCGCCGTGCCCATCGACCGCACCGAGCCGAAGGCCGATACGCCGACAACCCGGAACGAGCGTGCCGGTCCCGAGCTGATGGCGACATTGACCCTGTTTCCGGGCTCGAGGTTCTCGCGGTGGGAGGTCTGCGCATCGATGACGACCTCACCCGGACCGGCCGGCCAGCGACCCGAATCGAGGCGGAAGGGCGTCAGCCTCTCGGCCCCCGGCCTGGAGAAGTCGTAGCCGACGCCGAAGTACGGACCCTGGCCGGCGATCCTCCCGCCGGGAGTGACGATCTTCGCCTCGGCCTGGACCTCGCCGGCAGCCGCGGCGACCTGAGGATCGGCCGCGACGCGGTCGAGCGCAGCCTGTCGCAGCGTCGGCCTGCTGACGGAAAGCCAGTCCTCGTCGGGGTCGACGGCCGACCGCTGCGTCACCGCGGCGTCCACACCGCCGTAGGCGGCCGTGCTGAGGGAGTCGGCCGCGCGGGTCATCGTGTCGGTCAGCGTGAGCGCACCCGTGACGAGAGCGACGCCGAGCGCGACAGCGATGACGCTGAGGATGGTGCGCAGCCGGTGGCCGCGCAGATCTGCGAGAGCGAGGCGGGTCATGCCGCCACCTCGATCATCGTCGCGCTGATCCGGTCCTCGCTCGGTGCATGGAGCCGATGGACGACCTGCCCGTCGGCGAGCACGACGACCTCGTCGGCGACTGCTGCTGCGCGCGAGTCATGGGTGACCATGACGATCGTCTGTCCGTCGCGATCCACGGCCTCGCGCATGAGACGCAGAATCTGGGTTCCCGAGGCCGAGTCGAGGTTGCCGGTGGGCTCGTCGGCGAACAGCACGGCCGGCGAGCTGACGAGGGCGCGTGCGACTGCGACGCGCTGCTGCTGGCCGCCCGACAGCTGCGCCGGGCGGTGCGAGCGGCGATCGGCAAGGCCCACCCGCTCCAGGACACAGTCGACCCAGGCGCTGTCAGCCCTGCGGCCGGCGAGCCGCTCGGGCAGCACTACGTTCTCCTCGGCGCTCAACGTCGGGACCAGGTTGAAGCTCTGGAAGATGAAGCCCACCCGGTCGCGGCGCAGCCTGGTGAGAGCGTCATCGTCGAGTTGCGCGAGGTCGAGCCCGCCGATCGTGACGGCGCCCTCGGTCGGCTGGTCAAGGCCGGCCAGCAGGTGCATCAGGGTCGACTTGCCTGAGCCCGATGGGCCCATGACGGCGACGAAACGTCCGGTCGGCACCTCGAGCGTGACGCCCCGCAGGGCATGCACAGCCGCGTCGCCCGCGCCGAAACGGCGGTGAAGGTCGACGCCGGCGAGTGCCGGGGTCTCGGTGGTCGGGTTCTGTTCAACAGCGTCGAGCACTTGCGCCTCCGTGGATTGATCGATTCGCCGGAGAGGCTCCCAGCGCAGGGCCCCCGCGTCGTCTGCCGAGCGGACGAACTTGCGTCGCCCGGGCGGGCTAGATCGCGGGAGCGCCCGGACCGCCCCGCGTCGGCCGCGAGGATGACCCCGTCTCGCCCGCGGGGCCGATGCGCCCGGGCGCCCGGCGGTCTACGGTTCGACCGTGGCAGGAAGGCTCAGAGCACTCGCCGGCATGGATTCCGATCACGTCGTCGTCGCGCTGGCGGCGTTCTCGTTCGTCGCCGCAACCACCGAGATCCTGATCGCCGACGACCCCGGGAACCTGGTCGTCGGCATCACCGCGCTGTTCGTGCTCGCTGTCGCCTTCGCCGCTTCGCCACGCCGCCCAGTGGTGGCGGCGATCACGCTCGCGATCGTATTCGCACTGCAATCGCTTCTCGGAGGCCATGTAACCGAGGTCAGCGGCTTCCTGCTCGTCCCGGCGGTGGGCATCATCTTCATCTGGGGGCTGCGGACCGCCGAACGCTCATTCTGGCTCTCCGCCCCGGTCGTCGTAGTCGGCGTACTGGTCGCTGTGATCTCCGACGCCGCCGACACGGGCGCCAACGTCGCCGCCGACCTCGCATGGGTGACCGTCGTCTTCCTCATCATGCCCGCGGCCGCGGGCCGCATGATGCGCTGGCGCGCGCAGACCAACCGGCGCCTCGAGCAGCAGGCCGAGGAACTGGAGCGCAACCGTGAGGCACGCGCCAGGGCGGCCCGCCTTGCGACGCGGGCGAGCATTGCCAGCGAAGTCCACGACATCGTGGCGCACGAGGTCAGCGTCATGGTCGTGCAGGCGCAGGCCGCAAGGCTCGGCGTCGAACGCGGCCGGACGGATGCGGCCTCCTCGATCGAAGCGATCGAGCTCACCGGCCGCGAGGCTCTCACCGAGATGCGGCGGCTGCTCGGTGTGCTGCGCCATGAGGACTCGGGCATCGCGCTGTCGCCGCAACCGACGCTGCGCCGCGTCGACGGCCTTGTAGCCCAGGCGCGCGAACGTGGGCTTGACGTTCGGCTGGACAGTTCGGGTGTGACGAGCGAGCTGACCCCAGGGATCGACCTGACGGCCTATCGCATCGCGCAGGAGGCGCTGCGGTCGGTGACCGAACACGGCGGAGCGAGTCGCGTCGACGCCAGGCTCGCAACTCGACGCGGCCACTTCGAGATGGACCTGGAGTCCGACGGAGAGATCGCTCTCGCCGCGCTTGCCGGCCTACGTGAGCGGGCGGAGATGTGGGGCGGATCGGTCGACGTCGAGCCCCGGGAACGTGGCGGGACGCTGCGCATCCGGATTCCGCTCAGCCACTCGTACGCTGAGGCCACGGCGTGAACGACCTGGGCACGACCCTGCGGCGGCACGGCACCGCCCCGCTCGACGTCCTCGCCGCCGTCGTCGCGTTCGCCGTGTTGGCCTTCGAATGCGCTACCGGCTCGGGTGTGCAACACCCGTGGGTGGACATCGCCTGGCTCGTGCCCTTCACCGCATCCGTCGCTTGGCTTCGCGCGCGCACCCTGGCGGCGACGGCCGTGATCCTCGCGACGACCGTCGGGATGACCCTCACGGGGGACAACGTCGCTGACTTCCGGGCGACGTTCGTCGTCGTGATGCTCACCGCGTTCGCGGCGGGCTTCGCACTTGGAATCCGGCAGTCCATCGGTTGCCTGATCGCTGTGCTCGCGGCGGTGTTCCTGGTCGAGTTCGCCGGCGCGGGTAATGCGGCAGGCGACTATCTCTTCCCGCTGGGGATCTTCACCGCGTGCTGGACTCTCGGCCGCTTCCTGCGCGCACGGGACGGGCTCACGCGGGAGCTGCGCAACCGAACCGAGCGCCTCGAGCGAGAACGCGACGAACTCGCGCGCGCCGCGTCAGACGAGGAGCGCACCCGAATGGCTCGGGAACTGCACGATGTCGTGGCACACAGCATGTCGGTGATGGTCGTGCAGGCCGGGGCCGCGCGGCACGTGCTCGACCGCTCGCCCGAGCAGTCGGTCGCGGCGCTGCGCACGGTCGAGCACACGGGCCGCGAGACGCTCGACGAGCTGCGCCGGCTGATGGGGGTCCTGCGGCCGACCGGACAGGCGGCCGCACTGCGGCCCCAGGCCCGCAGCCGCGATCTCGAGGTGCTCGTCGAGCGCGCGCGTGACACCGGGCTGAAGGTCGATCTCCGCATCAGCGGAGATCGAGGCGCATTGCCGGCGACGACCGACCTCACCCTCTACCGGATAGTGCAGGAGGCTCTCACCAACACCCTGCGCCACGCGGGTGAGACGCATGCGAGCGTCGAAGTTCGCTGCACCCCGGCCTTCGTTGTGGTCGATGTCCGCGACACCGGTCCAGCCGCGAACGGCCGTCCACCGGCGGGCGCCGGCCCAGCGGCCGGGTCCGTCGAGGGCTTCGGGCTGATCGGGATGCGCGAGCGAGTGCAGCTTCTGGGCGGCGAACTGAAGGCCGGACCGGCCCCCGGGGGCGGCTTCCGGGTCCACGCACGGATACCGTTGGACGTCGTTCCCGGGCCGCTGGCCACCGAGCAGGCGATCTCTCCGACATGACCCCCGTTCGCATCCTGATCGCCGACGACCAGGCGCTTGTGCGCACCGGCTTTCGCATGATCCTCGACGAGGAGGAGTCGCTGACTGTCATCGGCGAGGCGGCCGACGGTCGCGAGGCGGTCGAGATGGCCCGCGGGCTCCGGCCCGATGTGGTGCTGATGGACATCCGGATGCCCGGGGTCGACGGCATCGAAGCGACGCGCCAGATCCTCGCCCAGCCACTCGACCCACCGGTGCGCGTGCTCGTCCTCACGACCTTCGACCTCAACGAGTACGTGTACGACGCGCTTCGCGCGGGAGCGAGCGGCTTCCTGCTCAAGGACGTTCCCGCCGAGCAGCTGATCGCCGGGGTCCACCTGGTCGCGTCGGGCGAGGCGCTGCTCGCGCCGACCGTCACGCGACGGCTGATCGAGGAGTTCGCACGCCGCGCGCCCGCGCCGCAGCCGCCCGCGGAGCTTGACGAGCTCACACCACGCGAGCTGGAGGTGTTCCGTCTGGTCGCCCGCGGGATGTCGAACGCGGAGATCGCGCAGTCGCTGATCGTGAGCGACGCGACGATCAAGACCCACGTGGCGCGTGTTCTGATGAAGCTTCAGCTTCGAGACCGTATCCAGGCGGTGGTGCTCGCCTACGAAACCGGGGTAATCAGGCCCGGCGAGGGCGGCGCCGCGAAGCCCCCCGTCTGAGCACCCGCCGAACGGCGATCACTCCGCGCGAGGTTCGAATTGCGAAAGACGGCTAGGAGCCGAGCCGCGCCTCGAGCTTCTCCAGCTCCTGGCGCAGCGTGGGCGGCAGGTCGTCGCCGAACTTCGCGAGGTGCTCCTCGACCTGCGGCATCTCGGCGCGCACGGCCGCCTCGTCGACGGCCAGCAGGTCCGCCAGCGCCGACGGGCTGATGTCGAGGCCGTCGAGCTTGAGGTCGTGTGCGGCGGGAACGATGCCGATCGGCGTCTCGACGCCCTCGCCGGTGCCCTCGCAGCGCCGGAAGACCCACTCGAGCACGCGGCTGTTCTCGCCGAAGCCGGGCCACAGGAACGCTCCGTCGGCGTCCTTGCGGAACCAGTTGACGTAGAAGATCCTCGGCAGCTTGGCGGGGTCGGCCTTCCTGCCGACGTCCAGCCAGTGGCCGAAGTAGTCGGCCATGTTGTAGCCGCAGAACGGCAGCATCGCCATCGGGTCGAAGCGCAGCTGGCCGACCGCGCCCGCAGCGGCGGCGGTCGTCTCGGAGCTCATCGTGGCGCCGAGGAACACGCCGTGGTACCAGTCGAACGCCTCGCGGACCAGCGGCACGACGCTCGCGCGGCGGCCGCCGAACAGGAAGGCGTCGATCGGCACGCCCTGCGGGCTCCTCCCACTCGGGCGCGATCGCCGGGTCCTGGCCGGCCGGGGTCGTGAAGCGGGAGTTCGGGTGCGCGGCCGGGTTCTCGGACTCCGGCGTCCACTCGTGCACCGTGCCAGTCGATCGCGTGCGACGGCGCGTCCGTGCGTCATGCCCTCCCACCAGACGTCGCCGTCGTCGGTCAGCGCACAGTTCGTGAAGATCGTGTTCTCGCGGATCGTCGCCATCGCGTTCGGGTTCGTCTCCTCGCCCGTGCCCGGCGCCACGCCGAAGAAGCCGTACTCGGGGTTGATCGCGTACAGCCGGCCGTCGTCGCCGAACTTCATCCACGCGATGTCGTCGCCGATCGTCTCGACGGTCCAGCCCTCGAGCGTCGGGATCAGCATCGCGAGGTTGGTCTTGCCGCACGCGCGACGGGAACGCCCCCGTCACGATACTTGACGACACCCTCGGGCGAGGTCAGCTTGAGGATCAGCATGTGCTCGGCCAGCCAGCCCTCGTCGCGCGCCATGACCGAGGCGATCCGCAGCGCGAAGCACTTCTTGCCGAGCAGCGCGTTGCCGCCGTAGCCCGAGCCGTAGGACCAGATCTCGCGCGTCTCGGGGAAGTGGACGATGTACTTCTCCGCGTTGCACGGCCACGGCACGTCGTTCTGCCCGTCCGCGAGCGGAGCGCCGACCGTGTGCAGGCACGGGACGAACGTCGCCGTCCTCGCCGAGCACGTCGAGCGCCGCCTGGCCCATGCGGGTCATGATCCGCATCGAGACCGCCACGTAGGGCGAGTCGGTGAGCTGCACGCCGACATAGCGACTTGTCCGAGCCGACCGGGCCCATCGAGAACGGCACGACGTAGATCGTGCGCCCGCGCATCGCGCCGTCGAACAGCCCGCTGCAGCTTCTCGCGCATCTCGGCGGGCTGCGCGCCAGTTGTTCGTCGGGCCCGGCGTCCTGCTCGTCGCTCAGAGCAGATGAACGTGCGGTCCTCGACCCGCGCGACGTCGCCCGGGTCCGACCAGGCGAGGTAGCGAGTTCGGTCGCTTGGCGTCGCTCAGCTTGCGGAACGTCCCGGCGTCGACGAGCGTCTGGCAGAGCCTGTCGTACTCCTCCGCCGAGCCGTCGCACCAGTGGACGGCCTCGGGCTTCGTCAGGTCCGCGATCTCATCGACCCAGTCGATGAGACTGCGCGTTCTTGGTGGGGACGGTGACCTCGGACACGACTGGGCGGCCTCCTGCGGCGCGGAAGAGTTCGGGGATCCGGAACAGACACTGCTCCGCAAACGGCGATGGGGACGAGTGACGGGCTCGCCCCCAGGGCACCGCAAGCGTACCGCTACCGCCCCGTCGATGACTGCGGCTTGTCACGGTCAGCGATGCGGAAACCCCGCACCGCGCGAGGGCGAAGCGCTACTCGACGTTGCCCGCCGGCGCCTCCAGCTCGCCCGGATTCCTGCGCGGCACCAGCACGAGCCGCTTGAACTCCGCGACGAGCAGGCCGTCCTGGTTGAGCACCCGCGTGTGGACCTTCACGACGCCGCGATCCGGCTTGCGACTTGCGACTCCTTCTTCTCCAGCACCTCGGTCTCGCACGAACAGCGTGTCGCCGTGGAAGACGGGGTTCGGGATGGCGAGAGCTCCTCGGTGGCGAGGTTGGCGATCGCCTTGCCGGAGACGTCGCAGACGCTCATGCCGAGCGCGAGCGAGTAGACGAGCGGCCCGACGACGACGTTGCGGCCCTGCTGCGACTGCGCGGCGTAGACGTCGTTGATGTGCAGCGGGTGGTGGTTCATCGTGATCAGGCAGAACAGGTGATCGTCGGCCTCGGTCACGGTCTTGGCCGGCCAGTGCTTGTAGACGTCGCCGACCTCGAACTCCTCGAGGTAGCGGCCGTAGCTGTGCGCGCCGGAGGCCTCGCGTTCGCGCTGGTCGGTCGTGAAGGTGTCGGTTGCGGTGTCGGACATGCGAAAGAGCGGCTCCTGATGGGACGGTTGGCCCCCTAGTGTGCCGCACCGGCGCGCTCGTTGACCCGTGAGTCAACGACCACCCCGATCTGCGGGTGAATATCTTCTGTGTCAGCCGCTCAAGCCCGACCGACGCCAGGAGACCCCGACGTGCGCCATCCCCGTGACTTCTTCAAGCCGCTCGCCATCGGCGCCCCCGACCCGCTCACGCGAGATCCCGTTCCCGCCCTCGCGGATGATCCACTTCTTCGACGCGCTCGAACGAGAAGATGCGGGCCAAGCTGCCCGATATCGCGCAGAAGACCGACATCCTGCTCGGCAACCTCGAGGACGCCGTCCCGGTCGACAACAAGGAGGCCGCGCGCGCCGGCCTGGTCACCGTCGGCAAGGAGATCGACCTCGGCGACGACGCAGCTCTGGACGCGCGTCAACTCGCTCGAGTCGCCGTGGGTGCTCGACGACCTGACGACGCTGGTCACGCGAGATCGGCGACAAGCTCGACGTGATCATGGTCCCGAAGGTCGAGGGCGCCTGGGACATCCACTACGTCGACCGCCTGCTGGCCCAGCTCGAGGCGCGCGCCGGCGTCGCAGCGCCCGATCCTGGTCCACGCGATCCTCGAGACGGCCCTCGGCGTCGCGAACGTCGAGGAGATCGCCTACGCCTCGCCCGCGCATGCAGGGCATGAGCTTCGGCCCGGCCGACCTCGCGGCCTCGCGGCGGATGAAGACGACGCGCGTCGGCGGCGGACACCCCGGCTACCGAGTGATCGCGGACCCCGACGCAGGCGACCCCGAGGCCCCGCGCGACAGCGCCCAGCAGGACCTCTGGCACTACTCGATCGGCCGCATGGTCGACGCCTGCACGAGCGCCGGGATCCTCCCGTTCTACGGCCCGTTCGGCGACATCAAGGACGTCGAGGGCTGCGAGGCCCAGTTCCGCGCCGCCTTCCTGATGGGCTGCGTCGGCGCCTGGTCGCTGCACCCCGTCCAGATCGACATCGCCAAGAAGGTCTTCTCGCCCGATCCCGACGAGGTCCTGTTCGCCAAGAAGGTCATCGAGGCGATCCCCGACGGCCGCGGCGTCCACATGATCGACGGCAAGATGCAGGACGACGCGACCTGGAAGCAGTGCCAGGTGATGGTCCAGCTCGCCGAGATGCTCGCCGCGAAGGACCCGGAGCTGGCCGAGGCGTACGGCTTCACGGCGGCCGCGGCCTAGAGGGCCTTCTCGACGGAGCTGACCTGACCGGCCGCAGTCGCTACGGCCCGCCGACGAAGCGCCGCAGCGCGCGACGCGATGCGGGCAGGCGGCGGCCCGCCTCGAGTTCGCGCATAGCGACCTCAGCGGTCATCGCCGCGACGAGCTGCGCAGCGGCGGGCGCGTCGGGCCATGCCATCGCCCTGAAGCTCGGAACAGCGGCGGCCGCGAAGCGGTCAACCCGCTGCTTCATCTCCGCCGTGTAGGCGCCCCCGGTCCTGGCCTCGAGAGCCAATGCCTTGACACCGCGATCGGCCAGGCAGACGTCGAGGTACGCCTCCGCCGCGCGAGCGACGTGCTCAGCGCCGGGCGGCACGCCGGCGATCGCGCCCGCGACCGCCTCCTGGACACGCTCGTGGAAACGGGCATGCAGCGCGTCGACGAACGCGTCGCGATCCGCGAAGTGCACGTAGAAGGTCCCTTTCGCTACGCCGGCCTCTGCCACGACCCGGTTGACGCTGAGGCCCGCGAGCCCGTGCTCTCGGCGACCGTCACGCCGGCGTCGAGCAGGAGGTCACGCGTGCGATGACCCACCGCGGAGGTCGAGGTGGCCGTCATGCGGAAAGCTTACCTGACCGACCGGTCACCCGTCATGACCGACCGGTCGGTCATGTGATAGCGTCCGCGCCATGCCGATGATCAGGACGTCCACAGGCCCGGTCGCCTACGACGAGCAGGGAGGCGGCGAGCCGATCGTCCTGCTCCCCAGCGGCGCCCACGACCACCACGACTTCGACGAGTTGCGAGCGCGGCTCCCCGCCGGGTTTCGATCGATCTCCCTCGATTGGCCGGGTCACGGCTCCTCGCCGCTCGGCGATGCGCCGGCGACGGCGATGCGCTTTGCGGACGTCGCGGAGCAGCTCGTCGAGCAGGTCGCGCCGCAGGGTGCCGTCGTCGTCGGCAACTCGGTCGGAGGCTTCTCCGCCGCGCGCCTGGCGATCCGCCGGCCGGAGCTCGTCAAGGCGCTCGTGCTGATCGACAGCGGCGGCTTCGTCGGCCGCCCGGTACACGTCCGCGCCTTCTGCACACTGATGGCACGACCGTGGTTCCTGCGCACCATCTACCCGGCGTTCTCGGCGCGCTACATGCGCTCTCGCACCGCCGCCGACCGTCGCGCCCGCGACGCAGGCGTCGCCACCACACGGCAGGACCCCGGGCTGCGTGCGGTCAGCGAGCTCTGGCGCAGCTTCAGCTCTCCCGAGCACGACCTCCGCGGCGATGCGGCCTCGATCACGGCCCCGACGCTGCTGATCTGGGGCCGGCGCGACCCGGTCATCCCGCTGCGCGTGGGCAAGCGGGTCGCGGCGACGATCCCAGGCGCGGATCTGGTCGTGCTGGACACCGGCCATGTGCCGCACACCAGCGAGCCGGACGCGGTTGCCGGCCACCTGATCGCGTTCGCCGAGGCCGCGTTGGCCGGCTCGACTGCGCGGCACGGCCGCGCCGCCGCCTGAGCGGATCCGGCGATCGACGCGCCGGGCCCGTGCTCCACGACGGCCCGCAGCGCCGTGCCGTCGCGCGCCGCCCGCGCCCACCGACTAGGCTCCGCGGCCGCCGTGCAACCCCCCTTCAGGCACTGAGGCAGGTCAGATGAGGTTCTACGAGTACGAGGCGCGCGAGATCGTCAGGCGCGCCGGGATCCCTGTGACGGACTACGGGTTCACCACCGACGCGCAGGAGGCGCGGGCGATCGCCGAGCGCATCGCCGGGCCGACCGTGATCAAGTCGCAGGTGCTCTCCGGCGGACGGATGAAGGCCGGCGGCGTGCAGTTCGCCGACACGCCCGACGAGGCCGCAGGCGCACGCCGCCGACGTCCTGAAGCTGGAGATCAACGGCCACATGCCGCGCGGCGTCCTCGTCGACCCGAAGGCCGACATCGCGCAGGAGTTCTACGCCGGCGTCGTCTGGGACGGGATCAGCGAAGCAGCCGGTGATGATCTTCTCGCCGGTCGGCGGCATCGACATCGAGCAGGTCGCCGAGGAGCAGCCCGACAAGGTCGGGCGCCGCCACTTCTCGAACCTGCTGCCGCTCAGCGACTTCGCGCGCCAAGGAGGTCATCGCCTCGACGGGCGTCACCGGCTCGGACCTCAACAAGCTCGTCCCGATCGTCACGAAGCTCGCGCGCCTGTTCGTCGAGAACGACATGACGCTCGCCGAGATCAACCCGCTCGGCAAGCTCGCCGACGGCTCGTTCGTCGGCGCTGGACGCGCACATGGACATGGAGAACGAGGCCCGCGGACGCCACAAGGCGCTGCTGAAGGACCTCGGCGTCGGCGACGAGGAGACGCGCGAGGCGCGCGAGCCGACGGAGTTCGAGATCGCCGGCGAGGCCGTCGACGGCATGGACCACCGCGGCGTGGCCGGCAACGTCACCGAGTTCGACGGCAACCTCGGGCTCGTGATCGGCGCCGGCGGCGGCTCGCTGACGCTGTTCGACGCCGTCCGCGCGCACGGCGGCGAGCCCGGCCAACTACTGCGAGATCGGCGGCAACCCGTCGGTCGCGCAAGGCCTGCGGGCTGGCCAAGCTCGTGCTGGAGAAGCCGGGCGTCGACAAGATCGCCGTGATGATGTCGATCGTCTCGAACACCCGCGTCGACATCGTCGCGCGCGGCGTCGATCAAGGCCTGCCTGGAGCTCGGCTACGACCCGGCCGAGAAGATCGCGATCTTCCGCATCCCCGGCGCGTGGGAGGACGAGGGCTTCAAGATCCTCGAGAAGTACGGCGTCGAGTACGCCGACCGCACAGTTTCGATGCACGAGGCGGCGCGGCGCGCCGTCGAGAAGATCCAGGGGGCCGCGGCATGAGCATCCTCATCGACGCCGAGACGACGTTCATCGTCCAGGGCATCACCGGCCGCGAGGCCGTCAACCTGACCCGCGAGTGCCTCGACTACGGCGCGGGCGCGCAGCATCGTCGGCGGCGTCACTCCTGGCCGCAAGGGCCGCGAGGTCCACGGCGTGCCGGTGTTCGACACCGTCGCACAGGCGGTCGAGCACCACGGCGAGCCGATCGACGGCTCCGTCGTCACCGTCCCCCCCGCCTTCACCAAGGACGCCGTCTTCGAGGCGCTCGAGAACGGCATCAAGCTGATCGTGATCGTCACCGAGCGCATCCCGCGCCGCGACGTCGCGCAGATGGTCGAGCTGGCCACGCTGCGCGGCGCGCGCATCATCGGCCCGAACTGCCTCGGGATCATCGTTCCCGACGTGATCAAGATGGGCGGCATCGGCGGCCCGGCCAAGGACGCCGCCAAGGCCTACACCCCCGGCCCGATCGGCGTCATCTCCCGCTCCGGCGGCATGACGACCGAGATGTCATCGACGCTCACCGCGGCGGGTCTCGGCCAGTCGACGGCGGTCTCGATCGGCGGTGACGCGATCATCGGCTCCTCGTACGCCGAGCTGATGCCGCTGTTCGAGGCCGACGAGCAGACCCAGGGCATCGTGATCTACACCGAGCCGGGCGGCCGCATGGAGGCCGAGCTCGCGCGCTGGGTCACCGAGAACAACTCGCGCCTGCCGATCGTCGCGTTCATGGCCGGCCGCTTCATGGACGAGATGCCCGGGCATGAGCTTCGGCCACGCCGGCACGATCGTCGAGGGCAAGGAGGACACCGCCACCGAGAAGATCGCGCGACTCGCCGAGGCCGGCATCACGGTCGCCGAGGAGATCTCCGAGATCCCGTCGATCATCCAGAGCAAGATCGCTCGAGAGGAGCCCGGCATGAGGCAGGACGGCACCTTCATCGGCGTCGACGTCGACGACGCGGTCGCGGCCGACGGCACCCTGGCGGCGAAGCTCGCCGAGGTCTGCCCCGTCGACATCTTCGCGGCCGACGGCGGCTCGCTGCAGATCGTCGGGGAGAACCTCGACGAGTGCGTGCTCTGCCGCCTGTGCCTGGACGCGGCGCCCGGCAAGGTGCGCGTTCTCAAGCTCTACGACGGCGGCGCCGAGCTGTAGAGGACCGCGCGCGCGGCCTCGATGTACGGGCGGTGGGCCTCGCCGTCGTCCGGCAAGTAGGCGAGCGGGTCGTCGAGCTCCAGCGGCCGGCCGAGCAGTCCCAGCAGACAGGCGAGGTGGCACAGCGCGGAGTATGTGCGCGCGTAGCCGCCCTCGCGCGTGATCGCCGGGGCGGCGACCCCGAGATCACGTGCGACCTCGCCGACAGTCGCGCCGATCCGGTGGAAGCCGGCCATCGAGACGCACATCCGCCCGTTGGGGTCGAACTGGCTCGCGTCGACCCCCTGCGCGCAGACGATCGCCTCCGGCCGGAAGGTGCGCAGTGCGGGAGCCACGACCTGATCGAGCGCCGCCGCATAGGCGCGGTCGCCCGAGCCGAACGGCAGCGGCACGTTGAGGTTCGCGCCGAGCCCCGGGCCCGCGCCTCGGTCACCGACCTGACCGGACTGACGGTGGTTGTGGCCCCAAGCGCGGTGATCCATGTGAACGCTGATCGTCAGTACGTCTCCGTCCTCCCAGAAGCACGCCTCGGTCCCGTTGCCGTGATGGACGTCCCAGTCGACGACCGCGACGCGCGACGCGCCCAGGTCGCGGAGGCGCGCCGCGGCGAGCGCGGCGTTGGAGTAGAAGCAGTAGCCGTCGATCTTGTCCGGCGCGCAGTGATGGCCGGGCGGCCGCGTCATGGCGAGCGCGAGCCGGGCCTCCGCGGAGGCGGCCGCCTCAGCGGCGGCCAGCGCGGCCCCCGCGGAGCGCCGCGCAGCCTCCGGCGTCGCCGCCGATGCCCACGTCTGCCCCTCCACGTTGACGACGCCGCGCACGGACGCCAGCGCATCCACGCGCGCAACATGCTCGGCCGTGTGGACCGACAGCAACTGCTCGTCTGCGGCGCGCGGCGCCTCGCGCCAGTCGACCTCGCCGGCGAGCGGGCCGCGGTCGAGCACGGAATAGAGGTTGCGCAGCAGGTCGGCGCTCTCCGGATGCTGCTCGGGAACGGCGAACAGCCCTGAGGGACCCGCTTCGAACAGGCCACGACCCGTGTCGTGCGCCAGGCAGTCCTCGTGCCGGAAGGCGGTGATCGCGCGCGCCACGTCGCTCATCGGCGGCGGCCGCCCGGCGCCGCCACGGTGACGCCCCCTGGCCGGCCGGCCATCGGATACACATCCGGCATGCGGCCGATGCTAGTTCCAGGCACCAGTCGGCGCCGACGGGAGACCCCCGTCCAGCCCGCGGGCGTGGCCGGATGAAGCTCCGCCCGGTCAACAGGGGCGATCGGTCACAGCTCGCGGGCGTGCTCGCGCGGGCATTCGACGACGACCCGGTGACGCGCTGGGCCTACGGTGACGGCGCCGCCCGGCAGCGCGCAACCGAGCGCTTCTTCGCATGGCAGCTCGAGCGGCTCACGGGGCAGGACGTGAGCTGGACCACCGAGGCGACCGAGGGAGCGGCGCTGTGGGCACTGCCGGGAAGCTGGAAGGAGCGGCCAGCCGAGCTGCTGAGGCTGCTGGCGATCAGCGCGTCGAGCGTGGGCCTTCGGGCGCCGCTCGTGCTGCGCGGCCTCGCCAGGATCGAGCGACGGCACCCATCGACCCCGCACCTGTACCTGTCGGTTCTCGGCGTCGATCCGGGCCGCCAGGGCTCCGGCGTCGGGTCGCTGCTGATGCAGCCCGGACTGGAGCTCTGTGACCGCGAGGGCGTTCCCGCCTACCTGGAGACGGCCACGGAGCGCAACGTCGCCTTCTACTCGCGCCACGGCTTCCGCGTCACCGGCGAGTTGGCCCTCCCGAAGGGTCCCCCCGTCTGGCTGATGTGGCGCGACCCAGCCTGACGACCCGGCAGCGGTGACGGGCGCCGGCGACCTCAGCCTTGCGCATGCCGGTCAGTGGCGTGCACGCTTGAGCCGCGCGCGCTCGTCGTGCTTGTCGATGACCTGAACGATCAGCTTGAGGTACTGATCGATGCCGCTGACCTTCACGCGGCCGCTTTCGATCGCGCCGCGCCACGCGCCGATCGTCGGATGCTCGGCGAGCCGGTTGAACTCCTCGCGGCGCATGTCGAGGCGGACCTTCGCGTCGGCCGCGATGTCCTTGGTCACCGACATCTCGGGAAGTACAAGGCGAAACTGCTGAGTATCGCCACGGCCATGCAGGTCGATGCCCACGACGAGCTTGAGCGGCTTCAGCGCCGGGACCTCGTCGAGCAGCGCGCCCGCGGTGTTGGCGATCAGAAGCTTTGCGTCCGCGGCCATCCCGGCCAACCCTACCCGCCGTTCAGTGCACGAGCGCCTTGAGCGCGATCACCACGATCCCGAAGCTGAGGCTGACCAGCCCGCTGACGATCGACTGGCGCAGCGTGGCGCCCTCATCGCGCGCGAGCGCCGCGCCGATCAGGAGCAGCTCACCGAGGCACAACGCCATCGCCAGGTCGATGGCCGTCGCGCGCTCCAGCAGGCTCGTGGCGCCGAGCAGCACAATCGCGACCGGGAGCAGCGTCGCGCCGATCAGCGGCCACATCTCGACGGCCGCCTCGCGGATCTCCCGCAGGGTCGGCTTGCGGCCGCGGTCGCGACGCTGACCGACGACCTCCGTGTAGACGTGCGCCAGCCAGAAGACGAACGCGGTCACGAGGATCCCCAGCCCGATCTGAACCAGCGTCTTGCCGGTGTCGTTGTCGTAGACGGCGAGCAGCGAGACGACGACGATCAGGCCGTAGATCGCCGCCGACAGCCGCCGCGGGTCCTCGCGATGGGAGATCAGAGGCCCGCGCATCCGAGCATCGAACCAGAACTCGGCTGAGCGGGCCCTGGAGGTGGCGCTGCGTGGCGCGCTCAGATCTTGTGGCGCTGAAGCAGCTTCTTGCCGATCACCATGCGCTGGATCTCGGAGGTGCCCTCGCCGATCAGCAGGAGCGGAGCGTCGCGGTACAGGCGCTCGATCTCGTACTCCTTGGAGTAGCCGTAGCCGCCGTGGATGCGGAAGGACTCCTCGACGCAGAAGCGGCCGGCCTCCGAGGCGAACAGCTTGGCCATCCCGGCCTCCATGTCCGATCGTTCGCCGGCGTCCTTGAGCCGCGCCGCGCGAATCGTCAGCAGGCGCGCCGCCTCGACCTGGGTCGCCATGTCGGCGAGCTTGAACTGGATCGCCTGGTGCTCGGCGATCGGCTTGCCGAACGTCTTGCGCTCCTGGCTGTAGCGAAGCGCCAACTCCAGCGCACGCTGCGCGATCCCGACGCCGCGTGCGGCGACGTTCGCGCGGCCGACCTCGAGCGCGTCCATCATCTGGGCGAAGCCCCTGTTGAGGCCGGCCTCCTCGCCGCCGAGGACGTTCTCGGCCGGGCACCTGTAGCCGTCGTAGACGAGCTCCGTCGACTCGACGCCCTTGTAGCCGAGCTTCTTGATCTGCGGAGGGACGGTGAGCCCGGCGTACTCCCCGGTGTTCTCGGCGGCGCCGGCCTCCTTCTCGGTGATGAAGCAGGTGAAGCCCTTGTGGCGCGGCTGTGCCTCGGGGTCGGTCTTGACGAGCACGAAGACGATGTCCGAGCGCAGACCGTTCGTGACCCACATCTTCTGGCCGTTGATCTCGTAGAGGCCGTCATCGCCCTTCTTGGCGCTCGTCTTGATCGCCTGGACGTCGGAGCCCATCTCCGGCTCGGACAGCGAGAAAGCGGCGCGGATCTCGCCGGTGGCCATCCGCGGCAGGTACTTCTGCTTCTGCTCGTCGGTGCCGTACTTCATCAGCAGGTAGCTGCCGATGAAGTGGGTGTTGATCACGCCGGAGATCGAGATCCAGCCGCGCGAGAGCTCCTCGACGATCATCACGTAGGTCGTCAGGTCGAGCCCCATCCCGCCGTACTCCTCGGGAATCGTGACCCCGAACAGCCCGAGCTCCTTCATCTGCTCGACGATCGGCTCCGGGAACTCGTCCTCGTGGTCGTAGTGCTCGGCGTTGGGGAGGATCTGCTCGTCGGCGAACTGGCGCACCATCTCGGTGATCGCCTTCTGCTCGTCGGTCTTCTCCTCGAAGGGGACGGCGATGGCCATGGGACTACCTCTCGTGCGGCTTCAGGGACTCGTCTGGCGGCGAACGCGGAAGAACGGGCGTCGCCGATGTCCGCTGAAGGATAAGGGGTGCGACTTCATAGACTGCGCCCCCGATGTCCACGAACCCCGCCATCACGCCTGAACGCAGTCGCGAAGTGCTCCCAGGCACGTTCCCCGGTGATCTGGGCATCGAGATCACCGAGATCACGGACACGCTGACGCACGGGCGCATGGCGGTCGACGGCCGCCATCTGCACCCCGGCGGCTACGTGCACGGCGGCGTCTGGACCGCGTTTGCCGACTCGGTCGCGGCATGGGGCACCTTCCGCCACCTGCCCGCCGGAGCGGGCTTCACGACGATCGAGATGAAGACCAACGTCTTCGCTGCCGCCCGCGACGGCGACGTCCTGACCGCGACGGCGGAGCCGCTCCACGTCGGCGGGCGCACGCACGTCTGGGAGGTGCGCATGTTCCGCGAGGAGCGCCTGATCGCCAACTTCGTCTGCACGCAGATGGTGCTGGCGCAATGAGCCTTACCGGCTGGGATCTCGTCCTCTGGATCCACCTGCTGGCGATGGCGCTGTTCGTCGGCGGCCAGCTCTTCCTCGCAGTCGCAGTCGTGCCGGTCCACCGCGCGGACGGCGGCGAGTCCACCTGGCTGGCCCCGATAGCGCGGCGCTTCGGCTGGGCGTCGCTCATCGCGATCGGCATCTCGCTGGTGACCGGGATCGCGATGGCGTCGCACTTCCGGCTCTGGGACGAGCCGGCGATGCACCTCAAGCTGACGCTCGTCGCCGTCGGGCTGGTGCTCGTCGTGCTGCACATGCGTGCCAGGCGCAACCCGCTCCTGCACGCGCTGGTCCTGCTCGACTCGTTAGCGATAGTGCTCGCCGCCACGATGCTCTGATGAACTTCGCGCGCGACGTGGTCGGCGCAGCGCCGTCCGGCGCGCTCGCGCTCGTCGAGCTGGCCCGCGACGGAGCTCGCCGGGAGTGGAGCTTCGGCGAGGTCGCCGGCGCATCCGCCGCGATCGCCGCAGCGCTTCACTCGCAGGGCGTCCGACGGGGAGACGTCGTGATGACGCTCATCGGCAACCGCCCGGAATGGGTCTGCACGATGGTCGCGTGCATGCGCGCCGGCTACGTCGTCCTGCCCTGCACCGAGCAGCTCCGCGCGAAGGACCTGGCGCTGCGCATCGCGGTCGCCAAGCCCGCGGCGATCGTCTGCGACGAGCGCAACCGCGCCGAGCTCGACGCGGCCGCGCCGCGCTGCCCGGTCCTGCTCGTCCCCGACCCCCGGCTGACGGATCCGGAGCGCGCCGACGACGCGCCTGCGTTCGCCGATCTGCGGGATGACGAGCCGTGCCTGATCGCTTTCACCAGCGGTACGGCGGGCGAGCCGAAGGCCGTGGTCCACGGACAGCGCTACCTCGCCGGCCAGGCGCTGCAGGCTGAGTCATGGCTCGGTGCACGGCCCGGTGAGCTGGTCTGGTGCACGGCCGCGAGCGGATGGAGCAAGTCGGCGCGCAACGTCTTCATCGCTCCGTGGATGCGCGGCGCTCCCGCGCTCCTGCACGACGCTCGCTTCGACCCCCACGAGCGCCTGGAGATCCTCGAGCGAGAGGCGGTGGGCGTGCTCTGCATGGCACCGACCGAGTTCCGCGTGATCGCCAAGCGCACACAGCCGCGCCCGCTGTCGTCGCTGCGGTCGCTCGTCGCGGCCGGCGAGGCGCTCGACCCCGCGGCGCTGGAGGCGATCCACGCCGCCACGGGGCTCTGGATCCGTGACGGTTACGGGCAGACCGAGACCGGCCAGACCACCGGCCAGCCGGACGGACGCAAGCCGGTGGCCGGCTCGATGGGCCTCCCGCTGCCCGGCGTGCGGCTCTGGGTCGAGCAGGGCGAACTGTGCCTGGACCCGCGCAGCGACCCGACCTTCTTCCTCGGCTACCTGGATGACGGGGTCATACGAGCAGAGGACGGCTCGTGGCTCGTCGACGACCGCCGCGAGCAGGGCACGTGGCGCACCGGCGACCGCGTTCGCGAGGACGACGCCGGGTACCTGCACTTCGAGGGCCGCGCCGACGACGTGATCATCTCGGCCGGCTACCGGATCGGGCCGTTCGAAGTCGAGTCCGCACTCGTCTCTCACCCCGCGGTCGCCGACGCCGCGGCCGTCGCCTCCCCGGACCAGGAGCGCGGAGCGGTGGTGCGGGCGATCGTGGTCCTGCGCGAGGGTCACTCGCCGTCGACCACGCTGGCACGCGAGCTCCAGGACCACGTCAAGGCGCAGACCGCGCCGTACAAGTACCCGCGAATCGTCGAGTTCGCCGACCGGCTGCCGAAGACGAGCAGCGGCAAGATACGCCGCGCCGCGCTGCGCGGCGAGGACGGTTGATCCTTCAGGCCTGCGCGGCCAGCCGGAGCAGGGCCTGGTGGAAGGTCATCGGCCGGATCTCGGGGAACCGCTCAGCGGCCTCGTCGCTGCGAATGACCAGCGGAGCGCTCATCCCCTCGATGAGCGGCCGCGCCAGCGCGGCCGGGACCGAGGTGGTGAGGTCACACCAGTACGACGAGAGCCGGGGCGTCAGCACCGGCACGCCGACGATGATCGGCTGCCGGCCGCGCTCTGCTGCAACCGCCCTGATCATGTCGCGGTAGCTCATCACCTCGGGACCGCCGATCTCGACGATCGTCCGCTGCTCATCGAGCCTCGTCCCGAGCCCGGCCACCAGGTAGTCGAGCACGTCGTCGAGCGCGATCGGCTGCGACGGGGTGTCCACCCATCGCGGCACCAGCATCGCCGGGAGCCGGTTGACGAGGTCAGTGAGCATCCGGAACGAGGCGCTGTCGGTTCCCACGACCATCGCCGCGCGGAACTCCAGCAGCGGCGGGCCGTTCTCGGCGAGAATCCGTCCGGTGGTCTGACGGCTCGCGAGGTGTGCCGACAGCCCGGCCTGCTCATCGCCGAGCCCACCGAGATAGATCACGCGCTCGACGCCTGCGGCGGCCGCTGCGGTGGCGAAGTTGCGTGCGCCGTCGGCGTCGCGGATCTCGAAGTCGCCCACCGCCCCGGGCTCCATCGAATGAACGAGGTAATAGGCCGCGTCGACGCCCGCGAGCGCCGGCGCGAGAGTCGCGGGACGCAGCACGTCGAGTTCGACCACATCGAGTCCGGCCCGCCGCTCGCGCAGCTGCTCGGGCCGGCGCGACCCTGCGCGCGGAGCGTGGCCGAGCGAGAGCAGCCGGTCGACCAGCGGTGAGCCGACCGCGCCCGAGGCGCCGGTTACGAGGATCGTCATCGCCGCGAACCTACTCTGATGGGGATACTGAGCGGGTGCGCGCCGATCTCGCTCACCCAGGCGAACTGGGGCCGGACGACGTGAGCGGCTGGCGTGGGCTGCAGCAGGCGGACCCACTGCTCGCAAGCCCGTTCCTTGGGCCATCGTTCGCGCGTGTCGTGGGATCGGTGCGCGCAGACGCGCGCGTCGCCGTGCTCGAGGGCGGTAGCGGGTACTTCGGGTTTCACCGCGGTCGCGGACGCGTCGGATCGCCGCTCGGGCGAACGCTCGGCGACTACCAGGCGCTCGTGGCCCCGCGCGAGCTGACGTGGACGCCGCGGGAGCTCGTGCGCGCCTGTTCGCTGCGCTCCTATGCGTTCGACCATGCGATCGTCGCGCAGACGCCGTGGCGCTCGTCCGCCCGGCTCGTCGAGCGCTCGCCGGTCCTGAGGCTCGAGCGCTTCGACCCCGGCGAGGACATGCCGTCTGAAGCCGCGCGCAAGGTACGGCGCCTCGAGCGCGAGGGCGAGCCGCGATTCGTCTGGCACGACGCCGCCCCGGACGCGCTGGCGACGCTCGTGCGCTGGAAGCGCGACCAGTACCAGCGCACAGGTGTGTACGACATCTTCCGGCACACGTGGGTCCGCGAACTCGTCGACCGGCTCCATGCGGCCGCCGAGCCCGACCTGACCGCTGCCCTCGCCTGCCTCTACGACGGTGACGAGCTGATCGGCGCGCACCTGTTCCTGCGGGCAGGCGCGGTCCTGCACTCCTGGATGCCCGCTCATGACCCCGGGCGGGCCAAGCAGTCGCCCGGCATCGTCCTGTTGCGCGCGATCGTGCTCGACGCGCCCGGGCGCGGCGTGCGGGTGATCGACTTCGGCAAGGGGACGCAGCGCTACAAGCTGCGCTTCGCGAACGACGCGATCGAGGTCGGAACGGGCTCGGTCCAGAGTCTTGCGGCGTTGGACGCGGTCGCCGCCGCAGGACGATCGGCGGCGGGCGCGCTCAACCGCACGCGGCTGCAGGGCGCGTACTACCGGCGCTCGCGCCGTGCCCAGGTCGGCTGAAGAGGGTTCGCCGGTCCGGGCTCAGGCGGTCAGCTCGCGTGCCATCTCATCGAAGACGGCTACGTAGTGGTCGACGGCCTCGTCCGTGTGGGTGATCGACAGCGTCCACTCCTCTTCGCGACCGGGCGTCATGAAGATGCCGCGGTTCATGTTGAAGAGCCAGGCGAGATCGGCCATCTCCGCGTCCTGACCGGCCTTGAAGGTCTCGTAGTCGATGATCTTCGTCGGCGAGAACGTGACGCAGCCCTTGGATCCGATGCCGACCGCGTAGCCGGGCAGGCCGTAGCGCGCGATGACCTCGGAGCAGCCGCTGAGGATGCGGTCGTTGAGCCGGTCGAGCGTCGCGTAGGCATCCGCCGTCATGACCTGCTCGAGGTTCGCACGCGCGGCGGCCATGCAGAGCGGGTTGCCGTTGTAGGTGCCGACCTGGTAGACGCTGCCGTCGGCCGACGCACGCCATCACCTCCTCGCTGCCGCCGATCGCGCCGACGGGGAAACCGCCCCCGAGCGCCTTGGCGAGCGTGACGAGGTCGGGCATGACGCCGAAGCGCTCGGTCGCGCCGCCGGCGGCGATGCAGATACCGGTCTTGACCTCGTCGAAGATCAGCACGATGCCGTGCCGACTCGTGATCTCGCGGACCGCCTCGAGGTAGCCGGGCTCGGGCAGCACGACGCCGAGGTTCATCATCGCCGCCTCCATGATCACGCAGGCGGGCTTGCGGTCCTCCGCGATCAGACGCTCGATGCGGCGCTCCATCGCGCCCGCGTCGTTGAAGGGCACCGCGATCGTCAGGTCCACGACGGCCTGCGGGATGCCCGCGCCATAGGGCAGCGACGCGAGGTTCTCGTGGTCGCCGATCGCGTCGTAGGGAACGCCGATCGAGACCATCACGCCGTCGTGATGGCCGTGGTACGAGCCGAAGATCTTCACGATCGTCTCGCGTCCGGTGTGAGCGCGCGCGATCCGGATCGCGTCCATCGTGGCCTCTGAGCCGGAGTTGGTGTAGCGCCATTGCGGCAGTCCCCAGCGGTTCGCGAGGTCCTCGCCGACGACGATCGCGTCCTCGGTCGGAGCGGCGAAGTGAGTGCCCTGCTTGTAGCGGGACGACATCGCCGCGCCGATCGCCGGGTGGGCGTGCCCCTGGACCATCGAGCCGAAGCCGTTGTGGAAGTCCCACATCTCGTTGCCGTCGACGTCCCACACCCTCGGGCCTTCTCCGCGCTCCATGTAGATCGGCCACGGATCGCGTGCCTGGTAGGACGAGGCGACGCCGCCCGAGAGGCTCTTGGCGGCACGCTCGAAGGTCGCCTTGGAGGCCTGCGTGCGCTCGTTGAGCCGGGCCTCCTCGCGCTCGGTCAGCTCGCGGATGCGCTGCCGGTCGATCTGGGTGTCCGAGGAGGTGGTGGCCATGCGTTCATCGCCTTCGTCGAGCGTTCGGGGCTGGCCGCCGAGGTTACCGCCGCGACGGCGCCCGCAGTGTCACGGGCCGCACACTCGATCGGCATCAGCGGGCCGCCCGACCGATCGCGATCGCGCGGTTGCCGACAATGGCTCGACCGGGATACCTTGACGTCATGACGCTTGACGAGCTGCGCCGCGCGGTCGCGGCTGGTGAGATCGACACGGTCGTCCTCGCCCTCACGGACATGCAGGGCCGGCTCCAGGGGAAGCGCTTCACGGCGTCACACTTCCTCGAGGCCGTGCTGCAGCACGGAGCCGAGGCGTGCAACTACCTCCTTGCGGTCGACGTCGAGATGAACACGGTCGACGGCTACGCGATGAGCTCGTGGGAGCGCGGCTACGGCGACTTCGCGATGGTTCCCGACCTCGCAACGCTGCGACGCACGCCGTGGCTGCCCGGCACTGCGCTGCTGCTGGCCGACCTGCAGTGGCACGACCACTCCCCGGTGGTCGCCTCGCCACGTCAGATCCTGCGTCGCCAGGTGGACCGCCTGGCCGAGCGGGGCTGGTCCGCTCTCGCCGCGACCGAGCTCGAGTTCATGCTCTTCCGGACCTCCTACCACGACGCGCAGATGGCCGGTTACCGGGGGCTGGCTCCGGCCAATCTCTACAACGTCGACTACTCGATGCTCGGAACCTCGCGCGTCGAGCCGCTGCTGCGCCGCGTCCGCAACGAGATGCTCGCCGCGGAGTTGACCGTCGAGAACTCCAAGGGCGAATGCAACCTCGGCCAGCACGAGATCAACTTCCTCTACGACGAGGTGCTCGCCACTGCCGACAAGCACGCGATCTACAAGAACGGCGCCAAGGAGATCGCCGACCAGGAGGGAATGTCGATCTCCTTCATGGCGAAGTTCGACGAGCGCGAGGGCAGCTCGTGCCACGTCCACCTTTCGCTGCGTGACGAGGCCGGTGCCCCCGTCTTCGCCGAGCGTCCCGGGACGCATGACTCGTTCCTCGCCGGCCAGCTCGCAACGCTGCGCGAGCTGACGCTTCTGCACGCTCCGAACGTCAACTCGTACAAGCGCTTCGTCGCCGGGTCGTTCGCCCCCACGACGATCGCCTGGGGCGCCGACAACCGCACCTGCGCGTTCCGCGCGCTCGGTGACGGGCCCGCGAAGCGGATCGAGTGCCGGCTTCCCGGCGCCGACGTGAACCCCTACCTCGTCCTGGCGGCGCTGATCGCCGGCGGGCTGCACGGTGTCGAGGCCTCGCTCGCGCTCGAGCCGGAGCTGACCGGCAACGCCTACACCTCCGACCGTCCACGTGTGCCGGCGACGCTGCGCGACGCGCGTGACCTGTTCGCCGGCAGCACCGTCGCGCGCGATGCGTTCGGTGACGACGTCGTCGACCACTACCTCAACTGCGCCCGCGTCGAGCTCGACGCCTTCGACGCAGCCGTCACCGACTGGGAGCGCGAACGGGGGTTCGAGCGGCTGTGAGATCGGGCGCGGCGAGCCGGGGGGATCGAGAGGGGCGATGAGCCGCCGCACCGAGTCGCCGCCCGACAGCATCTTCGCCGTCGTGCGCTCGCAGACCGCCTTCGAGGAGACGGTCGACCGGCTCGCGACCGCGATCAAGCTCGGCCTGCTTGCTCCCGGGGCGCAACTGCCCCCCGAACGCGAGCTCTGCTCCCAGCTGGGCATCGCCCGTTCGACCCTGCGCCAGGCGCTGACGGCGCTGACCGAGAGCGGCCTGCTGTACGCCGTGCGGGGGCGCAGCGGGGGGACATTCGTCTCCGACCCGCTTCCGCCGGCCGACGCGCCGTCGGCGGAGCTGCTCTCCAGCTGGCGCGAGGCATGCGATGCCAGGCTGGCCGTCGAGTTCGCCTCTGCGGCGCTCGCTTCGGACCGTGCGACGCCCCGGGCGCTGGCGACGATCGCCGACCTGATCGAGCAGCTTGACGACCTGCTCGAGGACTTCGACGCCTACCGCCAGGCCGACGTCCGGCTGCACATCACGCTCGCCGAGGCGACCGGCAGCGACCGGCTCGTGGCGGCGATGACCGAGTCGCACGCCGAGATGACGGACCTGATCTCGCACATCCCGCACCCGCCGGAGATCCTCTCGCACGCCAACGAGCAGCACGCGCAGCTGCTCAACGCCCTGCGCGAGCGCAACGCCGCACGTGCCGTCGCGATCATGGCCGACCACCTGCACGGAACCGAGCACGTGATCGCCGGCCTGCTGCGCGATGCCTGACGAGCGCAGCTCGTGCGATTGAGCACTTGACTTTGATCCGGCGACGGGCGTAGATTCGCGCCCGGCCAAGAGGACGGCAGTGCAGACCTTTTGCGAGCACGCGCCCCGCGGCCGGCATCGATCTGTCTGAGGAGGCAAAGCGAGTGAGCACCGTCAAGCAGGCGCCCGTCTCTGACGAGCAGCGACTCCAGGAACTCGGGTACGACCAGACGCTTCACCGCGGCTGGAGCAGCTTCCAGAACTTCGCGATCTCGTTCACGATCATCTCGGTCCTGGCCGGCTGCTTCACGACCTACGGCCAGGCGTGGAACAACGGCGGCCCGATCGCCATCTCGTGGGGCTGGCCGATCATCTGCGCTGCTGATCCTGACCGTCGCGTTCTCGATGGCCGAGCTCGCGTCGGCGTACCCGACCGCCGGCGCGATCTACTGGTGGTCCGCGCGGATCGGCGGACGCAGGTGGGGCTGGTACACGGGCTGGTTCAACCTGATCGGGCTGATCGGCGTCGTGGCGTCGGTCGACTACGCCGCGGCCGCATTCCTCAACGCGGTGCTCGCGATATACGGCGTGGAGATATTCGGGATGAACTTCGGAGACAGCTCGAGCATCCTCGCCGAGACCTTCTTCCTCTACTGCCTGATACTCACGCTCCACATCGGGATCAACATCTTCAGCTCGCCACTGGTGGCGCGCTTCAACTCGATCTCGGTCTGGTGGCACGTACTCGGCGTCGCGGTGATCATCGGCCTGCTGATCTTCGTCCCGAACGATCACGCGAGCGTCGACTTCGTCTTCACCGAGCGGATCAACAACTCCGGCTTCGAGGAGGGCGCGACCGGCGGCGGCTTCTTCTGGTTCTACGTGCTGCCGCTCGGCTTCCTGCTGACGATGTACACGCAGACCGGCTACGACGCGTCGGCGCACGTCTCCGAGGAGACTCACGGCGCGTCCGAGGCCGCGGCCAAGGGCGTCTGGCGCTCGGTCTTCTGGGCAGGCGTCATCGGCTGGGTCGTGCTGCTGGCGATCACCTTCGCGGTCTCCGACGCGGGCCCGATCAACGAGGCCGGCGGTACCTCGATCTCGATCTTCGAGACCTTCCTCGACTCGTGGGCGGCCAAGATGATCCTCGTGATCGCGACGATCGGCCAGCTCTTCTGCGGCATGTCGTGCGTCACCAGCGCTTCGCGCATGACCTACGCCTTCTCACGCGACGGGGCGATCCCCGGGCACACGATCTGGACGCGGCTCAACCATCACCGGGTCCCCTACATGGCCGTTCTGTTCATCGGCTTCTGGGCACTGCTGGTGACGGTTCCGGCGCTCAAGGGCAACGACGCCGGCTTCCCGTTCGCGTTCTTCGCGGTCGTGTCGATCACGGTGATCGGGCTGTACATCGCGTACGTCATCCCGGTCTTCCTGAGGTGGCGACTGCGGTGACAGCTTCGAGCACGGGCCGTGGACGCTGGGCCAGAAGTACCGCTGGCTCAACCCGACCGCGTTCATCTGGGTCTTCCTGTCGGTGATCATCTTCTCGCTGCCGTTCTCGCCCGCCGGCGTCCCCTGGGACGACACGTTCTCCTGGGAGGCGTTCAACTACGCGCCCGGCGACGGTGATCGTGGTGATCGTCTTCGCGGCGATCCTCTGGGCATTCAGCGGGAAGGATCACTTCCACAGCCCGGCGGAGGACATGGCAGCGGAGGCGAAGTCACTCGAGGAGGAGATCGGCGAGCCACCGCCGTTCCCGGAGTCGCCGTAGACCGGCACCGCAGGCAGGCCGGCCCGCCGATCCGCGGGCCGGCCCCAGGGCCGCGGGCGGCACGCGATATGGCATGGCACTCACACCTTTGAGAGAATGGGCGTCATGAGCGAGACGCTGGCCGTCATCGAGCCCGCGACCGAGCAGGTCCTCCAGACCGTCGAGCGGGCCGGGCCCGGACACGTCGACGAGGCCGTCGCCCGCGCTCGGGAGGCAATGCCCGCGTGGCGCGCGCTGTCGCCGGCGCGCCGCGCCGCGACCATGCGAGACCTCGCCGCCGCCGTGCAGGACGCGCACGAGGAGCTGGCGACACTCGAAGCCCGCAACGCCGGCAAGCCGATCACCGCCGCCCGCGGCGAGATCGCGATGGTGGTCGACACGCTGCGCTACTACGCCGGCGCTCCCGAGCGGCTCCTGGGTGACACGATCCCGGTCGAGGGCGGCGTGGCGATGACATTCCGCGAGCCCGTCGGCGTCGTCGGGCTGATCACGCCCTGGAACTTCCCGCTGGCGATCGCCGCCTGGAAGCTCGGGCCGGCCCTCGCCGCTGGAAACACGGTGGTCCTCAAGCCCGCCGAGCTGACGCCGCTCACGGCGCTGCGCTTCGCCGAGATCGCGCTGTCGGCGGGTCTGCCCAGCGGCGTGCTCAACGTCGTCGTCGGTCCGGGGCGAAGCTGCGGCCGGCGACTCGTCGAGCATCCTGACATCGCGAAGATCGCGTTCACCGGCTCGACCGAGGTGGGCGCCTCGATCGCCCGCGCCGCGGCGGACACGATCAAGCGCGTGACGCTCGAGCTCGGCGGCAAGTCGGCGAACATCGTCTTCGCCGACGCCGATGTCGAGGCCGCAGGGCGAGCCGCGCCCGCTGCCGTGTTCGACAACGCCGGCCAGGATTGCTGCGCACGCTCCCGGATCCTCGTCGAGCGCGGGGCCGTCGACCGATTCCTCGGCGCGATGCGGGGCGCAGTCGAGGCGATCCGCGTCGGCGACCCACTCGACGGGACCACCGAGATGGGTCCGCTCATCTCCTCGGGCCAGCGCGAGAGCGTCGCCTCGTTCGTCGCCGGCGAGACCGTGGCGATCCAGGGCGGGGCGCCGGACGGCCCGGGCTACTGGTTCAGGCCGACCGTGCTCTTTCCCGTGGCCCCGTCGTCGCGAGCGGTGACCGAGGAGATCTTCGGGCCGGTCGCCTGCGTACTCCCGTTCGACAGCGAGGCCGAGGCGGTCCGGATCGCCAACGACTCGATCTACGGGCTCTCGGGTTCGGTGTGGACGCGCGACGGCGCGAAGGCGCTGCGCGTCGCACGGGCCCTCGAGTCGGGCAACCTCTCGATCAACTCCAACAGCTCGGTTCGCGTCAACACGCCATTCGGCGGCTTCAAGCAGAGCGGCTACGGCCGTGAGCTCGGGCCGCACGCGCTCGACGCCTACACCGAGATCAAGACCGTCTACTACCGCACCCAGGAGGGCGACTGACATGGCCGGGCGTCTGGACGGAAAGGTCTGCGTCGTGACCGGCGCGAGCGGCGGTATCGGGGCTGCCACAGTCGAAGCGTTCCGTCGCGAGGGGGCCCGGGTCGCCGGCATCGATCTGCTCGACGGCGCCCCCGGAGATCTGTCGCTGAGTGTTGACGTCACCGACGACGAGGCCGTCCGCGCCATGTACGCGCGCGTGCATGAGGAGTTCGGCGCGATCCACGTGCTGTTCAACAACGCCGGCATCTCGCCGACCGACGACGACTCGGTGCTCTCGACCGGGCTCGAGGCATGGCAGCGCGTCCAGGACGTCAACCTGAAGTCGGTCTTCCTCTGCTGCCGCCACGGGATCCCCCACCTGCTGGCGAGCGGCGGCGGCTCGGTCATCAACACCGCGTCGTTCGTGGCGACGCTCGGCGCCGCGACCTCGCAGATCTCGTACACGGCATCCAAGGGCGGCGTGCTCGCGATGTCGCGCGAGATGGGCGTCGAGTTCGCGCGACAGGGTGTGCGCGTGAACGCCCTCTCCCCCGGTCCGGTCGACACGCCGCTGCTGCGCGAGCTCTTCGCCAAGGATCCCGAGCGCGCGGCCCGGCGGCTGGTCCACGTGCCGATGGGCCGGTTCGCGCGTGCCGAGGAGATGGCCGCGGCCGTGCTGTTCCTGGCCTCCGACGAGTCCTCCTTCATCACCGCGTCGAACTTCTTGGTCGACGGCGGCATCTCGGGCGCCTACGTGACGCCGCTCGGCGACCCGGCGGATTAGCCCGGCATCGCGACGACCGCGTCGATCTCGATCGCCGCCCCCTTCGGAAGCGCCGCGACGGCGTAGGCGACGCGTGCCGGAGGGTCGCCCGCGAAGAACTCGCCATAGGCCTCGTTGACAGCGGCGAAGTCGGCCATGTCCGTCAGGTAGACGGTGCACCGGGCCGCGGCGCCGAGGTCGGTGCCCGCGGCGACGCAGATCGCCGACAGCGACTCCATGCAGCGCCGCGTCTGATCTGCGACCGAGCCGCCGACCAGTTCCCCGCTTGCGGGGTCGAGCGGTATCTGCCCCGAGCAGAACAGCAGGCCGCCGGACACCACTCCGTGGCTGTACGGGCCGATGGCTGCGGGGGCTCCTGCTGAAGTGACCGTCCTGCGTTGATCGGACACGGCTCTCCTGGTTGACCTCGGGGGCAGGCCGATCCTCGCAGGCATCGTGGGCACCGGCAACAACGCGCGTCTGCTGCCGGCGAACCGGCCCCGGACGTCCGCTACCGTGAACCCGGATGGCCGCGCGCCGCCTCACCGTCGTGCTCGCGACCGCGTTGACGGTGGCGATCGCCTCCCTGCTTGCCGCCACCGCCCCCGCGCGCGCCGCGCTCCCCGCTTCTCCCTGCGGGCCGAGCGGCTTCCTCTGCGGGCAGCTCGCCGCACCTCTCGATCGTGCCGGCGGCCTCGGCGGAGCGGTGAGCCTGAGCTTCTCGATCCTGCCGGCCGGCAACGCTCCGGCCGGCGAGGCCGTCGTCGGGCTGGCGGGCGGACCCGGGCAGGCGGCGCTGCCGCTCGCGCAGACGTTCGCCGAGGTGCTGGAGCCATTGCGGCGAACGCGCGATCTGCTCGTCTTCGACCAGCGCGGGGTGGGTGAATCGGGCCCGCTTTCGTGTTCGGTGTCCGGCTGGCCGCGGCGTGCTTCGAGCGCAGCGGCATGCGCCCGGCAGCTCGGGCCGGCGCGCAGCCGTTACCGGAGCATCGACACCGCACAGGACATCGAGGCGCTGCGCGTGGCGGGCGGCTACGAGCGCCTCGTCCTGTACGGCGTCTCCTACGGCACGAAGGTCGCGCTGGCCTACGCCGCCCTGCATCCGGACCGCGTCGCGGCGCTGGTGCTCGACTCGGTCGTGCCGCTCGACGGCCCGGACCCGTTCGCGCGACGCGCGTTCCGGGCGACCGGACGGGTGCTGCGCGAGCTGTGTGCCGCACGAGCCTGCGCGAAGGCCACGGGCGACGTGACACGCGACCTGCGGCGCACCGTGCAGAAGCTCGAGCGCCGCCGGCTGCGCGGGTCGGTCACGGCCCCGAACGGCAGGCGCCTTCGCGTGCAGCTCGACGCCGCCGCGCTGTGGGGCGTCCTGCTCGCCGGCGACCTCAACCCAGCGCTGAGAGCTGAGCTGCCCGGCGCGATGCGCGCGATGCTCCGCGGCGACCGCACCCCGATCCTGCGCCTGGCCGCCCGCGCCGATGGGCTCACCGGAACCGCGGTCGCGCGCAGCGAGCGCCTGCAGTCGCCGCCGCAGGAGTTCAACGAGACGCTGTTCGCGGCGACGCGCTGCGAGGAGACGCCGTTCCCGTGGAAGCGCACATCCGGCCCGAGCACGCGGCGCAAGCAGTTGAGCGCCGCCGCCAAGCGGGTTCCCCGAACCAGCCTCCACCCGTTCGGGCGCGGCGTCGCCCTGGCATCGGGGGTCTTCGACCTGTGCATCGCGTGGCCGGTCTCCGCGGCGCCGCCTCCGCCCGGACCGCTGCCACAGGTCCCCACGCTCGCGCTGAGCGGCTCGGCCGACCTGCGCACGTCGGCCGAGCAGGCGCGCCACGCGGTCGCCTCGATCCCGGGTGCTCGCATCGCCGTCGTCGCCAACACGGGCCACTCGGTGCTCGGCAGCGATCTCGGCGACTGCGCAGCCCGCGAGCTTGCCGCGTTCGCGTCCGGCACCGCGGCCGCCACGTGCGAGCCGGCCGCCAATCCGTTCAAGCCGACCCCGGCGCCACCGAAGAACCTCGCCGCCGTGAGCGGCCGGTCCAAGACCGCGCGAACGGTCACGGCGGTGCTCGCGACGCTCGCCGACGTTCGCCGCCAGCTGATCGGGGACGCGATCGCCGCCCAGCGGCCGGTCACCGCCGGGTCACGCACCGGCGGACTGCGCGGCGGTGTCGCGATCGTCGAGGGCCGGTTCGCGACGCTGCGCGACGTGTCGTACGTTCCGGGCGTGACCGTCTCCGGGAACTACGCGTTCGGCGCCGGGACCACGCAGGTTCGCGTCCGGGGCTCGAGTGCGGCGCGCGGGAGTCTCTCGATCGATGAGCAGGGCCGTGTGACCGGGACGCTCAGCGGGCGCCGTGTCAGCGTGATCGCGTCCGCCGCCGGTGAGCGGACGCGCACCGTCTGGCCCGAGCCACGCTTCCCCCACACGGCGCTGCGCCTGCCGTGATGGCCAACGCACTCGCCCGCGAGACCTCGCCCTACCTGCTCCAGCACCGCGACAACCCCGTCGACTGGGTCCCCTGGGGCGAGGACGCTCTGCGCCGGGCACGCGAGGAGGATCGGCCGCTGCTCGTCTCGATCGGCTATTCCGCCTGCCACTGGTGCCACGTCATGGAGCGCGAGAGCTTCGAGGACGCCGAGATCGCAGCGCTCATGAACGAGCACTTCGTCTGCGTCAAGGTCGACCGCGAGGAGCGCCCGGATGTCGATGCCCTCTACATGGAGGCGGTCCAGGCGATGACCGGCCAGGGCGGCTGGCCGCTGAACGTCTTCCTCACGCCCGCTCAGGCCCCCTTCTACGGCGGCACCTACTTCCCGCCTGCTCCCGGACATGGACGCCCGTCCTGGCGCCAGATCCTGCTGGCCGTCTCCGACGCCTGGGAGAAGCGCCGCGACGAGATCCGCGACGACGCGGCGGGCGTCGCTGAGCGCCTTCAGGGTGGTGCCCTCCTGCGACCGAGCCCCGACCCGATCGAACCCGAGCTGCTCGACGAGGCGCTCGCCACGCTGCGCTCCTCGTTCGACGCCGTCAACGGCGGCTGGGGCCGCGCGCCGAAGTTCCCCGCCGCGAGCACGATCGAGTTGCTGCTGGCGCGGGGCGAGCTGGCGATGAGCCTGCAGTCACTGCGGTCGATGGCCTCAGGCGGGATCAACGACCAGGTCGGGGGCGGCTTCGCGCGCTACAGCGTCGACGCGGCCTGGACCGTCCCGCACTTCGAGAAGATGCTCTACGACAACGCCCTGCTCGCGCGCGCGTACCTGCACGGCTGGCTGGCAAGCGGCGACAGGCTGCTCAGGCGCACCTGCGAGGAGACGCTCGACTGGGCGCTGCGCGAGATGCGCGCGCCGGATGGAGGCTTCTTCAGCGCGCTCGACGCCGACAGCGAGGGCATCGAGGGCAAGTTCTACGTATGGACCGTGGCGGAGCTCGTCAGCGCACTCGGCCCCGACTCCGAGGCCGCGCTCGACTGGCTCGGGGCGAGCGACGAGGGCAACTTCCACGAGGGCCCGGAGGGCTCGAACGTGCTCGAGTCGCGCGGCCCTGAGCCCGACGCCGAGACTCGCGCCCGGATCAGGGCGCGACTGCTCGAGGTCCGCGCACGGCGGGTCCGGCCGGGCACCGACGACAAGCGAATAACGAGCTGGAACGCGCTTCTGGTCGGCGCGCTCGCCGAGGCCGGGGCCGCGCTCGAGCGCGATGACTACCTGGACGCGGCAAGCGATACTGCGACCTTCCTGCTCGAGAGGCTGCGCAGTCCGGACGGGCGACTGCTGCGCACCTACAACGAGGGGCGAGCGAAGCAGCCGGCGTTCCTGGAGGACCATGCCTTCCTGGTCGAAGCCCTGGTCACGCTCTACGAGGCGACCTTCGACGAGCAGTGGTTCGAGGCCGCGTCGGCGATCGCCGACGACCTGATGGCGCTGTTCGCCGACGCAGAGCACGGAGGCTTCTTCTCCACGGCGACCGACGGGCAACAGCTGCTGGCGCGCCGCAAGGAACTCGAGGATCAGCCGATCCCGTCAGGCGGCGCGAGCGCCGCCCTCGGCCTGCTGCGCCTCAGCCTGTTGACGGGAGAGCGCCGCTACGAGGAGGCCGCGCTCGGGCACCTGCGACTGCTCCACCCGATCGTCGCGCGCCACGCCGGCGCATTCGGGCACACGCTTCAGGCGATCGACCTGCACCTCGGACCGGCGCGGGAGATCGCACTCGTGGGTGAGGACCTGAGGCCACTCGAGCGCGTCGTGCGCTCGGGACTGCGCGCGCGAACCGTGCTCGCCGGGCGCCGGGTCGCGGCAGAGGCCGAGGAGGCACCCACGCGTGTTCCCCTGCTCGAGGCGCGGAGCCCCGTCGAGGGACGCGCGGCCGCCTACGTATGCGAGCGATTCGCGTGCCAGGCGCCGGTGACCGATCCCGACGAGCTCGCCGCGCTGCTCGCCTGACCGGTCCCCGCAGCGCCGCACACGCCACGCCACGCGCAGCGATGGAGGTTTGTCACGCATACGGAGACAAACCTACGTCGCCGATCGCGCGGGCGCCGCGCGTCTCAACCGCGATGGAGGTTTGTCACGCATACGGAGACAAACCTACGTCGCCGGTCGCGGCGGCACGTCTTCGGAGCATCTGCGGGCGCCTGCGTGCGACTCGTGTGAGAGGGCGCACACGAGCCGGGGAGGCTGCGGAACGGCCACTAACCTGGGCCGCCTTGTGCTGCGCCGCGGGGCCACGGCGCAATGACCGATCGACGAAAGGCGTTCGTCATCATCTCCAAGCTCCTCAAGATCCCTTCGGGCCACCGTGCCAAGTGGGTTGTGCTGGCGGTGTGGCTGCTCGCGCTGTTCGGAACGTCGGCTGCACAGCTTCCGGCGAAGTTCGCAGACGCTGAACGCAACGACTCGGCCTCCTACCTGCCCGGCGACGCCGAGTCGACGAAGGCGCTCGACGCGACCGAGGAGATCCAGGGCGCCGAGAACGTGACGATGGTGATCGTCTATCGCCGCGACGGCGGGCTGACGAAGGCCGACCGCGCGAGGATCGCCGCGGATCGGGCCGAGCTGCAGGCGCTTTCGCTCCCGGCGACCGGGGACTTCTCCAGGCCGCAGATCAGCCCCGACGGCAGCTCGGCGATCGTCCTCGCGGACATCGCCACCGACGGCGAGGCGGAGACGATTCGCGGTCCGGTGGAGGAGGTCCGCGGCAGGGTCAGCGGCGACCGCGGCGGTCTCCAGGTCAGGGTCACGGGCTCAGCCGGCTACTCGGCCGACGCGATCGAGGTGTTCGAGAGCATCAACGGCACCCTGCTGCTCGCCGCGGTGATCCTGCTGCTGATCCTGCTCGCTCTGATCTACCGCAGCCCGGTCTTCATCTGGATCCCACTCTTCGCCGTCGGTGCCGCGGAACTCACCAGTCGCGCGGTCGGCTACGCGCTGACCGAGGCCGGCGTGACCGTGAACGGCCAGTCGTCGTCGATCCTGTCGCTGCTCGTGCTGGGAGCCGGAACCGACTACGGCCTGCTGCTGGTCTCGCGGTATCGCGAGGAACTGCGCCGAGAACCCGACAAGCACTCGGCGCTCGCCACCGCGCTGGCGGCGACCGGGCCGGCGATCATCGCCTCAGGCCTCACGGTGATGCTGGCGCTCATCTGCCTGTCGATCGCCGAGGTCAACGGCACGGCGGGCCTCGGCCCGATCGGTGCTCTCGGCATCGCCATCGCGATGGTCTCGATGCTCACGCTGCTCCCGGCGCTGCTCGCGATCACCGGCCGCAGGGCGTTCTGGCCGCGGATTCCGCACGTCGGTGACAGCGGCACCGACGTGATGCACGGCGGCTGGCGACGCTGGGGCGACGCGATCGCGCGCCGCCCGCGCCCGATCTGGATCGGCAGCGCAGTCGTCCTGCTGGTGATGACGGCCGGACTGGCCAGCTTCAGCACCGGCCTGACCCAGAGCAACCAGTTCCGCGACTCCGTCGAGGCCGTCGAGGGCCAGGCGCTGCTCGGCAAGGCCTTTCCGGGCGGCGCCAACGCCCCCACCGACATCGTCGTGCCCGCCGGGCAGGACGTCGCGAAGGTGCGACGAGCCGTGGCCGACCTGCCCGGGGTGGCGTCGACCAGACGCGTCGCAGAGGGCTCGCCGGGCGTGTACCTGCAGGCGACGCTCGAGCGCGACCCCTACACCACCGCCGCATACGACCTGATCCCCGAGATCCGCCGCGCCGCCAAGAGCGCCGGCGGCGAGTCGACGCTGGTCGGCGGCGCCACGGCGATCGAGCGCGACCTGCGCGCGGCATCCGAGCGCGACAACCGCAAGATCATCCCGCTGGTGCTCGCCGTCGTCTTCCTGATCCTCATGGTGCTGCTGCGAGCGATCGCAGCGCCACTGCTGCTGATCGCGAGCGTGATCCTGTCGTTCGCCGCTGCGCTCGGGGTGAGCGCGGTGGTCTACGACGTCGCCTTCGGGTTCCCGGGCAGCGACCCGAGCCTGCCGCTCTTCGCCTTCGTCTTCCTCGTCGCGCTCGGCATCGACTTCAACATCTTCCTGATGGCCCGAGTGCGCGAGGAGGCGCTCAGCTACGGCACGCGGCGAGGAGTGGTGCGTGGACTGGCTGTGACCGGCGGTGTGATCACGTCGGCCGGGATCGTGCTCGCGGGCACGTTCATGATCCTCGCGCTGCTGCCGCTCGTATTCCTCACCGAGATCGGCTTTGCGATCGCGTTCGGCGTGCTGCTCGACACGTTCCTCGTCCGCTCGACGCTGGTGCCCGCCCTGGCGCTCGACATCGGCCCGAAGATCTGGTGGCCCTCGCGACTGGCGCATGAGGGCGAGGCCGGTGAGATCGCGCCGCTCGCGGAGGAGAGCGAGGAGACGGACCGGCTGCCAGAGCCGGCCGGCGTCGGCTGACGTCAGCGCGAGCCTGGACGAATCGCCGGTTGACCTCCGGTGCCGCCGGTAGCCTCAGCGGCCGTGATGATCCATCGCGCCCTTCCATGCGCGCTCGTGCTCGCGCTTGTTCCGGCGAGTTCGGCAACCGCGGCCCAGCTCGCCACGAACGCACAGTGCTACGTGGCGGGCAGCGACATCGCCGTGGCCGGGATGGGCTTCGGGCCAGGCAACCCGATCTTCGTCGAGGGCCCGCAGATGTTCGCGTCGACTCCGGCTGACGGCGCCGGGCTCTTCTCGACGGCGCTCAAGGCGCCCAGCCTCGGATCGTTCATCGCCCCCGGCTACAAGAAGTTCACGCTGACCGCGACCGATCAGACGACCCGCGATGCGGCCAGCGTCTCCTTCAAGGTCGCGAACCTGACCTTCGCGACGAGCGGCGGCGTGAAGTCGCCGCGCTCGAAGCGGACCTGGAAGTTCAGCGGCTTCATGCAGCGGCCCGGCAAGCCGATCTACGGTCACTTCCGTCGCGGGGGCCGGACCTACGCGAACTACCGCTTCGGCATTCCGAAGACCTCATGCGGAACGCTCAAGAAGCGGGCCCCGGGAATCCCCGCCAAGAAGGTGCGGACGGGCAGATGGCTCGTCCAGGTCGACTACAGGCGCAAGTACAGCAGCAAGACCAGGCCGCGCGTCACCTCGACGACGACGGTCTTCAAGACGTTCCGCCGCTAGCAACCGGCGCAGCGGCCGGCACGCACGGGGTCAGAGAACCGGCAGGTAGCGGTCAAGTTCCCACTGCGTGACCTGCACGCGGTAGTCCTCCCACTCCTGCCGCTTGATCTCGATGCAGGCGGTTGAACATGTGCTCCCCGAGCGCCCGCAGCACGAGCTCGGACTCCGAGGTCAGCTCGATCGCCTCGCCGAGCGTCTCGGGAAGCTGCTCGATCCCCAGGCGGCGGCGCTCGTCGGCGCTCAGGTGGTAGAGGTTCTGCTCCATCGGCTCGGGCAGCTCGTAGCCCTTCTCGATCCCCTCGAGGCCTGCGTGCAGCAGCGTTGCGAATGTCAGATACGGATTGCATGCCGGATCAGGACAGCGCAGCTCCATTCGCGTCGCCTTCTCGCGGCCCGGGTGGTACAGCGGGACGCGGACGAGCGCCGAGCGGTTGCGCCGTGACCAGGCGACGTAGACAGGTGCCTCGTAGCCGGGCACGAGCCGCTTGTAGGAGTTGACCCACTGCGCGAATATCAGGCTGAGCTCACGCGCGTGGCGCAGCTGCCCGGCGATGAAGGCCTTGCCGACGTCGCTCAGGAAGTAGGTGTCATCGGCGTCGAAGAACGCGTTGGCGCCGTCCTTGAAGAGCGACTGGTGCGTGTGCATCCCCGAGCCGTTCTCGCCGAACAGCGGCTTGGGCATGAACGTCGCGTGCCAGCCGTACTTCATCGCGTATTCCTTCACCGTGATGCGGTAGGTCATGCAGTCGTCGGCCATCTTGAGCGCGTCCGCGTAGCGCATGTCGACCTCGTGCTGGCTGGGACCGACCTCGTGATGGCTGTACTCGACGTGGATGCCGAGCCGTTCGAGCGCGAGCACCGTGTCGCGCCGGACATCGGACCCGGCGTCGAGCGTCGTGAGGTCGAAGTAGCCGCCGCTCGTCCAGCACCTCGGTCCCGTGCTGATCCTTGAACAGGAAGTACTCGAGCTCGGGCCCGACGTTGAACGTGTCGAACCCCATCGACTGCGCTCGCTCAAGTGCGCGCCGCAGCACGTGGCGCGGATCTCCCTCGTAGGGCGTGCGCTCGGGTGTGAGCACGTCGCAGAACATGCCTTCCGACGCCCTGCTCCTCGGGGCGCCAGGGCAGTACTGCGAAAGTCGCCGCGTCGGGCATCGCGATCATGTCCGACTCCTCGATCGCGTTGAACCCGGTGATCGATGAGCCGTCGAAGCCCATGCCCCCATCGAAGGCGTCGTCCAGCTCGTCGCGGCCGATGCTGAACGACTTCAGCTGGCCGAGGATGTCCGTGAACCACAGACGGATGAAGCGAATGCTGCGCTCCTCGCAGAGCGCCTTGACGTCGGCCGCCGTGGTCGGCTTCGGCTCGGGCATCGGCTCAGCCTAGATGATGTTCGACTCCACCTCAGTGGGGCTGCGACAGCATGCGGCCGCTGACCGCGGGGGCGGCTGTCGTGCGCGCGGACTCAGATGTGGGCGAGCCAGTCGCGCGCCCACGAGTGCAGCTCGTCGATCGTCGGCGCGAGCGCGCGGCCCATGTCCGTGAGCCTGTAGAGGACACGCACGGGAGGTCCCTCGTCGACCTCACGCTCGACCAGCCCGCGCGCCTCAAGCTCCTTCATCCGCTCCGAGAGCAGCCGGTCCGAGAGCTGCGGCACGGCGGCCGCGACCTCGGAGAAGCGCAGCGCTTCCCGGTCCAGCAGCACGGCGACGATCGCCCCGGTCCAGCGGCGGCCGATCAGCTCCACGGCCTCGTGGTACAGCGGACAGCAGGCACTTCCGGAGCCCACCGGCGGCTGCTGAGGCTCGGGGCTCATCATCGGGCGAACCCTATCCCGGCCGGCCACGTCGGGGCGGTCGGCATCCTGAGCGGTCCGCTCGTCACGCCGCCATCAGTCGGCCCTGTTCGCTCGAGCCGTCGACCGGTACCTCGCCGGCGACGTTGATCATCGCCGTGAACGTCTCCAGCGCGACGAATGCGATCGCCTCGAGCAGTTGCTCGTCGGTCCAGCCCGCCTCACGGGCCTCCTCGTGCAGGTGTGCAGGGGGCCTGCCCTGCTCCTCGACGAGGGACCTCAGGAAACGCAGCAGCATCGCCTCGCGCTCATCTCGTGACTCGAACTTGCGCGCGGCGGCGATCTCGTCGAGCCGAAGCCCGGCAAGCCGCGCCGAGCGCGTATGCGTCGCGATGCCCGGCTCGGACCCGTGGTGGTCGGCGACGGCGAGCGAGATGCGTTCGAGCGTGGCGGCGTCGAGGCTGCCCTGCCGAAGCTCGGAGCGGAACCGCGCGTAGCCGCGCAGTGCCGCCGGCGAACCGGCCAGCACGCCCAAGAAGTTCGGAAGCTGTCCGGCCGTCGCGATCGCTCCGCGCAACACGGGCACCGAGCCCTCAGGAGCGCTGAGCTCGTCGTGGATGGGGAAGCGGCTGATCGCTGTCATCTGCGTGCCTCGGAAGGGGTCGGGGGCGTCGTGCCGAGCTTGTTCATCCGTGCAACCGACTTACGGCAGGTAAGTGTATCGGGCGCATGGCGGGATTCAAGCCCTCAGCGTCGTCAGACCTCGCCACCGGACGGTCGGTTGAGCGCCGGCGCGCCAGGTCCGCGCGTCGCAGGGTCGGCCCCGGGTGTGGTGGCGCTCAGCGCGAGGCGCGAACCGCGGCGCGGCCCGCGGCGAGTACTCCGAGGCGACGCGCGGCAGCCCAGGTCAGGTCGTAGTGGACGCCCGCGACGTGCGGGCCGCGATCGACCACGCGGGCGACGACGTCGCGGCCCCCGTGAACGAAGCGCACGCGGGTCCCGCACGGCAACGTCCTGTGGGCGACGCCGAGCAGTCGGCTCGTGAGCTTGTCGCCGCAGGCGGTGCGGCGTCCGTACATGCCGGGCCCGTACCAGGTGACGACACGACTGCGCAGGTTCGACCGCGAGCGTGCCCCACCTGAGCCCGCGCGAGTGGACGACTCGCAGCGCGGCGCCCTGCTGCGCAGCGCCGCGATCGTCGCGGGCCCGGCGATGCCGTCGACCGGAAGACAGCGGGAGCGCTGGTAGCGGCGGACCGCAGTCCGGGTCAGCGGGCCGTACAGCGCCGTCGCGGACGCCGGCAGCAGCCCGCGATCCTTCAGCTGACTCTGCAGCTGGCGGACATCGCGGCCCTTCATCGGGACGTGAAGCGTGCGATCGCCGAGGCGCGTGGCGGCCTGGGCGCTGGTCGCTGCGATCAGGACCAGCGCGAACCCGAGCAGGACCGCCCACATCGCGACGCGGTCCGGGCGGCCGGCGTTGCGAACCTCCGCGCTGCGCGCCGGGCGGCGCCGCTCCGCGTCGACAAGCGCGCGCGGCACCGGCACCGCCGCCGGGGCGCCGCGGCCCGTGATCAGCACGGTTCGCCGCGCCGGGGGCGCTGCGACGGCCTCAGGGCGCGGGCGCGTTGAAGGCTCGCCGGCGCTCGCGTCGCTCTGCGCGCGGAGGTGTTCGACATCGGCCCACCATGCGCGGGCCTCGCTCTTGGACACGGGGCTTCGATCCTCTTCCGTCGGCTTACGGGGTTAGCTGACGGGCTCGCGCAGAAAGAGCAGCGCTACGCCGGATTCACCGGCGATTCGCCCCAAAGGCATTGGGTCCCCCGCTTCCCGGCGCCGCTCCGCGTGTGTTCACGGGCGCACGCTGGGAACTCAGCGGTTTGATCTGAGGCAGGATCCTAGCGACATCTAATCCGGGACGGCCGTCCGCCCACGGCAAGAACCCGTGCAAACGGCCAACTTGCACGCGATCCTGCGGGGTGCCGCCGTCGACTTGGGGCCGTCGCGACGGCGCCGATCGGCGCTCTCGCAGCTCGCCGAGCTAGCGGCCGGCGACGGCGGCGACGTAGTCCGAAACGTCCTTGGCGTCCTCGCCGGTGAGCAGGCCGGCGGGCATGTTGCCGTTGCCCTGCGCCCGGCCGATCAGTATCGCGTTCTCGACGAGCCCCGCCGGCGGCCTGAGCACGTCGAGGTTGGGGCCGATCTTGCCGACCGCGTTCGAGGCGCGCAGCGTGTGGCAGTTCGAGCAGCTTGCGGCGAACAGCTCACGTCCATCGGCCTGCTTGGCGGTCAGGTCGACGCCGCCGATCGCTCGCGTCTCCGCATTGTCGGCGTTGTTGACGGCGAGGATCACCGGAATCCCAATGCCGAGCGCAAGGATGACGATCGTGATGCCCGCATAGATCAGACGGTTGGCACCCCGCGAGGGCGGGGCGTCGCCGGGCGCGCGGTGTCCGGCGAACGCCGCTGCGACGACGCCGAGGCCGATCGCGACGAAGACGAGTACCAGTGCGGTGACGGCGACCATCGGCGCGGCAGCCTACACGGCGGAGCCCGCGGAATGCGTGTTCGGCGGAGGCTCAGCGACCGATGGATGGGCGCTTGAGGCGTGTGTGTGTGGTGCTGCGCTCAGCGTCTTCTGCCCTGGGCGAACGACATCACGGGCGGCGCCACCGCACGGAAACCGGCGCCGACAGCTTGTGCGTCGTCCGCTTCGCGCTGCCTCCACTCACTGTCGCGCTCGTCCGGCGGAGTCATCTCCCGGACATGTGCGACCGCGGCCCCCGGCGCCTCCAGCGCGGTGAGCTTTCGGACGAGGACGTTGACGGCACCGCCGCCTGAGGCGAAGCGCTCGAGCTTTCCCTCGGCGACGACGAGCGGCTCCGTGCGGACGACCAGTCGGTGGCGCTCGTAGACGGGCGGCGGGACGATCAGGTTGATCGTCCCGAACTCGTCCTCGAGCAGCATGAAGACGACGCCGCTCGCCGTACCCGGGCGCTGGCGCGCGACGACCAGCCCGCCGACCCGCACCCGCACGCCGTGGGCAGTCGGCCGAGATCGCCGCTCGGAACCGCCCCGCGCTCAGCGAGCCCATCGCGCAGCAGCGCGATCGGGTGCGCCGCCGTCGTAAGCCCGTCGTCGCGTAGTCGGCGAGCATCGCATCCCAGTCACCGAGCGCCGCCAGCCGCGGCGCCGCGGGCAGCTCGAGCGGCAGCGCGAGCTGCGTGCCGCGACGCCGCCCGCGGGCCACGGGCGGCGCGGCGACGCCAAGGCGCCACGAGCGGCCTCGCCGTGCGGCGCGTAGCGGTCGCATCGACGGCGGCTCGCCGGCGAGCGAGGCGCGTCGGCACGCAGCGCCGGCACCAGGCGCGAGCTGCGCCGAGCAGCGCCGGCCGCCCCGCGCCCGCACGTGAGGCGAGCTCCTCGAGCGAGCGGAAGGGACCGCCGGCCTCGCGCTCGGCGACGAGCGCGGCGACCTCGTCCTCGCGCACGCCGAGCACGTGGCCCAGGCCGAGCCGGACGGCCCCCTGCGCGGTGACGGCTGCGCCGACCGCGCTCGCGTTGACGTCGGGTGGCGCGACCGGGATGCCGCGGCGCTGCGCCTCGTGGACGAGCGCGTCGGGCGGGTAGAAGCCCATCGGCTGCTCGTCGAGCAGCGCGGCGAGGAACTCCGGGCCGTAGTGCACGCGCAGCCAGGTCGACTGGTAGGCGAGCAGGCCGAAGGCGGCGCCGTGCGCCTTCGGGAAGCCGAAGCCGGAGAAGCCGACGATCATCGTGAAGACGCGCTCGGCGAGCTCCTCGTCGACGTCGTCCCAGCGCGCGATCGCGCCCTCGACGAAGCACTGGTGGTGGGCCTCGATCGCCGCGGCGGAGCGCTTGCGGCTCATCGCGCGCCGCAGCCCCTCCGCCTCGCCCGGCGAGAAGCCCGCGAAGGCCATCGCGACCTCGATCACCTGGTCCTGGAAGATGATCGTGCCGAGCGTGTCGCGCAGGACCGGCTCGAGCGACGGGTGGTCGTAGGGCACCTGGTAGGTCGGGGTCGGCGCGCAGGCGCTGGCGGCGCTCGATGTAGGGGTTGACGGCACCGCCCTGGATCGGGCCGGGGCGCACGATCGCGACCTGGATCGTGATGTCGTCGAGGTTCTCGGGCCGCGTGCGCAGCAGCGAGGCCATCTGCGCGCGACTCTCGATCTGGAAGACGCCGGTCGTCTCGGCGTTCTGGATCGCCTCGTAGACCTCGGGGTCGTCGTAGGGGATCCGCGAGAGGTCGATCCGCTCGTCGCGGCGCGCGGCGATCTGCTCGACGCAGCGCTCGACGGCGGAGAGCATCCCGAGCCCGAGCAGGTCGATCTTCAGGAAGCCCGCGTCCGAGCAGGAGTCCTTGTCCCACATGACCATCTGGCGCCCCTCCATCGCCGCCGGGACGACGGGGCAGCAGTCGACGAGCGGGCGCGTCGCGACGATCATCCCGCCGGAGTGCTGGGAGAGGTGACGCGGCAGTCCGTATGCCTCGCTCGCCAGCTGCGCCAGGTGGCTCCAGCGGCTGGGCGTGGCGTCAGCAAGGCGGTCCGCTCCGAGCGCGGACTCGATGTCCTTGTCGACCGCACGTGCTGACCAGCCCTCGGAACCGCGCGCGACGCGCTCGATCTCCCCCGGCGGCAGGCCGAGCGCCTTGCCCAGTTCGCGGATGGCGCCGCGCGCGCGGTAGGTCGGGAACGCCGCCACGAGCGCTGAGCGGTCGCGTCCGTAGCGCTCGTGCACGCGCGGGATCAGCCGCTCGCGCACGTCACGCGGGAAGTCGAGGTCGATGTCCGGCAGCGCCGTGATCTCCTCGTTGAGGAAGCGCCCGAGGAAGAGCTTGTTGGCGATCGGGTCGACGTGCGAGAGGCCGGTGAGGTAGCAGACGATCGACGAGACCGAGGACCCGCGCCCGCGCCCCGGCGGCAGCAGCGCGCGCACGGTGCCGGGCCCGCGCACCTCCACCGCCACCTCGCGCGCGAGCTCGAGCATGTCGCGGTGCAGGAGGAAGAAGCCCGACAGCCCGAGGCGCGTCGATCAGCGCGCAGCTCCTCGTGCAGGCGCGCGGCGGCCTCGTCGCGCAGGCGGTGGCCGGGCGGGTAGCGGCCGTCGAAGCTCGCGCGGCAGGCCTGCGCGAGCGTCGCGGCCTGCGCTCTCGTCCTCGGCGCCCGGGTAGCGGTAGCCGAGGTCCTGGTCGAGGTCGAAGCGTCAGCGTCTCGGCGAGCCGCGCGGTCTCGGCGACCGCGTCGGGATGGTCCTCGAAGCGCGCGGCCATCGCCTGCGGGCGTCGCGAGCACGTGCGCGTGGTTGCCGCGCCGCAGCGGCTCGGAGGCGTCGAGCGTCGCGTGCTCGCGCACCGCGACGAACGCGTCCTGCAGCCGCGCGCGCAGCGGTGTGTGCGCGTGGACGTTGCCGGTCGCCACGCAGGTGACGCCAAGGCGCTGCGGCGAGCGCCGCGAGCCCGCGGTTCAGCGCGCGGTCGTGGCGGGCGAACGGGCGCTGCAGCTCGACGCGGAAGGCGTCGCGCCCGAACGCCGCCAGCAGCCGGCGCATCGTCGGCTCGTCGCGCACGCCCCTGGCGCGCGCAGCCGCTCAGGCAGACGAGCCCCTCGGCGTGCTCCTCGACATCCGCGAGCGTGACGCTCGGCGCGTCCGCAGCGTGCGGCGCGCCGCCTCACGCGTGTGCGCATGCGCGCGGGTGAGCAGACGGCAGAGGTTCGCCCAGCCGCGCGCGTCGCGCACGAGCAGAGTCAGATGGCGGTGCTCGCCCTCGCGCGGCGCACCGTCGTCGCGGAAGCGTCACCTCCGCCCCGTGGATCGCACGCAGCCCCAGGCGCCTTCGCGGCCTGCGCGAACTCCATCGAGCCGCAGACCGCGTCGTGGTCGGTGAGCGCGAGCGTCGTGTGACCGCGCTCGAGAGCCGCCGCCACGAGCTCCTCCGGGCAGCGACGCCCCGTCGAGGAACGAGAAGGCCGAGTGGCAGTGGAGCTCGACGTAGGACGACACGAACATATGTTCGCATGACCAGGGGACGGACCGGGTGCCGCGCTCACGACGCCTGCGCCGCGGGCAGACAGTCGCCGCGCTCACGCCACGGGCCGCCCGCCTCACGCGTGCCTGCCGCCACCAGCCGCAGCGACTCCGTCACCCTGCTCCCTGCGCCGCCGATGCCGATGCCGAGCGATGCCTCGGCGTGGGCGCCGCGGCGGCGCGTCTCGATCTCGTAGGCGAGCGCGCGGGCGCTGCCCGCGACATCGAGCCGCTCTCGCAGCGCGCGCGAGACGGCTACCGCGTCACCGGCCCGCAGGCGCGGCCGGCGCAGGGCGCGCACGAACGCAGCGGACGCCGCGAGGTTCGCGGGTTCGGTCAGGTCGAGCCGGCGCTCGAGCACCGCCAGCCGCCCGCTTCGCGAGCGCGCGCTGTCACCGTGCAGCGCAGCGCGCAGCGGCAAGGGCAGGTCCGTACCGCCCTGCACGCCCAGCGCCTCGACGACGACCAGCTCGAGCGGGCGTCCGGCGGCGTCGACCGTGAGCGCGTAGCGCTCGCCGTGACGACGCCGCCGCCTCTGCCCCTGCCCCCAGGGTGGCGACGCTCGCCGAGAGCTCGTTGCGGCGACGGAGCGTCATCGTTCGCACACCGCTGACCCGGTCGAGTCGCGATCCGAGCAGGTCCTCGGCCTCGAGCGCGATCCCGACGCGGCCGAGACGGGCGCTCACGCTGCTCGCGAGCCCGTGCTCACCGAAGGTCTCGTCGGGCTCGCGTGGTCGCCCGCGAGCATGCATGCCGCGCAGCGCTATCCCTGACACCCGCGGAGCTGATCGCGCCGCCTGTGCCGCCAGCGAGCGCACGAGCGCGTCGGCCTCGGCGTCGCTGCGAAGACGCCACACGCGCCCGCGTCCGATCCGTCCCTCGACCGTTCCACCGACCGAGCCGCCGAGCGACAGACCGCCGATGCCGAGGCGCGCTCCGACAGCCGCCTGCAGGCCGGCTCCCGCCTGCGAGACGAGCGTCACGAGGACGCTGCCGTCGGAGCGACTCTCGCGCAGTCGAGTGCTGCCGCCCGCCAGCTTGACGACCGCTATGCGCACGCTCGCCTGCGTGGACGCGGACTGCGAGCGCGTCACGCACGGCGCTCTCGCCCGCTCACCGCAGTCGCCTCCGCGCACGAGGCAGATCGCGCGCTGCATCTGCGCGACGACGGCCTCGGCGATCCCCCCACCGGAGACCAGCAGTGCTCCGGCGGCGAGCACGGCGACTGCGAGCAACAGCAGCGCGGCGTACTCCAGCGTCGACTGCCCGGCCTGCGCGCGCATCCGGCCAACCTGCCGCTGCGCGCGTCACGGGACAACGGCGGAAGGGTCACGCAAGCGCGTCAGCGGTGACGAAACCACGCGCCGGCGACGAGGTCGCGGAACACGATCAGATCGCGGCCGTCGACCGTCACCACCTCCCAGTAACGGCGGCGCAGCGGATGGGCCGTCCACCAGCGGTCCTCGACGAGCCACGACTCGCGAACGCCGACGACCTCATGGCCGTCGACCCCGAGTGGCCGCCCGCCGCGGCCCGCGTCCACCCGGGTGGGCTGCGGCACTCCGACACGACGCGCGCCGGGCGTCATCGCTCGAACGGCGCCAGCACCGCACGTCGCTCGGGGACACGCGAGTCGGGGTCCACGGCCAGCACGCGCAGCGCGGCCTCGGGACCGGCGGCGGCGCGCACCTGTCGCACCGCCTCACGCAGACGCCCGGCGCGCTCCGCGGCCTTGTCCTCGAACAGTGCACGCGCGCCCGCGTGCGGAGGTCCGAAGCGCTCGGCCGTCAGGCGCAGCGTCTGCGCCGGCGCGGGCAGCAGCTGCAGGCGCTGGGTGAGCGCGAGCCGCATCCGCAGCGAATCGGCGAGCGGTTCCCGGAAGACGACGCGCTCACGCCAAGTGCCGCCCTCCACGAGCGTCGCCGCGAGCACGGCTGCGCGCAGCGTGCGCCCACGACGCTCTCTGCGAGCGAGCAGGCGATCGACGAGCAGCTCGAGCGCACGCTCGAGCTGAGCGCCTGAGACCGACTCCTCCAGCTCCAGCGTCTCCTCGAGCAGCTCGCCGGGGACACGCGGGCGCAGCGGCGTGTCCAGGCCATGTGCGAGATCGTGTGCCAGCAGGCCGGCCGGGCCGAAGCGATCGGCGACATCGCCGCGCGGCAGGGCCGCAAGCCCGCCGAGCGTCATGATCCCCAGCTGCTCCAGCTCAGCGGGCAGATGCGCGACCTCCGGCCGGCGGCGCAGCAGCGCCACCGGCTCACCGCGCAGGTCCTCCGCGCCGCTCACCAGCAGCGCACGCCGAGTGCGCGCCCGGCCGGCTGCGGCCAGCGCGCAGAACCGCGATGGCCCGGCCCCGATCCGCGCAGGCAGACGCAGCGCAGCGCGGACGGCGTCGACGGTGCCGTCCAGCGAACCGCCGTGCAGGCGCCGCAGTCCGCGCGCCTCGAAGCACGCCGATCCGGCCCGCTCGCTCTCGACAGCCGCGCCGACGGCCTCCAGTCGCCCGAGCACCTTCTCCCAGGCATCTGCGACGCCGACCGGGTCGGGCGGGATCAGCGCCAGCAACGGGGCGCGCGCCAGCGCCTCCCCCAGCCGCATCCCCGGATGGACGCCGAGCGACTCGGCAGCGCTCGAAACCTCGCCGACCTGCTGCTCGCGGCCGGGCTCCGGCGCGAGCGCCATAGGCCCCTGAGCAAGCGCAGCGCGACCGCCTACTGCGATGGCAAGCTCGAAACGCGGAAGGAGAACGCAGATGATCATCGAATCGAACACATGTTCGCATCAGCGGGCACGTCGTGCAACGACGGCTGCACGACGCGCGGCCCCACGCGCAGAGGGCCCGCGTAAGGGGCAGACGCGCTAGGTTGAGAGCCTGGCCCGGGATGACCGAGACTCACAGAGGCCTGGCTCGCGCGCGAGGGGCCCTACCCAGGCATGAGCGTCGTAGCATCCACCCCGATCAACCAGGTCTGCATCGTCGCTCGCGACGGCGCGCGCACGGCGCGCTGGTACACCGAGGGCCTGGGTATGCTGCCGGCCGGGCGCACCGTCTTCTTCGGCCCGCCTGCCGAGCGTGTTCAGGCGGTCCGGAGCCCACTGTTCCACGCCTTCTGGGCGCTCGACCGCCAAGGCTTCTTCCAGGTCGAGATCTTCCAATACCTCAGGCCGCGCTCGCGGCCGCGGCGAACGGACTGGACGCCGGCCGACTGGGGCTACACGACGATCGGCGTGCACGTGCGCGACCTCGATGCGGCGCTCGTGCGGCTCGCCGCGCTCGGCTCCGCCCCCTGCACAGCAGTGGAAGGCACAGGCGGCAGGCGCCGCGTCTGCGTACCCGACCCGGACGGGAACCTCGTCGAGCTGTACGAGCGCGACCCGCTGGACGGGCTCGCACCGCCGCTCGAGCGCCCTGACCTTGACGCAACCGTGCGCGCCGTGACCGTGTCGGTCCCCGACGTGGAGAGCTTCTGCGAACGCGCCGAGCGCGGCCTCGGCCTCGTGCGCGAGGACGTTCTCCTCCACGCGCCCGAGCACGAGCGCCTCTGGGACATGGAGGGCGCCGAGCGCCGGGCCGCGGTCCTGCGCGGAGGCGGGGTGGCGCTCGAAGTCGTGCGCTACGAGCGGCCGGCGGGCCGACCGTGGCCGGAGGGACACAGGCTCTCGGACCTCGGCTACATGAACTTCGCCGTCGGCTTCCGTGAGACGCCACTGTTCGACCGCTGGTTCGCGCGCGCGCAGGACGCGGGCTGGACGGCGCACGGAACTCCCCTCGACGTCGGAGCGGCCAAGGTGATGTACGTCGACGACGACGATGGCTTCGACGTCGAGATGCTGCGACCGCGGGCGTGGGCCGACCGGCTGAGCGGGTTCGCGCCGAGCATGCCGTATGCCGTCGCGGAGGTCAGGATCGCCGCCCCGCCCGAGACGGTCTGGGCGCAGATCGCCGACCTGAATGCCATGGAGTCCTGGTCGGGGGTACCCGTCAGCCTCCGGACGCCCGGCCCGCCCGGCGTCGGGACCGTACGGGAGCTGAGGATCTTCGGAGCCTCAGTCACCGAGAAGGTCGTGGCCTGGGACCCGCCGCACAGCTACGCCTACGAGCTGACCGGCGGTGCGCCGCTGACCGGCCACCACGGCGAGGTGCACGTGATCGCTGAGGGCGACCGCACGCGCGTGCGCTGGGCGGTTCGCTTCCGCCCGCGCGTGCCGCTCACGGGCGCGGCCACGGCGGCGCTGCTGCGGCGCCGCCTGCAGCGCGCTCTCGACGGACTGGCCGCCGCTCTCGGCTAGGCCGCGCGCGGAGAACCCGGGCAGGGGCGGCTGCGAGATCACGCGCCGGGCGGGAGCACCCGAAGGAACCCCCTGCTGGGCAGCGGCAGCTCAGTCGCCGCCGAGCGCTCCGACGACGTCGCCGAGCCGCGTGACGACCGAGAAGTCGCCCGCGAGGTCGAGTCGCCCGTCGAGCAGCGCCCGGCCCGGGTCGAGCTCGCCGCCCACTACGCGGACGAAGTCGGCGACGCTCAGCCGTGCGGTGACGAGCGGCGAATCGGCGACGCCGCGGCGCGCGATCACCCGCCCCGAGCGCGTGTCGATCGTCCAGGTCCGCAGACTCCCGTCGGTGCGCCGCAGGTCGCACTGAAACTCACCGGCGAAGGTGACGGCGAAACCGGGAACGCCGGCCGCGATCCGGTCGAACACGATGCGAAGCCCCATCCGCGAGCCGATCGTCCGTTCCAGGCGCCGGTCACCGGAGCGACGCACGAACGACCGGAAACCGCGCGTGCCGCGGTCGCGCAGGCGCACTTGGAGGCGTGCTGTGCTCACGAGCGAAGAGAGTAGGGCCACCGCAGTAGAAGAGGCCCCCGAGGGGGCCTCTTCCTTAGCGTGCCGATAAGCCGGATTCTGTCGTGGACAGTCATCCATCTGTGCGGCCTACCTGGACCTTGGCGGGCAGCCTGCGAGCGGTCCTGCTTGGCCTTGCATCCGGTGGGGTTTACCTGGCCGCCGTGTCGCCACGACGCCGGTGCGCTCTTACCGCACCATTTCAACCTTGCCTGTGCGAGGTGAGCCGACGTCCAGCTCACCCCGCCATCGGCGGTGTGATTTCTGTGGCACTTTCCCGCGGGTTTCCCCGGGTCGGTCTCCCGACCACCGCGCCCTGTGATGTCCGGACTTTCCTCGACGGGTTGTCTCCCCCGCCGCGACTGCCTGGCACACACGATCAACGGTAGCGCGCGATCAGCCCGGCGCCTAGTGCCTCACGACATCACGGCGTGGCAGCCGGCGCACTCGCCGACCACCGGCCCGGCGCCGCGGCGGGACAGCATCGTCCCGCCGCAGACCGGGCAGTCGGTCGCCGACGCGGTGCGGAGTTCCTCCCAGGCGCCGACGAGCAACTCGTCGAGCGTCGGCCTCCGCGCCGCACGGCGCTCCGTCGCGCCGGCCGCGAACGGCACCGGCGCTTCCGTTTCAGGGGTCGGCGCCGGGCACGCCGTGCGCCGCGCGCCGCGATCGGAAGCCCGTGCGCGTGCGACCACGGGCAACCGTGTCGCGCGGCTCATCGAACGCTCCTGAACAGGCCGACGACGCGCCCGAGGACCCTTACGTCCTTCGAGCGGATCGGCTCGAGCGCAGCGTTCTCGGGCTGCAGGCGCACGTGATCGCCCTCGCGGAAGAAGCGCTTGACGGTCGCCTCCTCACCGACGAGCGCGACGACGATCTCGCCGTCGTCGGCGACCTCCTGCGGGCGCACGACCACGTAGTCGCCTTCGAGGATGCCGGCATCGATCATCGAGTCGCCGCGCACGCGCAGCACGTACTCGCCGTCCTGCCCGCCGGCGACGGACGGAACCTCCAGATACTCCTCGATGTTCTCCTCGGCGAGGATCGGCTGCCCGGCCGCGACGGCTCCCACAAGCGGCAGACCGGGGCGCCCGCGACCGAGCGCGCCCTGCACCGCCTCGGCGGTGTCGCGCGCGACGCGATCGAACAGCTCGATCGCCCGCGGCTTGGTCGGGTCGCGCCGCAGCAGGCCCAGCTTCTCGAGATTCGCCAGGTGGGCGTGAACCGTCGACGAGGAGGTCAGGCCCACGGCCTTCCCGATGTCTCGCACGGTCGGCGGGTAGCCCTGCTTCGCCGAGTAGCGCTTGATGAAGTCGAATATCTCCTGCTGGCGCTTCGTGAGGTCCATTTGGTCTCCCGCCGAGGTCCGCAATCGAACAAGTGTTCGTAAGAGTAGCGCCGCTCATGGACGGAACGCAAACGCCGGGCGGACGCGACGAAACGGGCCTACCCCACTGCTATCCTCGCGCTCCCCGCGCCGCTGCGGGCCGCACTCGCGCCGATGGCGGAATTGGTAGACGCGCCAGGTTGAGGGCCTGGTCCGGGATAACCGGGTGGAGGTTCGAGTCCTCTTCGGCGCATGTGAGCAGCCTTGTCCGCAGACCCCGCCCCGGCGGGGTCTGCTGTTTGCGGTGGCACTCGCCGCCGGGCCGCCGCCGCAGCCCGTGTCCGGACCGCCGCCGGCTCAGAACACCACGGTCGTGCCCGCGTGCACGATCGTGCGGTCCTGGAGGTGCGCCTCGACGGCGCGCCGCAGCACGGTGCGTTCGACGTCGCCGCCGATCCGCGCGAGCGCGGCGATGTCGTGGCGGTGCGAGACGCGCACTACGTCCTGCTCGATGATCGGCCCGGCGTCGAGCTCCTCTGTGACGTAGTGGGCCGTCGCCCCGATGATCTTGACTCCGCGCTCGCGAGCCTGGCGATAGGGCTCGGCGCCGACGAAGGCCGGCAGGAACGAGTGGTGGATGTTGATCACCGGTGCGCCGAGTCCGGCGAGGAAGTCACCGGAGAGGATCTGCATGTAACGCGCCAGGACGACCAGGTCGAAGCGCCCGGCAAGCAGCTCGAGCATCCGCTGCTCGGCCTGGGGCTTGGTCTCGGGTGTGACCGGGACATGCTCGAAGGGCACGCCGAACCCGGCCACGTCAGCCGCCGCGACGTCGTGGTTGGAGATGACCAGGCCCACGTCACCGTCAAGCTCGCCGCGGCGTGCGCGCCAGAGCAGGTCGAGCAGGCAGTGCTCCTCGCGTGAGACGAGGATCGCGACGCGCTTGCGCCGGTCGGGGTAGGCGACGCTCCAGTCCATCTCGAAGCGCGGCGCGACGTCGGTGCCGAAGTCGTGCTCCAGCCGATCCCCCGCATCGCGCGCCGCCAGCTCGAACTCCATGCGCATGAAGAAGCGCCCGCCCCTGGGGTCGGTGGTGTACTGGTCGGACGAGAGGATGTTCGCGCCGCGACCCGCGAGAAACGTCGAGACGGCCGCGACGATCCCGGGACCGTCGGGGCAGGAGATGAGCAGGCGGCCGATCACCCGCCTCATTCCAGCACAGCGCGGCGCCTCAGCTCGCGAGCCGCAGATCGCGGCGCTGATCGCTCCACTCGCGCCCGACGGCGACCAGAACCTCGAGCATCGCCTCGCGCGCAGGCGATGCCCACGACTCCGCGGCTGTGGCTGCGACGATCCGGCGCGCGGGAGCGCCCGATCCGAGTGAGCGCACCACGACGTCGTCGCGCACCGTCACGCACGCCAGGTCCGGCAGCATCGAGACGCCGACTCCGGCCGCCACGAAGCCCTGGATCGCGTTGTAGTCGTCGATGTGGAAGGCGACGTCGGGGCTGAAGCCGCTCAGCGCGCAGGCGCGCAGCAGGATCCATGCGTCTGGGCAGGTGCCCGTTTCGGCGCTCATGATCCACGACTCGCCCGCCAGGTCCTCGAGCCGCACGCGCCGACGCCGGGCCAGCCGATGATCGGCCGCGAGCAGCGCGTGCATGGGATCGTCGAGCAGGACGGTCCGCTCGATCCCGGCGATGTCGTTCTCCGCTGAGTCAGGGACCTCGATCGAGAGCGCGATGTCGGCCCCTCCCTCCTTGACGAGCGCCATCCCGTCCTCGGGCTCCGCCGGGCGGAGCGACAGCTCGACGCCGGGGTGCTCGGCGCGGAAGCGGGCGATCGCCCGCGGCATCAGCGACGCGGCCACACTCGGAAACGCGACAAGACGCAGACGGCCGCCCCTGAGCCCCGCGATCGCCTCCAGCTCAGCCTCCGCATCGGACAGGCGCGCCACGATCGCGTCGGTGTGGGCGACCAGCGCACGGCCGGCGTCCGTCAGGTGCACGCCCCGCGCGCCACGTTCAACCAGCCGCGTGCCGGTCTCACGTTCGAGTGCCGCGATCTGCTGTGAGACCGCTGACTGCGTGTAGGCGAGAGCCTCGGCCGCGGCGGAGAACGAGCCGCGCGCGGCGACCTCTCGAAGGACCCGCATGCGACGCACGTCGAGCATAAGCTGTACTTCTATCAGATACGTCAATACTTCATTTGCGCTACTGCGCTCGCGGTGGGACTCTGGACCTATGACCACTGCATTCACACCTGCTCAGGCCGGGACCGCTCCAGACGAAGCGGTGATCCTGCGGCCCGCCATCACCAGCGACGCCGACGCCCTGCGCCGGCTCGCGGAACTCGACAGCGCGGCCCCGCTGCGCGGCGCGATCATCGTCGCCGAGCGCCACGGGGAGATCTCGGCAGCGCTGGAACTGAGCAGCGGCCGCTCGGTCGCAGACCCGTTCGCCCCGACTACGGAACTCCTGACCCTGCTCGAGACGCGCGCCGCGCTGCTGCGGGTTCCCGCGAGAAGCCGTCGCCGGCTCAGGCTGCGGCGGGCGAAGACGGCACAGCCTCTGCCTCTGCCTCCGCCACTGCCCCTGGGCCTTCGCTGACCTCGAGGTCGGCGGCGGTGAGGTCCTCAGCGCAGCGCTCGCAGGTCAGCGCCGCGCTGACGTCACCGCCGCAGCCCGCGTGCCTGACCAGCGTCGGGGGCCCGTCGGGCGCACGGTGCGCGTCACCCCAGCGCATCAGCGCGATCATCACCGGGAGCAGGTCACGGCCGGCCGGCGTCAGCACGTACTCGTAGCGCGGCGGGCGCTCCTGGTAGGGGCGGCGGACCAGCACATCCTCTTCGACGAGGCGCTCGAGCCGCGTCTGGAGGACGTTTCGGGCGATCCCGAGCCGCTTCTGGAACTCGTCGAAGCGGCGCGTGCCCGAGAGCGCCTCACGCAGCACGAGCAGCGTCCAGCGCTCGCCCACGACCTCGAGCGTGCGGGCGATCGAGCAGTGCTGCCCGGCGTACTCACGACCCAGCATCCACCAAGTGTAGACCGCGTTGCACCACGAAACTCGCTCGTGCAAGGCTGCCGTCATGCGCGAGGACTTCACCTGGCGAGACGGAGAGCGCACGATCCGCTTCGGCCGAGGAGCGATCGGCGACGCAACGGCTCTGCTCGGCGAGGGCTACGTGCTGTTGACGACGCAGCGGGCGCTCGCGTCGGCGCCGTCGATCGCCGGGCCTGCCGGCGCCGTCATCAACGTCCCGGGTGGTCGCGTCGACGACGTCGCCGGCGACCTGCTCGCACATACGGCGCCGGGCGCACGACTGGTCGCGCTCGGCGGCGGCCGCGTGATCGACGTCGCCAAGGCGCTCGCCGCCGCAGCCGGTGACGGAGCAAGCGTTGCGGCGGTGCCGACCACGCTGAGCGCCGCGGAGATGACGTGGCTCCACCGCCACGCCCGCGGCGTCGATCCGCAGACGCCTCGCGTGCGCCCGCAGCTCGTGATCAACGACCCCGACCTGTGTGCGTCACAGCCCGCGCCGGAGTTGGCGGCGAGCGCCGCCAACGCGCTCGCCCATGCCGTCGAGAGCACGGCCACGACCGCAGCGAGCCCTGTCCCGTCGCTGGCAGCGCGCGACGCGGCCCACCGGCTTGCACGCGGCCTGCCCGATGCCGGCGAGCCGGACCGCGAGCAGCTGGCACTCGGAGCGCTGCTCGCCGGCTACGCGATCGACAGCGCCTGGTACGGGCTGCACCACGTGATGGCGCAGACGCTGGTTCGCGAGACCGGCGCGTCGCACGGAGCGGCGAACGCGGCACTGCTGGCGACGACGAGTGCGGCGCTGCGCAAGCGCAACGCTGAAGCACTCAACGAGCTGGATCAGGCGATCGGCGATGCGGTGGAGATCGTCGCAAGCAGGATCGCCGGGCTGGCCGGAGTGCCGCGGCTGCGCGACGGCGGGGTTGAAGAGGCTGCGCTGGAGGGCTGCGCGCGTGCTGCCGCCGAGCGCGCGGAACTCGCGCTCACGCCGCCTGCGGCGACGGCCGCAGAGCTGCTCGAGCTCTACCGCGCTGCGTGGTGAGCGCGCGGCCCAGCCGGTCGTTGCGGTGACGGGACGCCGTTCCCGCCGCCAACACGATCTGAGCGAGGGATCGCCGTCGCGGGCCAGGACGCAAGGAGCGTCGCGTGCGCCAGCACGCGAGCGACCGAGGACGCCGCGCGCGACCAGGCGAGACCCCCCGCCAACGCGATCTGAGCGAGGGATCGTCGTCGCGGGCCAGGACGCAGGAAGCGTCGCGTGCGCCAGCACGCGAGCGACCGAGGACGCCGCGCGCGGCGGCGAGACCTGCTCAGATCAGGCCCAGGGTTCCTTGACGAGCAAGATGATCACGATGAACCAGACGATCGCCAGTGCGACCGTCCAGCGGTTCAGGTTGCGCTCGACAAGTGAGCCGCCGCCGAGCGCACCGGAGCCGGTGCCGACTCCGAAGGCGCCGGACAGGCCGGCGTCCTTGCCGGAGTGCATCAGCACGAGAAAGATCAGCCCGACCGAGAGGGCGACGCAGACGATTGACATGATCGTGGTCATCGGCGCCCGATGGTAGCGATCTGCTCGCGGTCCGACTCCGCTGACGGGTCCTGCGGACCGAGCGCGTCGAGCGCGTGGAGGATCTCGATCGCCTCGGCGCGCAGGCGCCGGTCGAGGTCGCGCCAGTCCTCATCCGACAGCTTGCCGGTAAGGCGGTCCATCTCGGCATCGGCGATCTCGCGGTACTTGGTCCGCTTGTCCGCCTCGAGGTCCGCACGCCGCCCCTCCTCGGCAAGGCGGGCCCGCTCGCTCGCGCCTTGGCGAAGCGGCGCCACGACGAAGGCGACGACAAGCGCTACGAGCGCTGTCACGAGGATCGGGGCGAGCACGTCCATGCGGCGAATCTCAGCGAGCGCGGGGCGCTACGCGCGTCCGATCTCCTGAGCGACTCGCGCCGCGTAGCGGGCGCGTACGCGCCCGCGAACCGCGCCCGGCTCCGGCCACGCAGCGATCAGGCCGCCGCCGAGCGCAATCAGCGCGCCGAGCCAGAGGAACATGACCAGCGGCGAGACGAGGATCCTGAACTGCGCCTGCGGCTCGCTGCCGCGGTAGCGGTCGACGAGCCCTACGAGGGCGGCGCCGAGGAAGTCGGAGCGCTGTTTCGCCGTAAGGCTGTCGCGCGCCTTGGCGAAGACCGCGTCGCCCTCCTTGATCACCGGATCGAGCGCGGCGATGTCCGGCTGCTCGGCGATCCAGAGGTCGCGGCGGATGCCGGCCTTCAAGCCGATCTCGCTCGTCGCGTTGCCCTCGAAGTAGCGACTCAGGGCGCCCACCATCGGTGCGTTGATCGGGTAGTACGCGCGCTCCGGCGTCAGCGTCGCGACATGGTCACCGTCACGCGTCACACGTACGCGTGACCCGAGCGCGATCCGCTCGAGCTCGCCGGCGCGCTGGGCGATGCGCGCAGTCGGCTTCACGTAGGTGAAGTCGTAGCCCCCGACGCTCTCGGTCTGCCCGGGGCGCAGGCGCACGTCGCGCTCGTACTGGAATGCCGACGACGCGGCGACGCCGATGAACAGCACCGAGATGCCGATGTGGACCAGGTAGCCGCCGTAGCGCCGCCGGTTGCGGCGCACGACCCCGACCAGCGCCTGCGGCGGCGGGTCGCCGGTCATCGCCTGGCGCGCACGCATCCCGCGCCACAGCTCCTGCACGCCGATGCCGATCGCAAACGTCCCGAGCGCGAACATCGCCAGCGAGAGCGGGCTCTCGCCCGCCCGCGTCAGCAGCGGCGCGAGCACGAGCACTGCGATCCCGGCGAGGGCGGGCACCCGCAGGCTGCGCCACAGGCGCGATGCGGTCGAACGCCGCCAGGCGATCACCGGCCCGATCCCCGAGAGCAGCACCAGCACCAGCACGAACGGCACGATGTAGTCGTCGAACCAGGGCGGGCCGAGGGCCCGCTTCTCACCGAGCGCGTCCGTGATCAGCGGATAGAAGGTCCCGAGGAAGACCACGAACGCGATTCCCATGAAGGCGACGTTGTTGGCCAGGAACATCGACTCACGCGAGAGCAGCGAGTCGATCCGGGCCTCGCTGCGCAGCGCGTCGCCGCTGCGTGTCGTCACCAGGTACACCGAACCCGCGGTCATCACCACGATCAGCGCGGTGAACGCCCAGGCGATCGTGTTGCCCTCCTGGACGAAGGCGTGGATCGAGTCGAGGATCCCGGACCGCACGAGGAACGTGCCGAGGATGCACAGGACACCGGTCGCGAGGATCAGCGACGCGTTCCAGACCTTCAGCATCCCGCGCCGCTCCTGGATCATCGCCGAGTGCAGGAAGGCCGTTCCCGTCAGCCACGGAAGCAGTGAGGCGTTCTCGACGGGGTCCCAGGCCCAGTAGCCGCCCCAGCCCAGTTCCGCGTAGGACCAGCGTGCGCCCAGCAGAATCCCCATACCCAGAAGCAGCCACGCGGCGAGCGTGAACATGCGCGTCGCGCGGATCCACTCGGCGTCGACGCGGCGCGCGATCAGTGCGCCCACCGCGAACGCGAACGGGACCGAGAAGAGGGTGTACCCGCCGTAGAGGAAGATCGGGTGGCTGAGCACGCTCGGGTGGCGCAGCAGCGGGTTGAGCCCGAGCCCGTCGGCCGGGCCGACTGCCACGCGCTCGAACGGGGATGCGGTGAAGAACAGCAGCGCCGCGAAGAACGCCGCCAGGCCCAGCAGGACCGCCGTCGCATACGGCGTCACGTCGCGCAGGCGACCGCGGACCGCGACGACGGCGAGGCTCGACACTCCGGAGAGCAGCAGCAGCCAGAGCAGCAACGACCCCTCCTGTGTCGCCCAGGCCGCGGCGATCCGGTAGTACCAGGGCGTCGTCAGCGACGATTGCCCCGCGACGACGGGGAAGCTGAAGTCAGATGTCAGGAAGGCGACCTCGAGCAGCACGAACGCGAGCGCCACGACCGCGAACAGGGCGTACAGCGCGCGCCGTCCCGAGGCCACCCAGCGCTCACGCCCGGGCGCGGCGCCGTACAGCGAGGCACCGGCCCCGTACACGGAGAGGCCCAGCGCCGTGAGCAGGCAGGCCTGGCCGAGAACGCCCATTACCCGCTCAGGAGTGGTCGGCGGCGCCGGCGGGCCGCTCTTCCGTGAACTTCGACGGGCATTTCGTCGTCAGCGAGTCCCTCTCGCCGACGTAGGTCGCGCCGCTCTTGCGGACGGTGACGATGATCTCGCGCCCCTCTCTGAAGGGATCGGGGACCGTTCCCGTGTAGCTCACCGGGACCGAGGCGGTGCCGTCGCGGTCACGCACGCGGAAGTTCATCCCGGTCGCTGTGCGCTCGATCGAGCCGTGCACGACCTTGCCGGTGAGCTGGTAGCTCTGACCGGCGTTTGCGGACGCGAGCAGGCGGCTCGGCGTCACGGCTGACGACGAGGCGGAGAAGCTCGTGTACGCGAGAGCGCCGGCGAGCAGGAGCGCGGCGGTCAGCGCGACCACGAGCCGGATGCGGCGCTTCCGAGCTGGGTCCATGGCCGCCCAGCAGTATCGCAGGCCGGGCCACCGAAGACGCGGACTACGTCGTCCGGCCACTGCCTAAAGACGAGCTAAGGGAGCCGGAGGGAGTTGCCGACCGAAGTTGAAACCAAACCACTCGTATGGCGTTTCCATCCACACACCGCACGATGCGTCCCCGAAGCTCGATCCGCTCCGCCACGAAGGCCCGCCTGATGCGCAGCCCGCGCTTCGGCCACGGCCATGCCGCGCCGGCGACGCACGAAGTCTCCAGCTACCACCTACGCGCCAGGGCGGCGGGAGGGCCGGAGGATCACGCGCTCTACACGTGCGACTGCGGCCACGTCTTCGAAGCGGACGTCTGCGCAGGCGTCGACTGCCCCCGCTGCGGCGGCGAGCAGAACTGGTGACGCGATCCCGCGCTGAGCCGCGCGACGCAGCGCGGCCGTAGTCTCTGAGCGTGGCGCACAGACAACTTGCCGGCGGCCTCGTCGTGGCAGCGATGGCGCTGGGCTCGGTCTTCATGTGGCTCGGCGTTCCGACCCTCTGGATCCTGCTCGCCTCGCGGATCTCGCCCTCCCAGCAGCCCGGGATGGGGATCTACGCGATGCTGATCGTCTGCATCCCGCTGACGATGGTCCTGGTCGGAAAGGGCCTCTCGTCGCTGAACCGCCTCTACGGGCGAGTCACGCGGACGACGCCGACGACGACCCGCCGGCTCACGTCGCCGTGGCTTCGCTCGATGCGCGGCGAGCGCGACAGCGGCCGCGAGCGCCAGGTGCTCGACGTCGTGATGATCTGGAGCGTCGGGCTCGCGGGCCTCTGCCTGGCGGTCTGGTTCTTCGGCTTCGCCGGCGCGCCGTTCTGAGCGTCGCCCGGTCGGTGCCGTGGCGCGCTCGTCGGGCATGGCGAACAGCCCGCGGCGCGAGAGTTCATCCCAGCGCGTTGTCGAGAGCAAGGAGCAGGGCGAATCCTGCCATCGCCGCAAGCGTCGCGAGGCGCTCGTTGCCGTGTCCCTCAGCTTCGGGAACGAGTTCGTCGACGACGACGTAGAGCATCGCCCCCGCGGCGAACCCCAGCGTCCACGGCAGCAGTGGATCGATCGTCTCGATTGCGAAGAACGTGATCATGGCGGCCGGTGGTTCGACGAGGCCCGTGGCTCCCGCCACACCGGCCGCCCGCCACCGGGAGGTGCCCAGGTCGATCAGCGGCGCACCTGCGGCAAACCCCTCGGGGACGTTCTGGATGCCGATCGCGACGGCGAGCGGGATGCCGACGTCGGATCCCCCAGCCGCGAACGCGGCACCGACCGCCATGCCCTCCGGGATGTTGTGGATCGTGAGGGCGCTGAGCAGCATGAAGGCGCGCCGCCCGGCCGCGACCTGCTCCAGCGACCGCTGACCGCGCTCCTGGAAACCCGCGTGCGCGTGCGGCACGAGCACGTCGAGGAGCAGCAGGAAGCCGGCCCCCAGCAGGAACCCGCCGACCACCTGTCCCCATCCGCCCCGCTCAAGCCCCGGAACCAGCAGGCTGAACGACACGGCCGCCGCCATGACGCCCGCGGTGAAGCCGAGCAGCGCATCGAGCAGGCGACGCGAGGGACGACGCCGAAACACCAGCAGCATCGCCGCGCCCACGGCGGTTCCCAGCCCAGACGCGATGATCCAGAAGGCCCACTGCCACGTCACACCCGGGGACGCTAGCCAGCACGGCTCCGGACCGTGCGAGCGATGCCCCTCAGGAGGCGGGTCGGGCGCGCGACGACGAGCCCGACGCGCCGGCACCGGTCCGGCGGTTCACGGGCCTTTGCCCGCGAACGCGCGCAGCGCGTCCTTCCCACCGCCGACGACGGGGTCGCCGTGCGCCAGAAGCAGGACGTCGAAGTCCAGGTCCAGCAGTCGCCTGTAGGCATCGCGCAGGCCGGACTTGGTCTGCTGGGCATCGTCCATGAACTGGTCCGGGACGAAGGCGAGGTCATCGCGGCCGGGCCAGCGCACGACGCCGTCGGCGCAGGCGAGCGCACGGTGGGCCGGGATGTGGAGCGCGGTCTCGTCGGGACAGATCACGCCCACCTCGAGCGCGGTGACTCCACCGGGCAGCTGCTGCCCGAAGTCGAACGCCTCGACGGGACCGCGCCCTTCGAGTTCGTGAAGCCCGCTTCGGGCACAGTGCACGGTGCACCCGAAGGCCTCGCGCAGGCGCCAGGCATCGCGGTCGTGATGACGGTTGGTGAGCAGCACATGCTCGGGACGGCCGTGCGCCTCGAACCACTCCGGCCCCTGAGCGGGGATCATCGGGTCGATCAGCACGCGCTCGGCGAGCAGGAAGTACGAGCTGACATCCATCTGGATGTGCTCGTGGTGCGCCGTCCAGTGCCACAGCCCCGGGGCGATCTCCCGCACAGCGCCGATCCTAACCGGACGTCGCGGCCTGCACTCGGGCCGCTGAGCAGGGGCGCAGCGAACCGCCGCTGATAGCGTTGCGGACCCGGCGCTCAGCGCCATCCGCCTGCATGTGAAGGAGGATGCCCATGGACCGCTTCACGTTGTGGCTCGACCGATATGCGGCTGCATGGACCCTCGGTGACGCCGACGCCGTCGCGGAGCTCTTCGCTCCCGCTGCGAGGTACCAGGACAGCCCGTTCAACGAGCCGCTCGAGGGGCGAGAGGCGATCCACGACTACTGGGCGCGGGCGGTGCGCCACAGCAAGCGCGACGTCGCGTACGAGGCCCAGGTCCTGGCGGTCGGCGAGGACGTCGGACTCGCCCACTGGCGCGGGGAGTTCACGTCAGAGCCCCTCGAGCATCGAGTGCAGCTCGACGGCATCCTCGCGGCCACACTGGACGACGACGGCCTGTGCACGGACTTCCGCGAATGGTGGCACCGACTCGAGGACCACGGGTGACATGGGCCGAAGTCCTGCGCCCTCTCCTCCGGCGAGAATGACTAACCCCTCCGTTCGCAGAGCCCGCTGAGGCCGATGACTGGCACTATCTCCGCATGAGCTCGATGACCGGCCTGAAGAAGGCGGACGGCCAGCGCCTGAGCCTCGCGCTGGCGGCGCTGTGCGGCCCGTCGACACTGGCGCTGAACATCGCCTCGCGATCCCCGTCGCCGCCGATGCGGCGCGTGCTCGACACGGTGTTTCCGCTCGTGTCGCTGCCGTATCGCAACGACGCCGCGATGCGCGAGCTGACTATCGACGTCCCCGGTGGGCCGTCGATCCCCGCGCGCCTGTACGAGCCCGAGGGCGTCGGTCCCGACGCCCCCCTGCTCGTGTTCATGCACGGCGGCGGCTTCATCCTCGGATCGCTCGCCTCACATTCAAACCTCTGCCGCTTCACGGCAAGGCGGGCGGGCTGCAAGGTCCTCGCCGTCGGGTACCGCAAGGCACCCGAGCACCCCTTCCCCGCGGCGCTGGACGACTCCGTCGCAGCGTTCCGCTGGGCGGTCGACCACGCCGGCGAACTCAGGATCGACCCGTCGCGCATCGCGGTCGGCGGCGACAGCGCCGGCGGGAACCTCGCCGTCGGAATCGCTCTCGGCCTCGACCCGGACGAGCCGCGGCCATGCTTCGCATGGCTCACCTACCCGCTCGTCGACGCCGACCTCATGGCCTGGCGCTCGGCGCAGCTGTTCGCGCGCGGCCCGCTGCTCTCCCGCGGCAACACGCTCGACATGGTCGGCCACTACGCGCCCGATCCGGAGACCAGGCGCGACCCCCGGCTGTCGCCCGTGCACTCCGAGCAGCTCGAGCGGATGCCGCCGACCTACATCGCCACCGCAGGCATGGATCCGCTGCGCGACCAGGGCGAGCGGTTCGCCGAGCTTCTGCGCGCAGCCGGCGTGGCGGTCCAGTGCGACCGCTTCACGAACCTCCCCCACGGCTTCGACCTCCTGCTGATCGAGCCCGAATCCCGCCGCGCGACGGCGGCGACGTGCGCGGCGCTGGCACACGGTCTCGCCGCTCCGGTCGCCCTCGCGCACGCCGCCTGAGCGCAGCGGCGTCTGCCCGGCTCTCGCGGTGGGGCGTGACGCGACGCCGATGAGTCGTTAGCTTGCCCGGATGGACTCGAGCGGCCCACAGGTCAAGATCGCGATCATCGGAGCAGGATTCGCCGGCCTGGGCATGGCGATCCGCCTCAAGCAGGAGGGCGAGCACGATTTCGTCATTCTCGAGCGCGCCGACATGGTCGGCGGCACGTGGCGCGACAACACCTATCCCGGCTGTGCCGTGGACGTCGAGTCGCACCTCTACTCGTTCTCGTTCGCCCCCAATCCGAACTGGACGGAGCTCTACTCGCCGCAGGGGGAGATCTGGGACTACCAGCTTCGGCTCGTGGACGAGCATGACCTCGGCGAGCACCTGCGCCTCGGCCACGAGGTCATCGGCGCCGACTGGGACGCCGACGCGGGCCGGTGGCACGTTGAGACTTCGGCCGGGCCGGTCGACGCGCGCTTCCTCGTGTCGGGCATGGGCCCGCTGACCAACCCGGTGCCGCCGGACATCCCCGGCTTGGAGACGTTCTCGGGGACGTGCTTCCACTCCGGGCACTGGGACCACGACCATGACCTGACCGGCGAGCGCGTCGCCGTGATCGGCACCGGGTCATCGGCGACGCAGTTCGTCGCGGAGATCGCGCCCAGCGTCGCGCAGCTGCTGGTCTTCCAGCGCACGCCGGCGTGGGTCCTGCCGCGCATGAACCGTCACATCACAGATCTTGAGCGGTTCGTGTACCGGCGCCTCCCCGCCATCCAGCGAGCGGTGCGCGCCAAGCAGATGCTCAGGCACGAGCTGCTCGGCCTGCTGCTGAAGACCCCGAGACGGGCGAAGATCGTCGAGCTGATCTGCCGGGCCCACCTCAAGAGGCAGGTCAGCGACCCGGTCCTGCGCGCCAAGCTGACGCCGGCATACCGCGCCGGCTGCAAGCGCCTCATCGTCTCCGACGACTGGTACCCGGCGCTCACACGCCCCAACGTCGAGGTCATCACGGACGCGATCGGCGAGGTCAGGCCGGAGGGCGTCGTCACCGCCGACGGCGCCGTCCATCCCGTCGACACGCTGATCCTGGGAACCGGCTACGAGATCATGCCGATCGCCGACCCGCTGCGCGGCCGCGACGGCGTTTCGCTCCGCGAGCGCTGGGCCGAGCACCGCGAGGCGTACCTCGGCACGACGGTCGCGGGCTACCCGAACTACTTCATGCTCGTCGGGCCGAACACCGCAACCGGCCACACGTCGATCCTGCTCTACGCGGAGGCGCAGATCGACTACGTGCTGCAGTGCATCCAGCACGTCGAGCGCAACGGGGCGCGCGCGATCGAGGTCCGCGAGGAGACACAGCACGCGTTCTCGGAGTCGATCCGCGAGCAGCTCCAGGGGACCGTCTGGCTGCTGGGGGGCTGCAACTCCTGGTACCTCAACGAGCGCGGCGGAACCTCGGTGCTCTGGCCGGGCACGACATGGGACTTCACGTCCAGCCTCAGGCAACTAGACCCCTCGGACTACGAACTCGACTGGGCGCCGGCACGCGAACGGCAACCGGTCGCCGCCTGACCGCCGCCACCGGCGCAGCTGCCTTCGGGTCAGGCGGGCAGCCAAGCCGCGATCGCGCGGCCGATCTCCGGCCCGGAGTCCTCCTGAACGTAATGGATGCCGGGGACCGTGATCTCGGTCTGGTCCGGCCACGTGCGGCAGAACTCGCGGGGCGCGCCGGCCAGGATCGCGCCCGGCTCGGCGTTGACGAACAGCTTCGGGATGCCCTCGGTCTGTGCGAGCCACGCTCCGTACTGCTCGACGATCTCGCGCACGTCGGCCGGCTCGCCGGCGATCGGGATCTGGCGCGGCCACGTGAGGGTCGGCAGCCGGTCGTCGCCGGGATTGGCGAACGGGCGGCGGTACTCGGCCATCTCATCGTCACTCAGCGTGCGGATGATCGCCCCGGGGAGAACGCCTTCCACGAACATGTTGTTCTCGAGGACCATCTCCTCGCCGGCGGGCGAGCGGAAGCCCTGGAAGACCGAGCGCACCTGCTCGGGCCAGGCGTCCCAGCTCGGGACCGGCGCGACGATCGCCTCCATGTAGGCGATGCCGCGCACGCGATCGGGATGCCGGCGGGCCCAGTCGAAGCCGAGCGCACTGCCCCAGTCGTGAACGACGAGGACCACGGCCTCGTCGGGCTCGATCACCGCATCCAGGAATGCGTCGAGGAACTCGCGATGACGGACGAACGTGTAGCGGGCGGTGTCGTCGGCGGGCAGCTTGTCCGAGTCGCCCATGCCGATCAGGTCGGGGGCGATGCAGCGGCCGAGCCCGGTCAGCTCTGACATGACATCCCGCCACAGGAACGACGAGGTCGGGTTGCCGTGCAGCAGGACGATCGGCGGCCCCTCCCCCTGCTCGACGTAGGCCATCGTGCGTCCGAGGATCTCGACGCGCTGCTTGGACTCCTGCCACGAACCGTGTGTCATCTGCGCTCTCCAGTCTGCGGGGGCGGGCCGTCTGGACCGGACGCTACACGGGCGGCTGGTGGCGCGTTCCCGCTGAAGTCGCGCTCGGCCGGATGCGATGACGACACCAGGCCTTCTAGAGCGCCTGTGCCGTGCTCAGCGCCGGAAGCGCGGGCAGGGAACCTGGAGCTTCTTCGTCATCCGGAGCCCGGTCTCGTAGGCGTAGCTCGTCTCGAATCCGAGCCGACTCGTGGCCGGGCACTTCGGCTGCGTGAGCCAGAACGTCCGCTTCGTCGTGACCTTCTTCCCAAGGCACCTGCCACGGGCACTTCGCACGCAGGTGACGACCCTCTTCTTCTCGGTCAGCCCCGGCGCCGTCACGCGCACCTCGGCAAGGCTCATCTTGATGTCGAGCACGAGCCGGGAAGGCGGGGTCGGGAGCGCAAGGCGATACCCGTAGAGGCCGTCAGCGCTCGGTTCGTTGAAGACGTTGGCGTGGAAGCTGAGCGGTCCGAGAAGGCGAAGCAGGCGCTTCGCCCTGTACGCCTTCGAGCTTTCGTCAAGAGCCGCAAGCACCCCCAACGAGGCGATCGCGCGCTTCTCCGTCGCCTTCGACAGGTACAGAGTGAGCTTGGCCGGGATCGGATCGGCGATGAACGGGCGCGTGTCGGCGACGGCGACGCCCTGACCGATCCGCGCTCGCACGCACGTCTCGACGATCGCCACTTCGGCGCGAGTCAGTCGACGGCGAATCCGCTTGAGTGTCGCGGCAGGGTCGGCGAAGCGCGCGGATCGCGCCCGTGCGGGCTCCGGGTTCTCCAGTAGGACATCGCGCATGCGCGACACATCGCAGCGATATCGACCGCTCAGGAACTGCCGGCGAATCGTCACTCCGGAGGCGAGGCGCAGCGAGCTCGACGTCACCTGCGGCGGCTGCTGCCCGGTCGTGTCGTACGCGTTGGCGCTGAACACGATCGTGTACCCGCCGCCCCGCTTGATGTTCTTGATCTGGAGGTTGAAATCGTTGACCGGCGCGGCGCCGGCCGTCGCGGCCAGCGACAGGACACACGCCACGAGGACGCAGAAGAGCGTCACTCTCGCGGTCGAGTCGCTCGTGCCATCTTCGCCGCGGGTTCGGAACATGACGATCCGCCAGCCTGCCAGTTTCGTTCAGGCAGCGCCGCACCCCTGCGCACAGAATCCCGTGGAGGCGATGGCGTCGGGTAGCATCGCCCCGGTTTTCTGTCGATGTCGGCTTTCTGCCACCCGAAGGAAGGGCACCATGAACGAGACGAGGTTCGAGCGGTTGGGCGCACTGGGCGGGGTGGTGTTCGTGGTGCTGGTCGTGGTCGGAGCGTTGATCGGCGGGACGCCGCCGAAGGTCACCGACTCCGCCCAGGAGATCACCAGCTACTTCCGCGACAACCAGGACGCTCTGAAGATCGCGGGGTACCTCGGCGGAGTCGCGATCGTTCCGTTCTTCTGGTTCCTGGGCACGCTCTACGGGCGCCTGCGCCGCGCCGAGGGCGGGAACGGGCGCGTCTCGGGAATCGCGCTGACCGGAGGCGTCGCCACCGCTGCGGTGGCACTGATCGGCTACGGCGTGACCGGCTACGGCGCTCTTTACCCCGACGCGGGGGTGGAGAGCTTCAGGATCTCCACGATCATCTTCGGCTACCTCGGCTTCGCCGCAGCCGTCTTCACCGCCGCCACGTCAGTCGTGATCATGCGCACAGCGCTGCTCCCGGCAGCGGTCGCGTGGCTCGGGGCGATCGACGCGCTGCTGTGGATCGCGGGCGGCGCCACCGTGTCGAGCGTACGCGACGTGTTCGCGGCGCTGGCCTTCATCGCGTTCCTGGTCTGGGCCCTGTGGCTGCTCTTGATAAGCGTGATGCTCTACCGCCGCGAGCCGGTCGAGACCGAGCGAGGCTGAACCCGACGAGCCCTCGATCCGTCCGGGTGGGCCGACCCCCGTCCGGTCCCCGAGCTTTGCTGCGAAGCCGGTCGGCGATCGCCCTCCCGTGGGTCTGGTCGTTTCAGAACCGTGTCGGGTCGGTCGGTGTTGACAGGAAGACCGGTGGCGGAGAGGCTCATCGGATGGCGGTCGTACGCGGGGAAGGGATCACGATCGAGGAGTTGGCGCTGGCGGGGCGCAACCACGCACTGCCCTTGGAGGGACTGCTGCACGCAGTGACTCCCGTGGGGATGCACTACCTGCTGACCCACTTCGATATTCCCCATGTCGACCCGAGCGCCTGGCGTCTCCCCGTCACGGGCAACGTCGTGCGGCCGGTCGAGTTCAACCTTGCGGAGCTGAAGTCGAGGCCGTCGCGCACGCTCGCGGTGACGCTCGAGTGCGCTGGCAACGGACGGGCGCTGATGTCGCCGCGCTCAGTCAGTCAGCCTTGGTTGAGCGAAGCGGTCGGAACCGCCGAGTGGACCGGGACTCCGCTCGCCCCGCTGCTCGAGCAGGCGGGGATCGACGCCGGTGCGACCGAGGTGGTTTTCACCGGGCTCGACCGTGGTGTGCAGGGAGAGGTCGAGCACGCCTATGAGCGCAGCCTTCCGCTCGAGGAGGCGTTACGTGAGGACGTGCTGCTGGCGTGGGCGATCAACGGCCAGCCACTGCCACCTCAGCACGGCTTCCCGCTGCGACTGATCGTCCCCGGCTGGTACGGCATGACGCACGTCAAGTGGCTCGCGGCGATCACCGTCGTCAAGGAACCGTTCCGCGGCTGGCAGCAGAGCGTTGCCTACCACCTGAAGGACAGCGAGGAGGACCCGGGGACGCCGGTCACGCGGATGCTCCCGCGAGCATTGATGGTGCCGCCCGGGATCCCGGACTTCCTGACCCGCGAGCGCCTGCTCGGCCGAGGACCGTGCCGAATCGAAGGCCGGGCGTGGTCCGGACAGGCCCCGGTCACGCGCGTAGAGGTCAGCGTCGACGGCGGCTCGCAATGGCGCGACGGGCGCCTCGGCCCACCGCTCTCACGCCACGCGTGGAGCGGCTGGAGCTTCGACTGGGATGCGACGCCCGGGGAACACGAGCTCTGCTGCCGGGCCTCTGACGCGGCGGGCAACGTTCAACCGGCGGAGCCCGTCTGGAATTACGACGGCTTCTGCAACAACGCCGTTCAGCGCATCCCGATCCAGGTGCGCGAATGATTCAGATCTGGTTCAGGCGAGTTCGTCGAGGCCTCGCGTCACCCAGGTTCGCAGATCCTCCGAGCGGGAGAACGGCGCTTCGTCGGACTCGGCGCGCGCCAGTACCTCGGCAGCCGAGGCGCCCGCTCTGAGACCGGCGTAGAGGTAGACCACGGCGGACGAGCGCGGGCCCATGCGGCACGTGACGAGCGTCGGCCGGGGTAGTGCGTCGAGCGCGGCGACGTGCAGGCGCGCCAGCTCCATGTCGAGCACCACAGGGGGATCGGAGACGACCCTCGCCGACTCGGCGACCGCCGCCCGGACACTCTCGTACGACATCCCGTTTTCCATCGCTGCGAATTCCTCACCGCACAGGAACAGCCAGGAAGCGGCGCCGGTCTCGCGTGCCAAGGCCTCGGGATCGGTAACTGCGCCCCGGTTGAACGTGAGATCGGCGGGGCTCTCGAAGGCAGTCATCGCCCCAGCGTACGTGACGCCGGCCGCTGGCCCTCTGCGACTTCGTCAGGCGCTGACACCCGCAGCGGCGCCGCCCGCGCGCTCTCCGAAGCCCGTCCAGCCGCTCTGGCAGCGGCCGAATGCCGCGCTGTTGCCGATATGCTGGGCCGGTCTGCGGCGGTAGCTCAGTTGGTAGAGCATCAGCTTCCCAAGCTGAGGGTCGCGAGTTCGATTCTCGTCCGCCGCTCTAGGCGAATGCCCGCAAGGCCGTGAAGATCCCTGCAACCGTCAGGATCTTCGTTTCTGAGGGGCCGCGGCGAGCTATCCGACCGCCCCGAGGAGCGTGATCACGACTGCGGCGACCTCTCCGCCGACCCAGCCGCCGCCGTTCTCGGCGATCGCGATGCGCGCGCCGTCGACCTGCCGCTCGCCGCAGCGCCCACGAAGCTGGTCGACCAGCTCGACGAGCTGCGCACAGCCGGTGGCGCCGACCGGGTGACCGCGCGAGAGCAGGCCGCCGCTCGGGTTGACGGGGATCCGGCCACCGATCGCGGTTGCGCCGGAGCGCAGCAGCGCGGGTCCCTCGCCGGGCCCCGCGATTCCGAGGTCCTCGTAGACGATCAGCTCACCCGGCGCGGCGGCGTCGTGAACCTCCACGACATCGACGTCCTCGGGGCCGACTCCGGCTCGTTCATAGGCCTCGCCCGCGGCGCGGGCGACTGCGCCGCCGGTGGCGCCGTTCATCTCGAGGCGGTCGCCCGAGGCCAGCGCGGTGGCCAGGACGCGCACCTGCGGCGAGGCCCCGATCTTCCTCAGGCCGTCCTCCGACGCGAGCAGGAGCGCGGCTGCCCCGTCGCCTATCGGTGAGCACATCAGCAGCGTCAGCGGGCCGGAGATCGTCCGGCTCGCGAGGACCTCCTCGACCGTCAGCGGATCGCGGTACTGGGCGTTCGGATTGAGCGCTCCGTTGCGGTGGCTCTTCACCGAGACGGCGGCGAAGTCCTCGAGCGTGGCGCCGCTGTCCGCCATGTAGGAGGCCGCCAGTTGTGCGTACACGTCCATGAAGCCAGACTGGGTGGCCGCCGCCGAGTCGGGGCGACCGAAGCGCTCGACGTCCCATCCAGCGCTGAACACGGAGAACGTCTTGCCCTTGTCGGGGTTGGAGAGTTTCTCCGCGCCGAGCGCGAGCGCCAGATCCGCCTCGCCGCCGGCCACCGCGGTGCGTGCGAGATGCACGGCGGTGGAGCCCGAGGCGCAGGCGTTCTCGACGTTGACGATCGGCTTGCCGAGCAGCCCGCTCTCCTGCAGCACGACCTGTCCGCGGATGGCGTGCTGATCGTTGAGCGCACCCTCGCCCACGTTCCCGAAGAACACGGCGTCGACCGCTGCCGGCTCCGCGCCCGCGTCGGCGAGCACCCCCGCCGTCGCCTGCTGTGCGAGCGAGCGCAGCGACCGGTCGAGGAACTTGCCGAACGGCGTCACGAATGCGCCCGCGACGTAGACCTCGCGCATGCTCAGCTCACCGCCTTCTCCGCGGCCCGGCTCGCCCTCTCGCTCCCGGCGGCCGCGGCCTGCTCACGCTCGTAGCGATCGATCAGCTCGCTCGTGCGCAGGTACCGGTTCTGGGCCTCGACCAGACGCGGCAGCAGGCCGCGCGTCAGCAGGAGAAGCCTGACCCAGCGTGGCGTGTAGACGCGGCGGGCCCTGCCCTCCACACCGGCGAGCATCGCGTCCGCGGCGCGATCGACGGGGATTCGCCGGTTCAGCGGATACGTGAGACGCGACTCCAGTTCCTTGCCGACACCGGCGGCGAAGACGTCGCGCACCATCGGCGTGTCGATGTAGGGGAAGTAGGCCACGCCGACGTCGACGCCCTCGTGGGCGACCTCGGTGCGAAGAACGTCGCACAGCGCCTCGACCCCGGCCTTGGTCGCCGAATATGCACCGTGAAGAAGGGGGTGCACCGGGGCGGCGACCGAGGCGACGGCCAGGACGTAGCCCCGGCGCGCGCGGACGTGAGGGAGTGCCGCGCGCATCGTCTGCCAGACGCCCAGCAGGTTGACGTCGAGCGTCTGGCGGAAATGGGCCGGATCGCCGGTGGCGACCGGCTCGAGATGCGCGACGCCCGCGTTGGCGATCACGCAATCCAGCCCTCCGAAGCGCGCGACCGCGACATCGACGGCGGCGTCGAGCGCCTCCTGGTCGGTGACGTCCGCCGCCACCGCGAACGCGCACGAGCCGAGCCGATCCGCCACCACCTGCACCTCATCCGGTCGCATGTCGACGAGGACGACGTTCGCGCCCCTCGCGACGAGCGCCGACGCGGTCGCCGCGCCGATCCCGCGGGCCGCTCCGGTGATGAGCACCGTCCGACCCGCCACGTCCCATTCGCTTCGTGCCATCTCAGTTCACCGCTCGCTCGCGACCGGCCCAGTAGGCATCGCGCAGCGCCTTCTTGTCGTGTTTGCCGACGCTCGTAAGCGGGATCGCATCAACGAAGTCGACCGTCTTGGGTGCAACGACGCTGCCCTTGCGTTCCTTGACGAAGGCGATCAGATCCTCCGCCGCGGGGTCGGCGCCCTCGGCGGCGACGACCACCGCCTTGACCGCCTCGCCCCACTTCTCGTCGGGCACGCCGACGACGCAGACGTCGGCGACAGCCGGATGGGAGAACAGCATCTGCTCGATCTCCTTGGGATACACGTTGAAGCCGCCCGAGACGATCATGTCCTTCTTGCGGTCGACGATGTAGAAGTAGCCCTGTTCGTCGCGCAGGCCGACGTCGCCCGTGCACAGCCAGCCCTCGCGCAGCGCCTCGGCGGTCTCATCCGGCTTGTTGACGTATCCGAGCGTGAGGTGCGGGCCGCGCACGACGATCTCGCCCGGCTCCCCGTCAGCAACAGTGACCAGGTCGTCGTCCGCGCAGCGGACGTCGGCGATCGTCACCGGTCGCCCGCAGGAGCGGAGCAGGTCGCGGTCCTCCAGCGCGCGCACGTGATCGTTCTTGGAGAGCACCGTGATCTGAGCGGGCGCCTCGGTCTGGCCGTAGACCTGGAGGAAGATCGGCCCGAAGACGTCCAGTGCCTGCTCGAGGCGATCCGGCCCGATCGGCGCAGCCCCGTAGGTGATCGTGCGCAGGCTCGATAGATCGCGGTCGCCGATGCCGGGCACGTCGAGCAGGACGTAGAGCATCGTCGGCACCATCAGCGTGCTCGTCACACGCTCGCGCTCGATCGTGTCGAGCAGCTTCGCCGGGTCGAAGCCGCCGAGCACGACGTTCGTGCCGCCCCGCGCCCAGACCGGCAGCACGTAGACGAGCCCGCTGTGCGTGAGCGGCGCGACATGCACGCTGACCTCGCCTGGCCGCGCGTCGAGCTCGAACGCGCACGAGTAGAGCGCCGAGAGCATCGACCTGTGACTGTGCAGCGCCCCCTTGGGGAACCCGGTCGTGCCGCCCGTGTACTGGATCCAGCACTCCCGGTCGACGTCGACGACGGGCGCCCCGCCGCCACCGCCCTCGCCGCTCTTCAGCCGCGACAGCAGGTGCCCGCCTGCGGGCACCGCCGCGTCGTCGGTGGCGATCGCGAACTCGACATCGCACTGATCGACGATCTCATGCCCGCGCTCCGCGTTCGCGGCGTCGAACACCAGCGCGCGCACGCGCGAGTCACCGACCATGTAGACGTGGTCGCCGAGCGCGAGCCGGGCGTTGAGCGGGACGATCGTGAGCCCCGCCCACAGCGCGCCGTACATGACCTCGAGCAGGTCGGGGGAGTCGGCCATCACGAAGGCGACGCGGTCGTCCTGGCCGAGGCCGAGACCGAGCAGCGCGCGCCCGGTCGCGCGGATGCCGGCGAACACCTCGTCGTAGGTCATGCGCAGGTCGCCCTGCACCAGCGCAGTCTCCTTCGGGTAGTTGTGCGCGCAGGCGTCGAGGACGCTTCCGAACGAGCGCTCGATCATGCTGTTCCTCCTGTGCTCGGTGTGCCTCTCATGCCGCGGCCCGCTCGCCCAGCTCGCGCAGGACCGTCAGATCGCAGTCGCCGGGCACCGGCCCGTCGCTGAGCACGACGCCGGTGGCACCGGCGATCCGCTCGGCGTCGGCGAGCGCCGTTGCGAAGGGCCCGGCGGCGCCGAAGGCCGAACCGGGCAGCAGCGCCGCACCACGTCCGCCGCCCGGCCACGCGGCGGCCGAACACGCCACGCCGGCCAGCGCCGGGATCGGCGCACACGAGCACACCCTCGACGCCGAGCAGCTCGAGCCGCCGCGTGATCGGCACGTGCGCGCGCACGACCGTCCTCGGGGTCCAGGGCGCCGGTGTCGGGCTCCCAGGCGATCACGCGCCGAGCACCGGCCTCGACGTGCGCGGCGGCGAGCGCGGCGAGCGCGTCGCGCGCAGTCCTCGGCCGCGGCGACGAGGTCCACATCGTCGCTCGCCTCCAGCCGCGCCACGACGTCCGCTGCCATGGTCGCCGGGCCGGTCAGCGACGCTGCCACGACGCCGGACGGGTAGAGGCCGGCGAGCGTGCCGGTCAGCTCCACGGCGGCCGCGCCCGGGGCGGCGGCCGACGAGGTCCACGTCGATCAGATCATCGGCCGAGGCGGCCTGATCGGCTGCGGCCGCGGCCTCGAGCGTCGAGGTCGTGATGGGTGACGACCCAGTCGGGACGGACGAGCCCGACCGCCTCGCGCAGCGCGTACGCCCAGCGCGCGGGCTCGGTGATCATCTGCGATGAGGGCGTCGCCGCCATGCGTCGCCGCCACCTCCTGAAGGACGGGCGCAAGCAGCAAGCTCAGGCTCCGGTTTCGGCTCGCGGTCCGCCCACTCCCACGAGCCCAGGTACGGCACGCCCTCCGGCGGCTCGTCGCGGCGCCATCCGGCGACGAACTCGTCGTACGGCCTGCCACGCTCGCAGACGTGCGGCGCGCTCGGCGGCGCGGGCACGCTCGGTCGCCGGCGCGGTCGAGCTCGAGCCGCTCCGCGTCCCACTCGACGTGGTAGACGCTGCGCGCGACCTCCTCGCTGATCAGTCGCTGGCGCAGGTCGACCATCACCGCCGCCGGGTCGCGCTCGAGCGGGTCGCCGTAGCCGCCGCCGCCGCCCATGCGCTGGATCCAGATATCGCCCTCGGCGACCGGCTCGGCGGGCATGCACGGCTCGGTGACGGCGTATTCGCCGGCCAGCGGCCGCGTCTGCGACCATCGATGGCCGGCGTCGTAGGTCAGGCCTTCGGCGCCCGCACCCGAGCCACTCGCGCACGGCAGCTCGACGCCGCCCTCGGGGCGGATCGTCGTCAGCGGCGTGCAGGGGCCGCCGTAGCCGCCGAAGAGGCCGCCGGTGACCGGGAAGCGGCCACCCGACGGAGGTCACCGCGAAGGCGAACAGCTGGCTGCCGTAGAGCATGAACGACCACTCGACCGAGGCTCCGCCGCGCTGCATGCCGAAGCCGTGGTTGTCGGGCGGGATCCGGCGCCAGAGCCCGAGCACCGGGATCTCGGTCTCGCGGTCCTCGATCTCGCCCCAGTCGGCGAGCGTCGCGAAGAAGGGGGCGGCGGCATGCTCGCCGTCGCGGGTGCGATGCGCACCGCCTCCCATCGCGTTCAGCTCGACGGAGACGTTCGCCGTCAGCTGCTGGTGCTGGGTCAGTCCCCCGTACTGGAGCGTCGGGATCATCGCGTACCACGGCGCGATCACCTCGGTGACGCCGGGGTTGGAGAAGAGCGCCTTGGTGAGCGTCGTGTGGACGACGGTGCTGAGGTAGAAGCGCGCTCGACCATCGACAGCGACGTCGGGAAGTCGCGGCTCGCGGACAGAATCGAACCGGGTTCGAATTCGAAGTCGATCGCCGACACGAAGCCTGCGTTGCGCGGCAGGTCGGCGAACAGGAAGTTCATGAACGCGTTGCCGACCAGCGACTTGCTCATGTGCGGCTGCGCGTTCATCGCGCGCTCGATCGCCGGCGCCGAGCCGTGGGTGCGCAGCACCAGCCGCTCACCGCGCTTCTCGAACTCGCCCGCGATCTTGAACAGGCGCTCCTCCATCAGCGTCGAGTCACCGAAGTGCACCCCGCGATAGATCCCGTCGGGCCACTCGCCTATCCGTCGGCGCACCTCCTGCTCGGTCGATCTCGAGGATCGTGCGCAGCGTCGCGATCAGCAGGTCCGGCGAGCGCTCGGCCATGAAGTCGTGGAGGCGCTGCTCCACGCGCCGCGCCGCGGCGAGCTTGGATCGTATGTCGATCAGCCACAGCAGCGGATCGCGCACGTGGTTCTGGAAGAGGTTGACCACGTCGCGGCGCAGCGTGTAGTCCTCGCCGATCTTCATCGGCGGGATGCGGATCCCCTCGCCGAAGGGCGTCGTCGCGCGCGGCGCGAAGCCGCCGGGATCGAGGGCGCCGTTCTCGCCCTCGTGGATCACGGCTCCCACCCACGCGATCTGCTCGCCCTCCCAGTAGAGCGGCAGCAGCAGGGTGTGGTCGGGGTTGTGGGCCCCTCCGTAGTGCGAGTCGTTGTGGTAGAAGACGTCGCCCTCGCGCACGCCGACGGTCGGCTCGTCGCGCCAGTGCCGGTGGATGAACTTCGGCACCGGCGACGCCGCCGCGGAGAAGATGTTCACTCCGCTGGAGGTGCACAGCGCGAGGTCGCCTTCGAGCGCGTAGATCCCGACCGTCAGGTCGCCCCACTTCGCCGCCGGCGCCGCGCTGATCTGCTGAAGCATGTCCTTGGCGCTCTCGAGCACGGCCTCGAGGCGGCTCTGCGCGATCGTCAGCTCGATCGATTCGGTGCTCGCCGCGAGCGCGCGCTCCTCTCGCTCAGTCCGCGGCTCGATGCGGTGGTTCTCCATGATCTCGGGATCAGGCGCGTACCAGACCGGCTGATTGGTCAGCAGGTCTGTCAGGAACGCCTCGGTCTCGGGCGTGCGCGGCGTTGCCTCAGCGGTCTCGCCGGTCATCTCGGTGGCGCTCATCGGGCGCTCTCCCTTGTCATCGTGAAGAAGCCGTACTCGTCCATGTGCCCCGTCCAGCCGGGCTCGACGAGGATCGTCGTGTCGGATGCCTCGACCACCGCGGGGCCGGCGAGCTGGTGCGCGGGGGCGAGCTCGGCGTAGTCGTAGACGGACGTCTCCCGCAGGCCGCCGTCCCGCCACCAGCACTCGCGCGCGCCGCGCCGCGCCGCCTCGACGCCGCGATCGATGCGCTCCTGCGCCTTCAGCCTCCAGGGCTCTCGCGGGATCCACGCCCGCAGCCGAATCGCGTCGATCGAGACACCGACCTCGCGTGTCAGCGCCAGATCGCCGAAGCGGTCGCGCGTACTCGTCGAAGTAGGCCTGGATCACGGCTGCGAGGTCGTTCTCGCTCTCGAGTCGCTCGACCGGGCTGGCGATCGTGATCACGTAGATCTGCCCCGTCGAGCGCACGTCGAGCTCGAGCACGGTGCGGACGTCCGCGGGCGCGAAGCCCTCGTCGACGAAGTCGGCGTGGGCGCGTGCGCGGAAGTCGTCGACGACGGCGTTGAAGCGCTCGAAGTCAGCGAACAGCTGCTTCGTCAGGGGATTGAAGAGCACCATCCAGGTCGACTGCTCGTAGATGTGCAGCAGCTCCAGGCCGGCGGCGCCGGACGCCGAGAAGACGGAGCTGTGCGGCGGGACGACGACCTTGTCGACATCGAGCACGTCGGCGTAGCCGCATGCGTGGAGGGGTCCGCCTCCGCCGAACGAGAAGACCGCGAACTCGCGCGGGTCGTAGCCCTTGAGCGTGACCTCCTTGAAGATCTCCGAGCCCATCTTCTCGTCGACGACCTGACGGATCGCGCGGGCGGCCTCGAGCACGTCGATTCCCAGCGGCTTCGCGATGCGCCGCTCGATCGCACGCTCGGCGCGGCGGCGATCCAGCGGCAGCTCGCCCCCGTGGTAGTTGTCCGGGTCCAGGTAGCCGAGCACCAGATCAGCGTCGGTGACGGTCGGCTCGCTGCCGCCCTGTCCGTAGCAGGCCGGTCCGGGGGTGGAGCCCGCGGACTGCGGGCCGACGGCGACGCCGACGACCGGGTCCACGTGCGCGATCGAGCCGCCTCCTGCGCCGATCGCCTTGATGTCCATCATCGGCACCTGCACGCGCCAGCGGTCGATCACCGGGTTGAACTCGTAGAAGCGCACGGAGCCCTGCACGACGATCCCGACGTCGAACGACGTGCCGCCCATGTCGGTCGTCACGACCTTGTCGTAGCCGAAGCTCGACGCGAGGTGGCGGGATCCGTAGAGCCCCGAGACGGGGCCCGCGTGAACCGTTCGCACCGGCGTGGTGCGCGCGAGGCTGCCCATCCCGCCGGTGTTGTGGACGAGCAGCAGCTGGCCGCGATACCCGCCCTCGCGCAGCTCGTCGCGCAGCGACGACAGCCGGTCCGCGGTGAAGCGATGCAGGTAGGCGTCGATGACGGCGGTCATCGAGCGCACGTACTCGCCTGAGCGCCGCGAGACCTCATGCGAGACGATCACCGGGAACCTGCCCAGGTAGGCGCTCGGATACTCCTCCTCGATCACCCGGCGCACGAGCAGTTCGTGGTCGGGGTTGACGTGGGCGTTGAGCAGACAGACGACGAAGCCGCGCACCCCGCGGTCGACGAGCTCGCCGACGCGATCGCGGACGTCGTCCTCGCTCAGCGGGAGCAGCACCTCGCCGTTCGAGTCGATGCGCTCGCGCAGCGCCACGATCTGCTCCGGCGGGACGAGCGGCTCCGGGCGCCGTGCGCGCGCGAGGTCGCGCGTCATCGCCGCGGGAAGCCCGTCGCCCCACTGGCGGCAGCGGCCGATCGGCACGGTGTGCTCGTGCCCCATCGTCGTGATCAGGCCCAGGCGCGGGCCGTTGCGCTCGATCAGCGCGTTCGTGCCGAGCGTCGTCGCGTAGCGGATCGCCGAGGTCTGCGCGAGCAGCGCTTCGACGTCGGTCTCGAGCGCGCCCGCGATGTCCTGTACGGCGCGCATGAAGCCGAGCGACAGATCGTGGTGGGTGGTCAGCGCCTTGGCAGTGGCGACCCGGCCGTCCTCGCCGGTCGCAAAGCAGTCGGTGAACGTGCCGCCGATGTCGACGTTGATCTCCATGTCACCCCGCCTCCCTTGAAGCGACGGCGCGAGCCGCGTGGCTGGCCTTGAGCGCGTCGATGTCGATCTCCATGTCGTGCGTCAGCGGATGCCCCGGTGGCAGGTACTCGGTCTCCACCTGCGCCGCACATCCAGGGCAGTAGAACTCGACGATCCGGCACCACTTCGGGTCGGGCGCGAAGCTGTGCTCGCCCTCCATGCGCGCCGGGTAGATCTCGCGCGGGTCGCGATCATGGAGCAGGAGCCCGTGCTTGTAGTCCTCGCGTGCGGGGCCGATCTCGTGGCCGCAGCGCGAGCAGTTCCAGGTCTCGGCCTCGAGATCGATCTCGAGGTACTCGGTCATGCGAACACGCTCGCTCACGATGTCTCCTCCTCCTCGAAGCTCATGCGCTCGGCGCCACGATCGTCTATCTCCAGCGCCCAGCCGGGTGGCACCGCGCAGGTCGTCGTCGGCGAGTCGACGAGGGCCGGTCCTGCGAGGCGGTCGCCGGAACGCAGGCTCGCGCGCGTGACGACCTGCGTCTCCGCGATCCCCGTCCCCGGCCAGCGCACGCCGCGCGTCTCGCTCACCCCGCGCTCGCCGTCGCTGCTCGCGAGTGCCGCGATGTCGACGTGTGGCAGCGCGCCGATCGCCTCGAACGCGACCCGCTCCTCGCCGCCTGCCCCGCGGCGGGTGACCTCCACCGCGACGTCGGCGGGAGCGAAGCCCTCTCCGCGCATGTCGCGCAGCGCCCTCTCGCGCAGCGCCTCCTCGGCGCCCGCCCCGGCGCGCACCTCGTAGCGGTGCCGGACGTCGGCCGTGGAGGCTCCGAACGCACTGAAGACCGGCGAGAACGGGAGCGTGAGAACGTCGCGCATCCCGGCGGCCTGAGCGATGCCGGCGCAGTGGGTCGCACCGTTGCCGCCGAAGCCGAGCACGGTAGCCCCGGCAGGGTCGACCCCGCGCTGCTCGAGCTCTGCGGCGAGCCGGGTGCCGGTCACACGGTGAACGGTCGCTCGCACGCGCTCCGCCGCCTCTTCGGGCTCGATGCCGAGCGGCTCGGCGATCCGCGCCAGCGCGTGCCGGGCGGCGGCAGCGTCGATCGGCATGCTGCCGCCGAGGAACGCCTCCGGTCGCAGGATGCCGAGCACGACATCCGCGTCGGTGACAGTCGGCTCCTCGCCGCCGAAGCCGAAGCACGCGGGCCCGGGCTTCGCGCCTGCGCTGCGCGGCCCGACCCGCAACTCGCCGTCGTCGAGCCAGGCGATCGAGCCGCCGCCTGCGCCGAGGGGGACCAGGTCGGGCAGGGGGAAGGAGACCTCGACGTCCTCGACGCGGCCGTTTGCGAGCATCGGCACCTCGCCACCGCGGATGATCCCGACGTCCAGGCTCGTGCCGCCCATGTCGAGCGTGACGAGCGTCTCGAGGCCGTAGAGCGAGGCGACCGCGTGCCCGCCGAGCAGGCCCGCCATCGGCCCGGAGTTGTAGGTCTTGCCCGCGATCGTCTTGGCCACTCGCGCGCAGCCTCCGTCGTTGTGAACGATCAACAGCGGATGCCGGTAGCCCTCGTCGCGCAGATGGTCCTCGGCGCGGTAGAGGTAGTCGGCGACGTCGGGATGGACGTAGGCGTTGAAGAGCGCCGTCGCTGTGCGGCGCGCGTCGTCGGCGTCCACCGTCACGTCGCTCGCGAGCAGCAACGGCACCGTGTCCAGGCAGTGGCGCGGGTAGTGCTCCTCGAAGGCAGCGCGGACGTCGCGCTCGGCAGCCTCGCCGCCCGCCTCATCGTCGAGCGCCGCGACGAGGCCGCGGGCCGAGTCGTCGAGCAGAGAGCGGATCACGGCGGTGGCGTCCGTCGCGCCGGCGCCGTTCCTGCCTTCGTCGCCGCCCGTGAACCGGCGCACCATCAGCGGGTCGACGAAGAGCCCGACGCCGAACGCCTCAGCGTCGTCCTCGGGCAGCGAGCGCCCCGCGAGCAGCCCGAGCCGTGGACCGCGGCGCTGGATCACCGCATTGGTGCCGACGGTCGTCGCATAGCGAACCGAGACGGTCTCGCGCAGCATGTCGGGCACGGTCGTGCCGAGCGAGGCGGCGGCGGACTCGAGCACGTCGCGGAAGCAGACCGCGAGATCGTGGGGCGTCGTCAGCACCTTGACGGCGTGGGGTTCTCCGTCGCGAACGACGAAGCCGTCGGTGAACGTGCCGCCGGTATCGATGTCGATGGTGATGCTCACGTCTGCCCTCGCTCCTCGCCGCCAGGCCTGGTGGGCCCACGTTAGACGGCTAGTGACGCGCTGTCAATAGCAACTGACGCCATGTCATTAGCTATGATTCCGCGTTGTCGGTGCCCTACGATGTCGGGCGCGTGCCTGCGTCAGGAGCCACCCCACAGGAGCTGATGCATGTCGTGAAGCCGGGAACAGGTGATGGGCGCACACGCTCCCGAGCGCGGCGCGCGGCGGCGGTCACCGCCCCCCAACGCACCAAGCGCATACGCCGTACGCCCGAGCAGGCGGAGCGCGAGATCCTCGATGCGGCCGAGAGCTTCCTGCACGAGCACGACTTTCGCGACCTGACGATCGACGAGGTCATGCGGCGGACCGGGATGGCTCGGTCGGCGTTCTACAACTATTTCCAGGACCGCAACGAACTCGCCCTGCGCCTGCTCGAGCGCGTCGAGGGCGAGATGATGGCGGTTTCACAGGCCTGGCTGGCCGAGGCCGAGGATCCCGTCCGAATGCTGCACGCCGCCCTCAGCGGCGTGGCCGACAGCTACGGACGCCACCGCCACGTGATGCGCGCGATCCACGAGGCCTCCTACCACGACGGCGAGGTCGAGCGCCACTATCGCGACGTGTTCATAGAGGACTTCGTCGATGTGGTGACCGAACGCCTGCGCGCCGACAAGCGGGCCGGCCGCACATCGGTTCCCAATCCCGGAGAGCTCGCGAGGGCGCTGCTGCTGCTCAACGCCAACCTTTTCTACGAGCGGCTGGCCCGCGACCAGGCCGACAGCCCTGCCGCCGTCGCGCGCATGCTGGAGTACATCTGGGTACGCGCGATCTACGGTGAGCCGCCCGGTTGAGCGGGAGCGACGGGACTCGAGGCCGCGACGTCCGGCCCGACCTCGTCGGCCGACGGGGCACGTGCGTCAGTGGTCGCCGACGATTACGTCGACCTTCAGATCGCTGACGGTGATGTCGCCCGCGACGCTCGCCTGCGCTCCGCTGGATGTCGTCGTGTAGCCGTTGGCCGCCGCCGCATCGACCATCGGCGTGACGGAGCCGTACAGGCTGCTGTCCTCGACGAGCGGGGTCGGAGTCGCGTTGCACGGGACCGAGTCCGGAGTCGCGACACGCCCCGACGTGTCTGCGGGCAGCTGGCCGCTGGAGTACGGGAGCAGGCCTGACGCCGGAGCGGGGCCGGCGGCGATGTCCGGGCCGGCCTGCGCGAGCGTCGGGACGGCCGGCGTCGGGCCGCTGTTGCCGGCGGTCGTCGGGTAGCCACCGGGGTTGTCGGGGCTGTAGGAGCGGTAGGGCATCAGGCAGGCCGACAGGGCCACGCGCGTGGCCTCACCGTCATGCGAGGAGACCGTCGCCTTCGCGATACGCAGGTGACCGTCCTTGGTGATCGCCGGCGAGATGCGCAGGTTGCCCTTCAGGCGTACGCCCGGGATGTAGTTCTGCACCGCACCGGACCAGATCTGGCGGCAGTTGAAGATGCCTGCCGGGTACTGGGAGCCCGCGACCAGCGGTGTGTCGAACGTGTCCTGGTCCTGGATACGGAAGATCGAGTTGATCCTCGTCGCCAGGCTGACCGTCACGTCGATGCCGTAGCCCTTGCCCGGGATGTTCCCGAACAGGTTCGCCTCGCCACCGGACTTGCCGATGATGACGCTCTGGCCGCCCTGAGCAGTCGGCAGGGTGTTCGGTGCGATCGGCGTACCGGTCGCGGTGTCCACCTGCGTGCCTGCCGTGGCGATACCGAGCGACAGCGCGTTGGTGCGGAGCACGGTGTCACGCGCGTTGATGGCGATCGCGGGATCGCCGGCAGTCGGATCGGGATCGATGGCCGGGTACGGGAACGGCGTCGGCGACGAACCGAGGTACTCATCCGGGTCACCGGACGCCGGGAAGGAAGCCCCGTACGTCAGGTTGTCGAGCGAGTCGACACCGGGTGAGATCGGCAGGAAATACGCCGGCGTCGTCGTGCTGAATCCCGGGTCGATGACCGGGAAGCCCGGCAGACCGCCATTGGGCCCGGCAATGCCCGACCCGTACCAGAGGGCGCTGTAGGAGTTCGCGCCCGCGACATACGTACGTGCGCTCAGCGCAGCCTCGTTGCGGAAGTCGGTGCAGCCCTGGGTCTTGCTCTCCCAGCCGTTCGCTGTGAGCAGCCCTCCGACCGACGATCCTGCGGTGATCGCCGACCGTGCGAGGTTCGCGTCGACGCGCGAGGACAGCGAGTCGACGTCCGGGTTCCACAGCAGCGGAACCGAGTTGGTGCTGATCGTCTTCGTGCCCGACGGCAGGATCTCGATCTTGACGTTGCCGAGCGCGCCCCCGTCATACGAGTCCTGGAAGGTGACTTCGGCGGCAAGCGAACCCGAGAGGTTCACAGGACGCTGACCGAGCGACGGGCCGAGGTCGACGTTGGCCGCCGCCTGACCGCGCTCGTTGAGTGCCGTGTTCCCCACGCCGGCCGGGCACGAGCCCGCGCCGCCTGCTCCGAGCGGGCACTCACCGCGAAGGCGGATCGTGACCGGCAGACGAAAGTCGACGAGGCCCGCCCTGCGCAGGAAGCTCCTGCTGCGAATCACCCGCGGGTTTTTCTTGATCTGCTTGCGCAGCTGCTTGGCGACGGCAGCCTTCTGCCTCTTGGAGATCTCCTTCGCGCCGGCGGAGCCCGCCGACGCCGAGAACACGATCGCCACGGCCGCGGCGAGCGCCACGACGACTGCCGGACGCCTTGCGCTAGGCACGGTTCTTCTCCTCGAGTGTCAGGGTGCTCTCCATGAAGCTCTGAGCGATCCATCGTCGGAAGCGAGCGATCCCTTAACCCTGGGCGGTACTTCGCGCGGGACGACCACCGTCACGGGGCCTCACCCCCTTCACGTATGGTCGGCTGATCCCCCGCCAAGCGACCGCAGGAGACTCCCGTGCCTTTCATGCTCAAGATCGACTGGAACATCAAGGAGGGCCGGGAGTCCGGCTTCCGAGCCGATCAGGAGAAGCTCTGCTCAGTCATGCTCGAGCATCCCGGGGTGATCTGCTACCACGCCGACTATCCCTCGGAGCGCGTCAGCGAGTGGACGGAGATCTACGCGACCGACGAAGCGTTTGCGGCCCACCTCGCCAACGACAAGGGCAAGGCGCCGCTGGGCGCGCTGCTCGACGCGTGTGACTCCGTCACGTGCCGGTGCTGGGGCGACCCGAGTGCCGCCTCCAAGGAGATCCTCGAGGGGTTCGGAACCACCTACCCGCCGACCGCGGCGAACGCCTTCGTGCTGAACCCGCGGGCCGACAAGGACTCGCTCGTGTAGTCGAGTGCGTCAGGCGCCCCGGCGTCGCACGTCACGCTTCCAGGGCGAGCCCGAACGGGCTTCCCTCCGAGTCCCTGCAGATCGCCCAGGCCTCGCCGGGATGGATGACGCTGCCGCCGAGTTCCTCGACCCTGCGCAGCGCCCCGTCGATGTCGCCGACCGGGAAGTAGGGCAGCGAGAAGGAGTCGCCCGGACCACGTCCGCGGCTGTGTACTCCGACCGCCGGGCCTGCGGCGCGCGTCTGCCAGCCCTCGCCCTCTCTCTCGCTGCGCTCATCGAGGTCGACGCCGAGCAGCCCCGACCAGAAGCGCCGCGCGCGAGCGGGATCGTCGGCGGGAAACTCGACCAGCGACGGCGGACCGATCACCGCCCGCACGATAACGGCCCAGACAGTGGCCTCAGGCCGCGCCGGCTCGACTGCGACTTCAAACGGATCGGAGCGACTCGAGCTCGTCGGTGAACGCCGCGACGACCCGCTCTGGGTCAGGCACGAGCCCCGCGTCCGTCATCACTCCGAGCGTGACGTCGCCCGCGTAGCTGAAGATCGACACGCTCATTCCCATGTTTCCGCTGACCGGCGCCCACACGAGGACTCCGCGGACCGTCGTTCCGGCAAGGCGCACCGCGTCCCTCGGGCCCGGGACGTTGGTGACGACCGCGCTGCCGACGGAGCTGAAGATGTCGACCAGCGCGGCCTCGAGCTGGGCCGGCGTCCATCCGATCGCGCTGAGGACCGCGTAGGCGATCGGGCCCTCCCGTGAGTTCTTGATCTTCGACATCTCGCGCATCACCGTCGCGAGGCGACCGGCGGCCGTGGGCTCACCGACGGGGAGCGGCAGCGTGACCAGGCCGAAGCGGTTGCCGAGATCGCTCGGGAGCGGCTGGTCGAGCGGACGCAGGTTGAACGGGACGACGGCGTGGATCTCGTCCACGAGGCTCTCGCGCTCGATCAGATAGGCGCGCAGCGCGCCGGTGAGCGCGGTCACGAGCAGGTCGTTGATCGTGGCGCCGTGAGCGTGAGCCATGTCCCGCACGGCGCCGAGCGGGATCGGATCCGACCATGCGACGCGCTCGGCGATGCCGGCCCGGCCGCGCAGAACCGAGTCGGCGTCCGGGCGCGCCAGCACGACCTTGGCGGCGGTCCTCACGTCCTCGCCGGCGCGGGCCGCGAGGTCGGTCACGTGACGCGGATGGACGATCGACTCGAGGCCCTCGTGAAGTACCGCGCCGGCCCCGGCGCGCGTTATGCGCAGGGCCGAGCCGGCCGACTTCAGGACTGCGCCCGCCGCGCCCGCCAAACCCGACGGATGATCGGCAGTCGCCGGCGCGAGCCCCGGATCGGAGTCGTCGTCGGTGAGTGAGAAGAGAACCCGCGCGAGAGCGATGCCGTCTGCGATCGCGTGGTGCATGCGACAGAGCACCGCGGACCCGGACCCATAGCCGTCGATCAGATGGAACTCCCAGAGCGGGCGTGCGCGATCCAGCGCGACCACCATGCGATCGGCGATGAACGACTGGAGTGCGTCGCGGTCACCCGGGGCAGGCAGCGCCACGCTGTGCAGATGCAGATCCAGGTCGAAGCGTTCGTCGTCCTCCCACTGCGGAACGCCGACGCCCAGCCGCGGTTCGCAGACGCGCTGGCGAAAGCGCGGAAACGGGGCGACGAGCCGATCCTCAATCACCTTGCGGAACTCGCCCCAGTCGACCGGCTCGTCGAACCAGACGACGGCGTTGATGACCATCAGGTTCTCCGGGCGGTCCATATGGAGCCATGCCGCGTCTGCGCTGCCCATCGCGTGTCGGGTCGTCATGAGGACCCCTTCGCGACGGCGTGCTCGGGAATCACGACCACCGGCCGCTGGGCATGGTGCAGCAGCCCGCCCGTGACGCTGCCCAGCAGGAAGCGCCGCAGCGCGCTCGTCCCGCGGGCGCCGACGACGATCGCAGCGGCGCCGGCGTCATCGGCGACGCGGGCCAACTGATGCCAGGCTGCGCCTTCGGGACGGACGACGTCCAGGGCCGGTGCCGGCACGGTCAGCGCCTCAGCCGTCAGGCCCGCGTCAGACGCCATCCGCGCACCGTCCTCGGCGACGTCCAGGTGCCCCACGTGGGCGACGATCGCCCGCCTTGCCGGGAACAGCGCGGCGGCCCGGCTGATCGCCGCCGCAGCCAGCGGCGAGCCGTCGTAACCGATCACCAGCGGCGCGTCCGGCGCCGTTTCCCCCACGCTGTCGCGGACGACGAGCACCGGACGTTCGGCGAGGCGGACGACGGCGTCGGCGGCCCTGCCGAGCGGGCCGGAACCACCGTGACCGCCGGCACCCAGCACCGTGATCGCCGCCTCCCGTTCGCTCGCCAGCGCGCAGAGTTCGCACCACACGCCCCGCTCCCCCCTGCGGGCCACCGGGCGAGCGGTCCAGCCGGCCTCGCTCGCGAGGGCTGCGCCCCTGGCAGCCGTTCGCTGGGCGGCGGCCTCACCGACCTCGTCCAGACGTGCGGCGATCTCCTCGGCGGTCGCGTCCCGGCGCTCGCCGATCAGCTCGTCGAGCAGGTCGTAGGTCGGCGAGGGCTGATGCCACACGTTCACGACGATCGCGTTCATCTGCGGCAGCAGCGCCGCCGCCGACGCAATCGCGAGATCCGCTTGCCGGGAGCCGTCGTACCCGACGAGTGCCGTGGCCGCGTCCATCGGGCGACGATACCCACCGCCGCTCACCGACGATCACCGGCTCGGCAGCGGGCGGCGTCTGGGGCCCGCGACACAGGGACTCGTTCCTGGGGTCGGGCAGGCAGCCTGGCGACGGGCCGCCGGACGAGGACTTCCTCGAGCCACCGGTCAGGTAACCGCCGGGCCGGCCATCGTAGGCGGCGCCCGAAGCTCGGCTCTACCCTCTGGGGCCCCCTTGAAGCGCCTTGGCCCCGTCTCGTGGATCGTCGTCGTCCTTTCCGCCGCGCTGCTCGCGCTGCTCGTCTACGGCGTGGTCAACACGGGCGTCGACGACTCGCTCGACAGCGCCGTCAAGCGCGGGAGCCGGCCGGCGGCGCCCGGCAGCGCGGTCGCATTGCCCAAGCTCGACGGAGCGGGCCGCATGTCACTGGCCGATCTGCGCGGCAGGGTTGTCGTCCTCAACTTCTGGGCGTCGTGGTGCGACCCCTGCAAGAGCGAGGCGCCGCTGCTGGAGAAGGCCCAGCGGCGCCTGCGCAAGAATGGCGGCACGGTCCTCGGCGTGACCTATAAGGACCGCGCCAGCGCGTCGCGTGATTTCGCGAAGCAGGCCGGCTACACGTTCCCGTCGCTGCGCGACGACAAGCTGGACCTGGCGCCCGAGTTCGGCACGATCCGGCTGCCGGAGACGTTCGTGATCGACCGTGCGGGTCGTGTGGTCGCGATCTCACGCGGCGAGATCACGGACTACTCGTTCCTCGACCGCGCGATCGACGAAGCGCTGAAGGAGCGGCAGTGAGCCGCTTCCGTCAGCGCAATCTGGTCGCGGGCGTGCTCATGCTCGCTCTGCTCGCACTCACCGGAGCGAGCGGGGCGTTCGCGGCCACCCCGCGGGCGGACTTCGCCGACGTCGAGGACGAGATCATGTGCGACACGTGCAACGTCGCGCTTTACATCGCCGAGTCGCCGCGAGCGGACCAGCTGCGCGCCGAGATCCGCGACCTGATCGCCGAGGGAAAGACCAAGCCGCAGATCAAGGCCCAGCTCAAGGCCGCGTACGGACCGAACATCCTCGCCCAGCCGGACAGCGGCGGGCTCGGATTCCTGGCCTACGTGCTGCCGCTCGCGTTCGCCGTGCTGCTGCTCGTGCTGTTGGCGGTGCTGCTGCCGCGCTGGCGCCGCCGCGGCGCCGACCCCGGCCTCGCCTCCGGCTTCGAGGCTCCCGGCGGGACCCCGCAGGCGAGCGCCGACGACCAGCGCCGCCTCGCCGAAGAGCTCGCCCGCTACGACCGGTGAGCGGGCTGACGCGCGCGCTGCGCCCGACCTCGGCTGACTGATGCTGCTCGCAGCCGCGGACACGACGGTCTTCGCCGCTTTTGCGGTCGGCTTCGTGTCGTTCGTGTCGCCGTGCGTGCTGCCGCTCGTCCCGGGGTATCTCTCGGCGATCTCCGGGATCAGCCTCGCGGACATCCGCGCCGGGGAGCACCGGATGTCGCACATCGTCGCCCCGGCGATCATCTTCTGCCTGTCGTTCACCGTCATGTTCGTGGCACTCGGCATGACCGCGACGAGCCTCGGTTCGACGCTGCGCGACAACAAGGAGACACTCGACCGCATCTCCGGGACCGTGATCGTGGCGATGGGGCTCTTCTTCGTGCTGACGCCGTTCGTAGCGAGGCTGAACCGCGACTGGCGGCCGGAGACGCTCATCCGCAAGGCCGGAACCGGCGGGCCGATCGTCGCCGGGCTCGCCTTCGCCATCGCCTGGACGCCGTGCGTCGGGCCGACGCTGGCCGCGATACTCGCCGCCGCCGCGACGGCCGACGACGTCGCGAGCGGCGGTGTTCTGCTGGCGTTCTACAGCCTGGGACTCGCCGTCCCGTTCCTGCTCACGGCGGTCGCATTCGACAAGGCGACGGTCGCGTTCCGCTGGCTGCGCGATCACTGGGTCATCATCAACGTCGTCTCGGGACTGATCCTGATCGCGATGGGAGTCCTGATCCTGACCGGCGAGCTGACCCAGCTGAACATCGAGGCACAGCGACTGCTCGAGCGGCTCGGCCTGGACTTCATCTACCGGCTCTGAGCGGACTCGTCCGGCGCCGGTAGCACTCTGCGGGGGGAGGATATGCCCGCGGCGCGCCGAAACCAGGCCGCATGACGCTGCGCGAGGGCGGGTCGCAGGCGCCCGCTGACGCGTCAGCGGGCACGCCGCGACGCCTCGGCCTCGCCTCGGCGCTGCGCGTGCTGCTCGCGCGCCACCGGACGCTGCTGGCGCTCGTCGCGATCATCGCCCTGGGCGCCGGGCTGCGGGCCTCACAGGCCGCCGACCCGGGGCGCTACCTGTCGAGCGACGAGCGCTCCTACGCGCGAATCGCGCTCAGCCTCGCCCACGGCGACGGCTATGCGGCGGCAGGGCTCGACGACCCGTGGCACTGGGCTCCCGGAACGCCGGTCCTCTACGCGGCCGCCCACCTGCTGGCCCCCGGGGCGGACGGCGCGGGCGGCTCGCGCGACGTGCGCACCGCCTTCTGGGCGCAGGCAGCCGTCGGCACCGCGCTGATCCTCGTCATCTACCTGCTGGCGGCGGGCCTCGCCGGTCCGGCCGCGGGCCTGGTCGCCGCGTTCGCCGTCGCCACCTACCCCCCGCTCGTCGTGGCCACCGGCGACCTCGTAAGCGAGCCGCTGGGCGCTCTGACGCTGGCGCTCGCAGCGCTCGCCCTGTTGGGCGCCTGGCGACGACCTTCCGCCGGCCGGCTCGCGCTCACCGGCCTGGCGCTCGGTGTGGCGATCCTCGTGCGCGCCGACCTGATCGTGCTCCCGCTCGTGCTCGGATGCGCGTGGCTGCTGCTTGCGCGGCGCGGCGCCGGAACGCTGCGTGCATTGGGGCAGGCGACGACGATCGTGATCGTCTCACTGCTCGTCATCGCGCCGTGGGTGATCCACGCGAGCCTGGAGGCGGGCCGTGCGATACCGGTCGCAAGCAGCGGCCCGTCCACGCTCTTCGTCGGCACCTACCTGCCGGGCGACGGGAAGATGAGCGGCGTCCGGCGCGAGCTCGAGCTCTACGTGCGCCGCAACATGTCGAACCTCGCCGAAGTCAAGATCTCGAACGTCCCCGGCGAGTTCGTGCTGCGCGCCTACATCCGTGAGCGTCATCCCGAGATCGTTCCCGGCCCTTACCGCGGGATGGCTGACGCTGACGTACGCCGGGCCCTGAGCTTCGAGGCGCGGCGCAACATCAAGACCTACGCGCGCCACCAGCCGCTCGCCTTCGCCGCCATGGAGCTGGGCAAGGTCAAGCGCATGTGGGGCGGCTACTACCGCGGCGGAACCCGCAACCCGCGGACGTGGATCAACGTCTGGCACCTCGCTCTGCTCGGGCTCGCTCTCACCGGCGCGATCGCAGGCCTCGCGCTGGCCCGCCGCCGCCGCGCCGAGCTGACGCTGTTGCTGATCCCGGTCCTGCTGAGCACGCTCGTGCAGGCAATATTCGTCGCCCAGGCGCGCCACAACCTTCGCGTCCTGCCGCTGCTGATCGCCGCCGGCGCCGCGGGCGCGGTACTCGCCTGGCGCGTGCTGCGAGACCGGGCGGGGCTGCCGCCGGAGGCCGACCCGCCGGGCTCTCAGATCCGCGTCACGCGGCGCGAGCGGGTACGCGAGATCCTCGTGCGCAGCCTCCGCCCGGAGGACGCGCCGGCCGCCGAGAACGCACCCGCCGACAGGAACGCGCCGGTCGCCTGAGCGGGTCCTCCGGAGCGAACGCCGCGTGCTCCGTGACTACATCTCGTCGGGCGCCGCAACCCCGAGCAGATCGAGCGCCCGCGCCAGCGTCGTCCCCGTGGCCACGCAGAGGGCGAGCCGGAAGGCCTCGACCTGGGGCTCGGCTCCGACCACCTGACAGTCGCGGTAGAACGCGCTGAAGGCCTGCGCGGTCTCCAGCGCATACGCGGCGATGCGATGCGGCGCGCGCCGCTGCGCCGCCTCATCGACCTCGGCCGGGAGGTCGAGCAGCCGGCGGATCAGCTCGCGCTCGCTGGCATGCAGATCCGCGGGCGGGGGGCCGCCGGCGCCGTGGGCGAGGCCCGTGATCGCATCGGTGACGCCGGCCGTCCCCGCCTTTCGCAGCACCGAAGCAATTCGCGCGTGCGCGTATTGCACGTAGTAGACGGGGTTCTCGCTGCTCTCGCTGCGAGCAAGCTCGAGATCCAGATCGATCGTGGTGTCGTGCGAGCGGGCGAGCAGGAACCAGCGGGCTGCGTCCACCCCGATGTCGTCGAGCAGGTCGTCCAGCGTCACGAACTCGCCCGAGCGCTTGCTCATCTTGCCGCGCTCGCCGCCCTCGACGAGGTGCACGAACTGCATGATCACCAGTTCCAGCTGCCCCGCCGCACCGCCGAGCGCCTCGAACGCCGCGAGCATCCTCTGGACGTAGCCGTGGTGATCCGCGCCCCAGACGTCGATCAGCAGGTCGTAGCCGCGCTCGCGCTTCTCCTGCTGGTACGCGATGTCCGAGGCGAAGTAGGTGTGGTCCCCGCTCGCGCGTTCGATCACCCGGTCCTTGTCGTCACCGAAGTCCGTCGTACGCAGCCACAGCGCGCCGTCCTGACGATAGGTGCGGCCCTGCTCAGCGAGCAGCTCGAACGAGCGGTCGACCGCCGACGGCTCGCCCTCGTGCAGCGAGCGCTCGCTGAACCAGCGGTCGAACAGCACGCGAAAGCGGGCCAGGCTGCGCTCGGACTGGGCGACCAGCATCTCGACGCCGAGCCGCGCGACATCATCGACGCTGAGGTCCTCCGCGCCCTCGATGTCGGCGGCGAGCTCGAAGACGTAGTCGCCCAGGTAGCCGCCCTCCGGTGGCTCCTCGGCGCGCGCCCGGGCACGGATCGACTCGCCGAGCAGGCGCACCTGCGTCCCGTAGTCGTTCACGTAGAACTCCCGCTGAACCCGGTGCCCGGCAAAGCTGAGGATCCGCGCGAGCGCGTCTCCGTAGGCCGCGTTGCGCGTGCCGCCGACGTGGATCGGCCCCGTCGGGTTGGCGCTGACGAACTCGACGTTCACGCTCAGCGCCGGGTCGGCACCGCCTCCGCCCCATCGATCACCGGCGTCGAGTATCGCGCGCAGCGCGCGGCGGTACCACGGATCTGCCAGGACCAGGTTGAGGAAGCCGGGGCCCGCGACATCGGCGCGCCCGAGCTCATCGCCCAGACGCCCGCCCAGTGCCGCCGACAGGCGCTCGGCGACGTCGCGCGGCGGCGCGCCCATCTGCTTGGCGAGCAACAGCGCCGCGTTCGTCGCGTAATCACCGTGCTCGGCCTGACGCGGGCGCTCCAGCGAGGGCGCGTTCCTCGGCGCCGCGCCGTCCGCGACGTCGGCAATCGCCCCGTCGAGGGCGGCGCGCAGTTCGGCGATCGGCTGACTCACAGATGCGCCAGCGTACCGGCGCCGGTGAAACACCGGCAGTCGCGCGACACGCCGGTCAATGGTGGTAGGGCTCGCCCGCGAGAATCTTGTGGCCGCGGTAGAGCTGCTCCAGCAGCACGACGCGGGCGAGCTGGTGCGGCAGCGTCATCCTGCCGAGCGACATGCGGTGGTCCGCGCCGGCGAAATCGAGTCCGTAGGGCCCGCCCACCACGAAGCACAGGTCGCGGCCGTCCATCCGCCGCTCCTCCAGAAAGCGGCTGAAGCCGACGCTGTCGTACTCGATGCCGCCGGCGTCGAGCAGCACCTTGAACGAGCGCTCGGGGATCCGCTTGTCCACGCGCTCCTGCTCGCGAACCTCGATCAGCTCCAGACGCGCGTGGCGCGCCAGCATCCGCTGATAGTGCTGCACGTCATCGGCGAACGGGGGCCGCAGGCGCCCGACCGCGACGACGAGGATCCTCACCGGTTCGGGCCAGACGGTTCAACAAGCCCCACGGGCGGGATACTAGGTGCATGGAAGAGGAACAGGCCGGCCCCGACCGGCACATCAACATCCACATCGACCCCGAGAAGATGGGGGGGCATTACGCCAACTTCGCGAACGTGAGCCATTCCGACTACGAGTTCACGATCACGTTCGCACGCGTGGACCACGAGATCGAGGAGGGCGAGATCCCGGGGGTCGTCGTGTCGCGCATCAACCTCTCCCCGCGTTTCATGCGCGAACTGCTCGACGCCGCGGAGGACAACTTCGGGCGCTGGAGAGCACGCGAGAGCATCAAGAACCTGCCTGAGGCCGAAGGCCGCGGAGAGGTGGACTGAACGGAGCTAGGGCCGACGGCCCTCCTCCCAGGCGCGCCCGACGCCGATGCGCTCGACGGTGGTCGGGTGCGTGCCGAGCAGCGCACTGACGATCCACGGCGGGTCCGGGTCCGAGACGTTCTGGAGCGCGAGCCGGCGCTGCTGCGCGACGAACGTCGGGGCTTCGCCGGTCAGCGAAAGGGAGTAGGAGTCGGCCCGCGCCTCCACTCGGCGCGAGAGCTGGCCCGAGACGACTCCGACGAGCAGCGCGACGACCGCCACGGCGGCTGTCAGCGCGGGCACCGTGGCCGGGCCCGGCGGATCGTCGTCGCGAGGCCCCCACGCGCGTGTCAGGCGCGCCGCGGCGAACATCGCGGGCGGGGCCACGAGCAGCAGGAACAGAAGCCCGCGAGGGACGTCGCGGTGGCGAACGTGCGCCAGCTCATGGGCGACGACGAGACGCGTCTCCGCCGGATCGAAATCGCGCAGCAGCGTGTCGTACAGAACGACGCGCTTGGAGGACCCGAGTCCGGTCACATATGCATTGGCGGCCGTCGTGCGCTTGCTCGCGTCGACCACGAAGACGTCTCCCACCTCGACGCCGGCGCGATCGGCCAGTTCGACGACCGCTGTTCGCGTGGGCCCCGGCTGGAGCTTCTCGAAGCGATTGAAGATCGGCTCGATCACGAGCGGCCCGGCGAACACCAGCGCGGCCCCCGCGGCGGCCACGAGGCCCGACGCCGGAATCCACCAGCGGCGCGGGAACCGGCGCATCAGCGCTATGGCCACGGCCGCTGCGATTCCGGCGAACAACGCCGAGATCGCCGCTGATCGCGCCACGTCCCACGACCAGCCTGCCCAGGAGCGCGTCGACAGCCCGACGTCGATCGAGCGCTGGCGCATGACGGCGTCGACCGGGAGCGTCGCGAGCGTGAGCGCGAGCGAGATCCCGGCGCCGGCTGCAGCGGCCGCCGGCAGCGGCCTGTGCGGGCGCCGCCGGAGCGCCCGCGGCGGGCGCAGCACGAACAGGGCCAGCACGGCACCCTGAACGACCAGCGTGCCCCCAAGCAGCCCGAGCTGCGGGCGGCGGTAGTCGCGCGCGCGCTCGAGCTGGGCTGCGGTGAACTCCTGCGCGGCGCTCACGGGCGACGGGTCGAGAACTCCCGAGCGCGGCCACAGCACGATGACCGCAGCCTCCGCGACGACGACCGCGACGAGAACCGCGACCGGCGCGGAGCGCAATGTCGGCCTGGCGTGGCGACGCACGCGCGTCACGCTACCGTCGCGCAGGGGTACTCACGCCAATGCAGGTCGCCGTCCTATCCGACATCCACTCCAACCGTCACGCGCTCGAGGCGGTCCTCGACGACGTCTCGCGCACGGGCGCACGCGAGATGTGGTGCCTCGGGGACCTCGTCGGCTACGGCGCGGACCCGAACGACTGCGTTTCGTTGATTCGCGAGAACGTGACGCGCTGCATCGCCGGGAACCATGACCTCGCGGTCACAGGCGAACTGCTGCTCGACGACTTCTCACGCGGCGCAGCGCTCGCGGCGAGCTGGACGCAGGAGGTGATCGAGACCGATCAGCTCGATTTCCTCAAGACGCTGCGGCCGGAGTCGGCGGACGGTGAGATCGGCCTGTACCACGGCAGCCCGCGCGACCCGATCTGGGAGTACGTCGTCGGAGCGCTGCTCGCCGAGCTCTGCTTCGACCGGCTGCAGGGGCGCATCGGGTTGATCGGTCACAGCCACGTAGCGCTGTCGTTCGGCCGGATGGAGGGCCAGATGGCCACGGGCGCGGCGCGACGCGACGGCGAGACCGTTGACGTGAGCGAGGGACTTGTGGCTGCTCAACCCCGGCAGCGTGGGCCAGCCGCGTGACGGCGACCCGCGCGCGGCATGGCTGCTGCTCGACATCACGCAGGGCACCGCCTCGTGGCGGCGCACGGAGTACGACATCGCGGGCGCCGCCGCTGCGATTCGCGCCGCGCGGCTCCCCGACTCGCTTGCCGAGCGCCTGGAGTACGGTCAGTGACGATGCGAGCACGATCGTCATCGCGCATCTGCCCGGCCGTGGCGATCGGCCTGACGCTCGCGGCCATGGCCGGTTGCGGCGACCCCGCGAAGCTCCTGCCCGCCGACGACGCCTCAGCGATGGACGGCGCCCTCCAGCGGGTCGCGGACGCGACGATCGCGGGCGACTGCCAGGCGGCCGGCGCTGCTCTCGCGGAAGCCCAGGACGCCTTCGCCGGGCTCCCGGCCGGCGTCTCACCGGCGCTGCGCAAGAACATCGCCGACGGGCTCGCCCAGCTGACCAGGACCGTGCCCGAGCAGTGCACCGACCCCGGGACCAGCACCGAGACGACACCGACCGAGACGACGACCCAGACCGCACCGACGGAAACGACGACCCAGACGACGCCCACCGAGACCACCCCGACGCAGACGACGCCCACCGAGACCACCCCGACGCAGACGACGCCGACGCAGACGACCCCGACGCAGACCCAGCCCGACCCGGGAGGGATCACCCCCGACGAGGGTGGCGCGCCCGCACAGCAGGGGGGCGCCGGATGAGCGGCTCACCCCTGGTCGACCGCTATGAGCTGGGCGAGCGGCTCGGGACGGGCGGCATGTCGACGGTCGTCCTGGCTTTCGACCGCCGCCTCGAGCGCCATGTCGCCGTGAAGCTGCTGGCCGAGCACCTCGCCGACGATCGCCAGTTCGTGTCGCGTTTTCGCCGCGAGGCGCTCGCCGCGGCCCGGCTGGTGCACCCGAACATCGTCCAGGTCTTCGATTTCGGCCTCGACGAGCCGAGCGGCCGCCAGTTCATCGTCATGGAGCACGTGCACGGGCAGTCGGCGGCGGAGATCCTGCGTGAGCGGGGAATGCTGCCGGCCGCGGAGGCACTCGACATCATCAAGCAGTCCTGCCGCGGACTGGACCACGCCCACCGGATGGGCGTCGTACACCGCGACGTGAAACCCGGCAACCTGCTGCGCTCGGACGAGGGCGTCGTGAAGCTCGCCGACTTCGGAATCGCGAAGGCCGTCAGCGACGAGTCCTCGATCACGCAGGTCGGCTCGGTGCTCGGAACGGCCTCCTACCTCGCTCCCGAGCAGGCGACCGGGCGAGCCCGCGACCGCGCGCTCGGACATCTACTCGCTCGGGGTCGTCGCATACCAGCTCCTGTCCGGGCGCCTGCCGTACGAGGCTCAGACGCTGACCGAGCTGGCGCTGAAGCAGCAGCGTGAGGCGCCCCCGCTGCTCGACGCGGTCAACCCGGACGTCGCGCCTGCCGTGGCTGCGGTCATCGACCGTGCCCTTGCGCTGGAGCCGGAGGACCGCTACGACAGCGCCGAGGACTTCCGTGCGGCGCTCGAGAACGGTGAGCGCGGCGTCGAGACGGCGACGAGCGCGACGCGTGTCGTCGCTCCTGCGGCCGCCGCGACGGCCCTCGCGACCAGCGCCGAGCCCGGACCCCACACGCCGGTTCAGCAACGGCAGCCGATCTCGCCCCCGCAACCGCGAAACCAGGCGGCGATAGCGCCGCCGGCACCGGCTGCTGCGGCACGCGGCGCACGTCGCCGCGGACGGGGCGCACGCTGGGTGCTGCCGCTGCTGCTGCTCGCGATCGGCCTCGGCGGCGCGGCCTGGGTGACTCAGTCGGGCGACGACGTCCGGCTGTAGGAAGGTCGTATACGACAACGTCGATCGCACCGTCGGAGAGCTCCAGCAGCTCATCCGCCAGAACACGCGCTGATCAGCGCGAAGTCGAGATCGCCAGCGCCAGGATCACCAGCAGCCCCGGGTTGACGAACGCGCAGCGCGTACGAAGCACGACTCCATCGAGGATCACGTAACCAAGAACGCCGGCGAGGCCGAACGTCACGCGACATCCGGTCGCGGCCGGGTGGCGCCCGCTACGGCGCGGCGCCCGCGCGCAGCTGCGCGGCGGTCTGCGCCAGCGTGCCGGCGACCACCGCGTCGCGCAGCCGCCGCATGACCCTTTCGACGAACGCGAGGTTGTGAAGCGTGACGAGCCGCATCGCCGTCAGCTCGCGGGCCTTCGTCATGTAGCGCAGGTATCCGCGCGTATAGCCGATCTCGCAGGCCGCGCACGGACAGTCCTCCATCAGCGGCTCCTGCGAGTCGCGCCAGACGCGACTTGCTCAGGTCCACGCGCCAGCGTGCGGCGGGATCGGGGACGAGCGCCACCCCGTGGCGCCCCAGGCGAGTGGGCATCGCGCAGTCGAACGTGTCGATGCCCGAGCTCGTACGCCCGCGATCAGGTCGTCGATCTCGCCGATCCCGAGCAGGTGACGCGGACGGTCCTCCGGCAGCTACGCGCGGTCGTCCAGCCGACGACCTCGTACATCTGCGCCTTCTCGGCCCCCAGCGACCCGCCGATCGCGATCCCGTCGCAGCCGCTCGCCGCGATCGCCTGCGCGCTCTCGACGCGCAGCTCCTCGTAGACGCCGCCCTGAACGATCCCGTAGACGAGCTGGCCCTCAGGACCGTGCTGCCCGTGCCAGTCGAGGCAGCGCTCGAGCCAGCGGTGTGTGCGCTCGGTCGAGCGCGCGGTGTACTCGCGGCTGACGTGGAACGGCGTGCACTCGTCGAAGACGAGTGCGATGTCGGACCCCAGGTTCGCCTGGATCTCCATCGAGGTCTCGGGCCCCATGAAGCGCTCTGAGCCATCCAGATAGGACCGGTAGCGCACACCGTCCTCCTCGATCGCCAGGATCCGGCCGGCGCGCTCACTCCCCTGCGACGCGCGGCCCTTGACCTCGTCGGCGACGGTGCCGTGTCCCATCGAGAAGACCTGGAACCCGCCCGAGTCGGTGATGATCGGCGCGTCCCAGCGCATGAACCGGTGCAGGCCTCCCTGCGCGGCGATCAGCTCGTCCCCGGGCTCCAGGTGCAGGTGGAACGTGTTGCCCAGGACCATGTCGTAGCCGAGCGCCGCGACCTCGGCGGGAGTGAGGCCGCGGACGGTCGCCTTCGTGGCCAGAGGGACGAAGGCCGGGGTGCGAACATCGCCGTGCGCCGTGCGCAGGATCCCGGCGCGGGCCCGCGTCGCGGCGTCGGCGGCGAGTATCTGGAACGGCTCGACCATCGCGGCCGACCACTCTACGATCGACCGGGGCGTCGCCCGGGCCGCGTCAGCGGTTGCCGAGGAACGCGATCACGAAGTACGCGAGCTGGCTCAGCGCCGCAAGTGCACCGGCGACATAGGTCAGCGCGGCCGCGGTCAGCACCTTGCGTACGCCGACACTCTCGTCAGGGTTCGCGATCCCCAGCGTCTTGAGCTGCACCGCCGCGCGTCGCGAGGCATCGAACTCTACGGGCAGGGTCACGATCTGGAACAGAACCACCGCCGCGTAGAGCGCGATCGCGACCACGACCAGATTGAAGGCTCCGAGCAGCGCACCCGCGAAGAGCAGGATCATCCAGGTGCTCGACGCGAACGCGGTTGCCGGCCACAGTGCCGAGCGAACGGTCATCGGGAAGTACGCCTTCGCATGCTGGATCGCGTGACCGACCTCGTGTGCCGCGACCGCAGTCGAGCTGATCGTCGCCTCGCCGTAGACCGGCTCGGACAGATTCACGCTGCGTGAGCGCGGGTCATAGTGGTCGCTGAGCTCGCCGGGAACGCCGTTCACCGGGACTCCATGAAGGTCATTGGCGTCGAGGATCCGGCGCGCGACCTCGGCGCCCGTCATCCCGCTGTCCTCGGAGACCTCGGAGAACTGGTGGAAGGTGGCCTTGACGCGGTGCTGTGCCCAGAGGCCGAACAGCAGCGGAATGCCGAGACATACGGCATACAGCCCGAAGTTGCTCATCGCTTCTCCTTGGACACCATGTTCGCGTGATGATAGGGCGCGCCTCGGCCGGTGATCGCCGGTTCACCGGCCGCAGGCGGAAGGTGCGAGGGCCCTTGCGGGCAACGGCGGCCGGCTACTCCGTGGCCCCTTCCACGGGCTCGGAAGCGCCCTCGATATCGGCGGGCGCGCCGCCCACGCCGATCTGGACGGCGTGAGGCTTGCGTTCCGCCGGCTTGGGGATCCGCACGTCGAGCACGCCCTTGTCGAAGGACGCCGCGACCTGCGTCGGGTCGACGCCGTCGGGCAGCGTGATCGAACGCCGGAACGCGCCGAAGCCACGCTCCACGCGGGCGTATCCGTCCCTTCGGTCCGCGTGTTCGGAACGGCGCTCGCCGGAGATCGTGAGCACGTTGTCCTCGACCTCGACCTTGACGTCCGTCTCGCGGACGCCGGGGAGATCTGCCTTGAGCACGAACGCATCGCCCGTCTCCACGAGATCCATCGCCGGGACCCAGCGACGCATCTCGCCCGCCCCCCAGGCGCGTCGAAGAAGGTGTTGAAGAGCCGGTTCACCTCGCCCTGTAGCGAAGCGACCTCGCGGGTCGGCTCCCATCGAATGAGTGCCATGAGGAGTCACCTCCGAGTCGAAAACACTGACGACCCGGATTATACATCTCAGTGGTGTCCTATCAAGTTTACTGATCGTTCTAGGCGCAGGTTTCCCGGTCGTCGGACACAATCCGCTCGCAGGCATCGCCGAGCGCCTGCTGCTCTTCGTCGCTGAGGCGCGACAGGAAGCGCTCGCGCACACCGGCCACGTGGGTCTGGCGAGCGGCGTCAAGCCGCTCCCTCCCAAGCGGCGTGAGGACCGCGTACGAGCCTCGCGCGTCGCCGGGGCACTGGGCGCGCTCGATCAGACCTTCGCCGGCGAGCCGGTCGACGAGCCGCGTCAGGCCGCTGCGACTGAGGATCACGCTCTCGGCCAGGTCACACATGCGCATCCGCTCGTCGGCTGCGTCGGCGACCCGCGTCAGCACCTCGTAGGAGACCAGCGGCAACCCGTGAGCGTTCTCGAGTCGTGCGTCGAGTTCCTTCGTGAGCGAGGCGTGCGCGCGAAGCAGCCCCCGCCAAGCGCGGATCTCGCGTTCGGTGAGTCGCTCCGCGGCGGCTGTCTGAACAAGGGGACCCATGGGAGAGGACTGCGCGCAGGATGATAGCCGCCTGGTTGCATGAGCAACGACGTGGATCGAGGCCGCCCTGGCCCGTGGTATGACCCACGGGTGACGTCGCCCGAGATCGCCGCGCCGGCAGCGGGCGCCACGCCGGCCGAGCCGGCACACCCGGCTCCGACGCGCACGCTCTCGCGGCATGCGCGCACACAGTGGGTCCTCGCCGCGCTCGCGTGGGCGCTGCCGCTGCTGCTGGCGTCGATCGCCGTGCAAGTCGGCTTCGAGAGCTGGGACGGCCCCGCGTGGGTTCGCGCGACGCTGGTACCGGTCGCAGCCGTTCTCGCGATCGTCGGAGCCGGCGTGATCCCCCACCTCAGATGGCGGCACTGGCGCTACGAGGTCCGCGCCGAGGAGATCGACCTGCGACGCGGGGCGATCACCACCGTGCGAACGATCGTGCCGATGGCGCGCGTGCAGCACGTCGAGACGCGCCGCACGTTCCTCTCGCAGGTGTTCCAGACGGCCACGCTCGTGCTTCACACCGCCGCCGGGGCCGTCACGATCCCGCTGCTCGACGACCCGGTGGCTGCAGCTCTGCGCGACCAGATCGCAGAGCTCGCTCGCATGCCCGACGATGACGACCGAACCTGACGCGCAGCTCAGCGAGCCGCCCTCCGAGACGGGCACTCCGGCCGCACCGGAGGACGATCGGCGCCTGCACCCGTCTGCTGTCGTGCTCGAGGCCGCGGGCTCGCTGCGCGAGCTGCTGCTGCCGCTCGGCGCACTGATCGTGTTCGGTGCCAGCTCCGGCAGCGTGGTGAACGGCCTGGCGCTCGCCGTTGTCGGCCTGATCACGGCCCTCGCGATGGGGATCGTGCGCTGGGCGACCACGACGTACCGCGTCACGCCCGACCGCGTCGTCCTGCGGTCCGGTGTCTTCTCGCCCGACGAGCGCCTGGTGCCGCGAACGCGGATCTCCTCGGTCGACGTGGTTCAGGGTCCTGTCCAGAGGATGCTCGGCGTCGTCGAACTGCACATTCAGGCTGCCGGCGGCGGCGGAAAGGCGGAGATCGCGCTGCGTGCCGTCTCGCCCGAGGAGGCGAGCGTGCTGCAAGCCGAGCTGGGGCACGCCCGCGCCCCGGCCCCCGCCGACGGGCTGTGGCGGCTGTCATCGCGCGGATTGCTGGCGACTGCGCTCACCGGACCGCAGATCGGCCTGCTGATCCCGGTCGCCGCAGCCGTCGGCGCGCTGCTCCAGGAGGTCAACCAGCTGGGCGGCGACGACGATCTGCGCAACAGCCTGCCCAGCGACGACGCGCAGATCGCGGTCCTGCTGGTCGTACTGGCGGTCGCGCTGCTCGCGCTCACGGTCGGCGGAGCCCTGCTCGCCTTCGGAGGGTTCGAGGTGCGCCGCGAAGGGCGCCTGCTGCGCGTTCGCCGCGGGCTGCTCCAGCGGCGCGCCGTGACGATCCCGGTGGCGCGCGTCCACGGACTGCGCCTGGTCGAGAACCCGCTGCGGCAGGGGCTGGGGCTCGTGGCCGTCCACGTCGAGACGGTCGCCCACGGCGGCCAGCAGGCCGCCGAGCAGACGCTGCTGCCGCTGATCCGTCGCCGTGACCTCGACGCGGTGCTCGGCGATCTCCTGCCGAGCCTGGTTCCACCTGAGGGCCTGCTGCTCTCCCCTCCGGCGCGATCGCGGCGGCGCTACGCACTTCCGCCGGCAGCGCTCGGGCTGGCGGTCGCGTGTGCGGTGAGCTTCGCCGTCCCGGCGGCCTGGCCGCTGATCCCCATATTCACCCTGCTCGGGGCACTCGCCGGGCTGCTGCGCTTCGCCGACGCCGGCTGGGCGCTCGACCGCACGCGTGTGGCGATCCGCTCGCGCCGGCTTTCAAGGACCACGCTGATCGCCCGCGCCGCGCGGGTGCAGCTCGCCGAGCTGAGCACGAGCGTCTTCCAGCGTCGCGCCGGCCTCGCCACTGCGGGGTTCGCCGTCGGCGCCGGGCGCCGTGCCCGGATCGCCCACCTCGAAGCGGCGGACGCCGGCGCGCTGCTTGACCGTCTGCGCGCCGCGGCCGAGCGGCGCTAGCGGGCTTCGATCAGCGAGCGCCCGGTCATGCCGGACGGCTGCCCGATCCCGAGCAGCTCGAGGATCGTCGGGGCGACGTCGGCCAGGACTCCCTCGTCGCGCAGCGTGATCCCGCCGGCGGTCACGATGCACGGCACCGGGTTCAGCGAGTGGGCGGTGTTCGGCGATGCCGTCGTCGTTGAGCATGTGGTCGGCGTTGCCGTGGTCGGCGGTGATCAGGAGCACGCCGCCCGACTGCGAGACGGCCGCGACCACCTCGCCGAGGCAGCGGTCGACCGTCTCGACCGCCTCGACCGCCGCCGGGATGACGCCCGTGTGACCGACCATGTCGGCGTTGGCGAAGTTGATGATCCCGAAGCGGGGCGCGTCCTCGCGCCATGCGCGCACGAAGGCCGCTGCCGCCTCGCGGGCGCTCATCTCGCGGCTTGTGGTCGTAGGTCGGCGACGTCGCGCGGACGACGGGACGAGCTCGCGCCGCTCGCCGTCCTCCGGCGACTCCTCGCCGCCGGCGAAGAAGTAGGTCACGTGCGGGTACTTCTCCGTCTCGGCGACGTGCAGCTGCCGGCCGCCCGCGCGCGGCGATCACCTGCGGCAGCGTGACCGTCGGGCGCTCAGGCGGGAAGGCGACCGGGTAGGGCCAGCCCTCGTCGTACTCGGTGAGCGTCGCGTAGCGCTCGATGGGCTCAGCGCCGCGCCGGTCGATCTCGCCGAACCCCGGTTCGGCCAGCGCGCGCGTGATCTCGCGCATGCGGTCGGGCCGGAAGTTGAAGCCGATGACGCTGTCGCCGGGCCGGATGCGCGCCTCCGCACCGACGGTCGTCGCAGTGATGAACTCGTCGGTCTCGCTCGCGCTCGTAGGCGTCGCGCGCGGCTGCGGCGCGCCGCCGCGACGTGGTGCGCCGCCGTGCCGTGGACGAGCAGGTCGTATGCCTGCTGCACGCGCTCCCAGCGCTTGTCGCGGTCCATCGCGAAGTAGCGCCCGATGACGCTCCCGATGCGCGCGCCGCCGGCCTCGGCGCACCAGCCCTCGACGGTCGTCAGGTACTGCTCGCCGCCGGTCGGCGACGTGTCGCGGCCGTCGGTGAAGGCGTGGATGACGAGGTCCGGCACGTCGAGGTCCCGCGCGAGACGCGATCAGCGCCTGCAGGTGCTTCCAGCCAGAGTGCACGCCGCCGTCGCTGACGCAGCCCGATCAGGTGCACGCGCTCGCGCGCCGCGCATCGCATCGCGCAGGACCGCGTTCTCGTCGAGCACGCCGTCCTCGCACCGCGTCGTCGATCCGCGTCAGGTCCTGGCGCACGACCGCGCCCGGCGCCGAGGTTCAGGTGGCCGACCTCGCTGTTGCCCATCTGCCCGTCCGGCAGGCCGACGGCGCGCGCCGCAGGCGGTCAGCCGCGTGTGCGGGTAGCGCGCCCACAGCGCGTCGAAGACCGGCGTGTCTCGGCGAGCTCGACCGCGTTGCCCGGGCCGGGCGGCGCGAGCCCCCAGCCGTCGAGGACGACGAGCGCCGCGCGCGGGCGGGGCCACGCCGGAGGCGGCTCATGCCCGCGCGGCCTCGACGATCGCGGCGAACGACTCGGGATCGAGCGACGCCCCGCCGACGAGCGCGCCGTCGACGTCCGGCAGCGCCAGCAGCTCGGCCGCGTTGTCCGGCTTGACGCAGCCGCCGTAGAGCACGCGCACGAGCTGCGCCGGCGTCCGCGTCGATGTCGGCGACCAGCGCGCGGACGAACGCGCACGCCTCCTGCGCCTGCTCGGGCGTCGCGACCTTGCCGGTGCCGATCGCCCAGATCGGCTCGTAGGCGATCACGACGTCGGCGAGCCGCTCGACGCGGCACCTTCTCGAGGCCGTCCTGGACCTGGTGGCGGAGCTTGCGCTCGGTCTCGCCGCGCTCGCGCTCCTCCTCGGTCTCGCCGACGCAGAGGATCGGCATGAGCCCGGCCTCCAGCGCCGCCGGGACCTTGTCAGCGCAGCGCCTCGTCCGTCTCGCCGAAGTACTGCCGGCGCTCGGAGTGCCCGAGCACGACGCCGTGGACGTCGAGCTCGGTCAGCATCGGCGGCCGAGACCTCGCCGGTGAAGGCGCCCGTCGGCGGCCTCGTGCATGTTCTGCGCGAAGACCTGCACACGCGAGCCGCGCGTCGAGTCGACCATCGCCTGCAGCGCGGTGAACGGCACGCAGATCGCGACGTCGACACCGTCGGACGAGTAGACGCTGCGGCAGCAGCCCCGAGATGAACATCTCGGCCTCGGCGATCGTCTTGAACATCTTCCAGTTGCCGGCGATGAACGGCGTGCGGCTCATCAGCTGAGCGCCTCCACTCCCGGCAGCTTCTTGCCCTCGACGAGCTCGAGCGACGCGCCGCCGCCGGTCGACAGGTGGGTGACGCGCTCCTCGAGCCCGAACTGCGCGAGCGCCGCCGCGCTGTCGCCGCCGCCGACGACCGTCGTGCCCGCGCATGCCGCGACGGCCTCGGCGACCGCTCGCGTGCCCGCGCGAACGGCGCGAGCTCGAACGCGCCCATCGGCCCGTTCCAGAAGACGCTGCCCGCCGCCGTGATCTCGGCGCCGTAGGCCTCGGCGGTGCGCGGGCCGACGTCGAGGCCCATCCAGCCGTCGGGCACGTCGACACCGTCGAGCGTCCGAAGCTCCGCGTCCGCGGCGAAGCGCGTCGCCGAGGACGAGGTCGACGGGCAGCAGCAGCCGCTTGCCGCGCGCCTGCGCGTCGGCGAGGACGCGGCGCGCCGGCTCGAGTCCTCGTCGGCGCACAGCGACGCCCCGACCGCGTGACCCTGGGCCTTCAGGAACGGGAAGCACATCGCGCCGCCGATCAGGACCGCGTCGGCGCGCTCGAGGAACGCGTCGAGCACGCCGATCTTGTCGCGTCACCTTCGCGCCGCCGACGATCGCGACCAGCGGCCGCGGCGGGTCGGCGAGGATCGCGCCGATCGTCTCCACCTCGCGCTGGAGCAGCTGCCCCGGCGGCGCTGACGCGCAGGTGGCCGACGACCCCGACGTTCGAGGCGTGCGCGCGGTGCGCGACGCCGAACGCGTCGTTGACGTAGACGTCCGCCAGCGCCGCGTAGGCGGCGGCCAGCTCCGGGTCGTTCTTCGTCTCGCCGTCCTCGAAGCGCACGTTCTCGAGCATCAGCACGTCGCCCGGCAGCGTGTTCGCCGCGAGCGCCTCGACCTCGCGGCCTACGACGCCGGGCGCGAGCGTGACGTCCCAGCGCGTCAGCTCGGCGAGCCGGTCGGCGGCCGGCCGCAGCGAGAACGCCGGGTCCACGCCCTTGGGCCGGCCGAGGTGCGCCGCGAGCACCAGCGCGCAGCCCTGCGTCGCGCAGCCGCTCCAGCGTCGGCAGCGCGGCCCGGATGCGCGTGTCGTCGGTGACGTGGCGTCGCGGCGTCCAGCGGGACGTTGAAGTCCACGCGGACGAGGACGCGCTTGCCGGCGACGTCGACATCGTCAAGCGTGCGCACGCTCTTCTAGAGCACCGCTGGACGAGGTCGACCAGGCGGTTCGAGTAGCCCCACTCGTTGTCGTACCAGCTGACGACCTTGACGAGCGTGTCGTCGAGCACCGCGGTCAGCCCGCCGTCGACGATCGAGCTGTGCGGGTTGGTGACGATGTCGGAGGAGACGATCGGGTCCTCGGTGTACTGGAGGATGCCCTTGAGCGGGCCGTCCGCCGCGGCCTTGAACGCGTCGTTGAGCTCCTCGACGCTCGTCGCCGCGCTCCGCCTCGAACGTGAGGTCGACGAGCGAGCCGGTGGGGACGGGGGCGCGGATCGCGAAGCCGTGCAGCTTGCCCTTGAGCTCGGGCAGCACGAGGCCGACCGCCTTCGCGGCGCCGGTCGACGTCGGGACGAGGTTGACCGCGGCGGCGCGGGCGCGGCGCAGGTCCTTGTGCGGCGCGTCCTGCAGGCTCTGGTCACCGGTGTAGGCGTGGATCGTCGTCATCAGGCCGTGCTTGATGCCGACCGTGTCGTTGGCGACCTTCGCGAACGGCGCGAGGCAGTTCGTCGTGCACGACGCGTTCGAGATGATGTGGTGCTGCGTCCTTGTCGTACTCGTCGAAGTTGACGCCGAGCACGACCGTCATGTCCTCGCCCGCTCGCCGGGCGCGGAGATGATGACCTTCTTCGCGCCGCGCCGCGAGGTGCTTGGCGGCGTCGTCGCGCTTGGTGAAGAAGCCTGTCGACTCGATCACGACGTCGACGCCGAGGTCGCCCCACGGCAGCGCTGCCGGGTCGCGCTCGGCGAGGACCTTGATCTCGTCGCCGTCGATCGCGATCCCCGACTCGGTGACCTCGACGCTGCCCGGGTACGGCCCGAGGACCGAGTCGTACTTGAAGCAGGTGGGCGAGCGTCTCGCGATCGGTGAGGTCGTTGACGGCGACGCCAGTCGATGTCGGCGCCGGCGGCCTTGCGCGGCGCGGAAGACGTTGCGGCCGATGCGGCCGAAGCCGTTGATGCCGACGCGTACGGACATGGAGAGTCAGTCCTTCCTACGGAGTTTCAGCGGTCAACGCGGTGCCGAGGCAGCCGTGGCCCCGCGAGCCTGAAGGCTAGTAAACGACGGGGCGCTGCGCCGGGCGCCGCCGCAACGGCCGGTCAGCGGTCGGCGTCGCGGTGCACCAGGTCGACGACGATGTCGTCGCGGTCGCTGTAGCCGCCGGCTGAGGAACTCGGTGATGGCGACGCAGCGGTGGCGGCCGCCCGTGCAGCCGATCGCGATCGTCAGGTGAGCCTTGCCCTCGGCCACGTACTGCGGGATCAGGTAGTCGAGCAGCGGCAGCAGCAGGGCGTAGAACCGCTCGAGGTGGCCGTCGCGCTCGACGTACTCGACGACGCGCGGGTCGCGGCCGGTCAGCGGACGCAGCTCGGCGCACGTAGTGCGGGTTGGGCAGGAAGCGGACGTCGAGCACGATGTCGGCGTCACGCGGCGGGACCGTGCTTGAAGCCGAAGCTCTCGAACGTCAGCGCCATCCGCGTCGTCGCTCGCGCGCGGCAGCATCTCGTCGGCGAGCTTGCGGCGCAGATCCTGCGCCTTCAGGCCGGTCGAGTCGATGACGACGTCGGCGCGCTCGCGCAGCGGCGCCAGCAGCTCGCGCTCGTCGTCGATCCCCTGCGGCACGCTGCCCTCGGGCGCGAGCGGGTGGCGGCGGCGCGTCTCCTTGTAGCGCGTCACGATCGCCTCTTCGCTGGCGTCGAGGAAGAGCACGCGGTGGTCGACGCCGGCGACGGCCAGCTCGTCGAGCACCGCCGCCATCTGCGGCGAAGTAGGCGCCGCCGCGCGCGTCCGAGACGACCGCCGCGCGCTCGCACCTTCGAGCCCTCGTGCAGGAACAGCTCGACGAGCGCCGCGGATCATCTCCGGCGGCAGGTTGTCGACGCAGAAGTAGCCGGCGTCCTCGAACACGTCCATCGCGGTCGACTTGCCGGCGCCCGAGACCCCGGTGATGATCACGAGGTCCTCGAGCGGCCCGGTCTCGGCACTCTTGGCAGGCCCTTCCTGACTCGTCGCCGACATGGCGTGCATGGTCGCATTCCGCGCGGGCGTCGGCGCCGAGCGGGCCACCGATCGCGCCCAGACGCTACGGACGGCGCCGTGGCGACGTCGTGAGCGCGCGTGATCGACCGGCCGATCCAGGGAGCGCGCCGAGCGCTCGGACCCGACCGCGTCGAGCACCGCATGCACGTCCTCCATTCGCTCCTCGAGCGTCGGGACTCCCGGAACCGGGTCCGAGAGACCCGTGCCGCGCTTGTCGAAGATGAAGCCCGGTACGACGATCAGGTCGAGCGGGCCGTCGCCGATCACCTGATAGGCGATGTTCACGTCACCGTTGAGCGCGTAGCGCGTTCCGGGCGCCATCGGAGTTTCGACGCGACTACCGTGGGCCCGGCGAACCGCCCTGCTGCCGTGCCTACGCGCTCGGCCGCCGCAGGAACGCGTGCAGGTCGCGTGCGACCTTCGGCGGCAGGCCGGGCACGCCCTCGAGCTCCTCGCGACTCGCGGCGAGGACGGCGTCGGGCGAGCCGAAGTGCGTGAGCAGCGCGCGTCTTGCGCGCCGGGCCGACGCCGGGGAAGCCGTCGAGCACGGACGCGGTCATCGCCTTGTCGCGGCGGCCGCGGTGGTGGGCGATCGCGAAGCGGTGCGCCTCGTCGCGCACGCGCTGGAGGAGCTGCAGCGCGGGCGTGTCGTGCTCGAGCACGATCGGCGTCCGCGCTTCCCGGGCACGAAGACCTCCTCGATCCGCTTGGCCAGCGAGACGACAGCGACGCCGCGCTCGCGGAAGTCCTGCAGCACGTCGAGACCCGCGGCGAGCTGGCCCTTGCCGCCGTCGATCACGATCAGGTTCGGCAGCGCGGCGAACGAGTCGTTGTACGCGGGGTCGTGCGGTGACAGCTCGCGCTGGCTCTCCCACGCGCGCATGCGCCGCGCCAGCACCTCGCGCATCGCCGCGAAGTCGTCGGGGACGCCGTCGTCCAGCGAGCGGATCGTGAAGCGCCGGTAGTCGCTCTTCTTCGGCGCGCCGCCCTCGAACACGACCATCGACGCGACCGTGTGCGTGCCCATCAGGTTGGAGATGTCGAAGCACTCGATGCGCAGCGGCAGCACGTCGAGGCCGAGCGCCGACTGCAGCTCGTCGAGCGCCTCGACGCGCTGCTGGCGCCGGCGCTCGGCCTTCAGGCGCTCCTGGTCGAGCGCGAGCAGCGCGTTGCGCTCGGCGAGCTCGAGGATGCGGCGCTTGTCGCCGCGCTCGGCGGCGCGCACCTCGACACCGCGCGCCGCGCCGCTCGCGAGAGCGCGGCTCCGAGCGTCGCGCGCTCGTCCTCGTCGATCTCCTGCTGGACGATCATCTGCGCCGGGATCGCCGGGGCGATCGGCGTAGTACTGGGCGATGAACTCGACGGCGACCTCGCCCGGATCGAGCTCGCCCGCGTTCTCGAGGTAGAACGACTGCCGGTCGGCGAGCACGCCGTCGCGCACCTGGAAGACCTGCGCGTTGGCGTCGGCCCCGTCGACGGCGACGGCGATCGCGTCGAGCGAGCCGACGGAGTCGTTGGCCACGCGCTGACGCTCCAGCAGCGAGCGCACCGCGCGCAGGCGGTTGCGCTCGAGCGCGGCCTGCTCGTACTCCTGCGCGGCGGCGGCGGCGTTCATGCGCTGCTCGATCGTCGCGCTCGATCTCCTTGTAGCGGCCCGAGAGGAACGCGATCGACGCCGTCGATCGCCTCGCTGTACTGCTCGCGCGTGACGTAGCCCACGCACGGCGCGCCACAGCGGTTGATGTGGAAGTCCAGGCACGGCGAGCCGGATCTGCCGACCCGGCTCGGCGCCCTGACAGGAGCGGAACAGGAAGACCTTGCCGAGCACGTCGAGCGTCGCGCGCGTGCGCTTGGCGTTCGAGTACGGGCCGAAGTAGGAACGCGCTGCGCCGGTGGCGCTCGCGCGTGAAGTAGACGCGCGGGAAGTCCTCGTCCATCGAGATCGCGATGTACGGGTAGCTCTTGTCGTCGCGCAGCCGGATGTTGAAGCGCGGCTGGTGCCGCTTGATCAGCCGGTTCTCGGCCAGCAGCGCCTCGGCGTCGCTGGCGAGCAGCAGGAACTCGATGTCGGCGGTCTGAGCTCGACGAGATCGACGGCGCCGCGCGTCACGGGGTTGGAGAAGTGGCTCGCGACGCGCTTGCTGATCGATCGCGCCTTGCCGACGTAGAGGACCTCACCTGCGGCGTCGTGGAACAGGTAGACGCCGGGCCCGTCGGGCAGGCTGCGGCGTTGCTCGCCCAGGCGCTGCTCGCGCGTGTCCCGATCACCTCCCGCTGCCATGCAACCGAGGATAGGTCCGGCGGGCCGGCAAGCCCGGACGAGCGCGGCGGCCTGGGAGTAGGCTCCGAACGATGAGCGTCGCCCAAGCCTCACGCACGGCCTACCGCACCTGCCCGCTCTGCGAGGCGACCTGCGGCCTCGAGCTGACGATCGAAGGCGATCGCGTGACGCGTGTGCGCGGCGACGCCGACGACGTCTTCAGCAAGGGCTTCATCTGCCCCAAGGGGGCGAGCCTGCACGAGCTGCACGAGGACCCGGACCGCCTGCGCAATCCGGTCCGCCGCCGCGAGGACGGCTCGTTCGAGCCGGTCTCGTGGGACGAGGCTTTCGCCGAGATCGCGGAGCGCGTCGCCGCGATCGACGCCGAGCACGGCCGCCAGGCGTTCTCCGCCTACATCGGAAACCCCTCGACCCACTCGATCGGCGCGCTGCTCTACGGGCGCGTCCTGCTGAAGGCGCTCGGGACGCGCAACGTCTTCACCGCCAGCACCGTCGACCAGGCGCCCAAGCAGCTCGCCTCGGCGCTGATGTTCGGCACCGGCCTGAGCGTGCCGATCCCGGACATCGACCGCACCCAGCACTTCCTGATCCTCGGCGCCGACCCGATGGTCTCCAACGGCTCGCTGATGACCGCTCCCGACGTGCGTGGGCGGCTGCGCGCGATCCGCGCACGCGGGGGCAAGATCGTGGTCGTCGACCCGCGCCGCTCGCGCACCGCCGGCGAGGCCGACGAGCATCACTTCATCCGCCCCGGAACGGACGCTCTGCTGCTGTTCGCGCTCGTGCAGGTGCTGTTCGACGAGCACCTCGCTGCGCCTCAGGAGGAGGTCGCCGAGCACCTCGCCGGGCTTGACGAGCTGCCCGCGCTGGCCGCGCCCTTCGCGCCCGAGGCCGTGGCCGATGCGACGGGGATCGCCGCGGACGAGATCCGGCGCATGGCCCGCGAACTGGTCGGCGCGTCGTCGGCGGCCGTCTACGGGCGGATCGGGACGACGACGCAGCCGTTCGGCGCGCTCACGAGCTGGCTGGTCGACGTGCTCAACATCCTGACCGGCAACCTCGATCGGCCGGGCGGAGCCATGTTCACCCTTCCGGCGACCGGGTCCAGCAACACGAGCGGCGAGCCCGGCCGCGGCCGCGGCCTTCAGATGCACCGCTGGACGACCCGCGTGAGCGGCCTGGGCGAGGTCTTCGGGGAGCTTCCGGCGGTCAGCATGCACGAGGAGATGACGACGCCCGGCGACGGGCGGATCCGCGCGCTGATCACGCTCGCCGGCAACCCGGTGCTGTCGACGCCCAACGGTGACCGGCTCGCAGAGGCACTCGCAGGATCTCGACCTGATCGTCAGCATCGACCCGTACATCAACGAGACGACGCGCCACGCGCATCTGATCCTGCCGCCGCCGTCCACGCTCGAGCGCGCGCACTACGACGCGGCCTTCTACGCGCTGTCCGGTGCGCAACGTCGCCAACTACTCGCCGCCGGTGTTCGATCGCGAGCCCGGCGCGCTCGACGAGTGGGAGATCCTCCTTCGCCTCACGGCGATCGTCACGGGCGCGGGCCCCGACGCCGACATCGCCGCACTTGACAGCTTCGTCGCCGGCGAGCTCTGCAGGCGTGCGGTCCGCACCCCACGCTCATCGGTGACGGGCCGCGACCCAGACGAGCTGCTCGCCGCGGTCGAGCCGCGAACCGGCCCCGAGCGCCTGCTCGACATCCAGCTGCGGACCGGTCCCTACGGCGACGGGTTCGGAGCCACCGATGACGGCCTGTCGCTGGACGCCCTCGAGCGCTCACCGCACGGCGTCGACCTCGGTCCGCTGTCGCCCCGGATTCCCGAGGTGCTGCGCACCGCCAGCGGCAGGATCGAGCTTGCGCCCGATCCGCTGACCGCCGACGTGCCGCGCCTGCGCGCCACACTCGAACAGAGCGCGCCCGGGAACGGCGGCCTCGTGCTGATCGGCCGCAGGCAGCTTCGCTCCAACAACTCCTGGATGCACAACCTGCCGAAGCTCGTCAGCGGCCCCGAGGGCTGCACCGTGCTCGTGAATCCATTGGATGCCGAGCGCCTCGAGATCGCCGACGGAGAGCCGGCCGTCGTCTCCTCGGCCGGCGGTGAGATCCGCCTCACCGCGAAGCTGACGGACGCGATGATGCCGGGTGTCGTGTCGATCCCCCATGGCTGGGGCCACGATCTCGACGGGGTCGCGATGTCCGTCGCCGGCAGGCACGCGGGCGCCAACGTCAACCTGCTCGGTGACACGGGCCAGGTCGAACCGCTCACGGGCACCGCCGTGCTCAACGGCATCCCCGTGGAGCTGGCGCCGGCGCGCACGCCCGCGCTGACCTGAGCGTCCCCAGGTCAGTACGGGTAGCTCTCGAGGCGACAGGCCCGCCGCGCCGGGCAGACGTCGCGGACGCGCCCGAGCGGTTCCAGGAAGTCGGACTTCTGCTTGCGCGCCGCCGGCGAGAGCGGCACGAGCCCATGCGGGTCGTGGCCGCTGCGCGGCGGCACGTTCTCGACCGGCGCGAGGTCGGTCCCGAGGCCACCGGCACGGACCGGCCCGCTGTCCCACATCACGATTCCCGATCCGAGCTCGAGCCTGGGCATCGGGTTGAAGCCGAAGAAGGGGATCTTGTCGGCGAAACGCCCATCGTCGAAGGCAGGCTCGCGAATCGTCGCCTCGGCGGTCCGCGCCATGATCTCCGAGCTGATCTGCGGCGTGTGCGGATCGCCGACCGCGGACTGGATCAGGACATTGTGGATCGGCGTGCGCGGCGGCGGGTCACCGACCATCCGGGCGGCGTAGCCGTTGGCCTCACCGCGGTCCCAGAGGCCCTGGATCATCGCCAGGACGACCATCCGCTGCATGCGACCGGGATAGGCCGACGCGAGCACCGCGTTGTACGAGTCGAAGTCAACGCTGCGCGGCATGATCAGGCTGTAGCGCATGCCGGCGGTCCCCAGGACCGAGCGCTGGAAGTCGGGGGCCAGCGCCGTCAGCGCAGCTCCGAAGTTGCCGCCCTGGCCGTTGCTGTCGTGATACAGGCGCTTGACGTTGTAGAGCGCCGCGCCGCCGGGCCCCTGGAACGGGGACCGCGCGGCCAACCCGTCGGGGTGGACCATCGCGCGCCCCAGCAGCAGGTTGTTGAGCAGGCCCTGCTGAAGCCGGTCGGCGACGGCCGGGAACCGCGACACGTTTCTGAGCGCCGACTCGAAGTACGGCTTGTCCTGATCCGACATGCCGCTCTGGCGCGTCGAGCAGAACACGATGTTGTATTCCTGCGCCATCGCCTGGACGGCGGGCGCGAGGACCTCGGCGGGGCTGCCGAACACGTCGTGGCCGTAGAGCGACGCGCGCGCCGGCCTGGTGAGCGCCGCGCGCGGCACGATGCAGATGAACGTCGTCTTCATCGTGTTGCGCTTCTGGCGATCCGGGACGAATACGAAGCCGTAGCGGCCGCGCCGCTTGCGGAAGCGGAACTTCGACCCCGGCGGGCAGCCGGGCTTGTCGAGGTAGCAGGCCGTGGTGAGGGTTCCCGTCACCTGCCGCGCCAGCAGGTCGTTCTCACCCGGCTGGCAGCCGTCGGCGCCGCACGGCGCCAGGTTCTGCACGGAGTCGATGCTGAAGGCCGGGGGCTTGCCCTTGATCTTCCGGTCGAAGAGGTTGGAGTCGCCGAGCACGGAGAACGCCTTGTCGCGGATCCACGCGACGCGCTCGCTGATGTTGCGCTGGCTGGCGACGGTGAAGTCCCACGCCAGGTAGAGCGAGGACCGATCGATGCGGTGCTGGCCCAGCGTCCGGAAGATGCTTGCGTAGCGCTTGCTGCGCCGCGCGCCCGACCTCAGGGCCAGGAACGACTTGCTGGCCTTGAGGAGCTTTCCGTCCGAGCCGCGCATGTTGCGCAACGCGACGATGTAGCGCCGCCCCTCGACCAGGTTCTTGGCCAGGTGGATCATCAGCAGCTGCTCGCTGGGCCGGTCGGCGCCAGCGTCGAGCTCCGCCCAGATCATCTGGCGCTTTCGGGTCGCGGCGTCGATCAGGACGATCGGGGCGTTGCGCTCGTCGTAGCTGCGCAGGTCCGTCAGCGGGACCGCGCCGGTGGCCTTGAGGTCGAGGCCGGGAACGTGGGTGAGGATCGGGCCGCCGGGTGAGAAACCGTCGCTGAGTGTGTACGGAAAGGGGTCCACCCGCTTTCCGCTCGCGTTCTGCGGCCTGAAGGCCGGCAGGCGGAGCTGCCTGCCGCTCTCGGTGTTGTCGTTGCTGACCGTGAAGTGGTTGTTCGGCCACGGGAGCATGCAGTAGCGCGGATCGACGTTGTCGCACGTCGTCGTCTTGACCTTGTTCTTGGCGACCGCTGCGGGCGCAGCGCCGATCACGGGCACAAGCCCGAGCGCGGCGAGCGTTGCGATGAGAGTGGGCCTACTCACGAGAGCTCCTTCAAACGACTAAGCGGGACGCGCGATCCGTGCGCGTCCCGAAGGGGATCGAAGGTACCAGGCGACGTCGCGCCCCGACGCAGTTCCGCGGGCAGCGGGCGCCGCTGTCGCCGCGCGGTGGTGGAGTGACTCACGAGACTGTGAACACCCAGAACCCTGATCGTCACGCGCCGCCGGGCGTTTCCCCCTGCGGTGAAGCCGTTTCCGCGCGCCGCTCACGCCTGCGCGTAGGGAGCGAGCGCGACGCGCATCGCCTCGGGTATCGGCGTCTTCTCCCACGTCTGGACGCTGACGTAGACGTGTCGCAGCTCGCCTTCCACCAGCACGTCCTCGCCTCGGCGCAGGGTGAACGCGGTCGTCGTGGCGGTGGTCCCGATTCGCTTCAGCTCGACATCGAGGTCGACGATCTCGTCGAAACGCGCGGAGCCGAGAAAGCGGGCCGAGGCCTCGGCGACCACCATGTCGACCTCGTGATCCTCGAGCATCTCCTTGTAGCCGCCGGGGAAGGCGGCGCGCCAGAGCTCGGTGATCGCCACGTCGAAGAACGTGAAGTAGTGGGCGTTGAAGACATGGCCCTGGGCGTCGCACTCGTGGTAGCGGACGCGAAAGCTGTGCGTGAACGGCGCCATCGCGCGCGGAGTCTGCCGCACCCTCAGCGAACGAGTCGCACGACCGGCCCCCCGTCAGCGCCGCCGGGGTCGAGGTCGCCACGAGCGAGCGCGACGATCCGCCGCACGTATGCCTGTGTCTCGGGGAACGGTGGCACGCACCAGCAGGCGGCGACGCGGCCGGCGCCCGCGTTGTAGGCGGCGAGCGCCAGCGGCACCGAGCCGAAGCGACGCAACAGGTCGCTCATGTGCCGCGCCTGCGCGGCTATCGCCGCGGACGCATCGAACGGGTCACGCAAACCGTAGGCGCGAGCCGTCGCCGGCATGAACTGCGCGATTCCGCGCGCACCGGCCCGCGAGACCGCGCCCGGGTCGAAGCCGGACTCCTGTTGAAGCTGCGCGGCGAGCAGCGCAGCCCCCACACCGTGTCGCCGTGCAGCGCGGCGGATCGGTCCGGCGTAGCCGTCCGGCACCCAGGCCGGCAGCGCCCCGCCCCCGGCCGTGGTCTGCGAGAAGCCGGCCGACGCGCTCGCAGGGCTGCGCGAGAAGCCGAAGTGCCAAGGTTCCCACGGGTACCTGAGGAGAAAGCCGAAGCGGCCGGCGTTCCGCGCCAGCCAGGCGTATGCGGTCGGCGGGCCGAGATCGAGTTCTGTGCCGAGGCGATGGAGCGACCTTCCCGGCGGCGCGACCCACCTCGGGTCGGGGTTGGCCGCGAACAGCCGCGCCTGCTCGGCGCCGGACCTGTACGCGCTCGCGATGACGATCGCGTGCCCTGCCGCCCGGGCCGCGGCCTCGAGACGGTCGAAGGCCGAGGCGACATCCGGACGCATCGACCTGCCCTGGCGGCGAGCGAGCGGCCCGGAGTACTCGCCATCTCCCGTCGCTGCCGCCCACGCGGCCACCTCGGCCCGGGCCACCGCGCTTCCGCCGATTCGCGCTCCGCCGGGTGCACGGATCGGATCGCGTACGGTCACCGTCACCTGGCCCGGAACGCGCTCATCCGCAAAGCGGACCTCGACGTGTTCCGCACCGTTACGCCGTGCGGTCTCACGCGCACGCCGGCGGGCCAGGGCGAGATAGGCCGCCCGCGTGAACCCCGCCCCCCGCGCCCCGGCGGTGTCCAGCACACGAGAGCTCGCATCGAGCAGGGCGCGGGCTCCGGCGAGCGCGGCGAGGTCTGCGGCGCGCTGACGATCGCTCGCCGCCGCCAGTCCCGCGGCGATCCAGCCGAGCACGACCGCTCCGGCGAGAACCGCCATCAGCGCGCCCACGAGCAGCACCAGTGCCTGGCCGCCCTCTGTCGCGGCGGCACTCGGCGCGCTGACCTTCGAGCGATCCCCAACCGTTTCGATACTCGTCACGACGTGCCTCTCGGCGACGGCGTGGCCCAGGCTGGAGCCGCCCAGCCGAACCGGGCCAGCAGGGTGCCGATGTGCTGCTCGGGAGCGAATGCCCTCGCAGCGACGCCTAGCTCATCGAGCTGCCAGAGCGCGAGCGACGCGACCGCACCGCCGGGCTCCGCGAGCACCACCACTTCGGCGCTCTCCGCCAGGAGCAGGTCGGTGACCTCGTCGCGCGGCCGGGCAAGCGCGAGGACGACCACCGCGCCGGCCGCGAGCGTCACCCTGTGCGCGGCGGCGACCAGCAGCTCGCGTTCCGCCCTGACGAACGCGAGCCGGCCCCTGGCAGCCGAGCGCACCCCGCACGCGTCGAGCGAAGACGAGAGCCGCCGTGCCGACCGGGTCGCGGGCAGCGCGGGCAGCGAGCCCGGCCCCGCACCGTCGGACACGACGATCGCCGGACGCCGATGCGCGGCGATCAGCCGCAGCGCGCCCGCAGCCGCGTGCGGCTCCGCACCCGGGCCGAGTACGGCGAGATCGAAGACACTCACGTCACCGGGCCGGCGTCAGCGGACGACTCGGCTTGCAGCAGGCCTGCAAGCCCCGGCAACACGGCACGCGGGCGAACGCGGACGACGACTCGTCGCCCGCCGCCCGTCACCCGCACGCTCACGCTCGACCAGCCGGGCACCGCCGCGCGCGCGGCCCGCGCGGGGCTCGAGTCCTGAAGCAGCGCGACCGCCCCGGCGTTCGCGGCGTGCGCCGCGTACTCCCTGCACGCGCCCGCCGCGAGCAGCTGCGCAGCGGCGAGAACCACAAGCAGGGCGAGCGGGACGCCCGCGAGCAGCTCGACGCCGGCCTGGCCACTCTCACCGGCAGTCGAGCGGCTCACGGGCGCTCCCCGGATGCGGCCGGCGGCCCGCCGTGCCGCAACGTCGCGCTCGCGTCGCCGAGCGAGATTCCGCCTGTGACGGCTGGGATCGCGAGCCGCACCGTGAGCTCCCCGTCGGCGGAGCGGGCGACGCGCACCGATCCGGCGCGGCCACCGGGCAGAGCGCGGCGTGCTGCGACCAGTGGATCGCCGCCGACAGCGGCTGCGCGCGCGGCCGCGCGTGATGCCGTTCCGGCAAGCCACCACGCCTGCGCGACGACAACGAGCTGCCACGCGCCGATCGTCAGAGCCGCGAGCAGGGGCAGCAGCGCGACGAGCTCGACGCTCGCCTGCCCGGACTGATCGCGGTGCGGCGACACGCGGGCGAGACTGCCGCTCCCGCTGTTACGTCGCTACCGCGGGATCGTCACGAAACCCACGAACCGCTCGAACACCGCGCACCCCTGGTGCGTGACCCTCACACGAAGGAGCGGTACTGACGCCAGACCGCGACGAGCGCGCCGGCGGCGGCCACCAGCAGCAGGATGAAAAGCAGTGCCCCGCCTGCGGTTTCGGTGAGCTGGCTGGACGCCGCAAGCGCCAGGACGATCGTGCCGACCGCGCCGTACAGCAGCGCTCGGAAACCGAGCGGAAGCGAGTCGATGTCGATCCGCCCGCGCCGGTAGGCCCACGTGATCCCGAACACGATCACGCCGATGAAAGCGAGCGACAGCGTCCGTGAGACGACCTCGGCCACGTCGCCGCCGCCGGGCAGGAACGCGATGACCGCAGCTACGCCGAGGACGATCGCGACGTTGCGGGCCGTGGTCACGCCGACAGCGTATGACCGGCGGGCGCATCGAGCGCCGCGGGCTGCTGCGCGGGCAGCGGCGGCGCATCCGGGATCGCAAGCGCTCCCTCGAGCGGCTCCGGGGCAAAGCGATAGCCGACGCCGAAGTGCGTGTGTATGTAGCGCCACTTCGGCGAGGCGTGATCGAGCTTGTTGCGAAGCTTGCGTACGAAGACGTCGACCGAGCGATCGCCGCGCGCCATCGCGTAACCCCAGACGCGCTGATAGATCTCCTCGCGTTCGAGCACACGCCCGCGGGCCTCCGCAAGCAGCTCGATGAGCTCGAACTCGCGCCGCGTGAGATCGATCGACCGACTGCCGACAAACGCCTGGAACTGGTCGGCGCGGATGTTGAGCTCGCCCGCGAGGACGGGCTGCGCCTCCGCGCGCGACACGCTGCGGCGACGGCGGCGGGCGACCGCCTCGAGGCGCGCGATCAGCTCTTCCGGGTGGCAGGGCTTCGTGAGCCAGTCATCGGCTCCCATCCGCAGACCGCGAACGCGCTGTGCCACGGTCGACTGCCCCGTGCACACGACGACACCCAACCCGGGCATCTGGCTGCAGAGCCGCTCGAGGTAGTCCCATGCCTGCGTACCGAGGGTCGTCAGGTCGATCGCCACGGCACCGAGGCGCATCGAAACGACCTCGTCGACCGGGACGGGACCCCCGAGGATCCGGTACTCCCAGTCGAGGCGGTCGAGCCGCTTCGTCAGCACCTGGAGAAAACCGGAGTCGGTGTCGATCACCGCGATGCGAAGCGGAGCAGACCCCGCGTGGGCGCCCACTCTTTCGGTTTCGGGACGGGCGTCAGACCTCGTGCTCATGACAGGCGGGAGTGTAGACGGGCGCCTCGACGGCAGTGAACCGATCGGGCGGCCGGTTCACTGCTTCTTCACAAGCCGAACATCGCTCGCAGCGGGAAGTTCGCGCGCGCGAGGCGCGCGGCGTCACTGCGTGCCGAACTCGGCGTCGGAGCTCGAGATCTCGGCCAGCGGCTCGATCGGGTACTTCCGGAAGAGACCCGTCACCACGAAGATGACCTGCTCGCCGACGCCCACCGCATTGTCGCCGACGCGCTCGAGCGCGCGTGCGACCATCGTCATCATCATCGCCCATTCGCGGCGGTCGGGGTCATCCCCGGCGGCGACGGCGCCGTGGAAGACCTCCTTGTTGAGCCGGTTGACCTCGCGGTCCTGTCGTGCGAGGTCGGCCGCGAGGTCGACGTCGCGATCCTTGAACGCGAGTCGCGCCTCGATCACCTCGGCGCGCGTGGCGGCGCCCATGCGCAGCACCTTCTCGAGCAGTTCCGGCACGACCGGCGGCTCGTTGCCCACGAGCGGGATCAGCTTGGCGATGTTCACGCATTGATCGCCCATCCGCTCGGCGTGCTTGATGACGTGGAGGAGGGCTGCAAGGACGCGAAGATCGCCCGCGACCGGGGCCTGCAGCGCCAGCAGCGAGAGGATTCCCTGATGGACCTCCAGGTAGCGCCCGTCGATCCGATCGTCGTCGGCGATCACGAACGTCGCAAGCTCGATGTCGCGCTGCTCGAGCGCCTCGAGCGCTCGATCGAGCTGCTCCACGACGATGTCGAGCGCCCCGAGCGCTCCGTTCTCGAGAGTCGCCAGCTGATCGCGGTACTGATGGCGCGTCTCGTGCGGACGAGCAGCGGATCCCTCGTGAGGCAGGTCGGCCATGGCTAACCGAACTTCCCGGACACGTAGTCCTCGGTGCGCTGGTCGTGCGGGGTCGTGAAGATCCGCTGTGTCGGGCCGTACTCGACGAGCCGCCCGATGCGGCTGTCCTCGCCGCCGCTGAGGTCGACGATGAAGAACGCGGTGCGGTCGGAGACGCGGGCCGCCTGCTGCATGTTGTGCGTGACGATGACGATCGAGACGGTCTGCTTCAGCTCGTGCATCAGATCCTCGATGCGGCCCGTCGAGATCGGGTCGAGCGCCGAACACGGCTCGTCCATCAGCAGCACGTCCGGGTCCGTGGCGAGCGCCCGGGCGATGCACAAGTCGCTGCTGCTGACCGCCGGACATCCCGAACGCGTTGTCCTTCATGCGGTCCTTCACGTCGTCCCACAGCGACGCGCGGCGCAGCGCCGTCTCGACGATCTCGTCCATGTCGCCCTTCATGCCCAGGACCTTCGGGCCGAAGGCGATGTTGTCGTAGACCGACTTGGGGAACGGGTTGGGCTTCTGGAAGACCATCCCGATCCGCTTGCGCACCTGCACCGGGTCGATGCCGGGGCCGTAGAGGTCGAGCCCGTGGTAGAGGACCTGCCCACTGACGACGCGCCGTCGGGATCAGGTCGTTCATGCGGTCGAAACAGCGCAGGATCGTCGACTTCCCGCAGCCGGACGGGCCGATGAACGCAGTGATCTGCTTCTGCGGCACGCGCAGCGAGACGTCGAGCACGGCGGGCTTGCCCGCATAGCGAACCGCCAGGTCGCGCGTCTCGAAGACCGGATCGGCGATCTCATCGTCGATCACCGCGAGCGCGTCGACCGCGGGCCGGCCGAGCCCCTCGACCGCAACGACCGGGTCACCCGTGGTCGGGGAGCCAGATGCTGTGCGCTGTGTGGGGTCGGAGTCGTGCTCTGACACGGCGGTCACCATAGTGTCGGTTCGGGGCGGGGTCGAGGACATCTTCCTCACCAGCGTTTCTGGTAGCGGTTGCGCAGCCATATCGCGACCGCGTTCAGCATGATCAGGACGACGAGCAGCACCACGATCGCGGCGGCGGCCAGCGCCTGGAACTCCTCCTTGGGCTGCGATATCCACGAGAAGATCTGGAGCGGGAGCGCCGTGAAGGCCGAGTCCAGGCCGGTCGGGTTGAACGCGACGAAGGTCGCCGCGCCCACGAGGATCAGCGGCGCGGTCTCGCCTATCGCGCGTGACAGCGAGAGGATCACGCCGGTGGCGATGCCGGGGATCGAAGCGGGCAGCACCTGCTTCCAGATCGCCTGCCACTGCGTGCAGCCGAGCGCGAGCGCGCCCTCCTTGATCGACGGCGGCACGGCACGGATCGCCTCGCGGGTGGTGACGATCACCACGGGGAGCACCACAAGCGACAGCGTCAGCCCTCCCGCCAGCACGGTGCGGCCGAGGTCGAGCGGGCCGCGGACGATGTAGGCCAGGCCGAGGATCCCGTAGACGATCGACGGGACCGCCGCGAGGTTCTGGATGTTGACCTCGATCAGGCGGTTCCACCATTTGGTCGTGTCGGCGTACTCCTCCAGATAGAGCGCGGTGGCGACGCCCGAGCGGGATGATCACCGCCGCGACGACCGCCATCAGCCACAGCGTCCCCATCAGCGCCGATTCGATCCCGGCCTTCTGCGGGAAGGCTGATGGGAAGCTCGTCAGGAAGTCGAAGTCGAGCTGCGGTATGCCGTCGACGCCCGTGTCGATCAGCAGTACCGCGAGCACGATCAGGCCGACGCTGGTCAGGACCACGAGCAGCGCAACGAAGGCGCGGTCGCGCAGCGCGGTGGCCCGGCGCGCCGAGCCGATCACCGCGGGCACCTCGGGCGAGAAAGCGGCCGGATCGGCTGCCGGATCGAGCGTGCTCATTCGTACACCTGCCGGTAGCGCCGGACGAAGCGGATCGCGACGGCGTTGATCAGGAGCGTCATCACGAACAGCGTGAAACCGACGGCGAAGATCGCCTTGTAGCCGGTCGAGCCGGTGGGAACGTCGCCCTTCCCGGTGGCGCCGATGAAGGCGGTCATCGTCTCCATCGGCAACCGCGGGTCGAGCGAAGTCGTCGGCACCTGTCCCGCCGCTATCAACACGATCATCGTCTCGCCGACGGCCCGCGACGCGCCCAGCACGATCGCCGCGACTATTCCCGAGAGCGCCGCAGGGAAGACGACCCGCGTCGAGACCTGGCGCCGCGATGGCCCCGACGCCGAACGCGCCCTCACGCAGCCCGTGCGGCACGGCGGTCATCGCGTCCTCGGCGATCGAGGCGATCGTCGGGACGATCATGACGCCCACGATGATGCCGCCGGCGAGCCCGTTGAAGACGGTGACCTCGAGGCCGAACAGATCGCCGAGTATCCGCGGGGTGAAGAAGGTGAGCGCGAAGTACCCGAAGACGACGGTCGGGACTCCCGCCAGGAGTTCGAGCGTGGGCTTGACCGTCCTGCGGACGCGCTGAGGTGCGTATTCGCTCAGGTAGATCGCCGTGCCGAGCCCGAGCGGAACGGCGACGACGAGTCCGATCAGCGATATGATCAGCGTTCCCTGGATCAGGGGGCGGATCCCGAACTCGGGATCGGCGAACAGCGGTGACCAGGTGTCGCCGGTCAGGAACTCCTTCACCGTCACGCCCTCGTCCTCGAAGAACGTGATCGTCTCGCCGACCAGCGAGGTGATGATGCCGACCGTCACGAGAACCGTCGTCGCAGCGGCGAGCAGCAGCAGAAGACGGATCAGCTTCTCGCCGATGTGCCGCTGGGCGGCGCCGAGCACCTGCTCGGCACTCGGCACCACCTCGCGGACGGGTGTGGAAGCGCCTTCCACGGGTTACTCGGCCTAGGAGGCCGGGATCGCCGCCTTGGCCTGCGTCAGCTGCTCGTCGGTCAGCGGGACGATGTTCGCCGTGTCGGCGATCTCGACCGCGTTGTCGATGGTGTAGTCGATGAAGCCCTTGACCTGCGGCTTGCTGTCGAAGACCGCCGTGTTGGGGTACATGAAGATCGGACGCGCGAGCGGCTTGTAGCTCCCGTCCTGGATCGTCTGCTTGGAGGGCTTGACGCACCCCGAGCCGCTGTCGACGGCGATCAGGTTGAGCTTGTCGGCGTTGTCCTCGTAGTAGGAGAAGCCGAAGTAGCCGAGTCCGGTCTTGTCGCCCTCGACGCCCTGCACGAGCACGTTGTCGTCCTCGGACGGCTGGTAGTCGGTGCGCGTGTCGCCCCCCTCACCGTTGATCTCCTCGGTGAAGAAGTCGAAGGTTCCGGAGTCGGTGCCGGGACCGTAGAGCGAAACCTTGCCGCTGGGAATTCCGTCGCCGAGCTGCGAGTAGTCGGTGACCTTGGAGCCCTTGCCCCACAATGCCTTGAGCTGGTCGGTGGTCAGGCACCCGATCTTGAGCGATGGGTTCGACACCACGGCGATGCCGTCGTTGGCGACCTGGACCTCGGCGTACTCGACGCCGTTCTTCTCGCAGACGGGAACCTCTTCCTCCTCGTCGATCGGCCGAGAGGCGTCCGAGATGTCTGTCTCGCCTGCGCAGAACTTCTCGAAGCCGCCCCCCGTGCCGGACTCGCCGACGGTGACCTTCGTGCTGGGGTTCGCGCCCTGGAAGCCCTCTGCGGCGGCCTGCGCGAACGGGAAGACCGTGCTGGATCCGTCGATCGTGACCGGGCCGGAGAGGTCGCCACCACTGCCGGAGGTGCTGTCGCCGTCGTCGTCGCCGCACGCGGCGACGCCGAAGGCCAATGCGCCGCAGGCGATGGCGGCGAGCCATGCTTTCTTCATGAGATCTCCTGAATCGATGACATTCGGCCACAAGGCTCACAGGACAGGCTCGGAAGCCTGTTATCGAGCGGTGGCATCCGTGTGAAAACTCTGTGAACGCTCCGCTGCGAAGCGGTAGCCGAACCCGACGTGCGTGTGGATGAACCGCCGGTCTGGAAGTGCTCGCTCTAGCTTCACGCGTAGCTTGCGCACGTATACGTCGATGGTGCGATCTCCGTGGCGCAGCGGGATTCCCCAGACCTGCTCGTAGAGATCCTCGCGGCGCACGACGCGGCCCTCGCTGCGTGCCAACGCAGCCAGCAGACCCAATTCGCGCACCGAGAGGCGCAGTGTCTGCCCGCCGGCCACGGCCAGGCCCTCGCGGGGGCGTATCTCGAGCACCCCGACGCGCAGCACGTCCGCTGCCTCATCTCTCGGAGCGCCCTCGGCCGACTCCATCCGTGCGTACGATCCCTGCGGAGGATCGCCCCGGGGTTATCCGGCGGTGAACCTCTTGTGAACGAATCGTGAAGCGTTGGCACGCCCTGCGCCACTCCCCTAGCTTGCAGGCACCGTGTCTCCATTCCGCCGCCCGCGCGACCAGAGGCTGCTCGAGCTCTACGAGGAGTCGGGTCGCAACGTCCAGCGCGCGGCGCTGGTGCTGCGCGACGTCGTCGCCGACTACCCCGAGCATGCCGACCTCGCCCGGGAACTCGTGACCTGCGAGCACGATGGTGACCGCATCACGCACGACATCATCCACCGGCTCGGGGCGGGCCGTGTACGGGCCCCGTTCGACTTCGCGGACGGCTACGCGCTCGCGACCGCGCTCGACGACATCGTCGACCATGCCGAGCAGACCGCCGACACGCTCGGGATCTACCACGTCGAGGCGCCGATGGAGCAGGCGACCCAGATGTGCGACGTGCTCGTTGACGCAGGCGAGCAGGTGGCCCTCGCGTTGCGGGGGCTGCGCACCGGCACCGACGCCGGGCCCGCGCTGATCGAGATCCACCGCCTCGAGAACGAGGGCGACCGCCTCAGCCGCGAGGCGGTCGCGTCGCTGTTCGCCACCGGCATCGATCCGATGGTCGTCATTCGCTGGAAGGACATCTTCGCCTCGCTCGAGTCGAGCATCGACGCCTGCGAGCACGTCGCTCACCTGCTCGAGGGCATAGCCCTCAAGCGCGGGCGCCGCTGAGCCGTCTCGACTGCTCTGCCGCTCAGGCGGGGCGGCGGGCCCGGACGATCGCCGACCCGGCGTGGGCGTGCACCCGATGGGTCTCGCGGATCGAAACGTCCACGAGGCCGGCCGAGGTCAGCATCGCCTCGTACTGCGCGCGCGTGAGCGCGCCCGCGATGCAGCCGGCCCACTGCGCCAGGTCCGCACGGGTCGCCTCGTCCATGTCGTCGTCTGCGATGACGTCCGACACGGCGAAGCGCCCGCCCGGGCGGAGCACGCGTGAAACGTCGCGAAGGACCTGGGCCTTGTCAGCCGAGAGGTTGATGACGCAGTTCGAGATCACGACGTCGACGCTGGCGTCGGGCAGCGGAATGTCCTCGATGTATCCCTTGAGGAACTCGGCGTTCGCGACGCCGGCGGCCGCCGCATTCGCACGCGCGAGCTCGAGCATCTCGTCGGTCATGTCAAGCCCGATCGCGCGGCCGGACGGGCCGACGCGGCGGGCGCTGATCAGCACGTCGGCGCCGGCACCAGAGCCGAGGTCGAGCACGGTCTCACCGGCCCTCAGGTCGGCGACGGCAGTGGGCATTCCGCACCCGAGCGAGAGCTCGACGGCCTCGGCCGCATCGCTCGCGCGTGCGACCTCGTCGTACAGAGCGGCCCCGAACACCTCCCTGCCCGACTCGTCGGTCAGCTCGACGGGGCCGCCGCAGCAGCGATCGGCCCGCGCGCCGCAGCAGCTGCCGGCCGGCCGGTCCGCGGCCATGGCGCCGGCCGCTCGCGCGTAACGCTCCCGGACGTGCTCGCGGATTGCGCTCCCGTCGTTCAGCTCAGCCATCTCGCCAGCTCCTTCAGCGCCTCGGGTCGGACGTAGTAGTAGGCCCACAGGCCACGGCGCTCGGAGTCGACGATCCCGGCCTCGCGAAGCCTCTTCAGGTGGTGGGAGAGCGTCGGCTGGCCGATGTCGAAGAGCGGCACCAGCTCGCAGACGCAGACCCTGCCCGCGTTCCTGCGAAGGACGTCCACGAGCTGAAGCCGGATCGGGTCGCCGAGCGCCTTCGCGATCGCCGCCATGCGGTTGGCCTCGGCGCGGTCCACGTCGGGATAGGCGACCGGCTCGCAGCACGGCTCGCCGGCCGCGCGCTTCTGCTTGGGAGCCAGGTCAAGATCGATGCTCATCACATCGATATTTATCAATTGAAGCGAGGTTTGTCAATCGATAGGGTTCGCGGCCGTGACCACCTCACCCTCCGTGGCAGTGCCCGGCTCGTGGACGGGGCGCTGACCCTCACCCGGCGCGCCGCGGCTGAGGCGCTCGCCGCGTTCGCGCTCGTTTTCGCTGGTTGCGGCGCGATCATCGCCGACGCGGAGTACGGCGGCGCTCTCGGCACCGTCGGCGTGTCGCTCGCATTCGGACTGGTCATCATGGTCATGGTCTACGCCACCGGTCACCTGTCGGGCGCGCACATCAATCCGGCGGTCACGATCGCGTTCGCGCTGACCCGCCACTTCCCCGCTCGTGAAGCCGCCGCCTACATCGGCGCGCAGTGCGCGGGCGCGGTGCTCGCGGCACTCGTGCTCGGTGCGGCGTGGGAGGGCGATCCCGCCTCGCTCGGAGCGACCGTGCCCTCGGTGGGCGTGAGCGAGGCACTGCTCTACGAGGCCGTGCTGACGGCGATCCTGATGTTCGTCATCGTCGCCGTGGCGACCGACACGCGCGCAGTCGGCACAGCCGCCGCGATCGCGATCGGCGGCGCGGTCGGTCTCGATGCCCTGTTCGGGGGCCCCGTCACCGGCGCCTCGATGAATCCCGCCCGCTCACTCGGCCCGGCGATCGCTTCCGGCACCTGGACGGACTTCTGGGTCTACGTCGCAGGGCCGCTGGTGGGCGCGGCTGCCGGCGCGCTCGCCTATCAGTTCGTCCGAGGCCCCGCGCCGCGCTCCGCCTGATGGCACGCGTTCTCTTCGTCTGCCTTCACAACGCGGGGCGCTCGCAGATGAGCCGAGCGCTCTTCGAACGGGCCGCCGCGGGGCGCCACGAGGCCGACTGCGCCGGGACGACACCCGGCGAGCGCGTGCATCCGGAGGTCGTCGAGGCGATGCGTGAACTCGGCATAGACGTCTCCGGCAGAGTCCCGAAGTCGCTGACCGACTCGCACGCTCGCTGGGCCGACGTCGTGGTGACGATGGGCTGCGGCGATGCCTGCCCGTACATCCCGGGCAGGCGCTACCTGGACTGGGACCTGCCGGACCCGCAGGGACGATCGCTGCAAGAGGTTCGCTCCACGCGGGACGAGATCGAGGCGCTTGTCGGCACGCTGATCGCAGAGCTCGATTCGCGCGGATGACCGTCCCGCCAGTCGCCGACGCCCTCAATGGCACAGTCCGCTGAACGGTTGGGGGGTGCGCCGCGGAGCCGATTCCTGTACAAGAGGGAGCATCGTGACGTTTAGGAGGGGCGGAGCGGCCGCATCGGCGGCCGCCATGGCGGCGTTTGCCGCGATGGCGGGTCCGGCGTCGGCCCAGGACGAGACACCGGCGGCGGCCGTGCCTGAGGAGGCAGGGCAGCCTGCGCCTGCATCCACGACACCCGCGCCGGCCACCCCCGCTCCGGACCCGGCGACGGCCACCGCCCCGGCCGCGCCGAGCGCCCCCACGGATCTGGGAACGCTCGAGGTCGAGGTCAAGCGACTGCCTCCGGTCGCCAAGCGCGATGCCAAGAGCACGACCAAGCGCAGCAAGAAGGAACCGCAGCAGGACAGCGCGGAGAGCGACGAGCAGGTGGACGACCCGTTCGCCGACCTCCCGTCGCCGCTGCTGGCACCGCCGGCGACCGGCGTACCGAACGTCCTGATCGACGAGTTCCGGATCCCGCCGTTCCTGCTGCCGCTGTACCAGGCAGCCGGCGTCGAGTACGGGGTTCGCTGGGAAGTGCTCGCCGCGATCAACGAGATCGAGACCGACTATGGGCGCAACCTCTCCGTGAGCTCTGCGGGAGCGGTCGGCTGGATGCAGTTCATGCCTGCGACGTGGGCGAGCTACGGCGTGGACGCCAACGGCGACGGCCGCAAGGACCCCTACAACCCCGTCGACGCGATCTTCGCCGCCGCGCGATATCTGCGCGCGGCCGGTGCCGGAGAGGATCTGCAGCGCGCGATCTTCGCCTACAACCACGCCCAGTGGTACGTGGACGACGTGCTCGCACGAGCCCGCGGACTGGCCGCTCTTCCGACTGAGGTCATTGGCGCACTGACGGGACTCACGATGGGCCGTCCGCCGGTGACCGGCAAGGTCTCCTACGCCGACAGCACGAGTTTCGGCGAGAAGCCCGGCACCGAGGACGGCAACGCGACGGTCGCGATCGCCGGCTCGGCCACGCGCCGCGGGGCCAACGTCTACGGCAAGGCCGGCGCGGCCGCCGTCGCCGTGCAGGACGGCAAGGTCGTGCGCATCGGCAGCAGCAGGCGCCTGGGCCGCTTCGTCAAGCTGCGCGACGCCTACGGCAACACCTACACCTACGGCCACCTGGATTCGATCGCCGAAATGCACGCGGTGCCCAAGCGGTCGGCACAGGACAAGGCCGCATCACGGCAACCAGCCGACGACCCTGCCCCGAAGAGCGCCGCGACCGCCGGAGCGCGCGGAAACGCCTCGGCCGCAGCTGCAAGCCTGGCCTCGGCGACGAGCACTCAGGCGCCGAGCCCCAAGCCGGTCAAGGAGCGGCTGTTCGCCGATCCGCAGCGCCCCAACGCCTACCACGCGGGCGGGCAGCGGCAGATCGCAGGGGCACAACAGGGCGGGGCCGCCCAGCAGCAGGCGGTCGACCCGGACTCGCTCGGGCTCTACCTCGCCCCGCCCTACGCGCTGCGCCGCGAGCAGGTCGCACTCCAGCGACTGCGTCACGGTTCTCGCGTCATCGCCGGCACGATCCTCGGGCGAATCGGCGATGCGTCGCTCGCTCGTGACGCGGGTGGCTCCGCGAGCGCGGCCGCCGCCGCCAAGCTGGGCGTCGCAAAGGCCCCCCACCTTCGCTTCGAGATCCGGCCGGCCGGCTCAGGCGCGCCGCGTATCGACCCGACGCCGATGCTCGACGGCTGGAAGCTGCTCGACACCACGGACGTCTACCGCTCCGCCAGCCCGATGCTCGGCGCGGACGGCTCCGCGACGATCGGCCAGATCCTGCTGATGAGCAAAGAGCTGCTCGAGCGCCGCGTGCTCGCCAACCCGGCGATCGACGTCTACGGCTGCGGGCGCCAGGACATCCGCGCGGGGATCGTCGACCGCCGCGTGCTCGCCGCACTCGAGTTCCTCGCTGCGAGCGGGCTCAAGCCCTCGGTCACGAGCCTGCGCTGCGGCCACGGCTACTACACGAAGAGCGGCAACGTCTCCCACCACAGCTTCGGTTCCGCGGTCGACATCTCGGCGATCAACGGCACGCCGATTCTCGGGAACCAGGGCGAGGGCTCGATCACCGACATCGCGGTGCGCCGCCTGCTGACCCTCCAGGGCTCGATGAGGCCCGCCCAGATCATCACGCTGATGAAGTACGCGGGCACCGACAACACGTACGCCATGGGCGACCATGACGACCACATCCACCTCGGCTTCCAGCCGCGCTACGGAGCCAACGCGGCAACCGGGCGCAACCTCGGCGCGATCATCGAGCCCGGACAGTGGAGCCGCCTGATCGGGCGCCTGTCGTCGATTCAGAACCCGACCGTTCCGGTCAAGCCCTCGCGCTACTCGATCAAGGTCAAGCTCAAGTCGCGCAAGGCGCGCTGAGCCGACCGAACGTTCTCAGGATCATCACACCGCCGCGTCGCTGAGACGCCACGATGGATCGGCCGTCACTCCCAGTGACGCCTCTCCATCGGTGCCGACCTCTCATCGCAGCCACCTCCTCACAGCGGGACCGCCTGATGCCACGTGGAATGATGTGGCGCCTCCCCGGAACCGGTCAGCGCGACCTGCTGGGCTGCGGTGGGAGGCGCCCCGACGCCGTCTGTCGCAGCGTCGTGGTGCGGTCAGCCCACCGCGGCGATCTCGGCCAGCGTCACCGCGCGCCGGCCTGACGCACTGCGCAACACCGCCTCGACGGCTGCGACGTTCTGACGCCGCTCCAGATCCGCGGGGTGCAGGTCGAGCCGCAGAACCGTCGCGCCGCGGCGGCGCGACGCGCGCATGGCGACGTCCGGAGAGCCGTGCCAGGCGATCCAGTCGCCCGCCCGTCGCCGCTCGTCGAGCCAGTCGACCAACCTGCCGCAGCTGTCGGGCGATGGCTGACCGGCGCGAGCCACAACGACCAGCAGCGTCGCGCGAGTGATGCCGTGGTCGTCGAGCCAGTCGCGGATCAACGCGCAGCGCTCGAAGTTCGCGGGCTCGACGTCGTGGATCGCGACGGCGATCACGCCCGGGGCCGCGGGCGATCGCCGCGAGATCCTGATCATGCGAGAGCGTCCAGATCTCGCAGCTCCGCCTGGAGGACCCGCTCCCACGAGTACCCGGCGACGAGACGGGCCGCGGCCAGAGGATCAATCGACCGCGCCCGGGCGCGGTCGATCGCAGCGGCGAGCGCCGGGATGTCGCCGGGTGTGAAGGTCTCGGCGAGCTCTCCCAGTGCCTCGACCACGGGGGCCGTGTCGCAGCACACGACGGGCGTGCCGCAGGCAGCAGCCTCGAGTGCCACGAGGCCATAGGTCTCGGCCTCGCCGGGCACGACCACGCAGGAGGCCTCTGCATACATGCGCGCGAGGCGTTCGCGATCGCGAACGTACGGCAGGAACGCGACATGACGGGTGAGGCCGAGCCGCTGCACCTGCCGCCTGAGCCGGTTGTGCTCCGGGCCGGCGCCCACGATGCGCAGCGGCCAGGCGCCATGTGTGAGCGCGGTCGCGTCGAGCAGGTTCGGGATTCCCTTGCCGTGATCGAGACTGCCCGCGTAGAGGACGTGGCGCCGTCGAGACGCGTGGCGCCCTGGATGGAACGCGCGATGGAGCCCTCGGCGCAGTGGGATCGAACCCCTTTGCCCACCGCCGACGCCGACCAGCCTGGCCCCGGCCCGCTCGGACATTCTCTCCAGCGCAGGACGATCGCCGTCCGGCTCGTGGAGCAGCACGAGATCCGGGCCGATCTCCCTGAGTGTGCGATCAAGGCCCCGCAGAGCCGGCGCCGAGCGGCGCGCGGCGCGCAGTATCCCTCCGAGGGCCGGCAACTCGTGCACTCCCGCTCCGTGACGTTCCCGTGTGCCCGGGATGACCGCGTGATGCACGAACGCACCGCTGTCGCGCGCGTAGTCCCGCTTCGCGCCGATGTACTCGCGGGTCCCGCGCCGATGATCCCGAGCGCGGAGCGCGACGTCGACGACGGTCAGCGGCCGTGAGCGACCGATGCGCCGCGCGGACCTCATCGCGTAATCGACCGCGGCCGGGGCCGGACGACGGGCCTCCTCGAACAGCCCGAGTTCAGAACGCATATCGATGTTCCCTCAGTCGCTCATTCATCGCGTGAAGACGAGTTTCGGCTGCAACCGCGCCCAACGTGTGAAAAGCCCGCTGCCTTCCCGTGACCGTTCCGTGAACGGGCGCCCCGAGCGCGTCGTGTCCGCTGGCCGGACTAGGTTGCAGGCGAGTCGTGCCCAAATTCGATGGAGGTCGCTCTACATGGAAGCCGGTTCCCCGCCGCCGCCGGGATCGACGCCGCCGCAGGGGCCAGGGCCGAGCGGCACGACCCCTACGCCTCACGGTGGGTATGAGACCTATCCGCCCGCCGGGGGCAGGCCCAGCCGCGGGTGGTGGGCCGGCGCCGTCGCCGTCGCGGTCGTCGCACTGGCCGGCGGGTACCTGCTGGGCTACGACAGGGGCCAGAGCAACGAGCGCGACAACTACGCTGCGGGCGAGCCGGCCTACGACGCCATCTACGAGCAGGGCGTCGAGGCCGGCGCGGCCAAGGGCGCTGCGGCCGGCGAGACGGCCGGCAAGCAGCAGGGCGAGGCTGAAGGCGAGAAGGCCGGCTTCGAGAAGGGCAAGCAGCAGGGCGAGAGCGAGGGCACGGCCGCAGGAGCGAGCGCGGCACTCGGCGGGCTCACCAACTGGGACGCGTCGCTGCACTACATCATCAAGATGGCCGAGGGTCCCTCGAAGGACATCCCGTTCGTGATCTCCGCGCGGACCCAGATGCAGGCAGGCAACGTGTACTCGCTGTGCCAGAGCGACCCGACGGTCGTATGCGTCAGGCCGGTCTCCGAGCCCGCCGACTCCGGCGGATAGGCCTACCGGTGTTGCCCTGCGCCTTCCGGTGCGGCGGCTTCAAACGCGGCGAGCGCCTCGTAGGCGTCCTCGACCGCTCGCCTGGCAGCGGTGTGGCGCGCCGTCGACTTCGCCGACTCGTACTTCGTGGCCCATCGCTCGGGGCCCGCCAGCTCGTCCTCCAACCCGGCGAGTGAGGCCTCGGCCTCAGCGACCAGCGCCTCCAGACGAGCCTGCTCGCGCAGGCGGTTCTTCGACGGCCCCTTCTCGGCGGGCCGCGCGCGGCCCCCGGCACCGCGGCCCCCGGAGGCTGCGCCGGACGCCGACCGCGCGGCACGCCCGGCGCCATCAGCCGCCATCCCGTCGGGTCGGCGGCGCCCGGCGGCTTCCTGGGTGGTCCCGGTGGGCGGCGGCGGCGCGGCCGGAACGATGCCGGCCGCGCGGCGCTCCTCGCGCACACGCGAGTACTCGGGCCAGCCTCCGAGATAGGAGCGCAGCGTGTGATCCTCGACCGCGACCGTGCGCGTGCCGACGGCGTCGAGCAGCGCCCGGTCGTGCGTGACGAGCAGCACCGAGCCCGCGAACGACTGAAGCGCGTCCTCCAGCGCCTCGCGGCTCTCCAGGTCGAGGTGGTTGGTCGGCTCGTCGAGGATCAGCACGTTCGCGCCGCCGCTGACGAGGATCGCCAGACCGAGGCGCTTGCGCTCGCCCCCGCTGAGTCCGTCGAGCGGCTTCTCCACCTCATCGCCGCTGAACAGGAAGCGGCCGAGCAGCGAGCGCGATTCGTTCGGTGTCAGCCCGGTCCGCTTGACCGCCGCCTCGAGCACCGTGCGAGCGCCGCCGAACTCGAGCTCCTCGCCGTGCTGCGACAGGTATCCGACCTTGACGTTGTGGCCGGTGCGCAGCTTCCCCGCCGCAAGCGGGGCCTGACCGGCGATCGCGCGGACCAGCGTCGTCTTGCCCGCGCCGTTGGGGCCGACGAGAGAAACGTGCTCGCCGCGCTCGAGCCAGAGCTCGGCATCGTGCAGGAGCGTGCGGCCCGGGACCTCCAGGCGCGCATCCTCAAGCTCGAAGATCACGCGGCCCGCGCGTTCGGGCGTCTTGAACTTGAAGCCCAGCTCGCGCCCATCCCTGGGGTCCCGCGTGATGCGCTCGATCTTGTCGAGCTTCTTGACGCGAGACTGCGCCTGGCGCGCCTTCGAGGCCTTGAAGCGGAAGCGCTCGACGAAGCGCTCCATCCTCTCGATCTCGGCCTGCTGCTTGCCGATCGCCTTTCCGAGCGCCATCTCGCGCGCAGCCTGCTCCTTGCGCCATGCGTGCCACGGCCCCTTGAAGAAGCGCGTGCGGCCGGCCTCGATCTCCAGCACGCACGTGCCGACGGCCTCCAGGAACCAGCGGTCGTGAGCGACGAGAACGACGGCGGCGTCGAGGTCGACGAGCGTCTGCTCAAGCCATTCGAGCGATTCGATGTCCAGGTGGTTGGTCGGCTCGTCGAGCAGCAGCAGGTCGGGGCTGGAGGCGAGCGCCCGCGCAAGCGAGCCGCGCGTCAGCTCTCCGCCGGAGAAGGTCGACAACGGGCGGTCCAGATCGGCCTCCGCGAACCCGAGGCCGTGGATGACGGTCCCGGCGCGGTCGCGCCAGGTGTAGCCGCCCGCGGCCTCGAAGCGCGCCTGTACGCCGGCGTAGCGCTCGATCGCGCGCTCGTCCCCGGCGGCCATCGCCTGCTCCAGGCGGCCCAGCTCGGCCTCGAGCTCAAGCGGCTCACGGCAGCCGCTGAGGACGTATTCGCGCAGCGACAGATCGCGCTCACGCGGGGGACGCTGATCGTGCAGTGCGACGCGCGTCCCCTTTGCCAGCACCAGCTCGCCGCCGTCGACACCGGTCTGACCGGAAAGCATCCGCAGCAGCGTCGTCTTTCCGGCGCCGTTGCGGCCGGCGATCGTCATGCGGTCGCGGCGTTCGAGCTTGAACGAGACGCCGCGCAGCAGCGGCTCACCCGCGATGTCCTTCGCCAGGTCGGAGCTGATCACAACGGCCACGGGCCCCATGCTAGGCGGCCCCGCGCCGGGGTCCGCCGCGCGGAGCCGGGGGGGGACGGGCGGGGCCGCGGCTCAGGCCCTGCTGTAGAGACGCATCGTGAGCGGAGAGAAGATCGCCGTCAGCCCCGCCGCCACGGCGAGCACGATCGCGATGTCGCCGGCCTCGGCGTTCCCCTCCATCAGGCCCCGCGAGGCGGTCGCCAGCGTGGAGATCGGGTTGAGGTCGACGAATGCCTCCAGTCCCGCGGGCAGCGTCGCCGGGTCGACGAACACGTTCGAGAGGAAGGTCAGCGGGAAGATCGCCATGAAGCCGGCGTTCATGACGGCGTTCGGCGAGCGCATGACCAGGCCGAGCGCCATGAACACCCACGAGAGACCGAAGGCGAAGACGACCACCAGTCCGAGCGCCGCGACGACGCCTCCCATGCCGGCATCCGGGCGGTAGCCGAGGACCACCCCGAGCACGATGATCACCGTCCCGGCCACCAGGTAACGCACGCTGTCGCCGAGCAGCGAGCCGACCAGCGGAGCGGGCCGCCAGATCGGCAGTGAGCGAAACCGGTCGACGACGCCCTTGGTCAGGTCGGTGTTGAGCGCGACCCCCGAGTAGACCGTCGTGAACAGCACCGACATCACCAGGATTCCCGGGAGGATGTAGTCGAGGTAGGCGGCCGTCGATCCCGAGATCGCACCTCCGAAGAGGTACGTGAACATGAGGACGAACATCACAGGCGTGACCGTCACGTCCAGGAGCTGCTCCGGGACGTGCTTGACCTTCAACATGCCTCGCCAGCCGAAGGCGAGTGCGGCGGTCAGCGCGCTCGGCCTGGGCGGGCGCGCGGTCGACGAGATCGCCTGCCGAACCGCCGACTCGTCGGCCGTGGCTGCGGGCGCTGACCGCGTGACGGGGTCGACGCTCATGCCGCCCGCCCCTCGTCGATCGCCACGTCGCCGTCGGCCGGATCCTGCTCCGCCGGATGACCGGTGAGCGCAAGGAAGACCTCATCGAGGCTCGGCTGACCGAGCGAGAAACCGGCGACGCGGACGCCGGAGCGGCCCATCTCGGCCACAATGTCAGCGGCACTGGCGGCGTCCGAGCACGGCGCCGACAGAGCGGCCGGGTCGGGCAGAAGCGAGACCGAGCCGAGCCTGCGCACGAGGATCTGCTCTGCCTCGGCGCGCTGCTCCGGCTGCAGGAGGCGCACGTGCAGCGCGCCAGAGCCCACGGACGCCTTGAGCTGCGCCGGCGTTCCCTCGGCGATGACCCTGCCGTGGTCGATCACGGCGATTCCCTCGGCGAGCTGGTCGGCCTCCTCCAGGTACTGGGTGCAGAGCAGGATCGTCGTCCCTTCGGCGACGAGCACGCGGATGATGTCCCAAACCTGGTTGCGCGACCGCGGGTCCAGGCCCGTGGTCGGCTCGTCCAGGAACATCAGCTCCGGAGTGACGACGACGCTGGCGGCGATGTCCAGCCGGCGCCGCATGCCGCCCGAGTAGTTCTTGACGAGCCGGCCCGCTGCGTCGGCGATGCCGAAGGCCTCGAGCAGCTCCGCGGAGCGCAGCCTGGCAGCCCGGCGCCCGAGCCCCAGGAGGCGCCCGAGCAGGATCAGATTCTCGCGACCCGTGAGGTCGTCGTCCACGGACGCGAGCTGCCCGGTCAGGCTGACCGCACCGCGCACCGCATCGGGATCCTGCGCGATGTCATGGCCCAGGACACGGGCGCTTCCGGCGTCGGGCCGGATCAACGTCGCGAGCATCCGGATCGTCGTCGTCTTCCCGGCGCCATTGGGACCCAGAACGCCGTAGACGGAGCCGCGGCGCACGGCCAGGTCGACGCCGTCGACGGCTCGTGTCTCGCCGAAGCTCTTCACGAGGCCGGTGGCCTCGATCGCAAGGGTCGACGTGCCGGTCATTACCGCAAGTTAGCCACTCGCCCGCGCGACGAAGCGCCTGTGGGCGGGCAGGCGGTCAGCGTGGCCGGTCAGCGTGGCGGGTCGCCCTGGGGGAGCCCGGTGCCCTCGCGCTGGAACGCGATGAGCAGTCTCGTTCTCGCTCGCGATGCGTGCCGCGGTGCCCTGCTGGTGGCGGAACATCGCCTTCAGGCGGCGCACCCCGCCCGGCGGGTGCGCGGCGATCTGCTGCGCCAGCTCGATCGCCGCATCCTCCACCTGCCCGGCGGGGGCCGTGCGTTGGAGCAGACCCAGCGCGCGTGCCTCCCCCATCCCGATCGCCCGACCGGTGTAGACCAGGTCCTTGGCTGCGGAGAGACCGACGAGCGGCGTGAGCCGGGCCGGCCCCACCGGCACGCCGAGGCGCGCGCCGGCCCAGGCGAGCTTCAGATTGTCGGCTCCGACGCGCAGGTCGCTGCCCGCCGCGAGCTCCGCTCCGGCGCCCACGACGTTGCCCGCGCAGACGCAGATGACCGGCGCGGGAAACGCGTCGAGGTCCGCGTAGAGGGCGGCGAAGGCCTCCATCCGCGCAACGCCGCCCGCATCGTCGAGCTGCTCCGTGACGTCAGCTCCCGCACAGAACGCCCGCGGGTTCGTCGTCGAGAGCACGAGCACGCGCAGCTCGGGGTCGGAGCCCGCTGCTGCCAGCGCATCGCGGAGTTCGCCGATGGTCGCGGTGTCGAGAGCGTTGCGAACGTCGGGACGATCGAGGCGTACGATCTCGATCCCGTCTTCCCGGCGCTCGCGCTGGACGGCGTTCATGTGCGGTGTTCTATTACGATTGGGGCTCATGCGCCGCCTGCTGACCCTGCTGCCCGCCGCCGTCACCCTGATGCTGCTGACGGCACCCGCGGCCCTCGCGGACAACCTCGAGCCCGTCAGCGGCGAGGGAACCTACGGCGTGGCGGATGACCGGGTCGTCACCAATGCCGGGTTCATCATCATCTTCTCGATCCCGCTGTTCCTGCTTGCGATGAGCCTGTTGCAGGCTGCGCTGGAGCGCCGCAAGGAACGCAGCAAGCTCGCGGCCAAGAAGCTCCGCGCGGGCGCGGCCTCCGACTGGCAGTCCGGCTGGTAGCGGCGCGCTGCGGCGCTGCGGCTCCGTGATGGCCGACGAGGTTCGCTACGAGAGGACCGGCTCGACCGCCGTCCTCACGATCGACCGTCCGTCGCGGCGAAACGCCGTCGACGGCCCCACGGCGGACCTGCTGCTGCGGCGCTTTCGTGAGTTCGAGGCCGACGACGACGCGCGCGTGCTCGTGGTCACAGGCGCGGGTGACCTGAGCTTCTGCGCGGGTGCGGACCTGAAGGCGATCGAGTCGTTCGCCGGCCGCCTCGACGCGCCCGAGGGCCCGTTCGGCTTCACGCGACTGCCCGCGAGCAAGCCGACGATCGCGGCGATCTCCGGCTGGTGCCTGGCCGGCGGGCTCGAGCTTGCGCTGTGGTGCGATCTGCGCATCGCAGCCGCGGGCTCGACGCTCGGCTTCCCCGAGCGGCGCTGGGGCGTACCGCTGATCGACGGCGGCACGCAGCGCCTGCCGCGCGTGGTCGGGCTCGGGCGTGCGCTGGATCTGATCCTGACCGGGCGGATGGTGGAGGCGACCGAGGCTCTGGCGATGGGAATGCTCACGGAGGTGGTGCCGGCGGGAGAGCACCTCGGCCGAGCGCTCGACATCGCCCGGCGGCTGGCCGAGTTCCCCCAGGCCACGATGCTCGCCGACCGGCGCGCCGCGCTCGAGGCGCAGGGAATGTCGCTCGCGGACGGCCTCGCGTTCGAAGCGCAGGCCGGCCCCCAGGTGTTCGCCGACGCAATCGCCGGCGCCGCGCGGTTCGCCGGCGGCGAGGGCCGCGGCGGAGCCGGCGCGGGGGTATGACCCCGGCCGAGCGCGCGCAGGTAGGGTTGGCCTGCCGGTCAGGCACCTGAGAGGAGAGCAAAGGGATGAAGTACTTCGTTACGGGCGCGACCGGATTCATCGGGCGCAACCTCGTTCAGCGGCTGCTGGAGCACGACGGCGCAGAGATCCACGTGCTCGTGCGCGAGGGCTCGCGCGGGCGCATGGAGGAGCTGATCGAGGGCTGGGGAGCGCGTGATCGCGTGCACCCCGTGATCGGCGATCTCCAGCAACCCAAGCTGGGCGTCGAGGCTTCCTGGATAGCCGAGAACCAGGGCGCGCTCGACCACGTCTTCCACCTCGCGGCGATCTACGACATGTCCGCGCCCGACGAGGTGAACGAGACCCTCAACGTCGGCGGCACTCGTCAGCTCGTCGCCCTCGTCAACGAACTGAAGCCCAAGACCCTCCACCACGTCTCCTCGATCGCGGTCGCGGGCGCGCACAAGGGGCTCTTCCGCGAGGACCAGTTCGATGAGGGACAGAAGCTCCCGTCGGCCTATCACCGCACGAAGTTCGAGTCGGAGCGCATCGTGCGCGAGCAGGCACAGGTGCCGTGGCGCGTCTACCGGCCGGCGATCGTCGTCGGCGACTCACGCACCGGCGAGATGGACAAGATCGACGGGCCCTACTACTTCTTCAAGGTGATCCAGCGCCTGCGCGACCTGCTTCCGCAGTGGGTGCCGCTCGTCGGGCCGGAGATCGGCGACACGAACATCGTGCCGGTCGACTTCGTCGCCGACGCGATGGACGAGATCGCCCACCGGGAGGGCCTCGACGGCCAGGCCTTCCACCTGGCCGACGCCGAAGATGACGGCCTCGGGCGACGCGATGAACACGTTCGCGCGCGCCGCGAATGCACCGCAGCTCGCGGTCCGCGTCGACAAGCGGCTCACCGACGCGCTGCCCAAGGGCGTCTTCTCGCTGCTGATGCAGCTGCCTCAGCTGAAGGACATCCGCCGGTCGCTGCTCGCCGACCTCGGCATCCCGGAGGAGGTCATCACGAGCGGCGGCTTCCGCTGCACGTTCGACACGCGCGACACCGAACGCGCGCTCGAGGGCAGCGGCATCGCGGTGCCCGACCTCGACAGCTATGCCGCGACGCTCTGGGACTACTGGGAGCGCAACCTGGACCCCGAGCTCTTCAAGGACCGCTCGCTGCGCGCTGCCGTCAACGGCCGCACAGTCGTGATCACCGGCGGGTCGAGCGGGATCGGCGCGCTCTGCCGCGCTGAAGATCGCGGCCGCCGGCGGCATCCCGCTGCTCGTCGCGCGCGGCGAGGAGAAGCTCGCCGAGGTCAAGGCGGAGATCGAAGCGGCGGGCGGCACGGCGTTCACGCTACTCCGCGGATCTCTCGTCGATGGAGGCGATCGACGACGTGGCCCAGCGGATGCTCGCCGACCACGCCGCGATCGACGTGATCGTCAACAACGCGGGGCGCTCGATCCGCCGCTCGATCTCGCTGAGCTTCGATCGCTTCCACGACTTCGAGCGGACGATGCAGCTCAACTACTTCGGCGCGATCCGCCTCGTGATGGCGCTGTTGCCGCACATGAAGGAGCGGCGCTCCGGCCACGTCGTGAACGTCAGCTCGATCGGCGTCCAGACCAACCCGCCGCGCTTCAGCGCCTACGTCGCCTCGAAGGCGGCTCTCGACGCGTGGACGCGCGTGGTCAGCTCGGAGCTGATCGGCGAGAACATCACGTTCACGACGATCCACATGCCACTCGTGCGAACGCCGATGATCGCGCCGACCAAGATGTACGACTCGATCCCGACGCTGTCTCCGGAGGAGGCGGGCGACCTCGTCTGCGACGCGATTCGCCGCCGGCCCAAGCACATCGGAACGCGTCTGGGCACGTTCGGCGAGGTCAGCTACACGCTCGCGCCGAAGGCCGTCGACCAGATTCTGCACATGGCCTACAAGGTCTTCCCCGACTCAGCCGCCGCGAAGGGCGAGAAGGACAAGGACGAGAAGGCGAACATGGAGCAGATCGCGATGGCGAACCTGATGAAGGGCGTGCACTGGTAACCGACCACTTCTCGCCGACGTCGCACGACGGGCTCCGCCCCGGCGCGAAGGTTGCGCATACCGACCACTTCTCGCCGACGCCGCACGACGGGCTCCGCCCCGGCGCGAAGGTTGCGCATACCGACCACTTCTCGCCGACGCCGCACGACGGGCTCCGCCCCGGCGCGAACGTTGCGGCCGGCGCGGGTCAGCGACCCATCCTGCGCAGTTCGCGCAGCGCGAAGAAACCGAAGAAGAGCGTCATGCCGGTCAGAGCGAGCAGACCGGGCCAGGTGTTCGCCCAGCTCGGTTCGATGCCGGCGACAGTCGCCTGGCGCCCCATCTGAAGCACGTAGGTGACGGGGTTGTACTCGGCGAAGGTCCCGAGCCAGCCGTCGAGCAGAACCTGCGGCGTGTAGGCCGTCGACAGGAACACGGCGAGGAAGACGCCATTCTGGATCAGCGGCCCGACCTGCTGGGAGCGGGCGCGCAGCGCCAGCATCGAACCCCACAGTGCCATCACCATGCAGAGCCATACCGCGGCGACGTAGAGCGCGAGCAGCCCCGGGAGGCCGCCCGGCAATCCGGCCCCGAGCACGAGTCCGGTGCTGAGGACGATCGTCGTCGGAATCAGCGCCCGCGTCATCGCGCCGAGCACGGGCCCCGCGAGCAGCAGCGGCCGCGGGGCCGGTGACGTGAGCAGGCGGTCGAACCAGCCCTGCTCGATGTCGCGTGCGAGGTTGGCGCCCGCCGCGCCGCCCGCGAAGCCGGCGCCCTGCATGCACGAGAGCGGCACGAGCCACGCCAGGTAGGAGGTCGTCGGGAAGCCTGCGAGATCGGTGAGGCTGCCGAACTGCCCGGTCGTGCCCAGCAGGAAGAGAATCGGCGCGAGCGTGGTCGGCAGGATCGCCCCGCGCACACGCGCGACCTCGAGCAGCGATCGGCGCCACATCGCTCCGCTCAGCGTGCCCGCGTAGACGAGCGCGGTCATGTGTCGCGAGCCTCCGGCGCATCGCGAGGTCGGCCAGCGCCGTCGTGGCGGCGACCATCGCAAGGGCGATCGCCAGGCCGAGCCACGGGTCACCCAGCTTCGCGTTGTCGAACAGCGCGCCGCGGATCCCTTCGACGATGTAGGCGAGCGGGTTGTAGGTGGCGATCGACTCGGCGATCGGGTCCAGCAACTCGCGCGGGAAGAACGCCGGCGCGGTGAACAGCAGCACGAACGTCAGCGGGAACAGGTTCTGGAGCAGCGAGAGCGACCCGGTGCGCAGCGCGATCGCCGACGCGAGGCCGGCCAGGATCCCCGCGGTCAGGGCGCCGAGCACGATCGCCATGCTCACGCCGGCGACGCCGCCGGAGTATCGCGCGCCGAAGATGAACGCGACGCCGAGGAAGACGAAGCCCTGCACGACGCCCAGCGCGCAGGCCGCCACGACCCGTCCGAGGACGATCGTGACGCGCGGCAGCGGCGCCGTCAGCAGCCGGTCGAAGAAGCCGCCCTCGATGTCGCCGGCGAGCGCGATTCCAGCGGTCAGGCCGGCGAGCAGCGCCCCCTGCATCAGCGTCCCGCCGACGACGAAGCCGACGTAGGCGCCGGTCTCCGGGAAGAGCGGCAGGTCGCGCGCCGACGACGTCCCGCTCGCGATCACGGCGAGCAGCACGAGCGGCAGCATGAATGCCGGGATCAGGAACTGCGCGCGCCTGAACTGCACGCGGATCGCGCGCGCGGCCAGCGCGCCGACGACGCGGCTCTGCGCGGCCGGGTCCCGCTCCCGCGGCGCGCCGCTCACGCGACCGGCTCCGGCTCTTCGTGCTGCTCGACCTCCGTCGCCGTATGGCCGGTGACCGCGAGGAAGACGTCATCGAGCGTCGGCGTCTCGACCTCGACCGTCTCCACCTCGATGCCGCTCTCGTCGAGCGTCCGGATGACCGGGGCGATCGCGCGCGCGCCCGCCGCCGTGCGGACCACGAGGCCGCCTCCGCGCCTGTCGCTGCACGTGCCGTGCACCGCCAGGACCGCGCGCGCGGCGTCGGCGCGGGAGGGGTCGACCAGCTCCACGTGCAGCGCCGGCTCGCCGACCTTCGCCTTGAGGTCGTCGGGCGTGCCCTCGGCGACGATCCGGCCGCGATCGATGATGCCGACTCGGTCGGCGAGCTGCTCGGCCTCTTCGAGATACTGCGTCGTCAGGAAGACCGTCGTCCCGTCGTCGTTGAGCAGGCGCACCTCACGCCACAGCGCGGCGCGGCTCGCCGGGTCGAGCCCGGTCGTCGGCTCATCGAGGAAAAGGACGCGCGGCCGGTGCACCAGCGCGAGCGCCAGGTCGAGCCTGCGGCGCATGCCGCCGGAGTACGTCGCGAGCCGCCGGTCGGCGGCGTCCACCAGGTCGACCCTCTCCAGCAGCTCATCGGCGCGCGCGCGGGCCTGGGCGCGCTTCAGGCCGTGCAGCGCGCCCTGCAGGCGAAGCAGCTCGGTACCCGTCATCAACGGATCGAGGGCGGCCTCCTGAAGTGCGACGCCGATCGAGCGGCGCACCGCGCTCGCCTCGGCGGCCACGTCGCGGCCGGCGACCCAGGCTCGCCCCCCGGTCGGGCGCAGCAGCGTGGTGAGAATCCGCACCGTCGTCGACTTGCCGGCCCCGTTGGGCCCGAGGAACCCGTAGATCTCACCCTCGGAGACGCACAGGTCGACGCCGTCCACGGCGAGCAGGCCGCCGGGATAGGTGCGGGCCAGAGCGGATGCGACGACGGCGCCGTCGTCTGCGCCGGCTGAGTCGTTCGCGGGCATGACGAGCCACCCTACCCAGGTGCGATCGTCGGCCCTTGGACCGGGCGCTGATTCGACGCGTCAGGCGGGGCCGGCCGCCTCAACAGCACGGCGATGGTGCATCTCGCGAAGCTCCGCCTGGACGTCTCGGGGGTGGTCGCCCGGACTGAGACGCTCCCACGCGCCGTCCCGCCGCAGCTCCCAGGCGTGCGTGTTGTCGGCCAGGCAGCGTTCGAGCGTGTCGAGCAGGTCCGCCTTGCACGACCGTGTCACTGACGGGCGTGCAGCAGCTCGACGCGGTTGTCGAGGTTGCGCGGCATCAGGTCAGCCGAGCCGATCAGCACCTCGGTCTCGTCGCCGTACTCGAACGTGTAGATGCGCGAGTGCTCGAGGAAGTCGCCCGAGGATCGACACGACGCGGATGTTCTCGGACACCTCGGGTATCCCGGGCACCAGGCAGCAGATGCCGCGCACGTTCAGGTCGACCGGGACACCGGCCTGCGATGCCGCGTAGAGCGCCTCGATGACCCGCGGATGGACCAGCGCGTTCATCTTCAGCGCGATCCGCGCGTGCTCGCCCGCGCCGCGCGCGCCGCGATCACGCGCTCGATGCGCTCGAGCGATCTCGTCGAGCATGAAGTTCGGCGCCACGAGCACCTCGCGATAGCGCTGCGGCCGCGCGTAGCCGGTCAGGAAGTTGAACATGTCCGCGACGTCGGCGCCGAGCCGCTCGTCGCAGGTGAAGCAGGCCGAAGTCGGTGTACAGCCGCGCGGTCGTCGCGTGGTAGTTGCCGGTCCCGACGTGCACGTAGCGGCGCACGCCCGTCGCCCTCGCGGCGAACCACGAGCAGGCACTTGGCGTGGGTCTTGAGCGTCGGCATGCCGTACACGACGTGCACGCCCGCCTCCTCGAGCTTGCGCGCCCACGCGATGTTCGCGCGCTCGTCGAAGCGCGCCTTGAGCTCCACCAGGCAGACCGCCTGCTTGCCGCGCTCGGTCGCGCGGATCAGCGCCGGCACGAGCGGCGAGTCGTCGCTGGTGCGGTACACGGTCTGCTTGATCGCGAGCACGTCCGGGTCGTTGACCGCCTGCTCGACGAAGCGCTCGACCGAGGTGCCGAACGAGTCGTACGGGTGGTGTACGAGCAGGTCGCCCTGGCGGATCGACCGAGAACAGGTCGTGCTCCGCCGCCTCCGCCTCGAGGATGCGCGGCTGCGTCACCGGCGTCCACGGCTCAGTCGCGCAGTTCGGCGTGGCCCGGCAGCCGCGCCGAGCTGATGAAGGTCGTTCATGTCGAGCATGCCCGGAACGTCGTACACCTGGCGCTGCTCGGCATGCATCGCGTCGACGAGCTCGTCGCGCAGGTCGAGGGCTGATGCCCAGCCTGGACCTCGAGCCGCACGACCTCGCCGAACGGCCGCCGGCGCAGCTCGGCCTCGACGGCCTCCAGCAGGTCGTCGGCCTCGTCGGAGATCTCGAAGTCCGCGTCGCGCGTGACCCGGAACAGGCCGTGGTCGACGATCTCCATGCCCGGGAACAGCGCGCCGAGGTTGTCGGCGATCAGGTCCTCGAGCAGCACGAACTGGTCTCGACCCTCGACGACCGGGCACGAACCGCGGCAGCATCTCCTTCGGCACCTTCACGCGCGCGAAGACGATCTGGTCGGTCTGCGGGTCGCGCACCAGCACGCCGAGGCTCAGCGACAGGTTCGAGATGTACGGGAACGGCCGACCGAGGCCGACGGCGAGCGGCGTCAGGACCGGCAGCACCTGACGCCTGAAGCGCTCGCTCCAGCGCCGGCCGCTCGTCGTCCTGGACGTCGTCGAGCTCGACGATGCGGATGTCATGCTCGGCGAGCGTCGGCCGCAGCGTCGTCCTCGACGAGCCTCGCCTGGCGGTCGACCTGCGGCTGGATCACGCGCGCGCAGGGCGTCGATCGTCTGCGTGCGGGTTCAGCCCGGCGCGTTCCTTGTCGGTGATGCCCGGCCTCGACCTGGTCGTGCAGGCCCGCGACGCGGATCATGAAGAACTCGTCGAGGTTCGACGTGAAGATCGCCGCGAACTTCAGCCGCTCCAGCAGGGGCTCGCCCGGATCCTCCGCCAGCTGCAGGACGCGATCGTTGAAGGCGACCCAGGACACCTCGCGGTTGAAGGACAGCTCGGGGTCAGCGAGGTCGAGCGAGGTCGCGCGGCGGCGGGAAGGGATCGTCAGCCGTGGGCGCCAGCGGCGCGATCGCGTCGGTCATCGGAATCGAGGTGCGGCATCGGGGACGACTGACGGGATCGCCGCCGCGATGCGGTCCGCCGGGTCGGCGACGCCCGGCGGCGAACCATCGCCGTCAACCGGGGATACCGCCGCGGGCCCGGGCGGCCGCAGATCGGGGCACGCCGCGGCGTACCGTAGTCGGGCGGCTGCGCGGGGCCGTGCGCCGGAGCGGCCTCCGCGGGAATCTCGGGTCGCTCCCCGATCGCGTACGCAAGGCGCGCGCGAACGCCCTCGCGCTCGAGGTCGCGCCAGAAGATCCGGAAGCGGTCGTAGAGCAGCGTGCGGCGCGCCCGCAGATAGGTCTCGAGCGCGACCAGGCCGCGCCAGGCATCAGCGTGAGGGAGCCGCGCCGCGAGCGCCGGGTCAAGGTCGTCGGCGTCGCCTGCGCGGCGGCGCAGCTCCGCCGGCGTCCGCGTCTCGCAGCTCGTCGACGAGCGCCTCGACGCGGGGAAGCTGAACGTCGCAGTCGTGGATCTCGCCGAGGAGATCCTGAAGCTCCTTGGCGCGCTTGGCGGCTGTGCGGGCGTACGGGACCGAAGCACGGCCGGGCGGTCACCTCCAGCACGTATCGAAGGCGCTTTGCGGCGATCCGCATGTCGTGCAGCTCGCTGACGGCCTCGGATCGGAGCACGGCCGGGGCGAACGAGCACAGCTCGGCGAGCCGCGCACGCACGATTCGCTCCGCGTTGTCCGCCAGCGTCCCGTCCGGGTCGAGGTGCCGTACCTTCCCGGCCTTCACCAGGCGCCCCCGTTCACCCGCCACGGCCTCGTGGCAGGCGCCCGAGGCCCGCCGGGCGCTGCGCCGTGCGATCCCGGCGCTGCGACTTCTGCGCGCGGCTCGGTCCTGCGGGGGACGGCGAGCGCCGCGAGAGCGGCGATACGGCCGCGAAGGTCGCTCGCCTCGACATCGTCGAGAACCCGGGCAAGCAGCCGGTTACCGTCCTCCTGCTCGGCACGCGTGCGGTCGATGAACAGCTCCACCCCGGGGCGCTCGTCGGGTCCGACGGAGACCAGGAACTGCTCGAGCGCCAGCAGCTCGACGTCCGGATCGCGGCGAGCGCCGAGCGCGTCGGCGAGAACCTTGACGTCACGCAGCACCGGCCGCAGGGCGTGCTGCGGGAAGCAGGGGGCGTAGACCTCCATGACCGCCCGCAGGCGCCGCGTGGCGACGCGCATCGCGTGAACGCGATCGATGTCGCCCGTGTCGAGGACACCCTCACTGTGCGCGAACACATCCTCGCCGCGCACCGCGATCGTGCGCTCGGCAGCCTGCGCATAGGTCATCCGGGCGTCCAGCCCGGGGATCTCACTCGCCTTTGCCATCAGCCCGCATTATCGCGGATCGCGCAAGGACATCCACCCATGTACCCAAACGCCCGCCGGGCGCGCAGAACCGCGCGCCGGGCGTCGGTCCTGCGATCATCGCGGGCGTGACCGCCGGTGCGCCCGCAATCCTCGTCCGCGACCTGCGCAAGGCCTACGGCGACTTCGAGGCGGTGTCCGGCATCGAGTTCGAGGTCGCCGCCGGCGAGGTCTTCGGCCTGCTCGGGCCGAACGGCGCCGGGAAGACGACGACCGTCGAGATCCTCGAGGGCTACCGCCGCCGCAGTGGCGGAATCGTCTCGGTCCTGGGGTACGACCCCGGCGAGCGCCCGCGCGGCCTGCGCGAGCGCGTCGGCATCGTCCTCCAGAGCTCCGGGATGTACCGGCACCTCAAGGTGAGCGAGGCCGTCCGCCACTGGGCCGGCCTCTACCCAGCGCCACGCGACCTCGACGAGGTGCTGCGAATCGTCGGTCTCGAGCACCAGGCGGATGCGCTTTCCCGCACGCTCTCCGGCGGTCAGCTGAGGCGGCTGGACCTCGCGCTCGCACTGGTCGGCGATCCCGAGCTGATGTTCCTCGACGAGCCGACGACCGGCTTCGACCCAGCGGCCCGCCGCGCCGCGTGGGAGACGATCCGGCGCCTTCAGGAGCTCGGCAAGACGGTGCTGCTGACGACCCATTACCTCGACGAGGCACAGGCTCTGTGCGATCGCGTCGCGATCGTCAAGAACGGAAGGATCCTCGCCGACGGGCCGCCCGCGGAGCTCGGCGCGGCCGCGGCTCGCACTACCGCGTCACCTGGCGCGACGCAGCGGGGGCGAGCTGAGGACGCGTGAGGAGCGCGATCCGACCGCGCTGCTGCACCAGCTCACGAGCGCAGCGCTGGCACGCGGTCAGTCGCTGCGCGACATCTCCGTCGCACGGCCCAGCCTCGAGGACGTATACCTCGAGCTCACCTCCGAGGACGTCTCGGCCGATGCCGGCACCGGCGCCGCCGGACAGCCGGACGGCGCCATGACGGAGCCGGCTCGATGAACGACGCGACCCTCGCCTGGCGCCAGTACCGCCTCGAGCGCCGCATGTTCTGGCGCAATCCCACGGCGGCCTTCTTCAGCTTCGTCCTGCCGCTGCTCTTCCTCGCGCTGTTCGGCGCCGTCTTCAGCAACGACCCCGCTCAGCTCGAGGTGATCGTGCCCGGCATCGCCGGACTGAGCGTGATGGCGACGACCTTCAACGCACTCGCCAACCAGATGACGTTCCTGCGCGAGCAGGGAGTGCTCAAGCGGATGCACGGAACGCCGCTGCCGGGCAGGGCGTACCTGACCGGCATCCTGGGCAACGCGGCGACCAACGCGGTGATCCAGATCGTGATCATCGTGCTCGCGTCGCGACTGGTCTTCGACCTCGGCTGGCCCAAGGACTGGGTCGAGCTCGCCGTGTTCACACTGCTCGGAGTCGCCTGCTTCGCCTCGCTGGGGGTGGCCTTCTCGCATGTGATCCCCAACTTCGAGGCGGCGCCGGCGTACACCAACCTCGTGTTCCTGCCGGTGCTCTTCATCTCCGGCGTCTTCTACGACGTCGACGAAGTGCCCAACGCGCTGCGTGACATCGCCGAGGCACTGCCGCTGGTGCACGTGATCGACGGGCTGGCCGGAGCGTTCGTGACGGGTGAGGGCCTCTCCGATCACGTCGCGGACCTTGTGGTGCTCGGGCTGTGGACGGTGGCGGGAGTCGTGCTCGCGGTCCGCGGGTTCACGTGGAGTGCACGCCGCGACTGAGCGAGGGACGCCACGAGCGCAGCCGATCGCCAACCGACGGTCGCGTCAGATCCGTAACCAGGTCATCAGGAGCCGCCGAACAGAACGCGGCCCGTTACAGGAGGTGGCCAGTATGTCCCAGAGATCCCGCGTCGTCCTCATGGTCGTCGGCGCAGCATTCGCCTCGTTCGTCCTGTCAGTCGCGTTGTGGTTCTCGGACAGCAAGGACGACGGTCTGTTCGTGGGCCTGTGGGTGCCGTCGATCCTCGCGCTCGGCGCCTTCGTGATGTCGTCGTTCCCGTCCGCGGGAGACAAGTGACATGAGTGACCTCGAGATCTTCGTGATCGGCACGTTCGTCACGATCCTGGTTGCGATCGCGCTAGTACCGCTGCTCTGGGCGGCGGTCCTCGATGGACGCGAGCAGGAGGCCGCTTCACGCAGGGCCGCTGAACACAGACGCGGCGAGCCCGTCGCGGCACCGCATGAGGATTGACGGCGCAAGCGTCCTCGTCGCCGGGGCGACGGGCGTGCTGGGCAGCGGCCTGGCGCGTGCCCTGGGGCGAGAGGGAGCGAATCTGGCACTCGCCGGACGGGACGTCGGCCGCCTCAGAGCTCTCGCAGACGAGCTGTCGGCGCCGACGGCCTTCCTGGACCTGAGCGAGCCTGCGACGATCGGCTCGTGCCTGGGGGCCGTCACCGCCGCACAGGGTGGTCTCGACGCGCTCGTGGTCGCGACCGGCGCTGTCGCGTTCGGGAGCGAGCCGGAACTCAGCGAGGCGACCCTGCGAGAGCTCTTCACCGTCAACGCGGTCGGCCCTATCGAGCTGATCAGGTCGGCCCTGGAGTACCTCGAGCCACGCGGCGCGGTGGTCGCCCTCAGCGCCGTCGTCGCCGAGCATCCGACGGCCGGAATGGCCGCGTACTCCGCCAGCAAGGCATCGCTGTCGGCCTACCTCAGCGCGCTGCGCCGCGAGCGCCGCCGAGACGGGCTCCTGGTCGTCGACGTGCGCCCTCCTCATCTCGACACGGGGTTCGAGCGGCGCGCGCTGGCGGGCGCTGCTCCCAAGCTGCCGCCCGGTGTCAGTCACCACGAGGTGGTCGACGCGATCGTCGATGCGATCCGCGAAGACCGCCGCGAGCTGGCTTTCGACCTGCAGCGGCGCGAGCTGGTGGCCCGCTAGGCGAACGCGCCGGGCGGCTCACCGCTGACGCTCACCTCAACCCCGGCGAGGTCGCCGGCCCGCCATTCTTCGCGCAGCATCCCGAAGATGTTGACGTCCAGGTACTCGTCAGCGTGGCGGTGCCACTGACGCAGCACCCCCTCGTGTTTGAAGCCGACCCCGAGCAGCGCGTTCGTGGAGCGCTCGTTGAGCGGGTTGGAGTACGAGCCGAGCCGGTTCATCCCGAGCAGCTCGAAGGCCAGATACGCGATCAGCGCCTTCGACTCGCGGTTGGCCCCCGTCCCCCAGAACTCTCGTCCGAACCACGTTCCGACGATGCAGCGCCTGTCCCGCGGGCTGAACTCGGACAATCCGGTGATGCCCGCCGCGCCACGCTCGCGGTGGGTGACCAGCAGGTCGATCTGCTCGCCACGCGCACGGCGCCCCGCCGCTTCGTCGATGTAGGCCAGCGGCTGCTCGATGCTCGTGTACGGACCCCACGAGAACCAGCGCGTCACGTCCGCGTCGGAGGCGAGCGCGAGCAGCGCGTCGGCATCCTCGGCGACCGGGGGGCGCAACGTCAGCGTCGGCCCGTGAAGCGCGAATTGCATCTGCTCAGGTGCTGCGTCCACGCCCGGTACATTCGCAGCCGGCATGCGGGGTCTGCTCTACGACGTGCACGGGAACCTTCCGGCGCTGGAAGCGGTGCTCGCCGATGCCAAGAGCGCGGGCGTGGACCGCTGGCTGCTCGGCGGTGACTACGCGCTGTTCGGCGGCTGGCCCGCTGAGACGATCGAACTGCTGGAGACGCTGCCTGACGCCACATGGATCCGCGGCAACGGCGAGCGCTGGACGGCGGACCCGGCGCAGGCGCCGGGCGACGCGATCGTCCAGGGCGCGATCGGCGCCGCCGCGGCGTTGCTGGGCGACTCGCGCGTCGCGTCGCTCGCCGCGCTGCCTGAGAGCGCGCTGCTGCCCGACGGAAGTCGTGCGTGGCACGGATCGCCGGTGTCCGACGTGAGGTCCTTCCTGCCCGATCCGCAGCCCGACGATGCCGAGCTGCTGGCCGGCGTCGCCGAGCCGCGCCTCGTCTTCGGGCACACGCATCTGCCCTTCTCGCGCGTCGACGCTGCGACCGGAGTGACCCTGGTCAACCCGGGCAGCGTCGGAATGCCGTTCGACGGCAACCCGCGGGCAGCCTGGGCGATCCTTCACGAGGACGCGACGATCGAGCACCGCCGCACGCGCTACGACCGCGCCAGCGCCGCCCGCCGCGTCCGCGAGGTGGCACGCGGCTCCGCCTGGGGCGACGTGGTCGCAAAGCGGATCGAGCGCGCGCAGTTCGTCGTGCGCTGAGCACCTCGGGCAGGCGCGCCCGGCCCGCTGCGTTCAGGAGGCCGCCTGGGCGTAGCCGTGCAGCCCGCCGAAGTCGATCAGCACGCATGCCTCGTCGCCGTCGATCCAGGCGTCGTGGCCGGGCGCCATGTTGAAGACGTCGCCCGGTCCATACGAGTGCTCGGCCCCATCGTCCATCCGGACCGTCATGCGGCCGGAGACGACGTAGCCGACGTGTGCGACCTGGCAGCTCTCGGTGCCGGCGATCGGCTTGACGTCGTTCGACCAGCGCCATCCCGGCTCGAACGTCCCGCGTCCGACGGCACCCGTCGACAGGTTGACGAGCTCCACGCGGCCGTTGGCCTTGAACTCGCGCACCTCGTCGGGCGCGTCGAAGCTCTTTCCTTCGAGACCAGCCATCGGTTTCTCCTTCCCCCGCCGTTGTGAGCAAGCGGGGCGAGCATCTCACCGGCTGACGCCACGCGTCAAGGCGACGCTCGAATGCGCCTGCGAAGCGTGAGGCCGAGCGCGGCCGGTACGTTGTCGGCATGGGCGACGACCTCTCACCGCGCTCGGGCTCCGGCCTGAGCCGCAGTCAACGCGAGCAGCGCGGCTTTCGCCTCGTCGTGGTCGGCGGCGTCGCCGGTGCGGTCGCAGTGATCGGGGTGGTGTTGGCGGCCGTCGGCGTAATCGGCTGGGGGCTGCCGTTTCTCTCCGCCGCCGTGCTCGGCGTCTGCGCGTTCCTGTTCCGGCGAATGATGCCGCGCTGACGAAGCAGCGGGGCGCGGTGCCTCCGCGCTGACCCCGGCAGCCCGCGTCAGGCCAGCGCGACGATCAGCCCGGTCAGCTCGGCCGGCGGCTGGGCGGGCGCGAAGTAGTGGCCCTGGGCGGCGTCGCACCCGAGCGCGCGCAGCCTGTCGACCTGTGCGAGCGTCTCGACCCCCTCGGCGATCGTCTTCAGCCCGAACGCGTGTGCGAGGCCGATCACCGCAGCGACGATCGCGGCCTCCTCGCGGCTCCCGGTCATCCCTGATGTGAACGAGCGGTCGATCTTCACGACGTCGACCGGAAGCTGTTCCAGCAGCCGCAACGAGGACTGACCGGTGCCGAAGTCGTCGATCGCGAGCTGGACGCCGATCTGCTTGAGGCCGCGCAGCACGCGCACGACGCGGGCCGCGTCGGACAGCACGGCAGCCTCGGTGAACTCGACGCAGAGCGTCTCCGGAGGCGCACCGCTCCGCTCGACGGCTCGCGCCACGGCCTCGACCGTGTCCTCGTTCTGCGCCTGGCGAACAGACAGGTTGACCGAGACGCAGACAGGCTGACCGCCGGGGCGATCGAGCGCCCACAGGGCCGCCTGGCGAGCCGCCGATCCCAGCGCCCACGCTCCGATGCCCAGGGTCAGGCCGGCGTCCTCGGCGACGCCGAGGAACTCGCCCGGCATCACTAGGCCGAGCCGCGGATGTGCCCAGCGCAGCAGCGCCTCGCACGACTCGATCGAGCCTGACGTCAGCTCGAACACCGGCTGGTAGTGAAGCGTGAACTCGCCCTCGTCGAGCGCCTGCCGCAGCTCCTCCTCGAGACCCAGGCGCTTGGTCGCACGCGCGCGCATGACATCGTCGAACACCTCGTAGTCCGCCCCGCGCTGCTTGCATCGATACATCGCCGAGTCAGCGTCGCGAAGCAGCGATTCGGGCCGCATGCCGGGCCCCCGGGCGATCGAGATACCGATGCTCGCGCGGACGTAGAGCTCGTCTCCGGCGATCGGAAAGGGCTCGGCGAGCGCCTCGGCGATGCGCTGGGCGACCGCGACGACCTCGTGATCGCTGGCCACGTCCTCGCAGAGCACCACGAACTCGTCGCCGCCGAAACGCGCAGCGGTGTCGCCGGTGCGCAGGACGCCCGAGACGCGCTTGGCCACCTCGACGAGCAGCCGATCACCGGCCTCGTGGCCATGACGATCGTTGACCGCCTTGAAGCCATCGAGATCCAGAACCAGCAGCGCGACCGAGGCCTCGGTGCGTGAGAGCCGCCCGAGGGCCTGCGTCAGGCGATCGAGGAGCAGGACCCTGTTGGGCAGCCCGGTCAGCCCGTCGTGCAGCGCCTGCCTGGTCAGTTCGGTGTCGACGCTCCGGCGCTCGATCGCGAATCGGAGCGCCCGTGACAGGGTCGCACCGTCGAGACCCGAGCGCACGAGGACGTCCTGAGCGCCGCGGCGCAGGGCGCGCAGTGCGAACTCGCGATCCTCGCCCGAGGCCACGAACACGACCGGCAGCTCCGGTGCGACACCGTGCAGTTCAGCGAGCTCGTCGAGCGTCACCTGCTGATCGTCCTCGACGAACATCACAACGGCGTCGACCGGTGCCTTCAGCACGAGTTCCACAGCGTCTGCGGCGTGCAGCGCCTGCAGGACCTCCGGCGTGTCGCCGGCAGCTGCCAGCAGCGCTCGCACCTGTTCCGCGTGACCTGGCGCGCGCTGAAGCACGAGCAGCCGCGTCGCAGGCGTGAGCGTTGCGCTGTGGCGGTCCGGGCCGGGCTGAGGATTCGCGTGGCTCATCTGACGACGGTGCGCCGCCCGGCGCACCGTTCGTGACCTATCGCGCGCCGCGCGCTGACTCTTGAGCGTGTTTTCGGCACTCCGTCACGGGTCGGCCGTTCGCCCGCCGATACGCGCCGTTCGGCGTGGCTCCCGCCTCTGGTTCTGCGACATTCGGAGCCGTTGCTAGCGTCGTTGCATGGCCCCGGATGACGAGGCGGCGCAGGTCGTGAGCTCCGTCGGGCCGCTCGACGCGACCGTCGCACTGCTGCGCGACTTCCTTCATCGCTCCGGCGCCCTGCGTGTCGTCGCGCTCGTCGAACGCGAGCCCGGCGCCGCCGCCGTCGTCGAGTGCGGCCGTTTCGCTCCGGTCGAGGTCGACCTCGGCGACCGCATCGTGCAACTCCCCCACGACCTCGAACTGGACGTCACGCCGGCCCCGCTGCCGGAGATCCGCCGGCTTCCCGCCTTCGAGGTCGACGCCGCGCGCGGCGAGGTGACCGGAACGCTCGGCGGCCTGGACCATCTCGCAGAGAGCGTGCGCGCACTGGCCGAGGCGCTGGGCGGGGGCAACGTGGCAATGGCCGTCTACGAGACCACGGACGCCGACGTGCCGCTCACGCTGACGGCACGGGCGGGCGCGAACGAGCCCGCGGTTATCGCATTGGGCGAGGAGCAGTTCGAGCTGCCCTCCGCGGCCGATCGGGCAGACTGAGCCGATGCGCGCGATCCGCCTCATGTTCGGACCTGTCTTCGTCGGCGCCGGGCTGATGCACTTCCTGAGGCCCGGCTTCTACCTGCGGATCATGCCGCCGTGGCTGCCCGCGCACCGTTGGCTCGTCAACGCCAGCGGTGTCGCCGAGATCGCCGGCGGCGCCGCGCTCATGTCGCGGCGCCGGGGTGTCCGCCGCGCCGGAGGCTGGTTCTCGGTCGCCACGCTGATCGGCGTTTACCCGGCGAACGTGCACATGGCGCTCAACCCCGACGACTATCCCGAGGTGCCGGGAGGCGCGGCCGCGCTCTACGCGAGGCTTCCGCTGCAGGTGCTGTTCATCGCCTGGGCGCTGGCGGCGATGCGTCGCTGATGCCGCGTTCGGCCATCGCCGAGGGCGCCCGCAGGTCCAGGTCGAAGCTCGTGCCCGGCTGAAGAACCTGCACGTCGACCTCCGGTGCGACCTCCCCTGCGAAGCGCGCGAAATCGTGCGGCGGGTCGCTCAGCGGTCCGGGGCGAGTGCGCTTCAGGGCGATCGGATAGAAGGTTCCCCAGTGCATCGGGATCGCGATCCGCGGGCGCAGCAGCGGGAGCGCCTTCGCCGCCGCGCGCGGGTCCATGTGCCCCGGCCCGATCGAGGGGCCCCACCCCCAGACCGGCAGCAGCGCCACGTCGAGCGGCGCGATCTCGGACATCCCGGCGAAGAGGTCGGTGTCGCCTGCAAAGTAGACGCGCGCGCCTCGCTCGGCCACGTAGCCGACCGGGCGGGCGCGCACTCCGCCCGCGGGACTGCGCCGGTCGTCGTGCTCGGCCTCGGTGACGTGGATCGTCGCGCCCGCGACGTCCAGCGAGTCGCCCGGTTCGACCTCCACCACCTCCTCGAGCCCGGCGCGACGGGCCAGATCGCCGCCACCGCGGGGTATCAGGACCGGAGTCCGGGGCGGCAGGCGCTTCAGCGAGGCGCTGTCGAAATGGTCGTAATGGAGATGGGAGATCAGCACGGCTCCGACGTCGCTGACGCTCTCGGGCGCGACGGGTGCGGAGTGCCGGCGCAGATGCGCAAGCCGGGATCGCAGGATCGGATCGGTCAGCAGGCGCGTACCGGCGAGTTCGATCATCAGCGTCGCGTGGCCCACGAAGGTGATGCGCCCGCGCATCACCACAGGGTTGCAGCTAGGCCGCGATAACCGCCCCGTCGCCGGAGACGGCCCCGCCGACGGCGCTGACGCGGCCGCGCCCTGCGGCCTTGGCCACGTAAAGCGCGTTGTCGGCCGCAATGAAGACGTCCTCGTAATTGAACACGCCTCCGGCGGACCCGCTCACCCCGATGGACACCGTCACCTCGATCCCGGCGCAGGCATCCAGCGAGACGGCCGTGCACAAAGCCCGGCCGAGCTCCGCTGCAGAATGCTCGCCGGCGCCCGGCAGCAGCACCAGGAACTCGTCTCCGCCGATCCGGTAGGCGGCGTCGTACGCCCGCAATTCGCCGCGGATACGGGTAGCGACCTCGACGAGGACGGCGTCGCCGACGGCGTGCCCGTGGTCGTCGTTGAGCTGCTTGAAGCGGTCGACGTCGACGATCAGCATCGCGACCGGCTGGCCGGCGAGCCGCGCCTGCTGCTCAAGCTCGGCCACTCGGGAGCCGAGCGCGGTGCGGTTGAGCATCCCGGTCAGCGGGTCGATGATGGCCTCGGCGCGGTGGTCGAGGTCCGAGCGCATCAGCGCGGTCGAGAGCACGAGCACGCAGACGACGAGTGCGAGCGTCGAGACCGTATGCGCAGTGTCCGCGGCGACGGCAGCGGGATCGATCCCAACCGTCACGGCCAGGAGCGCGCCGATCGTGAAGACCGTGCCCGCGATGACACCGCTGCGCCCGAAGCGCGCCGGCAGCGTCACGGCGGGTATCACGAGCCAGGCCAATGCCGGGCTGTCCGGACCGCCCGTCAACGCGATGCTCATCGCGATCAGCGACTGTGCCAGGCACCAGGCGACGGCCAGGCGGTACTCGGGACGGGCGCACTTCTCCAACCCGTGTCCGAGCACGACGAAGCCGGCGACGGCCAGAGCGAGAACCAGCAGCGGCCACCACCCGATCTGCGGGCCCGCGCTGACCAGTGTGAGAGCGAGCATCGCGAACGTGACGCCTCGCACGGGCGTGAGACGGCGTTCCATGTCGAGCATCCGCGCGCGATCGCCCGGCTCGGGGCAGAGCCAGGTCGGTCGGTGGTCTGCCGCGCGCATCGCGCTGTCATCGGCGCCACCGGCTGGAAGGTTGAGGAACTGCAAAGCCCAGTGGATATCGACCTTTTTCCGGTGCGCCGACAAGGCGCGCGCTGCCGCTGGACGCACGTACTACGGTTCGGGGATCAGACGGGAGCGACGCCGTGAAGAACAGGCCGCCGGTTCTCTGGCACATCAAGGTCTCGCACTACAACGAGAAGGCGCGCTGGGCCCTTGACTACAAGGGCATCGCCCATCGGCGGCGCGCCCCGTTGCCGCTCTTCGGGACGCTGCCGATCGCATGGCTGATGACGCGCGGCGCAACGTTCCCGGTGCTGCAACTCGATGGTGAGACGGTCGGCGACTCGACGGCGGTGATCGCAGCGATCGAACGCCGATTCCCTGAGCCGCCGCTCTACCCGGCGGACGCCGACGAGCGCGCGCGGGCGCTCGAGCTGGAGGACTTCTTCGACGAGCAGCTCGCGCCCTATCTGCGGCTGCTCACCTGGTACGAGACGATGAAGGACCCAGCGGTCTTCCTGAGGACCGCGGTGCCCGGCTCCAGCCGCGCCTTCTACACGGTCATGCGCCCCACCGCGCCGATGACCGTGGCCGCCGTTCGCCGCCGGTACGGCGCCACGCAACAGAACGCCGTGTTGGCCCGCGCCAAGATCATCGCCGCGATGGAGCGCCTCCAGTCCGAGCTCGGGCCGAGCGGCTACCTGGTCGGGGACACCTTCAGCGTCGCCGACCTCACCGCGGCCGCGACGTTCACTCCGCTGCTGCTCCCCCCAGAACGCCAGTACCCGCCGCAGGTGCCCAAGGTCCCGCCGCTGCAGGAGTTCGCGGACGAGCTTGCCGCGATGCCGGGCGCCGACTGGGTCATGGAGATGTTCCGCCGCCACCGCGGCAGGTCGGCCGAGATCGGCGCCGGCGCCGGCCGGTGACGGCGACCGCCGGTGTCAGACCCGGCCGCGCCACCAGGCGCCGCTGCCGGCGGCCGCCAGCAGCAGCAGCAGTCCCGCCCCGGCGAAGCCGGCCGTCAGCTCGCGCTGCTCCGGCCGCGTGCCGACCTGACGACCGAGCTGCTCGTAGACGCCCTGGAGCTGGTCTGAGTCCTCCGCCGTGAAGGCCTTCCCCTGCGACACGCGCGCCATCTCCCGCAGTGTCTCGGGATCGGGCGGGACCGGGATGTAACCGGCGGGGCCACCGGGAACGACACCGTCCGGCGTCCCCAGCGCAACCGTGTAGACCGGGATGTCGAGGCGCCCGGCGTCGCGGGCGACCTCGATCGGGTCCTTCCCCTCGGTCACCTTGCCGTCCGAGAGCAGCACGACGGCAGCGGGCGGGTGCTTGCCGTCCACATCGATCGGGCCGACCGTGCCGAGCGCGGCCTCGAGCGCATCGCCGGTCGCCGTGCCGCCTCCCGCCGCGAGCCCGCCCAGCGTCACCTGCAGCGTCTCGCGGTCGAGCGTCGGACGCAGGACGGTGTGCGGTGATGACGAGAAGCCGACGAGGCCGACGCGAAGTTCCTTCGGCACCCGGTCCAGGAAGGTGAGCGCGGCGTCGCGCGCGGCGTCCAGCCGGGACGGCTCGACGTCGGTCGCAGCCATCGAGCCCGAAGCGTCGCTGACGAGGACGACGCTGGCCTCCTCGACCGGGACGTCGACGGTCCTCTCAGGCCGCGCCAGCGCGAGTGCGAGCGCCGTCGCAGACAGCAGCAGGAGTGCGGGCGGAACAACGCGGCGCCAGCGCGACCCGCGCGTGAGCACGGCCGCCACGCTGGCCGTCGCCGGATAGCGCAGCGCATAGCGCCTGCGGCGGTCCCGTGCGAGCCGCAGCGCCAGCAGCCCCAGCGGGATGATCGCGAGCGCGGCGAGGAAGGCCGGCGACGCGAAGCTCACGCGATCGCCTTTCCGAGATCGCGAAGCCAGTCTCGGTCGGTGCGCACCACGGCGTGGCGCGCACCGGAGCGCTTGAGCGTGGCGGCGAGCCGCTCGCGCCGCGCGGCCTCGCGCGCGGAGAAGGCGTCGCGCAGACGCGTGCTGCGCGTGTCCGCCTCGACGTGCCGGCCGGTCTCCGGGTCTACGAGCACCAGCACGCCCGCGTCGGGAAGCTCGAGCTCGCGCGGGTCGAGCACCTCCACCGCCACCACCTGCTGACCGGACGCGACGAGGTTCCGCAGCGCACGCGCCCAGGGCCCCTCATCGCGGAAGTCGGATGCGATCACGACCAGCCCCGGCTGCCGTGCCAGGGCGCGCACGCGGGTGAGCGCCTCGGCGAGGCCGTGGCGTTCGTGGTCACCGTCGGCGCCCACACCGCGGGCCAGCAGACGGTCGACGCCGCCGAGCGCGCGGCGACCGCCGAGCGGAGGCAGGACGTGGAGCGCCTGGGCGCCGCAGGCGACGAGCCCGAGTCGTCCACCACGGCGCACCGCCATGCGCGAGATCACCGAGGTCACTCCCTCCGCGACGTCGCTCTTCAAGCGCTGCTCGCTGCCGAAGGCCATCGAGGGCGACAGGTCAAGAGCGATCCAGGTAGTCAGCGCCCGCTCGGGAACGTGCTGGCGCACGTGCGGAACGCCGGTGCGGGCGCTTGCCGACGGGTCGATCTGTCGGACGTCGTCGCCCACCTGGTACGGCCGCAGCTGCGCCAGCTCGGTGCCGACGCCGACGCCGACGCCGCGGTACTCACCCGGCAGGCGTCCGCCTGTGCGGCGAACGAGTGCCAGATCGAGAGCCGCCACCGCCGCAGCCGGCATCGGACCCGGGCCCTGGCGCCCGGGCGGGATGACGAGCGCGTCGCTCACGCGACCTCGCTGCGCAGCGCGGGCGCCTCGACGGCTTCCATCACGCGGTCGAGGATCGCGTCGGCGGTGACGCCGTCGGCGTGCGCCTCGTAGCTGAGCACGAGCCTGTGGCGCAGCACGTCGGGCGCCACGTCGCGGATGTCGCGCGAGGTGACGTAGCCGCGACCGCGCAGCAGCGCGAGCGCCTGCGCGCTCTGCACGAGGCCGATCGGCCCGCGCGGGCTCGCGCCCACCTCGATGCTCGGCAGCGAGGTCGGCGAGCCCGTGGCGCTCGGGGTGGCGGGTCGCGTCGGCCAGCTCGACGGCGTAGGCCATGTCGCGACGCTCCACCGCGACCGAGTGGACCGTCTCGCGAAAACGCAGGAGGTCGTCGATGCCGAGCACCGTCCGCACCTTGGGTTCACCGCCGATCACCCGAGCGACGACGGCGGACTCGTCCTCGACGCTCGGGTAGTCGACGAGGATCTTCAGCAGGAAGCGGTCCAGCTGCGCCTCGGGCAGCGGATAGGTGCCCTCGGACTCGATCGGGTTCTGCGTCGCGAGCACGAGGAACGGGCTGGGCGCGGGGAAGGTCTGCCCGCCGATCGTGACCTGCTGCTCCTGCATGACCTCCAGCAGTGCGGACTGCACCTTTGCGGGAGCGCGGTTGATCTCGTCGGCGAGCAGCAGGTTGCCGAAGACCGGGCCGAGCTCGGTGTCGAAGGCACCGGTGTCCGGGCGCCAGACGCGCGTGCCGACGAGGTCAGCGGGAACCAGGTCGGGCGTGAACTGGACGCGACTGAACTTGCCGCCGAGGACCCGTGCAAGCGTCTTGACGGTCAGCGTCTTGGCCAGTCCGGGCACGCCCTCGAGCAGGACGTGACCGCCCGCGAGGAGAGCGACGAGCACGCGCTCGAGCATCGCGTCCTGGCCCACGACCACGCGCTTGGTCTCGTGCAGCACCTCCTCCAGCGCGGCAGCCGCCTCCAGCGCGGCGTTGCGATCCGGCGCCAAGCCGGGCTCAGTGTCGGGCGCCGCCGAGGGCGCGATGTTGATCGGGGTGGGTGCGTCGTTCTCGGTCATCGCATGGTGTGGGGTCGCGGGTCAGTGTGTTGGGGCTTGTCGTCAGGGAAGTCGTCCGAAGAGGGACAGCGAGAAGGCGCCGCCGGTGAGCAGCAGAAGCAGCCCCCCGCCGACCGCGGCTGCGGTGACTTCGCGCTTCTCGTCGCGCTTGGACACCCGTGAGCCGAGCTCCTCGTAGACCGACTGAAGCTGCTTGGCGTTCTCCGCCGTCGAGAAGCGCCCGTCCGAGACCGCCGCGATCTCTCGCAGGGACTGCTCGTCGGTGGTGGCCGTGCCGCCGTCCGGCAGAGCGCCCGACGCGGTGCCCAGTGCCACGGTGTGAACGGGGATGCCGTGCTTCTCGGCCTCCTTGGCGACCTCGACAGCGTCGCGGCCGTTGGAGGACTTGCCGTCCGCCAGAAGGATGATCGCGGCGGGCGGCGGCTTCTCACCGGGACGAGCCGGCTGACGCGCCGCGGCGATCGCCAGTGCCAGCCCCTCGCCGGTCGCAGTGCCGCCTTCGGCGCGCAGCTCCTTGAGCCCCTCCTCGATCAGCCGGCGGTCGGTCGCAGGCACCTGAAGCAGCTGAGCGCGATGGTTGAAGACGACCGCGCCCACGCGTACGTCATCGGGAACCTCGTCGAGAAAGTGCTCGGCCGCGGAGCGCGCGGCGGCAAGCCGGTTGGGCTTGATGTCGACGGCCTCCATCGAACGCGAGTGATCGGTGACGAGCACGACCGTGGCCTGCTCGATCGGCACGGCGACCGTCGCCTGGGGCCGCGCCAACGCGATCACCAGCGCACTTGCCGCAATCGCGTAGAGGGCGGGCGCCAGGTGACGCCGGAACCCAGGAGCACGAGGCACGACCGCGGGGACGAGCGCAGCGCTCGCGAAGGCCTCACGGTGGGGCCCGCGTGAACGCTGGGCGACCACGTAGAGGACAGCCGCGGCAGCGACGACGAGCAGGCCCAGCAGCCAGAGTGGAGCGTCGAAGCTCACGGCGCCTACGGAACGCGCTCGGGCCGGGTGCTGAGCGTCACGGTAAGCGACTGCTGGCGTCCGTCGCGGATGACGGCGACGGTCATGCTGTCACCGGGCTTCCGCGCGCCGACGGCACCGATCACGTCGTCGGGCGACGCGACGGGCTTGCCGTCGATGGCGACGATCAGGTCGCCTCCCTCACCGCTGGGCGTGGTGGAAGCGCGCAGGCCGGCGCGTGCTGCCGGCGTGCCCTCGTTGACCTTGCGGACCACTGCACCGCCGCCGTTCGGCGACTCGGAGGTCGACACGCCGAGGTAGGCACGCTCGATCTTCTGTCCGAGCTCCAGCCTGGGAGCGACCTGGCGGACGGTGTTGGACGGGACCGCGAAGCCGATTCCCACGCTGCCGGCGTTTCCGGCGGTCGTGGCGATCTGCGAGTTGACGCCGATCACGCGACCCTGCTCGTCGAGCAGCGGGCCACCGGAGTTGCCCGGGTTGATCGACGCGTCGGACTGGATGACCTTGTCGATGCTGAAACCGTTGGGAGCCTCGATCTCGCGGCCGAGACCTGAGACGATCCCTGCCGTCACCGTGCGGTCGAGGCCGAGCGGGTAGCCGATCGCGACGGCCACGTCGCCGACCTTGACGTCGTCGGAGTCGGCGAGCGCCAGTGGCCGCAGACGCGGCGCGGCGCCTGGGTCGACCTTGAGCACGGCGAGATCCGATGACTGGTCCGAGCCCAGGACGCGGGCGTCGACGGGCTTGCCCGAGTCGTCGAAGATGACCTGGGCCTCCTTCTTGCCATCGACGACGTGCGCGTTGGTGATGATCGTTCCGTCGTCCTTGATGACGAAACCGGTGCCGGAGCCGCCGTTCACGCGGACCTGCACGACGCCGGCCGAGACCGCCGAGTAGATCGCCCCGATGCGCCCCTGCGGGATGTTCCCGCCTGTGGCCGCCGGAATCGCGGCAGGAGGCTTGGCGTCGTCGGTCAGCACGCCTGCAAGTGCCGCACCGGTCACGCCGGCGAGCACGAGGCCGGCGACGACCAGGGCGATCAGCAGTCGGCGGCGCGGGCGCGGAGGCTCGTGGCCTGAACTGGGGTCGGGCTCGGGTTCCCGGTGCAGATTGAGGCGTTCGGTCTCGAGCCAGGCACGCTCAGGTTCGCGCGCAGCCGGGTCGGCCCACAGCGTCGGAGGGGAAGACATGTCGATCAGCCTGACGCGCTCGCCTTAAGCGAGTATGTGGACCACTTGAGTCAACGTTGAATTGAGTCTAGGTCGTTAGGGTTGGCTTGAACCGCAATGCGCGGAACGGAGTGAGAGAGGGCGACATGCGGCAGTTGACCAGTCTGGATGCGCAGTTCCTCGCGCTGGAGAGCGAGCGCCAGACCGGGCACGTGGGCGGACTGGCGATCCTCGACCCGTCTACGGCGCCGCGCAAGAAGATCGACGCCGTGGCGCTTCGCAAGCTGCTCGCCGAGCGGCTGCCACTGCTGCCGCCGATGCGCTGGCGCCTCGCGGAGGTGCCGTTCGGCCTCGATTATCCGTATTGGGTTGACGACTCGGACTTCGACCTCGACTACCACGTGCGCGAGCTGGCGCTCCCGAAGCCCGGAAGCGACGCGCAACTCGCCCAGCAGGTCACGCGGATCATGTCGCGCCCGCTCGACCGCGCCCGCCCGCTCTGGGAGCTCTACGTGATCCACGGGCTCAAGTCGGGGCTGACGGGAATGCTGACGAAGATCCACCATTCGGTCGTCGACGGCATGTCGGGGGCCGAGATCATGGGCCTGCTGCTCGACCTCGAGCCCGAGGGCCGCGAGTTGCCCGAGGCCGAGCCGGTCGACGCGGCCGAGCCGGGCACCAACGAGATGCTCGCCCGCGCGCTGCTCGGGCTGCCGCGCTACCCGCTGCGGATGATCCGCGCGCTGCCCTCGGCGGTCCCCAACATCGAGGAGACGCCGTTCAGCACCCTGCCCGGCGCGGGTGCCGTCGGCGCCGTAGCAGGGCACGTTCAGCGGGCGCTCGGGGGTGGCCAGAACGGCACACCGGCGCGCGGACAGATGACGGCCCCGAAGACCTCCTTCAACGCACGCATCTCACCCCATCGCCGCTTCGCCTTCGGGCGCCTCTCGCTGGACGAGGTCAAGACCGTGAAGAACGCCTACGGCTGCACGGTCAACGACGTCGTCGTCGCGATCTGCGCGGGCGCGGTGCGGCGCTGGCTGCTCGCGCACGAGGAACTGCCCGACGACCCGCTGGTCGCACAGGTGCCGGTGTCCGTTCGCACGGACGATCAAGTCGGCACGTTCGGCAACCGCATTCTCCTGATGAGCGCACCGCTGCTGACCAACGAGCCCGACCCGGTCAGCCGGCTGCGGCTCACGCACGAAGCGCTCGCCGACATGAAGGAGCGCCATCGCGCGCTCCCCGCCGAGTTGCTGCAGGACGCCAACCACTTCATCCCGCCCGCCGTGTTCGCCCGTGCGGCCCAGCTCACGTTCCGGCTGTCGACGTCGAGTCAGGGCCGCCCCGCCTGGAATCTCGTGATCTCGAACGTTCCCGGCCCGCAGTTCCCGATCTACTGCGCAGGAGCGCGGCTCGAGGCTCATTTCCCCTTTTCCGTGATCACCGACGGGATGGGCCTGAACATCACCGTCATGAGCTACCGCGGGAGCCTCGACTTCGGGCTCGTCGCCGACCGCGACCAGATGCCGGACCTGTGGAAGGTGCTGGGCTGGCTCGGTGAGTCACTCGAGGAGCTGCGGCCGGTCGCGGCGACCGCGTGACGCCCGGCCGTCCGCGACGGGAACGCGGGCGTGCGTCAGCTGAACAGGCGGTCCGGCGCGCCGTCCAGCGCCTCGCGTGCGGCCTCGCGGCCCGCCTCCCGCGCGCGATCGATCTGGTGGAACTCGAGCAGGCCGACGCCCTCATTGCGCGGGCTGATGACGAGGTCCGCGTGGCGCCGCGCGGACTCGGACGTCTTGCTGCTGCCGAGCAGCAGCACGCGTGTCAGCGTCTCCCCGATCGCAGGCGGACGACCCCCTCCGCCCGCGAACCTGCGCGGCGGCGCAGCGTCCTGCGGATCCGCCTCCCCGCCGCTGCGCTCAGCCCGAGCCCGCGGAGCGGCGGTGGCCTTCACGTCGACGGCGATGATCGGTCCTTCGCCGAGTTCGGCCATCGTCGCGACCGGCAGGTTGTCGACCAGCGACCCGTCGATCAGGACCCGGCGCCCGCGAACCTGCGGCGGGCCGAGGATCGGCATCGCGAGGCTCGGGGCGACGCCGTCGACGAGCTGCCCCCAGCGGTGGACGACGAGCTCGGCGCGCCGCAGATCGCCGCTCGCGCAGAAGAAGCCGCGTGAGAGCTCCTCGATCGCAACCGTTCCGAACGTCCGCCTGAGCATCGCCTCGACCCGATCGCCGCGGATCAGCGAGTGGCGCGGCAGCGTGTAGTCGCTCAGCGGGCTGCGGCGCACCCACTCCTCGTAGCAGCGGGCGTCGATCTCCTCGGGCGTCATCCCCGCGGCCAGCATGGCGCCGATGTATGCGCCCATGCTCACGCCGGCGACACGGTCGATCGTGACTCCCGCGGCGACCAGCTCCTCGATCACGCCGATGTGCGAGAAGGCGCGGGCGCCGCCGCCGGAGAGCACGACGCCGACCGAGTTGCCGGTCAGGCGCCGCGCCATGCGCGCGAAGGAGTCGGGTGCTCCGGCGTGCGGGTAGATCGCGTGCGTCTCGACCGGATCGAGTTCCTCGGCCCAACCGGCGAGAGCACCCGAGCCCGGCGCAACGTCGTAGGCGACGAGCTCGCAGGCCCGCAGATGAGGGCGGTCCAGCAGCGCGTCCGGGATCGCCCCGCCCCGCGTGACCGCCAGCACCCGGTCCGCCTGCTGGAGACAGAAGTCGGTCCACGCGTCCCCGCAGCCGGGTGTGCCGCCGGCCAGCAGCACCAGGTCGCTGCTTCGCTCGGCGCGGTCGAGCAGCGGACCGTAGGCGGCGAGCGGGGCGTCGGCGCCGGGAAGCGGCGTCTCCTCACCGTCGAGCGTCGCCACCGTGCAGTGACGCGACAGCGCATCCGCGAGCCGCAATGAGATCGCCGTCACGGGGAGATCCCGGTCGAGCGCAAGGACGGCGACCGTGCCCGGCCGCGGCCGCGCGACCTCGGCCGCCCCGCGGCTGACGCGAAGCTGCGCCGCGAGTGCGCGTGCGACCCCGCGCGACAGCTCGGGCGCCTCGTCGAGCAGCCGCTCGAACGGCTCGCGGTCGATCGCGATGAGGTCGCTGTCGCGCGCCGCTCGCACCGAGGCCGAGCGCGGCGACGACGTCAGCAGCGCAAGCTCACCGAGGGCGTCGCCGCGACCCAGCACGCGCAGCAGTGCCTCCCGCGGCTGCTCGGCGACGACCTCGAGCCGCCCGGCGCGCACCACGAAGAGGAACGTCGCGTCCTCGCCTTCACGGAACAGCCAGTCGCCGGCGGCGACGCGAACCGAGCGCGAACTGGCGGCGAGTTGTGCGCGGAGCGGCTCGGAGAGGCCGGCGAACATCGGCACCTCGCCGAGGAAGTCGGCGACGGACTCGACGCGCGCGGGCACGGCGCTCGCGGCCGCCCGATGATGAGGATGCGGCGCCAGCGGCGCCAGCGCGGAACGCTCGGCCGACCCGGCGTCGCGCATGAACTCACGCGCCGCACTCGCGAAGGACGGCATCTCTCCGCCGCCGGGAAGGCTCGCCCGTCGCCCGATCGCCAGGCAACCGAGCCCTGTCACGAACAGCGTGATCGCCGAGAAGGTCCAGGCGTCATCGAACGCTGCGGCGGCCTGCGCGGCCGTCGGCGTCTCGAGGATCGCCACCACGACGGCCACGCCGAGCGCAGCTCCGACCTGGCGCGCAACCGAGTTCAGTCCGGTCGCCGTCGCAAAGCGCTCACCGGGCGCTGCGACGACGGCTGTGCTGGCGACGTGCGGCAGGACCAGCCCCGCCCCGATCCCAAGCAGAATCATCCCCGGCAGCCACTCGGACACGAAGTCCGGTGTGAGGCCCACCTGCGTCACCATCCAGAACAGCGCGGCGCCCCAGACGAGACCTCCCGGTACGAGGATCACGCGCGGGCCGAAGCGCTCGACGACGCGGCTGGTGGGTGCGGCGACGGCGGCGGCGACGAACGGTCCGGGTGTCAGCGCCAGACCGGCGTCAAGCGCCGAGTACCCCCAGACCGAGGTCAGGAAAAGCACGTTGACGAGCGTGTAGCCGAAGAACGCACCGTAGGCGAGCAGCGTCATCGCATTGGCGACCGTGAAAGCGCGGATCCGCAGCAGCGAGAGGTCGAAGATCGGCGACCGGTGCCAGGTGCAGCGCCAGATGACGAGCGCACCCAGCAGCACCGCCGCCAGCCACGACACGAGCACGCCCACACTTGACCAGCCCCACTCCGGGCCCTGGACCACGCCGAGCACGAGCAGCCCCACCGCCAGCGCCGAGAGAACCGACCCGAGCAGATCGGGCAGCAGCCTGTGGCCGGGCTCGCGGCTCTCGATGAGATGGCGGCGAGCGAGGGCGATGGCGACGATCCCGACAGGGATGTTGACGAGGAAGACGAGGCGCCAATCGGACACCGTCACGAGGAATCCGCCGAGCGACGGGCCGATTCCGGCGGCGAGCGCTCCGACGGCCGTCAGCAGGGCGACGGCATGCGACCGGTGCTCACGACTGAACGCCTCCAGCACGAGCCCCAGCGATGAGGGGATCAGCAGCGCGGCGCCGAGCGCCTGCAGCAGGCGGGCGGCTATCAGCGCGTTCGCTGAAGGTGCGACCGCGCAGAGACCCGAGGCCAGCGTGAAGATCCACAGGCCGACCAGGTAGGTGCGCCTTCGACCCACGAGGTCCGCCACCCGCCCGGCGGCGACGAGGAACGCGGCGAAGACGATGTTGTAGCCGCTGAGCACCCAGGAGAGCTTCGAGAGCCCGGCGTCCGGGAACGAGCTCTGGATGTCTGGGAAGGCGATGTTGACGATCGTGGCGTCGACGAGCGCGACGATCACGCCGAGCGAAGACACCGCGAACACGCGCCGCGGCGAGGGCATCTGGCGCGCGGTCAGCGCTCCGACGATCGAGGCGGGCATCTGTGAGGCAGTCGTCACGCAGACCCGCCGTTCACAGCGGCGGTGATCGGCCTGCTGCCATGATGGCGTCCAGTTCGCTGCGCGGCGCACCTGCAGTCAGCGTCGCCCATTTCGCTGGTCATGTTCCTGATCGGCATCCTTGTCCCAGCTGTTGCACCGCTGATCGGAGCCTTGATGCCGCCGAAGCCGCGACACTGACCGCCCGCTCAGTTCGATCCTAGATCAGAGGTAGCGATGACGCTTTCAGGCAGGACACTCTTCATCTCAGGCGCCAGTCGCGGGATCGGGCTCGCGATAGCGCTGCGCGCGGCCGGCGACGGCGCCAACGTCGCGCTGATCGCCAAGACCGGCGATCCTCACCCGAAGCTGGAGGGCACGGTCTACACCGCCGCCGAGCAGATCGAGGCAGCCGGTGGCGGCGCTCTTCCGATCGTCGGTGACATCCGCGACGAGGGTCAGGTCCAGGCGGCCGTCGACGCCGCCGTGGAGCGCTTCGGCGGGATCGACATCTGCGTCAACAACGCCTCGGCGATCAACCTCGCCGGCACCGAGGCGCTCGAGCTCAAGCGCTACGACCTGATGCAGGACATCAACGTGCGCGGCTCGTTCGCCGTCACGCGCGCCTGCGTGCCGCACCTGCGTCGGGGCACCAACCCGCACATCCTCACGCTGTCGCCGCCGATCGGCCTGCGCCCCGAGTGGCTCGGGCCGCATATCGGCTACACGCTGGCCAAGTACGGCATGAGCCTGCTGGCGCTCGGCTGGGCGGCGGAGTTCGCCGAGGCCGGGATCGCATCCAACGCGCTCTGGCCGCGAACGCTCGTGGCCACCGCCGCGGTGCAGAACCTGCTCGGCGGAGACGAGGCGATGGCCAGGGCGCGGCGCCCGGAGATCTACGCCGACGCCGCCTACGCAGTGCTGAGCCGCCCGAGCCGCGAGTGCACCGGCAACACCTACCTGTGCGAGGACGTCCTCGCGGAGGAAGGCGTCACCGACCTCGAGCCCTATAGCTTCGTCCCAGGCGCCGAGCCACAGGTCGACCTGTTCGTCGACCACGTCTGACGCGCGTCCGCTGACGCCGAACGGCCCGCGCTCAGGTCAGCGCGACCGCCGTTCCCGTCACCGAGATGCCCGCGTCCGCGCCCGCAGGGATGTCGACGGTCAGCAGGCTCGGGCGACCGAGGTCGTGACCCTGGTGGATCGTGATCCGGGCCGGTACGTCAACTAGGTCGAGGGCGCGCAGGTACGCCCCGAACGCGGCGGCCGCGGCTCCGGTCGCGGGATCCTCCACGATGCCGCCGGGCGGGAACGGATCGCGGGCGTGGAAGGTGTCGGCGCGTCTCGCGCCAGACGAGCTGGATCGTCGTCCAGTCACGCGCCGCCATGAGCGCTCCCAGCCGATCGAAGTCGTAGTCGAGTCGCGCGAGGCGCTCGCGCGTCGCGGCGGCGAGCACGGGATGATGGGCGCCTGCGAAAGCGACCCGTGGCGGGAGGAGCGGATCGAGCTCGTCCGGAGTCCAGCGCAGCGCCGCGAGCAGCTCGGCGACGTCGCCCTCCGAAGCGGGGGCCACCCGCGGAGCGACGCTGGTCAGAGTGGCGGCCGAGCCGTCCGGTCCCGCTCTGGTCTCGATCTCGACCAGACCGCTGCGCGTCTTCAGCCGTGAGGCGGCCGTGACCGTGGCGATCGGCCCACGCCACCGCGGTCGCGATCGTCGCGTGCCCGCAGAACGGCACCTCGGCGAGCGGGCTGAAGTACCGCACCACCAGCTCGTCGCTCTGCGGGCCGCGCGCGGTGATGAACGCCGTCTCGGAGTAGCCGACATCAGCGGCGATCGCCAGCATCTGCGCGTCGCCGAGACCGGCGGCGTCGAGCACGACGCCGGCCGGGTTGCCGCCGCGCGGGTCGCCGGTGAACGCCGCATAGCGCAACACCTCCGGTACCGGCGCCTGCATGTCAGCGGCCGCTGAACGTGGCCTGACCGGGCCCGTGCTCCAGCAGTGACTTCGCGCCCGCCTGAAGGTCTTCGCTGGCCATCACCTTCGCACCCTCGGCGGGCAGCAGGCGGTCCGCCGCCTCGACGCCCTGCTCGATCGTAGTCCGGATGATCCGCTTGGTCGCTCCGTGGGCCAGCGTCGGCCCCGCTGCGAGGCGCTCGGTGAACGCGCGCGCCTTCGGCAGCAGCTCGGCCGGCTCGACGACCCTGTTGACGACGCCCCACTCGTGCATCGTCGCGGCCGGGTACGGGCGGCCGGTGAGCACGGCCTCCATCGCGCGCCCTGATCCCGCGCGCGTGACGAGCCGCTGGGTACCTCCGCCGAACGGCGTCGCACCGATGACCGCCTCGACGAGACCGAGCTGCGAGCCCTCCGCCGCCCAGATCAGATCGCACGCGAGAGCGACCTCGAGCCCGGCGGCGAGACAGAGGCCCTGCACCGCGCAGACGCTGGGTATCGGCATCGCCTCCATGCGCCGGATGGCGGCGAGAAAGCCACCGAGCAGCTCCTGCGCCGACTCGAAGTCGCGGCCGAGGAAGATGTCCACGCTGGCGCCGCCGGAGAAGTGGTCGCCCTCAGCGTGTACGAGCAGCGCACGGATGTCGGCGTCCGCCGCCTCGGCCATCGCGCTCTGCATGTCTGCAGCGAGCTCCAGGTCGACGAGGTTCAGGGGCGGCGAGGCGAGGACGATCTCCCCGAGCGCCCCGCTCTGATGAAAGTGTGCCTTGGCCATGGGAACTCCGTGGTTGGAGGACCTGCCGCAGGCTAGACCTCCAGCGCCGGCGGTGGCTCGCCGAGACCGCCGGGTTCGCGCGCGCCTGGACCATTGATACCCCCATTGGGTATTATCCGAAGGGACCGATGGCCTCCGCCACCACACAGCACATCGACCTTCCGATCACGGGCATGACCTGCGCGTCGTGCGCGAACCGCGTCGAGCGCCGGCTCAACGAGCTGGATGCCGTCTCGGCCACGGTGAACTACGCGACCGAGAGGGCGGCTGTCGACTACGACCCTTCGATCGTGGCCCCCACTGACCTGCTGAAGGCGGTCGAGAACGCGGGCTACGAGGCCGAGCTGCCGGCCTCCCAGCCCGATCACGGCGCGACCCACGATCACGGCGACCCCGACGAACGCGAGACAGCCGAGCTGCGCCGGCGCGTCGTGATCTGCGGAGCGCTGTCGCTCCCCGTGCTGCTGATGGCGATGATCCCGGCGCTTCAGTTCGACAACTGGCAGTGGCTGAGCCTGCAGCTCGCCACGCCGGTCGTGATCTGGGGTGCCTGGCCGTTCCACCGTGCAGCCTGGGCCAACCTCAAACACGGCGTCGCGACGATGGACACGCTGATCTCGATGGGCGTGCTCGCCGCGTGGCTCTGGTCGGTCTACGCGCTGTTCTTCGGCGACGCCGGGATGACCGGAATGAAGATGTCGTTCGAGCTCGTTCCCGAGCGCAGCGCCGGAACGAGCGAGATCTACCTCGAGGTCGCATCCGTCGTCACGACGCTGATCCTGCTCGGGCGCTTCTTCGAGGCGCGCGCCAGGCGCCGCGCCGGCGCCGCACTGCGAGCGCTGCTCGAGCTCGGCGCGAAGGACGTCGCGGTTCTCGACGACAGCGGCGCCGAGCAGCGCATTCCCGTCGATGACCTCCAGGCGGGGCGGCGCTTCGTGGTGCGCCCCGGAGAGAAGATCGCCACGGACGGGATCGTCGAGCAGGGCAGCTCCGCGATCGACATGAGCCTGCTCACCGGCGAGCCGGTGCCCGTCGAGGTCGGCCCCGGCTCGGAGGTCGTGGGCGCGACCGTCAACGCCGGCGGTCATCTCGTGGTGCGCGCGACGAAGGTCGGAGCCGACACCGCGCTGGCGCAGATCGCCCGGCTCGTCACGGACGCGCAGACAGGGAAGGCGCCTGTCCAGCGCCTCGCCGACCGCGTCTCGGGCATCTTCGTGCCGATCGTGATCCTTCTCGCCGCGGGCACGCTCGTCTACTGGCTGGCCGCAGGAGAGGGCACCGGCTTCGCGTTCACGGCAGCCGTCGCGGTTCTGATCATCGCCTGTCCCTGCGCGCTCGGGCTGGCGACGCCGACGGCGCTGATGGTCGGCACCGGGCGGGGAGCGCAGCTCGGCCTGCTGATCAAGGGCCCGGAGATCCTCGAATCCACGCGCCACGTCGACACGATCGTTCTCGACAAGACCGGGACGGTCACCGCCGGGCGGATGAGCCTCTCCGACGTCACGCTGGCGGAGAGCGCCGATCGCCGCGAAGCGCTGCGGCTGATCGGCGCGCTGGAGGACGCATCCGAGCATCCGGTCGCCCAGGCGATCGCCGCCGCGGCGCGGGCCGAGAACGACAGCCTCCCAGCCGTCGATGGGTTCAGCAGCCGCGAAGGTCTCGGAGTCCAGGGGATCGTCGACGGCCACGCGCTCGTCGTCGGTCGGCCGGCGCTGCTCGACGAGTGGGCGATGCCGCTCCCGGCCGGGCTGCAGGCCGCAAGGTCCGCCGCGGAGGCGCGCGGACAGACCGCCATCGCTGCCGGCTGGGACGGTGAGGCGCGTGCCGTCCTCGTCGTGTCCGACACCGTCAAGCCGACTTCTGCCGCGGCGATCGCCGAGCTCCGCGCGCTCGGCCTGCGCCCGGTCCTGCTCACGGGCGACAACCAGACGACCGCGCGGGCCGTCGCCGGCGAGGTCGGAATCGACGAGGTCATCGCCGAGGTGCTGCCCTCCGACAAGGTCGACGTCGTCAGGCGCCTTCAGCGCGAGGGGCGGGCCGTGGCGATGGTCGGCGACGGCGTCAACGACGCCCCCGCTCTCGCCCAGTCCGATCTCGGCCTGGCCATCGGCACCGGTGCCGACGTGGCGATCGAGGCGAGCGACCTGACTCTCGTAAGCGGCGACCTGCGCGCAGCCGGCGACGCGATCCGGCTCAGCCGCGCCACGCTGCGAACGATCAAGCAGAACCTCGGCTGGGCCTTCGGCTACAACATCGCCGCCCTGCCACTGGCAGCGATGGGAATGCTGAATCCGGTCATCGCAGGCGCAGCGATGGCCTTCTCCAGCGTCTCCGTGGTCGCCAATGCGCTGCGGCTGCGGCGCTTCGACAGCCATCGCAGCACGCCGGCGCCCGACGCGGTGCGCTGATGCCCGAGGGCGACAGCACCTTCGTGTTCGCCGACATCGCAGGCTTCACCGCGCTGACCGAGGTCCACGGAGACGAGCACGCGGCCGATCTCATGACCGCCTTCACGGAGGACGTGCGATCCCGCCTGGCAGACGGCAGCGGCGAGCTGGTCAAGTCGATCGGCGACGCCCTGATGCTGCGACTGGGCTCCGCGGGCGAGGCCGTCGAGCTCGGCCGGGAACTGGCGAACAGCATGGCCGCGCGCCACGGGTACCCCGGTGTTCGCGTCGGCATCAACCGCGGGCCGGCGGTGCGGCGTGGCGAGGACTGGTTCGGGGCGACGGTCAACGTGGCCGCGCGTGTGGCCGCCGTCGCCCGCGCGGGGGACGTCCTGCTGACAGAGGCCGTGCGCGCGGCGCTGCCGCAGGAGCAGCGCGACAGCCTCGACGATCGCGGCCCCTTCAACCTGAAGAACGTGTCCGAGCCGGTGAGGATCTACGCGTGTCCGGCGGATTCGGACGCGTCGGCCGTGCGCGTCACCGACCCGGTCTGCCAGATGAATCTCGACCGCAGCGCAGCGGCCGGGATGCTGCGCCACGGCGGGCGCACGTTCCACTTCTGCTCCCTCGAATGTGCCCGGCGCTTCGCCGCGCAACCCGAGCGGTATCACGACGTTGCCAGCCGCCATTGAAGGAGAGCAAGCCGTGAGACGACCGCCCGGCCCGTGGCTGTGAACGCGGACGAACTCGTCGACAAGCTTTCGGGCACCGACCGGCGATCCACCGGCAGAGCGGACGAGGTCGCGCGCGACGTGCTCGCCCGGCCGGCCCTCTTCGGGGCCCTCGTCGATGCGATGACGTCGCCCGATGCGGTTGTCCGGATGAGAGCCGCCGACGCGGCCGAGAAGGCGACCCGCAGCCGCCCCGACCTGCTGGAGCCACACGCGGCGCGGCTGCTCGACGAGGTCGCGCTCGTACCCCAGCAGGAGGTCCGCTGGCACGTCGCCCAGATGCTGCCGCGGCTGGCGCTAACGGAGGAGCAGCGCACGCGGGCCGTCGCCATCCTGGAGCGCTACCTCGACGACGAGAGCTCGATCGAGCGGACCCTCGCCATGCAGTCTCTCGCGGATCTCGCGGCCGAGGACGAGGCTCTGTGCGAGCGCGTGCGGCCGATCATCGAACAGCTCACGGCGACAGGCACGCCGGCGATGCGAAGCCGTGGCCGCAGGCTGCTCGATCAGCTGTCGCAGGGGCAGCGCGGATGATGCCCGGCACCGCGCGGCCGGACCGCATGACGCCTGCTCACAGGCGCAGGAGCCCGCGCAGCGCGCCGACCTGAGCGCGCGTGAGCCGGCGCGCCTCGCCGCGAAGGCGCGGGACCAGGTGACGCGCTGGGTCGCGCTCGCGTTCCAGCTCGAGTTCGTCGATGCCTCGCCGGATGCCGTCGCGCACCGCGTCGCGCAGCGCCGCAGCGCCTCGCACGTCGTCCCAGGACGTGCCGAAGGCGCGAGCGTCGATCGGCGCCGAGATCCGCCCGTAGATCCGCTGCGGGCGAGGGAGCGGCGTCGGGCCGAGGCCACGGACGATCGGGGCGAGCATCTCCGGATCGACGTCGATGCGCTGGGCGAGCGCCCGAGCCGGCGCGTAGAGGGCGTCGCCGGAGTCCGCGACGACGTCCCACATGTCGTCGACGCCGATCATCGAGCACGGCACGACCGGGTACCCGTATTCGAGTGCAAGGCGAGCAAAACCGATCCGCTCGCGCCAGACAAGCGGGTAGTGATCGCCGCGGCGCCGCGCGACCTCACGCCCGCCACCCGGGAAGACGAGCACGGCCTGCCCACCTTCGAGCAGACGGCGAGTGTTCGCACGCGTGCCACTGACCGTCCCGAAGCGACTGAGCAGATCGCGCCAGAGCGGCACCCGGTAGTGCTGGCGCTCGCCGAGCGACCTGACGAGCACGCCGGTCCGCTCGCGGATCTCGAGCACGAGGAAGGGAACGTCGAATACGCCGAGCGTCGTGTGATTGGCGACGAGCAGGTAGCGCCCGTCGGCCGGCAGATTGTCGAAGCCGTCGATGCGCGGATCGGTGAGCACCCGCCAGGGGGCGAGCAGCGCCTTGGCGGCCGCGAACTCCACTGCGCTCGGAACCCGGTCAGGCACGATCTATGCCGCCGTCGGCGATCATGCGCGCATCATCTCCGCTCGGCAGTCCGTCTAGGGTTGCGAGCAGTGAGCGCGGCGCAGATCGACTGGGAGACAGAGGGCCTGCTCGATGAACTCGACGGCCAGGCACGCACGGCTCGGACAGCGCTGCTGGACAGGCTGGCCGCCGACGGAGTGACCGTCGAGCAACTGCGGCACGCCGTCGCCGAGAGCCGCCTCGCGGCCCTGCCTGCGCTGATGGTGCTGGGCGGGCTCCCGAGCTACTCGGCGAGCGAGGTGGCGCAGCGGACAGGCCTTGACGTCGACTTCGTGCTCGCTGTGAGGCGCGCCAACGGCGTGCCGGTGCTCGACGCCGAGGCGCCTGTGATCGGTCAATCCGATCTCGACATCGGTGATCTCGTGAGCACTGCCCTCGACTCGGGCGTCAGCGAGGAGCAGGTGCTCGCCACGGCACGCGTACTGGGGCATGCGACCCGCCAGATCGCCGACCAGATGGGCGGCGTGCTGTTCGAGCTAGCCGATGCATCAGGGCTCGACGAGTTGGAGATCGCCGACCGTCTGGCAAGGTGGCTGTCGCGGCTCGAGCCGCTGGTCGGCAAGGTGGTCGACGCGAGCATGCGAGCGCATCTGCGTGAGGCGGTCGAGGACGTCGCCACCGCGGCGATGCTCGGCGGCGGCGCCGCCGGACTGCCCGGGACGCGCACGATGGCGGTCGCCTTCGCGGACCTGGTCGGGTTCACGAGACTCGGCGAGGAGGTGCACGCCGAGGAGCTCGAACGCGTCGCGAATCGCCTTTCGGAGCTCGTCAGCGAGGTCGTGGACCCGCCGGTCAGGTTCATCAAGACGATCGGCGACGCGGCGATGCTCGTCTCCCCCGAGCCGGAGCCGCTGCTCACGGCGATGCTCGATCTCGTCGCCGCCGCCGACGCCGCCGGGCCCGCGTTTCCCCAGCTTCGCGCGGGCGTGACCTACGGGCCCGTGCTCGGTCGCAGCGGGGACTGGTTCGGCCGGCCCGTGAACCTCGCCAGCCGCCTCACGTCGCTTGCGCGGGCCGGGAGTGTTCTCGTGACCGCCGACGTGCGCGATGCCGTGACCGGCTCCGAGATCCGCTGGTCGAGCGTCGGTGCGCGCCACCTGCGCGGAGTGCAGGGGGCCGTTCCGGTCTACCGCGCTCGTCCGGCCCGCGATCCCGCCTGAGCCGAAAGGAAGCCCGCGATCGCGTCGTGGACGAGCATCGGCCGCTCGAACTGCGGCACGTGCCCGCAGTCGAGCTCGAGGTGGCGCGCAGCGGGCAGCGCAGCGCGCACGTGCCGCGCGAACGCGATCGGCACTACTCGATCCTGCCGTCCCCAGACGAACAGGCTCGGCGCCGATAGGCCGGGCAGGCGAGTCCAGAAGCCGCGCGGCCCGTGCGGCTCGTCGAGGTAGATGTTGCGCGCAGCCGCATAGAAGGCGGCGCGCCCGCGCGGCTCGAGGAACGAACGCAGGAACTCGTCGACGCCGGCCGCGGTCCAGCCCTCCTCCGCGCCTGGGATCACGCGGCGCACTATCGGTTCGACCAGCGGGCGCGGAGCGATCTGAAGCAGCCCCAGCTCCGGCCGCACGAGGCGCAGCAGCGGTGTGAACGGACGGTCGCGCAGCCACGCGAGCGATGAGGCCAGCAGCACCAGGCGATCGACGCGCTCGGGATGCTCGAGGCCGGTCTCGAGCGCGACGCGCCCGCCCATGCTGTTCCCGATCAGCGAAGCCCGCTCGAGTCCGAGGGAGTCGAGCAGCGCGACGACGCTGCGCGCGAAGAAGGCGGCGTCATAGGCCGCGCCGAGTGGCTTGTCGGAGTCGCCGAAGCCCGGCAGGTCGATTGCGATGACGCGGTGCCGACCGGCGAGCGCCCCGATCGTCGGCAGGAACGACACCTTCGTCGCCCCGAGGCCGTGGAGCAGCACGACCGGTTCACCGGAACCGGCCTGCATCGTCGAGATCTCCCCGACATCGGTCGGGACCTGCACGTAGCGCAGCGCGTCGGCGCCGACAGCCGGGGCGGTCGCGGCGAGGAACCCCACGCCCAGATGCAGGTCGTGCCGAACCGAGAGCCGTCCCTCCCTGAACGCCTCCATCCCGCCGCCCGGATCGCGGACGATGCCGAGCCAGGTGGCCCCGTCGGCCTCGATCACGGCGTCCGCACGGTGTCCTTCGTCCGCGAGCTCCAGCGTCACCTCGTCGGCGTGCAACACCACGTCCCACGAGCCGACCCCGGGCCCGCGGAGCCTCACACGGGCACGCCCGTCGCCGACACTGAAGACCGTCGGGTCGAAGCGCTCGACGAGCGTGACGAGCGCACGCGGAGCACGCTGCTCGGCAACGTCATCACGGCGCTTGTGCATCGAGGCGGTCGGCATCGCTTGCAGCCGCGCCCCCGGCACGGCCGCGCGGCATGCCCGCTTCACGATGCCCGAGGTCCCGCTGTTCGGCATCCGTGCCGACTACGGAGGCTGCCGCCGTCAAGTGCTGACAGCGCTGCGGGCGGATTCGGCCCGCCGGGTGCGCCGCTCAGCGGCGGCGCAGCGCCGGTGCGTTGGCGGTGATTGGGACGATCGCGTTCGAGAGCAACGCCGCGAGCGGCATCTGCCGACGCAATCTGTGCGCTGCGGGCGGCCGACCGGATCGATAATGGGGGAGCCGCTCGCAGCGTGCTTCTCGTCGCACACGCCCAATCCTGCCCGCGTTGACGCTTGAGGTGTCCCCGAGCCCCAGACCCGGGCGACGTTCGCACCCCTTCGCGAACGCCCTGACCAGTGGAGACGGCGGGAATCGAACCCGCGTCCGCGATCGCGTCTGAGTGGCTTCTACGAGCGTAGCCCGCGCTCTGAATCTCGCCCTCCGGTCGCCTTGCGGGCTGGGTCGCGGGGGGCCAGCCTCCTGAAATTTCCCCGGTTTGGCGGAGGCAGGTCGCCCCGGGTGAGCCGGCGTCTGATCCGGACATTCCCCGCGGCCGGCAGGCGGGGAGCCGGACCTCGCGACTTAGCTAGTTGCTAAGCGGCGAGGGCGTACTCGTGAGAGTCCGCACGTATGGTTTTTTCCGGTGTTTAGCGAGGCCTCCGGAACCTCGACTCGCAACCACCCTGACGGGACCGACCGCGTCGAAGCCTGTCGTCCCCAGGGGTGAACCTCCATTCTACCCGGCCGGCACGGTTTCCCGACCAGGACACCGGTGAACGGTGCCGAGCCCGAAAAGCGGCGCGCCCCGTCGGCGGAGACGGGGCGCGCTGGACCTGAGTGTTCGGGTTCGGGCGGGGGGACACCCAGGCGAACAGAGACGCGGCGACCGAGCCGCTCGGGGATCCCTCGACCGGGTTCGCACCTCTTTCGAGGGCGCTCCCGGGCGGGAGGCGTGGCCTCACACCCCACGGCCGTCGCTCTTTGCGACTCGGCGCCGCGTCTTGGCCGAACGTACGCGCCCGTCAGACAAGCTGTCAACCTCTCGGCCCCCATCAAACCCGCAAGTTCCGGCAAATCGGCTCACCGGCTGCTGACTGAGCGGTCAGTGGCGGGAGAAGCCGGGCGAAAACCCGCCTCCCATATGCTCGCGCGATGGCCGCGACCGCCGTCCAGGACGTCCTGTGGAACCTTGATCACCTCGTTGAGGGCGGAGCGGCCGGCTGCGAGCGACTGCTCGACGAGGCCGCCACCCGCGCGAAGGCCTTCGCGGAGCTGCACAGCGGCCGCGTCGGCCAGCTCGACGGCCCCGGCCTCGCCGCCGCGATGGCCGAGCTGGGAACGATCTCCGAGCTCGCCGGCAGGGCCGGCAACTACGCGCACCTGCGATTCGCAGCCGACACCGAGGACCCGGCGAACGGCGCGCTGATCGCCAAGGTCAACGAGCGCGCGACGGCGATCGAGACGCAGCTCCTCTTCTTCGACCTCGAGTGGGCGGAGCTAGACGATGCCCGGGCCGAGGAGCTGCTCGCGGCGGACGGGCTGGATCTCGTTCGCCACCACCTGCGCACCGCGCGTCGCTACCGCCCTCACCTCCTGAGCGAGCCCGAGGAGAAGCTCGTGGCGGAGAAGGCCGTGACCGGGCGCGAGGCGTGGTCACGGCTCTTCAGCGAGCTGACCAGCGCGCTGCGCATAGACCTCCCGGACGAGCCCGAGCCGGTGCCGCTCGATGCAGCGCTGAGCCGGATGCACTCGCCGGACCGCGAGGTGCGCAGATCGATGGCGACTGCCGTCACGGCAGCGCTCGAGCCGGGGCTGCGCACGCGTGCGTACATCTTCAACACGCTGCTTCAGGACAAGGCGACCGACGACCGCCTGCGCTCCTACCCGACCTGGCTCTCAAGCCGGAACCTGTCGAACGAGGCGAGCGACGAGTCGGTTGAGGCGCTGCTCGGCGTCGTCGAGTCGTCCTACGACCTTCCGCAGCGCTGGTACCGGCTGAAGGCGCGACTGCTCGGCCTCGATCGCCTCGCGGACTACGACCGAGCCGCCTCGATCGCCGCCGACGAGGAGGAGGTCGGCTGGGACGAGGGCCGCACGATGGTGCTCGACGCCTACGCCAGCTTCTCGCCACAGCTCGGCGACCTCGTGCAGCGCTTCTTCGACGAGAGCTGGATCGACGCGCCCGCGCGGCCGGGCAAGCGCGGCGGCGCGTTCTGCGCCTACACGGTTCCGACGGTCCACCCGTACCTGATGCTCAACTGGACCTCGCGGCGCCGCGACGTGATGACGCTGGCTCACGAGCTCGGCCACGGCGTGCACGCGGCCCTGGCGACCGGCCGCGGGATCTTCGAGCAGCACACTCCGCTCACCGTCTGCGAGACGGCGTCGGTGTTCGGCGAGACGCTGGTCTTCCGCCGCCTGCTCGAAGCGGCCGACTCGCCCGCCTCGCGACTGCCCCTGCTGGCCGAGAACATCGAGGACACGATCGCGACGGTCTTCCGCCAGGCCGCGATGAACCGCTTCGAGAACGCGGTCCACACGGCGCGGCGAGAGGAGGGCGAGCTGTCCGTGGAGCGCTTCGGCGATCTCTGGGCGAGCACGCAGGCCGACCTGCTGGGCGACGCCGTCGAGATCACCGACGGCTACCGCTCGTGGTGGTCCTACATCCCCCACTTCATCGGCTCCCCCGGCTACGTCTACGCCTACGCCTACGGTCAGCTGCTCGCGTTGTCGGTCTACGCCCGCTACGAGGAGGAGGGCGAGGCGTTCGTGCCCGCCTACCTGGAGATGCTCGCCGCGGGAGGTTCCAGGAGCCCGGAGGAACTCGCGGCGATCGCCGGCCTGGACCTCAGCGACCCGGCGTTCTGGCAGCGCGGGCTCCAGCTCGTGCGCGCCGAGCTGGAGAAGGCCGAGGCCGCCGCCGAGGCGGTCCTCGCCGAGCGCACGGGCGCCACCTAGACACGGCGACCGGCTGAGCCTGAGAGGATCGCCCGATGGAGATCGCGATCGGCCTGTACGACAAGTTCACGGCGCTGGACTGCGTCGGTCCCTACGACGTGCTGAGCCGGCTTCCCGGCGCTCGCGTCAGATGGCTCGCCACCGAGGCCGGGCCCGTGCGCGCCGATGCCGGTCTCGTCGTTCAGGCGGAGGCGGCATTCACGGACGTGCCGCGCCCGGACGTGCTGCTCATTCCGGGCGGGATGCGCTTCCCGAGCCAGGACGAGGACCCGGAGCTGCTGGCCTGGATCGCCTCCGCCCACGAGCACACGACCTGGACCACCTCGGTCTGCACCGGCTCGCTGGCGCTCGGCGCGGCGGGGATCATGGAGGGGGTCGCGGCGACCAGCCACTGGGCGGCGATCGACGCGCTCGCCCAGTACGGCGCCGTCCCGACCCGCGACCGCGTCGTCTTCGCCGGGAAGATCGCGACGGCTGCGGGCGTCTCCGCCGGCATCGACCTCGCGCTCATGCTCGCCGAGCGGATCGCCGGCCGCGAGGCCGCCGAGGCGATTCAGCTCGGCATCGAGTACGACCCCGAGCCGCCGTTCGACACCGGCAACGCGGGCAGCGTCTCCGACGAGCTCCGGCAGCGCGCGCTCGAAGCGCTGCTCACGTCGCCTTAGACGAGTCCGGGACCGGAGCTCGGCGTCCGGCGCGCCCTGCTTCAGCGGTTGGCCTCGCGCAGCGCGCGCTGCATCTCGCGCTTCGTGTCGCGCTCCTTGATCGCCTGGCGCTTGTCGAAGCGGTCCTTGCCGCGCGCAAGTGAGATCTCCACCTTCGCGTGCGGGCCCTTGAAGTAGATCCGCGTCGGCACGAGTGTCAGGCCCCTCTCGTGCTGCTGGCCGACGAGCCGGTCGATCTCCTTGCGCTTGGCGAGCAGCTTGCGCGGGCGCTCCGGCTCGTGGTTGGCACTCGCCGCGGGGCCGTACGGCGGGATGTGCATGTTGTGCAGCCACAGCTCGCCGTCGCGGACCTGGGCGTAGGCGTCCTTGATCTGGGCCGAGCCCTCGCGCAGCGCCTTGACCTCGGTTCCGAGCAGCACCATCCCGCACTCGAGCTTGTCGAGCAGCTCGAAGCGGTACCGCGCCTGGCGGTTCGTCGCGACGTCGCCTGAGGCGAGCGGCTTCTTGGCGGGCTTGGCCATCAGGCGACCGAGGCTAGAGCTTTGCGCCCACCCCGCCGCACGACGACGCCGGCGTGAACGTTCCGCGTAGCGAAACGAACTCGCCGCAGCCGCACCCGCCGGCACACGTAGGCGAGAACGTTCCGCGAAGCGAAACAAACGCGCCGCGACCGCACGCGGCGACACACGTCGGCGTGAACGTTGCGCGCAGCGCAACAAACTCGCCGCGGTGGCGCGCACGGCACGCGCGCGCTCGCGCTCAGAATGATGAGCCGGGCTCGACCCGCAGGTCGACGCGGCCGCGGGCGGCCTCGACGCGCTCGACGCCGACGCGCAGCGGGTCGCCGAGCCGCAACGCCCCGCCACCGTCGCTGCGCAGGATCGTGCCCTCCTCATTGAGATCCCACCAGCCGCCGGGAATCCGGCGCACGGGCAGCATTCCCTCGTATGGCCCGGCGGCGGTGGCCTCGCTGCCGAAGGTCACGAACGCCCCGGCCCCGATCAGCCCCGTCACCTCGCCGTCGAAGGTCTCGTCCCAGCCGCACTCGGTGAGCTCGCGCTCGAGCAGGAAGCACTGGGCGACGTCGTCCGCGGCGCGCTCGATCGACATCGCCTCGCGCTCCTTGGCACTGCACCACTCCCCGGCCTCCTCGAGCGAGTGGGGGCGCGGCGCCTGCTCGCCCCCGCCGACCACGGACAGCAGCGCGCGATGGCAGACGAGGTCCGGGTAGCGTCGAATCGGCGACGTGAAGTGGCAGTAGTGGGTCAGACCGAGCCCGGCATGGCCGAGGTTGCGCGGGTCGTAGCGCGCCTGCTGCAGCGAACGCAGCACGAGGAACGTCAGCCCCGTGCGCCCGTGGCCGGTGCGGCGCACGTGCTGGTCGACGAGCAGCGACGCCTGCGCCACCACGTCGGCGGCCTGCGTGCTCGTCAGCCGCTCCGGGGCCGGCGGCGTCGGCACGTCGAGTGAAGCGAGCTGAGCCAGCAGGCGCTCGACCGACTCGGGCTCGGGGCGCTCGTGGACGCGGTACAGCGACGGAGTGCCGTGGTCGGCGAGCAGCCGCGCGACCGCCTCGTTGGCCGCGATCATCAGGTGCTCGATCAGCCGGTGCGACTCGGTCTGCACGGTGCCGACCGCACCGCTCACGGCGCCGCGGTCGTCGAACGCGAACTCCGGCTCGACCGACTCGATCGCCAGCGCCGCTCCCGCGCTGCGGCGTGCCTCGTCAGCGCCTGGCAGCCACCGCGCGCGCTGCCGCCAGGGGCCCGGCCCAGGGGTCGGCCGCCGTCTCCGTGCCCGCGAAGATCCGGTCGACGCGGTCGTAGTCCAGGCGCTCGTCCGAGCGGATCAGCGAGCGGTAGAAGCTCGCCTTGTCCGGCTCAGCTCCGTCGAACTCGAGTTCCGCGGTCACTGCGAGGCGGTCCGCGCCCGGCACCAGCGAGCAGGCGTCGTTCGACAGCGCCTGCGGCAGCATCGGCTCGACGGCTCCCGGCACGTAGACGCTGGTTCCGCGGCGGTATGCCTCGCGATCGATCGCGTCGCCGGGGCGCACGAACGCGCTCGACGTCCGCGATGTGGACCCAGACCCGCGTGCGCCCGTCGCCGAGATCCTGCGCAGAGATCGCGTCGTCGAAGTCACGCGCCGTCGCCGGGTCGATCGTGAACGTCGCGAGATCGCGCAGGTCGCGCCTGCCGGGCGACTCGGCAGGCCGCTCGACGCGCCGCGGCCGCGGCGCGCTCGACGCCCGCCGGGAAACTGCGCCGCAGACCGCGGTCGAGCATCAGCGCCTCGATCACGTCGCGCGCGACGGCGGGCGACCCGAGCACGCGCACAACGCTCGCGCGGCTCCCGCCCGGCTCAGGGCGCACGAGCGCGAGCAGGCCGGGCTTCGCCTCGCGCGGGGCACGGCCGATCGTCACGCGCCGTCCGCGCTCGAAGAAGCGCTCGCCGACGAGAAAGCGGGCGCGGCCCTCGAGCAGCACGACGGCCGGCCGGTCCAGCGCGGGGTCGCGCGACGCGCGGGGGCCGCGCGACTCGCCGCGGCCGTGGCGTCCGCGCGCGCGGTGCCGGCTCACGTCGCGTCGCGCCGGCAGCCCGCCTCGCGCGCGACGGTGTCGAGGGCGGTGCGGATCTCCTCATCGGCCGGCGTCTTCGGATCGTCGCGTGCGGCGACGTCGGGTGTGAGCCCCGCTCCGGTCCGAACGCCGCGCCCGCCGAGATTGCGCCCCTTCGGCGTGAAGTACTGGCCGGCCGTGATGTCGAGAGCGCCGCCGTTGGACAGCTCGAGGACCTCCTGGAAGACGCCCTTGCCGAACGTCCGCGAGCCGACGAGCTTGGCGCGCTCGCGATCCTGAAGTGCGCCGGCGACGATCTCCGAGGCCGACGCAGTCCCGCGGTCGACGAGCACGACCACCGGGGCGTTCGGCGCGACAGCGTCCCCCGTGGCCCGAAGCGTCTGCTCGGCGACGTTGCGCCCGCGCGTGGTGACGATCGGCCCGTCCTCCAGGAAGGCGCTGGCGATCAGCTGCGCCTCGTCGACCAGGCCGCCGCCGTTTCCGCGCAGGTCGAACACGTAGGCCCGCGCGCCGCGCTTCTTCAGGCGGCGCAGCGCCGAGTAGACCTCGCCGTGGGCGCCCGAGCTGAACTGCGAGAGCGCTCACGACTCCGACCTTCTTGCCGCAGACCTCGCGCAGCGTCGAGGCGACGACTGGAACGACGACGGCGCTGCGCGTGAGCGTGAGCTTCCTGGGTTTGCCGGCGTGGAAGACCGTAAGTGCCACGTCCGTCCCCTCCGGCCCGCGGACCAGCGTCGTCGAGCGTTCGCTGGTCATGCCCTTGAGCGAGCGCTCGCCGACGGCCGTGATCAGGTCGCCGCGCACGATGCCCGCGCGCTTTGCCGGCGACCGGTCGAAGACCTGTTCGATCCTGAGCCCGCGCGCGTGCTGCGAGACGGTCACGCCGATGCCGGTGAAGCGGCTGTTCTGAGATTCCTGGAAGCGTCTGTACTCCGCGGGCGTGAAGTAGCTGGAGAAGCGATCCTCGAGCTTGTCGACCGCGCCGGCGATCGCGTCGTCGGCGAGCTGGTCGCGCGGGACGCTGCGGTAGTAGCGCGCCTCGATGCGGTCGAGCGCCTCGTTGACGACGCGTGCGGAGTCGTCGCCGGCCAGCACGTCCGCGATCGGGTCCGGGAGCGACTCGACATGACGAGCGCCGACCCACGCGCCGAGACCGAGCAGCAGGACGGCACCGGCCAGGGCCAGAAGGATGCGCAGCGGAGATCGGCGGCGTCGGCGGGTGGGCATCGTGGGGCACGGCCGTGGCCGCGTCTCAAGGGTAGTCGCGCCTACCTTCGCGGGATCTAAGTCCGGCGCGGGCGCTCAGACCTGCAGGAAGCGCCGCAGCGAGATCGCCGATCCGAGCGCGCTCACGAGCACGCCGGTGGCCATCAGCACCGCGACCAGGAAGCCGAAGCTGATCGTGTCCGGCGCGGCCAGCAGCGCGAAGTCGTCGACGAGCGGGTCGACGAGCGCGACCTTCATCACGCCCAGCAGCAGCACCGCCAGCAGCGCGCCGAGCGCGCCGAGCACGATGCCCTCGATGCACGAACGGCCAGCGGATGAAGCCGTCGGTCGCGCCGACGAGCTTCATGACCTGGACCTCGCGCCGGCGCGAGAAGAGCGACAGGCGGATCGTGTTCGAGATCAGCAGCATCGAAGCGATGACCAGCAGCACCGCGAGCAGGCCGGTGGTGCAGCTTCACGACCTGCGTCGCGACGAGGATCTTCTCGGTGTCGTCCTTGGAGGACTTGACGACGTCGATCGCCGGGTCGACCGTCGTACGGCCGCCGCCGGGCGTCTGCGGCGCCAGCGCCGAGACCAGCTTCAGCGCCTCGTCGGGGTCGTCGGGCGTGACGCGGAACGTGTCCGGCAGCGGGTTGGAGCCGAGCAGCTCGTAGGCCTCGGGGTTCTTGCGGCTGCTCCTCGGTGTAGCGCCTGCTCCTTGCTGACGAACTCCACGCGCTTCACGCCGTCGGCGTGCGGTTGAGCAGCGCTCGAACGCGATCGATCGTCGGCCTGCTCGGACGTTCGGCTGGAGGTAGACGTTCACCGAGCACCCGCCCGCGCACCTCGTTGGCAGCGCCTGTCGTGGCCTGCACGATCGGGATGAAGACACCGAGCACGAGCAGCGTGACGAGCACCGAGGCCAGGGCGGCGAAGCTGGGGACGGCGTTGCGACTGATCGAGCGCATCGCCTCGCGCAGGAAGAAGCCGATCTTCATCAGTCGCGGAAGGCGTCGTCGAAGTCGAACCCGTCGTCTGCCGGTGCCGGTCCGGCGTCCTGACCGGAGCGGCGCGGTTCAGGCGCCGGCTCACTCATCAGTGCACCGAACTCGGCGGTGCTGATGTCCGCCTGGGCATAGCGGCCTGCGAGCTCGTCGCGGACGATCCGGCCCGCGTCGAGCTCGATCACGCGGCGGCGCATGCGGTCGACCATCGACGTGTCGTGCGTGGCGACGAGGACCGTCGTGCCGGTGCGGTTGATGCGGTAGAGCAGCTGCATGATCCCGATCGACGTCTCGGGGTCGAGGTTGCCGGTCGGCTCGTCGGCCAGCAGCAGCGGCGGGTGGTTGACGAACGCGCGCGCGATCGCGACGCGCTGCTGCTCGCCGCCGGAGAGCTGGTCGGGGTAGTTGTGCAGCTTCGTCGAGAGCCCCGTCAGGCGCAGGATGTCCGGCACCTTGGCGCGGATCTCCTTGCGCGAGCTGCCGGTCACCTGCAGCGCGTAGGCGACGTTGTCGTGGACGGTGCGGTTCGGCAGCAGCTTGAAGTCCTGGAAGACGACGCCGAGGTTGCGCCGGTAGTACGGCACCTGCTTGTGGGTCAGCGCCGCCGATGTCGCGACCGGCGACGCAGGATGCGGCCCTCGTCAGGCTCGAGCTCCTTGATCAGCAGGCGCATCAGCGTCGACTTGCCCGAGCCGGTCGGACCGACGAGGAACACGAACTCGCCGCGGCGCACGGCGAACGTCGCCGCGTGCAGCCCGGCCCCCGACACGTCGTACGACTTCGTCACCCCGCGCAGCTCGATCGCGTTCGCCGGGTCGCCGGGGCGAGCCGGCGAAGCGCCGGCATGCGCGGCGCGCTGTGCCGCGACGGTGTCGCGGGCGCGAAGATCGTCCTCGAGTGCTGCCATCGGCTACCAGCGAGGTTACCCCCGAGACGCCCTGTTTCCTGCCACCTGCAACACTCGTTGCCGCGGTCCGGACGGGTACCTGAGGAGCCCTGCCGTGCGACCGCTACGGTGGCCGGCATGCCTCACATCTCCAGTTCGACGGCGCCCAACGGCCTCCCCATCCACCGCATCGCGCTGCCCGGGACGCGCGCGACGACGATCCTGGTGGCGTTCGACGCCGGCGCGCGCACCGAGCGCGCCGAGGAGAACGGCATGGCCCACTTCCTCGAGCACCTGGTCTTCAAGGGCGGGGAGCTCTACGACGACTACCGCAAGGTCAACGAGACCGCCGAGCGCATGGGTGGCGTGCTGAACGCATACACGAGCCACGACCTCGTGGCGTTCCACATCACGGTCCGGGCCGAGGTCGGCGATGCCGGCCATGGACCTGCTGACCGATTTCGTCGGGCGCCCGCGGATCGACGCCGACGAGCTGGACAGGGAGCGCGGCGTCGTGATCCAGGAGATCCAGCGATACAAGGACCAGCCGCCGCAGTTGCGGGTGAGCTGATCGAGCGCGCCGGCTTCGGCGATCACCCGCTCGGGCGGACGGTGCTCGGCCCCGAGGACCACCTGCGCAGCTTCAGCCGCGAGGCGATCGTGGCCTTCCGCGAGCGGCGCTGGTCAGGCCACACGGGCGGTGCCTTCGTAGTCGGCAACCTCGACCACGTCGCGGACAACGGCGCGGTCGCCGACCTGATGGCGCGCTTCCCCGACCTGCCCGAGCCGGAAGCGGCCGAGGCCGCGCCGACCCGTTCGCGCCGCAGACGCTGGTCGAGCAGCGCGACACCAACCAGTCGCACCTGCGGATGATCTACCGGCCAGATGTCGAGCCTGCGCGACCCGGCACAGCGCGCCGCCTTCGACGTCTACGCGACCCTGCTCGGCGGCTCGATGGGCTCGCGCCTGTTCGACGAGATCCGCGAGCAGCGCGGCCTGGCCTACTCGGTGTTCGCGACCTCGCACGTGGCCTCCGACGTCAGCGCGCTGCTGCTGGGCGCGGGGCTCGACTCGACGAAGTGCGTCGAGGCCTACACGCGCATGCGCGAGATCGTCGGCGAACTGGCAGGCGACGGGCCACGCGAGGAGGAGGTCGAGCGCGCCCGCTCATACGCTGCGGGCCGCCGCGTCCTCGCATTCGAGAACACGAACGCGGTCGCGAGCTTCGCCGCGCGGCGCACGATCGTCCACGACGAGGGCTGCGACCCGGATGTCGCGATCCGACAGGTGGATGCGGTGACTTTCGACGAGGTCGCCGACGTCGCACGACGCGTTGACGCCGAGGAACTCGCCGTCGCCTGCGTCGGCCCGCACGAGACCGGCGACTTCGCCTGAGGCGCCGCCGGCGGGCCGCCCCGGCGCAACGCCCGCGCGGTGCGCGATGATTCCCGCATGCAGGCAGTCCACGCCCTCAACGAGCGTGAACTCGCGCTCTACGCGCGCCGCGTCGGAGATCGCTGGCCACTCCTGAAGCTGATCGTCGGGGGGGCGCGCGTGGATGACGCCCGCGGCGTGCTTCCCCAGCGTGAGCGGGGCGCGGAATTCGTGGTGGTGCTCGTGTCCGAGGGCTTCGACGGCGTGCCGTGGCTCGAGCGCGTGTACCAGGCGGGCAGCCTCTGGGACGCGGCCGAGATGGGCGCCCAGGCCGACGTCCACTGCTACACCCCGGTCGAATTCGAGCGCAGGCGCGAAGCGCTGCAGGTCGTGCGCTGGGCCGCCGAACGCGGTCTGGATCTGCTCGCAGACTGACGATCCGCGAGACACCGGACTCCTGGCTCCGCGGCCGTGCGCCAAGGCAACCGAACCGGGTGGACAAGGCGGCCAACCTCGGTACCATCGTTCGCAACAAGCGATCTCCGTGCAACCGTGCACGAGAGCGGCGACGCGCCAACTTGGATGGCGATTGCGTGACGAAAACCGGCTCCCGCTGTTTCTACACGCGCGGGGAATGGACTAGATGAGCCCACAATTTCCGACGATCGTGTTGCGTGCACAGAGCGACGAGCGCCTCGCTCGTCTTGCCGCGTCGGGTAACGAGCGCGCCTTCGAGGCGATCGTCGACCGCTACCGGCAGCCACTGCTGCGCTATGCGACGCGGATCATCGGCGACTCGCGCGCGGACGACGTCGTTCAGGCCGCATTCGTCAGCGCGTGGACCAAGCTCCACGACGGCGAGGACGTGCGCGAGCTGAAGGCCTGGCTCTACAGGATCGTTCACAACGGCTCGCTCAACGCCATGAAGCGCGCGAGCTCCCGCGATCTGCCGCTGCTTGTCGACAACCCGATGGCGACCGGCGACGACTCCCAGTCCGAGGTCGAGCGCCGCGAGGCCGTGCGCGAGGTCCTCGGTGAGATCGCCTCGCTTCCCGAGCAGCAGCGCCACGCCTTCCTGGCAGTCGCCGTCGACGGTCGCCGCCATCGCGACGTCGGGCTGGAGCTCGGCGTCAGCGAGGGTGCGGTGCGCATGCTGATCCACCGCGCGCGCTCGTCGGTGCGCGCCGCCGCCGCGGCTTTCTCGCCCTGGCCCCTGCTTGCATGGCTGAAGGGCTCCGGCGGCGCCGGAGCCGCGACCACCACGGCGGCGAGCGCCGGCGGAACCGCCGGCGGCAGCGCCGGCGCGGGTCTGCTCACCGGCGGCGTACTGAAGGCCGGCGCGCTGGTCGCAGCCACTGGCGTCGTGGCGACCGCCGGACCGCCCGCCGTGCGGGCGGTCGACTCCAAGCTCAGCTCGGGACCCGCCGCCTCGAGCGTGGCACCGGCCGCCGGCGCCAGGACGGGAACGTTCGCCGGCACCGGCAAGGCAGCGCTGCGTTCGCCGCGTCTGCGTGCAGGCGTGCCCGCGGCCGCTCCCAAGGCCGTCGAGAAGCAGGCGCCGAAGCAGGCCGCGGAGCCCGCCCCGGCCCCGGTCGTCGCCGCAGTCCCCGCCCCCGCCCCCGCCGCGACGCCCGCCCCCGTTCCGGTGCCCTCGGCAGTCGAGGAGCGCCGCGACGCGGTCAAGCTTCCCTCCTCCCAGCCGCGCTTCATCCAGCCGGCGGTCGAGGAGGACGACTGGATCCTCGTCGAGGAGGATCCGCCCGACTACTCGATCGGTGAGCGCGACGTGCCGCTCGACGGGCTGAGCGAGGACTCCGGCGTCGTCGTCAACCTGCCCGACCCGGAGGAGGCGCCCGCGAAGCCGGCGCCGGCGGCTGACCCCGCCGCTCCGCAGGCCGTGGCGCCGAGCGCCGACGCGCCAGCTCCCTCAGCACCCTGAGACCCGCGTGACGTTTCCGGCGCGGGCCGGTCTGTAGCTGCGTACCCCCAAAGTGGACGCGCCGGAAACGGCGTTTCCATAGCGTGATTCCTCCTCGGATGGATCGCTAGCGCTCGTTTCCGGGGGGAGCCGCATGGAGTGCAACTCCCCCCGGAATGCGCGTGAAAGTCTTCGGTGCGCGGTCGTTTCGTAGCTGAGCGAGACGGCCGCGCCCTTTCCCCTTCCCGGCTCGGCACGCCGCGCAGATCATCCCCGCGCACCGCGCCGCCCCAGTACGGCTCACGCGTTGATCGCGACCATCCGCTCGATCGGGATGCGCGCCTTCGCCGCGACGTCCTCGGGCACCTTCACCTCGCCGCTTCCGTCGCGCAGCGCGTCGCGCAGCTTCGGCAGCGTGATCATCTTCATGTAGCGGCACGAGCGCGGCCCCGTTGGCCGCGATGAAGGTCGACGTCCGGCGCGGCCTTGCGCATCGGGTAGAGCATCCCGGTCTCGGTCGCGACGATGACCGTCGGTCCCGGCGCGGCTCGCGTCGGCGCGCTCGGCGTAGTCGAGCATCCCGCCGGTCGACAGCATGTGGACGCCGCTCGGCGTCGACGTCGCCGGCGGCGACGTACTCCATGACCGACGTCGACGCAGCCGCACTCGGGGTGGATCAGGAAGTCCGCGCCCGGGATGCGCCGCGCGCACGGCGGCGATGTCGGTCGGGCGGATGCCGGCGTGCACGTGGCACTCGCCGCTCCAGACGTGCATCTTGCGTGCCCGGTCGTCTTCTCGACGTAGGCGCCGAGGAACATGTCCGGGCCGAACAGGATCTCGGTCGTCCGCGCCGTGCTCGCGGCGATGTGCTCGACGACCTTGACGGCGTTCGACGACGTGCAGCAGTAGTCGGTGATCGCCTTGATCGCGGCCGTCGTGTTGACGTACATGACGGTGATCGCGCCCGGGTGCTCGGCCTGCCAGGCCGCAGCTCGGCGGCGCGTGATCGAGTCCGCCAGCGAGCAGCCGGCGTCGAGGTCGGGCAGCAGCACGGTCTTCTCCGGGCAGAGGATCGACGCGGTCTCGGCCATGAAGTGCACGCCGCAGAAGGCGATCACCGGCGCGTCGACCTGCGGCCGCGCGCTGCGAGAGGCCGAGCGAGTCGCCGACGTAGTCGGCGACGTCCTGGACCTCGGGCACCTGGTAGTTGTGCGCGAGGATCACGGCGCCGCGCTGCGCGGCCAGCTCGCGCACCTCCTCCTGCAGCGCCGGGATGTCGATCGGCTCGGGTTCCGGAACTCCGGCCATCGGGAGGGAGAGCGGGTTCATTGCAGCGGCTCCAGCGGAGCGAGAGGTCCAGGGCGGGCGCCGAGTGCGTGAGCGCGCCCGACCGAGACGAATTGTACGCCGGTCGCCGCGACCTCCCGGACGGTCTCCAGGGTCACGCCGCCGCTGGCCTCGAGCTTCGCGCGGCCGCCGACCTGCGCGACCGCCGCTGCGCAGCTCGTGCGGGCGTCATGTTGTCGAGCAGCAGCCGCGTCGCACCCGCATCGAGCGCCGCGGCGACCTCGTCGCCGCGACGCGGCACTCGACCTCGAGCGGCACGTCCGGATAGTCGGTGCGCGCGCGCCCGACGGCCGCGCCGACGCCGCCTGCCATGAACGCGTGGTTCTCCTTGATCAGGATCTCGTCCCACAGCCCGATCCGGTGGTTGCGCCCGCCGCCCGCCGCGCACCGCCGCCTTCTCCAGCAGCCGCAGCCCCGGCGTCGTCTTGCGCGTGTCGAGGATCCGCGCGCCGGTGCCCTCGATCGCACGGACGAAGCGCGCCGTCTGGGTGGCCACTCCGCTGAGCCGCTGGAGCAGGTTCAGCGCGGTGCGCTCGCCCGCCAGCAGCGCTCGCGCGTCGCCCTCCACGCGCGAGCACCGGGCCGTGCTCGCGCCATACGCCCTCCGGCGCCAGGCGCTCGACGTCCGCTTGCCCGTCCAGCGAGCGGAACACGTGCTCGGCGGCGTCAAGCCCGAAGACCACGCCCGCATCCTTCTGGCTGATCGTCGCCCGAGCCCGTGCGCCCTCCGGCACCGTCGCAAGGCTGGTCAGGTCGCCCCCGCCCACATCCTCCGCAAGCGCCCGCGAGACCACGTCTTCCAGCTCGCGCCGCATCGCGTCATCCATCCCGCCGCAGAATACGGTCCCGCAGACCGGCGCGCCGTTGATCAGCCCGTTCTCGGGCCGTGCCCGCGTTCGAGCCCGGCAAGCGAGGAGACGCCGTCGTATACGAGACGACGACCGCGCCGAACGCGCAGCCGCAGCTCACCCGCCAGGTGCTGCGCCGCCGCACCCTCGAGGTTGCGCCGCTCGGCCGGCACGGGAACCGGCAGCATGTGCGGTGCGGTCCCGTTGGCGTGACCCTCTACGAGCACGCGGTGAACGGGCCCGCGGGCCGCCAGCCGCCAGCAGCCGTCGCCCACGTCGATGCCGATCGGCACGAACGGGCGGACGAAGCGCAGCACGTCGCCGCCGAGGCCGACGACGAGCGCCGTCCCGGTCACCCGAAGGCCGGCCGCCCCGGCGCGCCCGCCGGCAAAGGCGACGCTCACGTCCTGATCCTCGAAGCCATGGGCCTGGCCCCACCACCAGGTGCGCGGAAATCCTCCGTGGCTCCAGTTCTTCTCGCCGTAGACGCTTCCGTCGATCGGGGTCTCCGCGTCGCCCAGGTGGAGCATGCCGCGGGCGCGCCCGCCGAGCAGGTGCGGGTGCCAGTACTGGCTCAGCCCGGGGATCATCTGTGCCGCGCCGATGCCGCCGAACGCGGTGCGCGTGGGCCAGCGGGCAGGTCTGTCGATGGTCAGCCGGAGCCGGGCACCGGCGCCGAGGTCGACGCTCAGCGCCTCGTCGGTCGCCTCGCAGACGACGCGGCCATCGTCGCGAGCGATCACGCCCACACCGTGCCGCGCGGCGTCGGCCTGGCCCGCGACGATCACGCGCTGGTGCCCGCTGGGATGGGACGCGAGACCGACGGTGCCCCAGGATTGCCCGCGCTCGTCGCGGTTGACTCCCACGAGCACGACGGCGACGACGCCCGCGCGGGCGTCGGTCACGCGCCAGAAGTAGCCCTCCATGCCGACCCCGTGGTAGCCGCGCGGGTCACCGAACGGAAGGTCGGCGCCGCTGCGCCGGTAGGCCGTGAGCACACCAGGACGCTATCGCGGCGTGATCAGCTCTCGGCGAGCACGTGCATCGAGCCGAACGCCGGGTCGCTCGCGCCGTGCAGGCGCAGGCCCGCTGCGACGCTCTCCAGCAGGTACTCGACGATCTCCGCGCTGACGCGCTCGCCCGGCAGGATCGCGGGAATGCCCGGCGGGTAGCCGGCGATCGACTCGCTCGAGACGCGGCCGATCGCCTCGCGCGGGGCGACGATCTCCGTGTCGCCGAGGAAGGCGTCGCGCGGGGCCACGGCGAGCTCGGGCGCACCTTCGGGCTGACGGATCGGGGCCGTCGCGACGTTGGGACGACGCAGCCGTCCGACGACCTCCTCAACGTCACCGGCGACGCGCAGCAGCGTCTCAGGTCGCTCGGCGATCCCGACGACGAAGACGATCGTCGCGGTCGTCGCGAGCTCGACGTGCGCGTCGTAGCGCTCGCGCAGCGCAGCCGCGATCTCGACCCCGGTGCGCCCGCTCTCGCGGACGTCGAGGACGATCCGCAGGGGGTCGTAGGCCGCCACGCCGGGGCGCCCGGCCAGCGCGTCGTCGATCAGCGCGACGCCCTCGACCGAGCGCAGCTTCTCGCGCGCCTGGCCGATCGCCTGGAGCGTCTCGTGCAGCAACTGCTCGCCGTGGACCGCGAGCTGGCGGCGAGCGGCGTCCAGCGAGGCGAGCAGCAGCGAGCTGGGGCTGGTCGAGCGCACGATCCGCACCGCCCGCGCGATCGCGACCTCGTCGATGCGGTCCGAGGGCCCCAGGTGCAGCATCGCGCTCTGCGTCAGCGAGCCCGCCAGCTTGTGGGTGCTGGTCAGCACCGCGTCGGCGCCCAGCGTGAGGGCGCTCGGCGGGAGCGCGTGGTGGAACCCCAGGTGCGGGCCCCACGACTGGTCGACGACGAGTGCGGCGCCGGCTTCGTGCGCCACCGCCGCACATGCGGCGACGTCGGCCGCCATCCCGTAGTAGGTCGGCGAGACGATGAACGCGGCCTGCGCCTGCGGCGCCCGCGCGAGACCGTCGGCCAGCGACTCCGGTGTCACGCCGTGCGCCATCCCGAGCCCCGAGTCGTACTGCGGTGCGACGAAGACGGGGACACCGCCGCTCAGAACGAGCCCGTCGACGAGCGAGGCGTGTGCATTGCGCTGCGCGACGACGGCGGCGCCCAGCGGGGCGAGCGCGAGGCAGAGAGCGTGGTTGCCCTGCGTGGCCCCGTTGGTCAGGAACCACGAGCGCCGCGCGCCGTAGGCCTCCGCCGCAAGCTGCTCCGCGCGCTCGTACGGCGTCGGCGCCGGGCCCACGTCGATGCCGTGTATGTCCTGCGGGACGTCTAGTGCGAGCGCGGGCTCCCCCAGCGCGCGGCGCAGCCCGGGATCGGCTCCGGGACCACCCTTGTGGCCCGGCACGTGGAAGCGCCCGGAGCCACGGAAGCCGTAGCCCGCGACGGCGTCCAGGTACGGCGCCGTCGGCTGGTCGCTCACACCGGCCTCGCGGCTCCGCGCAGCAGCTCGGCGCGTACGAAGCCGTCGAGGTCGCCGTCGAGCACCCGCTGGGCGTCGCCCATCTCGAAGTTCGTGCGGTGGTCCTTGACCATCGTGTACGGGTGCAGGACGTAGGAGCGGATCTGCGAGCCGAAGTTGACGTCCTGCGCCTCGCCCTTCTCCTTGGCGATCTCCTCGGCCCGGCGCGCGCTCCTCGAGCTCCAGCAGCTTGGCGCGCAGCATCTTCATCGCCGTGTCCTTGTTGGCCGTCTGCGAGCGCTCGTTCTGACACTGCACGACGATGCCGCTCGGCCGATGCGTGATGCGCACGGCGGAGTCGGTCTTGTTGACGTGCTGCCCGCCTGCTCCGGACGCCCGGTAGGTGTCGACCTGCAGGTCGTCGTCGTCGATCTCGACGTCCTCGACCTCGTCCACGACGGGCGCGACCTCGACCCCCGCGAACGAGGTCTGGCGGCGGTTCGCGGAGTCGAACGGCGACAGCCGCACGAGCCGGTGGACGCCCTTCTCGGCCGAGAACAGGCCGTAGGCGTTCTCGCCCTCGGCGCGGAAGGTGGCGGACTTGATGCCCGGCCTCCTCGCCGGGGCTCGCCTCGAGCAGCTCGACGCCGAACCCACGCCGCTCGGACCAGCGCATCATCATGCGCAAGACCATCTCGGCCCAGTCCTGCGCGTCGGTTCCGCCGGCGCCCGCGTTGACCGTCACGAGCGCATCGCCGGCGTCGTAGCGACCCGAGAAGAGCCGCGCCTCCTCCAGCTCTCCGAGCCGCGCCTCGATCCCGCCGAGCTGCTCGCCGACCTCGTCGGCCAGCGACTCGTCCTCCTCAGCGAGTTCGATCAGCGCCTCGAGATCGTCGACGTCGCGCTCGAGCGCCTGCCAGGTGTCCAGCCGGCGAGAGGCACGCGCGTGCTCCGCGCTGATCTTCGCGGCGCTCTCCTGGTCGTCCCAGAAGCCGGGCGCACCCATGTCGCCCTCGAGCTCGGCGACGCGGCGCGCGAGCCCCTCGGGATCGAGAAAGTCGTGCAGCTCCCCAAGCTGCGCCCGGATGGCCGCCACGCGCTGCGGAGTCGGCTCGGATGTCTGAGGCGCACCCACCGCGTCCAAGCTAGCGCAGCAGAGCCCACTTGACGCGCGCGCAGCCTCGCTGCCGGAAGGCCGCGCCCTACGGCGTCTCCGGCGCGAGGACTGCCGGCGGGCGGCCCGCCTGGTCCCGGCGAACGTCCGGCATGTCGAGCCAGACCCAGAGCCCCGAAGCCGCGGTCAGCCCGGCGACGACGGCGATCGCCCCTCCGTAGCCGAGCGCGTCGGCCGCAGCTCCGGCGATCAGGCCGCCGAAGACGTAGCCCATGTCGCGCCAGAAGCGATACACGCCCACCACGGGTGCTCGCTCGAGCGGCGCGACCACGTCGGACACGGCGGCGATGAGGGTCGGGTAGACCAGTGCCGTGCCCAGGCCCAGCACCGCGGCAGCGGCGGACGCCACGCCCACAGCACCGCCGCTCAGCGTCAGGAGCATCAGAGCCAGCGACTGCACCAGCATTCCGGCCACGATCAGCGGCTTTCGCCCGACCACGTCCGACCAGTGCCCCGCCGGGATCTGGGCAAGGCTCCAGACGGCCGGGTAGATCGCGGCGACCAGACCGACCGCCGCGACGCCGGCTCCGTCGGCCGCGAGATACAGGGGCACGAGTCCCCAAGCGAGACCGTCGTTGAGGTTGTTCACGAGTCCCGCCTGGGAGCAGGAGCGCAGCGCCGGCTCGCGGAAGGTCGCCCGCCCGAAGGCCGATCGCAGCGACGGCGCGTCGCCGTCGCTGGAGTGCCCGGCCTGCTCGTGCGCGACGTGGTGAGCGGTGTCGCGCACGAACAGGACCGAGAGCAGCAACGCGAGCAGCGCCACGACGGCACCGGCGACGACCAGCACGTCACGCGCGCCGAACTCGGCGGCCAGCCAGCCGCTGAGACCGGCGGCGAGCGCGACGCCGCCGTAGCCGGCGGACTCGTTCAGCCCGAGCGCCAGGCCGCGTCGGCGCGGGCCGACCAGGTCGATCTTCATGACCACCGCCATCGACCAGGTGAGGCCCTGGTTGACCCCGAGAAGGACGTTCGCGGCGATGATCCACCCCCAGGCCGGGGCCAGCGCGATCAGCAGCGGGACGGGCAGCGCGACAACCCAGCCCGCGATCAGCAGTCGCCGGCGCCCCGCGCGCTGAGCAAGCGCCCCAGCGCCGAGGTTGGTCAGCGCCTTGGCGATGCCGAACGCGACGAGGAACGCCAGGACCGCGCTGCTCGAAGCCAGGCCGAAGTCCTCGCGCCCGATCAGCGGGAGCGTCGATCGCTCGAGGCCGACCATCGCGCCGACGAACGCCGTGATGGCCACCAGCAGCCAGAACTGCGCCGCGTTGGCGCGCAGCCCCAGCGTCACGGGAGCGCCGGTCAAGCGTGCTCGACCAGCGGTCGCCCGCTGCGGTTGGCGGCGACTATCTCCGCCTGCTGCGCGGGCGCCGGCGGGATGTCCCGCGTCAGCGCCTCGACGAACGCGTCCTCGGACTCGTGTTCGAGCGCTGGGTTGTGACGACGCTCGAAGCCGATCGTCGATATCGGGTTGCCGGACAGGCCACGCCCGCATACCGAGCCGGAGTAGTGCGCCGGGAAGAGAACGAGGTGATCGGGCAGCGCCAGCAGCCGCTCCGTCAGCGAGCGATACAGCTCACGCGCGAGCCCGTCGACGGTGTGCTCGCCGTGTGCGTGCAGGTCGGGACGCCCGGCGTCCCCGACGAGCAGCGCGTCACCTGTCAGCACGAACCAGGGCTCCTCTCCGCGGGTGTGGTCGGTGACCAGGTAGGCGTGGTGAGCCACCGCGTGGCCCGGCGTCGCGATCGCCTGGAGTTCGGTGTTTCCCACGTGGACGACGTCGCCGTCAGCCAGCGGAGTGTGCTCGAAATCGACCCCCGCGCCCGCGGGCAGGTATGCCTGCGCACCGGTGCGCGCCACCAGCTGCGGGAGGCCGGACACGTGGTCGGCCTGAACGTGTGTGTCGAGGACCGCGGTGATCGATGCACCCTGACTCTCCGCAAGCGCGATGTAGTCGTCGACGAGGTCGACGTGCGGATCGACTACGGCGAACGAGCCGCGCGTCTTGCAGCCCAGCACGTAGGACGCGCACGCCGTCTCGTCGTTGAGCAGTTGTCGGAAGTACACGGCCAGACTCCAGTCTTCGATCACAGGGACCTTGACAAGTTATCAATAGATTGCTTGAATAACAACCATGACGCAACGTGGACGTAAGGACGCCATGTTCGAGGCGATCGCCCTGATGGGCAAGGCCTTCTCCAGCCCCCGCCGCCTCGAGCTGCTCGATCTGCTCGCACAACGGCCCCGCAGCGTCGACGAGCTCGCGCGCGAGAGCGGGCAATCCACCGCCAACACGTCGCAGCACCTCCAGGCGCTTCACGCCGCGGGCATGGTCACCCGGAGCAGAGAGGGCACCCGCGTGCGCTACGCGCTGGCCTCCGATGAGGCGCTCGGCGCCTGGCTCGCACTGCGCGACGCGTCCGTGACCCAGCTGGCAGAAGTCGAGCGCGCCGCGCGCGACTACCTCGGCGCCGAGGTCGACATGATCGGGCGCGACGAGCTCGAGGCGCGACTCGCACACGACGAGGTCGTGCTCGTCGACGTGCGGCCCGAGCGCGAATTCCTGGCCGGCCACATCCCCGGCGCGCACTCGATCCCGATCGACGAACTGCACGCGCGACTCGGAGACCTTCCCGACGATCGAGAGATCGTGGCGTACTGCCGCGGCCCGCTGTGCGCCTATGCACACGAAGCCGTCCGGCAGCTCCACAGCGCCGGGCTGCCCGCCCGGCGCCTGGAGGACGGCTGGCCGGAGTGGCAGCTGGCGAAGAACCGAACGACCCCGACGACCCAGACAAAGGAGCAGGCAGCATGACGAGCATCACCCAGCGGCTCGATGAGACCGAACTGGAGGCCCGCGTCAAGAGCATGTACCAGGAGGTCGCCCTCGAGCCCGAGACGGAGTTCCACTTCGAGACCGGCAGGCCGCTCGCCGAGCGGCTCGGCTACTCCGCTGACGACCTCGACCGGATCCCCGGGGAGGCGATCGCCTCGTTCGCCGGCGTCGGCCACTTCCTGGACCTCGCGGCGATCGCTCCGGGCGAAGCCGTGCTGGACCTCGGCAGCGGCTCGGGAACCGACAGCTTCCTGGCGTCGCTGGCGGCCGGCCCGACCGGCCGCGTGGTGGGCGTCGACTACACAGACGAGCAGCTGATCAAGGCGCGGGCGCTCGCAGACGAGGGCGGGATCGGCAACGTCGAGTTCCAGGATGGCCACATCGAGGATCCACCGGTCCGGGACGGCGCGTTCGACTGCGTCATCTCCAACGGCGTCTTCAACCTGTCCCCCGACAAGACTGCGGTCTTCGCGGCATGCGCAAAGGCGCTGCGCCCCGGAGGGCGCCTCGCGCTCGCCGACATCGTCACGACCGAGCAACTGCCCGAGGGCGTCACCTGCGACGCGGCGCTCTGGGCTGCGTGCATCGGCGGCGCGATGCAGCGTGACCGTTACCGCGAGGCGATCGAGGCCGCCGGGTTCGAGATCGTGGCCTGGCGCGAGAACCCACAGTACGAGTTCGTCTCGGACCGGGCCGACGACGCGACGCGCAAGTACGGCGTCCAGAGCATCTCGCTGCTGGCGAGGCTCCCCCAGAGCGCCGGTGACTCCGCGTGACCTCCTGGATGGACGCGAACCTGGAGACGCAGGGCTATCGCCTTGACGAACCCGAGCGCCGAGCGCTGTGGCTCGGGGTGCGATTCTCGACGGGCATCTGCCTGGCGCTCACAGCGGGGGCGCTGGCACTCGGATCGGCCCCCGTGTTCGCGGGCCTCGCGCTTATCGGGTTCGCCGCGGGCTTCGGCCGGCACCACCCGTTCGATCACCTCTGGAACCGCGCTGTCCGTCACATCGTCGGTGCGCCGGAGCTGCCCGCCAGCCCGGCGCCCCGGCGGCACGCATTCAAGGTGGCGGGAACGATGTTGCTCGCAATCGCAGCACTGCTGGCGGTCGGCGCCCCGACGGCGGCGCTCATCGTCGGCATCTCGATTCTGGCGGCGTGCACCGCCGTCACCGCGTTCAACCTCTGCATTCCGTCGCTGGCTCTGTCACTGATCGACCGCGTCGGCTCGGGCGGACGACGCGACGAGCGATACGGCGTCAACAGCGTCTCGCTGCCGGTGAGGCGGTAGAGCCGCCGGCCGGAGCCGCATCGAGCAACTCCGCGCGACCGCGCAGGTCCCTACGCCAGGCCCGTCTCGATCGCGTAGGCGAGGCAGACGTCGACCCACATCGCTATGAGGCGATCGTCGTCCACGTCGCCCGGCGTGCTGCCGAAGAGCGTTCGCATGGACCGATAGGCCGACATCGGCTCGATCATGATCAGCGCCAGCGCATGGCCGTCGGGTGCCGCCACGCCCGCACGCTCCGCGCGGGCGTCGATCCACGCCACGACCTGCGCGTAGGGCTGCGCGACGAGACGCTCGAAGAGCTTGTCGCGCAGCTCGGGGGGAAGCTGGTCGCCTTCCCGGCGTATGAAGCGCGCCAGATCTGAGCGCCGCTCCAGCGACGCGAGGTTCCAGCGCGCCATGAGCGTGAGCTCGGAGCGCAGGTCGCCGAGTGGCAGCATCTCCATCACGGACTGCAGGTCGTCGACGGCCTCGAGCTGCCGCTCGATCGCGGCGTGGAGCAGCGCCTCCTTGCTTGCGAAGTGCTGGTAGAGCGCCCCGGAGCGGGGAGCGAGGCCGGCTTCCTGCTCGATATCGCCGATCGTCGTCCGCGCGTAGCCGCGATCAGCGAAAAGCCGCATCGCGGCGTCGAGCAACCTCACCCGTGTCCCGGCCGCGCGACCGGACGGTGGTTCCTGAGCCGTCATTGACAAAAGCATACGCTCTTGTTATCACTACTCTCGTTATGATTTCAAGCTTGCGTGGTTGATGGTGCCCCGTCTGGCGGACATCGTGGTCAACCGGCCCAGAGCCGTGCTCGCCATCTGGGCCGTCGGCGTCGCTCTGCTGGCATCACTGGGAGCGCTGACAGGGGGGCATCTGTCTCCCACCCACCTGACCGTCCCCGGCCTGGGTGCCGACCGTGCCGGTCAGATCTCCGAGCAGCACTTCGGACGGTCCTCAACGGAGGTCGTCGTGCTTCTCGAAGGCCCGGGGCCGGTTCTCTCCCGCGATGGACCGCGGATCACGAGGGCGCTGCGAGCGCTGCCCGAGACCGCCGTGCGATCACCATGGGATCCCGAGGCGCCCAAGACGACTCGCCCGGGTCCAGGGTCTGCAGTGCTGGTGGTCTCGTTTCCCGCCGCGGATCGGAGTCACCTGAAGGCCGGCGCGCGACGAGTGCGCCACGCCGTCTCGGCGGCCGGCACCGGCTCAGGCCTGGTGGCCCGCTACAGCGGTGCCGGGATCATCGGCGCGGCCCTCGAGGAGAGCGCGCTCGAGAGCGTGAGTCATGCCGAGCTGATCGCGCTGCCAGTACTCGTGCTCGTGCTGCTGCTGGTGTTCCGTTCCCTCGTGGCAGCCGCCATCCCGCTCGCCACGGGTGCCGCCAGCGTGATCGCCGCCAACGGGCTCGTCGGGCTGATCAGCCTCGTCGCCGACGTGGACGTCTTCGCAGTGACGCTCGCATCAATGATGGGCCTCGCGCTCGGCGTTGACTATTCGCTTCTGCTGGTGTCGCGTTTTCGGAGCGAGCTGTGCGATGGCTGCGCGGCCAACGACGCGGCGCGGCGGACGATGATGTCGGCAGGAAGGACGGTGCTCTTCGCCGGTGTCGTGCTGTCCGCCGCGATGCTCGCCGCGCTCGCCATCGCTCCCGGTGGCATCCTCTTCTCGACGGTGGTCGGCGCTCTTGCGGCGGCGACGGTGAGCGCGGCCGGGGCAGTCGTCGCCGTGCCTGCGGCACTTGCGCTGCTCGGTCACCGCATCAACCGGAGAGTGTCCGGGAGCGCGCGCGCCGCGAGGCTCGTCCCGTACACCCGGCCGGTCGCGAAGCGCCCGGCGCTCGCCGCGGTCATCGTCGGAGGTCTGCTGCTCGTTCTTGCGGCGCCTGCGCTCGACCTGCGAACCGGGCCACCCGACGCGACGCAGCTGCCGCCCTCGAACTCGGCTCGCGCCGACCACGAAGCGGTCGCACAGGCCGTCGGCGCGGGCCGGGCTACGCCCTTCGTGATAGTCGCCGCCGCCCGTGAGGCGACGCTCGCAGACACCGCCGACCGCCGGGCGCTGGGGGCCTGGCGTCGAGACCTGCTGCGTGACACTGACGCGGAGGGCGTCGACATCGAGATCAGCCCGGACAGGCGCGCCGCCCGCCTGACGGTCGCGGCTCCCGGCGGCCCCAACACCCGTGCGTCGCGCGAACTGCGCGACACGCTCGCCAAGCGCGCCGCCGGGCTCAGCCGAGCGCTTGACGCGGAGGTCGCCGTCGGCGGTCAGCCGGCCGAGTTCGACGAATTCCTCGATGCTCTCGCCGCTCGGGCGCCGTGGCTCATCGCGGCTGTGACGCTGACGACCGCCCTCGTCCTGCTTGTCGTCTTCCGCTCGCTCCTGCTCCCCGTCGTTGCGATCGCGCTCAACCTGCTCGCCGTCGCCGCGGCGTTCGGCGCGCTCACGCTTCTGTTCGCAGGCAGCGCCCCGCTCGGTGGCCCCGGCTTCATCGACGCCGTTTCGATCGTCGCCGCCTACACCGTCGTCTTCGGCCTGTCGATCGACTACCAGGTGTTCCTTCTGGCCCGCATGCGTGAGATCTGGCTGCGTACTCGCGACCACGAGCGAGCCGTGAGCGAAGGGCTTCGTGAGACGGCGAGCGTCGTCACGGGAGCCGCCGCAATCATGGTCGCCGTCTTCGCGGCCTTCGCACTCGCACAGATGGCCGCGGTACGCCAACTCGGGACCGCGCTCGCAGTCGCAGTCATCGTCGACGCGACACTCGTGCGCCTGCTCCTTCTTCCCGCGATCATGCGGCTGATCGGCCCGGCGGCTTGGTGGCTGCCGCGTCGCTTCGAGCGCGCGCTGCCACGTCTGGACGGCGAGTGGGCCGCCAAGCGGGCTCGGACGACATCGGCATGAACCGACTCGATACCGCTCGTGGCCGGATGGGCAGCCGCGACCCGAGCAGCGGGCTAAGCGCCGTGACTTGACGTAACCCGGCGTGTCACGGCGCTAAGCGCCGTGACACTTCTTGAATTTCTTCCCCGACCCGCACCAACACGGATCGTTCCGCCCGGTCTGCTCGTCTGCCGCGAGCACTCGCTGCTCGACCTGCGGCAGCATCTCGACGGGCTCCTCGTCGTCCTCGTACACCGTCACGTACTCGGAACCGCCGGCCGCTGCCGCCGCGAGTGCGCCGGCCGCTGCGCCGCCGCTTCCGCCTGTGTAGCTGACCGACCCAGAGCGGGTCTGGCTGCCGGCGGGAGCCCCGAACTGCGTCGCTGCGGGATCGTCGACCTCCACCTCGACCTCGACGTGGAAGATCATCCGCGCGAAATCCGACCAGATCGAGTTCATCAGGTCGGTGAAGAGCGTGAAGGCCTCGTTCTTGTAGGCGACCAGCGGGTCGATCTGGGCGAAGCCGCGCAGGTGGATGCCCTCGCGCAGGTAGTCCATGTCGTAGAGGTGCTCGCGCCAGCGCTGGTCGATGATCTGCAGCAGCAGGTAGCGCTCGAGCTCCCTCATCAGCTCGTCGCCGAACGTCTTCTCGCGGGCTGTCGTAGGCGGTGAGCGCCTCCTGCTCGAGGCGTTCGGTCAGGCTGTCGCGGTCGAGGTTCTCGTCGTTGACCGCCGCCGCCGTGAGCGGCTCTTCGAGAATGTCGACCGGGATGAGGTCGCCGAGCGCGACGAACAGGCCCGCCAGGTCCCATTCTTCGATGTAGTCGCCGCCTGCGTACTCCTCGATGAGGCGCTGCATGACGCCGGCGACCTCGTGCGCGCACCTGGTCACCGAGGTCCTTGCCCTCGAGGACGTCGTCGCGGTAGGCGTAGATGATCCGGCGCTGCTCGTTCATCACGTCGTCGTACTCGAGGACGCGCTTGCGGATCAGGAAGTTCTGCTCCTCGACCTTGCGCTGAGCCTTCTCGATCTGCTTGGTCAGCATCCCCGCCTCGATCGGCTCCTCGTTGCCCTCCGTCGTCGACGGAACCGAGACGGTCGAGGATCTTGTAGATGCGGTCACCGGCGAACAGGCGCACGAGGTCGTCCTCGGCGCTGAGGAAGAAGCGCGACTCGCCGGGATCGCCCTGGCGACCGGAACGGCCGCGCAGCTGGTTGTCGATGCGGCGCGACTCGTGGCGCTCGGTGCCGCAGATGTAGAGACCGCCGGCCTCGAGCACGATCTCGCGATCCGTCTCGACCTTCGCCTCGAACGTCGGCAGCAGCTCGGCGAAGCGCTCCTCGTAGTCGGGGTCCCCCGGCTGCAGCCCCAGCTTCGTCTTCAGCTCCAGCTCGGCGAGATGCTCCGGGTTGCCGCCGAGCTTGATGTCGACGCCGCGGCCCGCCATGTTCGTCGCGATCGTGACCGCGCCGGGGCGACCGGCCTGGGCGATGATGTCGCCCTCGCGCTCGGCGTACTCGGGCTTGGCGTTGAGCACGGTGTGCTCGATCCCCTTGGCCTTCAGCTGATCTGAGAGCAGCTCGGAGACCTCGACGGAGATCGTGCCGACGAGCACCGGCTGGCTCTTCTCGTTGCGCTCCGCGATCTCGGCCGCGACGGCGTGCCACTTGCCGTCCCGCGTCTTGTAGACCTGATCGTTCCGGTCATCGCGGACCATCGGGCGGTTCGTCGGGATCTGAACCACGTCGAGCTTGTAGATCTTCTTGAACTCGGTCGCCTCGGTCAGGGCCGTGCCCGTCATGCCGGCGAGCTTGTCGTAGAGGCGGAAGTAGTTCTGGAGGGTGATCGTCGCGAGCGTCTGGTTCTCCTCCTGGACGCGCACGTTCTCCTTGGCCTCGACGGCCTGGTGCAGGCCCTCCGACCAGCGCCGTCCCTCGAGGATCCGGCCGGTGAACTCGTCGATGATCATCACCTGGTCGTCGACGACCGCGTAGTCGACGTCGCGCTTGTAGAGCGACTCGGCCTTCAGCGCCTGGATCAGGTGGTTGACGAGATGGCCGTTCTCGGCGCGGTAGAGATGGTCGATGCCGAGGAAGCGCTCCGCCTTGGCGACGCCGCGCTCGGTGACCGACGACCGTCTTGTGCTTCTCGTCGAACTCGTAGTCGAAGTCGGCGACGAAGTCCTTCTTGGCGCGCGGATCCATGCCCTCGGGCGTCTTGCCCAGACTCCATCTGCGTGGCGAGCCGGGCGAACTTGACGTAGAAGTCGGCGGCCTGCTCGGGTGCGCCCGAGATGATCAGCGGCGTACGGGCCTCGTCGATGAGGATGTTGTCGACCTCGTCGACGATCGCGAAGTTGTGCATCGCGAGCGGACGGCCGTCCTCGCCGATGCGCCCGCCGTGCTGGACCTTCTCGTCGATCGCCTGCGCCATGTTGTCGCGCAGGTAGTCGAAGCCGAACTCCGAGTTCGTGCCGTAGGTGATGTCCGCTGCGTAGGCGGCGATCTTCGCGTCCGCCTCCTGCATGTTCTGGAGGACGCCCCAGGAAAAGCCGAGCACGTCGTAGATCGGGCTCATCCACTCGGCGTCGCGGCGCGCCAGGTAGTCGTTGACGGTGACGATGTGGACGCCCTTGCCGGCGAGCGCGTTGAGGCAGACGGCGAGCGTGGCGGTGAGGGTCTTGCCCTCGCCGGTCTTCATCTCGGCGATGTTGCCGTCGTGCAGCACCATCCCGCCGATCAGCTGGACGTCGAAGTGGCGCATTCCCATGGTGCGCCGGCCCGCTTCGCGAACGATCGCGAAGCACTCCTGCAGCACATCGTCGAGTGTGCTCTCACCCGACTGGACGGCGCTCCGGAGCCCGTCGATGCGCTCGCGCAGCTCGCTGTCGTCCAGCTCCTCCAGCTCGGGCTCGAAAGCCCCGATCGCGGCAACCCGCTTCTCGTAAATGCGGAACTGCTTGCTCTCGCCGATGTTCAGCGCCCTGTCGAGGAGACCCATGGTCTTGAGTCTAGCCACGGCCCGCCGCGTATCCGGCGGTCCGCGGACGGGCCGAATGCGGGGCTTCGATGCGCCGGCGAAGGGCGGGCGCGCCGCCTATCCCTCGGCCTCCGCCGGGGCCTCGACCGTCTCCGGGTGGCGGATCGTCGGCGTCCCCGTCTTGCGGTGGCTGCGCGTGCGAGCACGGCGCTTGTCGACCTGGCGGCCGATCTCGTCGGCGACCTGCGAGATCGCGGCGCGCATCTCCGGCGCGTGCTCCTTGGCGTTCAGGACCACGCCCTTGAGGCTCAGGTTCGCCTCGGCCTTCTGCGAGTCGGCGATCGCCGGATTGCGCTCCTCGGACAGGATCACATCGCAGGTTGCGAGCTCCGAGACCATGCGAGCGACCTTCTCGAAGCGTTTGTCGACGTGCTCGCGAAGCTCATCCGTGATGTCGACGTTCAGGCCTGTGATCTCGATTCGCATGGGACCCCTTCCCTCCGGTGCCGTGTGACTTCGATGCTAACGATCAACGCAGCCGGGTCACACCGCATGGGCGTAAGTGACCGCCTTCACCTGCAGCGCACCCGCCGCGCGCAGCACGCTCGCACACCGTGCGAGCGTGGCCCCGGTGGTGCGAACGTCATCCGCGAGAACGACTGAGAGCGGGACGGCGCCGCCGCGAGCCTCGATCGTCACGCGTTCTCCGGCCAGCCGCTCGGCCCTGCCGAGGCCGCGCTGCCGCTCGAAGGCGCCGCCGGAGCGCCTCAGGGCGGGCACGACCGGGCGCCCGCTCACGCGGCCGATCGCATGTGCCAGCGCTTCGGCATGGTCGAAGCCGCGCAGCCGGCGACGCCACGGGTGCGCGGGCACCGGGACGATCGCGCAGGGCGGCGCGAGCAGCCCCTCGGGGGCGCCTGCGACGATCTGTCCGGCCATCGCGCCCGAGAGGCCGGCAGCAGCGCGGAACTTGAGCGCGTGGACGAGGTCGCGCGCGGGCCCGTGGAACGCCAGCGGCGTCCAGACGACGTCGATCCCCTCCAGTTCTGGAGAGCCGCCGAGCCAGGGCAACGCGTGCTCGCAGCGCAGGCACAGCGGCCCGCCGTCCGGCGCGCGCGCCCCGCACGACCAGCATGCAGCCGGTACGAGAAGGTCGAGCGCGGCACGCAGCACGCACGTAGCCTCGCGCGACGTTCCTGCGCCGCCACCCCCGGTCTGCGACGATCGCCGCGCGTGATCGCAACGGCTTCGTGGACGACTTCGGGCCTGCCGGGCGAGGCTGCAGTGGACGCGTCCTGGACGCTCGCACCGGGCCCGCTGCTGATGGCCGCGATCCTCGGCGCGCTTTACGTCCCGCGCTGGTGGCGAGTGCGGCAGGTCAACGGCGCGAAGGCGGCGCCGGTGTGGCGCCTCGCCGGCTTTCTGTCCGGGCTGCTGCTGCTGCTGGCGGCACTGGTCTCCCCGATCGACGCGCTCGCCGAGCAGGCCTTTGCGATGCACATGGTCCAGCACGTGCTGCTGATCGACCTCGTACCGATCTGCCTGCTGCTCGGCCTCACGAAGGTGCTGCTGCGCCCCGCGACGAGGCGCCTCAAGGCGCTCGAACGCGCCGCCGGACCGCTCGCTCAGCCGGCGTTTGCGGCCGTTCTCTATGTCGCGGTGATGTGGGCCTGGCACGTACCGGCGCTCTACGACGCCGCACTCGAGCGCCCGTCGGCGCATGTCCTCGAGCACGTCTGCTTCCTGAGTGCGGGTCTCCTCTATTGGTGGCACCTGCTGTCACCGATCCGCTCGCGGCTGCGCTCCGGGATCATGGGGCCGGTCGTCTACATGCTTTCGACGAAGTTCGCCGTCGGCATGCTCGGCATCGGCCTGACGTTCACCCCGGACCCGCTCTACGGCTACTACGAGCAGCGCACCCCGATCTGGGGCCTCTCGGCCGGCGGCGACCAGGAGCTGGCCGGCGCGATCATGGCGCTCGAGCAATCGATCGTGATGGGGATCGCGCTCGCCTACCTGTTCATCAGAGCGCTGGAGCAAGGTGAGCGCGAGCAGCAGCGGCGCGAGCGGCTCGAGGACCTGCGCGAGGCGCAGGGGTAGAACGCGGCCGACGCCTGCGGTCGACGTCGGCGAGAACGTTGCGCGGAGCGAAACAAACTCGCCGCGGCCGACGCCTGCGGTCGACGTAGGCGAGAACGTTGCGCGGAGCGAAACAAACTCGCCGCGGCCGACGCCTGCGGTCGACGTCGGCGAGAACGTTGCGCGGAGCGAAACAAACTCGCCGCGGCCGACGCCTGCGGTCGACGTAGGCGAGAACGTTGCGCGGAGCGAAACAAACTCGCCGCGGCCGCCGTGCTAGCCGCTGAGCGCGGTACCGTCGGCGATCACGAGCTGGTCGTCGCCCGTCTGCTCGACCGTCACGCTGCCGCGAACGACCACGCCGCGGCCGAAGCGGACGTCGCCGCGTACGGTCAGCGTGTCGCAGGCGACGAGCGAGGGAGGGCCCGCGGGGAAGCGTGCGTCGAAGTCCCCGATCAGCTTGAAGTAGCGCTTGTCGAGATCGGCGAGCGGCGCCACTCCGCCGCGCTCGGGCGCCAGCACAACGCGTGAGTGCTCGTCCAGGACGAACGCGTCGGAGCGCAGCACGAGCAGGTCGTCGGTCGTCTTCACCGGCAGGAAGCGCGTCCGCGGGACGCGCAGCGCCAGCGCGCCCTCGAACGCGTCGATCGCCGCGCCCATCGCGGTCTCGAGCTGGATCACGGCCGGCGAATCCGGCTCTGAGGGGTCGAGCGTCTTGCGATTGACGATCATCGGGAGATCGATGAAGCCCGTCCGCTCCAGGACGCCGGCGATCGCCTTGAGATCGAGCCAGATCGTGTTGGTGTTGAAGTAGCGATGCCGCGTGATGTCCTGGAATGCGCCGGTGTCGGCTTCGGCCGTCTGCGCGACCTCACGCAGGACGAGCCCGCCGTGCGCCCTGCGCGCGAGGTGACCGCCCTTGCGGTCGGCGGCGGTCCGGTCGGCGACCTCCATCAGGAACGGCGCCCCGGTGCTCGCGAACCAGCTCAGGATCGCCGGGTCGAGCACCGCACCGAGATTGTCCGCATTGGAGACGAAGGCGTAGCGATAGCCGCGCTCCAGCATCGACGCGAGCAGCCCCGAAGCCTGGAGCGCCGTGTAGAGATCGCCGTGACCCGGCGGCGCCCACTCGAGCTCGGCGTCTGGCGCGCCGCCCGCGGGCCGCAGCGTCCCGTCGTCGAGCAGCTTCGGCACGCGACTCTGGAGCATGTCGGCCGGCAGGTCCGCGGCGAGGTCCTCGTAAGCGGCGAGCGCGGCGAGCGACTCGGCGCGTGTGTGGAAGCTGTTCATCAGCACCAGCGGGAGTCGCGGCGTGCGGTCCGGGTGACGCCCGCGCAATTCGAGCAGCTGCCTGGCGATCACGTCGAGGAAGCTGAGCCCGTCCTTGACCTCGAGAAGCGACTTCGCGCGAGTCATGCCCATGCTGGTCCCGAGCCCACCGTTCAGCTTGATGACGACGGTCTGATCCAGCAGCGCGGCGACGTCGTCGCCGGGAGGCGGCAGCTCGTCGGCGTCCGGGAGGTCCGTCACCGGCAGCAGGTCCTGCTCGGGCAGCAGGCCGAGGTCCCCGTCCGCCAGGCGCCGTGCGTAGTGCTCGAAAGCCGCCACGGTCGCAGCGCCCGCGCCGTCGCGACGAAGCTTGTCGACCGCCTCCTGAAGACCGGGTTCATGGCTCATCAGGCTCAGGCTAGTGTTCGCCCATGGCCTACGACGAGACGCTCGGCGAGCGCCTGTACGAGGTGCTCGCCGGCCGGACCGATGTCAGCGAGCGAAAGATGTTCGGCGGCCTCGCGCTGATGGTCGCGGGCAACATGGCGGTTGGCATCGTCGATGACAAGCTGATGGTGCGAGTCGGGCCCGACGCCTACGAGGACCTGCTCGACGAGCCCCATGCGCACCCGATGGACTTCACGGGCAGGCCGATGAAGGGCTTCGTCTACGTCGATGCGGCGGGGATCGAGAACGACGAGGACCTGCGCCGCTGGGCGGAGCGCGGGGTCGCATTCGCGCTGAGCCTGCCTGCCAAGTAGCGACGTCTCACGCGTCCTCGTGCGGCGCCGGCACCCAGGAGGTGCGATAGGAGGCCTGCTCGGGCGTCAGCTCGTCGATCTGCACGCCGAGCGCGTCGAGCTTCAAGCGAGCGACCTCGCGGTCCAGATCGGCGGGGACCGGGTGCACTCCAGGCTCCAGCTCCCCGGCGCGGCGCACCAGCTCCTCGACGGCGAGCGCCTGCGTGGCGAACGACAGGTCCATCACCGCGGGCGGGTGACCCTCGGCTGCCGCCAGGTTGACGACGCGGCCACTGGCCAGCAGGTTCAGGCGCCGCCCCCCCAGGTCGAATTCCTCGACGAGCGGGCGCAGCTGCCGGTGTTCATCGGCGGCCGCGTGAAGCGCCTCGAGGTCGATCTCAACGTCGAAGTGGCCGGCGTTGGCGAGTATCGCACCGTCCTTCATGCGCTCGAAGTGCTCACCTCGAAGCGCTCCCTGGCCACCGGTGACGGTGATGAAGATGTCGCCGCGCTCGGCTGCGTCGAGCGCCGGCATCACCTCGAAGCCGTCCATCCGCGCCTCGAGCGCACGGATCGGGTCGACCTCGCAGACGATGACGCGAGCGCCGAGACCGTGAGCGCGCAGCGCGACGCCCGTTCCAGTCCAGCCGTAGCCGAGCACGACGACCGTCGAGCCGGCCAGCAGGATGTTGGTCGCCCGGATGATCCCGTCGATCGCCGACTGCCCGGTGCCGTAGCGATCGTTGAAGGCACGCTCGGTTCGCGCCTCGTTGACGGCGATCACCGGGCACGCGAGGCGTCCGTCGGCCTGCATCGCACGCAGTCGCACGAGTCCCGTGGTCGTCTCCTCGGTGGCCCCGAGCATCGCGCCCACGACCTCAGGGCGCGCCTCGTGCAGAACGCTGATCAGGTCGGCGCCGTCGTCGAGCGTGACCTGCGGCTCGCCGGCGACGAGCGCGCCGACGTGAGCGGCGTAGGCGTCGAGATCCTCGCCGTGCACCGCGTGGACCTCGAGCCGATCGTCGACCACCAGCGCCGCAGCCACGTCGTCCTGCGTGGACAGCGGGTTCGCCGAGCAGAGCGCCACCTTCGCCCCGCCCGCCGCGAGCGACGCGCGCCAGATTGGCCGTCTCGGCGGTCACGTGCAGGCAGAGCGCGACCCGCACGCCGTCGAGCGGGCGCTCGTCCGAGAAGCGCCCGCCGATCCGCCCCAGGACCGGCATCTGCCCGCCCGCCCACGCGATCCGCGCCGCCCCGGCCTCAGCGAGGCCGAGGTCGGCTACGTCATGCGGTGGGAGCTTGCGTGAGGGCATCGGATCAGCGGAACGCTGAGTCTGACGGCTCGCGCCGCCTCGTGCCGGATCGAGCGAGCAGCGGATCGGCGTCGCTGCGCAGGACGCAGGGGTTGGGATCGGCCGGTGGCCATCCCGACCCCGAGGACGCCGTCAGCGGCGGCGAGGCGCCGCTCAGATCAGTAGCGGTAGTGGGTGGGCTTGTACGGCCCCTCGACGGGCACGCCGATGTAGGCGGCCTGGTCGGGGCGCAGCGTCGTGAGCTTCACGCCGACCGCGTCGAGGTGCAGGCGCGCGACCTTCTCGTCGAGGTTCTTGGGCAGCACGTAGACCTCGTTCTTGTACTCGTCGTTCTTGGTGAACAGCTCGATCTGGGCGATCGTCTGGTTGGTGAACGAGTTCGACATCACGAACGACGGGTGGCCGGTCGCGTTGCCGAGGTTCAGCAGGCGGCCCTCGGACAGGACGATGATCGAGTGCCCGTTCGGGAAGCACCCACTCGTCGACCTGCGGCTTGATGTTGATGCGCTCGACGCCTGGGAGCTGCTCGAGCGCCGGCCATGTCGATCTCGTTGTCGAAGTGGCCGATGTTGCCGACGATCGCCTGGTGCTTCATGCGCTGCATGTGATCGACGGTGATGATGTCCTTGTTGCCGGTCGTGGTGATGAAGACGTCGGCCTTGTCGATGACGTCCTCGAGCGTCTGCACCTCGTAGCCCTGCATCGCGGCCTGGAGCGCGCAGATCGGGTCGATCTCGGTGACGACGACACGCGCGCCCTGGACGCGCAGCGACTCGGCCGAGCCCTTGCCGACGTCGCCGAAGCCGGCGACGACGCAGAGCTTGCCGGCGAGCATGACGTCGACGGCACGGTTGATGCCGTCGACGAGCGAGTGGCGGCAGCCGTAGAGGTTGTCGAACTTGCACTTGGTGACCGAGTCGTTGACGTTGATCGCCGGGAACAGCAGATCGCCGGTCTGCTGCATCTGGTAGAGACGATTGACGCCGGTCGTCGTCTCCTCGGTGACGCCCTTGATGCCGGCGGAGATCTGCGTCCACTTGTGCGGATCGCGGTCGAGCGACTTCTGAAGCAGCGTCAGGAACGATCCGGAACTCCTCGGACTCGGCGCCCGGCGGGATCCGGGACTGCGCCGGCGACCTCGAACTCCTTGCCCTTGTGAACGAGCATGCGTCGCGTCGCCGCCGTCGTCGAGGATCATGTTGGGACCGGCATCGCCCCAGGTCAGCGCCTGCTCGGTGCACCACCAGTACTCCTCCAGCGTCTCGCCCTTCCAGGCGAAGACGGGAACGCCCTGCGGCGCATCCGGGGTGCCCTCGGGACCGACGGCGACCGCGGCGGCGGCGTGGTCCTGGGTCGAGAAGATGTTGCACGACGCCCAGCGGACCTCGGCGCCGAGCGCGACCAGCGTCTCGATCAGCACGGCCGTCTGGATCGTCATGTGCAGCGAGCCGGTGATGCGCGCGCCGCTGAGCGGCTGCGCCGCCGCGTACTCGGCGCGCGTCTGCATCAGGCCGGGCATCTCGTGCTCGGCGAGCTGGATCTCCTTGCGCCCGTAGGCGGCGAGCGAGAGGTCGGCGACCTTGAAGTCGTCTGCGGTCAGGACCGCGGGGCTGGTGGTCATGCGGCTGTCTTCTCCTGTGGCGGGGTTGGCATGGCTGCGGCGAGCAGCTTCTGATGCTTGAGCTGCTCCCATCGCAGCCAGTCACCGGCGGTGACGCCGGCGGGTCGGGCGGGCTCGGCTTCCAGCCAGCCGCCTACTGCTTCCTTCAGTTCGTCCTCGCTGCGCATTCGCAACGCGAAGGCGACATCTCCGAGGCCGATCTGGTGCGCCGCGAGCAGCTCTCGCAGCGTGCGCAGGCGCTGAAGCTCAGCCGGACCGTAGATCCGGTAGCCGGCGGGCGAGCGCGGGGGCTCGATCAGCCCGATGCGCTCGATGTAGCGGAGCATTCGCGGCGACCAGCCCGTCGTCTCCGCTGCCTCGTTGATGGTCAGCGCGTCCATCGGCGCCAAACCTTACCAAAGTCGTGTCAAGGTTAGGCGAGGGCGAGCGGCGCCCTCAGGACCGCCCGTCGCCGGCGAGGCGCCGCTTGAGCGACTCGATCGGCTCCACGGGGGTCGGGTTCTCGCCGTTCAGGGCGGCGAGATAGATCGAGACGAGATCGCCGAGCAGGACGAGCGAGAAGGCGCGCTCGACGCTCGTCTGCCCACGCGAGGGAACGACGTGCGTTCCGGCCGCCGAATCGGCGATCAGATCGCGAGTCAGCTCGATCCGCTGCGTGACCCTCGGGGTCACGTCGCTGTCGTTCAGGAACACGGCGCTGAAGCGGCCGAAGCGCTCCGCGCTCGGCCACCCGACGATCTCGTTGTGATCGACCTCGGGAAGCGTCCCCGAGAATGCGTGCTGCTTTGCGTTCTCGTTGATCTGGGTCTTCCAGCGATACGCGAGCGGCGCGGTGAGCCCGGCGCCGACTATCACCGGGACCGTCCCTTGCAGAGCGCGCGCCAGCGCCTTGGCCTCCGACTGCTCGTCGGCGTCCGGCCCCCAGGCCGCGACGAGCCGTTCGAGGTGACCGGCCGCGACGTCGATGTCAGCGTGCACGCCGGGCCCGGCACCGCATTTCGCGGCGGTCTCAAGCGCGGCGATCGTCACGTAGGCGACGGCGGCGCGCGGCTGAAGCCCGCCGGCGATCGGCAGCACCGGGACCCCCTCCGATCGTGCCAGCTCCGCCAGCCGGCCGCCCGACGTGGCGACGACGCGGCGCGCCCCGATCACTCCGGCGGCCTCAAAGCAGGCGAGCGTCTCTTCGGTGTCGCCGGAGTAGCTCGCGCAGAGGACTGTGGTCTGCGCGGTCGTCCACGGCGGCAGCCCGTACTCGCCGACGGCGAGCACGGGGCGCGACGCCTGATCGCCGAGGATCGCCCTCGCGATCCGGCCGCCGATGCCCGACCCGCCCATCCCCGCGACGATCAGCCCGTCGGGGCTCTCCCACGAGCTGAGCCCGGCGGACTCGACCTTCCAGACGGCATCGCGCAGTTGGTCGGGGACGGCGAGCGCGTCGGCCAGCAGGCCTCCGGGGTCGAGCCGCTGGAGCGTTGAGCGATCGAGGGTCACGGGTGGCTGCTCGGTCATCGACATCGTCGTGGAGTCTGCCGTACCGGCTCAGGAAGCGGCAGCACCCTGAGCGGGGGCGTCGCCGGCGAAGAGCCGCGCGCCGGGCTCCAGAACGGCGCCTGCGGCGACCTCGACGCCCTCGCCGAGCACGGCGTCGCGCTCGACGACGGCGCCCGCGCCCACGCTCGCTCGCGGAGCAAGGACCGCGTCACGAACCTGCGCGCCCGCGCCCACGCGCGCCCCGTCCAGCAACACGGAGCGCTCGACGACCGCGCCGTCCTCGATGACGACGCCGGGGCCGAGGACGACCGACGGCCCGACGACCGCGTCCACGCCGATCAGCGTCCGATCGCCGATCAGCGCGGGCCCGCGCACCTCGCCGGCGATGTCGCAGTCCGCGCCGACCGCCACGCGGCGCCCGTCGAGCCGCGCGCCCGCGACCGTGCGCACGTGGCCCGAGAGGATGTCGGCGCTGCCCTGCCGGTACCGGTCGGGCGTGCCGATGTCGAGCCAGTAGGCGTCGCGGTGAGCGAAGCCGTGCAGCCCGCGCTCGACCAGCAGCGGCCAGACCTCGCGCTCGATCGAGACGTTTCGGCCGGGGGCGATCAGGTCGAGCACGGAGCGCTCGAGTACGTAGGCACCGGCACTGATCAGGTCGGTGTCGATCTCCTCCGGACGCGGTTTCTCGAGGAAGCCGAGCACGACGCCGTCGTCGTCAACACGCACAAGCCCGTAGGCGCTCGGGTCCTCAACCGGGACGAGCGCGAGCGTGCCCGGCGTTCCGGCGCGCGCGTGATGGTCGATCTGAGCGCGCAGGTCGAGGTCCGTCAGCACGTCGCCGTTCAGGACCAGGAAGCGCTCGCCCAGTCCACCTTCGATCTCGTCGTCGACGAAGCGGACGGCGCCGCCGGTGCCGCGCGGCTCCGGCTCGGCCACGTAGGTCAGCCGGACGCCCCAGCGTGAGCCGTCGCCGAGCGCCTGCTCCAGCTTCGTCGGAAGGAACCCGCACGCCAGCACGACCTCGTCGATCCCCGCGCCCGCAAGCCATTCGAGCATGTAGGCGAGGAACGGGCGGTCGACGAGCGTCACGACCGGCTTCGGGATCGACGAGGTCAGCGGCCGCAGCCGCGTCCCCTCACCGCCGACGAGGACGACGGCGCGCACCTCAGGCGGCCGGCGTCGGGCGGCCGATGCCCTCGTAGCGCAGACCCGCTGCGCGGCGGCGAGCGGGCTCGAGCGCGTTGCGCCCGTCGATCAGGACATCGCCCCGCATGACGGCCGCGAGCTGCACCGAGGTCGAGCTGGAGGAACTCGTCCCACTCCGTCACGAGCACGACGGCGTCGGCGCCGCGGACGGCTCCGATCGCGTCGTCCGCGAACTCGACGCCGTGCATCAGGTGGCGGGCCTCGCCTTCGGAGATCGGGTCGTAGGCAACCACCTCAGCGCCCGCAGCCTGCAGGCGCGCGGCGAGCACGAGCGAGCTGGCCTCGCGCATGTCGTCGGTGTTCGGCTTGAACGCGAGGCCGAGCAGCGCGATCCGCTTGCTCGACCAGCGCGCCGAGATGCTTCTCGAGCTTGCCGATGACGCGCCGCTTCTGAAGCTCGTTGACCTCGATGACCGAGTTCAGGAGCTGGAAGTGGTAGCCGCTGTTGCCGGCGAGCTGCTTGAGCGCGTTCACGTCCTTGGGAAAGCAGCTCCCCCCGAAGCCGATTCCCGCCATAAGGAACTTCGGGCCGATGCGGTGGTCCAGGCCCATGCCCTTTGCGACCTCGACGACGTCGGCTCCGGTCTCCTCGCAGACGTTGGCGATCTCGTTGATGAAGCTGATCTTCGTCGCGAGGAACGCGTTGGCGGCGAGCTTGACCATCTCGGCGCTGTTGACGTCGGTGCGGACCAGCTCGCCCGGACCTGACCCGCCATGACCCTCGTGAAGCAGCGGGCGATACAGATCGACGACGGCGTCGCCGGCCCAGTCGCCGTCATCGCCGACCACGACGCGGTCCGGCGCGAGGAAGTCGGCGAGAGCAGAGCCCTCCTTGAGGAACTCCGGGCACGACACGTAGCGGAAGCCCTCCTTCCCCTGCTCGCGGAAGACGCGCCTGATGGCATCTCCAGTGCCGACCGGGACGGTCGACTTCATCACGAGCGCGTGGGTGTCGGAGGCCGGCATCGCGCCGACGACGGCATGCACCGCGCTGAGGTCGGCGTCGCCCGAGTAGGTCGGCGGGGTACCGACCGCGACGAACAGCAGGCGCGCGTTGTCGAGCGCGTCCGACAGGTCTGTGGAGAAGTGCAGACGAGCGCGGTTGCGCTCGATCGCGTCATCGAGGCCCGGCTCGTAGATCGGCACCTCGCCGCGCTTCAGACGGTCGATCTTCGCGGCGTCGATGTCGATGCACCAGACCTCGCTGCCGAGCTCGGCGAAGCCGACCGCGGTGACGAGGCCGACATAGCCGGTGCCGATCACGCCGATGTTCTCTCGTTCGCTCATGGAGACGCGTGAGGGTAGTGCGGTCCGGTCCCGGTCCGGTCCGGGGCCGACCGGCTGCGGTCAGCTGCCGACCCTCGTCAGCGACCGTGCCAACGCCCGCATCTGTGCGTTGGTGAGCTTCTGTGAGAGCGTGTTCGAAACCCAGTACGCGCCGCGCGGAGTGCGCCAGGCGATCATCCGCAGCCGCTTGCCGTCGTAGAACTGCTCGTACTTGCGCCCTCGCATCTTGGTCGTGTCGGTGGGACTGTCGAGGATCGGGGGCGATTTCCAGCTCGTTCCCTGGACGCCGTAATACTGGCCCGCCTCACCCGCGTACGCGACGATCCGGTACGCGTCGTAGCGCTTCTTCGAGCGGTCGCGGATCTTGTAGGCGCGCACCGGCGGGTAGTCGCGCTCGCCGGAGGCGTAGTTGCCGCGAGCGAGCCTTGCGGACGGGTAGTAGACGGGCAGGCGCATCTCCTTTGCGGCCTGCACGGCGATCGTCTCGCCCTCCTTCTTGGCGTCGATCAGGCCGGGCGCGAGCGTCGGGGACGCGCGCTTCTTCTTCCGCGCCTTCTTCTTGGCCTTCTTCTTCGCGGCCTTCTTCTTGGTCGTCGTGACCTTCGCCGTGCTCTCGGTCTGGCGCGGAGCCTTCGACGAGGCGCGCGCGTTCAGGAACTGCTCGCGCATGTCCGCCAGCCGCTCCGGTGAGATCGTCACATAGCCGGCCTCTGCATCCAGTGCCCCGTCGAAGCGGATCTCCTGGATCGGGTTGCGCGACGAGAGGAACGCGAGCTTGAGCAGGCGCAGGATCGCCGCGTTCGAGCGGATGTCGGTTCGCGTGTAGCGGGAGAAGATCTCCACGAGCTTCTTGCGGTCACCGAGCACCTCGCTGAGCCCGAACTGGCTCTTGGCCTGGCCCAGGAACTCCTGCTGCCGCGCTCCGCGCACGAAGTCCGAGTCGGTATGGCGGAAGCGCACGTACTCAAGAGCCCGCTTGCCGCAGAGCTTCTGATAGCCGGGCTTGATGTTGATCTCGGCGTAGTGCTGGGAGGCGGGCAGGCCCTCGTTGGAGTGGTAGTAGCGCCGGTCGATGTCGGTGTACACGCAGTCGAGCCGGTCGACGGCGCGGCGGAAGCCGCCGAAGTTGACCTCGACGATGTGGTGTATCGGGACGTCGAGCAGCTGGCGAACGGTCCGCAGCGCCAGCTTCGCCCCGCCTGCCGAATAGGCCGCGTTGATGCGCTCCGTGCCGTAGCCGGGGATCTCCGTGCGCAGATCGCGCGGGATCGACAGCAGCGCAGTCGCTGCGCGGCTCGGGTTGAGGCGAACGAGGATCAGCGTGTCCGAGCGCGCCGGATTGCCCTCGACCTCGTCCTGATAGCGCTTGTCGGAACCGATCACGAGGATCGTCTGCGGCCCGCCGCCGTCAACGTCGTCGAGGACGTTCTGGACGCCCGGGATCACGTCGCTCTTCGTGCGCACGATGTCGACCAGTTCGTCGACCTCCAGCAGAACCGTGGATGAGACCGTGGCGGCCGTGAGCAGGAGGATCAGCACCCCTGCCAGGAAGCCCTTCTGCAGGACACCGCGGCCGGGACGCGGGGGCTTTTCAGGATCAGGGCTCACGTCGGGGGTCAGGCGCGCAGAGGCACTCGTTGCGCGGGGGGACGCAACGCAGTCGGCGCCGTCCCAGGGTAGCGGGCGGGGCTGCCGGACAGCAGCGGTTCGGCGCCTACGCCAGACCGCCGCCGACGGCCCGCAGCGAGGGGCCGCCGCCGTCCGCGAGCCGTGCCGGCAGGCACGTGACGAAGTCGCCGAGCGCCTGCCGGTAGCGCGTCAGCGAAGACAGCGACACCCACTCGCCGGGGCCGTGATGGCCGGCACCGATCGGCCCGAACTCGACCGCGGGGATGCCGGCCTCCAGGAACGAGATCGCGTCCGATGCGCCATCGCGACCGATCGACAGAGCGTCGCCCTCGACGGAGTTGCTGACGGCATCGCGCAGCGCAAGCACATAGGGGTTCGTGCGCGAGACGATCGCCGGCGCACGCTCGAAGCAGCGGACGATCTCGACATCGCCGATCTCGCGGATCTGAGCGACGATCGCTCCGCGGTCCTGGCCGGGCAGGTAGCGGATGTCGACGTCCATGCGGCAGCGATCGGGAACCTTGTTGAAGGCGTCGCCGCCGTCGATCCGAGCGAGGTTGATCGAAGGTCGGTCGAAGAGGTCCGACGACTCCCGGCTGAACGGGAGCGTCTCGATGCGGCGGAAGACATCGTGCGCCTTGAGGATCGCGTTGTCGCCGAGCCACGGCGTCGAACCGTGAGCGGCGACGCCGCAGACCTCGACCGTGATCGCGAGCACGCCCTTCGCCTGAACCCCGATGTGCAGTTCGGTCGGCTCGCCGGTGATGGCGAAGTCGGCGCCGCCCAGCTCTTCCCGCACGAGCCGATCGGTCGAGCGATCCTCGACGTCCTCGGACTCCTCGTCCGGCACGCAGACGAAACACACCCGGACGGCACTCTGGGCCGCCGCGTCATGGGTTGCGCACATCATCGCGGCAAGCGCGCCCTTCATGTCGTACGCGCCGCGCCCGATCAGCCGGTCACCCTCGATCCGCGGCGTGAACTGCTGCTCGAAGGCCGGGACCACGTCGAGGTGGCCGTGCAGGACGACCAGCGGCCCCTCGGCGGGGCCGGCCTCTGCGACGAGCACCGGAAGCCCGTCATGCTCGACGTGGCGGACGGCCACGTCGCGAGCTTCCAGCCATCCCTTCACGAACTCCGCCGCCGCCTGCAGGCGATCGGGCTTCGACGTGTCGTACGCGATCAACCGCTCTGCGAGAGCCCGCTCGTCCACGACACTGAGGATAGGGTGACCGCATGGACGGCGCACAGGCCCCGAGCGGGCGCATCGTTCTCTACGGCGCGACCGGCTACACCGGCGACCTCACCGCACGCGAGATGGCGCGCCGCGGGATGAAGCCGGTGCTCGCGGGACGTGGGCAGGCTCGGCTGGAGCGGCTGGCCTCCGAGCTCGGCGGGCTCGAGGTCGCGATCGCGGACGTCGACGATCCCGGCAGTGTCACCGCGCTGGTCGACGAGGGCGATGTCCTCGTGACGACCGTCGGGCCGTTCACCCGCTGGGGCGAGCCGGCGCTCGAGGCGGCGCTCACGAAGCGGGCGCACTACCTGGATTCGACCGGCGAGGGCTCGTTCATCCGGCACGTGTTCGAGCACGCCGGGCCGCGAGCCCGCGCTGGAGGAGTCGGACTGCTGACGGCGATGGGCTACGACTGGGTGCCGGGCAACCTCGCGGGGGCGATCGCACTGGAGGACGCCGGGAAGCGCGCCCGCCGCGTGAAGATCGGCTACTTCTTCCACGCCACGCGATCGCAGGGCTCGATCGCCGGCGCGATGAGCGGCGGGACGCGCGCCAGCGCAGCGGGCGCACTGCTGGATCCCTCGTTCGCCTTCCGCGGCGGGCGCCTCGTCACCGAGCGAGGCGCGAAACGCATCGCGACCTTCGAGACCCGCGACGAGCGCAGCGAGTCAGCCGTCTCGGTCGGGTCGTCCGAGCATTTCGCTCTGCCGCGCCTGTCGGAGGGGCTGGAGGACGTGGAGGTCTACCTCGGCTGGTTCGGCCCCGCGTCCCGGCCGATGCAGGCGGTCTCGGCCGGGACCGCGGTCGCGACCAGGGTTCCGGGCGTGCGGGCCGGGCTGGGCGCCGTCGCGCGGCGGCTGCTCAAGGGCAGCAGCGGCGGGCCGGACGACGCGGCGCGCGCCGGCACGCGGTCACTGATCGTCGCCAGCGTGCACGACGCCGACGGCAGAGAGCTGAGCCGCGTTCGCCTCGAGGGCCCGAACGGCTACGACCTGACCGCCGGCTTCCTGGCGTGGGGCGCCGAGCGTGCGGCTGCCGGCGGGCTGAAGGGCTGTGGCGCGCTCGGGCCCGTCGACGGCTTCGGGCTGGACGAGTTGCGCTCCGCCGCAGCCGAGTACGGGCTGACACAGACCTGAGGCGGCCCTCGGCGGCGGCTCGCCACGGGCCTATCCGGATGAATGTTCCGTAGAAGCCCCGGATGGGGTCAGGTGAGCGCAGCGTAAGCTCACGAGGCGTGGCAACCGTCGAGCATCCGGGCCGCGCAGCTGCTGCGCGGGCCGTCGCGGACACGAGCGGTCCGCTTGTGCTGCTCGAGGGCGTGAGCAGGCGCTACAAGGTGGGAAGCGGCATCGTCACCGCGCTCGAGGACGTCTCGCTCGAGATCGGCCGGGGTGAGTTCATCGTCGTGCTCGGGCCATCGGGCAGCGGCAAGACCACCCTGCTGAACCTGATCGGAGCGCTCGACTCCCCGACCGAGGGCCGCATCGCGATCGCCGGCAGGGACATCACCACGGCATCGCGCAAGGAGCTGTTCGCGTTCCGCCGCCACACCGTCTCGTTCATCTTCCAGACGTTCAACCTGTTCCCCGAGCTGAGCGCGATCGAGAACGTCGAGTTCGGAGCCGACGTCGCGGGACGCGCCGGACGACGCGAGGTCGCCGAGAGCACGCTCGCCCGGGTCGGGCTCGCGGAGCGCCTGGCGCACTTCCCGCACGAGCTCTCGGGCGGCGAGCAGCAACGCGTAGCGGTCGCGCGGGCACTCGCGACCGGCAATCCCGTGCTGCTCGCCGACGAGCCGACCGGTGAGCTGGACTTCCACACCGGAGTGCAGATCCTCCAGCTGCTCCACGACCAGACGCACGAGCTGGGAACGTCGGTCCTGATCGTCACGCACAACCGTGAGATCGCGCGCGTCGCCGACCGCGTGATCGAGCTGTCGAGCGGTCACGTCGTCTCCGACGGGCCGCCCGAGGGCGGATCGGCCGACATCTCCGGCCTGCACTGGTAGTCATGAACCGGCGACTCTGGCTGCGGTGGTCGTGGAGGGACCTGCGCAGGCGTCCGGTCCAGGTGATCGCGATCGCCCTCGTCATCGCGCTCGGCACCGGGCTCTCGACCGGTCTGAGCAGCATCAAGGCGTGGCGGATCGACTCCAACGACGCGAGCTTCGCCCTGCTGCGCCACCACGACCTGCGCGCGACGCTCCCGGACGGGGGCTTTGCGGCCGAGGGTGAGCTCGCCCGCTCGGCGGCTGGTGTCGAAAGCGTCGCCGCGGCGCGCGAGCAGCTCGTGCTGCCGACGCAGGTCGACGCTTCGCGGCCGGGGTCGACGGTGCTCGTTCCAGGCCTGCTGGTCGGGCAGCCGATCGACCGCGAGCCGGTCGTCGACGGCCTGTTCGCCGATCGCGGGCGCGTGCTGCGCCCAGCCGACGATGCGCAGCCGGTCGCGATGATCGATCGTGGCTTTGCGAGCGTCCGCGGACTTCCCGCCGCGACGACGCTGCGGCTGGCCGGCGGCAGCGAGCTGAAGTCGGTCGGCTGGGCGTTCCAGCCGCAGTACTTCGTCTCGGGCTCGGGCGGGCTGAACGTCGGCGCCGGCGCCGCCGACTTCGCGACGATCTTCACGTCGCTGCGGACAGCACAGCGGATCGCCGGTCGTCGCCGATCGGTCAACCAGCTGGTCGTCCGCGGGCGCCCGGGCGTCCCACCGGCGACGCTGGAGCGCGACGTGCGATCTGCCGTCGATCGCGTGCTGCCCGGAGTCGGCGTCACGTTCACGCGCGGGTCCGATGAGCCGTCGTACCGTCTGCTGTACCGGGACGCCGAGGGCGACGAGAAGGTCTGGCGGGTTCTGGCGATGCTGGTGCTGCTGGGAGCCGCGCTCGCCGCCTACAACCTCACCAGTCGCACGGTTGAGGCCCAGAGGCGCGAGATCGGCATCGGGATGGCGATCGGCGTGCCGCCGTCGCGCCTGGCACTGCGACCGCTGCTGATGGGTGCCCAGATCGCGCTGCTGGGCGCGATCTTCGGTGTCGGCGTGGGTCTGCTGCTGAGGGTGCTCTTCAGGTCGCTGCTGGAGAACCAGCTTCCGCTTCCGGTCCTGCTGACCCCGTTCCAGCTGGGCCTGTTCGCCCTCGGGGCGGGACTCGGGATCCTCATCCCGTTCCTCGGCGTGCTGCTCCCGGTCTGGCGCGCCGTCCGGATGAGGCCGATCGACGCGATCCGCATCGGCTACCGCGCTGCGGGCGGCGGAGGTCTCGCGCCGCTGCTCGCGCGTGTCCCGGCTCCCGGCGACACCCTCGTCCAGATGCCCGTGCGCAACGTGGCCCGAGCACCGCGCAGGACTCTGGTGACCGTTCTCGGAATCGGCGTGATCGTCGCGCTCGTCGTGGCTTTCAGCGGACTCGTGAGCTCGTTCCTCCAGCCGCTCGACCGGGCGCGCATCGAGGCGACCCGCGGCGCACCCGACCGGATGAACGTGAGTCTCGACCGCTTCCGAGACGTCACGGGGCCCGAGGTGCGCGCTGTGACGGAGAACACCGCCGTCGGCGCGGCGCGCCCGCAGAACGAGTTGGCGGTGACGCTCGAGCACGACGGACAGAAGATCGACGCGGGGCTCACGATCTTCGACCCCTCGCGCCCGGGCTGGCGGCCGCGGCTGCGCGAAGGGAATTTCGATGCGCAGTCCGACGGGATCGTCCTGGCCCGCCAGGCGGCGCGCGACCTCGGAGTCGAGGTCGGCGACGAGATCGTCGTGCGCCACCCCGTCATCCAGGGGGCCGGGCGTGCCTCACTGGTGCGCTCGCGCGTGCGCGTCGACGGCATGCACTCGAGCACGCTGCGATCGATCGCGCTCGGCGCACAGGCGCGATGGGACCGGCGGGCGGGCCTGGCCGGACTCAGCAACCAGATCGAGGTGGCGCCCGCCGCCGGGGCGGACCGCGACGCGGTCACGCGGGCCCTCTTCGGCCAACGTGGCGTCGCCTCGGTGCAGGCCGTCGCCGCACCGCTCGAGGCGCTCGACGAGGCGATGGACGCCTTTCTGGCATACGTCTACGCGACGGAGGTCTTCGTCCTGCTGCTGGCGATGCTGGTCGCGTTCAACTCGGCGGCGATCAACGCTGACGAGCGGCGCCGCGAGCACGCCACGATGTTCGCCTACGGCGTGCCGCGCCGCACGGTGCTGGCCCAGAGCGTCGCCGAGGGCGGCATCGTGGGCGCACTCTCGAGCGTCGTGGGGCTGGTGCTCGGTCTCGCGGTCGTGAGCTGGATCGTCCGCTCGATCGTGCCGGAGACCTTCCCGGAACTGGAGCTCAACGTCGTGGTCACGGCGACGACCCTCGCCGCCGCAGCCGTCATCGGGATAGCCGCCTGCGCACTGACACCCCTGCTCACCGGCCGCCGCCTGCGGCAGATGGACATAGCATCGACACTGCGAGTAATGGAATAGGCACCCCACCGGCACACGCGGCGACGGTTCCTGACCAGCGCTCGCGGACGGCTGAGGCCAAACGCGGGGAAGCGGCTGTGCACCCGCACGCCGCGACCTCGCGGGTGGCCTCAGGCGCCGCGAGACGCGGTCAGGAACCGTCGCCGCGACGCCGCGGGTGGCCTCAGGCACCGCGAGACGCGGTCAGGAGCCGTCGCCCGCGACGCGGATGAAAGCCTCCCAGCGCCGCTTGTCACGCAGCGCGACGCGCTGGGCCTCGGAATTCGCCTCGGCGGCCGCGACCTCGGCCTCGGCGCGTTGGAGCTTGTCGTTCAGCTCCGCGACGTCGAGATCCTCGGGACGCAGGGCGTCCTCGACGAGCACGAGCGCCTTGTTGTCGCCGATCTGGATGTAGCCCTCGCCCTGTGCGTAGCGCACGACCTCGGTCTCGCTGCGGTAGAGCCGCAGCTCCGTCGGCTCGAGCATGCCGAGCAGCGGTGTGTGGTTGGCGAGCACGCCGATCGAGCCCACGTTGGTCCGGGTCGAGAGCATCTCGACCTCCTCGTTGAAGACCTCTCCCTCGGGAGTCAGGACTTCGACCTGGAACTTGCTGCGCGCCATCGTCCGGTCGTCCCGCCGCTACTTCTTCACGGCTTCGACGACCTGGTCGATCGAGCCCTTGAGCAGGAACGCGGACTCGGGCAGCTCGTCGTGCTCGCCGTCGATCAGCTCGCGGAACGAGCGCACCGTCTCGGCGATCGGGACGTACTGGCCGGGCGTGCCGGTGAACGCCTCGGCGACGTGGAACGGCTGCGAGAGGAAGCGCTCGACCTTGCGCGCGCGCTGGACGGTGATCTTGTCCTCCTCGGAGAGCTCGTCGATCCCGAGGATCGCGATGATGTCCTGGAGCTCCTTGTAGCGCTGCAGGATCTCCTTGACGCGCGTGGCGACCTCGTAGTGCTCCTGCGCCGACGATCTCGGCCTTGAGGATCGTCGACGTCGAGTCAAGCGGGTCGACTGCGGGGTAGATGCCCTTCTCAGCGATGCCGCGCGAGAGCACGGTGGTCGCGTTGAGGTGGGCGAACACCGACGCCGGCGCCGGGTCGGTGAGGTCGTCGGCGGGCACGTAGATCGCCTGCACGGACGTGACCGAGCCCTGGCGCGTCGAGGTGATGCGCTCCTGGAGCTGCCCCATCTCGGACTCCAGCGTCGGCTGGTAGCCGACCTGTGAGGGCATCCGCCCCAGCAGCGCCGAGACCTCGGAGCCGGCCTGGACGAAACGGAAGATGTTGTCGATGAACAGCAGCACGTCCTGGCCCTGCTCACGGAAGTACTCGGCCATCGTCAGGCCCGACAGCGCAACGCGCATGCGCGCGCCCGGCGGCTCGTTCATCTGGCCGAAGACGAGCATCGTCTTGTCGATGACGCCCGACTCCTTCATCTCGAGCCAGAGGTCGTTGCCCTCGCGTGAGCGTTCACCGACGCCGCAGAAGGCCGACAGCCCACCGTGCTCCTTGGCGAGGTTGTGGATCAGCTCCTGGATCAGCACCGTCTTGCCGACCCCGGCACCGCCGAACAGGCCGACCTTGCCGCCCTTGGCGTATGGGGCGAGCAGGTCGACGACCTTGATCCCGGTCTCGAACATCTCGGTCGTCGGCGTCAGGTTCTCCGACCGACGGCGCGGGGCGGTGAATCGGCCAGCGGTCCTTGACGTCGATCGCCGGGCCGTTGTCGATCGTCTCGCCGAGCAGGTTGAAGATGCGCCCGAGCGTCATCTCGCCGACGGGAACGGAGATCGGCCCGCCGGTGTCGATGACCTCCTGGCCGCGGGCGAGGCCGTCGGCGCTGTCCATCGCGACTGCGCGCACGCGATCGTCACCGAGCAGCTGCTGGACCTCGCAGACGAGGGTCCCGCCGCCCAGTTGGACGGTGAGTGCGTTGTTGATCTGCGGCAGCGCGTCGGGGAACGAGGCCTCGATGACGACGCCCTTGATCTCCTCGATGCGACCGACGTTCTTGGTTGCGGTTGCGGCTTCCATGTGTTTCCTCGGTTCAGACCAGCGATTCGGCGCCGGCAACGACTTCCATGATTTCCTGGGTGATCTCCGCCTGGCGGGCCCGGTTCATCTCGAGCGTGAGGTCCTCGATGACCTCGGCGGCGTTGTCCGAAGCGCTGCGCATCGCGGTCATGCGCGCGCCGTGCTCGGAGGCGGTCGATTCGAGCAGTGCCCGAAACACGGAGATCTCCACGTAGTCCGGGATCAGGCGCTGAAGGATCGACCTCCGGGTCCGGCTCGTACTCGACGAGCGCATGCGATGCACCCGCCTCCTCATCGGTCTCATCGAGCACCTCGTCGATCGTCGCGCGCTGCAGCGGCAGCAGGACCTCCGCTGCGCACCTCCTGCGTCAGCGGCGAGACGTAGCCGTTGTAGAAGATCTCGACGCGGTCGACCAGGCCGTCCACGTACGCGGCCATCAGCTTCACGGCGATCTCACGCGCGTTGGCGTAGCCGGGCCGGTCGGTGAAGCCGACGTAGGAGCCGGCGGGCTCGATGCTTGCGGAAGACCAGCGAGCGACGACGCCGCGACGGCCAGAGGCGAAGAAGCGCACCTGCTTGCCCTCGGCCTGGAACTCAGCGGCAGCGCGAAGCCCTGCACGGATGATCTGCGAGTTGAACGCGCCGGCGAGCCCGCGGTCGCCGGTGACCAGCACGATGCCGATCGTGTTCTCGCTCTCGTGCTCCTGGAGGATCGGGTTGCCGGCGACCTCGCCGCCGGCCGCCTCCGACGCCTGGCGCGTCATACGGCGGATCGCTCCTGCGTACGGGCGCAGCGCCGCGATGCGCTGCTCGGCACGGCGCAGGCGCGCCGCGGCGACCATCTGCATGGCGCGCGTGATCTTGCGGATGTTCTTGACCGAATCGATCCGCTGCTTGACGTCGCGTTGCGACATGAGGTCTCGGCGGCTCGCGCTAGGCGGTGACCGCGGCCTCCTCCTGCTCAGCGGCGCCGACGTCGCCCGCCGACCTCGCGCAGACCCTCGGCTGCGCGCGATGTCTCTCCGACTCCGGACTCGAGCAGCGGCTGGCCCTCCTCGTCGAGGTCGTAGCCGAAGTCGTCGGCGAAGCCTGAGACGACGTTGGCCAGCTCCTGCTGGGTCTCGTCGGACCAGTCGCCGCCGGCGATCTTGTCGAGCGTCGCAGCGGCCTCGCTGCGCACGCGCTGGGCGAGGCCGTCGAGGAAGTCCGAGACGCGGTCGGCGTTGATGCGGTCGAGGTAGCCGGTCGGTCGCGGCGTAGACCTGCGCGACCTGCTCGTCGACCGGCAGCGGGCTGCGCTCGTCCTGGTTGAGCGTCGCGACGAGCCGCTCACCGCGCGCGAGCGTGCGCTGCGTGTCGGCGTCGAGGTCGGAGCCGAACTGTGCGAACGCCTCCAGGTCACGGAACTGCGAGAGCTCGATCTTCAGGCGTCCGGCGATCTTCTTCATCGGGCTGATCTGCGCGTTGCCGCCGACGCGCGACACGGAGATGCCGACGTTGATGGCCGGGCGCACGCCCGAGTAGAAGAGCTTGGGCTCCAGGAAGATCTGGCCGTCGGTGATCGAGATCACGTTCGTCGGGATGTAGGCCGACACGTCGCCGGCCTGCGTCTCGATGATCGGGAGCGCGGTCAGCGAGCCGCCGCCGAGTTCGTCGTTGAGCTTCACCGCGCGCTCGAGCAGGCGGCTGTGCAGGTAGAAGACGTCGCCGGGGTAGGCCTCGCGGCCAGGCGGGCGGCGCAGCAGCAGCGACATCTGGCGGTAGGCGAAGGCGTGCTTGGTGAGGTCGTCGTAGATCGCGACGACGTGGCCGCCCTTGTAGAGGAAGTACTCGCCCATCGCGCAGCCGGCGTACGGCGCCATGTACTTGATCGGCGCGGCCTCGTCGGCCGAGGCGGCGACGATGATCGTGCTTGTCGAGCGCGCCCGTTCTCGGCGAGCGTCTCGGCAAGCTGGACGACGGTCGCCATGCGCTGGCCGATCGCGACGTAGACGAAGACGAGGTCGGAGTCCTTGTTGTTGATGATCGTGTCGAGCGCCACGAGGTCTTGCCGGTCTGACGGTCGCCGATGATCAGCTCGCGCTGGCCGCGGCCGATCGGGATCATCGAGTCGATCGCCTTCAGGCCGGTCTGCATCGGCTCGGCGACGGGCTGGCGCTGGACGACGCCGGGAGCCTTGAACTCGGCGGGCCGCGTCTCCGTCGTCGCGATCGGCGCCCTTGCCGTCGAGCGGGTTGCCGAGCGGGTCGACGATCCGGCCGAGCAGCGCTTCGCCGACGGGGATCTCGAGCAGGCGGCCGGTTCGCTTGACCGTGTCGCCCTCGACGATCTTCTGCCAGTCACCGAACAGCACGGCGCCGACGTTGTCGGACTCGAGGTTCAGCGCGAGGCCGGTGACGTCGTGCGGCAGCTCGAGCATCTCGAGCGACCTGGCAGTTCTCCAGGCCGTGCAGGCGGGCGATGCCGTCGCCGATCGACAGCACGGTGCCGACCTCGGTCAGCTCGGCGCTTCCGGCCTCGAGCCCCTCGATGCGGGACTTGAGGATGCTGGTGATCTCGTCGGGCTTGATCTGCATGTCTGTTCTTGCTCCTTGGGGGCCGCCCTCGCGCTATGCGCGGGCGACCTGCTTGCGAAGTTGCTCTAGGCGGTTGCTGATTGAGGCGTCGAGAATCGCGTTGCCGACGCGTACTACGAAGCCGCCGAGGATCGACGGGTCGACCTTCCTCGCCAGCTCGACTCGGCGGCCCGTCTGGCGGCCGATCTCGTCCCCGATCCGCTGGACGACGGCGTCGTCCAGGTCGACGGCGCTGGTGACCGTCACCGGAAGGAGATCGTTCTCGCGATCCCACAGCTCGTCGTAGACGCGCGCGGACGCGGGCGATCGCCGGCATCCGGTGGTTCTCGAGCAGCACGTCGAGCAGGTTCATGACAAGCGGATCGCCGCCCTCGATCGCCCGCTTGAGGCCGTCGCGCTTCTCCTCGCGTCGAGAAGTAGGGCGAGAAGAAGAAGAGCCGCATCTCGCGGTTGTCGTCCAGCGCGGCCGCGAGCTGTCCGAGCTGCTCGCGCACGACGTCGAGCTTGCCCTGCTCCTCGAGCAACCTCGAAGAGCGAGCGCGCGTAGACCTGTGCGATCTGCTCCATCTGACTAGTTCCGCCGCTCGCCGCTCAGCGTGGAGAAGTCGAGCTCGCCGACGGCCTCTTCGACGAGGCGGCGCTGATCATCGGCCGACAGAACCCGCCCGGTGACCTTCTCGGTCGCCAGGATCGTCAGGTCGGCGACCTCACTGCGGATGTCGGAGATCGCGCGACGCGTCTCGGCCGCGATGTCCCTGCGCGCCTGCTCGAGCAGCTCCTCGCGCTTCTCGCGTGCCTGATCCTGGGAGTCGCGCTCGTACACCTCGGCGTTCTTGCGCGCGCGGACGACGATGTCGTCCGCCTGCTCGCGCGCTTCCTTGAGGCGCTCGCGGTACTCGGCCAGCAGCGCCTCGGACTCCGCCTTCGAGCGCTCCGCGGATTCGATCGAGTCCTCGATCAGCGCCACGCGCTTGTCGAGCGCGGTCTTGATGACCGGGAACGCGTACCTGTTCAGGATGATCAGCATCACGAAGAAGGCGAGGAACGTCCAGATCATGAGTCCCACGTCGGGACTCACGAGGAAGTTGCTGCTCTCGTCGGCGGCCGCTTCGGTGGCAGCCAGGGGCAGAATCAGGGAAAACATCGTCAGTGACCTCTCTGGGGTCCGGTCTCCTAGCCGAGGAAGAAGGCGATGAGGCCGAAGATGAACGCGTAGAAGACGATCGCCTCGGTCAGCGCGAAGCCGAGCCACTGGATCGACGTGATCTCGTCGCGCATCTCGGGCTGGCGCGTCACCGACTCGATGACCTTGCCGAAGATGTAGCCGACGCCGATGCCCGGGCCGATGGTGCCCAGACCGGCGCCGATGCCGAGTGCGATCGCCTTGCCGGCCTTGCGCCCGTACTCCTGGGCGACCTCGGACGTGACCTCCGACTGGGCGATCTGGGTGATGATGGACAGGTCCACGGTGTTCGTGCTCCTTAGTGCTGCTCGGCGACGGCGCCGCCGAGATAGATGGCTGCGAGGGTGGTGAAGATGAAGGCCTGGAGGGTGGCCACCAGGCCGACCTCGAAGATGAAGAACGCGACGGCCATCGTCCCGGTGACCAGACCGAGGATCACCGAGCCGAATACTGCGAGGTTGAGCAGGACGACGAGCCCGCCGCCCATGAACAGGATCAGCAGGTGGCCCGCGAGGATGTTCGCGAAGAGTCGTACGGAGAGCGAGACGAGCCGGACGAAGTGCGAGATCACCTCGATCAGGAAGATCGGCACGCGTGCCGGCCCTTCGACGCCCGGCCGGGATCCAGCCCTTCAGGTAGGTGATGAAGCCCTTGGCCCGGATCCCCTCGAAGTGGTAGCTGAAGACCACGACGAGCGTCAGGACGAGCGGGACCGAGATGTTCGCGGTCGCGGCGTAGAGCGCGAACGACGGGACGTGCGAGGCCGAAGATGTCGACCTTGTGCTCGGTGTTGGTCGGCAGCGGCAGGTAGCCGAGCATGTTCGAGAACCAGATGAACAGGAACACGGTCGCCAGGAACGGGAACCAGCGCGCGGACCATCGCGCCGGACATGTTGCCCTTGGTGATCGTCTCGATCAGGCCGTAGTAGCCCTCGACCGTGGTCTGAAGGCGGCCCGGCTTCGAGCCTGCATGCGCTTGGCGGCGATAGATCATCGTGACGCATCGTCAGGGTGCAGGCGATGACCACGTAGAAGACGGCCTTGTTGATCGACAGGTCGATGCCGCCGACGTTGATCTCGATCCACGGATCGAGCTTGAACTCGTTCTGAGGCTTGTAGTCCTCGTTGATGTTGAGCGCGAGCGCAGCGCTCGGGGCCGCGAGCAGGAGCACGACCGGCGTCAGCAGGGCGAAGAGGCGAGCACGCATCAGGAGGGCTGCTCCGTGGGGGCTTGCTCGAAGGGGCGCAGGATCATGTTCACGGTGAAATAGACGGTGAAGAGGGCGATGACGAGGACCGCGGCCGCCAGTCCTGCGTCGTTCTCCACCATCCCCGCGGCGAAGATCGTAAGGGCTACGAGCCATCCGCGTCCGATCATCGACCCGGTGACCCAGCCGGCCACTCCGCGCGGGTCGCTGGCGGCCATCGCCCTGGCGTTGGTGTAGGCCTGGATCGCGCGCTGCGCGAGCCACGCGACGGCCCCCGCCGCATAGCCGAGCATCGGCCAGCCGGCGAGCACGAAGATCGGCAGCGCGATGACGAGCACGATCAGATCGAGGTAGCGGACGGCCGTCACCGCGGGTCGCCTAGAGGTCGCGAAAGCGTGAGCGCACGAGCGCGATCCCTGCGACCGGGCCGATGAAGAGCCCGATCAGGCCGAGCGGCACGGCGGCGCCGACCAGCGCACCGATCCCGAAGCCGACGGCCGCGCACAGAACGATCGTCGCGATCAGCAGGCTCCCCGCCACCGCGCCGCGCATCGGCGGCCCAGGGGGCTCGCTCATGGCGCTGCGGATCGTTGGGGGCGGGGAATCGATGCATGGGACATACTCGGCCGGTCCCGAGTCGGGCGGCGCGGCCCGCGCGGGGGCGCAGGCCTGCTGTCAGAACGAGCGCCCCTCAGGGCGCTCTCGACGGGGCGCCAGACTACTGCATCGCCGGACTTTGTGACGGCTTTGTGACACTTCGTGGCGGGTGCCACGAGGGCGGCGGTCGGTAGGGTCCGGGGGCAACCCGGTCCCATCCGACGAGGTTAGGCATGAATACGCAGGACGAGCGGGTCGCAACGTTTCACCGCCTGCATGCCTCCGGCTGCTTCGTGATGCCGAACCCGTGGGACGCGGGGACCGCGCGCGCCCTGGAACTGATCGGCTTCAAGGCACTGGCGACGACGAGTGCCGGCCTCGCGTGGACGACGGGTCGCGCTGACAACGAGGTGACGCTCGAACAGGCCCTGGAGCACCTCCGCGTCGTCGTCGACGCCGTCGACGTACCCGTGAACGCGGACTTCGAGGGAGGCTTCGCGGTCGATCCGCAGCAGGTCGGCGAGAACGTGAGACTCGCCGCGTCCACCGGGATCGCCGGCCTGTCGATCGAGGACTCCACCGGCGATCAGGCAGAGCCGCTGTTCGAGTTCGACCTGGCCGTTGAGCGCGTGCGGGCCGCGCGCCGGGCGATCGACGAGAGCGGCACCGGCGTCGTGCTGACCGGCCGGTCCGAGGGCTTCGTGTGCGGACGGCCCGACATCAGGGAGACGACGCGCAGGCTCAGCGCGTTCGCCGAGGCCGGCGCCGACTGTCTCTACGCCCCGCGGGTGGAGACGGAGGACCAGGTCGCCGCTCTCATCGCCGCCGTGTCGCCCAAGCCGCTGAACCTGCTGATCAACGCTCCGTTCATGACCGTCTCGCAGGCGGCGGCCCTCGGAGTACGGCGGATAAGCGTCGGCGGGACGCTCGCGCGCGCTGCATGGGCGGGGTTCCTGAACGCCGCCGAGGAGATCGCCGAGGACGGGACGTTCTCGCGGTTCGAGCGCTTGCCGGACGTCGATCGGCTGCTGAGCCGTCGGTAGCGCGGAGCGAGGCGGTCGGCGGCAGGGCCCTTCTCATCCTGAAGCGCGCCTCCGAGCCCTCACGCGCGCTCGCGTCTTGAGGTTGAAGGCGCCCGTGATCAGCCGGTCGCGGAGCGAGCCCTCCGGGGGCAGCATCCCGATCTGCCTCACGAACCCGAGCAAGTCGAAGTAGATGTCGTTGCCTGCGACGCGGCCGTCCTCGATCGCCACGAGGTCCATCCCCCGCAGGTCGAGCGCGCGGCCGGTCGGCTCGATGCCCATCCAGGCAGCGCCCGAATGCGTGCCGGTGACGTGCCAGCGAACAGTGACCCGCTCGCGTCCGGGCACCCCCGCGATGACGACGTCCTCCACCTCCATGTGGAGATCGGGCACGGCGTCGAAGAAGCTCGCGAACCACGCGAGCACCTCGTCGCGGGTGTGCATCTCGAGGCCCTGCGGGAACACCCGGTAGTGCGGCCGCTCGACCCATGTTCCCTCCGCGTCGGCGAAGAACGCAGCGCGGTCGTTGAAGCGGGCGAATATGCCGCGCACGAGCGCCTCGTCGACGACGTTCACAGCGGCGTCTGTCTGACTCATCGGGTCTCCCTCTACGAGCGGCGCCGATCAGCCGCCGCCCAACGAGCCTGTCACGTTCCCGTGCGACCGGCAAGCACCACGGGCCCCGCGGGCCCGCCCTACGGTGCGGTACCCGGCGGGACGGGCGCGAGCAGCGGGTTCTCCCACAGTCGCTGATCCTCGCGGCCCAGGCGCCAGACGCCCATGCCCATTCCTCGCGATGTGGCCACGGCGAAACGGTTGCCGACGGTGGTCGCGTCGGGGAACCAGACCTCGTGCGGCGCCCCTGCGGCGTCGGTGTAGCTGAAGGTCAGGCTGTCCTTCACGAGGTCCAGGCGCGGCAACGCGCCGACGCTCGCCGCACGCGCGAGCGCGCCCTCGTACTCATAGCTCTCCGCCGGGTGCGCCGGCCCTCCGCCGCTGGGCCAGTCCATCGCATAGAGCTGGGTTCCCATGACGAAGCGTTGCGGGTCGGGCATCGTCGCCACGTAGTCGGCCACGTCGGTCACCCACGCGATGTCGTCCTGCGCCCCCGGGGTCGAGGTCGCCCACTTGATGCCCCATGCCATCACGAAGAGATGATCGGCGGCCGCCGAGAGTGCGCGGTAGTCGAAGAAGGTCGAGCGCGGATGCCTCGGCACGTCGGCGATCTTCGCCGACACCGCGACGGTCAGCCGCTGGCCCTGTGAGCGCAGCCGGGCGGCCAGGTCGGCGACGAACGACGTGTACGCGTCGCGATCGGTGTGGAGCCCGGCCTCGAAGTCGAGCGCTGCCCCGTCGGCTCCGCTGTCGGCCACGCGCTGTGCGACCTGATCGATCCACGACTGACGCAGCGCCGGCTCGTTGAGAATCCTGTTCAGCACCGCTGTGCGCTGGCAGTTGAACCGCGGCAGCACCTCTACGCGCCGCGCCTGCGCCCAGCGCGTGATCAGCGGGTCATCGTTGCCGGTCATGACGGCATTGGTCGTGCAGTCGTAGTAGCTCGGATAGACGGTCCCGATCTGGCGATAGTGCGCCTGGAAGTCATGGAAGCTCTGGTCCGTGCTCGCGAGCAGGAAGGCGTGCACCCGCCCTTCGGTCGGCTCCGGATCGCGAGTGCGGACGGTGATCTCCTCGGCCGGCGCAGAGACGCTTCCGAGCGTGTCGACCGCCTGCACGCTGAAGCGATAGGCGCGGCTCGCCCAGAGGTTCGTCGCGCGCGCCGAACCGGCGCTCACCTGGAACAGCGGCTTGCCGTCACGCAGGACCCGGTAACCCGCGAGCCGCCCGCGCCGGGGTACCGACGGTTGCCACTGAAGTGCCACCGCCGTGTCCGTCACCTCGGTTGCGCGCAGGCCCGTCGGCGTCGGGGGAGGGGTGTGGCCGGTCGTGATGCGCACCGGATCCGACGGAGCCGAGTACACGCCGCGGCGGTCGATGGCGCTGACGGTGAAGCTCGCCGAGCGGTTGGACGACAACGGCACCGGCACGGAGAGGCCCGGCGTCTGCCGGTACACGGCACCGTCGCGCTGCACGCGATAGCCGGTGATCGGGCTGTCCCCCTGCTGCGAAGGTGCCCATGAGATCGTCGTGCTCGCGCCGTCGGTCGCGCCCACGCTGACCATCCGCGGCGTCGACGGCCCGCGGTAGCTGTCGCGGACGACCAGCCGCGTGCGGCAGCGCGTGGCTCGTCCTCGCGCGTCGACGGCGGCGACCGTCAGCGTGTGGGTCCGCCCGACGCGAACGCGGATCGTCATCGCGCGCCGCTTGGTCTGCCCGACGACTTGTCCGCCGCGGTACACGCGGTATACGGGGGCCTTGCGAGCGCGGTTGCGTGTCTTGGCGGGAAGCCAGCGCAGAACCCCCGACGTCGCTCCCCGCGGGCGCCTGAAACTGAGGCTCCGCGGCTTCGGGCTGCGGCATCGCGCCCGCGTCGACGGCCCGCCGTGACGGTCGCGCGTGACGAGCCGTGTGCGGCAACTGGTCCTCCGGCCGCGCGCGTCGACCGCGGCGACGGTGAGCGTGTATGTGCGCCCGACGCGCACCCGGATGCGCATCGTCCGGCGCCTGGTCTGCCCGACGACGAGCCGGCCCCTGTAGACCCGGTAGCTGACGCGCGGGAAGCCCCGTCGGCGGTTGACGGCCGGTCGCCAGCGCAGGACGCCCGCGGTGCCGGCCCGCGGCCGCTTGAACGTCAGCGCGCGCGGCTTCATCGTGCTGCAGCTCGGGCCCTCCGAGCGCTTCGTGGCCGTGACAGCGGCGGCGGGCCCGGGCGCGGCGGCGATCGTGACGGCGGCGGCCAGCCCCAGCGCTGTGCGCCCACCTGACCTCATCCGGGCTCCCTCTCGCCCCGGGCCGACCTGCGCGCGCCCGGGTTGTGCCGTACCAACCACGTGTACAGGTCATCGGCCGTCGTCGCCGTGTACAGCTCGTAGCGAGGTGCAGGCCCGGTCGGCCGCGAGTAGCGCGGGTCGTTGCCGTCCGCCTGTACGAACACGACGCTGAACTGCGTTGCGAGCAACTCGTCGAGAAATCCCCGGATACGCGGGTCATCCGCGTTCTGGCCATATTCGCCGAAGGGCACCGCGAAGCTCTCGGCGTCCAGGCCCTGCTCGCCGAAGTCGTCCTTGACGGCGTAGATGTCGGTCGCGACTCGCTGTGTGTATTCGGCGAAGGTCTCCACGCCGTCGCTCTGTGTGTACCGCCGGCTGGCATAGAACGGGCCGGTCCCACCTGTCGGGTCCGTGACGACGCGGCGGTGGCCGGCGTGCGCGTGCGGCTGGATGTCCCAGCGCCCGGAGGACTTCATCCGGTGCAGTTCGCGCCAGGTGAGGTGGAACGGGTTGCCCTCCTCGACGGGCGCCGTGATCACGTACATCACGGCAGACATGCCGTGCTCTGCCAGCACGCTGTCGGCGCCGCGGTACGAGTCGAGCCGGCCGTCGTCGAAGGTGATGAGAATCGGGCGCGGGGGCAGGCCGCTGCTGTTCCCCGCGCGAAAGCGCAGGTACTGAGCGATCGTGATCGTCTCGTAGCCGGCGTGGTCGAGCATCGCCATCTGGCGCGCGAATGCCTGCCGGCTGACCGAGTAGTGGTCGTCCGCATCGTTGATTCCGTGGTAGACGAGCACCGGCACCGCTCCCGTGAACGACGCGGCCGGTTCGAAGCGCCGCAGCGCCGCAGCGTTCAGATGGACCTGCGGCGCCGCGTACGGCGGCGACTTGTACTTGCGGTCGAAGCGGGCATGCGACGAGACGATCGAAGGTCCCACCAGCAGCAGCGGGATCGCTGAGATCGGCAGCAGCGCGAGCGCCCCCGCCGCGCCCATCATCGAGCGCAGCCGCGCGATCACGACAGATCGATCTGGGTCGCCGTGAACCGCGGAAGCGCCGCCGCCTCGACCGGCTGCGCCTGCCCGGCAGTCGCCGGGCGCGTGCCCCACGAGGACGTGCGCGCGGTGAGGATCGCGTAGTACGTCTGCCAGAGCAGGAACACCAGATAGAAGAAGCAGAAGACGATCCCGTAGATCCAGGTCGACGAGTAGGTCGGCCTGCGAACGACGTAGTAGAGGCCGTAGGCGACCGCCATCGCATACACGCCGAGCCCGTAGACGACGGGCGCCGGCGCCCCCTGGACGACGGGCGCGAACAGCACCGCGCGCAGCGCCACGATCGGGGCGACCAGCGGCAGCAGCATGCCCACATATGCCGAGATCGACGCGATCGGGTTCTTGCGGAACATGAACGAGCCGAGGATCAGGCTCTCCCGCGTCCACGACCGCTTCCAGCGGACCTGCTGCGTCATGAACGTGCGGAAGTCATCGGGCACGATCGTGTGGGAGACCGCAGTGGACTCGTAGCGCACCTTCCAATGGCGCAGGACGCAGTTCGTAAGCGATCTGTCGTCACCGAACGTCGACTCGACGCCCAGGAAGCGCTGGCTCTCCCACCACTCCAGATGCGGCATCACGGCCGCTCGGCGATAGGCCGAGAAGCAGCCCGAGCAGCACGTGACGGCGCTGAACAGCGACTCCGCCGCCTTCACCACCTTGAAGGCGACGAAATAGCGGACGCCCTGCATCTTCGTCAGCCACGTGTCATGGAGGTTCAGCACGTCGGCGTGGCCGCAGATCGCGCCCACCCGCGGCTCGTGAAACCCTTGGACGAGCCGTGTCATGGCGTCGGGCTCGAGCATGCTGTCGGAGTCGACGAACGCGATGATCTCCGCGTCGGTCGCACGGATCCCGGCGGCCATCGCCGCGCGCTTTCCGCGGTTGCGACCCAGGTCGATCACCCGGACCCGCCCCTCGGCAGCGTCGGCCACCCGGCCCATCCGGATGAGCGTCTCGTCGGTCGAGCCGTCGTTGACGGCGACGATCTCGAGCAGATCGGGCGGGTAGTCGAGGTCAAGCAGTGACGTGAGCGACGCGGTGATCGCGTCCTGCTCGTTGAACGCCGGCATCACGATCGCCACACGCGGGCGAAGCCCGTGGTCGCGGCTGGGGCGGTACAGCGTCGAGAAGACGAAGCGCGAGACTATGTAGGCGCAGACCAGCAGCCCGTAGGCACCGAACAGCGGATCGACGAGCACGATGTCCGCGAACACCGCCTTGAAGACGATGACCGCGAGCAGCAGCAGCACGAGATAAGCGCCGGCGCCCACGCGGGCCACGTGGTCAAGCAGGCGGGGTCGGCGTTCTTGTTCCTGAGCGCTCATCGGATCAGAGCGTGTGGCGCTGCACGCCGGCGCCGACGCGATAGGTGCCGTCGAGCAGCAATGGGCAGTCATCGAGGAACGCGTAGTCGCTGCCCACGTGAAGCGTGCCGACGACCGCGAGGTCCCAGTCGCACCCGCTGGGCGAGAACTCGCTGTGCAGCGTCCGGTCGCCGAGAGCCAGCGTCGGGATCAGCGGGTCGTGGTAGGCGACGCGGCAGCCGGCGCGCTCCAGCGTCGTCGAGGATCTCAATCGACGGCGACTCGCGGACATCCTGCACGCCGGACTTGTAGGCGACGCCGACCATCAGCACGCGCTTGCCTCGCGGGTCGCCGAGAAGCTCGGCCGCCCGGCGCGCGACTCGCGACGGGCGGTCTGCGATCGCCCCCATCGCCTGCCGGATCAGCGGCGCGCCGTGGCCCGCCTCGCGCAGCGGCTCGAGCAGATAGTGCGGGTCGCACGGGATGCAGTGCCCGCCGACCCCGGCCCCCGGATAGAAGGCCATGAAACCGTACGGCTTCGTAGCGGCGGCCTCGGTCACCTCGATCGGGTCGACGCCGTAGTGAGCGGCGGCGTCGGCGATCTCGTAGGCGAACGCGATGTTGACCGCTCGGAAGGTGTTCTCGTAGAGCTTGGTCAGCTCCGCCGCCTCCATGCTCGTGACGCGGTGCACGCGGTTCGTGAGGCGTCCGAGAACCTCGGCGGCGCGCTCGGTGCAGGCGGGCGTTGCGCCGCCGACGACGCGCGGCGTGTCCTCCTGCGTGTGGGTGACGTTCCCCGGGTCGATCCGCTCCGGGCTGAAGGCGACGTGAACGTCACGACCGGCGATCAGCCCGCGCTCGGCGAGCGGGCGCGCGAGCAGATCGGCGGTCGTGCCGACGTAGCTCGTCGAGGTGAGGATCAGCGTCTGCCCGGCCCGAGCGTGGCTGACGGCCGTCTCGCACGCCCCGCGCAGGGCGCGCAGGTCGGGCGTGAGGTCATCGTGGACCGGCGTCGGCACGCAGATCATCACGACGTCGGCGAGCGCGAGTGTGCGGGCGTTGTCGGTCATGCGCATCGACCCCGTGTTCAGTGCGGCGCGCAGGCGTTCGTGGTCGCGCTCGAGCAGATCGACCGTTCCGGCCCGGATGCGGCGCAGCCTCACGCGACTCGTGTCTATGCCGATCACGGGCAGACCGGCGGCCGTCGCCGCGAGGCCTGTCGGCAGTCCGACATAACCGAGGCCCAGGACAGCGATCCGCGGCTCGGCGGCGGTGCGCCCGGGTACCGTGGGCGATGGGACGGTGCCGACCCGCCGGCGCGGTGGCGCCGCGATCGGGGCTTCGACTGGCGTAAGGACGTCCGGCGTCATGGTCACCTGCGGGTGGTCGATGGGACGGGGAGCGCCGGGCCCGCCACACGGCTCAGGGCGGTCAGTCGAGCGGTGCTGCAACAGCGGCGCTCGTCCGGCGGCGGCCACCCTCTGTGCAGACCCCGACTGCGCGTGCCCGGCGAAGCGGTTTGTTCAACTTCGCGGCGAGTTTCGGAACAGCGTCGAGATGCCCCGCATCGGCCATACGCCGAGTCGGTGCGGGGAGCCGCAATCCGCGATCGCGACGGGCGTTTTCAAGCGTCGCCGGTCATCGCATAGGGCCTGCCGCTGGGCGCTGCGTCGAGCGGCGGTGAGCAGCTCCACGGCCGGCCTTCACGTCGAACGCGCCAGGTTCGCCGATTCATACCGGCCGTTTACTTGGGCCTCATGTAGCGGCGAGAGGTTCGGGCGGTCACCAGCGAAAGGAGCAGTCATGTTCGCGAGCATCCGCACCTACCGATTCCGCCCGGGTTCGACGGACGGCCTGATGCACCGGGTCGACCGCGACTTCGCCGACGCGCTCAGCCGGGAACCCGGATTCGTCGGACATCATGCCGTGGCCCGTGGCGACGACGCGCTCGTTTCGATCAGCCTCTTCGACACGCTCGAGAACGCCGAGCGCTCAACGCCGCTGCTCCAGCCGGCCCACCGCTGACGTCCGCGACGTTGTCACCGTCGACCACCAGGAGCACTGCCATGGTTCACCCAGGACAGGTCTGGGCAGTGCGGGACGCACGGTGCGGGTATTGGAGACGAATCCTCAACACGTTCTCGTGCGAGACAGCCACGGGCGCCGACGCCACCTGACCGAGCACGAACTCGGCAGCGGATTCAGCGTCGTCGCCGGCTCGAACGATCACGCGCCCAGCGCGCGCAGTGGCGTGCGACGGGTCGACTTCGGGCCGCGCTTCGTTCCCGTGACCGACGATGACGCGCCGCGTCCCCGGCGCGTCATGGCGCGCCGTGCGCTCGCCGACATCGAGCCGGCATGACGGGCGCTCGGTGGCGGGAGCGGCCGTCGATCGCTTGAGACGCGGTCGGGGCTCGCCGCAGCCCGGCAGAACCTCAACCGGTGCGCGTCCGGTAGCTCTGTCCCGCCGCGCACAGCCGCTCCACCAGCACCTCGCCCATCGCCGTCGCGGGAGTCAGAACCCCGGCGGCGTCGGGCAGGCGCTCCTGGTCTAGCGCGAGCGCGAGCGCGCTCTCACCGAGCATCACCGCCGTCGCCTTGTAGCCGGGGTCGCCGGTGGCCCTGATCTCGGTGACGATGCGCGCACCGCTGCTGGTCTTCGCGTGGATGTCGAAGTGGAAGAAGCCGCGGTCACGAGCCTTCTCGCTCGGGCCCTCGCCGGGATCGGGCAGCAGCCGGTCCAGCAGCTTGCGCGTGGGCGAGAGCGACAGGCCGCCGACGAGGGCGATGAGCCCGCCGGCGATCGCAGCGGCCTTGACCGGACCGAGCGGCAGGCCGCCGGTCAGCATCAGCTCGCGGTAGCGCATCCGGCGTCCGTAGGCGTACCCCTGAAGTGCGTTGCTGCGCCTGACGACGCGCGTGTTGTACGTCCCCATCACGAACGGCGCGAGGTAGCCGCCAAGCTCGGCGTCGTGGACCACGGACACCGGATCGCGCTCCGGCCCCAGATCGGGCTCGGCGGCACGATCGGGACTCATGGCATAGGGATCGGTCATCAGCCGCCGCGCCGCAGGGTCACGCCGCGCCTCGTCGAGCTGGCCGCGCAGCGAGTCGACCGTCCCGCCGCTGACGCCGCCGCGCATCGCGGTCACGACGAGGGTCGTGTCCTCCAGATCGCCGAGACCGTTCGCGCGCGCATGGGCGTGCAGCGACCGTACGCCGAGATCGGAGGGGATCGAATCGAAGCCGCAGGCGTGCACGATGCGCGCCCCGCTCTCGCGGGCGGGCGCGTCATAGGTGTCGATCGAGCGGCGCACGAACAGCACCTCGCCGGTGAGATCCGCGTAGTGCGTGCCCGCGGCGGCGCATGCGGCCACGAGCGGCATCCCATAACGCATGTAGGGCCCGACTGTCGTCGCGACCGCCCGGGTCGAACCGGCCAGCGCGGCCATCGCTGACTCGTCAGAGCTGTCAGCCACCACCAGCGGCCAGTCGGCCGCGCGCGCGCCGAGGCCTGCACGGGTTCGCTCGAGCTTGTCGCGCGACCGCGCGGCGAGGGCGATCCGGGCGTTCTCGGGCGCGTGGCGAGCGAGGTACTCGGCCGTCAGCCGCCCGACGAATCCCGTCGCACCGAAGACGACGACGTCATGTTCCGGTTCCTGCGCGCGAGCGGTCATGGATGCAGTCTCCACGATCGGCTGAGCGCGCGGCCGTGCGACCGCCTCAGCCTTCCTTCACGGTCGCGTACATGACCCGGTCGGCGACCCCGACGATCGCGTCCGAGATGCGCGCGAGGCGCCGGTAGAGCTCCTGACGACCGGCCACCTCGCGCAGGTCGTCCTTGTCGATGAGCTTGGACATCGCCGCCCGGTAGGTGCGCTCGAGATTGCGCTGCGCCTTGATCGCGGCCGTGGACTCCACCGTCGCTGAAGCCGGGTCATGGCCGAGCGCCGCGAAAGCGCCGCTGAGGCGCTGAACGCCCTCCGCCAGCTCAGCGCACATCTCGGCCATGGCCTCGTTCGGAGGCATCGAGAGTGCGTCCGCCTCGCGGACCGTGTTCTTCGCACCGTTGATCACGTCGTCCAGGCCGCGCGACAGCTCGAACAGGTCCTCGGGCTCCAGCGGGGTCGTGAACGACTCGCGCACGGCTGCGGCCAGGTCGCGCCTGCAGTCATCGGCGTCGTGTTCGGCGGTCCGCACGGCGTCGGCGTCCGCGATCGCGCCGCCACCCCATCGCGCGAAGGCCTCCATACCGCCCAAGGTGACCTGCATCTGCACGCCGAGCAGGCCGAGCACGTCGCCGCTCTCGGGCAGGAACCAGCGAGCCTTCACACGTCTCACAGCGCAGCAACTCCCTTCCATGTGTAGAGGGCCAGAACCGAAAGGATGGCGGCAGCCGGGATCGTCGTCACCCACGCGAGGCCGATGTCGCGCACGACGCCCCAGCGCACGTGGCGCCAGCGCCGCCGCCCGCCGCCGACGCCGACCACCGACGAGGCGACGACCTGGGTCGTGCTGACCGGCCCGCCGACCAGCGACGCGCCGAGGATCACCGCAGTCGACGCGGACTGGCTCGCCAGCGAGTCCACCGGCTTGAGGCCGAAGATCTTCGTGCCGATCGTCTTGACGATGCGCCAGCCGCCGAGGGCCGTTCCGAGCGTGACGGCCAGCCCGGTGGCGAGCTTCACCCACAGCGGGATCGTGAACGACGAGGTCTCGCCGGTCGCGACGAGCAGGGCGGCGATCACGCCCATCGACTTCTGCGCGTCGTTCGATCCGTGGCTGTAGCTGAGCGCGGCCGCTGCGGCCCACTCCGTTCCGACGAGCGGCCGGTCCCAGCGGCGGGTGAAACGGCGGCTCACGCGGCGCAGCGCGCGCAGCAGCAGAAAGCCGAACAGGAAGCCGATCACGGGCGACACCAGCAGCACGACGATCGTCCCGATCAGGCCGACCGGGTGCCAGCCGTCGAATCCGCCCATGTTGATCGCCGCCCAGCCACCCTCAGCGACCCCAGCCCCGACCAGTCCGCCGACGAGCGCCTGCCCGGAGCTGGAGGGCAGGCCACGCCACCAGGTGAGCAGATTCCAGGCCGTTGCGCCGGCCAGCCCCGCGCCGATCGTCGCGACGGTTTCGTCGGGGCTGACCTCGACGATCTTCCCGATCGTGTCCGCGACGGCCGTGCCGAGCGCGACGGCACCGACCATGTTGAAGACCGACGAGACGGCGATCGCCTGGCCCGGCGTGGCGCCGCGCGTGGCGACGAGGGTCGCGATCGCGTTGGCGGCATCGTGGAAGCCGTTGGTCAGCGCGAAGGTCAGCGCGAGCGCGATGGCGATGAGCAGGCCGACTTCCACGTCGCCGATTCAAGCCGACGGCCGCGCTCCCCGTCGACAGTGTTTTGCCGCGGCGTGACTCGTGTTCACCACGGCCGGGGCGCGTTGCCCGAAGCTACGATCAGGCCACAACGTCCGGCAAGCCTGCGCATCATGACCGGCCGCGCAGCGGCGCAGCGAGCGTACGATCGACGGGTGTCAGCAACCACGCGCTTCTGGGAGGACGCGACAATCGTCGCCCGCTACGGGGCCTTGGATGACCTCTTCGAGGAAGAGTCGCTGATCCTCGAGCGCCTACGCGGCAGTCTCGCAGCCATGCGGATGCTCGACATCGGCGTCGGCGCGGGACGGACGACTGCGCATTTCGCCCCGCTCGCGGGCCGGTATGTCGGCTGTGACTACTCCCAGCCGATGATCCTGGCGTGCCGAAAACGCTTCGCACACGAGAACTGGCCCCATGCGCGCTTCGAAGTGGCAGACGTCCGCGCCATGCCTCAACTGGCGTCCGGGTCATTCGACTTCGTGCTGTTCAGCTACAACGGCTTGGACTATCTCCTCGGCGAACCTGCCGACCGCCGGCACGCCCTCGAGGAGATACGGCGGGTGTGCGCGCCTGGCGCGGTCTTTGCGCTGTCGACGCACAACCTCAACGACGGGCTCGAAGAGCTCTCCTTCCAGGCGAGCCTCGCGCGCTCCCGGCGAGAGGCTGAGCGCGGCGGCGGCCGGTACCTGCCGGCAGCCCGCGCAGTCGCGCGGACCGCGATGCTCCGGCTTCTCAACGTGAGATCGCGGCGCCCACGTGATGCCGATCGGGCAACGCTCTACGACCACCGCCTGAGGTTGCGACCGATGCGAACCGCCTACATCCGCCCAGCTGAGCAGCTGCGTGAGCTCGCGCGAGCCGGGTTCGCCGATGCGTGCGCGCTGACCGGGGACGGACGCGAACTGCGCGACGAGCGCGAGGTCGACGCCCTCGACAGCGAATGGGTTCACTACCTCGCCTGGAACGTCGGCTAACCGGTGGCGACGACGCCTGCCGGCGAAATGACGGCGCCGGGAGACGGGACCACGGCGCGCACCTGGGCTGGCGCGAGCTGCTCGGCGATGGCGCGGAAGACGCGCCCGTTGACAGCCATGCCGCAGTGCGACCCGTCGATCTCCAGGTGCGCAGCGTCGGGATCCAGGCAGGCCCGCCACTGCACGACGCCGTCGCTGCGCGAGTAGATCGACGTGAAGCTGACGCTGGCCGGTATCTCGTCCTCGAGGTCGGCCCAGAAGTCGTAGCAGCAGCCGACGTTCTCCAGGCCGAACTTGTGGGCTTCCCAGCTCTCCTCGCAACCGGTTGCGATGAGGCCGCCACCGGCGAGCTTCTGCAGCGCCTGAAGCGTGCGGATGTTGAAGCGCAGCAGCGGGTGGAAGTCATCCATGGTGGCGACCAGGGGCGAGCCGAGCGCGATGACGTGGTCGACCATCTCGGGGTGCCTCACGGCGAGCACGCGGCCGTAGGTCCCGCCGCGACTGTGGCCGATCACGGCCACAGGCTGCTCATAGCGCTCGTGAAGCTCCCGGACGCGCTCGCTGAGCCGCCCGATCGCCTTTTCCGAGCACTCAACGTTGCGGCTGATCCCCGAGCCGTGGACGCGGAACCCCTGCCGCCTCAGCCAGCCGTTCAGCACGGCGAGGCTGTTGTCGCCGGCCATGAAACCGGGCACCAGCATCACGGGGCGACCGGCACCGCGCGGGACCTCCTGTCCCCGGAACAGCGGACTCGTCAGCAGCGAGAGCGCCTCGGCGCCCATACGCGGACCCTCAAAGATCACTGGTACTCCCTCCCGAACCACTGCAAAAGGTACACCCAAATGGTGTTTCCATGTGCCAATTGCGGGAGCAAGCGGTCACCCGATCGTTATCGGCATCTATGCCCGCCATGACGAGAGCGCGGCGTGAGGGCGTAGGCTGCCGCCCGTGGCGTCCACTGACCGGCGAGAGCAGCCGACCACCGCGAAGCGCGCGGCCGTCCAGGAGACCGTGCTGCACGCGACCGAGCAGCTGCTCGCGGAGGGAACGTCGTTCGCAGACCTGGGGGTCGAGCGAATCGCCAAGCGCGCCGGGATCTCGCGCACCGCCTTCTACTTCTACTTCGCCGACAAGCGCGAGCTGCTGATGCGCCTGACCGAGGAGGTCAATGCGCTGCTGTTCGAGGAGGCCGACGCCTGGTTCTCCAGCGAGCAGGACCCTGAGGGCGAGCTGCGCGTGGCATTGGCGAACATCGCCGGCCTGTACCGGGAGCACGGAGTGCTGCTGCGCGCGGTCGTCGAGGTCTCGACCTACGACGAGGAGGTGGCGGTGTTCTGGCGCTCCACCATCGGCCGCTTCGTGGACGCGACCCAACGGCGCATCGAGCAGGAGCAGGCCGGCGGCCACGCAGTCGCCGCAGGTGCCCGCGCGACCGCGTTCGCGCTGACCTGGATGACCGAGCGCACGCTCTATCAGCAGCTGGTGCAGGACCGACCGCTCGAGCAGGACGATCTCGTCGATTCGCTGACCGGAATCTGGGTTCGCGCCGTCTACGGCGGCGTCTGAGCCAGGTCGTCGGGTCGGATCGCGTCGAACTGGCCGGTTTCGAGCCGCTGCTCGACGTCGGCGTCGATCTCGCGCTCGGTGACGCGGCCGCGGTCTCGGCGCAGGCGGCTCTCGCGCAGGCGCCTGAACTTGAGGATCTCCAGCACATACACCAGGTAGACGCTCGCGGCGAGAACCAGCAGCCCGATCAGCACCATCACGATCGACCAGCCGAGGTTGAGCACACCGCCATCCTGCGAGTACGGCACGAAGCGCAGGGCGACCGCGAACGCGGCGACGCCGATCGTCCACGCGTACAGGTAGAGGACCGTACGCCGACGGCTGAATCCGATGCGGTCGAACCGGTGGTGGAAGTGGTTCTGGTCGGCCACATATACGGGCCGTCCGTACTTCATCCGCTTCAGCACGACGAACGCCGTGTCGAGGAACGGCACGGCGAGCACCACCAGGGGAAAGACCAGCGCCAGGATCGCCTGCGTCTTGACCGCGCCCTCGACGGCCACGCAGCCCAGCAGCAGCCCGAGCAGGTTGGCGCCCGTGTCTCCCATGAAGACCTTCGCCGGCGGGAAGTTGTGGACCAGGAAGCCGGCAGCGCCGCCGGCGGTGATGGCCGCGAGCGTCGCCGCGGTCCCGCGCTCGAGGTCGAACGCGATGACGGAGAACGCGATCGCGCTGATCGCGCAGACGCCCGCGGCCAGCCCATCGATTCCGTCCGAGAAGTTGACGACGTTCATCACGAAGACGAGGCCGAGCACGGTGAGCGGCGCGCCGGCGTCGCCCAGATCCACTGCTCCGACGAACGGCAGCGTGATGTTCGTGACCTCGACCCCTGCGGCGACGGGAATCGCCGCGGCGGCGATCTGGCCGAGCAGCTTGACCGCAGGGGCAAGGTCGAAGCGATCGTCCAGCGCACCGACCAGCGCGATCAGCACGCCACCGGCCAGGATGCCCTGCATGCGCTCACCGATGTCGCCGCCGAGGTTGAGGAAGAGCGCGCTCGCGACGAGCACCCCGGCCAGGATCGCCAGCCCTCCGAGCAGCGGCGTCTCGCCTGTGGCCAGTCCCCGGTCGCGGGGGCGGTCGACGGCACCGACTGCGACCGCGAACCGCGCCGCAAGGGGCGTCAGCAGCGCCGCCAGCACGAACGCCGTGGCGAAGCCGAGGATCGCGTCCTGCTCGTCCATCCGTGCAGGAGCCTAATGCCGCGCCCGATGGGAAACGGCGCCCCGACCCGGGTCAGACGGCGGCGGGCGCCGACAGGTGCTCGTAGAGCGGAAAGCGGTCCGCTATAGCGGTCACGCGCTCGGTCAGGTCGCCGCGGCGCACATCGAAGTCCGGCGTCAGCGCCGTGGCGATGATCTCGCCGACCTCGGCGAAGTCCTCGACCTGGAGTCCTCTGGTCGCCAGCGCGCTCGTTCCCACGCGCAGACCGCTCGTGACCATCGGCGGACGCGGATCGAAGGGGACGGCGTTGCGGTTGACGGTGATCCCGATGTCGTGCAGTCGGTCCTCGGACTGCTGACCGTCGATCTCCGACTCGCGCAGGTCCACGAGCGCGAGGTGGACATCGGTGCCGCCGGTCAGGACGTTGACGCCATGACCGGCGCCGAGCAGCGCCGCAGCGACGGCCTGGGCACCTGTGACGGTGCGGCGCTGGCGCTCGCGGAAGGCCTCCGTCTGCGCGATCCCGAGCGCCACCGCCTTACCCGCGATGACGTGCATCAGCGGCCCGCCCTGCTGCCCCGGGAAGACCGCCGAGTTGATCTTCTTGGCGTACTCCTCCTTGCAGAGGATCATCCCGCCGCGCGCACCACCGAGCGTCTTGTGGATCGTCGTCGTGACGACGTCGGCGTGCGGCACGGGGTTGGGGTGCACGCCGCCCGCGACGAGCCCGGCGAAGTGCGCCATGTCGACGAGCAGGTACGCCCCGACCTCGTCGGAGATCTCGCGAAAGCGCGCGAAGTCCAGATGGCGCGAGTACGCCGACCAGCCGGCGATGATCAGCTTGGGCCGGGTCTCCTTGGCGACGCGCTCGACGTCGTCCATGTCGATCAGGTTCGTGTCGGGGCTGACCTCGTAGGCCACGACGTCGTAGAGCTTGCCCGAGACGTTGAGCTTCATGCCGTGGCTGAGGTGACCGCCGTGCGGCAGGGCCAGGCCCATGATGCGATCGCCCGGATCGAGCAGCGCGTGGTAGACGGCGGAGTTGGTCTGCGCGCCGGCGTGCGGCTGGACGTTGGCATGCTCGGCGCCGAACAGCTCCTTCGCCCTGCCGATCGCCAGTTCCTCTGCTATGTCGACGAACTCGCATCCGCCGTAGTAGCGCCTGCCGGGGTAGCCCTCGGCGTACTTGTTGGTCAGCACGCTGCCCTGGCACTCGAGGATCGACTGCGGAACGAAGTTCTCCGAGGCGATCATCTCGAGCGTCCGCTGCTGACGTTCGAGCTCCTTCGCGAGCACTTCCGCGATCTGCGGATCCACGTCGGCGAGCGGCCGGTTGAAGTAGTCGGCGGGCAGGTCGTGCATCGCGGGCGACGGTAGCAACCCCTGCGGGGCGCCGGGCGTTCGGCCGGCGCCGTTCAGCAGTTCTCCAGCTGCCCGATCCGATCGACGCGACGTGCATGACGGCCGCCCTCGAACTCGGCCTGAAGAAATGCGGCCACGATCGCGTCGGCATCACCGGGGGCCAGCCGCGTGCCGGCGAGGGTCACGACGTTGGCGTTGTTGTGGCGGCGCGCCATCTCGGCCTCGTCGACATCGTGTGCATTGACGGCGCGGATGCCGTGAACCTTGTTGGCGACGATCGCCACGCCGTTGCCCGAGCCGCACGCGAGTACGCCGCGGTCGGCGTCGCCGCGCGCGACCAGCTCGGCTGCCTGAGCGGCGAAGTCCGGGTAGTCGACCGACTCGGGCGAGTCGGTGCCGACGTCGACGACCTCGTGGCCCGCGGCCTGGAGCGTCGCCTTCACGTGCTGCTTGATCTCGAAACCGGCGTGATCCGACCCGACCGCGATTCTCACGACCCTGCGCCTCCCGGTGTGATTCCGGCTCTCATGCCACAGCGCCGGCGCCCGCCTCCGCCCGCGCCAGGTCCTCCATCCCCTCATCGAGCGATCGCACGGGCTCGTATCCGAGCTGTTCGCGTGCTCGCGAGGTGTCGATCGTCGCCTCGAGCGAGGAGAGCCAAAGCCCCAGCCGCGTGATCGGCGGCTCGCCGGGCAGCGGGAGCGCTGACCAGAGCAGCTCACCGGTCCCCGCCACGACCCGCGCCAACGCCGGCTTCAGGTTGCGGTCCGGCGGCGTCACGCCCTGCGTCGCCAGCAGGCGCGTCACGAACTCGCGGAACTCGATCGGCTCGCCGTCCGTCACGAAGTAGGCCGTACCGCTCCGGCCACGCTCGGCCGCCAGCACCAGCCCCTCGACGACGTTGTCGACGTGCGTCGTCGAGGTCAGGTGGTGGCCGCCGCCGATCCAGGCGAAGCGCCCCCTGCGCACGAGATCCACCAGTGAGGGAGCGATCGTCGTGTCACCCGGCCCCCACACCAGGCGCGGCCTGATCACGACGGTCTCGAGAGTGTCGTCAGCGGCGGCGATCACCACCTGCTCGGCCTGAGCCTTCGTCGAGCTGTACAGCGCGCGCGAATCGGGACGCAGCGGCGCGGTCTCATCGACGTACACGAGCGGCTGGCCTGCAAGCAGCGCGGCCTCCGTGCCGACGTGCACGACACGCCGCACACCCGCTCGCCTCGCCGCGCCCAGGACGTTGCGCGTTCCCTGGACGTTTCCGCGCTCGAACGACTTGCGATCGCCGAACGCCCCCAGCGTCGCCGCGCAGTGGAACGCCAGCGCGCAGCCGCGCATGCCGGCGGTCATCGCGGCGACGTCGTCGAGATCGCCGCGCACCACCTCGGCGCCGTGGCCGGCGACGACCCGCGCCGAGGCGTCGCTGCGCGCCAGGGCGCTCACGCGCCAGCCGTCTGCGACGAGTCTGCGCACGAGCGCACCGCCGATGAAGCCGGATCCCCCCGTGACGAATGCCGCCTCCTGCATCGGGAGAACGCTACTCGACGGCCTGCGCGACCTCGCCCGCCGTCACCGCGCCCTCGCGCAGGATCCTCCACGTACCGCCATCCTCGTACTCGCGCAGATCGACGACGGTCGAGGCGATCCCGGGCAGCTCGCCGCCATCGAGGACGAGGTCCGCGCCGCGGCGCAGCGCGGCGTCAACGTCGCCCAAACGGCGCGCGTCAGCGCCCCCCGCGAGGTTGGCGCTCGACTGGAGGACGGGCCGGCCGACCGCGTGCAGCGCTTGCAGCGACGGAGGCAGCGCCGGAACACGCAGACCGAGCGTCAGCGGGTCGGGACCGCAGGCGAGCGGAAAGCGACGAGTCGTATTCGGCAGCAGCAGCGTCACGCCTCCCGGGAGCAGCGACTCCAGCGCCGCGCGGGTGCGCTCACCGAGCTCGGGGAGGGCCTCGAGCGCAGGGGCGAGCGAGAAGAACAGCACGGCGCTCGGCTTGTCTGGCCTACGACCTTTGAGCGCATAGAGCCGCTCGGTCGCGGCCTCACTGCCTGCGTCGCAACCGAGCCCGTAGACGGTGTCCGCGGGGAACAGGACCACGCCCCCGGCGTCGATGCAGCTCACGAAGGCGCGAGCCTGCTCGGGCGTGATCGCCACCGCGTTCACACCGGAGCGCGCCTGCCGACGACCACGCGCTCGATCCCGGCGAGGTCGCGCTCCGGGGCCGCGGCGCCGAAGCCGGCCGCGTCCATGAGATCGCAGACAGCCGCCGCCTGCCCCTCCCCGACCTCGACCGCGAGCAACTCGGCCCGGGTGGCGGCGACCGCCGGGACCAGCCGGCGGATCAGGTCGAGCCCGTCTGCGCCCGCGAAACAGCGCGCCGCGCGGCTCGTGCCGCAGCACGTCGGGCGCCAGAGCCGGCGCGTCGTGCTCCGCGACGTACGGGGGGTTGGACAGCACCGCGTCCCAGTCCCGGCCCAGCCCGTCGAGCAGGTCCGCCTGCACGAGATCGACGTCGAGGCCCAGCCGCTCGCGATTCAGCTTTGCGACAGCGAGTGCATCTCCGTCGACGTCAGCGCCGGTCACCTGAAGGTCCGGCCGCTCCTGCTTGAGCGCCAGCGCGACCGCCCCGCTGCCGGTTCCGAGATCGAGCACGCGCGCCCGCGATGGCAGCCGCAGGCCGATCTCGACGAGCAACTCGGTCTCGGGCCGCGGCACCAGAACGCGCGCGTCGACCTCCAGCTCGATGTGGCGAAAGCCCTTCCGGCCGAGCAGGTAGGCGACGGGCTCGTGATCGGCCGCACGCCGGCGTACGAGTTGCTGGTAGGCACGGATCGCCGGCCCCTCGACCGTCGCGTCGGGATTCATGAACAGCGCGCTGCGACCAACGCCGAGGGCGTGCGCGAGCAGCAACTCGGCGTCGAGCCGGGGCGTCGTGCTGCCGGATGCGGAGATCGCCACCTGGGCCGAGTCGAGCGCATCGCGTACGGCGACGCCCGCTCTGCGGGCCGCTTGAGGACTCATCGGCCGGGCCCCCGCATCCGGAATGATCCGTCAGGCCTTCTCGGCCTGCGCGAGCAGTCGCCGGCGCTTCTCGTCGGCCTCGAGCGCCGCCGTGAAGTCATCGAGATCGCCCTCGAGCACCCTCTCCAGGTCGTGCACGGTGACCTTCACGCGGTGGTCTGTCACGCGGCGCTCGGGGTAGTTGTAGGTGCGGATCTTCTCGGCGCGATCGCCGGTTCCGACCTGCGCGCGGCGATCGGCGGCCAGCTCCGCCTGCTGCTCTGCGAGGGCGCGCTCGTAGAGCCGCGCGCGCAGGACGCGCAGCGCCTTCTCACGGTTCTGAAGCTGGCTCTTCTCGTCCTGCATCGAGACGACGACCCCGCTCGGCTTGTGCGTGATCCGCACGGCAGAGTCAGTCGTGTTGACGGACTGCCCGCCGGGCCCTGACGAGCGGTAGACGTCGATCTGGAGGTCGCCCGGGTCGATGTGGACGTCGACGTCCTCCGCCTCCGGCAGCACCGCGACCGTCGCCGTGCTCGTGTGGATGCGGCCCTGCGACTCCGTGACCGGGACGCGCTGGACGCGGTGGGTCCCGCCCTCGTACTTGAAGATCGAGTAGGCGCCGTCGCCCTTGATGGCGAGCGTGTACTTGCCCTCTCCCTCCTCGAGCGCCTCAGGAGTCAGGCCGCGCCGTTCGGCGTACTTGGAGAGCATGCGATAGAGGTCGCCGGCCCAGATCCCGGCCTCTTCGCCGCCGGCTCCGCCCTGGATCTCCACGATGACGTTCTTGTCGTCGTTCGGATCGGTCTCGACCATCGCGAGACGGATCTCCTCCTCCAGCGCCTCGATCCGCTCGCGCGACGCGCCGAGCAGGTCACGCACCTCGGGATCGTCGTCGCCCTCGTCGATCAGCTCCTGGGCACCGGCGGCGTCATCGGTCGCCCGCCGCCACTCCTCCGCAAGCTTCGCCGCCGACTCCAGGCGACGGTACTCACGCCCGGCCTCCGCGTAGCGGTGCCGGTCCCCGATCACCGCCGGATCGACGATCTGAGCCGAGAGCTCGGCGAACCTCGCCTCGATCTGCTCCACCAGGGACTCGATCATCAGAGCAGTCGAGAGTACCGCCACGGCCGAACTTCGCAGAAGCCACCTCGGGTGCTCCGAGCGAGAGATCGTGGCGCCTGGCCAGGACGCAGGGAGCGTGGCGTGCGCCAGCACGCGAGCGACCGAGGACACCGCCAGGCGCCGCGAGATCCGCTCAGGTCAGGCGGCTATCTCCACTCCGACGAGATCCTCGTCGGAGTACTCGTCCGTCTCCTGCTCCAGGACGGACTCCATCGCGGCGATCGCGACTGCGAGTTGGGTGAGGTCGGGCTCGCGCGTGGTGAGCAGCTGGAGCTTCATCCCGGGCCAGATCAGCGCCTTGACCCAGCGCTTTCGGCGGTGCTTGCCGGCGAGCTTGATCAGCTCGAACGAGATGCCGATGATCAGCGGGATACCGACGATGCGGCTCACGATCAGCGCCCACCAGGGCATCAGCCCGAGCGGCGAGAAGACGAAGATCGCGACGATCATGACGATCAGCAGGAAGCTGGTGCCGCAGCGCGGATGCAGGCGCGAGAAGCGTTGCGCGTTCTCGGGCGTCAGGTCGAGCCCGGCCTCGTAGCAGGAGATCGTCTTGTGTTCGGCGCCGTGGTACTCGAAGACACGTCGCAGGTCGCGCAATCGCGAGATCAGCACGAGGTAACCGAGGAAGATCAGCGTCCGCAGGATGCCCTCAACGATCCAGAACAGCACCGCGGAACCGAGCTCGTCCTTGATCAGGTTCGTGAGCGTCACCGGGACGATGAAGAACAGCCCGACCGAGAGCGCAAGTGCGAAAACGATCGTGGCGATCCACAAGCCTCCGGAGATCGGCTCCTCCTCCTCCGGCATCTGAGCGTTGGCGGAGATGCCCAGCGCCTTGAATCCGATGCCCAGTGATTCGCCCAGCGCGATGACGCCCCGGATGACCGGCAGGCGCAGCACGCGGTGGCGCTTCATCACCGTCTTCACGGGGAACGACTCAACCGCGATCTCGCCGCGCGGCGGGTCGTTCAAGTCCGCCCGCACGCCCTCACCGTCGAGCTGGTCGGGCGACGGCCTGCGCACCGCGACCGCCCAGTTGCGGACGCCGCGCATCATGACGCCCTCGAGGACGGCCTGACCGCCTACCGGCGCGTCACGGGTGGCGACCCACCCCCCGGCCTCATCGACGGTTGCGAGGTTCGGCGAGTCCGGCGGACGCTCGGCGGTCGCCACGAGCGGTCGGCCGTCAGCTCGACGCGCCGGCCTGGCGCTTTGCGGCGCGGCGACGGAACCGTTCGACGCGACCGCCGGTGTCGACGAGCTTCTGCTTGCCGGTGTAGAACGGGTGGCACTTGGAGCAGATCTCGACGTGGATCTCGTCCTGCGTCGAGCGCGTCGTGAATTCGTTGCCGCACGAGCAGCGCACGTGGGCCGCGACGTACTCCGGATGGATCTCGGTCTTCATGCTGAGCGCGATTCTAGCCGGGTCGAGGACGGTCACGACGCGGGTCCGGGCGTGAGGGTTCCGCGGTCGCCGCTCAGCGGCGGGCGCAGCGACGCTGGAGGTCGTTGTTGCCCTCACGCGACTCGGAGACCTCGTTGGCGGAGTCAACCGTGAACTGAACGCCGGAGCCGGGCTCACAGCGGGGAGCGCTCATCGCGACCACCAGACGCTCCCGCGCGGCGAGCGAGGAGACGCGCTGCCGAGCGACGACGGCCCCTCCGAGCGTCAGCGCGACGTCGAACGCTCCGGCATCGCCCTTGCCCCTGTTGGACACGAGCACGCGATACGTCCAGGGCGCGCCCTCGCGATCTCCGCGGATCACGTTGGGACTGCCGATTCGCAGGTCAGGGCGATTCTCGGTCAGGCTGCACTTCTTCGTCGTGCGCTTCGCGCGGCGCGCGATCCGCCCGCGCGTATTGCGCCAGCGGAAACGGACGACGGCGCGCATGACGGTCCCGGGCTCGAGGCCACCGACCCGCTTGCGAACTATGAACCCGGGGACGCCGGCCTCAGCGCTGTCCCAGACGCCGAAGCTCGGTACGTCCTTCACGGTGACCCAGCGCTTGGCTTTGCGGCCCTTGCGGTTCTTGCGCTCCACCCGCTGCTGGAGGTCGAAGCGCATTTCCATGCGTCGAGACGCGCGGCGCGCCGGCATCGTGCCGGTGAACGTCGCGTAGCCGTCCGCGCCGCATGCCTCGAGCTTTGCGCCCAGCCTGGGCTTCTTGGAGCTCTGCGCGACGGGCACGTCGCTTCCGCGCGGCGCTCCGAGCGCCGGCACAGCGAGACCCGCCAGCAGAGCGGCAGCGGAAATCGGAACGATCAGCTTCCTTGCGCGGTTCATCACTCTCGGGAACACGCGACAGGCGCCGTTGTTGCGCCATGCGCGCGAGATTCAGCCACAAACCGTAGCGAGCCGGGACAGCCTCGGCGGCAGTCCCGGCCCTGCACGCCGGTCAGGTGATCTGGTAGAGCGGGCCGTCGCCACCCTCAGGGGTGGTGAGGCGACCGCCCTTGGCGGTGATCGCGCCGCACTGCACGCAGTTCGTGTAGTTGACGATCACGTCGACGTCACCGGTCTGCGGCGCGTCATCGGGGATCTCGTAGACGCCGGCCGGGCACATCCAGCCTCCAGGTCTCGGCGATCTCGCGCGGGACGTTCTTCTGCACGCGGATGTGGTTCGGGGCGTCGTCGCGTGTCTGCGTTGCCGGTGATGAAGACGCTCGAGAGCTTGTCGAACGTGTACTTGCCGTCGGGCTTGGGGTACGAGTCCTGCGCTCTTGCCGACGAACATCGGCTGGTCGTCGTTGCGGTGCAGCGCCCAGCGCCCGCCGGGGAAGCGTGCCCTTGGTGGCGATCATCAGGTTGACCAGCGGCCCGCCCTTGATGAGACCCTTGGAGAACGGCTGGCGAATGTTGCGCACCTCGTAGAGGTCCTTGCCGATGAACGAGCTCCTCGACGGCGTCCTCGTAGGGCTCGAGGCGTCTGCTGGCCGCGCTTGAGCGACTCGTAGATCGTCTCGGCCGGCGAGCATGCCGGACTTGATCGCGAAGTGGACGCCCTTGAGCGCCGCGAGGTTCACGAGGCCGCCGGCGTCGCCGACGATCACGGCGCCGGGCATCGAGAGCTTGGGCATCGCCCAGTAGCCGCCGGCCGGGATCGCCTTCGCGCCCCAGGCGACGCGCTCGCCGCCCTCGAGGATCTTCTTGACCAGCGGGTGCGTCTTGAAGAGCTGGAGCAGGTCGTGCGCCGAGGTGGTCGCGTCGGCGTAGTCGAGGTCGACGACGAAGCCGATCGAGACGAGGTCGTCGCCGGTCTTCTCGTCCTTCATCGGGTAGATCCACGATGCCGCCGATCTGGTGGTACTTCGCGGAGATCTTGAGCGGCCAGCCCCGATCGTGTGGATCACGCGGTCGAGCGGCTTCTTGACCTTCCAGACCTCCTTGACGCCGAGCTCCCAGACCTGCGGCTCGCGGTCGTCGCCGAGGTCGAACTCGCGGATCGCGGCGCCGGTGAGGCTGCCCCAGCAGCCCTCGGCGAGCACCGTCGCCTGAGCGGTGACGTCGGTGCCGGGCTCGAAGTTGCCGAGCGGCTCGCCCTCCTTGCCGCGGCCCTTGTCGCCGGAGCGCACGCCGACGCACGACGCCGTCCTCGACGAGCAGCTGGGTCGCCGAGGTCTCGGTCAGCACGTAGGCGCCGGCCTCCTCGGCCTGGGCCTGCATGGTAGCGGCACAGCGCTGCGACCGAGATCGACCTCGTTGCCGTGGTTCTTGAACGGCGGCGGCGGGCGGGATCCGGACGCTTCGTCCTGGAGTTCGGGAGCAGGTAGACGGCCTCCTTCTCGACCTCGCCGAAGGCGAAGCCCTGCTCGCGCCACTGCTCGCGCGTCATGTCGGGGAACAGCTCCTCGAGCGCGCCGGGCCGCATGACGGCGCCGGAGAGGTTGTGGCCGCCGCAGGTCTTGGCCTTCTCGATGACCGCGACCGGGCACCTCGCCGAGACGCTCGAGCGTCTCGGGGTCGTCGGCCAGCAGCTGCAGCAGGCGGTTCGCGCAGGCCAGCCCGGCGGTGCCGCCGCCGACGATCGCGACGCCGACCTCGATGCGCTCGTCCTCCGGGTCGAGCTCGCGCTTGACGAACTCGCCGGGCGAGTCGACCGGCGGCGGGAACGCCGCGCGGGACGGCGTGCCCGTTGCCGTTCGCTGACGCCATCGTGCTCAGCTGCCCTTCTTCGCCTTCACGGCCTCGGTCAGCTTGGGCAGGATCTTGTTGAGATCGCCCACGATGCCGAGGTCGCTGAACTCGAAGATCGGCGCGTTCGAGTCCTTGTTGATCGCGACGATGTTCTCGGAGTTCTGCATGCCGACCTTGTGCTGGATCGCGCCGGAGATGCCGGCCGCGAGGTAGAGCTTCGGCGCGACCGTCTTGCCGGTCTGGCCGATCTGGCCCGCGTACGGGAACCAGCCCGCGTCGACGACCGCGCGGGTCGCGGCGACGGCGGACTTGCCGCCGAACGCGGCGGCGAGATCCTCGGCAGAGCTGGAAGCCCTCGGCGGCGCCGAGGCCGCGGCCGCCGGCGATCGAGGACGTCGGCGCCCTCGATGTCGACGTCGGCGCCGCGCTGCTCGCCGCGCTGGATCATCGTCGCCTTGCGTCGAGAAGTCGGCGCAGCTCGACCGTCGAGGTCCTCGACGGCCGCAGAGCCCGAGCCGCCCTGCTGGATCTCGAACGCGTTGAGGCGGCCGATGATGATGCCCGACCGCGCTGCGGAAGTTGATCTCGGAGATCGCCGAGTCGCCGAGGATCGGGCGCTCGGCGACGAGCTTGCCGTCCTTCGACGCGGACCGCGGTGACCTCCATCGCGACGCCGGCGCTCGAGGCGGGCGGCCAGACCGGCGCCGATCTCGAAGCCGAGCAGGCCGCCGCCGAACAGCGCGTAGTCGTAGCCGCCCGACTCGATCGCCGCCGCCATCGCGTCGACGACCGGCTGCGCGAGGCCCTTCGGGCGCGTCGGCGCGGAGCATCTTGGCTGCGCCGTAGGCGCCGAGCGAGGCGCAGAGATCGTCGGGGATGCCCTCGCCGACGAGGATCGCGTGGCACTCGCCGCCGATCTCGGAGGCGAGCTCGGCGCCCTCGGAGACGGCGCCGAGCGAGTTCTTGTTGATCGCGCCCTCGTAGTGGAGCGCGTAGACCAGGATGTTGCCCATGGCTGCTTTCAGTCCTTTCCGGGGCCTAGATGAGCTTCCTCTCGTCGAGCCAGGCGACGATCTTCTCGACCGTCTCGTCGGTGTCCTCGTCCTCGATGATCAGGCCCGGCGGCCTTCTGGGGCGGCTGCTTGGAGCCGACCCATTGCGCGGCGGAGTTGTCGCCGCCGACCTTCGATGCGTCGATCTCGACGTCAGCGCGCGCGACGGTGTCGAGCGGCTTCTTCTTGGCGCCCATGATCGCCTTGAGCGACGGGTAGCGCGGCTCGTTGATCGCGTCGCCGACGGAGATCACGGCGGGCAGCTGCGACCTTGACCGTGTCGTAGCCGTACTCGGCCTGACGCTCGGCGCGCAGCGGCGCCGTCCTCGACGTCGATCTTGATGACCTGCGTCAGCGACGGCATCCGCAGGTGGTCGGCCACGACGGCGCCGATCGTGTAGCACTCGCCGTCGTCGGACTGCTGACCGAGCAGGACGAGGTCGGGGCTCTCGCGGCTCAGAGTCTGCGCGAGCGCGTAGCCGGTCGCGGCGACGTCGGAGCCGGCGAGCGCCGTCGTCGGTCAGGTGGACCGAGCGGTCGGCGCCGAGCGAGACGGCCTTGTGGAGCGCGCGCACGGCGGACTCCGGGCCCATCGACACGGCGACGATCTCCTCGACCGGCAGCGCACCGCTCTCCTTGAGCTGCATGGCCGCCTCGATGGCGTGGGTGTCATACGGGTTGAGGTTCTTCTCACCGCTTCGGTCCATGCGCCCCGTTGACGGGTCGATGCGCTTCTGGACTGCGGCGTCTGGCACCTCTTTGACCAGGACGCAGATCTTCACTTCGGGCCTCCTGTGGCAAACGGACGTTCGGAGTGTACCGACGTGGTTGACTGACTAGTCAATCGGGCACCGAGGCAGTCGTTGCTGCGGCACCGCGATTCGCGGTGGTCGCGGCGTTTCAGCGGGGTGCCCGCTGGTCTACCGCACCCTCGGATGAAGTCGATGATGGCCTGCGTGGGAGCGCCGGGCGTGAAGACCGCGGCGACGCCGAGGCGCTCGAGCTCGGGGATGTCGTCGGCGGGGATCGTGCCGCCGACGGTGACGAGGACGTCGCTCGATCGCCCTGCTCGCTTCAGCAGCTCGACGACGCGCGGGACGAGCGTCATGTGCGCGCCGGACAGGATCGACAGGCCGACGGCGTCGGCGTCCTCCTGGATCACCGTCTCGACGATCTGCTCGGGCGTCTGGTGCAGACCGGTGTAGATGACCTCCATGCCGGCGTCGCGCAGCGCGCGCGCGATGATCTTCGCGCCGCGGTCGTGGCCGTCGAGGCCGGGCTTGGCCACGACGACGCGGATCTTCTGTGTCGGAGCGGTGGTCATGGATGACGGGCGCCGGCGCGGAGAGCCGCCGCCAGGACGCCGGCGCGGAATGGTAGTCCGTCGCGCCGTGAAGCGACTTGCCGCGCGGCCTCCATGTCGGTTCCAGCGCGCGGCGCCCCGCCCGCTGACCCGCTACCTGACGCGCAGCTTGAAGTCCATGCCCGGGTGGATCGTGCAGCTGAACCTGTAGACGCCGCGCCCGTATGTCCTCGTCACCCGCCGGTGACGCCTCTTGGCACGCGCGTACTTCCTGGGGATCCTTCGGCCGACGAGGTTGTGAACCAGCCTGCCCGCCCACACGAACCGCAGCTTCGCCTTCTTCTTCGCGGAGATCGACGAGGGCGAGAAATAGGAGTCCTTCAGCTTCACTGTCCGCGGCTTCAGCTTGGCCTTGCGGGCCGCTGCTGCGACGGGCTCGTCGGCCGGCGCGGCCGGTGCCGGCTGAACGAGGGCCAGCGAGGCCGCGAGAACCGTGACGGATGCGATCAGCTTGCGGTGCATGAGAAGCAAAGGCGAGGCTGCGGAACCGGCGTGCCGACGATGTCCGCGAATGGAAGCACCCGCGTCCGGCGCGGCGCCGGTTGCGGAGGCGCCGCTAGAAGACGGGCGTCTCGGTGTAGTCGCCCCAGACCTGCTGCAGCGCGTCGACTGATCTCGCCTTCGCTGGCGTGCGCGCGTGCGCAGTCGAGCAGAATCGGCATCAGGTTGCGCCTCGCCCGCCGCAGCCGCGCGCAGCTCGGCCAGACGGCGCCTCGACGGCAGCGCCGTCGCGGCGGGCGCGAACGCCGTGGAGACGGTCGATCTGCTTGCGCTCGAGTGCAGGGTCGATCTTCAGCGTCGGCGTCAGCTCGTCGTCGCCCTCGGTGAAGGCGTTGACTCCGACGACGATGCGCCGTCGTGCGTCGATCTCCTGCTGCAGCTCGTAGCTCGCGTCGGCGATCTCGCGCTGCGGGAAGTTCTGCTTGACGGCCTCGACCATCCCGCCGAGCTCGTCGATGCGGCGGAAGTAGTCGTAGGCCTGCGCCTCGAGCTCGTCGGTCAGCGCCTCGACGAAGTAGGAGCCGCCGAGCGGGTCGATCGTGTTCGCCACGCCCGTCTCGTGCGCGATGATCTGCTGCGTGCGCAGCGCGATCCGCACCGCGTCCTCGGTCGGCAGCGCGAGCGCCTCGTCGTAGCAGTTGGTGTGCAGCGACTGCGTGCCGCCGAGCACGCCGGCGAGCGCCTCGATCGCCGTGCGCGTGATGTTGTTGAGCGGCTGCTGGGCGGTGAGGCGACACGCCGGCGGTCTGCGTGTGGAAGCGCATCAGCCACGAGCGCTCGGTTCTTCGCGCCGTAGCGTGTCGCGCAGCTCGCGCGCCCAGATCCGGCGCGCCGCGCGGTACTTGGCGATCTCCTCGAAGAAGTCGATCTGCGCGTTGAAGAAGAAGCTCAGGCGCGGCGCGAAGTCGTCGACGTCGAGCCCGCGCTCGATCGCCTGCTCGACGTAGGTGAAGCCGTCCTTGAGCGTGAACGCGAGCTCCTGCGCCGCCGTCGATCCGGCCTCGCGGATGTGGTAGCCGGAGATGCGGACCGGGTGCCAGCGCGGCATCTGCTGCGAGCACCACTCGATCATGTCGCCGAGCAGGCGCATCGCCGGGTCGATCGGGAAGCACCACTCCTTCTGCGCGATGTACTCCTTGAGGATGTCGGCCTGGATCGTCCCGGCCAGCCGATCCGCGGGCATCGCCGCTGGCGCTCGGCGGCGACGACGTAGAAGGCGAGCATGATCGCCGCCGGCGCGTTGATCGTCATCGAGACGCTGACGTCGCCGAGGTCGATCCCGCCGGAACAGCGTCTCCATGTCGTCGAGCGTGTCGACGGCGACGCCCTCGCGGCCGACCTCACCGAGCGAGCGCGGATGGTCGGAGTCGTGGCCCATCAGGCTCGGCATGTCGAACGCCGTGCTGAGCCCGGTCTGACCGTGGTCGAGCAGGTAGCGGAAGCGCTCGTTGGTCTCCTCCGCGGTGCCGAAGCCGGCGAACTGGCGCATCGTCCACAGCCGCCCGCGATACATCGACGGGTACACGCCGCGCGTGAAGGGAGACGAGCCCGGCAGCCCGATCTGCTCGGATTCGGGCAGATCACGCTCGGTGTAGAGCGGCGCGACGGGGACACCCGACAACGTCGTGAAGGACGCGTCGCGCTCGGATGCCGATTCGTGGGCCGCGCGCCATTCGTCGAAGTCGGCCGCGATCGACTCGCGGCGCGGGGTCGTCGCCATGCGCGAATAGTACGCCGCGCGGCTCGGCCGACGAGCGCTCTTTTCTCGTCGGAGCGGGGGAAAGCCCGTTCCGCGGCGCCCGCGGGAGCCCTGTCGGGGACCGCGGACTCCGCCGGGCGGCGGGATAAGGTGCGCGCGCGATGACCACTCAGCCGACAACTCCCGCCCCGCCCGCGAGCCCCCGCAAGTCCTCCAACTCAGCGCGGCTCGTATGGCTGATAGTGGGACTGATAGCCGTCGTCGGGCTCGTCACATGGCTCGTGACCAAGGGCGGCGACGACGACAAGTCGTCGTCGGTCACCGTCAAGGCAGGCGTGCCGACGGTGATGCCCGAAGCTGACCTGCGCGCCTTCGGTCGCGCCCAGGGGAGGCCCGTGTACTGGGCCGGCCCGCTGCCCAACCGCCGCTACGAGGTGACGCGAACCAGCGGCGGGCGCTACTTCGTTCGCTACCTGACGCCGAAGGCGGACGTCGGCGACGCGCAGCCGCGCTTCCTGACGGTCGGCACGTACCCGGGCACGAAGGCCTACGCCGCGCTCGAGGCCGTCGGGAAGAAGGAGGGCTTCGAGAGCATCGAGACTCAGTCGGGCGCTCTTGTGGTCTACGACGAGAAGCGCCCCACGAGCGTCTACTTCGCATTCCCCGACCAGAACTTCCAGGTCGAGACCTACGACCCTCGCGACGGCCGCGCGCTGCGGTTCGTGCTCGAGGGCAAGGTCGAACGCCTGCGCTGAGCAGTGGCGCTAGCAGGCGCCTTCGTCGCATTCCCACTGCTCCTGACATTGGTCGCGACGGGCTGGGGTCTGCTCGTCGAGCAGGTCGCCGGCACGCGCATTCCCGGAGCGCTCCTGCCGGCGCTGGGCCTGGCGGCGCTCGGCGCACTGCTCACGCTCGTCTCCAGAGCGGCGCCTGACCTCGGCCTGCCCGTCGTCGCGTCGGGCGCCGGCGCCGGCCTCACCCTGTGCGCGATCGGCACCGGGCCGCGGACAGGGTTGGCGTCATTGCGGCCCGACGGCGCGAGCACCGCGGCCGCCCTCACCGCGTTTGCGCTGTTCGCCGCACCCGTCGTCCTCTCCGGCGCGCCGGCCGTTTCGGGCTACCTGCGGCTGGACGACACGACGACCTTCCTAGCTCTCGGAGACTGGGTCTTCGAACACGGCCGCAGCACCAGTGGGCTCCCGGCGTCGACCTACGAGGCCACGCTCCAGCTCTACCTCGCGAGCGGCTACCCGGTGGGCAGCATGCTTCCCCTGGTCGCCGTCGGCCGCCTCAGCGGGCAGGAGCTGATGTGGCTCTGGATGCCGTTCATCGCAGTCCTCGGCGCGCTGCTCGCGCTGGCGATCGATGTGGTTCTCCGCCCGCTCGCCCCGGACGCACGCGTCCGAGTGCCTGCGGCGATCCTGGCGGCCTGCTCGGCACTGCTCTTCGGTTTCGCACTCTGGGGAGGAATCAAGGAAGTGTGGACCGCGGCGCTCGCGGCGGTCGTCGCCGCGCTGGTCCCCTGGACGATCGAGTCGACACGGGCTGGCACGCCGGTCGCGGTCACGCGCGGGCTCGTGCCGATGGCCGTCGCCGGCGCCGGAATCGTCAGCGCGCTCAGCATCGCCGGGCTCGTCTGGGTCCTGCCCGCGGTCGCCGTCCTCGGCGCTGGCGCCGCCGTCCAGCGAGGTCGCAGCCGGCTCGTCCCGGTCGCGCTGCTGGGAACGCTGGTCGCCGCGATCGCTCTGATCCCGCTCGTACGACAGGTCCCGTTCGTCCGCAGCCTGACGCAGACACCGACCTCAGGTCCCGAGTGGCTCGGCAAGCTGCTCGAACCGCTGAGTGCTCTTCAGGTGCTCGGCGTCTGGCCGGCGGAGGACTTCCGCGTCGACGCGGTCGCCGCCCTGCCGACGGGACTGCTGCTGGCCGCAGTCGTCCTGGGAGCCGCCTGGGCGCTTGCGCAGGCGCTCTCCAGACGCGACTGGGGACTGCTGGCATACGGCAGCGTCCTGGTCGCCGCAGCCGCCGTCCTCGCGCTCTCCGACTGGGCCTGGGCGGAAGGAAAGGCACTGGCGATCGCCTCGCCCGTGCCGCTGGCGCTCGCCGGCGCCGGCGCCGCGAACCTGCTGAGCGCAGGTTCCCGGCAACGACTGGCCGGCGGAGCGCTGCTCGCCGCGATCGCCGCCGGGGTGGTGTGGTCGGACGCGCTCGGCTTCCGCGGCACGACGCTGACGCCATACGAGCGCCACGAAGAGCTTGCCGACATCAACGGGCGATTCGCAGGTCGCGGCCCGGCGCTCCTGCCCGAGTATGAGCCGTACGCGGCGCGCTGGTTCCTGCGCGATCTTGACCCCGAGGGCGCCGGGGAGCTCCGGCGGCGGCTCGTTCCGCTCGCGACGGGCGAAACGCTCAAGCCGGGCGAGAGCGCAGACATCGATCGCTTCGCGCTCGGCGCTCTGACGGACTACCGCACACTGGTCGTGCGCAGGTCGCCGCTCGCGAGCAGGCCCTCGTCCTCGTTCGAGCGCGCCTGGCGCGGGCGCTGGTACGAGGTGTGGGTGCGCAGGCCCGGCGGGCGGCGGGTGGTCGAGCACGTCGGGCTCGGTGACGGCGTCGACCCCGGCGCGGTCGCGCGCTGCGCTGATGTCCGGCGCCTGGCGCGGAGTGCCGGCCCGACGGGCGTCCTTGTGGCGGCAGCCCCGCAGCGTCCCGCGGTAGCGGGCCTGAGCGGCGACGGAGCTCCGCCTTCGTGGACGGTCCTGCGCGGCGGCCTGCTCGTTCCCGACGACGACGGCGCGGGGACCGCGCGCACGGCGGTGACCGTGCCCCGTGCCGGCCGCTACGAGGTCTGGCTCGGCGGCGGCTTCCGCGGACTGGCGGGCGTATCGGTCGACGGCGAGTCGGTGGGCAGCCGCCGTCACGAGCTGAGCTACGCAGGTCAGATGGTGCCGTTCGGGTCCACCGACCTGACGGCCGGGCCGCACGATGTCAGCGTGCGCCTGAGCGGCGGCGCACTGCATCCGGGCGCCAATGGCCTTGACCGGTTCGCGATCGGGCCGGTCGCCCTCGTGCCCGCTGACGACGAGCAGACGCTGATCGAGGTTCCGGCGACCGAGCCGGACCGGCTCTGCGGCAGGAAGCTCGACTGGGTCGAAGCGGCGCGCTGAGGAGTCGGGCAGGGAGCGCACAGGTCTGTCACGACGAGGGCGGGAGGCGTACGCCCCCCGCCCAGATAGTCGTCGTCCTCGGAGGCCCTACCAGGACCTACCCGATTGCCCTGGTGCTGCTCCGATAGGTGGTCGTGACGGTCGCCGACGATGCATTCGCATTTCCAGCGTTGCTGATCCGCACGTTGACCACCTGGCCGGCAGTCAGAGGTACGAGATCGGTGTCCACCGCAGCGCAACTGCTCGTTGCCGCTGGTGACCGTACAGCTCAGCGCGCTCGCAACTCCGTCGACCATCACCGTGACGACCCGCGAGTCCCCGCCGCTCGGGTTGGTCCCCAGAACGATCTGCAGGTCCGTCAGCGTCGCCGACTGATTGACCGTCAGGTTCCCGTTGGTCGTTGTTGCGCTCGGCGCCGATGAGCCGTTCAGAGCGATGAACTGACCGGAGTTGGTCGCCCCGCTCAGGTTAGAACTCGTAGTGCCGACCTCAGGCTCGGCGAAGAAGCCCTGAGGACCCTGCGCGCCGGCGGGACCAGCGGGGCCGACCGCACCGTCAGCACCTGCGGGACCAGCGGGGCCGACCGCACCGTCAGCACCGGCGGGACCCTGCGGGCCAACCGCACCGTCAGCACCGGCGGGACCCTGCGGGCCAACCGCACCGTCAGCACCGGCGGGACCCTGCGGGCCAACCGCACCGTCAGCACCGGCGGGACCCTGCGGGCCAACCGCACCGTCAGCGCCATTGGCGCCGTCAGCGCCCGCCGGACCGGCCGGCCCGATGTCGCCCTGCGGCCCCTGAGGACCTGCCGGACCCTGCGCACCCGGCGCACCATCAGCACCCGGCGCGCCATCGGCGCCCGGAGCACCATCAGCGCCCGGAGCACCATCAGCACCCGGAGCACCATCAGCACCCGGAGCACCATCAGCACCCGGAGCACCCGGAGCGCCGTCAGCGCCAGCGGGACCTGCCGGACCCTGAGCGCCCGGAGCACCATCAGCACCCGGAGCACCCGGAGCGCCGTCAGCGCCTGCCGGACCTGCCGGACCTGCCGGACCCTGAGCGCCCGGAGCGCCGTCTACACCGTCAGCGCCAGCCGGACCCGCGGGGCCCACCGGACCAGCGGGACCTGCCGGACCCTGAGCGCCCGGAGCACCATCAGCACCCGGAGCACCATCAGCACCCGGAGCACCATCAGCACCCGGAGCACCATCAGCACCCGGAGCACCATCAGCACCCGGAGCACCCGGAGCGCCGTCAGCGCCAGCCGGACCTGCCGGACCCTGAGCGCCCGGAGCGCCATCAGCACCCGGAGCGCCGTCTACACCGTCAGCGCCAGCCGGACCCGCGGGGCCCACCGGACCAGCGGGACCTGCCGGACCCTGAGCGCCCGGAGCACCATCAGCACCCGGAGCACCATCAGCACCCGGAGCACCGTCAGCGCCGGGAGCACCGTCAGCGCCGTCAGCGCCAGCCGGACCTGCGGGACCCGGAGCGCCCGGAGCACCATCAGCGCCGTCAGCGCCAGCCGGACCAACCGGACCAGCCGGACCAGCCGGGCCCTGGGCGCCCGGAGCACCATCAGCGCCGTCAGCGCCAGCCGGACCTGCGGGACCCTGGCCGCGGGACCGCCGGAGGCGCCATCAGCACCCGGAGCACCCGGAGCACCGTCAGCACCCGGGCGCCATCAGCGCCGGAGCGCCGTCTGCACCGTCAGCCCAGCCGGACCCTGGACCGCCGGACCCGGAGCACCATCAGCACCCGGAGCACCCGGAGCGCCGTCTACACCGTCAGCGCCAGCCGGACCCGCGGGGCCCACCGGACCAGCGGGACCTGCCGGACCCTGTGCGCCATCCGCACCCGGAGCACCCGGAGCACCGTCAGCACCCGGAGCGCCATCAGCACCCGGAGCACCCGGAGCGCCGTCTGCACCGTCAGCGCCAGCCGGACCTGCGGGACCTGCCGGACCCGGAGCGCCATCAGCACCCGGAGCGCCCGGAGCGCCGTCTACACCGTCAGCGCCAGCCGGACCTGCGGGGCCCACCGGACCAGCGGGACCTGCCGGACCCGTGCGCCATCCGCACCCGGGCGCCCGGAGCACCATCAGCGCCCGCAGCACCATCAGCGCCCGCAGCACCATCAGCGCCCGCAGCACCATCAGCGCCGTCAGCGCCAGCCGGACCAGCAGGACCTGCCGGACCCTGAGCGCCCGGAGCACCATCAGCACCCGGAGCACCATCAGCACCCGGAGCGCCGTCAGCGCCGTCAGCGCCAGCCGGACCAACCGGGCCAGCCGGACCTGCCGGACCTGCCGGAGCGCCATCAGCACCAGCGGGACCCGCAGGACCAACCGGACCAGCCGGACCCTGAGCGCCATCAGCACCAGCGGGACCCGCGGCACCTGCCGGACCCTGCGCGCCATCAGCACCAGCAGCACCAGCAGGACCAGCAGGACCGGCAGGACCGGCCGCACCGTTAGCGCCGGCCGCACCACTCGCGCCAGCCGGGCCGGCCGAGCCGGCCGGACCGGTCGCGCCGGCCGGACCTGCGGGACCCGCGGGGCCGATCGCGCCGACGGGGCCGGCGGGACCCGCGGGACCTCTCGAGCCCTTCGCTCCTGAGCGGGCGAAGCTGAGCTTGCGCTCGGACTTCTTGCACTTGGTCGACTTCTTGACGACGCGCAGCGCACCGCCCTTCCTGGCGACGCACGTGTACACGGTCGACGCCGTGGCGGCGTCTCGCGCGGCGGCAGCAGTCGCAGCCCCCGGCATCGCCAACAGAGCCACGACGCCAGCGACGCCGACGAACGACCGGTACCCGCGCATTAGTGCAATCCCCCCACAGCAATCCGTTACCTGGTCCGGCGAAATCCCCGGAATCACGGGATCTTAGGTCGACAGGCGCGAGAGAGCAGGTGAATAGAACCACCTACCGGCCCAGGCCTTTCTCACCTGCTCGCCTGTCATTTAATGGGCGACCCGTCCGCCTGCGCGGAGCCGCCGGCGGCACGCCGACACCACGCCGAACGGCGACGGCCCTGCCGGCAGTACCCACGAGACCCATCGCAGCGATTGCAGCCAGCGCCTTGACCCTCCGGCCGAACTGCTCGAAGCGAAGGATCTCCCAGCCCTCCTCAACGGCGATTCGCGCAAGCTCGGCGTCGGGGTTGACGGCGACCGGATGACCGACGAGCCGGAGCATCGGCAGGTCGGACTCCGAGTCGGAGTACGCGTAGGAGGCACCGAGATCGATGCCCTCGTCGACGGCCAGCGTGCTGATTCGCTGCGCCTTGCCATCGCGGTAGGTGAATACGTCCGAGTCGCGCCCGGTGAAGCGCCCGTCGACGACCTCCGAGCGCGAGCCGATCCCGCCGTGGAACCCGAGCACGTGCGCGAGCATGTCCGCCATCTCCTGGGATGAGGCGGTCGCGATGTAGACGCGCCTGCCCGAATCCTGATGGTCGTAGGCGAGGCGCAGCATCTGCGGATACACGCGCGGCAGCACGCCCGCAAGCACCTCGGGCATCATGCGGCGCAGGTCGATCGCCCGCTGCCCGGCGATCATCTCCGCGATCTGCGCGCGCACGCGATGCGTCGAGGCGTCCGTCGAACCGCTCATCCTGAAGCGCGCGTTCTCCAGGACGATCGAGGCCATCCGCCTGCGCGAGATGATCCCGGCGTCCATCGCGGCCCGCGCCCAGTAGAAGCCCGAGGACCCCGCGACGAGAGTGCGGTCCAGATCGAAGAAGGCGGCTGCGCTCACACCCGGACTATCGAGCGCGTCGCCCTGTCCGCCGCCGGAGCAGATCGCCGCGCAGCCGAGGCCGCCGCCGCGGCGGCGCAGCTCATGGACGAGCGTCGCGATGATGCGGGCCCCCGAAGCCCCGATCGGGTGACCGAGCGCCACGGCGCCGCCGTTGACGTTGACCCGCTCCTCGTCGATGCCGAGCATGCGGATCGAGTTCAGCGCGACCGACGCGAACGCCTCGTTGATCTCCCACAGGTCGATGTCGCTGAGCGCTGCAGGCCCGGCCTTCTCGAGCGCCTTCTCGGCGGCGCGCGCAGGCGTCGTCGCCAGGTAGGCGAAGTCGTTGGCCGATCTGCGCCTGGGCGACGATCTCGGCCAGCACCTCCTTGCCGTTGGCGGCCGCCCACTCGTCGGAGGCGAGCGACGATGCGCGCCGGCGCCGTCGTTGACGCCCGGGGAGTTGCCGGCGGTGTGCGAGCCCTCCTTGCCGACCAGGCCCGGCAGCTTGGCCAGCGCTCTCCAGCGTGGAGCCGCGGCGCGGCGCCTTCGTCGACCTCGACGACCGTGTCGCCCTTGCGGCCCTTGACGGTCACCGCGACGATCTCCTCGGGCAGTCGGCCCTCGTCGGTGGCCTTCAGCGCGAGCTCGTGCGAGCGCAGCGCCCAGCGGTCGAGGTCGGGGCGCGTGATCTCGAGCTCGTCGCCGACCTCGGTCGCCTCGTCGAACATCTGGCGGCCGATGAAGGGGTTGGTGAGGCCGTCGTGGACCATCGCGTCGAGCGTCTTGGCGTCGCCCATGCGGTAGCCGAAGCGGGCATCCGGCAGCAGGTAGGGCGCGTTCGACATCGACTCCATGCCGCCGCCGACGCCGACCTCGAGATCGCCGGCGCGGATCGCCTGGTCGATGATCACCGACGCGCGCAGACCGGAGGCGCAGACCTTGTTGATCGTCTCCGAGGAGACCTCCTTCGGGATCCCGGCCTCGATCTGCGCCTGGCGCGAGGGGATCTGGCCCTGGCCCGCCTGGAGCACCTGACCCATGACGACGTGCTGGACCTGACCGGGCTCGACGCCGGCGCGCTCCAGGGCGGCCTCGATGGCGATCCCGCCCAGCTCGGTGGCCTTGAGCGACGCCAGTCCGCCGCCCATCTTCCCGATCGGAGTGCGGGCGCTGCCGAGGATGACGGTCTTGGGCATGGGGTCGGGCTCCGTGGTCAGGGCGCGAGGCGCCGGAAGGGTCTGCGAATCATAGGGTCGCCCTGATGCCGGCCGTCTGTGCGACCCAGGCGGCCTAGGGCCCGGCGACCGCGGGGACGCCGTCCGGAAGCCCAGCGTAGGGTTCCGCGCCATGATCTTCGAACTGCCCGACGACACCCGGCTGCTGCGACGCACGGTGCGCGACTTCGCCGGCAGGAGGTCGCGCCCGGTCGCAGAGGAACTGGACCGCACGAAGTCGTTCCCGCTACGAGATCGTGAAGCAAGATGGGCGCAGCTCGGCTGGATGGGCATCCCGTTCCCCGAGGAGGTCGGCGGCGCGGGCGGCAGCACGCTGCAGTACGCGATCGCGGTCGAGGAGCTCACGCGCGTCGACTCGTCGGTGGCGATCACGCTGTGCGCGCACACGTCGCTCGGCACGCAGCCGATCTACCTGTTCGGCTCCGACGAGCAGAAGCAGCGGCTGCCTGCCCGACCTCTGCGCCGGGCGCAAGCTCGGCGCGTTCGGGCTGACCGAGCCCGACGCCGGCTCGGACGCGGGCAACGCCAAGACGCGCGCACGGCACGACGGCGGCGAGTGGGTCATCGACGGCGCCAAGCAGTTCATCACCAACGCGGGGACCGAGATCTCGGGTCACGTCGCGATCACCGCCGTGACCGGCGAGAACGAGATCTCGAACCTGATCGTCGAGAACGGCACGCCCGGCTACGAGCAGGGCGCCCCCTACCGCAAGATGGGCTGGAACGCGTCCGACACGCGGCCGCTGACCTTCACCGACTGCCGCGTGCCCGGAGGAGAACCTGCTCGGTCCGCGCGGCGGCGGCTTCAAGCAGTTCCTGCACATCCTCGACATCGGCCGGATCGGCGTCGCCGCGATGGGCGTCGGGCTCGCGCAGGGCGCGCTCGACGAGGCGCTCGCCTACGCCAAGGAGCGCCGCGCGTTCGGCAAGCCGATCAGCAAGTTCCAGGCGATCCAGAGCAAGCTCGCGGACATGGCCACGGAGATCGAGGCCGCACGGCTGCTGACCTACAAGGCCGCCTGGGAGAAGGACGAGGGCCGCAACTTCACGCTGACCGCGGCGCAGGCGAAGCTCAAGACCGGGCGCCTGGCGGTTCGCGCCGCCGAAGAGGCGGTGCAGATCCACGGCGGGTACGGCTTCATCGAGGAGTACCCCGTCTGCCGCTTCTATCGCGACGCCAAGATCCTCACGATCGGCGAGGGCACCGATGAGGTTCAGCAGATGGTGATCGCACGCGCTCTCGGCGCGTAGTGGACTCCTCCGCCACTGACCCGGGCCGGAGCCGGGACCAGAGCCGCTCGGGTTCAGCGCGGCGTCCGCCGCTTGCCCCCACCGCCCTGGCCCGGATGCGCCGGGGCACGCCGCGACGCTCCGCACTGCTGCTGTTCGTCGTCCTGTTCGCGGTCTATGCGGCGGGCGCGGGACTCCACTCGCGTCCGGGCTCGGACCTGCGTCCGAGCGAGGCACACGTGCTGCTGACGACCGAGTCGCTCGTGTCCGGCGGCGACTTCGAGCTGACGGACGACTACCGCCGGCGCGCGTGGTCGAGCTTCTACGGCGGCGAGCTGCGACCAAACTCGCTGGCGCTCGACGGGCGCCTGGTGGAGGTCCAGGGTCTCGCCTTCCCGGCGCTGCTCGCCCCTGCGTACGCGCTCGGGGGACGGATCGTCGTCGAGCTCCTGCTCGCCGCGATCATGGCGCTCGGCTTCGTGATCGCGGCAGCGCTCGGCCGCCGCCTGGTCCCGGATCCGTGGGCCTCATGGACGGCGCTGGCGATCGGCTTGAGCCCGCCTGCGGTGATCGCCGCGACCACGATCACGCCGGTTGGCCTCTCGGCGACGCTGATCGCAGCGGCCGCGCTGCTCGCATTGCGGGTCAGGGACTGGCCGGCCGCGCGCCCGGCGGCCGGCTGCGCGGCTCTGCTGGCGACCATCCCCTGGGTCGCGCCGCCCGCGATCCCCGCTGCGGCGGTCGTCGCCGCCGCCCTCGTGCGCTGGCTGAGACGCCGACGGCGCACGTGGACCGGCCTGGTGACGATCGAGATCGTCCTGCTGTCGGTGATCGTCTGGGTCACCGTCAACCGCAATCTGTTCGGCGGACTGACCCCCTACAGCTCGTCGACGCAGGCCGACGGCCTGACGGGAGCCGCCGATGCCGGGGACTACCTCGAGCGACTTCCACGGGCCGCCGGGATCCTCGTCGACCCACAGATCGGAGTGCTGCTCTACGCGCCTGTGGCCGCGCTGGCGGGCGTCACGCTGTGGTCGCTGTGGCGCCGGCATCGTGACCGGCTGCCGCAGGCGTTCCCGGCGGAGGTCGGTGTCGAGGTGGCCGCGGCGCTGCTCGCTGCGATCTGCCTGGCGACGATGCTCACCGCCGTGGCGCTGACACCCACGCTCGACGGACGATTCCCCGGCGAGCCGCTCGTCGTCGCGCTGCCCTGCGCCGCGGCGCTGTGTGCATGGTCGGCACGCAGGCACCGATCGCTCGCGCTGGCGCTCGCGCTGGCCGGCATCACACTCACCGCAACGATGCTGATCGGGGCTCGCGTCGCAGAGCAGTCGGCCGTGTCACCGGTCCAGGGAGTTCCGTGGAGCATCCTCGGTGAGGGCGGAGCCCTGCGCTGACGCTCAGCGGTGGTCGAAGCGCTCGAGGATCTCGGTCGCAGCGCTCGCGGGGTCGAGCCGGCGCGCGACGACATCGTCGAGCAGCTCCTGAAAGCGGGCATCTTCGCTCAGACGTGCCTCGAGGCGATGCCGCAACACGGAACGTGCAGATCGACAGGACCTCGTTGCGCAGGTTGCGGCGCCGGCGCTCGGACAGCGTGCCCTTCGGCCTCGATGTGAGCGCGGTGGGCGTCGAGCTGCTCGACCAGCTCGGCCACGCCCTCGCCGCGAGCGGCCTCGGTCTTCACGATCGGCACCGTCCAGCCTCCGGTCGCCGGAGCCGAGCGAAAGCACGCCGCGGATCTCGCGGACCATCGTGTCGGTCAGCGGGTGGTCGGCCTTGTTGACGACGATCACGTCGGGGATCTCCATGATGCCCGCCTTCAGCGCCTGGATCGAGTCGCCGGAGCCGGGCATCAGCACGAGCACGACCGTGTCGGCGTGGTCGATGACGTCGACCTCCGCCTGCCCGACGCCGACCGTCTCGAGGAAGACGTCCTTGCGACCCGCCGCGTCCATCAGCAGCGCCGCCTGCAGCGCCGCCTCGCTCAGGCCGCCGAGCGCGCCGCGGTTCGCCATCGAGCGGATGAAGACGCCCGGGGTCGAGGAAGTGGTCGGTCAGGCGGATGCGGTCGCCGAGCAGCGCGCCGTGCGTGAACGGCGAGGACGGGTCGATCGACAGTACCGCGACCGTCGCGGCCCTGCGCCCGGCGCGTGCTTCGTCGAGCGCGCCGATCAGCGTCGACTTGCCGGCGCCCGGGCGCGCCGGTGAGGCCGACGATCGCGGCCTTGCCGGTGTGCGGGTAGACCTCGCGCACGAGCTCCCAGCCGCGCGGGATCGTCGTACTCGACGAGCGAGATCGCCCGCGCAAGCGCACGCTGATCGCCCGCGAGCAGCCGCTCGGCGAGGGTCTGCATCGGTCGCCATGGGCTGCCGGACACGCGGCGCGGAGGGTAGCGGGCCGTTCCCGCGATAATCGCGGCGGTGGAGCCCGCTGCACAGATCGAGAGGCACTCGCCGCCCGCGCGCGCGCCGTAGAGGCGAGCCCGCCGCCGCTCCACGGCGGTCCGCTCACGTTCCTGCGCTTCGCTCGCGCACACGGCATGCTCAACCTCAAGTACGCGCGGCTGCTCGCGCGCTGGGGCTGGCTGAAATTGCGCTGGCGCGGGCCGCCTGCGGACGCGACGGCGTCTGCCTTCGTCGGACCCGGCGTGACGTTCGAGATCGGCCGCGGCGCCGTCGTCCACCTCGGCCGCTGGTCCTGGATCGGCCACGGCTGCAAGATCCGCGCGCACGAGGGCGAGGTCCGGATCGGCGCCAAGACCGTCCTCGGACAGGAGTGCACGATCTCCGCTTTCCAGCACGTCTCGATCGGCCGCGAGTGCATCGTCGCCGACCGCGTCGATGTTCATCGACTTCGACCACGCGCGTGGTCGACGTCGAGACGCCCGATCCGCCGGCAGGGCATCTACAAGCGCGACGTGCGCATCGGCCACAACGTCTGGATCGGCTACGGCGCGTGCTTCCTGCGCGGCGTCAACGTCGGCGACAACGCGATCGTCGGGACGAATGCGGTCGTGACGCGCGACCTCCCGGCAAACGCGGTCGCGGGCGGAGTCCCTGCGCGGATCCTGCGGATGCGAGCCGAGCCGACCCGGCTTCGCTGGAAGTGACGTTGCACGACGCTTGAAATCCCGACCCGACGGAGACCGATGCGACTCGAAGGCATCCACCACATCACGGCGATCACGGCCGACGCGCCCGGGAACCTCGACTTCTACACGCGGGTGCTCGGGCTCCGGCTCGTCAAGAAGACCGTCAACCAGGACGACCCGTCGATCTACCACCTCTTCTACGCCGACGAGCGGGGCGAGCCGGGCTCGGACCTGACGTTCTTCGAGTTCCCGGGGGCGCGGCGGGGGCGGGCGGGCGCCGGGATGGTTCACCGCATCGTCTGGCGCGTGGCCTCCGAGCAGTCGCTCGACTTCTGGGAGCAGCGCCTCTCAGCGGAGGGCGGTCGACACTCGAGCGCGAGCCCGGCGGGCTCCGCTTCGCAGATCCCGAGGGCCTGGAGCACGAACTCGCGGTGATCGACACTCCGGACGCGCCGCTGATCGCCGAGCACCCGGAGATCCCCGCGGAGCTGGCGCTCCAGGGCTTCGATGCCGTCCGCGCCTACAGCGCCGACCCCGAGCGCAGCCGCGGACTCCTCGAGGCGCTCGCGTTCGAGGCATCCGAGACGGTGCTGGGAGGCGCGCGGCGAGCGCCGCGGCGGGCGCTACCTGCTGGACCCGCCGCCGGCCGAGCCGGGTAACGAGGGCGCCGGAAGCGTGCACCACGTGGCGTGGGCGTGCGCGCTCGACGAGCAGATGCGGTGGCGTGAGCGCGCCCTGCGCGCGGGCGCCCGAGTCACCCCGCAGATCGACCGCTACTACTTCCAGTCGCTGTACTTCCGTGAGCCGAGCGGCGTGCTGTTCGAGCTGGCGACGATGGGACCCGGCTTTGCGGTCGACGAGGATCCTGCACATCTCGGCGAGCGGATATCGCTGCCGCCCGCCTTCGAGCACCTGCGCGAGCAGGCCGAGCGCGAGCTGACGCCGCTCCCGAACCCGCGCGCCGGCTGGCGGTCGCGAAGCGCGGGCTAGCGGCGACGCCACGGCGGCCGCGGTACCGTCACCGCATGGCGACGGTATTCCCCGGCAGGTACACGGCCGACGTGGACGGCGACTTCGTCGTCTTCCTGATCGGGATGCGCATCAACAAGCCGCTGAAGTTGCAGCTCTGGTGGCCCGTGTTCAGCGCGATGAGGCCGATGCTCAAGGCCCACGAGGAGAACCCCGACATCGGCGTGCTCGACACACGCGTCGCGCTGATGTCTCCGCGTGAACCGCTGATCATCCAGATCTGGCGAAGCTTCGACGACCTCGAGCGCTTCGCGCGTGACGACATGCTTCACACCGAGCCGTGGAAGAGCTACTTCAAGGCCGTCGGCGTCAACAGCGGAGACGTCGGCATCTGGCACGAGACCTTCCAGGTCCGGGCAGGCGAGTACGAGTGCGTCTACGGCAACATGCCGCGCTTCGGGCTGGCGAACGCCGGCGAGCACCGCGGGCTCGGGTCGGCGTCGCAGGCGCGGGAACGGATCGGGGCAAAGGCCTGATCCAGGCGGCAGACCGGCCCGCGCGCTCAGGACCGCGCAGAGGCCGCCACGCCGAGAACCTCCGCGTAGAGCGCAGCGGTCTGCCGCGCGACGTCGGCCCAGTCGAAGCTCAGCACGTGCTCGCCCGGCCTCGGCAACGAGCCGGTCGCGCAGCGCGTCGTCGGTCAGCAGACGCTCGATCATCACGCCCAGGTGCTCAGCGTCGCCGCCGTTGAAGCGCAGGCCGACGCGCTCACCCTCGGGCACGACCTCGCGCAGCCCGCCGGTGTCGGCGACGATGCAGGGACAGCCGCTGGCCATCGCCTCGAGCGCGACGAGCCCGAACGGCTCGTAGATGCTCGGAACCACGCAGAGGTCGGCGATCCGGTAGAGCGAGTGCAGCACGTCGTCGCCGATCCAGCCGAGGAACGTGCCGTGCTCGAGCAGCCCCAGCTCCTCGCGCCTGAGCCTTGAGCTGCGCCTCGTGCGTGCCCGAGCCGGCGACCAGGAAGCGGACGTTGCCCAGCGTCCTCGATGATCGGTTCGCAGCGCATCGAGCGCAAGCTGGAAGCCCTTCTCGTAGACGAGCCGGCCGACCAGCAGCACGAGCTTCTCGTCCGGCGCCGCGAAGCGCGCGCGCAGCGTGTCGAGGTCGTCGACCGGCTGCAGGTCCATCGGGTCGATCCCGTTGGGGATCACCGACACCTGCGGCTCGTCGAGGTCGAAGATGTCGCAGACGTGCTCGCGCATGTAGTACGAGCAGGTGATGACGCGCTCGGCGCGCTGCGCCATCCAGCGCTCGGCGCCGTGGATGTGAGCTCTGCGGATGCTTGTCGACCCAGCCCTGGTGGCGGCCGTACTCGGTCGCGTGGATCGTCGTGACGAGCGGGCAGCGAAAGCGCTTCGCGAGGTGGTCGCCGGCGACTGCGACCAGCCAGTCGTGACCGTGGACGAGGTCGAAGTCGCAGCCGATCGCCGAGCTCGACGCCCGCGGCGAGCATGTCTGCGTTCATGTGCTCGATCCAGGCCACGAACTCGCTCAGGTCGCGCGGCCGGCGCGGCTCGCGAACGCGGTGGACGGTGACGCCGCCGCGCACCTCCTCGGCGGGCATCGTCTCGTCGCCGCGGGTGAGCACGTGGACCTCCGTGCCCTGGGCGACGAGCGCCTCCGACAGCTTGCGGACGTGACGAGCCAGACCGCCTTCGACGATCGGCGGGTACTCCCACGAGAGGATGAGGACGCGGCTCACGGCTCAAGCAGCGGCGCAGCGCTGAGGAACGGGGACAGGTTGCGCACCGCCGGGTCCGGGGATCGTACCGAGTGGAGAGCCTCATCCAGTGCGGCGCGATGCCCTGCGATCCGCTCGCAGCGCGTAGGGACCGGCGAGCTCGCGCGACTCGAGGAAGGCCCAGTCGCTGGCCTGAAGCGCGAGCAGCTCGCGAACCGCGCGGGCCGGAACGCGCGGCCCTCGCGCCAGCACGCGAAGCTCCGCGTCACGCTGGGTGACGGCGATCTGCCGGACCTGAGGCCCCGACCAGGTCCAGAGCGTCGGCGGCTGGCCCCACGTCGTCGGCTCGTCGTAGTCAGCGGGCCACGGCGCGGTCGCAACGTCCTCGAGCGCGTCGTCGAGGTGCACGAGCGCCACCGCCCGCTCACGGCATGCCGCCGTCGAACTCGGCGAGGAAGGCAGGCCCCTCATGCCAGTGATGTCCGAACAGCTCGGTGTCGAAGGCAAGCGTGCAGAGGCCTCCAGAGGCGATCCGCGCGGCGCAGCGCTCAACCAGCTCGGCGGCGTCGCTGCGCACCTGCGCGAGCGCGCGCCGCGGGTCGTAGACGGCGCCGTCGTTGGCCCACGGCTTGTGGTCGCGCGCAGTGCGGTGATGATCGTCGCGATAGGCGGCGCGCGAGGGGAACCCGGCCGGCCCCCAGACCAGGTCGACGAGTTCGCGATCGATCGGCACGAGCAGAGGTCCGGCGGGGCTCCGCAGCGGCACCAGGTGACGGGGGTCTCCCAGCCCGAACAGGCCTGTCAGCTCGACGCAGGCGGCGTGCACGCCGGCCTCCTCCAGCAGCGGATCGAGCCACGGCTCGTGCGCGCACTCGGGTAGCCAGAAGCCGCCGCGCCACTGGCGCGCGAAGCGCTCGCGGTGACTGGCGACGCCGGTCTGGAGCTGCAGGCGAGCGCCCGCGTCCGTGGCCAGCAGCGGCAGGAGCGCGTGTGTCGCAGTGCTCGTCCAGGCCGCGTGCGGCGCCAGCTGCGAGATCAGATCACCGCGCGCCTCGAGCTGTGCGAGCGCCCAGTCGTACTGACCGGACGCACGCTCGAGCTCTGCGGCGAGGTCCTCCCTCCCGGCCCGACGACATGCATCGACGTCGAGCCGGTGCGACGCCGGGCGAACGTCGCGCAGGAACGCCGCGCAGCGCTCCAGCGCACCCGGGGCGTCGAGCTGGTCGCAGAGCACGGGGGTGAGCGACAGCGTGCAGCGGCGCGCCGGCGTCGAGCACGTCGAGCAGCGGGCAGGTAGCTCGTCGCGATCGCCTCCCACAGCCACTCCTCGCCGAACGGCCACGTCCCGAAGCCCTCCACGTAGGGCATGTGGGTGTGCAGGACGACCGCGACGCGGCCCGGCGAGCTCACGGGCCGACAGACCGCGCAGGAAGTCCAGCGCGCTGTCGAGGCCACCGTGCGGACGAGACGCGAAGTCGCGCGTCGTGAGTCGCCGGCGTGAAGCGGTCGTAGAAGGGCTTGGTGATGCCGCAGCCCCGTGTGGACGCGCGTCCCAGCCCAGACGCTCGATCGCGAGCTGGTGAAGCGGCGCAGCTTGCGGGCGTGGAACAGGCCGAGCAGATCGACCTGACGCGAAGTGCTCGCGAGCAGAGCGACCGGAACTCCTCCGCGCGGTACTCGTGGACGTGCCAGGGGTTGCCGGAGCGCTCCGCGCCCTCCGGCGCGAGCGTCAGCACGTTCGGCGTCGAGACGATAGACGACACCCGCCGGTGCCGGCGAGCGCCTTGAAGTGCTCGAGCACCTCGCCCGGGTTCGTGACGTGCTCGATCGTCTGCAGGAAGACGACGGCGTCGCACGGCTCGCCGTAGGCGTCGATCAGCGTCGCGCTCGAAGCGCAGGTTCGCCGCGCGGTAGCGCGGCGGCGGCGTGCTCGTGGGCCTCCGGGTTGGCGTCGACGCCGACCACGGACGACGCGCCTGCGGCGAGCACCTCCGACCCGTAGCCCTCGCCGCAGGCCATGTCGACGACGCGCAGGCCGCGGACCCGCTCCGCGATCCACTCGTAGACGACCAGGTGACGCTGGAACCAGTAGTTCTCCTCGGGCACGTCGGGCAGCGTGCGCTCGCCGGTGAGCTCCAGCGGCGGGACGCCGTCAGGCTGCCCGCTCTGGAAGATGCGCGGCGCGGCGGGGTCTGTGCGCTCGGGCGCGGCGGCGTCGGTCATGCGAGCGCCTCAGGGTAGACACGTGGTCGCAGATCGCGACCGGCGTCAGTTGAGCTCGTACGCGGCCGGGTCGAGGTTCGCAGCACGGCGACGGTACGTGCTCCACAGCCACGGCCACTGGTTCGGGTCGTTGCCGTTCTCGTCGAGGTACCAGCTCGTGCAGCCGGTGTGCCAGACGGTGCCGGCGAGCGCCGCGCGAAGTTCGCGGTCGAAAGCCTCGGCCGCCTGCGCCCGCAGCTCGATCGTGCGAGCACGCCGGCGCTCGAGCTCTCGCAGCCCGGCGATCACGTGCTGGGCCGCTGCCTCGACGACGTAGATGACCGACCCGGTTCCCCCGTTCGTGTTGGGCCCGTACAGAAGGAACATGTTGGGGAAGCCGCTGACGGTGACCCCGAGGTATGCCTTCGGGACGCCGTCCCAGGCGTCCTTCAGCGTGACGCCACCGCGACCGACGACCTCCATCGGGGCGACGAATGCGTGCGACTCGAAGCCCGTGCCGAACACGATGACGTCGGCAGCGCGCGTCTCCCCTCCTGCTGTCTGCACGCCATCCCGCGTGATTCGCTCGATCCGATCGGTCACGAGGTCGACGTTGGGGCGCGTCAGCGTCGGATACCAGTGGTCGGTGAGCATGATCCGCTTGCAGCCGATCTCGTCGCGCGGCGTGACCTTGTCGCGCAGCGCCGGGTCCTCGATCGCCTTGCGGATCTGCCGGCGGCCGACGGCCGCGAACGGGCGAAGCAGCCAGCGCCGGCCGGTCATCGCCGCCGCGCCGAACTCCATGAAGGCGAACGTCGCCATCCGGTCGATCCGCTGCAGCGCAGGCAGGCGCCTGAAGAGGCGCCGCGCGCGCGGCCCGTAGGCGTGGTCCATCTTCGGGATCGTCCATCCGGGGGAGCGCTGGTAGATGTCGAGCTGGGCGACCGAAGGCTGAATCGCGGGAGCGACCTGGATCGTGCTGCAACCGGTGCCGATCAGCGCCACGCGCTTGCCATCCAGGTCGACATCGTGGCGCCAGCGCGCGGTGTGGAACGAAGGACCTTCGAATTCATCCACACCGGGGATCGGCGGGATGGCCGGCACCGAGAGCTGGCCACACGCTGTGAGCAGTACGTCGGCCTCGTGAGGCCCGGCGCTCGTCTCCAGCACCCAGCGCCCGCGCGGCTCGTCGAAGACGGCACGCGTCACCTCGGTGTTCAGCCGCACGCGATCCATAACGCCCTCGCGCCGGGCCACCTCCTCGAGATACGCCTGGATCTCGTGCCCGGGCGAGTAGCGCCGCGACCAGTCCGGGTTCGGGGCGAACGAGAACTCGTAGAGGTGCGACGGCACGTCGCAGGCGATGCCGGGGTAGCTGTTGAAGTTCCAGACGCCGCCGACCCGCTCGCCGCGCTCGAAGACGGTCACGTCGTGGTAGCCGGCGCGGCGCAGCATCACGGCGGCGCCGATGCCGCCGAAGCCGGCGCCGACCACGGCGACCGACGGGCGACCGGCGGGGCCGGCGTAGCGGTGTGCCTCGGCGGCGCTGTCAGCGAGCGTCATGAAGGGGACTCATACCACTCAGCCCGCGACGGCGACCAGCCGTTCGGGCTCATCGGCGCGTCCTGCCGCGCGGCCGACCCGCACCTCGCCGCCGCGCTGAGGCGAGGAAGTGATGAAGCGAGCTACGGCCTTCTCGTCGGCTCCGACCGGCTCCAGATGGACGGCGCCCGCGATCGCCCGCAGCACGACCTCCATCTCCATCAGAGCGAAGGACGCACCGATGCACCGCCTCACGCCCCCGCCGAAGGGAATCCATGCGTAGCCGGGTACGCCTTCCTCGAGGAAGCGCCCGGGTCGGAACCGGTCGGCGTCGGCCCCCCAGAGCTCCGGGCGGCGCTGAACCAGGTAGATGCTCGGCGCGAGCACGCTGCCGGCGGGGTAGGTGTGTTCGCCGACCTCGAGCGGCTCCTGAAGCGTGCGCAGGACGTTCATCAGCACCGGGCGCAGGCGCAGCGTCTCCTTGCTGACCGCTTCGGCGTACGCCGTCTCATCCGTGCGTGACTCGTCCTCCAGGCGCTGCAGCGACTCGGGTTGGCGCGTCAGCCGCTCGAACGCCCATGCGAGCGCCGTGGCGGTCGTCTCGTGACCGGCGACGATCAGCGTCACGAGCTCGTCGCGCAATTCGGCGTCGGACATCGGCGCGCCGTTCTCGTCGCGGGCGAGCAGGAGCATCGAGAGCACGTCTTCGCGCTCCTCGAGGTCGGTCATCGAGCGGCGCTCACGGATCAGCGCATAGATCTGCCTGTCGACCGGCGCCGCGATCCGGCTGTGCTGGCGGCGAACGATCGGGTGGTCGGGTCCGAAGACGATCGCTGACAGCAGGTGCTTGGTGTCGGCGAACCACTCCAGGAACCGATCGAGCGGCTCGGCGAGCGCGTCGTGGCGCTCGCGATCGGAGGCCCTGACCCCCAGCACCACCTCGAGGATCACCTGGAGCGCGATCGCCTGGGTGTGCGGGCGAAGGCTGAAGGCGCGCCCCGTCGGCAGGCGTTCCACGTGCTCCCGCGCGACGCGCTCCATCGCCTCGCGCTGGGCCCGCAGCCTGTCTCCGTGGAAGGCGGGCAGCAGCAGGCGCCGCTGGCGCATGTGCTCGTCCTCATCGAGCACCAGCACCGAGTGCCGGCCGAGCGGCGTTCGCAGGATCTCGTTCGCGTCACCGGCGTGGACGACAGACGGGGGCGCCTGAAAGACCTGCTTGATGGCGTCAGGGTGCGCCAGCAGGTTCCACGGGCGGCGCTCCCAGTGGACACGGAACGCATCGCCGTAGCGCGCATGCAACTCCTGCAGGTAGGACGACTCGTTGCGCGTGAAGCGCAGTGTCTGGACGGCCCGAAGCGTGCGGGGACCGGGCGGGACACTCGTTGCCGTGCTCATCCCGCGACGCTCGCGGAGATCCTCTCCGTCGTGTGTGACGCGCATCACGCTGTCGGGCTGGGGCTCGCGTGCCACCCCCGGACGTCGACGGCCTGCCGTTACCCTGGCCGCGCGATGGCAGCACCAGGCACACCCGACGCGATCCGCCAGGTCAATACCCGCTACCACGACGGCGCGGCCGCCGATTACGACCAGAAGTGGGGGATCGACTGGGGCGCAGTCGGCCGCGAACAGGTGATCGGCAAGGTCAGCAAGGCGCTCGGTGCCAGCCCGCCGCTGTTCGAACGCTCACTCGAGGTCGGAGCCGGCACGGGCTACTTCTCGCTGCACCTCCTGATGGCGGGTGTGACGCTCGCCGCGACGTGTACCGACATCTCGCCGGGCATGATCGACGTCCTGAACGCGAACGCCCGGCGCCTGAAGCTCGACGTCGACGCCCGCGTCGCCGACGCCGAGGCGCTGCCGTTCGAGGACGGGAAGTTCGATCTCGTGCTCGGCCATGCGGTGCTGCATCACCTTCCCGACCTCGACCGCGCTTTCGCGGAGTTCCGCCGCGTGCTCCAGCCCGGCGGCTGGATCGTCTTCGCGGGCGAGCCGTCGCGCTACGGCGATCGCATCGCAAACGTCCCGAAACGCGTCGCAACGGCCGCGGCACCGGCCTGGCGCGCAGCGATCCGCGCCGGCAAGGCGCAAGCCGGGCACAGCGACGGCGGCGAGCTCAACCACGAACTCGAGCGGCATGTCGACGTTCACGCATTCACACCCCGTGACCTCGCACGACACGCCCGGCGAGCAGGCTTCGAAGACGTCAACGTGCGCGGCGAGGAGCTGCTCGCGAACTGGTTCGGCTGGACCAACCGCGCTCTCGAGACGACCGCCGTCGCCGAGGACGTGCCGATGGCCTGGAAGCAGTACGCCTTCCACGGCTATCTCGCGCTGCAGAAGGTCGACGGTGCCCTGCTCGAGCCGCGGCTCCCGGCGGCGCTCTTCTACAACCTGCTGCTGTCGGCGCGGCGGCGGACCTAGCGAACCGCGCGGTAGCGCTCGATCGCGACGCGCCGCTCCACGGCGTGATCGACGATCGGTGAGGGATAGTCGGTGCCGATGACGCAGCCGGCCGCCTCCTGCTCGCCGGCGCTCATCGTCCACGGCTCGGCGAGGCGCTGATCGCCGACCCGGCGCAGCTCCGGCACCCAGCGGCGCACGTACTCGCCGCGCGGGTCGAACTTCCGCTGCTGCAGGACGGGGTTGAAGATCCGGCGGAAGTACGGCGCCGGATCGACACCGGTCGACGCGATCCACTGCCAGTTCCCGTTGTTCTGGGACTGCTCACCGTCCAGCAGCATCCGCTGGAACCAGAGCTCGCCGCAGCGCCAGTCGAGATGCAGGTCCTTCGTCAGGAACGAGCCGGCCACCATGCGGCCCCGGTTGTGCATCCAGCCCGTGGCCGACAGCTGGCGCATCGCGGCGTCGACGAGTGGATAGCCGGTGCGTCCCTGTTGCCAGGCAGTGAGCAGATCCTCATCGGTGTCCCAGCTGAGGTCGCGCATTCGCTCTTGGAACTCGTGCCGCGCGCTGCCCGGGTGGCGCAGCAGCACGTGTGCGTAGAAATCGCGCCACGCGAGCTGGCGAGCGAAGGCCTCAGCGCCGGCGCCGCCACGTGTCTCTGCGCGCGCCTCGAGCTCACGCGATGAGACGCAACCCCAGCGCAGGTAGGCCGACAAGCCGCTCGTGCCGCCTGTGAGGTCGTCATGGCGCGCGGCATAGTCGTCGATAGGGCCGTCGAGCCAGCGCTCGGCTGCGGCGCGCGCGGCGGACTCCCCCGGCTCGCAGAACGGCTCGTCGAGCTGGGCGCGCAGCTCGGGAACCGCGGGGATTTCACCGCGAACGGTGCCGGCCGGCAGTGTCACGCGCTGAGGAACGGGGAGTACGTCCCGTCGTTCGAGACCGCGCCAGGCGCGCCAGAAGGGTGTGAACACGACGAACGGCCTGCCGGCCTGCGTACGGGGGAGCGACACGTCGGCGCAGTGGTTACCCGCGCACGGCCGGGCCGCGACGCCCGCTGCGAGCAACGTCCCGGTGACCGCGCGGTCGCGCCTACGCGCGAACGGCGACACATCGCTGGTCCAGTACACGGCCTCCGCCGCGTGGTCGACGGCGATCCGCGCGACCTCGACCTCCGGGCGCCCTGAGCGGATGCAGAGCCCGCCGCCAAGCTGCTCGAGCTCCCCTGCGAGCGCCCGCAGGCACCCGAGCAGGAAGGCGTTGCGCGGGCCGCTCTCGAACCGGCCGTGCAGCAGGCGCTCGTCGAGTACGAACAGGGGCACGACGCAGTCGTGCTCGCTCGTGGCCTGCCACAGGGCCGGGTGATCGTGAACCCGCAGGTCGCGGCGCAGCCAGACGACCGCAGTGGAAGCCATCGTCGCAACCTACAAGCGACTTCTCCGGCCGCACGCCGTACGTAGAATCCGGACATGGGCGACGGATTGGTCAGTGACTTCCCGCTGTTCCCGCTCGGGCTGGTCGCACTTCCGTCCGAGGTCGTCCCGCTGCACATCTTCGAGCCGCGCTACAGGGAGATGATCGCCGAGTGCCTGACCGACGAGCGGGAGTTCGGGATCGTCTGGGCGGGCGACGACGTCGTGCGATCGATCGGCTGCGCCGTGGAGATCACCAGCGTGCTCGAAGAGCTGCCCGACGGACGCATGAACATCCTCACGCAGGGAACGCGCCCGTTCCGGGTCGTAGAGGAGCAGCACGACCTCCCCTACCCGGCCGGGACGATCGAGTGGCTGGAGGATCGGCTCGAGGAGCCGAGCGAGCCGGACGCCGAAGCTGCGCACGAGGTCTACCGCGACCTCGTCGAACAGGCGACCGACAGCGAGCCTGATGGTGACGAACTGGCGAGCATGTCCGCCTACGACATGGCCGCGACGGTCGACTTCGGCCTCGAGGCCAAGCAGGGCCTTCTCGACCTGCGATCAGAGAACGCGCGACTCAGGCTCGTCGCGCGCCTCTTCCGGGCCGCGCTCAAGCGCATCGACTTCGTCGAGCGTGCGCAGGTTCGCGCCCGCTCCAACGGAAAGGTTCACTTCGGCTAGAAGGTCCTCGCCGGCGGGTTCGGGAACCACGGCGAACGCCGGACGCTCCCAGGGGGGCCGTCCCTCGGCGGCTATCCACGACCCCGCAAGGATCAGGCCGAGCCCGGCGAGTGTCGTGGCGGTTATGACCTCATCCAGAAACAGGGCGCCGTAGGTCACCGCGAACCCCGGCGCAAGGTAGGCCACCACCGATGCGCGGCCGGCGCCCACATCGGCGATCAGCCAGTAGAAGACGTAGAACGCGATGCCCGTGCCGCCGACGCCGAGCACGAGCAGCGCCGCAACGGTCCCGAGGCTCACGCCGGCGCTCCCCGTGTCCGCGAGCGCCGCCGGGAACGTCGCCAGCGACGCGACGATCATCGTCCCTGCGGCCACGGCCACGGGCGGCACGCCACCGAGATCGCGGCGCACCCAGATCGCCCCGAGCGCATAGCCGACGCTCGCCACGAGCACCATCGCGCCGCCGAGAGCGAGCCTGCCCTCCCCCGACAGGTCCACTCCGAAGAGCAGCGTGACTCCGAGGATGCCGACCAGCACGCCGACCAGCCCCCATCCCCGCATCATGTCGGCGCGGTCGATGAACGGCGCGAGCAGCACGATGAAGATCGGCGCTGAGGCGACGAGGATCGCCGCCAGCGACGACGGGATCCAGCGCTGGCCGAAGGTGATCAGCAGGAACGGAGCTGCCACCTGCACGACCCCGATCGCAGATACGAGCGGCCAGTGACCGCGCAGCGCCGCGAGCGCGCCGCGAGCCATGAGACTCAGGGCGATCGCTCCCAGGGCGATGCGCACCCAGACGATGACCGGCGCGCTCAGCCCATCGTCGAGCGCGATCCTGATGAACATGTAGGACGCGCCCCACAACGCGGCGAGGGCGACCATGAGTATCCAGGCGCGGCGACTCATCATCGTTGGAACGGTCAGCCTCGCAGATCCGTGAGCCGCGCCCGACGACGGCTGCTCGTCGGCCGCGGCCGAGTCATCGCGGCAGCCCGCAGATCTCCTTGGCGATGTCGCGCGTCAGCTTCGCAAGCCTGTAGAAGACCTCCGGCTGGCCTGGCGAGGTGTCGCTGAACACGACGCTGCCGTCCTCCGACCGCACGTCGTAGCGCAGGATCGAGCCCGGTCCGGGCTCGAGTCGCAGTGAATCGTCGGCAGGCCCCCGCTGCTCGTCGGTTCCGTTCAGCTCGCGGGCGATCTCGCGAGCGTCGATCAGCTGTGCGCTCGTCACCGCGCGCTCGTCACCGCGGTTGCAGCGCGCCGTGCCGCCGTTGCTGACGAGCAGCGTCAGCCGGGCTCCCGGTATCCCGCCGTCGCGCTCGACGACGAAGAGGTCCGCGTGAGGGCCGCCGCATCCTGTGATGACGATGGCCACCACCGCACCAAGTGCTCCGAGCCGCCTCACGCGGCGACCGCCGCCCCGCCACGGCGCGGATCGCCGCCGCCGGACACGACGCCTGTGCTCGTGTCGCACTCGACCGCCTGGGCTCCTCCGAAGAACAGGTTGCGGTCGCGAAAACGGACCGTCCGTCCGCCGGCCGCCTCGATCGCCGAGAGATCGACGCCCGGCTCGGCGTACACGATCCCGCCGTCGACGTGCAGGCGCGGCGCGTCGATCGCGGCGCCTGCGCTCATACGGTGATCGACGACGTTGACGACGACCTGGAGAATCGTCGAGCGGATGCGGTTCGAACCTGCGCTCCCGACCACCAGCTCGACGGTGCCACCCTCGTCAAGAACGACTGTGGGCGCCATCATCGAGGGCATGCGCCGCCCCGGTGGGAAGCCGAAGAAGCCGAGCGGATTGAGGTCCTGCTCGCCCATGATGTTGTTCAGATGGATTCCCGTTCCCGGCACCACGACCCCTGACCCCGAGCCGTTGGTGCACGTCACGGAGCACGCGCGCCCGTCGGAGTCGAGCACCGAGACATGGGTGGTGGACCCGAGCTGCGCGCTCAGGAAGCGCTGGAGGAACCCGTCCTCGCCGAGGCCGGCCACGAAGTCCGGGGTGCGAAGCTCCTGCACCTCGCTCATCACCGTGGCGAGCGCGGCCGCATCCGGCGCGCCGGCGCCCGCGCGTCGCTCGAGCCCGTCGAAAGCGAGCACGAGGAGGACGCCCCCGGCCGAGGGCGGCGGGTTCGTGAGCACGCGGCGACCCCGGTAGGTGGCGCGGGCCGGCTCACGCGTCACCGCGTGGTAGCCCGCGAGATCGGCGGTCGTGAGCAAGCCACCGCCGGCGCGCGCATGCTCGACTATCGCCGCTGCGAGGTCGCCGGTCGCGAACGGAGCGGCACCGTCGGCGCCCAGGCGATCGATCGTCTCGGCGAGCAGCGGTGACCGGAACCGCTCGCCCTCGCGCAGCGGCCGTCCCTCCGGTGCGAACTCTGCACGCGACTCCTGGGTGTGGACGAGGATCTCCCCGAGAATCTCGAAGACGAAGGCCTGCGGCCCGTTCAGTGGTACGCCCTCGCGCGCCAGCCGTGCGGCCGGAGCGGCGAGGTCGGCGAGCGGCACGGACCCCCAGCGATCGACCGCCGTCGCCAGCCCCGCGGGGCTGCCGGGAACGCCGCACGACGCGATGCCGCAGTTGAACACCTGCGTCGTGTCCCCGAAATCGACCTCGAACGGCTCAAGCGGCGCGTGCTCCGCGACACCGCCCCCTGCGCCGGGGGCGGCGACGAAGAAATCGAGCAGCACGGGCTCCTCGCCGCCGCCCGCCACAAGCATGTAGCCGCCCGCGCCGGGGCCGGTCAACAGGGGCTCGCAGACCCACGAGGCGAGCACCGCCGCGACCGCCGCATCAACGGCGTTGCCGCCCTCCCGAAGCACCTGCGCACCGACCTCCGCCGTCCGCGGATGTCCAGCCGCGACCATGCCGGAGGAGCCACTCATCGCCCGGGCACTCTAGATCGCGCGGACCGCAGGGGCTCAGATGGACGCCACAGCATCGACGCCGGACGAACCCCGCGTTCCTGGCGCGCCGTGACCTGGGCTCCTGGCGAGAGATCGCGGATGCCTGACGTCACACGCGGCGTCGCGATAGTGCGTTAGCACGGTGCGACGCAGCGGGGGCGTCAGGCGCTGCGAGATCCGTCAGGAGCGGGGGAGGAATTCGGGGACGTCGAGCTCGTTCACGCCTGTCCCGGTCCGCACGGTGCTGCCACCGTGCTCGCTGCGGGCACGACGCTGGACGCGCGGCTCACCCGCCGGCTCCTCGAAGCGCCGCCGCCTGACGCGCCCCTGCTCGCCGTAGCGGGTCGCGACGACCGTCACCCAGACCTGGTCCTCGAGCGACTCGTCGACCATCGCGCCGAAGATGATGTTCGCCTCGGGGTGGGCGGCCTCGCTCACGGCCTTGGCAGCCTCGTTGACCTCCCAAAGCGAGAGATCGTTGCCGCCCGTGATCGACAGCAGGATCGAGCGCGCGCCTTCCATGCTCGTCTCGAGAAGCGGAGAGGAGACCGCCTGCTCGGCAGCCTGGAGAGCGCGGTTCTCGCCTGAGCCCATGCCGATGCCGAGCAGCGCGTTACCGGCCTCCGACATGATCGTTCGCACATCGGCGAAGTCGAGGTTGATGATCCCCGGAAGCGTCACCAGGTCGCTCACGCCTTGAACTCCCTGTCGCAGGACGTCGTCGGCGACGCGGAAGGCCTCCACCATCGACGTGCGCTGGTCGAGCACGTTCAGCAGGCGATCGTTGGGGACCACGATCAGGGTGTCGACCTCGTCCGCAAGCGCGTCGATGCCGACCTGCCCGGCCGATGCGCGCCTCGTGCCTTCGAACCCGAACGGCTTGGTGATGATGCCGACGGTGAGCGCTCCGACCTCACGGGCGATGCGCGCGACGATCGGCGCGGCGCCGGTTCCGGTGCCACCTCCGGCGCCGGCGGTGATGAACACCATGTCGGAGCCCTTGAGCAGGTGCTTGAGGCGGTCGTAGTCCTCCATCGCCGAGGCCCGCCCGAGTTCCGGGTCGGCGCCGGCGCCGAGCCCGCGCGTCAGGCTCTCGCCGATGTGGATCGTGAGGTCGGCGTCGGACTGCTGCAGGGACTGCATGTCGGTGTTGACCGCGACGAACTCCACGCCCGCGACGCCGGCCTCGACCATCCGGTTGACTGCGTTGACGCCCGCGCCGCCGACACCGACGACGCGGATCACCGGTGAACCGCCCTGTGATGCGGCCGACCACGGATTCTCTTCGTAGCTCTGCGGCTCGGCCGGGGCCTTCCGGCGCCCGAGATGCGGAGCGGGCTCGCGCTCGAGGATGTTCTCGGGGATGTCGGAGCTGAACGCGTGGCGCAGGCGCTCACGCGGACTCGGCGTCTCCGGCACACGGTCGGCCGGTGCGGGCGCGTCGGCGCCCAGGGAGGGATGCGGATAGTCCGCGACGCGGCCGGCGGCCGTCGCGGGTGTCGACGCGGGCGGCGGGTCGGGCGTGCGCGCCGGCTCTGCGGCCGCAGCCTTCTTGGCGGCCTTGGCGGCCTTGTCGTCCGCGCCGGACGCAGCCTTGTCGGCCTTCGAGTCGGTGCGACGGAAGAGCTCTGCCAGTGGGCCTTCGCGCATGCTCGCCCGATCTCGCTTACCGCTTGCCATGTGAGAGGACCTCCTTCGCGAGATCGCGATATGACTGGGCGGCGACGCCGTCCGGGTCGTACTTGAGAACGGACATCCCCTTCACCGGCGCCTCGGCGAAGCGAATGGTCTTCCTGATCCTCGAGGCGAACACGCGCTCGCCGAAATTCTCCTCGAGGATCTCGATCGCCTCCTTGGCGTGAACCGTGCGCGCGTCCATCAGCGTCGGCAGGATGCCTTCGATGTCGACGTCGGGGTTGAGGTTCTCGCGGATCATCTGGAGCGTGTTCTGGAGCTGGATCAGCCCCCGCATCGAGAGATACTCGCACTGGACGGGGACGATCACCTTCGTGGCCGCCGTCAGAGCGTTGATCGTGAGCAGCCCGAGACTCGGCGGAGTGTCGATGCAGACGAAATCGTAGTCGTCGGAGACCTCACCGATCGCCTTCTGGAGCGTGCGTTCGCGGCCGATCATCGTCGACATGGCGATCTCCGCGCCCGCGAGATCGATCGAGGCCGGAGCGATGTCGATCTCGCGCTTGCGAATGATCTGGCGCAACGGCATCCGGTGCACGAGGACGTCGTACATCGACTCGCGGAGCGTGTCGGGATCGATCCCCTGGGACATCGTCAGGTTGCCCTGCGGGTCCATGTCGATGCACAGGACGCGATGCCCTGACTCGGCGAACGCGACTGCGAGGTTGAGGGTCGTCGTCGTCTTGGCGACGCCGCCCTTCTGGTTGGCGAAGGCGATCACCTTCGGTCCTGTCTGCTGCTGGCTCTCCACGGGTGGCTCCGGTCGTAGGGTGGGGCCCGTACCTGGGCGGTATTCGGACGGGCTCGGTCGATTCCTTCACGACGGGCGACGACAAGCGCCGTCGCGATATCCGGCGTTCGCTCAGGGTTAGGGTTCGCGGCGTGCTGATCCACTGGGACGAAGTCGAGGAGACCGTGATCGAGCGCGGCGAACTGCGCGGCCGCCGCAGGCGCCTGGGAGCCGCGTGCGAAGCGCCGCGGCTGGGCCTGAGCCGCTACGAGATCGCGGCGGGCGAGCGCGTCATGCCGGTCCACGTGCACTCCGGCGAGGAGGAGATCTTCTTCGTTCTGGGCGGATCGGGTGTCAGCGTCGAGGGCGAGGCGGCGTACGCGATCAGCGAGGGCGACGTCGTCTGCTATCCGCCCGGCGGATCGCCGCACACCGTCGTCGCGGGCGCCGGTGGCCTTGACGTGCTGGCCTTCGGCTCGGGCGGCTCCGGCGGTATGACATGGCTGCCGCGACCCAACGTGATGTGGGCCGAGCCGCGCTGGATCCCGCTCGACGGGCCCAACCCGTTTCGCGCCGAGGCCGAGGCGGGGCCACTCGCGGTCCCCCCGGTCAGCTCGGAGCGCCCGGCGACGATCGCCGCGAGCGCGGAGGTCGACATCCAGAAGCGCGCCCACGGCGACGTGCGCCAGCGCTGGCGCGACCTCGGGACGGCGGTCGGCTCACGGCGCAGCGGAATGCGCGAGATCCTCGTGGAGCCCGGCGGGCTGTCCTATCCGCCGCACTGCCACAGCGCGGAGGACGAGCTCTTCGTGGTGCTCGAGGGCAACGGGATGCTCGAACTCATGGACGCCGGCGCCGCCGACGCCGGCCGTCACGCGCTGCGCGCCGGTCACGTGGTCTCGCGGCCCGCCGGAAGCGGCATCGCCCACGCCTTCCGCGCGGCGTCGAGCGAGATGCGGCTGCTCGCGTACGGGCACCGCGACACGGCCGACGTCTGCTTCTACCCCCGCTCGCAGAAGCTCTCGTTCCGGGGGCTCGACGTGATCGCGCGAGTTCAGCGTGTCGACTACTGGGACGGCGAGGCGTGACGCCGGGTCGTGCCGCCGCCGGGCGCCGCGGAGCGAGGAGCGTCTTCGACCATCAGCTGCTGGTGGTCACCGGCAAGGGCGGCGTCGGCAAGACGACCGTCTCGGCGGCGCTGGGCGTCGCCGCCTCGCGGCGCGGACTTCGAACGATCGTCGCTGAGGTGGCGGCACGCGATGACGTCACGCGCACGCTGGGCACTGAGGACCAGCGCCGAGACCGCGAGGTGGAGCTCGCCTTCGGCGTGCACCACACGTCGATCGAACCGGACCGCGCGCTCCGCGACTATCTCGACGACCAGCTTCCGGCGCCGCTGGGCGAAATGCTCGCCTCCAGCCGGGCGTTCGCCTACCTGGCGGCCGCGACGCCGGGCCTGCGGGAGCTGCTCACGGTCGGCAAGGTCTGGGAACTCGCCCAGGAGACCCGGCGGCGAAAGCGCGACCGGCCCTACGATCTCGTGATCCTTGATGCTCCGGCCACCGGGCATGGCCTCGCGGTGCTCACGGCGCCGGGTACCTTCGCGCGGACGGCACGCCTGGGACGCGTCGCGCGCCAGGCGGCGGTGATCGACGAACTGGTCAGCAATCCGCGCCGCACCGCGGTCGTCGCCGTCGCGCGACCCGAGGAGATGGCGGTCAACGAGACGCTTCAGCTCGAACAGCTGCTGCTGCGCGAGGTCGGGCTGCAGCTTTCGTTCGCGGTCGCCAACCGGGTCAGCGCAAGGCGCTTCAGCACCGCCGACGCCGTTGCACTCGCCGAACTGCCGGGCGGAACCGTGATCGACGCCGCCCTGACGCGCGATGCTCGCGCCCGCGCACAGCACGCTCAGGTCGCGCGCATGCGCCGCGGCCTGGACTGCCCGGTCGTCAGCCTCCACGACCTGTTCAAGCCGGCGCTCGACGCCGATTCGATCGCCACGCTGGCATCCGGCATGGAGCGGGTCCTGTGAGCGTGCTGGCCGAGCGACTGCAGGGCATGCACGTCGTCATCTGCGCGGGCTCAGGAGGCGTCGGCAAGACGACGACGTCCGCCGCCATCGCCATGGGCCTGGCGGCGGGCGGCGCCCGCGTCGCGGTCGTGACGATCGATCCGGCGAGGCGGCTGGCCGATGCGCTCGGCCTCGCCGAACTGCACAACGACCCCGCGCTGGTCGATCCGCGGCGATTCGCGTCGGCGGGTGTGGAGATCGAGGGCGAGCTCTGGGCGATGACGCTCGACCCGAAGCGGACGTTCGACGAGCTGATCGAGCGCCTGGCTCCCGACGAGGCGACGCGCGACGAGATCCTGACCAACCGCATCTATCAGCAGCTCTCGGGCGCGGTCGCGGGGTCACAGGAGTTCACCGCGGTCGCCAAGCTCTACGACCTGCACGCGTCCGGGCAGTTCGACGTGCTCGTCCTCGACACTCCCCCGTCGCGCAACGCGCTCGACTTCCTCGACGCCCCGGATCGCCTCACCGGCTTCTTCGAGGGTCGCGCTCTGAAGGTCTTCCTCGCGCCCAGCGGGCTTGCGGCGCGCGTCGTCGGCCGCGGGACCGGCGTCGTCTTCGGCGTGTTGCAGCGGCTCACGGGGGTCGACCTGCTGGAGGATCTGGGCGTCTTCTTCCGTGCGCTCGGGGGCCTCGTGGACGGTTTCCGCGAACGGGCCGAAGGAGTCAAGCGCCTGCTGGGTGACCCGGCGACGACCTTCATGGTCATCACGTCGCCCGAGCGCGAGCCGGTGGAGGAGGCGATCTTCTTCGCCGGCAAGCTGCGCGAGGCGAAGATGCAGTTCGGCGGCCTGATCGTCAACCGGGTGCGCGAGCTCGGCCGGCCGGGCGAGCGTCTGCCCGACCCCTCACGCGTGGCGGCTCAGCTGGGCCCGCGGCTGGGCGACAAGCTCGCGGCCAAGGTCGCGCGCACGTACGGCGAGGCGCTCGCCATGGCCCAGCGCGACGCGGCGGCGATCGAGTGGCTGATCGAGGAGACCGGTGAGCGCGAGCCGGTCACCGTGCCCGAGCTCGACGGCGACGTGCACGACGTGGAGGGGCTCATCGCGATCCACGCGCACCTGTTCGGCGCACGCTGATCGCTAGGCGGCCGTCGGCTGCTCCGCGCCGCTCTCCTCGGTGAGAATCGAGTCGGCGAGGGTGCGCACGTCCGGGTCCAGGTGGCCGCACAGCAGGTCGCGCAGCAGCGCTCGCAGGTGGCCGGTCAGCTCGTCGGTCACGTGATCGAGCTTCACGTCCACGGAGAGCCCGGCGATGATCGCTCGCTCCAGCGATACGGCGTGGGCCACGCGTTCGGCGAGCCAGGCACGGTCCTGAGCGACGGCGCACAGCGCGGCGACGCGACCGGCCAGGCGCCCCGAGCGCGGCCCCTCGGGCTCGAGCAGGGCGCGCAGCGCAAGCAGCACCTCGGTCAGCGCGTCGGCCGGGTCCGAGCGCTCAAACGAGAGCTCGAAGCGCCGCAGCGCCCAGGCGATCTCGCCGCCCCGGGGCGTGCGCCTCGCCACGAGGCTGATGAACGCCCGCAGCTCGTCCTCCTGCTCGGCGGAGATGACCATCGGCGTCTCCGGTGCGGGAGACGGCCCGACCGCGAGCGGCTGCCAGGGACCGCCGGCGGTTCGCGTCCAGGCGAGCGGCGAGAGCGTGACCCGCGCCGTGTCGTACAGGCGCAGCCCGGTCAGCATGCGCGCCAGCCGCCCACGCACCTCACCGAGCGGCGCGGGGTCGCCGGCGAGCGGCTCCCAGCGCAACACGGCGAGCGTGTTGGGGCGCCCATCGATGCAGTCCCAGCGAGCCTCGTCCGGTGCCTCGGCGAATGCGTCGCCTCGCGCGAGCGAGAGACCGTCGCCGAGCGCGACCTCATCCGACTGAAGCTCGACTCCGAGCACCGCGACCACGCAGGCGTTCTCCGAGCGGCCGTCGCCGACCACGCCCTCCAGCTCGCGGAACGCGCTGTCGAAGCGCTGCTCGTGGAACACGAAGTCGGTCGAGTCCTCGAAGACGCGCGCAAGGAAGCAGTGCAGCGCGGCCTCTGCGCGCTCGCGCCCGGGCGGCAGGCCGCGGACGCCCTGGGCGTCCAGATAGGCGTCGAGCCGCCCGCCGGCGATCAGCGCGTGAGCCGCCGGGAGATGCGTCTGAAGCAGCGAGAGCGCACCCGACCGTTCGCGGATGAAGTCACCGGTCAGGGGCCGGTAGCAGTAGAGCGGCGAGTCGCGCCGACCGCCGGCGACGACCTCGAAGGGGATCTCCTTACCGTCGCCGGCGTCAGAGGCGAGTTGCCAAGCGGCCTCCTCGCAGAAGTCGTGGAGCGCGGAACGGAGCTGGCTGAGGCGCATGCAGGCGCGGTTCGCCGGGGCCGTTCACGCTCCTGCCCCGCGCAGCTGCCGTTGCAGCACGCGGCAGCGGCTCGATCGCCTGCAGCTTCACCCGTGTCAACCCGTGCACGGGCGCCATCCGACCCCACCGGGGGCGCGCGCGGCCGACGAGATCAACATGAGCCGCCGCACCTTTCGGCCAGCCCCGGCCGTCGTCCTCGTCGTGGCCGCGGTGCTGCTCGGCTCTCCCGTGGCGCAGGCCGCGAGCTCGACGACCGGCGGCGCGACGTACGGACCGGCGCCCGTGGGCCCGGCTCCGGCGCCCGGCGGCGTGACCCCGACCGATCCTCTTCCGGCGGCGCCGCCGGGCACCGGTGACGCACTGCCCGACCCTCTGCCGGGCAAGGTCGCACGCGTCCTGCCGAGCGGACTCGCCGTAGCGCCGGCAGGGGCTCCTGCTGCGGTCGCGGCGATCATCGCCGCCGGCAACCGCATCGCGAAGGCCAAGTATCGCTGGGGCGGAGGCCACGCCCGCTGGGAGGACCGCGGCTACGACTGCTCGGGGTCGGTCAGCTACGCGCTGCACGGCGCGGGCCTGCTCGAGACCTCGATGCCCTCCGGCGGGTTCATGCGCTGGGGCGAGCGAGGGACCGGCCGCTGGGTGACGATCTATGCCCGACGCAGCCACATGTACATGGTCGTGGCGGGTCTGCGGTTCGACACGTCGGGCAGGAAGCGGGCCGGCACGCGCTGGCAGGCCGCCCCGCGCTCGTCGAAGGGCTTCCGGGCACGCCATCCGGCCGGGCTGTGAGCACCGGCTGCGCGCCTCCTGCGACTGATTCCCATCAGCGACTGCTGGCCGTCCGCCCCCGTTGTCCCTAGGTTTCGGTCATGGCACCCGGACACCACGTGCACGAAGGCGGCCACGATCACGTTCACGGCCCGGGCTGCGGCCACGTCGCGGTCGTCCATGACGGCCACCTCGACTATCTGCACGACGGGCACCTGCACAGCCCGCACGGCGATCATCACGACGAGCACGTCCTGGCGGTGAGCCCCGTGAACCCCGACGGGTGCTGCGGCAGCGACTGCTGCACCGAGCACGACCCCGCCCATGTGCACGGGCCCTGCTGCGGCCACGAGGCGGTTCCGCACGGCGACCACATCGACTACCTGGTCGCAGGGCACCTGCACCATCAGCACGACGGCCACTGCTGCGACCACGGACCGGTGCCGCTCGCCTGAGCCGCGGCTACCCTCGGTGCGATGTCCCGTCCGCGCACCGGCAGTTCGTGGGCCAGCGCCGCAGCCGACCGCCTGGCCGAGGCCGGATACCGGCGCGGCGGGGCCCGCGCGGCGGTGCTCGAGCTGCTTGACGCACAGCCCTGCGCCCTGACCGCGTACGAGATCGAGGACGCGCTGCGCGCCCGTGAGCGCTCGGCGGGCCGCGCCAGCATCTACCGGATCCTCGACGAGCTCGACGAGCTCGGGCTCGTGACCAAGGTCGAGCTGGGCCAGAGCACCGCGCGTTATGAGCCTCGGCGTCCAGAGCACCATCACCACCATCTGGTGTGCGATACCTGCGGCGAGGTCATACCGTTCGACGACGAGCCGCTGGAGCGTGCCATCGGCGCGCTGTCAGACCGTGTCGACTTCGAGGTCGCCGGCCACGAGATCGTGCTCCACGGAGCCTGCTCGCAGTGCCGCTAACCGCGTTCGGCACAGCGCCGGCACTCGCCGTGCAGCAGCACCTGATGCGCACGGATCGACGCTCCGAGCCGCTCGGCCACACCCTCGATCGCCCGCTCGAGCGCGGCATCTCCGAACGCGACCGTGCGGCCGCAGCTGTCACAGACGACGTGATGGTGATGACTGCCGTCTCGTGCACCAACTCGAAGCGGCGCTCTCCGGCGCCCAGCTCACTGGCCTGCACGAGCCCGGCCTGATCGAGCACGGCGAGCGTCCTGTAGACGCTCGCCAGGCCGACCGGGCGGGGTCCGGCGGACAACCGCGACGCGAGTTCCCGAGCCGTCACGCAGCCGCCGTCGCGCTCCAGTCGATCGATGACCACAGTACGCGCACCACCAGCCCGGTGGCCGTTCGCCGCGAGCACCGCGAGCGCCCGCTGCGCCCAGGAGCCGGCGCGGGCGGGCGCACTTCGGCGAGCAGCCGCGCGACCGCTCACGCGGATGCTCCTGTCACGCGTGCACGAACGAGGCGACGGCCCCCTGCGGGGACGACGGTCCGCGCCCCCAGCACGATCACGTAGAGCGCGGCGACAGCGCAGGTCACCGACGCCGACGCTCCGGTCTGCGCATGAAAGGACACGTACATGCCTGCCACCGCCGCCGCCACGGCGAAGCCGCCGGCCACGAGCATCATCGCCGTCAGGCGGTGGCACACGAGTCGCGCGGTGGCGGCCGGTCCGACGAGCATCGCCACGACCAGCAGGCTGCCCAGCGCCTGAACGGCCACAAGCGTCGCCAGGGCGAGCAGCCCGAGGAGCACGGTGTCGTAGACGGCGGGGCGACGACCGAGCGCACGAGCCGTCGACGGATCGAAGACGCACGCCAGCAGGCTGCCGTGCATTGACAGAAGCACCCCGGTGACAAGCGCCGCCGCTGTCGCCGTGAGCAGCAGGTCGGCGTTCGTGACGCCCAGCACGTCACCGAACAGCAACTCGCCGAGCCCGGCCGGCGTCCGCGGCGACAACGCCAGCAGCGCGCCGAGGCCGAGCAGCGACGTCACGACGACCGACACCGCCACGTCGGAGTCCAGGCGGCGCAGCGCGCCGACCGCGGCGATCGCGAGCGCGGCGACGAGCAATCCCGCCGCCCCGCCCACGACGAGCGGGACCCCGGCGAGCGCGGCGAGCACCAGCCCGGGCAGCATTCCGTGCGCGAGCGACTCGGCTCCGTACGACATCCCCCGCAGCACGACCCAGCAGCCGAGCGCTGCTGACAGCACCCCGATCAGGACGAGCTCAACGAGGGCCCGCACGACGATCTGGCTCTCCAGTGGGCTCAGGATCCAGTCGATCATGGCCCTGGGCGATCGTCGTGATGGGGCGGAAGCACGACGCGCCCGGAATCGAGCGGGACGATCTCCGATCCGTACGTCCTCTCGATCACCTCCGCGGTCAGCACCCGGCCGGGCGGGCCGAACGCGAGCTGCACGCGGTTCAGGCACAGAACGAGGTCGGCCGCGCGGGCATGCTCAAGGTCGTGCGTCGCGATCATCAGCCCGCGCCCCTCGGCTGCAAGCTCTCCGAAGAGTCGCTGGAGGCGCTCGGCGCTGGGCACGTCGAGCCCGGTGAACGGTTCGTCGAGCAGCATCAGGGGAGCGTCCTGCACGAGCGCCCTGGCGACCAGAACGCGCTGGCGCTGCCCTCCGGAGAGGTCGCCGAACGACGCCTCGGCGCTGTCGGCCAGGCCGACGCGCTCGAGCGCCTCGCGCGCGAGCGAGCGGTCGACGCGTGAATGGCGCCGGTACCACGGAAGCCGCGCGACGGCACCCATCAGAGCGACGTCGAGGGCGCTCACCGGAAAGTCGAGGCGAGAGCGCTCGGTCTGCGGGACCAGCGCCACGCGACCGGCGGGAATCTCGAGCGTTCCATGCGACGGGGCCAGCTCCCCGCTGAGCACGCGGAACAGAGTCGACTTGCCGCCGCCGTTGGCGCCAAGTACGGCGACCCGCTCGCCGGCCCGGACCTGGAAGGTGACGCTGGCGAGCGCGGGGACACGCGCGCCGGTGTAGATCGTCGCCAGCGCATCGGCCGCCGCGAGCAGCGCGCCGCCCGCAGCGGGACCCGGAGCTGCGCTCGGCTCGCCGCTCATCGCGCCACCTCGCAGCGCACGCGTCCCCCGCTCATGCCGCGCACGAGCGAGTCGGCGTTCGTCGTCAGCATGCCCGCGTAGGTGTCGGCGGACGAGCCGCGCGCGCCAAGCGTGTCGCCGTAGAGGCTGTGGTCGGCCGATGCCCCGGTGTCCTGCGCGACGCGCTCGGCGAGCCTCGAGTTGAGCGCTGCGTCGGGAAAGACCGCCTTGACGCCCTCTGCCTCGATCACCCTTTCCAGGGCGGCCACCGCGCCGGCCGACGCCTGCGCCTGCACCGACTGCGCCGGGAAGACGGCGCCGACCAGCCTGATCCCGTAGCGGTCGGTGAAGTACCCGATCGAATCGTGGTCGCTCACGATCTTGCGCTCGCGCGCCGGGACCCGCGCGATGCAGCGCTCGATCCGCCGGTCGATGCGGCGAAGTCGCGAACGGTAGGCCCGGGCGCCTGCGCCGACCGCGGCTCGCGGACTCCCGGCTCGCACGAGCGCGCGCTCCAGCGCCGCCGTCGCGGCGATCGCGTTGCGCGGGTCATGCCACCAATGGGGGTCCGTTGCGCCGCCGGCTGCCCGGCGCAACCGCGGGAGCGAAGCTCCGACGTCGACGACTTCGGCCTCACTGCCCGACGCGTCGATCAGCTCGCCGGCCCAGTCGTCGAGGCCGAGCCCGCTCAACAGGACGACATCGGCGCCGGCGATCGCCCCAACGTCCCGCGGGCGCGGCTCGTACGAGTGTGCGTCGCTGCCCGGCTCGAGGATCTCGCGGACGTCGGCGCCGGCACCGCCGACCTCACGCGCCAGGTCGCCGAGCTGCGTCGTCGTCGCCACGACCCGGAGGCGCGCGCCGCCTGGACGATCGCCGGAACTCGAGCCACACGCCGAAACGGTCAGAACGGCTGCGCCGATCGTCAGCGCGGCGACCGCCGGCACGCGACGCCGTCCCGCTTCGCGCACGATCGCGGTAGCTGCGAAGACGGCTCCGGCCAGCACCGCGATCCCCGCACCGGGCGGCGCGTTGAGTTCGTAGCTGAGCCAGAGCCCGCCGACCCCCTCGACCGCGGCGAGCGCGACGCTCACCGACTGCCATGACCACATCCGACTTGTCACCAGGCGCGCCGTGGCTGCGGGCACGACGATCAGGGTCGTCGCCAGCAGCGCGCCGACGGCGGACAGCGCCGCCACCGCTGCGAGCGCCACGAGCGCCACGAGCACCGGGTCGGTGCGGCGACCCCGGCTCGCCAGCCCGCCCTCGAATCCGGTCGCAAGCCAGCGCGGTCCCAGCAGCAGCGACCCGGCCACCGCGCCGGTCGCCGCCAGAGCCGCGAGAGCCTGATCGCCGGCGTCGATCGCCAGGAGGCTCCCGAACAGGAGCCTGTCCACGCGAGCCTGTGAGCCGAACACATCGCTCGCGAGGATCGCTCCGACCGCCAGCGAGGCGGCGAGCACGATCGCGGTGACGCTGTTGCGGGAGTCCTCGCGCCGGCTGCCGGCGACGGCGATCAGCCCCGTGACCGCCAGCGCGCTGCCGAACGCCCCGAGCACCGCTGCGAACCCGAGGCCATCGGCGAGAACGAGGCCCGGGAACGTCGCGGTGCCCGCGGCGTGCGCGAAGAACGCGAGGCCGCGCAGCACCACCCACGTGCCGAGCAGCCCGGATGCGATCGCGAGCAGCAACACGACGATGACGCCGTCCTGGAAGAAGGGCAGCTCGAAGGGACTCGTCACGATGCCAGCCTATCGCTAATGAGACTCGTTCTCGTTATTGTCGTCTCAGGGCAGTCGACCGAGCACACCCTGTCCGCGACGTAGACTCGCCGCTCGATGAGCCGAACGCTCGAGAGCACGCCCGCGGCCGACGGCTTTCGGATGCCCGCGGAGTGGTCGGCACACGACGGCACCTGGATGGCCTGGCCCGAGCGCCCGGACAACTGGCGCTGGGGCGCCAAGCCCGCGCAGGAGGCGTTCGCACGCGTCGCGGGCGCAATCGCGGAGGTCGAGCCGGTCAGCATGGCGGTGTCCCCCGCTCAGTTCGATCACGCTCGCTCGTCGCTGCCGCCGGCCGTGCGCATCGTCGAGCTGACCACGGACGATTCCTGGATGCGCGACATCGGCCCGACCTTCGTCGCCAACTCAGACCAGCGCCGCGGGGTCGACTGGGTCTTCAACGCCTGGGGCGGCCTGCACGACGGGCTTTACTTCCCGTGGCGGCGCGACGACGAGGCCGCACGTAAGGTCCTGGAGATCGAGCGGGCCGACCGCTACCGCGCGCCGCTGGTGCTCGAAGGCGGCGCGATCCACGTCGACGGCGAGGGGACGGTGCTGACGACAGAGCAGTGCCTGCTGAGCCCGGGCCGGAATCCCGAGCTCACGCGCGGCGAGATCGAGCAGCTGCTGTGCAGCCATCTTGGCGCCGAGAAGGTGCTGTGGCTCGGCGACGGCGTCCTGAACGACGAGACGTCCGGGCACGTCGACAACCTCGCGTGCTTCGCCGCCCCGGGCGTCGTCGCGCTCACATGGACCGACGACGAGACCGACCCGCAGCACGCCGTCTCCGCCGCTGCCGAACGCCGCCTGCTGGCGATGACCGATGCGCGAGGCCGACAGCTGAAGGTCCGTCGCATCCACCAGCCCGGCCCGCTGCTGGTGACTGAGAAGGAGGCCCGCGGGGTCGACGCGGTCGAGGGCACCCGGCCGCGCCGGGCCGGCGACCGGATGGCGGCGTCCTACGTGAACTTCTACGTGGCCAACGCCCGCGTCATCTTCCCGCTGCTCGACGAACGGTGGGACGGAGCCGCCGCTGAGACTCTGGCCGAACTGTTCCCCGGCCGCGAGATCATCGGGGTTCCGGGCCGCGAGATCCTGCTCGGGGGCGGCAACGTGCACTGCATCACGCAGCAGGTTCCCGCCACCGGGACTGCCTGAGCGATCAGCCCGGAACGCCACCGGGCGCCGGACCGGCGCCCGTGCCGACGCGAACGACCACGGGCTCAGCCCTCAGGGTGCGCCCGCCGTAGGACACCCGCGCCGACAGGCGGTAGGTACCGGGCTTCACGAGCCGGCGCCGGAGCGCGAACCTCGTTCGTGCCCGCGGCGTCGAGATCTTGGCGACGCGCTTCCAGCGACCCGCGCTGCGGCGCTCGACGATCACCGTCACACGCTGGGACGGGCGCACCGTCCCGCGCAGGACGGCTCGCGACCCGGACGCGATCCGCTCGCGCTCGGCGCGAACCTTGAGCAGCGGCACGACGAGCGCGGTCACCGGCGCCGAGGGCGTCTTGAGGGCGAGCGCGCGAACCAGCCCGGCGCGCCTCATTTCGCCGTCGGCCGAGAAGCGGCCGTCCGGTCCGGTCGTCGACCGCGCGATCGACGTCCATTTGCCGCTCGGGCCCTGCTTCTCGATCCGAACCGGCACGCCAGGCTGCGCCCGCTTGCGGGCGTCGGTCACGAGCCCGGTGAAGATCGCGTTCTCGCCGTAGCGAGTGACGTCCGGCTGATCCAGGGTCACGCGCGTGCTCACCAGCGGCGCGCCCGCGAGCGCCGCCGCGCGAGCACGCAGCGCAGGCAGTTGCGCGTAGAGCTTGTTCCCCGGGCAGGCGGTGCTGTTGGCGTCGCGATGTCCGTTGATGCGCTGGAACCTCACCGCAGTGCCGTACCGGAACCGGTTGGCCGCACCGCCGCCGGACCGCACGACGTGGGTGCCGATGACCGGTGCGCCGTGCCACGGGAGCTTCCAGCCGATCAGCCGGGCGACGGCGTCGAGCGCGGCCGCGGGGGCCGGCTCGCCGGTGAACGAACCGAGGATCGCGATGCCCGTCGACCGCGAGTTGTAGCCCTGCGCGTGAGCTCCGATGACGGCGAGATCGACGCCGCCGGCGCGCCCCTCGAAGATGCGGCCGAAGCGATCAACGACGAAGTTGTAGCCGATGTCGTTCCAGCCCTTGGTGTCGCGGTGGTACTTGGCGATTGCCAGGACGATCGCCGCGGAGTCGTCGGGGCCGTAGGCGTTCGCGTTCTCGGTGTGGTGGACGAACGCGACCTCGACCGACCCGAGCGACGGGCGCGCCCGGGGAACGACGCGGTCGCCGCCCCATGCGGACCGCGGGACGATTGCCGGCCTCCCGCCGAGCTGCGCGGCGCCGGCCTGCGCGGCCGCCGCCCGCGCCCCGACGATCGCCTGCGCCGAAGCCGAGACCGCCACGACGTCGATCCGGACGACGCGCCTCGGACGGCGCGAGGCGCGCAGCTGCAACTCGTCTGCGCGCCCGGTCCAGACGGGGTCCGTCGAGCGCGGCGGCGCGCTTCCATCCGGGGCGTGGGTGGGATGCGCCCTCAGCGGCGTCCACGGGCCCCAGGAGCGGCCGCGCCGCCGGGCGCGAACGTCGACGTCCGCGCCGACCGCGAGCGGGTCACGCAACCCGACGAGCACGAAGCCGCCGGCCACGCGCAGCGTGCCGCTGACGCCGCCGGCACCGAATGCCGCCGGTCCGAAGTCGAACCCGCGCCGCCGCGGCGCGGCGAGCGCGCCGATCGGTACCGCGCCGCCATGGGCGAGCGATACCAGGCCCGCGGCCGCTCCGAGAGCCAGCGCGCGGCGGCGCGTCAGAGCGCCGGCATGTCGGGGTAGGGACTCCATCCGTGCGGTGTCGAGGCGCGCATCACGTGCGCCGCGGTCATCGTCGCAAGAACTCCGCGGCGAGGCGCACGTTGCGGCCCAATGGTCGTCGTATTGCAGGACCGGGCGCGCCGGCGCTCGGCTCAGACCGCTGCGACGACGCGTGCGGCGTCGCCCTCACACAGCCACTGACGACCGAATGAGCGCATGTCATCGATGATCGGCAGCAGCGCGTGGCCCTTCTCGGTGAGCACGTACTCGACCCGCGGCGGCACCTCGGCATACGTCTGGCGCTCGACGACGCCGGCACCCTCGAGATCGCGCAGGCGGAGCGAGAGCGTGCGCGGGCTGATCCCGCTCAGCGAGCGCTCGAGCTCACAGAAGCGTGAACGGCCCTCGGCGAGGTCGCGCACGATCAGCAGCGTCCACTTCGCGCAGACGATCTCAGCGGTGCGGCAGACCGGACATGCGGAATCGACGGACACACCATCACTTTACCAAGTGAAGCGGTGTGCGGCGGAGGCGGCTCAGGCCGCGAGCTGATCGTCGCGGCGCTTCTCAGCGTCCTCGAGATCGGCCATCGTCGTGCCCTTCTTGCCGTCAGCGGCGACGAGCAGCTTGAAGTCGTGCGGGCTCGATGCGTTGGCGACCGCCTGCTCCATCGTGATGCGCCCGTCCTTCAGGTGATGGAACAGCGCCTGGTCGAAGGTCTGCATGCCGTAGTAGCCGCCCTCTTCGATGACCTCGGGGATCTTCCCGGTCTGCGTGTGATCCATGATCATGTCGCGGACCCGGCCGGTCATCCTGAGGATCTCGCATGCGGCGACACGGCCACCGCTGGACGACGGGATCAGGCGCTGTGAGATCACGCCCTTGAGCGTTCCGGCCAGCATCGCGCGCACCTGCTGGTGCATGTGCGGTGGGAAGAAGTCGATCAGGCGGTTGACCGTCTCGGCGGCGTCGACCGTGTGGACGGTCGAGAAGACGAGGTGGCCGGTCTCGGCCGCTGACAGGGCGGTGTGGACGGTCTCCTCGTCGCGCATCTCGCCGATCAGGATCACGTCCGGGTCCTGGCGCAGAACGCGCCGCAGAGCGCGCTTGAACGAAGCTGTGTCCTGCCCGACCTCGCGCTGGTTGATCAGCGACTGTTTGTCGACGTGCAGGAACTCGATCGGGTCCTCGATCGTCACGATGTGGCGGGCGCGCGTCGAGTTGATGTGATCGACCATCGCCGCGAGCGTCGTCGACTTGCCCGAGCCGGTCGTGCCGGTCAGCAGGACGATGCCGCGCTCCTCCTCGGACAGCTCGCGGATCACCGCAGGAAGCGCGAGGTCGTCGATCGTGCGGATCGATACCGGGATCGCCCGGATCACCACCGAGACGTAGCCGCGCTGGCGGAACGCGTTGACGCGAAAGCGCGCGAGACCCTCGATCGCGTACGAGTAGTCGACCTCGTTCTCCTCGGCGAACTCGCGCAGCTTCACGGGGTCGTGGAGCATCTGGTGGACGGCACCCTCTGTGTCCTCAGGCGTGAGAACGTCCATCGACTCGATGACGCACATCGAACCGTCGATGCGGGTCTTGGGCTTGTTTTCGGCCTTGAGGTGCAGGTCGGAGCCGCCGGCCTCGACAAGGTGGTGCAGGGCAGCGTGAAGATCGAGAGGCATCGTGTGATCGCATCGACCGCCGCCGCTCGCCTCATGACTCGTGGGTGGACGATTGTTCGGGCCGGCCGCCACCTCCCCGGGGGTGAACGTCCGCCGCCGGTTGCTATGGAGACCCATGAGGGACGCTCAGGCAGCGCGGCTCGCGGCCGCGCAGTACAACCGCCTCTCCCGCGAGCAACTCGGCGGACTCGGCATGAGCCCCGGCGCCATCAAACACCGAGTCGCCGCCGGGCGACTGGTCCTCGTCGAGCAGGGCGTCTTCGCCATCGCGCCCGTCCTCGAGCACGACCAATGGGGGCGATGGATGGGAGCCACGCTGACGGCCCCCGGAAGCGTACTCAGCCACGCGAGCGCGGCTGCCGCCTGGGATCTTCTCTCCACGGAGCGCGACTTCGAGACCGTGACGCGCGGGGGGTGCGGAGGACCGCGACGCTTCGGCGGGGTCCTGGTCCACCGCAGCCAGACGCTCCACGACGATCGCGATCTGCTGAACGGCATCCCGATCACATCGGTTCCTCGGACTCTGCTGGACCTTGCAGCGTACGAGAGCGCCCGCGCGCTGGCGCGGGCGGTGCGGGAGGGCGTACGGCTGCGACGAACCACGCTCGAAGCGATCGCCGACCGATTGGGCGACTACCGGGGACGGCGCGGCGCAGCGAGACTGGGCGCGGCAATCGCGCGCTACGCCGACCTACCGCTCGAGCGTGCCCGCAGCGGAGCCGAGGTGCGGGCCATGGAGCTCCTGCGAGAGGCCGGGCTGGCGATGCCCCGGTTGAACGTGCGTGTCGCAGGCGCAGAGGCCGACCTCAGCTGGCCGGCCCATCGTCTGATCATCGAGGTCGACGGGGGTCCGTTCCATCTCGATGCGGGGGCCGATGCGGACAGGCAGGCCGTATGGGAGAACGCGGGCTGGACCGTGCGGCGCATCCCCGCCGACGCCATCTATCAACGCCCCGAGCGCCTGCTGGCGCTGTGCGCGTCGGCGAGCGTCCCTCGCGGGCCTCGATAGCTACCAGCGGCGGACGTTCAGCGCGGGGTCGACGCGCCTAGGCCACGTCGCGCAGCTTCTGCGCCTCGGCGAGCGACTGCAGCTTCTTCAGCGACTGGTTCTCGATCTGGCGGATGCGCTCGCGGGTGACGTTGAACGTCCGGCCGACCTCGTCGAGCGTACGCGGGTGCTCGCCGCCGAGGCCGTAGCGCAGCTCCAGCACGCGGCGCTCGCGGTAGGAGAGGTTCTCCAGCGCCTCGCGCAGCGCCTCCTTCGTGAGGATCTCGGCGGCTCGCTCGTACGGAGACTCGGCGCGCTCATCGGCGATGAACTGACCGAACTCCGACTCCTCCTCGTCGCCGACCGGCTTCTCCAGCGAGACCGGCGCCTGGGCGGAGCGCTTGATCGACTCGACCTCTTCGGGGTCGATGCCGGTGACGTCGAGCGATCTCCTCCGCGGTCGGCTCACGGCCGAGCTCGGTGACGAGCTTGCGCTCGGCGCGGCCGATCTTGTTGAGCTTCTCGACGACGTGCACCGGGATGCGGATCGTGCGCGCCTTGTCGGCGAGCGCGCGCGCGATCGCCTGGCGGATCCACCAGGTCGCGTACGTCGAGAACTTGAAGCCCTTGCGATAGTCGAACTTCTCGGCGGCGCGAACCAGACCCGAGCGTTCCCTCCTGGATCAGGTCCAGGAAGGGCAGGCCCTGGTTGCGGTAGTTCTTCGCGATCGAGACGACGAGCCGCAGGTTCGACTCGACCATCTTCTGCTTGGCGTCCAGGTCGCCTCGCTCGATGCGCTTGGCGAGGTCGACCTCCTCCTGCGCGGTGAGCAGGCGGACCTTGCCGATGTCCTTCAGGAACAGCTGCAGCGAGTCGGTGGTCATGTCCGGCCGCAGGTCGAGCCCAGTGGCCTTCTTGGCGCGGCGCCCGCGCTTGTCCGGGGCACGCTCGACCGCCTGGGCGTTCGGCGCGGCCGGGTCGTCCTCGACCAGCTCGATCTCCTGCGCCTCGATCCAGTGCGTCAGCTCCTCGCGATCGGCGTCATCGATGTCCAGCTCGGACGTCGCCTCGGCGATCTCGGCATGCGTCAGCGTGCCGTTGACCTGGCCGCGAGCGACCAGCGTCTTGATCTCTTCGAGTTCCTGGAGGTCGGTTACTGACATTGATGATCCGTTCGTGGCCGGCACCTGAAGGTGGTGAGCCGACCTGCTGCTGATGGGCGCTCCGCCATGGCCGCAGGCCAGCCGAGCGTATGTCGTGGTCCCAGGGTACTGCCGTCCTGAACAGACCGTCAAAAGACGGCCGCACACCCGGTTCCTGCCGCTGGGACCGGCGTGACGGACGCCTGTTTCGGCATGATCGGCCGGCAAGACGCCGTTTCCGAGTTCGTGAGTGGCAGAATGGCCGCATGTCCACAAACGACGGCGACGACAGCCGCGAGCCGCAGGAGGTCCTGTCGAGCCTGCCGCGCAGCCGGCGCCAGCGTCCGACGGCTCGCCGCCAGGCAGCGAGAACGCGTCGCACAGGCGCCGCGGCGGCAAAGGACGGCGCGGGCTCGAGCGCCCCGTCCGAGGGACGGACGAGCGCCAAGGGCAGCAAGGCGCCCGCCGGCGCGAAGGGCACGAAGAAGACCGGGGCCGCTGCGAAGACCGCGCCGAGGGCCGCCGCGAAGCCGCGGGCCGCGGCCAAGACGGCCGGGCCGCATACGCCAAGAGGTGCCAAGGCGGCACCCAAGCGACTCGCGCCATCCGCGAAGCGGGCCTCCGACCTTCCCCGCGTGCGTCCGCCCAAGCGGGCGATCCCGCCGGCCGGGTACGCCACGCCGACGAGCCGGCGCGATCGCGGGTCCGCGGACCCCGGCGCAGCCGTCGAGAGACTTGCCGAGGCCGGCGCAGCAGCACTGCGCAGCGTGCTGAAGCGTCTCCCGCTCTGAGCTGAAGCCACCGCCGATCCCACGGCGTCATGAGATAGGTTGCCCGCGACTCAGCCGAGCCCGGGCGTGTCTCGCGCGTCCGGGGCGGGGGAACCATTGCGGGCCTAAGCCGGTCCGCCGGGGCGAATCGGGCCGTCCGGTCCGTAGCGCCGTCGTTCAGCGCGAGCCCGTCAGCTCACCCCGTAGGCAACCGAACGAGACGACCTGATCGCAATCCTCGCGCGCCTTCGACACGCCCTGCCAGTCGCCGCCGTCCTGGCGGTCGCCGCACCGCCGAGCACGATCCACGCCGATCCGACGGGAGGCCTCGCGGCGGGAACGTCGCTGCTCGCCGCCGGCCCGGCGCTTGTCGGACAGCCGATGGAGTTCACCGGACGGCTGGAGGACTCGCCCAACAGCCTGGTCGAGGTCCAGTTGCGCGATCGCAGTGGTGAGTGGCACCGCGTCGCAATCGCAGGCTCTGACATGTCCGGCGCATTCGCGACCTCCTGGAAGACGAGCCAGGCGGGTGCCTTCAGCGCGCGCGCCGTCCCCGCCTCCCGAGCCCTATCCGCCCGGATCGCCGCGACGCCGACGACCGTGGCGACCGTCTACCGCGGCGCGACGGCGACCTGGTACGACCTTTCCGGCCGCACGAGCGCCTGCGGCATCAGGCTGCGCCGCGACACGATCGGCGTTGCGCATCGCACGCTGCGCTGCGGAAGTCGCGTAGCCGTGTTCTACCGGGGCCGGACCCTGAGCGTCCCCGTTGTCGACCGAGGCCCTTCGGCGCGCGGAGTCTCCTATGACCTCACGGTCGCCGCCGCAGCTCGGCTTGGGCTGGTTCGCCGGGGACGCGCGCGAGTCGGCGTACTCCCGCAGTCCGAGCGCAGGCCCAAGCTCCCGCTGGCCCCGATTCCGCCGTCGCTGGACGTGACGGGCGGCCTCGCGACGCCCACTGGCTGACGCCGGGAGCGCGACCGGCGCGGCTCAGGCGATCGTGACGCCGGCGGCGCGCGCGGCGAACACACCCTCGTCTGCATGCGCGACCAGCGACGTGGGGTCACCACCATCGTCGGGGCAGGCGGCGATCCCGATCGACGCGCTCAGGGGTGCCCCGTGCAGCGACCCGGCACCCGCGACGGCATCGGCCAGGCGGCGGCCCAGCGCGCGGGCGCCCTCGATCCCGCCGGCCTGAGCGACGACCCAGACACGGCCGACGCGCTCTCGCACGGCGGCATCGCCGGGCCGGAGCTCGTCGCGCAGCGCCCGCTCGATCCGGTCCAGGGCGGCGTGAGCCTCGCCATGCAGGTCAGCGGCGAGCAGACGGTCCGCGTCGTCGACCTCCACCGCGAGCACCGAGCACGGAACTCCCTCGGCGACGAGCCGCCCGAGTCGTCTCACCACGGCAGTGGCCCATGGCTCGTGCCGTTCTTCGCCGACGGCGGCGATGACGGAGGGGAAGACGTCGGGCGGCACGATCGGCTGGTCGTGACCGGGATCGACCACCCACCTGTCGTCGTCGGCGACGGAGTCGGGCACCGGAATCAGCCGCGGCGTCAAGCGCGCATCGGCCGCCTCGTCGGCGACGGGATGATCGTCCGGCGGCGGGGCGGGCGGCGGCTCGGCCTCCGACTGCGCCTCCGGCGGCTGCGGCACGGCGACGTCTTCGGCACCGCCGTCCGGGGGTGCCGTCGCCGGTGGCTCCGTCGCGGTCGCCGGCGGGTAGCTGGAAGGCCCCGGTACCTGGACGGCGTCGGCGGGCGCCAACGCAGCCGCGATGATCACATCCGCCACGAGAGCGAGTCGTGCGGCGAGCGCGGCCACCTGCTCGGGGTCGGGGCGCACGAGTCGCTCGAGCAACGCGGACCAGACGACCCCGCGCAGAGCGCTGACCGCAGCCGCGGCGCCGGCTGGATCGACCGCGCCCGCAAGCGCGCCGGCGCGCGCCGCGAGAACGGCGCGGTCGCCCGCCGGACGCAGCCGATCCAGCTCGGCATCGGAGGCGATCGCCGCCGTCATCGCACCGCAGAGGTCCGGCGCCTCGCGAGCGAGATCGGCCGCCGGCACCGACGCGGCTGCCGACAGCGGCGCCTGCGCCAGCAGCAGGAGAAGCCAGCCCTTAGCCAACTCCTCGGTGTCGGCGAGCGCGTCCAAGGGCACGTCCGCCACAGGGCGCGCCGCGCGAGAAAATGGCGATCCCGTGAGCATCTGCCGGTGAATACCACCAGACTCGGACACGCCATGTCCATAGGCTCCGCCACGAAGTGATGACCGACTCACCGCTCAGCGTCGCCGCGGCGCGCGACCTCGTGCTCGCCGCCGTCACCCCGCTGCCGGTCGAGGACGTGCCCGTGGGACAGGCGCTGGGACGGGTGGTCGCGGAGGAAGTCCACGCAGCGCACGACGTTCCGCCATTCCGCAGCAGCGCGATGGACGGCTATGCCGTCCGCGCCGGCGACTCACAGCGGCGACTGGCGGTCGTCGGCGAATCACGGGCCGGCACGCCGGCCGAGGTCGATGTCGGGCAGGGCGAGGCAGTTCGAATCTCGACGGGCGCGGCGCTGCCCGAAGGCGCCGACGCGGTGCTTCAACAGGAGCTGGTCGACCGCTTCGGGGAAACGGTGACGCTTCTCGACAGCGTCACGGCGGGACGCAACGTACGCGAACCCGGCGAGGACCTGCGAGCGGGCGAGCGGGTGCTGCCGCCGGGACGACGTCTCGGGCCGGCCGAGCTCGGCGTCGCGGTCAACGCCGGGCGTGCCGAGCTGCGCTGCGCACGGCGCCCGCGCGTCGCCGTGCTGGCGACGGGCGACGAGCTGTGTCCCGCGGGATCGGCGCTCGGACCCGGTCAACTGCACGACTCCAACCTCGTGACGCTGCGAGCGCTCGCCATGCGCGACGGCGCCGACGTGACGCTCGCCATGCACGTCGCGGACGATCCGGTGGCGACACGCGAAGCTCTGACCGCAGCGCTCCAGGCCGCCGACGTGATCCTGCTCTCGGGCGGCGTCTCCGTCGGTCCTCACGATCACGTCAAGGGCGCGCTCGCGGATCTCGGAGTAGAGCAGCGCTTCTGGCGGGTCGCGCTGCGCCCCGGCAAGCCCACCTGGTTCGGCCTTCGCGACCGCACGATCGTCTTCGGCCTGCCCGGCAACCCGGTGTCGGCGATGGTCACCTTCCTGCTTTTCGCGCGTCCTGCTCTGGCGGCGCTGCAGGGAGTCCCCGCGATGGCGAGCGGAGAGGTGGTCCTCGGCGAGCCGCTGACCCGGCACCCGGATCGCGACGAATGCGTGCGCGTGAGAATCGCGGACGGCGCCGCCTACGCAACCGGGCCCCAGGGTTCCCACGTACTCCAGTCGATGGCCCTGGCCGACGGGCTGGCGCTCGTGCCGCGAGGGGACGGAACGCTCGACGCGGGGGCGACCGTCGAGCTGATCTCGCTCTAGTCGTCGTTGCTGAGCATGTTGTTCATTCGTGCCTCCTGGAGGCGACGAATACGATCAGCGGCGCCGTGCGCTCTCGCGCCATCGCCCTGACCCTCGCAGGATTCGCCGCGACGTACGCGCTCGCGTCGCGTGCAGCGACCCGCGCGCTGGGCCGCCCGACCCGTATCGGCGAAGCCGTCATCGGCCCGCTTCACGACGACACGCGCATCGACGCCTCCGGCGCGGTGCACTCAGTGCAGTCTGCTGACATGAAGATGCCGGTCGCCGCGATCGACGCGATCTGGTCGCCACTCAACCTCGAGCGCCTCGCGCGCACCTACTGGCGCTTTCTGAGCCGCTGCACGCTCGGACTGATTCGCGTCCAGTACGCGGACGACTCGCGCACCGTGGTTCTGATCCACAGCCCGCTGGTGCTGCTCACGTTCGGCTCGCCGGAGTATGAGATGGATGGTCAGCGCGGCGTGGTGCGCTGGCGGATCCAGAGTGGCGTTCTCGTGGCCCCGCCGGGCGTCGGTGCCGGCGGATACCTGGAGATCGACGTCCGCCGCCGGCCGAGCGCCGACCAGGGAAGCGTCAACCTTCATGTCGAGGTCGAGGTCGCCAACTACTACCCGCGAATCGCCCAGGCACTGACGCAGTGGGCGTACGCCGTGACGCAGTCGCGAATACACGTGATCGTGACGTACGGCTTCCTGCGCTCGATCGCCAGACTCAACCTCGCGCCATCGAAGGTCGGCCGTTTCGCGCGGCCGGCGGACCGGCCGGAGATCGAGGACGTTCCCGATCCGAGCGGGCCGCTGCCCAGCGAGCGAGCGACCGCCGGCGCGGCGCGGCGGGCATCGGCCCTCCGGGACTGACCGCTCGGCGAGCCGCGTCAGCCGAAGCGCGCGCCCGTCATTGCACGCAGCTTCTCGCGGTTGTGGCGGGCCTGAACGCGGCGGACGGTGCCGGTCCGCGCGCGCATCACGATCGAATCCGTTGATGTCGTGCCGCGACCCTCGTAGCGGACACCCTCCAGCACATCCCCGTCCGTCACGCCGGTGGCCGAGAAGAAGCAGTCCTCGCCCTTGATCAGGTCGTCTTGGGTGAGCTGGCGCCCGAGGTCGTAGCCGGCCGCGACCGCGGCGTCTCGCTCGCTGTCGTCACGCGGCCACAGGCGGCCCACGAAACCGCCGCCGATCGACTTGATCGCCGCAGCCGAGATCACACCCTCGGGCGTCCCGCCAACACCCCAGAGCAGGTCTACGGGCGAGCGCGTGCTCACAGCGAGCAACGCAGCGCTCACGTCACCGTCGCTGATCAGCCGGACGCGTGCTCCGGCGTCGCGGATCGCCTTGATTCCCGCCTCGTGGCGAGGACGGTCGAGCACGACGACCGTGACGTCGCCCACGTCGACGTGGCGAGACTCCGCGACCAGGCCGACGGTCTCTCCGATCGGCCGATCGAGATCGAGCAGGCCCGCCAGGTCGCTGCCGCCCGCGACCTTCTCCATGTACACGCAGGGCCCGGGATCGAACATCGAGCCACGCGGTCCGATCGCTATCACCGACAGGGCACTCGGCATCCCCTTGGCGGTCAGGGTCGTTCCCTCGAGCGGGTCGACCGCGATGTCGACCTCGGGCGCCGAACCGTCACCGACGCGCTCTCCGTTGAAGAGCATCGGGGCCTCGTCCTTCTCGCCCTCGCCGATCACGACGACGCCGTCCATCTGCACGCCGCCCAGGACGAAGCGCATCGCGTCGACGGCCGCCTGGTCGGCGGCCTCCTTGTCGCCCTTGCCGACGAGCCGGGCGGCGGCAAGCGCACCCGCCTCCGTCACGCGTACGAGCTCGAGGGCGAGGTTGCGGTCGGGAAGCGCGTGCTGAGACATGGGCACGCAGGCTATCCGCGGCTCGTCGTCGATGTTCCCCCGGCGAGCTGCGGATCGATCGAGGCGGCAAGCGCGAACAGCTCATCGAGCTCCCATGGTCCCTGCGCGGTGAGCCGCAGGATCAGCCCTCCCCGCTCCCACAGAAGCTCGCGAATGGGTCGCAGCGAGGGCTGGGCGTCGTCGAGCGGAGCCGAGCGCAGCCGAGCCGGAGCGCCCCGAACCGCAGCGTCGCGCTCGGTCGTCGGCCCGGGGAAATCCCGCGCCGGGGGCATCTGCAAGCCGGCGTAGAGGGCCACCCGCGCGGGCGTTCCGGGACGCGTGTCGTCGAGGTTCCACTCGACCTCCGCGCCGCTGCCCAGCGGCGCGACCGACGTCCATCGTGCAAGCGGAAGCGCGAGGGCAGGCAAGGGGAACGGCCGCCCCAGGATCGCGTCTGCGCCGGCGATGCCCTCCATCCGCTCCACGGCGCGCGATCATCGCACCACCACCGCTGGGTAGGGTGCGACGTCGTGACCACCGATCCGCGCTGGGGGCTGACGCTCCCGTTCGCCGGCCTAGCGCTGCGCGATCACGCTCCGATGTTCCGCCTCGCCGAGGAACTCGGCTACGACGACCTCTGGACCGGCGACACGGCGGGGCCCGACGGCTTCACGCCGTTGGTGCTCGCAGCCGCGCACACTGAGCGGATCCGCCTCGCAACCGGGATCGTGAACCCGTTCACGCGCGGCCGCGCCGTGCTGGCGCAGCACGCGGCCGCGCTGGCGGACGCCTCGGGCGGGCGCTTCGTGCTCGGGCTCGGCGCGTCCTCGAACGTCATCGTCGAGCGCTGGAACGGGATCCCGTTCGAGATGCCCTTGTCGAAGATGCGCGAGACGCTGGAGTTCCTGCGGCCGGTCCTGGCCGGCGAACGCGGCGCCGGGGGTTTCAAGCTCGAGAGCCCCCCGCAGGCTCCTGTGCCGATCGTGCTCGCCGCCCTGCGAGGCAAGATGCTCGAGCTCGCCGCATCGCAGGCCGACGGTGCCTTCACGAACTTCCTCCCGCTCAGCGGGCTGCCGCGGATCGTTGAAGCGGTGCGCGCCGGCGAGGCCGGCGCGGGACGCGCACCGGGCAGCGTCGAACTCGCGTGCCGCTTCTTCTGCGTTCCGGGCAGCGCGGACGAAGGCCTGGCGACAGCGAAGTTCCTCTTCGCCGCGTACGCGACCGTTCCCGTCTACACCGAGTTCTTCCGCTGGCTCGGCTGGGCCGATCAGCTCGACCCGATGATCGAGGCATGGCAGGACGGGGACCGCGCGAAGGCACTCGATCTGGCGCCGGAGGACCTCGTCAGGGACGTCTTCATCTTCGGCTCGTATGAGGAGCAGCGCGAGCGGCTGCGTGAGTTCACCGCGGGCGGCATAACGACCGCGATCCTCACGCCGATGTGCGGGCCCGACCGTCTCGAGGAGGTCATCCGCGGTCTCGCTCCGTCATGAGCGGCCCCGGCCTTTTAGTCGTGGCCGCACGCGGTCGTGCAGCGAATACGCCGGCGCCCACGCAGCGCTAGCGTCCTGCGCGCGGGTCGCGCTCAACTCCGGGCCCCGGAATCCCGAAACACCTCCTGATGCAGCCCTCCAGCCCTGACGTCGCCTTCGCCGGGAGTCCCTACCCGCCGATCGCCGACTACGCGTTCCTCTCCGACTGCGAGGTCAGCGCGCTCGTAGCGCCGAGCGGAAACGTCGAATGGATGTGCGTACCGCGGATGGACGGACCGTCGATCTTCGGGGCGATCCTGGACCGCGATGCCGGCTCGTTCAAGGTCGCACCGATGGGCCAGCGCGTGCCGATCGGGCGTCGCTACCTGCCCGGCACGATGATCCTCGAAACCACCTGGGCGACCCGGACCGGCTGGGTCGTCGTGCTCGACCTGCTGCTGGTCGGGCCGTGGCATCACGACGACGACCGTTCCACCACTCACCGCCGCTCACCGACCGACAGCGACGCCGACCACGTGCTGCTGCGGATGATGAGCTGCATCAACGGCCAGGTCGAGATGCACGTCGAGTGCGAGCCGAAGCTCGACTACGGCCACGCGCCGGTGAGCTGGGCCTACGACAACAGCGGTTACGGCTCGGCCGTCGGAACGGCCGAAGGAAACGAGCAGGAACTTCGTCTCACGACCGATCTGCGCCTCGGCTTCGAGCGCGGGCGCGCCCGCGCTCGCACGACCCTGCGCGAGGGCGACACCGCTTTCGTCGCGCTCACGTGGACCGAGCACCAGGCGCCCAAGAGCTACGACGGCGCCTACCGGCGGATGAACTACACAGCCGACTTCTGGCACGACTGGCTGGCCCATGGGGAGTTCCCCGATCATCCGTGGCGGATCTTCCTGCAGCGCAGCGCGCTGACACTGAAGGGGCTGACCTACGCTCCCACCGGCGCGATGTGCGCCGCTGCAACGACCTCCCTCCCGGAGGCTCCGGGCGGCGAGCGCAACTGGGACTACCGCTACAGCTGGATCCGCGACTCGGCCTTCATGCTCTGGGGACTGCACTCGCTCGGCTTCGCGCAGGAGGCCGGCGACTACTACTACTTCATCGAGGACGTCGCCTCAGGCGACAGGGACCTCCAGGTTCTCTACGGCATCGGCGGCGAGCGCACGATCGACGAATCCGAGCTTCCCCACCTGGAGGGCTACGAGCAGCTCTCGGCCGGTCCGGATCGGCAACGCCGCCTACAACCAGAACCAGCACGATGTCTGGGGAACGCTGCTGGACTCGGTCTACATCCACACTCAGAACCGCGACCAGCTCCCGGAGAGCTCCTGGCCGATACTCGTGCGCCAGGTCGAGCAGGCGATCGAGCACTGGCGCGAGCGTGATCGCGGCATCTGGGAGGTCCGTGGCGAGCCGCAGCACTTCACGTCCTCGAAGGTCTTCTGCTGGCTCGCCTGCGACCGTGGCGCACGGCTCGCACGGCTGCGCACCGACAACGAGCGGGCCGAGCGCTGGCAGGGCGTCGCCGACGAGATCCGCGCGGACGTGCTCAGCAACGGGATCGACCCCGAACGCAACCGCTTCGTGCAGCACTACGAGACGACGGCGCTCGACGCCTCACTGCTGTTGCTTCCGCTGATCCATTTCCTGCCCGCCGACGACGAGCGCGTGCGCAACACCGTCTTCGCGATCGCCGACGAGCTCGACGCAGGACGGACTCGTTCTGCGCTACCGGGTCGAGGAGATGGACGACGGCCTGAATTCCGAGGAGGGCACGTTCGCGATCTGCTCGTTCTGGCTCGTCGGTGCGCTGGTGGAGATCGGCGAATTGGACCGCGCGCACCAGCTCTGCGAGAAGCTGCTCGCCTACGCGAGCCCGCTCGGCCTCTACGCCGAGGAGATCGACGCACTCACCGGACGTCACCTGGGCAACTTCCCGCAGGCCTTCACACACCTCTCGCTGATCAACGCCGTCATGCGGCTCGTGCGCGCCGAGGAGGAGCTGCTCGCCGCCACGCCCTCTCCCGGCAAGGTCGAGCCCGGGCTCGAGATGTGACCGCACGCCGGGTCCACGCCCGTCAGCCGACACCGTGAGCCGGCCGAGCATCTCTGCCGAGCCCGACGCGCAGGCAGCGTCACGCGGCGCCGCGGAGCTGCTCGCCGTGGCTCTGCACGAAGCCGTGTCGTTGCGCGGCGCCGCGCATCTCGCGCTTTCGGGCGGCTCGACCCCGGTGCGCTGCCACGAGCTGCTGGCGAAGCTGGTCGAGGACTGGCGCCCGATCCACCTCTGGTTCTGCGACGAGCGCTGCGTGCCGCCCGAGGACGAGCGCTCGAACTTCCGGCTCGCGCGCAGGACGCTCGGCGCGCGCGAGGCGACGTGGCATCGCGTCGCCGGTGAACGCGGCCCCGACGAGGCAGCCTGCGAATACGAACGGGAACTGGGTGACATCGTGCTCGACGCCGCGCTGCTCGGCATCGGCGAGGACGGACACACCGCCTCGCTGTTTCCCGGCCACCCGGCCCTGCGGGCACGAGGGCGCGCCGTGGGAGTCCACGACGCGCCCAAGCCGCCCCCAGGCCGCGTCTCGCTGACGCTGCCGACACTCGCGGGCACCCGCCTGCTCGTGATGCTCGTCACCGGACCTGAGAAGGCTCAGGCTCTGGCAGGCGCGCTGGCCGAGCCCTCGCCGCTGGTGCCGGCGTCGCTGCTTGCGCGGGAGCACCTGACGGTCGTGGCCTCGCGCGACGCTCTCGGCGAGCGCGCCTGGTCATAGCCGCAGCGCCGACCTGCACCTCCCACGAGATCCTCGGCAGCCACTCCAGCCAGCTCGGCAGGTACCAGTTGCGCTCGCCGAGCAACTGCATCGCGGCGGGCAGCAGCACCCCGCGCACGATCGTCGCGTCGATCAGGATCGCGGTCGCCAGGCCGACGCCCATCTGCTTGAGCTCGGTCTGACCGAGCGTCGCGAAGACGGCGAACACGGCGACCATGACCAGAGCGGCGCTCGTGACGGTTCCAGCGGTCGACACCACCCCCTCGCGCACAGCGTCGCGTGTCGTCCAGCCGCGATCGACGAGCTCTCGAACCCGGCTGAGGATGAACACGTGGTAGTCCATGCTCAGGCCGAACAGGATCACGAAGAGGAACATCGGCAGCCAGCTCGCGATCGCGCCGCTCGACTCGAAACCCAGCGGCCCCTCGAGGTTGCCGTATTGAAAGCCCCATACGAGCACCCCGTAGGCGGCTCCGACGCTCAGCAGGTTCAGCAGGATCGCCTTGATCGGCACGACGATCGAGCGGAACCCGACCAGCAGCAGCAGGAACGCGAGTGCCAACACGAACGCGAAGACGAGCGGCGCCCGCGCCTTCATCTGCTCGTTGAAGTCGCGCGTGGCGGCCGTCATCCCCGTGACGTCGGCCGTGACGCCCGGCTCGCGCTCCAGCGTCGCCGGCAGAAGCCTCCCGCGAAGTGCCGCGAGCGCCGCAGCCGAACGGGCGTCGGTGCCGTCACCGCGTATCGGCAGCGACACGATCGCAACGCGCCGCGAATCCGAGACCCGGATCCTCGCGCGCCCCGCGAAATGGCCGCCGGCCACGGCCCGGCGTTCCAGCTCGCCGATGGCGGCGCGCACGGGGGCGGCCTCGACGTCACGCGCGCGTACCACGACCACGGCCGGGATCTGCCCACCCGGGAACGCCGCCTGCATCCGGTCGTAGACCCTCATCACCTCGAGATCCCTGGGCAGGTCATCCGTTCCCGGCAGCGCCGTGTGCATCGAGAAGGCCGGGATCGCGAGGGCCACCAGAAGGCCGGCACTCAGCACCGCGGCGAGCAGGGGCCGGCGCAGCGAGGCACCGACGACCGCCGACCAGGCGCGTCCGCCCCGGCCGCCGTCGCGGCGCTGCGCGAGGCGCTTGCCGAGCAACGGGATGCGTCCGCGCTCGACGCGGTCGCCGAGCACGGCGAGCGTCGCCGGCACCACCGTCACTGAGCCGATCATCGCGACCGCCACGACGATGATCGCGCCGACGCCGAGCGAGGTGAAGACGACGTCTCCGGCGAGCAGCATCCCCGCCATGGCGACCATCACCGTCAGCCCGGACACGATCACGGCTCGCCCCGAGGTCGCGGACGCGACCGCGATCGCATCACGTGAGCTGCGTCCACGAGCGCGCTCCTCCCGCTCGCGACGCAGGTAGAAGAGCGAGTAGTCGACGCCGACGGCCAGGCCGACCAACAGCACCACCGAGGAGACCGCGTCGACCATCGGGAAGGCGTGGCTCACCAGGTTGATCACACCGAGCGCCGCCATCACCGACGTGATGCCGAGCAGCAGCGGAATGCCTGCGGCTATCAGCGAGCCGAAGGCGAGCAGCAGGATCGCCAGCGTCAGCGGAAGCGACAGCACCTCGGCGCGCTGAAAGTCCTCCTCGACCGCGGCGCCGACAGCGGCATCCGCGCTGGCATCGCCGAACTGTCCGATGAAGACCGCCGGGTGCTCGCCGGCGACGGACCTGACGCTCTTCACCAGCGGTCCCACCGCTGCCTGCGTCTGGTCGTCATCGCCGCGCAGCTTGAGCGTGACCAGGACCGACCGGCGATCCTCGGAGACGTTCTTCGCGCCCTGCGGCGAGTAGGGCGACACGACGCGAGCGACGCGCTCCTGACCGCGAATGGTCGCCATGACGTCGGCGACCGCGGCTCGCACGCGCGGGTCGCTCACGGTCGCGCCGCGCGGCGCCTGGATCAGAACGCTCTCCTGTGCATCGTCGGGAAACGCCGACGCGATCGCGCGGTCGGCGTGCGCGGACTCTCCGGTGCCACCGTCCTCGCCGCTGGTGACCAGGCCGGCTGCCCCGCCCGCGACCACGGCCGCGATGACGAAGGCGAGCCAAAGGCCGATCGCGGCGCCGCGGTGTCTTGTGCTCCATCGGCCTGCTCGGGCCGCGAAGGTGTCATGCATCGCTCTCGTGTGCTCCAGGTTCTCGGGGGCCAAGGACTTGTCCCGAAAGCCTTCTGAAGCGCATCGCCTACGCCAATACGGGCAGCGAGCGTTCGCCGGTGGGGCTATCCCCCGTCTTGCGCGAGGAGCAGGCCGCAGCGGCGCTCCGCCGTGGTCCGGCGGGCCGCGCGCGGCGGCCTGCATTGGCGACGCCGGACGTCACCGATCGCCGCCATCCCGCGCGGCCGGACGTCGGACATCTGTAACGTGCCCGACGGGCGGGGAGACGGACCGCCCAGCGTATGGCGGTGAGCGTCGACAGACGGCGGCAGCAGTCGGGGATCGTGGCGGAGCTCGAAGCCGCACGCGCGCACACGCTCGCGCTGGTGGACCCGATCGCCGACGCCGACCTCGAGCGGCAGATCGATCCGCTGATGTCCCCGCTGGTATGGGACCTCGCCCACATCGCCGCCTACGAGGACCTCTGGCTCGTGCATCGCCATGCCGGTGAGCCGCTGCTGAGGGCGGACCTCGCAGCCTGCTACGACGCCTTCGAGACGCCGCGCGCGATACGCGGCGAGATCGAGTTGCTCGATGCCTCCGGCGCGCGCGACTACCTCTCGGACGTTCGCGAGCGCACGCTGAGAGCGGTGCGAAGCCACGGCGTCGACCCCGTTCTCCACGAGCTCGTGCTCCAGCACGAGCAGCAGCACACGGAGACGATGCTCCAGACGCTGCTGCTCAGCGGGCTGCCGGGGTACGACCATGCGAACCGCCGGCCGACGCCGAGCACAGACCGCCGGCACAGCGGCCTCGAGTTCGTCGCTGTGCCGGGGGGCGAGGTCGAGCTCGGAGCGCCGGACGGTCGCTTCTCCTACGACAACGAGCGCCCCCGTCACCGCGCCGTCGTGGCGCCGTTCCAGATCGGCCGGACCCCGGTCACCAACGCGACCTGGCTGGCCTTCGCCGAAGGCGGAGGCTACGAGCGCCGCGAGTGGTGGACCGATGAGGCATGGGCGTGGAAGGAGGAGTACGACCTCACCCATCCCCTTCACTGGGCGCGCCGGCCCGACGGCGCGTGGACCGAGCACACGGTGCACGGGTCGCGCCCGCTGGACCCCGACCGGCCGGCCGCCCATGTGAGTTGCTTCGAGGCCGCCGCCGTCGCGCGAGCGCACGGCGCACGGCTCCCCACGGAGGCCGAGTGGGAGGCGGCGGCGACCTGGGACCAGCCGCGGATGGGCCGGGCGAACCTCGGGCAGCTCGCGTTCGATACGACCCCCGTCGGCGCGTTCCCGGACAACGCGAGCGCGTGCGGCGCGCTCGACATGCTCGGAAACGTCTGGGAATGGACGTCGACCGAGTTCGACGGCTACCCGGGCTTCGAGGCCCACCCCTACCGCGAGTACTCCGAGGTCTTCTTTCGCAGCGGCTACCGCGTCCTGCGCGGCGGCTCATGGGCGACGCAGGCTCGCGTCGCCACGCCCACCTTCCGCAACTGGGACCTGCCACAGCGCCGACAGATATTCGCCGGCGTCCGGCTGGCGAAGAACGAGGAGCAGACGTGAGCACCGCCACCAGACTCTCCGAAGTCGCCGACGACCCGATCGTCATCTACTCATACCTGCGTCCCGGCGACGAACGCACGCTCGCCGACGACGTGCTCGACGGCCTGACGCGCCCGTTCAAGGAGCTGCCGCCAAAGCACTTCTATGACGCCCGCGGCGCCGAGTTGTTCGACCGCATCTGCGAGCTGCCGGAGTACTACCCGACGCGCACCGAGCGCTCGATCCTGGTGTCGCGCGCGGCACGTATCGCCCAGGTCGACGCAAGCGGCGGAGGTCGTCGAACTCGGATCCGGAACGGCAGAGAAGACGCGGGTCCTGCTCGCAGCGCTGGCGGCGGCCGGGACGCTGAAGCGCTACGTCCCGCTGGACGTGACCGAGGCGATGATCGTGCGCTGCGCCGACGAGATGACGGCTCGCCACGAAGGACTGCGCGTGCACGGCATCGTCGGCGACTTCGAGCGCCACCTTGATCGCATCCCGGCGCCGGATGACGGGCCACGGATGGTCGCCTTCCTCGGCGGGACGATCGGGAACTTCACTCCGGGCGCGCGGCGCCGCTTCCTGCGCCGCGTTCGCGGCCTGCTCAGGCCGGGCGTCGACCACCTGCTGCTCGGCACCGACCTGGTCAAGGACACGCGCGTGCTGGAGGCCGCCTACAACGACACGGCAGGCGTGACCGCAGAGTTCAACCGCAACCTCCTGCGGGTGCTGAACCGGGAGCTCGGCGCGGACTTCGAGCTCGACGCGTTCGAGCACGTCGCGTTCTTCGACACCGAACGCGAGTGGATCGAGATGCGCCTGCGCTCGAAACGACGCCAGTCGGTCAGCATCCCGGCGGTCGGCCTGACGGTTGACTTCGCCGCCCGCGAGGAACTGCGCACCGAGATCAGCGCCAAGTTCACGCCTGAGCGCCTGGCCGGCGATCTCGAGGCGGCCGGCCTCGAGCTGAAGCACGTGCTGAGCGACGACCGCGGGCTCTTCGCGCTGTCGCTGTCCACTCCGGCGAACTGACGACGCCCAGCGGCCGCGCTGCGGTGAGGCCGGCGAGTGCCGGACCTCACCGCTCGCGCCCACCTAGTTCAGGCGCTCGACGATCATCGCCTCGCCCTGACCCTGGGCGACGCACATCGTCTCGATTCCGACGCTCTTGTCGAGCGTCTCGAGGTCGTTGAGCAGGGTCGTCATGATGCGCACACCGGTCATCCCGAAGGGATGGCCGAGGGCGATCGCCCCGCCGTGCGGGTTCAGGTTGTCGAGGTCGATTCCGCACTCGTCGGCGATCGGCAGCACCTGTGCCGCGAACGCCTCGTTGAGCTCGACGATGTCGATGTCGCCGATGGTCATTCCGGACGCGCTCGAGCACCTTGCCGATCGCTCCGATCGGCGCTACGCCCATGTACTCCGGCTCGTTGCCCCAGGTCGCAGCCGTGATGATCCGTGCGCGCGGCTTGAGACCGAGCTCCCGCGCGCGATCCGCGCTCATGATCAGCGCGGCGGCAGCGCCGTCGTTGAGCGGGCATGAGTTGCCGGCCGTGACGGTGCCGTCCTCGCTGAAGGCCGGCTTCAGCGAGCCCAGCTTCTCCACCGTCGAGTCGGCTCGCGGCCCGTCGTCCTTGCTGACGACGGTCCCGTCGGCGAGCGTCACCGGGACGATCTCGCGCTCGAAGCACTCCGCCGGTCTGCGCCGCCACCGCGCGCTCCTGCGAGCGCTGTGCGTAGGCATCCTGGTCCGCGCGGCTGACGCCGTACTGCTCAGCGACGTTCTCGGCCGTCAGGCCCATCGCGATGTACGCGTTCGGCTGACCGGGCTCCTTGCCCTGGAGCTGCTCGTTCTGGTCCTCCGGGTGAGCGGCCTCCTGGGCGGCGTTGTAGCGCGAGACGAACTCGACGCCGGCGGCGATGTAGACATCGCCCTGCCCTGCGACGACGGCGTTCGCCGCCCCGCGAATCGCGTCGAGCCCGGACGCGCAGTAGCGCGACACGGTGCTGCCGGTCGTGTTCTGGCCGAGCTTCTCGCTCAGCAGGACGGCGATGCGCGCGATGTTGTTGGCCTGCAGACCCTGCGGCAGGCCGCAGCCGGCGATGACCTCCTCGACGCGTCGCCGGGTCCACATCGGGGTTGCGCTCGAGCAGTTGATCGATGACGAACGCGGGTGTCTCGTCGGGTCGCAGCGACGCGAGCGACCCCTTGAAGGCACGGCCGACCGGCGTGCGGACGGCGTCGACGATGACGGCCTCGGGCATTGGGGTGTGTCCTTTCGTTGATGAGCCCGGCGGTCGCACTCCACGGGCGGTTCCCCCGGCGGTCGCACTCCACGGGGCGTTTGTGCCCGACGATGCGGCCGGGCACAAACAGGTTACGACACCCGCGGCTCCGGCGCAGCAAAGATGACGCCTGCGTCACGAGAACCCTAGGATTCGCGGCCAAGCATCCACAACGGGAGTCAAAGATCCGATGAACATCGAAGGAGCAGGCGCGCTCGTCTCGGGCGGCGCATCCGGCCTCGGCGCCGCCACGGTCCGCCGCCTCCACGGCGCCGGCGCGAACGTCGTCATCGCCGACGTCAACCCTGAGCGCGGCGAGCCGCTCGCCGCGGAGCTCGGCGTGCAGTTCGTCCAATGCGACGTGCGCGAGGAGGATCAGGTCCAGGCGGCGGTCGACAAGGCCGCGGAGGCGGACGGCGGACTGCGGATCGCGATCTCGTGCGCCGGCACCGGCATCCCGATCAAGATCGCATCGAGCCGCGGGCCGCATCCGCTCGAGGCCTTCAAGGTGATCGTCGACATCAACCTCGTCGGCACCTTCAACATCATGCGCCTCGCGGCTTTCAAGATGCTCTCGGACAACGAGCCCGGCGACGACGGCGAGCGCGGCGTACTCGTCAACACGGCGTCGGTGGCGGCGTTCGACGGGCAGATCGGCCAGATCGCCTACTCGGCGTCGAAGGGCGGCGTCGTCGGCATGACGCTGACCGCCGCTCGCGACCTCGCCGACAAGGGCATCCGGGTCTGCACGATCGCCCCGGGACTGTTCGACACGCCGCTGCTGGGAGCGCTCCCCGAGGATCAGCGCGCGGCACTCGGAGCGCAGGTGCCGTTCCCGAGTCGCCTGGGAACGCCTGAGGAGTTCGCGAGCCTGGCGGCGCACATCGTCGAGAATCCGATGCTCAACGGCGAGACGATTCGCCTCGACGGGGCGATCCGCATGGCACCGAAGTGATGATCAGGGCTTCTTGACGCGGAAGGCGACAGCCTTGTCGGCACCGACGTTCCCGGCGGCGTCGGTCGGCGTCAGCGTGAGCGTGTAGGCGCCGGGGCGCAGGCGACGGAGGTTCAGCCGCGCGCGGTTCCTGCCGCCGGCAGCCTGCGCCGCCAACAGCTTGCCGGCACGCGTGCGCAGCGTGCATGAGGGCCCGCGCCGCTTACGGGTACGCAGGACGCAGCGCCGGCCGCGGGTCCGAACACCTCTGCGACGCAGAGTGACGACACCTGCGACGCGCGCGGGCTCGTCAAGCTCGAACTTCAGCACGGCGCCGGTACGCGCCTTGGCCACCTTCGGACCGAGCGCGACCCTCGTCAGGCTCGGAGGGCGGGTGTCGGCCGCCTGGGCATCGGGGTTCGGCGCAGGCGCCTGGGCCATCGCGCTCGCCGGGGCGAGCGCGAGCGTCGCCGCGAGCGGGACGGCGACGGCTGCCACGCGGGACACGCGATTCCGGAGTCTCATCGATCCGGATGATCGCGCGCGAACGCTGCGGCCGCGCCAGCCGAAAACCGGTGTATCCGGTTGAGTGTCCAGCTTCGGCCACGGGATCGCAATCCAGATCGCGGCGGCGGCTCGGCGGCGACCTCCCGTCGAGCGAAGGCCGGGCGAGAGCCGCCGGCGCCCCCATCCGTGGGCTTGCCCACGGCGCCGGCGACATCTCGTCCGTCCCCCATTTGTGGAGGCCGTTCCGCGTCCTTGCGGCCTCCTGTCCCCCCCGGGGTCTAGCCTGCGGCCTCACGCACCTCGATCTCGGCGCGGTCAGCGGCCATCAGAAGTTCAGCGGCCTCTATCAGGCACATCCAGGCCAGCTCTAGCTGGTCGGCGTTGCCATCCTCGGAGTCCTCGAGCCGGCACGCGTCCCGGCGCAGCATGGCGCATGCCCAGGCAAGCGATTCGGCGGCCTCGTGCACGAGCTCGATGCCGTCCATATGCGTGCCCTGCTCGAGCTCCAGCAGTGCCTGCTCCGCAAGCGCCGCAGCGCCGGGGTCGTGGCGGCCCGCCTCCGCAATCAGTCTGCGTGAGACGTCCGCCGCGCGCGCCAGCTCGCCGAGTCCGGAGCACGTCGCGCCCGCGACGTGGACGAGTCCGGCCGCGGCGAGCGTCAGCGTCTCGGCGATCGGCTCGGGCATCTCCGCCGCCTGCCAGAGAACCTGCTCCAGCCTGGCGGCGCGCGCGCCGGCGAGCTGCATGTAGAGCTGACGGACGAAGAGGTCGTCGTCGGAGCGGTGAAGGACGTCGGATGAAAGGCGTTCGGCCACGTTGGGGCTCCCGGGTTCGGTTCGTGTTACCCCCTTGTCGAGGCGTGGGACGAAATCCCCCCCCTCGAGTTGTCGCGGCCTACCTCTCGAAGCCGAACTCCTGCGCGCCGTCGTCAGTCGGCGAGCGTTCAACCGGCGATGGCGCGGCGGCGGGCGCAGGCGCGGGCGAAGCCTGCGCAGCCGGCGAGGTCTGCGGGGCCGTCGCCGTGGCGGCAGCAGCGGGCGCACTGGTCGCAGGGCTCTGCTTCGGGCGCTTGCGGGCCGGCTGCTTGCCCTGGGCGGGAGCCGGCTGCGTGGCGGCGGGAGGCGTCGTGCTCGTGACGGCGGGCGCGACGGCAGCCGGCGGCTCGGGCGTCTGCGCGGCCTCGTCGCCGCCGCGCGTCAGTGCGAAGGCGCCGGCTCCGGCGACGGCGATCACCGCAGTCGCCGCCACCGCCGCACCGGCAGCGCCGATCCCGCCTGATCCGGCACCCGCGGAAGAGGCTGCTCCGCCGCCGGACGAACCGGCTGCCCCGCCGGCCGCCGCCGGCGACCCGGCCACCGCGCCGGCACCAATGGCGGCCAAAGCCGCCAACGGCAGGCCGATCGGCGGCGCGACCGAAGCGATGCCCCGCAGCCCGCGCACGTAGCGCCTGCATCCCGGGCACTCTTCCAGATGCGCCGAGGCCATCTGCCAGCGCTCGCCGTCGGGGTCGAGCACGCCGAACGCATAGGCCTTCATGAGCGACTCACGGCTCTCACACCAGGTACCGCCGCGAATGTCGGCGACCAGAGTGCCGACCTTGCGCGAGACACCGTCCATCAGCTTCTCCATCCGCTTGGGCGAGACGCCCATCAGCTCGGCGGTCTGCGGCCTCGTACAGCCGTGGATGTAGCAGAGCGTCGCGGCCTCGCGCTCACGTTCGCTGAGCCGCTCCTTCATCCCCTCCATGAAATGGATCAGCTGAGCGTGGTCATCCAGCTGCGCGTCGAAGTCGGGTTCGGTCGCGATCCCCGCGATGTCCGCCCCTTCGGCGCGCCGGTCGAGGTGCAGGCGTCTGAGTTCCTCGATCGCCCGGCAGTAGCACGCATTGACGAGGAAGCCGGCGTGATTCTCGATCTGTTCACCCTGCGCCAGCCGCAGGTAGAGACCGTGCCAGGCCTGGTTGTAGAAGGCCTCGAGATCCGCGTCGTCGAAGCGCACACCGCGAGCTGCGAGCTTGCTCCGGAGCGCCGTCAGCGTGCCGCTTCGCAGCTCCGTGTACTCACGACCGAGGACGGTCTCAGCGCGCGCACGCCGGCGGTCGAGGACAGGTGCCATCAGGGCCTCACCGGCACCCGCAGAACGCGCGAATCCGTGGTGGGCCAGGGCCAGACGTCGCCCGCGCGCTCGACTCGCACGCGGAACCTGTACACGGCCCGTCGCGTCGTGCCGCGGAAGCGGTAGCGCCAGACCGCCCTGCCGGCGGAGTTCAGGGTCAGCGAATCGACTGTCGCCCATCGCCGACCGACGACCGCCTGAACCAAGGCGACCTTGCCCGACGAGCCACGGCCCGCACCATCGACGTCGACCCGCAGCCTCATGAGCGAGCCGTTGCGCAGACCGCTGCCGCTGCGGGCGACGCGAACGCGCAGCCGGTTCAGCAGCTCGACTTCGGCCGGGCGAACGGCACGATGGTCGCTGTCGTCGACGTCCAGCTGCAGAAGCCGCGAGACCGGACCCGCAGCCATCGTGAAGCGGCCAGTGTCGTCCGCCGTGAGCCGCCTCTCGACCCGCCACGGGCTGCGCCGCACACCGAGCGGGTGGCTCCTGACGATCACCCTGGCGCCCGCCGCCGGGGATCCGTCGGCGAGCCGGACGCTACCGGTGACCCGGGCCTTCCCACCGGCGAGACCGACGCGCCCGCGAGCGGCGCTGACCACCACGCGGCGGGGCTCGACGCGGACTGCGAAGGGCGCCGGTACCGCCCGCTCGATGACGGTCGGCTCAGGAGGCGCCGGAGCGGGCGGTGGTGGTGGTGGCGGCGGCGGCGGAGCTGCGACCGTGAACGGCACGGCCTCTCCGGTGGTCACGTTGCCGGCCGCGTCCGTGGCCCGCAGCGCAGCGCTGTGGGAGCCGGCCGCGAGCGCCGTGGTGTCGACGGCGAAGGTCGCCCCGACCTGCTCCGGGCACGGCCGGGGAGCGGTGTAGGGCTCCCCGCAGGCGGCGCGCCAGGTATCCACCGGGGCTCCGTCGATCAGCAGCGCCACCGACGTCACCCCGCCGCCCGCATCGCTGACGGCGGCTCCGATCGTCGCCGTCCCCGCGACCGCCTCCGGCGCCGCGAGCAGACTGCCCTCCGCTGAACCGACCTCAGGCGAGGAGTCGTCGCCTATTTCGATCTCCGAGCGGAACAGGCGGACCTCGGCGAGCGCCTCGTTCCCCCCCTGGCCGAAGCAGCCGAACGGTCCGCCGCAACGCGCGGCGACCACGAGGGCGTCACTCTTGAGGTCCGAACCCGCCAGAAGGTTCGACGGATCGAGCGGAACGTCCGGAACCCCGAACACGCACCCGGACGCGAGGCAGCCCTCATCGATCTCGGTGACGGCCAGACCGGGATCTGTGTCCAGACCAGCCTGGAGACCGCCCTCGAACTCGGGGCGTGCGTCGAGCGGCTCGAGCAACTCCGACTTCGCCGTCATCGCGAACAGGTGGATGCGGTAGCCGGCGATCGTCGTAGCCGGCGGCGCGACGAAGCGATAGCCACGCACGATGCCGGACGCGTTGTCGGACGGAAGCAGCTGCGCGCGCAGCGCCCCGCCGTCAGAGCACGTGTCAGCCGTCGCTGCGCTGTCGTCGCCCGCAAGCCAGGCCTGCGTGGAGGCGGGCTTGCCGTCGGGGCCGCGACAGGACCACACGGTGTACGTCGCCGCCTGGGAGGCGGCGGTCGCCCAAGCGAGTGCGATCAACACGATGCCGGCGGTCAGGCCCGCCGTTGCACGAAGCGAATCGGACCTCATCCTGAGCATCATTGCCGGATGTCAGCCGCTATGCCACCGGTTGACGCCCGGCACCTGCCTACAGCCCCAGGTCCCGAACGCCGAGCTCGTCGAAGCCGATGTGATGAGCGAGCTCGTGACGGACCGTGATCGTGACCTGTTCGCGCAGCAGGTCGGCGTCATGGCCGAAGTCGCGCCGCAGCGTGTCGCGGAAGATGATGATGCGGTCGGGGTAGTCGTCGTGCGAGGCACCGTCGCCCTGGTACAGGCCGTAGGCACGCGAGCGGCGGCCCTTGTCGGAGATCACGACGGCGACGTTGCGATCGAGCGCCTGACGCAGCAGATCGGGTAGGTCGTCCAGCGCGTCGCGGACGAACTCCTCGAAGTCAGCGTCGTCTGTAGGGGTCGAGGTCCATGAATTCGGTCTCGTCGGGCTCGGCCGCGAGTCCGTCGCGCGCCAGCCGTTCGCTGCGCACGACGATCCGCTCGAAGTCCTCCTCGGACTCGGGGTCCGTCCAGCCTGCGACACGCAGCCCGAGCGCGATCGCAGCGCCGAAGATGACGGCCGCCACGAGCCCGATCACCGCGAACGTCTGGATCGCCTTGACGAGCGGGTTGGTGCTGAAGCCGCCCAGCAGCGCCGCAGCGCTGAGCCCGGCGCACAGAGCGACCGCTGCGGCGAACGCTATGCGACGCAGTGGAGGCGTCACGCCGGCGGCTCAGGCTCGGAGACGCGCGGGCGCGGTGGCTTGATCGGGTGCATCACCGGCTACCGCATGTGGCGTGAGATCACGAGTCGCTGGATCTCGTTCGTGCCCTCGTAGATCTGGGTGATCTTCGCGTCGCGCATCATCCGCTCGACCGGGTACTCGCTGACGTAGCCGTAGCCGCCCAGCACCTGGACCGCCTCGGTCGTGACCCACATCGCGGTGTCCGAGGCGATCAGCTTCGCCATCGAGGTCCACTTGCCGAGGTCGCGGGCTCGCCGCGATCGGCGGCCGCGCGCACGCGCGGTAGGTCAGCTCGCGGGCGGCGGCGGTCCGGGCCTCCATCTCGGCGAGCTTGAAGTCGATCGCCTGGTGCTCGTGGATCGGCTTGCCGAACGTGATGCGCTCCTTCGCGTAGCCGTTGGCGTAGTCGGTCGCGCCCTGCGCGATCCCGACAGCCTGCGCCGCGGCGCCCAGGCGCGTGCGCTCCAGCGTGCCGAGCGCGAGCGGGAGGCCCTTGTCGACCTCGCCGATCACGTTCTCCGCGGGCACTCGGACGTCGTCGAAGACCGGCGAGCCGGTCGGCGAGCCCTTGATGCCCATCTTGTTCTCGACCTTGCCGAGCGACGAAGCCCTCGCGATCCTTCTCGACGACGAACGCCGTGGTCCTGCGGTTCTCGCGGTCGGTCGATGCCATCACGACGTAGAAGTCGGCGATGCCCGGCGTTGGTGATCCAGTTCTTCTGCCCGTTGATCACCCACTCGTCGCCGTCGAGCTTCGCCGTCGTGCGCATCGCCGCCGGGTCGGACCCCGCCTCCGGCTCGGACAGGCAGAAGGCCGGCGACCACTCGCCGGTGGCGCAGCGCGGCAGGAAGCGCTGCTTCTGCTCGTCGCTGCCGAACAGCTGGATCGGCAGCGTCCCGAGCTCCTGCACCATGAGGATCAGCGAGGACGACGCGCACGCCTTGGCGATCTCCTCGATGGCGATCGTCAGCATCAGCGTCCCGGTGCCGGTACCGCCGTGCTCCTCGCCGAACGGCAGTCCGAGGATGTCGTTCTCGGCGAGCAGCTTGCGGATGTCCCAGGGGTACTCGCGCGTCGGCGTCGATGTCGTGCGCTCGGGGGGCGATCTTCTCCTGGACGATCTGGCGGATCGTGTCGCGGAAGTCGAGATGCTCCTGCGGGATCTCGTAGGCGTCGGTGACGATGGTGGACATGCCCCAAGGGTACGCAACCGGTGTCAGCCCGCGAGACGCGAGGCACCGCCCACTCGACGTCTCGGCGAGAGGCCTAGGATCAGCCCCCATGACCTGGCAGCCCGAGCTCGACGAGCTGCGCCGGCGCCAGGCGCTCGCGCAGGAGATGGGCGGCGCCGAACGCGTGGCGCGCCAGCGTGACGCGGGCAAGCTCACGGTCCGCGACCGGCTCACGCGGCTGCTCGACCCCGACTCCTTCGAGGAGACCGGATCCGTCGCGGGCAGCGGCGAGTACGACGACGACGGTCAGCTGACGGGGTTCCTGCCGGCGAACATGGTCGTCGGCCGCGGGCGCATCGACGGTCGCGGGGTCGTCGTCCAGGGCGACGACTTCACGGTTCGCGGGGGCGCAGCCGATGCCGCGATCTGGCAGAAGATGGTCTGGGCCGAGCGCGCGGCGCACGAGCTCAGACTGCCACTGGTCAGACTCGTCGACGGAACCGGAGGCGGCGGGAGTGTCAAGTCGCTGGAGTCGATGGGCTTCGCCTATGTCCCGCCGCTGCCCGGGTTCGACCTCGCCGTCGAGAACCTCTCACGCGTCCCGGTGGTCGCAGCGGCGCTCGGCCCGTGCGCGGGACTGGGCGCGGTTCGCGTCGCGCTTTCGCACTTCTCGGTGATCGTTCGCGGCAGCGCGCAGCTGTTCGTGGCCGGACCCCCGGTCGTGGCGGCGGCGATGGGCGAGAGCCCTGACAAGGAGGCGCTCGGCGGAGCGCGGGCGCAGACCCGCGCCGGCGCGGCCGACAACGAGGCCATGGACGAGGACGACGCGCTCGACCAGATGCGCCGCTTCCTCTCGTACCTGCCGGGCAGCGCGTGGGAGCCGCCGCCGCTGATCGCGGCCGGCGACGACCCGGCCAGACGCGAGCCGGAACTGCTCGACATCGTTCCGCGCGACGAGCGGCAGCCGTACGACATGCGTCGCATCGTCGAACTGGTCCTCGACCGCGGTTCGGTCTTCGAGATCGGACGGCGCTTCGGCCCGCCGCTGATCACCGCACTCGCGCGACTCGACGGCAGGCCCGTCGGAGTGCTCGCAAGCGACCCCAAGCACTACGGCGGCGGGCTGACGGCGGACGCCTCCGACAAGATGGCCCGCTTCGTCGATCTCTGCGATGCCTTCCGGCTGCCGGTCGTCAACTTCGTCGACCAGCCCGGCTTCGTCATCGGCACCGATGCGGAGCGGCGCGGAACGGTGCGCCACGGCGCGCGCGCCCTGAGCGCCGTGGTGCAGGCGAGAACGCCCTGGTGCAGCGTGCTCGTGCGCAAGGTCTACGGCGTCGCGGGCGCAGGACACGGCGACGGTTCACGACTCAACCTGCGCTACGCGTGGCCTTCAGGATCCTGGGGCTCGCTGCCGATTGCGGGCGGGCTCGAAGCCGCCTACCGCCGCGAACTCGAGGCGGCGGAGGACCCGGCGGCGCTGCGTGCCGAGATCGAGAAACGCCTCAACAGCGTGCTGTCGCCCTTTCGCACCGCCGAGCGCTTCTCGGTCGAGGAGATCATCGACCCGCGCGACACAAGGCCGGTCCTCGTCGGCTGGGCGCGCCGGGCACACGAACTGGTCGCGATCGACGCACATCTGGGCCCGGTCGCGCGCGGCACTCGTGCCTGATCCGCGCCCGTACACTTGACCTGAGGCATGACCAACCCGCTCATGGACCCGGACCTGGAAGTCACACCCGCGGACGTCGCCGAGGCGCTGGACACCGGCAGCGCCACCGTCGTCGACGTCCGCGAGCCCTACGAGCACGAGGCCGGCCGGATCGCAGGTGCCCGCCACATCGAACTCGAGCGCCTGCCGTCGCAAGCGGGCACGATCGATCGCGAGCGCCCCGTGATCTTCCATTGCCGGCTCGGCGTGAGGTCGATCATGGCCGCGCAGGCGTTCCGCGCCGCCGGCTACGACGCACGGTCACTTGCGGGCGGGATCGAGGCCTGGGCCGACGAGGGCCGCCCGCTCGAGCCGGAGGACGGCCGCGTCGCCGAGCACTGAGGGGCCGGAACGACGAAAGGCCCCTTCCGGGGCCCTTCGTGCGGGCTGTGCCTGAGTCAGATCTTCGTGACGTTGACGGCCTTGGGGCCCTTGTCGCTCGGCTCTTCCTCGTAGGACACGCGAGCGCCTTCGGCGAGCGTCTTGTAACCGTCGCCGTTGATGGCGGTGTGGTGCACGAAGAGGTCGCGGCTGCCCTCATCGGGCGTGAGAAAGCCGAAGCCCTTCTCGTCGCTGAACCACTTCACCGTTCCGGTGGGCATGCTGACTACTTCCTCCTGGTACGTCGGTGCCGCTCGAGGAAGCTTCTGCCGCCTGCGAACCCGCACGTCACTTGCCGGCTCATACCGGCCTAACCGCGCGAACGCTAGCAAGACCATGAGGCGAGCGCGGGCAGGCGAGACGGAAGTTTCACGCGCCGCCGGCGGCGGCGTTGCGCGAGGATGCGGCGACATGGACGACCCGATGCGCATCACCCGCGACGTCGCGATCCCGCTTGCCGAGATCGAGTTGCGAGCAAGCCGATCGTCCGGGCCGGGTGGTCAACACGCGAACGTGACCTCCTCGCGAATCGAGGCGGTCTTCGACGTCCGCTCCTCGACCGCGCTGAGCGACGCGCAACGCGAGCGCGTCGCGGGCCGTCTCGGCCCCGTCGTTCGCGCCGTCGCGCAGGACGCCCGCAGCCAGGTGCGTAATCGCGAGCTCGCCCTCGAGCGACTCCGCGATCGCCTGGCGAACGCGCTCGCCGTACGCCGACCGCGGCGCGCCACGCGCCCCACGAAGGGGTCGAAGGAGGCGAGGCTGCGCTCAAAGCGCGAGCGATCCGCGCGCAAGCGCGACCGGCGACGACCGAGCGGCGACGACTGAACGACCAGCGGCCGCGCAGAGCGCGGCCGCTTGCCGGATGTGGTCTCCTCGGCCGGGGGAGCGGCCTGGAGACCGCGATGCAGTCAGAGGCCGGCGGGGTGCCGGACCTTGAAGGCGCGGGGGTCGCGGGTCGCGGTCTGCCAGCGCGAGCCCTTGCCGCTGCGACCGCTCGTGTCGAAACGCAGACCCGCGACGACCATGTACATGTGGCCGGAGTTCGTGTAGATCGTCACCCAGCGGCCCTTGCCGGATTCGGCCCAGCCGAAGAAGTCGTACGAGGCGAGCGGGCTCTTGAGCAGGTCTGCGCCGCGCAGCGCGTAGGAGACCGAGCCCGAGCAGTCGTAGCCGGAGTCGTTCCAGCGACCGTGGCCACCGCCCCACTTGTAGGGCTTCTTGGCGATGCGGTTGCCGGCGGCGATGATCTGCCTGACGGCCTCGGGCGCGCCCTCGGGCGCAATCGCAAGTCCGTCGGAGCCGAGCCTGGCCTTGTCGCCCGGTGCCAGCGGAGGCGCCGGCAGACCGCGCAGCGGGTCGTCGGCGTCGCCGGCCTGGGCATCGTCACCCACGGCCTTGAGCAGCGCATAGATGTCGCCGGCGTCGAGTTCGCCGTCGACCGGGCGCTTCGTGCGCGACTCGAAGCGGCGGACGGTCCCTGCGGTCGCGCTGTCGAACTCGCCGTGCGGCTTGCGGGCGCTCCTGACGCCGGCACGGCGCAGGTAGTCCTGCACCTGGCGCACGTCGCGCCCGCTCATGCCGGCGGTGATGGGGATACGGCTGCCGAGGCGGCGCGTGTCGATGACCTTGCGACCGAAGCCGACCCCGCCGCCGGCGTCCACGAGCCGGGGCCCGCCGACTGCGGCGCGAAGCGCGCTGATCGTCTTGGGGCCGGCGACGCCGCTGGCCTTCATGCCTGCGGCGATCTGGAAGCGCTGCACGGCGCGTGAGGTCTTGTAGAGGTAGCTGCCCGTGACCGACACCTTGATGCCGGTGCCGGTCAGCTGCCGCTGGAGGGTGCGCACGTCCGTTCCACGCGAGCCGGGGCGCAGGACGCGCGCGCGGATGCGCGGCGTCGCGGCGCCTGCGCTGGTCGCAGTCGCCTGCGAGGTCGCAGCGGACGCGGCCTTCCCGGGCGCGGTCGTCTCAGCGGTCGCGACGGCGGGCGACGTGAGCGTCGCAAAGCCGAGTATGGGCACAGCGATACGGCGGTAGGCGGACACTGGTTGTGATCCCCTTTTGGGTTGGCGCCTACGGGGTTAGCTGTCGGGCTCGCGCGAAAAGGGCCGCGCTACGTCGCTCTCAGGCGACGATTCGCCCCCGGCCACCATGGTGGCCACTGGGTCCCCCGTTCCCCGGATCACTGACGCCCGGGGACTCGGCTGGTCACTTACTTCCGCGACAGAGTAGCGATCTCCTCCCGAATGGTTACGTCAGCCGCCGGTCAGGAGTGTGAGGGCCACCGCGAGCGCAACCTCGGCGCGCGTGTGCAACGAGTCGAGATCGACGAACTCCCCCGGAGCATGGGCGTGCCCTCCGCGCGGTCCCAGGCCGTCGATCGTCACGGCGATCCCGGCCGCGTGGAAGTGACTTGCGTCAGAGGCACCGCCGCGCTGGGCGGCGACCACGGGGCGCCCGAGTGCGTTCCCTGCTTCAACCAGGAGCGGTGCGACGGCCTCGCGTGAGTCCATGCCGGGCCATTCGCGCTGCATCGAGGCCTCCACGCGCGCTCCGCCCACTTCGGCCGGAATGGCGTCGAGTACGGCCCGCAGCGCCTCGAGTCGGTCGGCGCGTACGTCGAATACGAGCTCACCGTCGGCCGGCACGACGTTGAGAGCCTCGCCGCTGCGCAGGATCGTCGGTACGACCGTCAGGCGATCGGGCCCTGACGGGTCGTTGCGGCCTGCCCCTTGGCGAGCCACTTCAGCCAGCGCCAGCAGCGCGTTGACGCCCTTGTCCGGGGCCGAGCCCGAGTGGGCTGACCGCCCTTGCGCGGTGGCGCGGATCGTGCCAGCCGCCTTGCGGCGCAGGATCACCGCGTCCTCGCCCCGGGGGCCGCGCTCACCGGCCTCGAAGCACAGACACGCGTCGTAATGGGCAAAGCGCGGCCCGTGCGCGAAGGGCCCGACGCGCCACTCCTCGTCGTTGACGAGAAGCAGCGTCGCCTCGCCCACCTCGTTACGCTCGGCGAGAGCGCGCAGCAGCCCGAGCGACAGCGCCACGCCTCCCTTCATGTCGATCGTGCCGGACCCCAGCATGTGACTCCCGCGCCGCTCGGGCGCGACGTGGGCGTCGTGGGAGACGACGGTGTCCAGGTGACCAACCAGCAGGATCCGCCGCGTACCGGGGCCGGTCAGACGAAGTTCGAGGTCGGGTGCGTGCTCCAGCGACGAGCACGCCACGCGATGTGGTTCGGCGACGTCAGCCGCAAGCGCCCCGACCACGGCTACGGCCTCCTCCGCTCCGATCACGTCGCCCGATGGCGAGGACACGGCAACGAGGGCCTCGAGGTCGCGCTCGGCGCGTGCCGCCATCGGCGCTGCGTGCGCATCGATCCAGGAGTCGGACATGGTGCTCACGCCTCCATTCGCTGCGACCGCCGCACATCCTGGCCGCCGGGCGGCGGCGAGCTTCCGCCGGCGCGGGTCAGGCGACCGGCAGGCGTCCCTGGGCGAGTGCGGCTTCGGACATGATCGTGACCACCTCAGCGGGCGCATCGACGACTCGGAGCCGCTCGACCTCTGCTGTGGTCAGCATCCCGCGAGCCGTCGCCGAGTCCCGCAGCCACTCGACCAGGGGCGTCCAGTAGGCGGCGTCGAAGAGGATCACCGGAAAGTGGTGAATCTTGTCGGTGACGATCAGATTCAGGGCCTCGAAGAGCTCGTCGAGCGTCCCGTAGCCGCCGGGGAAGACCACGAAGCCTGTCGCGTAGCGCACGAACATCACCTTGCGGGCGAAGAAGTGCTCGAAGTCGAGCTCGATGTCCTGGAAGGGGTTCGGCGCCTGCTCCTCGGGAAGCTCGATGTTGAGCCCGATCGAGAGTGCGCCGGCGTCGCGGGCGCCGCGATTTCCCGCCTCCATGATTCCCGGGCCGCCACCGGTGATGATCGCGAAACCGGCTTCGCCGAGCAGCCGCGCGGTCTCACGCGCAGCGACGCAGGCGCCGTCGTCCTGCGCCAGCCGCGCCGACCCGAATATCGAGACACCGCAGCTGACTCCGGCCAGCGCCGTGAACCCGACGCGAAGCTCTCTTGCGATCTCCGCGATGCGCTCGGCGTCGGTGCGCTCGGTGGCGACCATCGCCGTCTCGGCTCCGAGCAGCTCCTCGTCGAACGTGCGAGGGTCACGGCCGTCGACGATCCCCATACAGCGCGACCCTACCTTGCCTTCGCGCGGTAGCCTGCGCGTTGATGACGACCGACGCCGACGAGCGCCCGGACGACCAGGCCGCCGGCTCAGACCCGGTCCCCGCTCCAGGTCAGGACGACGCGACCGCCGCGGCCGAGCAGGCCCAGCCCGCCGGAGACGCGCCCGCCCCCGAGCCGCTCGCCCCTGAGGCAGCCGACCCTGCCGCGCCCACCGAGGACGCAGCCGCGCAGCAACCGGCCGGGCCCGCGGCCACCGCGCCCGAACCCGGGAACGCGACGGCCGCCGCGCCCGAACCGCCGGCCGCCGACGCGGGTGCGCCGGCCGAGGCAGGTGCGGCTGCCGCCGAGGAGAAGCCGAAGGCGGCGGCCAAGAAGCCCCGTCGCCGCAAGCCGCGCGAGCGGCGCAAGCCGGCGCCGGACCTCCCGAAGACGCGCGCGCCGCTGCCACTCGACGAGCTGCGCGACGCCTCGCGTTCGACGATGAACCTGTTCGGCGCGCGTCAGGCGCTGCGCGACTCGCTCAGCATCCTCGCCCCGCGAGAGCGTCAGGAGCTGAACGTTCTGATCGCCGCCGATGAGGACCATCGCCCGCGCGCGCGCAACATCGCGAACGGCTCGCTCGGTGCCGGGCGGATCGACAAGGCGATGGCCGCGACGATCGTTTCGATGGCGCCGCAGGAGGACCTCTGGAACGTGCTGCTCGACAAGGAGCAGGCGGCGCAGAAGCTCGGGCGCATTCGCCAGGCCAAACAGCGTGACAAGCAGCGAGCCGATCGCGCCGCCGAGCGGGCCAACCGCGCCGACCGCGTCAGTCGCGAGGACATGGCGAAGGCGACCGATGGCCGCGTCGGCGCGACGATCCGCTTCGTGACCGACGAGAAGCGCGAGCGCCGCGCGAAGGACGAAGCGCCCAGCAAGCCGGAGCCGAACGAATCGGTTCTGGACCGCCTGGGCTACTGAGCGGCCCGCGGCGGCGCTGGGCCCCGCTCAGGCCGGCGGTGAGCCGAGAACTGCTTCGAGGCGGCGCTCGATCGCAGCGGAGACGGCGTCGCGCACGGCCCCCTGCTCGAAGCGCTCGACGATCGCCTCGAGAAAGCCCTCGATCACGAGCCGATGCGCCTGTGGCTCCGGCAGGCCGTGCGAGCGCAGGTAGAAGAGCTGCTCGCGGTCGATCTGGGCGATCGCGGCGGCGTGCGTGCAGCGCACGTCGTTGGCAAGGATCTCGAGCCCCGGGATGGCGTCCGCGTGTGCCTTCTTGGTCAGCAGCAGGTTGCGCGACTCCTGGAAGGCGTCGGTGCGCTGCGCGCCCGCGGTCGACCTGGATCATCCCGCGCCAGACCGTGCTGGAGCGGTCGCCCAGAATGCCGCGGAAGGCGAGGTCCGAGGTCGTGTCCGGCGCGGCGTGCTCCTGGAGCGTGTCGAAGTCGAGGTGCTGGCGCCCGCGCGTCGCATATGCACCGGTGACGGACCCGCGCGCGCCCTGGCCCGCGAGCTTGGTCTCGAGGAACACCTTGCCGTTCGCCGAGCCGAAGCCGAGCGTGATCCAGTCGAGCGAGCCGTCGCGCTCGACGACGGCCCGCTGCGAGCCGAATACGAGCGTGCGCTCGGCGAGCGCCTGCGCATCCACGAAGCGCAGGTTGGCGTTCTGGCCGACTACGAGTTCCACGACGCCGTTGACGAGGCCGTCGGCGTCGGCGTCGCTCGACAGCGCTTGATGCCACACCTCCGCCTGGGCGCCCTCCTCGAGCACGACCAGCGTGCGGTGGTGAAGAGCGCTGCCGGACCTCTCATGCACTGTCGTCAGCACGATCGGCGCCTCAACGTGAAGGCCGCGCGGGACGTAGACGAACGCGCCATCGCTCCAGCGCGCGTCGTTCTCCGCGGTCAGCCGGGTGCGTGCCGTGACGACGCTTCCCAGGTGGTGCTCGACGAGATCGGGATGACGCTCCGCCGCAACGGCGAGCGGCATCACGACCGGCCCCTGCGACAGTGCCTCCTCAGCGCCCGGGCGCACGGCGACATCCAGGTCAAGGTCGAGTACGTGCTCGGCACCGTCAGCCGGGCCACCCGGCGTCGCGGCGTACGCGTCGAGGTCGAGCGACCCGAGCGGAGTGAACTCCCACCCCGGCTCGCCCTTGAACTCCGGCAGCGCCAGCCCCGCCGCCTCGGCGGCAGCGGCCTCACGGCGCTTCGATAGGAACTCCGGCTCTGCAGTCTGCGTGCGTGTCATGTGGGTGAACTCAGGAGGTCGATGTTGGAACGGTCTGGCTGGTTGGGAGAAAGAGAATCCCGGCGCCGGCGGAACCGCGCCACGCCGAAGAGCAGCGGATCGTCCGCCACCCCGCGCCACAAGCCGTCAACCACGGTCCGGAGCGAGAGATCGCCGTCTCAGGCAAGGACGCAGGGAGCGTGGCGTGCTTCAGCACGCGAGCGACCGAGGACACAGCCTGAGGCGCACGAGATCCGCGACGCACATCAGCCGATGGAGCCCTCCATCTGGAGTTCGATCAGGCGGTTCATCTCAACCGCGTACTCCATCGGCAGCTCCTTGACGATCGGCTCGATGAAGCCGTTGACGATCAGCTTGCCGGCCTCCTCCTCGGAGATGCCGTGCGACATGAGGTAGAAGAGCTGCTCGTCGCCGACCTTCGACACGGTCGCCTCGTGGCCGACGTCGACGTCGTCCTCGCCGATGCGGATCGTCGGGTAGGTGTCCGAGCGGCTGTCCTCGTCGAGCAGGAGCGCGTCGCACACGACCTTCGAGCGCGACCCCTCGGCGCCCTTGGCGACCTCGAGCAGGCCGCGATAGCTGGAGCGCCCACCGTCCTTGCTGATCGACTTGGCGAAGATGTTCGAGGTCGTACGCGGCGCCGCGTGGACGATCTTGCCGCCTGCGTCCTGATGCTGGCCCTTGCCGGCGAAGGCGATCGAGAGGATCTCGCCGTGCGCCTCCTCGCCCATCAGGTAGACGCTCGGATACTTCATCGTGAGCTTCGAGCCCAGGTTGCAGTCGACCCATTCCACGGTCGCCCGCTCTTGGGCCACAGCGCGCTTCGTGACGAGGTTGAAGACGTTCTGCGACCAGTTCTGCACGGTCGTGTAGCGGATCCGCGCTCCGGGCTTGGCGATCAGCTCGACGACCGCGGAGTGCAGCGAGTCGCTCGAGTACGTCGGTGCGGTGCAGCCCTCGACGTAGTGAACATAGCGACCCCTCGTCGGCGATGATGAGGGTGCGCTCGAACTGGCCCATGTTCTCCGTGTTGATGCGGAAGTAGGCCTGAAGCGGCATCTCGACGTGCACGCCGGGCGGTACGTAGACGAACGAGCCGCCTGACCAGACGGTGCTGTTCAGCGCGGCGAGCTTGTTGTCGTTCGCGGGGATGATCGTCGCGAAGTACTCGCGCACGATGTCCTCGTGGTCCCGCAGCGCCGAGTCCATGTCCAGGAAGATCACGCCCTGGTCCTCGAGGTCCTTGTTGACCTGGTGGTAGACGACCTCCGACTCGTACTGCGCACCGACGCCGGCGAGGAACTTGCGCTCGGCCTCTGGGATCCCAAGCCGGTCGAATGTCTTCTTGACGTCGTCCGGCACGTCGTCCCACGAGCGCTCGGCCTTCTCCGACGCGCGCACGAAGTAGTGGATGTCGTCGAAGTCGACCTCGGCGAGCATCGGCGAACCCCACGTCGGCATCGGCCGCGCGAGGAAGTGATCCAGCGACTTCAGGCGGAAGTCGCGCATCCACTCCGGCTCGTTCTTGAACTCGGAGATCTTCTCGACGAGCTCACGAGTCAGCCCCTTGGGCGCCTTGTACAGGTAGTTCTCGGCGTCGTGGAAGCCGTAGCGCTCGGTGTAGTCGGCGTTGAGATCCTTGAGCGACGCCTCCTCGTCCGTGAGAAGCGGCTGCCGGGTGGTTTCGGGCGTGGCCATCAGTCAACCTCGAGTCTGATCAGGCCGTCCTCGACGAGGACGGGGAAGGTCTCTACGGGAACGTACGCCGGCAGGGTGAGCGGCTTGCCGGAGCGCAGATCGAACAGCGCGCCATGACGCGGGCACTCGACGGTGCAGGCGTCCTTGTCGAACTCGCCTTCGGCCAGCGGACCGTCGTCGTGTGAGCAGCGATCCTCGATCGCCAGCAGCGCCCCGCCGCAGTTGAAGACGCCGATCTCAACGTCCTCCCATTCCACGATCCGGCGCTCGCCGGGTGGCAGCTCTTCGAGCGGGCAGATGTCGATGATCGTGCTCATTGGCGTCAGGGCAGCGGAATTCCGATGCCCTCGGCAGGAATTCTACCGGGTCGCCGCGGCCGTGCCGCCTGCCGTCTCAGGCGTCCGGCTTGGACTCGTCGTCCATGAGACCGTCCCACGAGTAGCTGATCGTGGTGGTCGCGTCCTGCAGCTGATTGTCGAGCGCATCGGGGCGGCCGAGTGGGAAGGTCGTCGTGAAGCTGTAGACGTGCGCCTCGCCGGGCTGCCAGCGTCCGAGCTGGAGGGTCGTGAGGTTCGCGACCGTTCCGCTGTAGAGCGTGATCGGCGCGGTGCGACTGGTCACATCACGGACCTCGAGCTGGAGGGCCGATGAGAGCGTCTGTGAGGGTGGCGCGGGATCATCGGCCAGATCGGACGGCGTGAGCGTGAAGGTGCCCGCGGTCGTGCCGCTGTTGGTGACGGTTATCTGGCTGGTCGCGACGTCGCCGGGAATCATGTTGGAGGCGACCCACGTGACGCTGCTCGCAGCCCTGGGCTGGAAGCCGGAGCTCGAGCTGAGCGCAGCCCGTGCCGGGCGCGCGTCACGCATCGACCCCTCCAGCGGCAGCTCGCCGGTAGCTGCGTAGGCGCCGGTCATCAGCGCGAGCAGAGCCACCGACGCTGCCGCGATCGCGCGGAGCAGGCGGCGAAGGCGTGGGCGCAGATCGTGCATCAGAAGTCCCTGTCGTGATCGGTCTCGCTGAGCGTGCCGCCGAGGACGGGGTTGCCGTCGGCGTCGGTCGCGGAGGGGCTCACGGACCAGTCCATGTCGCGGGCGGCGACGCGGTGGTGGCGGATACCGAGAGCCGAGTCCGGCGAGCCGAGCGTCACGGTCACGGTGCGCGCATCGGCCGACAGCAGCATCGACGCGGCGAACGTGACCGTGCCCCTGACGTAGTTCCCGTTCGTGTTCACGCCGCCGCTCGATGTGCTCCCGGCCGTGACACCGACGACCGCGGCGGCGCCGGCGTCGAGCAGCGTGAACGAGTCATGACCGCCCGCGTCGAAGAAGCGGACGGTCACGTCGGCCGGTGATCCGTCCCAGCCATCGAGCATCGACGAAGGCTCCATCGCGGCGCTGTAGCTGAACGCGATCACGTCACCGCGGTCCGGTGCGCCGCGACGCTCGCCACCGTTCTCTGCGGAGATCGACGTCGCGGCCACCGCCGCGAACGGGCCCGCGATCACGGTCACCGGGCTCGAGGCGCCGGTGTTGCCCGCTCGGTCACGTTGCGCTGCCTGGATCGTGTAGACGCCGGGGCGAAGCGCGCGGGCCTTCACGGCCCAGTCCTGCCCCGGGTCGTCGCGGCGGACCGTGAGAGCCTGAACCGGTCTCCCTGCCGCCGCCTTCCCCGGGTAGATGTTCACGCGGACGCGTGCCCGGTCGCCGGGCGCGGTGCCGTAGCGGCCGGAGATCTCGGGCCTCACACCGACGCGCTCACCGTCGGCAGGCGCGAGCAGGATCGGACTGGGCGGCGTCGTGTCAATGTGGAAGCTGCGCGGGCTGCTCCGCGCGATACGGCCTGAGGCGTCGATCTGCTCGGCGAGCGCGGTGTAGTCGCCGTCGCTCAGCGCGGGCCCCACGACGACGCGCCAGGCGCGGCCTCTGCGCCGCGTCGTCAACGTACGCTCCGGTTCGCCGCCGGCGGAATCGCCTGCATAGAGCTTTACGGTCACCGTCGCCGAGTCGCCGGCGCCGTTGCCCGCACGGCCGCGAATGCGCGGCGTCGCGCTGCGCACCCAGGCGCCCGGCGCCGGGCGCCGGATCTCCAGGCCGGCGGCTCCTGCGCCGGATACGACGAAGATGCGCAGGCTCGACGCGCCGCTGTTCCCCGCGGCATCCCGCTGCGCCACGCGCGCACTCCACGTGCCTGCCGCCAGGGCCGGCTCCGCGACGACGCTCCAGGCGGTGCCCTGGCGCTGGGCGACCAGCTTGCGCTCCGGGACCCCGCTGCCCGTCGCGTTACGCCAGAGGCTCAGCTCGAGGCTCTCGGAATCGCCCTCCGAAGCTCCTGCCGATCCGCTCAGCTCCGGCGTCGGTCCGACCGTCGCCCCATCTGCCGGCGAGCCGATCGTCGGCAGCGGCGCTTCGCTGTCGATCACGAACGTGACCGCAGCGGACCGGCCCGTGTTCCCCTGGGCATCGGTCTGCTCGGCGCGCACCGTGTACCGCCCGTCGGCAAGCGCCTCGAGCGTCAGCGACCACGAGCCGCCGGCGTCGACCGCGGCGCTCAGCGAGCGCAGCGGTGAGCCGGTGGCAGCGGCGCCCTCCCAGACGCTCACGAGCACCGTCGACTGATCGCCCGGGACCGTTCCGGCGACGCCTTCCACGGCCGGCGTCGCGTCGGAGGTCACCGCCCCGTCGGCAGGCGTCGTGATCGCCGGCTCCGGGGTCACCCAGTCGGCGAGGGTGCTGAAGCTCTGCGCGACCGGCGAGACAGCCGTGAAGGTGGCGGAGGAGGTCGTTACGGCTCCGGCGGTGATCGCCGCCAGTCCGAGCGCCGTGAGCGCCTGTCGCCGCGCCGCGCCGCGCCTCATCCGCTCAGCGCTCCTTCGCGGCTTCGACGTCGTGCCTCGATGCCGGCGTCGCGCCAGAGCCCGGCGAGAACCGCCAGCGCGATCATCAGCGCGGGCACGCCGATGACGACGACGCGGACGGCCCGCTCGCTGAGCGCGGCGAGCGCATAGCCGATCAGCGGCACGGAGAAGCGCACCCGGGCCTGCCGGTCGCGCGGCAGCTTGAACTCCCACGGATCGACCACCGCATTGGCATCACCCTTCGTGCGGTACACCCGCGTCCCGCGCTGCTCGCGGATCGCGTGTATGCGATGAGTGACGAGCCCGCCCGGCCCTGCGGCCGCCGGCGGCTCGTAGGTGATGACGTCACCCACGCGAAGCGCCGCGGGGCTCACCACGTCGGCGAACACCACGGACCCACGGTCGTACGTGCCGCTCATCGAGCCGCCGGTGATGACGTAACGCTCCATTCCGAGCAGCGCGGGCGCGAACATCACGGCTCCGAGCAGCAGCGCCAGCAGGGTCAGGGCCCAAGAGAGGGCGCTGCCCACGGCGAAGCCCCGCCGGGGAGGCACCGGAATCGTGCCGGTCATCGGGGGAGCGGAGGCGGCCATGGTGGCTCGACCGGGCGCTCAGCGCGTGGAAGCGCTGACGCCCCTAGATCGCGTCTCAGTTCCCCGCGACCGAGTACCAGTTGAAGACCACCGAACCGCTGAGGCCCTGGTACTGATCGCCCGAACCGGACGGCAGCGTCGTGGCGAACTCGTAGCGATGCTTGTCGCCCGCCTGCCAGGTTCCGAGGTCGATTCGCCCGGTCGGCGCGCCGACGAGCCCGGCGACGGTCCCGCTGTAGAGCGTCGGGTCACCGGCGTCGCAGGTCGGGGGCGTGACGCCGGACCACTTGCCGCAGTCCTTGACGCTCAGGCTCAGCTGGGAGAGCAGCAGACCGCTTCCCTGCTCGTCGGTTGCGTCGAGCGCGAAGGCTCCTTGAACCGACCCGCTGTTCTGAATATCGGCGACCCCCGTGCGAACGTCGCCTGGGACCATGTCCGAAGCGCCGAGGATCGCGGAGGCGCCGGGCCCTGTGATGCTCAGGTTCCCGGCGGCGAAGGTCTGGGTCGCCGAAGCCGACTGCGCCGTGAAGCTCGCGCTTGACCCGACTGCCACGCCGACGGACGCAAGCGCCACGGCCAGGGCAGCGACGGTGCGCCGCGGGCTACCGGCGATTACAGAGATTCTTGACGGCACAGAGACCTCCGGGACGGAAAGCGGCGGGCTGATCCGCGCGGCCGGCGAGCCGGCGCGCCGCCTGCGGACCGATCCGCAGGCAAGCCGTGTTCACGTGTTCGATTTCGGTCCAGGCCACAATGGCCCCATCGAACAAACGTCCAGGCGGATGGCGAGGCACGGCAGGCGGTCAGGAAGCCCGGCTGGACGGCGATCACGGCAACGAACGTCCACTGTGAAGCGACCTGGCTGGACACCCGTTGCGACCGGCGAGAGCGCTCCTCAGCGCTCCATGACGCACCACACCGCTAACCGGTGTTTCGAGAGAGGGCTCGCCGGCTCAGATTGCGTCGCGCTCGGCGGGAGCCACGGCCTCCGGCGTCGCCGGCTCCCAGTCCACCGCGCCGCCGAGCGCCGCGCTCTTGAGCACCTTCAGCGAGAGCAGCGCGCACTTCATCCGGGTGGCCGAGATCGGGATGCCGAGCAGGTCCAGCACGGAGTCTCGGTCCAGCCGCAGCGAGGTCGTCGACCTTCATGCCCTTGACCTCGTCGGAGACCATCGAGGCCGCGGCCTGGCTGATCGCGCAGCCGTGGCCGTCGAAGCGCACGTCCTCGACGACGCCGTCGTCGCCGACGCTTGCAGCATCACCTTCAGCTCGTCCCCGCAGAGCGGGTTGACGTCCTCGAACTCCAGGTCGGGCGACTCCATCGGGCCCCAGTTGCGGGGCCGCTTGTAGTGCTCGAGGATCTCCTCGCGATAGAGCGTCGTCCATGCGGCTACTCCCCACCGAAGATCTCGCGCACGCGCGCGAGCCCGTCGACGAGCACGGTCGACGTCGTCGCGCGTGTTGTGCACGGCGAACGACGCGCGCGTCGTGGCGGGCACGCCGAGCAGGCGCATCAGCGGCTGCGCGCAGTGGTGGCCGGCGCGGACGCAGACCCCCTCGCGACCGAGGATCTCGGCGACGTCGTGCGGGTGAACGCCCGTCCAGCGCGAACGAGACGAGCGCGCCGCGCTCGCGTCGGCGTCGTGCGGGCCGTGGATCGCCAGCCCGGGAACCTCGCGCGAGGCGCTCGAGCGCGTAGGCCGTGACGTCGCGCTCGTGGGCGCGCACGCGCTCCATCCCGATCTCAGCCAGGAACGTCGACCGCCGCGCCCAGAGCCGACCGCCTCGGCGATCGGCGTCGTGCCGGCCTCGAACTTCGCCGGCGGGTCGGCCCAGGTCGAGTGATCGCAGCTCTACGGCGCGGATCATGTGGCCGCCGCCGAGGAACGGCGGCATCGCGTCGAGTAACTCGGCGCGGCCGTGCAGGACGCCGACGCCGGTCGGCCCGTAGGCCTTGTGGCCGGTCCAGGCGTAGAAGTCGGCGCCGATCGCGCCGACGTCGACGGGCATCTGCGGCACGGCCTGCGCGCCGTCGACGCAGCACCAGTGCCCCGGCGGCGTGAGCGCGCGCGACGATCTCTGCGACCGGGATGATCGTCCCGACGCACGTTCGACACGTGGGCGACCGCGACGAGCTCGCACGCGGCCGTCAGCGAGGTGCTCGTCGAGCTGCGTCGAGCGAGATGCGGCCCTCGTCGTCCAGGTCCAGGTAGCGCAGGTCGGCGCCGGTCTCCTCGCCGAGCAGCTGCCACGGGACGATGTTCGAATGGTGCTCCAGCTGGGTGAGGACGATCGCGTCGCCCTCGCGGACGTTGCGCGCGGCCCCAGGAGTAGGCGACGAGGTTGATCGCCTCGGTCGCGTTCTTCGTGAAGATCGTCTCGCCGCGCGGACGAGCCGGTGAAGGCCGCCACCCGCTCGCGCGCGCCCTCGTAGAGCTCGGTCGCCTCGACGGCGAGCGGATACGTCCCGCGGTGGACGTTCGCGTTGTGCCGGAGGAGCAGGTCCTCGATCGCCTCGACGACCACGCGCGGCTTCTGGGCGGTCGACGGCGCTGTCGAGGTAGACGAGGCCTTCCCGCGCGAGGATCGGGAAGGCGGCGGCGAGCGCGGTGTCGGCGAGCAGCGCCATCGGTTCCGGCCCGCCGCGGAGGCGCCCTCCGTCGCTGGATCCAGCCGTAGCCCTCGCGCTCGAGCTGCTCGACGAGCTCGGGGCCGCCCTCCTTGACGATCCGGCCGTCGAACAGGATCGAGACGCAGTCCGGCTCGACGAGGTGCAGGATGCGCTGGTAGTGGGTGATGATCAGGACGCCCATCCCGCTTGCCTTCGCGACCGTGTTGACGCCGTTGGCGACGACGTTGAGCGCGTCGATGTCGAGGCCGGAGTCGGTCTCGTCGAGGACCGCGACCGCCGGCTGCTGGAGCGCGAGCTGAAGAATCTCGAGTGCGCTTCTTCTCGCCACCGGAGAAACCGTCGTTGAGGTAGCGCGTCGTGAACTCCCGCGGGACCTGCGTCAGCTCCATCGCGGCCTCGACGGTCTTGCGGAACTCCTTCAGCGAGATCTCGTCCTCGCCGCGCGCCTCGCGATGGGCGTTCATCACCATGCGCAGGTACTTGGTCGACCGTGACGCCCGGGATCGCGACCGGGTACTGGAATGCCATGAAGAGACCGAGCCGCGCACGCTCGTCGGGGTCGGCCTCGGTGATGTCCTCGGCCCTTGAACAGGATCTGGCCCTCGGTGACCTCGAAGCGCGGGGTTGCCCATGATCGACGTTGGCGAGCGTCGACTTGCCCGAGCCGTTGGGACCCATCAGCGCGTGGACCTCGCCGGAGTCGCACCGTCAGGTCCAGGCCCTTGAGGATCTGCTTGTCGCCGGCGTTGACGTGAAGGTTCTTGATCTCTAGATCGGCCATCTGGTTCCGGTTCTGGTTCAGGCAGCCGCGGATGCGGACTGCGACGTGGTCGGACGGGCGGGCACGCCAGGGCCGCGGACGGAGAAGTCGACGAGCTCCTGCAAGCGTGGTCTGCTGGAGCGCACGGGTGACGCCCCCCTGGACCCGGGTCCAGAGCAGGCGGGTGGCGCACGCGTGCCCGTCATCCACGTGCGAGCAGAGTACGCGCCCCTCCTCGCGATCGTCGACGAAGCAGGACATCGGCGCGACCACGCCCTCGAGGGCCAGAACGACCTCGTCCATCGTGATCTCGATGCGGGATCCCGCGCGAGGCGGTAGCCGCCGTGCGCTCCGCGCGTGCTCTCGACGAGCTCGGCCTTCTTGAGCAGCGCGACGATGCGCTCCAGGTATGCGAGCGGCAGACCCTCGGACTCGGCGATCGCCTTCAGTGCCAGGGGCATGTCGTTGTCCTGCCTGCCCAACTCGACGAGGAGACGCACGCCGTACTCCGCCTTCGTCGTGAAGATCATGGCCTAATCCTACCAGTGAGGTCGGAGAAGCAACCGGGGACTGAGCGAGCCGCGGCGGCCTCAGAGGACGTCGCCGCGAACCGCGGAACCGACCAGCAGGGGACGGGTGATCTTGGGCGACTTGGGGAACTCCCCCAGTCGCTTCCGCTCGACGTCGAGGCCCGCCTTCTCGATCGTCGCAAGCGTTCGCCGGTTGCAGTTGCAGCCACCGCTCACGGTGCGCCAGACCGGTGCCCAGCGATCCTGCGAGCGCGCAAGCCTCGGGTCCTCGCTGCGCACGTGCTCGACGAAGAGATAGCGCCCGCCGGGCCGCAGGACGCGCGCCACCTCGGCGACGACCGCACCCGGGTCGCCGGGTTCGCAGAGCACCAGCGTGCCGACGACCGTGTCGAAGCTCGCGTCGTCGAAGGGGAGCCGCTCGCCGGGCGCCTCGACCAGCTCGAAGGGCAGCGGCGCGATCGCGCGCTTGTCCTCGATGTGGCGTCCCATCGCGGCGTTGGGCTCGGTCAGCACCAACCGGGTGATGCCCTCGCGCGGATAGGCGGCGAGGTTGAGGCCGGTGCCGGCGCCGATCTCGAGCACCTCACCGCGGGCCTCTCTCAGCGCCTCGCGACGCGTATCGGCGAGTCCCGCCGTCTGGCTGCTCTTGAGGATCCGGTCGTAGAAGGCCGCCATCAACCTGTTCATGGTCGTCGAGGCTACTGCGATACCGTCCCCGGCATGGTTCTCGCGCTCAGCCAAGCCGTGAAGATCGACATCGGCCTGATCGGCGTCTTCTTCGTGCTGTTCCCGCTGCTCGTTCAGGGACTGCTCGGCGTCGCGGGCGCGGGTGCATACGCCGAGCGTCGCGACAACCAGCGCTACCTCGAAGAGCACCGCATCCCCGGCCACGAGGTCTGAGGGCGCCGGCTACCGCAGTTGCCCGGCGCCGACACGCTCGCCGCCGCGCAGCAGCTCACGCGCGCGAGCGAGGTCCAGCGCGCCACCGACCGACAGGGCGCCCCGCACGCGGCCGTCCTGCAGGTACCAGACCCCGAAGGTCCCGGCGGCGATGTCGCCGCTCACGAGCTCCTCGTCCCATTCGTACGCGGGCCCGACGTACTCGAGCGAAGCCCAGTCGGCAAGATCGCTGAAGAAGTACGGCACGACGTCGTACGGCTGCGCACCGCCGAGCATCGCGCGCGCGGCGTGGGCGCCCTGGTTCCACGCGTGGTCGGCGTGCTCGACGCGGATCCTACGACCGCCGTGGACGACGCTCTCGTACTCGCAGACGTCGCCTGCCGCCCAGACGCCCGCCGCGCTCGTGCTCAGGTCGGCAGCACAGCGAATCCCGCCGCTTTCGCCCAGCTCAAGGCCTGCGGCGCGCGCGAGCATCACGTCCGGGGTCACCCCGACACCGCAGACCACCAGCTGCGCCGGGATCTGGGCGCCGGCCTTCGTCACCACCCGCTCGACGCGCTCGACACCTTCGAATCGATCGACCTCATCGCCACCGACCACTGTGATCCCGCGCTGCTCGAGCACCTCGCGGAAGAAACGCCCCGCCGTCGGGCCGAAGCCCCGCTCCAGGGGCTCATCCTCCAGCATCACGATCGTGACGGACCTGCCGAGCACCGTGAGCGAAGCCGCCACCTCGCAGCCGACGTACGAGCCGCCCACGCAGACGACCTCACGAACGCCCTCCAGCTCGCCGCGGATCGAGTCGCTGTTCCCGAACGTGCGGATGTAGTGCAGCCCGTCGAGGTCGCTGCCCGGCACCTGGAGCCGGCGCACCATCGCGCCGGTCGCCACCAGCGCGCGGTCGTAACCGACCGTGACCTTCGTCGAGAGTGCCGCCTCTCTGGCGATGGTGTCCAGCTTCACGACGCTCGTGCGCGTGAGCAGCTCGGTCGCGTCGCGCTCGAACCAGCCCGCCTCGGGCACGAGCGATGCGGCCCGGTCCTGCGTCCCGCGCAGGTATTCCTTGGTCAGCGGCGGGCGGTCGTACGGCGCGTCCAGCTCCCGGGCGACGAGCAGGACACTGCCGTCGAAGCCCTGCTCGCGCAGCGCCTGGGCGCATGCGGCGGAGGCGACGCCGCCGCCGATCAGCAGGACGTCGACGTCGCGATCCGGCACCGGGCAACCCTATCGGCGGAGGTGCGGGGAGTGCCCGCGTGACGGCGGTGCCCGTTCTGTGGGACAGGGTCAGCGCGCTACATTCCGCGCATGACCGACGAGGAGTCCAACCTCATTCCCGCTGACGAGACGGTGTATCGCCTCGACCTCACGGCGGCTGAGCTGAAGATCACCTACAACGCGATCAAGAGCTACTTCGACGACTTCGGTCACGACGAGCGCGACGTCCGTGAGGTCGTTCGCGGGGTACTCGACAAGCTGCCCGGCGAACACGAGATCCGCGCGATCGACCTCGACGACGAACTGCGCAAGCTGCGCGAGCTGCGCGGCGAGTGAGCCGCAGCCCCGCAACCGCGACACGCGACGACCTGCGCAATGTCGCAATCGTCGCCCACGTAGATCACGGCAAGACAACGCTGGTCGACGCGCTGCTGCACCAGAGTGGCGCCTTCGCGGCCCACGAGGACGTCAAGACGCGCGTCATGGACTCGATGGATCTCGAGCGCGAGCGCGGGATCACGATCCTCGCCAAGAACACGGCGGTGACTTGGCAGGACACGACGATCAACATCGTCGATACACCCGGCCATGCCGACTTCGGCGGCGAGGTCGAGAGGAGCCTGGCGATGGTCGACGGCGTCCTGCTGCTCGTCGACGCCGCTGAGGGGCCGCTGCCGCAGACCCGTTTCGTCCTGCGAAAGGCTCTCGAGGCGCGACTCCCGGTGATCCTCGACATCAACAAGGTCGACCGGCCGGACGCGCGCGTCGGCGAGGTGCTGCACATGGTCGAGGACCTCTTCCTCGACCTCGACGCGCACGAGGATCAGCTCGCGTTCCCGATCATCTACACGGACGCGAAACGCGGCTGGGCGTCACTGGACTCGACCTCCCGCGGGGAGGACCTGCGTCCGCTCTTCGACCTTCTGATCGAGCACGTGCCGGCGCCCACGTACGACCGCGGGCACCCTCTGCAGGCGCAGGTCACGAACCTCGACGCATCTCCGTACCTGGGCCGGCTGGCGATCTGCCGGGTCCGGCATGGCACGATCGCGCGCGGGCAGCGAATCGGCTGGTGCCGAGCCGACGGCAGCGTCCAGGCGGCGACGGTCGGCGAGCTGTTCGTGACGCGGGCGCTGGATCGCGTTCCGGCCGAGAACGCCGGCCCCGGCGACATCATCGCCCTCGCCGGCCTCGATGACGTCACGATCGGTGAGACGATCGCCGACGCGGACGATCCCCGCGCGCTGCCGGTCATCCGCGTCGACGAGCCCTCGCTGTCGGTGACCGTGGGGGTCAACACGTCTCCGCTGTCCGGCAAGGACGGCGACAAGCTCACGGCGCGGCTGATCAAGGCCCGCCTCGATCGCGAGACGATCGGCAACGTCTCGATCCGCGTCGAGACGACCGACGGCCGGACACGTGGCAGGTGCAGGGTCGCGGTGAGCTTCAGCTCGCCGTGCTCGTGGAGCTGATGCGCCGCGAGGGGTTCGAGCTCACGGTCGGCCAGCCGCGCGTCCTGGAGCGACTCGTCGACGGCCGCCGCCACGAACCGGTCGAGCGGATGACCATCGACGTCCCCGACGACTACGTCGGCGTCATCACCCAGCTCCTGGCGCTGCGCAAGGGGCGCCTCGAGCAGATGGTCAACCACGGCCAGGGCTGGGTGCGCATGGACTACCTCGTGCCCGCGCGCGGTCTGATCGGCTTTCGCACCGAGTTCCTCACCGAGACGCGCGGCACCGGGCTGATGCACAGCGTGTTCGACGGCTGGGAGCCGTGGTTCGGGGAGCTGCGAACCAGACCGAGCGGCTCGCTCGTCGCCGACCGGCCGGGCAAGGCGACCGGTTTCGCGATCGCGTCGCTGCAGGAGCGAGGATCGCTGTTCATATCGCCGGGAGATGATGTCTACGAGGGGATGATCGTGGGCGAGAACGCGCGCGCGGAGGACCTTGACGTCAACGCGGTGCGCGAGAAGCATCTGACGAACATGCGCTCAGCCACGGGCGACGTGCTCGAACGGCTCGTGCCCGCGCGCTCCCTCTCGCTCGACCAGGCACTCGAGTTCCTGCGCGCCGATGAGGCCGTGGAGGTGACCCCCGCGGCGGTCCGGATGCGCAAGGCGGTGCTGGACAAGGTGGGCCGCACTCGCGCGGCCCGAAAGGCGCGGGCCGGGTAGTGGACGGCTGCGTCCGCCCGCGCAGCTCCGCACTTAGCTCGCCTTTAGGAAGTCATTACAGCCGTCCCAGGCTCAGCGTCTTTCCTTCGGCCGGATGTCAAGGAGGATTCTCGCCGCCGGGGCGCTGATCGCCGCTGCGAGCGCCGGCGCCGTGCTCGTCGGGGAACTGGGCGAGCGCACCCCGGCAACGCGCACGTCGGCGTCCGCATGGAATTTCCAGCGGCCGACTCCCGCGAGCTCACTCGACGAGCCGCTGGGATCGGCCAAGGCCGTCTATGACGGCGCCAGGTCGTCGGTCGTCTTCATCGCCGCCGCCACCTCGCACGGCGAGGCCACGGGCTCAGGCTTCCTGATCAGCGGCGACGGCCTCGCGGTCACGAACGCCCACGTCGTCGGCGACGCGCCGAACGTCACCGTTCGCGTCGGTTCAGACGCAGCGCAGCGCAACGCGGACGTTCTCGCCTCCAGCCCGTCCACCGACCTGGCTCTGCTTCGCGTCGAGACGGGCGGAAGGACAGCGCGGGCGCTCGAGCTTGCCGACTCGTCCGCCGTCGGCGTGGGTGACGCCGTCTACGCGATCGGCAGCCCGTTCGGGCTTGAGCAGACCCTCACCAGCGCGACCGTCTCCGCCGTCGACCGCCGCATCCAGGGCCTGGACGGTTCGCCCATCGACGGCGCCATCCAGACCGACGCCGCACCGAACCCAGGCAACTCGGGAGGGCCGCTGCTTGACTCGCACGGGCGCGTCGTCGGAGTCAACAGCCGTGTCGCGGGCGACCGGCGTTCGGGCAGCGCCGGAGTCGGCTTCGCCGTTCCGTCAAGCGTGCTCGCCGGCATGATCGAACGCGTCCAGGCGTCCGGCGCTGCCCAGGCGACGGGCTACCCCGCCATCAGCCCCTGACGGAGACCGCAGTCAGCGTCCGCGCGCCGACCGCACGCGGCGCACCAGCTCCGCCGTCGACGCATCGTAGGCGTCGAGCACAGGCCGTTCGTCCGCGGTCAGATCACCGGCGAGCCGGCCGGCGAGCTCCTTGCCGAGCTCGACGCCCCACTGATCGAAGGAATTGATCCCCCAGAGAACGCCCTCGGCCAGGACGCGGTGTTCGTAGAGCGCGACGAGCGCGCCCAGCGCGCGGGGCGTGAGCGGCCCGTCCACGAGAATCGTGGTCGAGGGACGATCGCCGTCGCACACGCGATGCGGGATCTGCGCGGCGTCCGCCCCCTGCGCGCGGAGCTCGTCCGCGCTGCGCCCGAACGCCAGCGCCTGGGCCTGGGCCAGCATGTTGGCGAGCAGCAGGTCATGGTGGCGTCCGAGCGCGTGCGCCGGCTCCGTGAAACCGATGAACTCGGCGGGCACGATCGCCGCACCCTGGTGCAGGAGCTGGTGGAACGAGTGCTGCCCGTTGGTGCCGGGCTCCCCCCAGAGAACGGGCTCGGTGCTCCAGCGCACGGGCTCGCCGCCGTTCGTCACGTGCTTACCGTTCGACTCCATCGCAAGCTGCTGCAGGTAGGCGGGGAAGCGACCGAGCTCCGCGGAGTACGGGAGCACCGCGCTGGTCGCATGACCCTCGATGGTCGCGTTCCAGAACCCGAGCAGCCCGAGCAGCACCGGTAGGTTCTCGGCGAACGGAGCCGCTCGCAGGTGCTCGTCGATCGCCCGCATTCCGCCGAGCATCTCGGCGAAGCGCTCGGGCCCCACCGCGAGCATGATCGAGAGGCCCGCCGCCGAGCCCATCGAGTAGCGGCCGCCGACCCAGTCCCAGAAGCCGAACATGTTGCGGGTGTCGATGCCGAAGTCACGCACGCGCTGCTCGCTGGTCGACACCGCGACGAAGTGATCGGCGACCGCCTCGTTCCCGAGCGCGCCGACGAGCCAGTCGCGCGCCGTGCGCGCGTTCTCGAGCGTCTCGAGCGTCGCGAAGGTCTTGGAGACGACGACGAAGAGAGTCGTCGCCGGATCAAGGCCGCGCGTCGCGCGCGCGAAGTCGCTGCCGTCCACGTTCGACACGAAGCGAAAGCTCAGGCCCTCCTGCGCGTAGGCCTCAAGCGCGGTGACCGCCATCTCGGGGCCGAGATGCGAGCCGCCGATGCCGATGTTCACGATCGCCCGGATCGGCTCACCGGTGGCGCCGCGCCAGTCCCCACGGCGGACCTGCTCGGCGAATGCGGCCATCCGGTCCAGCACCTCGTGGACGCCGGCGACGACGTCGGCGCCATCGACCTCGATGCGCTCGCCGCGCGGGGCCCGCAGGGCGACGTGAAGGACCGGGCGACCTTCGGAGCAGTTGATGCGCTCGCCGGCGAACATCGCATCGATCCGCCCGCGCAGACCCACCTCTTCGGCCAGCGCCACAAGCAGGCCCATCGTGTCCGGCGTGACGTGCTGCTTGGCGAAGTCGAGGTAGAGGCCGCAGGCATCCGCGCTCAGGCTCTCCCGCCGCGACGGATCATCCGCGAACAACTGGGCCAGCGATCGGCCCCGCAGCGAGGCGGCATGCGCTCTCAGCGCCTCGTATCCGGGCAACCGGTCCAGCGCGGGCACCGCTCGGCCGGCTTCCACTACGAGGCGCCCGCGAGCGCCGCGCGCTTGGACGAAAGCGTCCCGAGCAGCCCGGTCCACGACTTGACGAACGCCTGCGCCCCCTTTTCCTGAAGCTCGGCGGCCAGGGCGTCCACGTCGATGCCGGCATGCTCGTAGGCGGCGAGCGTCGTCTCCGCCTCGATGCCGTCGGCTGGTAGCGCGCGATCGGGAACCGTGCCGTGATCGGCGACGGCGAGGAGCGTGGCGTCGGGCATCGTGTTGACGGTGAGGGGCGCGAACAGCCCGTCGACGTAGAGCGTGTCCGGCAGGCTCGGGTCCTTGGTGCTGGTGCTCGCCCAGAGCAGACGCTGGGGGCGCGCGCCCGCATTGATCAGCCGCAGCATCCGCTCGGAGCGCAGCAACTCGCTGTAGGCGTGGTACGCGCGGCCTCCGACGGCGAGGCCGAGCCTTCCGCGCAGGGCATCCGGGACCGTGTCCTGAACGGCGCCGTCCCAGCGGCTCATGAAGATCGACGCGACCGAGCAGACATCCGGCGGCAGGCCGTCGGCCACACGTCGCTCCAGCCCTCGCAGGTAGGCGTCGGCTGCGTCCAGGTACTGGTCCCGGTCGAACAGCAGCGTCACGTTGACCGGGATCCCCGCATGGATCGCAGCCTCGATCGCAGGGAGGCCCTGGGGCGTCCCGGGGATCTTGATGTAGACGTTCGAGCGGCCCATGCGCTGGTGGAGGCTTCGCGCCTGGGCGATTGACGCGTCGGTGTCATAGGCGAGCTCCGGGGACACCTCCAGTGAGACCCAGCCGTCATAGCCCGCGCTGCGCTCGTGGGCCGGCAGGAACAGGTCGCAGGCCCGTCGCAGGTCACTCATCGCGACCTCGAAGAAGATCTCCTCGTCGCCTAGTCCGCGCTCGTGCAGCTCACGCACCTGCTCGTCGTAGGCGTCGCCCTCTGCCAGCGCCTTGTCGAAGATCGAGGGATTCGAGGTCAGGCCGGTGATTCCGAGCTCGTCGACGAACCGCGCGAGCGTTCCGTCGTCGAGCATCGTGCGTGTGATGTTGTCGAGCCACAGGCTCTGGCCCGCATCGTGGAGGGCCGTGGTCGGGGAGGTCATCGATCGTCTCCTGCTGTGTCGGCGGGATGATGATTCTGCTGCCCGCGCAGGCGCGGCGCGTACCAGCCTCCCGCGCCGGCGAGCCGGTCGGCCTCGTCGGGGCCCCAGGTACCTGGCTCATAGACGTGCACGGGGGTCGCGTCGCCCAGGATCGGATCGACTATGCGCCACGCCTCCTCGATCGTCGCCTGGCTCGCGAAGAGGTCGAACTCGCCCTCGAGGGCAGCCGTGAGCAGGCGCTGGTACGGCGGCACGTGCCGGGCCGTCTCACGCATCGCCAGCAGTTCGACGTCCTCGATCTCGAAGCCGTCGGCCTCCGCCCTTCGCGTCTGCACCTCGATGCCGATTGCGACATCTGGGTCGATCTGGAAGCGCATTCGGTTCCCGTGCGGGTGCTGCCTTGGAAACAGACGCTCGGGCGGGCGCTTGAGCTCGACGGTGATCTCGGTCGCCTTGACGGGGAGGCACTTACCGGCTCGCACGAGGATCGGCACGTCGGACCAGCGCCAGCTGTCGACGTTCAGGCGCATCGCCGCGAATGTCTCCACCTCGCTTCCCGGGTCGACGCCTTCGGTCTCGCGATAGCCGCGGTACTGGCCGCGTACGACGTCCTTGGGCCGCAGCGTGCGCACGCCGCGGAGAAATCGCGCCTTCTCCTCGCGCACCGCGTCACTCGACGAGCCGCTGAAGGGATCCATTGCGAGCAGAGTCAGCACCTGGAAGAGATGGTTCTCGATCACGTCGCGGATCGCGCCGACTCCGTCGTAGAACCCGCCGCGTGTCGACACGCCGAAGTCCTCGGCCATCGTGATCTGGATCTGACGCACGTGGTCGCGGTTCCAGATCGGCTCCAGGAAGCCGTTTGCGAAGCGGAAGAAGAGGATGTTCTCGACCGGCGACTTGCCGAGGAAGTGATCGATCCGGAACACCCGGTCCTCGGGGAACACGCTCAGCAGCGCGAGGTTCAGCGCCTGCGCAGAGGCGAGATCGCGCCCGAACGGCTTCTCCAGGACGACCCGCCCGCGCTCGGCCAGACCGATCGCCCCGATGTGATCGACGACCGTCGCGAACAGGCCGGGAGGGATCGCGAGGTAGAACACGGGCCGCCTGCAGCCGTCAAGGGCCTCACGGAGATTGACGAACGTGCGACGGTCGTCATACGTCCCCCCGGCATAGCGCATGAGTCCGCGCAGCTTCTCCCAGGCGGCCGGGTCGATGCCGTCGGGGCTCGCTTCGAGGCTCGCGCGCGCTCGCTCGCGCAGCTTGTCGAGATCCCAGTGCTCGCGAGCGACGCCTACGACAGGGACATCGAGATCCCCCGTCTGGACCATCCGCTGAAGCGCCGGGAAGATCTGCTTGAAGGCGAGGTCGCCCGTCGCGCCGAAGAAGACGAGCGCGTCGCCGCGCGATCCGCGGCTCACGGCGCTTCCTGCTCCGCGTGGCCGCCGAACTGGGCACGCATCGCGGACAGCAGCCGGTGGGCGTCGTCGTCCTCGCCGCGTGAGCTGAAACGCGCGAAGAGAGCGGCGGTCAGCACCGGCGTGGGCGTGCCCGACTCGATCGCCGCGAGCGCGGTCCAGCGGCCCTCACCGGAGTCCGACACCCTCCCCGCGAAGCGCTCGAGGCGGGGGTCCTCGCGCAGCGCCGCGGCAGCGAGATCCAGCAGCCAGCTGCGCACGACGGTGCCGCGCCGCCACACCTCTGCGACCCTCGCCACGTCGATCTCGTAGCGCAGGCGGTCGGGATCGGCCGGCGGCGCAGTCTCGGCGTCGGGCGCGACCGCGGCAGCTCCCGCGTTCGCGTGACGCAGCAGATTCAGGCCCTCTGCGTACGCCTCCATCAGCCCGTACTCGATGCCGTTGTGGACCATCTTCACGAAGTGCCCGGCGCCCGCGGGCCCGCAGTGCAGCCAGCCCTCCTCCTCAGGGGTCGGCGGCCCCTCTCGGCCTGGCGTGCGGGGCGCGGCGGCGACTCCCGGCGCCAGCGCCCTCAGCAGGGGCTCGACGCGCTCGACCGCCGCCTGCTCGCCGCCGACCATCAGCCCGTAGCCGTTGTCCAGGCCCCAGACGCCCCCGCTGACGCCGCAGTCCACGTAGTGAACGCCGAGCTCCGCGGCATCCCGCGCTCGCGTGGGGTCGTCGACGTAGTGGGTGTTGCCGCCGTCGATGACGATGTCATCCCGTTCCAGCAGGGGCAGCAGCTCTGCGACCGCCGTGCCGACCACGGCGGCCGGAAGCATCATCCAGATCGCACGCGGCCGATCGAGCATCGCGACCAGGTCGGCCGGCGATCCGGCGCCGCGCGCGCCTTCCCGCTCGATCCGTGCGACGGCGTCCGCGTCGCGGTCGTAGACCACGCACTCGTGGCCCGCGCGCATGAGCCGGCGGACCATGTTCGACCCCATGCGGCCGAGCCCGATCATTGCGAGCTGAATGTCCTAGGCCTCCCCGTCGATCATCGCGCCCGACACTATTGGGTCTCCCCGGACGACATGCCCAGCTTCAGCGAAGGCGCAGGCGCAGAACCGTGCGCGCGCCCGCCGGATTCCGGAGCGTGATCTCCCACGTGCCCGGGGTGCTGAGCGCCGCGTCTTCGATGACGAAGCTCCCGGCGCTGACGCGGTCCGCGCGCAGGGGCAGCGGCCCGATCCCCAGGCGCCGCTGCCGGGCGCTCGCCGAGAGCCGGACCGGCACCTCGGACGATGCTCCCACCGGATCGCTCAGCCTGACGCGCAGCGTGTTCGCGCCGGGACTGCCGGGCGATGCCGTCAGCCGGACGTCGAGCCCGCCGAGCCTGCCGTCCACGCTCACGGGGCGATCGTCGCCCGACATGGGGACGCTCCCGGCGAGCACGGCCGTCACCGCGAACACGAGCGTCAGCAGGACCGCTTCGCCGGTGAGCAGGCGCCGCAGCCCCGCAGCAGCCGCCGCGGGTGGCAGACCGCTGTCAGCGGCGGCGCGCAGATCGGGAATGGTCCGTGCGCGATGTGCGACGCCGGCGAGCGCGAGCAGGCACAGCAGCGCGCCCTTGACCATCACCAGCCGGCCGTAGCCGGTCGTCACGAGAGCATCGATCCGGCTGACGAGCACGACTGCCTGCATGACCCCGGTCAGCGCCAGCGCGACGACGGCGAGCAGCGCAAGCGCCGAGAAGGCCGTCACGACGGTGACGAGCACGACGGTCTGCGTCGAGCCGGGAAGCGCTGCGAGCGCCGGCCGCACGCCGACCAGAAGGCAGGCGATCCCACCGGTCCAGACACTCGCGGCCAACATGTGCACGGCGTTGGACGGAACGAGCAATGCCGCAGGGCCCTCGCGGGCGGCGTTGCCCGCGAGGCCCGGCACGAGCGTCAGGACCCCTGCGCACCCCAGCGCGACGATCAGGGCCGACGATCGGCGGCCCGTCAGTGCGCCCGCGCGATCTGCGAAGGCGACGCTCGCCAGAGCAAGCCAGGCCGCGGACGCGATCGCCCACACCGCAGACTCGCGACTGGACGGGTCGTCGGCCAGCAGGAGAACACCCGCGCTGCCGGCGACACCGATGCCGGCAACCGCGAGGACGATCGCGGCCACTCGTGCAGAGAAGGCCTGAGATGCGAGGCCGAGAGCTTCGTCGCGGGATGCTGCGGCGACGTGCAGCCGCTTCAGCGTGGGAAGCCAGACGGCGGACGTGAAGACGATCACGCCGACGGCGAGAGCGGTCGAGGCCAGCGCGACGCCGCGCGCGATGTCGAGCGCCAGCATCTCCCCTGGGACTCAGGAACCGGCGGCGCGGATCGTGAGCGGCCCCACGGTCTGCTTGGCACCGAAGACGGCCACCTGCAGACCTTCGTTGAGCTCACTTGCGGCGGCGGCTCCGAGCAGCGCAACGATGCCGCGGATCACGATCACGCCATCGCTGTCGCTGCGCGACACGACACGCGTGTCGAGGTCGAAGACGGGCGTGCCCGCGTCGGCTCCCGCGAAGACCTGCCCGACGGCCGTGTCGATCGTGAGGTCCACGTACTCGACCCGCTTGTTGCCGACCACCACCGCAAATCCGCCCTCGTGCTCGATCTTCCCCGCGAGCGTCCCCTGCCTGATCTGGCCCCCGACGATCGGCAGCACGATGCCCTGCTTGCTCAGCCTCGCCGGCTCGATCGCCTCGATCGTCACGCCGGCATTCGCGTAGACCCCGGCGGTGATGCCGTCGATGCCGATCGTGCTCGACTCACCGGAGAGCGCGAGCTCGGGGCCCGCCGCGATCGTCGAGACGGGCCCGCTGTCGCGTTCGTCGCCTCCGCAGGCGGTCAGGACGAGCCCTGACGCCGCGATCGACAGCAGCAGGACGGCGAGATGTAGGCGGCGCACGCGCGCGATCCTATGCGCACGAGCGGATCCGTGCGAGCGCGGCGGCCCGGCGAGGCGGCGCCGGTGGGCGACTAGTTGAGGACCGTGAACGGAGCTGACAGCGAGCGTGCGCGCTTGCCCGCAGGCTTGCCGAAGAGCCGGTAGGTGCCCGGCTTGAGTGCCGCATCGCCGATCCGGCCTGAGAAGACGAACTCGTTGGCTGCGGCCTCACCCGAGAACGAGAACGAGCCGGCGACCTTCTTGGTGATCTCGCAGCGGGCCTTCCTGCTGGTCGCCTTGCCCGTCCTGCACGCGCGGCCGACGCGCCTGCCGGTCTTGACCGTTCGCACGGTGAACGTGACCTTTGTCGCCTCGTCGAGCTGGAAGCGCGCCAGCGTGCCGCCGGCGGCGATGCTCTCGGCGACGCTCTTGTCCGCCTCCTTCTCCACGACGGAGGGCCCGGCGGGCAGCACCTTGAACGAGGTCGGAGTGACCTTGAGCTTGCGGATCACGGGCACCGCTCTGACGACCTTGAAGAGGGCCGACGACGAGCGTGCGGCCCTGCCCTCGGCCCTGGCGAACATCCGATAGGTACCGTCGCTGAGAGTCTTGTTCCCAACGCGTCCGGCGAAGCGGAACTCGTTGTCGGCGCTGATCCCGACCAGCGTGAATCCGCCCGGGACCTTCGTGAGCCTCTCGCAGCGAGCGCGCCTGCTCTTCGCCTTGCCCGGCCTGCACTTCCCACCTGACCGCCTGCCGTACTTCACCTTCCTGAAGGTGAACCTGACCTGTGCGCCGTCCTTCAGGCGAAAGCGGACGAGCGACCCGCCGCTGGTCACGACCGGCGAACCGCTGGACAGCGCTCTCACCTTGATCGGCGTGACCCGCAGTTTCTCGACGTCGGGCGCGACCCTGGTGCTCTGCGCAGCGGCGGTCGGGGCAGCGAGCAACGTCGCGGCTGCCATGGCGAGAAGAATGCGCGTGGCGTCCATGCGACAGGCAAGTTAGCGCGCGTCCGCGTCCGTTGTCGCAGTTCGCGCGTCGGGCCACTCAAGACCGACGAGGACGGGCTCGGGCTCGAGCATGACACCGAACGCGAGCTCCACGGCCTCGGCGATCTCCTGCGCGAAGGCGATCAGCTCGCGCGCGGTGCCGCCGCCGCGGTTGGTGAGGGCCAGCGCGTGCTTGCGCGAGAGGCCGACGGCGCCACGGCGGTCGCCCCTGGCGAAGCCGCAGCTCTCGATGAGCCAGGCCGCCGAGGTCTTGACCGCCCCATCGGCAGCGGGAAACCGCGGCGGCTGCGATTCGGTCCCGAGGCGTTCCCGCACCCGAGCCTCCAGCGCAGCGAACTCGGCGGGCTCGAGCACGGGATTGGTGAAGAACGACCCCGCGCTCCAGGTGTCGTGGTCGCCGGCGTCCAGCACCATGCCCTTGCGGCGGCGCAGATCCAGCACCGCTTCACGGCACGCAGCAAGGGGGACCCGATCACCGATCGCGACACCCAGCGCACGGGCAAGCTCGGGGTAGGCGATCCGCCGGGATCGAGGCGAGCGCTCGAACGCGAAGGAGACGGCGAGCACGAGATGACGGTCGGACCGCTTGAAGGCGCTCGAGCGATAGCGCAGCCCACATGCTTCGGCCTTCATGTCGCCCACCTCTCCGGTGACGCGATCGAGTACGCGCACCGAATCGAGCGAGGTCGCGATCTCCTGTCCGTAGGCGCCGACGTTCTGGATCGGCGTCGCGCCGACCGAGCCTGGAATCCCCGCCAGGCACTCGGCCCCGGCGAGTCCCTCGCCGACGAGCCGTTCGACGAGCGCGTCCCAATCCTCCCCGGCGGCTGCGCTGACGCGCACGTTCGCGTCAGCGGAGACATCGATCTCGACCCCGCGTGTGGCGACCCGCACTGCAGTCCCCTCCCAGCCCGCATCGGCGATCACGACGTTGCTGCCGCCCGCGAGCACGAGGACCTGCTCACCGGCCGCGTCGGCGGCGCGCACCGTGGAGACCAACTCGTCCTCGGTCACGGCGGTCACCAGACGTCGCGCGGGCCCGCCGATGCGCAGCGTCGTCAGCGGGGCGAGCGGGACGTCGGGCTGAGGTCGGAGCACCGAGGCGGAGACTAGACGCGGGGGGCGGGCCGGTGGGAGACTCGCTGTCCGCTCAATGGAAAGGAGCCCTCATGGCCCTCGAGTTCGCCGTCGTCCGCTACCACGGCCAGAGCGCCGCCGAGTCGGCGTTCGGGACTCTGCGCGAGCGAGCGGGTCGCGCCGCGGAATGGACTCACGAGGTGGCGCTCGTCGAGCACCGCCGCCGCGACCGGCTCGTCATCCACGGCACGATCGGCGGCCATTTCGTCGACGTGGACGAGACGGACCACCTCTCGCAGCCCGGAGCGGCGAAGGGCGCCGCGGCAGGCATGCTGCTGGGAACGCTGCTCGCCGGCCCCGCCGGCCTGGCTCCGGGAGTCGTGCTCGGGGCCGCCGTCGGGGGCTCGGCTGGCCACCCCGACGAGGTGGAACCCGAGCCCGAGCGGCTTGCAGCCGACCTGCGCGCGGCCGTTCCCGAGGGATCGTCCGCGATCGTCCTGCTCGCGGACGGCGATCACGTGGATGCGATGCTGGCGCTGATCGGCGACGGCGCCGACGTGACGCGGCGCGCGGTCTCGGAGCCTGAGCGAGACCAGCTCGACCGGGACGTCGCCTCATCCCCGGCGGCTTCGCAGGGGCCCAGCGTCACCGGCGAGGCGCGTTCCGACCCAGGTGGCGGCCGCGCGGCGTGATCGTTCGGGCGCGACCAACCGCCCGAACGAACCCGCTCACCGGCCCGCCACCGACGACTGCCGGTTGCCCTCTAACCTCCCAGACGCGAGAATGAGCACACGGAGGCTGGAGTGGAGGTGAAAACACCTCCGCCAGCCCTGGGGGAGAGGTCTGATGGATCGGAGCGAACGCGTCATGGATCGCCGCGCACACAGAGCGCTGCTGGCTGCAGCCGCCGCTGCGCTCGTATGCGCGCTGGTGCCCGTCGCCGCCAACGGAGCCGTGCTGGCCAATTGGGGGGCCGACGGAGCCGTCGGCCGCGGCGCGCCTGGGATCGCCGTCAACGCCGCCGGCGAGGTTCACGTCGCAGACCGTGCCAACGCGCGGATCGCGGTGTTCTCCCGCTCCGGTGCACCGCTTCGGAGCTGGGGCTCTGACGGTCACGGTCCCGGCCGCTTCCACGACCTGGTCGGAGTGGCGGTCGCGCTCGACGGCGACGTGTTCGCGGCGGACGAGTGGTCGGTCCAGCGCTTCTCACCCGACGGCACGCTCAGGGCCCGGTGGCCTGCTCACGGCTGGTGGCCGAGGCACTTCTGCGAGATCGGCGGAATCGCGATCCTGGCAGACGGATCGGTGGCGGTCACGGACAGCTGCCTCGGCCGCGTCCGCATCTTCGACACGTCCGGCACGCTCCTGCGCGTTCTGGGCGACGGCCCGGGTGAGGCCGACCTCCACTACCCGCGCGGCGTGGCCGGCGCCGACGACGGGTCACTGCTCGTCGCCGACGCCGGCAAGGAGCGCGTGCTGCGCCTCTCGCCGGCCGGTGCACTGCTGGACTCCTGGGCAGCGGACAACGTCATCGGCGTTGCGGTAGCACCGGGCGGGACGGTGCTCGCCACCGACTGGCGAGCCCATGTGGTCCGGCGCTTCTCGGCGACCGGCGTGCCGGACGGGAGCATCGGGTCCGGGCACGAACCGGAGACCGAGCCGGGCGAACGTCTCTACAAGCCGTCCGCCGTCGCCACCGACTGCCGCGGCGCGGTCTACGTCCTCGACCGGTCGGACAGGCCCGTCCACGTCTTCGGCGAGGCGGGGCTCCCCGCGCCGCCCTGCCTACCGCCGCCTCCGCCTCCGCCGCCTCCGCCGCCCCCGCCTCCTCCGCCGCCTCCGCCTCCGCCGGCCGAGCCCGAGCCGGAACTCGGCCGCGCCGCCGTCGCGGCGCCGGTGAGCGGCCGCGTGCTCGTGCGTGAGCCTGACGAGAAGCGCTTCCGCGCACTCGTCGCGCGCAGCAGGCTGCCCGTCGGCACGGAGATCAACGTCACGGACGGGCGCATCCACCTGCGCTTCGCGACCGCCCCCGCAGACCGTGCCCGCTACGGTCCGTTCCAGGAAGGCGAGTTCTGGGGTGGCGAGTTCAGGTTCTTCCAGTCGAGGACGGCATCGCTCGTCGACGTGGCGCTGACCGGCGACCAGCCGCTGTGCGACGACGGCCGTGCGAAGCCTGCTCGGACGGCGGCCAAGAAGCCCAAGAAGAAGGCCAAGAAGAAGGCCAAGAGACGGTACGTCTGGGGCAACGCGCGCGGGAAGTTCAGGACGACGGGAAACCACGGCGCGGCGGCCGTGCGCGGCACCTTCTGGTTCACCGAGGATCGTTGCGACGGCACGTACTTCCGGACCCGTGAGGGCTCGGTCGACGTCAGCGACTACACCAAGCGCAAGCGCGTGCGCGTGCGTGCCGGTCAGCGCTACCTGGCGCGCGTCCCGTGTCGCAGCCGCCGCTCGTTCACGATCCGGCTGCGCGTTCCCCCCGGGGAACGTGTCGTGAGTGCGTACGTTCGTGTCAACGGCCGCGCCGTGCGCGTTCGCCGCAGCACCCGCTTCGTGGCGAAGATCAACCTGCGCGGCCGGTCGAAGCAGCGCGTGCGCGTTCGGATCCGCCTGCGGCTGTCGAGCGGCGCGGTGCTCGAGGGCACGCGCGAGTACCGGACCTGCACCGTGCGGCGGCCTGGCCGCAGCAGGCCGCCCAAGCTGTGAGCGCCGGCCCGCGGCTGAGCCGCCGCGCGCGCCGCCGGCGTCGCAGGCTGACGCTGGCGGCCGCGACGGCGGCCGCGCTGCTGGTCGCTGTCGGGCTGCAGCTCGCGGGAGCGATCGAGCGCCTCGAATTGCAGACCGTCGATGCCCGCTTCGAGGTGCGCGGGACGCGTGAGGCCGCTCCGGACGTGGTCGTCGTCGGCGTCGACGACCGCACCTTCGACGGACGCGGCGACGGAGGGATCGGCGTCCGCTGGCCGTTCCCGCGCGGCTATCACGCCCAGGTGATCCGCCGGCTCACGCGCGACGGCGCGAAGGTCATCGCCTACGACGTCCAGTTCACAGAGCAGTCGCCGCCCGGACAGGAGGACCAGGACGTGGCTCTGGTCGAGGCGATCGCCCGCGCCGATGAGATGGGTACCCGCGTCGCGCTGGCGACCACCGAGGTCGACGCGCAGGGAGGCACGCGAGTCCTCGGGGGCGACGCGACCGTGCACGCGGTCGGCGCCCGCGTGGGGAACGCGGTCACCCCCGGCGACCGCGGCAGCGTCGTGCGACGCGTCCAACTCGAGCAGGATGGGCTGCGCTCGTTCTCCGTGGTCAGCGCTGAGCGGGCGCTCGGGCGCTCGGCCTCGGCGCGGGACTTTCCGGACGGCGGCGCCTGGATCGCATTTCGCGGCCCGCCGGGCACGACGCGATCGCTCTCGTTCGCCGACGTCTACTACAACCGGTTCAGGCCCGGCACCTTTCGTGACAAGGTCGTCGTCGTGGGCGCCGTCGCCCCGGTGCTTCAGGACAACGTGCCGACCTCGACATCGGGTGACGGACAGATGCCCGGTCCCGAACTGCAGGCCGAGACGATCCAGACGATCATCGACGGCTTCCCGCTGCGCGGCCCCGGCCCTTGGCTGGCGATGTTGCTGATGGTCGCGTTCGCGCTGGTTCCACCGCTGATCGCAAGTGCGCCGCAGCGTGTGCCGCCACTCGCGAGCTTCGCCATGGCGATTGCGCTCGGGCTCGCCTACCTGCTCGCGGCGCAGATCGCGTTCGCCAACGACGTCATGCTCCCCGTCGCCGCTCCGCTGATCGGGCTTGCGCTGTCGGCCGTCGCGACGCTCGTCGTCGTCGTGTTGAGCGAGGCCTTCGAACGCCGGCGAATCCACGACCTGTTCGCGCACTTCGTTCCCGAGGCGGTCGTCGACCAGGTCGTGAGCAACGCCGACGAGAACCTCAGGCTCGGTGGCGAGCATCGTGTCGCGACCGTGATGTTCAGCGACCTTCGCGGCTTCACGACGTATTCCGAGTCGCGCCCGCCGGACGAGGTCATCGGCGTTCTCAACGACTACCTCGGGGAGATGACCGACGCGATCATGGATGCCGGAGGCACGCTCGTCTCCTACATGGGCGACGGGATCATGGCGGTCTTCGGCGCGCCACTCGACCAGCCCGACCACGCCGACCGCGCGCTGTCCGCGGCGCGAGAGATGCTCGCACGCCTTGCACGCTTCAACGCGCGGATGGGCACGCCTGAGGATCGGGAGCCGTTCCGGATGGGCGTCGGCCTGAACACCGGAACGGTCATCAGCGGCAACGTCGGTTCCGAGCGGCGCCTCGAGTACGCGGCGATCGGTGACACGACGAATACGGCGTCCCGCATCGAGGGCATGACCAAGGACACCGCCCACTCCGTGTTCTTGTCCGATTCGACCTACGAGGCGCTGTCGGCGACGCCTGAGGACGTCGTCCTGTTCGGGGAGATGCCGGTACGCGGCCGCACCGGCGCGGTCCGGCTGTGGGGCCTCGTTCGCGAGGCGCCGGGGGCTTCTCCACCCGCGGCGGCGGAAGGCAGGAGCCCGGCGTCAGCCTGACGTCGCCGTGACTCGTCCGCGCACCAGGTCGGCCGCGCGCTCCCCGATCATGATCGCCGGCGCGTTCGTGTTGCCGCCGGTGATGATCGGCATCACCGACGCGTCCGCCACGCGCAGGTTCTCGACACCGCGCACGCGCAGCTCGGGGTCGACCACGGAGGCATCGTCGGAACCCATGCGACACGTGCCGACCGGGTGGTAGAGAAGTTCGACGCGGCGCCGCACGTCAGCCTCGATGTCGGCGTCGTCCTTGACGCCGTCGCCGGGGAAGACCTCGCGCCCGCAGATCTCGCGCATCGGCCCGGTTGCGGCGATCTCACGCGCGATCTTGACACCGGCCACGAGCGAAGCGACGTCTTCCGGCTCGGTGAGGGAGTTGGTGAGGATCCGCGGCTTGTCCGACGGGTCGGCGGATCGCAGCCACAGGCGCCCGCGCGCCTTCGGCGTCAGCAAGGTCGGGCCCACGGTCAGCGCATGCCCGTCGTATTCCGCCGCGCCGTGTTCGACGAAGTAGGTCGGTGCGAAGTGGAACTGAACGTCGGCGGCCGGCAGGCCGGGACGCGTGCGTACGAACGCCATCGCCTCCGCGACGGATGATGTGAGCGGCCCGGTCTTGCGAAGCGCCCACTCGAGCAGCGCCTTGGGCTTCTCCGCGTCGGCGAGCGAGCCACCACCCGGCACGTCCCAGATGCAGACGTAGAACGGATGATCCTGGAGGTTCTGGCCGACGCCGGGAAGGTCGACGCGAGCGTCGACACCGACCTCACGCAGGTGATCGGCCGGCCCGATTCCCGACAGCAGCAGAAGCTGCGGCGAGCCGATCGCTCCGGCCGCAAGGACGACCTCGCGGGACGCGCGGGCGACCTGCTCATGGCCGCGCTTGTCCCTGTAGCGCACGCCGCTCGCGCGCGTTCCGTCGAGTTCGACCCGCAGCACCTGCGCGTCGGTGATCACGTTCAGGTTCTGACGCTTCTTCATGATCGGCCGCAGATACGCATCGGCGCTGCTCCAGCGCTTGCCGCCGCGCTGGGTCACCTGCACGGCCGCGGCCCCGTCCTGCTCCGGTCCGTTGTAGTCGCGGATGTACGGGATGCCGGCCGCTTCCGCGCCGGCGAGGAAGGACTTTGTGAGCCCCCGCGGCGAACGGGAGTCCTCGACGCGCAGCGGGCCGCCGACGGCGTGATCCTCGGAGACGCCGCGGGAGTTGTCCTCCGCGCGCAGGAAGTAGGGACGCACGTCCTTCCAGCCCCAGCCGGTGGCACCCTCGGCCTCCCACATGTCGTAGTCCAGCGGACGCCCGCGGACGTAGAGCATCGCGTTCATCGAGCTCGAGCCGCCGAGGCCTTTCCCGCGCGGGATGAAGAGCGAGCGCCCGTCGCAGCCGGGCTCGGGCTCGGTCGCCAGGTCCCAGTCGCGCTTGGTGTGGAACTGCTGCGCGAAGGCCGCCGGGATCGTCACGCTCATGTGGCGGTTGCTGCCGCCCGCCTCGATCAGCAGCACGTTCGCCGCTTCGTCCTCCGATAGGCGTGCCGCGAGCGCGCAACCGGCCGAGCCGGCACCGACGACGACGTAGTCCGCTTCAGGCATTGCTGGTGTTCCTCATCTCGCTTCGTGGACGGCCTTCAGGAATCAGTGGTGGTCGGCCAGCTCGCGCAGCCGCCGGTACTCGTCGGGGGTCAGCTCCCGGCCCCCCACCGTGCTGAGTGCGGGGTCATTGGCCAGGTAGGACTCCTCGTTCCGGCGCCAGACCGTGATGTACCGGTAGAAGGGGATCACCGGGTGCAGATGATGGACGAGGTGGTAGTTCTGGTAGAGCAGCAGCGGGCTCAGGAGGCGCTCGGCGCCGATGCGGTTGCGCGTCGCCTGGAAGCGGTTCTCAGCGGCGGTGTGGTGCAGTCCGTGGTGCGGCAGGTAGTCGAACGCGAAGCCGAGCGCGAAGATCGAGATCCGGATCGGCAGGAAGAAGAGGACGAGCAGCCAGAAGAGGTGCCCGGTGGCGATCAGCGCCACAGACGCACCGATCACCGCGGCGAGCGTCACAGCGAGCTCCACGATCTCACCGCGCGGCCGAGTGCGCAGCTTGGGCACGTAGAACACGATGTACCAGAGGTCCACCGTCAGCCAGCGCAGCGGCGCCGTCCACGCTGGCCCCCGGTTGGTGTAGTCGTCGGGGTCGCGCCCCTCGGTGTCGTTCGTGAAGCGGTGGTGCTGCATGTGCACGAAGCGCCAGGAGCTGAAGCCCGCGTGCGGTGCGAACAGCGGCGTGGCGAGCCGTCCCAGCCATCTGTTGAGCGCGCTGTTCGCCGAGGCGGAGTGGTGGCTGGCCTCGTGCGAGACGGTGAAGAGGATGAACGCGGCGACAGCACTCAGCAGCGTGCTGAGCGGCCACGGCCAGACGCCTTCGACGGCCAGCGCGGTAGACCCGGCGAACAGCGACAGCCCGGCGACGAAGAGCGCAGCCGTCGGCAACGCGACCGGTGGGACCGGCTCCTGAGGGTCGGGAATCCTGCGGATGTCGAGCGTCGTGGCTGACACCGTGTCCAGCCTATAGCGCCGCCCATTGCCGCGACGACAGGCGAGGCGGCGAGAGCGCGGCGACCGCGAAGGCCGCCGCGCCCCGCAGGTCTACGAAAGGGCCTTCGCCTTGAGGGCCTGGAACTCGGCCTCGAGATGGCGCCGGACTGCTTCAGCTCGCTGAGCTTCGCGATCTCGTCGGCCGGCGAGACGCCCGCCGTCTGCGGATGTACGCGTCGGTCGCGGCCTTCATCTCCTTCTGGTCCTCGATCGCGCGGTCGCGCATGCCGTTGCCACGGGCGATCAGGTAGATGAACACGGTCAGGAACGGCAGGAAGATCAGGAAGAAGACCCAGACGGCCTTCCACCAGCCCGACAGCTCGCGATCGCGGAAGAGATCGACCATGACGGTGATCAGGATCCATATCCAGATCACGACGAAGAAGATCGCGAGAACTGTCAGAAGTGCGTGGCCGAGCTCAAACTCGGCCAATACGGGGGTCATTCTTGTCCTTTCGGGCGTTTGACGCCGATCCTAGCCACCGGCGCATCGGAGGGTCAGCCCGCGGCAGGAAACGCCAGAAAACCGAGCGGAGCGAGATCGTCGAGCGCCGACGCGGCGATTCCGCGCTCGGAGATCGTGTAGACGCGTTTGCCCACGACGACCGAGCGGCGGATCGTCGCCGGGTATGGGTCGTCGCCGTGGGTGATCCGGCCGATCTCGTCGATTCCCTGCGCCTTGCGAACGCGCAGGCCGACGGCGCCCGAGAACCGCTTGCCCTGCGAGTACTCCTGGAGCGGCAAGACGGCGGTGCGCGCCGGCCCCCACCAGAGGAAGGCGTGAGGGTCGAACTCGGCCTGCGTCGACGACCCCGTGCCGCCGAGCGGGCGCTGGTGCAGCCGCTTGGGCGCGGACGGGTCCGATACGTCGAAGACCGAGACCTGCGCGCCGGCGCGCCGCCCCTGCTCGGTGGCATCCTGCCCCACCCCGAGCAGAAGGTCCTCGCCGATCGGGTGCAGGTAGGCCGAGTAGCCGGTGATCTTCAGCTCACCGGCGACCTTCGGTGCGGCCGGGTCGGAGAGGTCGAGGGTGTAGAGCGGATCGACCTGGCGGAAGGTGACCAGATAGCCGACGTCCCCGAGGAAGCGCGCCGCATAGATTCGCTCGCCGCGCCCCAGCCCGCCGACCCGGCCGACCTGGCGCAGCCGTCCGTCGCCCTCGCGCAGAACCGTCACAGCGCTCTCGCTGTCGCGCTGCTGCGCGCCGCCCATCCACAGCGGCTCCTCAGTACTGGCCACGCGCAGATCGCCGCCATGCTCACCGAGCGAGTACTGGTTCAACACGAAGCCGCTCACCTGTCCGGTCGAGCGGTACGACGTCGTGGCAGGGCGGCTCGCATCGAAGCGGTGGATCTCGGTCCGCATCGTCGCGGGTATCTCGCCCGGGGTGTCGAGGCTGGGGACGTAACGCTGGCTGGCGACGTAGAGGCTGCGCTCGGACGCATAGACGACCTGGGCGCCGGCCATCACGGCGTCGCGGTCGACGTTGAACAGCCCGCGGTCGAGGTCGACCGTCAGGACGGTGAGCAGGTCCAGGCCGGAGAACCGCACGGGGTGGCGGACCTGACGGCAGCCGACGAGGGAGCGCTTGAACGTCCGGCCGGAGATCCTGCTGCGCAGCACCGTCAGCGGAACGAAAGCGCGCAGCCCGGCGCGGCGGATCGAGTCGCGCGTGGCAGCGGCACGAGCCGGCCCGCCCGCCGCGGGCGCATCGACGGGGGCGGCGACCGGCGGGACGGCCTGAGCCACGATCTGCGGAGGGGTGTTGAGGACCACGCGCGCAGTGCCGCCCGTGAGCCGCGCGCTGACATAGGAGCCGTCGACGTCCAGGGTGCGCGCAACCTTCATCGCGGCGGGACTGCTGACGTCCACCTCGGTGAGCCTGACCCCGGCCGCGAAGTAGGGCAGCGACGACGCGGCACGCGCCGCGAGCGGCCGCACCGTCGGCTGCGGCTGCGGCACCGGGCCGCCTGAGGCCGGCTGGTGACCGATCGCCAGCAGGCGATCACCGCGCAGCAGGATCTCCTGAACGGTTCCCTCCAGTGCCAGCGACCCGACGAGCTTCGGCACGTCCGCCGTGACGTCAACGGCCAGCAGGCGCTCGCCGTAGACGATGAAGGCGCGCTTGCCGTCCGTCTTGACGATGTCGGACTCGTCGACCGCCGCCTCCTGGTTGTTGGTGCCCGAGAAGTCGCCGGCATCCGACGTCGGGACTGCGGCCTGCGGCGCCGCTGTGGGCGCGCCGCGGGCATCCTCGAGCGTGCGCGCGACAGGTGCGGGGGCGAGCGAGGGCGTCTGCGGACCGGTCGCCCGCAGCGGCACGCCCGAGCCGCCGCCGGTGCGCAGCGCCTGGCCGCGCGCGTAGCCGACGAGGTCCGTGCACGAGTGGAACGACGCAAGGCGCAGTTTGGGCGCCCGCTTGACCGGCTTGCGCTTCCCTTCGGCGACGCCGGCCGGGACGAGCAGCGCCAAGCCGATCATCACCGCTGTCAGGGCTCGCGGTCTCATCGCGCGAAGGTAGCGCAGCGCAGCACGGGAGAGGCCGATCGTCCGGCGACTGCGGCGAGGCTCGGATATCGTCGCGCGATGGCACAGCGCACGCAGGCTGAGAAATCGACGCTCGACAAGGCGCTCCAGGCGTTCGCCAGGACGAAGCTCGGCGGCAAGCTCTTCATCACGGTCTTCCCCGCGATCGACAAGCGCCTGATGCCTCTCACGGGCGGACGGCTGCGAACCGGGATCGGTCAGCAGATCCTGCTGCTGCACGCGCTCGGGGCCAAGAGCGGCCAGCCGCGAACGACGCCGCTGCTGTATTGCCGCGACGGCGACCGGATCGTGCTCGTCGCGTCGAAGGCGGGCGCCGAGAAGAACCCCGCCTGGTACCACAACCTCGTGGCCCACCCGGACGTCGAGATCGAAGTCGACGGCAAGCGACGGCCGGTCCACGCGCGTGAGGCCGAGGGCGCCGAGCGCGATGAACTGTGGCGCCTGGCCAACGACGTCTACAACGGGTACGACGTCTACGCGGAGCGAGCGGGTTCGCGGCGCATCCCGGTGATGGTCCTCGAGCCGCGCTGAGACTCAGGCGGGATCCTCGAACACGGCCGGCTCGTCGGCCATGCCCGCCGTGACCGCCGCGATCTGGTTGGGCGACCCGAGCAGCGCGGTCTGAAGCTCGCTCTCCAGCAGCAATGCCGTCTCGGCCGGGGCGCACCACGTCTCGTCGAGCAGGCGCTTGCCCGAGCGGATCGCATGCGGCGACCGTGTCGCGATGTCGGCGGCGAGCGCCCGCGCGGCCGCGAGCGGGTCCTGCTCGGTGCGGGTCACGAGCCCGATGTCGACCGCCTCCTCGCCGCTCACCCGGCGCCCGGTGAACATCAGCTCCTTGGCGACGTCCTTGCGCACGACGCGCGGCAGCGTCTGGGTGATCGCCATGTCGGGGATCAGGCCCCAGCGGATCTCCATCACCGAGAGGCGCGCGTCCGGCGAGGCGATCCGGATGTCGGCGCCGAGCGCGATCTGAAGGCCTCCACCGAAGCAGGCGCCGTGCACGGCCGCGATCACCGGGACCGGTACGCGGGTCCAGTCGTAGGCGACGCGCTGGGCCAGGTTCGCGATGTCGCCGTTACCGCGGGCGAGCAGGTCGGTGGTGGAAAGGGGGCCGGTCATGAAGCTGGCGATATCGAGGCCCGAGCAGAAGCTCGGTCCCTCACCGTGCAGCACCACGGCGCGCAGCCCCGGCTCGGTCCGCAGGCGCTCCGCGGCGGCCGCGATCGCCTCGAACATCGCTCCGTCGAGCGCGTTGTGCTTGTCCGGGCGCGCAAGCCGGACCTCGGCGACGTGGGCATCGATTTCGACGACGACGCGTTGCTCAGTCATTCGCGCAGCGTACCCGGGCGCCGTCACGAGGTAGCGTCCAGCGGCGATGAGCGCTGACCCGTTCGAGCATCAGACGATCCAGGCCGGCGCGCTCGCGACGCACGTGACGTCGCACGGCCCCGCGGACGGCCCGCCGGTGCTGCTGCTGCACGGCTTCCCGGAGCTCGCGCATTCCTGGCGTCACCAGCTGCCCGCGCTCGCCGAGCACGGCTACCGGGTGATCGCTCCTGACATGCGCGGCATGGGCGCGACGCAGGCGCCCCCCGCCGTCGAGGACTACGACATCCTCACGCTGACCGGCGACGTGGTCGCACTGTTGGACGCGCTGGATCTGGAGCGAGCCACGGTGGTCGGTCACGACTGGGGTTCGGATGTCGCCTGGAAGACTGCCCTCATCCACCCCGAACGCGTCGCCGCGGTCGTCGGGATAAGCGTTCCGTACGTGCCGCGCGCCCCCGCTCCACCGCTGGCGATCATGCGCGAGCACCTCGGCGAGGACTTCTACATCGTCTGGTTCCAGGAGCCCGGGGTGGCGGACGCCGCGCTCGCCCGCGACGTGCGCCGCACGCTCGCCACGCGCGAGGTCTGGGACGCGGAGTGGGCGCAGCGGACCGACGACCCGCCGACGCCGCGCTGGTTCACGGAGGAGGACCTTGCGGTCTACGTCGACTCCTACGAGCGCAGCGGTTTCAGCGGCGGCCTCAACTGGTACCGGAACCTGGACCGCAACTGGCATCTGACGGCCGCATACGACGACCGCCGGATCGAGCAGCCCGCCCTCTTCATCACCGGCAGCCGCGACCCGGTGGCACGCTTCATGCCCGCCGCGGCGATGACGGGACACGTGACCGACCTGCGCGCGGTCGTGAGCATCGAGGGCGCCGGCCACTGGGTCCAGCAGGAGCGTCCCGGCGAGGTGAATGACGCCCTGCTGGAGTTCCTGCGCTGAGACAGGAAGCCCGCTGAGCGGCGCTGCGCGCTCGCTATCCGCCGGCTGGCGAGACGCCCAGCCGCACCGGCAGCGTCTTGAGCTGGTTGACGAACGGGGACGCCACGTAATCGGTGCTCCCGTCGAGTTGCATGTGGGGGTGGCGGTTGAGGGTCTCTTCGAGCAGGATCCGCAGTTCCAGGCGCGCGAGCGCGGCGCCCAGGCAGAAGTGGCGGCCGCCGGCACCGAACGCCTGATGCTCGGGGTTGCGCGTCACGTCGAAGCGATCGGGATCCTCGTAACGGCTCTCGTCACGATTGGAGGACACGTACCACATCACGACCTTGTCGCCCTCACGGATCTTCTGGCCCTGAAGCTCGACATCACGCGTCGCGGTACGCCGGAAATGCGCGAACGCCGGGAACATCCGCAGCGCCTCCTCGACCGCCGCCGCAATCAGCGACCGGTCCTCCAGCAGCAACCGGCGCTGATCGGGATTCTCCAGCAGCGCGCGCATCGCACTGCAATACGTCGCCTTCGTGCTGTCGTTGCCCGCAGCCATCAGCAGGAAGAAGCCCATCACGATCTCGTGCTCCTCCAGCCGCTGCCCATCAACCTCGGCATGCACCAGCACACTCGTCAGATCATCAGTCGGATTCTCCCGCCGATCAGCGATCAACTCCTGACAACGCCGGAACACCTCCGGCACATCGCGCTCCATCACCGTCTGCACGCCCTCCGGATTGACCTCCGGGTCATTGGCCGCGAGGATCGTGTTCATCAGATCAGCCCACACGATGTCATCGCCCGCCGGCAGCCCCATGAAGCTGCCGATCACGCGTGAGACGACCGGCTGCGCGACATCCGTCACCAGATCACAGCTCTCGCGGCCCTCGAGCTGATCGAGCACGTCGCGCGTGATCGCACGAATCGCATCCTCATGCTCAGCGATCCGCTTCGGCGTGAACCCACGCTGAAACAACGCCTTCACACGATCATGCTTCGGCGGATCCATCCCGATGAACATCGCCCGGATCAGCTCCAGCGGCATGACCGCGTCGCTGACCGCGGTGATCCCGCCGCGCTCGGACGAGTAGGTCTCCCAGTCACGGCTGACCTCGAACACGCCATCCGCAGTCGTCACCGACCAGAAGCCCGCCTCCTCGGGGAACTCGGTGACGCGCTCGGTCCAGTGCACCGGACACTGCGAGCGCAGGTCTCGGAACAGGTCGTGTGGCGGGCCGTCGAGCCAGTGCTCGGGGTCGCCGACGAGCACCTCGTCGAGAGCGATCGGGTCTACGGTCGGTTCGGCGGACATCGGGACCTCGAGTCGGGAGGAGGAACGGCGCCGAGCGTACCGCAGGGAGCGCGGGCCGCCCGCGGCTCGCGGGCGGCCCTCAACCACTCGCCGGGGCCGCCACCTTCGGTGAGCGGCACCGGATGTCAGCGGCGCTCAGTCTCCGCTGTCGTACTTGAAGGAGATCCCCAGGCGCACCCGGAAACCGCTGATCTTCCCGTTCTCAATCGTGACGTCCTGACGCAGGACCTCGGCGACGCGCAGGTCGCGGATGCTTCCACCCGCAGTCTCGACCGCGCTGCGCGCAGCGGCCTCCCACGACTCGGCGCTGACCCCGATCACCTCGGTTACTCGATAGACGCTGTCGGCCATGTCTTGATGCCCTTCCTGTCGTGACGCCCGCGCGGCCCGTCGCCGCCCGCCGTGCTTGTGAACGAGTCCGGCTCACCGTCTCAGGTTGGCTGAGGTCAATGCAAGCGACTGGCTGGAACGCGAGCGGGCCGCGGGCCCTGACGACGAGACCTGCCGCGGCGCCGGCTTGACACAGTCCGATATTTCGTGTCAGTATCCATGACACCAAATGACGACCCGGGCCTACAACCAGACGACCCGCGCCGAGACGACAGAGCGCACGCGCAGAGAGATTCTCGACGCGGCGCAGCGGGTGTTCCTCGAGGACGGCGAGTACGAGTTGCCGCTCGACGCGGTGGCCGCACGAGCGGGTGTCAGCACGCGCACCCTGCTGCGTCACTTCGGGTCCAGAGAGGGGCTGATCGAGGCCGGCATCGCCGACTCCGGCTCCGTCATCAGTCGCGAGCGCGAGCCGACCCCGGGCGACGTCGACACCGCGCTGCGCCGTCTGATCGCGCATTACGAACGCGTCGGCGACGCGGTCCTGCGCATGCTCGCCGCGGCCGACCGCTATCCGCTGGTGCGGCGGCTGACCGACAGCGGGAAGGCACAGCACCGCGACTGGACCGAGTCGGTCTTCGCCGCCGACCTGACAGGCCTTTCCCCGGCCGCCCGCAACCACCGTGCCGCACTGCTGGCGACGGTCACCGACGTCTACGTCTGGGCGCTGCTACGGCGCCGCCACGGACTCAGCCGCAATGCAACGGAGGCCGCGATCCGCGGCCTCGTGGAAGACGCGAGAGGAGCGACCCGATGACGACCGTACTGGCCTACACCTCACCGGCCCGCGGACATCTCAACCCGATGATGGGGCCACTGCTCGAGCTGAAGAGCCGGGGCTGCGAGGTGCACGTGCGAACACTCGCCGCATGCGTCGACACCGTGCGCGCGACGGGAATCGAGTGCGAGCCGATCGACCCGCGTATCGAGGCGATCGAGATGGACGATCACCGTGAGCGCTCGCAGATCGCGGCCGGTAAGCGCAGCACCGCCGTGTGGGGCGAACGAGCGCCCCTCGACGCCGCCGACTTCCGCGCCGCCGTTGCCCACACGCAGCCAGACCTCGCGCTGGTCGACACGACCACCTTCGGCGCGAAGGCGGTCGCGGAGGCCGAGCGACTGCGCTGGGCGGAGACCCGTCCCTTCCTGCTCGAGGACTCCCCGCCCGGCGTGCCGCCGTTCGGCCTCGGACTGCGGCCGCGAGGCGGCGTCATCGGTCGCGCGCGCGACGCCACGCTGGGCATGGTCACCGCTCGCTTCGACGCGAAGGTGCGGCTGCCCGTGATCAACGCCGGCCGCCGCGCCGCCGGATTGAGCCCGCTGCGCAGCGCGAGCGAGGCGCGCTTCCGCGCGCCGCTGATGCTGTATTTCACAGCGTTTCCATTCGAGTACGAACGGCCGCTGCCGCGGAGCGTCGTGATGGTCGGCGCCGGCATCTGGGACCCCGGCGAGTCGGCCGTCGACCTGCCGGCCGACGACCGGCCGCTGGTGCTCGTCGCTCTCTCTTCGGAGTTCCAGGACGACAGCGAAATCGCGGCCGCGGCGCTGAGCGGGCTGACAGGACGCTACCGCGTCGTCGTAACCTCAGCCGGCGTCGACCCGGGACGGCTCACGCCGCGCGGCGGCGCCGTCGTCGAGCGATTCATGTCACACGGGCCGATCCTCGACCAGGCCGATGTCGTCGTCTGCCACGGCGGCATGGGGATAACCCAGAAGGCGCTTGCGCACGGGGTCCCGGTCTGCGTGGTGCCATGGGCTCGCGACCAGCTCGACGTGGCGGCGCATGTCGAGGAGGCGGGCGCGGGGGTCAGGCTGGCTCGCAAGCGCCTGTCAGCGCAGGCGATCGCCGACGCGGTCGATCGCGCGCGGAAGTGCGCCGGGGGCGCACAGCGCGTGCGGGCCGGCTACGAGGCGACCGGCGGGGCCGTCACGGCGGCTGACGCGCTGGAGCGGTTGGTCGTCGGTGAGCCGCGCGAGACGACGATGACTTAGCACGCGACTCGAGATCTCCCTGCCTCGTTCCCAAGGTGTGGCTCTGTCGTCTCAACTATTGGCGCAGATCGCCCTGACGATGAGGGTCCAGTCGCCGATCTCGGAGTTCGCCTCAAAGGCCGAAGCGATCCATCGCGAAGCTGTCTCGGGACTGCCGGACAGGTTCCCCGGCTCGCTCACGCTCAAGGCGACATTGCCATCGCCCCCGACGATCGTCGCGCCACCGCCGATTGCGACCTTGCCCGCGGGGCAGTCTCCGCTGTTGACGGTCTTGGGCGTCGTGCTGTCGGTCACGCTCGTGTTACTGACCATCTGAATGCCACCCACACCGTTGGCCCCTGTCGGGCCCGTGGGGCCAGTGGCGCCCTGCGGGCCAGCTGGACCCTGCACGCCAGCGGGACCCTGCACGCCAGCGGGGCCGACCGCACCGTCAGCACCCGCGGGACCCTGCGGGCCGACCGCACCGTCAGCACCCGCGGGACCCTGCGGGCCGGCCGCACCGTCAGCACCCGCGGGACCCTGCGGCCCGACCGCACCGTCAGCACCATTGGCACCGTCAGCGCCCGCCGGACCGACAGGGCCGATGTCGCCTTGCGGCCCTTGAGGGCCAGCCGGGCCCTGAGCGCCCGGAGCGCCATCAGCGCCCGGCGCACCGTCCACACCGTCAGCGCCGGCAGGACCAGCCGGACCCGCCGGACCCTGAGCACCCGGAGCACCATCAGCACCCGGCGCACCGTCCACACCGTCAGCGCCAGCCGGACCCGCCGGACCCTGCGCGCCCGGAGCACCATCAGCGCCATCAGCGCCCGGAGCACCGTCCACACCGTCAGCGCCAGCCGGACCCGCCGGACCCTGCAGCGCCCGGAGCACCGTCCACACCGTCAGCGCCAGCCGGACCCGCCGGACCCTGAGCACCCGGAGCGCCATCAGCGCCCGGAGCACCGTCCGCACCGTCAGCGCCAGCCGGACCCTGCGCGCCCGGAGCACCGTCCACACCGTCAGCGCCAGCCGGACCCGCCGGACCCTGAGCACCCGGAGCACCATCAGCGCCCGCAGCACCATCAGCGCCGTCAGCGCCAGCCGGACCAACCGGACCAGCAGGACCTGCCGGACCCTGAGCGCCCGGAGCACCATCAGCACCCGGAGCACCATCAGCACCCGGAGCACCGTCAGCGCCGTCAGCGCCAGCCGGACCAACCGGACCAGCAGGACCTGCCGGACCCTGAGCGCCCGGAGCACCATCAGCACCCGGAGCACCATCAGCACCCGCAGCACCATCAGCGCCGTCAGCGCCAGCCGGACCAACCGGACCAGCAGGACCTGCCGGACCCTGAGCGCCCGGAGCACCATCAGCACCCGGAGCACCATCAGCACCCGGAGCACCATCAGCACCCGTCAGCGCCAGCCGGCACCCGGAGCGCCGCCGGACCCGGAGCGCCGGAGCGCCATCAGCACCCGGAGCACCATCAGCACCCGGAGCACCATCGGCACCCGGAGCGCCGTCGGCACCCGGAGCGCCGTCAGCGCCAGCCGGACCTGCGGGACCCTGCGCGCCCGGAGCACCATCAGCACCCGGAGCACCGTCAGCGCCGTCAGCGCCGTCAGCGCCGTCAGCGCCAGCCGGACCTGCGGGACCCTGCGCGCCCGGAGCACCATCAGCACCCGGAGCGCCGGAGCCCGGAGCACCGTCAGCGCCGTCAGCGCCAGCCGGACCAACCGGGCCAGCCGGACCTGCCGGACCCTGCGCGCCCGGAGCACCATCAGCGCCCGCAGCACCATCAGCGCCGTCAGCGCCAGCAGGACCAGCCGGACCCTGCGCGCCCGGAGCGCCATCAGCGCCCGGAGCGCCGTCTACACCGTCAGCGCCAGCCGGACCAACCGGGCCAGCCGGACCAGCCGGACCCTGCGCGCCCGGAGCACCATCAGCGCCCGGAGCACCGTCAACACCGTCAGCGCCAGCCGGACCAACCGGACCCTGCGCGCCCGGAGCACCATCAGCGCCCGGAGCGCCGTCCACCGTCAGCGCCAGCCGGACCAACCGGGCCAGCCGGACCAACCGGACCCTGCGCGCCCGGAGCACCATCAGCACCCGGCGCACCATCAGCGCCATCAGCGCCAGCCGGACCCGCAGGACCAACCGGACCAACCGGACCCGGAGCACCATCAGCACCAGCGGGACCCGCGGCACCTGCCGGACCCTGCGCGCCATCAGCACCAGCAGCACCAGCAGGACCAGCAGGACCGGCAGGACCGGCCGCACCGTTAGCGCCGGCCGCACCGCTCGCGCCAGCCGGGCCGGCCGAGCCGGCCGGACCGGTCGCGCCGGCCGGCCCGATCGAGCCGACGGGGCCGGCGGGACCCGCGGGACCTCTCGAGCCCTTCGCTCCTGAGCGGGCGAAGCGGAGCTTGCGCTCGGACTTCTTGCACTTGGTCGACTTCTTGACGACGCGCAGCGCACCGCCCTTCCTGGCGACGCACGTGTACACGGTCGACGCCGTGGCGGCGTCTCGCGCGGCGGCAGCAGTCGCAGCCCCCGGCATCGCCAACAGAGCCACGACGCCAGCGACGCCGACGAACGACCGGTACCCGCGCATTAGTGCAATCCCCCCAAAGTAATCCGTTACCTGGTCCGGCGAAATCCCCGGAATCGCGGAATTGTACGCAAGTTGCACGCACCGGGCAAGATCCTCGCGGAGCGCAGCCTCTCGCCGTCCCACCGCCGCTTCCATTCGCCCGCGGTCATGACACTCGCATCGGATCTTGTACCGATCGATCAGCGCGAGTCGAGTCTGCGTAGCCACGCGGTCGCGGACGTCCGCGGTGACGCGTCGGCAGCTGCTCCGGATTTGTGCGGCTGAGACCCAGGAAGCGCTGGAGGATCTGCGCTCGGCGACGTGCAGCGATCGGTCGCGTAGCGCCCGGGGCTCGGTCGCCGCGTCGAGCGAGGCGCTCAGCCGCGCGAAGCGGCCGTGGGCTCGAATGGCGCCTCATCGACCATCGCGCCCGGCTCGCTGTCGTAGAGATGCTTCAGTCGCAGGTCGGCGTGAGCCTTGTGAGCGTGCTCTCTCGCGCGGAACGCCAGGCGGTCGCCCGCCAGAGCTGCTTAGCGAAGCCTGCGAACAGCGGCCGGTCTCGGAGAACTGCTCGAGGGCGCCCTGCCCGACCCGCCCGACGACGCCCAAGTCGTCGCCTGAGCCCTATCCCGCGGGCCGCTCCGCTGACGAGAGCGCGCTTCCCATCAAGCCGCGCTCCATCACGGCAGCGGCCGCCCCAGCCAGCCCTCGTAGAAGCCCCTGAGGTCGGGCAGGTACTCGTGGACTGCGGGATAGCCGGGCGGCACGGCCTCGGTCTCGATCAGGTGGCCGGAGATCGGGCAGTAGTACTCGCGCAGTTCCTGCCAGGCGGGGTCGGCGTGCCCGAGCTTCGGGAAGACCTCCTCCAGCGCCTCGACCGTGTCGCGCACGTAGATGACCGCGCCCGTCTTCCAGTTCTCGTTCCAGCGACTGAGGTCGGCGCCTGCGTCGGTGCGGACGACGTACTCGCCGTCGCTCGACCGCTTGACGATGTTCATGCCCTCGCCGTAGGGCAGGACGATCGGGTCGTCGTAGCTGACCCGCGACTGCAGGACGTTGACCCACTTGTCGAAGCGGTCGGTGTCCTTGATCGCGGACTGGATGTCCTTGACGGCGCGGCGCGACAGCTTCTCATCGACCAGATCGCGCAGCGTGTCCTCGGTGAGCTCGGTCGCCACATGAACCTGCGGCGCTCCCTCGGGCACGAACGCGGTTGAACGATCCAGGAACGCGGCGACGGACTCGGCCGGCGTCACCTTGCCCGGGGCGGCCCCGGGGATCGGGAGCGTGGGGCATACGACGTCGAAGTCGAAATCCTCGGGCAGGTCCCAGTAGCCGCGGTATTCGGCGGCGAATCCGGGGGTGAGACGCATCGACTCCGCCAGCATGACCTTCACCGGCTCGATCAGTTCCTGGGCGAGCACGCGCTCGCGTTCGCGCGCCCACCAGTCGGCGTAGGGCATGGCTCGCTCCAGTCGCCTGGCCCGGTGGGCCTCCCGGTCGGACACGCCGTAGACCGACTCGGCGAAGCGCGGCAGCAGGTGGTTCTCGGCGATGTCCCGCTCGACCGCCTCGACCGGCCGCAGCAGCGGGTCGCCGAGGCCGCTTGCGCCCTTGTTAGTCGAAAGGTAGAGATCGCCGGAGTCGAACGGCATCAGCATCGTGAAGGCGTCCTGGCGCAGGTCGTGTTCACCTCCGAGCTCGAGCAGCGCGGGATGCTCGCGGTCGGTCTCGCTGACCGGGTAGGCCTCGCCACGGGCGGCGCGCTCGACGAGGTCGGTGCCGTGGACGTTGTGCACGTACGCCGTCGGCGCCGGGTAGCCGCCGAACAGCCCGGGCGAGGTGAAGACCGTGCCGCCGCAGATGTTCTCCATCTCGAAGTCCGGCGTGTTCCAGATCATCACGAGCGAGGCATACCCGGACCCGCCGCGGTGGCGCCCGGCGCCGCCACTGGAGGGCAGAACGCGCCGCGAGAGGTAGAGCTTCGGCACGACCAGCTCCCACATCTCGGCATCGCCCATGTCTCCCTCGGGATTGAAGACCGCGGCGCCGTAGTCGAGGCCGTCAACGACGCCTTTGGCGCCCATGCCGCTGGCTCCGAACTCGAAGTTCATGAAGCCGGAGAACTGCCCGTACTGGTCGATCCCGCCGCCCTGCATGGCGTTGCCGGGAAGATTGAAGGCGCCCATGATCTCCTCGACGTACCCGCGCGACTGCACCGCGCGCGAGAGCGCGCGGCAATAGCCCGTCCAGGAGGCGAACAGGGCGATCCACGGCACCGACGACGAGCCCGGCGCATCGCCCACGTCGCACCACGAGCCGGGCTCCAGGCGCAGAGAGGTGCCGTAGTAGGCGCCGTCGTTGATCTTGTCGTTGCAGATCAGGGTCTGCGTGAACAGGATCCACTGCATGCCCTGCTGGTGCTGACGGGGTGGCGTTCAGCGAGTGCCAGCCCCAGGCCGAGGATCCCGTGAGGTCGGTGGTCCAGTGGCCGTCGGCCCCGATCTCGACCTCGTAGTTGCCGTGGATCATCTGGTCGCGCTGGGCGCGCTTGGGAAGCTGCTGCTTGTCGGCGAAGCGGAGATCCACGAACCCCGGGGAGCGGTAGCGCCCCGGGATCGTCATCGTGCGAACCGTCGCCTTGAAGCCCCTCCGCCCGTCCTCGATCGCCTCGCGGCTGAACGCCTTGAAGCGCTCCGCACCCTCTTCGAGCACCAGCCGCTCGACGGCGTCGCGGATCATGTGGCAGCCGGCGAGGCGGCAGCGCTCGTCGAGCAGGTAGAGCCCCGGTACCCGGCTGCGGTCCTTGACGTGCGCAAGATGCCACTGCGCGAGCTCGTCCCGCTCACCGATCTTCGTGCAGTGGAACGCCAGCCCGTCGTCGAAGCGCGTCGTCGGCCCGACCGGGACGCCGCCGGGAGCCGATGCGCCGATGTCCATCACGTGGATGACCCCGCCGGCCCAGGCGATCAGTTCGTTCTCGTCCTCGGGGTTGAAGATCGGCACGAACGTCTGGACGTCGGCCGGGTGCACGTCGCCGATCGTCGGGACGTTGTTGGCGAAGATGTCTCCCGGCCGGATCTTCGGGTTGTCCTCCCAGCCGTTGCGGACCATGTACTTGATCGCGTCCGACATCGTGTGGACGTGCACGATGATTCCGGTCGACAGCGCGATCGAGTCGCCCTCGGGCGTGTACAGCGCGAACGTGATCTCCCCGAGCTCGCGCACGATCGGAGAGGCTGAGATGTTCATCGCGGTCTCGCGCGCAGACACCATTCCGCCGCGCACGCGCGAGAACAGCTTCTCGAAATGCAGCGGATCGGACTCCTTGAGCGGCATGCGCTCCAGGCCCTGGTAGTGCCCTGTCTCCGCGAAGAGCCGCTCGGACCGCTCGAGCATCTGCGCGAGCGACTGTCCATCCCAACCGACCGGCGGAGCCTTGGGCTCAAGGTCGCGAGTGACGTCGATGCTCGTCATGTCAGCTCTCCTGTGTCGGGTCGGACGTGTTCTCGAGATGGAAGATCCGGTGCTCGTCAAGCCAAGCGTGGCGATCGGGCGGAATGGTGAAGGTCGTCGACTCCGCCTCGATCACCGCGGGCCCCTCGATCTCGTGACCAGGGCGGACGTCGTCCATCTCGTAGATGTCGGTCGCGACGAAGCCATCCGCCCACCAGACCGGGCGGCTGAACTTGGCGGGCGGCGCGCCCTGCTCGGTCGCGAGTTGCGGCAGCGTCGGCTTCTCGATCGGGACCGAGCCGGTCACCACCGCCGTCGCGATCAGGTAGCCGAGCTCCGGGGACGAAGCTGCACGCGCGTAGAGGCGGGCGTAGGTCCGCTCGAACGCGTCGATCAGCGACTGCACGTCCTCCGCGGACTCCATCACGGCCTTGGGCGACTCGACCTCGATGTCGATCAGCTGCCCGTAGTACTGCATCCGCACGATGTGCCGGAAGGACACGTCGTGCGGCTCGTAGCCGGACTTGGCGAACTGCGCCTTCACACGGTCCTCGGTCGCGCGCCAGGCCTGGGTCAGCATCGCGCCGACCGCGGCATACCCGTCGGGCCCCGCCGTCGGCATCAGCGGCAGGTCGACTTGGCGGTCATAGCGGTATTCGAAGTCCGCGCACGCACAGCCGAACGCCGAGAAGCCGGCGGCCCACTCAGGTACGAGCACCTGCTGATAGGGAACGCCGGCCGTGTAGCCCGCCACGTGCAGCGGGCCGCCGCCGCCGTAGCAGAGCAGCGTGTAGTCGGCCGGCGAGTAGCCCTTGCCGAGGATCCGCCCGACGGCCTCGTTGCGCAGCGCGGTCTCGAACAGCTCGATGATCCCGGCGGCCGCGTGCTCGACGCCCAGTCCGAGCGGCCGCGCGACCTGACGCTCGATCTCAAACCGCGCGCGCTCGACGTCGAGCGTCACCTGGCCGCCGAGGAAGTAGTCCGGGTTGAGACGGCCGAGCACGAGGTTCAGGTCGGTTATCGAGACGACGTCGACGCCGCCCTCCGGCCACGCGGTGCCGATCCGCGATCCCGCCGAGTCCGGACCGATCTCGGGCCGCTGCGCATTGGGGTCGATCCGCACGAACGAGCCGCAACCCGCTCCGACCGAGTCGATCTGCACGAGCGGCATGTTGAGCATGAAGCGCGCCATGTCCGGCGTGCTGTCGACCTCCGTCTTGTGGTCGGTGATCAGCGCGACGTCGAACGACGTGCCGCCGATGTCGGTGCACAGCACGTTCGGTGTCCCGATCCGCTCGGCGAGCCACTTCGCGCCGACCACTCCACCGATCGGGCCCGAGACGAGCGTCGTCGCGAGCTGATCGGAGTCAGTCGAGATCGTGCCTCCGTGCGAGGCCATGACGCGCAGCTCGAACCCCGCGCCGCGATCCTTCGTGCGCTCGACGACCGCCTTCAACGTGCCGCGCGAGGGCTCGGCCGCGTACGCCTCGATCACGGTCGTGTTGAGACGCGGGAACTCGCGCCGGCTCGGGTAGAGCTCGGAGGAGACGAACACCGGTACGCGGCCGTTGACGCCGCGCTCGGCCTTGACCTCCTCGACGATCTCCTTTGCCCGCGCCTCGTGGGCCGGGTTGCGGTAGGAGAAGATGAAGGAGATCACGATGCCCTCGACGCCGGCGTCGAGCAGCGCGACGGTCGCCTCGCGGACGTCCTCCTCGCGCAGCGGCAGCACCTCGTTGCCGAACATGTCGACGCGCCCGCGAGCGCCGTGCATCCGCTCACGCGGGATCAGCGGTTCGTTGTGGTAGTGCGTGGCGACGTGCAGTCGGTCCGCGTAGGAGTAGCCGAGATAGGTCTGGATCCCACGCTCCATCACGAGCGCGTCCTCCTGGCCGGCCGTGACGATCGCCCCCACGTCCAGTCCCTTGCGCGAGAGCAGCCGGTTGAGCATCGCCGTGCCGCTGAACACGCCGGAGACGATCCCGGGGAACTTCTCGTCCGGCGTCGTGTCCCACTGGCGGAACGCGTCCTCGGCGGACTCCAGCAGGCCGATCGACTCGTCCTGCGGCGTCGTCTGCGCCTTGCCGACGACGAACTCGCCGGTCTCGTCGACGATGAAGGTGTCGGTCATCGTGCCCCCGGCGTCGATCGCCATGACTCGAGGGTTGCGGTGTCCGTTGTCGCTCATCTGTGGTGTCCTCCTCGCCGGCCGGCTCCCGGCCGCCGCGCTCAGGTGCATGGACGCACCTGGATCTTCTCCGGCCAGGCGACGATCTCCCATGGTGCGTCTCCCCTGTCGACGACGGCTGCATGTGGTCAGCCCACAATTGCGTGGGTACGCTCTTGCCGGCGATGGTCGAGATGGCGACGAGCGAGCTGCGCGAAGTTGTCTTGCGCTTTGCGCAGGACCCCGGCTGGGCCCGCGCGAGGTCGATCGCCGTAACCGAAGCGGTGGTAGCCGAACTGCCCGACGTCGCCGACGACGACTTCCGCGACGCGCTCCAGGCGAGCGTCGAATCGAACATTCGCCTTCTGGTCGAGATGCTCGTCGGCGGCCTGGATCCCGCTGAGGCGACTCCCCCGCCGGCTGCCGTCGAGTACGCACGCGAGTTCGTGCGCCGGGGTATGTCCATCGACTCGCTGCTGCGCGCCTACTTCATCGGTCACGCAGCGTTCCTCCAAGGCTGGATCGACCAGCTCCATGCGGACGTCGAGGATCCCGTTGCCCGGGGCCGCATGATCGAGGAGGGCGCCACCTGGACGTTTGCGTTCATCCAAGCGCTCACACGCGGGATCGTCGAGCGTTACGCCGGAGAGCGCGAGCGCTGGGTGCGAAGCGCCGCCGCCGTGAGGGCGGAGACCGTCCGCGCGCTGCTCGAGGGAGAGCGACTCGACGCGGAGGCCGCCGCCGGCCGGCTGCGCTACCAGTTGGACCGAGGTCACCTCGCATTCGTGGTCTGGGGTGGCGGCGGCGATCAGGCGACCCCCAGCGACCCCGCCGCACTCGAGGGCGTGGCCGCGGATATCGCGTGTTCGCTTGGCTTTCGCAATCCGCTTCTCGTCGCGCAGGGCGCCAACCTCGTGACGGGATGGCTCGGCTCCAGGGAGCCGTTCGACGAGGCCATGCTGTCGGGAATGAGCATTCCCGCGGTCGAGGTTCCCGGCGTCTGCGCGGCGTTCGGCGCTCCGGGCCATGGCATCCCGGGCTTCCGCGCCAGTCACCGCCAGGCGCTGCACGCCCGCCGTGTGGCGATTCTTCGCGGAGGCTCGTCCGGGTCGGTGACCGCCTACCACGACGTGGCGCTCGCCGCGCTCGCGAGCGCCGACGTCGACCACGCGCGTGACTTCGTGCTTTCAGAACTCGGGCCGCTGGCCGGTGACGACGACCAGGCGCGACGCCTGTCGGAGACCCTGCTCGTTTACCTGGAGGAGAACGCCAGCCCGCGGCGCACCGCGCATCGGCTCGGCGTGCATGAGAACACGATCGCGAACCGCGTTCGCGCAGCCCAGGAACTGCTCCAGCGGCCGATCGAGCACCGTGTCGCCGAGTTGCTCGTCGCACTGCGCCTGACCCCGCTCACGCACCAAACGCCGGAAGGCGAGTGAGGCGCCGCTTCAAGACCAGGCGGGAGTGCGCGTCGCTGCCAGGCGCCGAGCGACGTCTATCGGGTTCCCGCTAGACCGCCGCGGCCTGCTCGGGAACGAGCACTGAGGCCAGCGCGGCGCGATCGTAGTAGACCTCGTTGCGCTTGACCTTGCCGTCCTCGATGAGGACGAGGTCCATCCCGTCGATCTCAGCCGTCCTGCCCGTGGCGCGCGCCGTCAGTGAAGCGCGCCACAGGGCGGCGCTGCCGTCGAGGTCGGCGAGCGGGAAGATCTGCTTGACCGTCCAATGCATCTCCCAGCGATCGAACAGCTTGGTCAGGTAGCGCCGCATGGCGTCGGCCCCTTCGACGGCGCCGCGCGTGTTGGGGTCGATGTAGACGAGATCCGGGGTGTAGCAGGCGACGACGGCATCCACGTCATGGTCGTTCCAGGCGGCGATGATCGGGCCTTCGATTGCCTTCAGCTCCGCGATGTTCATAGTGTCCTCCAGTTGCTGACTTACTAGAACGATCCATATAGTATGTCACCGAATGGCACCGCGGGGCGAATCCAGGAAGCGCCTGCGCAGCACGGCGGCGGAGCTTTTCCGGCGCCAGGGCTACCACGGCACCGGTATCAGCCAGATCGTCAGAGAGAGCGGGGCCCCGAGCGGCTCTCTCTACTTCCACTTTCCCGGCGGCAAGACGGAGCTCGCGATCGAGGCCGTCACCGTCGCCGGGGAGGAGATCGGGCACGGAATCGAGTATCTGCTCGAGTCGAGCGACGACGTCGGTGAAGCTGTCGGGCGTGTTCTCGACTACCTCGCCGGCGATCTCCGCGATTCGGGCTACGAGCACGGGTGCCCCGTGGGGACCGTCGCCCTCGACGCCGCCTCGACCTCGGAGCCGATCCGCCTGGCCTGCCGGGCGATCTTCGACGACTGGGCCGCTCTGGTCTCGGCCCGCCTGCAGGCGACGGGAACGGGCAAGGCGGCCGCCGACACGCAGGCGATGGTCGTCGTAGCGCTGATCGAGGGCGCGCTGCTGCTCGCGCGCGCCAGACGCGACGTCGAACCGCTCGAGGCCGTGGCCGACCACGTGCGCGCCACGCTGGCCGGGCCACCCAAGCCCTCGCGGTGACGACCGGCGCCACGGGCAGGGCGTCTCTGATGGCGTGCCGGGGGACTGCCCGTGGCTTCGCAGTCGTCGCTGCGCTTCGCGTCGCCTTGGCCGACAAGCAGTAGATCGACCAGCACCGTCGGGTTTTCGCCCCGCAAGTCACGTAGCTCACGCGGATGCCACTCCAGCCGACCGCACGTAGCGTTGGATGACCCAGTCGACACCGGAGGCCTCGGTCATGCGCACGTTCATCCAACACCGTCTGACGTACGCCAACGTGATGGCGACCATCGCGGTGTTCATGGCGATGGCTGGGAGCGGTCTGGCGGCCAGGACCTACGTGGTGTCCTCCACCAAGCAGATCAAGAACGGGGCGGTCACCGGCGCTGACGTGAAGAACTCCTCACTCACCGGCAGAGACGTGAAGAACAGCTCGCTGACCGGCAGCGATGTGAAGAACAGTGCCCTCACCGGCAGCGACGTCAAGAACTCGTCGTTGACCGGCAGCGACATCAAGAACAGGTCGTTGACCGCTAATGACTTCAGCGGGTCCGTGCAAGGACCGAAGGGCGACCCCGGGCCGAAGGGCGATCCCGGACCGAAGGGCGACCCCGGCACTCCAGGGCCGCTGCTCGACGCGCTCCCTTCGGGCAAGACGCTCACGGGCGTCTACGAGGCGTACGCCGACAGCGCAGGCCTGGACATCGTCCAGATCACCGACGCTCAGAGCTTTCCGCTCCCGCTGGGAACGAACCCCGTGCCGCGCTTCGTGCCGATGTTCGGCACGCCGCCCAGCGAGTGCACGGGAGGCAGCGCGGCTGCACCAACGGCCGCACCCGGCTACCTGTGCGTCTTTGAGAACTACGCCCTCAGCCGCAACTTCAAATACGTGCGTGACCCCGAGACCAACGCCATAGGCTCAGGCGGGAAGCGCGGGTTCGTGATCACTTTCGACACGACGTTCAGCCCAAGCCTGAGCCGTGGCTCATGGGCGGTCACCGCACCGTAGAACGAACCGACGGCCGGCACCCGTGCCTCAGAAACCACCGGAGCGATCCGACGGCGGTGGAGCATGCGCGTCACAACCTGGAACAGGCACCGTGCGATGAACGCCGGCGCGAGCGACGCTCGTTGGGCGGCGTTCAGCGACGATCTCCCCCCGGACTGCTGCACCGACCCGCCCCGGAAAGAGCAAAACGCCCCTGGCGAGAGGGACGTTCTGCATAGCGGGGGCGGGATTCGAACCCGCGACCTTCGGGTTATGAGCCCGACGAGCTACCAGACTGCTCCACCCCGCGGCGTACCGCCAAGGGTACCAGCCCGCATGGGCGCCGCTCAACGCCGCCGGCCGACTGCCGAACATCGCTGCGGAACCGCGCGGCGACGGCCGCCCGCTCGTTGACAGCCGCGGCGCGGTGGAATATGAGAAGGCCATGGACCCGGGGCTCTCGACCGACGGCTCCCCGGTACTGAGGCTTCCCGGGCGCCCATTCGACCCGCTCAGAACGCTCGCGCGACGGCTCGCGGGTGCGACCGGGCTGATCCTGCTGGTGGCGCTCATCGCCTACCTCGACCGCGATGGCTACACGGACGGCGCCGGCGGTTCGCTCACGCCGCTCGACGCCGTCTACTACGCGACGGTCTCGCTCACGACGACCGGCTACGGCGACATCTACCCCGCCTCGGAGTCGGCTCGGGCGCTGACGGCGTTCGTCATCACCCCGCTGCGCGTCATCTTCCTCGTGCTGCTGGTCGGCACGACCGTCGAGATCCTGACCGAGAGCACACGCCAGGCCTGGCGCGTGCGACGCTGGAGGAACACCGTGCACAACCACGTCATCGTCTGCGGCTACGGCTCGAAGGGGGTGAGTGCCATTCAGGCGCTCTGCGGAAACGGCACCCCGCGCGAGCAGATCGTCGTCATCGAGCCTGACCCCGCTCGTGCTCGCGCGGCGATCAGCGCCAGGCATCCGGTCGTCGAAGGCAGCTCCGCGCGCCGCGCCTCGCTGGTGCAGGCGGACGTGGCGACGGCCGACGCCGTCGTGGTCGCCGTCGACCGCGACGACACCGCGGTGCTCACGGTCCTGACGGTGCGCGAGATGAACGCCGAAGCGCTCGTCTCCGCGTCGGCCCGGGAGGAGGAGAACGCCCACCTGCTGCGTCAGAGCGGGGCGAACGTCGTCGTCCCGTCGACGAGCGCATCGGGCCGGCTCGTCGGGATCGCGACCTACTCGCCTGCGCTGGTCGGCGTTCTCGACGACCTGCTGAGCGTCGGGCGCGGGATCGAGCTTGTCGAACGCCGACTCGGCCCGGACGATCACACGATGCTCGAGGACGCGAGCCATGAGCAGGTGATCCTCGTGATCCGCAACGGCGAGTCGATGCTCTGGAACGACCCTCGAGCCGAGCCGCTTCGGCCTGGCGATCGCCTTGTGGAGATCACGACCGCCCCGCCCACCGCACCGGAGTGAGCCGTACTCGCAGGCCTGCGAACGCGCCAACACGAGAGCGCCGCACTACCGAGGGGCCTGCGGGCTTTCACGGATGCCGCGCGCAGAATGCCGGCCATAGGGTTCCGGACCGATGATCACGCCTCCGGCCACGCGCACGGACTTCACGCTCCAGGCCGAGCAGCTGGTTCGCGATCCCACCCAGTTCAAGTGGTACGCCGTCACGCTGCTGCTGCTCGTGTTCGTCGTGTACGCCAACGAGATCGAGCGCGGGCGCCTGGACGTCGTCGCCGCGGGGCTGGCGCTGTGGCTCGCAGACTGGTTCAACGAGATCGTCAACTCGCTGGTCCTCGAGCTGACCGACCGGGCCGCGCTGTGGACGGCGACCGGCCCGACCGCCTACCAGTTCCTGGTCGGCCTGAACGTCGAGATCAGCCTGATGTTCGCGATCATGGGGATCTACTACGTCAAGATCCTGCCGGCCGACCGGGAGAAGCGAATCCTCGGCCTGCCGAACCGTCTGACGATCGCGATCGGATCGTCGCTCGCCGCGGTCGCCGTCGAGCTGTTCCTGCATGAGACCGGCACGTTCCACTGGGAGTACTGGTGGTGGAACACGCCGTTCATCCCGCTGATCGTGGTGTTCGGATACCTCTGGTTCTTCCTCTTCGCGGCGTGGGTGTACGACGCACCGGATCAGGCCGCGCGCTGGCGGCGCGTCGGTGGCCTGGCGGCCGTCAACGTCACGATGGGGCTCGTCTTCGGGGCCGGTCTCGGCTGGCTCTAAAAGCGCGGGAGCGCTTCAGCGGCCGAGACTGCGCACGAAGTCGCGCGTGCGCGCCGGCAGGTCCGCGAGCTGACGGCGGACCTCCGCCAGCCCGGCTCGCAGCTCCGCGTCGCCGACCTCGACCGGCATCATCGAGTCCTGAAGCAGCACCAGGGCGCGGTCGGCCTCTTCGACCGCTGCCATCGCGCTCTCCAGGAAGCCCTTCACGCCGTGCGAAGGTGCTCCCGAGGGCGCCTGCGCAAACACCCCACCGGGCAGCCCGGAGCGAGCGGCGAAGGCCGCGTGTGTGCGCTTTGCGGCTCCGTAGGCCGCCTGAAGGGGACGGAACAGGTGCTCCTCAAGCCGGTCGGCGTTGTAGTCGTCGAGCTGCTCGTAGGCCTCGCCGACATCCGCGAGCGCGCGGCCGATCGCGTCGGCCGACTCTGCGACCGCGTCGAGCAGCTCCTGCCGAGCCTGTGCCGTGCCGTACGCCATCTCGCCAGCGTAATGCCAAGCCGACGGCACACCGGCAACCGTCTAGGGTCGGCCGCGATGGCGCGCGTGTATGTGACCCGCCCGCTGCCCGGCGACGCGCTGGGCCGTCTGTCCGCGGCCGGCCATGACGTGCGCCTGCACGACTCCGATGCGCCGCCGACCCGCGCTGAGCTGCTGGCCGGCGTCGCAGAGGCCGACGGCCTGCTCTCTCTGCTGACCGAACGCATCGATGCTGAGGTGCTCGCCGCCGCCCCCCGCCTGAGGGCGGTCGCGAACTATGCGGTCGGCTGCGACAACATCGACCTGGCGGCCACGGGATCGCGCGGCATTCCGGTCGGCGTCACGCCGGAGGTGCTCACCGATGCGACCGCGGACCTCGCGCTTGCGCTGATGCTGGCGGCCGCCCGGCACCTCCCCGCCGCGGCGCAGGCCGTCCGCGACGGTGCGTGGCGCACCTTCGAGCCGCGCGGCTGGCTCGGACTGGAGCTGCGCGGCGCGACGCTTGCGATCGTCGGCCCGGGACGCATCGGCCGCGCCGTGGCCCACCGCGCGGCGGCGTTCGGAATGGAGATCGTGCTGGTGGGCCGCGACGACGACCTGCACGCCGCGCTCGCGATCGCCGACGTCGTCTCGCTGCACTGCCCACTCAACGACGCGACGCGCCACCTGATCGACGCGCGAGCGCTCGCGGCGATGAAACCGTCAGCCATCCTGGTGAACACCGCCCGCGGCCCGGTGGTCGACCAGGCGGCTCTCGCATCGGCGCTTCATGGCGGCATCATCGGCGCCGCCGCACTTGACGTCACCGACCCCGAGCCGATCGCCGCGGACGACCCGCTGCTGCGCGCGCCGCACCTGCTCGTCCTGCCGCACATCGGATCGGCGACCCACGCCGCGCGCGAGCGAATGGCCGATCTCGCAGTCGGCAATCTGCTGGCTGCGCTCGCCGGGGAGCCGATGCCGTTCCCCGCTCCGAAGGGCCCGAAATGAAGGAAGCCGCCTGGGGAGGCGGCCTCCTTACTCTCGGCCCCACGAAACGGGCAGGGGTACGTGTTCGTGGATCCGAGTACTAGGTGGTTCGAGCGGCAGTCGCCGAGGCGAACCACCCCCTAACCTCTCCCGGTGGGCTAGCGTCGCGCCTGTTCGGCGCTGCGCTCTCCTCGCGGTTGGCTTGAGTATCCATGAATCCGGAGGCTGAGGTCAAGCGAGAGCCGTCCGAGGAACGGCCTCAGGTGTGACACTTCAGACGTCACGCCGCACGGCGGGCGACGTCGAGCGCGACCCCGTGAAGGATGTCCCGCTCGCTGACCTCGGCCTCTTTGAGACCGAACGTCCGAAGCGCCTCGATCAGCAGCACACACCCGGCGACGATCGTCGGGGCACGGTCCGGATGGAGCCCTGCGACCTCGCGGCGCCGGCGCTCGGGCATCGCGGCGAGCCGGTCACGGATCCGCTCACATGCGTGCAGACTTAGGCGGTAGCCGTGAACCCGAGCAGCGTCGTAGGGCTCGAGCCGCTGGTCGATCGCGGCGAGCGAAGTCGCCGTCCCGGCGACCGCGACCATCGTCTTCGCAGCCTCGCGCATTGTCGCCGGAACGCCGCCGCGGAAGATCTCGCCGGCTTCCGCCGCAAGCGCATCGAGTTCCTCGCGCAGCGGCGGGTCGTGATTGAGGTGTCGCTCGGTGTGTCGCACCACGCCGGCCTGCGTGGACACGTGAAAGCGAACGGTCGAACCCTCGCCGACGATCACCTCGGTGGAACCGCCGCCGATGTCGAGCACGACGAGCGGCCCATCGCCCGAGCGCCCGGTCGTGGCACCCAGATATGAGAGCCGGGCCTCTTCCTCGCCGCCGATCGCGCGCGCCTGGAGTCCGTAGTCCTCTCGCACGCGGTTCGTGAAGTCAGCACCGTTCTGAGCGTCGCGGGTCGCGCTCGTCAGAACCGCAGGGAGCGCATCGGCACCGCCCGTGGCGGCGATCGCCTCGCTGTAAGCGTCGAGCGCGGCGAAGACACGTGCCATCCCGTCGTCCGACAGACGCCCCGTGCGGTCGACGCCTGCGCCGAGTCGCGTCACGGTGCTGCGCCGGTCGAGCTCCGTGAGCGTCATCGTCGCGTGATCGACATCGGCGATCAGCAGGCGCGTCGAGTTCGTACCGATATCGACGACGGCGACCCTCACGCGAGGTTGGACTTGCGCGGATAGACCACTTCGGGGTCCTGAAGGACGTTGACCAGAGCCGGGCGGCCGGCCGCGAACGCACGGTCGAGCGCGCCGCGCAGTTCGTCCGGGCGCTCGACCAGCTCGCCGTGGCACCCGAGCGCCTCGACGAGTCTGTCGTAGCGAGTCCCGGGGCGCAGGTCGGCGATCACGGAGTAGCCGTAGAGGAACTCCATCGGGTGCTTCTCCAGCGCCCAGATCCCGTTGTTGCCCATCACGCCGACGACGTTCACGCCGTGCCGCGCAAGCGTGTCGAACTCCATTCCGCTGAAGCCGAACGCCCCGTCGCCGAGCAGCAGCACGACCTGGCGATCCGGATGGGCGAGCTTCGCCGCGAGCGCGTAGCCGGGGCCCGAGCCGAGACAACCGAAGGGACCCGGGTCGAGCCAGCAGCCGGGCTCGTAGGAGTTGATCGCGCGCCCGGCGAACGACACGAAGTCGCCGCCGTCGCCGACGACGATCGCGTCGCGATCCAGAACGGCGTCGAGCTCGCCATAGATCCGCATCGGGTGCAGCGGGGCGCGGTCGTCGGCGTACTCGGCGGCCTCGCCGTGGCGCTTCTCGGTTTCGATCGCACGCAGTTCGTCGACCCATGCGCCCGTGGCGTCCTCGAGCCCGGCGCTCGCCTCACGCAGCGCGTCGAGCGTCGCGCCGATGCCGCCGTAGAGCTCGGCGGCGACTGCCCGCGGATGATCACGCTGCGGTTCGGCGCGGTCGACGACGACGATCTCGGTCTGCTCCCCGAACGCGGCACCGAAGCCGAGCCGGAAGTCCATCGGCACGCCGATCACGATCGCGACGTCCGCCCCGGAGAGGCCGGCGCCGCGCGCACGGGCGAAGAAGAGCTCGTCGTCGGCAGGCACGCACCCGCGCGCAAGTCCGTTCAGGAAGACGGGGATGCGCCGCTCGCGGACAAGCTCGAGCAGCGCCTGCTCGCCGTGGCCCCACCAGAGGTTGGTGCCGGCCATGATCACGGGGCGCTCGGCATCCCGCAGGAGCGCGGCCGCCCGATCCATTCCCTCGGTCGCAGCGGGTTCGTCGCCGGCACGCGGCAGATCGCTACCCGCGTCCGGCTCGGCCGCCTCGGAGAAGACGACGTCCATCGGCAGGTCGACGAAGGTCGGGCCGGAGTTCGGTCGCAGCGCCGTCGCGAGCGCCTCGTCGATCAGCAGCGGGATGTCAGCGGTCGTCTCGGCGGTCACCGCCATCTTCGTCAGCGGGCGGACGAACGGCACGTGGTCGATCTCCTGAAGCGAGCCCATCCCCCATCGCATCGCCGGGGCCCGCCCTCCGAGCACGAGCATCGGCGAGTTGTTCATCTGGGCGGATCCGAGCGGGCTCATGCCGTTGGTGACTCCTGGACCGGCCGTCAGCGCAGCGACGCCGGGCTCACGGGTGACCTTCGCCCAGCCCTCGGCTGCGAACGCCGCGGACTGCTCGTGCCTCGTGTCGACGAGGTCGATCCCCTCCTCGCGGCAGCCGTCGTAGACGGAGAAGAGGTGCCCCCCGGAGAGCGTGAACAGCTTGGTCACGCCGTGTGCCTTGAGGCGCCGGGCGAGTAGGCGGCCGCCGTGAATGGTCTGCTGGTCGGTCTCGGTGCTCATCGTCGGAGCCTATTCGCCGTTCGATGCTGCGCGAAGCCTGCGATCTACGCAGCATGGACCCGCGCGGTGATAAGAACCCATGGAGACCGCGAATGGGCCCGCCGTCCGGCGTCCCACGGAAACGAAGCGTCACACCAAGGAGGGATCGCCAATCTCCCCCGCTCCACCGACCAAGCGCCACCCGTACGACCAGTGGTCACCCGATGCCCGCGCCCTCGACCTCGTGGGCGACAAGTGGACGCTGCTGATCGTTCGGGACCTGGCGGGAGGACCGCGCCGCTTCGTCGAGCTTCAGCGCACGCTTCCCGGGATCTCGACCGAGCAGCTGCGCTCGCGGCTGAACCGGATGGTCGCCGACGGCCTGCTGACGCGACAGCGCTACCGCGAGGTGCCTCCCCGCGTGGACTACGAGCTGACCTCGCGCGCGCGTGCGCTCCTTCCCGTGGTCGGCGAACTCGCACGATGGGGGTACCGCTTCGCCTGGGGTCCGCCGCGTCCCGGTGAGGTCGTCGACATCGGCGCCGTGATGCGCGCCGCGACGGGGATCGAGATCGCGCACGGCGTGCGCGGCGTCGTGGAGGTCGTGGTCGTGCACCCCGAGAAGGGCGAACTGCACTACGCGGTCTCCGCGCAGGACGGAACACTGCGCTATTCCGAGCGTCCTTCACCGGAGGCCCACGCGCGCGTGCGCGGCCCGGAGCGTGCCTGGATCGAAGCTTTCGGCCCCGCGGACTCGCGCACGGAACTCGAGATCGACGGCGACGCCGGGCTGGCTGAGTCTGTGCTCGACGCGGTCGCGGACCGCGTAAGCGAGAGCGACGCCCGCAACGCGGCATGATCAGCGGCCGTCAGCGCGGCCGGTAGAACGCTCAGGGCGTCAGGCGCCGGCGAACGCCATCGGCGTCGAGGCCCTCGATGCGCAGCGTCTTCTCGCGTGCGCGCACTCCGCGGACCAGCGTTACGCGCGATGGGGCGATCCCCAGGGCCTTGGCGACGCAGCGCCGCAGCGCTTCGTTGGCCCGTCCGTCGACGGCCGGGGCCGTGACTCGGACGCGCAGCGACCCGTCGGCCAGCAGCTCGATCTGACCACTCGAAGCGCGCGGCGTTAGGCGCACGCGGATGTCGACCGCCGGACTGGTCATCGCCTTGCACGGCGAGCGTACCCGCCGTGGCTGCCGCTACCCTCTCGCGAACTCGAAAATGACCAGCCGAGTCCCGGACGGCCCGCCGCCCGGGAGCGGGGGAACCATTCTTGGGGCCAAGCGCCTTGAAGCCGAGGCGCCGCGCAGCTCTTGTGTGCGAGCCCGTCAGCTCACCCCGTAGGCGCCATGAGAGCGGTCCGATGCCCCATTGCCCCACTTCAGCGGCGCTGCGCCGTGTTCGCTTTGCCGTGGCCCTCGCGGGCATGCTCGCGGTTGCCGCCCCTGCCGCCGTCGCCGCGACTCGCGAGCCTCCGGTGGCCGCGACCTCGTCGACCGGCGGCACCGCGATCCCGGGGTCCCCGTCGCTGCAGGGTGCGAGCTGCGGCGGTCTGGAGAGGAGTTGGACATGCGCCCGCGGTCAGGTCCTGACACTGCGGGGCGCGAGCCTGCAGAGCGTGCGGACTGTCATCTTCGAAGGCACCCGCGGCGTCTCACGCGACGACGCTCGCGTCAGGGTCCGCGGGAATGCCGCGCGCAGCGACGAGCTGCTCGTCGTAGTGCCGAAGCGCGCCCGTACAGGCAGGCTTCGCGTGGTCAGCTCGCTGGGTTCAGCGCCGCGCAGCTCGAGGCCCCTGCGGGTCCTCGCGAGGCGGCCCGCGACCGATGACGCCCGCGGTCTCTCGAAGCTCGTTGCCGGCGGCCGCAAGAAGGTCGTCTTCAAGTACCACGCCGGGGCCGCCGCGGAGCGGGAGGCGGGAGTCGAGGCGATTCGGGTCCGCGACGGCAAGGTCGTGCGCAGCTGGGATCTGGATCCCGACGCATCGGGGACAGGCGAGATTCGCTGGGACGGCTTCGTGGGGGACCGGCCCGCCCGCCGGGGCGCCTACGTGCTGCGGCTCAGCGCCGCGGCACACGCGACCGCGCGTGCTGCGAGTGATGCGAGCGCCGAGGTCGACGTGCTCGAGGGCCTCTTCCCGATCCGCGGCAAGCACCGCCTCGCGCATTCCCCGGGACAGCGCTTCGGCGGCGGTCGCAGCCACCAGGGGACCGACAACTTCGCCGCCTGCGGCACGCCGCTGGCGGCATGGACGAAGGGCGTCGTGCAGTTCGTCGGCTCGCACGGCGCGGCTGGAAACTATGTCGTCGTCAGGCGCCCGAACGGCGAGTCGTACGCCTACATGCACATGCGCGCTCGAGCGCGCGTTCGGGTCGGCGACAGTGTGTTCACAGGCCAGCGCCTGGGTCGCGTCGGGTCGACCGGCCGGGCATCCGAGTGCCACCTGCACTTCGAGACGTGGACGGCGCCGGGCTGGCAGCGGGGCGGCTCACCGTACGATCCCGGGCCGCTGCTGCGGCGCCTCGACCGCGGCGAGTGACTCACCCGATCCGGATGCTCGGGGAGGGTCTCGAACCCCCACGTCCCTTGCGGGACGGCCGGGTTTAAGCCGGCCGCGTCTACCAGTTCCGCCACCCGAGCGCGGTGGACACCCATTCGGCGGGCGCTGCGGCGCACGTTAGCCTGTCGGGAAGGACGAGGGTCTGCTCACGCAGAACACCGCAACGTTCCGATTCCAGCGGTGTTTCTCTCGTTGGTACCAACGTGGAAGTCTCAACACTGAAGAACCCCGCCGTGCCGGGCATGCGCGGCCCAAGCCCGTTCCTGCGCCTGCAGTCGGACGAGCGGCTCGTCGCGGCCACGCGGCGCGGCAACCAGGCGGCCTATGAGGTTCTCGTTGCGCGCTACAACGCCCGCCTGCTTGCGTTCACCCGGCACATGCTCGGCTCCAAGGAGGACGCCGAGGACGTGGTCCAGGAGACGTTCGCCGCCGCGTACGGCGCGATGGTCGCCGACGACAGGCAGATCAATGTGAAGCCGTGGCTGTACCGAATCGCTCGAAACCGCTCGTTGAACCACATGCGCCGCCAGAGCGCCATCGGCGTCGACAGCTTCGAGCATCACGTCGCCGAGCACGGGCAGACGACCGCTGACACCGTTCACAAGCGGGAGGAGTTCCGCCAGTTGATGGCGGACGTCGGCGAGCTCCCGGAGACGCAGCGGACGGCACTTCTGCTGCGCGAGATCGACGCGCTCTCCTACGATCAGATCGCCGAGGCGATGGAGACGACCGTCCCCAGCGTGAAGTCGCTGTTGGTCCGCGCGCGCGTCTCGCTGGCAGAGGCGACTGAGGCACGCAAGCTGACCTGCGAGGAGGTCCGTGAGGAGCTCGGCGAGGTGGCCGAGGGTCTCGCACGTCTCTCCCCCCCTGTTCGTCGTCACCTGCGCAGCTGCGAGCGCTGCAGCGTCTTCCGCAAGTCGCTGCGCGAGACGAACCGCGCGCTCGCACTGATGCTGCCGATCGGGCCGCTGCTGATCCTCAAGAAGCTGATGCTCGCGCAGCTCGGCACGACCGCCAGTGCCGGCGGGTCCGCGGCCGCCTCAACGGCCGCCGGCGCCGCCGCGGGCACTGCAGCGACGACCGCCGCGACTTCGGCCGCCGGAGGCGCGCTGTCGGCCGGCGTCTCGGCGATCGCGTCGAAGACGGCTGCGACCGTTGCCGCCGCCGCGATCGTCACGGCCGGCGCGGTCGAGGTCGACCAGGCCCGCAACACCAAGCCCCAGCGCGCGCCCGCGAGCTTCCTCGCCGCGCCGCCGGCGGCGATCACCCCGGCCGCAGCGCCGAAGCCCGTGACGGCCGCCAAGCGGACCGCGAAGACCGGCGGCACTCCGGCCGCGGTCAGCGCGCCAGCGGTGCCGGTCGCGCCTGAATCGGCGCCCGACCCCACCCCCGTCGTGAGCGCACCCGCGACCGCGCCCGAGCCGGCGGTTCAGCCTGCACCCACCGAGCCGGCTCCATCGACACCCGTGGTGGAGATCGCGCCGGAGGAGCAGATCGACGTCGTCATCCTGCCCCCAAAGGCCGCGAAGCCTCCAAGCCAGCCGGTTCCCGCCAAGAAGCCGCCGGCGACCGAGGCTCCGCCGCTGGCCGAGGAGCCGGCGGCCCCCAATCCCGCCCCGGTCCCGCCCCCGGCGTCTCAACCGGCGCCCGCAGCGCCACCTGCCGCTCCGGCGTCCGAGACCCCCGTGACCCCGCCGGTCGCGGAGCTGCCGGAGTCCGCACCCGGCGCGCCACCCGCGACGCCCTGACGCGTCAGCCGACGCGGTCGCCGACAGCCGCGCCCTGGTCGGGCGCGAGCAGCAGCACGCCGTCGGTGCTGTAGGTGCCCAGCACCAGCACCTCCGAGCGCACTGGACCGACTTGGCGCGGCGCGAAGTTCACGACGCCGAGGACGAGCCGCCCGAGCAGCTCATCGCGGCTGTAGTTGCGAATCTGCGCCGACGAGCGCTTGACGCCCTCCGGGGGGCCGAAGTCGATGCGCAGCTTCCAGGCCGGCTGGCGCGCCTCCGGGAAGTCCTCGACCTCGACGATACGGCCCACCCTGATGTCGACGCGCGCGAAATCCTCGAACTGCGCGAAGCCGCCGTCCGCAGCGATGCTCACGGTCGCTCGGTTCCCAGTCGCAGCGACCGGTAGGGCAGCTTCGTCGGCCCATTGGAGCCGACCGAATCGACGTTCGGGATGGCCGGCGAGCGTGACGAGAGCATTGTGATGTCGACCCCCTCGCGGGCGCCCGGTTCGTCGGCGAACAGCAGCGACCGCCTGCCGTAGGCAGTTCGACCGCCCAGCTTGGTCTGGAACTGGATCTGGTAGCCGGGCTGGCTGTTGACGCGGGCGCGGCCTTCCGAGCGCAGGATGAAGTTCGGATCCGCGCGGCGCATCTGCTCCACAAGACCGGTCGCGAAGACCGGGAGCACGCCGCTGGCCTCGCCCCGGTACCGAGGCAGCACGACGGGTCGCAGCACGACCGACTCCGGGTCGGGGTCGGCCGCCGGAGTGACGAGCCGCAGCGACTCGCCCGGGCGCGGCGCGACGCGGACCAGTTTGTCGTTGTAGAGCAGGTTGAACGCCACCGGCTCCCTCACGACGATCGTCAGACGGCCGTCGTCCCTGCCCAGCCGAACCCACGCCACCAAGAGAACGGCGGCCGCAAGAGCGAGCCAGAACAGCAAGCGGCCCCAGCGCGGCCATGCGCGCATGCGCGGCCCGACAAGCTCGGGCAGCGTCGGTCCGTACTCCGGCTTCACGACGGACGGCACGGCCGCTGAGGGTAGCCAGCGGCCGTTTCGGCTCCCTACTTGCATCTACAACTGTACTGTTGTATATTGGTCGACATGCTCGTTCCCCATCCCGTTCCCGAATCGCTGGCCGAACTCATCGCACAGCGCTTTCGCGTCATCGGAGAGCCGATGCGGATCCGCCTGCTCGACAGCCTGCGCGACGGCGAGGCGACCGTCGGTGAGCTGACCGGCGCCGTCGGCGCGACCCAGCAGAACGTCTCCAAGCACCTGACCGTCCTTCACCAGGCCGGCATCGTCAGCCGGCGCAAGGACGGCACCTGCGTGCACTACGCGATCGCCGACGAGTCGGTCTTCGAACTGTGCGAGCAGGTCTGCGGCGGACTTCGCAATCAGCTGCGTGAACTCGACGAGATCCTCGGAGGTGTCTCATGAACTGTGCAACGAACCCCACCTTGCCGCTGGAGCGCGTCCTCTTCGCGATGGCCGGGACGGTGACCCTGACCGCGGTCTTGCTCGGCGTCACGGTATCGCCCTGGTTCCTCGCGCTCGCGGCGTTCGCCGGCGTCAACCAGCTCCTCTTCGTCGCCTTCGGCGACTGCCTCGCCTCGATCATCCTGCGCCGGGCGTTCGGCCTGCGCGCGGCCACCCAGGAGAACACCCGATGACCACCTATGGCCCGCTGGGCAGGCTCGGTCGCTGGACGGCGACGCACACCCGCCACGTCGTACTCGCGTGGGTGGCGCTGGCGCTGATCCTCGGAGCGATGGCGCCGAAGGTCGAGCACGCGCTGTCCGGCGCCGGCTGGGAGGCGACCGGCTCCGAGTCCGTCCAAGCGCGCGAGGTCGTCGACCGCGAGTTCGCGGGCCTGTCGTCGTCCGCGCTGATGGTCGTCGTACACGGCGACCGCGCCACGGCGGGCGACCCGGCCTTCAAGCGTGTGGTCGCGGACGCCGAGAGCGTGCTGCGCGAGGACAGTCGTGTCACGCGCGTCGTGTCGCCGCAGCCGGGCGTCTCGATCTCCCGCGACGGGCACACCGCCGTGATCCAGGCGGGCGCCGCCTCCGACAGCAACGAGATGGTGCGCGCCGCCGACGACATCAAGGAGGAACTGCGCGGGGCGAACGGCATCGCCGTCTCGCTCACCGGCGCCTCGGGCATGTGGTCGGACTTCAACGTCGCCAACCGCGAGGCGATGATGAAGAGCGAGCTGATCTCGTGGCCCGTGACGCTCGCGATCCTCGTGCTCGCATTCGGCTCGCTGGTGGCCGCCGGCCTTCCGCTGATGCTCACGATCATCGGGCTCGTCGCAAGCGCGGGGACGCTCTACCTGGGCACGCAGCTCCTTGACATCTCGATCTGGGCGATGAACTTCGCGCTGATGTTCGCGCTCGCCCTCGGGATCGACTACGCCCTGTTCGTCGTCTATCGCTTCCGCGGCGCGCTGTTCGGCTCGCGCCGGCCCGTCGTCGACGCGGTCGCCGAGACGATGGACACCGCCGGCAAGGCGGTGCTCTTCTCGGGCGTGACCGTGCTCATATCGCTCAGCGCGGTGATGCTCGTACCGTCTCCTGCTTTCCGGTCGATGGCCCTCGGGATCATGATCTCCGTGGCCTTCGTGCTCGCCGCCACGCTCACCCTGCTGCCCGCCGTGCTGGCAAAGCTCGGCCCGCGCGTGGATCGACTTGCGCTTCCCTGGGTTCACCAGGGCGAGCACCGCTCGCCACGCCTCGCGGCCTGGGGCGAGCGCCTCTGGCGCCGGCCGCTGGCCTACGGCACGGTCGCCGTCGCGCTGCTGGTGGCTCTGGCGCTCCCGGTGTTCAGCCTCGACACAGGCATGCCGTCGATCAAGGTGGTACCTCAGGGCGATGGCTCACGCAACGGCTACGAACAGATCGCGGCCGCGTTCGGGCCAGGCGCGCCAGGCGCCTTCCAGGTCGTCACCTCGGCGCGTTCGGCGGATCGCGTGGCGAGCACGCTCAAGGCGGACGAGGGTGTCGCCCAGGTTCTGCCTGCGTCGACCGGGACCGGCGGCAGCAGGCTTATCCAGGTCGTCCCGAGCGCGGATCCGTCCGATCCGGCGGTCGGCGCGACGATCGACCGACTGCGGGCGAAACTCCCGGTCGGGGCCCTGGTCGGCGGCAGCGTCGCCGAGAACCATGACCTCGAGCAGGCCCTCGCGGCCAAGACTCCGCTCGTGATCGGCGTGGTGCTGGCGCTCGGCTTCCTGCTCCTGCTCGTCGCCCTTCAGGCGCCGATAATCGCTGCAGCCGGTGTGCTCACCAACCTGCTGGCGGTCGGTGCGGCCTTCGGCGTCGCGAAACTGATCTTCCAGGACGGAGTCGGGTCCGGTCTGCTCGGCTTCGAGTCGCAGGGCTACCTCGACGCATGGGCACCGGTCTTCTTCTTCGCGATGATCTTCGCGATCTCGATGGACTACACGGTGTTCCTGCTCGCCAGCGCCAAGGAGCACTGGGACCGCGGCGAAGGCGCCCACGGCGCGATGGTCGGAGCGCTCGCGCATTCCGGTCGCGTGATCTTTGCGGCCGGCGCAGTGATGGTGGCCGTCTTCTTCACCTTCGCGCTCTCCGGCCCGCTGCCGCCGAAGGAGATGGGAGTCGTGCTCGGCGTCGCGGTCCTGCTCGACGCGTTCCTGATCCGGCTGCTGCTGATGCCCGTGCTCCTGCGTCTGCTCGGGCGCCATGCCTGGTGGCTGCCGCGGCCACTGGCCCGCGCGCTGCCGGACGTGCGATTCGGACACCAGTGAGACTGCCGGCGTACTCAGTACCGCAACTGGGCCGGCGTCCGCAGCGCGGGCGCCGGCCGTTCAGTTGCCCAGATCGAACATCGCGTCGAGGTCGTGGCGCGAATAGGCCTCGAACGCGACCATCGTCTGAGTGCGTGCGACTCCCGGGAGGTTCGCGATCTCGCCCGAGATGACCCCCGCCAGAAGGTCGTGCCTGGGCACCCTTACGATCGCCACGAAGTCCCACCCGCCCGTTACGGAGTAGGCCTCCGCGACACCCTCCACGTCCGCGAGCACGCCGCCCAGCGCCGAGTACTGGTCGCGCTCCGCCTGGATCAGGACGATCGCCGTGATCATGTGAGCTCCAATGCCTCGCCCGGCTGCAGCACGGTGACGGCCGCCGCTCCGCTGCCCTCCACGTCCGCCTTGAACGCCTGGGAGTCGGTCTCGATCGGGGGAAAGGTGTCGAAGTGGATGGGTACGACGTGGGCAGCGCCGATCAGCCCGCAGGCGTCGACGGCATCGAAACGATCCATCGTGTAGTGGCCGCCGATCGGGACCAGCGCAAGATCCAGAGCGGCTCGCCGGCCGGGCAGCGCCAGGTCGCTGAACAGCGCTGTGTCACCCAGGTGGTAGATCTGCTTGCCAGCGATCTCCATGACGATGCCCGCAGGGGTGTTGATCGTCCCCTTCGGCGTCGTCGACGTGTGCCAGGCGGGCACCCAGCGCGCCGAGCCCCAGCTGAACGCGATGGTGCCGCCCAGGTTCGGGTCGCGCACGTCGTGCGCATCGCCGAGGTCGGCGGCGAGTTCGCCCGCCAGTTCCACGATCGCGGCGACCGGCGCTCCGGTGCGCCGCGCTATCGCAACGGTGTCGCCGATGTGATCGGCGTGCCCGTGTGTGAGAAGGATCGCGTCGGCCGCCACGTCGTCAGCGCTGACCGCCGCCTTCGGGTTCCCCGTGAGGAACGGATCGATCAGGACCGTCGTTCCGCCGTGCTCTACTGCGATCGCGCTGTGGCCCAAGAATCGGACACTGACTTCACTCATCGCTTCAGCTCTCCTGACTCGGCGTTCTCATGTTCTGTGGTGCGCTGCAGCTCACCCGCCAGCTCAAGGCCGACCGCGACGCCGATGAGCATTCCGATCCGGGTCTCCTCGGCGGCCAGCGTTCGGACTGCGCTCAGCCGCGCTGCCGGATCATCGATGCCGGCGACCCGGGCGCTCTCAGCAGCGTGGGCGCCCTCGAAGAAGCCGCCCTCCTGGAGTGCGGTCGCGAGGATCCGCTGCAGGCCGGGTGCCGCGTGGGTGACGATCTCCTGGGCATGCGCGAAGCGAGCCGCATCGGAAAGCGCCTCGACGGCGGCGTCGACCTCCTCTGCCGTGTAAGTGCGCTGAGCCACGGTGGCGAGCCTACCCGCGCGCATCAGTCACGGCGTGCGAGCACCGCGCCGACGAGCAGACCCGCCAGCAGCCCTGCGGTTCCGGCGGTCGGGCTCGCCTCCTCGACGGCGAGCGGCATCAGCAGGAGCACGGCCGCGAAGACCGCCGCGCCGATCAGGTCCCCGTCCGGCTCGAGCCCACGCCGCAGATCGCGCGCGGGCCGCATCGCCCAGGCGACGGTCATCGCCAGCGCCGCGCCGTTGGCACCCGCAGCCAGCGGGATCGTCTCAAGCGCCGCGGCCGCGGCGACGCCGCCGATTCCCCCGAGAGCGAACAGGACCAGCGGCGCGATCGCACCGTGGCGTTGCTCCAAGAGGCCGCCGAACAGCGCGATCGCGAGCACGCACGCAGCTGCGTACCAGAGGTCGCTGAAGAAGAACGGGGCGGTCGCGACCCGCCACCACTCGCCGTCGACCGGGCCGACGACGGCGACGTCCACCAGGCCGAAGGCGCCTTCGGCGACGGCTCCGACGGCACAGGCCACCGCCAACGTGATCGACGCGATCGGGCGATGGCTCGAATCCACCCGAATACCCGGGATCTCGCCCGGCTTGAGCTTCGGCAACCTCGAGACTCGCGCTCGCCGCGAGCGACCGGCCTCGCCCAGTTCCCGGCCCTCGAGCTTCGGAGCCCGCTTGCGCAGGCGGGTGCCGCAGTACGGGCACTCGGTGACGAAGCTCGACACCTCGGATCCGCAGTTCTTGCATACGACGAAGAGATCAGGCGCCTGTGGCACGGCCGATTGATCGTACTGCGCCGCCGCGAGCCGGACGACCCCTACCCGGCCGGCGGAAGCCCGTCGTGGGTCGCTTGAACGATCTCCCGCATCACCTCGACGAAGTCGTGGTTGGCCTCGTAGACCAGCAACTGGCGCCGCGACCCCGTCCCGCGGCGCAGCAGGTCGCGGATGCCCTCGAGCTCGGCCTGAGAGCCGAGGTCCTGCGAATGCCCGGCGAGACGGTCGAGCAAGCGGTCGGCGAGGGCAGCCGCGGAGACCTTGTCCGACGTCGGGAGGTCCACAAGCTCGGCGTCGAGTCCGTGACGTGCCGCCAGCCACTTGTTCTCGTCGATCATCTGCCACGGGTACTCCGACAGCTCGCGACCCTCGTCGAAGTGCTCGCAGAGCTCCTTCACCATCGCCTGGATCAACGCGGCGAGCGCGAGCGTGTGCTCGACGCGCGTCTGCGCATCGCACATGCGCATTTCGACCGTGCCGAGCTTGGGGTGCGGGCGCACGTCGTACCAGAGGTACGTGTAGTCCTCGATCACGCCGCTCCTGACCATGAAGTCGATCTGCCGAGGAGAAGTCGTCCCAGTCGCGATACGTAGGTGGCACGCCGACACGCGGAAACGCCCTGAAGATCGGCATGCGCGTCGAATGCAGGCCCGAGACGTCAGCGCGCCAGAACGGGGAGTTGGCCGACAGCGCAAGCAGCACCGGGATATGGACGCGCATCCCGTCGGCGACGTGGATCGCCTTGTCCGCACCGTCGACCCCGACATGAACGTGCAGACCGAACAACAGCTCCTGACGGGCGACGAAGCGCAGCGCCGACACGAGGTCGCGGTAGCGGTCGCGAGCGACGATCCGCTGGTCCTCCCACATCGCGAACGGGTGGGTGCCCGCCGCGCCGATCCTCAGCCCGCGCTCACCCGCGATCTGGACCACCTGCGCACGCAGCGCCCGCAGCTGCCGAGACGCTTCGGCCATGTCCACACACGGATCGGTGCTGATCTCGAGCACCGACTCCATCAGCTCAGGTTTGATCTCGCCGTTGGGAGCGTCCTGAAGCAGGCTCTCGATCGCGTTGACGAGGTCATAGCCCTCGGCATCGACGATCATCAGCTCCTCCTCGATGCCCAGCGTGTAGCTGGGACCGTTGAAGCAGTGCTCCATGAAGCGGCAGCGTACCCGCGGCGCGGGCGCACAGAGTGAGGCGCCGCCGCCGTCCCCCGGGCGGCCCGGCGCGCTACCGTTGATCGCACGGAAACCGACGATCAGCCGGAGGGCCCCGGAACGTGACCATGACCGACCTGACGACGTCCCGCCTGCAAGAACTCCTCGGTGAGGGCGCTGACGACCTACTGAACCACCGCTGCACGACCATCGATGCACGCGACCTGCACCTGCCGGGCCCGGACTTCGTCGATCGGGTGTGGTCGATCAGCGACCGCAACCCACAGGTTCTGCGCAACCTCCAGTGGCTCTCCAACTCCGGGCGCCTGGCCGGCACGGGCTACGTGTCGATCCTGCCCGTCGACCAGGGGATCGAGCATTCGGCGGGCGCGAGCTTCGCGCCGAACCCGATCTACTTCGACCCCGAGAACATCGTGCGAGCTGGCGATCGAGGGCGGCTGCAACGCCGTCGCCTCGACCGTCGGCGTGCTCGGCGTCGTCTCACGCCGTTACGCGCACAAGCTCCCGTTCATCGTCAAGCTCAACCACAACGAGTTGCTCTCGTACCCGAACGCCTTCGACCAGATCCAGTTCGCGTCGGTGCAGCGGGCATGGGAACTCGGTGCGGCCGGCGTGGGCGCGACGATCTACTTCGGATCGGACGAGTCGCGACGGCAGATCGTCGAGATCGCAGAGGCCTTCGAGGAGGCCCACCAGCTCGGCATGTTCACCGTGCTGTGGTGCTACCTGCGCAACTCCGCGTTCAAGACCGGCGGTACCGACTACCACGTCGCCGCGGACCTGACCGGACAGGCGAACCATCTCGGCGTGACGATCCAGGCGGACATCATCAAGCAGAAGCTGCCCGAGAACAACGGCGGTTACACCGCACTCAACCAGAACGGCGCCTCCTACGGAAAGACCCACAAGCTCGTCTACGAGAAGCTCACCAGCGACAACCCGATCGACCTCTGCCGCTACCAGGTGGCCAACTGCTACATGGGTCGCGCCGGTCTCATCAACTCGGGCGGTGCGTCCTCCGGCGCGACCGACCTCGCCGAGGCCGTGACCACCGCCGTCATCAACAAGCGCGCCGGCGGCATGGGCCTCATCTCGGGTCGCAAGGCCTTCCAGCGCCCGATGGAGGAAGGCGCCGCCCTGCTGCACGCGATCCAGGACGTCTACCTCTCACCAGAGGTGACGATCGCCTGACATGGCGACGCGACTTCGGCAGAGCATCGCCCAACTCGAGCACGCGTTTCACGAGCACGCCGAGGCGGAGCGACTCCACAGCGAGGAACTGCTGCGCGAGAGCGCGGTGCGCACGCACACGCGCAAGCTCGAGAAGCAGCACAAGCACGGCACGCTCCGCTTCGCGATGCTCGTCCTGCTGCTGACGGCGGTTGCCGTATTGGTGACGCTGGCGATGTTCGAGACGCTCTACATCGTCATGGGCTAGGTGTGCCGGGCGGGCCTCGTGGCGCCTGGGGCCACCCACGACCGACCACCGTGCGTTCGCACTATCGGTCGGCCGCGGTCGGCCCCAGTCATCCACGATTCCTCGCCCGCGGCCCTGGTCGACGGAACGGCTGGGCTCGGTGTCGCGTCTGTGCCGGGCTGTCGCCGGCGCCGCGCCGCGCTTGAGGCGAGGCTGAGCTAGGCGGCGGGCGGATCTGTTACCGCTGCTGCCGCGGTCGTCGCTGCGGCGGGGTCGGCTGCTGCGGTCGGCGCTGCGGCGTCGCTCGCGCTGGATCTCGAGGTAGACCTCTTTGCGGAAGACGGGGATGTCGCGCGGGGCCTGGATCCCGATCCGGACCTTCTCCCCCATGATCGAGAGCACAGAGATCTCGATGTCGTCCCCGATCATGATGCTCTGATTCGACTTCCTGGTGAGGACCAACATTGGACCGCGCTCTCTTCCCGGGCGCCCTCCGACGCGAAGCAGGCAACGTACCAGCGTTTGGCGACGGCGCGCAAGCGTTTCGACCGACTTCGTGGCCACCGGGGCCGCGCGACGGGCGCCCGCAGCGCTCCGATAACCTGCGCCGTCGCATGGCACGACGCTCGCTGAGACCCCAACTCAACCAGATCCGCACCTGGGTGCGCCAGGGACGCACGGATGCCTGGATCGCCCACCAACTCGAGGTCCCCGTCCAGCAGGTCGAGACCTTCAAGAAGGAGAACGATCTTCTGCCTGAGGGCGCCGAAGGGGGCGCCGACGCGGGCGTCGAGGTCGACCTGCGTGCAGAGGACGACGCTCTGATCGCAGCGGAACTCGAGGCCGAGGCGGCCGCGCGAGCCGAGGAGGAGGCCGCGCGGGCCGAGGAGGAGGCGACCCGACGCGCTGAGGCGGCGTCGCAGGACGGCGAGGACGGGGCTGGCGAGGACGCGCCGCGCCGCCGGCGGGGACGCCGAGGGGGTCGCGGGCGCGGCGGCCGCGGGGGAGCGGCCGAGCTCGAGGGCACGTTCGATCACGGCGAGGAGGGCTACGGCCTGTGGCTCGACCCGGCCGTGGCCGACAGCGCGATCTACGCCGAGCACTGGGCCGGCCACCGCAGCGTGGCCGTGACGGTCGAGGAGGATCAGATCGTGATCCGCCGCGCCGGGGGCGACGAGCCGTCCGACGAGGACTGATCGCGGCGACCACGCGCCATCCCCCGCGGGGGCAGCGCGTCAGGGCCGGGCTTCCAGCCGTCGGCCGCCGGCGAAGTCGACCGCTTCGCGGACGTAGCGCGCGAACGCAGCGTCCGCCACACGCGCGTCCCAGGCCCAGGACGCGCCCGGAGCCCTCTGGGCGGCGAGGTCGAGACACCACGACGTCCCGGCGTCGTAAAGGTCGACTAGCTCGTCGACTGTGAAGGCCCCGCCGAGCCGTCGCCGCAGTTCCGCCACAAGCGCGCCCTCGACGCTGCGCAGCGCCGCCTGCTGCTCGCGGGGGGCGTGCTCGACGTAGCCCTCCCCGCTCCGCCACTGCTGGATCGCCGTCTCGAAGGACACGATCGGGCAGCGTAGCCGCACCCCTGAGCTAGTCGGGGAGGTTGGCGACCACGTATGCGCGCTCGCCGCGCCTGACCATGCCGAGACGCCGCGCCTCGCGCTCGAGCGCCTTGTCGCCGCGCAGGGCGGCGACCCGCTGACGAAGCTCGCGCTGCTCGCCGGCCAGCCTCACGACCTCCGCGCGGCGTACTTCAGCGCGCTCCCGCGTCGACCAGATCGAGAACAGCGGATGGACGTAGAGCAGGACCACGCCGACGAACACGACGCGCAGCATGAGCTTGCCGACCCTGTCCCAGCGGATCGCACCGCCACGCGTCGGACGGCTCGGGAGCGCGCGTGGACGCATGCGCTCCGGCAAAGCGCGCTCTGCCTGACGTGGCTTGGGACGGGCGCTGCCGGCGGCGGCCATTGCCGCCCGATTCAACGTGCGGGGTCCGACTCCTTCAGGTGACAGGCGCCGCCCGCCACGCGCAAGCCTACGTGCGCGAGCCGGTGCGAGTTCGGGGGGCGCTATCGACGGAATACCGAGCGTCCCGGGTAGGTGGCGTCGGCACCAAGTGCCTCCTCGATGCGCAGCAGCTGGTTGTACTTCGCGACGCGATCGCTGCGCGACGGTGCACCGGTCTTGATCTGGCCGCAGCCGGTGGCCACGGCGAGGTCCGCGATCGTCGTGTCCTCGGTCTCGCCCGAGCGATGCGACATGACGGCGGTGTAGCCCGCTCCCCGCGCGAGCGTGATCGCGTCGAGCGTCTCGGTCAGCGTGCCGATCTGATTCACCTTCACCAGAATCGAGTTGCCGACACCGGAGTCGATGCCCCGCTGCAGGCGAGCCGTGTTGGTTACGAAGAGATCGTCTCCCACCAACTGCACACGCTCGCCGATCAGGTCGGTGAGCTCCTTCCATCCGGCCCAGTCCTCCTCGGCCATGCCGTCCTCGATCGACACGATCGGGTAGCGACCGGCCATCTCGGACCAGTAGCCGGCCATCTCGCGCGGCGAGAGCGTGCGGCCCTCATGCTCCAGCACGTACTCGCCACCGGACTCGATCTCGCTCGTGGCCGGGTCCAGCGCGATCGCCACATCCTCGTCGGGCCGGTAGCCGGCGGCCTCGATGCCCTCCATCAGGACACGCAGCGCCTCCTCGTTGGAGCCGAGGTCGGGAGCGAACCCGCCCTCGTCCCCCACCGCGGTCGCCATGCCGCGTTCATGCAGCGTGCGCTTGAGCGCGTGAAAGACCTCGGCCCCCATGCGCAGGCCCTCGGAGAACGACGGCGCGCCGCACGGAACGATCATGAACTCCTGGAAGTCGACCTTGTTGTCCGCATGGACGCCCCCGTTGAGCACATTCATCATCGGGACGGGCAGGACGTGCGCCGCCTCTCCGCCCAGATAGCGCCAGAGAGGAACGCCCTCCTCGGCCGCCGCCGCGTGCGCCGCCGCGAGCGACACTCCCAGGATGGCGTTCGCACCGAGCCGGGACTTGGCGGCGGTGCCGTCGAGATCGCAGAGTGCCCGATCGATGCCGCGCTGATCGGTCGCGTCATGCCCGGCGATCGCCGCGGCGATCTCGCCGTTGACATTCCCCACCGCCTGCGTCACGCCCTTGCCCAGCCACGCGCTGCCGCCGTCGCGCAGCTCGGTGGCCTCGAACTCGCCCGTCGAAGCCCCTGAAGGGACCGCCGCGCGCCCGGCGGCGCCGGAGCGCAGCGCGATCTCGACCTCGACGGTCGGGTTGCCTCGGCTGTCGACGATCTGGCGGGCGTGTACGCGGTCGATCTGGCTCACTGATCCTCCATCAGTCGTGCTTGTGCGTAGTAGGCGAGCTGGGCGTCGAAGTCGAGTTCGGTCCAGCGCTCTCCGGCGCGGACTGAGAGCTCCTCGGCCGCCTCGACGCGAGAGCGGAACCGGGTCGCCGATGATCGCAGGGCGAGCTCGGGATCGACTCGCAGCCTGCGCGCCACGTTCACGGCTGCGAACAGCATGTCTCCGACGCACGCGAACAGCTCGTCGCGGTCAGGACCGGAGGCCGCCACGGCCCCCGAGGCCGCCGGCGCATGCTCGATGCGCTCCAGCTGCGCGCCGGCGGCACCCAGCGCCTGCCTGACGTCGCCGTCGTCGAACCCTGACGACGCCGCGCGGCGCTGGATCTTGCGGGCGAGCAGCAGCGCAGGGAGATTCTCGGGCACCTCGCCGAACACCCCGCGCTCGCGGCCCGCCTCGCCGGACTTGATGACGTCCCAGTTGCGCAGCACCTGGGCGGCGTCTTCAGCGAGCGCCGGATCTTCGGTCAGCCCGTCCGGCGGGGTTTGGGGCGGGAAGACATGAGGGTGGCGCCGGATCAGCTTCTCGCGGCAGTGATCGGCGACCTGCGCCATGTCGCCTGCGCCGCGCTCCTCCATCAGCAGTGACAGGAAGTGAACCTGGAACAGCACGTCGCCCAGCTCGTCGAGCAGACGATCATCGTCACCCGCCTGCGCGGCGTCGGCCAGCTCGTAGGCCTCCTCGACCGTGTGCGGAACGATCGAGCGCTCGTCCTGCTCGCGGTCCCAGGGACACTCGGCCCGCAGTTGCCGCGTGAGGTCGTCCAGCCGGGCGAGAGCTTCGGGGATTCGCGCGCTCATGCGCGTCACTCCGATGCAATCCCGCCCGGCGAGACCTCGGCTCTATGGCTGCTGCTGCGGCGGCGCCTGCTGCTGCGGCGGCGCCTGCTGCTGGCGCTGCTGCTGCGGCGGCACCTGCTGCGGCGCGGCGTCGGCCGGCACCGCCCCTGCGTCGTCCGGCTGCGGGATCGCCCCCGGCGGCACCGACGACGCGGGTGGCGTCTTCGAGTTGCTGCAGTCGGGCACGATGTAGCCGGAGGCGCAGACGGTCGCCGCGCGCCAGCGGTCCTGATAGGACTGCCCGAACTCGGCCATCGCCGCCTGAGTGCCCTGCTGCGTGAGCTGCGCCTTGATCGTGTCCTTGACGTCCTTGAACTTCGCGACCGCCTTCGGAGTGCTCTTGGTCACGGTGAAGACGTAATAGCCGTCGGAGGTCTTGAGCGGGCCCACGACCTCGTCCTTCTTGGCCGAGAAGACGGCGCGCTCGAAGTCCGGGTTGCCGACACCCTGGGTCACGTTCGGCAGGACGCCGTCGGCGTCCTTGGTGGTCGGATCGGTCGAGTAGGCCTGCACGACTCGGGCCCAGGAGGCACCGTCGTCGAGCTCCGCCTTCGCCTTCTTGGCCTTCGCCTCATCGTTCGTCAGGACGACGCGCAGATCGCGGGCGGCCGGCTGCGTGAACTGCTTGGCCTTGTTCTTCTCGTAGAAGTCCTTGACGTCGGCGTCGGTCACCTTCTTCGCCTTGCCCTGGATCTTGGCGGTGATCTTCTGCTCGAGCAGCTGGACCGTCTGGCGGTAGACGAGATCGGCCTCGGTCTGGCCCGAGCTCTTGAGGAACTTCGCGTAGTCGCCCTTCTTGGGGAACGCCGCCTTGACCGCCTTGTCGAACGCCGCCTTGCCCTCGGCATCCGAGACGCTGAGGCCCTGCTCCTTGGCCTCCGCCTCGAGCCAGGTGGAGCGGATCAGGAACGTCATCACCTGCTGCTTGACCTGGTCGTACTCCTGCGCGCACTGCTTCTGGTAGTCGAGCTTCTTGGGCACCGGCTGCCCCTTGGCCGGCTTGGGCGCCGCCTTCTCCTTGGCCGCGATGCACTTGACGTAGTTCGGCGGGTCGGGTGCGACCGCGCCGGGCTGCGAAGCGCTCGCCAGCTTGAACCAGCGGTCGAAGGTGTCCTCGGAGATCGTGTACTTGTCGACCTTCGCGACGTCACCCTCAGGGACGTCGTCACCGCACGCGGTGATCGCGAAGGCGAAAAAAACGGCGCCTAGCGCCAGGGCGGAACGAAGAATCTGCGTCATGAGGCAGCGCAGTGTAGGAGGTTGTCGCCGCCGACGCGCCGCCCACAGCCCCCTCAGGCTCATGCCGCTGCGCGCGTGACCGCCAGCAACGCGTCGGCCGCACGCACGACCGCCGGGAAACGTTCGTCCGGTTCGGCCGGAACGCGGAGCGAGACCTGCTCGCGACCGGGCTCGTAGCGGGCTTCCGGCAGCTCCACGCGCAGACGCTCCTGCCGCAGTTCGTCGAGGTCGATCGGCGTGACCGCCATGTGACCCTGCTTGTCGATGCTGACCGTTCTCGCGCCCGCCTGACCGAGCTTGATGCGCGCCTGCTGCAGCGCGACCAGGTTCCGCAGCGGCGCGGGGACCGGACCGAAGCGGTCTTCCAGCTCGTCGCGCAGCGCGGCCAGATCCGCGACCTCGCGCGAGGCCGCGATACGGCGGTGCACGTCGATCTTGGCCGCCTCGTACGGAACGTAGTCGGCCGGCACGTAGGCGTCGACGTTGACGTCCAGGCGCACCGGCTCGGTCTCGTCGTCGCCCGCATCGGCCGGCCCGGCGGCGCGAACCGCTTCGTCGAGCATCTGCGAGGTAGAGCTCGAAACCCAGCGCGGCGACGTGACCCGACTGCTCGTCGCCGAGCAGGTTGCCGGCGCCGCGGATCTCGAGGTCGCGCATCGCGATCTTGAAGCCTGCGCCGAGCTCCGTGTAGTCGGACAGCGCGCTCAGCCGCTTGGTCGCCTCCTCGGTCAGCGCAGCGGCGCTCGGGTAGAGCAGGTAGGCGTACGCGCGCTCCCTGCTGCGGCCCACGCGACCGCGGATCTGGTAGAGCTGCGCGAGGCCGAAGGCGTCGGCGCGCTCGACGATCAGCGTGTTCGCCTGCGGGATGTCGATGCCCGACTCGATGATGCTCGTCGCGACGAGCACGTCGGCGTCGCCGCGCAGGAAGGCGAGCATGCGCTGCTCGAGGTCGTTCTCCTCGAGCTGCCCGTGGGCGACCTCGAAGCGCATGCCCGGGCACAGCCCGCGAAGTCGCTCGGCGATCTCGTCGATCGACTCGACGCGATTGTGCAGGAAGAACGCCTGCCCGCCGCGCGCCTTCTCGCGTTCGAGCGCCTGGCGAACGAGCTGCTCGTCGTACTCGCCGACGTAGGTCTTCACAGGGCGCCGGCCCTCGGGCGGCGTCTCGATCACGCTGATGTCGCGCATGCCGGCAAGCGACATCTGCAGCGTGCGCGGGATCGGCGTCGCGCTCATCGCGATCACATCGACGCGAAGCTTGAGCTGGCGCAGCAGCTCCTTCTGCTTGACGCCGAAGCGCTGCTCCTCGTCCACGATCAGCAGGCCGAGGTCCTTGGGTCGCATGTCACGCCCGAGCAGGCGGTGGGTGCCGATCAGGATGTCCGTGCGTGCCGGCGTTGAACGCCGCCGACCACCTCACGCTGCTCCTTGGCGGACCGGAAGCGACTGACCACGTCGATCGTGAACGGGTAGTCGCGCAGACGCTCGGAGAAACGTGCCGAAGTGCTGCTGGGCGAGGATCGTCGTCGGCGCCAGCACGAGCACCTGCTTGCCGTCGGCGGCTGCCTTGAAGGCGGCGCGCAGCGCGACCTCGGTCTTGCCGTATCCGACGTCTCCGCAGATCAGCCGGTCCATCGGCTGCGCGCGTTCCATGTCCGCCTTGACGGACTCGATCGCATCCGCCTGATCGGGCGTCTCGCGCCACGGGAAGCGACCCTCGAACTCGACCTGCCATGCGCTGTCGGCCGGGAACTCGTGACCACGGCGCCTGCGGCGCTCGGCGTAGAGGTTGAGCAACTCGCCGGCGAGTTCCTGCGCCGCCCGGCGAGCGCGCGCCTTCATCGTCTCCCAGCTCTTGCCGCCGAGCTTGCTCAGCGGCGGGTGTGCGGCCGCCGGCCCCGACGTAGCGCGTGATCTTCGCGAGCTGGTCGACCGGCAGGAAGACCTTGTCGGTGCCTGCGTACTCCAGCTCGAGGTAGTCGCGCGTGACCGCCCGCGACGGTCTTCGTATCGAAACCGGCGAACCGCGCGACACCATGATCCTCGTGCACGACGATGTCGCCGCTGCGCAGCTCCGTGAACGAGCCGAGGCGTCCTCGACGACGCGCAGCAGCGGTCTGCCCACCCGTCCGCTCGGCCCTGCGGCGGCGGAACAGCCGATGCTCGGGGATCACGGCGAGCTGAAGGCCCGCGGCCACGAAACCCTCGCGCAGCGTGGCATGGGCGAACCGCAGCGAACCCTCGCCCGAGAGCTGCGGCGGGCCACCGGGATCGTCCTCGAGCCACGGAGCCCGCAGCCGAGCGAGGTTGTAGGCGGCGCGCTCGCCCTCGCCGCGCCGCGCGTAGGGAACAACGGTCCGATATGCCGAGCGCACGTGCTGCTCGAGGGCGGGCTCGGCCTCCTTCATCGATCGCGCGCCGACGTCGGCGGCCTGCGCGCGGAATTCCAGCGACTGGCCGGACGACAGCGCAGACAGGCGGATCCGCGCACGAGCCTCCAGCGCGGCCTCGATCGCCGACGGCTTCACGTAGAGGTGGTGGGCGTCGTCGTCGTGGAAGGCGGCGCAGACGTCCTGCCATTGATCGGCGAGCGCGGGCGCTATCTCCTCCTCGGCCGCGAGGACGACCTCCGCCTCCGCGGGCACGAGGTCGAGCAGGGCACTGAAGCGGTCGACAGGCAGCAGCTCGGCGACGTCCGGGCGTTCGTCCGAGCCGGAGATCGCAGCGATCTCGGCGAGCTCGCGATGTTCGGGCCGACAGCTCGGCGGCCGGCGCGATCTCGACCTCGTCGAGGTCGCCCAGCGAGCGCTGCGTGAACGTCGAGAAGGGGCGCAGCGACTCGATTTCGATGTCGAACAGGTCCACGCGCACCGCGTGATCCTCCGTTGCCGGAAAGACGTCGAGGATCCCGCCGCGAATGGCGAACTGACCTCGATCCTCGACCTGATCGACGCGCTCGTAGCCGGCCGCCACGAGCTCCGCGGCGACCTCATCGAGATCAAGCAGGTCACCGCGGCGCAGCGTGAAGGCATGAGGTCTGAGCGCGGGATCCGGGACCTTCTCGGAAAGCGCCACGGCAGACACCACCACGACGGGCGGCTCGAACGCCGCCTCCGGGGAACCTCCGTTGTCGGCCGCAGCCAGCAGCGCGTCGAGCGCCGCAACTCGCAGCCCGACGAGGTGCGCAGGCGGAGCGAGGTGAGACTCGTAGGCCACGCCGCGGCTGGGATAGAAGCGCACCGGTCGCGGCGCCAGCCACGCGCGCAGGTCCGCCGCCAGCTCCAGCGCCTGCCGGTCGTCACCTGCGACGACGACCGCGGGGCGCCCGGCGGCGAGTGCGTCGTCGACGCCGTCGAGCAGCGCCGCGACGAGGTAGGGACGCAGCGATCTGGACACGAACGCGCGCCCGCCCTCGCGTGCGAGCCGCGAGCCGTCCGGGTCGTGCTGAAGCTGTCCGAGGAGGGCGCGAAGTGACATCTGGACCACGGCGAACGACCGCGCAGGGCGCGGCCGGGACCGGCGACCGACGATAGCGCGGCGCGGTCTCAGGCCTTCGCGTCGATGTTGAGGCGCACGTAGGGGATCTGCGACGGGTCGGGAAGCCGGGCGAGGACGCGCTCCACGAACGACTCGTGCAGTGTCTCGGGCAACTGATCGAGGTGGGCCCCCAGGATGATGTTGCGGTAGTAGGCCGGTGGGTCATCCGTGTGCACCGGCCGTTCCTCGAGCCAACAGCCGGCCGCGCTGAATCCCGCCCCGAGCAACAGCGCCTCGGTCTCGTCGGCGGTGGCGAACCGCCACGGTCCCCGCCACCCGGAGAGCCGTGAGGCGAACGGACGCTCGGCACTGACCGCGGCAGCGGCCGCGTGAACGGTCGCGATGTTGCCGTGGCCACCGCACTGCGCCGCCATCGCGCCGCCATCGCGCAGGACCGTACGCAGCCGCCTGAAGAGCGTGCCATGGTCGGCGATCCAGTGGAACGTCGCGGTGGACAGAACGGCGTCGACACGCTGCGCGCCGAGGTCGAGTTCGCAGAGGTCGGCGACCCGCAGCTCGAGCGAAGCCGGCGAGCCGAGACGCTCCCGCGCGGCGTCGATCATCGAGCGAGCTCCGTCCACGGCGATCACCCGCCCACGGGGAACACGCTCGAGCAGAGCCGCCGTGATGCGCCCCGAGCCGCAGCCGGCGTCGAGCACGACCTCGTCTCCGGAGAGGTCGAGCCGTGCCAGGACCTCACGGCCGAGCATCTCCATCGGCGCCGACACGCGATCGTAGGTCGCCCCGTCCCACTCGCGCGCGATGCTCATTCCCTGTACGCTATCACGTACAAACGTACGTGAGACTAGGCCAGCTCGAGGTCACCCGCCACGACGCGGCCGACGACGTCGGCCGCGTCGTGCACGAGCGCGTCCACCTCGTCGGGCCGCCGGCGCCATTTGCCGAGCACGTACGAGGAGACGACTTCGGGGTCGGTCGAGTCCGGGCGCCCGACGCCCACGCGTACGCGGCCGAAGTCCGGTGAGCCGAGCCCGCGGCGCATCGACTTGAGGCCGTTGTGCCCTGCGAGCCCGCCGCCGAGACGTGGGCGGATCTCGCCGAACGGCAGGTCGATCTCGTCGTGTACGACGAGCACCCGTGCCAGATCGACCTTGAGCGCACCGCGCGCCGGGCCGGCGCAGTTGCCCGACTCGTTCATGTAGGTCAGCGGCTGGAGCACCGCTGCACGCGGGCCGCCCGGACCGGCCCGGCCCTGGCTGAGAAGGCCACCGAAGCGCTTCTTGGGCTTGGGCAGATCCCAGCGCCGCGCCAATTCCGCGACGACCTGGAAACCGACGTTGTGCGGCGTGCGCTCGTACTCGGCTCCTGGGTTGCCGAGACCTACGATCAGCCAGTCCGCCGGCGTCGTCCCGCCAAAGGGCCGGCGCACGATCGACCTTCGCGCCGGCTACTCGCCGCCGGCGTCGTCGCCGGCGTCCTCGCCGGCATCCTCGCCCTCGCCCTCGCCCTCGCCCACAAGCGCGGTCTCCTCCTCGATGCCCTCTTCCTCTTCCTCGGTCTGAAGCCGAGGAGCGAGCATCGAGGCGGCGACCGTCTCCTCGTCGTCGAGCACGGTGACTCCCTGCGGCACGACGGCAGCGGACAACGCGATGCTGTCACCGATGGTGAGAGCCGAGACGTCGATCTGGATCGACTCCGGGATGTCGGTGGGCAGCGCCTCGACGTTCACCTCGCGCATCGGCTGGTCGAGAATCCCGCCCTCCTTCACGCCCGGTGCATCCTCTCCGCCCAGCAGTTCCACCGCCACGACGGCCTGAATCGGCTTCGTCAGGTCGACCCGCAGGAAGTCCACGTGCGTCGTCTCGCCGCGCAGCGGATGGCGCTGCGTGTCCTTGAGAACCGCGGGCAGGGCCTTGCCGTCGAGCTCGACATCGAGCACGGCTCCGGCGGCATGCAACGCGTGGCGAAGTTCGCGTGCGTCGACCGCAAACGAGAGCGGCTCGTCTCCGCCGCCGTAGAGAACACCGGGAACCAGGCCCTCGCGGCGCAGGCGGCGAGCCGAACGCGAGCCGTCCGGGTCGCGCGGTGTGAGTGTGAGAGTGGTGGTCTTGTCGGCCATGGGCGGCCAGTCAGGGTAGCGGCCTGCGCCCGGCGAAGGCCGCGAAGTCCGCGAAGGCCGGCCGCCGGCCGGCGGCCGTCAGCGCTCGGCGCGGGCCGCCGTGCCGAATTGGTTCGCCGCGCGGAAGGCCTGCTGGAGATCGGCGAACGCCGGCTTTCGAGCGCCCTCGAAGGTCACGACGCCCTTCTGGTGCACCGGCGGCTGCGCGCGCGGATTGCCGCCGTCCCAGCCGGGCCGCACCCTGAACTCCTGCAGCGCCCAGTAGATCGAGCCGGAGAGCCAGGGTTTCGTTGCGTAGACGCCGAGGTGATAGCGCACGAAGTCGCTCTGGAACGCGTAGGTGCCCCGCTCCTCCTCAGGCCCGTCGCGGTTCGCCTCGGCGCCGAACTCGCTCATCATGAGCGCCTTGTACGGGTAGCAGATGCGAACGCTGTCGAGGTATTCCGACAGCAGATCGCGGTCTGCGATGACGCCGTTCGTGCCGGGGTACCATCCGAAGTAGTCGTTGATGCCGATCACGTCGAGCGGGTCGTACTCCTTCTGACATCCGACGGTCGGGGAGGCCGCAAAGGCGAGCGCGACCGGCCTCGTGGCGTCGAGCGCCTTGGCCGCAGCAGTGGCTCGCGCGATGTAGGACGCCTGGACCGGGCCCGGCCGCGCGCTCAGCTCGTTGCCGATCGACCACAGCAGGATCGACGCGTGGTCGCGGTTGGCGATGACGTTGCCCTCGAGCACCTTGACCGCCGCGTCGCGGACCGACCGCTTGGCGAGTTCCTCGGTGTCCACCTGGTACACCGGGATCTCGGACCACACCAGCAGCCCGAGCTCGTCGGCGCGCTCCAGCGTGTAGGGGTGCAGCGGATAGTGGGAGCGGATCAGCGAGGCGCCGAGCTCGCGCACCCAGCCGATCTGCTGCTCGCGCGTGGCGTTGTCGATCGCGAAGCCGCGATCGCGTGAGTCCTCCTGCAGTCCGACGCCGCGCACGTCAAGCGGACGGCCGTTGATGAGCAGGCGCCCATCGGCGCTCACCCGGACGGAGCGCACCCCGGCGCGCTGGGTCCACGCCTGGAGCTTGCGGCCCTTGCTGGTCGCGACCAGCGAGGCGTTGTAGAGATATGGCCGGTCCGGCTACCAGAGCCTGGGCCTGCCGATTCGCGCTGAGCGGCGCAGCGTGGCGAAGCGTTTCGGACCGAGCGCGACCGTTCCGAGCCTGATCTTGCGTTTGCCGAAGCGCGCCGTGACCGTGACGCGGCGGGCGCGGCGACCTGCGTTTCGCAGCGTCACCGTCCAGCTGACCTTCGCCGCACATCGCGAGCAGGGCAGTTCCGGCTGCACGTGAACGGTCGTGAAGTCGATGTCGTCGATCTTGCGCAGATAGACCTCGCGCAGGATCCCGCCGTAGTTCCACCAGCCACCGAGCGGGCGCCCGCGCGCGTCGTTCTTGGCCGGCGGGAAGTCTCCTGACGAGCGGCGGCTGTCGACCCGGATCACCAGCCGGTTCACGCCCGTGCGCTTGACGTAGCCGCGCGGCAGGCGCAGCTCGAAGGGCAGATAGGCCCCGGCGTTCGTGCCGATCGGCTTACCGTTGAGCCATACCTTTGCGCGGTAGTTCACCGACTCGAAGCGAATCGCCCACATCAGCCGCTTGGCCGTCTCCGGCAGACGGAAGTCGCGTCGATACCAGCCGATCGAGCCGCTGTACGAGGCGACGCTCTCGTCAGTCGCGTTCCAGGCGTTGGGGACGCTCGTCACGCTCCAGCCGGCGGTCGATGAGGACTTCTGCCAGCCCTGGAGGTCGCCATCGCCGGCCGGATCGTGGCGAAAGAGCCAGGTGCCGTCGACCAGGTAGCGTCCGGACGGGCCGTCGCGGTACAGCGTCCTGCGCGAGGGCTTCGAGACGATGCTCGTCGGACTCGGCCCCGGCAGGGGAGCGACGGCCGGCGGAGCCGGCGCGGATGGCGGCGGAGCGGGCTCCTGCGCCGCAGCGCCGGGAGCGCACACGGCGACAGCGCCGAGTGCCGATGCCAGTGCACGGCGAGCCCTCCGGCCACGGCCTCGGGCTCCGCCTGCAAACATCAGCGTGGGCACGACGACTCCCCTCCGATCGGTGCCCCGATCGAAGAAAGGGTGACGTCGGCGCCGAGCAGCGGGATACCGCGGCGCTGGACGGAGACGCACTGCACGACGATGTCGGCGTCGGGACCGTCGCTCCATGCGACGCGGGTCGGCCCTGACTCATCGCCGAGCGCACGAGCCGTGGACGAGTCGTAGCGCAGGATGCGAACCCTGCCGGAGCGACGAAGCGTCGCGGCGTTGCGCACCACCAGGGCACGGCAGGCGCTGTCCCGCGAACAACCTTCGAGCTGATCCAGCATCGCCCCGACGTCGCCGCGAGCCTGGGCGCGCAGGAGGTCGGTCACGGCGTCGCGCTCGCGGTTGTCCTGCGTCAGCCAGCGAGCGACGGCGAAGGACACTGCGAGGAACGCGACGGCTGCGGATCCGATGACGAGCACACGGCCGATCGACACTGGTCCCAGGGTAGATGCACCCGCCCCCGGATTGCGCCGGTGGGCGGCCGGGTAGGCTGCGCCGGTGCTCGCAAAGCTTCTGTTCCGGCCTTTCGCCGTGTTCTTCGGCGTGTTTCTCGCCCGCAGGGTCGGCGACCGCGCCTTCGACAGCACGTGGGAGCGCAGGCACGGCACCCAGGCCCCCACGTCGACGACCCGGGCTGCAAGCTGGCCGCAGGTCCTCGGCGCGGCCGCGCTCAAGGCGACGATGATCGCTGTGACCGCCGCGGCCTTCAAGCGCTGGGCGGCAACGACCTTCCATCACGTCACGGGCTTCTGGCCCGGTGACGACGAGCCGCCTCCGGCGGGGCGGCTGCAGCCCAAGCGGCGCAGCTGAGTAACGCGGCGCCGGCCGGCGATGGACGCACCCGCCATACGCCTGATGGAACGCCTCGGGCTCAGCGACGAGGAGCTCTGCCGCACACTCGATGCAGACCCGATCGACGTCATCGCCGGTGAGCTCGGCCACCGTCCCGAGCTGGCGATCCTGCTGGGTCTCACGGACGGGGCGGCCGAAGCGCTGGGTGCGGAGACGCTCCGCCGCTGGCTGCGCACCACGGGTCCCGCGGGCCGCCCCATCGACCATCTGCTCGCCCGCGACTTCCCCGCATTCGAGCACGCAACAGAGGCTCTCGCTCAGCGCGGCTTCGTCATCGGCGGCTAGTAGCCGCGCCCGGAGATTCGCGCCACGAGGTCGGCGCCCGCACCCGAGCACGTGCCGTCAGAACAGCTGGTTCTCGCCGCCGAATACCTCGGACACGGAGTCGTCGGTGAATATCCGGCGAATCGAGTCTGTCAGCAGGTCCGCGCATGACAGCACCCGCACGTTGTCCGGCGCGCCGGGCCGCAGGGGGATCGTGTCCGTCACGACGATCTGCTCGAAGCCCGCCGCCGCGAGGTTCTCGTACGCCGAGCCGCTGAAGACCGGGTGGGTCGCCGCCGCGTACACGCGCGCGGCGCCGGCGTCGAGCACCGTCTGGCCGGCGGCCTTGAGCGTGCCGGCTGTGTCGATCATGTCGTCGACGATGACCGCGGTCTTGTCGCGGACATCACCGATCACGTAGCCGATCTCGGCGACCTGCTGGGCGGGCCGCTCCTTGTCGAGGATCGCGAGCTCCGCGCCCAGCTTCGAAGCGAACTTCTTGTTCAGCTTCACACGACCGGCGTCCGGCGCGACGATCACGAGATCCTGGAGGCCGAGGTCGTCGAAGTACTGGGTGAGCATCATCGACGCCGTCATGTGATCGACCGGGATCTGGAAGAAGCCCTGAACCTGGCCGGCGTGCAGATCCATCGTCAGAACCCGATCGGCACCTGCCGCCTCGAGCATCCGGGCGACGAGACGTGCGCTGATCGGCTCGCGCGGCGAAGATTTCTTGTCCTGGCGTGAGTAGCCGAACCACGGCGCGACGGCGATCACGCGGTGCGCCGACGCACCGACGGCTGCGTCGATCATCACGAGCATCTCCAGCAGGGCGTCATTCGTCGATATGCCCGTGTCGGGATTGCTGCACGTGGGCTGCACGATGAAGACGTCCGCGCCGCGGATCGACTCCTCGTAACGGCAGTAGACCTCGCCGTTGCTGAAGGTCCTCAGCGTGACCGGCCCGACGTCGACGTCGAGGCGCTCGGCGATCCGCTCGGCCAGGCCGGGGTTCGCCCTGCCCGAGAAGAGCATCAGGCGCTTGTCGTAGTCGATCGGGAGGCTCGTGGACATGTCCGTGCGCGGCTGCGACCGCGCGGCGCCGGGGAGTGTAGGCGCGAGGTCGGTCACCTGCCCGGCTCCTCCTCGGCCTCGGCGCGGCGGCGCTCGTCATAGCCCTCGACGTTGACCTGGCGCTCACGCGCGATCGCCAGCGCGCCGGGCGGAACGTCGTCCGTGATCACGCTTCCCGCTGCCGTCCAGGCACCGTCACCGATCGTCACGGGAGCCACATACGACGTGTGAACGCTCCCGCGGACACCGGCGCCCACCGTCGTGCGGTGCTTGTTTCGCCCGTCGTAGTTCGCGGTGATCGTGCCCGCTCCGAGATTGGACCCGGGGCCCACGTCGGCGTCGCCGAGGTAGCTGAGGTGAGGCACCTTGGTGCCCTCACCGATGTCCGAGTTCTTCACCTCCACGAACGTCCCGATCTTCGCCTTCTCGCGAAGCACGGTGCCGGGACGCAGGTAGGCGAACGGCCCGACGTTGACGCCGTCGCGCAGTTCGCAGTCGACCAGGTAGGCGTGCAGCACGACGACGCCGTCCCCCAGCACCGCGTTGCTGAGGGTGGTCCCGGGGCCGATGCGGCAGCCCGCGCCTGCTCGCGTCGACCCGCGCAGCACCGTCGAGGGCTCGATGATCGTGTCCTCGCCGAGCACCACGTCCGCCTCGATCACCGTCGACGCCGGATCGATGACGTCCACGCCCGCTCGCATGTGCCCCTCGATGATCCGGAGGCCGGCGATCTGCCGCACGCGCGCCAGGTCCACGCGGTCGTTGACGCCGAGCAGCAGCAGCGGGTCGTCGGCCACGTGAACGGCGACGGACTGCCCCGCCGCGCGCAGCAGCGGCAGCACGTCGGGCAGATAGCGCTCGCCCTGCGCGTTGTCGGCCCCGACCCGGGGCAGCGTCGCCTTCAGGGCCGCGGCGTCGAACACGTAGGTGCCGGAGTTGACCTCGCGGATCGCCAGCTCATCGGCGCTCGCGTCTCCGGGAGCCTTGGTCTCCACGACGCGCTCGAAGGCTCCGTGCGCGTCGCGCACGACGCGCCCGTAGCCGGAAGGGTCCTCGAGGATCGCCGTCGCGACCGTCGCCGTCGCTCCGGCTTGAACATGGGCGTCGACGAGCTGGGTGATCGCGACGGACGACACGAGCGGGACATCACCACTGAGTACCACGACCGGCGCGTCATCGGGGATCGCATCGATGGCGGCGGCGACAGCGCCCCCCGTGCCGTCGGCGACCGGCTGGACGACCGAGACCACGTCCGCGGCCAGGCTTCCGTCGAGCGGCCGCTGAGCCGAGTCGACGACGATGATCGCTCCGGCCCGGGCTTCGCGAGCCGCAGTGATGGGCCACTCGATCATCGCGCGGCCGCAGACATCGTGCAGCACCTTCGGCGTGCGCGAACGCATGCGTGTCCCTTGGCCCGCTGCCAGGATGACGACGGTCGGACCGGTCACGAGCGCATCGTACGGAATCCGCGCTCAACTGGGGGGCAGGGATTCGAACCCCGACTCACGGCTCCAAAGGCCGTCGTGCTGCCGTTACACCACCCCCCAACGGGTCGGCGCTGAGGCTAGATGGTCGTTCTCGCGACGGCGGGGACGCCTGATCGCGACCTAGCTGCGTTGGTCGTCCTCCGAGGTGTGCTCGTGATCGGCCTCGCCGTACTCGACCCCGCCCTGCTCCTCCGCGGGGAAGGCGTCGTGCATCGGCGAGCGTCCCTCCCAGTTCTCCGCGCGCTGGATCAGCAGCTCTTCGGCCTGCTCGAAGCCTTCGGCCTCGCCGCCTCCGGCCTCCTCGACGGGGCGTCGCGCCTCACGGCGCTTTTCCAGCCAGTCGCTCATATGCAGTTTGTACCCGATGTGGGGACTCGGCGACGCTATTCGGCCAACCTGCGCGGTCGAAGCCATCCGAGTTCGGCGATCAGCGCTTCAGGTGCCAGAGGGTCCAGGGCGAGCGCTCGCGCGTCCGAGGCCGTCGTGAGGCGACGCTCGTGGCGGAGCATCGAGATCGCCAGCTCCCGTTCGCGCACGTGGGCGAAGATCCGATCGAGCGGCTCGTGCGCCAGCGAAACCAGGGCCGGGTCGGCCGCTGCGAGCCCGACGATGAAAGGGCGCGCATCATGGCCCGAGCCGACCACCACGCCGACGCCGTCGCGCAGATCACCGAGCGCAGCGCTCGCGTGCACCTCGGCCAGCCAGGGCACGTCCGGGGCCACCAGCAGGACCGGTCCGCCGTGTCCGTCGAGCGCCAGCAGCGCAGCGTCTGCCGACGTCGCCTCGAATGACCGGCCGGGCGCGGCACGCGCCGCCCAGCGGCGCGCAATCGCGCGCAGTTCGCGGCGTAGGCGCTGGGCCGCGCCGGGCCCGACCGCCGCGTCGAGACCAGGGTCGTACGGCGCAGCGAGCGAATCGAGCACGACGGCGGAGGGCGCGGCGGTCAGTCCCACGTGATCTGGGAACCGACCGGCGTCAGGGACAGCGGGTCGATCTGACCTATTGCGCCCTGAAGTGCAGCCTCGAAGCGCACGGAACTGACGCCGATCAGGCGGATCAGCTCGTCGACCGGTGTCGGCTCGCTTCCGACGCCGTTGGCGTAGTCGGTGACGAATCCCAGCAGCGCGTAGGGGATCCCGGACTCACCGGCGAGCACGGTCTCCGGGCCGGCCGTCTGGCTGACCGCGCTCACGCCGGCCAGAGCGAGCGTGCTGATCTCCGAGCGCGTGTTGAAGCGAGGCCCGTCGACATGGCCGTAGCAGCCGCCGTCGCGCACCCTGTATCCCTGGCTCGTGCACGCGGTGAGCAGAGCGGCGCGCAGATGCCCGTGGAACGGAGCCTCGAAGACCCAGTGCCCGCGACCGGCGGCGCCGGGCTCCGTGTGGAGCGTGCAGAGCGAGCCGTCGGGAAGGCGGTTGCCGAGGAACCAGAGGTCGTCGAAGACGACAAGCTCGCCGAGCTCGAGCGAACGGTCGACCGCGCCGCAGACGGTGACCGCGAGGATCGCATCGGCGCCCAGGTCATGCAGCGCCGCGATGTTCGCGCGGTGGTCGACCTGACTGGAGAGGCGGTGGTGCCCCTCGCCGTGACGACTGACATGGAGGACCTCGGACCCGCCGAAGGTGCCCTGCGTGACGTCGGTCGGACCGTGAGCGGTTTCGACGTGCAGCCGCTGCTCCGCTCCCGGCAGTGTGTAGGTGCCCGACCCGGTCAGGATGCCGATCCGCATGGCCGCGGATCGTAGGTGCTGCGACGGGAGTCGGGGTTACGCGACGGGCTGCGCGGGCGCCGGGGCGGCCTCGGTCAGCTCGTCGTCACAGGCCGCGCCGGCGTCGGGCGGGACGGAGTCCTCCGTCCCGAGCTGCGCGGCGGGGACACCGTTCTCAGCGTCGGCGGGAGCGTCGGGCGCGGGCGCGGGGGGGGGCTCAGGCTCGGGCGCCGGCTCAGGCGCCGGCTCGGGCGCGGGCTCAGGTGCCGGCGCGGGCTCGGGCTCGGGCGCCGGCTCAGGCGCCGGCTCGGGCACGGGCTCGGGCGCCGGCACGGGCTCGGGCGCCGGTTCAGGTGCCGGCTCGGGCTCAGGTGCCGGCACGTCGGCCACTGCGGGGTCCGTTCCCTGTGCGAGCTCGTCGATGTCCGACACGCCGTCGCCGTCGCTGTCGCGGCGGACGTCGCGTCCGGTCTCGACGACCTGCGGATCGCTGTTGAGCTTGAACTCGACGATGTTGGGCACACCGTCGCCGTCGCTGTCCGCGCGGCCGTCGGCGGCGCTGTTGGGGTTGAGCCCGTTGCGCACCTCCCAGACGTCGGGGAGCCCGTCGTTGTCGCTGTCGACGGTCACCGACGTCACGTCAGTGGGAGTCGGTACCGGGCCCGCAACCGGAGCGGGAGCGTTCTCGCCCACAGCGCTGCCGGGCGCGAGGACCCCACCGGAGTTGAGACTCGGCGCGCTCCGCCTATCACGTCCGCCGCCGGGGGAGAGCGCACGGTCCAGGGAAACAGCGCCTCCGCCCAGGAGCGGGAACTGCGCGCCGCCGGCAACGGGCGCGGAGTAACCGTCGGCCGGCGCCGGGCGAGCGAGCTTGGGCGCGTCCGGCATGAGCACCTGACCGATCGCCGCTATGTCCCTTTCGGGCCACGCGCTGAAACCGAGGACCCAGCGATTCAGCGCCGCGAGGCTCCCCCAGATCAGCAGCGACCCGACCATCACGCCGACGGCCGCCACGAGGCGGGCGCGGCGCGCTGCGGGGTCCGGATGGGAGACGACATAAGGCGGCACACTCAGGCGGTCGACCCATCCCGGGGGGCGCTTGATCGAACGGACGTCCAGACCGTTCGGCGCTGGTGTAGCGCCGCTCGCGGCACGCCGAACGGGCGGGATCGCGGGGTCGGCGGAAGACGTCCAGCCCGGCCAGGAAAAACGCCCGTTCGACGCCCGGCGACGCCGCCCGGCGCGCTTGCCGCCCAGCGTCCCCTATCGGGCCTGAACCCGTGTCAGCGCGCCCGCGGAACCCGGCCGGCGGAGGCGCCCGCCTCGCTGGCGGGACCGCCGCGATGGGCGATGCCGAGGACGCGCATCGCCTTCAGCCCGAGGCTCAGCTTCTCGCGCCCGTCGGTCGAGCCCACGTCGAGGCCGGACAGCTCGCGCACCCGCTCGAGGCGATAGCGGATCGTGTGCCGGTGCGTGAACAGCCGCTGCGCCGTCCCCGCCATGTTGCCGTCCGCCTCGAGAAACGCCGCGACCGTCGAAACGAGGTCGGTCTCGTACTGGTCGTCGTACGCGACCAACGGCTCGACCGTCTCCGAGTAGAAGCGCTGAAGCTCGGCGGGGTCCTCGGACATCGCAGACAGCAGCAGCCTGTAGGCGCCGGTCTCGTCGAATGCGAGCACGGGTCGTTCGGGGTCTCCCTCGGCGACGTTCGCAGCGAGCAGAGCCTCGCTGGCCGCGCGCTGAAGATCGCCGGGCTCCGGACACAACCTGCTGCGCCCGACCGTGAACGTGTGGCCGGCGAGCCCCGTCTCGAGTTCGCGCCGGACGCTCTCTGCGGCGCGCTCAGCGAGAGCGGAGTCCACGCCCGGCAGAAGCACCAGGACCTCGTCGCCCGGGAGGTCGTGCCGGTCGGTCAGCGAGGCCAGCGAGCCCGGGACGGCGGCGCGCGCACCGCGCTCTACGACCGCCAGGACGCGAGCCCGGCGCCCCTCGGCGCCGGCAACATGCGCGTGAGCACGCACGACGAGCATGGAGCCCCCGCCGGTGACGTCGATCCCCAGCGCCGCGGCGCCCGCGACGATCGCGTCACCACCCTCCAGCTCGCGTGACGTGAGCGCACGCAGGAAGTCCCCGGCCGCGGCGGCCGTCGCGCGGTCGGGCGCTCGCAGGCGGGCGGTCTCGGACGCGACCAGTGTCGTCACGAGTCGCAGAGCCAGGGGCTCGGTTTCACCGCGGGCGCGCAGACGCAGCGTTCCCACCGCCTCGTCGGCGACGCGCAACTCCAGGGACTCGACGCCCTTGCCCGCACCGAGCATCGCCCGCTCGTCCGCAGTCGAACGCGCGGCGACCGCGAGGACGTGGCCCGCGGGATCGCTCAGGACGAGGCTCGCGTCAAGAGCGCGAGCGGCGGCGCGGACCACCTCGGGAAGCCCGGCGCCCGCAGCGACGGCGTCGGTGACGGCGTCGAGCGCCCCGAGATCCAGTCCGTTCGACGGTCCCGGCGCCGGGGTGGACATCCTCGCGAGTCTAGATGGGTTCTTCGAGGGCTGCTCGGATGCGCAGTCGCGGTGAGGCCCGCCGCCTCACAGCGTGATGCGGTCCCAGAACCACACCACGAGCGCGCCGGCGGCCACCCCGACGAGCATGAAGGCCGCGACGGCGTAGACCGACATGAAGACCGCGGCGACGCGCTCCCACACACGTGAGTAGGACTGCCAGGCCGGCACCGCGATCAACCCGATCCAGGCGGCGAGCCCGAGCACGCCGCTGCGACGCGGCGACCAGCAGGATTATCGACTCGGTGACTCATTGACGCGCCGCATTGTGACGCACGAAGGCGACGACGAGTCCGACGATCGCGCAAAGCGAGAAGCACATCGCCGCAGCGCCCTGGCCGGCGAGCGACGTCGGAGAACCAGTGCACTCGCAGGTAGAGCCGCGTCGCAGCGACGACGAGCGGCACCACCGCCGCGACGAGGACGATCCACCACCTGCCGCGCAGTGCCGGGACGACGCGGACGCCGACGATCGCGAGCGCGATCCAGGCCATCGCGTAGGCCGCGTGCCCCGACGGGAACGACGGGCTGTCGATCTGGATGACGGCGTCGGGCGGCCTCGGGCGGTCGACGATCTGCCTGGGGATCTGCACGGCCGCAATCGTCATCAGCATGCCGGCGCCCAGGACGAGGGCCTCCATGATGCGCCTGTAGAACAGCAGCGCGACGACGGCGATCACCACGGCGATCTCGAGCAGCAGCGGGTCGCCGAGGTTCGTCAGCGCTTCGGCGACGTCGATCGCCGTCTGGTTCTGGAGATCCAGAGCCCATTCGTTCACGATGCGATCACCGGGACCGAGCGTGCCGTCAGCAACCCCGATCCAGAGCCGAAGATACGCGAACGAGCCGACCGCGGCTATCGCGAGCAGGCTCGTGAGCTCGAGCCCCAGCTGTCCCGGCGTCAGCCGCGCGAGGAAGAAGCGCGCCGGGCCCCGGAGCCAGCGGACGAGGGGCGCGGGCCAGGCGAAGCACCGGCCGGTCGAGGGCGTTCATCGCCTGCTCCTCGAACCTGGCGCGGTTGGCCTCGACGCGGCAGCTAGCGCACCAGCCACACGATTCCCGACGACCACGCTGATCGACGAGCCCGAGCCCGAGTGCACCCTGCTTGGCGATCGCCAGGACCGTGTCCAGGCTCTGCCAGAACGACGTAGCCGATCAGGATGAACGTCGTCGACCAGAGCCCGGCGCCGAGCACGTCGAAGGGCAGGAAGCGCCTGAACGACATGCCGCCGGAGCCGGCGAGGAACGGCGCGATCGCGCGGACGATCCCGACGAAACGCCCGATGAAGATCGCCTTGCCGCCGTGGTGGTCGAAGAAGTCCTCGACCTTCTCCAGGCGATCGGGCGTGACCTGGAAACGCGGACCGTGACGAACCAGGAAGTCGCGCCCGAGACGCTTGCCGAAGTAGTAGCTGGCGCAGTCACCGGCGACCGCGGCAGCCCAGACGATCGCGATCAACGTGACGACGTCGATCTCGTCCCTGACCGGCGACGACCCCACCCAGGATCATCGCCGTCTCGCCCGGCGCGAGCAGCCCGATGAAGGCGCCCGTCTCGAGGAAGGCCATCACGCCGACGAGCACGTACGTCCATCCGCCGAGCGTCTCCCCGACGTCGATCAGCAGCTGCTCCAGGTCCGGCAGGTGGACGACACCCGAGCCGTATACGCAGAGGCCGATCACCGCGAGCCAGCCGCCGACGAGCAGCGGTGGCTCGAGGTGTCGCCGGCGGACGTACAGCAGCCCTGCGAGGGCCGCGGCGGCCAGAAAGGGGGCGACGTTCACGAACGGCCTCGACGGTGCGCACGGGCCGGCATCGCGGCGGCGCAGCGGAAGGTCATCCGTCCTCCAGCGGCGCGAGGGAGGGATACCACGGCTCTACGGCGACGGGAAGCGGACGGCGTCCGCTTAGCGAGACGGCGGCGGAGCGAGCGCGCTCGAGGTCGGGGAACAGGCCGACGACGGTCGGCCCCGAGCCGCAGACCAGTGCATGGTCGGCGCCGGCGCCGCGAACCTCGTCCAGCGTCGACTGGAGCTCCGGGAGCAGCGAGATCGCAGCCGTCTCCAGGTCGTTCCGCAAGAGGTCCTCGCCCGGCATGGCGGCACCGGCCGCGAGCGAGGCGACGAGGTCGGCTCGCCGTGCCTCGAGCTGTGCACCGCTGCGAGGCAGACCGAGGCGATCGGCCTCGCGGTAGACGTCGGCCGTGGCAAGCGCGTGGGTCGACCGTACGACGAGGACGCCGAACGGAGGAGGGTCCGGCAGCACGCGCAGCTCCTCGCCCGCTCCGGTGGCCAGGTAACGGCGGGGCCGGACCTGCGCCGGCACGTCGGCGCCGAGGGAGGCGGCGACCTCGCGTATCAGAGCGTCGTCGCGCAGCAGACCGCGCATTCCGGCGACTCGCGCCGCGAGGCGCAGGGCCGCCCCGGCGTCTGCAGAGCCGCCGGCCATCCCGGCGGCCACCGGGATGCGCTTGTCGATCTCGACGCGAACCGGTGCGCCGGCCCAGCCAGTGCGCGCGCGAAACGCTGAAAGCGCGGCCAACGCGAGGTTGTCCCCCTCGTACGCCCGGGCAGGAGACCTCGTCCTGCGATGCGCCGAGCGCCGCCGGCAACAGCCTGACCCGGTCGCACAGCCCGAGCGGCTGCATGATCGTCACAAGCTCGTGCCGGCCGTCGGCGCGCACGGGACCCAGCGTCAGCCCCAGGTTGAGCTTGGCCGGTGCCTGCTCGGTCAGGCCTGTCACGCGCTCAGCCTCTCCGCGAGTGCGCGGAAGTCATCCGGCGCCAGCCGTTCGGCTCGGACGTCAGCCGGATGCCCGAGCTCCTCGAGCGCGGCACGAGCGCGCTCGCGCACGCCCGGCCCGAATCCGGGAGCGAGGTCGAGCGAACGCGCCAGCGCCTTGCGGCGATGGGCGAACGCCGCCCGCACCAGCGCCCGCAGCCGAGGGTCTGCCGCAGGTCCGATCCGGTCGAGGCGCACGAGGACGGAGTCGACGTTGGGGACCGGGAAGAACACGGTCCGCGAGACGGAGCGCGCGACGCGAACGTCACAGGCGAGCTGAGCGAGCACCGACGGAATCCCGTACGTGGGCCGTGCCCGGCGCCGCCGCGAACCGCTCCCCCACCTCCTTCTGGACCATTCCGATCCAGCGCGTCACCGAGGGCAGCTCCTCGATCGTGCGCAGGATCGCCGACGCCGCGATTCCATAGGGCAGGTTCGCGATCACCTTGCCGGGCTCGGGATCGAGGGCCGACAGGTCCATCGCCATGGCGTCCGCGACGTGCAGAGTGTGGTTGGGCATCGTCGCCAGTGCCTGCTCGAGCGCCGGCACCAGCGCACGGTCCACCTCCACGACGTGGACGTGCGCGCATCTCGAGGCGAGGTGTTCGCTGAGAACGCCCAGACCACCGCCGATCTCCAGAACGACGTCGATGTCCTGGAGATCGGCGAGCCGCTCGATGACGCCGAGGATGTTCGAGTCGACCAGGAAGTTCTGCCCGAGGTCGCGCCTGGGACGAATCGCGTGCTCACGCATCCGTCTCAGGCTCGGCTGCGTCGGCAAGGGACGATCCTCCCCGGCGACCACGGCAGTCACCAGCCGAAGAGCTCCGCGGCGTTGCGTTCGACGACCGCTTCGAGCTGCTCGTAGCTGACGCCGCGGCGCTCGGCGAGGAAACGCGCCGTGTGGACCACGAACGCCGGTTGGTTTCGCTGCTTGCGCACCGCCTGCGCCGTGAGGTACGGCGCGTCGGTCTCGACGAGCAGGCGCTCGTCTGGAACGCGCTCGGCTGCGACGACGAGGTCGGCGGCCTTCGGATACGTGACGTTGCCTGCAAACGAGAGCCACCACAGCGGCTGCGCGAGGCACTCGTCGAGCCTGCCCGGCATCGAGAAGCAGTGGAGGATGACGCGAAGCCCGGCGGCGCGTTCGCGCAGCACGGCCATCGTGTCGTCCTCGGCCGCCCGTGTGTGGATGACGAGCGGCTTGCCGGTCTCGCGGGCCAACTCGATCTGCGCGTGAAAGGCGCGCATCTGATCGGCTCTTGGTGCACGGTCGCGGAAGTAGTCCAAGCCCGTCTCGCCGATCGCCGCGCAGCACCCGTCGGCCGCGAGCTCCTGGAGGTCTGCGAGGTCGGCGTCGCAGAACCCCTCAGCGCTGTTCGGGTGTCGACCGACGGCCGCGCTGACGCCATCGAAGCGCGCCGCTGCGGCCAGCGCACTGCGGCAGCTCTCGCGATCCATTCCGACAGTGAGGATGTGGCGCACTCCCGCCGCGCGCGCGCTCTCCACCAGCTCGCCGTTCGGCGGGTCACACGAGTCCAGGTGTGCGTGACTGTCGATCACGATGCTGCGGGAGCGTCGGGCTGCGCGGCGCCGTCGCCGGTGGCCCAGGCGAGCTGTTTCGGAAACAGGGGGTCGATCTTCGTCGCCTGCATCGGCGGAGCGGCACCGAGCCGCGCGAGCTCGTAGTCGAGCGCCGGCGAGCCGAGGGCGGAGAGGAGCTTCTCGGCGCTGTCCGGCAACCACGGATGCAGCATGACCGTCAGGACACGGATGCCCTCGGCCAGCGACGCGAGCACGACGTCCAGCTCACCGGCCTGGCCCTCGTCCTTGGCGAGCTTCCAGGGCGCGCGCTCCTCGACGTATCGGTTGAGCCTGCGCACACGGACCCAGATCTCGTCGAGCGCCTGGGTCAGCTCGGCGCGGTCGATCAGTTCCGCGACGCGATCCGCCAGCCCTTCGAAGTCCTCATCGAGCTCGGGGTCGTGCGCGACCGCCGGAACGACGCCGTCGCGGTAACGGCCGACCATCGCGATCGCCCGGCTGGCCAGATTCCCGTATTCGTTGGCCAGTTCGCGCTCGTAGCGTTCCTCGAAGCCCGCCGGCGACACCGAGCCGTCCTGGCCGAACGACACATCGCGCAACAGGTAGTAGCGCAGCGCGTCGGACCCGAAGCGGTCGATCACCTCGAACGGGTCGAGCACGTTGCCCAGCGACTTGCTCATCTTCTCGCCTTCCATGAGCAGGAAGCCATGGACGAAGATGTGCTGAGGAACCGGCAGTCCCGCAGCCAGCAGCAGCGCGGGCCAGTAGACGGTGTGGAACTTCAGGATGTCCTTGCCGATCAGGTGATACGTGGCCGGCCAGAACCTGTCCGTGAGATCCTCGCCCTCCACGGCGAACGAGAGCGCCGTGTAGTAGTTGAGGAGTGCGTCCCACCAGACGTAGACGACCTGCGATTCGTCCCACGGCACGCGGATGCCCCACTCGAGCTTGGCGCGCGAGAGCGAGACGTCCTGCAGCCCGCCGCGAATGAAGGCCAGGGCCTCGTTGTACCGCGAGCGCGGCTGGACGAAGTCGGGGCGCTCGGCGAACAGCGCCTCGAGCGGCTCCTGGAAGTGCGACAGGCGGAAGAACCAGTTGTGCTCCTGCTCGCGGACCAGCGGGATCTTGTGGATCGGGCATGTGTTGCCCTCGGCGATCTCGGACCCCGCTTTGAAGTCGGCGCAGCGCGGGCAGTACCAGCCCTCGTAGTCGCCTTCGTAGACATGGCCGTTCTGCTTGACGCGATCGAGCACCTCGGCGACCCGGGAGACGTGCCCCTGATCGCTCGTGCGGATGAAGAAGTCATTGGAGGCACCGAGCCGCGGCGGGAGCGCCTTGAAGCGCTCGGCGTTGCGATCGGCGAGCTCCTGTGGCGTGACGCCCTCGCGCTCGGCCGCCAGCGAGACCGGTTCCCCATGCTCGTCGGTGCCCGTCAGGAAGAAGACGTCGTCGCCGCGCTGTCGATGATGACGCGCCATCACGTCCGCTGCGATCGTCGTGTAGGCATGGCCCAGGTGGGGCGCCGCGTTCACGTAGTAGATCGGCGTGGTCACGTAGAACGCAGAGCGAGCCATACGTACCCAACGCTAGCTAGTGGGCCTGCCGCGAGACCTCCGGCTTGACCTCAGGGGCCCCCTGGGCGCGCGACCGGGTCCGCAGACCGGCGGCTCGACCATGCGACCCGGCGGACCACGCGAGCGTGAAGAGTCAGCCCCGACCCCAGTGCCGCGCCGAGCAGCGCGAGACCGAGCCAGGCGACCGGCGATCCATGGACCGGCGCTGCGCGGCGCGCGGGAGTCGCTGCGGGAACCGGCGGACGCGAAGGCGTGCCGGGCGGCGTGCGCCGGGGCCGCGGCGCCCACGTCGATGTCAGCGGCGGACGATTGCGGACCTGTGGCTCGAGCAGCGCGAGCGGATCGCGGTAGCCGTTGCGCGAGCCCGCGATGCGTGCGCTCAGGCCGAGTTCGGAATCGCGGGCGACCCGGCCCAGAATCGCTCCCGCGGCCACGACACGCCCCGGCTGCACGTCGATTGCCTGCAGCCCGACGAGCGTCGCGCGCAGAGCGCCGCAGGAGATCGTCACACCGAGAGCGCTCAGCGGCAGGTGACCCGCGAAGCGAACGCGGCCCGGACATGGTGCGCGAACCGTGTTCCCGGCCGCGGGGCGGATGTGGATCGAGCGCCTCATGCCTGCTGCGTAGGGCGTGCGCGAGTCGAAGCCGTATACGCCGACCAGCAGCGGATGCTCAACCGGCCACATCCATCGGGCACGGGCAGCTGCCCGATCGGCGGAGAGGGCGGGCGAAGCGACGAGCGCGAGCACGCCGGTGAGTGATGCGGCAGCAGCGAGGCGGGCAGCGCGGGTCATCAGCGCGACGCTACGACCGCTCGCGCGACGCCCTGCCCGATCCGGTGGGGTAGTAGCCACTCTGCAGCGCGCCTGCGCGGAATCGGCCGAACCACGTCGCGATCTTCCTCGGTGACCTCCGTCGGCGGCCAGACGCGTCACCGATCACATCCACCGCGGCGCGGGGAGTGGCGGCGTTCAGCGGTCGGCCACCGCAGCCCTGTAGAGCTCGTTGGCCGACTGCCCCGTCAGCTCAGCGACGATGCTCGCAGCGGCTCGCGGTCGCGCGCCGGCCTCGACCAGGCCGCGGACCGCTTCGACGCCCGCGGCGGTGTCAAGCGCACCGGGCTCAGCGCCTGCGATGACCAGCACCACCTCGCCTCGGGGCGGCGTCTCCGCGTAGCGCGCCGCCAGCTCGGCAGCGGTACCCCGCACGACCTCCTCGTGCAGCTTCGTCAGCTCGCGGCAGACGGCCACGGGGCGCGCAGGATCCAGCGAGGCCAGGACAGCGAGGGTCGCTCCGACGCGGCGGGGGGACTCGAAGGCGACGAGCGTCTCCTCGGCGCAGAGCACCGACTCGAGCTCCCCGCGCCGTCGGGGCAGGAAGCCGGTGAAGCGCCACGTCTCCGCCGGGAGGCCGCTCGCGACGATGGCTGTCAACGCTGCGCTCGGGCCCGGCAGCACCTCGACGGCGAGGCCCGCGGCGACGGCCGCCTGCACGAGCACGAAGCCCGGATCGGAAACCAGCGGCATGCCCGCGTCGCTCACGAGCGCCACCGTGTCCCCGGCGAGCATCCGCTTGACGAGCCTGGGCGCTGCGCGGCGCTCGGCGTGCGAGTCGTAGCGCACGCGTTCGGCGCTGACCCCGTAACGGTCGAGCAGCACCTTGGTCGTGCGCGTGTCCTCGCAGGCGAGAACGTCGGCCTCACGCAGCGCGGCGAGCACTCGCAGCGTCACGTCCTCGAGGTTGCCGATCGGCGTCGGGCAGACGACGAGGCGGCCGGGTGCGGTCAACGGCCGAACTCCTCGAACGCCAGCGTCGCCGCTCCGAGCAGGCCCGCCTCAGCGCCGAAGCGGGCCAATTCGATCCGCGCCACGTCGCGCAATGACGGCATCGCCTGCTCGGCGACGATCTCGCGCGCGGGCGCGAGCAGCAGTTCGCCGGCGCCGATCGCGCCGCCGCCGATGACGACGACCTCCGGGTTGAAGATGTTCACGAGGCTGACGATGCCGAGTCCCAGACGGCGGCCCACCTCAGCCAGCACGCGGCGTGCGGTGGCGTCACCGTCGTGCGCGACCTCGGTCACGAGCGCACCGGTGACGTCGCGGCCGGCGGCGGCCTCGCGCCCCAGCGCCGAGTCAGGCGCAGCGCGGGCCGCGTCCGCTCCGGCACGCCCGATCGCGTTCCCCGAGACGTAGTACTCGAAGTGCCCGGTTCCCGGACACTCACCGGCGCAGGGGGGTCCGTCGAACATCACGACCATGTGTCCGATCTCGGCGCCCCCCCCGCTCGCACCGCGCAGCATCCGCCCGCCCGCGACGATGCCGCCGCCGATTCCCGTCCCCAGGGTCAGCATCACCGCATCGTTCGCGCCGCACGCAGCGCCGTGGCGCCATTCGGCGAGCATCGCGCAGTTGGCGTCGTTGTCAACCGCGACGGGGAGCCCCAGGCGCTCGGACATCAGCGCCTGGAAGCGCAGGCCATCGAGCGGCAGGTGCGGCGCCGCGGCGATGATGCCCTGGCGGCTGTCGATCACACCGGGAACCCCGAAGCCGACAGCGGCCACATCACCGTCGCACGCATCCGTCGCCTCGGTGACCATCTCACTCAGCGTCTCGAGCAGCGCCGCGGTGCTGAGATCGCGAGACGAGCGCTGTGCCCGATGGTGGACCGCCAGTTGCTCATCGACGACGCCGGCGAGCAGTTTCGTCCCGCCCACATCCACGCCGATTACGCACCTGGCCGCCACGGGCGCCACCATATCCGCCGATGGCTGCCGATCCGCCGCCGCCGGAGGATCCCGGCGAGCCCCCGCCATACCGGACCTACCGGGCACGTCCCCGGTTCCTTCAGCGCAGCGGCGCCGCGTCGCTGGAGGCGCTTCGTCGTCGCTCACGGGAAGACGATGCGCACCGGCGGTCCGATCGACGTGGCGGGCGGCGCCTCGTCGACGCCCTCCCGGGCGGACGCCGGCAGGTCAAGCCCGCGGGCGACCGGCCCGGCCGCAAGAGCAGGCGCGTCCGCCCGCTGCGCGTCCTGCGCTGGATAGCGCTCGGCCTCGTCGGCTGGGTCGCCCTCTCGATCGTCCTGTTCCTGTTCAGCGCGCAGTTCTTCCAGGACGGAGTCGACGGAGCCACGAAATCCGAGCTGTCGGCTGCGGGCGCGCCGATCATCCGGCCGACGACGGTGCTGATCCTCGGCTCCGACGTCAGGCCGAAGGGCTCACGGGAGCCGGGGGCGCAGACGAGCGGCCGCGGTCGCTCGGACTCGCTGCAGCTGATGCGAGTCGGCGGCGGGCACAGCGCAAAGCTCTCGATACCGCGCGACATGGTCGTCGACGTGCCGGGCTTCGGGCTCAACAAGATCAACGCGGCCTACGCGATCGGAGGAACCGCGCTGGCGGTCAAGACGGTGCGGCAGTTCCTGGGGATCGAAGTCGACCACGTGATCGTCGTCGACTTCGAGAAGTTCCCTGACCTGATCGACGCGATGGGCGGCATCGACTACACCGGAGGCTGTGTCGTCTCGCGTATCAACGGCGGCTTTCGCAACGGGGGCTACACGCTGCGCCTGCGCGCCGGGACCACGCACATCGACGGCAAGCAGGCACTGGCGCTTTCACGTACGAGGAAGAACGAGTGCAACCGTCGCGAGACCGACCTCACGCGCGAGCGCCGCCAGCAGAAGATCGTCGCCGCGATGAAGAGCCGGGTGCTCTCGCCGTCCGGCTTCATACGCTGGCCCTGGGTCGCGTGGCGAGCGCCGCAGACGATCACCTCCGACATGGGTGCGCTGGGCCTGACGGGACTGATGGCGACGATCGCGAGCTCAGGCGACGCCCCGACGCGGATCCTGCGCCCCGACGGAGCCGCGAAGCTGCCCGACGGAGGGGCTGGTCTGACGATCTCCGACGAATCGCGTCGCCGGCAGACCGCGCGGTTCATGGCCCGCTGAACGAGCGAGGCGCTGCGACGGCGCTCAGGACTTGGGCTTGCTGTCGGCCTTCGGCTTGGCCGAATCCGAGGAGGCCTTGGCCTCCTTCTTCTTGTCCTTCGCCTTGTCGGCCATCTTCGCGTCGTTCTTGTCGGCGCCGTCGCCGGCGGAGCGCTCCAGCTCACGACTGCGGCGCTTGGTGCCGTAGTCCGTGTTGTAGAAGCCCTTGCCCTTGAAGTGAACGGCGACCGGGTGGAACACGCGCTCAACCGGTACGCCGGTCTCAGGGTCCGTCGTCAGCGCGTCATCCGTCATCTTCTGAAGCACCTCGAACGTGGTGCCATCCGGCCGTCGGTACTCGTAGATCGGCATGGCCGCAAGAGGATAGAGGATGGCCCCGGCGGCTTGGCACTGTCGGCCGGAGAGTGCCACCGGGTGGCATCCGCATACGATTCCGCCCATGTCAGAGGACGTCGTGACCATGGACAAGATCGTCGCGCTGTGCAAGCGCCGCGGCTTCATCTTCCCCTCCTCGGAGATCTACGGCGGGCTCGGGTCGACCTACGACTACGGCCACTACGGCGTTCTGCTCAAGACGAACGTCAAGAACGCCTGGTGGCAGGCGATGCTCAGCCGCGACGACATCGTCGCGATCGACTCGGCGATCCTCCAGCACCCGCGCGTCTGGGAGGCCAGCGGCCACGTCGGCGGCTTCAGCGACCCGATGGTCGACTGCCGAACCTGCAAGGCGCGCTTCCGCGCCGACCACCTCGACGACCTCCAGTGCGCGCAGAAGCCGTCAAAGCGCCCGGGCGAGGGCCCGGACTGCGACCTCACCGAGGCGCGCGAGTTCAACCTGATGTTCGAGACGACCGTCGGCCCCGTCAAGGACTCCGGCGCGATCGTCTACCTGCGCCCCGAGACCGCGCAGGGCATCTTCGTCAACTTCAAGAACGTCCTGCAGTTCTCGCGCAAGAAGCCGCCGTTCGGCATCGCGCAGGTCGGCAAGTCGTTCCGCAACGAGATCACGCCGGGCAACTTCGTCTTCCGCACGCGCGAGTTCGAGCAGATGGAGATGGAGTTCTTCGTTCCGCCGGCCGAGGCGGAGGAGTGGTACCGCTACTGGATCGCCGAGCGCGAGCGCTGGTACACGGACCTCGGCATCCGCCCCGACCACCTGCAGGTCCGCCCGCACGAGGCCGACGAGCTCAGTCACTACTCCTCCGGCACGAGCGACGTCGAGTACCTCTTCCCGATCGGCTGGAGCGAGCTCGAGGGGATCGCCAACCGCGGCGACTTCGATCTCGGCCAGCACGCCGAGTTCAGCGGCGAGAAGCTCGAGTACTTCGACCAGGGCAGCGGCGAGCGCTACGTCCCGCACGTCATCGAGCCCGCCGCCGGCGCGGACCGCGCGACGCTCGCGTTCCTCGTCGACGCCTACGACGAGGAGGAGGTCGAGGGCGACACACGCACCGTGCTGCAAGCTCCACCCGCGCCTCGCGCCGGTCAAGGTCGCCGTGCTGCCGCTCGTGCGGAAGGACGGCCAGCCGGAGCTCGCGCGGGAGGTCTACGACGCGCTGCGCGGCGTCGTGCAGGCCGAGTACGACGAGGGCGGCTCGATCGGCAAGCGCTACCGCCGCCAGGACGAGATCGGCACGCCGTACTGCGTGACGATCGACCACCAGTCGCTCGAGGACCGGACCGTGACCGTGCGCGACCGCGACTCGCTGAGCCAGGAGCGGATCGCGATCGACGACCTGCCCGGCTGGATCGCGGGGCGCGTCGCGCAGCCGTGGACCAGCCCGAAGCTCGTGACGGCGTGATGAGAGCCTGCGCGTTGGGACGGTCGTAAGAAGCGACCGCCCACCCGTTACGCACGACACGGCGAGATCGCGATCGCGTACCAGGTGCATGGCGGCGGCGAACACGACATCGTCTTCAGCGGCACCACCGCATCGAACATCGACGCCGCATGGGACTTCCCTGAGGCGGTTCGCCTGTTCACGAGGCTCGGGCGCGTCGCCCGGGTCATCCGCTTCGACCGCCGCGACTCGGGGCTGTCGGACCCGATCAAGGACGACCTGACGATCGAGGCGCACGCCGCCGATACGCTCGCTGTGATGGACGCGGTCGGCTCGGATCGGCCGACGCTGGTCGGGTCCGGCGAGGGTGCGCGCTCGGCCGCCCTGCTCGCGGCGACGCACCCTCGGCGCGTGGCGAGCCTCGCGCTGGTCGGGCCCACCGCCGCCGGCGCCGGCGCCCTGAGCCCGGCGATGATCGAGGCGTCCGCGGCGGCGCTCGCGGCTGACGACTACCCTGCCGGCCTGCTGCCGTGGTTCGCGCCGGACTGGGTCGGCGACGCGGAGCGCACGGAGCGCTTCCTCCGCTACACGAGCGCCTGCGTCAGCCCGCGCCAGGGCGCGCGGCTGCTGCAGATGTCCCTCGCGAGCGACGTCACCGAGGTTCTGCCGCTCGTGCAGGCGCCAGTCCTGGTCCTGCAACCGGAGTCCGACCAGCTCGCACCCGCCGCGGCGGTCCGTGCGTTTGCGGACCTGGTCCCGAATTCCGTGCTCAAGGCGATGCCCGGCTGCAGTTCCAGCTTCATCTACGCCCTGGACCCGGACCTGCTCGGCGCCGCCATCGAGGAGTTCGTCACCGGCCGGGCGCCGGCTCCGGTCAGCGACCGCATGCTGGCGACCGTCCTCTTCACCGACCTCGTCGGATCGACAGAGCGCGCCGCGCGGGCGGGTGACAGCGCCTGGGCCGGCACGCTGACGCGCCACCACGATGCCGTGCGCGCGGCTGTCAGCGCGCACGGCGGCGAGACCGTCAAGACGCTCGGCGACGGCGTGCTCGCCCTCTTCGCAGGGCCCGCGCAGGGAGTGCGCTGCGCCCAGCAGGTCGTTGCAGACGCCGGCGGCCTCGGGCTCGAGGTGCGAACCGGCCTGCACACCGGCGAGGTGGAACGCGCAGACGACGACGTGGCAGGACTCGCCGTCCACCTGGCCGCCCGCATCATGAGCATCGCCGGACCCGGCGAGGTCCTGGTCTCGCGAACCGTCAAGGACCTCGTCATCGGCAGCGAGCTCGGCTTCGCCGAGCGCGGCGAGCACGAGCTCAAGGGCGTTCCCGAGCGCTGGGCCGTGTTCGCCGCTGAGTGATCTGCGCCGCGGGTCCGTGACCTACACTCCTACTGACCGGTGGGTCAGAACCTTTGGCTCCCCCGACGGCACCCGAACACTGAGAGCAGCCCCACATGGCGACAACGGTTCCCGCCTCGCACGGCGCGAGCGTCACGGACGACGTCTCGTACACCGACCTGTACGCGCGCTGGGAGCGCGGCAACTGGTCGGCGACGGCGATCGACTTCAGCCAGGACAAGATCGACTGGCGGGAGAAGCTGACCGACCAGCAGCGCACGAGCTGCGCTGTGGTTCTACAACCTCTTCTTCCACGGTGAGGACGCCGTCACCGACGGCCTGTCGCCCTACATCGACGCGGCACCGCTCGAAGAGCAGAAGTACTTCATCACCACGCAGCAGGTCGACGAGGCGCGCCACAGCGTCTTCTTCAAGCGCTTCATGGACGAGGTCGTCGGGCTCGGCGACGGCTCGATGGCGGGCGGCATGCAGGCCACCGAGCACCTCCTGACCTGGGGCCACCGCAAGGTGTTCGATGCGCTCGAGGAGATGACGCGACGCGCTGCGCCAAGACAAGTCGCTGGAGCAGCTCTGCCGGGCGATCACGCTCTACCACGTGGTCATCGAGGGCACGCTCGCACAGCCCGGCCAGCACTACATGGAGACCGTCATCGAGCAGATGGACATCCTCCCGGGCTTCCGCGAGGGGATCCGCAACGTCGCGCTCGACGAGCAGCGCCACATCGCGTTCGGCGTCAAGTTCCTCGCCGACGCTTACAAGGACGACCCCGGGATGGTCACGCGGGCCGTGAGCGACGTGATCCGCGAGGTCGGCCCCTACACGTCAGCGCTCGCCAAGCCGCCGAACTGGGACGACGGCTACTACCGGTGCTTCGGCTTCACGTATGAGGAACTGGCCTTCGAGGGCATGCGCTCACTCGAGTTCCGCCTGAAGGCGATCGGCCTCGACCTCGACAACCTGCCCCGCTTCCCGATCCCGATGGACCTCCCGTTCGAGCAGCGCGCCGTGCGCGGCACGAAGATGCTCAAGGCGAACCTGATCGGACCCGACCGGCCTGTGATCCGTGACGAGGAGGCGATCGCGATCATGTTCGACGCGATCCGCCGCCAGGCCGACACCGACGTCGTGCGTCCCGGAACGGTCATCCACTGGGACTTCACAGACCACGAGCCGTGGTACCTGACGCTGTCGAACGGGCACACGAGCATCCAGCAGGGCACGCCCGCGCACTCGGACCTGCGGCTCGTCACGCGGTTCGACGACTGGGTCGACGTCTTCGCAGGCCGCCAGGACGCGCGCAGGCTCGTGCTGTCACGCAGGCTGCGGCCACGCGGCGACCTTCGTCTGTTCCTGAAGCTGGGCAGGATCTTCGGCTGAGACCGAGCGCGTGCGAGGATCCGCCCATGCGGATCCTCGTGACGGGAGCGAGCGGGTTCATCGGCGGCGTCGCCTGCGCCGCGCTGGCCGAGCGCGGCCACGAGGTGCTCGCGCTCGTCCGACGGCCAGGCTCCGAACCGGCAGGGACCACCGCCGTGCACGGCGACCTCACGGATCCGCGCGGCGCTCAGCGCGGCGCTGGCGCAGGCCGCGCCGGAGACGGTCCTGCACTGCGCCGCCGAGACCGGAGCGCAGCGCGACGCCGAGAAGCTGCGCGCCGCAAACGTCGACGGGCTGCAGAACCTGATCGATGCCTGCGGCGCGGTCGCCGCCCCCCCGAGGGTCGTATTCACGTCCACCGTCGTCACCGGCGACTCGCACGGCCGCCTGATGACCGAGGAAGACCCGCTGCCGGTCGAGACGGACTACGGCCGCTCCAAGCAGGACGGCGAGCGGATGCTGCTGGACTCCGGCCTCGACGTCGTGATCGTCCGCCCGTGCCACGTCTACGGACCCGGTGGATGGCTCGCCCACGAGCTGATCCCGCTGCTGCGGCGCCCGGGCCGCATGGCGATCATCGGTCGCGGCGACAACCTCTGGGATGTCGTCCACGTCGAGGATGTCGCCGCCGCCTGCGCGCTCGCCATCGAGAGCTCACCGCCCGGCGAGATCTACCACTGTGCCGACGACTCGCCGACTACGTTCCGCGAGTTCATGACGCTGACGGCGGAGGCGATCGGGGTGGGAGCGCCGCGCTCGATCCCGGTCTGGCTGGCCCGCCGCATCGCCGGCGCCGGACCGGTCGCCGCGGTCGTGCGCTCAGGCCGTACGTCGAACGCCAAGCTGAAGCTCGAGCTCGGCTGGCGGCCGATCTACCCCAACTGCCGCGAGGGACTCGCGGCCACCGCGGCGGCGCTCGGAGTGCGCCGCTAGCGTCAGCGATCGTCGAGCAGCGGACGCACTGCTTCGCCGCAGGCCCGCAGCAGACCGGCCGGGTCGCGGTGCGGCTCGGCGAGCATCCGCATCGTCGCTCCGTCGCCGACCGCGAACAGAAGCTCCGCAACGTCCTCCGGATCCCCGCGCAGGCGCAGAACGCCGTCCGCGTCCTTCTGGGCGAGGACCTTCGCCACCTCGCTGCGCATGCCCGCGAGCAGGTCGTGAACCTCCGCGGCGATCTCCGGGTGGCGCCGGGCGAGCGCGAACAGCTCGAGCAGCACCGTCACGAACTCCGGGTCGTCGTCGACGCTGGCCCGCAGTGATGCCACGAGCACGTGGATGACCTCGTCGGCGTCGCGCGCCGCGACCAGGCGGCCGCGCAGTACGGGCAGCCGCGTCGCGGTCTCCCGCCGCACCACCTCCGCCAGCAGGCGCTCCTTGGTCCCGAAGTAGTAATGCAGGAGGCCGCGCGACACGCCGGCCTCGCGCGCGACGTGATCGAACGTGGACGCTGCCACGCCGCGGCGCGCCACCGACGAGCGCATCGCGTCGACGATCCGCTGAGCCTTCTCGCTCTCGATCGTCCGCGCAGTGGCCGATGCCTCCATCCGCGCGGATGCTAGCCAGCCGGCCGACCGGCCGGCCAGCACCCGGGCGGGCAGACGTCAGTCGGAGCTCGTGGCGGCGGCCTCAGCGTCCTCGGCCGCTTCCTTCGAGGCATTCTTCGAACCGCCGGACTTCTTCGAGGCGGCTGCCGGAGCCTCGGGCTCCGGTGCGGCGGCCGCTGCCGCAGGGGCCGGCGGCGGAGCGGTCGTCGACACGTAGTCGAACTCCTCTTCGGCCCCGAAGAGCGCGTCGAGGAGCTTGTTGCGCAGTCCCTCGCTCAGGGCGATCGCCAGCGCGGCGCCGACGGCCGTCAGCAGCAGGAACCGCCCGCGGCGGCGCTTGCGCGGCTTGTCGATCAGATGCTCGCGGGCGGTCGCGATCGACTTGCCGGTCGCCTTCAGCTCGCGATGCAGCTTCTTGTCGTCGAACACCGCCGACGCGAGGTTGCTCTCCTTCTTGAGACGCTCGTACGCCGCCTGCGCCGCCTCGTACGCGGTCTTGGCGTTGTCGCGAACCTCGGGATCCTCGAGCGCTCGCTTGACGTAGGGGTGGTCCAATAGCTCCTGGACCGTCTTGGAGGGGTTGCCGGATCGTGCCATGCGTCGTCTCCCGTCGTTCGGCTTCTCCTGCGAGCATATCCCCACCGGGCGGTTCGCGAGACGCACGGCGATCAGGTCGAGCTGCTGCGGCTCAGACCTCGTACACGGCCCCTTCGGCGGCCACAAGCACGCTGTCGCCGAACGCCTGCTCGGCGGCGCGGCGCGCGAGCTCCGTGTCGAGCTCGTCAGAGAAGTGCGTGATCACAAGCCGCGATGCGGATGCCCGTCGGGCATGCTCGCCGGCCTCGGCCGCGGTCAGGTGCCCGCGGATGCCGTCGCGCTCCGGGCGCGGCAGGGTCGCCTCCAGAAACAGCAGGTCGGCATCGCGCGCGAACTCGACGATCTGCTCGTTCGGGCTGCAGTCCGAGCCGAAGATGCAGCGCGCGGGGCCCGCCGACGGAGCGACCTCGACGGCGAACGCCGGGAGGTAGTGCGGGACGAGTGCGAAACGCAACCGGAGCGGGCCTACGTGGATCTCGTCGCCCTGGGTGTACTCCTGCGTCGCGAACGCCGTGTCGATGAGCTTGTCGCTCCCCCACAGTCCTCCCAGGCGCCGCAGGACGTCGACCCCGCCGCGCGGCACGAAAAGTCCGGGGCGGGCCGGCGTAGCCGTCCCCGGGTAGCCGGCGACCGGCACCGGCTGCTGGCGCGGCGAGTAGGTCAGCGCGTACGCGAACGGCACGAGATCCAGGCAGTGATCGGCGTGCATGTGCGTGACGACGACTGCCGACACGTCCACGTATTCCAGGCGCTCCCGCAGTTTGGCGAAGACTCCGTTGCCACAGTCGACGAGCAGGCGGGTGTCGCCTTCCTCGACGAGGTAGCCGCTGCAGGCTCCCCCCGCGTCCTGCCAGGAGGGGGACTTCCCCAGCACCGTTATCCGCATGTTTCGCCCAGTCCTTCCACGGAGTGCGGGGACTCTACCCGCGGAGCCCGTTCAGCCGCCGGAATGATCCATGACCCGCTCGGCGAGAGCCCTGAAGAAGTCCGATCGCGTCACGACGCCCACGACGGCCCCGTTGTCGGTCACCGGCACGATCAGCACGCGATGGTGGAGGAAGATCTCGCCGATCTGTGCGTCGGCGGCGTCAGCGCCCACGTCGACGTGCTCGGTGTTCGTGTAGCGCGCCACCGGCTCATGGACGCACCCGGACCGCCGATCGATCGTCTCGTCCAGCGTGTGGGTGACGAAGCCCGCGTAGCCGAGCTGATCGAGATACCCGGGGAAGAGCGCGGCGATGAACTCCCGCTCGCCGAAGATGCCGTACAGCAGGCCGTCCGCGCTGACGATCGGAATCGCCGGGAGCCCTGAGTCGATCAGGCCCTGCAGAGCGTCCGAGACGGGCTGCCACACCGACACGACCGGCGCCTCGCGCATCGTCTCCTCAATGATTGACCTGGGCATCGGCGCGTCTCCCCTCATACGTAGCGCAGCGTGATGTAGGCAGTTGCGATCAGGAGCGAGACGAAGGTCACGGGAATGCCGAGTCTTGCGAATTCGACGAAGCCGATGCGCCGTCCGGCTCGGTCGGCGAGGCCCGAGGCCGCGACGTTCGCCGCCGCGGCGATGACCGTCGCGTTGCCCCCGAAGCAGGCACCCAGGGAAAGCGACCACCAGTAGGAATCGTCGTCGCCCTGGTTGAGCTGCTCGACGACCGGGATCATCGCGGTCGTGAACGGGATGTTGTCGACGATCCCCGAGGCGATCGCGCTGAACCAGGTGATTCCCAGCAGCTCCGCGGTGCGGTCCCCGCCCGTCACATCCGCGATCGCATCGGCCATCTCTCCGATCGCGCCGGTCTCCTCCAGCGCACCGACGAGCACGAACAGGCCGATGAAGAAGAAGATCGTCGGCCACTCGACGCTCGCCAGCGTCTTGTCCAGTGACTGCGACGTGAGCAGCAGCATCAGCGCGGCGCCGGCGAGCGCCACCGTCGCCGGCTCGATGTGAAGCGGTTTGTGCACGAAGAACAACAGGATCGTTCCGATCAGCACCGGCAGCAGCCGCTTCAGTTCCTTGATGTCCTCGATCGCCTTGCGCGCATCGAGCGCCATCACGCTGTCGCGTGCGGAGTCCGCGATCCGCAGTCGTTTCCGGTACCAGAGGTAGAGCAGCCCGATCACGACGGCGAAGGTGACGATCGCCACGGGGGCGAGGTTCACGATGAACTCGGAGAAACTGAGACCGGTTGCGCCGGCGATCAGGATGTTGGGCGGGTCGCCGATCAACGTCGCCGTGCCTCCGATGTTCGATGCGAAGATCTCGATCAGGACCAGCGGGATGGGGTCGATGTCGAGCGCATCAGCGAGCAGGAACGTGATCGGCACCATCAGCAGGACCGTCGTGAGGTTGTCCAGGAACGCGGACAGGAGCGCGGTGGCACCGCCGAGCAGCAGCACCAGCGCCAGCGGACGGCCCTTGCTCGCCTGTCCCGCACGGATCGCGAGGTAGGTGTAGAGCCCGGTCGTCTCCGTCAGCTTGACGACGACCATCATTCCGACGAGCAGGCCGATCGTGGCCCAATCGATCGCCGCGATGGCGGCTTCCTGGTCGATCGTCTGCGCGAGCAGCACGATCACCGCGCCCGCAAGGGCGACCTTCGTGCGATCGACACGCTCCGTCGCGATGAGCGCGAGAACGGCGATGAAGACAGCGACTGCGAACGTCACGAACCGGCTCCCTCGGCGTCGACAACGAGTGCTGCCGACCAGGCTTCCCGGCTCACCGCCGAGCAGCCTAGGGCATCAACCATCGAGGACGCCACCACCGCGCCGTCCTGAGCGTGGGCCTGCGGCGCCTGGCAAGGACACAGGGAGCGAAGCCTGCCCGGGCAGGCGAGCGACCGAGCACGCCGCCAGGCGCGCCCGTCCTGAGCGAGGGCTCGCGGCGCCTGGCAAGGACACAGGGAGCGAAGCCTGCCCGGGCAGGCGAGCGACCGAGCACGCCGCCAGGCCCCGCGAGACCCGCTCAGGATGAGTGGAGGGCTGCCTGCTCGGCAGCACTGGGAAACGCCCAGGTCGCCATCCCGCGGCGCTCCTGGCGGAAGACGAAGCGCATCTGGCTCGGCGGGCGCAGGCCCTCAGGATGGTCCGGGCGGTAGGTCGTGCAGGGCTCGTCGAGGCTGAGTGCGCAGAGCATGTTGCGATGGAAGAAGCAGTTCTCGCAGGAGACCGTCGGCGCTGCTGCCCTTCCCTTCGCCATGCGTTCCGTCGCCTCCCGTTGCCTTGATCGGTCGTAGTGCGATCGGCAGAGAAGCACAGCGTCGCCGGGCCGTGCAACGCCGCTCTTCGCACAGCGCACGTTTTTCGTTTCCGGCATCGATCGGGTGATCTCGCATCCGCCGCGTTTTCAGCTCGGGCGAGGCGCGTCTCGTAGCCTTGGCGCCCCGTGCGGATCCTCGTGACCGGAGCAAGCGGCGCCATCGGCGGCACACTGATCCCCGAGCTCGCGGATCGGGGGCACGCGCTGCGCGCGTTCGCGCGCGACGCGGCGCGAGTGCGGTGCGAGGGCTTCGATGAGCTCGTGATCGGCGATGCCGTGAGTGGCGCAGGCGTCGCCGAGGCGCTCGACGGGGTCGACGTCGCCTACTACCTGATCCATTCGATGGAGCCCTCGGCAAGCGACGACCGCAGCTTTGCTGAACGGGAGCTGACCGCAGCGCGGGGGTTCGCAGCGGAAGCTCGCGTGGCCGGCGTCCGCAGGATCGTCTACCTCGGCGGCCTCGTGCCCAGCGGCGCTGCGGCCTCTCGTCACCTGCGCTCCCGGCTGGCCGTGGAGCAGGCTCTGCTGGAGGGGGCCGATGAGTCAGTCGCGCTGCGGGCGTCGATCGTCATCAGCGCACGGTCGCGGTCATTCCGGTTCCTCGTTCGCCTCGTCGAGCGCACGCCGGTGACCCTCCTGCCCACGTGGAGCCGCTTCCGAACGCAGCCGATCGACGGACGTGATGTCATCGCGTATCTGCGCGAGGCGGCGCTCTCGCCGAAGGTCGCCGGACAGCTGTCGCTCGATGTCGCGGGACCGGACGTGCTGACCTACGGCGAGATCGTCGAGCGGATACGCGATGCGCTGCTCCTCAGCCGTCCGCGGATCGACCTGCCGTTCGCGCTGACCCCCGTAGCCAGCGTCGTGGCCGCAGCGATCGCGGGCGAGGACGCCGAGTTGGTGTCGCCGCTGATGGAGGGGCTCGAATGCGATCTGCTGCCGCGCGACGACAGTGCGCGCCGGCTGTTCGGTGTACGCCTGCACAGCTTCGACTCCGCGGTCGAGCGCGCACTCGGCGAATGGGAGCGCGAGGAAGATCTCGCGGCAAGGTGATCGCGCGTGGCTGAGGTCGTTGCGGAGATCCAGATCGACGCACCCCCGCGGCGCGTGTGGGAGATAGTGCTCGACCCCGAGCGGCTCGGTGATTGGGTCACGATTCACCGCCATCTGGGCCGCCACGACAGCGGTCCACCGCGACAGGGCTTCAAGATGACCCAGACGCTGTCACTGCGCGGTGCGCCCTTCAGAGTCAAGTGGGAGCTGGTCAGATGTGAGGAGCTGAGAGTCGCCGAATGGCACGGTGCCGGGCCTGCCGGGTCACGCGCGGAGACCGAATACCGCCTCGCGGAGCGAGACGGCGGTACCCGCTTCTCCTACCGCAACGAGTTCCACCCTCCGCTCGGCCTGCTGGGACGAGTGGCCGAGCGGGCAATCGCCGGCGACGTGCCGAGGGTCGTGACACAGAAAACGCTCGCGCGCCTCAAGACGCTGTGCGAGCGTGCGCCTGCTGATTCACCATAACCAGCCCGAGCCATTCGCGGGTTATTGGTAGAGTCACACAAACCATTAGTGTGTTTCCTGGGGAGCACGCTGCACCTGACCGGAGGAACAGACCATGGCGGACTTTGTCGATCAGAAGCGCAAGGAGATGGAGGCGCGCCTAGTCGAGCTGCGCCCCTCGGTGGACGAGTTCCACCGTCTCGAAGCAGCCGTGGCCGCGCTGCAGAGCGTCGCGGGACCGGCAGCGGCCAAGCCCGGCCAGACGCGCCGCGGCGCAGCGACGCGCCGCAGGAAGGCGCCGGCGAAGCCGGGGCGAGGCAAGCGCGGGCGTCCCAAGGGCAGCGGTCAGCGCGGCAAGCAGGCGCTCGAGCTGGTGAAGAGCCGGCCGGGCATCACGATTCCTGAGATCGCCGACGCGATGGGCATCAAGCAGAACTACCTGTACCGCGTGATGCCCGCGCTCGAGAAGGACGGGCTGGTCAAGAAGCAGGGTCGCGGTTGGCACGCGAAGGACGCTGCGTAGATGGTCTGGGTGGCCGGCGCCGTCGCGCCGGCCACCTCGACCTGACTGACCATCTTGGAGGGATGAAGGCGCCTCACCGGCTATAACGCCGGCGGCCTCCCGGAGTTGCGGTAGGCCTAGATAAGGCCGAGCCCGGCGACAGCCTCGCGCTCCTCGACCAGCTCGGCCGCGGTCGCGTCGATCTTCGCGCGCGAGAAGTCGTCGATCTCCAGCCCCTGGACGATCTCGAAACCGCCGCCCGCGCACGTGCACGGGAACGACGAGATGATCCCCTCTGGAACGCCGTAGGAGCCATCGGACGGGATCGACATCGACACCCAGTCACCTTCGGGCGTGCCGTTGACCCAGTCGTGCATGTGGTCGATCGCCGCGTTCGCGGCGGACGCCGCCGACGACGCACCGCGCGCTTCGATGATCGCGGCGCCACGCTTGGCGACCTTCGGGATGTACTCGCTCTCGTACCACTCGCGGTCGACCAGTTCGATCGCCGGCCGGCCCTTGACCCTGGCGTGGAACAGGTCGGGGTACTGCGTGGTCGAGTGATTGCCCCAGATCGTCATGTTCGTGACGTCGCTGACGGTCGCTCCGGTCTTCTGGGCGAGCTGGGCGATTGCGCGGTTGTGGTCCAGGCGCGTCATCGCGTGGAAGCGGTCCGCGGGAACGTCGGGCGCGTTGCGCTGCGCGATCAGCGCGTTCGTGTTCGCCGGGTTGCCGACCACGAGCACGCGGATGTCATCCGCGGCGCCCGCGTTGATCGCCTCGCCCTGGGGTCCGAAGATGCCGCCGTTCGCCTCGAGCAGGTCGGCGCGCTCCATGCCCGGGCCACGCGGCCGAGCACCGACCAGCAGTCCGATGTCGGCACCGTCGAACGCCTTCACCGGGTCGTCGTGGATGTCGATCCCGGCGAGCAGCGGGAACGCGCAGTCGTCGAGCTCCATCGCCGTGCCCTCGGCGGCCTTGACGGCCTGCGGGATCTCGAGCAGGTTCAGATGGACCGGGCGGTCGGGGCCGAGCAGTTGGCCCGAGGCGATGCGGAACAGCAGCGCGTAGCCGATCTGGCCGGCGGCTCCGGTGACGGTGACCTTTGCGGGGGTGCTCAAGAGTTCATCTCCTGTGGGTTTGGGTGCAAGCTACCGAGCCGCTCAGGCCATCGCCCGCTGCAGGTTCTCATCGATCGACGCGAGGAACTCCTCGGTCGTCTGCAACGGCTGGTCGGGGCCGACGAGCAGCGCGAGGTCCTTGGTCATGCTGCCCGCTCTCGACGGTCTCGATGCAGACCCGCTCCAGCGTCTCGGCGAACGCCGTGACCTCGGGCGTGCCGTCCATGCTGCCGCGGCCGCGAGGCCACGCGTCCACGCGAAGATCGACGCGATCGGGTTGGTCGAGGTCGGCTTGCCCTGCTGGTGCTGGCGGTAGTGGCGCGTGACGGTGCCGTGCGCGGCCTCGGCCTCGACGGTCTTGCCGTCCGGCGTCATCAGCACGCGAGGTCATCAGGCCGAGCGAGCCGAAGCCCTGCGCGACGGTGTCGGACTGCACGTCGCCGTCGTAGTTCTTGCAGGCCCAGACGTAGCCGCCCTCCCACTTCATGCGCGGCGGCGACCATGTCGTCGATCAGGCGGTGCTCGTAGGTGATGCCGGCGGCCTCGAAGTCGGCCTTGAACTCGGCGTCGAAGACCTCCGCGAAGAGGTCCTTGAAGCGCCCGTCGTAGCGCCTTCATGATCGTGTTCTTGGTCGACAGGTAGACCGGGAAGCCGCGGTCGAGGCCGTAGCGCATCGACGCGCGCGCGAAGTCGCGGATCGAGTCGTCGAGGTTGTACATCGCCATCGCGACGCCGCCGCCGGGGAAGTCGTAGACGTTGAGCTCGACCGGCTGCGCCGCCGTCCTTCGGGGTGAAGGTCAGCGTCAGCGTGCCCTCGCCCGGGACGACGATGTCGGTGGCGCGGTACTGGTCGCCGAAGGCGTGACGGCCGATGACGATCGGCTTGGTCCAGCCGGGGACCAGGCGCGGGATGTTGCGAGATGACGATCGGCTCGCGGAAGATGACGCCGCCGAGGATGTTGCGGATCGTGCCGTTCGGCGAACGCCACATCTTCTTGAGGCCGAACTCCTCGACGCGCGCCTCGTCCGGCGTGATCGTCGCGCACTTGACGCCGACGCCGTGCTTCTTGATCGCGTTGGCCGCGTCGACCGTGATCTGGTCGTCGGTCGCGTCGCGGTTCTCGATGCCCAGGTCGTAGTACTTCAGGTCGACGTCGAGGTACGGGAGGATCAGCTGGTCCTTGATGAACTGCCAGATGATGCGGGTCATCTCGTCGCCGTCGAGCTCGACGATCGGGTTCTGCACCTTGATCTTCGCCATGCGTGTCCTTTGGAGTGGAGCGGCGCAGGCTAGTGGACCGGCTCGTGTCGACCGGCGGCCGTTCGCCGGTGATCGGCAGGCCCACGGCTCGCAGGTACCCCTCGAGGCGCGATGACCGCAGGAAGCCCGGCATCTGGGCGCACTGCACACGATGCAAACCTGTGGTGGCTCGCGCACGCGTTCGGGAGTAGCGTTCGTGCGCATGATCGCCCGTCATCCGCACTCGCCCTTCCATACACACGAAGTCTCGAATCAACCACCGCCGCTCACCGGACGCAACCTGTTCCTCGACAACCTGCCTCTCGTCGAGGCGCTGGAGCGCGAGGGCGCCGGCTGGGCGCGCGAGCGCGCGATCGAGGTCGGGGAGTTCTGGGGCGGCGAGCCGATGGCCTGGGGCGAACGCGCCAATACGAACACACCGGTGCTGCGGACCCATGACCGCTATGGGAACCGGATCGACGAGGTCGACTTCGACCCGTCCTGGCACCAGCTGATGTCGGCGAGCGTGCGTGACGAGCTGCACGCGCTGCCGTGGAGGACCGACCAGGAGGGCGCGCACGCGGCGCGGGCGGCGCTGTTCATGACGGCGACCCAGGCCGAGGCCGGGTTCGCCTGCCCGACGACGATGACCTGCGCGGCGATCCCCACGCTGCGCATGCAGCCCGAGATCGCCGCCGAGTGGGAGCCGCTGCTGACCTCCACGAGCTACGACCCTGACCTGCGGCCCGCAAGCGAGAAGGGCTCGGCGCTGTGCGGCATGGCGATGACCGAGAAGCAGGGCGGCTCCGACGTGCGCGCCAACACCACCGTCGCGACGCCGCTGAACGGCGGTGGCAGCGGCGCAGAGTATGAGCTGGTCGGCCACAAGTGGTTCGTATCGGCGCCGATGTGCGACCTGTTCCTCGTGCTCGCCCAGGCCGATGAGGGCCTCTCGTGCTTCGCGCTGCCGCGGGTGCTCCCGGACGGCACGCGCAACGCATTCCACCTCCAGCGCCTGAAGGACAAGCTGGGCAACCGCTCGAACGCATCGAGCGAGGTAGAGCTGCATGGCGCCTGGGCGCGGATGGTGGGCGAACCCGGGCGCGGCGTCGCGACGATCATCGAGATGGTCGGTCACACGCGCCTGGACACGATTTCCGGCGCGGCCGCGGGGATGCGCTCCGCCGTGGCCGCGGCGTGCTGGCACGCCGCGCACCGCTCGGCGTTCGGCAGGCTGCTCAGCGAACAGCCGCTGATGCGCAACGTCCTCGCCGACCTCGCTATCGAGGCCGAGGCCGCCACGGCGCTCGCGATGCGCATGGCACGCGCCTATGACGACGCGCCCGGAAACGAGGCCGAGGCCCACCTCAAGCGCCTGGGCACCGCGATCGGCAAGTACCACGTCTGCAAGCGCGCACCGCAGCACGCCTTCGAAGCGCTCGAAGTGTTCGGGGGTGTCGGCTTCGTCGAGGAGTCCGGAATGCCGCGCATGTACCGCGAAGCGCCGCTCAACTCGATCTGGGAGGGCTCGGGCAACGTGATCGCACTCGACGTGCTGCGAGCGCTTGCACAGGCGCCGCCGGCGCTCGACGCGTTCTTCGCCGAGGTCGACCTCGCCGCCGGTGCGGACGCCCGCCTCGACGCGTTCACCGATCATCTGCGACGCGAACTGGGCGACGTCGAGGCGATCGAGATCCGCGCACGCCGCGTCGTCGAGAAGATGGCACTGGCACTCCAGGGCTCGCTACTGGTCCGGCACGCGCCTCCCCAGGTCGCCGACGCATTCTGCGCGGCCCGCCTGGCAGGCGACAGCGGGCTGCATTACGGCACCCTCCCGGCGGGGGCTGACCTCGGCGCGATCGTCGCTCGTCACACGCCTGCGGACTGATCCCCCGGGCCGGCCCGGGCGCCCCCTACGATTGAGCTCGTGTTCGGCGAGCGCAGCCACCAGCTGTTCCGCGTCTTCGGGATCCGGATCGGTGCCAGCACGAGCTGGTTCCTGATCCTGTTCCTGATGATCTACTGGATGTCGGACTACTTCACGAAGGTCCTTCCCGAGTCGTCCAACACCACCGCGTACCTGATCGCCGTGTCGGCGACGATGTTGTTCTTCGTCTCGTTGCTGCTGCACGAACTCGGCCACGCTCTGATGGCCCGGCGCCACGGGATCGACACCGCCGGCATCGACCTGTGGCTGTTCGGCGGCGTCGCCAAGCTGAGCCGCGACTCGCAGACGCCGAAGGAGGAGTTCCAGGTCGCCGCGGCCGGGCCCGCGGTGACGGCGCTGATCGTGGTCGCATGCCTCGGTGCTGCGGCACTCGGGTCGCAGCTTCTCGGGCGTGGTCGACACGGCGAGCTTCCAGGACGTCGACTCGACCCCCGCGCGTCGCGCTGATCGGCTGGCTCGCGGTCGTCAACGTGTTCCTGCTCGCCTTCAACCTGGTGCCGGCCTTTCCGCTCGACGGCGGCCGGATCGCCCGCGCGATCGCCTGGAAGGTGACCGGAGATCGCAACCGCGGGACGCGTTTCAGCGCGCGGCTGGGCCAGGTCTTCTCGTGGATGCTGATCGGGCTCGGCGTGTTCGTACGCACTCAACGGCTCGATCATCGTCACGGCCTCTGGCTGGGCCTGCTCGGCTGGTTCCTGGGCTCGGCGGCGACCGGAGCAGTCGCGGGGACGCGCTTCTCCGAGCGACTCGGCGGCGTGACGGCCGGCGATGTGATGGACGAGCACCCGATCGCGATCCCGGCCCGGGCCACCGCGCTCGAGGCCGAGGACGAGTACTTCCTTCGCTACCGCTGGCCCTGGTTCGCCATCGTCGACGAACTCGGCCGCTTCGGCGGCGTGGTCAACGAGGACCAGGTCCAGGTCGCGATCCGCGGCGGCCAGCCGGCACTCACGATGGCTGAGCTGATCGGCTCTGCGGGCGCCGACAGAAACGCGGCGGTGCCGCGCGACACGCCCGTCGAGGAGATGCTCGGGCTCGAGGCCGTCCGGCGGCTCGGCGCGGTCATGGTCGTCGACGCTGACCAGCGACTCTGCGGCGTTGTGACCGCCGAGCAACTGGGGCGCGCAGTCGCCGCCGCGGCGACCCCTCAGGGCTGACGGGCTCGTCCACCGATCCCGACGGCCGCGGCCCGTATCTCCTGCAAGCGCACGGCCCGAGGCGCCTGCCACCGCTCAGCCATGGCCCTATAGAGTCCTTCCGCCGGACCCCTGACGCGCCGCAACGAACCCCCAAGAGCTACGCATGCCCGCACACGACGTCCTCATCATCGGCGCCGGCCTCGCCGGCCAGCGCGCCGCCCTCGCCGCCGCGCAGAAGGGCGCGACGGTCGCGATCCTCAGCAAGGTCCACCCCGTGCGCTCGCACTCGGTCGCGGCCGCCGGCGGCATCAACGCGGCGATCAATCCCGCCGACGACTGGCGCTCGCACGCCTACGACACGGTCAAGGGCTCCGACTTCCTCGGCGACCAGGACGCGATCGAGATCATGTGCCGCGACGCGCCCGCGGAGGTCATGCACCTCGAGCACATCGGCGTCACGTTCCACCGCAACGACAGCGGCGAGATCGACCTGCGGGCGTTCGGCGGCGCTTCGATGAAGCGCACGGCGTACGTCGCTGACATCACCGGCCAGGCGCTTCTGCACGTCCTCTACGAGCAGCTCATGAAGTACCACGAGGTGATCGACCGCTACGAGGAGTGGTTCGTCACCTCGATCGTGCTCGACGACGCGGGAACCAGCGTCGGCGCGGTCGCGCGCAACATCCGCGACGGACGCATGGAGACGTTCTCGGCCAAGAACGTGATCCTCGCCTCCGGCGGCGCCGGCCAGTGCTTCAAGCCGACGACGAACGCGCTGATCTGCACCGCCGACGGCATCGCGCAGGCCTACCAGATCGGCGCGCCGCTGATGGACATGGAGATGATCCAGTACCACCCGACCACGCTCGCGGAGAACGGCTTCCTGATCACCGAGGGCGCTCGCGGCGAGGGCGCGCATCTCCTCAACTCCGAGGGCGAGCGCTTCATGGAGAAGTACGCGCCCAACAAGATGGAGCTCGCCTCGCGCGATGTCGTGTCACGCGCCGAGCAGACCGAGATCCTCGAGGGCCGCGGCGTCGGCCCGGACGGTACGGGGATCTACCTGGACATCACGGTCGTCCCGAAGAAGCGCACGCTCGAGGCGCTGCGCGAGATCGTGAACATCGGCAAGGACTTCGCGGGCGTGGACATCACCAAGGATCCGATCATGATCCAGCCCGGCGCGCACTACATCATGGGCGGCGTGAAGACCGACATCAACGGCGCGACACCCGTGACCGGCCTATACGCCGCCGGCGAGGTCGCATGCGTTTCGGTCCACGGCGGCAACCGCCTGGGCGCCAACTCGCTGCTCGACACGCTGATCTTCGGCCGGCGCGCCGGCGAACACGCCGCGGACCGGGCCGCAGGCATGCCGATGCCGACCCCTTCGGACGCGACCCGCAGGCGCGACGAGGAGATGATCGCCGACATCCTCGATCGCCCGAAGACCGGCCGCCGGATCTCAGCGATCAAGGACGAGCTGGGCACGACGATGAACCGTCACGTCGCCGTCTATCCGCGACGAGGCCGGCCTGGGGCAGGCGCACGAGGTCGTGCGCCGGCTCAAGGACGAGGCCAGGACCGCCTACGTCGACGACAAGGGAACGGTCTTCAACCAGGACGTGCTCGGCGCAATCGAACTGGACTACATGCTGGACTGCGCAGAGGCGATCGTCGTCGCCGCGATCGAGCGCAAGGAGTCACGCGGAGCGCAGTTCCGCACCGACTACCCAGGCCGCAACGACGAAGAGTGGCTGAAGCACATCGACATCTCGCGCAACGGCGACGAGACCCCCAACGTCTCCTATTCCCCCGTCACGATCACCCAGTGGCAACCGGAAGAGCGCAAGTACTAGCCCACGACAGAGGACCGAGATGGCTGAGTTCAAGCTGAGAATCCGCCGCTACGACCCCGAGTCCGGGCAGGCTCCGTACTGGGACGAGCACACGGTCGATCTCGAGCCGCACCGCTCCGTGCTGGAGGGGATCCTGCAGGCCAAGAACGAGACCGACGGCTCGATCGGCATCCGCTGCTCCTGCCGCGGCGCGATCTGCGGATCCTGCGGCGTGCGCGTCAACGGCAGGCCCGGCCTCGCCTGCCACAAGCACCTCGACTCCGCGCTGGCGAGCGCGAAGGACGGCGTGATCGAGGTCGAGCCGATGGGCAACATGCCCGTCATCAAGGACCTGATCGTCGACATGGACGCGGTCCACTGGAAGAAGATCCAGCGCGTCACGCCGTGGCTCATCAACAAGGAGCCGATTCCAGAGCGCGAGTACGTCGTGCCGCGCGAGTCGATGATCGACGTGACCCAGTCGATGGCCTGCATCCAGTGCGGCGCGTGCGTCTCGGACTGCCTGTCGATGGAGGTCGATCCGCTGTTCGTCGGTCCGGCGGCGCTCGCCAAGTCCTACCGCTTCGTCGGCGACCCGCGTGATGCCAAGCACGAGCAGCGCCTCAAGGACCTGGCCGAGGACGAGCACGGCATCTACACCTGCACGCACTGCTTCAAGTGCATCGACGCGTGCCCCAAGGGCGTCGCGCCGATGAGCCAGATCATGCGCCTGCGGCGGATCGCGGGCAACGACCACGGCATCGAGGACCGCAACAACGGCTATCGCCACGAGCACGCCTTCGTGACCAACATCGAGCGCAACGGCCTGCTTCACGAGGCCGACCTGCTGCCGGATTCGTACGGCGGGAAGTTCCATCCGCGCGCGGTCCCGGAACTGGTCGGCTCGCTCCCCGTGATCACGATCGCGCTGCTGCGCCGCAAGGTCACGCCCGCAAAGGCGCTGCTTCACCAGCACAAGGCGCCGGAGGGCGTGAAGAAGATCTACGAGACCGTCGAAGGACGCGACGAGCGCGTGGAGCTGAACCTGTACATCACCGGCAGTGACGAGGACAACGAATGAAGGTCGCCTATTGGCCCGGCTGCGTGAGCCGCGGCTTCACCCCCGAGCTCCACGGGTCGATGGCGCAGGTCGCGCCGCTGCTCGACATCGAGCTCGTCGAGCTTGACCGCGCGAACTGCTGCGGAGCCGGCGTGATCGCCGAGCACAGCCAGGAGCTGGCTGACACGCTCAACGCTCGCACCTTTGCGCTCGCCCAGCAGGAGATCGGCAAGGGCGCCGATCTGATGATGAACATCTGCTCGACCTGCCAGGGCGCCCAGTCGGAGTGCCAGGAGCGCCTCGACGCGAACGCCGAGTACCGCACGCAGGTCAACGGAACGCTCTCCGGCGAGGGGCTCAGCTACGAGCAGGGGATCGTCAACAAGAACTTCCTCTGGGTGCTGGTCGAGGAGATCGGGCTCCCCGAGCTGCGCTCCCGCGTGAAGCGGCCGCTGACCGACCTGAAGGTCGGCCCGTTCTACGGCTGCTACATCGTGCGCCCGACCGACCGCCTCGGCATCGACGCGGACAACCCGCGCGACTCGTACCTGGCGCAGGTCGTCGAGACGCTCGGCGGCACGGTCATCGACTACGCGGGCTCGCACAAGTGCTGCGGCTTCCCGATCATCACGATGAACAAGGCCGCCTCGCTGACGCAGGCCGGACGGCACCTCGGCGACGCGATGGACGCCGAGGCCGACTGCCTGGTCACGCCGTGCCCGCTCTGCCACCTGAACCTCGACCTGCAACAGCCGCTCGCGGCACGCCAGGCCGGCCGCACGCTTGACATGCCGGTGCTTCATCTGCCCCAGCTCGTCGGGCTCGCCCTCGGGCTCAACCCCAAGGAACTCGGACTTCAGCGGCACGTCGTGAAGCCGACCTCGGTGATCGACTGGTCGCAGTCGGTGGTCGCCGGCGTCGGCGCGGACGGCAGCGGCTGGTAGCGGGCGCGGCGGCGCGATCGCCGTCGCCGTTGAGGGCTTCTCCTCGCTTTCCCGCACGGAGCGCTCGTTTATCTTCAGGATGCGTCCAGATGTACCCGCCCGGGGTATATGTTCGGAGCTCGATCGCGGTAACTTCGAGAGGCATGCGTCTGGAGGGGCACTACGACCCGCGCGCGGACATCGCCTGGCTGCGATTCGAGGACTACGACCCCCAATCGGCCGTTGACGAGGAGATCGCCAGCGGCATGCGTGAGTTCGACCTGCCGACCGGGCGGACCGTCGGCGTCGAGGTGAGACGGGCGCGCAAGCGCCTGCCCGCCGAGTTCCTCGAGATGCTGCAGCGGCCCCCGGCGAGCGCCCGCGAGCGTGGCGCCGTGCACGTCGGCGTCGAGGCCCACCGCAGGCTCGAACGGCTGACCGACGTCTGCGGCTGACCCGGCGCGCCGACTCTAGGCGCGCGTGCCCACGAGCCCGCGCTCGACCGCCAGTTCAGCGAGCTGCACGGTGTTCAGCGCGGCGCCCTTGAGCAGGTTGTCGCCGACGACGAAGAAGTTGAGGCTGTGCGGGTCCGCCAGGTCGGCACGAACGCGGCCGACGAACGTCTCGTCGCGCCCGGCCGCCTCCAGCGGCGTCGGCGCGTCCTGACCACGAGGTTCGGGAACGCCTCGAGCGCGGCCAATGCCTCGCGAACGTCGACGGCGCGCTCGAAGCTCGCGCGCACCTGGATCGCGTGGCCGACCATCACCGGCACGCGCACGCACGTCGGACTCACCGAGAGACCCGGCAGGTCGAGGATCTTGCGGCTCTCGTTCTGGAGCTTCATCTCCTCGTCGGTGTAGCCGTTGTCGCCGAGCGCGCCGAGCAGCGGCACCACGTTGTAGGCGAGCGTGTTCTCATGGACGCGGTGCTCCACCCGCGCGGCGGCCTGTGCGCCGTCGCTGACCAGCATCGCGATGTCCTCGTGCAGCACCGGCACCTGCATGGCGAGCTCGTCGATGCCCTTCTGTCCTGCGCCGCCCGCCGCCTGGTAGCTCGTCGCGACCATCGCCGTCATTCCGAAGACATCGTGCAGGGCCTTGGCCGGAAGCATCACGACCATCGTCGTGCAGTTCGGGTTGGCGACGATCCCCTTGCGCGCACGGTCGATCGCGTGCGGATTCACCTCGCTGACGACGAGCGGGACATCGGGGTCCATGCGCCACGCCGACGAGTTGTCGACGACGACGGCGCCGCCCGCGACGAAACGCTCGGCCCACGCGCGCGAAGTTCCGCCGCCGGCGCTGAACAGCGCCAGGTCGTAGCCGCCGACCGTCTCGTCGCTCAGCGGCTGGATCGTCCCGTAGCCGGGGAGATCGCGGCCGGCCGAGCGCTCGCTCGCGAACGGGACGACCTCGCTCGCGGGCAGTCCGCGGCGCTCGATCGTGCGCAGGATGATCTGGCCGACCGCCCCGGTCGCGCCGACGACGGCGATCCTCATGAGGCGTACTCGCCGAACGGCTGCTCGGGACGGATCGTGTCGTCGCCGCTGAGCTCGAAGGCGCCGTGCAGCGCGCGGACGGCATCGGGTACGCGATCGCCCTGGATCACGCAGGAGATCTTGATCGGCGACGTGGAGATCATCTCGATGTTGATGCCGCTGTCGCCGAGAACCGTGAAGACCTTCGCCGCGACGCCGGGGTGCGTCTTCATTCCGGCGCCGACGATCGACACCTTCCCCATCGCCTCGTCCGTGGCGATGGCGTGGATGCCGAGTTCGTCCTTCAGCGGCTCGAGCGCCCCGCCGGCGGCGCGCAGATCGTCGCGCGGAACCGTGAACGACATGTCCGCGGGCGAACCGGGCGACTCCGGCTCGTTCTGGATGATCATGTCGATGTTGACGCCGGCCTCGGCCAGCGCCGTCGTGATCCGCCCGGCGGCTCCCGGCGTGTCGGGAACGCCGAGCAGCGTGACGCGGGCCTCGCCGGTCGAGTGGGTGACGGCTGTGATGAGCGGGTGTTCCATGGTCTCCTGCTCGGACAGGACAACGGTACCGGGACCGTCGTCGAAGCTCGATCGGCAGTGGATGCGCACGCCGTGGTGCGTGCGTACTCGACACTGCGCAGTTGCAGCACGCCCGCGCCCGAGGCGGACATCTCGAGCATCTCCTCGAACGAGACGACGCTCAGCTTGCGCGCGTCGGGCACGATCCGCGGGTCGGCGCTGAAGACGCCGGGCACGTCGGTGTAGATCTCGCAGACCTCCGCGCCGACGGCCGCAGCGAGCGCGACGGCCGTCGTGTCGGATCCGCCGCGGCCCAGCGTCGTCACGTCGCGCGAGGTCGAGACGCCCTGAAAGCCGGCGACGAGCACGATGTTGTCCTCGTCGAGCGCCTCCATGATGCGGTCCGCGCGGACGTCGAGGATCCTCGCCTTGGTGTGCGAGGTGTCGGTGACGATGCCGGCCTGTGAGCCGGTCAGCGAGATCGCGCGGTGGCCGAGGTCGTTGATCGCCATCGCGCAGAGCGCGCACGAGACGCGCTCGCCCGTCGACAGGAGCATGTCCATCTCGCGCGGGTCAGGGTTCGCGGAGACCTCGAACGCATCGTCGATCAGGCGGTCGGTCTCCTTGCCGCGGGCCGACAGCACGGCCACGACGCGGTAGCCCTCTTCGCGCCTGCGCACGATCCGTCCAGCCGCGCGCTTGAGGCGCTCGGCGTCGGCGACGGAGGTGCCGCCGAACTTCATGACGATCGTGCCCATGCTCATCGAGCGGTCAAGGATACGTTGGGGCGCGGGGCCCGCTACAGCTCGCGCCGGCCCATCATCGCCCGGCCGAGCGTCACCTCGTCGGCGTACTCGAGGTCCGCGCCCACCGGCAGGCCGGATGCCAGACGCGTCACGGCGACGTCCGCCATGCGCTCGTGGATCGCCCGCGCGACGTGGAGCGCGGTCGCTTCGCCGGTCGTCGTCGGGTTGGTCGCGAGCACGACCTCACGCACCGCGGGGTCGGCGGCCTCGATCCGCGCATACAGCTCGTCGATTCGCAGGTCTTCGGCGCCGACGCCGTCGATCGGCGACAGCGCGCCGCCGAGCACGTGATAGCGCCCGCGGAACTCGTGCGTGCGCTCGATCGGGATCACGTCGCCGGGCTCCTCGACCACGCAGATCAGCGAGGGGTCGCGACGCTCGTCCAGGCAGATCGTGCAGCGCGGGCCCTCCGCGAGGTTGAAGCAGACCTCGCAGAAGCCGATCCGCTCCTTCACCTCACGAATCGCGTCGGCGAGCAGGACGGCGTCCTGCGGATCGGTGCGCAGGATGTGGAAGGCAAGGCGCTGGGCTGTGCGCGGGCCGATTCCCGGAAGCTTGGCGAGCTCCGTGATCAGGCGCTGGACTGGGGCGGCGTGCACGAGGCTCTGACGGACGCGGGCAGCAGTCGCGCCGCTGTCACATCCCCGGGAGGCCGAGGCCGCCGAGACCGCCCGCGACGCCGCCGAGCTTGGACTCGGCGAGCTTCTGCGCCGAACGGATCGCCTCGTTGGCGGCCGCCGTCACCATGTCCTGAAGCAGCTCGGGGTCCTCCGGATCGATCGCGTCGGGGTCGATCGTCACCGCTTTCACCTGCAGATCGCCGGTTATCCGCACGGTCACCATCCCGCCGCCGGCCGATGCCTCGACCTCCTCGTGCTTGAGCTGCTCCTGGGCGACCAGCATGTCCTGCTGCATCTTCTGGACCTGGCGCATCATCTGCTGCATGTTGGGCGGCTGCGGCATCAGTCGGTCTCCTCGGAGGGGTCGGGGACGATCTCCTCGGCGTCGAACTCTTGCACGAGCCGCGCAACCAGCTCGTCACCCGCCAGCGGCGAGGCGGCGGCCGCGCTCTCGATCTCGCGTATCTCATACGCCAGCCGCAGGGCGGCGCCGGTGAACGCCGCCAGCGCCTCGCCCAGAATGCGACGGTGCTCGGCGTTCTCCGCCGCGATGCGGCGGTTGAAGACCTCGGACGGCGGGAATGCGATCACCAGCGCGCCGTCGACGATCTCCACCGGGCGGGCGCTGCTGAGCGCTGCGCCGAGCATCGAGGAGTCGGCGCCCGCCGTCTCGAGGATCGCGGGCCAGACCTCGATCACGACCTCGATCGTGGGCGCGGTGACAGCGGCGGCCTGTGCTGGTGCGGGAGCGGCGGCCTGCCCGGGTGCGGCGGCGGACGGCTTATGCGGGCGCGCGGCGGCGACAGGCTCCGGGATGGCGGGTCCGGCGGCCACGGCGGGCGGGACGTCGCCGCTGCGCGCGGCGGCGTCGACTGACGACCGGGAAGCCGGCGGCGGCTCAGGTGCGGGCGCCGACGGTGCCTCGTGTACGACGGCGGGCTGCGGCGCGCCGCCTCCGAGCACCGGCGGCGCGTCGCGACCTGGGACACCCGAGCCCTCGAGCCGCGCGATCCGGGCGAGCAGCGCCTTTGTCGATGCGTCGACCTCCGGCGTCGCGGTCTTCACGAGCGCCAGCTCCAGATGCGTGCGCGGGTCGGCACCATCCTTGATCGCGCGAAGCGCCGACGCGAGCAGCTCGAGCAGGCGCACCAGGTCGCCAGCGGGAACGCGCTGCGCCTGCGCCGCGAGGCGCTCGTCACGCTCGGGCGTCACGCGCAGCTCGTCGGGAACGCGGCCGAGCGTGCGGACGACCAGCAGCTCGCGGGCGTGGATCTCCAGGTCGCGCACGGCGATCGCCAGGTCACGGCCGGTCGCGGCGAAACGCGCCGCCGCGTCGAGCGCCGCCGTCGCGTCGTGGGTGGCGACCGCATCGAGCGCGCCGAAGAGGACGTCCTCGTCGGCGGCACCGAGCACCGCGAGCACGTCTGCGGCGGCGATGTCGCTGCCGGTGTAGGTGACGAGCTGCTCGAGCGTGCCGAGCGCATCGCGGAAGGATCCCGTGGCGTGCCGTGCGAGCAGCGCGAGCGCGTCGGGCGCGATCGAGATCGACTCCTGTTCGGCGACGCGGCGCAGCACCCGCGAGAGCTGCTCGACGGTCGGCCGGGCGAAGTCGAAGCGATGGCAGCGGTCGACGACCGTCGGAAGAACCTTGCCGGCCTCCGTCGTCGCGAGCACGAAGATCGTGTTGGGCGGCGGCTCCTCGAGCGTCTTGAGGAACGCGTTCCATGCCTGCGGCGAGAGCATGTGCGCCTCGTCGAGGATGTAGACCTTCGAGCGGCCCGAGACGGGCGCGAAGGCGACGCTCTCGCGCAGGTCGCGGATGTCGTCGACGGAGTTGTTCGACGCGGCGTCCATCTCGATGACGTCGAGCGAGGTCGCGGTCTGGATCGCCACACACGACTCGCAGGTTCCGCACGGCTCGACGGTCGGGCCGCTCTCGCAGTTCAGGCACGCGGCGAGGATCTTCGCCATCGAGGTCTTGCCGGTACCCCGCGATCCCACGAACAGGTAGGCGTGGTGCACCTTGCCCTGCTCGATCGCGTTGCGCAGCGTGCGCACGACGTGCTCCTGGCCCACGACGTCCGCGAAGGTGCGCGGGCGATGGCGGCGATAGAGCGAGGGGCCGGCGGACACGGACGGCCAGTGTACGTACCTGGGCGGCGAGCCCCGTGACGGCGCGAGTAGGGTCCCGCGGCATGGACGAGGCGCTGCGCGCGAACCTCCTGGACTGGCTGCGAATCCCCTCGATCTCGACCGGCGAGGGCAGCGCAGCGGACCTGCGCCGCGCCGCTGAGCGGATCTGCGATCACGTGCGCGCGGCCGGCGGCGAGGCCGCACTTGACGAGCGTTTCGGCGGCAATCCGATCGCCGTCGGCGAATTGCCGGCAGCCGACTCCCAGGCGCCGACGGTGCTGATCTACGGCCATTACGACGTGCAGTCGGTCGGCGATCCGGCGGCGTGGGCCACGCCGCCGTTCGAGCCGAGTGTGCGCGACGGTCGCATCTACGCGCGCGGGGCCTCCGACGACAAGGGCAACTTCCTGCCGCTGCTTCACGCGGCGTGCGAGATGGCGCGTGAAGGCTCGCTGCCGGTGAACGTGCGCGTGCTCGTCGAAGGCGAGGAGGAGAGCGGAGGGGCGGCCGTCGCGCAGTGGGTGGCGGCCGACGGGCGCGGGGCCGATGCGGCGATCGTCATGGACGGCGCGATGGAGGACGAGCGCACTCCGGCGATCACGCTGGGGCTGCGCGGAATGGTGATGGCCGATGTTCGCGTGGACTGTCAGCCGCGCGACCTGCATTCGGGGATCTACGGCGGAAGCGTCCTCAACGCGGTCCACGTGCTTCACGCTGCGCTCGCACAGGTTCTCCCCGAACCCGACGGACGGCTGCGCGCCGAGCTGCGCGAGGGGATCGTTGCGCCTGCCGCCGACGAGATCGCATCGTGGGCGGAGCTGCGCAGCGGCGCTGACGTGCTGGCCGAGGTCGGGGCGCACGCAGCGGCCGCGGACTCCGGTTCCTCGTACCGCGAGCGCAACGGCGCCGACGCCTCGCTCGACGTGAACCTGATCGCTGCCGGCGAGGCGCGGACGATCGTGCCCGCCCAAGCGCGCGCGGTGCTGTCGATGAGGCTGGCGCCGCGGCAGGACCCGGAGCGGATGAGGGCGGTGCTCGACGGCCTGCTGCGCTCGGCGCTGCCCGACGGCGCCGAGCTCGAGGCGAGCTGGAAGACGGCGGCACCGGCGCTGACCGACGCCGCAGAGCCGGCGATCGTGCTCGCGCGGGGCGCGATCGAGCGCGCCACCGGGATGCGCTGCGCGCTGACCCGCAGCGGCGGCTCGATCCCCGTCGTCGCGGACCTGGCGGCGAAGGGAATCCCCGTCGTCGTGACGGGATTCGCCGTCGCGGCCGACGACATCCACGCGCCGAACGAGAGCTACCGGCTCGAGGCGCTGGAGCTCGGGGAGCGAGCCTCGCGCGAGATGCTGGCGGCGCTCGCGGAGCTGCCGCGCGCGTGAGGACCGCGCGCAACGGCTCGGCCGCCCGTGCCGCCCGGCTTGCAGTGGGCCTCGCGGCGCTCGCCGCGGGGTTGCTGGCACTCGCGGGGACGGGGCTCGTCAACTACGACACGCTCTACTCGCTCGTCTGGGGGCGCGAGATCGTCGAGGGACGGTCACCGGATCTCGACGTGCCGCTGGCACCCACTCCCCACCCGCTCGGGACGCTGCTCGGCGTCCTGCTGTCGCCGCTCAGCCTGGCGAGCGACGCCGGTGTGCACGGGCAGGCGGCGACCACTGCCACGCTCGTGCTCGCCTTCCTGGCGCTCGCGGCTCTCGGCATGGTCACATACGCGCTCGGCACGGCTTGGTTCGGGCCGTGGGCCGGCGCGCTCGCGGCGGCCATCATCCTGACGCGGCGTCCGGTGCTCGACTTCGGCGCGCGCGCGTACATCGACATCCCCTACCTCGTGCTCGTCCTCGGCGCGCTGCTCGTCGAGACGCGGCGCCCGCGCGCCGGTGCACCCGTTCTCGTGCTGCTCGCCGTCGCAGGACTGATCCGGCCCGAGGCGTGGCTCTTCTCCGCCGCCTATCTGGCGTACCTCGCCGTCGGCGGGTTCGATCTGGGGCGGCTCGCGCGACTGGCCGCGATCGCCGCGAGCGGGCCGCTGCTGTGGGCCCTGAGCGACCTGATCGTCACCGGCGACGCGCTGCACTCGCTCACCGGCACGCGCGACACGGCGCGCGAACTGGGGCGGGTGACGGGACTCGACGACGTGCCGGGCACCGTGCCGCGCCGCATCGGCGAGATCCTGCGTGAGCCGGTGCTGATCGGCGCCGCCGGAGGACTCGTGTTCGCGTGGCTGTGGCTGCGCGACCGTGCACGGCTGGCGGTCGGCGCAGCGCTGCTCGGCCTCGCCGCGTTCTGCGTCCTGGCCGCGTCCGGCCTGCCGATCCTCGGGCGCTACCTGCTGCTGCCGGCGACGATCGGAGCGATCCTCTGCGGCGCAGGGGCCTTCGGCTGGATGACGCTGCCCGAAGGCGACGCGCGCCGCAGGCCGTGGGCCGCCTTCGGGCTGTTGACGATCGTCCTGCTCGCCGCCTTCGTGCCCGCCCAGGTCGACCGGATCGACGGGCTGCGGCAGGCGCTCCAACGCCAGGACTCGATCCAGGACGACCTGCGCGCACTCGTGCGCCGGCCCCCTGGCCTGATCTCCCGTTCGTGCCTGCCGACGGGCGTTCCCAACCACCGTCCGATCCCGCTGCTCGCGCTGTGGCTCGACCTGCCGCCGACCGAGGTCGTCAGCCTGCAGCGCGGGCCGATCGCCCGCGGCCAGTACGTTCAGCCCGCCGGCGCCGGCGTGGCACGCGACTACATCCTCGACCGGCGCGACCTGCGCAGGCTGGTCCCGCCACCTCCGGCAGGCTTCCGGCTCGCCGGAGGCAACCGCTCGTGGCGTGTCTACGAGCGCTGCGCGACGCTCGAGCGCTGAGCACCCGCCGACGGCGCGAAGTGGACCGTGCACCCTCTTTCGAAGCGGATCCCGCGGGCACCGGCGCCGGGACAGGACTCCGGCTCGGGGATTCCCGCTACGCCCGCCGGGGGCCGCTTAAGGCTGCTTCCTTCCGGACCTGACCTGGTTCACGGCTCGACGTCGCGCGGGACCCGGGCCATCAACGCCCTACTCGACGTGGCGACACCGCAGGCCCACCCCTCGAGAGGGGATTCGGCCTCGCTAGAGCGGATTGCGAGCGACAGGGCACCGCTACCTCCCCGCCTAGCACGGTCCGCGGCAAGCCTAGCGGTACCCGCAGCCGCGAGGACGCTCAGACGGGCTGCGGCTCGGCGGAGGCGGCGCCCGCGCCCAGATCCTGCTGGTGGTAGGAGTGCAGCAGCCGGTCCTCCTCGTCCTTGCCGGGGAATCTGAAGAACACGAGCGCGGCGCCGATCACGATCGCCACGATCCCCGCGAGGTACGCCCACTCGTCCCCCTGGAGGAACGCCGACTTGGCGGCCGCGGTGATCTGGCTCGCGTACTGCGGGTACTGCTCCGCCGTCGCCTCCGCACTGGAGAAGGACTTCGTCAGCTCGGTCTGGACGCTGTCGGTGATCTTGTCCTTGTTCGGTGCGGCCGCGATCGAGGCGCTGATCGCTGAGGCGTACCCGGCCGTCAGCAGCGCCCCGAGGATCGACTGCATGATCGCCCCGCCGAGGTCACGCTGGAGGTCGGCGGTGCCCGATGCCATCCCCGCACGGCTGACCGGCACCGAGCCGGTCAGCGAGCGCGAGGCCGGGGTGCCCGCAAAGCCGACGCCGATCCCGATCAGCGCGTAGCCGAGCCCGACCTTCCAGTAGGCGATGTCCTCCCTCCAGAGCAGCAGCATCGTCAGGAAGCCCAGTACGCAGAACAGCGTAGCCGATCAGCAGCGTGAAACGCGCGCCGCGCGCTTCGACGAGCTTGGCCGAGCGCGGCGCGACGATCACCATCATGACCGCTGCGGGCAGGATCGCGAGACCCGCGTCGAGCGTGGAGTAGCCGAGCACGTTCTGCAGGAACTGCTGGCCGATGAACATCGCCCCCATCAGCGAGCCGAAGACGATGATCCCGGCGCACGCCGCGACCCAGAAGATCCGCCGCCCCGCGACCTGCAGGTCGTAGAGCGGCACCGCGACGCGGCGCTGCGCGGATCAGGAAGACGACGCCGGCCGCCAGCGCCAAGGCGGCCAGACCCAGCACGAGCGCCGTCTCGCCCGGCACCGGCAGCGAAGTTGATCGCCAGCACGAGCGCCGCAACGAGAAGCACCGACAGGATGCCGCCGAGGTTGTCGACCGGCTCGGTCCCCTCGTTGACGTGCGCCGGCACGTAACGGAGCGCCGCCAGCAAAGCCACGCCGGCGAGCGGCAGCGTGACGATGAAGACCGAGCCCCACTCGAACTGCTCGAGCAGCGCACCCGAGACCAGCGGGCCGAGCGCAGCGATCGCCCCGCCGATCGCCGACCAGAGCGCGATCGACCGGGTCCGTCGCCGGGCCCGACCACAGCGCGGTGATCAGCGCCAGCGTCGTCGGGAAGGCCATGCCGGCCGAGAGGCCGCCGACCACGCGCGCGACGAACAGCACCTCGATCGAGGGCGCCAGCGCGGCTGCAAGCGAGGCGGGGATCGACAGCGCCATCCCCATCACGAGCATCATCTTGCGCCCGTAGCGGTCGCCGAGCGCGCCGAGATACAGGACCGAGGCGGCGAGGCCGAGCGAGTAGCCGACCGCGACCAGGTTGAGCCACGTCTGGCTGGCGTCGAACGCCTTGCCGATGTCGGGCAGCGCGACGTTGGCGACGGCAAGGTTGAGGTTGGCGACGCCCGCGACGAGGATCAGCGTGCCGAGCACCAGGCGCTCGCGCACGGGCGCGCTCGACGCCGTGGCCGTGCTGCCGGTCGTCGTCATCGCCCGCCCACCATTTCATTTCGTCGGCTGGGTCGCGGCGCGGCGGCGGCCGCCCCGCTCAGCCCACGAACGCGCCGGGTTGGTGCGGCGCGCCGCCGAGGGGGGAGATTCGGCGGCGCGCCGCGCCCGGGGCGCGGACGCTGGGCCCTGGCCCTGACCCGGAGCGGCCTCGCTGCCGCCGCGTCCCTTCCTGGTGAACGGCGGCGCGTTCAACATCCGGATCACGCAGGCAACGTAGACGCGGCTCCGGACGGCTACGTGCGCCCGACCGCCGCCACGCGTGCCGGCGCGCCTTCAGCGCTCGACGAAGTAGGCCCCGTGCCCCTGACCATCGGAGAAGAAGCGGCTCGTGACGGTCTTCTTGCGGGTGAAGAAGTCGACCGCGTCGGTCCCGTGCGCGTGCAGATCCCCGAGGAACGAGTCCTTCCAGCCCGAGAACGGGAAGAAGGCGACGGGCGCGGCGACACCGATGTTGACTCCGACCATCCCGGCCTGCACCTCGTGGCGGTAGCGCCGGACCGCCGAGGCGGACTCGGTGAATATCGACGTCCCGTTGCCGAATCGGCTGCGGCCGACGATGTCGATCGCCTCGTCGAGCGACGCGGCCCGGATGATCGTCAGCACGGGGCCGAAGACCTCCTCCTGAGCGACCGCCATGTCTGCCGTCACCGCGTCGAGGATCGTGGGACCGAGGTAGGCACCCTCATCCGGCAGGCCGGCACCGGCGCCGCGACCATCGACGGCGAGCGTCGCACCGTCCGTCACCGCACGATCGATCCAACCGGCGATCCGGTCGCGCGCGGCGCACGAGATCACCGGCCCGACGTCGGTCGCCTCGTCGATCCCGTCGCCCACGCTCAATGCCCGCGTGGCCTCGACGAGCGGCGGCATGAGCGCCTCGTGGGCCTCACCGACGGTGACGACGACCGAGCCCGCCATGCAGCGCTGTCCCGCCGCGCCGAAGGCCGACCCGATGATCCCGCTGACCGTCTGCGGGATGACCGCGTCGGGCATCACGACGATGTGGTTCTTCGCGCCGCCGAGCGCCTGCACGCGCTTGCCGGTGCGGGCCGCACCCTCGTAGACGAGCTTGGCGACGGGCGCCGACCCGACGAATGAGACGGCGTCGATCCCGGGGTGCTCGAGGATCCCCTCGACCACCGCGCGCCCGCCGTTGACGAGGTTGACGACACCCGGCGGCAGACCGAGACCGTCGAGCACCTCGAAGGCGATCTGCTGCGTGAGCGGGACCTGCTCGGACGGCTTGAGGATGAACGTGTTGCCGCAGGCGATCGCGAACGGCAGGAACCAGAACGGCACCATCGCCGGGAAGTTGAACGGCACGATCGCCGCGCAGACCCCGACCGGCTGGCGCACGGTCTCGCAGTCGACGTTGCGTGCGACGTCCTCGAGGATGCGGCCCTGCATCGTCGTCGGCACGGCGCACGCCGCCTCGACCATCTCGATCATCCGAGCGACCTCGGCCCGCGCGTCGGCGATCGTCTTGCCCATCTCCGTCGTCACCGAGCGCGCAAGCTCCTCGCTGCGGGCGTCGAGCCCTTCGCGCAGCGCGAACATGAAGCGCGCCCGCTGGATCACGCTCACCGCGCGCCAGGCCGGAAGCGCTGCGCGCGCGGCGTCGACGGCCGCGTCGAGGTCGGCGCGCTCGGAGAGCGGAACACGCGCGAGCAGCTCGCCGCTGGCGGGCGCGACGACGTCGAGCTGCTCCTCCGCCGTGACGCGGCGTCCACGCGCCCGCGACGTAGTTGTCGAGCGTCCGGATCGATGTCGTCGTCATCGCTCCAGGATTGCACTCCCCAGGCCGTGACGCCCGTCCTCACTACGAGATCTCGACAGCGCGCCGGAGCGCCCCCGGTGTTTCGTACACTCGGCACTCGTCCCGGGCGCGTAGCTCAGCGGGAGAGCGCTCGCTTCACACGCGAGAGGTCGCTGGTTCGAAACCAGCCGTGCCCATCAGGAGAAAGCCCAGCTCAGGCGGGGCTTTCGCGTTTCTCGGCCAGGCGCGTGGCGAGCTCGCCGAAAGGGCCACGGGCGGCCACTTGCCCGAACTTGCCCGATCAACGCTCTCCGAGCGCTGACCGCCAAGCGATCAGTCCCCCTCGGCGGGACCGCGCGGGCACCAACCCAAGAGCCCGCGGCGCTCCTGCTTTTCGTCCCAGGCCGGAGCAGAGCTACCCCGATGACGGGCTCCTGCTTCTGCCTCAAAGCGGAAGCGCCGTCGTGCGACTCAGGGACTCGCGTGGCTGTCACTTTTCGTCCGACGTGACCACACACGCTCTTGGAGCCGACGCGAATCGCTTCGCGCCGGCTGCGATCGTCGCATCCTCCAAGAGCAGTAGCGGCCGCCACCGGTCGGCAGAGGCCGTCAACGTAGCTGGAGTCGATGCCAGCTTGGATCGCATCCGGAGGTAGGCGGTTCCAGTCCGGCTGGCTCCATCCGCTCTGCCGGGTCCGGCTGACCGTCGCGCTCAGCCCGCGGGGATGCGTCCCCAGGCCTGAACGAACAAACAGGAGATGACGAACGTGTCGGGGTCCTCGAGATGGCGCTTGAGCTCGGCTGCGAGCTCGGCGAACTCCAGCTCTGAAGCGAGCCCTTCGGCGACGACTCCATCGGCAACGTTCTCGACGAACTGGTGGGCGAGCATGCGCCGCCCGTGGTCGTTGTCGTAGCTGTGGATGAGCGCGCGCGCCCTGACGTCGATGACGCCCTGCTGGCGAAGCATGCGCGGCAGCCGCCGACCGACGAACAGGTCAGTCTGGTTCGACGTCGCGTATGCCTGCAGGATCTCGTACAGCCGGTCCCACGCAGGCAGCGGCGGATCGACGGTGTGCACCGGCCACACGGCCTCGTGGAACGCGATCAGGCCGCCCGGTTTGAGGAGCGCGACGGCCTCGGCGATGATCTCATCGGGCTGGGGGACGTTGACCAGCACCAACCGCGCCGAGACGAGGTCGAAGGCGCCGCGCGGCAGCGTCGTGTCACGCGCGTCGCCGCACTTGATCTCAACGTTGGTCAGGTTGCGCTCCGCCAAGAGAGCGCGCGCGAGCTCGCATGCCTCCTCGCTGCGCTCGACCCCGATGACGTGGCCGGTCACTCCGACGCGCTCGGCGAGCGCATCTAGGCAGCCCTGCGGACCACAGCCGATCTCGACTGCATGAGCGCCATCGAGTGAGCCGAGCCGATCGAACAACCAGCGCGAGTCCTCGGCGAGCTCCCCGGCCTGACGCTGCAGCCGCTCCTGCTCGGCGCTGCGGTACCCCAGGAAGTACTGGTCTCGCCCCCCCACATCCGCAGGCTACCCGAGGCCGAGCGGCTCCACCCCGCGCAGCCCGACCAGGACGGAATGCGGCGGACGACGGCAAGCCGCTCGCCCGCCCGCGGGAGCGCCGGGCCTCGCTGCCGCTTTCGCCTGAAAGCAGAAGCGGTAGAGAACTGTTCGCGTCGTCGCGAACGAGCTCGCTACCGGCCTCGGCCTGCTGGCGTCTGCCTGTCTTAGTCGTCGGTTCTCAGCAGGTCGTCGTATTCGCCGAGGGTTTCGATTCGGGCCGCCTCGGGCCAGTCCCGCTCCGCCCTCACCGAGCTGACCAGTGCGCCGCCGACATAAGTGACCTGCCCAAAGAGTCCCTCGTCCACGTACTCGGGCTGGGTGAGGTCGGTGTGATCTGAGCGGCGAAGGCCACGGCCGATCACCTGCTCGCACAGCAGCTGGGACTGGAAGGCGCGCAGCCCGAGAATCTGCGTGACGTTGCGCGCGTCCCAGCCCTCGGAGAGCATTCCGACGCTGATTAGGCAGCGCACCTCCGCGCCGTCAAGCCCCGGCTTGCCGACGGTGGCGACGAGTCTGCGCAGGCGCTCGGCGGCATCGGACCCCGTTTCTCCTGGCTCTCGCGCTTCGGCGTCTTCGAGCGGCCTCTGGCGTGGCGTGGTTTCGGCTTGTACGTCTGGTTAGCAGCGTGATAACACGCACTCAGCAGGTTGGGTGTTGGGGTCTCATCACGGGACGCGAGCCCAAGCGCCGACCTCGGAGCGTCCGATGATGACGCCGCCGGTCGTGAGCAGCTCCTCGCGGACCCGGGCGGCGTACGAATCGATGTCGATCTCAGCGGCGGTCGCGAGGCCGAGGCGCTCCATCTGTGGCAATAGCGTTCGCACCGGGTCCACTTCGAAGTGGATGTGGTCCGAGCAGTCGGCGCCCCCAGCGATAACCGACTCCATGCGCATCGTTGGCGCTGGCAACCCCGCGGCGACGAAGACGGCGTGGAGCTTGACCCCCACGATCGGATCGGCGCCGGTACCACGGAATGCGTCATCAACGAGCTGCCAGCCGCGGTCGTACGTCGGGACCGGCGGGAACGAGCGGACGCCGTCGCGGTACGGCTCGTGGAACATGACGACACCACCAGGCCGTACGCGCGCAACCAGCTTCCGTACCATCGCGGCAGGGTCCGCTTGGTACATGAGTACATAACGACCCACGATGGCATCGAACGGTCCGTCGAAGTTCATCTCGGAGGGGTCGCCTTCGACGAAGCGCGCATTGACAGACCGAGCGCGTGCGCGCTCGGTAGCGACCGTGAGCGGAGCGCCAACTCGATCAGTACCGATGACCTCGCCGGCCGCGCCCACCAGCTCAGCGGCCAACAGCGCCACATCGCCGACCCCGCTTCCTACGTCGAGCACCCGCATCCCAACCTCGATGCCCGACTCGACCAACCACCGCCGAGTGATGGGCTCGATGAGCCGGGCCTGGACCTTGAGACGCTCGAGCTCATGGTCCGCGTGCCCAGGTCCGTAGGACGGGCCCGGAGGCTCATCGACAGGTGCGATGCTCGACCCTCTCATCCGACATGATCAACGTCGGCATGATGCCCGATCTGGAACGATGCCGCGGCGCCAGGCCATATCGATCCGGCGCGCCAGCTCGACTGCTCGGTATCGCCGCGTCAAGGCGGAGCCTGCCACGCTGCGTAGCGGGTATCTGCACGCGACGCCGCGGCATTCGCTCCCGCCTGAGCAGCGACCGTCGTCACCGACGAGCCGCAGCTACACCACAACACGCGACTTGACTCTGGCTGACTCAGATTCGGTTCAAGCCGTCTGCGTCGAGCCATAGCCAGCGGTTCTAGGTGCGCGCTGCCACGGCAGCTGAGATCTGATCGGCGGCCTCCTCCGGATCATCGTGTTCCCAGACGCGCAGCACGAGCCATCCGGCCTCGCGCAGGGCTGCGTCGACCGTTCGGTCCCGGAGTACGTTGCCATCCAGCTTGGGTCCCCAGTAGTCCGCATTCGCCTTCGGCTCGGATCAGTGGAGCGGACACCGGTGCCAGTAGCAGCCATCGATGAAACATGCCACGCGGACGCGCGGGAACACGATGTCGGGGCGGACTCGGACGTCAGCCACGTCGATGCGCAGACCCTTGCGAAATCGCAGCCCTCGTCGATGCAGAGCAGCGCGCACACGCCGCTCAGGAGCGGTGTCCGCACGGCCATAGCCTTGCATCGAACGACGCGACCCCGGGCTCGACGCCCACGAGGTTGCGCCCGCACTCGAGCTGGTTGCGTCGCGTCCTGCCGAAGCTCCACGCACGGGCGCATCCCGTCACGGGGGCTCTGCCGACGCAGTGCTTCGCGACGGGCAACCACTTGCCCAAATCGGGGGCCCGGGCAACAACAACACGCGCCACCGGCCACCGCCCGCAACCCACCCCACGCTGAGACATCCCCGCAAAGGGACGGTTTCTCACGTCGCGGGCCACATGCCCCCCGCCGTGTTCACACGCGAGAGGTCGCTGGTTCGAAACCAGCCGTGCCCATCGAGGCGGTGGCCGCATCGCGCCGGGCGACGGTCTCCCGGTGCCGCCGGATACTCTCCGGCACGACCTGCCGAGGCCGAGGAGGAGATCGGGAAATGGCTGATGCAAGCACCGACGTACTCGTTGCCGGCTACCAGGGCATCGAGGAGGCGACGAGGGACTTCGATGCGCTGCTCGCGCAGGTCGGGGACAAGCGGGTAGAGATCGAGGGCGTCATCCTCGTCACGCATGACGAGGACGGCAACGTGTCTGTTCGCCAGACGGGCGATCACCTTGGACGTAAGGGCGCCGGCTGGGGTGGCGGGGTCGGGCTGGCCGTCGGCTTGCTGGCGCCCCCGCTGCTCGCCTCCGTCGCGGTCGGGGCGGTGGCGGGTGGCGTTGTCGGCAAGTTCGTCAAGCACCGGGTCGAGAGCGGCATCCACGACAAGATCGGCGAGAACCTGCCGCCCGGTTCGGCCGGGATCATCACCGTCTTCGACGACACCCAGCGGCTGGCGGTCGAACAGGCGCTCCCGGGCTCACCGGCCAAGTCCGTGGTCGAGAGCGACGCGAAGGGCCTGCGCGCCCTCAAGGACAGTCTCGCCGAGGCGATGGGAAAGTTCTCCCCCGATCGCACCGTTCTGCCGATCCCGGACCGTGGCTTCGGCGGGGTCGCGGGGCGGACGCTGCACGACTCGGTCGCCGACTGGAGCATCGTCGCCGGAGCAAAGGCACCGGAAGGCGCGCCAAACGTGCTCGTCGTACTGATCGACGACGCCGGGTTCGGAAACCCCGACACGTTCGGAGGACCGGTCAGCACCCCCAACCTGACCCGCGTCGGGCAGCAGGGCGTCCTCTACAACCGGTTCCACGTGACCGCGATCTGCTCTCCGACCCGGGCGGCCACCCTGACCGGACGAAACCAGCATCGGGTCGGCTTCGGCTCGGTCGCTGAGTTCCCGGGACCATTTCCCGGGTACACGTCGGCGAAGCCCCGCAGCTGTGCGGCAGTGCCGCGCATCCTGCGCGAGAACGGCTACGTCACCGGCGGCTTCGGCAAGTGGCATCTGACGCCGGACAACGTGCAGGGAGCGGCAGGCCCGTTCGACCACTGGCCCGAGTCGTGGGGCTTCGACCACTTCTGGGGGTTCCTGAGCGGCGCCGCAGGGCAGTACGACCCGATCATCACCCAAGACAACACCACGATCGGCATCCCCGAGGGCGAGGACGGGGAGCCCTACTACTTCCCGGACGATCTCACCGACAAGTCGATCGAGTGGCTGCACGCCGTGCGTGCGCAGGATGCTGAGAAGCCGTGGATGATGTACTACTCGACCGGCTGCGCCCATGCCCCGCACCACGTCGCGAAGAAGTGGGCGGACAAGTACAAGGGGAGGTTCGATGAAGGCTGGGACGCGCACCGCGCCGAGGTCTTCGAGCGCCAGAAGGAGCTCGGAGTGGTGCCACCGGACGCGGAGTTAACCGAGCGGCCCGACGAGCTGCCCGCCTGGGAGTCGCTGAGCGAGTCCCAGCAGAAGCTGTACGCGCGGCAGATGGAGGTCTACGCCGGCTTCTCGGAGAACGCCGACTGGAACGTCGGGCGCCTCCTGGACGAGATCGAGGAGCTTGGAGACCTCGATAACACGCTCGTCTTCTACATCTGGGGCGACAACGGCGCCAGCATGGAGGGGACGACCACCGGTTCCTTCAACGAGATGACGTTCCTCAACGGCCTCGTCCTCGACCCCGACGAGCAGATCGACCTGATCGAGAAGTACGGGGGTATCGACGAGCTCGGAGGTGAGCACACGGCGCCGCACTACGCCGCGGCCTGGGGCCACGCCGGGAACACCCCGTTCCAGTGGGGAAAGCAGATCGGGAGCCATCTCGGCGGCACCCGAAACCCGATGGCGGTGGCCTGGCCGCAAGGAATCGAGGCGAAGGGCGAAATCCGCTCCCAGTTCACCCACTGCACAGACATAGGCCCGACGATCCTCGAGGCAGCGGGGATTCCGGAGCCAAAGCAGGTCGACGGGATCCAGCAGGAGCCGATGGACGGCACCAGCTTTCTCTACAGCTGCGACGACGGGAGCGCCGAGGAGCGGCACAACGTTCAGTACTTCGAGTCTTTCGGCGCTCGCGGCATGTACAAGGACGGGTGGTGGGCCGCGTCGAGGCCGGACCGCGTGCCCTGGGACGTCTCGCTCGACACGATCGGGCGCTTCGGCCCGGAGCACGAGTGGGACCCCGACGTAGAGTTTCCTTGGGAGCTCTATTACCTGCCGGACGACTTCTCGCAGGCGAAGAACCTGGCCGCGGAGAACCCGGATAAGGTCGCCGAGCTCCAGGAGCTGTGGTGGGAGGAGGCCGAGCGGAACCGAGTGCTGCCCCTGTTCGGCGGGCTCTCGATCATGTACGGGATCCTGCCGCCACTGCCCACGAGGACTCGGTTCGCCTTCGCCGGCGACGTTCAGAACGTCCAGCGCGGCATGAGCCCCCGGATCATCGGGCGCTCCTACGCGATCGAGGTGGAGGTCACGATCCCCAAGGGCGGCGCCGAGGGCGTGGTGCTCGCCAATGCCGACTTCACCGGCGGCTACGCGCTCTGGATCGACGAGAACGGACTGTTCACCCATACGTACTCGTACATCGGCGTCGAGGAGTACAAGCAGACCGCGACCAAGAGGGTTCCGACTGGAGACGTCACCCTGCGCGTGCTGTTCGAGGCCGACGAGCCCAAGCCCGGGACCGGCGGGCGTGTGACGCTATACGCGAACGACGAGCAGATCGGCGAGGGCACGATCCCGCGGACGGTTCCGGTGGCCTACACCACCTACGCAGGCATGGACGTCGGACGCGACAACGGCCTCGTCGTTGATCGCGCCTACGAGCCGAAGGCGCCCTACGCCTTCACGGGCACGGTCAAGCGGGTCGTCTTCGACCTGAAGCCGGCCACGCACGAGGGCGAGAAGACGCTGCACGAGGCCGTGCACAAGGCCGGGCTTGCCCACTCGCTCGGCGCCTGAGCCGTGCCTGCTTCGGCGACACGACGAACGGCGGGTGATCACACCCGGCCAGGGGCGCTCGGTTTGGGCACCCGAGCCTGTCTCGGTGCCCAAACGCCGGGGAAACGGTGGTAATCCCTGGGGCACAAACGGGCAACAATGCCCGATTGACACGGCGTTGAGGGCACGCAGACCCGTCTTCACACGCGAGCGGTCGCTGGTTCGAAACCAGCCGTGCCCATCGATTGATCGAAGAAGCCGCGCAACCCGGAGGAGCGGCTCAAGCGGCGGGCAGACGCACGAAAGCCATGCAGCCGACGGTGCGAAACTCCTGCGGTGAGCCGAGCACGGCGTACATTTGCTCGGCGGTCCGCGGCGATGCGACCTCGTCCGCGCGGTGCAGGAGTTCGAGATAGCGCCACCCGCGCCGCGTCTCGGCGACAAGGCCGGCGACATAGAGCTCGCCGCCCGGGGAAAGCTGCGCGCCGAGCGCCGCGAGTACCGGTGCCGGGTCGTCGAAGAGGTGCAGCAGGCCGAGCCCGAGAACCGTGCTGAACGAACCGGCAGGCCAGGGCAGCGCCAACAGATCGGCCTGGACGAGGCGGACGCGCTCAGGAACGACACCGTCGCCGTTCGCAGCCGCGATGCGGCGTCCGGCACGCTCCAGCATTGCGCGCGAGAGATCGACCAGCACCGCCGGCCGCGGCGAGCGAGCATGGAGCTCCGCCGTCGCTGCGGCCGAGCCTGCGGCGGCGTCCAGCAGCGGGCCATCGGCGGCGCCGAAGGCGTCCGCGGCGAACCGCTCGTAGTCGGCCGGCGTAGTGCCCCACGCGATCCGGTTGTAGACCGTCGAGCGCACCATCCGGTCGTAGACCGCCGCCTTGCGATCGTAGGGCGCGCCCGCGTCGGCGAGCCCGGACTCGACGTTCCACACCGGGGCAACGTATCCGCTGCCGAGACCGGCCTCCGCCAAGTGTGCAGCTTCTCGCCTCGATCAAGCAGCGATCTCAGCAGGAGCGGTCCGGGGCAGCGGACAGACCAACGGGCTGGTTTGGGCACCAGCCGCGGTTCTGGTGCCCAAACCCGAGGGCAACCGTGGCAACTCCTGGACGCGAACGCAGGCGGAATGCCCGAAGAACGCGATATCGACCGCCGTCGGACGTGTTTTCACACGCGAGCGGTCGCTGGTTCGAAACCAGCCGTGCCCATCGAGGTTTGTCGGGCCAACAGAGGAAGCCCGCCGAGCCGCTGTTCTGCATTGGTGCGCAACCGTCGGAGCCCCGCTGGCGACGAGGCGGGGACCTCGCCGCGCTCCCGCTCTTGGTCCGGTGCGGTGCTCTGCGACATGCCCGTCAGGTCGCCGAAGGCGTATCGCACGATCAGCCCGAGGGCGGCGGTCGTTCGCGGGCAATGCCGGCGAGGTGGGCGGCCGGCCGGCCTGATCGTCACCGGGGGGCGCTGAGTAGTCCGTCGAGAACGCGGTGCAGTGCCGCCGCGGTTTCGCTGCGGTCGCCGCCGCCCTGGATGTAGAGGGCCGCCTCGTCGAGCGCGCCGATGAGGAGGTGTGCCAGCGGGCGCAGCGGCTGGTGCTCGAGCGCCCCGGCGTCGACCGCTGCTTGCAGCAGCGCCTCGGTGAGCGCCAGCCCGTGGTCGAGCGCCACGTCGCGCAGCGCCTCCCAGCCGAGCACTGCCGGGGCGTCGACGAGCAGCACGCGGCGCACCTCGGGGTCCTCGCAGGCGTCGAGCCACGCGTCGACTGCGGCGTGGAGCGCCGATGGGGGGTCCGTCGCGCCCGACGCGGCGACCCGCGCCGCGAGCTGCGTGCTGACGTCCGCCTCGACCGCGTTCACCACCGCGAGGAACAGCCCCTGCTTGTCGCCGAACTGGTGGTAGAGCGCGCCGCGGGTCACACCTGCCGCGTTCGCGAGCTCCGGGGTCGAGACGTCGGCGTATCCGCGGTCGGCGAGGAGCGCCCGGGCACCTGCGATCAACGCGGTGCGCGTGGCTGCGGTGCGATCGGCCTGCGTGCGGCGCTTGACTTTCATACAGGTCGTACGTATCTTACGTGCAGACTGCACGCAAGATCGACGCGGAGGAACGGTACATGACCAAGGTGACACTGCCCGGCGGCGTGGTCGAGGTCCACGAGGATGGCCCGCCCGACGGACCGCCGGTCGTGCTCTTCCACGGCTTCATGGTCGACGAGCGCCTGTGGGCGCCGATCGTCCCCGGCCTTGTCGCGGCCGGCCTGCGCGTTGTGCGACCGACGCTGCCGATCGGCTCGCACCGGACCCCGCTCGGCAACCCGCCGTCGCCACGCGGCGTCGCGCATCTCGTCGCCGACCTGATCGAGCATCTCGAGTTGCGCGATGTGACGCTCGTGGGCAACGACTCCGGCGGCGCGATGTCACAGATGCTGGTCGCCGAGCGGCCCGAGCTCATCGGGCGGCTCGTGCTGACCAACTGCGACACCGCCGACAACTTCCCGCCGTTCCCCTTCGACCTCCTCTTCCTGCGACTGTCGAAGGCCCCGCGGCTCCTGCACGCCACCATGCGCCTCAGCAACGCGATAGGCGGCACGCGCCTGCTCTTCGGCTGGCTCACGAGCCGCGGGTTCGACCGGGCGCTCGTCGACGCCTGGGCCCGGCCCTACCTCACCGACTCCGCGATCCGCGTGGAGACCGACCGGTTCCTCCAAGCGGTCGACCCACAGGAACTCGCGGTGGCCGAGGCGCGCCTCGGAGAGCTCGACCTCCCGGTCCTGCTGGTCTGGGGCACCGACGACCGATTCTTCACACTGCGCCACGCCCAGCGCCTCGCGGGCCTGCTGCGCGACGCGCGCATCGTGGAAGTACCCGGGGCAAAGACCTTCGTCATGCACGACGCGCCCGAGCGCGTGGCGTCGGAGATCACCGCATTCGTGCCGGCGCGCACGAGCGCATAGCGCCCTGCGCCCGCTCGCTCCCGCCTTGCATGGACGCTGTCGCACAACCAATCTGATGGACGCGCTCCGGCTTCTTCGCACATCAGATCGCTCCCGGAACGTGGGCGGCCTGAGACGACGGCTCAGGCCAGAGCCGCTGTCTCGGCGGCTGCTGAGGGTTCGACGTCGGGGAGGCGCATCATTCGTGATGAGCGGAGCAGGCCGAGCAGTCCGGCGAGGATCGGAACGAGCAGCGCGACCTGAAGCGCGAGGTTCGTCGCGTCGGTGTTGATGCGGATGATCTCGGCCCGGACGTCTGGCGGCTCCTGTGATGCGAGCTCCTCGACCTGGGTGTTGCTCACGACCTGCGCATCGTCCTCCAGCGTCGTCGAGATCTGCTGCTGCTGTGAGGAGGGGATCAGCGGGCTCGCGTTCGTCATGTTGGTGAACGCCAGAGAGAGCGTTGCGAGCAGGACGCCGCCGGCCACGGCCAAGCCGAACGACAGGCCGAACGACCCGGACGCCGAGTTGACCCCGGCCGCCTCGCTGATGCGTTCCTCATCGATCGGGGCGAGCGTGTAGTTGTTGAGCTGGGAGACGAGCAGGCCGAGCCCCGCCCCGGCGATCACCAGCGGTACGAACAGGTACCAGCCCGAGTCCGCCTCGGGCACGATCGGGATGATCAGCGCGATGCCGAGCGCGCTCAGCGCGAATCCGGTTCGGATGATCTTGGCGGGGCGCCGGCCGCCGGACTTCCGCCCAGCGAGGATTGCGACGGCGAACATCGTCAGTGAGAGCGGGGCGAGCGACAGGCCCGTCTGCATCGCGTCGTACTCGAGCTTGATCTGAAGGAAGATCGGCAGCGCGATCATCGCGCCGCCCAGCGTCACGTTCTGCAGCATCTGCGAGGAGATCCCGAGCCGGAAGTGCGGGAGCCCGAACAGGTCGGGGTCGAGGACCGTCACCTTCCCCTCGCGATGGCGCCGCACGAGCCAGCGCGCGAGCGCCCAGAGCGCGAGCGCGCCGAGCGCGATCAGCAGAACGACGTAGTCGCCGCCCTCCTGCCACACCAGGATGCCCAGCACCACACCGCCCATGCCCAGCACCGAAAGGGCCGCGCCGACCGCGTCGACCTGGCGGTCCCCGGTGTACGAGACGTCCTTGAGCAGCCCGAGCTGCGACAGGACGACTGCGATCACCACGACCTCGAGCAGGAAGCCGACGCGCCAGGACAGGTAGGTCGTGACGAAGCCGCCGAGCAGCGGCCCGACGGCGGCGGCGATCGCGGCCGCAGCACCGATCAACGCATATGTCTTCTTCTGCGCGGCTCCCTCGAAGTTGCCGTGGATCAGCGACTGCATCGCGGGAAGCAGAAGCGACGCGCCGAGCCCGCCGATGAGGGCCCAGAACACGATGACCGCCGCCAACCCCTGGGCGAGCGTCATCGCCAGAGCACCGATCGCATACGCCAGAAGTCCCAGCACGTAGGCCTTCTTGCGCCCGACCAGATCGCCGACCTTGCTGCTGATGAGAATGAACGCAGCCGACACCAGAGCCTCAAGCGCGATCGCGCGCCTGAACCGCGCTGACCGTCGTGTCCAGATCACTGGACAACCGCTGAGATCGACACGTTCATCAGCGACGTGTCGACCACGAGCACGAACATCGCCGCCGCCAGCAGGAGCGACAGCCGCAGGTTTCCCGTTTCCTCCGGCTGAACGCCGCTGGCCGCTCCCTCAGTCACAGGAGCGTCGAGGTTAGGCGCGCGAGCGGACGAAGCCGTACGGACGCTCCACCGGCCGATGACCGCGGCTGCCACTCGTCACGCAGAGCGGGCGCAGCGCCGCGCCGAGAATCGGACCACAGGTCCGGGTCTGCGTCCGGGCGCTCACCCGCCGCTCAGCTGCGCTTCGACCGCTGCGTCGACGTTCCCGTGGACATGGTCCTGACCGATCTCGGCGATCACGCCGTCGGCTGTGAGCATCGAGAGGACGCGCGGCTTGACTCGCGCGATGCGCAGCGTTGCGTTGGATGCCTCGGTGAGCCGGCGAATCTCAGCGAGCTTCTCGGAGCCCTGGGAGTCGATGAAGTCCACGCCGGCGAAGTCGAGGATCACCGCATCCGGCCGCGTCTCGGCGTCGAGCAGTGCGCTGACGCGCTCTTCGAGGGCTTCGGCCGTGGCGAACGACAGCCCGAAATCCAGCCGCAGGATGATGAGTCCCTCGAACGTCTCGTCCTCGGGGTGCGCGTCGGCGTCGCGGAACACCTGCGTCCCCCGCTGCCGGCTGAGCAGCGGGATCTGCGGAGAGGTGGCGACGTGGATCAGCCACACCATCGACAGGGCCACGCCGATCACGACACCGGCGAGCACGCCGGCCGCGAGGACGCCGACGATCGCGGCGCAGGCAATCCAGAAGTCGACCCGCGCGACGCGGCGAAGGCGGCGAAACTCGGTCACGTCGATCATGCCGAAGACGACGGCATCGATGATCAGCGCAGCCAGTACCGGAGTCGGCAGATCGGAGAACACCGGCGCCAGGAACAGCAGCGTCAGGACGACCATCGCCCCGGCCGTGAGCGAGGCCAGCGGGGTGCGGGCGCCGGAGGACTCGTTCAGCGAGCTGGCTGACAAGCTCGTCGAAACCGGCATCCCCTGGAACACCCCTGCGCCGGCGTTCGCCATGCCCTGCGCGATGGTCTCCTGGTTGAGATCGATTCGGTAGCGGTGACGTGCCGCGAAGGCGCGCGCGTCCCCAGCCGTCTGCGAGAAGCCGATCAGCAGCAACGCGACCGCTGCTATCCCGATCGTCGCGGCATGAGTGGTGAACAGATCGCCATCGGGCAGTGCCGGCGACGGCAGGCCGCTCGGGACGTCGCCGACGAGCGCGACCCCGTGATCGCCGAGATCGAGCAGCGACGAGGCGAGCAACCCCCCGATCACCAGGACAAGGGCTCCCGGAACCTGCGGCGCGCGGGCGCGCACTGCGAGGATCACGGCGAGCGAGACGAGCCCGACGAGCAGCGTCGTGCCTTCGGTGTCGGCGAGCGAGCCCAACCACGAGCCGAGCTCCTGCCACGCGTTGTCACCCTCCGTCGAGGTGCCGGTCAGCTTCGGCAGCTCGCCGATGGCGACATCGACTGCCGCTCCCGCCAGGAAGCCGGTGATGACTGCCTTGGAGAGGAACCGCGAGATCCACCCCAGGCGCAGCAACGCCATCAGCAGGAACAATGCGCCCGTCACCAGAGTGATCGCCGCGACCAACTCGGCCGCCTGCACGCCGCCGACGCCGGTGAACAGCACCGCTCCGCCTGCGACGGCGGCCAAGGCCGAACTGGGGCCCGTCGAGATCTGCCGCGACGTGCACAGCAGCGGGTAGATCAGGGCTCCCGCCGCCGCCGCGTAGAGGCCGTTCTGCAACGGAATGCCGGCTATCCCCGCATAACCGAGGCTCTTTGGGACGACGAGCGCCGTCACCGCGACGCCTGCTATGAGATCCCCGCGCAACGCATCGCGCGGGTATCGAGGCAGCCAGCCGACGATCGGCAGCCCCCTGGACAGCGCCCCCCACGCCCTGCGTTCCTCGCCGTTCGCGACGGCCAACGCCTTGCCCTCTACCCGCAGATCAGCCGGCTACGCTCGCGCGAAGCAGGAGTCAGCTTCGGCTGCTCCGTCCGCCCGGTCAGGCGCCATCTGCAGCCGCCCAGAGCTTTGCGGAATCGAGTTCGGAGAGCGGGAACGCGCGTGCCTGTCCGGGCCACAGGACGCTGAAGATCTTGATCGCCGGACCGGCCCAGCGGGCGTCGGTGACGATCGCGATCCGCTCAAACGAAGCGGGGTGCTCGACGCCGAGCTTCAGGTCCTCCCAGACCGCCCCTCCCTCGTATTCGTCGAACTCGGGACCAAGGACGTAGACAAGACGAACCTTCCCGTGCTCGGCGATCGCCGCCTCAACCGCCGGCACCATGACGTTCTCGTAGTCCTCTTTCTCCACGTCATCGACAGCCTCGAGCCCGAGGACGCCGACCGGCATGTCACCAAGCATTCTGATCATGGCCGGGCACACTATCCGCCGTGATCCGGCGCAATGCGTCCGCCAACGGCAGCGGCCCGCTTACGCGGGCCGCTGCCGGAGAAGAAAGGTCTGTCTAGGAGGAGTTGCTTCGTGTGGGATCACCTTCTCGAACTTCGCTCAACGCTCCCTAAACGGTCGCTATCGATCTCGTAAGACTCGGCCCCACCGTCAGAGGAAAGTTCCGGCCAGGCTGTAGTCGACCTTGCCGCCGATCGACGGCGTGTTGACGAAATCGGGGGCGTCGAGGCCGGTGCTGACCTGGCCGCGCAGGCCGACGTCGGTCGGCTCGCCGCGCGAGTCGAACGACATGTAGACGCCGGCGCGCGCGTTGGCCTTCAGGCCCGGCAGCTTCCCGCCGGCTCGCGCGCCGACGAAGACGGTGGTCGAGCCGCTGGCGACGTCGTAGCCGACCTGAGCGAACGGACTCAGGACGTTGGGCAGCGACACCTGGACCGAGACCGACTCGCAATTGATCTTGAACGAGGCGAAGTCGATCGAGAACGCGATCTTCACGCCCTGTAGTTCGGACGGGCAGGCACCGGGCAGCGGGAAGTCCGGGCCGCCGTCCTCTCCGGAGGGATCGCCTCCGGGCGTGGTGCCGCACTCGTCCTTCTGCAGAGCCTCGATGTCGGTCCACGAATGGACCTGGAGAACGACGTGACTGGCGTACAGCGACATGATCTCGTGCTCGGCGGCCGTGAGGATCACACGCTGGTTTACCGGGTCGGAGTAGTTCGCGGCTACGCCGGTCGCGTAGCGATGCAGCTCCCGTGCGAAGGCGCGCAGCTTGTCGTCGCTCTCGCGAATCAGCACCAGGAACGTCGCGTGGTGGCCGGCGGTGGCCGCCGGGCACCGCGACCGCAGGCAGATGCGGACCTGCTCCGACGTGGGAGTGCCTTCCTTGCAATCGCTGTCAATCCGCGAGAACTCGTCCTGCCAGTTGCGGTAGGCCTGCAGGACGCGGTCGGGCATGCTCGTCAATGCGGCCTTCGCCGCGGCGATCTCGGGCCGCTGACGGTCGCGCTCGTTGTACAGCCCGAGGATCTCGCCGGCGCGCCGTGCCTCGAGTGGCGACTTGCGAAGGAGGTTCGCCGAAAACGCTTCGATCGCCGCGGTCGTTCTCTGGGCCAGCGCGTCGGCGTCCGCGTAGCGCTGCTCCTTGAGCGCCTTCCACCCGGCGGCGCTCGCGATCCCGGACTCCACGGTCGCAGGGAGACGCAGCTTCGGCGGCTCGCCGGGCCTGCCGATCGAGAGGTCGAGCGCGTCCGCGACGCGCGGCTGGAACGCCGCTATCTCAACCCCGCCGGCGACCGAGCGGCGCTGGCCCGCGATATAGGGCGCGACCGCGGCGGTGATGCGCCCGCGGCACAGGCGCGCCATGGCCAGATTGAGATTGGCCTCGGAGAGCAGCGGCTCGACGCTCACGGCCCGCAGCAGGACGCGCTCGGCGTCGGGATAACGGCGAAGCGCGATCAGCGCGAACCCGCGGTTATTCAGCACGAGGGCCCGCATGCCGATGCCCATCGGCGTCCGCCCGGGCGCGCGCAGGCGCTCGGCCCGCGCGATCAGAGAAAGCGCCTCGCGCGGCTTGCCGAGCCGGGTCAGCATCACGCTCGCGTTGAGCAGGTGCAGCGGGTTGCGCGGCTCGCGCTCCTGAGCCGCCAGGAACCCGGCGAGCGCCCCCGCTGGGTTCTTGGCAGCCGCGGCCGCCACCGCGAGGTCCTGCGCCCGACGGGGTCGCTTGGCGCGCTTGTCGGCCCGTAGGCGCGACAGGGCGCGGCGTCCCGCCCCGCGCTGAAGAAGGGCACGGCTGCGAGCAAGCGCTTTTCGCGTCGAGACGAGCGCGGCGCTCGCCGCACGGCCGCGCGGGCACTGGGGGCGCATCGCTCGCAAGGCAGCCGTCGCGATGGCGGCCGATTGCGTCTCACGGGTGTCGCTCAGCGCGCTCACCGGCAGGCTCTGGCCGAGCGCCGCCCCGGGCGCGACGAGCGCCAACACTGCCCCCAGCACGGCGCCCACGAGCGCTCGCGGGATCATCGCTGACGAACCTACCGGCTCAGTGCCTCTCCGTGGGAAAGCGGGCTCGACGCCAGATGCGCGGGGCTGAACCCTGACGACCTCGACCTACGTCGAGGTCGTCGGCAGGGCTAACGAAGATGCCGAACCGGGGTCAGCGCGCCGCGCCCCGGATCAGCACCGACAGCTTCTTGGTCTCGGTCGTCTCGACGGTCGCCGTGACGCGGACGCTGCGACCGCGCTTCAGCAGAGCCGGGCCCTTGGGGGCTCGCGGCTGGTAGAGCGTCATCGTCACGATCCTCGCGGCGTCCGGCAGGCCCGCAACTGACACGCTGCGCCCCTTGACGAGGACCGACGTGCCGGCGGCCGTCCTGCCCGCGCCCGACTTGAGCTTCACGGTCAGGCGCTTGCGGCCCTCGAGATTGATCCGCAGGCTTGAGGCCGGGCGACCGGTGGCGAGCTTGCGGGCCAGCACGGCCGGGACCTTGAAGTCGACGCTCTTGACTGCGGTCCGGCTCTCGACGCGGAGACGCAGGCCGCTGCCACCGTGGGTCCGCCACTGCGATGCCGAGAGAACCGTCGTGCACGGCACGGCGCGCAATCTGAACGTGAACTTGCGCGTCTTCCCCTTGCGCGGCTTGATCGTCGTCACGAGCTTGTGTGTTCCGGGCTTGATGCCCGCCGGCACGAGCTTCAGGGCGTAGCGCGAGCGCGAAGCCTTCATCGGGCGCCCGTCGAGCGTGTAGCGGACGCTGCGCAGACGCTTGGCGTCGACCGTGACGAGCCAGCGCTCCTGCGCGGACGCCGCGTCGGTCACCCGGATGCGCTGGCGCACCGAGCCTGATCCCTTGACCTCGATCCGCCGGTAGCCGACACCACCGGCCAGCATCACGCACCTGCCGGCGGCGGCGACGCCGTCGGGCGCGGCTGCGGGGGTCGATGCGACGGGGGTGGATGCGTCAGCTGTCGGCGGGGTGGCCGCAGGCGTCTCGGCCGGGGGCGTGGTGGGCGGAGTCGCCGGACCGCCGCCTGTCGCCTTCGCGGTCACGGCTGCAGTGCTCGCGGACGCCATGCCCGCCGAACCGACGGCGTTCGTCGCCGTCACGACCACGCGCACCGCATGGCCGACGTCGTCGCCGGTCAGGTCGTAGGTCGGATCCGTCGCACCGGCGATGTCAGAGCAGTTGGAGCCGTCGGCGTCACAGCGCTGCCACTGATAGGTGTAGGTGATGGGCTCAGTGCCGGTCCATGTGCCGTCGTCCGCGGTGAGCGTCGACCCATCGATCGGCGTCCCGCTGATCGCCGGAGGCGCGACGTTGACCGGCGGAGCGGCGGCGATCTCGCCGGTCGGGTCGGAAGCGGCAGAAGCGGATCCGGCGACGTTGGTGGCGGTCACGACGACGACGATCGCGTGACCGACATCATCACCCGTCAGGTCATACGTGTCGTTCGTCTCACCGGTGATGTCCGCGCAGTTGGAGCCATCGCTGTCACAGCGCTGCCACTGATACGAGTAGGAAATCGGGTCGGTGCCGGTCCACGTGCCGTCCGTGGCGGACAGTGTCTCGCCGTCCTGCTCGGTTCCTGAGACCACCGGCAGCCCGGTGTTGACAGGCGGCAGTCCGGCGATCTCGCCGGACGGATCAGAAGCAGCCGAAGCCGACCCAGCGACATTCGTCGCGGTCACGACGACACGCACGGTCTGGCCCACGTCAGCGCCCACCAGCGAGTAGGTGACCCCGGTCTCGCCAGCGATGTCCGCGCAGTTCGAACCGCCGGAATCACAGCGCTGCCACTGATAGTTGTAGGAGATCAGATCGGTACCCGTCCACGTGCCATCCGTAGCGGACAACGTCTGGCCGTCCTGCTCGGTCCCCGAAACCACCGGAACCGTCACATTCACCGGAGGCGCCGCAGCAACCTCACCGGACGGATCAGAAGCAGCCGAAGCCGACCCGGCGACATTCGTCGCGGTCACGACGACGCGCACGGTCTGGCCCACGTCAGCGCCCACCAGCGAGTAGGTGACCCCGGTCTCGCCAGCGATGTCCGCGCAGTTCGAACCGCCGGAATCACAGCGCTGCCACTGATAGCTGTAGGAGATCGGATCGGTACCGGTCCACGTGCCATCCGTAGCGGACAAGGTCTCGCCGTCCTGCTCGGTCCCCGAAACCACCGGAACCGTCACATTCACCGGAGGCGCCGCAGCAACCTCACCGGACGGATCAGAAGCAGCCGAAGCCGACCCGGCGACATTCGTCGCGGTCACGACGACGCGCACGGTCTGGCCCACGTCAGCGCCCACCAGCGAGTAGGTGACCCCCGTCTCACCCGCGACATCCGCGCAGTTCGAACCACCGGAATCACAGCGCTGCCACTGATAGGCGTAGGAGATCGGCTCGGTGCCGGTCCACGTGCCGTCCGTGGCGGACAGCGTCTCGCCGTCCTGCTCAGTCCCCGAAACCACCGGAACCGTCACATTCACCGGAGGCGCCGCAGCGACCTCGCCGGACGGATCAGAAGCAGCCGAAGCCGAACCGGCGACATTCGTGGCGGTCACGACGACACGCGGACGGTCTGACCCACGTCGGCGCCCACGAGCGAGTAGGTGACCCCGGTCTCACCAGCGATGTCCGCGCAGTTCGAACCGCCGGAATCACAGCGCTGCCACTGATAGGCGTAGGAGATCGGATCGGTACCCGTCCACGTGCCGTCCGTGGCGGACAACGTCTGGCCGTCCTGCTCGGTCCCCGAAACCACCGGAACCGTCACATTCACCGGAGGCGCCGCAGCGACCTCGCCGGACGGATCAGAAGCAGCAGAAGCCGAACCGGCGACATTCGTCGCGGTCACGACGACACGCACGGTCTGGCCGACATCAGCACCGGTCAGGTCATACGTCGCGTTCGTCTCACCCGCGATGTCCGCGCAGTTCGAACCACCGGAATCACAGCGCTGCCACTGATACGAGTACGAAATCGGATCGGTACCCGTCCACGTGCCATCGGTCGCCGACAACGTCTCGCCGTCCTGCTCGGTACCCGAAACAACCGGAACCGTCACATTCACCGGAGGCGCCGGCGCGACCTCCGCCGACGGGTCAGAAGCGGCCGAAGCCGAGCCGGCGACGTTGGTGGCGGTCACGACGACGCGCAGAGTCTGGCCGACATCAGCACCGGTCAGGTCATACGTCGCGTTCGTCTCACCTGCGATGTCAGCGCAGTTCGAACCACCGGAATCACAGCGCTGCCACTGATACGAGTACGAAATCGGATCGGTACCCGTCCACGTGCCATCGCTCGAAGCGGTCAGCGTCGATCCGTCCTCAGCCGTACCGGAGACCTCCGGAACGGTCACGTTCACGGGAGGCGCCGCAGCAATCTCGCCGGACGGATCAGAAGCAGCCGAAGCCGAGCCGGCGACGTTCGTGGCGGTCACGACGACCACGATTGCGTGACCGACATCATCACCCGTCAGGTCATACGCCGCGTTCGTCTCACCCGCGATGTCCGCGCAGTTCGAACCGCCGGAGTCACAGCGCTGCCACTGATAGCTGTAGGAGATCGGATCGGTACCGGTCCAGGTGCCGTCCGTAGCGGACAGCGTCTCGCCGTCCTGCTCGGTACCCGAAACAACCGGGACCGTCACATTCACCGGCGGCGCCGCAGCGACCTCACCGGACGGGTCAGAAGCAGCAGAAGCCGAACCGGCGACATTCGTCGCGGTCACGACGACGCGCACGGTCTGACCCACGTCAGCGCCCACGAGCGAGTAGGTGACCCCCGTCTCACCCGCGACATCCGCGCAGTTCGAACCGCCGGAATCACAGCGCTGCCACTGATAGGCGTAGGAGATCGGATCGGTACCCGTCCACGTGCCATCCGTAGCGGACAAGGTCTCGCCGTCCTGCTCAGTCCCCGAAACCACCGGAACCGTCACATTCACCGGCGGCGCCGCAGCAACCTCACCGGACGGATCAGAAGCAGCCGAAGCCGACCCAGCGACATTCGTCGCGGTCACGACGACACGCACGGTCTGGCCCACGTCGGCGCCCACCAGCGAGTAGGTGACCCCCGTCTCGCCAGCGATGTCCGCGCAGTTCGAACCGCCGGAATCACAGCGCTGCCACTGATAGCTGTAGGAGATCGGATCGGTACCGGTCCACGTGCCATCCGTAGCGGACAACGTCTCGCCGTCCTGCTCAGTCCCCGAAACCACCGGAACCGTCACATTCACCGGCGGCGCCGCAGCAACCTCGCCGGACGGATCAGAAGCAGCAGAAGCCGACCCAGCGACATTCGTCGCGGTCACGACGACACGCACGGTCTGGCCCACGTCGGCGCCCACCAGCGAGTAGGTGACCCCCGTCTCACCCGCGATGTCCGCGCAGTTCGAACCGCCGGAATCACAGCGCTGCCACTGATAGCTGTAGGAGATCGGATCGGTACCCGTCCACGTGCCATCCGTAGCGGACAACGTCTCGCCGTCCTGCTCGGTCCCCGAAACCACCGGAACCGTCACATTCACCGGAGGCGCCGCAGCAACGTCGCCCGTGGGTGCAGACGGGGCGGGTGTCGAGCCACCGGCGTTCGTGGCGGTCACGACGACAACGAAGGCATGGCCGACGTCGCCTGAGACAAGATCGTAGGTCGACCCGGTCGCCCCGCCGATGTCCGCGCAGCCGCCCCCGCCCGAGTTGCAGCGCTGCCACTGATAGGCGTAGGTGATCGGCCCGGTACCGGTCCAGGTGCCGTCGGTCGCCGAGAGCGTCCCGCCGTCGACGAGCGGTCCTGAGATCGACGGAGCGATGACGTTGACCGGCGCGAGCGTCGTGATCACCGCAGTCTGCGCCGAGGTCGCGCTGCCTGACCCGGCGGCGTTGCTGACCGTCACCGCGACGCGGATCGTCGAGCCGACGTCGGCTGCGCCGAGCGTGTACGTCGTGCCGGTCTCCCCGGAGATGTCCGAGCAGTTCAGCCCGCCGCTGTCGCAGCGACGCCACTGGTAGGCGTATGTGAGCGTGGGAGTGCCGTCCCAGGTCCCCGGGTCGGCCGTCAGAACCTGGCCCTGCGTGGTCGTGCCGGAGACCGTCGGCACCGAGCGGTTGACCGGCGGGCCCTCATCGGTGGCGAGGGTCACGACGCCGGGCATGTAGAGGTCGCCGGTAGTGCCGAGTTGCCAGGTGGCCGACGAGGAACCGTTGGACAGCAGCCCGTTGATCGAGATCTCGTCCGCGTCCATGCTGAGCTGGTTGACGTAGTTGGGGTTCTTCGTCGTCACCTGTGCGCCGTCGCGCGTTATCGACGAGTTGAAGAAGTCGTCCGCGGGACTGAGCGCGTCGGACAGCGTGGTCCCGTTGAGCGCGGCGGTGTCGCCGGTCAGCGCCCGGTCGCCCTCCCAGGCGACCATGCCCATGCGGCCGTTGACGGTCCCGGACTCGGGCGTCAGGAAGTCGTTGAGCGTGATGTCGATCGTCTGGGTGTTCTGGAGCATCTGGAAGCCGTCATAGACGTGGATGCGCCGGAACGGCTCCGCGGTGTTGCCGTAGGCGATGACCAGCGCCCAGCCCGCGTAGCGGTTGTACCCGGTGCCGGCCTGGATGTCGCCGGCCGAGTAGGTCCCGTTGCCCGCCGCGGCGACGGCCGCGGTCACGTCCGCGAAGCCCTGGTAGCGCGACGAGTTGGTGCTGTCGGTGTCAAGGACGGAGGCGACCACCGTCGAATACAGCGCCCCTGGCACCTTGAAGTCGATCTGGTCGCGCTGGGCCGGATTGGCGGCTGCCGAGCCACCGAAGCCGGCGTCGGTGTCCGCCGCCCAGTAGAGGCCGGCGAAGCGGACGGTCGCGCTCGGGGGAAGGCTGAGATCCGCGGTGCTCGAGTTCGACGACGTGTAGCTGTCGCCGTCGGTGTCGACGAACGTCATCTGGTAGTCGCCGTTGTCGTTGTTGTTCGTGCCCGCGCGAGCGTTCGAGCAGGACGACCCGTTGCCGGGGCAGGTCATCAGCGTGTTCGCCGCGACTCGCGTGCTGCCGTTCTCGGTCGACGCGTAGCGCACGCTGAAGGTGCGGTCGGCGCTCGCGGCGGGGGCCGCGATCATCGAGACGAGGGCGCACGCGATCAGCGCGCGGAGGATGCTGGCGAACACGAGGTGATCTCCTGGATCGGGGGGTGGTGCGCGCCCGCCGCCCGGCGGAGCGCGTTGCCCGACCTATCGGCCGTCCGTCCACCCCCCTTTACCGGCTCGCCGGGCGGCTGGACGAGCGCGCTGAGCGGTGGGCCGTGGGCCGGGCACGAGCATTCCGACTCCTGAAGTCGGACTTGTGCAATACTCGCCGCGCTCTCGTGTTAGGGCACCCTAATTGGCCGTTTGCACGCCGAGACCAAGGAGACCGCCGAAAGTGATGCACACCCGCACGGCATGCCTGCTCGCAGCAGCAGCCACGACCATGAGCCTCGGACTCACCGCATGCGGCGACGACGAGGCGAGCACAACGACCGGTGCCGGTGACGGCGCGTCGGAGGTGACCGTTTACTCCGGCCGCGAGGAGGAGTACGTCGGTCCGCTCGTCAAGCGCTTCGAGAAGGAGAGCGGGACCAAGGTCAACATCCGCTACGGCGAGACCGCCGAACTCGCTGCGACGATCGTCGAGGAGGGCGGCCGCTCACCCGCCGACGTCTTCTTCGCCCAGGACGCGGGCGGCCTCGGAGCGGTTGAGAAGGAGGGGCTGTTCACGAAGCTGCCCGACTCGACGCTTGATGCGGTTCCGGCGCGGTTCCGCTCCCCCGATGGTGCCTGGGTGGGGACGTCCGGCCGCGCCCGGGCACTCGCCTACGACGGGCGCAAGGTCCAGGACGCCGACCTGCCGGCTTCCGTCTACGACCTGACGAGGCCGGAGTGGAAGGGGAAGGTGGGCTGGGCGCCGACCAATGCGTCGTTCCAGGCCTTCGTCACGGCGATGCGCAAGGCGGACGGAGACGACAAGGCCCGCGCGTGGCTGGAGGGCATGAAGGCAAACGACGCGCAGGCGTACGAGAAGAACTCGCTGATTCGCGATGCCATCGGCGACGGCGAGGTCGAGGTCGGCCTGATCAACCACTACTACGTCCTCGAGGCGATCGAGGAGTCCGGCGGCAACGGCGCCGACTACCCGGTGAAGCTTCACTTCTTCCCCGGCGGCGATGTCGGCTCGCTGGTAAACGCAGCCGGCGCCGGGATCCTCAGGAGCTCCGAGAACCAGGACGCCGCCGCGCGCTTCGTCGACTACGTGCTCAGCCCGGAGGGCCAGCGGTACTTCGCCGGCGAAGTCAAGGAATACCCGCTGGTCAGCGGTGTGCAGGCCGATCCGGCGCTGCCGGAGCTCGACTCGATCCAGCAGCCGGACGTCGACCTCGGCGACCTCGACGACCTCCAGGGCACGCTCGAGATGCTTCAGGAAACGAAGGTGCTCTAGCTGGCCGTCGCGGCCGACATCCGGGCGCGTCGCAGCACACGCGCCGCCCGCGGCGCCCCCGCGCCGCTGGTGCTGGTCACCCTCGCGATCGCGATCGGCGTCGCACTGCCGGTCGCCTACCTGGCGATCGTGATTCTCGGCGAGCCGGCGCAGGCGTGGGCGGCGCTGCGCCGCGACGAGCCGCTCGCGCTGCTCGCCCGCAGCCTCGCGCTGGCGCTGAGCGTCGCCGCCGCCGCGACCGCGCTCGCCGTGCCGCTGGCCTGGCTGACGGCTCGCACGGACCTGCCGGGCCGGCGCGCGTGGACCGTGCTAGCGGCCCTGCCCCTGGTCATCCCGAGCTACATCGGCGCGTACCTGCTCGTCTCCGCGCTCGGACCCCGTGGCGAGCTTCAGTCCGTGCTCGAGCCGCTGGGCGTCGACCGCCTGCCGAACATCTACGGCTTCGGCGGAGCCTGGCTCGTGCTGACGCTGTTCACCTATCCGCTGGTGCTGCTTCCCGTCCGCGCGGCGCTGCTTCGACTCGATCCGCAACTCGAGGACGCAGCGAAGGGAATGGGGCGGTCGCCGCGAGAGGTGTTCCGGAGCGTGATCCTGCCGCAGCTGATCCCGGCGATCGGCGCCGGGGCGCTGCTCGTGGCGCTGTACGCGCTGAGCGACTTCGGCGCCGTCTCGATCCTGCGCTTCGACTCCTTCACGCGCGTGATCTACCAGTCGTACCGAACGAGCTTCGACCGCACGGGAGCGGCGGCGCTCGCCGCGCTCCTGGTGCTGGCGATGCTGGCGCTCCTGGTCCTCGAGGCGGCTGTGCGCCGAGGGCGTCACTACCACCGCAGCTCCCCAGGCTCCCCGCGCAGCGCGACGACCGTGCCCCTCGGACGCTGGCGCTGGCCTGCGGTGGGCTTCTGCGCGATCGTCGCGGGGCTCGCGCTCGCGCTGCCGATCACGATGCTGATCGTCTGGGCCTCACGCGGGCTCTCGGGCGGAACGGACTGGGGGGCGATCGCCACGGCGACCGGGAACTCACTGCTGCTGGCCGGCATGGCCGCGCTGGCGGCGACTGTCGTCGCGCTCCCGGTCGCCTGGCTGGGGGCCCGCCACCCCGGCAGATTCGCGACGCTCGTGGACGGCGCGACCACCACCGGTTACGCGCTTCCCGGGATCGTGGTGGCGCTCTCGCTCGTGTTCTTCGGCATCCGCGTGGCGCCCGCGCTCTACCAGACGCTTGCGATGCTCGTGATCGCGATGGTCGTCCTCTTCCTCCCGCTCGCCACGGGCGCGATCCGCGCCGCACTGCTTCAGGTTCCCGCGCGGCTGGAGGAGGCGGCCCGCGGGTCGGGTCGCTCGCCGCTGATGGCGGCGCTCACGATCACCGTGCCGCTCGCCCGGCGCGGGGTCCTGGCGGGCGCGGCGCTCGTCTTCCTGACGACGATCAAGGAACTGCCCGCAGTGCTCCTGCTGTCACCGATCGGCTTCGAGACTCTGCCTGCCGAGATCTGGAGGGAGTCGAGCCGGCTGTTCTTCGAGGCGGCCGCGATCCCCGCCCTCGTGCTGCTCGCGGTCAGCGCCGTGCCACTCTGGTTGCTGGTGGGGCGAACGGAATGAGCACTTACGAGGTCTTCGAGGAAGAGCACGCGACGCCTGTCGTCGTCGCCTGCCGCGACCTGCGGCGCTGGTTCGGCGCGGTCAGGGCGGTCGACGGGGCCGACCTCGAGCTTCACGCCGGGGAGATCGGCGCGCTGCTGGGCCCGAGCGGCTGCGGCAAGACGACGCTGCTCAGGCTGCTCGCGGGCTTCGAGCGCCCCGACGGCGGCAGCGTCGCGATCTCCGGCCAGGTCGTAGCAGGCGACGGACGCTTCGTCGCGCCGGAGCGCAGGCGCATCGGGATGGTCTTTCAGGACTACGCGCTGTTCCCGCACCTCGACGTCGCGCGCAACGTCGGCTACGCGCTCGGACGTCGCCCCGACGCCGCGCGCGTCGACGAGGTGCTCGAGCTCGTAGGGCTGGCGGGCCTCGGCACGCGCCGCCCGCACGAGCTATCGGGTGGCCAGCAGCAGCGCGTCGCGCTCGCGCGGGCGCTTGCGCCCACCCCCACCGTCGTGCTGCTCGACGAACCGTTCTCGAACCTCGACGCCGGACTGCGCGATCGGGTGCGAACGGAGGTCCGCGAGATCCTGCGGGCCGCGGGCGTCACGGCACTGCTCGTGACGCACGACCAGGAGGAGGCGCTCAGCCTGGCCGACAAGGTCGGGGTGATGCGCGCCGGGCGGATCGAGCAGACCGGGTCGCCCGAGCAGATCTACGGCCGGCCCGCGACGCGCTGGGTCGCGGAGTTCCTCGGCGAGGTGGACGTTCTGCCGGGCGTGGTCCGCGACGGTGCCGCCGAATGCGTGCTCGGCCGCGTCCCGGTCTCCGCCGGAGTGGATGGCGAGGTCGACGTGCTGGTGCGCCCCGAGTCGATCGCGGTCGGGATGCAGCGCGATGACGGAGAACGCGAGGCGCTCGTCGTGGATCGCACGTTCTACGGCCACGATCAGCTGGTCACGCTCGAACTGGACGGTGGACTGCGCATCCGCAGCCGCAGCATGGGCTTCCCTGCCTGGCATCCCGGCGACCGTCTGCGTGTGCGGCTCAGCGGCCCGGTGACGGTCCTCCCGCGCGAGCCCTGAGCGCGGTGGACAGGGGCCCGCAGACGCCGGATCGACCTGCGATACGACAGAAAGGCGGGAATCTGCGTAAACTTGTGGAACCTGCGGTGTACGTGCACCCGGGATGGTCTCCGAGCAGCCTGTTCAGGCGCGCTTTATGACTGTGCCTAAGCATGCGCAGGCCGCGGCCCAGCCGCATGCACCACGTCCCGCTCGTTCGGACTGGACCTCGCCTCGCCCCGACAGCACAGGGTGATCGCGGCCCGGAAAGTTGCGCGCGCAACGAATCCTCGATAAAGTCCGACTGACGGAATCGGATATATGACGACGACACTCAACATCACCACCAATCTTCCTGACGAGATCCGCGAGCCGACGACGGTCGCCGACCCCGTCGATCAGCTGCTGCGCCGTGCCGCGCAGTACCGGCTGCTGCGCCCCCACGAGGAGCTCGAGCTCGCTCAGAGCATCGAGCGCGGGGACCTGCACGCAAAGGATCTGCTGATCAACTCCAACCTGCGCCTCGTGGTCTCGATCGCGCGTCGCTACCAGGGCCTCGGCCTCGGCATGGGCGACCTCGTCCAGGAGGGCATGATCGGCCTGATCCGCGCCGCGGAGAAGTTCGACTATCGCAAGGGCTTCCGCTTCTCGACCTACGCGACGCTGTGGATCCGCCAGGCGATCCAGCGCGGGCTCGACAACACCGCGCGGACAGTGCGCCTGCCGGCGAACGTCGCGCAGCAGACGCGCAAGGTCGACCGCGCCGCAGCCGATCTGGCGGCCAAGCTGGAGCGCGACCCGACGATCGAGGAGATCTCCGCCGAGACCGGCTTCGAGCCGGAGGAGGTCGAGCGCCTGCGCAAGCTCGATTCCAAGCCCGCGAGCCTCGATGCCCGCGTCGGCGAGGACGACTCCGCGACGCTCGGCGAGCTGCTCGACAGCCACGCTCCGACCCCCGAGGAAGAGGTCGGCGCCGGTGACGTCTCCGACCAGCTCGACCGTGCTCTCGCCGAGCTTCCCGCACAGGAGCGCGAGGTCATCCAGCTGCGCTTCGGGCGCGCCGGCGAGGAGCCGCACACCGCCGCCCAGGCCGGACGTCGCCTCGGCGTCAGCGCCGGCGAGGTCCAGCGCCTCGAGCAGCGCGCTCTCGACCGCCTTGCTCGGATCGAGCGCGTCGCGGCGCTGCGCGAAGCGGCTTAGCTCCCTCGCGGGCATCGCGTGCCCGAACTGCCGGAAGTCGAGATCACGGCCCGCAGACTCGATGCGGCGCTCCGCGGCGCCGTCATCGAGTCGGCACTGGCGCCGGGCATCAACGCCCTGAAGACGTTCGACCCGCCGCTCGACTCGCTGGCGGGCCGAACGGTCCGCGGCGTGCGCCGACGAGGCAAGAACCTGATCGTCGACGTGAGCGGGGAACTCGGGCTGCTGATGCACCTGATGTCCGCCGGCCGCCTGCAGCTGTTCGACAAGCACGCCACCCCGCGTGACCGCAGCTCGCGCCTGCTGCTGCGAATCGCGGGCGGCCGCGAGCTGCGTCTGCGCGAGTTCGGCACCAAACAGGCGGCATGGGTCAAGCTGCTGGCGGCTGCCGAGATCGAGGCCGACGAAGCCCTGGCCAAGCTCGGGCCCGAGGCCTGGCCCGACCCTCCGGGGCTCGCCGAGCTGCTGGCGCCGCAGGGTGCGCGGCCACTGCACGCCGTGCTGCGCGACCAGCGCGTGATCGCGGGCATCGGACGCTCCTGGGTCGACGAGATCCTGTGGACGGCATGCCTTTCCCCCTTCAAGCGCGGTGACGACCTCGACGAGCAGACCGCGGCCGCGCTGCGCGGGGCCATCGTCGGCCGGCTCGGGGCGGCCATCGACCGCTACGAGCAGGTCGTCTCACTGCCGATTCCCGACAAGCTCCCGCTGCCGCTCGAGATCCACCGACGCCACGGCGAGCCCTGCCCGCGCTGCGGTACGACGATCGAGGCCGTCCACTACGAGGACTACGTGCTCTGCTATTGCCCCCAGGAGCAGACGGGCGGGCGGGTGCTGAAGGACCGCCGCCTGTCGCGGCTGCTCAAGTGAGCGCGATGGTCGAATTCGGCGAACGGGCGCCGGACCTCCGCAAGACCTCCCCCAGACCGCACGCCAAGAAGGTGGTGGGGGTTCTAAGCGAGCTCGCGTCGTGATCCGGCCCGCGGCCGTCGTCTTCGACAACGACGGCCTGACGCTCGACACCGAAACCGTGTGGACGCGCGCCGAGGTCGCGCTGTTCGCCGACCACGGCTGCGCCTTCACGCACGAGCACAAGCTCGAACTCGTCGGCAGCGCCGGCCCATCCGCGGCTGCGAAGATCGCGGGCATGCTCGGCCGGCCCGCTGAGCACGGCCCCGCGCTGATGGCGAGGCTGCACGTCCTGGTGCTGTCCGAGCTGGCCGCCGGCTGCGAGCCGATGGCCGGAGCGCGCCGGCTGCTCGCTGCGCTGCGCGAACGCCGGGTCCCCGTCGCGCTCTGCTCGAACTCGCCGCGCTCGATCGTCGACGCGGCGCTGCGCGGCGCGGGCATGCACGACGAATTCGCTGCGACGATCGCCGGCGACGAGGGACGGCCGCCCAAGCCCGCGCCCGATCCCTACCTCGCGGCGGCCGCGGCGGTCGGCGCCGACCCTCTGGCCTGCGTCGCGCTCGAGGACTCGCCCACCGGTGCCGCAAGCGCTCGCGCCGCCGGAATGCGCGTGCTTGGAGTCCCCTCGGTGCCGGGCGTGGACCTCAGCGAGAGCTGCCACGAGGTCCATGTCTCGCTCGACTCACCGGCGCTGTGGGCCGCCCTCGGGCTGGATCACGCGGGCGCGGGGGCGTCGCCCGAAGCGGGATAACGGCGCCGGAAGACCACGTAGGACACTCCACCGACCGGGATCGGCAGCCAGTAGGAGAACAACCGGTAGGCCAGCGTGGCGAGGACCGCGTCACCGGTGGACACGCCGACGAGCGCGAGCGTGCCGGTCAGCCCCGCCTCCACGAAACCCAGCCCGCCTGGGGTTATCGGGATCTGGGCGAGCATCTGGCCGACGAAGTAGGCGAGCAGGATGAGCGAGAGCGGGGTGCTGTCCCCGACCGCGGCGAGTGCTGCGATCAGGACGGCGTAGTCGAACATCCAGCGGCCGACCGCGGCGAGCAGCGCGCGCTTCCAGCGCTCGCCGACGACGCCGATGATGATGTCGCGCTCATGCACGAGCAACTGCGGCAGGCCCTCGATCGGGGGCCTGCCGCGAAACACCCGGTTGTGCAGCCCCTGGGCGCGCCGGCCGACCCAGCGCAGCGGCGCATCGGTCACCGTCAGCAGGAGCGCGCCGATCACGAGCGCGATCAGCAGCATCAGCCCGTAGATCAGGAGCCGCAGGATCGTGCGGTCGACCGACAGGCCCTCGACGATCGCCGGCAACGTGAGCACCGGCAGGCCCAGCAGCACGCCGAAGACGAGCAGGTTGGTCGCCGTCAGGCCGGTCGCCGTGGACCCGCGCGGGGCGCCGCCGTCCACGAGCATCCGGTACTGCAGCGCCCCCGCGGCGGCACCGCCGCCCGGGACGATGCGCCCGAAGCTGTTGCCGGCCAGCTGGGTCGTGATGATGTCCCACCACGCCGCCCGGCGGACGGAGATCCACTGCACCGCCCAGTACGACGCGAAGCTCGCGGTCTCGAGCGCGAACATCAGCGGGAACCACCACCAGTCGATCGTCGCCAGCCGCGGGGCCGACGAGAGGACCTCGACCAGCCCGGGGCCGAGCACGTAGAGACTGAGCAGGACGAGCGTCAGCAGCAGCGTCCAGCGAATGACCTGGCCGCGCGTCGGCAGCGGAACGCGGCGGCCCTCGCTCTCCAGAAGCTGCTCTGCGAACTCCTCGAGTTCGTGCTCCTCCTCCTCCGTCAGAGGTGTCCAGCGCTGGTGCCGGTCAGGGGTCACGGCGGCACCGTAGCCAACCGGGCGGCCAAAGCCACGCCGCTTCCCGGGCGTCGTGGCCGGACGAGCCCGCAACGGCCTCGCGCGGCGCGGGCGGTGGCTAGGCTGGCGAGCATGATCAACGCACCGATCCCCCGGGTCGACCCGATGCGCAAGCGCGGACCGCTGTACCGCTCCTACACGGCGTTCCTGCGCACCAGGCCGGGCCGCTGGATCGCAATCAACCTGGCGGCGCCGATCGACCCGTTCCTGCTGCGCGTGACGCGCGGCCGCGTGAGCGCCGGCCTGATCCTGCCGAGCGCGAATCTCACGACGACCGGGGCAAAGTCCGGTCAGCCGCGCACGACTACGGTGCTCTACTTCTCCGACGGTGACGACGTCGTTCTCGTGGCGTCGAGCTTCGGCCGCGACAAGCACCCCGCCTGGTACCACAACCTCAAGGCTCACCCGGCGGCGACTCTGGAGCGCTCAGGCCGGACGTGCCGCTACCGCGCCGAAGAGGTACAGGACGAGGACGAGCGCAACAGGCTGTTCGGGCTCGCCGACCGGATCTACGGCGGGTACGCCGACTACCGCGAGCGCACCTCGCTGATCGGCCGCCGCATCCCGATCATGCGACTCGAGCCGGTCTCCTAGACAGTGCCTCAAGCGTCGATCCTCGACGGCGCCGGCAATTTCCTGGACGCGGTCCAGAGCTTCTTCGACAGCCTTGCGCAGGTCGACTTCGTCTACCTGCTGATCGGGATGACGGTCTTCGTCCTGTACCTGTCGATGCGCTCACGCGCGCTCTACAACATCCTGCGCGCCGCGTACCCCGGCGAGCAGATCCTGTTCCGGCGGATCTGGGGCGCGTACATCGCGGCCTACGGATTCAACAACGTCGTCCCCGCACGCGGCGGCGACGTCATCAAGCTGTTCCTGGTCAAGACCTCGGTGCGCGGCTCGACGTATCCGGCTGTCTTCGCCGCCATCTGCGTCGAGTCGGTCTTCGACCTCACCATGGCGATCCCGGTGCTGATGTTCGCCTTCACGCAGGGCGTCTTCCCGAAGCCGCCGGACTTCGCCAAGCTCGACGCCTTCGACCTCTCGTTCTTCGCCGGCAACCCGCAGCTCACGCTCTTCCTGGTGACGGCCGGTGCGGTGGCGGCGCTGGCGCTGTTCGCGTTCCTCTCGCGAAGCGTCGCGGCGTTCTGGGTCAACATCCGGCGCGGCCTGACGGTCCTTACCGACCGCCGGCGCTATATGCGCGAGGTGTGGCTCGTCCAGTTCGGCGGCTGGCTGCTGCGCTGCACCGCGTTCTGGTTCCTGCTGGAGGCGTTCGGCGTCGGTGGCTCCGTGCAGAACGTGCTGCTGGTCCTGGGTGTGAACGCCGTCGCGGCGATCGTCCCGTTCACGCCGGGTGGCGCCGGCGTTCAGCAGGCGCTGCTGGTGAAGGTCTTCGCCGGCACGGCGACCGCGGCGACGGTCGCCGCCTACTCGGTCGGCCAGCAGATAGCGATTGCGACGGCCTCGCTGACCGTTGGATTCGCGGCGCTGGTGCTCGTGTTCGGCTTCCGCTCGTTCGGCGACGTCGTGCGGCAGGGGCGCGCCCATCGTGAGGCTGAGCGCGAAGCCGCGAACGGTGCGGCGAGCGCGTAGGCGCCCGCCGGCGGGCGACGCAGTGCGCGTCGGCTGACGCGTCGCCTCAGCGAAGGCCCGAGCGGGCCTCACGCACCAGCGTGACCGCTTCAGGGAACACCGTCGCCATGACAGCGCGGATCTGCTCGGCCTGCTCGACAGTGGTGCCTTGGACGTTCACGCGGTTGATCGCCGCGACGGTCATGTCGACCGCGAGCTTGATCGCGTTGTCCGCCCACGCCAGCGACTGCTGGCCCTGGATCTGCTCGGCGAACTCAGCCATCTTGCGCTGCAGTTCCTCCGGGTCGCCGAAGAGGCCCTCGAATCCTTCCATGGTTGAATCGTAGCCATGTCCCCGATCGTGTCCGGAGCGGGCGTCGAGCTCGAGTACGAGGTTCGCGGCGACGGTCCGGCGCTGCTGCTCATCCACGACCTCGCCAGCGACCACAACGCCCTGCTGGCGGCCGCCGCCGAGCTCACGCCCGACGCCCGGCTGATCGCGTACTCGCGGCGCGGCTACGCCGGCAGCAGCGCCCCGGAGCCATACGCGGGCACGACCGTCCAGGAGCAGGCCGAGGACGCCGCTCACCTGCTGGAGTCCCTGGCACCCTCGGGAGCGCTCGCAGTGGGCGAGGGATTCGGCGCCCTGATCGCGCTCGACCTGCTGCTGCGCCACGGCCGGCTCGTGCACGGCGCAGTCCTCACCGACCCTCCGCTGCTCGCGTTCGTCCCGGACGCGACGCGACGCCTCGCCGAACAGCGCGGCGAGATCGAGGAGGCGGTGCGCACGGGTGGTCCCGCGGCGGGGGTCGACGTATGGCTCGCAGGCCGCGCGAGCAGCGCCGACCGCGACCGTGCGCGAGCGTCCGCGCGCGCGTTCTTCGCCGACTACGCGGGGCTCGCGAGCTGGCCGGTGACGCGGCGCGAGCTGCGCTCGCTTGCCGCTCCCGTCGTGGTGCTCAGCGGACCCCGGTCGGAGCCCCATGTCGTGGCTGCCGCCGAAGCGCTGGCCGGCCTGCTGCCGCAGGCCGAGCGAAGGGACGACGGAGACCTGGTCGGTGCTGCACGTGCGCTTCTGAAGAAGCGCTGACCGCGGCTCACGCCAGCGCGGCCTCGACGGCAGCGCGAGCGTGCAACGAGGTCGTCGGGAACAGCGGCACCGCGCCGGCGCGCGGGTCGACGAGCAGTTCGATCTCCGTACAGCCGAGGACGACCCCCTCGGCGCCGGCCTTGACCAGATCGCCGATGATCGACTCGTAGCGCCGCCGCGACGGCTCACGGACGATGCCGCGGACCAGCTCTTCGTAGATGACCTCGTGGACCAGCGCGCGGTCCGCTGCGGGCGGCACGATGACATCGATGCCCCGGCCGGCCAGCCGCTCGCGCAGGAAGGCCGCCTCCATCGTGTACCGCGTGCCGAGCAGGCCGACGCGCTCCAGGCCCGCCTTGACGACGGCCGCGGCGGTCACATCGCCGATGTGCAGGAGCGGAATGGACACCGCCGCCTGCACGGCCGCGGCGACGCGGTGCATCGTGTTCGTGCAAAGCAGCAGCAGCTCCGCCCCCGCCCCCTCGACCTTCTGAGCGACGCCGGCAAGCAGCTCGCCGGCCGCCTGCCACTCGCCCGCGGCCTGCAGCGCCTCGACCTCGGCGAAATCGACCGACCACATCACGCACGGGGCTGAGTGCGTCCCGCCCAGCCGCTCGCGCGTCAGTTCGTTGACGAGGCGGTAGTACTCGATCGACGACTCCCAGCTCATGCCGCCGACCAGGCCGATCGTCCGCATCTCCGCGGACGATACCCGGCGCCCGACCTGCCTCGCTCGCGGTGCTGCAACTAGACTGCGCCGCCGCGGCCCGCAACGGGCTCGCCGTCTGCATGTCGACCACCGTCCCCGCCCCGCCCTCGCCCGCCGAAACTCTCGCCCGCGAGGCCGCCGACCGCACCCGTGCGTCGCTCGCCGCCTGGGCCGCGGGCTTCCTGACGGTCGCGGGCGCCGTGCTCGCCGGCGTCGGCATCAACGGCCTTCCGGACGCCAACGACCGCGTCGTCACCGTGCTCGACGCGCTCGGCGACCTGCAGGCCGGAGACCCGGTGCCGCCCGGCCGACTCGCCGCGCAGGTCGAGTGGCTCGGCGACCACGCGGCGGCGCCGATCGCCGGGGCGCTCCTGATCTCACTGGGCGCGCTGCTGCTGTTCGTCCCGCTCGCGTACCTCTACCGCGCCACGAAGGCCCGGCACCCGCAGCTCACGGTGGCCGTGATCGTTCTCGCCGCGATCGGCTGTGTCTGTTTCGCGATCGGACGCGCGACGTCGGAGATCAGCCGCTACGTCGGCGCCGCCGACTTCGCGGGCGGCGACAACTCGCAGGCGCTCGACGCGCTGACCCCGCCGGCCTACACGATCGGCCAGTTGCTGATGCTGCTGGGCAGCTTCGCGCTCGGCTTCTCGCTCGTACTGCTCGGCATGAACGCGATGCGCGTCGGCCTGCTGACCCGCTTCATGGGAGTGCTGGGGATCATCGTCGGGGCGACGTTCGTTCTGCCGCTCGATCAGCAGGGGATCATCCGCGCGTTCTGGCTTGTCGCGCTCGGCTTCCTGATCTCGGGACGCTGGCCCAACGGCGTGCCCCCGGCCTGGGTGAGCGGCACGGCCCAGCCGTGGCCCACCGCCGCGCAGATGCGCGAGCGGCGCGCGGGCGGCGCGGCTCCATTGCCGGAGACTCCCGCCCCGGTGCCGCCCGCACCCGGCGAGCTCACGCAGGGCCAACGCCGCAAGAAGCGCAAGAAGCGCTAGCGCGGCGGTTGGCGCACCCCACCGCCCGCGATAGGCTCGCCGCGACCACGACGAGGCGCTGGAGACGCAGATGGAGACAGCCGCAACCGCCAAGCTCTCCGACGCCGAACTCGCGCACGTGCTCGAACTCGTCAGGGAGTCGGACAGCGTTGAACTCAAGCTGACCGTCCCACAGCGTGACCACCGCGCAACGGTGGCGGCGCTCGACCTGGATCCGCTCGACGCCCAGATCCGGCAGGTCTTCTTCTTCGACACCCCTGACCTGGCGCTGAACCGTGCCGGCGTCGTCGCCCGTGCGCGCCGCGTGCAGGGCAAGGGAGACGACTGCGTCGTGAAGCTGCGGCCCGTGGTCCCCGGCGAGCTCCCCGAGCGGCTTCGCGCGTCGCCGAGCCTGACCGTCGAGGTCGACGCCATGCCCGGCGGCTACGTCTGCTCGGCGACACTCAAGGCGCGGCTCCAGAATCCCGATGTCCGGACGACCGTCGCGGGCGGACGGCCGATCCGCAAGCTGTTCACCAAGGAGCAGCGAGCGTTCTTCGCCGCACATGCACCTGACGATCTTCAGATCGACGAGCTGTCCGTGATGGGGCCGATCTTCGTCCTGAAGCTGCGCTTCACGCCGGAGCAGTTGGCCCACCGGATGGTCGCCGAGCTGTGGCTCTACCCCGACGGATCGCGAATCCTCGAACTATCGCGAAAGTGCTCTCCCGAGCGGGCGTTCGAGGCGGCGGTCGAGACCCGCGCGTTCCTCGCCGGGCAGGGGATCGACCTCGGTGGGCTCCAGGAGACCAAGACGCGGACCGCCCTCGAGTTCTTCGCCGACGAGCTGCACGCCGACACCTAGGGCCCCGGCCCGCGAGCGATTCCCGCCGCGGCGTGATACGGATTCCCGACCCGCCGACCCGGAGGAGAACAGCATGGCCGACGACCCGCAGCTCGAGAAGGACCTGGCAGCGCTGCTGGAGCGTGAATGGTTCGAGGTGCCCGAGGACTTCCGCGCGAATGCCCTCGTGACGGACATGTCGGTTCACGAGGACGCGGCACGCGATCCGGTCGGCTGGTGGGAGCGTCAGGCAGAGAGCCTCGACTGGTTCAAGCGCTGGGAGCAGCCGCTGGAGCACTCCGACGCGCCGTTCTATCGCTGGTTCACGGGCGGCAGCCTGAACGTCTCCCACAACTGCCTGGATCGCCACGTGGCAGCCGGGCTCGGCGAGCGAGTCGCGTTCCACTGGCACGGCGAGGAGGGCGAGACGCGCGACATCACGTACTCACAACTGCTCGCGGACGTCCAGCGCTGCGCGAACGCACTGAGGGCGCACGGTGTCGGACCCGGCGACGTGGTCGGCATCTACCTTCCGATGATCCCCGAGGTCGTCGTGGCGATGCTCGCCTGCACGCGCATCGGCGCCCCGCACAACGTGGTCTTCGGCGGATTCTCCGCGGAATCGGTGGCCGAGCGGATGGAGGTCAGCCACGCGCGCGCCCTGATCACCGTCGACGGCGCGCGGCGCAAGGGCAAGACCGCACCCGTCAAGCCCGCCGTGGACAAGCTCGTCGGCGGGCTCGAGCACCTGGAGACGATCCTCGTGGTTCGCAACGCCGGGCCCGAGGTCGAGATGAAGAGCGGCCGCGACGTGTGGTGGGACGAGGCGCTGGGCGCGGCCGACCCGGTCTGCGAGCCTGAGCCACTCGACGCCGAGCACCCGATGTTCATCCTCTACTCGTCGGGCTCGACGGCCAAGCCGAAGGGGATCCTGCATACGACCGGCGGCTACCTGACGGGTGTGGCGTGGACCTTCAAGCACGTCTTCGACATCAAGCCGGAGAAGGACGTGTTCTGGTGCTCGGCCGACGTCGGCTGGATCACCGGCCACAGCTACATCGTCTACGGCCCGCTCGCCAACGGAGCGACCTCCGTGATGTACGAGGGCGCGCCCGACTACCCCGACAAGGACGTCTGGTGGAGGCTCTGCGCGCAGCAGGGCGTCACGATCTTCTACACCGCGCCGACGGCGATTCGCAGCTGCATGAAGTGGGGCGCCGAGTATGCGCGGCGCCACGACCTGAGCCGCCTGCGCCTGCTCGGCACGGTCGGTGAGCCGATCAACCCGAAGGCCTGGGTCTGGTACTGGCACGTCATCGGCGGCGGGCGCTGCCCGATCGTCGACACCTGGTGGCAGACCGAGACCGGCGGCATCATGATCACGACGCTCCCCGGCGCCCAGGCGTCAAAGCCGGGCTCGGCGGGCACGCCGCTGCCCGGCATCGCGGCGCAGGTCGTCGACAACGACGGCGCCGAGCTGCCTCGCGAAAGCCAGGGACTGCTGACGTTGCGAGGGCCGTGGCCGTCGATGCTCCGCACCCTGTACCACGAGGACGAGCGCTACGTGTCGACCTACTGGGAGCGCTTCGGCGCACCGGTGTACTTCGTCGGTGACGCCGGCCGGGAGGACGCCGACGGGTACCTCTGGGTGATCGGTCGCGTCGACGACGTGATCAACGTGTCGGGACATCGCCTCAGCACCGCGGAGATCGAATCCGCGATCGTCAGCCATCCGCGCGTCTCCGAGGCCGCGGTGATCGGCGAGAGCGACGAGCACACCGGCCAGGCGATCTGCGCGTTCGTGACGCTCTCAGGCGGCGCCGAGGGCGATCCGGAACTCGTCGACGACCTCCGCGAGCACGTCGCCCGGCGGATCGGCAAGTTCGCCCGACCCCGGCGCGTGATCTGGGCCGATGACCTGCCGAAGACGCGGTCGGGGAAGATCATGCGCCGGCTGCTGCGCGACATCGCCGAGGGACGCGCGCTCGGCGACGTGACGACGCTCCGCGACCCGGCCGTCATGGAGCAGATCACGGCGACGATGGCCGCGGGCGACCATGACGAATAGGCGCCCGCGAGGTGGGCGCGCGGAGTGCCGCAGGCGGCGCGATACGCGGAGAAAACATGCGCAATTGCGCAGCGTTGCTGAGTGGGCGTGCGCGCACGCGCCGATGGTCTGGTGATCATTCGCCCCGCCGCACCCCGAACTGCCCGTCGCCTCCTGCCGCTCGCCGCCGCTTTGCTGGCTGCCGCCGTCTGCCTTCCCGCGGGCGCCCAGGCCGCAGACCTGTTCGCCGCCGTCGGGGGAAGCGGCGGGCCCGGCTGCTCGAGCGCGGCTGCGCCGTGCTCGCTGGGCGCGGCGATGATCGCGGCTCGCTCGACGGCGGGCGCAGACGTGGTGAACCTCGCCCCCGGCATCTACGGCGAGGTCATCTCCGCCGCCGACGAGGCCGACACCGACGTCACGATCCGGGGTGCCGGCTGGGCCGACACGATCATCAACGGAGCGGCGATCGACGCCCCCGTCGTCCGGCTCGGCGCCGTCGGCACGGGGACGATGGCGATCCAGGACCTGATGATCGACGGAACCTCATCCGGGCTGGCGTCCGCGGCGCTTCGCAGTCGCCTCGCCAAGCTCACGCTGACGCGCGTGCGAGTGCTCCAGAACGGCGTGCAGGCCAAGCTCGCGCCGGCGATCGACGCTGATGCCGCCGGCTCTGAGCTCGTGCTCGACAGGGTCGAGGTCCTCGCCAACACACAGACCTCCGACCCCGCGATCGGCGCGGTCAACGTCGGCGGTCCGCTGACGATGCGCGACAGCGTCGTCACCCATACCGCTCCCGGGGACTCAGCCGCGGTGTACGCGCGCGGCGACACGACGATCCAGCGCTCCAGGATCACCCACGACGAGATGAACAGCGGCTACGCGCTGCGCTTCTCGAACACCGTCGGCGCACACGACATCGCGATCGACAGCACCGTGCTGCGGGGCGGCAACACCGGCGCGCGATTCGATGTCGGCACCGCCGCCACCCAGGTGGCCCTGCGCGGAGTGACGATCTGGCCGGCGGTCCTGAGCAACGGCTACTCGGTCGACCTCAACGCGAGCGCGGGTGGCTCACTGGCGCGGGCGACGATCTCGAGCTCGCTCCTTCTGGGACGTTCGGTGCGGGTCAGCAACGGCGCGCAGGCGACCTGCTCCTTCACCAACCTTCCGTCGACCGGCAGCAGCGGCGGCCCCAACTGCCCGACGGCAGCCGGCAACCCGCTCAGCAACACGAGGCTGACGAACGCGGAGCTGCGGCTCGATCCGGACCTGGCCCCGCTCTTCGACTCGCCGGCCATCGACAGCGGCGACCCGGCAGGGGTCGCGCCGGGGGAGTCGCCCACCGACCGGCTCGGGCGCCGTCGCGCGGGTTCGAGCGCCGACGCCTGCGACGCCGGACCGGGCATGCGTGACAGGGGCGCCTTCGAGCGCTACCGGCCGCTGCCGTCGGCCACGATCATCGGCCCGGAAAGCGTCTCGACCGGCGTGCCGGCGACCTACTCGGCGAGCACGGACTCGCGCGACCCCGCCTACGCGTGGTCGTTCGGCGAAGAGAGCGGCGGCTCCGGGGCGACCACCAGCCGCGTCTTCGCGACGGGCACGGCGCAGGTGTCGCTCACCGTCAACGACCGGGTCTACAACTGCACGTCGACCGTCTCCAAGGCCGTCACGGCGACCGTCACGGCCTCGTCCGCGAGCACCAGGAACGCACCGGGGGCCGGATCGGCCGCCCGTGACAGGACCGCGCCGAGGATCACGCGCGTGAAGCTCAGCAGGAGGCGCATCACGCGCCGCCGCAGCTCGCGGCTCAGCTTCAGGCTCTCGGAGAAGGCGACGGTCACCGTCACGGTCAACCGGCTGCGCGGCAAGAAGGTCGTCGCGCGGCGCAAGATCGTGCTCAAGGGAAAGCGCGGCTCAAACCGCCTGACGCTGACCGCCAAGAAGCTCAAGTGGCGCCGTGCGCGCTACATCGTGCGCGTCAGCGCGCGCGACGCGGCCGGCAACCGGGCGAAGACCGTCGCCCGCTCGCTGCGGGTCCGCTGAACGCGGAGTGCCGCCCGCGGCGCTCAGCCTGCGGTGAGCGCGTCTATCCGCGCCTGCGCCCTGATCTCGCTGAGGATGCGCTCCAGGCGCGGCTCCGCCGTCGAGTCGACGTGACTCATGGCCTGTGCGACGGACGGGTGGACGTCCTCGATCTGCCGGTGCATCTCGTGCGCCACCGCGCGGTAGCCGGGGTGACCCTCGTGACCGGAGCGCAGCTCGATCAGGTGCATCGCCTCGCGCGCGTTGCAGTCCAGCACGTAGCGGATGCGGTAGCCCAGGCAGAGGGCATACAGCGCCTCGCCCCCGTGTCCTGCCCGCTCCAGCCGCTCGTACTCGGAGGCCGAGATCTCGAGCGCGCGGCGATATGCATCGCCGGCGCCCGCCGCCTCGACCTCGTCGGGCACGCCCGCGCCGAGGTGCGGGCCCAGCGTCTGCCACTGCACCGTCAGCAGCCGGTGGCGCTGAAGGTCGCGGAAGGCGCCGTAGTCGGAGACGATCTCGAATCGGTAGCGCAGCGCCTCGAAGCCGCGCCCCGGTCGGTGACGGCGGTTGCGGCGCTCCCCGACGAGGTCGCCGAGCAGCGCGGCTCGCTCGGCGACGTCGAGCTCGGCGACGCGTGCACGCGTGACACGTTCGCTCACGCCGGCGGCCTCGAACAGCAGCGAGGCGAGCAGATCGTCCTCCGTGCCGTCGACGTGGAGCAGCGCGACCGACGGCCCGCCGTGCCCGTCGTCGCCCTGCTCGCGGTCCAGGCCCAGGCGCGCGACCCAGGACCTGGCGGCGGCCTCGCGCTGCTCGAGGTAGGACGACCCATTCGCCGCCGCGCTCCGGACGCTCGACGCGAGCGACGAAGCTCGGCATCACGGCCTTCATGGTGCTGAGCAGCATGCGGCCGTAGTCACGCGCCTCGGGCAGCGGGTGCGCCAGCAGATGGAGGATCAGCTGCTCGTAGGTCTGGCCGGTCGCGAACACGCCCATGTGCGACAGCGAGGCAGCGGGAAGCAGCCCGCGCAGCAGGTCGAGCGCCTTCGCCTGGACGGCACGCGCATGCGCGGCCGGGGAGCCGCCTTCGGGCGCGGGGTAGGTCTCCTCGACCCAGGCCATGACCTGCGGCAGCGCGCTGGCGTAGATTCCGAAGACCTCGTCCATCGCCTGCTCGTACTGAGGGCCGAGGTCGCTGTTGCGGTGGTAGCGGTAACCGCCGCCGGGCATCGGGGCGTCGTAGGCGATGTAGCGCGTCGACTGCTCGAGATAGGCGCCCATGCGCGGGCGCTGGAGGATCTTCGTCAGAACGTTGGAGACCCACTCGCAGGCGATGTGCGCGCCGCCCAGCTGGGCGACGGAGTCGTCGCCGTAGCCGACGAAGATGCGCTCGTAGAGCTCGGCCGCCCGCCTGCCCTCGTCGCCGTCCCAGGGCGCGCCGGCGGGCGGGAGCGAGTCGGCGAACTCGTCGAGGAAGAGCCGGCGCAGCGTGCCCTGGTAGCGCGAGTAGCGGGCGAACAGCGCGCCCTTGACCGTCTCGGGCAGGTTTACGAGCGCGAACACCGGCTCGTCGAGGTTCGTCACGTGCTGCGCCAGACGGGCGGCCTCAGCTTCGGTGAACGTCTCGACGGGGTAGCGCACGGGCCGGAAAAGGTAGCGATCGGCCCGGCGGGCAGACCAGTGCTCTAGAGCAGGCCGAAGCCGCGAGCTGCGCCGTCGACCAGATCGAACAGGGGCTGCGGGACGATGCCGAAGAAGAGGATCGCCGCCCCGGCCAGAAGCCCCACGAACTGCACCTCGGGCCGGCGGCCGCCGCTCCCGTCCTCGGAGACGAGGTCCCGCCCCGCCGACTCGCCGGCGAGCCCTGCCGCGCCTGCCAGCAGCGGCCGCCCGGTCACGGGGTCAAGGCCCGGGTCCGGCGCGGGGGCCGGCTCATCGCGCCACAGCGCCGCTGCCGCCGGCAGGTAGTACGCGAGCGAGATCATCGAGCCGACGACGACCACGATGCCCAGCCAGGTGTAGCCGCCGTCGGCCGCCGCCTCGATCAGGCGGAACTTGCCGATGAAGCCCGCGGTCGCCGGAATCCCTGCGAGGCTCAGCATCGACAGCGTGAACGCCGTCGCCATCATCGGACGCCGCGTGGCGAGACCGTGGAGCGCGCGCACGTCATCGCCGTAAGGTGTCTCGCGCTCGCGCAGGACGACGACCGCGAAGGCCGCGAGGTTGGCCATCAGGTAGACCGCGAGGTAGAACAGCACGGCCTCCACCCCCAGGCCGGTGACGACGACTACACCGACGAGCACGTAGCCGGCCTGGGCGATCGACGAGTAGGCGAGCATCCGCTTCATCGATGCCTGGCCCAGCGCCCCGACGTTTCCGACGAGGATCGACACGACCGCGATCGCTATCCAGACCGGGCGCCAGTCGTCGACGGCGGGCAGCAGCGCGGTGTCGTACAGGCGGATGATCGCGCCGAATGCGGCGACCTTCGTCGCGACCGACATGAAGGCCGTCACAGAGGTCGGCGCACCCTCGTAGACGTCCGGCGTCCACTGATGGAACGGGGCGAGCGACGCCTTGAAGGCGAAGCCGACGGTGAGCATCGCCACCGCCGAAAGGAACAGCGGATCGCCCCCGAGCCCCTCGGCCGTGATCTGGCGCGCGATGCCCGCGTAGCCGGTCTCCCCGGTCGCGCCGTAGAGCAGCGCCATGCCGTAGAGCGCCGTGGCGGACCCGACCGACCCGACGATCAGGTACTTGAGCCCCGACTCGAGCGACCCCGCGCTGCGCAGCCTGGCGGCGCACAACGCGTAGAGCGGCAGCGACAGCAGCTCGAGACCCACGAAGGTTGAGACCAGGTTCTGCGCCGCGGCCAGCACGAGCATGCCCGCGGAGACCGTGAGCAGCAGCGCATAGAACTCCCCGTGGGCGATCTCGCGGGCCGCACTGCCGCGCCATGCGAGCAGCGTCGCGAGGCTGCCCGCCGCGCACACCAGCAGCGTGACGAGGATCGTCAGCGGGTCGAGCGAGAGCGCGCCCTCGATCAGCGGAGTCCGCTCGTCCCACTGCCAGACGAGGCATCCGATCGTCACACCGAACGCGGCCAGCGCCAGGAACGGAACGACCTGCCTGCGCACGAACGAGGAGCCGGCCAGCCCGACCATCAGCACGATGCAGGCGCCGCCTAGCAGCGCGAGCAGCGGCGACAGGCCTGCCCAGTCGATGTCCGGTGCGTTCGGAGCGGCGGCGAGGATCGTCGTCATCGCGTGGCCTCCCCGCGCACGGCGGGCGGAGCCGCGGCGACGTCGCCGCGCTCGACGAGGCGCACCTTCGCCAGCGACTCGTTGACGGCCTGCTCGCCGCGCTCCATCGCGAACTGCGGGTAGAGCGCCAGGGCCAGGATCACCAGCACGAGCGGCCAAAGCAGGAGGCCGTCGGCCGGGCTCATCTCACTCGGGTCGACCCTCGGGCCGACGCGGTTGTGCATCGAGGTGATGAACAGCCGCAGCGCATAGACGGCGGCCATCGCGACGCCGACCGAAGCGACGATCGCGATCGCGATCTTCGCCTCGAAGGCCCCCAGCAGGATGAAGAACTCGCCGATGAAGTTCGCGGATCCGGGCATCGCCAGCAGCGCGAAGGTGAGGATCAGGAACAGCGTCGCGAGCACCGGCGCGCGCGTCGCGATCCCGCCCATGTCGCGGATGTCCTCGCTGCCGCGAGCACGAGCGGCGAGGATCGCCACGACGAAGATCAGCGGCGCCGTGACGATGGCATGGTTGACCGACTGGAGCAGTGCGCCGTCGACGCCGCGGTCGTTGAGCGCGAAGATGCCGAGCGTGATGAAGCCGAGCTGCGCCAGCGACGAGTAGCCGAGCACGAGCCGCGCCTGGCTGCTCGTGAACGCCATCGCCGAGCCGTAGAGGATCGAGGCGAGCGCGAGCAGCATCAGCAGTTCCTGGAACTCCTGCGCGCCGTCGGGGAACAGCGGCAGCGTGATCCGGATGAAGCCGTAGGCGGCGACCTTCGAGAGGATCGCGCTGAAGACGGCGAGCACCGGGATCGGCATCTGCATGTAGCCGTCCGGCATCCATCCGTGGAACGGGAATGCCGGCATCTTGATCAGGAACGCTGCCGCGAAGACGAGGAAGATCCAGTGCTGCGATCCGGTCGCCAGCCCCGCGCGTTCGAGGTCGCTGAGCACGAAGCTGACCGATCCGCCCGGCCCGGCCTGCGCGAGCACACCCGTTGCGACCGCGCCGACGAGCATCAGCAGCGAGCCGACGAGCGTGTAGATGAAGAGCTTGAGGACCGCCGGGGCTCGATCGGGCCCGCCCCACAGCAGCGTCAGGAAGTAGAACGGCACGAGCATCAGGTCGAAGAAGACGACGAAGAGCGCCAGGTCCTGGGCCATGAAGGCCCCGAGCACGCCGGTCTGCGCGACGCCCATGAGCAGCACGTAGACGCCCGGGCGGGGCAGGTCGGGCTGGCGCAGGGCGGTCCACAGCGCGCTCGCGAAGAAGATGACGGCCGTCGTCGCCACCAGCACGAGGTTGAGTCCGTCGATGCCGAGCTTGTAGTGGATGCCGAGCGTGCTTATCCACGTCTCGTCGGTGACGTACTGCAGGCCGCCGCCGGTGTCGCAGTCGGCAAGGATGACGACCGCGTACCCGAGCACCGCGGTCGCGCCCGCCAGCCCGATCCAGCGCGCCGCGCGCCGGGAGCAGCAGCGCCAGCAGGCCCGCGGCGACGGGCAGCCAGAGGACGATCGACAGGTGGATGGTCATGCGCTGCGAACCAGGAAGTAGAGGAGGACGGCGGCGAGCCCGCCGATGACGAGCGCGGCGTAGCAGCGCAGCAGGCCGGTCTGGAGCGCGCGCACGGCCGCCGAGCCGGCCTGCACGAAGCCGCTCGTGCCGCCGACCAGCAGCGCCGTTGACGACGATCCGCTCGAAGCTGTCACGGGCCCAGCGCCCGACCCAGGCGAACGGGCGCACGACGAGCAGGTCGATCAGCTCGTCGAAGTACCACTTGTTGACGAACAGGCGGTGCAGCGGCGCGAAGCGGCGCTGGATGCTCCGCCGCCGATCCGGGCCGAACGACCCAGATCCGGTAGGCGACCGCGATGCCGGCGATCGCGATCAGCGACGTCAGGCCGATCCCCGTGCCCTCGAGCACGGTCTTCTCGGGATGCGAGACGATCGACTGCTCGAACGTCGGCTCGAGGAACGTCTCGAGCCAGTCGAGGATCCCGAACGGGAGGAAGAGCACGCCCGCGATCACGGACAGCACGGCGAGCACGCCCATCGCGACCCGCATCAGCGGCGTCCGCTCGGCGATGTGGTGCTCCTCACCGGGGAACCCGACGTCGGTGTCCTCGATCTCGCCGGTCGCCGGGTTGACGGGCTCAGGCGCGTGGTGGAGGTGCCCGCCCTCGAGCTCGCGTGCCTCGCTCGCACGGCTCGCCCCAGAAGGCACGGAAGATCATCCGCCACGTGTAGATGACGGTGAACACCGAGCCGACGTAGCCGGCGACGTACAGCACGTAGTACCAGCCGCCGCGCTGGCCGATCTCGTACGAGCAGGGCGTCCTTGGAGACGAAGCCCGAGAACAGCGGGAACGCCGACAGCGCAAGGCCGCCGACCACGAAGCAGCCGAACGTGAACGGCATCGCCCTGCGGAAGCCGCTCATCCTGTCGAGCGACTGCTCGCCGGCCATCGCCGCGATCAGCGAGCCGGCGGCCATGAACAGCAGCGCCTTGAAGAAGGCGTGCGTCATCAGGTGGAAGAAGCCGCCGACGTAGCGCGGCCGCGCTGACGGCCATGATCATGTAGCCGATCTGCGACATCGTCGAGTACGCGATGACGCGCTTGAGGTCGGTGACGGCGAGCCCGATCGTGCCCGCGATCAGCAGCGTGAGCGCACCGACGACGGCTCCGACGTCGGCGGCCGTGGGAGCCCACTCGAAGAGCGGGTACATGCGCCCGATCAGGTAGACGCCGGCGGTCACCATCGTCGCCGCGTGGATCAGGGCGGAGACCGGCGTCGGGCCCTCCATCGCGTCGGGGAGCCATGTGTGCAGCGGTATCTGGGCGGACTTGGCGAAGGCGCCGACGAGGAACAGCAGCATCGCCGCGACGAGCGTCGCGTCGTTCTTGCGGGAACGCCTCCTGCACGCCCTCGAACAGCGGCGTGTAAGTCCAGCGACGCCCATCTCGCGGAAGATGAAGAACGTGCCGAGCACGAGCCCGACGTCGCCGACGACGTTGATCACGAACGCCTTGATCCCCGCCTCCGTCGCCGTCGTGCGCCGGTACCAGTAGGAGATCAGCATGTAGCTGGCCGCGCCGACGAACGCCCAGCCGACGATCAGCAGCACGAGGTTGCCCGCAAGGACGAGCAGCAGCATCGAGAAGACGAAGAAGTTCAGGTACGCGAAGAAGCGCGCGTACCCGCGATCGGACTTCATGTAGCCGACCGAGTACAGGTGGATCAGAGCGGACACGCCGCTGACGACCAGGATCATCAGCGTCGACAGCGGGTCGACGTAGATGCCGACCTGGATGTGCACCCCGGCGACGTCGGCGAGGTCCCACAGCGAGGAGGTGACGACGCGCTCCTCGGCCGGCAGGTCCTGGAGCTTGATCAGCGTGATCACCGCGAACACGAACGAGGCCGCGATCGCGGCGGTGCCCGATCCAGCCGGCCGCCGCGCCGCGCAGCAGCGAGCGGTTCCCGAGCGCGATCAGGATCGTGCCGGCCAGCGGCATCGCGAGCACGAGCCACGCTGCGGTCTGAAGCGTCATCCGTGCAGCTCCCGCAGCTCGTCGACGTCGACGGGCAGCCGGCGCCGGTAGAGCGCGACGACGATGCCGAGCCCGATCGCGACCTCGCAGGCGGCGACGACCATCACGACCAGCGCGAAGATCTGGCCGTCCCCGTCGCCCCACATCCGCGAGAAGCCGACGAGCGCCAGGTTGCCCGCGTTGAGCATCAGCTCGAGGCAGAGCAGCACGACGAGCGGGTTGCGGCGGACCATCACGCCGACCGCGCCGATGCTGAAGATCAGCGCGGAGACGACCAGGTACCAGTTGACGTTCACGCCGCGCCCTCCTCGTCGGGCGCGCCCGCGGCGCCCGGCTCCGGCAGCGGGATCGTGACTCCGTAGCCCGCCACGCCCTCGGCCATCGTGCCCGTGGCCTGCGGGCGCTCGTACTCGACGAGCCCGTGACGTGGCGCGACCGGGAGGTCATCCTCGTCGATCCCGCCGCGCCGGCCCGCCAGCGCGACGGCACCGACCGCCGCAACGAGCAGCAGGAACGAGGCCAGCTCGAACGGCAGCAGGAACCGCACCAGCAGCAGTTCGCCGATCTCACCGGGCGAGCCGTACCCGGGCCCGAGCTCGGCGCCCTCGCCGTCGAGCGCGCCGAGGCCCGTCCCCAGCACGGCCACCGACAGCTCGACGAAGAGCGCGACGCCGAAGGCGATCGCGAGCGCGCGCTGCTTCGCGTTCACGCGCCACAGCGGGGCGGGCCTGTCACCGCCGCCGACGTAGGCGACGACGAAGACGTAGAGGACGACCACTGCGCCTGCATAGACGATGATCTGCGCCGCCGCCAGGAACTGCGCCTCGAGCAGCAGGAAGAGCAGCGCCAGCGCGATCAGGTGGACGACCAGCGACAGCACGCAGTAGAACGGATTGCGCAGCGTCACCACGCCGATGGCGCCGGCCAGCGCCACGATCGCGAACAGGAAGAAGAGGATCTCCATGCTCCCGCGGGCTACTCGCCGATCGCGCGCAGCGGGGTGCGCTCCGGAGGCTCGGCGAGCAGCATCTCCTTGGTGAAGATGAGGTCGCTGCGGTTGTAGTCGGACAGCTCGAAGTCGTTGCCCATCGTGATCGCGTCGAACGGGCAGGCGATCTCGCAGTAGCCGCAGAAGATGCAGCGCGACATGTTGATCTCGTAGACGGCCGCGTAGCGCTCGCCGGCCGACACGCGGATGTCGGGCGTGTTCTCGGCAGCCACGACGCGGATGCAGTCGGCCGGGCATGCGGCGGCGCACAGCGAGCAGCCGACGCACTTCTCCAGGCCGGTGTCCTCGAAGACGTGAAGGCGGTGGCGCCCGCGGAAACGCGGGTACACCGGGATCTTCTCCTCGGGGTACTGGATCGTGGTGACGGGTCGAGAGGAGCTGGCCGAAGGTCGTCTTGAGGCCGCGCAGCGTCTCGCCGAAAGCGCGGTAGAAGCCGCCGGCACCGCCGGCCTGCTGCGGGCCGCGGGTCACTTCGACGACGTCCGCTCCGGGATTCCAGGTCATCACATCCGCCTAGTCCGTCGCCACGACGATGACCGCCGTGACGAGCACGTTGAGGGTTGCGAGCGGCAGCAGGATCTTCCAGCCGAGGCTCATGAGCTGGTCGTAGCGCAGGCGCGGGAGCGTCGCGCGTACCCAGATGAAGACCAGGACGAAGGCGAGCATCTTCCCGATCACGACGAACGGGTCGACCCAGCTCGGCAGGTCGAGGCCGAAGGGCAGCAGCCAGCCGCCGAGGAAGAGCGTCGTCGCGAGTCCCGAGACGACGAGCACGTTGAGGTACTCGGCGAAGAAGTAGAGCGCGAAGCGGCCCCCGCCGTACTCGGTCATGTAGCCCCCGACCAGCTCGGCGTCGGCCTCGGCGAGGTCGAACGGCGGCCGGTTGGTCTCCGCGAAGCTCGCGACCATGAAGATCAGGAAGCCGACGAACTGCGGGATCACGAACCACATTCCCTGCTGGGCCTCGACGATCTCGGTCAGCGACAGCGTCTGCGCCGTGATGACCACGCCGACCAGCGCCATGCCCTGGGCGACCTCGTAGGAGATCAGCTGGGCGGCGGCGCGCATCGAGCCCAGGAACGAGTACTTCGAGCCGGACGACCAGCCGCCGAGCATGATCCCGTAGAAGGCGACGGCGCCGAACGCGAACACGTAGAGCGGGCCGATGCTGACGTCGATGCCGTACAGCCCGGTCGGCGTACCGAAGATGTCCTGCACGTTGCCGAACGGGATCAGCGCGAGCGCGGCGACGGCCGCGACGATCGACAGGATCGGCGCCAGCGTGAAGAGCCAGCCGATCGACGGTGCTCGGCCGGAACTCCTCCTTGGAGAGCAGCTTGATGATGTCGGCCAGCGGCGTCATCGCGCCGAACGGGCCCACGCGGTTGGGCCCGTAGCGGTTCTGGAAGCGGCCGAGGACCTTGCGCTCCATCATCAGCACGAGCGGCACGAGCTGCAGGCCGATCGCGAAGATCACGAGCGACTTCAGGATCATGCATCCACCACGGCTCGGCATAGCCGACGACGGCGAGCGGAGCGTTCATCGCAGCGCCCCTCCGTGTGAGCCGTCGAGACGGCCGCCTGAGCGATCAGGCGACCTCATGCCTTTGCCACCTCGACGAGCGGGCCGTCCAGCGCGCTCGCGCTGTGCTCGCCGATCGCCGTCTCGAGGAACACGGAGCCCTCTGACGCCGCGGCGCGGATGTGCGCGGTCCCGGTCACGCGGTGCCCGCCTGACCCCACCGTCACCCGGTCGCCGTGCACGACGCCGATGCGCTCGGCGTCGGCGAGCGAGAGCTCGACTCGCTGGCTCGGGTGAAGGAACTTCAGGGCAGGCGCCGCGCCGACCTCGGGCGCGGCCCAGATCGAGCGGAACGCGCCCGAGCCGCAGCCGTCCGTTCGCCGCCGCCGCGGCCGGCGGCTCGGCGAGCGTGAACGGTCCGTCCTCACCCTCCGGATGGGTCGCCGCCTGCTCGCGCTCGGGCCAGCGCAGGCCGTCGCCGCCGATCTCGTCCAGCGTGATCCCGGCGTAGAAGGGAACGTCAGCGGTCATCAGCCGTGTCGACCATCGAGCTGGTCAGCACGCCGAGGTCGCTGCCCAGCAGCTTGGAGATGTCGGACAGCACCTGCCACTCGGGGCGCGTCTCGCCCTGGCGCCCGATCGCCCGCCGCAGCCTCTGGAGGCGTCCGTCGGGGTGGGTGACCGTGCCTTCCTTCTCGGCATAGGACTCCGCCGGGAAGACGACGGTCGCGTACTCGCGAACGCCCTCCGTGAGGTAGCTCGCGTGGGCGATCACCGTCGTCGTCTTCTCGAGCGCCTGCGGCCCATGCGCCGCGCCCCGGATGGTCGAGCAGCGGGTCGGTGTGCAGGAGGTAGAGCGCGGTCAGCTCGCCGGCGGCGGCCGCTGCCGCGATCGCCGCCGCGTCCCGCCCCGCGCGCGCAGGCGTCGCCGAGCCCGGGGCCGACGTTCGGCAGGACGCCCACCTCGCGCAGGCCGCGGCCGTTGGCCGCGACCGGCAGCTCCAGCAGGCCGGCGCCGTCACGGTCGAGGATCTCGAGGCGGCCCGCGACGTTCAGCAGCGCCCGGGCCGCATGCTCGCCGCGTGCTCCGTGCGTCAGCGCGCTCGCCGTAGACGATCACGACCTCGCGACCGGCGCCGGCTCGCAGCAGGCCCTCGGCCAGCGCGCGCACCTGCTCGGCGTCCGTCCCGGCGGCCGATGCGAGGCGCTCGACGTCGCCGCCGCCCGCCAGCGCCGCATCGAGCGCGGCGAGCAGTGCCTCGCCGCAGCCCGGCGCGAAGCGCAGCGACCTGCGTCGCGGACTCGTCCAGCGACGACTGCCGGCTGGTGGCGACGAACAGCTTCACGCCCTCCGCGGCGCACGCCCTTGCGGATGCGCAGGTCGAGGATCGGCGCGTCGTCGACCGGCTCGGCGTCGAGCACGAGCACGGCGTGGGCGTAGTCCAGGTCGCTGACGCTCGCCTGCAGCCGCGGGCGCGCTCAGCGCGCGATGCAGCTCGAGCGGGAGCGCGCCGCCGCCGCGCGAGTCGACGTCCGGCGCTGCGAGCACGTCGCGGAAGAGCTTCTGGAGCAGCCAGCCCTCCTCGTTGGTGGTGTCGCCGCCGGCCAGCGCGCCTGCGCGGCCGCCGGCGCGGCCCAGCGCCGCCGCGGCCGCCTCCAGCGCGCGCTCCCAGCTGACGGGGCGAAGCTCGCCGCCGTCACGCAGCAGCGGCTGGGTGATGCGCTCGTCGGAGTGGATCGCCTGGTAGGCGAAGCGGCCCTTGTCGCACAGCCAGCCGTCGTCGACGTCGTCGTTGTCGCGCGCGAGCACGCGCAGCACGCGCTCGTCGCGGACGGTGAGGCTGACGTTGCACTGCGCCGGACAGAGCGTGCAGATCGAGCCCGATTGCTCGATGTCCCACGGACGCGCGCGGAAGCGGTAGGGCACGCGAGGTGAGCGCACCGACGGGGCAGAGCTCGACGATGTTGCCGCTGAACGGCGCGACGTACGGGTGCCCGTCGAAGGTGGCGACGAACGTGTGCGCACCGCGCTCGTGGAGGATCAGCTGGTGGTCCTCGCTGATCTCCTGGCTGAAGCGCACGCAGCGGTAGCAGAGGATGCAGCGCTCGCGGTCGATCGCGATCAGCGGGCTCAGCGCGAGCGGCTTCTCGAAGTGGCGCTTGGGCTCGACGAAGCGCGAGATCCCGCCGCCCCAGCCGAACGACTTGTCCTGCAGCGGGCACTCGCCGCCCTTGTCGCAGACGGGGCAGTCGAGCGGATGGTTGATCAGCAGGAACTCGAGCACCGCCTCCTGCGCCTCCTTCACGCGGGCGGTGTCGGTGTGGACGACCATGCCGTCCTTGACGGGAGTCGAGCAGCCGGCCTGAAGCTTCGGAATGCCCTCGATCTCGACCAGGCACATGCGGCATGCGCCGACCGGCGCGCCGAGCTTGGGCTCGTAGCAGAAGACGGGGATCTCGACGTCGCCGAACTGCAGCGCGGCGTCGACGAGCATCATGTTCTGCGGCGCGCTCACCTCACGCCCGTCGAGCGTGAAGGTGATCATGTCCTGCGGCGGGCGCGGCATCAGGCGCCGACCCCCGCAATCGCCGCACGGTCGCCGTGCGCGCGGACCTCTTCGATGTGACGCTCGAACTCGCCGCGGAACTTGACGATCATCGAGCTGACGGGCATCGCCATCGCGTCGCCCAGCACGCAGAGGCAGTTGCCCGATGATGCTGCTCCTGGACTGAGGCCATGATGTCGAGGTCCATCGGCGTGGCGCTGCCGTCGTGGATGCGCTCGAGCATCTTCACGGTCCAGCTCGTGCCCTCGCGGCACGGCGTGCACTTGCCGCAGGACTCGTGCGCGTAGAACTTGGCGAGCTTCAGGCACGACATCGACGACCGACTGGGAGTCGTCGACGACGATGATCGCGCCCGAGCCGAGCATCGAGCCCGGCCTTGGCCATCGTGTCGAAGTCGTACTCGAGGTCGAGATCGTCCTTCGTCAGAACCGGCGAGGACGAGCCTCCGGGGAACCACAGCTTGACCTCGCGACCCTCCGGCGGCCCGCCCGCGAGGTCGTAGATGATCTCGCGGCTCCTGGTGCCGAGCTCGATCTCGTAGTTGCCCGGTCGCCGCACGTTGCCGCTGACCGAGACCAGCTTCGTGCCTGCAGAGTTCTCGCACGCCGATCGCGGCGTACTCGTCGGCGCCCAGCTCGACGATGTGCGGCAGCGTCGCCAGCGTCTCGACGTTGTTGATCAGCGTCGGGCCCTGGAACAGGCCCTGGTTGGCCGGGAACGGCGGCTTCAGGCGCGGGTTGCCGCGCTTGCCCTCCAGCGAGTCGAGCAGGCCGGTCTCCTCGCCGCAGATGTAGGCGCCCGCGCCGCGGTGCAGGACCAGCGAGCAGCCGAAGCCCGAGCCGAGGATGTCGTCGCCCAGGTAGCCGCGCTCATGTGCCTCGGCGATCGCGGCGTCGAGAACGTCGGCCTGCATGCTCGTACTCGCCGCGGATGTAGATGAACGTCTTCGTCGCGCCGACGGCGTAGGCCGCGATGACGATGCCCTCGATCAGCTGATGCGGGTTCTTCTGCATCAGCTCGCGGTCCTTGAAGGTCCCGGGCTCGGACTCGTCGGCGTTGCAGACGACGTACTTCTGCATCGACCCCTGCGGGATGAACGAGGCCTTCGTGCCCATCGAGAAGCCGGCGCCGCCGCGGCCGCGCAGCGCCCGAGGCCTTGAGCGATCTCGATCAGCGCCTGGCGCGGCTCGTCTGCAGCGCCTTGCGCAGCGCCTGCGTAGCCGCCGCGGCGCTCGTAGACGTCGATGTGTCGCGAGACCGGGCTCGTCGATGTCCTTGAAGAGGAGGATGTCGGTCATGCGCTCCGCCAGGCCTTCGGGTCGACGCTCGCGCGGCGCTTCGAGCTGCTTGTCGGGCAGCGGCTCGTCGCCCGGCGCGGATCTGGCGCACCAGCTCGGGCACCTCGTCCAGCTCGAGCGGGCCGACGTACTCGCCGTTGACCGACGCCATCGGCGCGATGTCGCACGCGCCCAGGCACTCGAAGCCGCGCACGTTGAAGTCCGGGTCGTCGCCCGCCTCCTCGCGCAGCGCGGCGAGCAGCTCGTCCGCGCCGCACAGCGAGCACGAGATGTTCGTGCAGACGTAGACCGTCGTGGCGACCGACCGGCTGCGTCTCGAGCATGTCGTAGAACGTGCGCGACGGCGATCAGGTAGGCCGGCGTGAGGCGCATCACGCATGCCGCCTGCTCGATCGCCCTCCGGCGTGCACCAGCCGTAGCGCTGCTGGACGGCGTACAGCGCCGGGATCGCTGCCGAGCGCCGGTCCGGGTACTTCGCCATCGCGCCTCGATCTCGCGCGCGCAGGTCCGCCGGGACGGGCGTCGATCGCGGCGTCCGGGACGACCGCCGGGTCCTTGTCGAGGTCGGCCGCGTCGTCCCAGCCGGGGACGCGCGACCCGCTGCTCGAAGCGCGACGACCTGCGGGTCGCTCGCCATCAGCGATCCACTCCGCCCAGGACCGGGTCGAGCATCGCGAGCGTCGCGATCATGTCGGCGATGCAGCTCGCCCTCGACCATCGGCGCGGTCGCCTGCAGGTTCACGAAGCTGGGGTCGCGCATGTGCACGCGCGCCGGCTTGCTGGAGCCGTCGGCGCGCACGAAGCAGCCGAGCTCGCCGCGCGGCGACTCGATCGGGAAGTAGACCTCGCCCGGGCGGCACGCGGAAGCCCTCGGTGACGAGCTTGAAGTGGTGGATCAGCGCCTCCATCGAGGTCGCCAGCTCGTGCCGCGGCGGCAGCGCGACCTTGCGGTCCTCGGTGATGAAGGGCCCCTCGGGCAGGCCGTCGAGCGCCTGGTCGATGATCTTGCAGGACTCGTGGATCTCGGCCAGCCGCACCGCGTAGCGGTCGTAGTTGTCGCCCTGCGTGCCGACCGGGATCTTGAAGTCGAAGTCCTCGTAGGAGCAGTAGGGCATCGCCTTGCGCAGGTCCCACGGGTTGCCGGTCGCGCGCAGCAGCGGGCCGGTCACGCCGAGGTCGAGCAGCCGCTGCTCGGGCAACGGGCAGACGCCGCGCAGGCGCTGGAGGAAGATCTCGTTCTTGTTGAGCAGGTCGCCGTACCCGTCGGCGCGCTCGGGCATCACGCTCGGTGAACCTGCGGACCTTCTCGACCCAGCCGGCGGGGATGTCCTCGATCACGCCGCCGACCTGGAAGTAGCGCGTGTGCATGCGCTGGCCGGAGGACATCTCGAAGAGGTCCAGCAGCTGCTCGCGCTCGCGGAAGCAGTACCACCAGACCGAGATCGCGCCGAGGTCGAGCGCGCTCGTCCCGAGCCACACGAGGTGGCTCATGATCCGGTTGAGCTCCATGTGGATGACGCGCAGGTACTGCGCGCGCGGCGGCACGTCGATCTCGAGCAGCGTCTCGACGGCACCGCAGAAGGCCATCGCGTTGAAGTAGTAGGAGAGGTAGTCCATCCGCTCGACGACGGGGATGACCTTCCAGTAGCTCTTCTGCTCGGCGGTCTTCTCGATGCCCGGTGTGGACGTAGCCGATGATCGGCTTGACGTCGCGCACGATCTCGCCGTCGAGCGTGACGAGCAGCCGCAGCACGCCATGCGTGGCCGGATGGTGCGGGCCGATGTTGAGCGTCAGCAGCTCGCGCCCGTCCTCGACGACGGTCTCCTCGGCGAGCGTGACGCTCTGCTCCAGGCGGCGGTAGTCGCTGACGCCCGCGGCGGGCTGGTCGGTCGCACTCACGCGAACCACCGCGGGCACCGTGGTCTCGTTGTGGGTGAAGAGCACGGGCTCGCCGCCGATCGGGAAGTCGCGCCGCTGCGGGAAGCCCTCGTAGTCCTCGGGCATCAGGATGCGGCGCAGGTCCGGGTGGCCGTCGAAGACCACGCCGAACATGTCGTAGACCTCGCGCTCCTGGTGGTCGGCGGTCGGCCAGGCGGGCGTGACCGACGGGCACGTTGGGAGCGTCGGTCGGGACGCGGAGCTTGACCGTCAGCGCGGTCGAGCCCCTGCATGTCGAGCAGCTCGTAGTGAACGCCGAGGCGCGGCTCGTCGCGGGAAGTAGTCGACGCCGTGGACGCTCGCCAGGAAGCTGAAGCCCTCGCCGCGCAGCGCTTCGAGCGTGTCGACGATCGAATCCGGCCTCGACGACGATCGCACGCCTTGTCCGCGGAAGTAGACGGCCTCGAGAACGCTGCCGTCGTCGCGCTCCCGCAGCGTGCCCGCGCGAGCAGCTCGAGGCCGGTGGCGTCAGGCACCTGGGGTCCCCGTGCCGGCTCCGTCCGGGGTCGGGGCGGGCTCAGGCAGGACCTCGTCGGTCCCGTCGGCGCCGTAGCGCTCGCGCCAGCCCATGCTCGGGTCGCTCCTGGACCATCGCGCGCAGCTTGATGATCCCGTGCATCAGCGCCTCGGGACGCGGCGGGCAGCCGGGCACGTGGACGTCGACCGGCAGGAACTTGTCGGCGGGAACGATCGCGTAGTTGTTGAAGACGCCCATCGAACGACGAGCAGGCGCCCATCGCGATCGCGTACTTCGGCTCGAGCATCTGGTCGTAGATGCGGCGGACGACCGGCGCCATCTTGATCGAGACGCGCCCGGAGAGGATCAGCAGGTCGGCCTGGCGGGGCGACGCGCGGAAGGCCTCGAATCCGAAGCGGGCGATGTCGAGCCGCGCTCCGACGATCGACATCATCTCGATCGCGCAGCAGGCGAGCCCGAAGGTCAGCGGGAACAGCGAGTTGCCGCGCGCCCAGTTCGACGGCCTTGTCCAGCGTCGTCGTGAGGACGCGCTCCTCGACGTGCTTCTCGAGGTCATCGCCCTCGAGCTCGCCGCGCAGCATTTCGCGCGCGTTGAGCTGGCGCACGCGGAAGTCCTCGGCGGGCGTCAGCTTCTGGCGGATCACTTCCACGTGAGGGCCCCCCGGCGCCAGACGTAGACGAAGGCGACGAGCAGCAGCCCGATGAACACTCCGGTCTCGACGAGCGCGAACGTCCCGAACTCGCGCAGCACGACGGCGATCGGGTAGAGGAACAGGACTTCGATGTCGAACAGCAGGAAGAGCATCGCGATCAGGTAGAAGCTGATCCCGAAGCGAAACCCCTGCTTGATCTCGGATGCCATCCCCGACTCGTAGGGGTCGGACTTGCTCGCGTTGGCGCGACGGGTGCCGAGCACTCCGTTCAGCCACGTGAACAGAACACCGATCACCAAGCCGAGGAAGACGAAGACCATCGCTGGCGCGTACGTGCTGAGCACGGGGACGGTTGTATCAGCTACCGCGGGTCCGGGCTGGGCTCGTGACAGTTTGTGACAAAGGGCTCGAATTGGCGCAGTTGACGGACATCGTGGCGATCCTCGTGGCGGCCGTGAACCTCCTTGCGGGCGGTCTGGGCGCGTGGGCCTGGTGGCACGGCGAGGCCGGCCGCCCCTTCTGGAACGCGGTCCGCGCAGGTCAGCTGACTGCGACGCTTCCGGCGCTCGCCGCGGGCGGCCTCCTGGTCAGCGGCTATGAGGCGAAGAGCGGTCTGCTCTACCTCTACCTGCTGCTGCCGATCGCGACGTCGATCATCGCCGAGCAGCTGCGCGTGGCGTCGGCGCAGACGGTGCTCGATCAGCGCGGGCTGGAGGACGCCCGCGCGGTCGGGCGCCTGCCCGAGAGCGAGCAGCGTGACGTCGTGATGGCGATCGTCGCGGCGCGAGGCCGGCGTGATGACGATCGCCGCGCTCGTGATCGCCTTTCTCGCGCTGCGTGTGCTTGGCAACACCTGACGCGGCGCGGGTCAGGCCAGGCCCGTGTAGCCGCCGCTGAACCAGACCAGCGGGCGCGCGTCGGGGTCGGCGTCCATGTGAGTCACCTCGCCGATCCCGATCGTGTGGTCGCCGCCCGCGACCAACTCGCGCAGGTCACACGCGATCCAGGCCAGCGCGCCGTCGAGGACCGGAACGCCGTGCGCCACCGTGTGGGTGACCGATTCGAACTTCTCCCGCGCCACGCGCTTCGAGGCGAAGACCCGAGCAAGATCCTCTTGGCCCTCGCGCAGCAGGTTCACGGCGAAGCGCCCGCTGGAACGCACCGCGGGCAACGTGCGCGACGTGTTGTCGAAGCAGACGAGCAGCAGCAACGGGTCGAGCGAAAGCGAGGCGATTGCGTTCGTCGTCAGGCCCGAGGGCCCTCCCGGGCCATTGCACGTGACGACGGCGACGCCGGTCGCGAAGCGGCCGATCACGTCGCGGTAGCGATCCCGGTCGGAGGTCATGCGGGAACGGACGCTAATGGGCCGGGCCGCGATCCGGGAAGGAGGGTCGCCGGCGGCGGCGAAGGACACGGTCGGCAGCCCGGCGTCGGCCTGACGACGATCGCATCGGTGACAGGCGCGTTCGTCCAAAGACACGGCGGCAACCGATGCCGGCGTACGGGCCGCCCATCATCCGCTCACAGGCGTGGCCACCGGCGCCTCGCGCCGTCCGCGCACGGTGTCTCGTATGATCCGCGCCGCGATGAAGCGCCGTCTTGCCCTGACGCTGGTGCTCGCTGCGCTCCCCGCCGCGGCCCTGTCTGCGTGCGGGACCGAGAGCGTCGACGTGCCCGGGGCTTCCGCCAGCGTCGAGAACGGCGCTCAGCTCTTCGCCCAGCGCTGCTCGGGCTGTCACACGTTCAGCGCTGCGGGCGCACAGGGGTCTGCAACCGAGGTGTCCGACCGCGAGCGCGTCGACGGACCGAACTTCGACGTGCGGAAGTCCTGTTACGAGGATGCGCTCTACGCGATCGAGAACGGCGGCTACTCGGGAGCGGTCATGCCCTCGAACCTCGTCGTCGGCAAGGACGCCCAGGACGTCTCGCGCTTCCTCGCCGAGTACTCGGGGAAGGACTCCGAGGAGGCCGCCTCGCCGACAGGCCCGCCGGCCGGCTGCCCGCCGCCGCCGCCGGAGTGATCGACGCAGCCACGCCGTGCTCGACCTGAAGCAGCTGCGTGCGGACCCGGAGGCGGCCCGCACGGCGCTCGGGCGCCGCGGGTCTGCGGACGCGATCGACGAGGTGCTCGCGCTCGACGTCCGCCGCCGCGAGCTGATCCCCCAGGTCGAGGGCCTGCGCGCACAGCAGAACGAAGCCGGCCAGGCGATCGCTGCGGCGAAGGGAGCCGGCGAGGACGCCGCTGAGGCGATCGCGCTGATGCGCGAGGTCGCCGGCCGGGCGAAGGCGCTCGGCGAGGAGCTGGGAGCGGTCGAGGCGGAGCTCGACGCGACGCTGGCGCGCCTGCCGAACCTGCCTGATGTGGCGGCGCCGCCGCAGGACAGCGTTCTGAAGGAGTGCGGTCAGGCGGGCGCCTCCGGCCGCGATCATCTCGAGCTTGCGGGACCGATGATCGACATGGAGCACGGCGCGATGCTCTCGGGCGCTCGCTTCGCGTACCTGCGCGGGGATCTCGTGTTCATCGAGCTCGCGCTCGTCCGCTGGGTGCTCGAGAAGCTGCGCGGCCACGGCTTCGAGCCGGTCGTGCCGCCGGTGCTCGTCCGCGAGGAGGCGCTCTTCGGAACCGGCTTCCTGCCCGACACCGAACAGCAGATCTACAGCCTGCCGGAGGACGACCTCTACCTCGTGGGCACGAGCGAGGTCGCACTCGCGTCGCTGCACGCCGGCGAGATCATCGATCCGGCCGAGCTGCCGCTGCGCTACGCAGGGTTCTCGCCGTGCTTTCGCAGAGAGGCGGGCGCCGCCGGCCGCGACACGCGCGGGATCTTCCGCGTGCACCAGTTCGACAAGGTCGAGATGTTCAGCTTCGTGGAGCCGCCCGCCTCGCCCGGCGAGCACGAGCGCCTGCTCGCCATCGAGGAGGAGATCCTCACGGACCTCGCGATCCCGTACCGCGTCGTCGACATCGCGGTCGGCGACCTGGGCAACTCGGCTGCGCGCAAGTTCGACTGCGAGGCATGGCTTCCCGGCCAGGAGCGCTACCGCGAGCTGACGTCGTGCTCGAACACGACCGACTACCAGGCGCGGCGCCTGAACATCCGCGTGCGCGGAGCCTCCGGACGGCCCGAGACGCTGCACACACTCAACGGGACCGCCGTCGCGATCAGCCGCACGCTGATCGCGCTGCTGGAGAACGGTCAGCGTGAGGACGGCAGCGTCGTGCTGCCGCAGGCGCTGGTCGCCCACGGCGCTCCCGCATCACTGCCGGCGTCCGGCTGACCGCCGCTCAGGCCGCGGGTGTGCCGCCGTCACCGGCGGCCGCGGCATCGGCCGGCTTGTCGAGCGCGGCGATCGCCTCCTCGCGACCGGGGCAGAGATTGAACGCGCGATCCAGCCGCGTCATCTCGAAGACGCGCTTGACGCGCTCCGGCGGTTCGACCACCGCGAGCACGCCACCGGCGCGCTCGATACGCCGCTGCGCGTTCAGCAGCAGGCTCAGACCCGACGAGTCGATGAACTCCACGGCTGCCAGGTCGATCACAAGTCGCGCGCGTCCGTCGCGGAGCTGCTCGTCCACCGCGAGCGGGACGCGAACGCCGGTGCCGATCGAAAGCTCACCGTCGAGCACGAGCACCGCTTTGTCTGCCGGAAGGCCGTCTGTTTCGATGCGGATTGCGTCCACGCGTCAAGACTACCCGGGGCGCAGGCGTTGGAACGCCGGTCGTCGACCGATAGCGTCCGACTCATGATCTTCAGACAAGTGACACACGACGACCTGGGCTGCGCGTCCTACCTCGTCGGCGACGAGCGGGCCGGGACGGCTGCCGTCGTCGATCCCAAGCTCGAGATCGACGAATACCTGCGACTCGCGCGCTATCTCGGCGTCCATATCGACCACATCCTGGAGACCCACAACCACGCCGATCACGTGTCCGGGCACGGACGGCTGGCGGCGGCCACCGGAGCCACGATCCATGTTCACAGGCTCAACGCGCCCAGCTATGAGCACGAGCCCTTCGACGACGGCTGGGAGCTGCAGCTCGGCGCAGTGACGATTCGCGCCGTCCACACACCGGGCCACCGACCGGAGCACACGGCCTTCACGCTCGCCGACACGGGCCGGGGCGCCGAGCCCTGGGCCGTGCTCACCGGCGACTCGCTGTTCGTCGGCGACGTCGCGCGGCCGGACCTGGCGATCGAGAAGTCCGACGGCGCGCGCGGGATCTTCCGCTCGCTTCACGAGCAGCTGCTGACGCTGCCGGACACCTGCGAGGTCTGGCCCGGCCACCTCGGCGGGTCGCTCTGCGGCGGCCCTGGGATGAACCTGAAGATCTCCTCGACGATCGGCTACGAGCGCGAGCACAACGCGCTGCTCTCGGTCACCTCCGAGGACGAGTTCGTCGACCTGGCGACGAGTCAGCTCGCTCCCCAGCCGCCGAACTTCCAGCGCATCGTCGAGATGAACGGCGGGCCGCTGCACGCCGAGCGGAGCGAGCCTCCCCCGTTGGCCCCGCGGCAGGTCGACGAGCACCAGCGGCGCGGAGCGCTCGTCGTGGACGTCCGCACGGAACTGCAGTTCGACGAGGCGCACATCCCCGGTGCGGTGTCGATCACCGCGCTGCGCGCAGGCTTCGGGTCGAAGCTCGCGTGGGTCGTGGAGCCCGGCCAGGAGATCGTGATCGCCGGGCGCGATGACGACGACGCGCGTCGCGCCGCCGCGCTGGCGGGCTCTGTCGGGGTGCTGTCGGTGATCGGCGTTCTTGCCGGCGGGATGACGAGCTGGCGCGAGGAGGGTCTGCCGGTGTCACGCACGCCGCGCGTCACCGTCGACGAGCTGCACGAGCGCTGGGAGCAGAGCGGCGGCGCCCTGCAGGTGCTCGACGTACGCGAGCGGCCCGAGTTCGCCAGCGGGCACATCCCCGGGTCGCTGAACGTCCCCTACCACGACGTGCACGGCGTTCCCGAAGGCATCTCCGCCGAGGAGTCGATCGCCGTGGTCTGCTCCTCCGGACAGCGGGGCTCAGTCGCCTCAAGCCTGCTCATGCGCCACGGGGCGAGCGACGTCTGGCACGTGGTCGAGGGCGGCGTGCCGCTGTGGGAGCGCAGCGGCTGGCCGATCCAGGCCGGCTAGTGGCCGCGGCCGCGGGGGTGCTGCTCGGAGTAGACGTCGGCGGAACGTTCACTGACGCGGTGGTCGTCGACGGCGGCCGCGTCATCGTCGCCAAGACACCGTCGACCCCGGGCGACCAGTCCGAGGGCGTGCTGACCGCTGTGCGGGCGGTGCTCGAGTCCGCCGAGCGCGCGGCGAACGAGGTCAGCACGTTCGCGCACGGGATGACGGTCGCCACGAACGCGCTGCTCGAGGGCACCACGGCGCGCACCGTGCTCGTCGCCACCGCGGGCTTCGAGGACGTGATCGAACTCGCGCGCCAGGCGCGACCCGAGCTCTACCGGCTCTGCGCCGCCCGTCCCGCACCGCTCGTGCCGCCCGATCGCCGCGTCGGCGCGCGTGAGCGCTGCACGCCTGACGGCCCGCTGCGGCCGCTGACCGGCGAGGGCGCGCTCGCCGTGGCCGATGAGGCGGCCGCGCACGAGCCCGAAGCGATCGCCGTCTGCCTGCTGCACGGCTACGCCCATCCTGACCACGAGCTGCAGATCCGCGCCGCGCTGCGCGAGCGTCTGGGCGACGGCGTCCACATCTCGCTGTCGCATGAGGTGACGGCGACCTTCCGCGAGTACGAGCGCGCCGCGACCACCGAAGTGGACGCGGCGCTCTCGCCGCTGCTCGCTCGCTACCTGCGAAAGCTGTGCGAGCGCGCGTCCGGAGCAGGCCTGCCTGAGCCGTCCGTCATGCAGTCGAGCGGCGGTCTGACCGATGCGGCGACGGCTGCGTCGCACGCAGCGCTGGCGGTTCTGTCGGGGCCCGCCGGCGGCGCCGCGGCGGCTGCCCTGCTCGGGAGACGGCTCGGCGAGCCGAACCTCCTGTGCTTCGACATGGGCGGCACGTCCTGCGACGTGTGCGTCGTCGAGGGCGGCCGCGTTCGCGAGACGGCGACGCGCGAGGTCGGCGGCCGGCCGCTGGCGCTGCCGATGGTCGACATCCACACGGTCGGTGCAGGCGGCGGGTCGGTGGCCTGGCGTGACGCCGGCGGAGCCCTGCGCGTCGGCCCGCGGTCGGCGGGAGCCGACCCCGGGCCCGCGTGCTACGGCCGCGGCGGCGCGGAGCCCACGGTGACGGATGCCAATCTCGTGCTCGGACGCCTGCCGCAGGAGGTCGACCTCTCCGGCGTCACCGTCGATCGCGAAGCGGCGCTGGCGGCCGTCACCGCGCTGGCCGACGAGCTCGGTCTCGACCCGGAGCGCTGCGCCGCCGGAATCGTTCGCGTGGCCGACGCCGAGATGGTGCGCGCGCTGAGAGTCATGACGGTCGAGCGCGGCGTCGATCCGCGCGACTTCGCGCTGCTCGCCTTCGGCGGTGCGGGCCCGCTGCACGCGGCGGCGATCGCCGACGAGCTCGGGATGAGGCGTGTGCTCGTTCCCGCGGCCTCCGGCGTGCTCAGCGCACTGGGACTTGCGGCCGCCGACCGGCGTGCCGACCGCCAGCGCACGGTGCTGCTGCGCGGCGCCGACGTCACGAGCCACGCGCTCGCCGACGTCGAAGGGCGACTGGCGGCACAAGCGGCGGGAGCACTCGCCGGTTCGGCGGAGGCGCTCGAAACGACCTGGCTGACGCGCTACGCCGGCCAGTCCCACGAGCTGGCCGTCGCGGCCCCGGCGGACGTCGACCGCGCTGCGATCCGCCTTCGAGCGAGAGCACGAGGCCCATTACGGATACTCGGACCCCGATGGCGTGCTCGAGGTCGTGACCGCCTGGGTACGCGCCACCGAGCCCGGGCCGGACATCCGCTGGCAGGCACAGCACGCGGGCGAGACCCTGGCAGGACCGCTGACGCTGGCGCTCGAGGGAGCAACCGCATGGATCCCGTCCGGCTGGAGCGGGCGCTTCGACGACACGGGCACGCTGAGACTGGAGCGGACACCATGACCGACCCGATCGCGCTGCAGGTGATCACCGGAGCGCTGCGCGCCGCCTGCGAGGAGATGGGGGCAGCACTGGTCCGCTCGGCGCACAGCGCGAACATCAAGGAGCGCCGCGACTGCTCGACCGCGCTGTTCGACCTGTCCGGCGAGATGGTGATGCAGGCCGAGCACATCCCGGTCCACCTCGGGGCGATGCCCGCCTCGGTCGCCGCGGTGCTCGGGGAGCGGCACCGGCCCGGTGTGTCATGGGTCCTCAACGACCCCTATCGCGGCGGGACGCACCTGCCCGACATCACCGTCGTCACGCCCGTCTTCTCCGGTGCGGAACTGCTGGGTTTCGCCGCCAGCCGTGCCCACCACGCCGACGTCGGCGGGCGCGCTCCCGGTTCGATGCCCGCGGACTCGCGCACGCTCGACGAGGAGGGCGTCGTGATCGCGCCGCGCATCCTCGACGAGGCCGCGATCGACGAGCTCTCCGCACAGATGCGACGCCCGGTCGAGCGGCGCGCCGACCTGCGCGCCCAGCTCGCCGCCAACCGCACCGGCGAGCGGCGCCTTCGCGAGCTGGCCGCGCGCGTCGGGATCGAGGGCCTGCGCGCAGCGACCGCCGAGGTGCTCGAATACACCGAGCGCCGCACGCGCGCATGCCTGGCGGCGCTGCCGGACGGCACGCGCGTCGCAGGCGACGTGCTCGAAGGGATCGACGGCGATCTCGAGCTCAAGCTCCGGGCGACCGTCGACGGGGACCGCCTGGTGCTCGACCTGCGCGGCTCGGCGGCCGAGGACCCCGGGAACCTGAACTGCCCGAGAGCGGTGACCCTGTCGGCCTGTTACTTCGCGGTGCGGGTTCTCACCGACCCCGACGTGCCGCCCAGCGCGGGCGCGCACAGGCCGGTCACGGTTCTCACCGACCCCGGGACGCTGCTCGACGCGAGAGCGCCGGCCGCGGTGGCGGGCGGCAACGTCGAGACTTCGTCGCGCGTCGCCGACCTCGTGCTGCAGGCCTTCGGCCGGGCCTGTGGGCAGGGCACGATGAACAACCTCACGCTGGGCACCGCCGACTGGACCTACTACGAGACGCTCGGCGGCGGCCAGGGCGCATGCCCGGACGCCGACGGGCCCTCCGCCGTCCACGTTGCGATGTCCAACACGTTCAACACCCCTGTCGAGGCCCTGGAGCTGGAGTTCCCGCTGCGCGTCGAGCGTTACGCCGTGCGCCGCGGAACCGGCGGCGCGGGGCGCTTTCGCGGCGGCGACGGCGTCGTTCGCGAGGTCCGCGCGCTGCGGGAACTGGCCTACAGCGTGATCGCCGAACGCCGCCGCCATGCACCGCCCGGGGCTTCGGGCGGCGCGTCCGGGGAGCGGGGGCGAACGGTGCTCGTGAGCCGCGACGGCGGCGAGCAAGACCTTCCACCGAAGGCGATCGGGCGGCTGCGGCCCGGCGACGCGATCCGCCTCGAGACACCCGGCGGCGGCGGCCACGGAGCGCCGCCGGCCTGAATGCGCCGGCTCGCTGTCGCCGCTGCTAGTCAGGCCAGGAGGCCTCGACTGCGTCGGAAGCGAGCGGGAAGTAGGGAACGTCGGTGCCGCCGGGGAACGACCTGCCCTCTCCGGGACCCGTGATCGTCAGGGTCGCGCTCACGTCCGGATACTCGCCGACGTCGGGATACACCGCGGTCGAGATGATCAGGAAGCGCGCCGATTCCGGACCGGGGTTGCGCACGGCGTGGGCGCCGTCCGGGCCGACCGGAAATGCGACGACGGACCCCGCCGCCAGCGACCGCACGCCGTCGGGCGTGCGCAGCTCCGGCTCACCCTCCAGCACGATCAGCAGCTCCTCGTTCGCGTGATGGAGGTGGTATGGCGCGGCGGCGCCGCCGGGGTCGATCTCGTAGAGCGTCGCGCCGAGTCGCTGCGACCCGGCGCGCTGTGCGATCCGGCTGCCGCGGGCGCGGAACGGGGCCTCCGGCATGTGTACGTCCCACTCGGGCTGAAAGATGCTGGGGTCTTCGCTCACGTGCCTGAACCTCCGTCGTCGCGGACAGGCGCATCGGCCAGATGCGCCTCCATCACCTGCAGCGTCACCTCGAACCAGCCTTCGGGCTCGGGCGGCAGCAGCCCGCCCCGCGGCGCGAGCTCGGCGGCGACGCGGTCGCGGGTGTCCTCCACCAGCCGGCGTGCGGCCGCCACGTCGACTCCGTCGAGGACGCCGCCGCGCTTGACGACGCGCCCGCCCACCAGCACCGTGTCGACATCGCCCGGCCCGGCCTGCAGGACGAGCCAGGCCACCGGGTCGTGCATCGGCGCGCCGTGCAGGCCGTCGATCCGCACGAGCACAACGTCCGCCGCCTTGCCCGGCTCGAGCGATCCGCAGATCGCCTCCAGCCCGATCGCCTCCGCCCCGCCGAGCGTGGCGAAACGCAGGATGTCGCGCACGGTCAGGTCGAGGTGACTGGGCATCGCCCGGTGAGCGTGATCCTCGGCGTTGCGCCGGCCGCGCTCCGCCTGAAGGCCGAGCCGCATCTGCGCGAACATGTCGCCGCGGTTGTTGGAGACGATGTCGCAGCCGAGGCTCGGCAGCAGCCCGCGCGCGAGCGCGCGCTCGATGACGGGGAAGCCCATCCCCATCGCGAGCTCGGTCTCCGGCGTGACCGAGACCGCGGCGCCCGCGTCGGCGAGCAGGTCGAGTTCGTGATCCGAGCAGGCGTTGCAGTGAACGTGCACCTGGCGGTTGTCGAGCAGCCCGGCGGCCTTCAGCAGCTCGACCTCGGGCGGGCGGCGCTCGTTCCAGACGGTGCCGGTGTGTGCGGTCACGAGCACGTCCAGCTCACGCGCGCATTCGACCTCGGCGCGGGTCTGCGCGAACGGCACGAGCCCGATCTCGGTCAAGGCGACTCCCATCCCGAGCAGGCCGCCCGACGAGAAGTGCTGGGCGCGGACGCGACGCGCGTCAGCGATCCTCTCCTCGCCCGAGGCGAAGCTCGTGCGCTCGCTGGGAGCCGGGAACATGCCGTAGGCGAAGATGCCGCGCAGGCCCGCGTCGCGCAGCCCGCGGACCGCCTCGTCGGCGTGGTCGGGCGTGTGGATGCAGTGCGAGAAGTCGAGCACCGTGGTCACGCCCGCGTCCAGCGCCTCGAGCGCGCCGACGAGGTTGCCTGCGTAGACGTCCTGCGGGTCGTAGGCCCCGGCTATCTGCAGGCGCATCCCGCGGAAGTAGTCGAGCAGCGTCCAGTCCGCGCAGATCCCGCGCATCGCCGTCTGCCAGGTGTGGCGGTGGGTGTCGACGAAGCCGGGTACCACGAGCATCCCGCGTGCATCGATGACCTCGGCGTCACCCGCCTCGACCCCCGGCGCGATCGCCGCGATGCGCGCGCCCTCGATCAGCACGTCGGCGGGCTCGACGTGACCCTTGCCCGGGTCACCGGCGAGCACGGCGCCGCCGCGGATCACGAGCCGCTGGGTCATGGGCGGGAAGCTACCCGACCGTGCCCACGACCCCGGGCGCGCGCCCGCTCGTGACAGCGCGGGACGCGGTAGTGTCGCCGGCACCATGTCCGAGCGACTGATCGCGATCTCCGATCTGCCCGAGGGCGGCGTCAAGGCCGTCGAGACTTCGAAGGGCACGATGGCCGTCGGCATCGCCGACGGCGTCCCCTTCGCCACGTCGAACCGCTGCCGGCACCTGTTCGCCTCGCTGGGGGACGGGCACGTGGCGGAGGACGGCTGCCTGGAGTGCCCACGGCACGGAGCGCGCTTCGACGTTCGCAGCGGTGCGATGACGCGCGGCCCGCAGGGAGCCTTCAAGCCGCTGGCGGGTGTCGTCAAGGGGACCACCGGCTCGCGGAAGCTCGCGGTCCATCCGGTCGTCGAACGCGACGGCGTGCTGTACCTCGACGGCTGAATCCACGCATCCGGGCGGCTCCCTTCACGCCCCCAGGCAGGCGGCCGGATGCCGGGTGGGACGGGCCGTGCAGACGCTGCCTTCCGACATGAGCGCGGGAGGTTCGCGCCGCGGATCCCGTGCAAACACGACGACCTCTGGACGTTGGATCCAGTGGCTCCGATAGCGGACGTCAACTCCAGTCAACGAATGTCCAAGGAGCCAGTCAAATGCTCATGCAGTCCGTCAGGCGCAAGCGGGTCTTCGTCCCGCTCGTCGTCGTTCTCGCCATAGCCGTGTCGGTCGGCGCCATCGCCTACTGGACGGCGTCCGGCACCGGCTCAGGCACCGCCTCGGTCGGCACCGACGCCGGCGTGACGATCTCACCGGTCACGTTCACCGGAACGCTCTACCCGGGCGGCTCGGTCACGGTCAACTTCACCGTCAACAACAGTTCGGCCAGCGCGCCGGTGCAGATCGACAAGGTCGTCGCCGACACAGGCGCCGGCACGAACGGCATCACCGGTCTGCCGGCAGGCTGCTCGGCCGCCGATTTCTCGTTCGCCGACGTGTCGGTCGCGACCAACATCGCGCCGAGCGGGACCTACTCCGGCAGCGGGACCCTCTCGATGGCCAACACGGCCGTCAACCAGGACGCCTGCAAGCTGTCCTCGCCGGTCCTGAATCTGAAGGTCGACAACTCGGGCATCTAGGCGCGCACAGCGAGGGGCGACCGCAGGCTGCGGTCGCCCCTCTCGCGCTGCCGGCTGCGCACAGAGCCAGATGTGGTCCCGCGGGCCGATCACCAAGCGCAGCGCCCGGCTGACGGCCGCGCTGACGCTGGTCGCCGTCTTCGCCCTCGCCGGCCTGTCGGCTGCCGTCCGCGAGGTCGCGCGCGTGGTCGTGGGTGACGCCGCCCGCGCCAAGCACGCGGCCAGCTTCCTGCTCACGTCAAGCCCGTCCTCGCGCAAGGTCGCGGCAGGCGGGAAGGCCACGTACAGCCTCTCGATCTTCCAGCGCAAGTACCGCGGCCCCGTGCGCATGCGCATCATCTCGCGCTTGCCGCGCGGAGTGTCTGCGTCGCTGAACCCAAACCCCACGCGCAAGACGCGCTCCCGCCTGCGGCTCACGACCGCGGCGGCGACGAGACCCGCCACCTACCGCTTCCGGGTCCGCGCGTACCGCAGCAAGCCCTCGCCGCCCAGAAGCGCGCTGCACTCACCGCGCGCGATGCGCCGCTGGCGACATGCCACGAGCGGCAGGCGCCGCATCACCGCCACGGTGAAGCTCACCGTCACCGGTCCGGCGACGACGACGAGGCGCTTCACGATCGGCGGCGCTGGGGCGCGCGCGCTCGCCCCCGGCGCCGCCGCGCCGATCGATGCGTGGGTCAAGAATGCGGACGCCTCCGCGCTGAAGGTCACATCGCTGTCGGTGAGCATCGCCCGGGTCGACGCCCCACGCGCCGACGCAGAGCGCGGCTGTGAGCCCGCGGACTTCGCGATCGAGCAGTTCAGCGGCCCCGCCTTCCTCGTCCCGCCGCGGTCGACCCGCAGGCTCAGCGAGCTCGGCATCCCCTCTGGTCTGTGGCCGAGACTCTCGATGCTGAACCGGCCCGTGAGCCAGGACGGCTGCAAGGGCGCGAGCGTCCAGCTCGCCTTCTCCGGCACCGGAACGGACGGGTCATGACCCGGCGGGCGACGAGAGCGCTGAGACGCCGCTCCGCGAGACTGGCCGCGATCGCCCGGCCCCTGGTGCCGATCGCCGTGATCGCCGTGATCGCGCTCGGCGTCGCCTCGGCGCCGGCATACTGGTCGGCAAGCGGGCTGGGCTCCGGCACGACCTCGGTCGGCACGCTCTCCGCGCCCTCCGTCAACGTCGCCTCCCCGGTGGTGAACACGCCGGTCGTCGACTGGGCGGCGGCGGCGGTGACCCCGTCGAGTCCGGCGCTGAACGCCGAGGTCACATACGTCGTCTCACGCAGTTCCGACGGCGGCTCGTCGTGGGGAGCGGCCGGGGGAACCTGCGCCGCCGTGATCAGCGCACCCGCGACAAGCTGCACCGACTCGCCGCCCTCGGCAGGCGTCTACCGATACCTCGTTTCCGCGCGTTTCCGCACCTGGACGGCGGCGAACACGAGCGGCAACGTCACGGTCGTGATGCTCAACGCCCCGACGATCACCTCCAAGCCACCAGACCCCAGCGCGGGGCAGTCGGCGACCTTTACTTTCACGGGCGGCGGGGGCACCGGCCACGAATGCCGCCTGGACGCCGGACCGTGGTCGGCCTGCCCCAGCCCGCGTGTGTACGCGTCGCTCTCCAGCGGGTCGCACACATTCAGGGTGCGTGCGAACCAGGCCGCACTCTTCGGTCCAGAGACGGCCTACACCTGGACGATCGACACGGCCGCTCCGACGCTGACCGCCTCCCCGCCGGACCCGACGCCCGCGACCTCGGCGACGTTCGGCTTCACTCACCCGGCATACCCCGGCAGCTTCCAGTGCAAGCTCGACGCCGGTTCGTTCGCGGCCTGCAACTCGGGCACCGCCACCTACACGGGCCTGGCGCTCGGCAGCCACACGTTCACCGTCCGCTCGCTCGACTCGGCCGGCGTCGCGACCAGCGATCAGGTCTACACCTGGACGATCAGCAACGCACCGGTCGTGACGATCACCGGTTGCACGACCGGCAAGGGCCACCGCAACAGGGTCCGCGGCACGACGACTCAGAACACTGGCACGCTGACCGTGCTGATCTACGTCGGCACCGGGACGAGCGGCCCGCTGGCCGCGACCCTGACGACGACGAGCTTCAGCGGCGCAGGCTCACCGTTCGGCTACAGCGTCACCACGGGCAACAAGGAGCTCACAGAGGGAGCGACTTACACCGCGCAGGCGACCCATGTGACGGCCGGCGGCACCAGCAACCAGCCGACCTGCACGTTCGTGGCCAACTGAGCGCGGCACTGCGGCGGCGCTGTCACACCACGGGTGCGGCTGAGCTGACCCGGTCTCGTCTACGATCGCGCGCCGATGGCACACACCGACGAGCTGCTCGCCAACAACGCGCGCTTCGTGGAGGACTTCCCCTCGGGTCACCTCGACGTGCGTCCGTCGCGGAAGCTCGCGGTAGTGGCGTGCATGGACTCGCGCCTGGACGTGTTCGGCGCGCTCGGCCTCGAGCTCGGCGAAGCCCACGTGATTCGCAACGCCGGCGGCATCGTCAGCGATGACGTGATCCGCTCGCTGTCGATCTCCCAGCGGCGCCTGGGCACCGAGGAGATCATCCTGATCCAGCACACCGACTGCGGGATGCTCACGATCACCGACGACGGCTTCCGCCGCGAGCTGCAGCAGGCGACCGGGATCGCACCGGGCTTCGCGATCGAGTCGTTCACGGACCTCGACGCCAACGTGCGCCAGTCGCTGGAGCGCCTGCGCAACTCGCCCTTCCTCGCGTACACGGACCGAATCCGCGGCTTCGTGTTCGACGTCGACACCGGGGCACTGCGCGAGATCGTCTGAGCTGCCGGCGAGAGCGCGGCCTACCGCGGCGAGCGGGCGGTGCCGGCCAGCTGATCGCGGGTCGCCGCACGCTGGGTCGGGACGTGCGGCACATGCTCCAGTTCGGGCGCGTCTGGGGGCAGCTTTGCCGCCCACGCCGCGTAGCGTCCGCTGAGCGGCGCGGCGCTGAAGCCGTGGGCCACCACGCTCAGGACCACGGTCACGAGCGTCGTCACGACCACCGTGTCGATCTGCGCCAGCTGGTGCTCCTCCTCGAGCACGACGAGCGCCAGCACGACGGACGCCAGCCCGCGCGGGCCGAACCACCCGATGAAGGCGACGGTCGGCGCACGCAGCCCGGACCCCCTGAGCGCGATCGCCACGGGCAGCATCCGCACGAGTGTGAGGCTGAGCAGCGCGTAAAGGCACGCCTGCCAGGTGATGTCGCCCGCGAACTCGACGGCGAACAGCCCGAGCACGAAGAAGACGAACGCGCTCACCACCGACCCCTCCTCGTCGGCGAACGCGAGCGCCGTCGCGCGCTCACGGCGCAGCCGCGTGCCGGCAGCCAGCCCCGCGACGAACGCCGCGATGAACCCGCTGCCGCCGATCTCCTCCGTGAACACGAACAGCGCGACCGCGAGGCCGGCCGTCGCCAGTTGCTCGGAGGAGATGCTCGACCAGCCGGCCCTGCGGGCGCGGCGCGTCAGCTCGCCGGCCGACGTCCCGATGACCGCACCCGCGATCACGCCGATCCCGACCTTCTCCAGCATCGTGGTGGCAAGGAACGAACCGGGCTCGAGGCCCTCGCTGACCGTCGCCCCCGCGACGAACAGCAGCAGGAACGGGACCGCCAGGCCATCGTTGAGGCCGGCCTCGACGTTCAGCGCCTGGCGAACACGATGGGGCACGCGCTCGTCCTCGACCACGGCGGCGCCGAGTGCCGCGTCGGTGGGCGCGAGGATCGCCGCGAGCACCGCGCACTCCCAGGCGTCCAGAGCGCCGAACAGCCAGAGCGCCGCGAGGGTCCCCAGGCCGATCGACAGCAACATCCCGGGCCCGAGCAGGCGCAGCGGGAGCGCGGCGCCGCGGCGCAGACTCGCGACGCTGATCCGTGAGGCGTCCGCGAACAGGACCAGCGCAAGTGCGATCTCGGCAAGCGTCAGGAGCACGCTCGCCGGCTGCTCGCCGAGCAGCGGGTCGAGAGCGCCTGTGATCGCCGCCGCGATGCCGGCGATCACGAACACCAGCGGTCGTGAGATGCCCCGTTGCGCGGCGCGAACCGCCACGAGCCCGTAGACCGCGAAGACCGTCGCGAAAATCCCTAGCCCGAGCACGCCGCGCGAGCCTAACCGGCGAGGCGGCGAGCCGAGGGCCGCAGACCTCCACCTCGGGACACCTGCCGGCCCGCGAGGCGCGCGGTCCGAGCCCCAGCGGTAGGTCGTCCCGGTCCCCGCTCGCCGAACGTCCGGCGTTGGTCGCTATGCGGGGTCGTCCGGGACGTTCAGTGTGTGGTTGGGCGTGCGCGCCCCGCTCCGGCTACGTTCCTGAACGCTCACCAGGCGGCCGGCGTGTCGCCCCGAGCGGAGGGGGAGGGATTCGAACCCCCGGACGAGTTACCCCGTCTCCAGTTTTCAAGACTGGCGCATTCGACCACTCTGCCACCCCTCCTGGGCGGACAGAGATCCTGACACGAGCGGCGGGCCTCAGCGATCCCGCGCTTCGACGATCTCGATCGTCACGTCGACGAGCACGGGCGCGCGCGCCGCGCGCCGCCGCGGCAGCAGCGGCGTCACGAGCCGGTGATCCGGCAGCGTGACGCCGAACGCCGTCGTTTCGCTCAGGCAGCGATTCGCCGCCTTTGCGAACGGGCTGACCATGCGCGCCGTGTAGTCGTGCCGGAGCAGGGCGCCGCCGGCGGTGACCCAGAAGACCTGCACGGGTGAGTGCGTGGGAACGCCGTCCGGGAAGCGGAGCCTCAGCCCGTGCAGGGACTCGCCTGCGATGCGGCGCTCACCGATCGACTCCAGGCGCATGTCGGGCCGGCGCAGCAGCACGGGAAACGTCACGTAGTTCCAGCAGGCGTACGCGCAGAAGGTGAGCGCCGCGAGGTCGTCCCAGCCCTTCTCCGGCCACGGCGCGCGGCGCGGGACGAGCGCCGGCTCGCGCTCGACCAGCGCTGCTCCACCAGCGTCGAGCATCGACGCTCGCCCTGCGTCCAGCCGCCCACGCCATCCCGGCGCCGACAGCGATGTCAGCTCGGCGCGCGGTTCGTGGACCTGGACGACCTGCTCCATCTCGGCGACCGCGTCGACCTGGTCCATGAGGCGAAACGCAAGACCCTCGGCTCGCACACGCAGTTGGAACTCGCCGAGCGAGTCCCAGCGCTCGGCGCCGCCGGCATGGTCGACGATGCGATCGACGAGATCGGAGGCGGTCAGCGATGCCACGTAGACCATCATCGCGCCTCAAGGCCCCCGGGTACACTGCGCCGTTCCCGGGAGAGGTGGCCGAGTGGCTGAAGGCACTCGCCTGCTAAGCGAGTAACGGGGGTAACCTCGTTCGCGGGTTCGAATCCCGCCCTCTCCGTTGTTCAGCGAAAGCCCCTGCTGGTACCGGGGTTGTCTATTCCGTTCAGCGTCTGACGCTGTTGTGGACCTCGAAGACGTCGGGCTCCCCCGCGAACTCGATTCCGACATCGGCCAGAATCGGCATCAGCCGTTCACCGAACGCCTCCAGCTCCTCCCTCGAGTCCCAGATCTCGCTGACGCGAAGGTCTCCGTCCGAGCCGAAGCAGACGTGATAGTCCAGCCCGTCAGGAGGCCACGTTCCAGCCGCCTCCAGTCGTCTGACGCTCTCGTCGTACTGCCGGCTCGTCAGGTTGGCGGGGTTGAACCGCACAACGATGCTCATCGCGCATCCCTCCATGCTCGGGTCATTGCCGACCATAGGCGAGATCGCCGCCCGGGGCCAAACGCTCCTCAGGGGTGCCGCGTTGAGGCGGCGTCTGCCTTCTGTCTGCGCGCGTAGCCGATCAGCAGAACCGCTCCAAGCGCACCGCTGATCATCGAGCCGGCGAAGATCCCGACCTTCGCGATGTTCACTACGGCGCCCTCGTCGAACGCCAGCTGCGCGATGAAGAGCGACACCGTGAACCCGATCCCGCACAGCGCCGCCAGCCCCCACACCTGGGCGCGGCCGACTCCGTCCGGCAGCGCGCCCCAGCCCATCCGCAGAGCGAGGAACGTCGCCCCCGCGATGCCTGCGGGCTTCCCGACGACGAGTCCCACTGCGATCGCCCAGGCCAGCGTGCTGTCGGCGGCATCGGCGAGCACCCCGCCGCCGAAGTCGACGCCCGCGTTGGCCAGCGCGAACAGGGGCACTATCAGGAACGCGCTGTAGCGATGCAGGAAGTGCTCGAGGTCCTCCAGGACCGGGCGGCCCCCGACGTTGCCGGTCGGCGTCAGCAACCCTAGGATCACGCCGGCGATCGTCGCGTGAACGCCGGACTCGTGCACGGCGATCCACAGGAAGATCCCGAGCGGCACGTAGAACGCGACGCGCAGGACGCCGAGACGTCGCGCAAGGACCACACCGCCCACGCAGGCGACGGCCGCGAGCAGCCAGACGGCGGACAGGGAACTGGAATAGAACACGGCGATGATCACGATCGCCGCGATGTCGTCGACGATCGCGATCGTCAGCACGAACAGCTTCGCCCCGGCCGAGACCCGATCGCCCATCAGAGCGAGCACGCCGACGGCGAAGGCGATGTCGGTAGCGGCCGGAATCGCCCAGCCCGAGGACTCGGCGGTCCCCGCGGTGAACGCGACGAAGATCAGCGCCGGGATCACCACGCCGCCGGCCGCGGCCAGAACCGGAAGCGTCGCGGCCCGGCGATCCTGAAGCTCGCCGCAGACGAGTTCGCGCTTGATCTCCAGACCGACGACGAAGAAGAACACCGCCATCAATCCGTCGTTGACCCAGTGGCGCAGATCCAGGTTCAGCGAGGCGTCGCCGACCCCGAGGTCGAGCTTCTCGTGCCACAGCGACTGGTACCCCTCGCCGACCGTGTTCGCCCACACCAGTGCCGCGAGCGCCGCGACGATCAGCGCGATCCCGCCCGCGGCCTCATCGTGAAGGAAGTCCGTCAGCGGATCGAGGACGCGCCGGACCGCGCCGCGCTCGTCAGCCTCATCGTCGAGTTCGGCGCTCACGACGGGGATCTTGCCGGGTCACGGCGCCCCGCGGCGCCGGGCTACACTGCCTCCCGCGAGCGCCCGTAGCTCAGCTGGATAGAGCGTCGGTCTACGGAACCGAAGGTCAGAGGTTCGAATCCTCTCGGGCGCGTGTTCGAAATGCCCCGCCTCCAGCGGGCTTTGCGTTCGATGGGCCACGTCAACCGCTGTTCACCAAGTGGCCGCAGCCAATTGGCACCTCGGCGGCACGGAGCGGCAATCGCCCACGTCGAGCCGACGCCCGCTCCCGCTCGCCTGCACGGAAAGCCGAAGTCAGCACCGTGAGGAGTAGCTTTGTCCGCGTCATGGGTCGTGACGACGATGTCGAGCGCGCCACGATTCTCGCCGTCGTCGAGGGCGCAGCGGATCTTGAGCGCATGAAGGAGACGCTGCGGCGCAGGTACGCGGCCGACTATGAGCTCAGCTGCACATCCTCGCTCGCCGAGGCCGAGCGCGAGCTCGCGGCGAAACGCGCGGCGGGCGAGCGAGTCGCCGTTGTTCTGGTGGAGCAATCGCGGGCTCAGATCGATCGTCGGCCGTTTCTTCGGACCGTCGGCGACCTCCACCCGTTTGCCAAGCGCGTCCTCTTGATCGAGTGGGGAGCGTGGCGCGATCCATCGACCGCCGCAGCCGTACGAGCAGCGATGCTGCAGGCGAGAATCGATTACTACGCGGCCAAGCCGCGGTCGAGCCACGATGAGGATTTTCACCGTTTGCTGGCCGAGCTTCTGCAGGAGTGGTCTCGCGCGCAATCAGCGAAGGCGAGCGAGGCCACCCTGATCGGTCCGGAGGGGTCGCCGCGCGTGCACGAGCTCCGAAGCCTCCTAGCCGGCAGCGGGGTTCCGTACGCCTTCGAGGAGCAGGGCTCGGCGCGGGCGCAACGACTGATGGGACGCGAGCGCGGGCAGCTCCCGAGCGCATCCGCTCCGGTGTTGGTCGTCCGCGATGGCCAGGTCCTGCCCGACCCTTCCAACGCGCAGCTCGGCAGAGCGTTCGGCGTGGAGACCGAGCTTGGCCCGCAGCGTGACTTCGATGTGATTGTGATCGGCGCCGGCCCAGCTGGCCTGACCGCCGCCGTATACGCGTCGTCCGAGGGCCTTTCAACCCTGGTCATCGACCGCGCAGGGATCGGCGGGCAGGCCGCGACCAGCTCGCTGATTCGCAACTACCTGGGGTTCTCGAGAGGCATAAGCGGCGGTGAGCTCGCACAGCGCGCATACCAACAGGCCTGGGTATTCGGCGCCCGCTTCGCGCTGATGCGAGAGGCCCGGGCACTGAGGGCCGGAGAGGACAGCCACCGGGTAGTCGCGCTCGACGGGCAGGACGAGGCGACAGCTCGGGCAGTCGTGTTGGCCACCGGCATCTCGTACCGCCGACTCGGGGTTCCCGCGCTCGAGCGACTCGTCGGCGCAGGAGTCTTCTACGGGGCATCCGTTTCAGAGGCCAGGACGCTGACAGATGGCCACGCATTCGTTGTTGGCGGCGGCAACTCGGCCGGCCAGGCAGCGATGCACCTGTCCCGCTACGCGGCGAGCGTAACCGTCGTAGTACGCGGTCGGGAGCTCGCGAGCGGCATGTCCCACTATCTCCAGCAGGCACTGGCGGCCACCCCCAACATCTCAGTCAGGACTGAAACAGAGGTGGTCGATGGGGACGGCGTCGACAACCTCGAGCATGTAACGCTGCGGCTCCGGTCCTCCGGCGCGACGGAGCGCCTTCCCGCCTCAGGTCTGTTCATCATGATCGGAGCGGCGCCGCTCACGGATTGGCTGCCGGAGGAGATCGAGCGCGACGACGGCGGGTACGTGCTTACTGGGCTCGACCTTGTGCAGGGACGCACTGTGGTCGGAGGGTGGCCACTCGCGCGCCCCCCCTTAACGCTCGAGACGAGCGCGCCGGGCGTCTTTGCCGTCGGCGACGTGCGCCACGGCTCCACCAAGCGGGTCGCCTCCGGCGCCGGCGAGGGTTCGGTGGTTGTAGCTGAGCTGCATCGGTTGCTCGAGTTCCAGCGGCACGACGTGGGGCCGTGAGACCACCTCAGCCGTGACCACCGGAGTCTGCCGTTGGGACCCGGTGCAATAAACGCGACCGACGCTCGGTAGCGGTGCAGGATTTCCCCGCCCGTTACCCCGAGGCCGGGGTACGTAGCGGTGCCGAGCGGTGACGAGCGGACCCAAGTAGCCAAGCGAGGGCCGGCGATCTCGTGGCCCGCACACGAGCCCGGATATCTGTACGGAACCGAAGGTCAGAGGTTCGAATCCTCTCGGGCGCGCTTGGACCTGGGAGGCTTCAGCTTCATCAGACCCTGTTCTGGGCGGGTCCGCCGCGGCCGGCGGCTCCGCTAGACAAGCTGGTTGAGCTCAAGCAGAAGGCTGCGCAGCTGGGCGAAGCGCTTCGGGCCGAGTTGCCGGGCCCACGTCGTTTCCATCTCGGCGACCGCCTCACGGATCACGTGGGCCGCGGCAAAGCCGCGTCGAGTGAGGGCGATGCGCTTGGAGCGCAGGTCGTCGGGATCAGGTCGGCGCTCGAGGTAGCCGACGCGCTCGAGCTCCCCGAGCACGTAGTTGAGGGCCTGCTTGCTGACCTGTAGCCGGGCGGCAAGTTCCGTGGGCCTCGCGCCTTGAGGTCCGGGATAACGCAGGACGTTGAGATGCGCCGCGTCGAGGTCGTCGAAGCCGCGCTCGTGCAAACGCTCAAGCATATGCCGCTGAACCGCCTCCCATGGGATGCGCAGCAGCGCGCCGATCAGTGGCGGTCCGAGGGGTTCCGCGGCAGGGCTCTTCGTAAAAGGACTTGACGAACCGGTCGCGTTCATATATCGTCAAAGCACTTTACCACTTCCGTCAGGAGGAACTGTCATGGCACCCAGTACGCGTGAAGAGATCAAGGTCGGGGCAATGGCAATCCGCTTCCTGGTCGAGGGGGCGGAGACCTCAGAGTCGGTTGCCGTGTTCGAGTTCGACGTACCGGCCGGCGCCAAGCTTCCGGCGGCCCACAGCCACGACGGCTACGAGGAGACGATCTACGGGCTCGAAGGCGTGCTGACCTGGACCGTCGACGGCACGCCGACCGACATCGGACCCGGCGAAACGCTCTTCATCCCCCGTGGCGCAGTGCACCAGTTCGACAACGCCTACGACATCGACGCGAAAGCGCTCGCGATCGTCACCCCCGGCATTCTCAGCCCCGACTACTTCCGCGAGGTCGCCGCGATCCTCGACGCCGACGTCGCCGGGCCGCCGGACATCCAGGCGATCGCATCAGTGATGCGCCGTCACGGCCTCACGCCCGCGCGATGACTGTCGACGTCGAGGGGCGCCGGGCGTGACCGTCCCGGCAACCCGCAGCGAAACGATCCTCCCGAGCGAGCAGCGGGAGATCAGCATCCTCGTCGCGCGCGAGGAGATCACGATCGTCCGCGGGTGGTGCTCGGAAAGGGAGCGAATGGCCGGCCTCACACGTTCACCACGAACACGCCGATGCCGTCTACCGCCTCGATGGCGAGCTGACCTTCGAGATCGGGTGCGAGGCCCAGATGATCACGGTCTCATCCGGCCGTCAGTAGCGAAACCGGCGGCGAGCGCCCGGCGATGGAGCCACCGATGGTCAGGAGGCCAGCCGTCTACCGCGTCTGCGGAACGTCCACCCGGCCACACTACCCACAGCCACATCCGTCCAGACTCACCGACCGACTCCCGCATTGCATGGAAGCGAGAGCGACGTCGATGTGGCCTCAGACCCGGCAGTCCGCCCGCTTCGATCCCGCACTGGTCGGCAGCGCGCACCAGGCGGCGGCCGAGAGCGAAACAGCTGGAGGTCCAAAGCCGCCGGTGAATGCGACCGCGGGTAGGGTTGGCCGGTCAGCGATGCGGGAGGGTCATGTGTCTGACCGGTGGTTCAGCGATGAGCAGCTGCGTGAGCTTTCGCGCCCGACGATGGATCGCGCGATCGAAGCTATGGATGCGGGTGACCTGGCGACCGCACGGGCGCTTTGTGAGGGGATGAAGTACGAGTGGCTGATGCTGCACGACCTGTACGCGCACGGGATGGCGGGGCTGCTGTCGTTCATCAAGGAACGATTGGGCGAGGACGCTGTGGCCGATGCCCAGCAGGATGACTACGGGTACTGGGAGCGGCAGGTCGAGAAGATCGGCCGGCTGGACCGGCGCGTCGTCGTGGAGCTGCTGGCGGCGACCTGGCGAGCGCACTCGACCTCGGGGGTAGGACGCAACCCGGGCGCGTTCACGATCACCGAGGATGCGGAGAAGGTGACCTTCACGATGAACCCGTGCGGGTCCGGTCAGCGTCTGTGGCGCAACGGCTTCTATCACGGTGAGGGCGCGCTGGCGGTGACCGATGAGGCGCATGACTGGAGCTACAAGCGCAAGGGTCTGCCGATCTATTGCACTCACTGCACGTTCATGAACGAGTCGCTGCCGATCCGCTGGCTGGGGCTGCCGCTGTACCCGAGCCACCCGCCCGATGACTACGACCACGATCCATGCGTGTGGCACTGGTACAAGGACGCAGCGGACATTCCCGCGGAACACTGGGAGCGCTACGGGCTGGAGAAGCCCGCGTGAGAGCGCTCGTCACGGGCGCGTGTGGGGGGATCGGCCGCTCGATCGTCGCCGAGCTCGCTGCAGGCGGAGCAAGCGTCGGCGCGTGCGACCTGCTGCCCGCACTGGAGCACGGCGCGCCCGAGGGCGTCGCCACAAGCGCGGCTTTCGACCTGCGCGACACCGAAGCGACGCGCGCCGGCGTGGCGGCCATAGGTGAGGCGCTCGGCGGGCTCGACGTGCTCGTGGCCAATGCCGGCGTCGTCGACACGATCCACCGCGCCGACCGCTTCCCAGTGGAGGAGTGGCGCTCGGATGTCGACGCGAACCTGACCGGACAGTTCGTGCTCGCGCAGGCCGCCTGGCCGCTCCTGCGCCAGTCCGCCAAGGCTGGGCGCAACCCGGCCGTCGTCTTCATCTCCTCGGCCTCCGCCGAGACCGGGCTCCCCGGGCAGGTCGCCTACACCGCCGCAAAGGCGGGGATCGTGGGCATGGCCCGCACGCTGGCAGCCGAATGGGGGCCGCTCGGCGTTCGCGTGAACGTCGTGATGCCCGGAGTGATCGACACTCCAAAGGTCAAAGCACTCCCCGAGACGATGCGCGCCACGATCGTCGCGTCGCTCCCGCTGCGGCGGATCGGCGAGCCGGAGGAGATCGCCCGCACGATCGCGTTCCTCGCGGGCCCCGCGTCCACCTACGTTCACGGCCAGGTCCTCCGCGTCGACGGCGGCTTCGGCCTCATGTCGCAATCCTTGGCCACCGGCAGCGACCTCTGAGGAGGCAATAGAGACATGCGCGCCGCTCCACCCAACACGCAGGGAGACCTCGACGACGCGGCAGTCTCAGATCTCGCAGACGGCGAGGGCGGGCGCGTCGCGGCGGGCCTTCTCGGTGGCGTTGCTCAGGTTTCCGAGCGGGGTGTAGGTGACGTTGTCGGGGTCGAGGCCGAGCGCAGCCGCGTCGTCGGGCTCCATGCGTTCGATCAGGTCCTTGGAGGCGAGTGCGAGTCCGCCGGTCGCGCAGGCTTCGATGCGAGCGGCCTCGTTGACCTGGTCGCCGAGCGCGTTGACCTCGGAGCGCCCGCCGGTGCTGATGTTGCCGACGTAGAGGTTCGCTCCCCAGTGCAGCCCGAAGCGCAGAACGACGTCCTCCGGCTGAAGGTCGCTTCGGGCGGCGACGTCGATGGCCGCCTCGCGCAGGGCGCGGGCGGCGCTGATGCAGTTGCGTGCGGCGGCCGATTCCGATCCTGCGGTCTCAGCGAGGAAGAACGCCACGACTCCGTCGCCGACGTGGCGGCCGACCAGGCCGCCGGCGTCGATCACGCAGCGGTCGGCGGCCCGGACCAGGCGGCGCCCGAGCGCGAAGTAGCTGGCGGTGGAGAGTCGCCGAGCGAGCGCCGACGATGCCTCGAGGTCGGCGAACAGGATCGCGGCCGGACGGCGCCCGGCCCTCGCGACGAGCCCCATTCGCGCGACGTGGCGCAGATCGGCCTCCCACGTCATCGCGCCGAGCATCGCCATGCCGGCCGCGGGCTTGGAGATCATCGCCGTTCCTGCGAGCCGTCCGTCGACGTCGCGGATCCGGATCGCGATTCCCGGAACGTCTCCCGTGCCGGCGACCCCGAACGCCTTCGTGGCGAAATACGTCATCGCTCCGCTCGCGGGGGTCATCTCGTCGACGAGGTCGCGCAGCGCCGGGTCGACGATCGCGCGCAGTTCATCGCGACCGCCGATGTCGGCGAGCATCAGGCCGCCGACGGCGCGAAAGAACACGCGATTTATCTCGACGCTGTTGGAGCCCATGCGCCAGCGCTGACTCGTCTGGATCCACTCGGGCCCGAATATGTGGACGCCGGTTGGGAAAGGCGCATACTCGACGAGCGCCCCGAACGACAAGCGAATGTCATCGCTCGCGTAGACCACCCGCCACGAGCCGTCGACGATCCAGCCCCAATGGCCGGCATCGCGGATCGCGCGGGCCGCATCCGCGAGTGCCGGGTCCTCCGGCAGCGGGTGAGACTCCTGACCAACCATTGTCCGACCCTATCCAGCAAGCGGCAACCGTCGCCTCGACCGAGCGCCCGCCGCGCACCCGCCGCGCACCCGCGGTCAGCGTGAGCTTGCCGGGCCGGCTGCGGCCACCGGCTCGGACGCGCTTTCGGCGCCGGTAGCTTGCGGCATGACGATGGATGCGACGTCCTGAAGGACGAGGAAGCGGGCGGAGGCCAAGCAGGCCGGTCGCGGGGTGCTCGATCTGCCGAAAGCGATCGAGGATCGCATGGCGGGGTCGCGCCGAGCGCGAGGCGGTGCCGCTCGACGCGCACGCGGAGTGGGAGTCGCCGTCGGGTGCCCGGACCCGGTCGGCATCCTGGAGGAGCAGAACGCGACGCGGGTGACGGACCTGGTGCCGATGTCATGGGCGGACGATCGTCTCGCCGTTCACGTTCTATCGCGGCGGCGCGGCGAGCATGGCGCGGGATCTCTCGAAGACGCCGACGACGGGGCTGCGGGTGCAGTGCTGCGGCGACGCGCACCTGTCGAACTTCGGGCTGTTCGGGCGCGGACCGGCGCCTGGTCTTCGAGCTCGACGACTTCGACGGGACGCTGCCCGCGCCGTTTGAGTGGGACGTCAAGCGCCTGGTCGCGAGTCTTGTGGTCGCTGCTCGCGACAACGGTCACCGCCCCAAGGAGCAGCGGGCCGCCGCGCGCGCCGCGGCTGCCTCGTACCGGAGCACCATGGCCAGGCGGCGATGAGCGCTTCCTCGACGTTTGGGACGCGCGGGTCGACGTCGAAGACCTGTTCGCGCGCCTCATGTCGACCGCCGGCAAGTCGGCGCGAAAGCGCGCCAAGAAGAACCTTTCAAAGGCGCGGAAGCGCACAAGCCTGGGCTCGCTCGAGAAGTTCGCCGAGCGGGTCGACGGCGGTTACCGGATCAGGCAGCAGCCACCGGTCATCGTCCGCCCGCCCGGGTTCGCAGCCGAGGAGATCGAGCAGGTCGTCCGCCAGGGACTGGCCGACTACGCCGCGACGCTCACACCCGACCGGCGCCTCGTCCTCAATCACTACCACTACGAGGACGTCGCCCGTAAGGTCGTCGGTGTCGGCTCGGTGGGTACCGAGGCGTTCATGATCCTGCTGATGGGCGACCGGTGGCGCAGGACCTCGCCGCGCTGCCGGCGTTGCTCGACCACGTCGATGAGCTGCTGGCCGAAGGCACGATCGGCGGGCCCCGACTCAACGCGGCCGACTGGCAGATCGGAACGAGCGTGCGAGTGCTGCTGGCGATGGAGGACGTTTCCCGGCTCGTCGCGGGCAGGCCCGCCGAGGCCCACGCGCGCCGCGTCCAGCCGGACTACCCGGAGATCCCCGCAGCGCTGTCGGCCTTCACCGCCGCGGTGTAGCGCCCGGCACCCGGCCCGTCAACAGCGCCGCCTCCCGCCGGCGAGTCGGACGTCCGCGGAGACCCCGGAGCCAACCGGGTGGTTTTCCCCGATGCCCGGAGGAGGCGCCTCTCCTACGGTCGGGTCATGGCTGGTTCCTCACAGCCGGCCCTCGAGGCGCGGGGCCTCGTCAAGGTGTTCGGCGAGGGGGCCGGCGCGGTGCGCGCGCTGCGCGGCGTGGATGCCCGCGTCGCCGACGGGGAGTTCGTGGCGATCATGGGCCCGTCGGGTTCGGGCAAGAGCACGTTGCTGCACATCGTGGGGGCCCTCGACCGGCCGACCGACGGTTCGGTCGAGATCCGCGGGCGCCGCTACGACAACCTGGACGACAGGGCGCTGACGCGGCTGCGCGGTGAGGTGTTCGGCTTCGTCTTCCAGTTCTTCAACCTGCTTCCGACACTGACGGCGGCCGAGAACGTGCTGCTCCCGGCGCTTGTGGCGGGCGAGCCGCCTGGCGACTACGCAGCGCGCACCGACGAGCTGCTCGAGCTCGTCGGCCTGAGCGACCGGGCTGCGCATCTGCCGGCCGAGCTTTCCGGGGGAGAGCAGCAGCGCGTCGCGATCGCGCGCGCACTGCTGCGCCGACCCGAGGTCCTGCTCGCGGACGAGCCGACCGGCAACCTCGACTCAGCCGGGGGCGCGATGGTGCTCGGGCTCCTGCGACGGCTCGTCGACGACGGGCAGACCGTCGTCATGGTGACCCACGACGCCGGCGCCGCCGCGCTGGCCGACCGCGTCGTCTTCCTGCGCGACGGCCGGATCGTCAGCGAAGTCAGCGGAGGGGACGGCGATCGCGTGTCGGAGGAGCTGCGCGCGCTCCAGCGGGTCCCGGTGACGGTCGGCGAGGAGGGGGCGTGAGCCGCCGCCGGCTTCCCGCCGGCGCGAAGGTGTCGTCGTTCTTCGGACTGAGCCTGCGCTCGCTGCGGGCGCGGCCCCTGCGCTCGGCGCTCACGGCGAGCGCCGTCGTGCTGGGCGTCGGGATGGTCTTCGGCGTCCTGCTGCTCGTCGGGACGATCCACTCGACCTTCGACCGCCTGTTCGACTCGGTCTACGGCAAGACCGACGTCGTCATCTCCGGCAAGCAGTCGGTGGGCTCGCTGCCGGAGTCGACGATCGACCGCGTGCGCGCGGTCGAAGGGGTCCAGGCGGCATCGGGCAACATCTGGTCGATTTTCCGCGTGACCGATCGGCGCGGCAAGGTCGACCGGGCGCGTTCGGCCCAGGTCTACGTCGTCGGAGTCGACTTCGACCAGCCGGACACCACGGACGCCAAGCAGGTGGCCGGACGCGATCCGATCCCCGGCCGCGGTGAGATCGAGATCTCCAGCGACTGGGCCGCCGACCGCGGCGTCTCGGTCGGCGATCGGTTGCGCGTGTCCACGCCGACGGGAATCGTGCCGCTGCGCGTTGCCGGGCTGTACGAGTTCGAAGGCGGACTCGACCTCGGCGGCTACGGAACGGGCGCGATGCCGATCACCGACGCTCGCCGCGTGATGGACAAGCCCGGGATCTGGGACGAGATCGCCGTGATCGCCTCCAGCGGCGCCTCGCCGGATTCCGTGCGCAGCCGACTTGACCGGGCGCTCGGCGAAGGCGTCGACGTCACGACTCCCGAGGTCAAGGGGGACGAGGCCCAGGAGCAGGTGGCGAGCCTCGACATCGTCCTCTACTTCTTCTCCGGGATCGCGCTCTTCGTCGGCGGGTTCCTGATCCTCAACTCGTTCAACATGACGGTCCTCCAGCGGATTCGCGAGATCGGCACGCTGCGCGCGCTCGGTGCCACGGACGTGCGCGTGGCGCGCAGCATCCTCGGGGAGGCGGCGATACTCGGGCTCCTCGGCTCGCTGCTGGGCCTGGCGCTCGGCGCCGGGCTGGCGCTGCTGCTGGTCCGAGCGATGCAGTCGTTCGGCATGCCGGTCTCGACCGTCGAGTACTCAGCCGGAGCCGTGATCGCCGCCGTGGCCACCGGCATCGTCGCGACGCTCGTCGGCGCTTCCTGGCCGGCGCTGCGGGCCGCACGCATCTCGCCGATCCGCGCGCTTGTCGGTGGCGGTGCTCCGCGCAGGCGCCCGCGCCCGCGGCGCGCGGTGATCGGCCTCATCCTCTTCGCGCCCGGGCTGATCGGGGGCGGGCTCTTCTGGTTCGGCACCAACTCCGACGACCCGCTGGTGGGGATCGGGGCCGCCGCATCGACGATGGTCATGTTCGTCGGGATGGTCCTGCTCGCTCCATTCGTGGTGATCCCGCTGGTGCGTCTGATGTCGGCACCGCTGCGGCGCCTGATGCCGGCCGAGGGGCGACTCGCGGCTGACGCGGCCCAGGCCAATCCGGCTCGCACCTCGGCCACCGCCGCCACGCTGCTGGTCGCTCTGTCGGTCGTCGTCGTCAACGCGACCGTCGCCGCGAGCTTCGTGGGCTCGGTCAAGGCCGAGCTCGACAAGCGCTTCGCCCGGGACCTGACCGTGCAGCCGCTCGGCTACCAGGACTACGGACCACCGCAGGCCGGCCTCTCGCGCGGGCTGCGCGAGCGGATCGCTGCGCTGCCCGAGGCGGGGGCGGTCGCCCGCCGGAGGTCGATCTATCTGCCCGAGATGCCCGCAAGCGGAGCGGACGGGATCGTCGTGGCCTACGACCCGCGGGAATACAGCCGCGTCGACAAGATCGACTATGAGGGCGCGCCCAGGGCCGACGTTCTGAGCGGGCTCGCAGCGGGCGGCGTCGTGCCGGCCAAGGCGTTCGCCAAGGACCAGGGTCTCGAAGTCGGCGACCGGCTGCGACTCGAGGGCGCGTCGGGCGTGCGCGAGGCCCCCGTCGTGGGGATCGCCGACACGTTCGAGGGGGGCGGGCAGGCCGTTCACGTGTCCCTGGAGACGATGGCCGGCGTCTACGGGGTCAGCACCGACTCGCAGCTCGTCGTCGCAGCCGCGTCCCCGGACGCGCGCGAGGCGCTTGCGCGCCGCGTGGACGGGCTGCTGGAGCGCGACTATCCGGGGCTCGAAGCGCTGTCCAACGCCGAGCTCAAGAAGTCGACGACGGACGCGATCAACCAGCAGTTCGGGTTCTTCAACGCGATCGTCGCGATCGCCGTGCTCGTGGGCGTGCTCGGCGTCGTGAACACGCTCACGATGTCGGTGCTCGAGCGCACGCGCGAGATCGGCGTGCTGCGAGCGCTCGGCGCGTCGCGCTGGCGGGTTCGCCGGACGATGGGCGACGAGAGCCTGCTGATCTCGCTGGCCGGGACACTCTCGGGGATCGGCGCCGGCCTGCTGGTGGGCGTCATCTGGGTTCTCGGAATGCGGGCGACGACCTTCCCGGGCATATCGATGCATCTGCCGGTCACCCTGATGCTGGCGCTTGCGGTGCTCGGCGTCGTCATGGGCGTCCTCGCCGCGATCCTTCCAGCCCAGCGCGCAGCGAAGCTCGATCCGCTGGCCGCCCTGCGCTACGAGTAGCCGCCGCAGCCGGTCAGGTCGAGCTTCCCGGGGCCTCAGGCGAGCGCGTAGATCTGCAGGTCCTCGGGGATGCCCTTGAGGGTGTGCGTCCCGCGATCCTCGTACTGCAGGCCTGAGCCGGCCGTGAGGTCGCGCACCGTGCGCGAGACGAGGACCTCGTCGGGGTCCGCCCTGCTCATGACGCGAGCCGTGACGTGAACTGCGAGGCCGGCGATGTCGTCTCCGCGCAGCTCGATCTCGCCGACGTGCACGCCGGCACGGGAGTGGAGGCCCTCCGCTCCCAGTGCGTCGAGCACCCAGCGCGCCGCGTCGACCCCGCGCGCCGGCCCGCTGAACGTGGCCACGGTGCCGTCTCCCGTCGTGTTGACGAGGCGCCCACCGAAGCGGCCGAGGCCGTCGTGGACGACCTCGGCATGACGGTCCAGCCGCTCGCGCCAGCCCGCGTCGCCGAGCCGTGCAAGCTGCTCGGTCGAGCCGACGATGTCGGTGAAGAGGATGGTCGCCAGGATGCGCTCGGCTCGTGTCTGCGGGGGCGGGGCGCCGACGAAGTCGCGAAGCCGAGTGACGATCTCGTCCATGTCGCCGAGCCACGGCAGGTGCTCGGATCCGTCGAGCTCGACGAGCTTCGCCTGCGGGATCCTCTGGGCCAAGGCGCGCGCCTGCTCGACAAGCACGATCGGATCGCCCGTGCGGTGCAGAATGAGCACCGGCTGGTGAATGGCGTCGAGAACGTCCCAGGCGCTGAGGCCGGCGTAGATCGCGGCCATGTACTGGCGGGCGACGGCGCGCGTCGCGCACGCGCGTTGCAGCCGCCCCCAGGCGGCGTCGGCGTCCGGGACGCCGGCGAGCCAGCGGTCGCCGTCGAGCCCCTCCCCCCAGCGTTCGCCGGTTCGCCGGAGGAACGCCAGCTGGTCATCGAATGCGGCGTCGGTCAGGTCGCCCTTTGCGCGGCGGTCGAATCCGCCGGCCGACGCGTTCAGCATCACGAGTCGCCCGACGCGGTCCGGGCGCGCCGCCGCGGCCAGCGCCGCAGTCACCCCGCCCTCGGACACCCCGACGACCGTCGCGCGGTCGAGTCCCGCCGCATCCATCACCGCGATCAGCTGCTCGACGCGCACCTCCAGCGACGGCGTCTCCGCGATCGGATCCGAGGCCCCGGTGCCGGGCTTGTCGTAGACCGCGACGCGAGCGAATCGCGCAAGCTCCGTGAAGAACGCGCGCGGCGCGGGGAAGGCCCAGAACAGGTCGACGTTCGACACCCAGCCGGGGACGAAGAGGATCTCGGCAGGGCCTTCGCCGAACACCTGCCACGCGATGTTCACGCCCTCGTGCTCAACGTAACGCGTGCTCGGGGGGTCCACGTGACTGTTTGTACTACGTGCCGCTCCAGCGCGCCTTCTGCGCGCTGGAGCGAGCGGTGGCCGCCGCGGCCGCGCCGTCGTTCAATGGAGCGGTTGCAGCCAGTCGGGCGGCAGCGTCGGGGGGATGTTGCCCGGGTAGTCGGGAACGACGCGCAGGGCGAGTCGGCCGGCGGGGCGGTGCTCGATCACGGGGCGCAGGTCGTCGAAGCTCATCGCGAGCCGCAGGCTGGGTGCGATCTGGAAGTCGCCGACGTTGAGTTGATCTCCGCCGAGCACGCCGTCGGCGATCCAGTCGTCGATCCGCTGGAGCATGCCCGGGATCAGCGCGAGATCGTCGCGCACCACGTCGTCGCTGACGTCGTGGGCGCGCGCATCCATGGCGATGAACGGGCCTGCCATCCCGACTCCCAGGCCGTGCGGAAGGCCGATCTTCGCGCCCTTCAGGAAGCTGCGCAGCGGGCCCGCGTTCTTCTTCAGCATCCACAGGAGGATCTGGCGGACGCGCTCCTGGAGGTCCTCGTCGCCGAAGCGCTCGGCCTCCTCGACCGCGGCCCGGTGATCGGGGTCGGCGGGGAACAGCGGGGGCTGCGGCACAATCCGTTCGAGCTCGCGGGCGATCTCGGTCGAGCCCTGGGTCCGCCGCCCGTCGATCCTGATCGCCGGGACGGTCACGCGGGGAAATCGCAACGCCCGCAGCACCCCCCAGGAGACGACCGGCAGGAGGTCGGTGCGCTTGTAGGGGATGCCCTTGAACTCGAGCATCCGCTGCACCGCCACGCCGGGGTGGGAGCCGGGGATCGTGAACACGCGCACGTCGGTCGGCGTGCCGGGCGGTGCGCCGTTGCGGGCCGCCGCCTGCGGTAGCGAGTCGAGAGATGGCTGGGCGGTCTTCATGGGATGTCCTTTCGCGGCGTCGGAGGTGCTCAGACGGGCGCCGGCGCGCCCTGGTTGAGGACGGCGGCGCCGAGCGGCTGCATCGGCTCGCTGAAGGTCGAGATGATCTCGGACTCCGAGAAGAAGCCGACGACCTTGACCGTCTCGGTGCCATCGTTGACCAGGCCGTGCGGAACCATCGCCGGGATGACGGCGAGGTCGCCCGCGGTGAGGCGCCCGCGTTCGTCGCCGACCTGGGCCTCAGCCTCGCCGGAGACGATGTAGAGGATCTCCTCGGCGCTGTCGGTGTGCTGGGCCAGCCGGTCCCCCGGCTCGACCTCGAAGTACACGACGGCGCTGTCGGCGGATCCCGCCCACTTGTTGATCGGGAAAGTGCACCGCACGCGGGCGTGCTCGCGGATCGCTGTCGAGCCATACCTCGGTCAGGTCAAGCTCGGTGGTGCTGGCGGTCAGCATCTCTTGCTCCTTTGATTGCACAATGACGGTTGATGAAACTGACCCTACACTTCTGCGCTCTCGCGTGTCAAGCTTCGTTGCACACTGATGGCTGCCCAAAGTCCCCCCAAGCGCAAGTACGAGCTCCGGCAGCGCGCCGACGAGATGGCCCAGACGCGGCTGCGGATCACGGAAGCCGCCGTTGAGCTGCACGGGACCGTCGGGCCGGCCAACACGACCCTCAGCGCGATCGCCGAGCTCGCCGGCGTCCAGCGCCACACCGTCTACCGCCACTTCCCGACGGACGCCGACCTGTTCGGCGCCTGCTCCGGCCACTACTTCGCGGCGAACCCGCTGCCCGACCCCGACCCGTGGCGCACCGTCGGCGACCCGCACCGCCGGTTGACGACCGCGCTTGACGAGCTCTACGCCTACTACGAGCGCACCGAGCAGATGTTCAGCAACGTCCTGCGCGACGCCGAGCTCGTCGAAGCGCTGCGGCCGACGCTGCTGCCGATGCAGGCCTTCCTCGCCGAGACGACAGCGCTCCTGGCGGCCGGCTGGGGCGCCCGCGGACGCAGACGCCGCGTCCTGGCAGCCGCGATCGCCCACGCCATCGACTTCCACACCTGGCGCTCGCTCAACGCGAGCGACGAGATCACCAGAAGCGAGGCGATCTCGCTGATCAGCGCGCTGGTCGAGTCGGCAGCCGCCTCAGAGCGTCGCGCCGCCGCCTGACACCTCCCGTCGGATAGTAGGCTTGGATGCCATGGCACAGGAACACGCGGGCGCTGTGGCACCGGCCAACGAGGAGGCCGTGCGCGCCTGGGACACCGTCCTCTACGAGCGCTGGAAGATGAACCGCAAGGTGTTCGTCGGCGCGCTGAACGAGATCACCGAAGAGGTCTTCGAGCGCTTTGCGCCGCCCGAAGGCGGGCGCTGCATCGACATCGGCTGCGGATTCGGCGACACGACCCAGCGGATGGCGCAGCTCGTCGGACCGGAGGGCTTCGCGCTCGGCACCGACTCCTCTCCGCGATTCATCGAGGACGCCCGCCGCGAGGCCGCCGAGGCGGGGGTCGACAACGTCGAGTTCGAAACGTCCGATGCGCAGACCGCGCAGTGGGACCAGATCTACGACTACGCGTTCTCACGCATGGGCACCCAGTTCTTCGCCGCGCCGGTTCCGGCGATGCGCGTGATCCGCAGCTCGCTCAAGCCCGGCGGCAGGCTCGCCAAGGTCTGCTGGCGCCGCAAGGACGAGAGCCCGTTCTGGGCGGAGACCGAGCAGGTCGTGCAGCGCTTCCTATCCCGTCCGGAAGAGTACGAAGCCGACACCTGCGGGCCCGGGCCGTTCTCACTCGGCAATCCCGAGACGACCCGGGGAATACTGCAGGCCGCCGGGTTCGCGGAGATCGAGCTGCATCAGCGCGACTTCGACTACTACATGGGCGAGGACATGGACGAGGCGATCGACGCCCTGCTCGCGATCGGCCCCGGAGCCGAGCTGATCCGGCTGAACGGCGATCACGGCGAGAGCCGCAGGGGTGAGATAGCCGAGGCGCTGGCGGAGCACTACGCCTCGTGGCAACAGCCGGACGGTTCGGTCGTCGGCCGCGGTTCCGTCTGGATCGTCGCCGCCACGAATCCCGCTGACGCCGGCTGACGTTCGGCTTTGCGACGACCGGCCGCGCTGAACGGCGCGGCGGCGATGGGGCGCGTGGACGAAAGGGCGCGTCCCTCCGTACGCGCTGCAAGACTGGTTCGCGTGCGTCCCGACCACGGTCTGACCGCCTGCCGCGGCCATAGAAGTGGAGGTCTGGCCGTGGTGGCGGGCTTGCTGGCGCTCGCCCTGCTTTCACTCGCGCCGGCCTCCGCGCTCGCGCTCCAGGACGCGGGGCCGGACGTCCAGGTCACGAAGACCGGCTCGCTCGCGAACATCTCCGAGACGTCGTCCAACGCGGACGTCGCCTACAACAGCGTGCGCAACGAGCACCTGTCCGTGTTCGTCTCCCGGCCCGGGACACCGCTGGCCAGCGGCGAGATCGAGATCTTCGGGCGCCGCCTCGACGCGGCGGGCCAGCCGATCGGTAGTGCGTTCAGGATCAGCAGCCTCGGGGCGGACGGCGATGCGGACGCCGTCCCGGCTGACCCGGCGGTCGCCTACTCGCCGGCCTCCGACAGCTACCTGGTCGTCTTCTCCGGAGACGGCGGCGAACCGCCGTACGTCGACGACAAGCATCAGATCTGGAGTCGTCTCGTTGCGGGCGACGGCACGGTCGCCGGGTCCGCAGATCAGCGGATCAGCAGCATCGGCGTCAACGCGGACGCGACCGACGATGCGCTTCACCCGAACGTCGCCTGGAGCACGATCGCCGACGCGTTCCTCGTCGTCTTCGACGTGCCGATCCTCCCCTCAGGTCACCCAGCCAACAAGATCTACTCGCACCGTGTCGGCCCGGACGGCGCTGAGATCGGCGGCGACGTCTTCGTGTCGGACACCGAGCCGCTCACGGGTGCCGACTCGGCCACGGGTTACCCCGGCGTGGGCGTCAACACGATCGACGGAACATGGCTGGTCGCGTGGACGGCAGAGCCAAGTCCCGGCGTGAACGCCTACGACGAACTCGAGGTCTTCGGCCGCCGGATCAGCACGGCGGGAGCCAGGCTCGGCAGCGACTTCCGCATCAGCCAGACAGGTCCGGAGTCGGACGGGAACGCGAACGCCTGGACTGAGGCGCCGGCGGTCGCGTTCGACCCGTCCAGCGCCGAGTTCCTCGTCGCGTGGCTCGGCGACAAGGCCTACCCCGGCGCCGCCGACGGCGAATTCGAGGTACTCGCTCAGCGGGTCGTCGCCGCCGGCGTGCGCGAGCAGGGAACGATCCGCCTGAGCGAGGTGGGGCCTGAGGGTTCCAGCGCGGGACAGATCTCCGGTTTCGACCTCACCTACAACGCCGCGACCAAGGAGTTCATGGCACTGTGGGCGGGCGACCCGGCCACAGTGCAACTGGTCGACGACGAGTTCGAGATCTACGGGCAGCGAGTCGCGATCCGCGGCGTGCCGCTGGGCACTGACTTCCGCGTCGGGCAGACCGGAGACGACGGAGACGCGGCCAGCCGGGCCAGCCGGCCGGCGCTGGTCGCGGGGCCGGGAGGGCAGTACCTCGGCGTCTGGGACGGCCGCCCGGCCGGCCTCAAGACCGAGATCTATGCCGACCGCCTGTTCACGCCGATCGTGTCGATCGCCGACGCGGCCGGGGTTGAGGGCGGGGGCGCGCTCGGGTTCCCGCTGACGCTCGCCTACCCCGACCCGGCGGGCGTACCGGTCTCCGTGATCGCGCAGACGACGAGCGGCAGCGCGACGGCCGCCGTCGACTACGTCGCCGGAGCCGCCGGCGTAACCATCTTCCCGGGGTCCTCGTCGTCGTCGTTCAACGTCGGGCTGATCGCAGACGACCTCATCGAACCCGCCGAGCAGTTCGGCGTCACGATCTCATCGCCCGTGAACGCGCTGCTCGACCGCACTGAGGCCACCGGCACGATCGGGGACGACGACGTCCCGGCTTCGCCTCCAGCGGGCGGCGGCATCGTCGCAGCGCCCAAGCCGGCGAAGATCCAGGTCCTGCGAGCGCAGGTGAAAAAGGGGCGCCTCGACGCGCTGCTTCAGATCACCTCGCGCGCGACGGGCAGCCTGCGCGTCGCCTACACCTCCGCCGGACGGACCACGCGCTTCAGCGTCCCGATCGCCAAGGCGTCGTCTGCGCCTGCGCGCAGCGCGGAGAAACGAATCCGCATCGACCGGCTGCTGCCCTCGGCCCAGCGTAAGAAGACGACCGGGATCCTGACGATCACCTATGCCGGGAACGGCGTCGTCAGCGCTGACGACGTGCGCCTGCGCGCAGCCTCGGGCAAGGCGCTGCTGAAGCGGACCGTCACCCGCCTGAGCGGGCGCACGCTGACCGTCGAGGGCACGATCAGCCGGCGCGCCGCGGGCGTCGTTCGCATCCGCATGTCCTACGTCGAGGCCGACAACACGGTCACGCTGCTGAAGTACCGCGCGCGCATCAAGCGGCCCAAGAAAGGGTCGCGAAACAGCTGGCGACTGAGCCAGGCGCTGCCGGCGCGCGCCGCGGCGGTCGGCGGTCAGGTCGACATTCAGTTCACCGGCTACGAGCCGCGCCGCATCCGCGGCGAGCAGCGCTCCAAGCAGGTTCCCTGAGCACGGTCACTTCTTGCAGACGACGATGGTCGTCTTGACCGACTTCTTCGGCGACTTGCCCTTCCTGACCTTGATCGTTGCCCGCGCCTTCAGCGTGTGCCGCGAGCCCGCCTTGAGCTTGCGCACCGTGAGCCGCTGGCGGAACGGCGCCTTCTTGTCGACCTTGACGCGCCTGCGGTCGATGTAGAAGTCGACGCGCACGACCTTGACCTTCTTCGTGCCCTTCTTCTTGGACCGCTTGAAGGAGAGCGTCGCCGTGAAGGAGCCGCCGGCCTTGATGCACGCGCGCGGCCGGGTGAGCGTGATCGATCCGCCGGGAACCTTCACGGTGCGCTTCGTAGTCGCGGTCGACCTCGTCGTGGCCGCCGGTGCAGGCGCGGGCGCCCCGACGTTTATCCCGAGCGTCGCCTCGCCCGCGTTCCCCGCGAGATCCTTGAACGCCACCTTCAGCGTGTAGAAGCCCGCACTCGGGAAGGTGATCGCGGCGGGGTTGCCGGTCGCCGTCGGGATGCCGGTCGCACTCCACTGGAAGGAGGCAGGGTCGATCCCCGAGCCTCCGGCGTTGTCGGCGACGTTGGCCGTGTAGGTCGTCGCCTGCCCTGCGGCGACGCTGACGGGCCCGGTGATCGTGCCGGCCGGCGGGATGAGGTCCGGGATCGCGCTCGCCTGCGTGCTGAGGACCAGCTTTCCGCCGGCGCCGACCACGGCCGCATTGTTGGCATCGAACTTGTCGACCGCGCGCCAGCCGGTCGTCGCCTCCGATCCGTCGGCGGGCTGGAAGTAGGCCTTCAGCCCGTCGGGTGACGTGAGGATGACGCCGCCGTCGCCGACCGCGATCGCCGTGCCGCCGGCGATCGCCACGTCGTAGAGGCCCGTGATGCTGCTGCCGGCGCCGTTGGCGTAGTCGAGGCTGATGTCATAGCTGACGCCGCCGTCGGCGCTGAACCCGAACGCCAGCGAGCCGCCGCACTTGGCGACCATGAAGTTGCGGTTCGGGTTGTCCTGGTCGAGGGCGATCTTGCTCGGCACGTTGAAGCAGTTGACCGAGGTCGTGTTGCGTTCGGCGGCCGCGCCTGCAAAGCCGTCGGCACTGAAGCGCCTCGCGCCGAAGGAGTCCGTCACCACGTATACGAGGTCGGTTCCGACCACGGTCGCGACGTCGGAGAAGAGCGCGCCGAAGCCCGGGTCGGCGAAGCAGACTCCGTCGCTGCGCCGGCTCACGTCGCTCCAGTTCACGCCCCCGTTGGTGCTCTTGAGGACCACGCCGCGGTCGGCGCCCGCGATGTACGCCGTCGAGTCGTCCTTCCAGGAGACGCCCACGAGGTTTCCGGCCGGTGTGCTGGTCTGCGCGAACGGCCCGCCGCTGCCCGGGCAGAGGTGGTTGCGCGTCGTGTTCGCCAGGCTGACGAGACTCCAGGTGGCGCCGTTGTAGCGGTACAGCTTCCCGTTGTTGGCCGTCGCCAGGCCGGCGGTCCCGGACGGGTTCAGCTCGATACCGGTGAAGCTGACGCCCGGCACGCTCAGCTGCTCGACGCCGTTCCTGAAGATCTTGCCGTTGGCCGTGGCGTAGAAGAGCTGATCCACAGCCCGGTAGTCGACCGCCGTGATGTCCTGCGTGGTGTTCGACGGCGCTGCGGTCCAGATACCCGCGGAGGCCGTGGCGGCGGATGCCAGCAGTGCCGCGGCGGCGCCGACGGCGACGAGAAGTGTGCGCATCCGTGCAGCGTAATGGCGGCGCCAGCCGGATAGGGCTCAGCTGGACCGTTTTTCGGTGATGAGCGCCACAGCCGCACCGGCGCCTCCATGGCTGCTTCGCAGCGACGCTCACTCCGCCGGCCCGGCGGGAGCGAAGCCGGTGTCCGCGCGCCGAAGCAGCGCGGCGACCTCGGCGCGGCGGCGCGCGTAGCGGTCCAGCGCCAGTTCGTCCGCCTTTGAGCCGTGAAAGCGGAGTTCCGTGCCGGCCGCGAGTGCGTCAGCGACCTCGGTGGGCACGGACCGGCCGAACCCTCCGTAATGGGCCGCGAGGCGCGCGCGCGCAACGCGTGCCGCCCGCCGTTCGAGCGCCCGCCCGGCACGGCGGCGGAGCGGCGCCTCGAGCAGTCGCTGAAGGCGGCCGCCTCCGTCCGGAACGCGAACCTCGAGCTGCTCGCGAAATCCGTTGGGGAAAACGTCGAGGAGCCACGGGTTCGCGCCGTGGAGGCCCTCGGCCGCGCCGCTCAGGGGCCGTGCCTGAAGAAGCTCCCGGGCCATGTACTCACTCCCGCGCCGCATGGACAGATGCCCCTGGGCCACGTAGTAGTTCGGGCAGAAGAGCCGTCGCCCCAGCAGGCGCGAAGAGACCGCCAGCAGGAGGAAGACGGTCGCCAGCCTGCCTTCGGCGACGATCACGAGCAGGTCGGCGTCCGCATCGTCGCGCGCGTCGTCTGCCGCCAGCGAGCCGGTCAGCGCAAGCCCGCGCACGAACGGCACGTGGCGCAGCACCCGCGCCACCGCGGTGGTCCTGGCCTGAAGCCTGCGCGCGCGCCGGAGCCGCTGCGGGCGCTCCTCGATCAGTGCCGGATCTCCGAGGCTGTAGAAGCCGTCGCGTTCGACCATGAGGCGACTGAGCGCGAGGTCCTCACGCAGCATCCGGACCACGGCATCGCGGCTCACGGGCCTGCGTGCGTAGCGCCAGATCTCGTCGAGCGTCAGCGCGCAGCGAAAGCCGTCGGCGTAGATCAGCCCGTCGAGCACGTCGAGTCGCTCGTCGTCATCGGCGCAGAGCGTCATCGGCGCTCCATCTCGACCGTGAGGCGGCGTGCCTGCGGCGGCGGCGCGACTCGCAGCCGCCAGCGCCGCGCGGCCGTGGCCAGCGTGAGCGTCATCGTCGCGCGCGCGAGCGGCTCGCCGACGCAGGTGTGCACGCCCGCCCCGAACGGGATGTAGGCCCCGCGCTCGGCGCGCCTCGGCCGCCCGCCGGCGTCGAGCCAGCGCCCGGGATCGAACGTCTGCGGGTCGTCGTGAAGCAGCGAATCGTGGTGGGTCACGAGCGGGCTGACGATCACGTTCGTGCCGGCCCGCACCTGTTCCCCCGCGATCCGGACGTCGTCCGGCGGACAGCGATCGACGTGGCGGGCGGGCGGGCTCAGCCGGAGCGTCTCCTGGATCACCGCGCCGAGGTACGGCATGCGCCCGAGGTCCTCCACGCGCGGCGGCCGGCCATCCAGCACCTCGTCGACTTCGGCGAAGAGTCGCCGTTCGGCGGACGGATTCGCGGCCAGGAGCCTCCAGACCGACTCGAGCGCGGCGGTGGGCTCGTCGACCGCTGCGAGCAGACACGCCAGCACATCGCCCCGGACCGCGCTCGCGGGCAGCCCTGCGGTCGTCAATGCTCCGAGCAGGTCCTCGCCCGGCTCGCCGGCTTCGCGGCGCTGAGCGATGAGAGCGTCGATCGCGTCGTTCACGCAGGTAAGAGCGTGCCCGTGGCGCGTCCCGCGCACCGGCGGCGTGAGCCGCGCCAGTCCCCCGACGACGCGGACGAGCTCTGGCGCCAACTCGGCAGCGCGCGGCGCGAGGTCGGTGGACAGCAGGACATCGCCGGCGACGCACAGGCACAGTGGGTCCAGCTCGTCGCGCAGCACGATCCGCGCCCCGTCCCGCCACGCGGACTGCATGCGGTCGGCGCGAGCCACGATCAGCGGGGCGAACGAATCGACGCGCCCGCGCGCGGTGCTCGGCTGGATGACCCGTCGGCGCGCGCGGTGCTCCGCTCCGTCCAGAGTGTTCAGCGAGTCGCCCACGTACCGCCGTGAGCGGCGCTTCCACTTGCCCTGACGGAACGACGATCCATCCGTCACCAGGACCCGCCAGATCGCTTCGGGATCGCGCACGAGCACGTAGCGACCGGGGCCGGCCGCAAACCGGTTGATCCCGGCGCCGGGCTGCTGCGAGCGCGCCGTTTCGAGTGGGTCGCGGAAGAACTCGCGAGCGGAGAGCAGGGACAACTTCACTTGAACGCGCGAGTCTCTCAGCATCCCGCGCGCGCCGTCGAGGTGCCTCGTTCCCGGCGCCTCCATCTGGTCCAGCCTCATAGGATCGCGACATGCCGGCCGTGGCTGATCGCGCCGACCAGACAGATGCCGTTGTGATGCAGGAACCGGCGCTGCGTGCGCGACGCCCGCTCGTCCCCCTCGCGCGTGCTCTTCAGGCGCGCGACATGCAGCGACTCGGGCAGCGTCGCACCGGCGCGCTGGCGCGCGCCTTCAATCGCCGCGGCAAGCACTACGTCCGCTTTCGCACCAGCGCCCTCCACGAACGCGGCGACGAACTGCTGCACCACCCCGCGCAGCAGATCGAAATGCGTGACGGCTTCGCCATCGACGATTCGCGAACGCTTCCTCACCTCGAAGCCGCGCTCGCCGCGGGGGCGGACCTGATCGACCGTTACGGCGGCCGCAAGTGGGAGCACGAGAAGCCCTTCCTGCAGAACATCAACCCGGAGGGGGCGATCGACGAGCACCCATCGTTGCTCGACTTCATAACCTCGCCGCAGGTCGTCAGCACGGTCACACCGTGCTTCGGCTACATACCTCCGCTGTCCGGCCTGCTGCCCCGCGGCGTGCGGCTGATGGAGTCGAGCACCACCTTCGACCCCGACGCCGAGGGCCCATGGCGTGAGAGCCAGCTCTACCACCTCGACTACCACAGCAGCCCGACCGTCTACGTGATCGTCGCGCTGAGGGACATCGGCCCCGACGACGGCCCGCTCCATTTCATCGGCAGGGCCGCCTCGCGCCGCGTGACCCAGGCGCTGAACTACGGGGCGCGTGGTGTCCCCTACCGACTCACCGACGCGCGCGTCCATGCGCTCGTCGACGAGAGCGAGGTTCACCGGTTCTGTGCCTCGGCGGGCACGGTGCTGTTCCTCGAGTCGAGCGCATGCCTGCACTTAGGCAGCCGCCTCCCCGTGAGACCGCGGTACCAGCTTCAGTACGCCTTCGTCTCACCCGTTCGCAACGACTTCCTGGAACTCTGGCGACCGCAGCGGGTCTACCCGGTCGGCCACGGTGACTCGCTGCTGCGCAGGCTGGTCCTCGATCGAACCCGGCTGAACATCAATGACTGACCCCGGGCCCCCAGCCGCCCCACGATGATCCTCGTCGAGCATCCGCAGGGGCACGTGGCGGTGAGTCAGGCCGACCACGCCGCCATGTGCGCGGAGTTCGCCGAGGCATGGGGCAACGAGCGATTCGGCGCGCTCGCGCGGGCGGACGCAGTTCGCCTCGCGGCGGAGCAGCACGAGCTCGGCTGGGCCGCCTGGGACGATTCACCGACGCTCGACCCGGCTACCGGGCTTCCGTGCGGCGTGCGCGAGCTGAGCGCGGCCGTGCACCTGCCGATGCAGATCGACGGGCCGCGCAAGCTCGCTGCGCGAAGCCCGTACGCCGCGCTGCTCGTTTCGCACAAGCACGCGAGCATGTACCGCCGCCCGTCGGCACTAGGACTGCTGCGCCCCGACCAGAGACGGATACGCGCCTTCCTCGACCGCAGTGCGTCTCTGCAGGCGGAACTCCGCGCCGGTGTGGATGCGCGCGACGAGGAAATCGACCGCGACTGGCGCCTGGTGCGGTTCTGGGACGCGCTGTCGCACGACCTGCTGTTCGCTCGCGCGCCTTGCTCCAGGCAGGGCGTTCCGTCCGCCGGCGGTCCCGTCGAGCTGCGGCTCGATCTCCGGGGCGACCTCCACACGCTCGATCCGTGGCCGTTCGCGACGGACCGGCTCAGCGTCCATGCTGCCGGACGGCTGCTCACGGAGGGGTTCTCCGACGAGGCGCGCATGCGCTCCGCCCTGGCCGCGGCGCCGCGGATCACGCTGACCTACGACCTCGCCCCGGCCTGACGCGCCACCAGCCAGGCCGTTCCGTCGATCAGCGCCGACGACTGCCCGCGGCCCGGCGCAGCCGGCGCCCGCTAGTCTCCCGCCGCACGCGCAGCCGCCCGTCCCGCCATGCCTGAGGAAACCCTGCCCCCCGACACTACGACGCAGCCCGCCCACCAGCGCAGGGAGCGGCGCCTCGAGCTGCTCGTCACGATCCTGCTGGCGATCGCGACGGTCGCGACGGCGTGGAGCTCGTACCAGTCGGCGCGCTGGAGCGGCCTTCAGGCGATCAACTTCAGCAAGGCGAACGCCAACCGCGTCGAGTCGACGCGGCAGTCGGACATCGCCGGTCAGCTGAGGGAGGTCGACGTCGCGACCTTCATCGCCTGGATCGACGCCTACGCCGGGGGCGACAAGCAACTCGACGCCTTCTACTTCAAGCGATTCAGGCCGGAGTTCAAGCCCGCCGTGAACGCCTGGATCGCCACCAAGCCGCGCACCAACCCGCGCGCGCCGCTGAGCCCGTTCGCCATGCCTCAATACAAGCTGGCCGCGGAGGCGAAGGCTGCGAAGCTCGTCGTCACGGCCGAAGCGGCGACCGAGGAGGCCAAGAACGACAACCAGCGCTCGGACAACTACGTCCTCGCCGTCGTGCTGTTCGCCTCCTCGCTGTTCTTCGCCGGGATCAGCACCAAGCTCGAAGGCTTCCGCTTCCAGGCGACGATCGTGGCGCTCGGCTACACCCTCTTCATCTGCACGCTGATCTGGGTTGCGACCTTCCCGGTCACCGTCTCGGTCTGAACGGCGGCGCGCTCACCGCGACTATGCTCGGCTCGTGTCCGCGCCCGCAGCCGTCGACCACCTGACCCGACGACCACGTGTGAGGGCGCTCGCCGCATACCTGCTCGCCGCCGCGGCGCTCGCCGGCCTTCCGCGGCCGGCGCCCGCTCAGCAGCCGGTGCTCGCGACGAACGGCAGCACGCTTCAGGCGCCTGCAAACCTGGCACTCCCGAGCGGCGCCAACCAGTGTGAGGCGCGGCCGTATGTGGGCCTGGGTCCCGGCCAGATCACGTTCCTCAACACCGGTCAGACCAGCTGCATGTGGTGGTCGTCGGAGTACGGTGCAGACGGGTCGGTGGTCGCCAACACCTACGTCCCGCGCGGTGCCGGGGCGGTGACGCGCGTGCGCGTCCGCAGCGGCAACGCACCGGCGCCGCTGCAGTTCGCGATCGTCAGCTCCGGCAGCGGCCTGTGCTGCACGACGCAGCAGATGTCGGCCCCGGTTCAGCCGGCCCCCAACCAGATCAGCGAGTTCGCAGTGAACCTGCCGGCGGGTTCGGGCGTCGGTACTGCAGACGGCTCCCAGTTCAACGACATCATCGTCGTGAATGCGATCGGACCGGGCTCGCTGCCCGTGAACGACCGCGGCGCTCACGGCTTCATCTTCAACTCGCCCGCCAACCAGGTCCGCGCGAGCTTCCTGCATCCGGCCCTCCCGCTCGGGTCCTCGAACACGGACGTGGGAATCATGGACGGCTACGAGGTCCTGATGCAGTACGACTGGTGCGGCGTCGCGATGACGGGATCCAACCCCCGGCCGGTCGCGCCCGCCAACCCGCAGGCGGCATGCGCCGGGCAAGGGCCCGGGGTGGCACCCGTCGGCACCGCCCCCGCGGTCCCGACACCCGCCGCAGCGGCACCCTCGCCGTTGCGTGCGCTCGCGACGCTCGCCGCGGTGCGCCGCAATGTCGCCGGCCTGCGACTGCGCTGCCTGATCGCAACCACATGCACGGGAACGCTCACGCTGCGGCCACGCGCCGCGGCAGGTGCCCGCGCCGCGGCCAGCCGCGCAACGTACGGCAAGACCCGCTACCGGATCGCCGCGCGCCGGTCCAAGACGCTGCGCGTGCGGCTGTCCAGCGCGGGGCGCAGCGCGCTTCGCCGCAAGCGCCGCGTGGCCGTCGACGCGCTGATCGCCGTCGGCAAGTCACGGTGGACTCTGAAGCTGACGCTGAAGCGCTGAGCAGGAGGCCGTCCCGCCGAGCCTCCCGGGCTAGAGTCGCCGTGATGGCCGATTCGCCCAGCCCGATCGATCTCAGATCGGACACGGTCACCCAGCCGACCGACGAGATGCGCCGCGCCATGGCCGGCGCCCCCGTCGGCGACGACCAGTTCGGCGAGGACCCGAGCGTCAACCGGCTCCAGGAGATCGTGGCCACGCTGCTCGGCAAGGAGGCCGCGCTGTGGGTGCCCACCGGGCACATGGCCAACCAGCTCGCCCTGAAAGCATTCACACAGCCCGGCGACGAGGTGATCGTCGGGCGTGAGACCCACGCGGTCTGGCACGAGACGGGAGCGGGCGCGGCGAACGCGGGCGTGCAGTTCAGTGAGATCGGCGGCGACGGCACCTTCACGGCCGACGAGCTCAGCGCGGCGATCAAGCCTCGCGGTCACATCATCCTGCCGCCGACCACGCTCGTCGAGGTCGAGAACACGCACAACCGCGCCGGCGGGATCGTCTGGGACCGGCAGGCGCTCGAGGAGGTCGGCGCGACCGCTCGCAAGCACGCCCTCGCGTCCTACCTCGACGGCGCCCGCCTGCTGAACGCGGCGGTCGCGCGGCGCGAGGACCCTGCCGGTCTCGCGGCGCCGTTCGACCTGGTCTCGATCGCGATCTCCAAGGGGCTGGGCGGGCCGGGGGGATCGGTGCTCGCCGGGCGGCACGACGACGTGGCGGCGCTGGTGCGCTTCCGGCGCATGCTCGGCGGCGCGATGCGCCAGGCGGGGATCTTCGCGGCGGCCGGCATCCATGCCCTCGAGCACCACGTCGACCGGCTCGCCGACGATCACGCCAACGCGCGAGCGATCGGCGAACGGATCGCCGAGTCCGAATGGGTGGAAATCGACCTCGACGGCCTCGAGACGAACATCGTCGTCTTCCACCTCGTCGACGGCGCCCCCGACGCGGCGGAGGTCGTCCGCCGGGCCGGTGAGCAGGGCGTCCTGGTGCTCGCCTTCGCCGCCCGCACCGTGCGTGCGGTGACTCACCTCGACGTCGACGGTGATCAGTGCCTCACCGCGGCTGAGGTGCTGGCCAAGGCCATCGAGCCCCACTGACGGGCGCCGGCTCCGCCGGCCAGGTCCGCGCGAGGCTCAGCCGAAGCGCAGTTCGTGCAGCTCCACCGGCTCGTTCGCACCGCGCAGGCTCCTCATGCCGCACGGCCGCCATTCGAAGCGATCGGCCGTGGCGTCGACGACCGGCCGTGAGGCGACGAGCGCATCGCGGCCGGCGACGGCGAGCATCCGCGCCGCGAGGTTGACGGACCGGCCGAAGTAGTCGCCCTCGCGGTAGAGCGCGACCCCGTGGTGAACGCTCCCGTGGACGGGCAGCGGGTGATCGCCTCGCAGGCGGTTGACTATGCGGGCGAAGCTCTCGACCGCCTCGCCCGGCTCGGCGAACGAGAGCATGAACCCGTCGCCGAGCATCTTGACGACGTGCCCGTGCTCGCCGAGTTCCTGGGTCACCGCCGCGGCGAAGTGCTCGACCGCCTCGATCGCCGCGGCGTCGCCCTGGACCTCGGTGTACTCGGTGAAGCCCTTCAGGTCGCAGAACAGCAGCGTCACCTCGACGGCGCCGGGCAGTTGCCCCTCCGGCGTCAGCGACTCCGCCTCGCGGACGGCGGCCTGTGCGAAGGCATGCTCGATCCTGCGCCGGTGGACGCCGAGCAGCAGCGGATCGGCGAGCGGGAGCAGCTGGGCCAGCGCGTCGTGCACCGCGGGGAGCGCCGTCACCGGGTCTCCGCCCTCGTGCAGCGGACGTGCGACGTGGAGGCGGAACAGATTCGCCTCGGTCTCCGCTATGCGGCCGAGCGACTGCCCGTAGAGCCGTGTGATCTGGAGGTAGACCTCGGGGCGCCAGATCTCGCGCAGCTCCCCGAAGCGCTGCAGCGCCCTCGCCTCGTCCTCGGTGAAGAACGGCTCGTCGGGGTCGGGCACGGCCAACCCGAAGGACAAGGCGACGAGCTGCGTCTCGGCCACCACGAGGCCGCCGGCCTCCTCGATCTGACGCGGGGTGACCGTCCGCTCAGCGCGGGCGGGGTCCAGAACGGGGTCGAAGATCGCGTCGTCGATCCGGCCCAGGTCGTGCGCCCGGCGGATCCCCTCTGGTGAGGCGCCGAGCTCCAGCAGCGTGCGCACGATGTCCTCGAGCTCCGGAGCGCCCAGTTCGCGAGCGAGCGCGTCGGCCTCCTCGAGCCCCCGTCCAGCGTCGCCGTCGTCGGTCATCGCATCATCATCCTCACTCATCGGCAGGCGCACAGCCCGCCCACTGCCTGCTGCCTTGACACGGACCTGCTCCCACAAGAGGATCGCCGCGGGTAAACGAGGAGGAGGAAGTCCATGAGCCGGTCCTGGAAGGTGCTGCTGATGACGGCTGCGATAGGTGCGGCGGTGGCCGCTCCCGCCGCCGCCGACGGTCCGGGGGTCGGCACCCCCACCGTCGTGACGATGGGCGACTCGGCGATCTCCGGTGAGGCCGGGCGCTGGGCGGGCAACACCAACGACTCGTACACGAAGGTCGATGCGCTCGGCTCGACCGCCTATTGGGACACGCCCTCCGGTGAGGCGATCTCCGGCTGCCACCGCTCCAAGGCCGCGCAGGCGCACATCGGCGGAGGCGTCGACAGCAAGAACCTCGCCTGCTCAGGCGCCCAGACCTCGACGCACGGCACGGGCTCCGGCGACGACTTCAAGCCGGGCATCGACTTCTACTCCGACTCGCAGGGCCGTAAGGGCCAGGCGCTCGCGCTGCAGCAGTACGCCGCTTCGAAGAACGTGAAGGCCGTCGTGGTGATGATCGGCGCCAACAACTACGGCTTCGCCGACATCGTCACGCGCTGCGTCACGAACTGGCTGACCTCGCCCTCGTGGTGGAAGAACTACTGCTACGACGACTCGGACATCAAGTCGCGCTTCACCGCTTCGAGGCAGGCGACCGAGACGACCAACGTCAAGAACGCGCTGCTCAACGTCGCACAGGCGATGTCCAACGCCGGCTACTCGTCCTCGCAGTACACGATCCTTGCGCAGACCTACTGGTCGCCGCTGCCGCGCGGGTCGGGCATCCGCTACCCGGAGAGCGGCTGGTCGCGCCAGTCGATCGGCGGCTGCGGCGTGTGGAACCGCGACGCCGACTGGGCCAACGACACGGTCGTCGTGGCGATGAACAACACGACGAAGAACGCCGCCACGGCCAGTGGGCTGAGCAACGTGCGCACACTCGACCTGCAGTCGTCGCTCAACGGGCGCCGGCTCTGCGAGAACACGGTCGGGCTGCTGGAGGAGAAGGGCGTCGCGTCGTGGACGAGTGCCGGGGCGGTCGACAAGACCGAGTGGGTCTCGCAGGTCCGCACGACGTCGACGATCTTCGGGCCCTACCAGCTCCAGGAGGGCTCGCACGCGAGCTATTGGGGCCAGATGGCGATGCGCAACTGCCTGCGCCAGGCCTACAACGGCGGGTCGGTGCGAGGCGGCAACTGCGTGCGGTCGGCCAACGGCCTCAACGCGCAGGGCGAGCCGGTCATGGCTCTTCAGTAGCCACGTTCGCGGACGGGCCGGGGCGCCGACGCCCCGGCCCGTCACCAAGCGTCGGGCCTCGTCACGTGGGACGCCCGGCTGCGGCGGTCAGCGCTCGGCCGGGAGGGTCACGCGCAGCTGCGTGATGCGCAGCTCGTCCATCGCCTCGACGGTGATCTGCACGCCGTCAAGCTCGATCCGGTCGCCCGGCTGCGGCCGGCGCGCGAGGACGTCGAAGACCAGCCCGGCGAGTGTCCGCGGCCCCCGCTGGGGGAGCTGCGTCCCGACCTCCTCGTTGAAGTCGTCGATCGTGAGCGAACCGGCCACGTCGACCGTCTGCTCGTCGACCCAGCTCAGCCTTGCGTCGGGCAGGTCGTACTCGTCCTGGATCTCCCCGACGAGCTCCTCGAGCACGTCCTCGAGGGTCACGATGCCGCTGACGCCGCCGTACTCGTCCAGCACCACCGCAAGCTGCTGCTGCTGCTCGCGCAGCTCGCGCAGCAGCGCGCCGACGTCCTTCGTCTCGGGTACGGCCAGCGCCGGCCGCGCCTGGTCCCCGACGGTCGCCGACCGCCGACTCCGTGCCGCCGCGATCAGGTCGCGCACGTGCACGACGCCGGAAAGCGAGTCCAGACTTCCGCGGCCCACCGGGTAGCGCTCGTGCGGAGCCGCGAGCACGACGTCGAGCGCCGCGTCACACGGCAGGTCCGCCTCGAGCCAGTCGACCTCGAAGGCCGCGACCATGATGTCCCTGGCCTCGCGGCCCACGAAGTCGAAGACGTTGTGGAGAAGCTCCTCCTGCGCGCGCGGGATCAGGCCGCTCGTCTCCGCCTGGTCGATCAGCGCGCGCAGCTCGGTCACATCGCGCAGCGACTCGCCGGCCACGACATGGCGGACCCCGAACGGACGCAGCAGCGCGCTCGCGGAGCCCTGCAACACCCAGACCACCGGTCGCAGGACGTTCGCGATCAGCTCGATCGGGCGTGCGATCACGATCGCGAGCGTCTCCGCCCACTGAAGCGTCAGCGTCTTGGGGACCAGCTCACCGAGCACGACTGCGAGGTACGTGATCACCGCGAAGGCGATCGCGAAACCCAGCCACTCGGGGATCCCCTCACCGAGCACCTCGCGCACGAGTGGCTCACCGACTGCGCCGGTGAGGATCCCAATCGCAGTGATGCCGACCTGCACCGTCGCGATCACGCGCACCGGGTCGTCCATCAGCCGCAGCGCCGCTCTCGCTCCGGCGCTCCCCGACTCGGCCCGCGCTGTGAGCGCGGCCCGGCGGGCCGTGACGACCGCGTACTCGCCGATCACGAAGAACGCGTTGGCGCCCACGAGCCCGAACACGACGAGTATCCGGAGCAGATCGCTCATCGACCCGGCAGGCGGTCGCTCATATCGCGCGAGAACCGGTCCGTGAACGGAGGCACGAGGTCCGGCCCGCCCCATGCACCGACATCATCAGCTCGCGCGCACCTCGCCTCCAGCGTACAGCCCGGCGGAACCCGGGTCCGCGCGCGATATCGTCGCCCGGGATGGCGACGCGTCCCGCACCAGCGCAGGCCCGCCGCGTCCGCGTGATCGGCGCCGGCGGCACGATCGGGATGGACGGCGCCGGCGGTGCGCTTCCGGCTCTCGACGCGGGCGAACTCGTCGCCGCAGTCCCGGGCCTTCAGGCCTTCGAGGAGCTGGACGCACAGACCGTCGCCAACGTCCCGAGCGCCCACCTCAGCCTCGCGCAGCAGCTCGAGATCTGTCGCCAGGCGCGCGATGCGGCGCGGCGCGGCATCGGTGTGGTCGTCACTCACGGCACCGACACGCTCGAGGAGACGGCGATGCTGTGCGACATCGTCAGCGACGCCGAGGCGCCGGTGGTCTTCACCGGCGCGATCCGCCCGGCCGGCGCGCCGGGCGCCGACGGGCCCGCGAACCTGGTCGATGCCGTCAGCGTCGCAGCGAGCGAAGGCGCCACCGGGCTCGGCGTGCTCGTCGTCTTCGGCGGTGAGATCCACCACGCCCGCGTCGTGCGCAAGACCGACACGACGTCGCTTACGGCCTTCTCGTCGCCGCAGATCGGACCGCTCGGCCGCGTCACGGAGGGCCACCCGTCGATCTGGTCACGGCTGCCGCGCAACCCGACGCTCGACCCACCGCATCTGGACGCGCGCGTCTTCATCATCCCGACGGCCGCCGGCGACGACGGATCGCTTGCCCGCGCCGCCCTCGACACAGAGCCTGACGGGGTGGTGATCGGGACCCTCGGGGCGGGGCACATGACGCCCGGGTTGCTCGACCTGTGGGCCACCGCGGCCAAGCGCATCCCCGTAATCGCGTACTGCCGCCCGGAGCGCGGCGTGATCCTCAACTCGACGTACGGATATGCGGGATCGGAGATGGACCTGCGGCTCACCAACGTCATCCCGGCCGGGTTCCTGTCGCCGCAGGCGGCGCGCATGAAGCTGCTTGCATGCCTGGCCTCGGGCCTGTCGATCGACGAGGTCCGCTGGGCCTTCAGCCAGGACGACGGCTGATGGCATCCCGCCGCCGGTCCTCCCGCTAGGCCCGCCTCGTGGAACTGGGCGGAATCGAAGAGACTCGCGGCGAGACCTTCCGGCGGCGCGCGCGGACGATCCCCACGGTCGTCCTGGGCTTCGTGGTCGTCACCGCCGTGCTGCCGTTTGCGCTCGTCGCCGCGCTCGCGGTCGACCTCGTCCGCTTCGCCGTCCGGCGCAGGCCGTTCATGGCACTGCGCCTCACCGTGTTCCTGTGGGTCTACCTCGCCGCCGAGGTCGGCGGGCTGCTGCTGCTGCTCGGCGCGTGGGTGATGTCGGGTTTCGGGCGCCGCAGGCAGGTGCTGCTGGACCGGACCTGGCGTTACCAGCAGGTGTGGGCGGGCTGGCTGTTCGCAGCGGCTCGGCGGCTGTTCGGACTTCAGCTCGTGGTCGAGGGCGACGACCAGGTGGAGCCCGGCCCGGTGCTCGTCCTCGTGCGCCACGCGAGCATCGTCGACAACCTGCTGCCGTCGGTGCTCGTCGCCGGACGCCACTCCATCAACCTGCGCTACGTCCTCAAGCGCGAACTGCTGTCGGACCCCTGCATAGACATCGGCGGCAAGCGCCTGCCCAACTTCTTCGTGCGCCGCGACACCGGCGAGCAGACCGAACGCGACACCGTTCGGCGCCTGGCCGAAGGGATCGGCACGGGCGAGGGCGTGCTGCTCTATCCCGAGGGAACGCGCTTCACGCCGGAGCGCCGCCTGCGTGCGATCGCGCGGATCTCCGAGCGTGACCCGGCGCTCGCCGCGCGGGCCGAGCTGATCGAGCACCTGCTTCCCCCGCGCGTCGGCGGCGTGCTGGCGATCCTCGAGGGCGCCCCGCAGGCCGACGTCCTCGTGCTCGCGCACCACGGCTTCGACGGGCTGCGCCTGATCTCCGACATCTGGCGCGGCGATCTGGTCGGCCGCACGATCAGCGTGCACTTCACGAGGATCCCGCGCGCGGCGGTGCCGCAGGGCCGTGACGAGCAGGTCGGCTGGCTGTTCGACGTCTGGCAGGAGGCCGATCGCTGGGTCGGCGCGCAGGAGCAGCCCGCGAAGTGAGCCACGCCGCTCAGCGCCGAGGGCGCGCGCAGACCCGGTATCTGCGTTTCAGCGTGTAGGTCTTTCGCGCCTTCGTCCGCACCTTCACCGTGACGGTGAAGGCGCGGCGCGGAAGCCGCCGGACCGTGAACGCCCGGAAGAGCCTGCCTCTGCCGCGCGTGGCGACGAGCCTCCCGGCGACGAAGACCCTGATGCTCGTGATCGTGTGTCCGCGCGGCCTGCGCGGCCGCAGCCGCATCGACGATCGCGGCCTCACGCAGCGCCGCGACGACGGCAGGCTCACCACGCGGCCTGCGGAGAGCACGGAGCGGCGCGCGGGCGACGGCGTCTTCGCGAGCGGCCTCGCCACGGGAGCCCCGGCCGCAGGTGGCGGCGCGAGATCCGCCGGGATCTGCACCGTCATGGTCGCGGTCGCGCCCAGCGCGGCGTCGCGCCGCGGGTCGCTCAGCGCGACCGTGAAGGTCTCCGCCCCCTCCGCGCCAGAGTCCGCGTGCACGGGAACCTGCACGGCCGCGCTCGTCTGACCGGCGCCGAAGTCGACGGTCTGCGACACGGGCTCGAAGTCCCTTCCGGCCTCTGCGGTGCCACCGGTCGTCGTCACCGTCACCGATCCCGCGAGCAGGCCCGGCGGCAGGACGCCGCGAGTGAGTGCCAGCACCAGCGACCGGCCCTCGACAGCGGTCGCCGTGGGACCCGCGAACTCGACCGGTCCGCCGTCGCGCGTTGCGACGTCCAGCCGGAACCCGGTCGCGAAGAACCCGCCGTCGCCGGCGGTGTCGTCGTAGACGAAGAGCTTCCACGGGCCGTCCGGATCCGTCCCGTCGAACACCGACAGCGCCGAGCCGTACGGCGCGGCGGGCGCCGGCGGCGGGTAGGCGTCGTCGTCCGGTCCGCTGTCGTGGTCGGTCGGCCGGTAGGCGGGGACGGTGCAGCCGTCCGTCACGTCAGGAAGCCCGCCGGGTGCCTCGTCGTCGAACACGAGGTCTGTCCCGATCAGGTCCGCGGACCCGCAGGCATCCGACATCAGCCGGACGCTTGCGCCGGTCGGGCCGACCAGGAGCACGTCGAGGTCGGCGATGTAGGTGTGCGAGCCACCGGTCAGCGCGACGCCGACGTCGGTCACGGGGCGGCCGATGCCGACGTGGGTGACCGCCGGATACGGGTTCGCCGCACCGGGCCCGGCGGGGATCGCGATCGCCGACGGGTTCGTGGTGATCGACAGCGTCACGCCGCCGATCTCACCGGAGTCGCCGGCGTTGTCATCGACCACGTAGACGCTCCAGAGGCCGTTGGGCGGCTCGCCGTCGAAGGCCGACAGCGATGTGCGGTGAGGACCGCTGGGTGCCGGTTCAGGGAAGGCGTCGACCGGCCCGCCCGCGTAGTCGGACGGCGTGAACGTCCCGCCGCCGGTGCACGGGCCTGCCTCGGGAATCGCCGCGCCCGCCTCGTCGTCGAGCGTCAGCGTCACGTCGACGAGATCCGGGTCGCCACACGCATCCGACAGCAGCACGACCCCGGTGCCGCTCGGGGACACGAGCAGCAGGTCGATGTCGTCGGCGAACGAATGCGTCACGCCTTCGAGCGTGACGTCGACGTCGGCGATCGTCCCCGTCCGGTTGGCGACGGTGAAGACGTGCGGATACGGCGTAGCCTGACCGGACAGGGGGATCGTCAGCGCCGGCCCCGGCGCGGCCAGGCCCGGGCCCCGGGCGTGGGCGCTCGCGGCGGGCGCCAGCAGCGCGAGCGACGTCACGAGCGCGGCAGCCCGCAGCGTTCGAGGCATTCACGGATCGTAGGTCGCCCCGCGGCGGGACTCAGTCGATCGTCCGGCGATCGGCGAGTCCTTCGCTCAGGGCACGTACCAGCGATCCATGTAGGCCTTGAGGAAGTCGCTGACGAGCGTGCGGTCGGGAACGCTCGCGGCCAGCCCGTAGATCGGGGCCAGGCCGCCGTCGCCCTCCGCCGCGGGGCGCGCGCGGACCTCGGCGAGACTCTCGCGCAGGTCGTCGGCGAAGCGCTGGGGCAACTCCGGCTGGGCGTGGCGCAGCGTGACGCAGAAGTGAACGCAGGGCGGGCGGTGAAGCCCGTTGAGGCTCCAGCCGCGGCGCCCCATCGCGTCCATCACGCGGTAGACGTCAAGCTGCTCCTCGGTGGACCGGAACGCGATCACGTAGAGCGGGTCGCCCATCACCTCCAGGCCGTCGGTCTCGGCGATCGCCTGCTTGATCTGGGCCGCGGTCTCGAGGATCCGCCGCGCCGCATCCGTGTACCCCTGCTCGCCGAACGACAGCATCGCGGCCCAGCACGCAGCGCTCAGCCCCCCCGGCCGACTGCCCGCGAACGTCGGCGTCGCATAGAGCCCGCCCGGCCAGTCCGTGAACGTGAAGTACTGGTGCCGGCGCAGCTCCGCGCCGCGGTAGAGGACCACGGACGTGCCCTTCGCCGCGTAGCCGAACTTGTGCGTGTCGGCCGACATCGACGTCACTCCGGGAAGGCGGAAGTCGAAGACCGGCACGTCGTGGCCGAGGCGCTCGGCCCACGGCAGCAGGAACCCGCCCAGGCAGGCGTCGCTGTGAAAGCCGACTCCGCGCTCGCGCGCGATCTCCGACAACTCGGCGATCGGGTCCACGAGCCCGTGCGGGAACGCGGGCGATGACCCGATGACGACGATCGTCTGCGCGCTGATCGCCGCGCGCGCGGCGTCGACGTCGGCGACGTACGCATCGGTCACCGGGATCTTCCGCTGGGTGATGCCGAACGCCTGCGCGGCCTTGTCGAACGCTGCGTGCGCCGTCTCGGGCAGCACCATCTCGGGCTGCTCGATCCCCTGCGCGCGGCCGCGCTCGGCATAGGCTCGCATCGCGAGCATGATCGACTCGGTCCCGCCGCTGGTGACGGTCCCGCAGATCTCATCCTCGGCCTCGCTCGGATCCGAGCATGCCCGCGGTCATCGCGACGATCTCCGCCTCGAACTTCGCGGCGCTCGGCCAGATGTCGAGGTGCAGCGGGTTGCTCTGGGAGTGGATCGCGTACGCCTCGCTGAGGAACGCGACGTGCTCGGGGTCGCCCTCGTAGACCGCGCCCGAGACATGCCCGCTCTGCCAGCGCTGCTGCTCGGCGTCGGCCATGGCGCGCAGTTCCTCGAGGATCTCCTCGCGCGGGCGCGCGGCCTGCGGCAGGCGGTCGTTGGTCTGAAAACGTCCTCGGTAGGGCTTGAGCGCCCGCTCCAGCTCGGCAAGAGGGTCTGTCTGCTGATCGGTCATCGGCTGCTCCGTGAGTTGAGGCGGCGGTAGATCGGCCTGGTCGCCTTGTAGACCTTGACGAACTCCGCGAACAGACGGTCGTACAGCCCGCGGCGCGCAGGGTCCGGGGTGAACACCGCGGCCGTCCTGACGCGCGCGGGAACGTCCTCGGCGCGCAGCTCGCCGAGCGCGATGCCGGCGAGGAACGCCGCGCCGCGCACGTTCGCGTGAACGGGATCGGCGATCGCGCGGATCTCGCGGCCGAGCACGTCCGCGAATATCTGCGACCACAGCTCCGACCGCGCCCCGCCGCCGATGAACGCGATCGGGTCGAGCCTGCGCCCGCAGAACTTCTCCACCGGCTGCTGCATCCAGCGCGTGTTCAGCGCGACGCCCTCGATCACCGCGCGCACCAGCTGCGCGCGGGTCGTGTCGAGTGAGAGGTTGAGCCAGCCGCCGCGGGTCAGATGATCGTCGACCGGCGTTCGCTCGCCGTTGAGCCATGGGCAGAACAGCACTCCGCCGCTGCCGGGCTGCGCCTGCCCCGCGAGTTCGAGCAGTGCGTCGTATCCGGCCTCCGCCTCAGCCGTGCCCGCGAGCCAGTGATCGCGGACCATCGCCAGCGACGCGCCCGCGGTCTGCTGCTCGCAGGAGACCAGGTAGCGGCCGGGGAGCGCGCTGGGGAGGGACGCGATCGCATGGAGCGGGTCGGTCTTCTTGTAGGAGACGTGGCACGAGAGCCAGGCCGACGTGCCCAGGTAGAGATGGGCAGCGTGCTCCCCGACCGCGCCGGAGCCGACGGCAGCGGACATCGTGTCGGGTGTCGCGGTGACGACCGGTGTCCCCGCCGGGACGCGCAGGGCCGCGGCCGCCTCACCGGTCAGCGGTGCGTGCACGCTCGCGCTCGGGCGCAGCGGCGGAAGCCGGGCGCGATCGAGACCTGCCGTTCGCAGCAGGCGGTCGTCGTAGTCGATGTCGAGCGGGTCGCGGGTGTCGGTCACCCAGTGCATCGTCGCCGTGTCGTACGAGGCTCCGGTGACACCGGTCAGCCGCAGGTTGAGCCAGTCGACGGGCTCGAGGAACGTCTTCGCGCTCGCATACACATCGGGCCGCCGGTCCTTCAGCCAGAGGATGTGCCCGAGCGGGTCGCGACCGGAGAGCGAGGGAGCGCCGCCCGTCAGGCGCACCCAGCGGGCGAGCTTCACGGCTCCGTAGCCGGCGACCCGTGGCCCGCCGCGCGCGACCCTGCGCGCCTGCTCCGCGCCGCGGCTGTCGAGCCAGGTGATCGCGTCGCAGAGCGGCGCTCCCGCCGCGTCGACCGGCACGGTGCCGGCCCACTGGCCCGTAACCGCCACCGCGGCGACGTCCGCGGGCATTTCGATCCGCCCGGCCGCGCGCGTGATCGCCGCCCACCAGTCGCGAGGGCGCTGCTCGACGGCTCCGCCCTCGCCGAGCAGCGTCTCAACCGGCTCGAACGCCGCAGCCTCGACCTCGCCGCCCAGCGAGACGAGCGCAACCTTCGGCCCGCCGGTACCGAGGTCGATCGCGAGGACGTGAGCCACGTGCGGAGCCTACGGCCTGCCTCATCGCCTGCGCCGAGGCAGGGGACGCTGGGCGCCCGTCGAAGTCGATCGTCAGCGCGCTCTGAAGGCGCGCGGCCGCATGACGACACCGGACTCCCCCAAGACCGTCCTCCTGGCGAACGAGGTACACGGCGAGATGCCCTCGTCACGGGCGGTGATCCGCGTGGTGATGATCGTGCTCGTCGTGATCGGAACGATCGCGATCGTCCGGCTGCTGTGGCAGCCGATCGCCTGGATCGTGATCGCGATGTTCCTCGCGGTCGCGCTGTCGGGGCCGGTCAACCTGCTCGCCCGCCACATGCGGCGCGGCGCGGCGATCACGATCGTCTACCTGACGGTGCTGCTGGTTCCGATCGCGATCGGCTCGCTGATACTGCCGCCGCTCGTACGCCAGGGCGTCGACTTCGTCAACGACCTGCCGCGCTACTCGCGCGACCTCCAGGACACGATCCAGAAGAACGAGCGGCTGCAGAAGCTGAACAAGGACCTCGGGGTCACCCAGGAACTGAACAAGATCGCCGACGACGCGCCGCAGCAGATCGGCGAGGCCGCCGGTGTCCTGCGCGACGTGGGCGCAGGCTTTGTCAGCTCGCTCTTCGCGGGCTTCACGATCTTCGTGCTGAGCATCTTCATGGTCGCGCGCGGGCGGGTCTGGATAGATGGTGCGCTGGAGCTGCGCGGGGGAACGTCGAGCAAGGCGATCGGCGCGGCACTCGACCGGATAGCCAATGCCGTCGGCAACTACGTCGGGGGGGCGATCGTTCAGGCGACGGTCGCCGGGGTGACAGCGTTCGTGATGCTGACGATCCTCGGCGTCCCGTTCGCGGGTGCGCTCGCGATCGTGATGGCGGTTGGTGACCTGATCCCGCTGGTCGGCGCGACGCTGGCGGCCATGCTGATCGGCCTCGTGACGCTGTTCAACGACTTCCCGGCGGACACGATCATCTGGGGGGTCTTCGCGATCGCCTACCAGCAGTTCGAGAACTACGTCATCCAGCCGCAGATCCAGAAGCGCGCCGTCGAGCTGGAGCCGTTCGTGATCCTGATCTCGGTGCTCTTCGGGGGGACCCTCTTCGGCATCGCCGGCGCCCTGCTGGCGATCCCCGTCGCCGCAACGGTGCAGATCTCGCTGCAGGAATGGTGGAGCTACCGCGCCGCCAACCAGCTTCTGGTCGTGACCGAGCACGTCGAATCAGCGCGGCCCGGCGGTGATCTCGGACCGCCCGCGCCACCGCCGCCGACGCCGGCCTGACGTTCCCGTCGCCGCGCCGGCCGGCCCACGGCGCATCGGGATCGGGCGTTAGCGTGCGGATATGCCCGCCGTCACAGAGCTGGACCTGCCGTTCGTCGACACGTACGACGACTCGCTGCGCGGCCCCCGCTACCACGAGGTCATGCGCGAACTTCGCGAGCGCTCGTGGCTTGCGACGTCTCCGCTGGGGTTCATCGCTCTCGATCACGAGAGCGGCGAGTTCTTCCTGCGCGACAAGCGCCTGACGTTTCCGGGCATGTGGGCGGCCGAGCTGTTCGGCGTCACGGAGGGGGCGCTGCACGACCAGGTCAGCCACAACATCCTGAACATCAACGGCGAGGACCACCGCCGTCTGCGCGCACTCGTCAACCCCTCGCTGAACCCGCGCGCCGCCGACCGCGTGCGCCCGGCGATGCGCGGTTTCCTGGAGCAGCTTTTCGCCCCACACGCCACCGCCGCCCGGATCGAGGCCGTCGACGACCTCTGCAAGCCGTACCCGTCGCTGACGATCGCGACCGTGATGGGCGCACCACTCGCGGACGCCCCGCGCCTTCACCGCTGGTCGAACCTGATCCAGCTCCAGTTCTCGCCCGACCTCGTCGAGCGCAGAGCGGAGGTCGAAGCCGCCTGCGAGGAGTTCTACGAGTACTGCCACGGGCTGCTCGCGGCCCGGCGCGAGCAGCCCGGCGAGGACCTGATCTCGACCTTGATCGCAGCCGAGCAGGACGGCGACAGGCTGAGTGACGTCGAGCTCGTGAACCTCGTGCTCAACGTGCTCGTCGGCGGCGTGGACACGACCCAGAGCCAGCTCGCGCACGGGCTGCGCCTGTTCGCTGAGCACCCCGACCAGTGGGAGCAGCTCGCGCACGACCCGGCGCTCGCAGCGGCCGCGGTCGAGGAGATCCTGCGCTACGAGCCGATCACGCCGTTCACGGCGCGGATAACGCTCGAGGATCTCGAGCACCGCGACGTGCTGTTCCCGAAGGGCACGCTGATCTTCGTCGGCGCGGTCACCGCCAACCGCGACCCCGACGGCCTGGAACCAGCCTGATTCGTTCGACATCACCCGCTGCGGTGACGGATCGCGCGTGCTGACCTTCGGAGCCGGGATCCACTATTGCCTCGGAGCGAATCTGGCGCGCGCCGAGCTGCAGGAGGCGCTGGCCTTCCTCGCTCCGCGGATGCCGTCGATGGAACTGGACGGCGCGCCGCAATTCGGCAGCGTCAACGGCATCTACCACCTCGAAGCGCTGCCTCTGCGCTGGGCGGCGTGACAAGATCGCGCCCATGCGCATAGGACTGCTGACAGGAGGCGGCGACTGCCCCGGCCTCAACGCCGTCATCCGCGCGGCGGTGCGCAAGGGCATCACCGCGCACGGTCATGAATTCACCGGCTTCCGCTACGGCTGGTCGGGGGTGCTCGAGAACAACTCGTTCGAGCTGACGATGGACGAGACGAAGGGGATCCTGCCGCGCGGCGGCACGATCCTCGGAACGTCGCGTACCAACCCCTACAAGGGCGGGGTCGACGGCACCGCGCTGGTCCGCTCGGCGATGAAGCGATCGGGCGTCGAGGCGCTGATCCCGATCGGCGGGGAGGACACGCTCGGCGTCGCCGGCCGGCTCGCGGCCGACGGCGTCCCCGTGGTCGGCGTCCCGAAGACGATCGACAACGACCTCGCGGGCACCGACTACACCTTCGGCTTCGACACGGCGGTACAGGTCGCAACCGACGCGATCGACCGCCTGCACACCACGGCGGAGTCGCACAACCGCGTGCTCGTCGTCGAGGTGATGGGACGCCACGCCGGCTGGATCGCCGTTCATTCAGGGATGGCGGGCGGTGCCGATGCGATCCTCGTACCTGAGCGTCCGTTCGACATCGACGAGGTCTGCAAGCACCTGCGTGACCGGCATGCACGCGGGCGCTCGTTCTCGATCGTCGTCGCGAGCGAGGGCGCGCAGCCGCGCGACGGCTCGCTCTCGACCAAGAACGCGGAGGTCGACGAGTTCGGCCACGTGAGGCTCGGCGGCATCGCAGCGTGGCTCGAGCAGGAGATCGAGGCGCGCACGGGCTTCGAGAGCCGGATGGTCGTGCTCGGTCACGTCCAGCGCGGCGGGACGCCGACCGCCTTCGACCGCGTGCTGGCCACGCGCTACGGGGTCGAGGCCGTCGATGCGATCACGCGCGGTGAGACAGGGGTCATGGTCTCGCTGCAAGGGACCGATGTGGTGACGGTGGCGCTGGCCGACGCGCTGGCCGCGCCGAAGCTGCTCGACCCCGCCCTCTACGACACCGCCGCCGTCTTCTTCGGCTGAACCTGGAGCCACCTGTGACCCCTCCCATTCGAAGCGCCGCCGGCGCCTTCCTGCTCGTGCTCGCGCTGCTCGTCTCCGGTTGCGGGGGCGATGACACCAAGGCGCAGAACGAGTACGTCGACAAGGTCAATCGCATCCAGACGCAGTTCTCGAGCGCGTACAAGCGCGTGGCCGGGCAGATCACCTCCACGACCTCGGCCGCCGAGGACCGCAAGACGCTGAGCGAGCTTCAGAGGACGATCGAGGAAAGCGCCGTCGAGCTTCGCGCGGTCAAGGCCCCTGACAACGTGAAGAAGCTGCACTCCAGCCTCGTCGACACGCTCGACGGCTACGGCGCTCAGCTCGCTGCGGCCAGCGACGACCTGCTCTCGAGTGATCGCGCGCGTGTCGCACGGGCCACCACGACGCTCGCGACCGAGACCGCTGACGCGAGCGCTGACTTCATCGGCACGATCGCCGACATCAACCAGAAGCTCCGGGACTGACGCGGCCGAGCCGAGCATGTCCCCGTTCTGGTTCTGGACGCAGGTGCTGGTCTGCATCTTCGTGCTGGCATCGATCGCGATAGCCATCGTGAAGCTGGCCTGAGGTCGTCTCCGCGGAGGGATGCCGATGACCCATCGGTCATCGGGTGGCGGCGGGGGGCGACGGGTGCGCCCGCTCGGGCAGTACGGGTGCGGGCCCCGCGGCACCGTCAGCCGACTCGGCGCCCGGCTCGGTCGGGGCGGCGGCGTGATCGCGCTCCGCGGCCAGCGTGCGCAGCCGAGTGGCGCGTGCGTCCCAGCCGTAGACGACGGCGGTGTGGGCTATCCGGTCATAGATCGCCTGGTGCGTACGACCGACGATGATCCCGAGAAAGCCGATGCCGAGGGTCAGAAACCCGAGTGGGAAGGCGAGCAGCCGGATCGTGGCGCGCCGCACGTCGAGGTCGGCGCCGTCCGCCCGCACGATGCGCAGGCCGAGCAGCGCCATCCCGGGTGAGCGCGCGCGCAGCGCCCAGGAATTCCAGAAGTACAGAAACCACCAGAGCAGGTAGATCAGGCCGATCCACCAGCCGTCCTGGTCGACGTCGATCGTCCATGGCGTCGCGACCGTGATCGCCGCACCGACCAGCGCGCTGGCGACGGCGAAGAGGACCGAGACGATGCCGACATCGGCGAGATAGGCCAGCAGTCGCGTCACGGGCCCGGCGTAATGGCCCTGGTGCAGGAGCGCCCGGTCGGCGTCCGCGCGGGCGCTCACCGCGACTCCGGCGGCTGAACCTCGTCCTCGACGAGCAGCGGCGGGCCGTCGGGGCGCTTGCGCCCTCGCCGGCGCAGAACTCGGTCGACGGTGCGCGTCACGAGATCGTCGACTCCGACGGCCTGCACTCGCGCTGCGTCCAGCGTCTCCGTTGCGAACCCGCTCGTAGAGCGCGCGACGATCGTGCCGAGCTCGGTCTGCTCGACCACGGAATCGACGTCCACGCGTTGCACGACCTCGTTCACGTCGACACGGTCCAAGACCGCCGAGACGTCGATCCGGTCGACGATCGCGTCGATGTCCATCTGCTCGAGTACGGCGTCGATGTCGACCCGTCGCAGCAGTGCGTCGATGTCGATGCGCCCGACCAGGTCGTCGATCTCAATCCGTCCCACCAAGTCGTCGATATCGATCCGCCGAACCAGCGCGTCGGTCTCGATCTCGCTGACGACACGATCAATCGCGATCCGCGTCACCAACCCGTCGATATCGATCCGCCGAACCAGACCGTCGATATCGATCCGTCCGACCAACTCGTCGATATCGATCCGCCGCACCAGATCATCGATCGCGATCCGCCGAACGAGCGCGTCGATCTCGATCTCGCTGACAACACGATCTATCGCGATCCGCTCGACCAGACCGTCGATATCGATCCGCCCGACCAGGTCATCAATCGCGATCCGCCGCACGAGACCGTCGATGTCGATCCGCCGCACCAGCTCGTCGATGTCGATCCGCCGCACCAGCTCGTCGATCTCGATCCGCCGCACCAGATCATCAATCGCGATCCGCCCGACGAGCTCGTCGATATCGATCCGCCCGACGAGCGCATCGACGTCGATCTCACTGACAACACGATCAATCGCAATCCGCTCGACCACACCGTCGATATCGATCCGCCCGACCAGGTCATCAATCGCGATCCGCCGCACCAGACCGTCGATATCGATCCGCCGCACCAGCTCGTCGACGTCGAGTCGCTTCACGAGAGCGTCGATGTCGAGCACGTCGGCGCCGACGACGACGACCTCCTCGACGATGCGCCGCAGATGCCGGGCGGCGAGGCTCGAAGCCTCACCGCGGACCCGCACTCCGTCGGCGGCCAGCGGCCGCAGCACCGCACGGGCCGCGCCGCCCGCGAGCGATGCGCCGGGCAGCCCCGCCGCCACCCGCATGCCGAGAGCTGTGACGCCGACACCCGCCCCGCCGGCGCGGCCCAAGATCACGACGGCAAGAGATGCCGCACCGACCGCCGCATCGGCGGCGAGGCGCGGCGCATACTCCGTCCGGTCAGCGTTGCGCCCGGCCCCTTCCGAGCGCGACCTGCCACCCGCTGATGAGGGGACAACGGTCATGGCCCTGCGAATCTACCGGCCCTACGCCCGGAATTCCTGCCGGATGCATGAGATCGGAGGCCGCGGCTAGTCTCGGGGCCGCATGTTCACCGTTATCGTCGTCGGCACCGACGGGTCAGAGACAGCGGGCATCGCCGTCGAACAGGCGGTGCAGCTGGCGGCGGCGGTCGGCGCGCAGCTCGAGGTCGTCAGCGCCTATGAGCCGGTGCCGGAGTCGAGGCTTCGCGCCGAGGCCCAGCAGGCGCCGCCCGACATACAGTGGGCGATCGGCCCGCGCGAGGACGTCGAGGCGCTGCTGGCCCGCACCGCGGCACAGGCGTCGGAGGCCGGGGTTCCCGTGAACACGCACGCGCGCCAGGGCGACCCGGCCGACGCGATCCTCGACGTCGCCGAGGAGACGGACGCCGGCCTGATCGTGGTCGGCAACAAGGGCATGACCGGGGCCAAGCGCTTCCTGCTCGGTTCCGTGCCCAACAAGGTCAGCCACCACGCACCCTGCTCGGTGCTGATCATCCGAACCGGCTGACGGCGCGCAGCCGTCGCCGGTTCAGCGCTTGGAGCTCGTGCCGGTGGGCGTCGTCGCAGCGGCGGCGTCGATCAGACCCCAGCCGTAGCGGCGGTCGTAGCCCTTGGCGCCGAGATCGCGCGCCGTCCGCTCGAGCCGCCGCTCGATCTGCGCAGGCTTGGGCTTGGTGCCCGCGGTGCCCGTCGCGATCACAAGCGCAGCGGCCGCCGACACGTGCGGCACGGCCATCGACGTGCCCTCGTAGGTGTCCGGCAGACCGAAGTCGCGCACGTTGTCGCCGAGCAGAGTCACCTGCGAGATGTTGCGGCCCGCGGGCGCGTCGGGCCGGCAGTTCGGGTCTCCGTCGAGGGCGCGGTCGCCGCCGCCGCCGGGAGCCACGAGGTCGATGCCGCTGCCGACGTTGGAGAACTCGGAGAGGCAGCCGTTCTCGGTGGTCGCGCCGACCGAGAGCACGTCACGAGCGCGCGCGGGGTACGCGACCTTGGCGCCGGCCTCGTTGCCCGCGGCGGCGACGACCAGCGCGCCGCGGCGCTTGGCGTAGGCGATCGCCTCCAGGAGCTGCGGGATGTCCGACGCGCTCACCTCGGAGTCGAACTCGAGGCTCAGATTGATGACCGCCGCGCCGCGCCGCGCCGCAAAGCGCACACCGGCCGCGATGTCGGTCGCATTCCCCTCCCCCGCCCGGTCGAGGACGCGCACCGGCATCAGCCGCGCACCGTAGGCGAGGCCGGTCAGCGCGACGCCGTTGTTCGTGGCCTCGGCGATCGTTCCGGCGACGTGCGTTCCGTGGCCGTTGCGATCGAAGGGGTAGGGGTCGCGATCGACGAAGTCGTAGCCCCTCAGGAACTGGTGGCGCTTGAAGTCCGGGGAAATCCGGTACGGCGGCCGGTTGGAGTAGGCGACGCCGGTGTCCAGCACCGCGACCTTCACGCCGCGCGCGCCCGGACGCCCCGCGAGGATGGCGTTCGCCCAGGCCTGCGGCGCACCGACGCCGAACGGGCCGGCGAAGTTCCACTGGATCTCCTCCCATCCGCCGGGGCCGACGGTGCCCTTGTCGTTGGGCAGGAAGACGTCCGCAGGGGCCTTGGCCTGCGAGATCCTCGCCTTGACGTTCGGCACCGCGTAGCGCACGTCACCGCGTGAGCGCAGGCCCTGAACGGCCTTTCTGACGCTCTGCACCTTCAGGACCTTCGGCCCCGCGCCGCCCACCTGGGCGGCTCGGGCGGTGGACCCGGGCTCGAACGCGACTACGACCTCACCCGGCTCGACGTCGAGCGCAAGCGCGCTCGCGGGCAGCAGGGCGCAGCCGATCGTGACGGCGAGCGCTGCGGGAAGGAGGCTTCGGAGATCTGGCAAGAGAGGCGGCTGATCGGGCACGCCCGCTGCGGGACGTGTCAGCAACATGAACACCGGCCCCTGCGGGAAGTTCCGCGTGCCGGACGCGCCATCCGCGGGAAGCGGCGGGCGCGCAGCCCAATCATGCCGGTAGCGGCAGCGATTCGCGCCGGAACAAACTTGACACGGTGTCAACTTTGCGATTGGCTACACCCGTCCGGCCGCGTCCTTCGGCTGGTTGGTCCTGCCCGTCCCGAACCGCGAGGAACCCCATGCCGACTGAGACCACGCCGATCGAAGACCTTCGCATCGCCGACCTGGAGCACTGGACGGAGGGACCCCCGCTCGAGGAGTTCAAGCGACTGCGGGCCCAGTGCCCGGTCCACTGGAGCAAGGGGATGAGCGCCTATCCGAGCGAGCCGGGCTTCTGGTCGGTCACCACGTCCGAGGACGTGCACACCGTCAGCCGCGACTGGCAGACCTACTCCTCCGAGATGCACGGCTTCCTCGGGCAGCCGGCCGAGTTCTTCCCGCTCTCCCTGCAGAACGGGATGTTCATCGGGATGGACCCGCCCAAGCACGACCGCATCAAGGCGCTCTTCCAGCGCGGCTTCACCCCGAAGCGCACGGCCGAGCATGAGGACGCGATCAGGGCGATCGCGATCGACGTGCTCGACTCGCTGGACGGACGCGAGTCCTGCGACCTCGTCCACGACGTCGCCCAGCCCTTCGTCTCACGGGTGATCGGCTCCTTCATGGGCATCGACCCGGAGGACGACGCGATGTGGGCGCGGCTGATGAACGCGCTCGTCAGCGCCGACGACCCGAACCAGAACCCCGAAGGACCGAAGACGGTGATGGAACGCGACGTGCCCGAGATCGTCGCGCGCTGCCAGTCGCTGATCGAGGACCGCAGGAAGGCGCCGCGGGACGACCTGATGAGCATCCTCGTGAACGCGGAGATCGACGGCGAGGGCCTGACGGACCACGAGATCGTGATGGGTTTCATCCTGCTGATGACCGCGGGCAACGACAGCACGAAGGCGACCTACTGCAGCGGCATGCGCGCGCTGATCGAGAACCCCGACCAGCGTCAGATGCTGCTCGACGACCCGTCGCTGATCCCCGACGCCGTCGAGGAGGCGCTTCGGATGTTCCCGGCGTTCGCCCATTTCCGGCGCACGGCCACGCGCGACACGGAGCTCGGCGGGCAGCAGATCAAGAAGGGCGACAAGGTCGTCATGTGGTACCCGTCGACCGGGCGCGAGGAGGCGCTCTACGACGACCCGGACCAGTTCGACGTCACGCGCAAGCCCGAACACCAGGCGTTCGGCGCCGGCGGCCGCCACTTCTGCCTCGGCACGGCGCTGGCGCGGCTCGAGCTGCGGGTGATGATCGAGGAGTCGCTGAAGCGCTACCCGAACATGACGCTCGACGGGGAGCCGAAGCACGCGCAGGCGATCTTCATCAACCAGCTCACGACGTTGCCGGTGCGCCTGAACGGCTAGGCGCGCAGTCTGAGGCGCCTGACGGCGCCGAAGCTGCTCAGTCCTGGACACGGGGCACGATTCAGCCGCCCCACCGTCGATCATCAGGCCATGCACGCCCACACGCGCGAGGAGGACGAGCGCTGGATGCGCGAAGCGCTCACCGAGGCCCGCGCGGCGTCGAGCCACGGCGACGTCCCGATAGGCGCAGTGGTGGTCCACAGCGGCCGCGTCATCGGCGCCGGCCACAACGAGCGCGAGTATCGCGAGGACCCGACAGCGCACGCGGAGCTGATCGCGCTGCGCGAGGCCGCTGAGGCGCTCGGCTCGTGGCGCGTTCTCGACGCGACGCTCTACGTCACGCTCGAGCCGTGCGCGATGTGCGCCGGGGCGATCGTGCTCGCGCGCGTCCCGCGCGTCGTCTGGGGCGCACCCGACCCCAAGGCCGGCGCAGCCGGAAGCGTCCTCGACGTGCTCGCCGAGCCGCGCCTCAACCACCGCCCCGCGACGACCTCGGGCATCCTCGAAGCGGATTGCGCAGCGCTGCTGCGCGGATTCTTCGAAGCGCGGCGCTGACGGCCGCCCGCTAACCTGAGCGCCGTCCCGGAGGGGTGCGAGAGTGGTTGAATCGGGCGGTCTCGAAAACCGTTGTGCGGGTAACCCCTGTACCGTGGGTTCGAATCCCACCCCCTCCGCTGCTTACGGGGCGAATCCAAGCCCGAACCTGTCCGCAGAAGCGGAGGAAGACCAGACCCCAGGGCGACACGCCGGCCGCCTGGGCGAGCGTTCAGGAACCTGGCCAGAGCGGGTCGCGCACGCCAAACCACACACCGAACGTCCCGGACGACCCCGTATAGCGACCAACGCCGGACGTTCGGCGAGCGGGCGTGTGCGGGCTTCAGTTCTCGCGTGCAAGCAGGTGCCCGGCGAGGTGCTGCTGTCCACCGCCCGGCAGATCCTGACCTCCGCGCTCTCGGAATCCCACGCCCTCCTCGGCGACCTCGCCGCCGAGCCACCGAGCGGCTCTCCCCGCGCGTGAGGCATCAGGCGCCCCAGCGCCGAGCGCATCGGCTGCGGACAGAACGCCGACAGGCGTCCCACTCGGTCGCTTCTTGCGCGCGGGAGGCGGTCTCTCGAAACTCCCGACTCGGTGCGGGTTTCCGCCGATGAGCACAGTGCTTCCTACTGATTCGCGGACCGTCGCTGTAGGGAAGGCTCGCCTCCAAGAGGTCCGGTGGTCGCCTGAGGCCGCAGGGCCTGCCCGGTTGAGATCGATCGAAGGAGACGTCGTGAAACCAGTCCGGATGCTTGTGATGGTGTTGTCCGTTGCGCTGTTGTCGCTGGGGTTGGCGGCGTGCGGGGATGACGAGAGCGACACGAAGACAGTCACGGTGACCGCACCGGCCGCCGACGACGCTTCCACGACCGCCGCGGACAAGGGCACGGTCGTCAATGTCGAGCTGGGCGAGTCGGGCTCGACGTACTTCGTCAAGCCCGACGCGGAGAGCGTCAAAGCCGGCAAGGTCACCTTCGCGGTGACCAACAGCGGCAAGCTCTACCACGAGTTCATCGTCTACTCCAACACCGACGATGTCGAGCCCGGCGACCTCCCGGTCAACAAGGAGGACGACAAGGCCGAGCTCGTCGAAGCCAACATCGTCGGTGAGGCCCCCTACGCAACACCGCCGATCGTCCCCGCCGACAAGAAGCCCGGCGATGCGGACCACCGCATCCGCAGCGAAGGCTGGGGCGCCGAGCTGACCGTCGACCTCAAAGCCGGCAAGTACATACTGCTCTGCAATCTCTCCGGCCACTACGCCAAGAAGCAGTACACCGCCTTCACCGCCGAGTAGCGGGCGGCCGTAACCGATTCCCTCACGGCAAAGGGCCGGGACATCGATGTCCCGGCCCTTCGTGCTGAAACAGGTCCTAGCCCTTGGGAACGAGGACCTTGTCGACTACGTGGACGACGCCGTTGGACGCGTCGACGTCGGCGGCCACGACGGTCGCGTCGTTGATCTTCACGGTGTCTCCGTCGACCGACACGGTGAGCGTCTCGCCGTTCACGGTCTCCAGCTTCTGGCCGTCCTCCAGGTCGGCGGCCTTGAGCTCCCCGGGTACGACGTGGTAGGTCAGGACCGATGCAAGCTGCTCCTTGTTCTCCGGCTTGAGCAGCTCGTCGACGGTCTCCTGGATGTCGGCGAACGCCTGGTTCGTCGGCGCGAAGACCGTGAATGGCCCCTCGCCCTGAAGCGTCTCGACGAGATCTCCCGCCGTCACGGCGGCCACGAGCGTCGAGAGGTCGCCGTTGCCCTGCGCGAGGGCCACGATGTCTTCGCTCGCCGCGGCCGGCGCGGCCGTCGTCTGCTCGGACGGGGTCGTTGACGAGGCGTTCTCGTCGTCGTCGCTGCAGCCGGCGGCCACGAGGCCGAGTGCCCCGATGCAGAGGATCGCTGCGATCGTCTTCTTTCTCATTGAACGTGCTCCTTTGGCTTCTGGTTTGAAGGTCCTTTACGCAGCGGCACGCAAAGCCGGTTGGGCAATGCATGAGCGCCCGGCGCCCTCCCGCTAGGCTGCGGGCGTGCTCGCAACGTGGTCGCGGCCCGCCCGAGATGACGTCTGAGGCGCTCGCCCCGAGGCCGAGTCCTGCCCTTGTGGCATCGCTTCAGCGACGTGAGCAGAGCGCCGTCGAACAGCTCTACGGCGAGTACGGCGGCGTGTGCTTCGGCTACCTGATGCGCATCCTGCGCGACCGCGGCGCCGCCGAGGACGTCCAGCAACAGGTCTTCACGGAGGTGTGGCGCCGCGGCCCGGACTACGACCCGCAGCGCGGCGGCCTGCTGACCTGGATCATGCAGATCGCCCGCAGCCGCGCAATCGACCACCTGCGCAAGCGGGTACCCGAGCCGGTCGACCCGACCGACAGGAAGTCAACCGAAGTGGCGGCGAGCGACGCATCCATAGAAGAGCTGCATGAGGACTGGCAGATCGCCTTCCTGCTCAAGAAACTTCCGCCCGAAGAAGCCCAGACCCTGAAGATGAGATTCGTCGACGACAAGAGCCAAAGTGAGATCGCCGCAGAGACGGGCATCCCGCTCGGCACCGTGAAGATGCGGATGGTCCAGGGCCTGACGCGCCTGCGCGATCACGTCGATGACGAACGCGGGGTCCTGGCACGATGAGCGACCGGCAGCAAGACCGCGCCCGCCAGCTCGCGTCCTATCTGCTCGGCGAGCTGGGCGAAGACGATCGCCGCGACTTCGGGCGGACCCTCGCGGAGGATCCGTCGCTCGCCGCGGAGGCGGAGCAGCTGAGCCGTATCGTCACGCGCCTGGATGCTGTCGACGCCGCGGCATGGGAGCTGCCCGAGCCGCCGCCGCTGAGACTCGATCCGCATGCCCTGGGCGTGGACGAGGCGCTGAGCGAATCGCCCCCGGCGACCTCGACGGCGAAGGCCCGGCGCGAGAGCTTCTTCGCCCGCCTGTTCGGCGGCTCGATGCGCCTGCAGCCGGCGCTGGCCGCCGGGCTCGTCGCGCTGATCTTCGTGGGCGGCCTCGGTGCCGGGCTGCTGATTGCAGGCGACTCCGGCCCCGGAGACGACGGCGACTCCGCGCTGTCAGCCCAGGCGATCGACCTCCAGCCCGTCGGCACGCTGAACGCCGCCGCGAGCGGTGAGGCACAGCTCGAGAACGCGGGCGAGAAGATCCGCATTCGCGTGAACGGATTGCAGCCCAACCAGGCAGGCGACTTCTACGAGGCGTGGTTGATGGATCCGAAGAACGGCCTCGTCTCGATCGGCTCCTTCAAGGTCGGCGATGACGGCTCGGCTGAGATCGACGTGCCCGTCCCGGTCGACCCCGAGTCGTTCCCGATCGTCGACATCTCTCTGGAACCGTCCGACGGCGCACCCGCGCACTCCGGCAAGTCGGTGCTGCGCGCCGAGCTCAGCTGAGCGGCCGGGAGGGCTGGGCGATCGCCGCACGAATTCTCGACACGATTCTGGACCGCACCGTGGCGCCCGGCTACACGAACGTCGGTTACGCGCTGCGCAGCCGATCCTGGGATGCCCTTCCCCGCATGGACGGGAAGGTGGTCCTCGTAACCGGCGCGACGTCCGGTCTCGGATTGGCCGCCGCGGAGGGCTTTGCAGAGCTCGGCGCCGCCGTGCGCCTGCTGGCCCGCAACGAGGACCGTGGCGAGCGTGCGCGCGCCCGGATCGTCGCGGCCAGCGGCAACGAGGACGTCGCCGTCGGCCTCTGCGATCTCAGCGATCTCAGCTCTGTGCGGCGGTTCGCCGCCGGGTTCGCAGAGCGCGAGCAGCGACTCGACGTCCTCGTCAACAACGCCGGCCTGCTGCCGGCGGAGCGGTCGCTGACGCCCGACGGCCTCGAGGTCGCGTTCGCGACGAACGTGCTCGGGCCGTTCCTGCTCACCAACCTGCTGATACCCCTGCTCAAGCAGAGCGCGCCGGCGCGGATCATCAGCGTCTCCTCCGGGGGCATGTACACCGCGAAGATCGACGTCGATGACCTGCAGAGCGCCGCCGTTGAGTTCGACGGGCCCGACGTATACGCGCGCACCAAGCGCGCGCAGGTGATCCTCACCGAGCTGTGGGCGCAGCGCCTGCAGGGCAGCGGCGTCGTTGCGCACGCCATGCACCCCGGCTGGGCCGACACACCGGGGGTCAGCAGCTCGCTGCCGAAGCTTCTACAGGCTGACGAGGCCGTTCCTGCGCAGCCCCGCGCAGGGAGCGGACACGATCGTGTGGCTCGGCGCCGCGGACGAGCCGGCCCGAAGCTCGGGCGGCTTCTGGCACGACCGGCGCGAGCGCCCGACGCACCGCGTGCCGTGGACCAAGGAGCCCGAGCCCGATCGCGAGCGGCTCTGGCGGGAGTGCGAGCGGCTCAGCGGCTGGAGCGAGGAGACCGAGCGCCCAACCGAACCGGCGACCGAGAACGTAGGAGACCCCTGATGGCCCGTTACGTGACCACCGTGGAGTCCACCCGCTCGCGCGAGGACGCCTTCGCTTACCTCAGCGACTTCTCCAACGCCCTCGAATGGGATCCCGGCGTCGTCGGGGCCGAGCGCGTTGACAGCGGCGAGGTGGCACTCGGCAGCGAGTTCCGGCTCGTGACCGAGTTCATGGGTCGCAGGACACCGCTGACCTACCGGGTCATCGAGTTGGAGGCGCCGCGCCGCGTGACCTTTCTCGCCGAGACGGGGACGCTGACCTCGCTCGACACGATCACGTTCGAGCAGCGCGGCGAGGGGGCGAGCGTCACCTACGACGCCGACCTCAGGCTGAAGGGGCCGCTGAAGCTCGCCGATCCGCTGCTCAGGCTCGCCTTCAAGAGCATCGGCGACAAGGCGCGCGACGGCCTGCGCACGCATCTCGGCGGCCGGCCGGAAACCCCGTGACGGCAACGGCTGCGATCGATCCGCGCCAGCTCCGGCGGCTGCGGCGCTACAACCTCGGGATGGGCTCGGTTCACGCCCTCCAGGCGGTGAGCGGTGCTGATCCTCGCCACCGGTTTCACGCTGCCCGTGACCGGATCGTTCCTGGCCGGACCGCCCGGTACGCCGAACGCCGAGCCGGAGACCTTGTTCGACATCTCGATCGGCAGCGCCGTCGCCGCGTTCCTGCTGCTCAGTGCGCTCTTCCACTGGATCGTCGCGAGCCCGCCGTTCTTCGATCGCTACGCGGCCGGCCTCGCCGCCGGACACAACTACTTCCGCTGGGTCGAGTACTCGCTCTCGTCGTCGATCATGATCGTGCTGATCGCGATGCTCACGGGCATCACCGACGTCGCTGCGCTGATCGCGATCTTCGGCGTCAACGCATCGATGATCTTCTTCGGGGCGATCCAGGAGCGATACGAGCGACCGGGCGGCTCGCTGCTGCCGTTCTGGCTCGGAGCGATCGCCGGAATCGTCCCGTGGCTCGCAATCGCCGTCTACCTCGCCTCGCCGGGCAGCAGCGCCGAGCCGCCGGCGTTCGTCTACTGGATCTTCGTCTCGCTGTTCGCGTTCTTCAACGTGTTCGCGCTCAACATGTGGCTCCAGTACCGGCAGGTCGGCAGGTGGCGGTCGTACCTCCACGGTGAGTACGTATTCATCCTGCTCAGCCTCGTCTCCAAGTCACTGCTCGCCTGGCAGGTGTTCGCCGGGACTCTCGCCGGGTAGGGCGCCGACGTCATCTCCCTTCCGGTCGCAGCCGGGCTTCAGTTCAGCGCGCCAGCCGGCAGCACGTAGCGGACCGGAGTGCGAGTGTCGTCCGGGGCCCGCGTGACGCGTGCCCCGTGAAGGCCGCGCGGGGCGGCGGCCGCCGCCCCCGTCTCGGGCTGCCCGTCCCGGGCGATGATCCATCCCACGACCGCCTCGAGGTCGGCGCCCTCAGCCAGGATGGCCGCGCGCTGTATGACATCACCGCCGGACGAGTGTGTCCGGGAGAGCCGAATGACCAGCGCGCGAATCGCTTCGTCGTCCACTGACGCGAGCCTACTCGCGTACGCGCCCGCGATCCAGCACTGGGCCGAACGTGCTGGTCCGCCGGCGGCCGGGTCAGCCGCGATCGGCCGCACTACCATGTGAGGATCGCCTCGAACGTCGATCGCGTCGTGCCTCGCTCCTTCTTCCTGCCGGGGTTCGATGCCGACCAGCAGGAGAGCGAGTACGGGCGCCTTCAGGCCTGTGCGCTTCTCGCCACCGGATCAAAGCCGTCCGAGAGCCGCATCCTCGCACTCGGTTGCCGCCTGGGAGGTCGCGACTGCGCCGTCGAGGTCGGGCAGCGTGACCCGATCGACAACGCCGAGGTCGTGGCGATCATCGACCTCGGGCGTGAACTGCCATACGGCGTCTTCACCACCGCGAACAGCGACGCGCCCGCTCTGACGATCGGCAAGCGGGTCTACTCCGTGACCCGCTTCGCCTGAGCGTCGACTCGCAGGCAAGACAGCGGCCCGGCTCCCCGAGAGATCGACGCGGCGCCGCCGTTCCGACGTTGATGCACCACTTCGAACCTGGTAAAAGCGCCCGATGCGCCGTGGGCCGGCACTCATCTCGCTGCTGTTCGCGCTCGCTCTCGGCGTGCCGGCTGCCGCCTCCGCGGCCCCTGGCGCCGACATCCGCGGCACGTGGTCGTGCGTCCCGACGGCAGGAGGCACCTGCACCTTCACGATCGACGCGGTCGATCCGGCGACGGGCGCCATAACGGGCACGGGCGCCGGCAACGGCTATACGTGGGCGGTCACCGGCACGCTGAACGGGCTCAGTCTGAGCATGACGCACGGTCCGTACGCCGAACTCCCCAGTTACACGGCGGTCTTCACCGCCGAGGTCAGCGCAGACGGCGGCAGCATGCAGGGCACGTATGACGACGGCGGAGGGCCGGTCCCGTTCACCTACCCGCGCCTGTCCGGCCCGCCCGGGTCACCGACCCCGGCTCCGCCGCCCGGCCCGGCTCCGCCACCGCCGGGCACCGACACGCGCCGTCCCGTCGGCGCGATCGTGGTCTGCAACCGCGGCCCGCAGCCGACCGACGACTCGCGCTGCGTGGTAACGCTCGGCGACGCGGGGCCGCCCCCAGGCGGCCCTCCGCTCGGCACCGTGAGCTGGCGGCTCACCGGTCCGGGCTCGCTGCGCCAGCGCAGCTGCGTCCTGCAGCGCAGCGCCTACGGCGGGACCATCTCCTCCTGCGAGGTCGTCTTCGCGCCCGGCCCGGCCGGCACGCCCGCGGGCACCGCGATCCCGGTCGTCGCCGACTACCCCGGCTCCGCCGTCCACCGGCCGATCAGCCGAGAGCACCGGCTCATCGACGCACGCATCATCAACCCGGGAACGGGCGAGCCCGCCCCGACCGCAAACGAGTGCGATTCTGCAGCCGACGGGCTGCGGCCGCGGGCGAAGTCGAGCATCGACAATCGCTACCGCGATCCGACGCGCAACGCTCTGGACCAGCCGACCGGATACCGGGAGGGCTTCTTCGAGGGCTCGGGACGCCGCTTCGCGTGGTGCGTCGCGTCGGCGGGCACAGCCGTGACCGGCGCGGCGGGGACGACCCTACTGGGCGCCGCGTCGGTCCTCTACACCGGCGCGCTTACGGCGGGCTTCGGTGTCATGGGGGCGGAGATCGGGCCTGTGGGCACGATCGCCGGCGGTACGCTCGGCCTGGCCACCGGCTGGCAGTACGGCGGCTCACAGACGATGAGCGCGGCGGGCGACATCTTCGACGCCACCGGTCGCACGCTCAACGACCCGCCCGACCGGCGCTACAAGGTGCTCGCGAAGACGCGCAAGGTCGCTTCCCTGCGCGTTCGCTCCGGCCGCTCGAAGACGGCACGCCGCGACGCCTCCCTGCTGCGCGGCTGGTTCGCGCGGCTGCACCGCGTTCGCGCCCTGAGCGAGGCGCTGGCCGCCACCGCCGACAAGGCTGGAGGCGCCCGGAAGGCCGGCAACCGCACCTGGGAGGGCCGCCAGATGCGCCACGGGATCACGCTCGCCAAACGGCTCGCGAACGAACTCGACAGGCTCGCGCCGGTGGCTCGCCGTGTCGCTGCGCGGGCCGCCAAGTCCCGCGAGGCCAAGGCGCGGCCGTCGGCCCGGGGCTTCGACAGGGCGCGCCGGCGACTCGCGCGCAGCGGCTTCACGAAGGCCGAGGTGCGCAGGCTCAAGCGGCTCGGCTTCACGGCTGATGACCGCGCGGCCGTCCGCCGCGCCGCCCGTGACCGCAAGCTGACCCGGCGCGCGCTGCTGCGCCCCGTCACGGCGACCGTGAGAAGCACCGCCCACGCCAAGCTCTACGTCGCTGCTGCGCGCTACTTCCGCCTCTGGGCAGCGCACCCGTACGTGGTCGCTCAGTCCAGGCTGCGCTGAACCCGCCGGGTCCAATGGGCGCGCAGGCCCGGCGGGTACCGAAACGTTCTTGCCGCGCTGCCCGAGTCTGGTAGAGACTCTTGTGCAATGAAGCCTCCGATGCCGGCACCCGAGCAAGAGGCGGTGAGCGAGTGAGCCGCGCGCGACGGCGTCTGGCGTTGGGGGGTGCGTTCGCCGTCGGCGGCGTCGTGGCGTACGACGTCACGCAGCGCAGGCACGCGGTTCTGCGCAACTTCCCGATAATCGGGCACTTCCGCTATCTGCTCGAGACGTTCGGGCCGGAGCTGCGGCAGTACATCGTGACCTCGAACAACGAGGAGCGTCCGTTCTCGCGCGATCAGCGAACCTGGGTCTACGCGTCCTCGAAGGCACAGCTGAACACGATCGGGTTCGGCTCGGACAACGAGATGGAGGACGGCCTCGGCTACCTGATCGTCAAGCCCGACGTGTTCCCCACCCCCGCGCCGCAGAACGGCGCGAACGGGTCGCCGCCCGAGCACCTTCTGCCGGCCGCGAAGGTGCTCGGCGCCGCCCATGGGCGGCGCCATGCGTTTCGCCCGGCCTCGGTCGTGAACATCAGCGGGATGAGCCTCGGCGCGCTCTCGCCGAACGCCGTGGAGGCGCTCAACCGGGGGGCCGCGATCGCGCCGTGCCTGCACAACACCGGCGAAGGCGGGCTCTCCGAGCACCACCTCCACGGCGCCGACCTGATCTTCCAGATCGGCTCGGGCTACTTCGGATGTCGTGACCCCGCCGGCGGCTTCAACCTCGATTGTCTTCTGCGGACGATCGAACGTGGCCCGGTGCGAGCGCTGGAGATCAAGCTCTCGCAGGGCGCCAAGCCCGGGGTCGGCGGGATGGTGCCCGCGGCCAAGATGACGCCTGAGATCGCACGCATCCGCGGAGTCGAGCCGGGAAAGGACTGCAAGAGCCCCGCGAGCCACTCGGCGTTCGGCACGGTGGCGGAGCTGATCGATTTCTGCGAGATGCTCGCGGATGCGACGGGCCTTCCGGTCGGCATCAAGTCGGCGGTCGGCGAGCAGGCGTTCTGGGACGAGCTCGCGCAGCGCATGAAGGACACCGGCCGGGGACCTGACTTCATCACCGTCGACGGCGGCGAGGGCGGCACGGGCGCGGCCCCGCTGTCGTTCGCCGACCATGTCGCGCTCCCGTTCAAGCAGGCGTTCGCGCGCGTCTATGCGCCGTTCGCCGCCAACGGCCTCAACGAGGACGTCGTGTTCATCGGATCGGCGAAGGTCGGGCTGCCCGACACGGCGCTGTTCGCCTTCGCGCTCGGCGCCGACATGGTGAACGTCGCCCGCGAGGCGATGATGGCGATCGGCTGCATCCAGGCCCAGCGCTGCCACACGGGCCGCTGCCCGACCGGCGTCGCAACGCAGAACCCGTGGCTGATGCGCGGCCTCGATCCCGAGCTCAAGGCCGCGCGGGCGGCCAACTACGTGCGCACGCTGCGCCACGAGCTGCTCGCCCTCGCGCACACATGCGGTGAATCGCACCCCGCACTCGTGACGCCGGAGCAGCTCGAGCTGATGGAGGAGGGCTTTCGCTCGCGCACAGTCGAGGACGCCTTCGGCTACTTCCCGGCCTGGCGGCGGATCGCGCCCGAGCGTGCCGCGGAGATCGAGCGGCTGATGGGCGGCGCCCCTGCACCCGCGGGCTGAGCGCGCAGCGTCCCGCTGCATCCGTCAGGCTGTCGGCCCCGGAGCGATCAGCTCCGGAGACCGCCGAACACGAGGAGCAACGACCGATGTCAGTCGACCCGACGGGCGAGACGATCCGCAGCTTCCGCGACGACGACGACGGAGGCCCCGTCGTGATGCTCAACCTGCTGCGGTTCGCAGGAGAATCCGGCCGTGAGTCCTACGCCGAGTACAGCGCCCAGGTGCAGCGATTCCTCGACGAGGTCGGCGGGACGGTGCTTTACGCGGGCGCCTGCTCCACGACGCTCGTCGCGCCGGACGGGCATCGCTGGGACGCAGTCGCCCTCGTGCGCTACCCGAGCCGTGCCGCGTTTCTCGCGATGGTCGGCAACCCCGCCTACCAGGAGATAACACCGCTGCGCTCGCAGGGCCTGGAGGCCGCGGTGCTCCAGGCGACGACGCCCTGGGCCTGATCGCCGGCTCCAGCGGCCGGCCCAGCCCGGCGCGGCCCTTCCCGGAGGAAGTTGACGCCGCCGTCATCTTTTTACTAGGCTCACGTGACGGAGTGTCAAGCACGGCGAGAGGGCTGGTGATGAGCGTCGAGGCAGGTCGTGTCCCACGCGTGCTGGCGATCGACGCCGGCGGCACCATGACCGACACCTTCGTCGTCGACGAGGCCGGTGCGTTCGTCGTCGGCAAGGCACAGACGACTCCCCACGACGAGGCCGACGGCTTCATGCGGTCCGCGCACGACGCGCTCGCCCAGTGGGACACCGACGTGGACACCGCCTTCCCCCAGGTCGCCAGTGGCATCTTCTCCGGAACGGCGATGATCAACCGGCTGCTCTCGCGCCAGGGCCTTCGCGTCGGCGCGATCGTCACGGCCGGGCACGAGGACATCCTCAAGATCGAACGCGCGATCCAGACGTACCTCGGTTATCCCTACGGCGATCGGCTCCACGTCGCCACTCACCACCACAACCCGCCGCTCGTTCCCCGGGAACGGGTTCACGGTGTCCGCGGCCGCATCGACCTGTTCGGCGAGGAGGTCCTGCCGCTGCGCGAACAGGACGTTCGCGACGCCGCGCTTGCGCTGCTCGACGCCCAGGTCCAGGGAATCGTCATCGGGCTTCTCTCGAGTTACCGCAACGACGCGCACGAGCAGCGCGCCGCCGAGATCGTGCGTGAGGAGATCGCAGCGCGGGGCCTGAACGGCGACGCACCCGGCATATTCATCAGCTCCGAGCTCTATCCCTCGCGCCGCGACCTGCCGCGACTCAACTCGACGGTCGTCGAGGCGTATGCCGCCGAGCCCTCTCGCGGGACGCTGCGCGCGGTGAACGCGCGCACGCGCGAGCACGGCGCGACGTTCGAGCTGCGCGTGATGGCGGGCCACGGCGGGACGATCTCGATCGAGGCGCGCGAGCTCGCACGCACGCTCGTATCGGGGCCGATCGGCGGCGCCGTCGGCGGCCGCACGCTCGCGCAGCGCCTCGCCATCCCGAACGTCCTGTGCACCGACATCGGCGGCACCTCGTTCGACATCGCGCTGATCACCGACGGCGACTACGAGGTCACCGCGACGCCGGACATCGCGCGCTTCGTGCTCAACACGCCGCTGGTGCAGATCGACTCGATCGGCGCCGGGACGGGGTCGTTCGTGCGCGTGAACCCGAACTCGAACCGTCCCGAGCTGGGGCCCGACTCGGCGGGCGCCGCCGTAGGGGTGTGCTGGCCGGAGGGAGGCCTGGAGACGATCAGCGTCACGGACCTGAACCTCGTTCTCGGGCGCCTCAACCCCGACTACTTCCTCGGCGGCGACCTCGACCTGGACGTCGAGCGCGCCGAGCATGCGATCGACGTTCAGCTCGCGCGACCGCTCGGGTTGAGCGTCGCGGATGCGGCCGCGGGGGTCATCGACCTCTTCGAGCAGACGCTTCGCCATGAGGCTGTCGGGCGGATCCTCGGGAAGGGCTACTCACCGGTCGACTACGCGCTGCTCTGCTACGGCGGCGGCGGGCCGCTGCACGTCGCCGGCTACACCGGCGGCGTCCCGTACCGCGACGTGCTCGTGCCGGCCTGGGCAGCGGGCTTCAGCGCCTACGGGTGCGCCTGCGCGGACTTCGAGTACCGCTTCGAGCAGACGGTCGACATGCCGATCGTCCCCGGCGCCGACGACGCCGCGAAGGCAGGCGCCGGCCAGTGGCTCACGAGCGTCTGGATGGGGCTGCGCGAGCGCGTCGTGACGGAGTTCGCCAAGTCCGGCGTCGCCGCGGACGACGTGCGCTTCACGCACCTCGTCCGCATGCAGTACCGCGGGCAGCTCAACGACCTCGAGATCGTCTCCCCGCACGACGAGATCAGCTCCGGCGGGCAGCTCGACGATCTGGTCGGCGCGTTCGAGGTCGCCTACGGCAAGCTCTATGCACGCAGCGCACGCTCGCCGGAGCTGGGCTACGTCGTGACGCAGGCGATCGTGCTGGGAACGACTCCGGTGGAGAAGCCCGCACTGCCCGACATCGAGGAGTCGGGCTCCGCACCTGCGGGCGCGGCCTCGAAGGGCACCCGCGCGGTGCGCTGGTCCGGGGGCATCGACGTCGACGGACATTCTTCAGCTCGAGGAGCTCACTCCCGGCAACGTCGTTCCCGGCCCGGCGATCGTCGAGCACTCGGCCACGACGTTCGCGATCCCGCCGGGACGCGTCGCGACACTGGACCGTCACCTGATCTTCCACCTGAGCGCCGAGGAGGCCTAGACGATGAACCCGCCGCCGATCATCGAAGCCGCCCGCGATCTGGAGCCCCGGCCTGACGTGATCGGGTGGGACGGGCGCACGGTCAAGGAGATGCTCGAGGGCGCGGAGCGGCGCTTCGCGGAGACCGGGCGTTACCAGGCGCTCGACCGGCTGTCGCTGATGGAATCGGACCCGATCGGGTACGAGAAGCTGTTCAGCAGGCTGCGCGGCGGGCTCGTCTCGGCTCGCGAGACGGCGATGAACATCTCGGCATCGCCGATCGTGCGCGAGCTGGGCGAGCTGTGCTTCGCGCTCTACACGCCGGAGGGCGACTCGGTCGCGCTCTCGACGGGGATCATCGTGCACGTCCACACGATGTCCGATGCGATCAAGTGGATGGTCCGCAACGAGTACGAGGTCAACCCGGGAATCCGCCCGGGTGACATCTTCGCCAACAACGACCCGCGCATCGGCGATGTCCACAACGCCGACGTGCAGACCTTCGTCCCGATCTTCGACCCGGCGGGCAGCGGCGAGCTGATCGGCTGGGCCGGCGGCGTCACGCACGTCCTCGACATCGGGGCGACGACGCCAGGCGGCGTTCCCGGTGGGTCCCGTGACGCGCCTCGAGGACGGCCTCGACCTGCCGTGCATGAAGGTCGGCGAGAAGGACGAGCTGGCGACCTGGCATCTGCACCGCATCAGCCAGGCCACGCGCGCGCCGATGTACTACCTGCTGGACGAGAAGACGCGCCTCTCCGGGTGCCACCTCGTCCGCGAGGCGGTCGAGCGCGTGGTTCTCGACGAGGGCCTCGACCGCTACAAGCAGTTCATCCACGAGGTGATCGAGGAGGGCCGCCGGTCGTTCAAGGCGCGCATCCGCGAGATGACGGTGCCCGGCCGCTACCGCTCGCCGGCCTTCATGGACGTGACGTTCGCCGACAAGGAGCGCTTGCCCGCCTACGCCCGCCGCGACTTCCTGATGCACTCGCCGTTCGAGGTGCGCATCACGCGCGACGGCAGCTTCGAGCTCGACTACGACGGCTGCTCGGCCTGGGGCTACCACTCGGCCAACTGCACGCCGAGCGGGATGCAGGGCGCGATCTGGGTCCAGTTCACGCAGACGCTGATCTGCAACGACAAGGTCAACGACGGCGCCTACTACGGGATCAGGACGAACTTCCCCGAGGGCACGATCTCCAACCTCGGCGACGCGCCCGGCTCGACCGGCATCGCCTGGGCGTTCCTTCAGCCCTCGTTCACCGGCTTCCCGAGGACGATCTCCCGCGCCGTGCAGGCGCGCGGGTTCATCGAAGAGGTTCTCGGCGCCTACTCGGTGTCGGGCAATGTTCTGCAGGGCGGCGGCATCGACCAGTACGGCCAGCCGAGCGCGATCATGAACTTCGAGATCGCCGCGCAGGGACTCGGCGCGAAGTCCGTCCTGGACGGCACCGACTACGCCGCGGCGATGTTCAACCCCGAGGGCGACGCCGGCGACGTCGAGATGTGGGAGCTGATCTCGCCGTTCCTCTACCTCTCGCGCAAGGTGAAGGCCTCATCCGCAGGCTGCGGACGACACCGTGGCGGCTCGTCCTTCGAGTCGCTGTTCCTCGTACACAAGACCCCGTTCTGGGAGGTGCAGAACCTCGGCAACGGGCTGGTCTTCTCGTCGCCGGGCATCTTCGGCGGGTACCCGGGGTCGATCGGGTACATCCACAACATCCGCGACAACGACCTGCGCGACCGAGCGCTGCGCGGCGAGGCATACCCGGTCGCCGACGGCGACTACGAGAACCCCGCGCTCATGGAGATCCAGGGGGACCGGCAGTACGGGCACGACAACTTCACGACGCTCGAGCCGATCGCCCACGGAGATCTGTACCTGTCCGTGATGAAGGGCGGCTCGGGTCTCGGCGACCCGCTGCTGCGCCCGCCGCGCGCGGTCGCCGAGGACGTGCAGCGACGGGCACCTCCTGCCACGGTTCGCGGCGAGCGTCTACGGCGTCGTGCTCACGGACGACGGCGGTGCCGACGACGAAGCCAGCTCGGCGCTGCGCGCAGAGATGCGCGCCCAGCGCCTTGCGAACGGCGAGCCCGACCGCTGACTGGTGGGCGACCGAGCGCGAGCGCGTCCTCTCCCGGGACATCCCGGCCCACGCCCAGGTCATGTACGCGGAGTCGATGAAGCTGTCGCCGCGCTGGGCGGCCGAGTTCCGCGGCTTCTGGGACCTGCCGGAGGACTTCGAGTTCGCCGTGCCTACGCCGACGGTCGCCATCGAGCACGCCGAACCCGGCCGCACCACGCCCGCGCAGGCCGCCGACGCATTCCTGCGCGCCGCCGCCGAGGCCGAGGAGCACGACGACTCGCAGCCGCTGGACACCAGCCCCGTCGCCGGCCGCTCGCTCGAGGCGGTGACACTCGAAGCGCTCTACGACGAGCGGCTCGCCCGCTCCGAGGTGCGAGGCATCCAGGCGGGCTACAAGAACCCCGACCGCTTCGACCAGTGGGTCGCGCTCCTGCAGTCGCGCGCGGCCTGGGCAGACCCGATCGTGCTGCCGTTCGGCGAGGGCCTGAACATCGTCGCCACCCCTGCCGGGCATGTCGTGCGCTGTGACTGCGGGCACGACTTCTGCGACTGGCGGCACAACTGGAAGCTCCACGCTTCGATCCGCGTCCGCGACAGCGCCGGCGCGCTCCAGGAGATCTACCCGCGGATGGCGCACTGCAGCCCCGACTGGCAGGAGCTTCGCGAGTACCTCTGCCCGTCGTGCGCGCGGCAACTGGAGGTCGAGGCGGTGGCCCCCGGCTACCCGATCGTGCACGAGTTCCTTCCGGACCTCGAGGGCTTCTACCACTCGTGGCTGGGGCGTGACGTACCGCACCCGGCAGGCGGCTGACCGACGCGAACTGGAGACACCATGCCCGAGATCACAGGAGGCGAGCTGTTCGCTCGCGCACTTCAGTCAGAGGGAATCGAGTTCCTCTTCGGCCTGCCCTCACCAGAGGTCGATCCGCTGCTCGCCCAGCTCGAAGCGCACGGAATCCGCCTCGTGCCCATCCGCCACGAGGCGGCGGCCGTCCACATGGCCGAGGGGCTCTACAAGACGACCGGAAAGGTCGCTGCGGTGCTCGGCAATCCCGGTCCTGGTTCCGCCAACCTCGTGCCGGGCGTGGTCACAGCCCTTCACGAGGGCGTCCCGGTGCTGGTGATCACATCTCAGCACCGGCTCGGCATCGTCTACCCGTCGCCGCCCTCCACCTTCCAGGGCCAGGACCAGCTCGACCTCTTCCGCCCCGCGGTGAAATGGGGGGGCCCGGTCTTCGAGTGGGACCGCATTCCCGAGGTGCTGCGCCTCGCCTTCCGCGAGATGTGGAACGGTCGGCCTGGCCCGGTTCACGTCGAGCTGCCCGCACCGATCCTGTACGCCACGGGCGACGACGCGACCGCGCCGGTGATCGCGCCCGCGGCCTACCGCGGCAGCGGCCCGCAGCCGTGCGACACCCAGATCGCCGAGGCGGCCGCGCTGCTCGCAGAGGCGAAGCGGCCGGTCGTGATCTCGGGAACCGGCGTCGATCGCGCGGACGCCAACGGCGCACTCCTGGCGATCGTCGAGGCGCTCGACTGCCCGGTCATGACGACGATGGCCGGCCGGGCCACGGTGCCCTCCGATCACCCCAACTACGTGAGCGGCTTCGGCCCGGCGGGCGACCAGGTTCGCCGCGAGGCCGACGTCCTGCTGGTCGCCGGATCGCGCATCGGCAACCTCGACGTTCCCTACGACGCGTACTGGGGCGATCCCGCCGGGCAACGGCTGATCCAGATCGACGTGGACCCGCGACACCTCGGGGTCACCCGCCCGCTGCACCTGGGAATCGTCGCCGACGCGCGGGCGGCTCTGGAGGGCATCGCCTCGCGGCTGCAGTCGACGGAGCTGATGACGCGCGACCGAACCGACCTGGAACGCCACCGCGCGCTCGACGAGGAGGTCAGAGCGGCGCAGGCCGCGCCGATCCTGGCCTGGCAGGGACCGGGGATCCACCCCGCGCACGCAGTCGGAACGGTCGGTGCCGTGTTCGGCAGTGACGCCGTCTTCACGGTGGACGGAGGGAACACGTCGCTCTGGGCGTACTCCGTCCTGCCGCCGACACTCCCGCGCTCGTACCACTCGATCCTCGAGCTCGGAATGCTCGGCACGGGCATCCCGTCGGCGATCGGCGCCAAGCTCGGCGCACCCGACCGGGAGGTCGTGTGCGTCACCGGCGACGGCGCCGCCGGCTTCAACATCATGGAGATGCAGTCCGCCGCGCGCGAAGGCCTGGCGATCACCACGATCGTCTTCGCCGAGGGCTCATGGACGATGGAGGAGCCGAACGAGCTCGCCCACTACGGCGAAACGTTCGGAACGGCGCAGGGCGAGATCCGCTGGGACGTCGTCGCCCAGGGACTCGGCTGCCACGGCGAGTACGTCGACGCGATCGAGGACCTCGAACCCGCGCTGCGGCGCGCCAGGGAACACGACGGGCCGAGCCTGGTCTGCGTGCGCACCGACCACGACGCCAACCTCGCGATCCCCGAGGACATGATGACCCGGTTCTTCGAGGTCTACTCCGGGCCGGCTGCCGGCTAGAGGACGTGCGGAGGCCGACGGCGGCCTTCAGCGCGCTCGACCGCGCGGCTTGGACGGCCGCGGGGACCCGCTGCGCGCGAAGCGCTTGCGCTCGGCGGCGGTCATCTGCCGGACGACGAGGCTGCCGTTGCTCACCTGCTCGGCCATCTCCGCGAGCTTCGCCTCGCGCGCAGCAAGCGCGCGTGCAGCCTGCGGGGACAGTGTCTTCGCTGGTGAGGCCATCATTCAAGTGTAGGGCGGCTTCTAAACGCAACATACGGATCTGACGGCCTGAACCCTTCTAGGCTGCGGAACATGTGGCCCGTAATCATCACCGTCGTCGTCATGGTGCCCCTGCTGGTATTCGCCTGGGTGCGCGTGCGGCGCCGCTGAACGCCGCCGCCGCGCGCCCGGCTCGCGCCGCGCTGAGGTCGCCGACTATCGTCCGCCGACATGGCTGACCACTGCATCGTCGGCGCCGGGCCGGGAGGCCTGGCCGCCACGCGGGCATTCCTCGCGCAGGGCCTCGACGTCGACGTGTTCGAGCGTCATGAGGACGTCGGCGGGATCTGGGACCAGCACAACCCGGGTTCGCCGATGTACGACTCCGCGCACTTCATCTCGTCGCGGTCGATGTCCGGGTTCCACGGCTTCCCGATGCCGCAGAGCCTTCCCGACTACCCCTCGCACCGGCAGGTGCTGACCTACCTGCGCGACTTCGCCCGCGAGTACGACCTGTACCGCGCGATCGAACTCGGGACCGGCGTCGAGCGCGCCGAACGCGAAGACGAGGGCTGGGCCGTGACGCTGTCGAACGGCGAGACGCGCCGCTACCGGACACTGCTCTGCGCAAACGGCACGACGTGGCACCCGAACATGCCCGAGCTGCCCGGCGCAGGGCGGCTTCGCCGGCGAACTGCTGCACTCGCACGACTACCGCAGCGCCACGGCCTTCGCAGGCAGGCGCGTGCTGGTCGTCGGCGCCGGCAACTCGGGCGTCGACATCGCCTGCGACGCGGCGAGCGCCGCCGACCACGCCGCGATCAGCGTGCGCCGCGGGTACCACATCGTCCCCAAGTACATCTTCGGCACGCCGGCCGACGAGTTCGCCGACAAGGGCCCCCATCTGCCGATGCCGATCGCGCAGCGGCTGCTCACGCTCGTGCTGCGCGCACAGGTGGGCGACCCCTCCAAGCACGGCTGGCCGAAGCCCGACCACCGGCTCTTCGAGTCGCACCCGATCCTCAACGACCAGATCCTGCATCACCTGCGCCACGGAGACCTGGCGGTGCGGCCCGACGTGACAGGCTTCGACGGCGGTGACGTCCTCTTCAAGGACGGCACGCGCGAGCGCTTCGACACCGTCGTGATGGCGACCGGCTACTGCTGGCCGATCCCCTACGTCGACCGGTCACTGCTGCGCTGGAGGGGCGGGCGCGCGGACCTCTACCTGCACCTGTTCAGCCGCGAGCACGCGGACCTCGCCGCGATCGGCTTCACCGAGGGCGACGGCGGGGCGTACGGCCTCTTCGACGAGATGGCCGACCTGATCGCGCGGGCCACGAAGCTCGCCGAGACCGACTCCGAGGCCTTCGCGCGCTTCCGACGGATCGTCGAGATCGAGACGCCCGACCTGTCCGGCGGCGTGCGCCACGTGCACAGCGACCGGATGGCGAACTACCTCAACATGGTCACGTACCGCAAGGTCCTCGCGCGGCTGCGAGCCCGCTTCGAGTGGCCGGCAGTCGACGGATCGACCTTCGCCGGCGTTCGGGCGTCCGCGGCGGCGCGCCAACCGGCGGCCGCGGCGGCCGGCCGGCCCGCGTAGCGACCCGAGCCCGACGGCGGGTTTCCTGCGCCGAACGGCTGCGGGGAAGCGCCGACCGGCGCCGTTCGTCCAGGTCCGGAGCCACCACTCAAGAACGCTCCGGTGCAGGCCGAAGCGCCCCGCATGGCTGCTCTACCGGTCCGGCTCCCGCTGCTGACCATCCTGCTGGTCGCGATCTCCGCCGCTCCGGCGCATTCGGCGCCGACAGTCACGAACTTCACGGCCGACGCGACCAGTTCGAGCCAGCCGACCGCGATCACCAGCGGCCCGCAGGGTGCGCTCTGGGCGATCGGAACCGGCAACCCCGGCCGCGCGCTCAAGATCACGACCGCGGGTTCGATCACGGAGTTCGTCGGAGGCGTGACCAGCGGATTTCCCAAGGACGGCGAGCCCTCCGCGATCACGGTGGGCCCCGACGGCAACCTCTGGATCGCCGAGTACAAGCGCGACAAGCTGGTGCGGCTGACACCGCAGGGCGTGGCCACCGAGTTCGGAAGCATCGCGACAGGGAAGCCGAGGGGTATCACCGCCGGGCCTGACGGCCGCGTCTGGTACACGGAGGAGGGCAGCAGCAGCGCGATCGGGCGGATGGACACCGACGGGTCGGACGTCGTTTCGTTCTACACGGGCCTGACGACCGACTCGCTTCCGACCGCGATCGTCACCGGACCTGACGGCAACCTCTGGTTCACGGAGCAGGCCGCCGACAAGATCGGCCGCATCACTCCCACCGGCGTGATCACGGAGTTCAGCGCCGGAATCACGCCCGGCCGCGCGCCCCGTGACATCGCCGTGGGACCCGACGGCGCGCTCTGGTTCACGGAGACCGGCGGGAGCGGCGGCATCGGCAGGATCACCACCGGCGGCGTTGTGACCGAGTTCTTCACGGGCCTGTCGCCGAGCGGCACGCCACAGGGGATCGCCGCCGGGGCCGACGGTGCGCTCTGGTTCACGAAGAGCGCCAGCCCGGCCGCCGTCGGCCGGATCACCGTCGACGGAACAATCAGCGAGCACCTCGCTGGCATCGCCTCGGACGCCCAGCCGCTTGGAATCACCGCAGGTCCAGACGGGGCGATGTGGCTGGCCGACAGTGCCGGCGCGAAGGGCAACATCGGCCGGGTCACGGTGCCCCCGGCCGCCGGTGAGTCGGCCGCCTCGGACGTCGGCGACACGACCGCCGAGGTGGGCGCGACGGTGACGCCGAACGGCTCGCCGACGACGTTCCACTTCGAGTACACGCGCTCAGAAGACGGCGCGAGCTTCGCGACGCCTGAATTCAGCGCCGGCAACGGTGCCACGGCTGTCGCCGTGGCCGCGGACCTGACGGGGCTCACGCCCGAGACGACCTACAAGGTGCGCGTCGTGGGCGTCAATGACGCCGGCAGCACCCCGGGCCTGGAGACCACCTTCACCACGAGCGCATCGCCGCCTTCTCCGCCGCCGGCTCCCGACCCGACACCCGTTCCAGACCCCGACCCGACACCTCTTCCAGACCCCGTTCCGGCACCGCGTCCCGACCCCGACCCGACAGACAGCCAGGATCCGGTCGCGACCACGACGGAGCGCCTCCCCGTGGCGGAGACCGAGTCTGCCCCGGAGACCTCCACGCAGGCATCGCCGCTGGCAGTGGCGGCGTCAACACCGCGACCGGTTCTCAGGAAGTCGGTGCTCGTGGCCGCTGAGCGGGGCGTCGTCCGCTACCGGGCACCGGGCGCCGCCGCATACACGGAACTGACCTCGACGACGACGCTGCCGCTCGGAGCGACGATCGATGCGACGGAGGGCACCGTTGTGCTCGACAGCGCGCTTCCGGGTCGCAAGCGTCAGCAGGCGCGGTTCAGCCACGGCGTGTTCTCAGCAAGCCAGCCGTCAGGCCGCACGGGCCTCGTCCGCATCCGTTTGCGCGGTGGGCGCTTCGCGTCCTGCGACGCGGTCACCGCATCAGCCTCCCGCAAGGCCGGGGGGAAGAAGAAGGCGAAGAAGCGCGGCGCCCGCGTCATCCGCCGGCTCTGGGGTTCGGACCGTCACGGGCGCTTCCAGACCCACGGCCGTGACAGCGTCGCGACGGTGCGCGGTACGCGCTGGCTGACCGAGGACCGCTGCGACGGGACGCGGACGAAGGTGACATCAGGCGCCGTCGACGTCCGCCGGCGCGGTTCCAAGCGCACGCACCGCGTGCGCGCTGGGCAGTCCTACCTCGCGCGCGCCAGGGGCTGACCGTGCGCGGGGCCGCCCCAAGCCACCGCGGACTCGCCCTGCCGCTGTGCCTGGTGGGGCTGCTTGCGGTTCTCGTGGGGCTGGGGACTTACGCCACGGGTGCGCTTGACACAGCTGAGAACGAGACCGTCGACCTACGCTTCGATCTGCGCGGCGTCCAGCCCGTCGGCGACCTCGCGGTCGTCGCGATCGACGAGGACAGCTTCGGCGAGCTTCAGACGACGTGGCCATTCCCGCGCACGCTCCACGCTCGGGTGATCGACCGGCTGCGGCGCGCGGGGGCCAAGCAGATCGTCTACGACGTTCAGTTCACCGAGCCCTCGCAGCGGCCGGAGGCGGACCTCGCCCTGCTCCGCGCCGTGAACCGCGCCGGCCAGGTCGTACTGGCAACGGGTGAAAGTGACGAGCGTGGGCGAACCTCGGTGCTGGGCGGCGACGAGAACCTCGCCGCGATCGGGGCGCGCGCCGCGGCCGCCAACTTCCCGGCCGACAGCGGTGGCGTCATCCGCCGCTACTCGCACTCGATCGCGAAGCTCCCGACGATCGCCGCGGCGACGGCCGAGCGGCTGGGCATGCCGGTCTCCGCGAAGCGATTCAATGACGGCCACGCACGGATCGACTTCCGAGGCCCGCCTGGGACCGTGCCCACCTACTCCTTCTCCGACGTGGCAGAGGGACGCGTCGACCCCGCACTGCTTCGCTCGCGGATCGTCGTCGTCGGCGCGTCGGCCCCGACGCTTCAGGACGTCCACCCCGCCGCGGTCGGGGGCTCGCGCCTGATGTCCGGGCCGGAGCTTCAGGCCAACGCGATCTGGACCGCCGTCAACGGCAATCCTCTGCGCGACGCGCCGCGCTGGATCGAACTGCTGCTGATCGTGGTGCTCGGCGTGACCGGACCGCTCGTTGCACTGGCCTGGGGGCCGACGCGCCTGCTGCTCGTCACCCCGGTCGTGGCGATCGCCTATGCGGCGTCAGTGCTGGCTGCGTTCAGCTCGAGCGTCATCGTCGCCTTCGCCGCCCCGACGCTGGCCCTTGCGATCGGCGCCGTCGGAAGCATCGCGGTGTGCGTCGTCTTCGAGGCGGCCCAGCGCCGGCGTGCAGACCGCTACAACCGCCGGCTCCAACGCGACGTCCGGGAGGCCACGGCCGACCTGCGCGCAACTCAGCTCGACGTGGTCGTGCGACTCGCGCGCGCAGCCGAACTGCGCGACCACGAGACCGGCGAGCACATCGAGCGCATGAGCGTCCTGTGTGAACGCGTCGGGCTTGCGCTCGGGATGAGCGCCGCCGACGCCGAGCTGCTGCGGCACGCGACGATCCTCCACGACGTCGGCAAGATCGGCACGCCCGACAGCATCCTGCTCAAGCCGGGCAGGCTCGACCCCGACGAGCGCGCGCTCATGGAGCAACACACCTTGATCGGGGCGCAGCTGCTCACCGGGTCCGACTCGCCACTGCTGAAGCTCGGCGAGGTGATCGCCCGGTCCCACCACGAGCGCTGGGACGGCGGCGGCTACCCGAGCGGGCTCAGCGGCGAGGAGATCCCGCTCGAAGGGCGCATCGCCGCAGTCTGCGATGTCTACGACGCACTGATCTCAGAGCGCAGCTACAAGCCTGCCTGGAGCCATGCGGAGGCACGTCAGCTGATCGCCGACGAGCGCGGCCGCCACTTCGATCCGCGCGTCGCCGATGCGCTGCTCGAGGTCCTCGGCCACCCGGCGGACGCCGGCGTGATCAGCCCGGCAGACGGCGTCGCGATCGACCTCCCCGTGGCCGCGGGCGCAGCGCCGCAGCGATAGCCCCGCCCGGCCTCGGCGTCGTGATATACCAGGCTTCGGCGTGGTAACAGGGCGGGTCCGGGCGCCGGACTCGATCGATACGAGGAGGAATAAGGATGTCACTGCAGATCGGGAGCCCGGCACCCGACTTCGAGGCTGACACGACGGAGGGTCGCATCAGCTTCCACGAGTGGATCGGCGACTCCTGGACGGTGCTGTTCTCACACCCGCGCGACTTCACTCCGGTCTGCACGACCGAGCTCGGCTACATGGCGAAGATCAAGCCCGAGTTCGACCGCCGTGGCGTCAAGATCATCGGCCTCTCGGTCGACCCGGTCGACAACCACGCCAAGTGGGCCGCGGACATCGCGGAGACACAGGGCCACGCGCCCAACTACCCGATGATCGGCGATGCCGACTTCAACGTCTCCAAGCTGTACGGGATGCTGCCCGCCGACACCGAGGGCGATCCGACGGCGCGCACCCCGGCCGACAACCAGACCGTCCGCAACGTCTTCGTCATCGGACCCGACAAGAAGGTCAAGCTGGTCCTCGTCTACCCGATGACGACGGGACGCAACTTCGACGAGGTGCTGCGCGTCATCGACTCGCTGCAGCTGACCGCGAACCACAAGGTCTCCACGCCGGTCAACTGGAAGCGACGGCGACGACGTGATCATCGCCGGCTCGGTGTCCGACGACCAGGCACGCGAGCTCTTCCCGGACGGCTGGGAGTCGCCGCGGCCCTACATTCGGATCGTGCCGCAGCCGACCTGACGCCGGCGGCCGGGCGGGGCGGGTCGCTCCGGATGCCGGACCAACTACGGACGCTGAACAGGAGCTACTGCGGATGACGCGGCCGGCGCGATGCTGGACCTTGCCGGTATGCCCGCACGCGACAGCTCTTCACTTCGACGCGTCGGCGGATTCGCCGGCGAGTTCATCTTCATCTCCGCCGTGCTCTTCGGCAGCCTCGGTGTGGCGGTCATCGTCCTCGGTGGGTTCAACCCGTTCGAGGGCGGTATGGGGCTGGTGTTCTTCGCGGCGGTGATCCTCATCGCGGCCGTGCACCATCGCTGGTACGCACGCCATCGCGAGGAGATCGAGTCGAGCCCGGTTCAGAAGGCCAGGCGCGAGCGCCGCGGCTACTGACCCGCACCCGCGCGGCTAGGCCGCCGTCTCCACTGCCGCTGCGGGCTCGGCCTCGCCGTGCTCACGCAGCGCGTGGCCACCGCCCGACGCCGTCGACGGCCACCAGATGCGGTCGCCGAGAACCTCGACCGCTGCCGGGACCATGATCGTGCGCACCACGAACGTGTCGAGCAGGATGCCGACCGCGACCATGAAGCCGATGTTGAAGGCGAACGTCACCGGCAGCGTCATCAGCACGGAGAACGTGCCCGCGAGGATCACGCCTGCGCTGGTGATCACGGGGCCGGTGGCCGCGAGTGCGCGCAGCACACCCTCGCGCGTACCGTGCGTGCGCGCCTCCTCGCGCACGCGGCTCATCAGGAAGATCGTGTAGTCGACGCCGAGCGCCACGAGGAAGATGAAGGCGAACGTCGGCAACGACGCATCGACGCCCGCGTTCCCCTGAACCTCGATGAAGAACCAGATCGAGAGCCCGAGCGTGCCGAAGAACGACGCCATGACCGTGGCGATCAACACGATCGGGGCGACGACGGCCTGAAGCAGGACGCCGAGGATGATCGCGATCACGAGCAGCGCCGCGGGCACGATCACGCGCAGGTCGCGCTCTGCGGCGACGTTGAAGTCCTCCTGGACGGCACTGCCCGCTCCGATCAGGGCCGAGGCTCCGCCCGGTAGGTCACTCAGTTCGTCGCGCAGCGTGTCGACACGCGCGAGCGCGGCCTCGGAGTACGGGTCATCGACGAACGTGACGTCCAGCCTGGCGATCGACCCGTCCTCGGACCGCTGCGGCGCGGCCACGGAAGCGACGCCGTCGATCCCCTGCACCCTCCTTCGGACCTCCGCGATGTCCGCGGTCGTGGCCGCCCCGCTGTCGCGGCGGATCAGGATCGCCGTCGGCCCGAGCGCACCCTCGGGGAACGATGCGCCGAGCACCTCGAAGCCGTCGACGCTCTCGACGGACTTCTTGAAGAAGCCCCCGATCGAGTAGTCCTCCTGGTAGGCGACGAGCCCGAGCGTGAAGACGGCGAACATGGCGGTCGTCGCGCCGAGCGCGAGCCCCGGCCGCTGGAGGACACGGTCGCCGAAGCGCCGCCACAGCCCGCGATGCTCGACGGGGTCGACGTCAGGCTGATAGGCGACGGCCGACCTGCGCGGCCAGAAGCCCCGCCGCCCTCCCGCGGTGAGCAGCGCCGGCAGCAGCGTGAGGCATGCCAGCAGGACCGCCGCAACGCCGATCGCCGACACCGGGCCGAGCGCGTTGGTCGAGCCCGCGTCCGCGAGCAGCAGGACGAGCATCGCGCTGATGACCGTCAGACCGCTGGCGAGCACGGCCGGACCCGCGCGGCGCAGGGCACGGGCCATCGCCTCGTGCTTGTCCTCGACGCGGTGCAGCTCCTCGCGATACCGGCTCACGAGCAGCAGGCAGTAGTCGGTGCCGACGCCGAACATCAGCACGATGAGAATGCTCGTCGCGTTCGTGTTGACCGTGTTGCCCGCGTCCGCGTACAGGTAGATGAACCCGCTGGCCACCTGGTAGGAGAACGCGACGACGAAGATCGGGATGACCGCGATCAGCGGCGCGCGGTAGATGGCGCCCAGCAGGATCAGCACCAACAGGACGGTCGCCGAGAGGAGCTTCGCGTCGAGTTCGCCGAAGACCTCGTTGAAGTCCGCGAACAGCCCGAGGTCGCCGGTCACGTAGACGTCGAGCCCGGCCGAGCCCGAGCCGATCTCCTCCCTGGCCGCCTTGCCCCAGTCGGGGATCTTCTTGAAGTCCAGCGGGACGGTGATGACCGTGTACGCGGCGTCACCGCGCTCGGAGACGAGGTCCGGCGGCGCGCCCGCCGCGAACGGCACCACCGCCGGCTGTGTCACGGGGATCGCCGCGTCGACCTTCTTCGCGTCGCTCGCGATCCGCGCCCGGTCGGCCGCGGTCAGGCCGCCGTCGCGCCGGTAGACGATCAGGCCGATGCTCGTCTCGCCGCCGGGAAAGCGCTCCTTGAGCAGTTCCTGGACCTTCGTCGACTCCGCCTGGGGCGGCAGGAAGCTCGCCGTCTCGTCGCGCGTGGCGTCGGCGAGCTTGGAGCCGAGCGGCGAGAGCGCGACGACGGCGACCGCCCAGAGGGCGATGACGACCCACTTGGTGCGGCGCCCGGTGACGAAGGAAGCGAGGGCCGACATCGGCCGGGTTCATACCACGGCGCCCGGAGCGGCCGGGCCGTGCTCGTCCGATAGGTTCACGGAGAGTGTCCTTCTCCTCCGAGAACGCATCATCGCCTGGGCCGGCCAGAATCCGAAATCCGGGTGACGACGTGCGCAGCGATCGCAGCCGCCGGATCACCGCCCTGTCAGCGGGCCGGGTCGCGCTCGGCGCGTGCGCGCTGGCGAGTCCCAGCTCGATGACGCGCGCGTTCGGGCTGTCACCGCGCCCCGAACTCGACTACATGACGCGGATCTTCGGAGCTCGCGCAATCGCTCTGGGCGCGGGCTACCTCGGTACGTCCGGACGCGACCGGCGCCTGTTGCAGCGGCTCGCCTTTCTCGTCGACGTGGTCGACACGGTCGGGGGAATCGGCCACCTCAGGCGCGGAGACATGCCGAGGCACACGAGCGAGGCGCTGGTCGCGCTGACCGGCGTGTACGCGGCGATCGGGGCAACCGAGATCGTGCAGGACCTCGCACGCGGCCGCTGAAACCTCGCGGCCACCACTCGGCGCCGGCGAGTGACTACATCGTGCCCGGGGGTTTGCGCATGCCGGTTGCATGGAGCGCCTGGCGCTGAAAGCCGGCGGTGACGATCAGGATGCAGGCCAGGAGCGCCAGGTACCACCCGATCGCGAGCGACAGATCGATGTTCGGCTCGGGCTTGCCGAGGATGATGCCGTTGCACAGCACGAGCGTGACCCCGATCATCCCCGAGACCATCGTCACCTCGCCCGGGCGCCACGCCAGCTTGTACCCGCGGGCGACGATCCAGGTGAGGATCACCGGCGCGATCGCGAGCAGCGCGAGCAGCCACGGCAGCGGGCCGGAGAACGCCTCCCATGCACTGGCGCTCTCGCCTGACGGAGTTCCGGACGACGCGATCACCGAGTTCGCGTTGTCGGGGTTGGTCGAGAACCACGGCAGCCACAGCGACACCAGAAGCACCGCGCCGGACACGTACCCCAGGCGCTCGTACATGGTGATCCGCGAGCGGCTCAGATAGGCGGTGTCGTCTTCTTTCGGTTTCCCCTCGGCTGACATGGCGCAACCGTACCGATGCTCGCCGGGTTCGTGGGGAGCGCCGCTCAAGGCTCGACGCCCGCGTCCTGCCACACCGGTTGCGTGAGCAACCAGGAAGAAGCGGCTCGGCCGTACGCGCCTACAGCCAGCGGACGCGCTTGAAGTACGCGTAGAGCACGATCCCCGTTGCGACCATCAGCGCCAGGGCGAGCGGATAGCCGGCCGCCCAGCGCAGCTCGGGCATGTCGCTGAAGTTCATCCCGTAGATGCTCGCGATCATCGTCGGCACGGCGATGATCGCGGCCCACGCGGAGATCGTCCGGACGATCTCGCTCTGACGGCGGGTGATCAGGGCGACGCTGACGTCCAGCACGGACTGGAGCTGGTCGCGCTGCGCGACCACCTCCTCCTGCACGCGCCGAACGTGATCGAGGATGTCGCGCAGGTAGTCGCGCATCGGCGCGACGCGCTCGTTGCCGGGAGCGACCGCCTCCTCCAGCGGTGCGAGCAGCGGATGCACGGCACGGTAGAAGTCGACGACCTCGCGCCTCAGGAAGTAGATCCGCTCGGTCGGGTCGCCGTCACGGGAGATCTGGAAGACCGACTCCTCGACTTCGAGGATGTCGTCCTCGAGCCCGGCGACGACCGGCTCGTAGTCGTCGACGACCCGGTCGAGCACCCCCCACAGGACGGCGATCGGGCCGTGCCTGAGCAGGTCCTCACGCGCCTCCAGCGTCGAACGCACGCGATCGAGCTCACTGGCCGCGCCGTGCCGGACGGTCACGACGTAGCCGCTGCCGATGAAGACGTGGATCTCGCCGAACTCCACGCGCTCCTCGTCGTCGAGGTAGCGCGCGCTGCGCAGCGCGACGAACCAGTGCTCGTCGTACTCCTCGATCTTCGGGCGCTGATGAGCCTTGCGCGCGTCCTCGACCGCCAGCTCGTGCAGCGACAGCTCGGCGGCGAGGTGCTCCAGCTCGTGCGGACTGGGGTCGGCGATGCCGACCCAGATGAAGCCCTCGCCGGCGGCGCGGCAGGCAGCGGCCTCGGCGAGGCCGATCTGCCCCTCGTGACGGCGCACGCCGTCGATGTAGTGGCCGCAGTCGACGATCACGGGTACCCGTCGATCGGGATTCCCCTCGGCGAGCCCTTGTCCTGCCCGTGAGGGCGTCGGCGGCCAGGGCCGGTCGACGCGCCGGGCGGCCTACCGGGCTGCCTGCGGGCGGCCGTCTGCGATCCTCGCTCTGGTGCGGATCGCCCTGGCAGCCCTGACGGCCACGTTCGTGCTGCTCGCCGCCGCCGGCCCCGCCGCGGCGGCCACGCGCTGCTGGTCCGACGACAGCCCCCGCGAGCGGCGGCGAGTGGAACACGCCGGAGAACTGGCGCGACGGCGTCGTTCCCGGCGACGCCGACACCGCCGTCTTCAACGTCGCCGGCGCCGGCTGCGGCGAGGCTTCGAGCGTCGTGCTCTCCGGTGTCGACGCCGAGGTCGCCCTGATCCAGCAGGCGACGACCACGATCATCGTCGACGGCGCCTCGCTGACGCTAAACGGGACCGCCAACGCCGCCCAGATCCTCGGCTCGGTCGAGGTCAAGAACGGCGGCTCGCTCACGATCGCCGTGGACGCCGAGGTGTATGCCGGCGGGACCGTGAAGCTGGGCAACCCGGGCAACGGCACGCTCACGGTCGACGGGCTTCTGCGCTCGTTCACCGGCACCCTGTCGATCACCGACGAGCCCTCCGGTGGCGGGCTGGTGACGATCTCGCCAGCGGGATCGCTCGTCTACGACCCGTTCAACACGGGCGTCATCCGCGCGCGGCTCGAGAACGACGGCACGGTCGCGCTGACGCAGGCGGGGGGCTCGTCGCCTTCTCAGCTGTTCGCCTACCCGTCTGCCGGCTCACCGGCAAGCGACGGGGCCTTCACCGTGTCGGGGCTCTCGACGCTCGCGCTGCGCCCCACGCGGGACTCGACGATGACGGTGGCGGGCTCGATCACGGGTTCGGGTCGCCTCGAGATCAACGAATCGACCGGGCCCAGCGGCACGGGCACTGTGCTGATCCCCGACGATGACGCCCTGTCGATCGGCCGCCTGACGATCGGCGCGCCGTCGGCACTTGACCTCGGCGGCAGTGGAACGGCAGCAGAGCTGCTGATGTCGGAGGGTGGCGGGCGCCTCGGAGCCGGCACGCTGACTGCGGGGACCGCGTCGCTCGACGGCAGCCAGATCTCGGGCGGCGTCACGAAGGTGAGCGGCGCAGCGACGATCGACGGAGGCGCCTCGGCGGCGACGATCCGTGGAGGCGCGAAGCTGCGAACCGAGGGCGCGACCGCCTGGTCGGGCGGAGCCGTCCTGTTGGGTGCGTTCAGCGAGGGCGGCACCTGGGAGAACGCCGGGACCCTGACGGTCGACAACTCCGGCGCCGGCCCGGGCGACCCTCCGCTGCAGCTGGTCGCAGGCAGCGCGACCGGGGTACTCCGAAACCTCGCCGGCGCGACGGTCCAGCGCGGCGCGCCGGCGGGCACGATGTTCGGCACAGGACGGATCGAGAACGCCGGCACGATCAACGTGACCGCCGGGACGATGGGTTCCCCCGCGGCCGCCGAAGCCGGTCAGCTGGTCCAGTCCGGCGGGCTGACGACGGTCTCGCAGGGCGCGGTCCTCTCGATGGACGTGACGCTGAACGGCGGCACCCTGCGCGGCTCGGGCACCGTGCGGCAGCTCTCCAACTCCGCCGGAACCGTCGAGCCGGGCGCGTCGCCCGGCACGCTGACGGTCACCAACGACTTCACCCAGGGACCCGGCGGCACGCTGAGAGAGGAGATCGCGGGCATCGCCGACGCGAGCTTCGACCGGCTCGTCGTCGGCGGGCTGGCGACAGTCGGCGGCACGCTCGCGATCGACAGCGACCCAGGATTCACGCCGCCGCCAAGCAGCACTTACAGGTTCGTCGAGTCCGGATCGCGCGCCGGCGCCTTCCAGTCGCTGACCGGAGCGCAGGTAGGCGGATCCGCCTACCTGGTCAACCACCAGGCCGACGGCGTGCGGCTCTGTTTCGCGGCCTGTCCCGGACCGACGCCGTCGCACTCGCTGACCGCGGCGATCTCGGGTGCCGGCACCGGCACCGTGACCAGCGACATCGGCGGTCTCGCGTGCCAGCCCACCTGCACGCAGAGCTATCCCGCCGACAGCGTCGTGACGCTGACCCCGACACCATCGGGCGGATCGACGTTCATCGGCTGGGGCGGTGACTGCGAGGGCGTCGGCGCATGTGTCCTGACGATGAGCGGTCCGCGCAGCATCACTGCGACGTTCGCGCCTCCGCCGCCTCCCCCACCGTCGCCGCCTGCGCCGCCACCGGCGGCGCCCACGGCGCCTGCGCCGCTGTCCGTCGCCCCGCCCACCAAGGCGCCCGCGAAGAAGGCGAGCAGGAAACGACTTCCGAAGGTCAGGGCGTCGAGGGCGATCTCGCTGGTGTCGGCGCGGCGCTGCCTCACCCCGCGCAGGTTCCGTGTTCGCCTGCGGATGCCGCGCGGGGTCAGGGCGACACGAGCGCGCGTGAAGATCAAGGGCAAGCAGGTCAAGGTCGTGCGCGGCAAGGGCCTGAAGAAGGCGATCAGGCTGCGCACCCTTCCCAGGAAGGGGCGCTTCAGGGTCGAGGTGCGCGTCAGCCTGGCCGACAAGCGCACGATCCGCAGGTCGCGGACCTACAGGGCCTGCAGGACGAAGCGCCGCTGAGGCAGGTCCGCAGACCGGCCTCTCACGACGGCGGCAGGGCCGTTGCGCAGCGCGTGACCGCTTCGTCCAGCAGCTCCGCCATGGCGGCCCTGACGCCTTCGTCCGAGCGGTCGATGACGGCGCCGGTGGAGCGGCTCACGAGGTTGCTCGCCTCGTGGGGGTCCCGCTGCAGGTCGTACAGCTCGTACTCCGGGGCGGCATCGCCCGCGGGGTCCAGGTAGACGGCGTGCTTGTAGCGCACGTCACGCACACAGCGCACCCGATTGGGCTGACCGGCGACGTTCTGGAGCGCCGTGCCCGCCTGATGGTCGTCGTACGTGAAGTGGATCGAGTCCTGCACGGACTCGCCCGGCTTCGCGGCCTGCGTGAGCGCCGACAGATCGACGCCGCACGCAGCGAGCAGCTCACGATCCACGTCGAGGTGTCGTGCCAGCACGGGCGAGAGGTCACGGCCCCTCAGGCCGAGCCCCTCCTGGGGCACTCCCGCAAGCGTCAACATCGTCGGAAGCACGTCGACCAGCGAGGCGAGCGCGGCAGTGCGCGCGCCGCGCCTGAACAGCGCCGGGTGTGAGATCACGAGCGGAACCCGGATCGTCTCCTCGTAGGCGTTGAACATCTTCTGGCGCAGCCCGCCGTGCGACAGCCCCATCTCACCATGGTCGGAGACGCGCACCACGACCGTGCGGCTGCGCAGCGAGGACGCGTCCTGCGCGTCGCCGAGAGCATCGAGCACGCGCCCGATCTTCGAGTCCACGAGACGGTGGAGGTGGGCGTAGAAGCCGACGTAGTCGTGTCGCGCGCGGTGCGAGCCCAGCCCCCCGAGGTACGCCGCCTGGCCCATGCGCATCAGAGCGTGAACCGACGGCTTGTTCGAGAGGTCCTCGTCGATCGTGGGCGGCAGCGGCACGTCGAGGTCTCGCCAGTCGCCCGGGTCGTAGCCACCGGCCTCGTAGGTCGCGGGATAGCCCAGCACGTCGTGCGGGTTGACGAGCGAGACGATCAGGCAGAACGGCTCGGGGAGATCCTCGCGGTCGAGCCAGCGCTCGACGCCGCGCACGAAGTCCTCGTCGAAGCCCTCGCCGCTCGCGCCGGCGCCGCCACCGCCGAAGTGCTCGGCCCTGGCGTCCTCGCCGGCGTCGGGCGGTTCCCAGTCGCTGATCCCGAACTGCTCCTCGAGACGGTCCGCGTCACGCTGTTCCCACTCCTCGCCGAGAGGCTTCGTGAGGTGCCACTTCCCCTTGAGCGCGACGTGATACCCGGCACCGCGCAGCAGGTGCGCAAGCGTCGGCAGCGACGGTGACAGCTCCGGCTCATCGCCGCTCCTGGGTCCCGAGCGGGCCGCTCCGCGCACGAAGGTCCGCGCCGCGCGGCGGCGGTCGGCCTCGCCGCTGCGGAGCACCGACGCGAACGCCCGGACCACGCCCGGGAAGTTGCGCGCGTCGGGCCAGAGGTCGCCGCGCGTGAGCGTGAGGGGCACGCCGTGCTGTGCCGGGTACAGACCGGTCAGCAGCGTCGCACGGCTCGGCGAGCACATGCACGTGTTGCAGAACGCGTTGTCGAAGGCCAGGCCGCTGTCGGCCAGGCGGCTGTCGTTCGGCATCAGCGACCGCAGCCAGCCTGGATCGTCCGGCCAGTGCTGCGCGGCGCGCTGCTGGTCGGTGATCAGCAGCATCAGGTTCGGGGGCGGCATCGGCGCAGACCGTACCCGGCGCGCCCGACCCCGCACGGTGCGGGATTTTCCAGCCGGAATCCACCTTGCCCTCCGACCTGACCGGCGGGTAGGTTCGCGGCCCCCAATCCGAGGATCCCGAGGAGGAGTTCAAAGTGAAGCGATACGCCGCCCTGGCGGTCTTGTCCATGCTTGCGCTCGCCGCGCCCGCGGCGGCTGACGGTCCGGGGGTCGGAACCCCCACCGTCGTGAGTGTCGGCGACTCGTACATCTCCGGCGAGGCCGGGCGCTGGGCCGGCAACACCAACCAGAGCTCGTCGAAGACGCGACGCGCTCGGCTCGACGGCCTACTACGACAACGCGTCGAACACCGCCGAGACGATCACCGGCTGCCACCGCTCCAAGGCTGCCGAGGTCATCATCGGCGGCGGCGTCAACTGCGAAGAACCTCGCCTGCTCGGGGGCCAAGACCGCGACGTTCACCGACTCGGCGGCGACTTCAAGCCCGGCCTCGACTTCTACTACAACGGCTCGGCCAGCCAGGGTCAGGCGCGGATGCTGCAGGACTTCGCCGCGGCCAACAACGTGAAGATGGTCACGCTGTCGATCGGCGGCAACGACTTCAACTTCGCCGTCGATCGTGCAGACCTGCGTCACGAACTTCCTGACGTCGCCGTCGTGGTGGAAGAACTACTGCAACGACGACTCGTCGGTGACGTCGAACTTCACGTCGTCCAACGTCGACGCGCGAAGACGACGGCGATCAAGAACGCGATCCTCAACGTCAGCACCGCGATGACGAACGCCGGCTACTCGACCTCGCAGTACACGATCGTCGTGCAGGACTACCTGTCGCCGATGCCGACGAGCAGCGGGCTTCCGCTACTCGCGAGACCGGCTACACGCGCCAGAGCACCGGCGGCTGCGGCTTCTGGAACAACGACGCCAACTGGGCCAACAACACGGCGCTGCCGACGATCAACAACGCCGTCAAGAACGGCGCCGCCGCAGACCGGGCCTCAGCAACGTGAAGATCCTGGAGCTGCAGTCGACGTTCAACGGCCGGCGGCTGTGCGAGAACACGGTCGGGCTGCTCGAGGAGAAGGGCCTCGCCACCTGGCAGAGCGCGGGCGCCGTCGACAAGAGCGAGTGGATCGAGCAGATCCGCACGCTGTCGACGGTGTTCGGCGCCGTACTACGTGCAGGAGTCGCTGCACCCCAACTACTGGGGTCAGAAGGCGCTGCGCAACTGCGTGCGGCAGGCGTACAACGGCGGGCACGCCGCGCGGCGGCACCTGCACGCGCACGGCGAACGGGCTCAACGCCAACGGCGAGCCCAACATGACGCTGCAGTAGCTCGTCGGAGAACAGCCGGGGCGCGGGCCGGCACACGGCCTGCGCCCCGCGTTCACGGCGATGACTCAGGACGGTTAGGCTCGCGCCAACCGAGCTGAGGAGACGCCATGGCCGTCAAGCTGCACCGCTGCCCCTTCATGTTCCTGAAGACCGGCAGCCACGCCTGCCACAACGTTCAGCAGGCGCTCGAAGACCAGGGGATCGAGTACGAGGTCGTCAAGGCTCCGGTGCTGCCGCGCAGCAGGCGCAAGGAGGTTCAGCGGCTCAGCGGCCAGACGATGCTGCCGATGATCGAGTTCGACGACGGGACCGCGTACCGCGCCGAGTCCGCCGACATGGTGGCGCGGATCAGGGCCGGCGAGCTGGGCACGACGGCCTGACGTCCGCCGGCCGGCCTCAGGCCGCTTCGCCGCTGACGCCGACGCCGGCCGGGCAGCTGACGCCGGTCCCGCCGTGACCGCAGTACCCGTGCGGCACCTTGTGCAGGTACTGCTGGTGGTAGTCCTCGGCGTAGTAGAACGGCGTCGTCGCACCGATCTCGGTCGTGATCTCACCCGTGCCGCTCGCGGTCAGGGCCGCCTGGTAGCGGTCGCGCGAGGCGCGGCAGCCTCGGCGAGCCGGTCCTCGTCGACGTAGATCGCCGAGCGATACTGCGTCCCCACGTCGTTTCCCTGGCGCATGCCCTGCGTCGGATCGTGCCCCTCCCAGAAGACCCGCAGCAGCGCGTCGAACGAGACCTGCTCGGGGTCGTAGGCGACCAGCACGACCTCGGTGTGACCCGTGCGTCCCGAGCAGACCTCCTCGTACGTCGGGTTGGGCGTGCTGCCGCCCGCGTAGCCGACGGCGGTGCTGAAGACGCCGGGCGTCTGCCAGAACAGGCGCTCGGCGCCCCAGAAGCAGCCGAGCGCGAAGATCGCCGTGCGGATCGCCTTCGGGGAAGGGCGGGCGGATCGGGGTTCCGAGCACCTCATGGCGGTCGGGTACTCCGGCGAGCGCCTCGGCTCGGCCGGGAAGCGCATCGGACGGATCCGGCACGCGCAGTCGGGTGGAGAAGCGGTCGAGGAAGGTCATCGGGTTTCGGTCCGTCAGCGGCCCGTGAACGTTACGGGAGCGGGCCGCGGCGCTGGGTACTGTGCGGCCGATGTTCAGCACGAGCGGCTTCGACGCCGCGACCCTCGCACGCTTCGCCGACCTGCTCGTCGGCTTCGGCGCGAACGTCCAGCCGGGACAGATCGTCGCCGTGTCCGGAGAGCTCGGAAAGGAAGAGGTCGTTCGCGCGCTCGCCGCGAGCGCCTACCGGCACGGCGCGAAGTTCGTCGACGCGACCTACTTCGACATGCACGTCAAGCGCGCAGCGGCTGCTGCACGCCGACGACGAGACGCTCGACTTCGTCCCGTCGTGGTTCGGCGAGCGGATGCTCGCGCTCGGCGACCAGCGCTGCGCCCGCATCGCGCTGAGCGGGCCGATCGCCCCCGGCCTGCTCGACGACATCGACCCCGCGCGAGCGGGCCGCGACCGCTTCCCGTCGATCAGGGAGAGCGGCCAGGTCGTCAACGCGCGCACGACGAACTGGAGCGATCGGCCCGTGCCCGAGCACGCCGTGGGCGCGGCTCGTCCATCCGGAGCTCGACGACGCATGCAGGCGCTGGCGAAGCTCGTCGGGGAGCTGGTCCACGTCTGCGGCTCGACGAGGAGGACCCGGTCGGCGCTTGGCGCGCGCGCGCCGACGCACTCGTCGGCACCGCGGAGCGGATCACCGCGCGGCGCTTCGACGCACTGCACTTCGAGGGCCCCGGCACCGATCTCGTCGTCGGCCTGCTGCCGACGAGCCGCTTCATGGCCGCGCGCTTCGAGACGATCGACGGCATCGTGCACATGCCGAACATCCCGTCGGAGGAGGTCTTCACCACGCCCGACCCGGCGCGCACCGAGGGCGTCGTGCGATCGACGAAGCCGCTGGTCGTCGGCGGCTCGATCATCCGCGGACCTCGAGGTCGAGTTCCGCGGCGGGCGCGCGGTGCGCATCGACGCCGAGCCAGAACGCCGACGTGCTGCGCGGCTACGCCGCCAAGGACGAGGGCGCCGCCCGACTCGGCGAGGTCGCCCTCGTCGACGGCGAGGGGCGGATCGGCGGCGACCGGCACGACGTTCTTCGACACGCTTCTCGACGAGAACGCCGCCAGCCACATCGCGCTCGGCTCGGCCTACGCGTTCTGTCTCGACGGCGAGCATGACCGTCCCGCGCATCAACGAGAGCGCAGATCCACGTCGACTTCATGATCGGCTCCGACGAGGTGACCGTCACGGGCGTGACACCGAGCGGCGAGCGCGTGCCGGTGCTCGTCCGTGGCGACTGGGCGCTCTGAGGCGAGCGGCGATCGCGGCTGAGCGACGCGGCCGAGCGGCATCCGGCCGCCGCTACCCTTCGCCGTCCGCCAAGCGGGCCAGGAGAGGTGCCGGAGCGGTTGAACGGGCACGACTGGAAATCGTGTGACGGGCGTAAGTTCGTCCGAGGGTTCGAATCCCTCCCTCTCCGCTCACTCCTCGCTGTTCTTATCTCAGAGTCGCTCCGGGAATTCGGCCGGTTTCGCTGTCCGATCGCTCGGGGAGTGATTGGGCGTTGTGCGAACCCGACGTCTGCCGGCACACGCGTTGCCGGGCTTCCGCTGCTCGCCAAGCAGCAGCGACTGCATGCCGACACCATCGTCAATCGAGCGGCGTGACTGCGCCGTAGCGGCTGCTTTCTTCGCGTTCTCTTACGAAACGCCAAGCTGACTCTTCGGAGCGGGCACTTGGATCACGGCCATGTTCTCGATCCAGTACGCGTTCGCCGAGCTCAGGCGTCGGCGCGGTCGCACAATCCTCACCGCGCTCGGCCTCGGTGTCGGCGTGGCGCTCGTTGTTGCAGTGACCGCCCTGTCGCAGGGGCTCAGCGACGCACAAGACGAAGTACTCAAGCCGCTGACCGGCGTTGGCACCGACATGACCGTGACCCGCCCGATCGTCGTCGATGACGGTGACTCTGATCAGAGCCAGGGCGGCCTGTTCGCCGGCCTGTCGGAGAAGGAGCGCGAGCAACTGCAGGAGGAGAACGGCGGCGCGCGCGTCGGCCTGGCGAACCTGGGGGAGCCAGGCGAGAAGTTCTCCAACGACAACTTCGTCAGCTCGCAGCTCAGCTTTTCCTCTTCCAAGGAGCAGGAGATCGCAGCGCTGGACGGCGTCGCGAGCGCCGCGGGCGGGCTCACGCTCAACGCGATCCATGTCGAGGGCACCGTCCCCGAGAACGCCGCGGCCGGGCCCGGGCAGGGACCGGCACCCGGAGCGGGTGGCGGGCCGCCCAACAACATCGACCTGACGAACATCTCGGTCTCCGGCGTTGACCAGACGCAGCCCGATCTCGGGGCGATCACCAGGGGCCAGGTTTCCGAGGGCGACTACTTCTCCTCTGGCGATGCCCGCCAGGCGATCGTCAGCGAGAGCTACGCCTCCCGACAGAAGCTCGAGCTCGGCGACGACGTCGAGATCAAGAGCCGGAAGTACGAGATCATCGGCATCGCCAGCCCGCCGCTCGGCGGCCAGGCCTCCGACGTCTACGTGAAGCTGAGTCAGCTGCAGAATGCGTCGGATCGCAAGGGCCGCGTCAACACGGTCTACGTGCGAGCCGACGACACCGATGCCGTGGCGGGTGTCGGCAAGTCGATCGAAGCGACGCTCGACGGCGCATCGGTGACTACGACGCAGGATCTGGCCGACCGGGTCGGTGGCTCGCTGGTCGATGCCAAGAACCTCGCAAGCAAGCTCGGGACGGCGCTCGCAATCGTGGCGCTGATCGCCTCGGTGCTGATCGCGATCCTGCTCACGCTGTCCTCCGTGGCCAAGCGCACGCGTGAGCTCGGAACACTGAAGGCGATCGGCTGGCGACAGGGTCGCGTCGTGCGCCAGGTCAGCGGCGAGTCGCTGATGCAGGGGGCGCTCGGAGGCGTTTTCGGCGCCGTGCTCGGAATCGGCGCCGCCGCGATCATCGGGGCCCTCGGCGTGACGCTCCAGGCCTCGGTCGCAAACGCAGCCGGCGGCGGTGCCGGCGGACCGGGTGGCGGTCCCGGCGGCCCACCGGGGGGCGGCCTGATCGGCGGCTTTGGTCAGGGACAGATCGTCTCGGGCTCCACCGACGTCGTGCTTGGTGCGCCAGTGTCCTTCGGCCTCGTCGTGCTGGCGATCTCGCTGGCGATCCTCGGCGGGCTGATGGCCGGTGCCGTCGGCGGGATGCGTGCCGCCCGTCTGCGTCCTGCCGATGCCCTGCGCACGCTCGACTGAAGCCGATCCCACTCGCCAAGGAGCCTGATCACAGATGACAATCGCACTCACATCCACTGAGCCCGTTTACGAGCTTGAGGGCCTCGGCCGGCGCTACGGCAGCGGCGACACGATCGTCGACGCGATCACAGGCATCGACCTGCGCATCGCGCGCGGCGAGTTCGTGGTCGTGGCCGGACCCTCGGGCTCGGGCAAGACGACGCTGCTGCAGCTGCTCGGAGCGCTCGACCGGGCAACCAGCGGGCAGCTCAGGTTCGAGGGCCGCGACCTCTCCAGTGCCGGTGACGGTGACCTCACGGAGCTGCGCCTGCGGCGCATCGGGTTCGTGTTCCAGCAGTTCAACCTGATTCCGACGCTGACAGCGGCCCAGAACGTCGAGGCCGCGCTCGCCCCGACCGGGATGCCCGGCGCGGAGCGCCGCGCCCGCGTGGCAGAGCTACTCGGCAGCGTCGGGCTAGCCGGCCGACTCGAGCACCTGCCCTCGCAGCTGTCGGGCGGTGAGCAGCAGCGCGTGGCGATCGCTCGGGCGCTCGCCAACACACCGGACGTGCTGCTGGCTGACGAGCCGACGGGCAATCTCGACACCGCGACGGGCGAGGAGATCATGGCCGTGCTACGCGACCTCAACGCCGGCGGCCTGACGATCGTCCTGATCACCCACGACCCCGCGATCGCCGGTAGCGCCGGACGCCTCGTGCGGCTGCGCGACGGCCGAATCGACGACACCGAGCCGAAGAGCGCCAGCGAAGTCGCGGGGGTTGCCTGATGCGGCGCGCCGGAACGATTCTGGCGGCCGTGATCTGCGTCCTAGCGCTGGCCGGCTGCGGCAGCGATGATCCCGCTTCGCAGCAAACGCCCACATCCGGCTCGCGGCCCACGGCACCGCAGGGCCAGCCCTCCGCTGCTCAGCAAGCTCAGATCGAGGAGTTCCAGGCCTGCCTGCGCGAGCAAGGCGCCGAGCTACCGAGGCGCCCGCCGGCGGGAGGAGGGCCGCCCGAGATGACCGAGGAGATGCGCAAGGCTTTCGCGTCCTGCCGCGACAAGTTGCCCGCGGGAGGCCCGGGTGGAGGCATGCCCCCCGGCGGCGCATCGCCGGGCGGGACCGCGCCGCCAGCGAGCGACAGCGGCGACCAGAGCTGAGCGCGCCGCGACACGTGCGAGCATCGGACCCGGCGTGAGGATCCTCGTAGTCGATGACGAGCCGGCGGTGCGGACCGCATTGGAGCGCGCGCTGCTCCTGGAGCGCTACGACGTCACGCTCGCCGCCGACGGCCGCGAGGCTCTCGACATCCTCGCTGCGACCCAGCCCGACGCGATCGTGCTCGACGTCGCGATGCCGGGCCTCGATGGCCTCGAGGTGTGCCGCCGACTGCGCGCGACCGGCGACCACACTCCGGTGCTGATGCTGACCGCGCGCGAGACGATTGACGATCGCGTCGCGGGGCTTGACGCGGGGGCGGACGATTACCTGGTCAAGCCGTTCGCGCTGCGTGAGCTGACGGCGCGGCTGCGCGCGCTGCTACGTCGCACCGACGAGCACGGTGAGGGCCCGCTGCGATTCGCCGATCTGTCGCTGGATCCCGTGACGCGGCAAGTCCACCGCGGTGAGCGTGAGATCGAGCTGACGAGGACGGAGTTCGAGTTGTTGGCGTTCATGCTTGAGAACCCGCGACGGGTACTCACGCGGTCGCAGATCTTCGACCAGGTCTGGGGCTACGACTTCGGCGCGGCCTCCAACGCGCTCGGCGTGTACATCGGGTACCTGCGGCGCAAGACCGAGGCCGGCGGCGAGCCGCGCTTGCTCCAGACGGTGCGCGGGGTTGGCTACGCGCTACGCGAGGGCCCATGAGCCTGCGCCGGCGCATCGGGCTGCTCTGCGCGGTCGCTGTCAGCCTGACCGTGCTGGTCGCCAGCCTGATCACCTACGCCGTCGTACGCGGCGAGCTCCACGGCCAGATCGATGACGCGCTGAGCCGCCAGGCCCAGCTCGCGGACCGAGTCGCGGTCGGCGTCACGCTCCCGCTGCCACCTGGAGCCGCGCCGCGGATCGACATCCCGCCGCCGCCCGCGGCGCTGGGAGCGCCTACGGCGATCCAGGTGATCGGCGTAGGCGGCGAGGTTCAGCGGCGTCCGTTCGCCTCGCCGCAAACGGTGAGCATCCCGGTGACAAGCCGTGACCGCAGCGTCGCCGCCGGCGACGGAGAGGCCTTCTTCAGCGATCGCAAGGTAGGCGAGACCCGGCTGCGCGTGCTCACGTCCCCAGTCGGTACTGGCGGCGCTGTCCAGCTCGCGCGCTCGCTGAACGGGACCGATGACGCGCTCGCGCGGCTGAGGCTGGTGCTCATCGTGTTGCTCCTCGCCGGAACGCTGGGCGGCTGGCTGCTGGGCAGGCTGCTCGCGGGACGCGCGATCCAGCCGATCGCCGAGCTGACGGATGCGGTCGAGCATGTCGAGCTGACAGGTGACCTGTCGCACGCCGTGACGCTCGCCGATCCGCTTCCACAAGACGAGGTAGGACGACTGGCGCGGCGCTTCAACGCGATGCTCACGCGCCTTGGCCGTACGCAGCACGAACTCGAGTCCTCGGTCGAGGCCCAGCGACGCCTCGTGGCCGACGCCTCGCACGAGCTGCGCACGCCGGTGACGAGCCTGCGCACCAACGCCGAGGTGCTGCGCGAGCAGCCCGACCTCCCGGTCGACCAGCGCAACGAGATCCTCGATGACGTCGCCGCCCAGGCCGACGAGCTGGGTCTGCTGGTCGGCGACCTCATCGAACTGGCGCGCGACGGCGAGGCGCCGACAAGCGACGAGGGCGAGGAGCTCCGCCTCGACGAGCTCGTCGCTGAAGCCGTCGCGCGTGGACGACGCCTGGCCCCAGCGGCGACGTTTACGCTCCATGCCGAGCCAGTCGTGATCGAGGGCCACCGCGAGCGACTGAGCCGAGCCATCAACAACCTGCTCGACAACGCCGTCAAGCACGGACCCACAGGCGAGCAGATCGACGTGCGAGTGCTCGCAGACGGCACGCTCACCGTCCGCGACCACGGCCCGAGCATTCCGCCGGCAGATCGAGAACACGCCTTCGACCGCTTCTGGCGCGGCGCCGACGCACGAGCACGCCCCGGGTCGGGCCTCGGCCTCGCGATCGTCCACCAAGTGGCCGTGGGTCATGGCGGATCAGTGACCGTCGAGGACGCTCCGGGCGGCGGCGCACTGTTCCGGATGACGCTGCCGGTTGCGGGGTAGACGGCAAGCGTCGTCGGCCCAACGCCGAGCCTTCCCGCCTCTCACGCACAAGGCGTGGCACACGACGTGCGCCGGATCGGTTGAGGCGGCTCTCGTCACCGCCCCAATCCAAACAGCAAGCGTGGAATCGGGCGCGCCCCATCAAAGGACCCGCCGAGTTCTCAGAGCAGCATTCTCGGCGGACGCGCGCGTTCAGCGCCCTGCGGCAGAGCGCTCGGCCGGCCGGTCCCTCCCTCCCCGCTGCTCTGCTCTCGCTGTCGCTCTGGTGATTCCGAGAACGTCGTCATCGGGCGTCGCCGCGGTGAACCACACCCCGAACGTCCCGGACGACCCCGCATAGCGGCCAACGCCGGACGTTCGGCGAGCGGGTGCGTGACATGGTGCTCGCCGCGGGCGCGTACAGCGCGCCGCAGCGCCGCGCCGGATCGGACCTACCGCATCGGCGTCGACGCGCTCGACGGCGCAGGCAACCGCTCGCCGAGACAGCGGCGCACGCTCACGGTCCGATAGGCACGCTGGCCCGGCTCACCCGGCGGGGCGGTCCGGCGGTGCCGGCGAGTAGGTTTCCGCACCCGTCAATCGCCCCGAGGAGTCACGCCGACAATGCGCCGCACCGCCCTGGCCCTCGTGGCCATGCTCATGGCCCTCTCCACGCTGGCCGCCTGCGGCGACAGCGCTCCGACCAAGACCGACTACAAGAAGCAGTTCGATCCGATCAACCAGCAGATCAAGGATCTCGGCAGCGCCGTCGGCGACGCCGTCGTCAACGCGAAGGCCAGGACCGACGGCGAGCTCGCCGCGCAGTTCGCCGGACTCAGCTCCCAGACCCGGACGCAGGCCGACGAGCTGACCGAGCTGGAGACCCCGGACGAGGCGATTCAGAAGAACCAGGACGCGCTCACGAGCGCGCTTCGCGACGCCGCACGCGATCTGCGATCGATCGCGGCCGCCGCATCCGCGGGCAACGGCAGCGCGGCGAAGGCCGCGACGGTCAAGCTCGGCGGCGTCACGTCACCGAAGATCAAGAAGGCGCGCGAGGCGATCGAGAAGCAGCTCGCCGAGACATAGCCGTGACCCGCGAGGGGTCCCGTCCCGGTCATGATTGAATGAAGGCAGACGACCGAGGGGACCGAAGAGGGCGCCATGGACCACTCCGCCAAGCTCGGAATCGCCAAGATCGCACGCGCGCTGGTGTACGTCGTGTACGCGTTCGTCACCGTCGCGCTGGTCATCCTCGTGCTCGGCTTCTTCCTGCTGCTCTTCGGCGCGAGCACAGACGCCGCGTTCACCGAGTGGGTCTATCGCAGCCTCGACCGCGTGATGGCCCCGTTCCGCGGGATCTTCGAGAGCGTGCCGCTGAACGGCGAATCGGTACTCGACGTCTCGGTGCTGTTCGCGATGATCGTGTACTCGATCGTGGGCATGGCCCTGCACGGCCTGATCTCGTGGCTCTCGCAGTCGATCACCCGGCTCGAGTACGGCCAGAGCAGCGGGCCCTACTCCGCCCCGCCCGCCCCGCCGCCTGCGCAGACGCCTCCGGCGTAGCCGTTCGGGCCGGCGCCCGACCGGTTACTGCCTGATATACACGAGGCGGTCTCGGTATCGGGAGGAGGCGGTTTGAGTAGGACGTCGCTGGCGCTGTTGTTGCTCCCGATCCTCGCTGCGCCGAGCGCGGGGACGGCGTTCGCCGCCGCCCCCGCCGCCGCTGCCGCCTCCGAGGTGCTGATCGCCGCCGACCGACCATGCGCGCCTGCCCGCCGGCTCGCGCCCGGTCGCGCGGATCGGGGGCATCCGCTTCGTCGCCGCGAGCGGTTCCCGCAGGCTTCACGGCCGCCGCCTACGCGGCCGCGCTCACGCGCCGCCCGGGCGTCGCAGCCGCGTCGCCCAACGCCGCGGTCCGCCGCCCGGCGACGGTCGCCGGGGCGTGCGTGAACCAGCCGTCCAACAGCGTGCTCGAGATCCCGTCGGTTTCACACGCCGTGGAGTGGTGGCCGCCGCCGCGGAACACCCCGCGGATCGCCGTCCTCGACACCGGTGTCGATCCCGCAGTGCCGGAGCTCGCGGGTCGGGTGCTGCCGCTGATCGACACGATCGGCGGCCAGCCGACGGGATTGCCGGACGATGACGGGCACGGCACCGGGGTCGCCGCCGCGGCCGCGGCCGCGCCCGGACGCGTGGGCGGGATCTCACCCACGAGCACGATCCTGCCGGTCCGCATCGCCACGGCCAACGAGCCGGCGACCGAGGCGTCGATCGTCCAAGGGCTCGAAGCCGCAGTCAAGCACAAGGCGGTCGTAGCGGTGCTCGCCTACTCAGCGCCACTGATCTCGACGCGCGAACCGACCGTGACGGCTGTTGAGACAGCTGTGAGCGCCGCCTTCGACAGCGGGGTCATCACGGTCGTACCGTCCGGCAACGACGGCACGAACGAGCGCGCCTTCCCCTCCGAGCTGGCTCAGGTGCTGACCGTCGGCTCGGCGGGGCAGTTCGCGGTACGGGAGCGGTTCTCGAACTTCGGTCCGTGGCTGGATCTCGTCGCTCCGGGCGCTGACCTGACGCTGCCCGCCCCCGCAGCCATCTGCTCCACCGGCTACGCCCAGTCGTCGGGCACGTCGTTCTCCGCCGGTGCAGTCGCCGGTGCCGTCGCCTGGCTCGCGGCGGTGCGCCCGCAACTCGGGACCGCCCGCCTCTACGACCTGGTCCGGCGCTTCACCGCCACCGACGCCGGCCCGGCCGGATGGGACGCCGACACCGGCTTCGGCGTCCTCAACGTCGGCTCCGCTCTCAGCGCCAAGAAGCCGGAGAGCAACCCGCGCGAGGTCAACGACGACGTCTACTGGCTCAAGCGACGACCCAGAGACTTCCCGACATATCTGCGCCGCACATCGAAAGTCTCGACGAGCGGCTCGCTGGTCGCGGGCAAGGACCCGCGCGACGCCTTCAAGGTCCGCCTGGAGAAGAACGACATCCTGCGCGTCAGCGTCCAGGGCAAGGACAAGGAGGACCTGTTCTCGGCGACGATCTGGGACCGCCGCACCGGCTCGTTCGACATGAGGCTCGGGTCCGAGAGCAGGGAGCTGCGCAACAGCTCGGGGTTCACGCGGAACCCGCTGGTCAACTACCGGGCGAGACGCGCCGGCACCTACTACGCAGCGATCTTCGCACCTGACCTGGTGCTGCCGGGAGAGGAGTTCCTCACCGGCGATCCGGTCCCCCCGTACATGCGCTACACGCTCACCCTGCGGAAGCGCTGCTCCAGCTCGCGCAGGCTGCGGGTGCCGCTTGCGCGACTACGGCGACGCGGCGTTCAGATGACCGGCCTGCGCGTCTTCGTCGACGCCAGGCCGAAGCTGCGACGGACCAGGAGCGGACTCTCGAGCCGGATCACGGTCAACGACCTTCGCAACGGACGCCACCGCATCGTCTTCAAGGCCAGCTTCGGCTCCAAGGCGCGCCGCAAGAGCCGCGCGACGAACGTCCGGACGCGCTGCTCGCTGAAGCTCGTGAAGTGAAAGGTCGTCCGAGCGCGCAGCTAGTGTCGCCCGCGCTCAACGGGAGGAGCGACCGGCGCCGGGCCACATTTCCCCGACGTCCCGACTTCCCGCCGTGCGTCAGCCGTCGACCAAGGAGCCGGGACCGTGAAGCTCGTGATCGGCATCGTCCGCCCCGAGAAGGCGAACGACGTCCTCGAAGCCCTATATCGCGCCGAGGTGCGCGGCTACTCGATGAGCCGCGTCCAGGGGCACGGCGGCGAGCTCGACCGGGTCGAGACCTACCGCGGGACGACCGTGAAGATGGGACTCGCCGAGAAGGTCCGCTTCGAGATCGCCGTCTCGGACGAGTTCGTCCAGCCGACGATCGACGCGCTCTGCGACGGGGCGCGCACCGACGAGGTCGGCGACGGCAAGATCTTCGTGGTGCCGCTGGAGCGGGTCGTCCGCATCCGCACCGGCGAGACCGACGACCTGCGCCGTGACGCCGGTGGGCAAGTCATGAACGTCCTCGATCTGGCGGCAGTCGCCGAGGTGAACGCCGGCGACACCGCCTGGATGCTCGACCGCGACCGCGCTCGTGCTCCTGATGACGCCGGCGCTCGGGCTCTTCTACGCCGGCCTCGTGCGCTCGAAGAACACGCTCAACACGTTCATGATGTGCGTCGCCGCGCTCGCGGTCGCGACGATCACGTGGGCTGCCGTCGGCTACTCGCTCGCCTTCGACGGCGACGGCTCGATCATCGGCGGCCTCGACCACGCATTCCTCTCGGACGTCGGCGTTCGAGCCGCGCGACGGGCACGACGATCCCGCACCTGCTGTTCTTCGCCTTCCAGGCGACGTTCTGCATCATCACGACGGCGCTCGTGTCGGGCGCGGTCGTCGAGCGGATGCGCTTCGGGCCGTTCCTGGTCTTCGCCGCGCTGTGGTCGGTGCTCGTCTACGCGGTGCTCGCGCACTGGGCGTTCGGCGGCGGCTGGCTCGCAGGCGAACGGAACGCTCGACTTCGCCGGCGGCGTGCCCGTCGAGATGGGGTCCGGCTTCTCGGCGCTGGCGGCGGCGCTCGTCGTCGGGGCGCGCAAGGACTACGGGCGCCAGGCGCTGCTGCCGCACAACGCGGTCTACGTGCTGCTCGGCGCCGGCCTGCTGTGGTTCGGCTGGTTCGGCTTCAACGGCGGCAGCGGCTTCTCGACCGGCAACGCCAGCGTGCTCGCGTTCACCAACACGCTGCTGACGCCCGCCTGCACGCTGTTCGTCTGGTTCCTGCTCGACCTGTCCTGCGCGGGCGCCAGGTGACCGCGATCGGCGCCGCCACGGCGATCATCGTCGGCTGCGTCGGCGATCACCCCGGCCGGCGGATTCATCAGCCCGGGCTGGGCGATGGCGCTCGGCGCGCTGGCCGCGCTGCCCAGCTACGGCGTCATCGTGTGGCGGACGCGCACGCGGGTCGACGAGACGCTCGACGTGCTCGCGGCCCACGGCATCGCCGGCTTCACCGGCATCCTGTTCATCGGCCTCGTCGCGCAGGTCTCGTGGAACGACGTGGCCGACGGCCTCTTCTACGGCAACGCCGAGCAGCTCGGCGACCAGGCGATCGCGGCACTCGCTGCGCCCGTCTACGCCTTCGTCGCGACCTACGTCCTGCTGCGCGTCATCGGGCTGTTCACGCCGCTGCGCGCAACCGAGCACGAGGAGGCGCTCGGCATGGACGTCGTCGCCCACGGCGAGGAGGCCTACGCGACGGGCGAGGGCGCGATCCTGGTCCATCACGCGAGCGCGGCCGAGGCGGAGAAGGTGGTGGCGGACCGGGTCTGACCGGGCAGCGAAAGCCTCGGCCGATCTGATCCTCCCGCTCGGGGCAGGCCGCGGGTGTCACCGTACTTGCGTGCGATAGGTTCCCGGGTCCCGCCGCAACGCCACCGAACGATCTGGAACCCACCGATGAGACGAGCAGTCACCCTCTTCGCACTCACGACCGCGCTCGTGGCCGCCGGCTGCGGCGACTCGGCTGAAGAGCGGGCGCAGAACGACGTGTGCGACGCACGCGCGGACATCCAGAAGCAGGTCGATGACCTTCAGGCCCTGACGCCTGCGACGGTGACGGCCGACGCGGTCACCGCCAGTCTGGACGCGATAAAGGACGACCTCGGGAAGATCAAGGACGCCGAGGACGAGTTGAGCGAGCAGCGCAAGTCGGATCTCAAGGCGGCGAACGAGCAGTTCAGCTCACAGGTCTCCGACGCCGTCAGCAACGTCCTTTCGAGCAAGTCGGTGAGTGAAGCCAAGGCGCAGCTTCAGACCGCCGTCAGCCAGCTTGTGGACAGCTACCAGCAGACCCTCGCCACGTACGACTGCAGCTGACGGTCAGCGACCCTCAGCGCGGTCGCGCAGCGTCAGCAGCTGCTTGCGCATCATCACGAGATCGCCCGGCGGCAGCACCAGCGACATCAGAGCGCCGTACGGGCTGCTCCGGTAGCGGACGAGCATGCGCACGAAGATCCGGGTTTCGGCATTGCGACCGCGGTCCGCGAGGTAGGTGCAGGCGACGCGGCCGAACGCAGGACCGTCATGCACCAGCGTCAGCGAGCGTCCCGGCTCAAAGGCCACCAACGTGAAGATCGACATCACGCGCTGCCCGACCTCCAGTTGCTCGAGACCCGGCGTGAGCGAGCGCGGGCTGCGGCGTCCGCGGTTGTCTATCCAGTCGTAGCTGTACGGGGCGGCGCGCAGCTGGCAGAGCCAGCGGAAGACATCAGCGACCGATGCCCGGACGTCAACGGCTCGTACGAGCACCTGATGCGGGGCGGGCAGATGATCGTCGCAGTCCAGCGGCCGGTCGCGGTCACGGGCGTCGGTCGCTCCCCAGGCACCGAACGGGCCCGTCCAGCTGCTCGCCCACATCGCCTGCACCACCTCCGAGGACGCCCGACGACGGCGGTCGATTACTGAGATCAGGTACGGCTGACGGCGGTTTCACCGCCGCAGCGCAGCATGTAGGTTCGCAGCAATGCTGACCGAGGACCGGCGCCGCGTCCGTGAGGGCATCGCCGCGCCGCAGAGCGCCGGCGCCGCGCCGGCCATCGAGACCACTGCGCTGACCAAGCGCTACGGCGAGGCACGCGGCATCGAGGACATGACCCTCAGCGTGCAGGTGGGCGAGATCTTCGGCTTCCTCGGAGCGAACGGCGCCGGAAAGACGACGCTGATCCGCACGTTGCTCGACCTGCAGCGCCCGAGCAGCGGATCGGCGCGGCTGCTCGGCCTCGACAGCCACCGGGACTCGCGGCGGATCCGCGCGCGGGTCGGCAATCTGCCCGGCGGGTTCGGCTTCGACGAGTCGATCTCCGGCCTCGACCTGCTCGTGTATCTCTCCCGGTTGCGGGGCATGACCGGTACCGGTCGCGCGCGCGAGCTCGCGAGCCGCTTCCAGGCCGACCTCGACCGCCCGATCGGTGATCTCTCGCGCGGGAACCTGCAGAAGCTCGGTCTGATCCAGGCGATGTTCCACGAGCCGGAGCTGCTCGTTCTCGACGAGCCCACCAGCGGGCTCGACCCGATCATGCAGGAGAGGTTCCTGTCACTCGCGACGGAGGAGTCGGCCGCCGGGCGCACCGTCTTCCTCTCATCGCACAACCTGGCCGAGGTGCAGCGCATCTGCGACCGTGTCGCGATCATCCGCGACGGGCGCCTGGTGGCCGTCGAGACCGTGGGCGATCTGGCTCAGCGCGCGTACCGGAAGGTCAGCGTCAGCCTCGCGGACCCCGCGGAGACCCGCGTCTTCGCCTCGATCCAGGGGGTCCGCGAATTCCAGGTGGACGGCGACGGGACGGCGCGATTCCTGGTCGGCGGCGACCTGGACCCCCTTCTGCGGGCCGCGGCTTCAAGGCACGTCGTCGACATGACGATCGAGCCGCCCGACCTGGAGGCCGTCTTCCTCGCCTACTACGACACCGACGAGGGGCCCTGATGGCGACCCGCGCCTTGACCAGGCCCCCCTCGTCGCTGGGCGCGGCAGCGGCCGTCGCACGTTTCCGCGCGCGGCGCGCGCTGACGGGGGCCGCCGCGTGGGGGCTAGGTCTCAGCGCGATGAGCGGGCTGATCGTCGCCGTCTACCCGACCTTCAGCGGCGAGTTCGCCACCGCGATCGAGTCGCTGCCGAGCAAGATGCGCGCAGCCTTCGGGATCGAGAGCTACGACACCGCGCGCACCTTCCTCGGCGGGGAGATGTACTCACTGCTGATGCCGCTGGCAGTCGCGCTGTTCGGAATTCGCCAGATCTCACACGATCTCTCGACGCACGAGGAGCGAACGTGGCTTGACGTGGAGCTGACGACCCCCCTGGCACGCCGAGCGCTGGTGCTCGGCAGCTATGCCGCGGCGCTCATAGGAGTTGCGCTGGTGGCGACCCTGGCCGGGGCCGGAGCCTGGCTCACGGGCCTGGTGGCCGGCGTCGATCTGCCGTTGAGCGCCGTCGCGGAGGGCACGCTCGCGGTCTGGCTGCTGGCGGCGGGGTTCGCGGCCGTCGCGCTCACGCTCAGCGCCGTCAGCCATCGCTCCGGAGTCGTCGTCGGCGGCGCCACGGCCGCGCTGGTGGCGATGTACGTCGTTGATCTCGCGGGCACGCTCGTGGACGGGCTGCGGCCACTCCGCGCGATCAGCCCGTTCCACCACTACGGAACACCGGTGTCCAGCGGAATCCCGCTCGGTTCGGTCGCCCTGATGGCGGCGACGGCGGCCGTGCTGGCCGCCGCCGCGGTCTGGCTCTTCGATCGTCACGACATAAGCGGCTGATCGGCGGCTGCAGCGGTGGACGCCGTCCTACTCGCGCTGGTCGCCGCCGGAACAGCCCTGGCGACGGGAATCGGTGCACTGCCGGTGTTCTGGCTCGGGGTCCGCGTCATCGCATGGGCGCCGGCCCTGTGGGGGGTTGCCGGCGGAGTGATGACCGTCGCCTCCGTGGTCGGGCTGCTGCTCCCGGGTCTCGACGAGGGCGACGCGCTCGAGGTCGTCGGCGGCGTGGCGGTGGGAGCGATCGCCCTCGGCGCCGCCCGGGCGACCCTGCGCCGGCACGACGTCCACCTCGGGCTGCTCGATGCGGACGCCTCCAGACGCGGGTGGCTGGTGACCGGCACGCTCTTCGTGCACAGCCTGCCGGAGGGCCTGGCGATCGGCGCAGCGTGGGCGTCCGGCTCCGAGGTCGGCGTCTTCGTGGTGCTGGCGATCGCGCTCCAGAACGTCCCGGAGGGCATGGTCACAGCGCTGCCGCTGCGTGAGGCCGGCCTGTCGCGAACGCGCGTCTTCTGGGCGGCGGTGGCCACGAGCGCCCCACAGGTTCCAGGGGCGCTCGCCGCCTACTGGGCCGTGACCGCCGCCGACCGGATCCTCGGGTTCTCGTTCGGCCTCGCGGCCGGCGCGATGCTCGCGCTCGTGATCATGGAGATCATCCCTGCGGCGGCCGCCCGTCCACGCTCGGGAGCGGTCGGCGCGCTGGTCGGCACCGCCGCGATGCTCCTGCTGGCCGCTGCCATCGGGGCCTAGCGCGCCGATGGCCACCGACCTGCTGATCGTCGCGGGCGTCGTCTACGCGGTCAACCTGCTGCCGGCGTTCGGGCCGCCGACCTGGGCCGTGCTGGTCGTCCTGAGGCTCAACCTCGACGTCCCGGCCGTGCCGCTCGTGCTCGTCGGGGCGACGGCAGCGGCTGCCGGCAGGTACACGCTCGCACTGGGCGCGCGCGCGTGGCGGGGGCACCTGTCGGCGGAGCGCATCGCGAGCCTCGACGCCCTGCGGGACGCCGCCGAGCGGCGGCGCAGCGGGACGATCGCGGGGCTCGCCCTGTTCGCCGTCTCCCCGATCCCCTCGGCCCAGCTGTTCATCGCCGCGGGGATCACCGGCGTGCGACTCGTTCCGCTGACGCTCGCCTTCTTCAGCGGCCGACTCGTCAGCTACTCGATCTACGTCGGCATCGCCACCGCCACCCGCGAGGCGCTGGGGCCGTTGCTGGCTGAGACCCTGCGCTCGCCACTGTCGATCGCAGTCCAGCTGCTGCTGCTCGCCGGGCTGGTGGCGCTCGTCCGCATCGACTGGCGCAAGGTGGTGGACCGGCCGGATCGGTGACAATGGCCGGGTGACGACGGACGCTTCGACGCTCGAGCCCGCGCGCCTGCGGCGCCTGATCGAGGCCGGGCGCGGGCTTCTCAGTGAGCTGCGCCTGGAGCAGGTGCTCGACATCCTGCTGGACACCGCGCGGGAGCTGACCGGGGCGCGCTACGCGGCGATCGGGATTCTCGACGAGACCCGCACCGAGCTGGCGCGGTTCGTGGCCCGCGGGATCGACGCCGACACACACCGCAGGATCGGGCCGCTGCCGCGCGGGCGCGGCGTGCTGGGGGTCCTGATCGAGGACCCCAGGCCGCTCCGGCTCAGCGACGTCAGGGACCACCCGAAGTCGTATGGGTTCCCGTCCGGCCATCCGCCGATGAGCTCGTTCCTCGGTGTTCCCGTGATGATCCGCGGGCGCGTCTGGGGCAACCTCTACCTCACCGACAAGACGGGCGACGCGGACTTCGACGCGGCCGACGAGGAGGCGATCGTCGTGCTCTCCGACTGGGCGGCGATCGCGATCGACAACGCGAGGCTCTACGAGCGGCTCGACATGCGGCGCAAGGAGCTCGAGCGCGCGGTTCGCGGGCTTGAGGCGACCTCCGCGATCGCTCAGGCCCTGGGCACGGAGACGGACCTCGATCGAGTGCTCGAGATGATCGTCAGGCGTGCGCGCGCCCTCGTCGCCGCACGCGGGGTACATGTGCTGCTGGTCGACGGCGACGATCTGGTGATCGCCGCCGCGACCGGCCAGGTCACCCGCGCGGCGGAGCGCCTGGCCATCGCCGAATCGCGGTGTGGTGACGTTCTGCGGACCGGCAAGCCTCTGCGCATCGACGACGTTGACGCCGAGAACCGTCTGGACAGCGCACTGCTCGGCGTGCCCGATGCGTCGACCGCGCTGCTCGTGCCGCTGGTCTACCGCGGCCGCGGCCTCGGGCTGCTGTGCGCATTCGACCGCGTCCAGGACCGCATGACGTTCGACGATGACGACGAGGCAGTGCTGCGCGCCTTTGCGGCGAGCGCGGCGACGGCGGTCGCCACCGCACGCACCGTTGCGGCCGACCGACTGCGGTCCGCGCTCGCGTCCGCCGAGGGCGAGCGCCGCCGCTGGGCGCGCGAGCTGCACGACGAGACCCTGCAGGGACTCGCCAGCCTGAAGGTCATGCTGTCCGGAGCTGCGCGCGCGGAGGCACCGGACGACGTCCGCGCCGCGGTTCGCTCGGCGGCCGCCCATGTGGCCCAGGAGATCGACAACCTGCGGGCGCTGATCGCCGAGCTGCGCCCCGCTTCGCTCGACGAGCTCGGGCTCGGTCCGGCGCTGCAGACGCTCTGCGCGCATTCGGCCACTGCGGACGGCCTGGAGGTCGACTCGCAGATCGATCTCGGAGACGACCATCAGCGGCTGCCGCCCGAGCTTGAGACCGCCGTCTATCGCGTCGTGCAGGAGGCGCTCAAGAACGTCGCAAAGCACGCGCGCGCGACCCGCGTGCAGGTCACGGTCGATCGCACCGACGGTGCCGTTCACCTGTCCGTTCACGATGACGGCGTCGGGTTCGACCCCGACCGGCCCACCCGCGGATTCGGCCTTGTCGGAATTCGCGAGCGAGTCGCCCTCGCCGGGGGCACGCTCTCCCTGCGACCGGCCGACCCGGGCAGCCGTCTCGACGCGACGTTCCCGATCGAGGCGCCCTGACGCGGCGGAGGGCCGGCGCCCTCAGGCGCGTCCTGTTCCGATCACGCCTGCGCCCCGCTCGGCATCGACCCGCTCGAGGTAGGGCGCGAGCCATCGCGACGCGACCTTGCTCGGCGGCCACCAGAGCGGCTCCTCGCTGATCGCCGAGGTGGCATCGCGGTCGTCCAGCTCGGCACGAAGGTAGCGCGGCCCACGCCGCGTGAGCAGGAGCCCGCGAAGCACCGGCCGAAGCGGCGTAGGCTGGATGTCGGCGCCGAGCCGAGAGGCGATGTGCGTCGCCACAGCGTCCGCCTGCTGGGCCGCGAGACCTCCCTGCTTGACCGGGACGGTCGTTCCGTCGCCGGCTGCGTAGACGTCGGGAAGGTCGTCCACGCGCCCGTGCTCGTCGACCGGTACGAAGCCGTGCTCATCGCTCGGCACGCCGGAAAGGGCGACCCCGGTCAGCAGCGGCAGCGAGACCACACGACCGGCCTCGAGCCACTCCCACCCGATACGCAGCGCCGTGGGCGTGGCGACCGTCGCACGCTGGCTCGTGCGGACCGTGACGCCCGCCTCGTCGAGGATGTCAGCGACCGCGCCGCTGGCGGCTGCACCGAACAGCGCGAGCGGTGCGCTCTCGTGCGTCACGAGCACCACCTCGCTGCGAGGCGAATAGGCCGCCGTCAACAGCGCCAGCTCGTACGCCGCGAGCGACCACGTCGCACCCTCGGGGACGACGACGGCGACGCGTGCGGCGAGGTCGCCGCCGGCGGCCGACAGCACTTCGTCGAAGGCCCCGGGAACCGCCGCGCGGTCGAAGACCACACCATGCTCGAAGGCCGGATATGTGCGCGCCCCGACGGCCAGCACCAGGACGTCGTAGGCGATCTGCGCGTCGGCCACGGTCGTGATCGTCCGGGCCTGCGCGTCGACCGACACGACGCGATCGTGCACAAAGGACGCCGAGAGCTCGGCGCACAGCTCGTCAAGCGGATACCGGCGACCGGCGCCGAGGCCGAAGGGCTCGCCGACCTGAAGCGGCCTGTAGGAGAAATGATCGGCGACCGAGACGACGACCGCATCAACGCCGCGCGGCACCATCGCGCGCAGCGCGATCAGCGCCTCGAGAGCCGCAACGCCGCCCCCGACGATCACGACGCGAACCGGGTCGTTTCGAGCGAATCGCGCGCGCATGGCGGAACGGTCGCATCGCACACCGCCCGCGCCATCCGTGCGCATCCGCTCGCCCGCTGCGGGGAAACCCTGACCCCCGCGCCGCCGTCCGTCAGACGTCCTCCAGCAGCCCCCGGTCCAGTGCGTAGCGGACCAGCTCGGCACGCGAGCTGCGGCGCAGTTTCTGCTGCACGTGCGCGCGATGCGACTCGACCGTTCGAACCGACAGGAAGAGCTGCTCCCCGATCTCGGCGTTTGTGTGCCCGAGCGCGATCAGCCGCAGGATCTCGACCTCCCGCTCGGTCAGGTCGTCCGGCGGCCCGTCCGCCGCAGGCGGCTCGGCGGCGAGCTGGGCGCCGAGGCGGGGGTTCAGGTAGACCTCGCCCGCCGCCGCCTGGCGGACCGCCTCGACCAGCTCCGCATCCGCAGACTCCTTCAGCACGTATGCCTTCGCGCCGACGCCGAGCGCCGACCGGGCGAACTGCGGGTCGGACTGCATCGTCAGGATGACGACGGCGGTGCCGGGCGACCCCTCGACGAGGTCGGGCAGCACGTCCAGGCTGGAGCTCCCCGAACCGCCGGGCATGTTGAGGTCGAGGACCAGCACCTGGGGGCGGTGCGCCCTCGTGAGCCGCACCGCATCGTCGGTGGTGCCGCACTCGGCGACGACCCGCATGCCTTCCTCGGCATCGAGCAGGAGTCGCAGTCCGCTGCGCACGACCGCGTGGTCGTCGGCGAGCACGATCTTGATCTCATCATCTCCGGAGATCGGCGCATCGTACGGGGGCGACAGCCGCCCTGACGCCCGCTAGGCCGCGTCTGCCTCGGCGCGCAGCTCCGGCGCACCGTCGCTCGCGGGGATCACGAGCACGATCTGGCGCCGCGAAACGGCGACGATGTCGTGCTTGGTTCCGCGTCCCTCGGCGCCGATCAGCTCGACGACGCAGTCCGTGAGGGGGATGAAGTCGCGCTCGGTCGCGTTGAGCACATCCGACACGCGACTGCGATAGCCGTCGCGCGCCAGTGTCAGCCACCCGGATATGCGGTGGCGCTGGGTTTCGACGTAGACGCGTTCCTGGCGGTGCTCCATCGCCAGGCAGACTACTCGTCGGACGGCAGCGCCTGGACCAGGCGCCGATCGTGCTCGTAGGACAGCAGCCGGGCCGCGTCCGCGCGTCGCACCCAGCGCAGCTCGTCGACCTCCTGGTTGGCCGCGAACTCCCCGTCGACGACGACCATCCTCCAGTAGCGCACGGTCTTCGGACGGCCGCGCTGATCGGTGTAGCGCACCTTCGGCAGCTCGTCGCCCAGCTTGCAGACGAGCCCGGTCTCCTCGGCGACCTCGCGCAGCGCGGCCTGCTCCCAGGTCTCGCCGCTGTTGAGCTTGCCCTTGGGCAACGACCAGTCGTCGTAGCGTGGACGGTGGACGACGGCCACGAGCCCGTCCCGCTCGACGACTCCGCCGGCTGCGCGGACCTGGCGGACGACTCCGGTCACCGGATCGCCAGCAGCTCCCGCGGGCGCATCAGCACGATCAGCTCGCCGCGCGAGCCGTCGAGCCGAACCCCGGCGATGCCGCCCTTCTTCAGGTCGATGCGAGCCCCGGTGAGGTCGTGCACGATCTGGCTGAAGTCCGGTTCGTGGCCGACGATGAGCACCCGCCCGTCGGCCTCGTCGTCGCCGAGCGCCAGCTCGATCGCGCCCAGCGAGTCGAACCCGCCGGCCAGAGCGGCGTGCTCGACCGGCTCGACATCCAGCTCGCCACAGGCGATCTGCGCCGTGTCGCGGGCGCGCACCTTCGGGCTGGTGTACACCACGGCGGGCCTCACCCCGAGCGCTCGCAGTGCCGCTCCGGCGGCGCGCGCCTGATCGGCTCCGCGATCGGTCAGCCTGCGATCGGCGTCGGGCCGCGTGCCGTGGGGCTCCGCATCGCCGTGCCGCAGGAACCAGAGCTGGCTTGCCATAGCGGCCGAGACTAGCGTCAGGCGGGCGACACCGGCACCGGAGCCGGTGCGCCTTCACGGCGCGCCAGCTCATACCTGGCGACGGCACGCAGATGCACTTCGTCGGGGCCGTCGGCGAGCCGCAGCGTACGGGCGCCCGCGTACATCGCAGCGAGCGGGAAGTCCCCGGAGACGCCCGCTCCGCCGAACGCCTGGATGGCGCGGTCGGTCACGCGGCAGGCGAGCCGCGCGGCGATCACCTTGATCGCCGCGATCTCGCTCTGAGCGTGCTTGTTGCCGACGGTGTCCATCATCCACGCCGCCTTGAGCACGAGCAGGCGCGCCTGCTCGATCTCGATCCGCGACTCGGCGATCCACTCGCGCACAACCCCCTGCGCGGAGAGCGGCCTCCCGAACGCGGTGCGGCCGGCGACGCGGTCGACCATCAGGTCGAGCGCGCGTTCACTGAGCCCGATCATCCGCATGCAGTGGTGAATGCGGCCCGGCCCGAGACGCGCCTGCGCGATCGCGAAGCCGCCGCCCTGCTGTCCGATCAGGTTGGCCGCGGGAACGCGCACACCCTCGAGCGCGATCTCGGCATGTCCGTGCTGGTCGTGGTACCCGAACACGGTGAGGTCGCGCTCGATCCTCACACCGGCGGTGTCCAGCGGAACGAGGACCATCGAGTGCTGGGCGTAGCGCGGACCGTCCGGGTTCGTGACGCCCATGACGATCGCCACCTTGCAGCGAGCGTCCATCGCTCCGCTGCTCCACCACTTGCGCCCGTCGATCACGTAATCGTCGCCGTCGCGCACTATCGCGGTGGCGATGTTGGTCGCATCGCTGCTTGCCACCTCTGGCTCCGTCATCGCGAAGCACGAGCGGATCTCGCCCTCCAGCAGCGGGACCAGCCAGCGCTCCTGCTGCTCCGGCGTGCCGAACATCGCCAGAACCTCCATGTTGCCGGTGTCGGGCGCCGCGCAGTTCAGGGCCTCGGGCGCGATCTCGATGCTGCGTCCGGTCATCTCGGCCAGCGGCGCATACTCGAGGTTCGTCAGCCCGGCCCCCCAACGCTCGTCGGGCAGGAACAGGTTCCACAGCCCGCGCTCGCGAGCCTCGGCCTTGAGCTCGTCGATCACCGGCGGCAGGTCGTGCACGCCACCGGCGCGGCGCTGCTCGGCGTAGACCGCCTCGGCCGGGTACACGCGCTCGTCCATGAATGCCTGCAGCCGCTGCTGCATCTCGAGTGCTCGCTCGCTGTGGGCGAAGTCCATGGTCGGTGCATCCTTTCGTGGGCGGGCTTGGCGCGCAGTATCGCGCGCACGACGATGCGCGCGCCGGGCGCTACCTTTCCGCCCGGTGAGCATTCACGAGATCGCGCAGGACGACATCGTCCGCACCCGGAGCGAGGTCGATCACGGTGGGCGCGAACCGCTGCTCGTCCTCGACCCGCTGCTCGCCTTTCTGGACGGGCACGCACTCGGCGAGGGGGAGCCCGAGATCGAGCCGATCGGCGACGGGCACTCCAACGTCACCTACGCGCTGGCGCGCGGCGATGCGACGTTCGTCCTGCGCCGCCCGCCGCGGGGCCCGCTGCCGCCCAGCGCCCATGACGTGCTGCGCGAGGCCCGCGTGCTGGCCGCCCTGGAAGGGCGCGCCCGTGTGCCGGCCGTGCTCGCCGTCTGCGCGGACACCGACGTCATCGGCGCACCCTTCTACCTGATGGAGCGCGTCGAGGGCCACGTCGTGACGACCTCTGTCCCGAGCGAGCTGGACAGCACGCCCGACCGCGGCCGCATGGGCGACGAGCTGGTCGACGCGCTCGTCGAGATCCACGCCGTCGACTGGCAGGCGGCCGGCCTCGAGGGCTTCGGCAAGCCGACGGGCTACCTGGAGCGCCAGCTGCGCCGCTTCCTCGGCCTTTGGGAGATCAACCGCACGCGGCAGATCCCCGAGGTCGAGTCGGTCGGCCGATGGCTCGCAGACAACCTGCCGCAGTCGGGCGCGGCCACGATCGTGCACGGCGACTACCGCCTCGGGAACACGATGTTCGCACCGCAGGCGCCGGCGCGGCTGGTCGCGGTCTTCGACTGGGAGATGGCCACGATCGGCGACCCGCTGGCCGACCTCGGCTACCTCTGCACCCTGTGGATCGACCGTGACGACCCGCCCGGCGGCATGTTCGAGCTGAACGCCATCACGCGCGAGCCGGGCTTCCCCGGGCGGGCCGAACTGGTGGCTCGCTACGAGGAGCGGTCGGGCCGCGCGATGACCGATATCCGCTGGTACCAGACGCTTGCGCTGTGGAAGTCGATCGTCTTCATGGAGGGCAACTACAAGCGCGCCATCAGCGGCGCCACGGACGACCCGTTCCTGCAGCGCTTCGGCGAAGGCGTGAAGGAGCTCGCCGCCCGGGCGGAGGAGCTGGCGCGCGGTGGCTGACGCGCCGATCCGCGGCCTGCTCGTCGACTGGGGCGGCGTCCTGACGACGGACGTCTTCGCATCCTTTGAGTCCTTCTGCCGGCGTGAAGGCCTGGACCCGCTGCTGGTGCGCGACGTCTTCCGCGGCGATCCCGAGGCCCGTCACGCGCTGTTCTCACTGGAGACCGGGCATCTCACGGAGCCCGAGTTCGAGGTGCTGTTCGCGCGGATCCTCGGCCTTCGAGAGGACCGGGCGGGTGGGCTGATCGACCGTCTCTTCGGCGGCATGAAGGAGGACCTCGTGATGTTCACGGCGGTTCGCAGCGCGAAGGCGCAGGGCGTGAGGACCGGCCTGCTGTCGAACTCGTGGGGCGTCGACCGCTACGACCGCAGTCACTTCCCGCAGTTGTTCGACGCCATCGTCATCAGCGGCGAGGAGGGCGTGCGCAAGCCGGACCGCTCGATCTACGAGACCGCCATCGCCCGCATGGAGATCCCCGCCGGCGAGATCGTCTTCGTCGACGACCTGCCCGGCAATCTCGCGCCGGCCCGTGACCTGGGGATGACGACGATCCACCACGCTTCCGGCGGCGAGACCGTGACGCAGCTCGAGCGACTCCTGGGACTGGCGCTCAGACAGATCTAGGCGGCCTGCGGGCGCCCAGCCGATCACGAGCGTTCGAGCGCAGTCGGGTCTATCCGCCGGGCACCTGAGTGCTGATCCGGTCCCTCAGTTCCTGCGCGCGCCCGGAGGCCACCGCACGCCCGGCGCGCTCGTCGCTGAGCTCGACGCCGCGGTCGCGCGCGTATTCGACGAGCTGCTGGCGCTCGTCCGTCTGGCGCGCAGCGCGCAGGAACAGCCAACAGAGGAGCCCGAGCGTCACAAGCGAGCCCTCCACCATCATGATCGCGCCGGCCGTGACCTGGTCACCGGCCGGTGAGATGTCCCAGCGCGCCTCACCCGGCGCATAGACGCCATAGGCGTCACCGCCGCCGAACACGAAGACGTTGCCGAGCACGCCCGCGGTGAGCCGCACGGCGACGACGTACCCGAGCATCGCCGCGTTGCCGAACCACGCCGGCTTCGGCAGCGGGCCGAGCAGTGCCAGCCACATGTTCATGCCCAGTGCGATGAAGCAGAGGTGCTGGATCGCGTGCACGGTGTCATCGCGCACGGCAGCCTCGTGAAGGAAGGGCACGTGCCACGCGTACAGGTTCACGGCCCACAGCGAGAACGCGAGCACCGGGTGTGCAAGCACGCGGAGCGCACCCATGCCCGGCAGCCGCAGAACCGGCGTCAGCAGTGGTCCCGTCAGCCCGAGCACGAGCAGCAGCGTCGCCAGGTCACCGACCATCAGGTGCTCTGCCATATGCGCCCAGAACAGCTCGTCGGCCATCTGCGCGAGCGGCGACACCAGCGCCGCGGTCAGTAGCACGACTCCGCTGAGGAAACACGCCACTCGCCACCCTGGAACCGCGCGCGGAGTTCCGCGCAGCCGCGCGCAGCCGCGCAGGTACAGCGCCGCCCAGGCGGCGGCTGCGAGGACGATCAGCGCGGCCTGCCCGAGCGGGACGCCGCGAAGCTCGGCGGCAAGGGTCACGTCAGCAGCGTACGACTACCCGGCCGCGATCAGCGCAACGCCGAGCAGAGCCAGCACCACGCCGGCAGCCTGCACGCGACGCAGGCGCTCCCCGAGCACGCCACGCGCTAGCAGCACCGTGGTCACCGGATAGAGCGAGCCGACCACCGACACGACGCTCAACGAGCCGAGCGTCTGCGCAACGCCGTAGAGCCCCGTGGCACTGACGTCGAGCACGCCTGCACCGGTCACCAGTGCGCGGTCGCGTCCGCGCCGCGGCAGCGCCGTCCGCGTCCACGCGAGCAGCAGCGCCAGCACCGGCACGCCGACGATCCTCACGCAGACGAGCAGCCAGAGGATGCTCGCGTCGGCCGCGGGGTCGGACAGCGTGAAGTACCCGCCGAACCCGAGCGCGGCGCCCAGCGCCATGACGACACTGAGGCGCGAGCGGCGCGTGTGGGCGCGCTCCTCCGCGGCCGTCGCCTCCAGCGAGGCGAGCACCACGCCGAGCATCGTCACTGCGAGACCCGTGGCGGCGAGGGCCGACAGCGCATCACCGCTCAGCACCCCGACGAGCAGTGGGAGCGCCGCCCCGCTGGCGGAGATCGGTGCGACGATGCTCATCGTCCCGATCGCCAGCGCCGAGTAGAAGAGCCCCAGCGCCGACACCCCGGCGATGCCGGCGGCCAGCGAGAGCAGGATCGCCTCGCTGCCGGGAAGCGGTTCGCCCGTCAGCACGATGAGCGCCGCGACGAGCGCAAGCCCCGTTCCCTCGACGATCAGCAGCACGCCGATCACCGAGGCGCGCTTGGTTATGAGCCCCCCTGCGAAGTCGGCCGTGCCCCAGCAGACCGACGCCACGAGCGACAGCAGGATCGCGGTCATCGAGGCACGGGCCGGCCGGCCATGAACGGTGACGGGGCGAGCGCCTTGGCCGCGCCCGCCCCGTCAGCCATCAAGGGGCCGTCCTGCCCTGATCGGTCAGCTCTTGGGTCCCCGCCCGTAGAGGAAGCCGAGCACCTTGCCGATCAGCTTGGTGCTCTTGGCGGAGTAGGGATACATGTGCAGTTCGCGCTTGGGGAAGTTGCGCGACACCATGATCGACTGCTGATGACAGAACTTGCGGATGCCGGGTGCGCCGTGCCGCCGGCCCAGGCCCGAGGTCTTGTGGCCGCCCATCGGCAGTTCGAGCGCCGAGTAGTTGATGACCGCGTCGTTGACGCAGACGGCGCCCGCCTCGATGCGCCTGGCCAGCTGCTCGCCGCGGGCAAGGTCCTTGCTGAAGACCGAGCCGCCGAGCCCGTAGTGACTGTCGTTGGCCATGCGGATCGCCTCCTCGGCGTCGCGCACCTTCATGATCGGCAGCGTCGGACCGAACGTCTCCTCGGTCATCGCCTCCATCGTGTGGTCGACGTCGACGAGCACGGTCGGCTCGAAGAAGTAGCCCTCACTCTCACGGCGGTGACCGCCGACCAGCACCTTCGCGCCCTTCGCGACGGCGTCCTGAACGTGGCCTTCGACGATGTCGATCTGCGGAGGGAACGTCATCGCGCCGACGTCGGTCGTCCCCGGTCCGGCCGGGCGGCCCTGACGGAGCGCGCGAACCTTCTCGGTGACCTTGGCGACGAACTCGTCGTAGACGGGCTCCTCGACGTAGACGCGCTCGATCGAGATGCAGGTCTGACCGCCGTTGAGCATCGCGTAGTAGGTCGCGACGTTGGCGGCACGCTCGAGGTCGGCGTCGCGTAGGACGATCATCGGATCCTTGCCGCCGAGCTCCAGCGATGCCGGAATCAGCCGCTCGGCCGCTTCGACCGCAATCTTGCGACCGGTCCGCGTCGAGCCGGTGAACATGATCATGTCGACCTCGTCGATCAGCGCGGCGCCCGTGGCGCCCGCGCCGGTGGCGACCTGGAAGACGCCCGCGGGCATCCCGCACTCATCGAGCATCTCAGCCATCAGCAGCGAGGTCAGCGGCGTGACCTCGCTCGGCTTGAGGATCACCGCGTTGCCGGCGGCGAGCGCCGGGATGCAGTCGCCGAACGAGTTGGTGAGCGGGTAGTTCCAGGGGCCGATCACGCCGACGAGCCCGAGCGGGCGATAGCGCGACGATGAGCTTCTTGCCCTTGACGAACAGGTTCGCCGACTTGACCTTCTCGTCCGCGAGGTACTTCTCGGCGTTCTTGGCCCAGAATCCGAGCGCGCTCGCGCCGTACGAGTAGCTCGGCGACCTGGGCATCCTCGAAGGTCTTGCCGGTCTCGGAGACGATCGTGTCGATGACGCGCTCGCGATTGTCGACGATCCAGCGCTGAGCGCGACGGAGGATCCTTCCCCGCGCATCGAAGCCGAGCGCATCCCACGCCGGCTGCACGCGGCGCGCTGTCTCGGCGAGCCGGCGCACCTCGTCGGCGCTCATGTCGGGGACGGTCGCGATCACCTGTCCCGTCGCCGGGTTCTCTACGCGGATACCCGCGTGGCCGTTGCTGCTCGCGGCATGCTGCTCGCTGGCGGTCTGCTCGACGCTCGCCATGTCCCTCTCCCGTAGCGGTTGACGCTGTGTCGTGACACAGCGTATCGGAGCGGCCGCCGACGGCCCCGCCGGTCCCGCGCGGGCTGCCGGGAGCCTACGCGGAGGCGCGTCAGGCGACGTCGACGGCGATCAGCCCGACCGGCTCGATCGGGGCGTCACGAGCGTCGGTGCTGACCGCGGAGATCGCATCGATGACTTCCATCCCGCCGGCCACCTGGCCGAACACCGTGTGCTTGCCGTCGAGCCACCCGCACTCCTGCGCGGTGACGATGAAGAACTGCGAGCCGTTGGTGTTGGGGCCGGAGTTCGCCATGGCGAGAGCCCCGCGCACGACCTTGTGCTGGTTGAACTCGTCCTCGAACGTGTAGCCGGGACCGCCGGTGCCGGTTCCCTGCGGGCACCCGCCCTGGATCATGAAGTCGGGAATGATCCGATGGAAGTTGAGGCCGTCGTAGAAGCCGTCCGCCGCAAGCTTGCGGAAGTTCTCGACGGTCTTGGGCGCGTCCTCGTCGAAAAGCTCGAAGGTGACGTCGCCCTCGCTCGTCTTCATGGTTGCAGTGCTCATCGCTGTGCGGCGCTCCTCGTGTCGATGATCGTCGAAGGTCTGAACGCGCACGGCCGGGCCGCGCGCCGCGGGTCCGCTACTGGAACAGCTTGATCTCGTTGAAGCGGACCGTCGGCCCGGCTCTCGGCTGGCGTGAGACCCACAGCAGGACGTAGCGGAAGGTGTCGCGCTGTTGCCGCAGGTCGAGTCGCAGCCGCGTGTCGCCCGGCTCGTCATCCACGGCGCGACGGATGGGCGGATCGTCGACGCCCTTGATCGGGCCGAGGTCGACCGAGCCGGCCGCGGCCAGCACCGTCCAGTTCTCACTGCTCACCTTCTCGGGCGGCTTGGCCCCGCGAGCGCCCAGCACCTCGATCGTGAAGCCGGGCGTCTTGGTGACGAGCTGCAGGCGCTTGACCGTGGTCGACTCACCGAGGTCGACCAGATAGCCGACATCCATCTCCCGTTCTTCCGGAGTGGTTGCGAACCACGAGGTGCCGGTGTTGTCGTCGAGCGCCCGCTGCGGATCACCGCTGGCCGTCGCGCGGCTGCCCGGGTCGTAGAGCGACCCTGCGCCGGCGGCCAGGGCGATCTGCGTGAACTCGGGCGGCTTGGGCTTCGGCTTGGGCTTCGGCTTGGGCTTCGGCTTGGGCTCGGCCACGGGGGCCGGCGTGACCGGCTGCGCCGGCGTCACGGGCGTGACCGGTTCGACCGGTTCGACCGGTTCGATCGGTTCGACGTCATCGGCCGGCGGCAGCGGAGCCACGTCCTCGGGAGCCGGATCCGGCTCGGCGGGGGGCGGCGGAGCCGGAGTGGCGACCGTCGTCACCTTGGTCTCTCGCGGGGGCGGCTCGTCGTTCAGAGCGGCATAGCTCGCCGCCACCGCGCCGCCTGTCAGCAGCAGCGCCAGCGCGCCGGCCACACCCAGGCCGCGAAGCGCGGTGACCCGCCGCGGCCGGCGCGTGGCCGTTCCGCACTCCAGGCACCAGTCCTGGCCGGATGCCAGCACGGCGCCGCAGGCGCCGCAGGCCGGGTCGGCCTCGATGTGCGGGCCGTCCGGCGGTGCGCCCGCACCGGAGGACCCGTCCGGAGCCTGCGACGTCTCGTCGGCAGGCTCGCCTGCTGCCGCCTCGTGCGGCTCTGCGTCGGCGATGGTCATCGGCCGCAGCTTCTCAGATGAGAGGGCCGGGTACAAAGGGGAACCGTCACTCCTTCACCTGCTCGAGGCGCAGTACCGCGTCGCCGGCTCGAACGCCGTTGACGCGCTCCAGCACCGCGGCTACCTCGTTCTCCGGCACGGCGAGGAAGGAAACACGCTCGAGCACGCGCACGTCGCGAACCGCCTCACCGTCCACGCCGGCAGCGGAGGTCACCGCGTGGACGAGATCCGCCGGCTCGAGCCCCTCGGCGCGCCCGGCAGCCACGAGCAGCGTGCGCCAGGGCCCGTCGTCGGTGCGCTTGACGTGCGGCTTGTCATGACGCTTGGGGCGCTCGACGACGGGCGCAGGCCTGGCGCGGGCGCCCGCGCTCCATTGCCCGATCGACGTGCCGATGTGCTTCTCGATCGCTTCGAGCTCGCGCGCCTGCCGTGCCTCCACGAACGTGATCGCGCGCCCCGAACGACCGACGCGGCCGGTGCGGCCGATGCGGTGGACGTAGACGTCCGGCGACACGGGGACGTCGAAGTTGACGACGTGCGTGACGGTCGAGATGTCGAGCCCGCGTGCGGCGACGTCCGTCGCCACGAGGATCGGTACGCGTCCGCCCTTGAAGCCGAGCATCACTCCGTCGCGCGCCCCCTGTGACATGTCGCCGTGCAGCGCCTTGACGTTCAGCCCGCGATCGCGCAGCGTGCGATAGAGCTGGTCGCAGCGGATCTTGGTGCGCACGAACACGATCGCCTGCGTCGGCCGCTCGGCCTCGAGCACGTCGACCAGCTTCTGCGCCTTGTCCTTCTGCGCGACGTCGACCTGGAACTGCTCGACGCTGTCGACGGTGAGCGTCTTGGCCTCGACCTTGATCGTCACCGGGTCGTAGAGATAGCGCTCCGACAGCTTGCGGATCGGAGGCGGCATCGTGGCGCTGAAGAGCGCCGTCTGGCGGCCGCTCGGCGTGATCCCGAGGATCCGCTCGACGTCTTCCAGAAAGCCCAGGTCGAGCATCTCGTCGGCCTCGTCGAGCACGACGAAGCGGCAGTCGTGGAGGATCAGCGAGGCACGCTGGATCAGGTCGAGCACGCGACCGACGGTGCCGACGACGATGTGGCCGCCCGCCCGCAGCTGCGCCTGCTGGGTGCGGATCGGAGCGCCGCCGAAGACCGCGACGACGTCGACGCCCTTGGGCTCCCCGTAGGCGCGCAGCGCCTGGGTGACCTGAATGCAGAGCTCCCGCGTCGGCGTCAGCACGAGCGCCTGGACGTCCGAGACCTCGGGATCGACGTACTCGATGATCGGTATCCCGAACGCGGCGGTCTTGCCCGAGCCGGTCTGGGCCTGGCCGATCATGTCGTGGCCCGCGAGCAGCGGCGGGATGCCCTGCTCCTGGATCGGGCTGGGCTGCTCGTAGCCGACCGCCTCGAGGGCCTGAAGCAGCGGTGCGGACAGGCCTAGCTCGGCGAATGTCGTCATCTGCGCGTTGAGGGTAGCCCGCCCGCGGCGCTATCGGACGCTGAGGAGGATCTTGCCTGTCGTGTGCCGCTCGGCGAGGGCGCTCTGGGCGAGTGCGGCCTCCGCGAGCGGATAGGTCGCCCCGACGACGACCCGCAGCTCGCGCCGCCTCGCACGGGAGAACAGATCGGCCAGCGGAGCGTCCAGCAGCTCCGGCCGATCCAGGCAGTGGCGAAACCAGAAGCCGACGACTGCGCGCGAGCTGCGCATCAGGTGCCGCGTGTTCGGCGCGTTGGTGCGTCCGCCGGAGACTCCATACGTCACCAGCCGCCCGAACGGCGCGAGCGCCTCCAGCGACGCGTCGAAGACGGCTCCGCCGATCGCGTCGAGAACCAGATCGACGCGGCGTACCGCCGTTCGCATCCAGCAGCCGCTCCGTGAGGCCCTCGGGTGCCGGGTCGACCGCCGCGTCCGCGCCCAGCTCGAGCGCGAGGTCGCGCTTCTCCGGGGTCGACGCGGTGGCGATCACGCGCCCGGCGCCGAGCGGCCGCGCGAGCTGCGTCGCAAGCGAGCCCGTGCCTCCGGCCGCCGCGTGCACCACGACGCTCTCGCCCACTCCGACGCGGCCCGCGGTTCGCAGCAGGTGCCACGCTGTAAGACCCTGGAGCAGCAGCGCCAGCGCGGTCCCGTCGTCGACGTCGTCCGGAACCGCGAACGTGTGCGCCAGCGGCGCCACGGCGAGCTCGGCGTAGCCACCGCGGCCACCTGTCAGCGCGACGACGCGTTCGCCGCTGTCGCAGCGCCGGCCCACCACCTCCGACCCCGGAACGAGCGGAAGCTCGAAGGCCGCCAGGTACTCGTTGCGCCGCTGATGAACATCGGCGAAGTTGACGCCCGCGTGGGCGACGGCTATCAGGACCTCGCCGTCGCGGGGCTCGGGATCCGGGATGTCGACCAGCTCGAGGACCTCGGGCCCGCCGAACTCGCGCTGCTGGATCGCCCGCACGGAAGCGAGGGTAAAGATCGGCTCGCCTGTACCCTCCTGCGCCGCATGAGCCTCACAGTCGTCGGATCGATCGCCTATGACGCCGTCACGGCCCCCGCGGGAACGCGGGAGCGGATGCTCGGCGGCGCCGCAACGCATTTCGCGCTGTCCGCGTCGTTCTTCGACCAGGTGCGCGTGATCGGGCCCGTCGGAGACGATTTCGACGACGAGTCGTGGCGTGCGCTCGGGACGCGCGGCACGATCACGGACGACGTCGAGCGTGTCGCCGGCGGCAAGACCTTCTTCTGGCGGGGTGAGTACCACTCGGGCCTGAACACGCGCGAGACGCATCAGACGGACCTCAACGTGTTCGAGACGTTCGAGCCCAAGCTCTCGCCCGCGGCCGCGCAGTGCGACGTGCTGTTCCTCGCGAACATCCAGCCCGACCTGCAGCGCGCCGTGCGCGAGCAGTGCGATTCGGCGCGCTTCGTGGCGATGGACTCGATGGACCTGTGGATCAACGTCGCGCGCGACTCGCTCGTCGAGACGATCAGCGGCGTCGACTGCCTGCTGCTCAACGACGAGGAGCTCGAGCTGCTGGCGGAGATCCCGAACTTCGTCGGCGCCGCGCGCGAGATCCTGACCTGGGGCCCGAGCGCGATCGTCGCGAAGCAGGGCAAGTACGGAGCCGCGCTCTTCACGCGCGAGGGTTACTTCGCGCTGCCGGCGTACCCGCTTCAGCACGTCGTCGACCCGACTGGGGCCGGGGACACGTTCGCCGGCGGCTTCGTCGGCTCGATCGCGGCCCACCCGGGCGAGGCGATCGACCACGACGCGCTGGTGCGCGCGATGGTCTACGGCACCGCACTGGCCTCGTTCAACGTCGAGGCGTTCGGGACCGAGCGGATGATCGACCTGCCTCCCGGCGACGTGGCCGGCCGCGTCGAGGAGCTGCGGCGCATGACGACCTTCGAGCACGCGCCGATCGCGCTGCGCAGCTGAACCGCCGTTCAGTGGTCGGCGCCGCCAGGCGCGGATAACATCGATCACGGTGACCGCCTGGACGTTCATCTTCCTGATGGTGATCCTCAAGATCCCCATCGCGATGCTGCTCTACATCGTCTGGTGGGCCGTGAAGCAGACGCCCGACGAGCCCGCGGGCGGCGCTGGCGACAGCGGTGGGAGCCGGCCGCCGCACCCGCGCTACCGCCGGCCGAGGGGGCCGCGGCGCGGCCCGCACGGCAGCCCGGCGCCCGGCCCACCCCCGCGGGTGCGCGCCGTCGTCGCTCACGGGAGTCGCGCTCACGGCCACTGAGCGAGCACCCGGCCCACGCGGCGCGACGTCGCCAGGTCGTGCGACACTGGCCCCGATGATGCCGACCTCCGTCCTCTCCGATGGGACGATCCGCCGTCTCGTCATGGAAGGCCGGATCCGGATCGACCCGTGGGATGAGGCCTTGGTGCAGCCCGCCAGCGTCGACCTGCGGCTCGGCCACTCGTTCCGCGTCTTCCACAACCACCGCGTGACGGCGATCGACCTGCGCGAGCCGCCGAACGATCTCACCGAGCAGGTCGTGGTCGAGCCCGGGGAGCCGTTCGTCATCCACCCCGGCGAGTTCTGCCTCGGCCGGACGGAGGAGTGGGTCGAGCTGCCTGACGACATCGTGGCCCGCATCGAGGGCAAGTCGTCACTGGGACGGCTCGGCCTGATCGTGCACGCGACCGCGGGCTTCTGCGATCCGGGCTGGAAGGGCACGCTCACGCTCGAGCTGAACAACCTGACACGCGTGCCGATCAAGCTGTGGCCGGGACTGCCGATCGCGCAGCTCTCTTTCATGACACTCGACGCGCCCGCGCAGAGGCCCTACGGCCACCCTGAACTCGGCAGCCACTACCACGGCCAGGTCGAGGCCACCGAGAGTCGCTACGAGGGCGGCCCGGCGACGACGACGCTGTCAGCCAGAGACGTCGTCGGGTAGGGTCCGCGCGCGATGATCCACGCCCTGTTCGTGCTGGCCTCCGAATCGGAACGCAGCGAGACCCCCTTCTACGTGGCGGGAATCGCGTTCGCGGCGTGGGCGGTCGGCATCGGCCTGCTGGGCCTCAGGTCCGAGTCGTTCCCGGCGAGCGCCGCCCAGGGCCGCACGATCGGCGTCGTCTCGGTCGTGCTCGCGGCGGCCTGCATGGGCCTCGCCGTCTACGTCACCAACTAGCCGGTCGCGCGCGGCCGCGACGCCCGCCGCGCTCACCGCCATAGGATGCACGCGACGGTCATCCGCGAGGGGAGCAACCGGACATGAGCACCGAGACCCAGGCCGGCGAGAACGGCGTGACGGGGACGAGCGGCGACACGCTCACCGTCACGGACAACCGAACCGGCGAGACCTACGAGCTTCCGATCACCGACGGGACGATCCGCGGCGTCGACCTGCGCCAGATCAAGACCGACGACGAGGACTTCGGCCTGATGTCCTACGACCCGGCGTTCATGAACACCGCGTCGTGCCGCTCCTCGGTCACGTACATCGACGGCGACAGGGGGATCCTCGAATACCGCGGCTACCCGATCGACCAGCTCGCCGAGCAGGCGACCTACCTGGAGGTCGCCTATCTCCTCGTCCACGGCGAGCTTCCGACCGGCGCGGAGCTCGACGCCTGGGTCGAGGAGATCACGATCCACACGTTCGTGCACGAGAACGTCAAGGGTTTCATGCAGGGCTTCCGCCACGACGCCCATCCGATGGGAATGCTGCTGGGCGCGGTCGGCGCGCTGTCGACCTTCTACCCGGACGCCAAGGAGATCCAGGACGAGCGACAGCCGCAGGATCCAGACGATCCGCCTGATCGCCAAGATGCCGACGCTCGCCGCGTTCGCGTTCCGCCACTCGCGCGGACAGCCGTACGTATATCCCGACAACGACCTTTCCTACGCGGGCAACTTCCTCGGGATGCTCTACAAGATGACGGAGCTGAAGTACGTGCCGGACCCGCGGCTGGAGCGGGCGCTCGACATCCTCTTCATCCTCCACGCCGACCACGAGCAGAACTGCTCGACGAGCGCAGTGCGCTCGGTCGGCTCGTCCGGTGTGGATCCCTACTCGGCGGTCGCCGCCGGGGTGGCCGCTCTCTACGGGCCCTCGCACGGCGGCGCCAACGAGGCCGTGCTGCGGATGCTGCGACGGATCGAGCGAACCGAGAACATTCCCGGCTTCATCGAGGGCGTGAAGGCGGGCGACGAGCGCCTGATGGGCTTCGGCCACCGCGTCTACAAGAACTACGACCCGCGCGCGACGATCATCAAGAAGGCCTGCGAGGACGTCTTCGAGGTCACGGGCAAGAACCCGCTGCTCGACATCGCAACCGAACTCGAGAAGATCGCGCTCGAGGACGACTACTTCGTCATCGCGCAAGCTCTACCCGAACGTCGACTTCTACTCCGGCCTGATCTACGAGGCGCTCGGCCTGCCGGTCGAGGTGTTCCCGGTCATGTTCGCGATCGGCCGCACGAGCGGCTGGATCGCGCAGTGGCTGGAGATGCTCGACGACAAGGACCAGAAGATCGCCCGCCCACGTCAGATCTACACGGGCGCTCGGATGCGCGACTACGTGCCGATCGGGCAGCGCGGGTAGCGAACAGGCCGTCGGCGCCGAGCCGGCGGCACTGCCCAGCGGATACGGTGGCCGGGTGGCGGCCCGCTACGTGCTGACCCTGCGCCGCGAGGGAGCGGCCGAGAAGCAGCGCTTCGACACGCTGGCCGACGCAGTCGACGCGCTCGAGCGCGAGGCGAGGGCGTTCGCCAACACGGAGCGGCGAGCGGCCCGCACGGTGCTCACACGCAAGTACGACGCGGTGCAGCTCGTACCGATGCGCGCCGCGCTGTCGGCGCGCGGGGTGCGCTGCGGAGTCGATGTGCGCGGCGACGGCTCAACGGAGGCGTGGACCGGACGATGGCGACGTGACGTCGTGACCCAGCGGCCCGAGGAATCTCCCTACGACGCGCTGCGCCGCGTTCTCGGCGTCTGACGGCGGCGCCCGCGTGAGCCCCGCCTACAGGGCGCTGTCGACCATCGCCGAGTACGGGCCGCGACCGGTCAGCACGCGTGCTCCGCAGGCGGCGCCCAGCGCCAGCGCATCCTCGAGGGGCCGGCCCGCGCCGAGGCCGAACGTCAGCCCTGCGGCGAAGGCGTCGCCGCAGCCGTAGGCGTCGGCAGGCGGTGCGGAAGGTGCGACGGCGCTCCAGCTGCCCGACGCGCCGTCACGCGCGGCCCAGCTGCCGCCACGTGCGCCGGCGGTCCGCACCACGAGCCGCGGCGCCGGCTGCAGTTCCGCCGGGTCGAGCGCCTCGCCGGCATCAGCGGTACTTGCCACCAGCACGTCGAGCTCAACACCGGCCTCGCGCAGCACACCCGCCGCGCGAGCCGTGGCGACGAGTACGCCGGCGCGGCGCGCGTGGCGGAGGGCCGCGACGTCGCCTCCGGTGAAGTAGGCCGCGCCGAGCTGCGCGCAGAGATCCCACGGCAGCGGGTCCTCGCCGTGCGGCACGATGCGCGGATCGAGGATCGTGATCGTGCGCTCGTGCTCGTCATCGAGGTGCGTCCAGCCCCGCCGCGTGCGCCGGCCCGGCCGCACCGCCGCATGCAGCTCCACCCCGCGTGAGCGCAACTCGGCGGCGGCGCGAGATCCGAGCTCGTCGTCGCCCAGCGCCGTCAGCAGAACACTCGTCCCCGCCAGCCGGGCCAGCTGCGCCGCGGCGACGGCGCCGCCGCCGGCGGCGAGCTCGAGGCTCTCGCGTGCGTGCGCGATCTCCCCGGGCCGAGGAAGGCGATCGACGACGGCGAAGCTGATCCACTCGACGTGCCCGACGACCCCGACGCGCGGCCGCGTATCGCTCACAGCTGCAGCGCCGCGCCGTTTCGCCGCAGCCAGTCGCGCGGCTCGCGATACCCGGGCACGTGGCGCTCGAGCAGCGACCAGAAGCGCGGCGAATGATCCATCACGACGAGATGGCACGCCTCATGCCACACCACGTAGTCGAGCACGTGCGCTGGACCGAGCAGCAGGCGCCAGTTGATCGCGATGCCGCCGGTCGCCGAGCAGCTGCCCCAGCGCGTGCGCTGTCCGCGGATCGACAGCCGCTCGTAATCCGTCCCCAGCACCGCGGCAGCCTGGTCCAGGCGCGGCTCCACCTCGGCACGGGCGGCGCGCCGGTACCAGCGCTCGATCGCGGCTGCCTGCGACGGTCCCGCGGGCACGTGCAGGAGGTCGCCGCGGCGATGGGCGCGGGTGCGCCGCGACTCCTCGCGCAGCCGCAGCAGGCCGCCCATGTAGGGGATGCAACCGTGCGCGCGTTCAATCGCCGCCCGTGCCGAGTCGACATCGGCGAGACGGCGCTCGATCCAAGGGCGCAGCTCACGAACCGCCGCCGCCGCTTCGCGCTCGCGCGCCCGCTGCGGGAGTGTGACCGCGATCTCGCCGGTGTGCTCAACGCGAACGCGCACGCTGCGCGCCCGGCTCGAGCGGCGGACCGTGTAGTCGAGCGGCTGGTCGGCGGCCATCGCCCCGGAGGCTACGGCGCGCGGCGGACCCGGCGGGCCCGACCGTCGGCGTCGGCCTCGCGGTGCGATCATTGCCACCGGTGACGCGTTCCGTCGTCAAGCTCCCCGCAGGCGTCAGCCCACCGTTCCAGGTGTTCCTGAACGGCGTCCCCCAGACGCTCGGCTCCGACTACGAGATCGCCGGGGGGCGCCTCGTGTTCCGCAGGGAACTGCGCAAGGACAAGGTCAGCGGCTGGCGCTGGGCGCTGGGCGCGTGGGGCGTCGGCACCTACCGGCAGGACGACTCGGTCGACGTGCGCTGGACGCGGGCCGACGGCATGCCTGCTGTCGCCGAACGGCTCGACATCGAGACGCTCGCGGACTAGCGGACGCGCGCGGTGGCCGCCGCGAGCGGCGATTCCCAGGGGCGCAGCAGCTTCAGCGCGCTGAGGATCGCCCGCGTCGCCGGTGAGCGGTTGAGCGTGTAGAAGTGGATTCCGGGCGCACCGCCCGCCAGCAGCTCGGCGCACTGGAGCGTGGCATAGGCCACGCCGAAATCGGAGACCGCTTGGCCGTCGTCGTTGCGAGCATCGAGCTCGCGGCGCAGCGCCCTCGGGCAGCGCGGACCCGCACAGCGACGTGATGCGCTGAAGCTGCGCCACGTTGGTGATCGGCAGGATGCCCGGGATGATCGGCACGTCGACCCCGATCGCCCGGGCGCGCGCGACGAAGTCGAAGTAGACGGCGTTGTCGAAGAAGAGCTGCGTGATCAGGAAGTCGACGCCGGCGTCGACCTTCGTCTTGAGGTGGCGCAGGTCATCGTCGGGGCTGGTGGCGTGGATGTGCGTCTCGGGGAATGCGGCAGCGCCGATCGCGAAGTCGTAATCGCTGCGGATCAGCTCCACCAGTTCCGCCGAGTACTCCAGCCCGCCCTCGGTCTTCGTCCACTCCTCAGCGCCTGGCGGAGGGTCGCCGCGCAGGGCCAGCACGTTGTCGAAGCCGAGGCTCGCCATCTCGTCGAGCGTCGCGCGCAGCTCACCCACGGTCGCACCCACGCACGTGAAGTGGGCCATCGCCTCGAGCCCGTAGTCGTCGCGGATGCGCGAGACGATCTCAAGCGTCTTGCCGCGCGTCGAGCCGCCGGCCCCGTAGGTGACCGATACGTAGGCCGGGTCGAGCGGCCGCAGCTGCTCGATCGCGGCGAAGAGGTTCTTCTCGCCCTCAGGCGTCTTGGGCGGGAAGAACTCGAACGAGAAGACGGGCCCGTCCCCGCTGGAAAGGATCTGATCGATGCGCACTGGTTGATGATCCTATCGCGACCTTGACACGACTCTGTCAAGGTCTTGCTCACTCAGCGAGTTGCCAGCGCTCCGGCTCGCCGCCCTCCCCGGAGGTGCGCTCGGCGCGGCCGGTCACCTCGAGGTGGCGCAGATAGCAGAGCGTCTCCGACAGCCACCAGTTCGCGTTCTGCGGGGTTATCGATGCCCCGTGGACCCGCGGCACGGCATCGAAGGCGGTGATCGGCCCGCTCTCGCCCAGCACGCGAACGCAACCCTCGAGCCGCTCGGCGACGACCAGGCGGTTGGCGGTGATGTGCGCGGCGACGTCGGTGAACGTGCGTCCGTGCCCGGACAGGCACAGCCGCATGTCGAGATCCTCGACGACGTTCAGCGACTGCAGGAACTCGCCCGCCGGGTCGGGCGAGTAGCCGTAGTCGTAGTACAGGGAGACGCGCCCGAGGAGGTGGTCGCCGGAGATCAGGATCCGGCGCTCCTCCTGATACAGGCACACGTGGGACGGAGCGTGGCCGGGCGTCTCCACGACCTTCCAGACGCCGAGGTCCGTTGGGATCTCGACGCCGGGCAGCAGGTCGCGGTGCGGCTCGACGATGCCCGCGATGCCGTAGCCCTGGCCCTTGCGCGACTCCTCGTAGGCGCGCAGCGGAGCCTCCGGCACGCCGCTCTGGCGCGCGACCTCGATGCGCCGCGCGAGCGCCTGATCGGGATCCTGCGCGGCGCGTGTCATGTGCTCGTGGTCGGGATGCATCCACAATTCGCAGCCCGTCCGCTCGATGATCGTCGCCGCCTGGCCGTAGTGGTCCGAATGGGCGTGGGTGCAGACGAGCAGCCGCACGTTCTCGATCCTCAGGTTGACCATGCCCAGCGCGCGTTCGAGGTGAGCGAACGAGCCGGGCTCGTGCATGCCCGTGTCAACGAGGACGATCCCGTCGCCGGCGGCGAGCGCCCAGGCGTTGCAGTGCGGAACGCCCGGCCAGGGGAGCGGTAGGCGCAGGCGCCAGACGCCGGGCAGCACGCGCTCGCCTCGGCCGAGCTCGCGCTTGCGGGTGGGCTCCGGCATGACGCAGCCCAGCCTATGCGCTGCGTGCGGCGCGACGGGTATAGCCTGCCTCCCAGACGAGCGCGACGAGAGGACCCCCGATGACGAACGTGCAGCAGGCACCCAAGACCAGCTACGAGGGAGCGATCGACGCCGAGCAGACCGAGCGCGTCGCGACCGCGTACTTCGACGCGGTCGGCCGACGCGACCTCGATGCCGCGGTCGCGCTGTGGAAGCCGGGCGGACGCGAGAACGTCCGCGGCCAGGTCGACACGACCGCGCCCGACGGCGTGCGCGCCTTCCTCAGCGGGATCATGTCGCCCTTCCCCGACTTCGACTTCAGGGTCGTCGAGATGACCGTCCAGGACGACCGCGCGGCCGTGCGCTGGGAGATGCGCGGCACGTTCACCGGTGAGCCGTTCCAGGGCGTGGAGGCGACGGGGGCTCCGCTGTTCATCGAGGGCGCCGACGTGCTGATCGTCCGCGACGGGCTGATCCTCGAGAACAACGCCTATGCCGATGGGATGACGGTGGCGCGTCAAATCGGCCTGATGCCGCCGGACGGATCACCCCCCGAAGTGGGCATGAAGCGGGCCTTCAACGTCAAGACGAAGGCCGCGCGCAGGCTCGCAGGGAAGGTCGAGGCGATAGCCGAAGGCGTCTGGCTGCTGCGCGGCGGCTTCCCGGTCAAGACGATGAACGTCTACTTCGTTCGCGACGGTGCCGGCGTGCTCGTGTTCGACGCCGGCATCAGGGCGATGACGAACACCATCGCCGCCGCGGGCGTCGAACTCGGCGGCATCACGCGGGTCGTTCTCGGTCACAGCCACGCGGACCACCGCGGCGCGGCGCCGGCGCTCGGCGTGCCGGTCTTCTGCCACTCCGCGGAGAAGGCCGACGCGGAAGGCGACGGCGGTGCCCACTACTTCCACTTCGAGCGTCTGAACGGACTGGGGAAGCTGCTGCTCCCGCGACTGCTTCCGACCTGGGACGGCGGCCCCGTCAAGATCGCCGGCACGCTCGAGGAGGGCGACGAGGTCGCGGGCTTCAAGGTCGTCCACCTGCCGGGCCATGCCCCCGGCCTGATCGGCCTGTGGCGCGAGTCCGACCGCCTCGCGCTGGTCAGCGACTGCTTCTACACGCTCGACCCGCAGACCGGCATCAAGGGAGCGGCACGCACGCCGCACGCGGCATTCAACCAGGACACCGAGCAGGCGAAGGCGTCGATGCGCAAGCTCGCGGAGATGGAGCCCGCGTCCGCGTGGCCGGGCCACACGAACCCGCTTCAGGGCGATGTCAGGGGTCAGCTCCTGACAGCGGCGGCGACGACCTAGAGCGGCGGCGACCCGGCGATGGGCAGGCGATCGCGCCGCCGCGAGCGCACCCCTCCGCCGCAGTCGCCGGCCGTGGAGCACGCCTCGGCCGACGGATCGCAGATCCTGACCCTGCGCAGCGTGATGACGGCGAAGACCCGCGCCGCCTATTCGCAGGTGCTGAGCGGGAGCCCGCTCTCGCAGGAGGACGCATGGCAGCGCGCCGTCGAGTTCCTGTTCGAGCGCCTCGCGCTCACCTGGACGATCAACGACGTGGCGACGGAGGGGCAGCGAGGCGCTGCTGCTGCGGCTGCGTGCCGCCTCATCAGAGGAGCGCAGGTTCGTGCGTGACGCGCTGCGGGCGCACTGCGCAGAGTGGTTCCCGGACGTGCAGGTGCCCTGAATGGCTCGCTCCGGACCGATCGACGCAGCCGCGACCGTCGCGGAGTTCCTCGACCCGGGGCCGCTGGCCGACCTGCTCGTCGGCTACTGCCTCAACGTGCAGCCGGGCCAGAAGGTCGTCGCGCGATCGACCGCGCTCGCCGGGCCGCTTCTGCTCGAGCTTCAGCGCGCGATCCTCCAGCGCGAGGCCTGGCCGACGCTGCGCGTGGAGCTCCCGGGCGAGGCCGCGAACTACTACGCCCACGCGCGCGACCCGCAGCTCGACGGAATCGACGAACTCGAGATGGCTCAGGCGAAGGGACTCGATGCGCTGCTCGGGATCCAGGCGCCGCACGACCCGCGCGAGCTGGCCGAGCGTCGACCCCGCTCTGATCGCTCGCGTCGCACGCGCCCGGCGCCCGCTCCGGGAGCGGACTCTGGACAAGCGCTGGTGCTCCACGTTGTGGCCGACGGCCGCAGGTGCGGAGCAGGCCGGGATGGCACTCGACGAGTTCGCCGCGTTCGTGCGCCGGGCGATGTTCCTCGACCAGCCGGACCCAGTGCGCTCATGGCGCGGCCTGCGCGCATTTCAGGCTGAGCTGATCGAACGTCTCGGCGGCGCCCGCGAGCTGCGCATCGAGGCCGAGGGCACGGACCTGACGCTCTCGGTCAAGGGCCGGACCTGGGTCAACTCGGACGGCAGGCGCAACATGCCCAGCGGAGAGGTCTTCACCGGGCCGCGCGAGACGAGCGCCGAGGGACGGGTCCGCTTCACGATCCGGTCGTCGCCGGCCGGGGTCGACGTCGACGGCGTCGAGCTCGAGTTCCGGGACGGTGAGGTGACGCAGGCCCGCGCGACGGTCGGCGAGCAGTACCTGCGACACGCGCTTGAGACCGACGCGGGCGCGCGGCGGCTCGGTGAGGTGGGAATCGGGACGAACTTCGGGATCGCACGGCCGATCGGCGCGATCCTGTTCGACGAGAAGATCGGCGGGACGGTCCATCTCGCGCTCGGGCGCTCCTACCCTGAGACCGGCGGCAGGAACGTGAGCGCGCTCCACTGGGACCTGATCTGCGACCTGCGCGCCGGCGGGCGCCTCAGCGCGGATGGTGAGACCGTCATGCAGGACGGCAGGTTCGTCGATCCGCCGGGCGACGCCACCGCATGACCGGCTCGCCACCGGTTGACGCGGCCCGCGATGCCTGACAGCGTGCCTGCCATGCATCCATTCCGCGCCGCCGTAGAAGCCCGCGACCAGGAGGCCATGGTCGCTGCCCTCGCCCCCGACTGCCAGCTCTACTCACCCGTCGCGTTCAAGCCGTTCGACGGCCGCGAAGCCGTCGCCGAGCTGTTCTGGAACCTGTTCGAGGTGTTCGAGGACTTCACGTACGTAGACGAGCTCGAGGGCGAGGACAGCCATGCGCTGATCTTCCGCGCGAGAGTCGGCGACAGGGCGATCCACGGTCTCGACCACCTGCACTTCAACGACGACGGCCTGATCGACGAGTTCACGGTGATGATCCGTCCGCTGTCCGCGCTGGTGGCGCTCGGCGAGGCGATGAGCCCGCGCGTCGGCCACCTGCCCAAGGGCGAGGTGACCGTCTGAGCCGGCTCAGACGATCGCCCACACCGCCAGCGCCGGCAGGCCGATGCTGAGCGACAGGAACGAGAGCAGCCCGACGGCCATGTAGGCCGGGTTCTTCTTGATCTCGTTGCCCCATGCGAGTGGTGCGAACAACAGCGGGTTGACGACGGTGCCGAACGCGATCATCGCGCGGATCCAGACCGGCATGTCGGGCGCGACGACCTGCAGCGCTATCTGGATCAGGCCCATCATCACCCAGTCCAGGTGCATCTGGCGGAAACGGCCCGGCGCCGGGATCCCATGCTCGCGAAACCACTCGGGCCGCTCGGTGACGGCGTAGACCAGCCAGCCGGAGACACCGGCGAGCGCGAGCGACACAAGACCGAGCGACGTGAGCAGGGGCATCGTGGCGAGCCACGCTAGCGCGGGCGGGGGCTCCGCACGATGCACTACGGTCAGCGGCGATGGAACGCCGCACCAAGATCGTCGCCACGATCGGCCCGGCTTCGCGCGATCCCGAGACGCTCGTGCGGATGGTCGACGCCGGGATGGACGTGGCTCGCCTGAACTTCAGCCACGGGTCGCACGAGTCGCACGCTGAGACCGCGACGATGGTCCGGGAGGCGGCCGGCCGCGCCGGGCGCCCCGTGGCGATCCTCCAGGACCTGCCGGGGCCGAAGATTCGCATCGGATTCCTCGACGACGACAAGGTCCTGCTGCGCGGCGGCGACACCGTCACGTTCGTCGCCGACGCCGACGCCGGTCTCGGCGACGCGCGACGCATGACGGTCAGCTGGCACGGGCTCGCCGCCGCCGTCGAGGCCGGCGAGTCCGTCTACCTCGCCGACGGCTCGGTGCGCCTGCGCGTCCTCGAGACCCGGCCCGACTCCGGGGAGTTCGACTGCGAGGTCGAGTTCGGCGGCGTAGTCGCCTCGCGCCAGGGGCTCAACATCCCGGGCCCGGCCGACGAACTTCCGGCGGTGCCCGAGGAGGACCTCGAACACCTGCGCGCCGGGGTCGAGCATCGGCGTCGACCTCGTCGCGCTGAGCTTCGTGCGGCGGCCGGAGGACATCCTGCACGTGCGCGAGCACACGCGCACCCCGCTGATCGCGAAGATCGAGAAGCCGCAGGCCGTGGCACGCGCCGAGGACATCGTGCGCGTCGCGGACTGCATCATGGTCGCGCGCGGCGACCTCGGAATCGAGCTGCCGATCCAGGAGGTGCCGATGGTGCAGAAGCGCCTGCTGCGCCTGAGCGGCGAACTCGCGCGGCCCTCGATCACGGCCACGCAGATGCTCGACTCGATGGTTCGCGCGGCGCGGCCGACGCGCGCTGAGGTCGCCGACGTGGCCAACGCGATCCTCGACGGCACCGACGCCGTGATGCTCTCGCAGGAGACGGCGGTCGGCGCCTACCCGGTCGAGTCGGTCGCGATGATGGCCTCCGATCGCGCGCACGACCGAGCGCGAGGCGCCCTACCGGCGCTGGAACGAGCACGCGCGTGCGCACGCGACCGCGCGCGACCCCAGCTACACCGTCGCGCACAGCGCGGTCGAGGCCGCGCGCGAGCTCGAGCTCGACGCGCTCGATCGTGCCGACGCTCTCGGGCCGCTCGGCGCGGCTGGTCTCGGCCCACCGGCCGACCGTGCCGATCCTCGCGCTGTCGCCGGGCAAGGAGACGGTGCGCCGCTGCGGGCTGATGTGGGGCGTGCGAGCCGCGTCGATGCGCCGCCACGAGGTGACGGAGGAGCTGATCGCCGACGCCGCTCGCCGCGTCGTCGAGCTCGGCTGGTGCGAGCCCGGCCAGCGCGTCGGCATCACCGCCGGCCTGCCGAGCGGCCGCCCGGGAAGCACGAGCCTGTTCCAGGTCCAGCGGCTCGGCGACCCGCGCGAGCAGCGCCGCCTGCACGGCTGACCACACCCCGCACGATCGGCGGCTCGGCCCGCGGGCGAGCGGCCCGGGCCACGGATCGGTCTACGCGTCTGCGCTGCTGGGCTCGCGCACCAGGTCGCTGCTCGTGTCCGCGGCGGCCGACCGGGCGGCGGCACGCTCGCGCACCAGGTCCCTGCGCGCGACGAGCAGCCCGGTGACGCCCATCCCGAAGAGCACCGCGAGCGCGATGATCGCCTCCGGGGAGCCGAAATCCCCGAACGATCCGCCGAGCGCGACGTAGGCGAACGTCCGCGGCGCGGCCCCGATCGCGGTCGCCAGGGCGAAGGTCGCGATCGGAACGGTGGTCAGCCCGCAGGCGTAGTTGACGAGGTTGAAGGGCACGCCCGGGGCGATCCGCGCGTACAGCACCGAGACGAAGCCGCGCCGCCCCACCCACGCCGCCAGCGAGCGAACTCGCGGGCCGCCGAGCTCGTCGACCGCGTCCCCGGCGACAAAGCGGGAGAGCGAGCAGGCGAGCGACGCGCCGAGCGTCGCGCCGACGATCGCCGTCGGCATTCCGAGCGCCGTCCCGAACAGCAGGCCCGCCGCGCCCGCGAGCAGCGGACCCGGGAAGAAGCAGGCGGTCAGCAGCGACGAGACCGCGATGAAGACCAGCGGGCCGGCCGGGCCGAAGCCGTCGACCCAGTCCTCGACCTGCTCGGTCGACAGCGATCCCGACAGCGCGATGATCGTGAACGCCGACAGCGCGCCGACCACGAGCATCGTCAGGCGCGCTCGCGGCCCGACGCCGCGCATCCGCGCCCTCACCGGCGTGCCGCGTAGTAGCGCGCCTCCATGCGACCGAGTTCGGTCATCGGTTCGTCGCCGTAGAGCCACTCGCGGGCGATCCGGTACCAGTTGCCGCGCGGGCGCAGCCGGCTCATCACGGCGAGCGTCATCATCTCCACGCGCCGCCCGAAGACGTGCTCCCCGGGAAGCGTCTCGTGGCGGACGCGACGGAACTGCTCGGCGGTGGGGTCCGCGAAATCGAACACGATCCGGGTCGCCATTCCAGGATCGAGCTCGACGACCTCGTCCGTCGTGAACCACCACGTGTAGCCGCGGAACTGCGCCAGGGTGCCCTCGGGCGTCGCGTGGTCAGGGTCGCGACAGCATCCCCGCGGCGGCCATCAGATCGATCAGCTCCTCGCCGCGACCCTCGATGCCGGCGCGCTGTATCGCCAGCTCGGTCTCCGCCGACTCGGCGCTGATGCGCTTGAAGAGCCCGAAGTCGAGAAACGCCATGCGCCCGTCGTCCAGCAGCAGCGAATTGCCGGGATGCGGATCGCCGGAGAACTGCCGGTGCCGGTACATCGACCCGAAGTAGCAGCGGAAGATCATCTCCGCGACACGGTCGCGCTCGGCCTGCCCGAGGAGCGCTATCTGCTCGTGCGTCCGGCCGCGGACGAAGTCCATCACGAGGACCCGCGCGCGACAGAGCTCGGACACCACCTCCGGAACCACGATGAACGGGTGCCCGCGGTGCGTGCGCCCCATCGCGCGCGTGTTGTCGGCCTCGAGCTCGTAGTCGAGTTCCTCGTGCATGCGGTCGCGAACCTCGTCGGCGACCGCATCGACGTCGAGCCCCGGGATGATCTGCTTGGCGATCCGGAGCATCGGCCCGAGGTTCTGGAGGTCGGCACGAAGCGCCGCGTCTATGCCGGGGTACTGGACCTTGACGGCCACCTCGCGGCCGTCTCGGAGCCGCGCGCGGTAGACCTGGCCGATCGACGCGGCAGCGACCGGCTCCCGGTCGAACTCGGAGAAGACGCGATCGATCGGCTCGCCGAGCTCGCGCTCGACGCACGCGCCGCATCTCCTTGAACGACACAGCCGGGGCGGCGTCGTGCAGCGAGGAGAGCGTTGCGCGGACCTCCTCGCGGTAGGCCTCGGGAACGGCATCGAGATCGGCGACGGACAGCACCTGCCCGGCCTTCATCGCAGCACCCTTCATGCCGCCCAGAACGCGCACTATCTGGCGGGCGGCGTCGACCTGCCGGCGACCGAGGGCCTCGGACGCCTCGTCGGGCGTTCGCGTGAGGTTCGCGGCACGCGTGCCGGCGTACTTGGCTGCCTCCGCGGCGGCCAGCCGTCCGAGCGCCGCGGTGCGCCAGAGACGAGAGGACGGAACCTCGCTGGCGTCGTCGTCTGCCATGGAGCCGCCCGGGCGGGGTCAGCCCTCGCGCTGAACCTGCGAGCCCGGCACGATGTCGTCGCGTCCGTCCGGCCAGCGCACCCACGCCTTGTGGCCGCCGTCGTAGTCGTCGCCGAGCAGCACGAGCGTCGCCTTCGCGCCCAGCGCCGTGCAAGGCTCATCACCCTCGGGGTCGAGCCCGCGCCAGACACGGACGAAGGCGTTGTTCTCGTACTCCTCGGCGATCGTCGAGGAGTCCGTGTGCCCCGGGCGGACGACGGTCTGCGGCGGGAGCTCCATCAGCACCCCCATGATCGATTCGCGCAGATCCTCGTAACTCGTGCTCCCCGGCGCCCGCACGCCTCCGACCGAGTTCTTGAAGAGCGTGTCCCCGGTGAAGACCTCGCCGTCGACGAGCAGCGCCAGCATGCCCGCGGTATGCCCAGGGGTGTGCAGCGGAGTCACCTCCAGCCGGCCGACGCTGACCACCTGACCGGGAGTCATCTCGCCCGTGACGCCCGCGACATCGGCGCGCTCCGCCGCGTGTATGAGCACAGCCATGCCGGGCCAGCGCTGCAGCAGCTTGTCGAGCTCGCAGACGTGGTCGTAGTGATGGTGGGTCAGCAGAACGTGCGTCGGCGTCATGCGGTGGCGATCGACCGCCTCGATCAGCGGCTCGACAGGGCCGCCGGCGTCGACGAAGAACGCGTCGCCGCCCTCCTCTCCGACAAGGTAGGTGTTCGACAGGAACTGAGGGTGGAGGGAGCGCTCGACGACCATGCGCTGCAGGCTACGACACCGGCGCTCCGCTTCGAGCCCGCCCCAGCCGTTCTGTGACCGCACTCGATCTCCCGGCGCCTGCCGGGGTAGGCTCCAGCAATGGCCGAACTGATTCACACCTGCTATCGAATCGGTGACATCGATCGCTCTGTGGCGTTCTATGAGGCACTCGGGTTCGAGGAGATCGGCCGGCTGCCGATCCGCGACGAGGCGATCAATGTCTTCATGGGCCTGCCGGGCGACGGCCCGCGACTGGAGCTGACCTACAACTTCGGCGTCGACAGCTACGAGCTCGGTACGGGCTACAACCACATCGCGATAACCGCGCCGGCGCTCGACGAGACGCTCGAGAGGCTCGCAGCCCAGGGAATCGCCCCGGAGAAGCCGCCGTACACGGTCAGCGAGAACGGGCCGCGACTGTGCTTCGTCCGCGACCCCGACGGCTACCGCATCGAGCTCATCGAGCGTGCCGTCTGAGTCCCTGGGCGGCGGCGCAGGCTCGCGGCTCGCGGTCGCCGACCTCGGGTCCAACTCGTTCCGGCTGGTCGTCTTCAGCGTCCATGCACCGCGACCTGGCCAGCTGGGCGGATGGTGGAAGCGCACCGATGAGATCTACGAGCCGGTGCGGATCGGCGCCGGAGTCGACAAGACCGGCGCGCTGGGCGAGGCCGGGATCGGGCGCGCCATCGCCGCGACCGAGGTCTTCGCCCATTTCTGTCAGGCGTCCGGGCTGAGCGAAGGCGAAGTCGACGCCGTAGCCACGAGCGCGATCCGCGAGGCGACCAACTCGGAGGCGTTTCTCGAGCGCGTGCGACTCGCGTCCGGCCTCGAGGTGCGCGTGCTCTCGCGCGAGCAGGAGGCGCGAGCCGGATACCTCGCAGCGGTCAACTCGACCGAGCTGCGCGACGGTGCGGTGCTCGACCTCGGCGGCGGCTCGATGCAGATCGTGGGTGTGGAAGGACGCGCCGCGGCCGAGCTCGAGTCATGGCGGCTCGGCGCCGTCCGGATGACCGAGCGCTTCCTTTCCGGCGATGGCCCCGCGAGCGCGAAGCAGGTCACGCGGCTTCGCGACCACGTCGCTCGCAAGCTGGAGCGCGCGCCCTGGCTGGGCTCGCGCGACCCGCGCATCGTGGGGGTGGGCGGGACGGTGCGCAACCTCGCCACGGCGATCCAACGCACGCTCGAAGTCCCCGAGTTCGGGGTCCAGGGCTTCGTCATCGAGCGCGGCCCGCTCGACGACCTCGTGGATCGCATGTGCAAGATCACGCCCGCCGAACGCCGCCGCCTGCCGGGCATCAAGCCGGCGCGGGGCGACATCGTTCTTGCCGGCGCGATCGTCATCCAGTCCGTTCTCGAGGCGGGCGGCTTCAAGGGCATCGAAGTGACCGAGGCGGGCCTGCGCGAGGGCATCTTCTTCGAGCGGCTGCTCGGCGACGGCCGCGAGCCGCTGCTCGGGGACGTGCGGCGATCCAGCGTGCTCAATCTCGCCGCTCAGTACGACGCGACGCCGGCGCACACCCAGCACGTGGCGAGTCTCGCGCTCGGGCTGTTCGACGAACTCGCCGCCGCCGGGCTGCATGCCGGCGACGAAGCCGAGCGCGGCCTGCTCGAAGCGGCATGCATGCTCCACGACATCGGCGTGGCGGTTGACTACGACGACCACCACAAGCACTCGCGCTACCTCGTCTTGAATGCGGGTCTTCCCGGCTTCACGCAGCGCGAGGTCGCGCTGATCGGCCAGATGGTGCGCTACCACCGCAAGGGGACGCCCGAGATCGGGCCGTTCGGCGCGCTGACGCGAGACGGCGACGACGCACTGCTGACTCGCTGCTCGGTGCTGCTGCGCCTCGCAGAGGATCTGGAACGCAGCCGCGACCAGGACGTGCACGAAGCCCACGTGACGGTCAACGGCGACGGTGCCGTGCACCTCGATCTCGTCACCGGCGGCGAGGCACGCGTCGCGCGCTGGGCGGCGTCCCGCGAGGTCGATCTCTTCGAGCGCGCTTTCGGTCGGCGGCTCGAGGTCCCGTCAAGCTGAGGGGCCTCCCCGACCGGCTCGTCCGGCGGGCGGCCTAAACGTCCTCCGGATCCTGACCGGGACCGGAGGGCACGACCATCGGGACGATCAGCGGCTGCTCGCGCGCGACCGCCTCAGTGACCTCCTCCTCGATCCCGAACGCCGAGCCGTCGCACTGGATGCGCACGCGCTTCGTGGGGACGCGCTCGTCGGAGAGCACCGGCAGCCCCCAGAGCTCGTCCCAGCCGATCAGCTCGTGGTCGACCGGATTGAGCAGGATCGCGTTGGCCGCAACCGGGCAGGACTCGTTGTGCTGATCCAGCGCAGCGCGGATCGCGGCAAGGTTCTTGGACTCGAACTTGCTCACGCTCTCAGCCTATCGGCGACGGCTCACACGTCGATCAGCACACCCGGGTTGAGCAGCCCCGCAGGGTCGACAGCGGCCTTCGCGCCGCGCAGAGCGGCGGCGAACGCATCCGGCCGCTGGCGGTCGTACCAGGGCCGGTGATCCCGGCCGACGGCATGGTGGTGGGTGATCGTCCCCCCGCCGGCGATGATCGCGTCACTGGCCGCGCGCTTCATCTCGTGCCATTGCGCGACCTCGTCACCGCGGCGTGCCGGCGCGATCACGGTGAAGTACGGCGCCGGTCCGTCCGGGTAGACGTGCGTGAAGCGACAGGTGACGCGGCAGGGCCCTCCGAGCGCATCGCGCGTCGCCTCGGTCACCGCCTCGTGGAAGGCCGGCAGACGGTCCCAGGTGATCGCGGTCTCGAACGTGTCGGCCAGGACACCCAGGCGAATCAGCATGTCGCGCAGGTAGGGCATGCGGATGAACGCCTCGCGCCAGGCGCCGGCGCCCCCGGCGTCACCGGCTGCGGGCTCGTCCCAGGCGCCGCCGTGCTCGCGACAAAGCGCGAGCCCCTGCTCCAGAGCGGCGTCGACCGGCCCGCTGGTCGACTCGAAGCCGAGCACGAGCACGGCGTGTGAGCCGTCGCCGGCCCCGGTCTGCGCGGCTTCGAGCTCGTCGATCAGCCGGCAGTTGGCGGGTCGAGGCCGGACTGCGAGAGCGCGCGCACGGCCTCGGCTCCGCCGAGGAAGGAGCCGAAGCGCACCGCGCGCGACCGCGCGGTGCGTGGGGCGCGGCTGTACGCGCACCCAGGCGTCGCGTGATCACGCCGAGCGCTCCCTCGGAGCCGAGCAGCATCCGGTCCGGGCTCGGCCCCGCCCCGGACCCCGGCAGCCGCCGCGACTCCCACTCGCCGGCCGGCGTGATCGCGCGCACGCTCTCGACCAGGTCGTCGACGTGCGTCAGCCGCGTTGCGAAGTGCCCGCCCGCGCGTGTCGCGACCCAGCCGCCGAGCGTCGACAGCTCGAAGGACTGCGGGAAGAAGCGCATCGTCAGGCCGTGCGCGCCGAGCAGCTGCTCGACCCGCGGACCGGCCGCTCCCGCGCCGATCAGCGCAGCGCGCGAGACCGTCGTCGAGCTCGTGCAGCGCGTCGAGCGCGCCGAGGTCGAGCGCACACCGCGCCGTCGAAGCGTGCGGGGATGCGCGCCTCGACTCCGCCGACGACGCTCGTGCCGCCGCCGTAGGGGATCACGGCGGCGTTGACGCCCGCCGCCCACTCGAGCAGCGGCCTCGACCTCGTGCTCGTCGCGCGGCCGCGCGACGACGTCGGGCGCGTGCTCGTAGACGCCGCGGAAGGCGCGGATCGTGTCCAGGTAGGACTTGCCGTATGCGTGCGCCCGCACGCTCTTCAGCGGACTGTGAGCAGATCTCGCCGAGCGGTCCCGCCGGAATGGCGAGTCGCACGGCCGGCAGTGCGGCATCGTCGAGCTCGACGGGCTCCTCCGGCTCGGCGGCGGCGAACCCGAACATCGCCGGCAGATGCTCGGCGGCGCCTGCTGCCTCGGCGGCGCCGACCATCGCGTCCTCGAAGCCCCACCCCCATCTGTTACGCGTCCTGCCGCTCACGAGCCGCGATCCTATGGTGGTGTTCCCACCTGCCGTGCCGCGACCCCACGCGGACGCGGCCGACCCACGGCGCTCGCCCGTACCCTTTGACCCAATGCGCGAAGCTCCCGGCATCCTCGCTCGCGGACCGTGGTCACCGGACCAGGTCACCGCTCGCTGGATGAGCGATGCCTTCGCGCCGGCGCCGGCGGTCACGACAGCGGCCGACGCGGCCGTCGCCGCACTCGCCGAGCGCGGCTCGCCCAGCCACGACGGCGTCGCGGCGCGCCTGGTCAGTCACTCGGTCGGCACGGGCGGCGAGCTGATCATGGAGCTTCAGCCCGCGCGCTGGTCGCTGCGACTGGTCGAGAGCGACGCGTGCCGCTCGGTCGCCGCCCTGTGCGCGGTGCGCGACAGCGACGGGCGCTGGCTCGCCGGCCGGCGCGCCACCTGGCTCGCCTCATGGCCCGGGCGCTGGGCGCTCGGCGCCGGCGGCGCGGTCGACGGTCGGCGAGAACCCGGTCGACACGCTCTCGCGCGAGCTGCGCGGAGGAGTGGTCGGTGGACGCCGGAGCAGGTGCGCGGCGAGGCGCTCGTGCTGCTCCCCCACGCACATGGTGATGTTCATCGGGCAGGCGTGGCTGCCCGCCGGGAGCGCAGGTCACGCGCGACGCCGAGCACGACGAGCACGCATGGTGGCCGGCCGACGTCGACGGACTGGCCAGACGAGGCCGACGAGCCGCTGCGCCGGATGGCGCGTCTGCTCGACGGAGCAGCGTGAGCGCCGTTCGCCAGGCCACTCCTCTTCCCCAGCGCGGCTGGAGCCTCTCGCTGGTCACCCTCAAGCGGCTGTCTCTCACCCATTCGACGGTCTACGCATGCCTGCTCACCGTCTGGCTCGATACCCGGCATGCGCACAGGCGGAGACCGTTTTCGGCATGACGCACGGGCTCGGCTGGATCGCGATGGTGCTGCTGATCCTCGTGGCGCTGCGCGCGCGGGTCGTCTCGATGCGGTCCGCGGTCGCGGTCGCGGTGCTCGGCGGGCGTCGGGCCGTTCTTCGGGTCCTACGAGTTCGACCCGCGAGCAGCGTCAGCGTGCGCAGGATGGGGACACACCCGCGCAGCGCGAGAACCCACGCTCAACGCCCCTGCAATCCGGCACGGTAGAGTCAGCCAGCGAGCCGGCGCACAACCAGATGGCGATCTCCACCACAGTCCAGGTCACACTGCCCGCGATGGGCGAGTCGGTGACCGAGGGCACCGTCCTCGAGTGGCACAAGGCCGAGGGCGATCACGTCGACGCCGACGAGACGCTCGTCGAGATCTCGACCGACAAGGTCGACGCCGAGGTGCCCGCCTCCGGTCGCGGGAACGGTCGTGAAGATCCACTCCGCCGAGGGCGACACCGTCACGGTCGGCGCCGTGCTCGCGGAGATCCAGCCTGCGACCGGGCGCATCCGGCAACGGCCGACTCGCACGGCGGCTCGGCGGTCAGCGGTGCCTCGGCCACCGAGGGCCAGACGGCCCCGGCCGAGGCGGCCGACGAGGCCGGCGAGATCGTCGACATCGTCACGCCCGGCCGCAGGCGAGTCGGTCACCGAGGGGACGCTGCTCGAGTGGCACGTCGAGGTCGGCACGACCGTCGCCGACGGCGACACGATCGTCGAGATCTCGACCGACAAGGTCGACGTCGAGCTGCCCGCGCCGGCGACCGGCGTGATCACCGAGCTGCTCGCCGCCGAGGGCGACACCGTGACCGTCGGCCAGGTGATCGCGCGCATGGAGGCGGCCGCCGGCCGGCGTCAGCCGCCGCAGGCGCCGGCCGCCTCGCGATGGCCGACGGCAGCCGGCGCGTCCGGCGACCGCCGCCGGCGGCCACGCCGGACGGCATGCAGCGTCTCGCCGGTCGCTGCGCGCGTCGCCGCCGCCGAGGGCGTCGACCTCGCGCCGGTCAGCGGCAGCGGGCCGGGCGGGCGCATCGACGAAGGCCGACGTTCTCGCCGCCGGCGACGGCGCGGGAGCCGCGCAGCCGCGGCCGGAGCGGCGACAGCCGCTCCGCGGCGGCGCGGCGATGCTCGCCAAGTACATGGACGAGAGCCGCTCGATCCCGACCGCGACCTCGTTCCGCACGATCACCGTCACGCGATGGACGGGCGCCGCAAGCAGCTCAAGGACGCCGGGCAGAAGGTCTCGTTCACGCACCTGATCGCGTACGCGATCGCGAGGGCCGCGACCGACGCAGCATGCCGGTGATGGCCCACCACTTCGAGGAGCAGCGACGGCAAGCCGCATCCGCCTCGACGACGGCGCAGGTCAACCTCGGCATCGCCGTCGACGTCGAGAAGAAGGACGGCTCGCGGACGCTGATGGTGCCGGTGATCCGTGACGCCGGGCCGGCTCTCGTTCGCAGAGTTCAAGGCCGCGTTCGACGCGCTGATCGACAAGGCGCGCGACGAACACGCTCTCCGCCGACGACCTCGTCGGCGCGAACGTCACGCTGACCAACCCGGGCGGCATCGGCACGATCGCCTCGGTCCCGCGGCTGATGGTCGGCCAGGGCACGATCGTCGCCACCGGCTCGATCGCGCTACCCGCGTCGGGCTCGGCAACGTCGGCGTCGCAGATCGGCGCCGAGAAGGTCATGACGATGACCTCGACCTACGACCACCGCATCATCCAGGGCGCCGAGTCCGGGCGCTTCCTGCAGGCGGTCGAGGCCTACCTGCAGGGCGAGCACGGCTTCTACGAGGCGGTCTTCGGCGACGCTCGGCGCGACACGCTCGGCCCGGCGCCCGAGGCGCCGCAGCCGCAGCTCGCCGCCGCCGCTGCGGCGACCGCGGCGCGCCCGCACCGCGACGCCGGAGGACGTCGACCTGGAGCTGCTGCAGGCCGTCCAGGCCGCCACCTCGCTCGTCAAGGCCTACCGCACGCACGGCCACCTCGCCGCGCGACTCGATCCGCTGGGCAGCGAGCCCGACCGGCGACCCGGCGCTCGATCCGGACACGGTCGCACCTGACGCCCGAGCTGATGCGCCGCATCCCGTCGAAGGTCCTGCGGATCTACGTGCCGGGCGACAACCTCGCGGAGGCGCTCCCGCACCTGCGCGAGACGTACTGCGGCACGATCGCCTACGAGATCGAGCACATCGCCAGCCACCGCCAGCGCGTCTGGCTGCGCGAGCAAGATCGAGACCGGCGCGTTCCGCGCGCGCGCTGCAGCGCCGAGGAGCAGCGACGCGCTGCTGCGCCGGCTGATCGCCGTCGACGCGCTCGAGCGCTTCCTGCACAAGGCCTACCTCGGCCAGAAGCAGTTCTCGATCGAGGGTCTCGACATGACCGTGCCGATGCTCGACGAGGCGATCGAGCTGTCGGCCGCCGACGGCGCGACGCGAGGTCGTCATCGGCATGGCCCACCGCGGGCGGCTGAACGTGCTCGCCCACAACCTCGGCCGCCCGTACGAGACGATCTTCGCTGAGTTCGAGGGCACCTCGACGCTCGAGGTCGTCAAGGCCGTGACCGAGATCCCGCAGGGCGGCACCGGCGACGTCAAGTACCACCACGGCGCCCAGCGCGCCTACGAGCTGCGCGACGGCGGCGACGATCCTCGTCAACCTGGAGTCCAACCCGTCGCCACCTCGAGTTCGTCGACCCGGTCGTGCTCGGCGCCACCCGCGCCGCCCAGACCCAGCGCCAGGGCGCGACGCGCGACGCGCGACCCGAACGCCGCCGTGCCGATCATCCTGCACGGCGACGCCGCCTTCCCCGGCCAGGGCGTCGTCGCCGAGACGCTCAACCTGCAGGCGCTCGACGGCTACACAGGTCGGCGGCACGCTGCACCTCGTGCAGAACAACCAGGTCGGCTTCACGACCGACTCCGAGGACTCACGCTCGACGCACTGGGCGTCGGACCTCGCGAAGGGCTTCGACGTTCCGATCATCCACGTCAACGCCGACGACGTCGAGGCCTGCGTCACGCGCCGTGCGGCTGGCGATGGCGTTCCGCAGCGAGTTCGGCCACGACGTGCTGATCGACCTGATCGGCTACCGGCGCTTCGGCCACAACGAGGCCGACGAGCCCGCGTACACGCAGCCGGAGATGTACGCGCAGATCAAGCGCCACGAGCGCGCGGCGCGAGCTCTACGCCGACACGGCTCGATCGAGGCGGGGACGGTCACCAAGGAGGAGGTCGACGGCTGGCAGCAGGAGATCTGGGACGAGCTCACGCGCCTGCACCAGCGACCTCAAGGCGCAGATCAAGGCCGCGCAGGAGGCCGGCGGCGTCGAGCAGCCGACCGGCGAGTACCAGCTCGACCGCTCCGCCGAGCCCGACGGTCAAGACCGCGGTGCCGGCCGACGCGCTGCGCGACCTCAACGAGCGAGCTGCTGACGGCTCCCGAGGGCTTCACGATCCATCCCAAGCTCGTCAAGCAGCTCGAGCGGCGGCGCGACGGCCGCTCGGCCCGGACGGCGGCATCGACTGGGCGCACGCCGAGACGCTGGCGTTCGCCTCGCTGCTCACCGAGGGCATGCCGATCCGGCTGACCGGCCAGGACGTCGAGCGCGGCACGTTCAGCCAGCGCCACCTCGTGCTGCACGACGCGAAGACCGGTCAGACGTTCTCGCCGATCCAGCGACCTGGCGGGCGCGCAGGCGCCGATCGAGCTGCACAACAGCCCGCTGTCGGAGATCGCCTGCCTGGGCTTCGAGTACGGCTACTCGCAGGAGGCGCCCGAGACGCTCGTGCTCTGGGAGGCGCAGTTCGGCGACTTCGCCAACGGCGCGCAGGTGATCATCGACCAGTTCATCGCCAGCGGCCTGGCCAAGTGGGGCCAGACCTCGCGCCTGACGCTGCTGCTGCCGCACGGCTACGAGGGCTCGGGCCCCGAGCACTCCTCCGCGCGGCTGGAGCGCTTCCTGCAGCTCGCCGCCGAGGGCAACATCCGCGTCGCCAACCTGACGACGCCGGCGCAGTACTTCCACCTGCTCCGCCGCCAGGCGCTGATCGCCAAGCAGCGGCCGCTGGTGATCATGACGCCGAAGTCGCTGCTGCGCCTGCCGCAGGCGACCAACCGCATCGAGCACCTCGTCCGACACGCGCTTCTTCCCCGTGCTCGGCGAGCCGCGCGTGCCGACTGGAGAAGGTCACGCGGCTCGTGCTCTGCACCGGCAAGATCTACTACGACCTCGATCGGGCACGAGCAGCGCCAGGACAACGAGACGCGTCGCGATCGGCCGCGTCGAGCTGCTCTACCCGTTCCCCGAGGCAGGACATCCTCGAGCTGATCGACGAGCTACCCGAACCTCGAGGAGGTCCTCTGGGTGCAGGAGGAGCCGCGCAACATGGGCGCCCGCGCGCACATGTCCCCGCGCCTGCTGCAGATCCTGCCCGAGCAGCTCGAGTTCGGCTACGTCGGCCGGCCGGAGCGCGCCTCGCCGGGCGAGGGCTACCCGGCCGCTCACAACGCCGAGCAGCACCGCATCCTGAGCACCGCGCTCGACACCGGCATTCCGGTAAGCGCGTATCCGCGCAAGACGCCCGGCGAGCGCTGACCGCTCAGCCTGCGCCTCGATCGAGCGCGAACGCGCCATGCCTCCCGCACGCCGACGTCGGCGAGAACCTTCCGACAGCCGGAACAGACTCGCCGGGGACGCGCGCCCGCGCCCGCGTCGGCGAGAACGTTCCGACAGCCGGAACAAACTCGCCGGGGACGCGCGCCCGCGCCCGCGTCGGCGAGAACGTTCCGACAGCCGGAACAAACTCGCCGGGGAAAGGAGTCAGCGCTGGTCGAGCCGGTCGCGGACGGACCCGGCCGAGGGCGCGATGTCCGGCTCGAGCCGGTCGAGCAGCTCACGCCACGCGGGCCGCAGCGTCGATCGCGCGCACGCACGCGCTCGAGCGCCCGCTCCATGTCACCGGCCTGCGCAGCGGCGAGGCCCGACCAGAACAGGAGCTCCGCGTTGCCCGGCGCCAGCGCGCTCGCACGCTCGTAGCGAGCCCCGGCCTCAGTCGTGTCGCCCGGCGCCGGCGAGGTCGTCGCCCTCGCGGCGAGCTCATAGGCGTCGGCCAGGCCGAGCAGCCGGTCGAGCTCCGCGAGCGGGTCGTCGTGATCCTCGACGCGCAGATCGCGCACCGTCTCCCAGCCCTCGCCCTCGGCGGGAACGACGAGCAGCGCAGCCGACTGCCGGCCGCGCACGTCACCGCCCCGTCCCTCCGCCGCGTGCAGCGCGGCCATCAGACGCCGCGCGAGCGGCCCGGTTGCGGCCTCGAACGCATGCGCCATCGCCGGCCACACGTCCGCCGAGGCCATCATGTTCGCCTGCGCGCAGAAGCCGTCCCCGCCTGCGTCGACCTGCGAAGGCGATGCAGCCCGCGCCGCTGTGGACCGCGGAGCGCCCGCTGACGTCGATCGACCGCCACCTGACGGTATGCGGCCTGCGTCGTCCGCCTCCAGCAGCTCGGCGAGCGCGGCGTCCGGCGTCTGGCCGCGCTCGAGGCGATCGAGCATCCGCGGGCCGTACGCGGGCTCGGCGATCGACTGCGTCGCCACGGCGCCGACGCCCGCGCGCGCCCAGGGCACGATCGGTCCGACCGAGAACCAGTGCGACTGGACGGCGACGCCGAGGTCGCCGGTGGAGGGATCCCGCGCGACGATCGAATAGGTGCCGCGCCGCATCACGGCGACGCTACCAGCGGCGGAGCACGCGATCAGGCAGGGTTGCGACATGCCACACCAAACCGAGGAGCAACCGAGCGCTCGCGAGCGCGCGGTGCTCGCCCGCGTCGCGGCGATCCCGGAAGGCTTCGTCCGGACCTACGGCGACGTCTCCCCGGGAGCCCCGCGCTTCAGCGGTTCGGTGCTCTCGGCCTACGGCGACCGCGTTCCCTGGCACCGCATCGTGCGCGCGGACGGCTCGCTCGCCAGGGGCGAGCGCCAGCGCGCGCTGCTGGACTCCGAGGGCGTTCCCATGCTGGGTGACCGCGTCGACCTGCGCGTGGCACGATTGCCGGCGGATGTGGATCCAGCGTGAGATCGTCCTCGCGCCGCGGGCGCGCGGCTGCCACCTCGTCACCGGAGAGGTGCTCGCAGCGCTGCCGGAACTGGAGCGGCTCGGCGTCGGGCTCTGTCATCTGCTGCTCCAGCACACCTCGGCCTCGCTGACGCTGAACGAGAACGCCTCACCGGAGGTGCGCCGACGACCTGCGCTCGTGGCTCGACGCCGCCGTTCCTGAGAGCTTCCCCTGGATTCACACGCTCGAGGGTCCCGATGACATGCCCGCCCACGTCAAGGCGGCGATCACCGGGCCCTCGCTGACCCTGCCGGTCGGCGCGGGCCGGCTCGCGCTCGGTACCTGGCAGGGCATCTACCTGTGCGAGCACCGCGACCGCGGCGGCGCGCGCACGCTGCTCGCGACGCTGTGGGGCGAACCGGGTTCAGCGAGTGCTCGCCGTGCCTAGCGCCCCTGCCATACCGGCTCGCGCTTCTCGCTGAACGCGACCGCGCCCTCGCGCGCGTCCTGCGAGACGAAGACCGGGCCCGAGGTCTCGCCCTGCCTGTGCCAGAACTCCTCGTCGCTCCAGTCCCACTGCGCGTCCATGATCTGCTTCGTCGCCGCGAGCGCCAGCGGGCCGTTCTTCGCGATCTGGGCGGCCAGCTCGAGCGCCACGTCGACGGCGCTGCCCGGCTCGGCGACGCGGTTGACGAGCCCGAGCTCGTAGCCGCGCTCGGCGCTGATCGGGTCACCGGTCAGCGCCAGCTCCATCGCGATCCCGGCCGGGAGCCGGCGCGGCAGGCGCAGCAGCGCGCCGCCGGCGGCGACGAGCGAGCGCTTGACCTCGGGGATGCCGAGCTTCGCTCCGGCGGCCGCGACGATCAGGTCGCACGCCAGCGCGACCTCGAGCCCGCCGGCGACGGCGAAGCCCTCGACCGCGGCGATGATCGGCTTGCTCGGCGGCTGCTGGACGATCCCGGCGAAGCCGCGCTCGGCGTGCCAAGGCGCTCTCCGGCGGCGAAGGCCTTGAGGTCCATGCCGGAGCAGAAGCCTCCGCCGGCACCGGTGAGCACGCCGATCGCGAGCGCGTCGTCTGCGTCGAGCTCGTCGAGCGCCGCCGCGACGCCGTCGGCCAGCGCCTGTTGACCGCGTTGCGGACCTCGGGCCGGTTCAGAGTGATGAGCGAGCACGTTGTCGCGGCGCTCGGTGAGGACGGGGGAGCTGTTCTGTTCGGACATGGCGGGCACTCTATGACGCCTGCGTCACCTTCGCGGGCCGGGTGTAGGGTGGCGCGATGCAGCAGCTCGCCGAGGACGTCTGGCAGATCGCGCTCGCCGCCGCGCAACCTCGATCAACGCCTATCTCGTCGGCGACGTGCTCGTCGACGCGGGCATGAAGCCGCAGGGCAGGAAGGTCGTCAAGGAGGTCAGCGGGCGGCGCGTGACGAGCGCACGTGCTGACGCACGTCCACAACGACCATGCCGGCGGCACCAAGCACGTGAAGGAGACGCTCGGCGTCCCGGTCACGTCGGCGCCGGTGACGCGGAGGCGCTGCGCAGCGGCAAGGTCATCCCGCCGCCGAGCCTCCCGGGCGGGTCGATGCTCGCGTCGGCGCTCGGGTCGCCGGCCGTCGAGCCCGACCGCGAGCTGCAGCGAGGGCGATGAGCTCGGACACGGCTTCGCCGTGCTCGAGACGCCCGGCCACAGCCCCGGCCACCTCTCGTTCTGGCGCGAGTCCGATCGCACGCTGATCTGCGGCGACGTCTTCTTCAACATGAACGTCACAACGACGCGCTACGGCCTGCGTCAGCCGATCGGGACCTTCACGTACGACCAGCCGCTCAACCGGCGCAGCGAGCGGCGCCTGGCCGCGCTGGAGCCGAGGCTCGTGCTGTTCGGGCACGGACCGCCGCTGCGCGACGCATCTGCGCTGAAGGCCTTCACCGACGCGCTGCCCGCGGACTGAGGCGCCCTACCCGGCGAACAACGTCAGCTCCGGCTCGCGCTCACCGCGCAGCACGGCGAGGTCGACCTCCACGCACGAGAGACCACGGCTCTCCGCGAGCGTGCGGGCCTGCGGCTTGATCTGCTGGGCGGCGAGCACACCGCGGCACGAGCCCATCGCCGGGTCGCGGCGGATGAACTCCAGATAGCGCGTCAACTGCTCGACCGCGTCGATCGTCGCGACGCGCTTGATCTCGACCGCGATCCAGTCGTCGTCTTCGTCGCGGCACATCAGGTCGACCGGGCCGATGTCCGTGGGCCACTCCCGGCGCACCAGCCGAAAGCCCTCGCCGCAGAACTGAGGTGCGTCGGCGAGCGCCTCCTGAATGTGACGCTCGACGCCGTCCTTCTCGAGGTCCGCCGCCTCGCCCATGTCGTGCGTCACGTCGGACAGCACCTCCGCGATCCGGATCTCGAGGCGGTCCTCCGTCTTGCCCGCGCGCTTGCGGACCACGAGCAGATCGGCATCCTCCTCGATGACCGTCGGAGGCGTCATCCAGTTCTGGGGCTTGAATCCGCCGGTGTCCGCGTGGACCATCACGGACCCGTCGGACTTGATCATCAGCAGCCGCAACGCCTCCGGCAGCACAGCCGTCAGCCGACCGGTGTAGGTGACCTCGCAGCGGGCGACGACCAGGCGCATCGGCGAACCGTACTTCGAGCGCCTGACGCCCGAGCTTCCGGCGACGCGCCCAGGCTTCGCCTCCAGCACGGGTGGTGGGGCGGCGCCGAGTGGCCGCTCAGCGGCGAGCGCGGAACGAGCGCAGAACGGTCTTCGACGACTTGAACGGCGGGGCGCTGCGGTATTCGATGACGATGCGCCAGCGCCCGGGCTTGCGCAGCCGCTGCCGGTAGCTGAAGCGGCGGTTCGCGTTCTTGCTGCGCTTGTGCAGCGTCACCCAGCGTCGCTTGCGCCTGTACTGCCAGGAGATGCGCAGCTTGCCCTTGGGCTGGAAGGCGGCTCCCGGCGCGTTGACCTTGCCCCTGACCGTGCGCACGAGCCCGCGACCGGACAGCCGTGTTGCGACCTTCGCCGGCAGTGCGGGCATCGTGGCCGGATCGACTCTCGTGACCGGAATCGCCTGGCGTGTGGTGTTGCCGAACTCGTCGAGTGCCTCAACGGTGACGTCGACCGGGCCGTAGGGCAGGTTGCGCGCGCCCATCCACTCGATCTCGACCGGCTTGCCGTTGCGAAGGCCGTCGGTGAAGCTGCGGATCTTGTGCCCGCTCGCGTAGAGCGTGATGCGCCCCAGCCGGCTCTGGTCGTCGCGAGCGGCCACGCGGATCTTCAGTGAGCGGTCGTAGACCGCGCCCGCGGTCGGCGCCTGAACGCTCACGCGCGGCGCGGTGAAGTCCCCGCACTCGCCCGGCCCCGGGCCGCTGCGCGCGACCGCTGCCAGCGCATCCCACGCGGGACGGTGCGAGCCGTCCCAGCGCATCAGCCCGTAGCGACCGAGCTCGGTGTCGTGCGCCGTCACGTCGCGTGCGCTGAACCACAGCGCGGCGCGGACGTAGGGGTAGAGATTCAGGCAGCGGTAGGCGAGCTTCAGGTACGCGGCCTGCTGGGCCTCGCTCACGCCGGCCGCCTTCTTCCCCGCGCTCGCGCCGCGCTCGCACGGCAGCTTTGTCGCAGACCAGCCGATCTCGGTGAGGAAGATCGGACGGTCGCCGTGACCGTGCGATTCGAGCACCGCGTGGGTCTCGCGGAAACCGAGGAAGCTGAAGCGCCCGACGCGGCCGTTCTCGCGGTAGTACTGGTCGGGCGAGGTGATCAGGCAGGCGGTGTCCGTGTGCGAGGCGACGCCGTCGAAGGAGTCGCCGGCGCCGGCGGCGTAGAGATCCTCGAGAAACGGGTAGTCGTTGCCGGTCGACGCAGCCGCCAGCACGAGCGTCGCCGGGTCGGCGCCCTTGATCGCCCTGTGGGCGGAGCGCAGCATCGGCGCGTAGGCGGCGGCGCTCACGGGGGCGTGCCAGAACTGCCCGTCGTCGGGCTCGTTCCATATCTCCCAGGCCGCGATGCGGCCGCTGTAGCGCGCCGACATGGCCCCCAGGAAGCGCCCGAAGTCGTTGGGGTCGCGCGGGGGCACAAAGGCGTCGGATGAGCCGTTGGCCCAGGTGGGAGCCCCGAGCACGACGACCAGGACCTTGACGTTGCGCAGGCGAGCGCTCTCGACGAGCTCGTCGACGGCGCTGATCTGGCCGGCGTCCCAGCGGCCGGGGCCGGCAGGCTCGATCTGGTCCCAGCGCACGAACGAGCGCACCCAGCCGACGCCGAGCGTCGAGGCCTGCTCCGTTGCGGGACCGCCCCACGTCCCCACGGCGTTGATCCCCAGCTCGGTCGCACCGGCGGGGGCGGCAGCGGCGGCAGAGAGGCCGACGCAGGCGAGGCCGGCAAGCAGCGCTCGGCGCAGGCGGAACCGGATGACAGGCGGCGAAGTCACTCACCGATCCCTTCGGCAGAGGCCTGACGGGCCTGTAGAGAAGCGCCCCGGGAGCGGACGCGATCTGGACGCTCAGGCTGCGGGCAGTACGCGCGGCAGCGCGGCGCGCAGGCGTTCGAGCAGGTCCGCGAGCTCCGCGTCGCTGGAGTCGAGGTCGAGCGCGCGCTGCGCCGCCGCGATCGCATCGCTGACTCGATCGGTCCTGGCGAGCGCGTGTGCGTAGCGCGACCACGCCATCGCCGAGTCGCCGTTCAGGAAGGTCGCCTGCTCACACGCGGTCACTTCAGCGCCCAGGTCACCGGCGAGATGGCGCGCCAGCGCCAGGTCGAGCAGGCCGTCGACGCTGGGGCCCAGCCGCCTGGCACGCTCGAGCGCCTCGATCGCGCCGCCGCGGTCCATCAGACGCAGCCGCAGGCGTCCGACGCGCTCCCAGGCGTCGGCATCCTGCGGGGCGCGCTGAGCGGCTCGCTCGGCTGCCTGTGCCGCGAGGTCGACCGCCCCCATGTCCTCGTAGATGCGCGCGGCGAAGCGATGTGGAGCGGGGCGCTCGCCCTCGACGCGCGCCCAGTCGCGAACGGCGCGCCCGGCCGCCGTCAGGTCGCCGCCCTGCCAGAACGCCAGCGTCATGAGACGCAGCACGGCGGCGTTGCGCGGGTCGGCATCGCGCGCGTAGACGAGGCGTTTGGCCGCCAGCGGGAAGTCCCCTTCCGCCATCGCGTGCTGTGCCGCGGTCATGAAGCGCCGAACCCGCTCGGCGCCGGGGTCCGGCTTGCTGAAGTCGACGAACTGGAGCGAGCCCGCGGGCACGGTGCGCACGCCGGGCTGGAAGCGCACGCGCGCCCACTGCTGGACGTCATCGCCCTCGCCCGTGAAGTAGATCCCGCTGACCGTGCCGACGCCCCACTCCGGGTACGACAGGCAGCGCGCGTAACGATGGACGACCGAGTGGTCGGGAACGCGAGCGCCGAACGGGTCGTTGGCGGCGCGGTCGGCCGCGGAAGCGCGGGCGCGCTGCTCGGCCTCGTAGGCCCGGCGACCGGCCTCCTCCCGCGCGGCTCGCGCCGCGGCGGCGCTGACCTTGACCGCGTTGCGCGTGACCTTGCCGCCGCGCGAGGTCTCGGCGATTCGCTCGAGCTCGTCGGCGGCCTCGTTGATCGCCTTCAGATGACGCTCGTGCGCGACCTGCTTCCCGGGCGGCGCGAGGTCCGGGTGCCAGACCTTCGCCTGACGGCGGCGCGCGAGCTGAACGTCGCGCTTCTCGAACGGCGGATCGAGCTCCAGGAGGAGCAGCGCCTGCTCGACGTCGAGGATCTTCGCCACGATGCCGAGGGTATCGGCAGGGACGGGCAGGAATGGGAGGGAGTGGCGCGGGCATTGCGGGGGTGGCGTGCGGGCGCGGGGACACGGGCGCCGAACAGCGCAGCAACGTCACAGGACGGCCACCGGGTTGCCGCGGATGACGCCCCACGGGACCCAAGGCGGACCGCGACGCGGGACTCTGATGCCGTGACACGACAAGGTGCACGACGTGCTTCGGGCGCGCTCAGATCGCAACCGACACCCCTCGCCCACCCCCTGGGGTGGGCTTGGTGCTTCGGTGGGTGTCCGAAGGCAGCCGAGGCGTCCTGTGCACCCTGAACCGGCAGACGGAGTTCCAACCCACGTGCGCGACGAGCCGGCGAAAGGTGGGGCACCGTCGCGTCTTGTGGGCGGCGGCCGGCCGATCGAACTCGCGATCGCAGAGATCGCCGGGCGCCAACGCGGAACGATCTCGCGGGCACAGCTGCTCGCGATCGACGTCACGAGGCGGGGCATCGAGAGACGCCTGGCGGACGGCCGCCTTCACCGCCTGTTCCTCGGCGTCTTCCTGGTCGGGCACGCCGTCCCCCCGCTGCTCGCTCGGGAGACCGCGGCGCTCATCGCGTGCGGCTCCGGATGCTTTCTGAGTCACCGTACCGCGGGGGCCATCTGGGCTCTTGACGCCCCACCGGGGACCGCCGCACCGCTTCGCGGCAGGCCGGCGGCGGCGCTCCCGGCAACGCCCCGCAACCCCCTTGTCGACGTCACGTCCACGCGCTCCGGCCCACGCGGCCAACGCGGGCTGCGGGTGCACCGAGTTCAGCGACTCGACGCCGCCGACTCGCGCATGCGACACGGCCTGCCGCTGACGGCTCCTGCACGCACGCTGCTCGACCTGGCCTCGGTTCTCTCAGCACAGGAACTGGCCGACACTGTCGAGCGTGCGCGCGTGCTGCGCCTGGTGACCGGAGCCCACATCCGGACGGCGATGCAGCGCACTCCTGGTCGCCGCGGAGCGCCGGCACTGCGGCGCCTCCTCGTCGACGAGCCGACGATGACGCGATCGAAGGCGGAGCGCCGGCTTCTCACGCTCGTGGCGAGGGCCGGGCTTCCGCGCCCGGCCACGAACGTCCCTCTGCACGGCCATGAGGTCGACCTGCTCTGGCGCGCCCAGCGGCTCGTCGTCGAAGTCGACGGCTACGCCTACCACGCCCATCGCGAGGCATTCGAGCGTGACAGACGACGCGACGCGGAACTGCAGGCGGCCGGCTACCGCGTGATCCGCGTCACCTGGCGGCGGATGGCGGACGAGCCGGAGGCGCTGCTGGTCACGCTCGCCCAAGCACTCGCCGCGGGCACTTGAGGTCCCCGCGGGAGCGCCCCGGCCGCGCTGCACAGGCGGCAGGCCACCACCCGCGCCCTATCAGTCCACGAGCTTGCGGTTCATCGCGCGGATCCCGGCGCGCCACATGAGCAGGCCGAAGGCGATGATGTAGGACCAGTGCCACAGCTCGGTCAGCGCGTCGCCCCACCCGAAGACGGCATGCCGCACGAGCTCGACGACGTGGTAGAGCGGGTTGATCTGGGCCAGCACCTGCACCCACTGCGGAAGCTGTGAGAGCGGGAAGAACGTTCCGGCGACGAGGAACAGCGGCGTGATCACCGCGCTGGTCACGTAGTTGAAGTTCTCGATCCCCTTGAGGCGGCCGGCGATCGTGATCCCTGCGCAGGCGAAGCCGAAGCCCGCGACGAAGTTGATGATCGGGACGGCCAGCATTCCCCAGCTCGGGTCGAGCCCGAAGACCATCGCGACGAGCATCGGCGTACAGCCGTAGACGGACGCCCGCATCGCCAGCCACAGCGCCTCGCCGGTGACCAGCTCCTCGGTGTCGACCGGGGCCGCGAGGATCGCGTCGTACGTGCGCTGGAACTGGTATTTGACGAACGTCCCGAACATCGCGGGGAAGATGCTCGAGAAGAGGACCGCGGTCGCGACGGTCCCGGTTCCGACGAACTGAACGTAGTCGTAGCCGGCGACCGTCGAGACGATCGATCCGAAGCCGAAACCGAAGGCCAGCAGGTAGATCGTCGGCTCGACGGTCGACGAGAAGGTCGTCGAGCGCCAGTAGGAGCTGAAGTTGATGATCTCGCGAGCGAGGACGCCCGCGAGCGCCGAGCGATCCAGGCGTCCGGGCTCCTCGTGCGAGCGCCCGCCGGACGGCACGCCGGCCTGCGCATCCGCGTGTGCGCTCACGCGATCTCCTCCCCGGTCAGCAGGACGAACACGTCCTCGAGGTTGGCCGGCCGGCGCTCACCGTCCGGCGAGTCGCCGTTGCCGGCGCCCAGCACCGCCACCGACGTCCCGGTTCGCCTGGTGCTCAGGCCCCGCGAAGCCATCTCCTGCTCGACCTCGGCCAGCTTCGCCGGCGGCCCGTAGATCTCGACCGCCTCGCCGCCCGTGTAGCGCTCGATCAGATCGCGCGGCGGCCCGACGGCCACGGCCTGCCCGTGCGAGACGATCGTGACGGTGTCGCAGAGACGCTCGGCCTCCTCGATGTAGTGCGTCGACATCAGGATCGACGTCCCCTCGCTGCGCAGGCGGTCGATCAGCGCCCACAGCTCCTGCCGGACCTGCGGGTCGAGGCCGACGGTCGGCTCGTCGAGCAGCACGAGCCGCGGACGGTGGATCAGCGCCCGCCCGATCAGCAGGCGCCTGCGCATGCCGCCGGACAGCTCGTCGACCTTCGCGTCGCGCCGGTCCCTGAGGTTCGCGATCGCGAGGACGCGCTCGATCGCCTCCTGGCGCTCGGCGCCCGGGACCCGGTACAGGTAAGAGAAGACGACGAGGTTCTGCTCGACGGTCAGCGTCGTGTCGAGATTGTCGAGCTGCGGCACGACCCCCATCTCCGCGCGCGCAGCCTTCGAGCGGCGCGGCAGCGGGTAGCCGAGGACCGTGACCTCGCCCTCGTCGGCGATCGACTGCGCCGTCAGCACGCGCATCGTCGTCGACTTCCCCGCGCCGTTGGGACCGAGCAGCCCGACGCACTCGCCCTCCGGCACATCCAGGTCGAGCCCGTTCACGGCGGTTATCTCGCCATAGCGCTTGACGATGCCGCGCAGGCGAATGGCGAGTCCTTCGGTTTCCACGGCGGGACAGCATCGCAGGCGCTCTATCGTGGCGCCCATGGCCCACCAGTACATCTTCACGATGCACCAGCTGTCCAAGACCTACCCACCGGACAAGACCGTCCTCAAGGACGTCACGCTGGCCTTCCTGCCCGGTGCCAAGATCGGCGTGCTGGGCTACAACGGCGCCGGCAAGTCGAGCGTTCTGAAGATCATGGCCGGGATCGACACCGACTACCGCGGCGACGCCCAGCTCGCCCCGGAGGCCAGCGTCGGGCTGCTGGAGCAGGAGCCGCAGCTCGACGACGCCAAGGACGTGAAGGGCAATGTCGAGCAGGGCGTCGCCGCGACCAAGGCGCTGCTGGACCGCTTCAACGAACTGGCCGCCAACTACTCCGACGAGACCGCCGAGGAGTTCGCCGACCTTCAGTCGAAGATCGACGCGGCCGACGCGTGGAACCTCGACACGCAGCTCGAATACGCGATGGACGCGCTGCGCCTGCCGCCCGGGGACGCGGACGTCACGAGGCTCTCGGGCGGTGAGCGGCGGCGCGTCGCGCTCTGCCGGCTGCTGCTCCAGCGACCTGACCTCCTGCTGCTCGACGAGCCGACCAATCACCTGGATGCCGAGTCCGTGGCCTGGCTGGAGCGGCATCTCGCCGAGTACGCGGGCACGATCGTCGCGGTGACCCACGATCGTTACTTCCTGGACAACGTCGCCGGCTGGATCCTCGAGCTCGACCGTGGCCGCGGCATCCCCTACGAGGGCAACTACTCGAGCTGGCTCGAGCAGAAGCAGGCACGCCTCGCACTCGAGGAGAAGCAGGAGGTCGCGCGCCAGAAGACGATCGCCGCAGAGCTCGACTGGGTGCGCCAGAACCCCAGGGGCCGCCAGAAGAAGCAGAAGGCGCGCCTGTCCAACTACGACGCGCTGCTGGCAGAGGAGGCGAGCGTCAAGCTCGACCAGGTCCAGATCCACATCCCGGCCGGGCCCCGGCTCGGCGACGTCGTGGTCGAGGCCGAGGGCCTGCGCAAGGGCTTCGGCGACCGCCTTCTGATCGAGGACCTCTCGTTCTCGCTGCCGCGCGGCGGCATCGTCGGCATCATCGGCGCGAACGGCGCCGGCAAGACGACGCTCTTCCGGATGATCACGGGCCAGGAGGAGCCCGACGCGGGCACGCTGCGCGTCGGGGAGACGGTCGAGCTCGCATACGTCGATCAGAGCCGTGACGCGCTCGACGCCGAGAAGACCGTCTGGGAGGAGATCTCCGGCGGGATGGACCAGATCAAGGTCGGCGAGAACTGGATGAACTCACGCCAGTACACCTCGTCGTTCAACTTCAAGGGCTCGGACCAGCAGAAGAAGGTCGGCAAGCTCTCAGGCGGGGAGCGCAACCGCCTGCACCTCGCGAAGCTGCTGCGCGCGGGCGGCAACGTCCTGCTGCTCGACGAGCCGACCAACGACCTCGACGTCGACACGCTGCGCGCCCTCGAGGAGGCCGTCCTCAGCTTCGCCGGGTGCGCGGTGATCATCTCCCACGATCGCTGGTTCCTGGACCGCGTCGCGACGCACGTGCTCGCCTTCGAGGGCGACTCGCAGGTGACGTGGTTCGAGGGCAACTTCGATGCCTACGAGGAGCACCGCCGCGAGCTGCTCGGCGCCGAGGCCGACCGGCCCCACCGCCTGACCTACAAGCGCCTGACGCGCAGCTGAGCGCCGTGGTCGTCCGCGACGCGCGCGCCGCCGAGCTGAGCGCCGCGGGCGAGCTTACGGTCGAGGCCTACGGCGAGCTCGCCTCTGAGCGCTACGCGAAGATCCTGCGCGACGCGCCGGCGCGTGCGCGTGACGCCCGGCTGCTCGTGTGCATCGACGACGACGAGCTGCTCGGAACGGCCACGTTCATCTCGGGCCCAGGTCCCCTGCGCGAGATCTCCCGCGCTGACGAGACCGAATTCAGAATGCTCGCCGTCGCTCCGCAGGCGCGCGGACGCGGCGCGGGCAAGGCGCTGATTGGGCACATGCTCGAGCTGACCCGGCATCTCGGGCGCCGCAGGCTGGTGTGCTCGAGCCCTCAGGGAATGGTCGCGGCGCACCACCTCTACGAGCGCATGGGCTTCGCACGGTCACCGGAACGCGACTGGTCGCCGATGGAGGGCGTGCAGCTGCTGGTGTTCGCGCGCGAACTCGGCGACGCCCAGCGCCGGAGGAACCCCACCGAGCCCCGCTGACGCAGCGGCGCGGTCGGTCACATCAGCGCGGCGAGCGCGTCGGGCAGCTCGGCGAGGCTGCCGATCACGGCGTCGGCGCCGCCGAGGTCCCCCGCCGCGAACGGGCCGGTCGTGACTGCGACGACGTGCGCTCCGTCGGCGCGCGCGCAGGCTATGTCGCGCGGCGTGTCGCCGACGACGACCGTGCGCTCGCTCGGCCACGGATCGCCGCCGTTCCAGATCGCAGCGCGCGTGCGGGCGATCGGCGGCAGGTCGCTGCGGTCCTCGGAGTCAGAGCCGAAGCCGCCCTGACCGGACTCGAAGTGCCGTCCGATGCCCGCGCTGGAGAGCTTGAGCCGCGCCACCGGCTCCAGATTCCCGGTCACCAGCGACAGCCGAAAGCCGCCCGCTTCGGCCAGCCCGGTCAGAACGCTCGCCGCATGAGGAGCGACGCGATCCGAGAGATCGTCGGGGACGAGCCTGGAGTAGCGGCGGACCGCGGCCGCGCGGAAGTCCCCGAGCCGTGTGTCGATCGCGCGCGCGTCGACGCCGCAGAGCAGCAGGATCTCGCGGGCGATCTCGCTGTCGGTGCGCCCGGCCGCCTCCACCCTCAGATCGTCGCCGGGCGCGACACCCCAGATCTCCTCGATCGCCTCGAGCACGGCCAGCGCGTGCTCGGCCGCAGCCTTCAGCAGCAGTGTCCCGTCGATGTCGAACAGGACGAGCACCTCGGACCGCTAGCGCTGGAACGAGACGTCGGCAGGCAGCCGCCGAGCGAACGCCGCGATCAGCTTCGCGGCGTTCTCGACGTCGTCCAGCTGCACCATCTCGACCGGCGAGTGCATGTATCGCAGCGGCAGCGACACGAGCCCCGTCGGCACACCGTCGCGAGCGATGAAGATGGCGTCGGCGTCCGTGCCGGTCCGGCGCGCTGAGGCCGAGAGCGTGTAGGGGATCTGCTCGGCCTCCGCCGCCTCGATCAGCAGCTCGGTGACCTTCGGATGGATCGTCGTTCCGCGCTCGATCACAGGGCCGGAGCCGAAGTGGTGCCGGCCGATCTCCGTCTCGTCGATCCCGGGCGCGTCGGTCGCGTGCGTGACGTCCACGGCGACCGCGACACCCGGCCGCAGGCGATGGGCGATCGTCCGTGCGCCGTTCAGGCCCGTCTCCTCCTGGGCGGCGGCGACCGCGATGACGTCTCCGGCGGCATCTCCGGCCTCGGCGACCAGGCGGGCGGCCTCGAAGGCCACGTAGCAGCCGAGCCTGTTGTCCATCGAACGCGAGACGACGCGCCCGTTCGGGAGCTCGACCGGTTCGCCGTCGATCACGGCGACGTCACCGATCCGCACCAGCGCGCGCGCCTCGTCGCCGTCCTTGGCGCCGATGTCGATGTGCAGGTCCTTGAGCTCAGGCACCTTCTTGCGGTCGTCGGGCTGGAGCAGGTGGATCGGCTTCTTGCCGATGACGCCGTGCAGCGGGCCCGCCTTCGTCGCGATCACGACGCGCTGGCCGATCAGGATCTGCGTGTCCCACCCGCCGACCGCGCTGACCCGCAGGTAGCCCGAGTCCTCGACGTGCGTGACGATCAGCCCGATCTCGTCGATGTGCCCGACGACCATCAGCGACGGACCGCCGCCCGTCCCGGCGACGCGAGCGGTCGAGCTGCCCATCACGTCCCCGGAGACGTCGTCGGCGAACGCGCCCGCCGCGTCGCGCCAGACCTCGGCCGGGGCGGCCTCGTATCCGGACGGCCCGTGGGCGGTCAGCAGCGAGCGAAGCAGAGGCGGGAGAGTCATCTGAAGCGACCCTATAAGGGCCGGGCGCCGGATCGACGACCGGGCGGCGCCTCAGTCGAACGTGAGGACGGTCCGGATCCCGTCCTGATGATGCATCAGGTCGAACGCCTCGTTGACGCGCTCCAGCGGCAGATGGCGTGAGATGAAGCGGTCGAGCGGAAGCTTGCCGTCGAGGTACAGCTGAGCGAGCTCCGGCACGTCGTCGCGCCCGCGCGCGCCGCCGAACGAGGCGCCCGCAACACGGCGGCCGGTGATCAGGAAGCGCGGGACGATGTCGAGCGTCTCACCGCGGCCCGCGACACCGGCGACCACGCACTGGCCCCAGCCCATGCGCGCGGACTCGACCGCTTGGCGCATCACGGCGACCAGGCCCGTGGCCTCGAACGTGTAGTCGGCGCCGAATCCGCGCGTCAGCTCGAGAATCTGCTCGACGACGCCGTCACCGCCCGGCAGATCGTCGGTCGCGCCGAGATCCCGCGCCTGCGCGCGGCGACCCTCGCTCGGATCGATGACGATGATCCGCTCTGCGCCGGCGAGCTTGCAGCCGGCGACGGCGCCGAGGCCGACGAGGCCCGCGCCGAAGACCGCGCAGGTCGACCCGGGCTCGACCTGCGCGATGTAGATCGCGGCGCCGATCCCGGTGGTCGCGCCGCAGGCCAGCGTGCAGAGCACGTCGAGCGGCGCCTCGCGGGGAACCTTCGCGAGCGCGACCTCCGGCATGACGGTCGCCTCCGCGAACGTGCTCGTGCCCATGAAGTGGCGGATCCGCTCCTCGCCGCGATGCAGCCGCGTGGTTCCGTCGGGCAGGTGGCCGAGGTTCTGCTGCTCGCGGATCGCCAGGCAGATGTTCGTCTTGCCCGAGGTGCAGTGCTCGCAGGTGCGGCACTGGGGCGAGAACAGCGTCAGCACGTGGTCGCCGGGGGCGAGCGACGAGACGCCCTCGCCGACCGCCTCGACGATTCCGGCCCCCTCGTGGCCGAGCACGGTCGGCGCGTAGCCGGACGGATCGACGCCGCTGGCCGTGTACATGTCGGTGTGGCAGACCCCGCAGGCCTTGACGCGGACGAGCACCTCCCCAGCCTTCGGCCCGTCGAGCCCGACGTCCTGAACGACGAGCGGGCTGCCGAACTCCTCGAGCACTGCGGCGCGGATCTGCATGCCCCCGACGCTATCCGTGCGCACGGCGGGCGTCCACCTGCAGGCGGGTACGCTGCCCCCGTGCAGTCAGGCGCCGCGATCGAGGTCCGCGGGCTGCGGGTCCGGCGAGGCGGCAACCTCGTTCTGCCCGGCCTCGACGTCACCGTGCCCGCCGGCCGCATCACGGGGCTCGTCGGTCCCAGCGGCAGCGGCAAGACGACGCTGATGCGCGCCGTCGTCGGGGTTCAGCTCGTGGAGGCGGGATCGGTGACGGTCCTCGGGCTCCCGGCGGGCACGCCCGCACTGCGCAGGCGCGTCGCCTACGTCACGCAGTCAGGCTCCGTCTACGGCGATCTGACGGTTCGCGAGAACGTCGCCTACGTCGCACGGATCCTCGGCGCCGGCGCCGAGGAGATCGAGCGCGCGATCGCCACGGTCGACCTCGGTGGCTTCGCCGGCCGCCGCGTCGCCCGCCTGTCCGGTGGCCAGCGCCACCGCGTGTCACTCGCGTGCGCCCTGCTCGGCGCCCCCGAGCTGCTCGTGCTCGACGAGCCGACCGTCGGGCTCGACCCGCTTCTGCGGCGCGACCTGTGGTCCCTGTTCGAGCGGCTTCGCGACGGCGGCGCGACGCTGCTGCTCTCGACCCATGTGCTCGATGAGGCGTCGCACTGCGACGACGTGCTGCTGCTGCGCGACGGCAGGCTGCTCGCCGCCCAGACGCCTGCCGGGCTGCGACGGGCGACGGGCACCGACGACCTCGACGAGGCGTTCGTCCGGCTGATCTCGAGTTCGGGCGAGAGCGCGTGAGCGCGACGCTCGCGACCGCTCGGCGGCTGCTGGCCCAGCTGCGCGGCGATCCGCGGACGATCGCGCTGCTGCTCGTGGTGCCGCTCGTGCTGCTCGGCCTGCTGAAGCTCCTGCTGGCCGAGGACGAGCAGACCTTCCAGCGCGTGGGGGCGCCGCTGCTCGGGATCTTCCCGCTCGTCGTGATGTTCCTGGTGACGTCCGTGACGATGTTGCGGGAGCGCACGAGCGGGACGCTCGAACGGCTGATGACGCTGCCTCTCCGGCGCGGCGACCTGATAGCCGGCTACGCGCTCGCCTTCGCGCTGGTCGCAGCCGTGCAGGCGACGCTGGCGTCCGCCTTTGCGCTGGTCGTGCTGGGACTCGAGGTCGACGGCTCCTCCGCGGCGCTGATCGCGATCGCGATCATCAACGCCGAACTCGGCATGGCGTTCGGTCTGGGGCTGTCCTCGTTCGCCACGACGGAGTTCCAGGCCGTCCAGTTCATGCCGGCCTTCATCCTGCCCCAGTTCCTGCTGTGCGGCCTGCTCGTTCCCCGCGACAGCATGGATCAGGCGCTGCGCCTGATCGCGGACCTGTTGCCGATGACGTACGCCTACCAGGCGCTCGCGGACCTCTCCGCCGGTGACGGGTCCGGCGCGGCCGCCAACGCGTCCGTCACGCTCGGGTTCTGCGCGCTGGGGCTGGCGCTCGGCGCTCTGACGCTCCGCCGGCGCACACCGTGACGGCCGCGACGGCGACTACGACGCCTGCACCAACTGGCGCAGCACGTACTGCAGGATCCCGCCGTGCCGGAAGTAGTCCGCCTCCTTCGGCGTGTCGATCCGCACGACGGCCTGGAACTCGACGTTGCCCGCGTTGACGGTCGCGTGACGCGGCAGGTCCCCGGCGCTGAGCGGTGCGGCGAGGCCGGTGATCTCGAAGATCTCGCTGCCGCTAAGGCCGAGCGACGCCGCGTTCTGCCCGTCGGCGAACTGCAGCGGCAGAACGCCCATCCCGACGAGGTTGGAGCGGTGGATGCGCTCGAAGCTCTCGGCGAGCACTGCGCACACGCCGAGCAGCCGGGTCCCCTTCGCCGCCCAGTCCCGTGATGACCCTGACCCGTACTCCTTCCCGCCGAGCACGATGAGCGCCGTGCCCTCTGCCTGGTAGCGCATCGAGGCGTCGTAGATGGACATCTGCTCGCCGCTGGGCAGGTGCCTCGTCACGCCACCCTCGGTACCGGGAGCGAGCAGATTGCGCAGGCGGATGTTCGCGAAGGTGCCGCGCATCATCACCTCGTGATTGCCGCGCCGCGATCCGTAGGAGTTGAAGTCGCCGGGGGCGACGTCGTGCTCGGACAGGTAGCGGCCGGCAGGGCTGTCGCGCTTGATCGCCCCGGCCGGCGAGATGTGATCGGTGGTGACGCTGTCGCCGAGCTTCGCGAGAACGCGCGCGCCGATGATGTCCTCGACCGGCACGGGCTCGCGCGGCATTCCGTCGAAGTAGGGCGGCTGCCTGACGTACGTGGAGAAGTCGTCCCAGGCGAAGCGGTCGCCGGTCGGCACGTCGAGGTCGTTCCAGTTGACGTCGCCGTCGAAGACCTGCGCGTAGCTCTTGCGGAACATGTCCGACTGCACCGCGGCCTCGACCGTCTGGGCGATCTCGTGGCCGCTGGGCCAGATGTCGCGCAGGTACACGTCGGCGCCGCTCTCGTCCTGGCCGAGCGGGTCGCTGGCGAGGTCGATGTCCATCGTGCCCGCGATCGCGTAGGCGACGACCAGCGGTGGCGAGGCCAGGTAGTTCATCTTCACGTCGGGGTTGATGCGACCCTCGAAGTTGCGATTGCCCGACAGCACGGAGCAGACGGCCAGATCCGCCCTCTGCACGCCCTCGGAGACCGCCTCGGGCAGCGGTCCTGAGTTACCGATGCACGTCGTGCAGCCGTAGCCGACGAGATTGAAGCCGAGCGCGTCGAGGTCGTCCTGAAGCTCGGCGCGCAGCAGGTAGTCGGTGACGACCTTCGACCCCGGGGCCAGCGACGTCTTGACCCATGGCTTGCTGGACAGCCCGCGTGCACGCGCGTTGCGGGCGAGCAGACCGGCTCCGAGCATCACCGACGGGTTGGAGGTGTTCGTGCAGCTCGTGATCGCAGCGATCACGACGTGACCGTGGTCGAGGTACGTCTCGGTCCCATCGGCCATCGTCACCGGAACGCGGGCGCGTTCCGCTGCCACGATCGGCGGCGGTGCGCTGGCGGCGTGCTGCGGCGCGGCGCTGCCCGGCCCCGCCGAGGCCGGCGGGTCGCTTGCCGGGAAGCTCTCGTCGACCTCCTCGTCGAGCGCCTCGCACTCCGGCGCGTAACCCTTCAGCTCCTCGCGGAATGCGGCCTTCGCGTCCGACAGCGCGACACGGTCCTGCGGGCGGCGCGGGCCCGCGAGCGAGGGCACGACGTCGCCCAGGTCCAGCGCGACGGTGTCCGAGAACGTCGGCTCGTCGCTGCTCTCGTCGTGCCAGAGACCCTGCTCCTTGGCGTACGCCTCGACGAGCTCGATCTGTTCGGCGGGACGACCGGTGAACTCCAGGTAGCGGAGCGTCTCGCGCGTCGATCGGGAAGATCGCGCAGGTCGAGCCGAACTCCGGGCTCATGTTGCCGAGCGTCGCGCGGTCGGCGAGCGGCAGCCGCGAGACGCCCGGCCCGTAGAACTCGACGAACTTGCCGACGACGCCCTTGCTGCGCAGCATCTCGGTGACGGTGAGCACGAGGTCGGTCGCGGTCGCGCCCTCGGGCAGCTGCGCCGTCGAGCCGCACGCCGATCACCTGCGGGATCAGCATCGGCATCGGCTGACCGAGCATCGCGGCCTCGGCCTCGATGCCGCCGACACCCCAGCCCAGCACGCCGAGGCCGTTGATCATCGTCGTGTGAGAGTCGGTTCCGACGAGCGTGTCGGGGTACGCCCGGCCGCGACGCGTCGTCGACGAAGACGACGCGCGCCAGGTACTCGAGGTTGACCTGGTGGACGATCCCGGTGTCCGGGCGGCACGACCTTGAAGGTCTCGAAGGCGTCCTGGCCCCAGCGCAGGAACTGGTAGCGCTCACGGTTGCGCTCGAATTCACGCGCGGCGTTGATCGCGAGCGCATCGGCGGTGCCGAAGGCGTCGACCTGAACCGAGTGGTCGATGACGAGCTCGGCTGGGACGAGCGGCTCGATCTTCGCCGGGTCGCCGCCGAGCGCGGCCATCGCGTCGCGCATCGCCGCGAGGTCCACGACCGCCGGGACGCCGGTGAAGTCCTGCATCACCACGCGCGCCGGCGTGAACGCGATCTCGCGGCTCGGCGGTGCCTTGGCGTCCCAGGCGGCGAGCGCCTCGATGTCGGCCGCGCGTGACCGAACCGTTGCCCTCCGTGCGCAGGAGGTTCTCGAGCAGGATCTTCAGCGAGAACGGCAGCCGCGCCACGTCGAACTTCGACTGCAGCGCGTCCAGACGGAAGATCTCGAACTCGCGCCCTCCTGCTGAGAGCGTGGCCCTGGCATCGAAGCTGTCGGTCGACATCGGGTTTCAGACTCCTGGTTTCGTCGGGAGTCCGATCCTCTCATGTCGGCTCGGCGAGCGGCCGGGCCGCCGCGTCGCGCCCATCTGCGGGCCGGCGTCTACTTCGCGAGCTCGTCGATGATCGCTTCGAAGCTGGCTTCGTCGTCGAGGCTCAGGTCGAGCTTCTCGTACGGCCCGCCGGACTCGCCGACAACGAAGGACGGCGTGCTGACGACCCCGTATTCCTCGGCGCCCTTCTGGCCCTCCTTCAGGTCGGCGCGCGACGCCGACTTCTTGCGGAACGCGTTGGCCTTCGCCTTGTCGACGCCCGCGGCGTCGTAGAGCTTGTCGATGAACTCGTCTGTGACGTAGCCGGCGTTCTCCTGGCCCTGATTCCAATAGAAGAGCGAGGTGAACGCCGCCTCCTTGTTCTGCTGGGCCGCCGCCGAGGCGGCGCGCGCGGCCTTCTCCGAGTCCGGCCCGATGAACGCGAGCGGCCGCGTCACGATCTTGAGCTTCCCGTCCTTTACGGCCGTGCGGACGAGCTTCGGGTAGGTGGTGAGCGCGAACTCCTTGCAGAACGGACACTGGTAGTCGAGGAACTCGAACATCGTGACCGGGGCGTCTGGCGAGCCGATCGTGTTGCCCTTCTGCGGGATCCCGGCGAACAGCGCCTTCGTCTCGGCCGTCCCCTTGACGACGGCCGCGGACGTCGTCTTCGTCGTCGAGTCATCGTCACCGCCGGACGTGATCAATGCGATGGCGGCGCCGGCCACGATCACGGCCACCACCACGGCGACGATGACGTTGCGGCGCGACTTGTTCTCGGCGCCCGACGACGCGGACTGGCCCGGCTTGCTCTTCGGCTGTTTTGAGCTCATCGCCGCGCATTCTGGCAGCCGCTGCCGCGGAAGCGCGCTGCCGCATGAGGTGGCGGCCGCGTCAGCAGCGCCGATCGAAGGCGCGCAGCGTTCCGTGAGCGATCCGCGCACACGCGGCGACCGAATCCCAGTCGACGTGCTCGGGGACGTCCGTCGGGTGGTGGTAGTGCGGGTAGTAGCCGGGCCCGATCGAGAGCATCGAGATCGCCGGGATCCCTGCGACCAGGGCGATCAGCGGGTCAGTCCAGCCGCCGATGCGCCAGCGCTGCGGGGCAGGCTCGCCCGCAATCGCCGCACCCTCGTCGGCCAGCGCGAGGTCGCGGTCGCGGTAGCGATGGGTCGCGACGGCGCCCTCCGCGGCGGCCAGGATCGGCGTGCCCGAGCCGAGCGTGTCGAGGCTCAGCACGAGCGTCGAGGCGGCTGGGAGCCGATCGCGCCGCCCGGCGAGATAGGCGTGCATGCCCCCCATGCCGGTCTCCTCGCAGCCGACCAGCGCGGGCAGCACCTCGACGTGCCGGAGCGGCTCCGCGCTGAGCGCGCGGGCGAGGTCGAGGACCGCGGCCACGCCGGTCGCGTTGTCGTTCGCACCGGGAACGACCGGTGAGCGCGCGATGTCGAGGTTCAGGACCGTCGCGGCGCCGTTCAGGCCAGCTGCGAGGAAGCCCAGCCCGCGGCGCGGACGCGATCCGCGAGGCAGGACGGACGAGGCCGTCGCGGCGACGAGCCCCAGCCCCTGGAGCCCCATGACCGGGTCGACGCGCCGCGTGCGCAGATGGCGGGCGGCGCCGTGCTCGTTGAGTCGCGGATGCCAGGCGAGACCGGTCTTTGCGGCATCGACGTGCGCGACCAGCACGACCGTCGCGCGGCGCTCTCCCGCCGGGGCGATCCGCGCGACGGCGTTCGCCCCCCCGCCTCCGGCGAGAGCGGGCCGCCGCCGCCACGGCGGGCGCCCGCTCGCGTCACGCTCCAGTGAGACCAGCGTCGCCAGCGCCAGCGCCGCGCCGCGTGCGCCTCCCAGACGCTGCGCCGCAAGCCCGGCGACGCCGTGGGCCGCGAAGCTCCAGGAGTTCGTCCGCCGGCCGCGGAAGCGCTCCACGCGGGCGCCCGACGCCCCCAGGGCGGCCAGTCGCGCGCTCGCCCACGTCGCCGCCGCGAGCTCACCGGCGCCGGCCGAGTCGCGGGTGATCGCGCAGAGCGCGTCGACGTCGGCGCGCAGCGTCTCCAGGTCCGGCTCGTACGAGTTCACAGCAGCCCCATCACGTCGCGTGCCGCCTGCTCGCCGGAGCGCACGGCGCCGTCCATGTAGCCGCTCCAGACCGTGGCGTACTCGGCGCCCGCCCACAGAACCCGTCCGGCGGGGCGGCGCAGCCAGTGGCCGTGCGCGGTCCACGCGCCGGGCGCCAGGTAACAGCCGTAGCAGCCGCGCGTGTAGACCTCGTCGGCCCAGCGCTGCTCGATGTACTCCAGCGGCTCGGCGGCACGAGGCCCGAACGTTCTCGTGAAGCCGCCGAGCACGGCGCGGCGCCGCGCCTGCGGCTCCCACTCCCCGAGGTCCCGCGCGGACCGCCCCTCGAGGAAACCCAGCAGGACGCCGCGCTCACCGTCGGGCGGCGAGTTGTCGAACATGACCCGTGTCGGCCCCTCGACGCTGAGTGCCTGCCCGCTGAGACCCTGCTCGCGCCAGAAGGGCGTCTCGTAGACGGCCATGCACTTGGTCACGGTTCCCTGCGCCGTGCGCTGGATCAGCTGGTCGCGCTGCGCGGGCAGCGCGGGATGCCAGTCGATCCGCGCCGTCAGGGTCGGCGGCAGCGCCACCACGGCCGCGCGAGCCGTTACGACGTGCCCGTCGGCCGTGACCCGCACGCCCGCGTCATCCTGCTCGACGCGGCGCACCGGCGCCTCCAGGACGAGCGGCCCGCGCTGCCGCTCGGCGAGACGCAGCGACACGAGCTGGCTGCCGCCGTGGAATCGGTCCTGCTGAGCGCCGCCGTCCGTTCCGATCAGCTTCTTGAACGAGCCCGCCGACGCCGTGTAGAAGAGGACGTGCAGCAGCGACAGGTCTGCGGGCTCGGCGGCCCACACGGCCTGGACAGCGATCTCGATCAGGGTCGCCGCACCTCTCGTCACCGTGTTTCGGCGCAGCCACGTGTCGAACGTCATCGCATCCCAGTCCGGCGCGTGGCGCGCCGCCCACGGCGCCTGCGGATCGACCTGTCGCGCCATCCGCTCCAGCCGCGCCTGGGCCTGCGCGGTGTCGGCGAGAACGGCCGGGCTTATCCTCGGGATCGAGCCCCGGTAGCGGATGTGGCGTCCGTGCCAGTCGACGATGTTGTCGCCCTGCGAGTGGGTCGGATAGGTGCTCACGCCGAGTTCACGTGCGAGCGCGATGATCCGGTCCTGCGACGGTCCGACCCACTGGCCGCCGATCTCGACGACGTCGTCGGTACCGGCGATCGGGTGATTGAGGGTGCGCCCGCCGACGCGATCACGGGCCTCCAGAACGACCACCGTCCGCCCCTCCGCCTCGATGCCGCGAGCGGCCGAGAGCCCGGCCAGCCCCGCGCCGACGACGACGACGTCCGCATCGTGCTCGCTCATGGCGGGGTTCTTAGCAGGGGGGACACGCAGGTGAGGCGCCGCAGCCTGCGGAGCCCCACCTGGATGGCGCCGGCGCCTGCCGGCCGGCGATCGCCGATCACCGATCAGAGGACTCTCGATCGCGGGGTCGCTCTCGAGCGGGTGAGGACGCGATGCCCGCTCAGCGCGCTCAGATGCGCAGCGTCACGATCGTCTCGCGCAGCAGTGGCTGCCGGGCGCCCTTGGCGCGCAGAGTCAGCCGGACGCGTGAGCAGGCCGGTCTTCGGCTTCGACGGGAGGCGTATCGCCACCGTCCTGGTCTTGGTGTTGACCGAGTAACGCCGCCCGGCCGCTGTCAGCGTCGCAGGAACGGTCGTGGCGATCCTCAGCTTCATGGTCTTCGCGCCGCGCCTGACACGCGGCGACGTCCCGATGGTCTTGATCTGCAGGCGAACGGGAGCGATCGTGACCTTCTGCGTGGCGACTCCTGAGCGACCGTCGCGGTCGTGTGCGACAAGCCGGATCGTCACACGGCCCGGCTTCAATCTCGCGCTCAGCTTCTCGCCTGTCCCGAGCCGCTTCGCGCCGGCGAACCAGGTCAATGCACGACCGCGCAGCGCACGCCGGTGATCGTCGATGCCGCGGCCGACGAAGCGCACGAGTCCTGCCTGCAACTCGTCGCCCGTGTGCGGAATGACGATCGTCGCCTGCGGGCCTGACCCGGCCGCGTTGAAGGCGCGCGACTCGTCTGTCGCATCGCTGAACCCATCGTTGACGGTTACGCGGATGCGTCCGCGCGTGCTGCTCTCCAGGTAGGCCCCGCGAAGCGTCGCCCGCCCCTTGCTCGGTCCCTGGAATACGTGACGCCATGTCCTTCCGGCGTCAGGCGAGTACTCCACCGTTGCGAACAGGGGATCGCCGTCGGGGTCGCTCGCAGTCCAGGTGACGCGTACGCCGCGACCCACTCGCACGCCACGCACGCGCACCTCCGGCGAACGCGACTTCTGCCTGGTGTCCAGCACGGCGCCACCTGAGACGAGCTGAACTGACGCAGCCTCGGCGGGGAGACCAGCCGCGAAGCTTCCGATCGGAGCATCGGCGTCGGACGCTGGGTGAAGGCGGACGCCGGTCTCGCTGAGCACGGACCCGCCCGCGGACAAGGCTCGAAGCTTCAGTGGCGAAGCGGGGTCGGGAGGATCCGGAAGGTTCTCACTGCTGCCCGGAAGGACGCGGACGATCTGAGCGCCTGCCGGGCCGAAGACCCCGACGGCCAGCGCCTGCGCCGCTTGCGCCGCGCGCGCTGGTCGCAGCGGCCCCCGATCGCGCAGCAGGACAGTGAACTTTCGTAGCTCCGCGGACATGCGGTTCCAGTTCCTCGCCGAGAGCCACGAATTCGATTCCCCGCCGCAGTAGGACATGAGATCGAAGAGCTGGCTGGGGGCCCCGTCGACACGCGTCGTCAGGGTTCGCAGGAGCCGCACGTACTTCGGCTCCGCGGTGACACCCTGGAGTCGTCCCGTGTCGTCGCTCGGCCAGGCCTCGCCCTCCTGGGGCCCACCGACCTGCGTGTCGGGGCAGGACTGACCGGCGTGCGGAAGCGTCAGAGCGTGACCATATTCGTGCGCAGCAGCGGTCAGCGGCCTGCTGACGCTCCCGTCGTTTATCTGCAGGATCGGGATCAGCCCGGGCATGGCGATCGTGCCACCGCGCTGCGACCCGGGCTCAGCCCCCCCACCCGTGCTCATCGGGTAGCGATGCGTGGCGAGCAACATGTTGTAGCCGGTCCGGTTCTGCTCGTCGCTGTTCATCCACAGCACGACCGCTGCTGCAGCCGCGGCGATCCGACAACTTCGCGTGTCCTTGGTCGCCTGATCCGCAGCCGGCACCGCCGGAGGAGCCGGCGCAGGCGTCCTGAACGGAACGCATTGGGTGCTGGCGAGCGTAAGTGTCGGGACGGTCGTGATGTCGACAGACCCGTTGTAGGGGAGGACCGTGACGCGGTCCCCTCCGGGAAAGATCTCGAGCGCCTTGGCCAGTACCGAGGCTGCGGAGTTGAGCGTCTGGCTGCCGACGAGCAGCGGCACACTGCGGACCCTCAGATCCGGGAAGTCATCGACGATCGGCAGGCCCTCGAGGCGGAAGCGGTTGTTGGTGCTGCAGTTCACGTTCAGCAGCAGACCGCACTCGACGAGACTTCCCGCTCCGGCGCCGGCCGGCAGGGACACGCTCGCCTCGATGTCGAGCCGGTCGCGACTCAACACGGCAAGCGCCAGCCACGCGGCCGGTACGGAGAAGCTGACCGCAAAGCCCTTGTTGCCTCGTTCCACGGACGGTACCCAGCGCGACGCTGTCACCGGCGGATCACGAACTGTCCTGGTGATCGCACCGCTGAGCAGCCGGCCGCCGAGCCGCGCGCTGAGGGTGACATCCAGCGACTGGGTTGCGTCCGCCGCCGGGGCGCTCGTCATACCCACATACACGAGTGCCGTGGTGCGCTTTCGCTGGTCCAGGTCCACGCCGGCATATGGAACGCGCTGCAGGTCGCGGCCGGCGCTCGAGCAGGCCTTGAAGAGCGCTCTGAAGGCCGTCGGGACCCCTCCCCGCAGAAGAGCGGGAAGCCAGCGTCGGGCAGATACCCGAACATCCCTGCGCCGCTCGTGGGCTGGACCACCTGTAGGACGTCGATTCCGCGAATATTGAAGTCGCCGTACGCGCGCGACCGCAGGAATATCGGCCGCGTGTCGATTCCCTCGAATGCGCCCGTCAGCACGGATGTGGAACTTGATGCAGACAGCGCCGCCCCTGACCTCCCCCGGGCCTGAACGCCGCAGTAGAACTTCTTGCCGACGGCGGCGGTCGCCAGCTCGTACAGCGGCCCCGTTCCGACCTGCCGGCTCCTCGGCCCTGCGAGACCGCTGACCGGATCGAACCTGATCAGGTCGTTCATCTGCCACCAGGTAAACTGGAACGCCGGATCGGTGGCCAGTCCCTCCCAGGTTCCGGTGCTGCACTCATACTGCGTCTTGCCCGCGACACGGCCCTTGAACCTGATCTGCGGGGGCGTGAGATTTTGCTCGCTGACCGGCGACACGGTCGCGGGCGGTGGTGGTGGAGAAGGAGGAGGAGGAGGAGGAGGAGGAGGAGGAGGAGGAGGAGGGCCCTGCAGCGGATCAGCCGCGTCGACGAGACGGATGCGGTTGTTGAAGACGTCAGCGATGAGGTAGTCGCCGTCGGGCGTCAAGCCCACGCCGAAAGGCTGGTTCAGATCCGCCGAGGTGGCAAGCACCCCGTCCCCGTTGTACCCGGCGGTCCCCGTGCCCGCCACGGTGGAGATGATCCCGCCCGCCGAGACCTTGCGGACCCGGTGGTTGTACCGGTCGGCGATCAGGAAGCCGTGATCGGGCGTCTCGACAACGCGAACCGGAGAGTCGAGCGTTGCCGACGTCGCGACGCCATCGTTTCCCTCGTAGCCCGCGATCCCGTTGCCTGCGACGGTGGTGACGACACCGCCCAGAACCTTGCGAACGCGCTGGTTGTTGGTATCTGCCACGAGAAACCCGCCGTCGACCGTGACCGCCACCGCCGACGGTTTGTTCAGCTGCGTTGTCGCGACCGCTCCGTCACCGTTGAAACCGGCGAATCCAGTGCCCGCGACGGTCGTGATCGTGCCGTTCAGCACCTTGCGAATGCGGTGGTTGTCCACGTCCGCGATCAGGTACCCGCCGTCGGCCGTCCGCGCGACATCAGCCGGGAACGAGAGCTGCGCTGACGTGGCCGCGATTCCGTCGCCGTTGTAGCCGGCGCCCCCCGTCCCGGCGACCGTGGTGATCTTGCCGCCCGCGGAAACGAACCGGACGGCGTTGTTGTTCGCATCGGCGATCAGGATCCCGTCGTCGCTCGTCACGGCCACGCCCGACGGCGCGTTGAGCTGCGCGTCTCGCGCGGGCCCGTCGTCACCGGAATAACCCGCGCCGCCGGCGCCGGCCACGGTTGTGATGACACCCGACGCCGACACGCGCCGCACGCGGCTGTTGACCTGATCGACAACAAGGAAGCCGCCGTCGGGGAGCCCCAGAACCGATATCGGGATGTTCAGCTGAGCAGTCGTCGCCTGCCCGTCGTCTCCGCTGAAACCGGAAACCCCGTTCCCGGCGACCGTGGAGATCGTGTTCGTGAACGCGTCGGCGGCCGGCGCGACGCAGAGCAGGGCTGCGACGGCTGCAAGCGCTACGAGCGCCGACCGCGCACCCAGGACGCGGGACCCAAACCCAACCTGAGTGACGGCCATCGGACGCAGGTTTGCGAACCTACCCCGGAGAGCGGCGCCCGGTCAACACCGCGGCTCGGGCGCGCGCTCCCCAGCCGGAACCTGCCCGTGCAGGGCCTCAGCGCTCGACCGTGACGGTCCCGGACTGCGACTTGCCGTGGATCGTGCAGTAGTAGGTCAGCTTTCCGACCGCTGCGGGGCTTCAGCGCGTAGGCGCCGCGCGGTCCGATCGTGCCGGAGTCGAACTCGACGGCGCTGGCGCTGTCGGACGTGACCGTGTGGTCTACCCCGCCGCCGTTGCGCCAGCTGATCGACTGCCCGCGCTTGATCGTGATGCTCGTCGGCTCGTAGAAGTTGTCGCCGATCGACACGTTCACCACGGCCGGGACGGCCTCCTGCTGGGTCGCGGGCGCAGTCGTCGTGTCGGGTGTGCTCGTCGTCGCCTTGTCCCCGTCGTCGTTCCCGGTGACGAGCACAGCGACCAGCACGACCGTCCCGGCGATCGCGATCACCGCCAGCAGCGCTTTCATCCGGCCCACCTCCGCTCGACGAAACGTCCCAGACCGGACGCCGCGCGCCGGACGTTTCAGGGTCAGTTGAGCGGGAGCGACGGGACTCGAACCCGCGACCTCCGGCGTGACAGGCCGGCGCTCTAACCGACTGAGCTACGCCCCCGGGCGCGCCTCCAGTAAAGCAAACGCGGTTGTGGGGATGTCTACACAGCGCAACTCTGCCGCCGGGCCCGTGTTCCTGCGCCCAGAAACTGCTCGTACACCTATGCCTGGGAGGCAAAGGACACAAATGCGCACCCCCCGATTCACCCTCTCGCTTGCAGCCATCGTGGCTCTGCTCGCGATCACGGCCACGGCCGCCTTCGCAGCCGTGATCACCGGTGACGACGGCAATAACAAGCTGGTCGGCACGAACGACGCCGACACGATCACCGCCCTCGGCGGCAACGATCGCGTCAGGGCGCTCGACGGCGACGACACGATCGACGGCGGCACCGGCAACGACCGCATCAACGCCGGCAAGGGCAACGACAACGTCCAGGGCGGCACGGACCGCGACCGCATCAACGGCGGCGACGGCAACGACACGGTCGACGGCGGCACCGGCAACGACCGCATCAACGGCGGTGACGGCGACGACAACCTCTCCGGCAACGACGACCGCGACCGCATCAACGGCGGCGACGGCAACGACACCTCCAACGGCGACGGCGGCGACGACCGCATGAGCGGCGGCAAGGGTGACGACACCCAGAACGGCGGCGACGGCAACGACGTCATCTACGCCAACGTCGGCGTCGACACGTCGTACGGCGGCGACGGCAACGACCGCCTGTGGGCGCTCGCGAGGGCCGACGTGGCATCGATGGGCGACCCCGTCGGCGACACGCTCGACGGCGGCAAGGGCGACGACGTCTTCCGCACACGCGACGGCGAGGTCGACAAGATCACCTGCGGCGAGGGCAACGACAAGGCGATCCTCGACAACTACGACCAGATCCTCGACGCCACCGCCGAGAACCCCAGCGGCTCGTGCGAGCGCGTCGAGCGCCGCGACCCGCGGGCACCGGGCATGAAGCACGGTGACGACGGCGAGAAGTACGGCCACGGCCACAAGCACGGCCACAAGTACGGCCACGGCAAGAAGTGCCGCGGCAACAAGAGGCACCGTGGCCACGGCAAGAAGTACGGCCACGCGAAGCAGTCGAGCCGCGGTAAGAAGTGCCGCCGCGGCCATCGCCACCACCGCGGCCATAAGGTCCAGGACCAGAACGAGAACCAGGACCAGAACGCCGAGAACAAGTCGCAGGACAGGGCTGAGCGCAGGGGCAAGCGCCGTCAGCGCGGCGACGCGCCGGCGATGCCTGAGACGGCGCAGCCCGCCGTCTGATCCACGGCCCAAGGCGCGCGAGTCCCGCGTGCCGGCCGACCAAGCGACGAGACCCCGCGAATGCGGGGTCTCGCTCGTTCTGGGGCAGGAGGCGAATAGATGACGCAGGCGTCACCTTCGTTATCCTCGCCGGCGATGCCTGAGCGCCCACCGGCCCCGACGGCCAACCCGCTGGCCGTGCTGCTGGAGGACGTGCGCGCCGACCGTGCGGCGGGCACACCGTTCCCGCCTGGAGAGACGTCGTTCAGCCTGCGGCGGACCAACCGCTTCATCGGTGATCCGCTCGGCGTGCTGCTGGAGGCCTACGGTCGCTACGGCCCGGTCTTCACGCTGAAGATCCTCCATCACAACGTGGTCTTCGTCCTCGGCCCGCAGGCCAACCACCACGTGCTCGTCGCGAACGCGGCGAACTTCTCGTGGCGCGACGGCCACTTCCGCGACCTGATCCCGCTGATGGGCGACGGGCTGCTGACGACCGACGGCGACTACCACCGCGTACACCGCAAGATGATGCTGCCGGCGTTCCACAAGCCTCGGATCAGGGCGGCCATGAAGATCATGGAGGACGAGATCGACGCCGCGCTGACGGCGTTCGTTCCCGGCGCCGTGATCGACGTCTACGACTGGACGCGCAACGTCGCCCTCAGGGTCGCGATGCGTGCGCTGTTCGGGATCGACCCCGACGCGGCGCAGGCCGGCGGCATCGACGCCGCGGACGAGTTCGAGTCGGCCCTGGCCTACCACTCGCGCAGCTTTGCGATGCAGCTTCTGCGCGGTCCCGGCTCCCCCTACGACCGCCTGCGGCGATCGCGGCGGCGGCTCGACACGCTGATATACGCCGAGATCGACGGGCGCCGCGCGTCCGGGCGCCGCGGACCCGACATCCTCTCGATGCTGCTCGATGCGACCGACGACAACAGCATGCCGCTGCCGCGCGACCAGATCCGCGACGAGGTCATGACGCTGCTTTTCGCAGGGCACGACACGACGACCTCAACGGTCTCGTTCCTCTTCTACGAGCTCGCGCTGAACCCGGACCTGCTCGACGATCCCCAGATCACCGTCGAGATGCTGATCGACGAGACGCTGCGCAAGTACCCGCCCGCCTACACCGGGCCGCGGCGCTCGCTGGCCGCCTTCGAGATCGCCGGTCAGAAGGTGCCCGCCGGGGTTCACGTCCACTACTCCTCATGGGCCAGCCACCACCTGCCCGACGTCTTCGCCGACCCCGAACGCTTCGACCCTCTCCGCTTCACCGACGAGGCCCGGGCCGCGCTCCCGAAGGGGGCCTACGTCCCGTTCGGGGGCGGTTCGCGCACCTGCATAGGGATGCGCTTCGGCCAGGCGGAGATAGCGCTGATCGCGCGCACGGTTCTCAGCCGCTTCCGGCTGGAACTCGTTCCGGGGTACCGGCTGAGGATCCGCCACGCGCCGACGATCTCGCCTCGCGGGGGACTGGCGATGACCGTCCGCTCGGCGTCGCCGGCCCGCGTGCTCGACGCGGACGCGGCGCGGCTCGCGGCGTAGGTTCGTCGCGGGGTCGCCGCTGATGGAGCCCCGCGCCGGGGCTACTCGTCCGGCTTCTTCCAGCCCGGCGGCGGAACGCTCTGGCCGGGCTCCGGGGGCTGGAAGGCCGGTGGCTCGGGCTGGGAGATCGGTGGCTCGGGCTGGGAGATCGGTGGCTCGGGCTTCTCCTCGGGGTCGCCCGAAGGCTGCCCGAAGGGGTCGCGCTGAGGCTCGTCGGCGGGCGTGCCGAACGCGTCGCGGGCGGTCTCACGATCGACGGCGGCCGCCTCCGCGTCTGGCTGCGACTGAGTCGGAGCGGGCTCCTCGGGGACCTCCCCATATTCGCCGGCCCCCGCCTGCGCCGCGGGGACCGTCGGAGCTTCGGGCGACGGCGTGACGGCGGGCGGCGGGAGGTCGGGGGGCACCGGCGGGACGAAGCCGCCGCGCAGCACTCCGGTGGGCTGGGCCAGCGCGGAGTCCCCGTGCGTCTCACGCAGCGCGAAGTAGAGGATCGAGGCTGCGAGCGCCCAGATCGGCGCCACGATCAGCGACTGGACGAGCTGAAGCAGCACGTTCCAGGCGACCGAGTCGCCGATCGCGCCGATCGCGCTGAGTACGACGGAGAGCATGAACTGGACCGCGAAGACCGCGACGATCACGCCGAACACCTGCCAGCCGTTGCCTCGCACGAGTTCGCGGCTGCGCCCGAAGGAAGCGCCGATCCCGACCCTCTCGATGACGATCGCCGGCGCCAGAACGGCCCAGATCGTAAGCAGGTAGAGACCCGGCACGATCAGCAGCAGAAAGCCGATGAGCACTCCGGCCACCGCGAGCAGACCGGCTCCGAGCAAGGTTCCCAGCACGGGCGTGACCGATGCGAAGAGCTGCCCGACGCTGCTGTCGAGCCGGCCGTCCTGCACGTCACGAACCGTCTCGACGACCATCCCCTGGTACCAGATCGATCCGAGGACGATCAGTCCCATCAGCACGATCGCGAGTCCCGCGCTGTCACTCGCCGCAACGATGCCGCCCAGCAGCGCGATCGGCGCGAACAGGATCAGCGCGCCGAGGATCAGCACGCGCCAGTGCTCGGCATACGTGCGCAGCACGCGCTCGAAAACCGCTCCGACGTCGATCGTCCCTGCCTGCTGGCTGGTCATGACCTGGTGGTTCGGGCGTCGGCGGCGGTGTCCTTCAGAGCGACTGCCCTCACAACCTTGAGCCCGGACCCCTGACTGGCGCGAGCCGTTGCCCGAGCGCCCGTTTCCGCCACACGTCGCAGACAGCGGCAGGTCCCCGCCGGCGCTGGGCCGGCGGGGACCTGACTGCGTGCTGCCTAGGGCGTGCGGCTTGCGATCACGCCCGGCCTTCGGTGCTGTCTACGGCGTGAGCGTTGCGGCCACGCCCGCATGGTCGGAGGGCCAGAGGCCGCCCGGCGTGCGGTTGTCTGAGTCGAGGCCGGTCGTCACCGACTTCGTGACGCCGACACCGCCGCGCGCCATGATGTGGTCGATGCGCGAGTCGATGCTCGACGTGTCCGGGTCGTTGACGAACTCGCTGAAGCCCGACGTATCGCCCGGCTCCGCGAGACTGCTCGACGTCGTCGGCGGGTTGACCGCCAGCCACGTGTCCGAGTAGCCGGCCGAGAACCGGATGATGTTGTACGCCAGGTTGTTCGGCGTCGGATCCGGCGGCGATGTCGACCCGTTGGACGGATCGGAGTTCAGGTCGCCGACGAGGACCACCTTCTGCGTGACCGTGCTCGCCGGGCCGCTCGTCACGAGCTCCTGAGCCTGCAGCGCGCGGAACCCGGCGCTGAAGGCCTCCAGGTGCGTGTTGACGAACCGGAGCGACCGCTTGTTGACGGTGCAGTCGGCGGATACGAACCCGCGCGTGCTCGTCACCGCGTTCGGGATGCCGAGCAGAGCGAACGAGAGGTTGTTGGCGTAGTTGCCCTGGATCACGTTGCCGCAGCTGGCCTCGCCTGCGTCGACCGCGCTCTTCTTAACCAGGATGACGTCGCGCTGGAGCAGGCGGATGTCGAACCCGGAGGCGGTGATGCCCTCGATGTTCGCCTCGTTCTGGCTCGCGACGACGTTGTACGGTGCTCCGATGGCCGCCAGCTCAGACTGAAGGATCGACAGGAAGTCGATTGCCGAGGTCGTCGCCGGTGTGGCGCCAGGGAACAGCCCGGGGATTCCGTCGGGCGGACCCGTGAACCAGTGCGCGGCCTCCTGAAGCCCGATCAGAGTCGGGTCGGCTTCCTGGATCTCCTTGGCGATCGCCTTGGCGCGCGCCGGGAAGTTCGTTGCCTGGACCGTGTTCCAGATCTGGGTACCCGCGGCGGCCAGCGCCGGAAGGCTCCCGGCCGCGATCGCCGGCGTCAGATCGGCGCCCAGGTACAGGTTCTGCGTCATCACCTTGACCGGACGCTCCTTGGCCGCCTGAGCGACCCCGGGTCCGACGATCGCGAGGGCTGCGAGCGCCCCTCCTGCTAGCACCGCGACCATGCGGCGGCGGCTTGCTGAATACAGCACGTTGCTTCCTCCTTGTTGTTTTCCCTGCCCTGCCCTTCCCCCTTATGTCACCCTTTCAGGCCCCTGACCCGCGAGTCAAGGTGAGAAATCTCGGGGCGCGGGGAACGGCCGAGGTGGCAGCGACGTGCGGGCGAGGCGAAATACGCCGCGGGCGGGTCCCCCCGGGCCGGCCCGGTCGCCACCCGCGGCACATGATCAGCGTCGTCCGACTACGCCCGGTCCTTGATCGGCGGGAGCGACCTACCAGTAGCCGCTCAACGCCGTTTGGCGGCGAGAACCGTGAACCTGGCCCGCACGGCTGCGGAGCTGTTGCCTGAGGAGTCACGGGCGGCCGCGACGAGGCGATGGCGACCGGGCGACAGCGCCTTGCGGAGCCGCCCCGAGAAGCCGACGACGCGCCGACCCGCTGGTAGCTTGAGCGCAACCGACCCGCCGCTCGGCGTCACGCGCTGGCACCCGGCGCGTCCGCGGTTGCGGCGCGTTCGGACCACGCAACGGCTGCCGACACGGCGCCCGGAGCGCAGCCGCTCGGCCTTGAACGTGACGGTCGCCGGCTCGCTCAGCGTGAGGTAGATCCGCGCCTTCGGCTTCGGCGCGGCGAGTCGGGCGACCCGGCGCGACGAGCGCCGGAAGCGGGCGGGCCTGATCCGCAGGCCGGTGATCCGCGGCGCGGTCGTGTCGGCGATGGTCGTCGGCGGAGGCGGCGCCGTGATCGGACCGGGGCCGGGCGTCGCGGGATCCGGCGGGGCGACCGGCGGGGCGACCGGCGGCGGGGGTGGCGGGGGTGGCGGGTCGACGCCCGTCACGCGCGCGACCTTCTTCGTCAGCTCGAGCGAGACCCACAGCGTGTTTCCCGGCCCGCTGGTGATCTCGCGCGGGTCGTTCGCAGGGAGTCCGCCAAGCGTCGTGACGGCGCCGTCGGTGGTCACGCGAGCGAGGCCGCCGGCCGCGAACTCGGCCACCCAGTACGCACCGTCCGGGCCGAACGTGATCCCGAACGGGTCGGCCTGCGGCCGGTCGATCGGCTGCGGAAGCCCGCCCGACACGAGGCGCCCGACCTGCTGTGGCAGCGCGCCCGGGTTCGCGTAGAGCACCTGGCCGTTCGGGCCGCCCGCGACCTCCTGCGGGCCGCCGCCGACGGCATGAGGGGTCTGGACGCCTGCAGTCGTCATGCTGACGATCGCACCGCCGAAGTCGACGACCCAGAGCAGACCGCCGGAGGTGGCGATGCCGCGGGCGCTCGGCGAGGCGGTGCTGGTGAGCGTGAAGAGCGTCGGGTTGGCGGGGTCGGCGAGCGTGATCTTCAGGACCTTGTCGGCGCTCGCGGTCCAGAGGTTGCCGTCCGGGCCGGTGACGATCGCCTGCGGCGTGATCACGTCGTTGACGGTGAACGAGGTCAACGCGGCCGGGTTCGCGGGTGGCACCTTGACGATCTTCGTCGACGCCGTAAGCCAGAGGTTCCCGTCCGGACCGCTGGTGATTCCCTTGGCTCCGGTGACACCGGTGAGCGGGAACTCCTGCTTCGTGCCGTCGGCGGCGAAGCGGGCGAGCGTGTTGCCGCCGACCACGACCCAGACGTTTCCGTCGGACCCCTGCGCGAGCTTCGACGGCGTGTCGCTGACGTCATAGACGCCGTTGACGGCCGGCGCGGCCGACGCCGACGCTGCGAACGCTGCGAAGAGAGCGACGGCGACGAGCAGGACGCGGGCGATGTGGGTCACGGGCGCACGGTAGTCGACCGGCGGCATGCGTGTGAGGCCTGGCGACCGACGAGGTCGGCCTGCTGACCGGCGAGGTCTGCCCGCTGACCCGGTCGCCGAGACCGACGTTCAGTGGGGACGCTCTCACGCCGGCTGTTCAAGCCCCTGGTCGCCGACCACCCGGAGGTCGCCTTCTCTGCATCCACGCGGATGCGGCAACTACGCAATCGAACGTGGTCGTTCTGCGGATGACCCCGGTCTCTGCCCGCCGTAGCGTCGGCGCCAGCTGCGATCGGCTTGCGCGCGGAAGACCGCGACTGAGAGTCGATCGCGGCCGCGACGCCAACAGCCGAGGAGCAGTCATGAGCGACAGAGCCGACGACCCCACGCCACCCCGGGCCGGCAGGTCGCCGCGCATCGATCGCGAGGGGCGGCTGGGCCTGGTCGTGGCGGGGTGTCTGTTAGCGGAAGCGGTCGTCGCCAAGAACGTCCTCGAGGTAGAGCTCGACCCCTTCTCGCAGTTCGCAGCGATGTGGGCCTACCTGCATACCTGTTGGCCGGGCCCCGCGATCGCTCCTCGCCGACGGCGGTCGCGGTCGCGGCGATCGGCGCTACGGCCGCCGTGCTCGTCCTGCTACGCCGTCTGATCGATGAGCAGCCCGGGACCTGCGCGTGGGTCAGCCTGAGCGGGCCCGGCCGCCGAGAAGGTGGTGGCTGGTAGCGAGGAGGCGGTGGCTGGTGGGCGGTCCCGGGCTCGAACCGGGGACCTCCTGCTTGTAAGGCAGGCGCTCTGACCAGCTGAGCTAACCGCCCGCGCGCATGGTAGAGGTCGCTCGTCGCCGCTCGTGCGAGGATGCCGTGATGCCCGTCGACACGTCGCTCGCGCTGCGCGCCGCCCTCGTCCAGGCTCTCGCGGTACTGGTGCTGGGTCTCGCGACCGGCCTTGCGCTGTCGCATGAGTTCTTCGAGGACTGGGGCTGGCTCGTCGGGCCGGCTGCCTGGATGCTGGCCGCGGCGGTGACCGCGGCGGCACTGAGCCTGCCGTTCGGGCGGGCGCTGCTCGGGGCGGCGCTGGCGGGCATTCCAAGCGCACTGGCCACCGTCACTGGGCTTCACTGGCTCGGGGCGGCGCTGGCGATAGTGCTGTTCGCGCTGTGGTGCGGCGGGCCGGCTGCCCGCGGCCTGACCGGGAGGACTGCGTAATGGATCTTGGCCTGCAGGGGCGCGTGGCGCTCGTGACCGGTGCGTCGAAGGGACTGGGGCTGGGGATTGCCAAGGCGCTGATCGACGAGGGTGCGAGCGTCGCGATCACGTCGCGCTCCCAGGAGCGCATCGACGACGCGGCGGCCGCGATCGGCGCCACCGGCTTCGCACACGACTCCGCCAACACGGACGGGATCGCCGTGCTCGTGCACGAAGTCGAGCACCACCTCGGCCCGATCGAGATCCTCGTCACGAACACCGGCGGCCCACCGACGTCGCCTGATCCGCTCAGCTTCACCCCGGACGAGTGGCGCACCGCCTACGAGCAGCTCGTGCTCGGACCACTCGCCTTCGCTCAGACCGTGCTGCCGGAGATGCGCCACCGTCGCTGGGGCCGGATCCTCAACGTCGGATCGACGGCCGTGCGCGAGCCGATCCCGGACCTGATCCTCAGCAACGCCAACCGCTCGGCCGTGCTGGCGACGTGGAAGACGATCGCCCACCAGGCCGCGAAGTCAGGCGTGACCATGAACACACTGCTTCCGGGGCGGATCGCCACCGACCGCCTCTACGAGCTGTACGGCTCGCGCGCCGCCGCCGACGAGGTCGCGCGTCACGAGATACCGGCCGGCCGGCTCGGGTCGGTGGACGAGTTCGCGGCGGCGGCAGCCTTCCTGTGCTCGAACCAGGCGAGCTACATCACCGGTACGACGCTGGTGGTCGACGGCGGGATGATGCGCGGCCTCTGACCGCGATCAGACCGACTCGTACTCAAACCGCCAGCGCTTGTAACAGCTGCTGGCCCGGCGCTTGGCGCGCTGCTTCCTCTTCCAGCACTTGAGCGTCGCGCGGCGGCCGTCGAAGCGCATCGCGATCGAGCCGTCGTCGTTGCCGGTGAGCCGCATGCTGCCGTTGTAGCGGTACTTCTTCTTGTCGTTCCACGACACGGTGCAGAAGACGACGAGAATGCTGCCGGCGCCGCGCCGCGAGCAGCGGCGCTTGAGTCCGCGAGCGATCCGCTTGGTCCGCTTGAGGATGATCCGCGGGATCTCGGACTTGGCGAGTGCGATCGAGAGGATCTCCGAGTCCTCGGGGATCTCGGCGTAGATGTCAGCACCGGGCGCCGGAGGAGCGACGTTGACGACGATCGCGCGGACCGGGCTGACGCGCGGCACGTCGTAGATGTCGGTGCACTTGTGGATCGTCTGCGCCAGCCAGTAGTAGGTCCCCGGCGTCTGCAGCCACTGCGCGCCGGTCGACCCGTCGTAGACGCCCGGGCTCGTCTCGGTCAGCGTGAAGTAGTCCTTGCGCGCGGTGTCGATCAGCGTGTCGTCGGGACCGAAGACGTTCTCGCTGGCGACCTCGATGTGGACCGCAGCACCGGGGCAGTCGCGTGAGACGACCCTGAAGGTCATGGGTCCCGGGCCGGCCGTGAAGTTCAGGCTCTGCTCGGGAACGGTCTGCGCAGGGTCGTACGGAAACGATCCCGCCGCGCCGGCGGTCGCGGGCACGGCGGCCGTCACCAGCAGCGCCAGCAGCGCCGCGGCCGACACAACCGATGTCCTGACCCGTGTCACGATCCGCTCTCCTCACCGCGTGATGCCTCGTTGCACCACCGGTGCTCGGACGGTACCGCCGCACCACGGCCGGGGCAAGCACCGCGCACGTTTCACCGGCGCCCGCGCGTCGATGCAGCCCGAGCGTGGGCTGCGTAGGGTGCGGCCATGAGCCGACCCGACACGACCTTCGCGATCGTCGCCGCCTACGGCGACCTGGCCCTCGCGCACGAGGACTTCGCCGCGATCGAGGATCTGGCCACCGCACACGAGGTGCACCTCGACGACGCCGCACTGCTGCGCAACGAGGGCGAGGGCCACGTCGCCGTGGTGCGCCATGACGCGCGCTCGCTCTCGCGCGGCGCCGAGGGCGGCGTCATCGTCGGGGCGCTCGTCGGGCTGTTGTTCCCACCCGCGCTCGTCGGGATGCTCGTGGGGGCGACGGCGGCGGGCATGATCGGAGCGGCTGCCGGGAACCTCTGGCACGGCCTCTCGCGCCCCGAGCTGGCAGAGCTCGGAGCCGCCGTCGAAGAGGGCGAGGCCGCGATCGTCGCGATCGGGTCGCAGGCGTTCACAGGTGAGGTCGAGCAGGCCCTCGCGAACGCCACGCGCATCGTCCGCCACAGCGTGGGAATCGACCGCGGCAAGCTGCGCGAAGCCGCCGTCGGCCCCGAGTGAGGCTTGCGGTCAGCCGTTACCCGGCTACTGCAAGCAGTAGTAGGACTGCTCTACAAAGTCAGGAGGCCGGGTGCAACCTGACGATCCGAGCTGCACGCCGGAGCGCTTGTACACGCGCCCAGCGGGATTCTGTACACACGGGATCGCGGCGGCCGCCGAGGCCTGATCCAGCAGGGCGCGCGGCGTCCTGTTCATGGCGCGGTCCGGCGTGTCAGGTGCTGATCTGCGCCGCTTCGCGGGCGGCCTCGTGCTCGAACGCGGGCGTCATCTCTTCGACAGCGTCCTGACCAAGGCCTTGTTCGGCGGCGACCTCGCGCCAGGCACTGACCGCGTCGTACGCCTCACGCACGACGGCGCGTGCTTGTTCATCGGTGAGGCGGAAGTCGTCGGCGACGCTCATGGCGAGTTCGATGCTCGGGGTGTGGTCGTAGCCGTCGATCGCGGTGTGCAGCTCGCCGGCGTTGAGTGACGGGTTGAGGTCGAAGGCGGGGGACAGCGACCAGCCTGCGGAACTCAGGCGCAGGAAGCCGTGGTTGCGCAGGTGGTCGTCGAAGTTGGAGATCAGGCAGGAGAAGACGACCCGGCGCCAGAGCTCCTGGATCTCGTGGGTGGTGGCGGCGGAGAGCGAGAGCATGGCGTCGGCGATCTCCAGGTAGCTGCTGTGGTCCCCGTCGTCGGCTCCCAGCAGCGTCATCGCGCTCATGTACGGGATCCGGTCCGTGCCGTCGCGGTCGAAGCGGTCGAGCAGCAGGACCGCCTTGGAGTCGACGAGGTGCACGGTGCTGTGAGGGACGCGGATGCCGGCGCGGCCGGCAAGCTCGAGCGCGACCGCCTCCCAGCGCATCACGTCCCAGCTGTCGTTGGGGCTGGGGAACTTGGCGATCGACGGTCGCCCTGTCCTGCGGTCGATGACGTGGGCCTTGGGGCGCGCGCCGCCCAGCGAGCTTCCTCCGCGCAGCAGGCTCTCCAGTTCCTCGTCGCTCTCCTTGCCTCGCTCCATGTGCTCGGCTGCGCTGAGGAGCCTGGGCAGGTCGAGCAGCGACGGTACGCCTTCGTTTTCGACCGCCAGGAACTCTCCCCTGTCGGGGTCGAGGAAGCGCAGCGCGCCCTGGCGCATGTCATCGCGGACCCCGAGCAGGAAGTCCCCTTCGCCGTAGCTGCGCTGCGCATCGCCGGCGGCCTTCGCCCTGCGCGCCTCGCGGCGCTTGATGATCTGCCGGCCCCACCGGTCCGGAGCGCAGTCCGAGAACGCTGCGAAGATCTCGCGACCCGGTCCGGTGGACTGCCCGCCGAGCACGAGCGGCAACGCCGGGTCGATCGCATAAGCGCCCGGCGTGCGCAGGTATGCCTCGTCGTAGGCGAACGTCTGCAATTCCACCCCGCGGCGGCGACGGATCCACAGCCGGCCCGCGAGCACGTCCCCACCCCCCAGGCGGGTGAACACCTGTACTTCACGCTCGCTCATCACACGGCGCCCAGCGACTTAGGACGCACCCGCTCGGGCAACTGCTCCTCAGCGCGCAGACGCCCGATGTCGGTCTCGTACGGGTCGAGCGCCCGCGTCACGCTCGGCAGGACACCGAGGGCGTTCAGCACGCGTAGCAGCGCGTCCATACTGACGCCCGCGTCGCTGTTCTCGAGCCGAACGACCGTCTTGCGCTCAAGCCCGGCGCGATCAGCCAGCTGGCTCTGCGTCAGGCCGTTCAGCTTGCGCCACGCCTTCACGCTCTCGGCCAGCTCACGGTTGGCGCGCTTGATCGCAGCAGGAGTTCGAGTGTTCGGCTTCGCAGGCATAATGTCCCTTTCGCGGGACACTATACGGCATAATGTCCTTCCAAACGTACCTTAGCTCTCTCGATGCACACCGTCTTGCACAGTGTTCCTGGCCGACGAGCACGGCCCAGTGGCAGCGACCACACCAGCAGCGCCCGCCCCGGACGAAGGATCCCAGCGAGCGCTGAGCGTCGTCAGGCACTGAACTCGTCGGCGGCCTCTCGCCAGAGCCAGGCCACAGCGACCAGCGAAGCCCAGACGGGCCCGGCTCCCAGTAGTAGTAGTACCCCCAGGGGGAATCGAACCCCCGCTACCAGCGTGAAAGGCTGGCGTGCTGACCGCTACACCATGGGGGCGGGCAGGCGCCTTCAGTCTAGATGCCGCCGGCAGGACTCGAACCTGCGCGCTTCGGGTTAAAAGCCCGCTGCTCTACCAGCTGAGCTACGGCGGCCGGCGAGGCCACTGTACTCCGGTCCCGCAGCGGTCCGGAGCGGCTGCGGCAGGCGGCCTCACCAACCCCCGATCGGGAATTTTCCTAATCCCGATCGGGATTTGCTAGTTTGCAGGAATGCTGCTGCCCACGGCGACCGTCGAGGAACGCGCGACGACGGAGACGCTGCGCTCGGTCAGCCGGCGCTGGCGTGCGCGGCGCGCCCGGCGCGTCACGCTCGACCCTGACAGCCCACCGGACCTCGAGGCGCTCAGCGCGGAGGAGGTCGTCGCGTGGGCGCTCGACCGCTTCCACCCCGGCGTGGCGCTGGCCTGCTCCTTCCAGCAGGAGGAGAGCGTTCTCGTCGACCTGCTCGCCGCCGAGCGGGCAGACGCGCGGCTCTTCGCGCTCGACACTCACGTGCTGTTTCCGGAGACCTACGCGGTCTGGGAGGAGTTCGAGCGGCGCTTCGGCGTCAGCGTCGAGCGTGTCGAGGGCCCGACGCTCGCCGAGCAGGCCGCCGAGCACGGCGACGAGCTGTGGCTGCGCGAGCCCGATCGCTGCTGCGCGATACGCAAGGTCGAGCCACTCGGCCGGGCGCTGTCGGGTCTAGACGCCTGGATCACCGGAGTGCGCCGCGAGCAGTCGCCCACGCGCGCGAGCGCGCGCAAGCTCGAGTGGGACGCGCGCCACGGCCTGTGGAAGCTGAACCCGCTCGCCGACTGGACCGAGAAGGACGTCTGGCGCCGGATCCACGAGCGTGAACTGCCCTACCACCCGCTGCACGACCGCGGCTACGCCTCGATCGGCTGCGTTCCCTGCACTCGCAAGGGCAGCGGACGCGACGGGCGCTGGGCCGGCACCGGCAAGACCGAGTGCGGCCTGCACGCCTGATGGACCCGATCATCGTCATCTTCGGGCTCGGTGTCGGCATCCTCGTCGGTACGACCGGCATGGGCGGCGGCTCGATCATGACGCCGCTGCTGATCCTCGTCGTGGGTGTCAATCCGGCTCTCGCGATCGGCACCGACCTGGCCTACGCAGCGATCACGAAGACCGTGGGCGGCTGGCGGCACCTGCTCGCCAAGACCGTCGACCTGCGGCTGTGCATGTGGCTGGCCGCCGGATCACTGCCCGGAGCGCTCGTGGGCGTGTGGCTCCTGGGCCGGCTCGAGCGGTCGCTCGGCGCGAGCTTCGACGACACCATCATGATCGTGCTCGCGGCGACGCTGCTGCTGACCGCGGTCGCAGTGCTCGCCCGATCCCTCTTCGCTCGCGACGCCGCGGGCCGCGAGCGCGAGAGCGCGGCGCTGACGAAGGCGGGGGCTCGTGCCGGGACGATCGCGTTCGGCTTCGTCGTCGGCGTCGTGCTGGGCACGACCTCGGCGGGCAGCGGCGCGCTGATCGCGCTCGGGCTGATCGTGTTGTTCCGGCTGTCGCCGCGCCGCGTCGTCGGCACCGACGTCGCGCACGCCGCACTGCTTCTCTGGGTGGCCGCCGCCGGGCACATGGTCGCCGGCAACGTCGACCTCGCGCTCGCCGCCAACATCCTCGTCGGATCGATCCCGGGCGTCTGGCTCGGAGTGCACTTCGCGACGCGGCTTCCGGAGCAGGGCCTGCGGCCGCTGCTCGGCGTGGTCCTGCTGGCCGCCGGACTCGGCCTGCTGGCCAAGGCCGGCGCCGGCGTGCCGCCCGCGGCGATCCTCGGCGTACCCGCGGGCGCCGGGCTCGCCGCCCTGGTCGTGCACCAGCTCCGCGTGCGCACCGCTCCTGAGCCCGCAGCGCAGACCAGCATCTGAACCCGCCGCTCAGCGCCGCCGCGTGAGCGCGCGCAGCAGCACCTCGCAGGCGCGCTCCAGCTGGTCCAGCGTCGCGTCGCCCACGCGGGTCACCATCGTCTCGCGATTCAGCCACGAGTTGATCTCCGCGTGGCTGCGCCGGTCGCGGCGCGACAACTCGCCGACCAGGCGCTTGCGCTTGTCGCGCAGGAGCGCGCGCCGCTCGAAAGCCGGCATGTCCTCCGCACGACCTGCCTTCGGAGCCTTCGCCCGCGGCGCGCTGGTGACGGCAGCCGAGGGCGACCCGAACAGCGCCATCTGCGGCGCCACGTCCGCCGCGACGGGTGTGAAGTCGAGTGCCGCGTCACGCTCGCTCCGGCGGCTCACCGCGATGCCATCAAGTGCGTCCTCGTCGTATTCCGACGGCGGGCGCATGACGTGGCGCAGCTCGTTCTCGACGTCCGCGGCATGAGCCTGCAGGACCGGGTCGGCCGGAAGGTAGACCCAGCTCGGCTCCAGCGTGCGTCCTGCGATCGTCCGCACGAAACGCCCCACGATCTGGCGAAAGACCAGTGGCGTCTTGGCGGCCGTGGCGTATACGCCGACCCGCAGGCGCGGTATGTCGACGCCCTCGCTGACCATGTTGACCGCGACGATCCAGGGATCGCGGGAGCTCGTGAACTCCGCGAGCTTCTGCGCGGCACGAGCGTCCGTGTGGAGCACGACGACGGGCGCCCTTCCGGTCACCTGGCGCAGCACCCTCGCGATCGCGCGCGCGTGCTCGCCATCGGCGGCGACCGCCAGTCCACCCGCGTCGCGGTGACCGCCCTCGCGCAGCTCGTGGAGGCGCTCATGTGCCTCGCTGAGGATCCGCGGCAGGCCGTCGGGCAGCTCGACGGAGATCGCCGTGCGATAGCGCCGGCCCGCCTCACGGCCGGTCAACTCGTCCGAGAACGACGCCTCGACGACGTCATCGCCGCTGCGCCACTGGAGGCGCCCGTCGTACGGGACGAACGTCACCGGCCGGCAGACGCCATCTCGCACGGCTTCGGCATACGAGTACGACACATCGGGCTCCGCTACGCCGTCGGCGTCGTAACGGACTCCCGGAATCGCGCACTGGTCGGAGCGGAACGGGGTGCCGGACAGCAGCAGCCAGCGGTCGCGAACCGCCCCGAAGGCCCCTTCGAAGCCCGACCCCCAGGCGAGCTCGTCGCCCAGGTGATGGGCCTCGTCGGCGATCACGAGCGTGTCGCTCGCCACGCCGCGCGCCCAGCGAGTTCCGGCCTGCGCGACGCGCGCATAGGTGACGGCGATCCCGTCGAAGTCGGCCGGGGGCCGCGGGTCCTCGGCGTCGGGCTGAAGGTGCAGGCCGAGCGTCGCCGCGACGCCCGCCCACTGGCGCGTCAGGGGCGCGGTCGGGCAGACCGCGACGACACGGCGAACCGCGCCGCTCGCGAGTTGCTCGCACGCGAACTCGAGTGCGGGCCGCGTCTTGCCGGCGCCCGGGGCGGCCGCGATCAGGAAGGGCCCCGCATTCCACGTGCGCATCGCCACGAGCGCCCGCTCCTGCCAGCCCCTCAACGATGAGGCGGCGAATGGGCTGGAGTGGGGCGGCACGAGCGCGGCATCCTGCGCGACGGGCCGGACGGATCGCGGCGCGCCGACCGGGCGAGCCTTGGGAACGACTGCGTCAGGCGCCGCTGGGCCGGGCGACGAACGCCTCGGCCTCGATCTCCACGAGCATCCGCGGGTCGACGAGCGCCGACACCTCCACCAGCGTCATCACCGGCCTGTGGCCGGCGAAGACCTCGCCGTGGGCTCGGGCGACATCCTCCCAGCGGCTGATGTCCGTCACGTAGACGCACGTGCGAACGACGTCCGCCATCGTGCCGCCGACCCTCGCCAGCGCGTTTTCGATGTTCGACAGCGCCTGCCTGGCCTGCGCGCCAGGATCGCCGATCCCCGCGATCACACCGTCCTCGGTGGTCGCCGTGGTGCCCGCCACCAACGTGCGCTCGCCGACCTGAACGACGCGGCTGTACCCCGCCAGCGGCTCCCACGTGCCGCCCGAACCATGGCGTTCGATCTGCGTCATGGCCGCCGCGCGGGCCTCAGTGCCGGAAGTGCCGGCGCCGGGTGAAGACCATCGTCGCCCCGTGCGCGTTCGCGGCGGCGATCACCTCGCTGTCGCGGATCGACCCGCCGGGCTGGATCAGCGCGCTGACACCGCCCGCCATCGCGGTCTCGGGGCCGTCCGGGAACGGGAAGAAGGCATCCGACGCCATCGCGAGCCCTGAGCGCTCCTCGATCCACGGCCTATCGACGGCGATCTTGACGCTGTCGACGCGGCTCATCTGACCCGCGCCGATGCCGAGCGTGGCCTCGTCGCGGGCGATCACGATCGCGTTCGACTTGACGTGCCGGCAGATCCGCCATGCGAACAGCAGGTCGCGCCACTCCTGGTCGGTCGGCTCGCGCTCGGTGACGACCTCCATCTGATCGCGATCGGAGACCGATGCGTCGCGGTCCTGCACGAGCAGGCCACCCTCGACCTGGCGGACGTCGGACTCGCGGTTGGGGTCGCGACGGCGCTCCTCGTCCTCGAGCAGTCGCACGTTCGGCTTCTCCATCAGCAGCGCAAGCGCGTCCTCGTCGTAGGAGGGCGCGAACAGCACCTCGATGAACTGCTCCGACAGCGCCTTTGCGACCTCGACGTCCACGTTGCGGTTGAGCACGATGATCCCGCCGAATGCGCTGACCGGATCGCCCGCGAACGCCTCGCGATAGGCGGTCAGGACATCGTCGGCGAGCGCGGCGCCGCAGGGGTTGTTGTGCTTGACGATCACGCACGACGCGCGCTCGTCGCCGAGTTCGGCGGACACCGCGCGCGCCCCGTCGAGGTCGAGCACGTTGTTGAAGGAGAGCTGCTTGCCGTGAAGCTGGCGCACGCGGGAGAGCACGCCGCGGCGCGCACCCACCTGCGTGTAGAAGGCCGCCCGCTGGTGCGGGTTCTCGCCGTACGGAAGGTCCATCGCCTTCTCGTAAGCGCGCACGAACAGGTCGGGGAAGTCGTCGCTGCGCTCGGCGAACCAGCGTGCGATCGCCGTGTCGTAGCGCGCCGTGTAGGAGAACGCCTCGGCCGCCAGCGACTCGCGCGTGGGAAGCGAAAGCGTGCCTGCGGCGACGCGCAGCTCGTCCAGCACCGCGTCATAGGACTCCGGGCTCGTCACGATCGCGGCGAACGCGAAGTTCTTCGCCGCGGCGCGGATCATCGTCGGGCCGCCGATGTCGATGTTCTCGATCGCCTCGGCTTCGTCGACGCCGGCGCGAGCGACGGTGCGCTCGAACGGGTAGAGGTTGACGCAGACCAGATCGACGAACTCGATGTCATGCTCGGCGGCCTGGGCCATGTGCTCCTCGTTGTCGCGGAGCGCGAGCAGTCCCGCGTAGAGACGCGGGTTGAGCGTCTTCACGCGCCCGTCCATGATCTCGGGGAACCCGGTGAGGTCGTCGATCGGGCGAACCTCGAGGCCCGCTTCGCGCAGCGCCGTCGCCGTCCCGCCGGTCGAGACGATCTCCACGCCGAGCTCGACGAGGCCGCGCGCGAAGTCGACGACGCCGCGCTTGTCGGACACCGAGATCAGCGCTCGGCGAACCCGGACGGCGCCGGGTTCGGTCATCGGCTCGTGCGAGGTCGAGGCAGGTTCGGACACGCCGCGAGGCTACCGGAGCTAGCTGTCGACAAGCAGCCGCCGCGGGTTGTGGGGGTCGCGCCGCACCGCACCACTCGCCAACAGCCGGACGGCCGCAGGCAGGAGCTCGTGCTCGACCTCCTGCAGACGCGCGTGGAGCTCGACCGGATCGGTCACATCGGGCATCTCCAGAGCGCGCTGCAGCAGGATCGGGCCAGTGTCCATCCCCTCGTCGACAAGATGAACCGTCACGCCGTAGATGTGGACGCCGTACTCCAGAGCCTGCTCGACCGCCCGCATACCGGGGAACGCCGGCAGCAGCGACGGATGGATGTTGACGATCCGGTCGCGAAAGCGCGCGACGAAGTCGCCGTCCAGAAGCGCCATGTAGCCCGCGAGGACGACCAGCTCTGCGCCGCGGTCGCTGAGCCACCCGGCCATCGCGGTGTCGCGCGCCGCGCGGTCGGGATAGTCGTCGCGCTCGAAGACCCGGACGGTGATGTTCGCCGCGCGTGCACGACGAAGCGCGGGGGCGTCGGCCTGGTCCGAGCCGACCGCGACGATCTGGATGTCGCCGCCGTCGAACGCGTCGATCAGGGCCTGCAGGTTCGTGCCGCGCCCAGATGCGAGCACCGCGATCTTCATAGCGCCTCCACCTCCATCAAGCCGCCTCGCCGCCGAGCGCCAGCTTGGGAAACCGTCCGCCCGTCGAAACCAGCCGGCCCGCTTCCAGCAGCTCGTCGACCCGGCCGAGCACGTCGTCGGCGTGCAGCGCGGCGAACGTCCCGTACACCGGCAGCTCGTCGTAGCCGTTCTGCTCGACGATCTTCGACCGGCCGCCGCGCAGTATCTGAACGGCGCGCGTGCGACCGACGGCCGGCTGGGCCGACCCGACCACGTCGAGGATCGCCTCGTCGAGCCGGCCTCGCGCGTCACCGCTGATCGCCGCCCGCTCGCGCCGCGCGCCGCCACCGGCAGAGGCACGACCACGGCGGCTCGCCCTGGTCCCGCTGCGCGACGAGCGCCCGGCGCCGCGTTCGCGTCCCTTCGCCGCGGGGCGCTGCGCCTCGACGGCGGCCACATCGGCGATCGCGGCGGCGTCGCATGCGTCGCAGCAGACGACCTCCGGCGCGGGCGCGGCCGCGTCTCCGAAGTGGTGCAGCACGGCCGCACGACGGCAGGCGTCTGACTCGACGAATGCCCAGATCGAGCGGTACTGGCGCCAGCGCGCCCGCGTCGCGTCGGCGGCCGAGGAGCGGCACACGGCCCGGGCGCGCCCGTCATACGCCTCCTCGAGACGGCCTCGCAGGCGGTCCATCGGGCGCCGGTGACGGCCGCAGCACCCCGGCCCGGACCAGGTGCCCGACGATCGCGCGGACCTGGTCCGGCTCATCGCCGAGGTCGCGAAGCGCGAGATCGACGCGGCCCTCGACGGCTCCGCGCTCGATCGTGGCCGCGACACGGTCGATCTCGGCACCCTCCACCTCGGCGCGCTCGATGAAGAAGACGTGGAGGCCCTTGTCGCGTGCCTGGGCCAGCAGAAGCGCGCGCGCGGGACCGCCGTCGCGCCCGGCGCGGCCGGCCTCCTGGTACCAGCCCTCGAGCGAGGACGGGACCGACACGTGAGCGACCGTGCGCACGTCCGCCTTGTCGACGCCCATCCCGAAGGCGTTCGTCGCGACGACGACCTCGGACTCCCCGACATGAACCGTCGCTGCACCTCGGCGCGGCGATCACGACTGAGGCCGGCGTGGTAGACGAGAACCTCGATCCCGAGGTCCGCGGCCAGGTCCGCGGCGACCTGCTCGCTCTGCGCGCGCGTTCCTGCGTAGACGATCGCCGGGCGCGCATCCGCAGGTGACAAAGCGGCGTGCAGCTTCGCGCGCGAATCGGCGATCGAGCGCGACGGCGCGACGGCGAACGTGAGGTTGGGCCGGTCGAAGCCGGTCGCCACACGAACGGGATCGTGGAGCCCGAGGCGCCGCTCGACGTCAGCGGCGACCTGCGGCGTCGCGGTCGCGGTCGACGCGATGATCGCCTTCGCTCCGAGCCAGCGTGCCGCGTCGGCGAGCCGGAAGTAGTCAGGCCGGAAGTCGTGACCCCACTGCGAGACACAGTGAGCCTCGTCGACGGCGAACAACCCGATCGGGACGTCGCGCAGCGCTTCGAGAAAGCCGGGCGATGCGAACCGCTCGGGCGCGACGTAGAGCAGGCGCAGATCTCCCCGGCGTGCGCGCTCCAGCACCTCGCGATTCTCACCCGCGTCGCGCTGCGCATTGACGAGCGCGACGGCGCCGGGCGCGCGCCGTTCGAGCGCCTCGACCTGGTCCTGCATCAGCGAGACGAGCGGCGAGACGACGACCGACAGCTCCGGCCGGAGCAGCGCGGGAAGCTGATAGCAGAGCGACTTGCCGGCGCCGGTGGGCATGACGACGAGCACGTCGCGGCCGTCGAGGGCACCGCGCACGGCGGCCTCCTGGCCGGGGCGGAAATCGTCGAAGCCGAAGATGTCGCGCAGCGCGCCGTGGGGGTCTGGCATCAGCACCGGCGAGGGTACCCGCGGCTCCGGCGCGAGCCGGACCTCACGCGTGCTGTGTGCTTCCTGCGCGCGGCGCGCGTCAGCAAGCGCCCGTGCGGCGCTCCATCATCCGCATGCGACCCAGGACGCGGTACCCGAGCCGCTCGTAGACGGGCTCACCGAGCGCCGACCCTTCGAGCGTCGTCGTCGTGGCGCCCGCCTCGCTCGCGCGGCGCAGGCCCTCACGCATCAGCTCCCCGGCGATGCCGCGCCCGCGGGCCTCCGGCAGCGTCGCGACGAACTCGACCGCGCAGTCCCCGCCTGCGACGTGAAATGACGCGCACGCGACCGGCTCACCGTCGAGGCGCGCGATCAGCGGCTCCATCACCTCCGGGTCGAGCCCGGCTAGAGGCGTGCTCAACGATCCGGGCGGCAGGCCGTATGCACGATCGTTGATGGCGCCGGCCACAGCCCATGTGGCGTTCGGGTCGAGGTCGAGTGAGTTCTGCGGTTCCAGGTTCAGCGCCGCCAGCTCTGCCCCCATGATCGCCGGCGTGCCGTCCAACCGGTGGCCTCGGCGTTCCAGCTCGGCGACCAGCTCGTCGTCGCCCGGCCGCGCCCACACCGTCCAGGCCTGGACGCCGACGGACCTGTACAGCTCGATCAGCTCGTCGTGAACGGCTATCACCGCCGCCGGGTCCTCGTAGACGACCCCGTTGGGCAACGAGCGCTGCGGGCTGATCGGGACGACCGTGGCCTGAACGCCCGCATCCAGATCGGCCACGGTCGAGCTCGGATGGCCTCCGGCGAGAAGGCGGTAGTACGCAGCCTGGCTGCGCCGCTCTCGCTCCAGCAGCTCAGAGTCGTCGATCCTTCGCACGGCCACCGTGAGCTCCGGTCAGCCGGCGACCACAGGGAGCGAATGCTCCAGCGCGAACTTGCCCAGCGCCTCCTCGGTGCCGTCCAGCGGATAGTCGCCGGAGAAGCATGCGTCGCAGTGGCGGCCGCGGTCGCCGTTGATCGCCTCGTAGACGCCTTCGAGCGAGATGTAGGCGAGCGAGTCGGCGCCGAGATGCTCGGCGACCTCCTCGACCGTGCGCTCGTGCGCGACCATCTCCTCGCGCGTGTGCATGTCGATGCCGTAGAAGCACGGATTGCGGATCGGCGGAGCACTGATCCGCAGATGGACCTCGAGCGCTCCGGCGTCGCGCAGCATCTGGATGATCTGGCGGGTCGTGTTGCCGCGGACGATCGAATCGTCGACGACCACGAGCCGCTTGCCTCCGACGATCTCGGGCAGCGGGTTGAACTTCAGGCGCAGACCGTGCTTGCGCAGTTCCTGGCCGGGCTGGATGAACGTTCTCGCGACGTAGCGGTTCTTGACGAAGCCGTCGTCCTGCGTGATGCCGCTCGCGCGGGCGTAGCCGCGTGCCGCCGCGTTGCCGGAGTCGGGCACCGCGATCACGAGATCGGCGTCGGCCGGCGCCTCGCGCGCGAGGACCTCCCCCATCCTCCCGCGCGCGGCCTGAAGGACCGTGCCGCCCATCTTCGAGTCCGGACGCGCGAAGTAGATGTACTCGAACACGCAGAACGCCTCACGAGCGCCTTCGACGACCTGGCGGGCGCGGATCCCGTCATCGCCGATCGACACGAGCTCCCCCGGCTGCACGTCGCGAAGGTGCTTTGCGCCGATGATGTCCAGCGCACAGGATTCGCTCGCCAGGCAGTAGCGCTCGCCCAGTTGCCCGAGCACGAGGGGGCGCACGCCGGCCGGGTCGCGAAATCCGTAGACGCGGTCCTTGGTCATCACGACGGTCGAGAACGCGCCGTGCAGCCGCGGCAGGACGTCGGCGATCGCTTCCTCGATCGTCGGCGCCTCGTGCGTGGCGAGCAGCGCCGCGATGATCTCCGAGTCGGAGGTCGACGAGAAGCCGATCCCGCGGTCGCGCATCTCGGCGTGCAACTCGACCGCGTTGATCAGGTTGCCGTTGTGCGCGAGCGCGAGCTCGCGGCGGTTGCCGCCCGAGCCCGCGGAACGGTGAACCGGCTGTGAGTTCTCCCACTCGTTCGAGCCGGTCGTCGAGTAGCGCACGTGACCGATCGCAAGCTCACCGCCCAGCGCTCGAAGGTCATGCTCCTTGAAGACCTGGCTGACGAGCCCCAGCGCGCGCTGCGTGATGATGTAGCCGTCGCGGTCGGCCGCTGCGATGCCCGCCGACTCCTGGCCCCGGTGCTGGAGCGCGTAGAGCGCGAAGTAGGCCAGCCGCGCCACGTCATGATCGGGCGCGTATATGCCGAAGACGCCGCATTCGTCTCGCGGGCCGTCACGCTGGTCGAGCATGGTCGGATGCTCCGTCATGAGTGGCGCTCGGCGCGGTGCACCAGGGCGAAAGCGAGCGTAGCAGCGGGGACGGCGCTGCAATCCTTGACGCGCCGGGGCACAGTCCAAGCGAACACCGCAACACGAGCGGTGCGAGCGTCCGCGGATGCCATCGAGGGCCATACAGCTCGAAGTCCGTCAGCGGGCGAGACACGCACCGCAGGAACACTCACCAACGCCGGCGCCACCCCGCGACGCGGGCGAGAACATTCCGCCAACCGCAACGAACTCGCCGCCGCCGGCGCCACCACGCGACGCGGGCGAGAACATCCCGCCAACCGCAACGAACTCGCCGGAGTCGTCGTGACGCCGCATGAGCGACGCGAGCGGCGCGTCGCCGCCCTCGCGACAGGTCAGCATGGGACCGTCGCCAGCTGGCAGATGCTCGAGGCCGGGCTGTCGCGCGCAGCGATCAGCCGGCGCGTGCGGCAGGGACGGCTTCACCGCATCCACCGCGGTGTGTACTCGGTCGGCCATCCGCTGTTGAGCGCCCAGGGAGTCCGCATGTCCGCCGTCCTCGCCTGCGGACCCGGCGCGGTGCTCAGTCACACGAGCGCCGCCGTCACCTGGGGCCTTCTCGCCGGCGATAAGGCAGTCACACACGTCAGCGTCCCGAATCGCGACGGGAGCCGCGGCAGCGCCGGTGTGCGCGTTCACCGGAAGACGACACTGGCGCCCGACGAGCGAACGGTCATCGAGGGCCTGCCGGTCACGACGGTCTCGCGGACCCTCGTCGATCTGGGAGACGTCGTCCCGGCAGCTCAGGTCCGGCGCGCGTTCATCAACGCCGAGCAGGCTCGGGTGCTGGACATGCGCACGGTCGAAGCCTCTCTGTCCCGGGCGCTCCGCCTGCCAGGCGCCCGCACTCTGCGGGAGATCCTCAAGTGCTACGACCCGCAGTGGCAGAGGACGAGATCGGCGCTGGAGCTGATGATGCTCGATCTGCTGTCGGCGGCGGGGCTGCCGGCCCCGGCCGTCAACGACTGGATCGCAGGCCGCTTCATGGTCGACTTCCTGTGGCGCGAGCGGGCGCTGATCGTCGAGACCGACGGCGAGCACGTCCACGGAACGGCGACCGCGCGTCGTGTGGACGCCCGCCGCGACCGCGAACTGTCGCGACTGGGCTACCGCGTGGTGCGATTCTCCTACGCTGAGGTCCACGACACTCCCACAGAGGTGGCTGCGAAAGTGGCCGCCGCCCTCTTCGACCCCGCAGGCTGACGACGACCCCGGCGAGAAGCTTCCGCGGACCGAAACGAACACGCCGCGCCGACGACCAGCGACGACCCGGGCGAGAAGCTTCCGCGGACCGAAACGAACACGCCGCGGTCGACGACCGGCGACGACCCGGGCGAGAACGTTCCGCGGACCGAAACGAACACGCCGCTGTCGACGCCCGGCGACGACCCGGGCGAGAAGCTTCCGCGGACCGAAACGAACACGCCGCCGTCGACGACCGGCGACGACCCGGGCGAACTCAGCCGAAGAGCCGGCCCAGCGCGCCGTGAGCCTCGCGCAACTCGTCCAGCGACGCATCGAGCGACTCGCCGGCGATCGTGACACTCAGCGAGTCACCGCCGACGACGCCGACGACATCGAGTGAAACCCGTTCCGCGAGACGGGCCAGAGCCTCGGGATGACCGGACACCACGAAGCCGCCGGGACCCTCGCCGTACAGGTCGGACCAGGGGTCCTCGGAGCCTCCCAGCTCCAGCCGCGCGCCGATCCCGCCGGCCAGGCAGCACTCCGCGACGGCGACGGCGAAGCCGCCCTCGGCGATGTCGTGCGCGCTCGACAGCAGACCCTCGCGCACGGCCTCGCGGATCGCGGCCTGGGCCCCGATCACCTCCGTCGAGCTCGACGTCGGGCAGGCCGTCGGGCAGCGGCTCCCCGCGCAGCTTCGCCAGCTCGCTCGCCGCCAGCGACGGGCGGAAGTGCCCCGCGAGCGCGACCGCGTCGCCCTCCTGAAGGAAGCCGAGACGCCCAGCGCGGTGGGCATCGGGCAGCATGCCGACCATCCCGATGACCGGCGTCGGGTAGATCGGTCCGGCTGCGGCGCCCTCGTTGTAGAGCGAGACGTTGCCGCCGACGATCGGCGCGGCGAGCGCGCGGCACGCGTCGCCGAGCCCGCGCACGGCCTCGGTCAGCTGCCACGCGATGTGCGGCTTCTCGGGGTTGCCGAAGTTGAGGTTGTTGGTCGTGCCGAGCGGCTCGGCTCCGGCGCAGGCCAGGTTGGAGGCGCACTCGAGCACGACGCCGACAGTCCCGCGGTAGGGGTCGCGGCCACGCGCCGCCCGTTGCCGTCGATGCTCGCAGCGAGCGCACCCCCGTCGGGCAGCACCAGGACCGCCGCGTCGGACTCCTCGGGCCGGCGCACGGTGCGCGACTGAACGATCGAGTCGTACTGCTCGAACAGCGGCCGCCGCGAGGCGATGTTCGGGCTCGCCATCAGCTCCAGCAGCGCGAGGTGCGCGGTCGCATCGGCCGACAGCGTCGCCTCGGGCGCGGGGTAGACGGGCTCGGCCGGCCTTGCGGGGCGAGGTCGTAGAGCGGGCAGTCGTCGACGAGCGCGGCCACCGGCATGTCGCCGACGAGCTCGTCGCCGTCGAAGACCCGCATCGCGCCCGGTGTCGGTGACCTCGCCGATCGCCGTGCCGTGGACCTCCCAGCGGTCGGTCAGCCTCGATCACCTCGTCGAGCCGCTGCGGCTCGACGACGCAGAGCATCCGCTCCTGCGACTCGCTGACCATGATCTCGAACGGCTCCATGCCGGCCTCGCGCAGCGGCACCTTCGCGACGTCGATGTCGATGCCGACGTCGCCCTTCGACGCCATCTCCGACGCACTCGAGGTGAGGCCCGCGGCGCCGAGATCCTGGAGCGCGACGAGCAGCCCGCGACTCGAGCAGCTCCAGCGAGCACTCGAGCAGCTTCTTCTCCTCGAAGGGTCACCGACCTGGACCGTCGGGCGCTTGTCCTCGTCGGCCTCGCCGAGCTCGGCGGAGGCCAGCACCGACGCGCCGCCGATGCCGTCACGACCGGTCGATGCGCCGAACAGGACGAGCACGTTGCCGACGCCTGCGGCCGCGCTGCGGATCAGCCGCTCGCGCTCGGCGAGCCCGAGCGCCATCGCGTTCACCAGGCAGTTCTGCTCGTACGGCCCCTCGAAGTAGACCTCGCCGCCGACGGTCGGCACGCCGATCGAGTTGCCGTAGTGGCCGATCCCGCTGACCGCGCCGGTCGAGCAGGTAGCGCGAGCGCTCGCTGTTCTCAGGCTCGCCGAAGCGCAGCGAGTCGAGCACCGCGATCGGCCGCGCGCCGAGCGCGAAGATGTCGCGCAGGATCCCGCCGACGCCCGTGGCCGCGCCCTGGAAGGGCTCGACCGCGCTCGGATGGTTGTGCGACTCGACCTTGAAGGCACAGACGAGCCCGTTGCCGACGTCGACGGCGCCTGCGTTCTCGCCCGGCCCCATCACCACGTGCGGGCCCCTCCGTCGGCAGCGTGCGCGAGCAGCTTCTTCGAGTGCTTGTAGGCGCAGTGCTCGCTCCACAGCAGCGAGAACATCGCGAGCTCGACCTGGTTCGGCACGCGGCCGAGCTTTCGCGCGATCAGCTCGTACTCGGCGTCCGTCAGCCCGAGTGCGATCGCGTCCGCCTGCGTCGGGCAGCGTCGCGCCTCAGGCATGGGCGCCGCGGACGCTGAGCGCCATCGACTCGAAGATCCGCAGGCCGTCGGTCGATCCGGTCAGCGCGTCGACCGCGTGCTCGGGGTGCGGCATCAGCCCGAAGACGTTGCCGGCCTCGTTGCGAACGCCGGCGATGTCGCGCAGCGAGCCGTTGAAGTTCTGCCCGGCAGCGTAGCGCAGCACGACCTGTCCGCGGCCTCCAGCTCGTCGAGCATGCTCGTCCGGCGCGTAGTAGCGGCCGGACGCGTGCTTGGCCGGGATGCGCAGCGTCTCGCCGTGCTCGCAGGCGCGCGTGAACGCGGTGTCGGCGTCTGCACGACCTCCAGGTCGACCTGTCGGAAGGTGAAGCGGCGATTGGCGTTCGGCAGCAGCGCGCCGGGCAGCAGGCCCGCCTCGCACAGCACCTGGAAGCCGTTGCAGATGCCGAGCACCAGCCCGCCGCCGCGCGCGAAGTCGATCGACCGACTCCATCACCGGCGAGAAGCGCGCGATCGCGCCCGCGCGCAGGTAGTCGCCGTAGGAGAAGCCGCCGGGCACGACGATCGCGTCGACGCCCCGAAGGTCGCGGTCGCCGGTGCCAGAGCAGCTCGCGCCTCGCCGACGCGGCGCGGCCGCCAGCTGCGCGTCGACCTCGTCGCAGGAGCCGGGGAAGCGGAGAACGCCGAACTTCACGACGCGGCGACGGCCTGGCCGTCGAGCGAGCTGCACCTCGTAGTCCTCGATCAGCGGGTTGGCGAGCAGCTCGCGGCACATCTCGTCGAGCTGGGCCGGGTCCTCGACGTCGAGCTCGACGAGCCGGCCGACGTGCACGTTCGTCACGCCCTCGAAGCCGAGCGCCGGCAGCGCCTGCTCGACGGCGACGCCCTGCGGGTCGAGGATGCCCGCCTTCGGGCGGATGAGGACGCGGGCGCGCATCATGCCTCCCGGCGCTGCTGCGATCGAGCCACGCCTGGAACGGCTCGCCGGTGATCCGCTCGTAGGCCTCGACGTAGCGGGCGCGCGTGCCGGCGACGACGTCGTCGGGGATCGCCGGCGCCGGCGGAGTCTTGTCCCAGCCGCTCGCCGAGGCCCAGTCGCGCACGTACTGCTTGTCGAAGCTCGGCTGCCCGCGCCCGGGCTCGTAGCCGTCGACCGGCCAGAAGCGCGAGGAGTCCGGCGTCAGCACCTCGTCGCCGAGCGACGAGCCGGCCGCTCGGGTCGAGCCCGAACTCGAACTTGGTGTCGGCGAGGATCACGCCGCGCGCACGCGCGTGAGCGGCGGCGAACGCGTAGAGCTCGAGCGAGACGTCGCGGACGCGCTCCATCAGCTCCCGGTCGCCGACGAGCTCGGCGGCCTGGTCGAAGTCGATCGCCTCGTCGTGTCCCGATCTCGGCCTTCGTGCTGGGCGTGAAGATCGGCTCCGGGCAGCTGCTCGGACTCCTGCAGCCCGGCCGGCAGCTCGATCCCGCGAGACCGAGCCCGTCGCCTGGTAGTCCTTCCAGCCGGAGCCCGTGATGTAGCCGCGCACGACGCATTCGACCGGCAGCATCTCGAGCTTCTGCACGACGAGCGCGCGGCCGCGCTGCCTCGTCGGGCACGTCCGTCGGTCGCCGAGATCAGGTGGTTGGGGACGATCTCGCTCGGTCAGCCCGAACCAGAACACCGACAGGCCCGTCAGCACCTTTCCCTTGTCCGGGATCGGCGTCGGATGGACCACGTCGTAGGTCGAGATCCGGTCGCAGGCGACCATCAGCAGACGGTCGCCGAGGTCGTACATCTCGCGGACCTTCCCGCGAGCGACGAGCGGCAGGTCAGCTAGTGAGTTCACGAATCGCAGGCTAGTACATGCAGGCGATGGGAGAGCGCCGCGCGCGGGGTGTGCGACGCTCGTGCGAGGATCCGTCGGTGTCTGACGAGCTCTCGCGAGCAGACCGGTCATCGCTCGCCGCCGAGCGGGGGCCCGTCAACATGTCGATGCTCGGCGCTCTCATCCTGGAGCCGGGCGCGGCGGTCACGCGCGAGGACCTGTGCCACCGCATCGAGGAGCGCATCCACCTGCTGCCTCGGTATCGCCAGCGCCTCGAGCAGCCCGGCCTCGGCCTCGCCGCTCCGGTCTGGGTCGACGACGAGGACTTCGACGTGCGCCGGCACGTCCGCCGCGCGACCTTGCCGAGCCCGGGCGCGACGAGCGACCTCGCCGCATACATCGGCGACGAGGCCTCGCGTCGCATGGACCGCTCGCGCCCGCTGTGGGAGCTTCACCTGGTTGAGGGCCTGTCGCGCGAGCGGGTGGCGGTCGTGCCGAAGATGCACCATGCACTGCTCGACGGAATCGCCGCGCTCGGTGTCGGGATGATTCTGCTCGACCCGAGCCGCGACCCGCTGCCGGTCGACGCTCCGCCGGAGCCGTGGGAGCCGCGCCGACATCCGATGCCTCGCCAGCTCGCGCGGATGGCGACGCGGCCTCTCACGCGGGCGCAGCGAGTGACGATGGAAGCGACGACGCGAGTGCTCGAAGCGTCACCGCGCAGCACGGCGAACGACTTCTGGCGCGCCGCGGAGACGCTTACGGAGCTCGCGCGGCTGAGCCTGCCGGCGCCTGACCTGCCGATCAACAGGCCGATCTCGGCGAGCCGATCGTTCGCGATGGCGCGCGCGCCGCTGGTCGGCGTCAAGGCGGCGGCGCGCGCGGCCGGCGCGACGGTGAACGATGTCGTCCTCGCCGCCGTCGCCGGCATGCTGGCCGGGTACCTCGGCGAGGCGGGCGTGGACGTGCAGGCGCTCTCCCGCGACCCGGTCGCGCTCGTCCCGGTGAACGTGCGCGACGAGGGCGGAGAGACACTCGGGAATCGCTTCTCGCTCGTGTTCGTCGACCTGCCCGTCGGTGAACCCGACGCCGGCAGGCGGATCGCGGCGCTGAACGAGCGCACGGGCGCGGCCAAACGGTCCGGCCGCGTCGCGGCCGGGTCGCTGATCGTCGAGGCCGCCGGTTTCGGCCCGCCGCTGGTGGCTTCGCTGCTGGCGCGGGCGAGCGGCGACCGGTCACCGTTCAACATCGTCGTCTCCAACATCCCCGGCCCGCAGTTCCCGCTCTACATGTCCGGCGCCCGCGTTCTCTCCGCGCACCCGGTCATCCCGCTGAACCCGGCGACGCAGGGCCTCAGCGTCGGCGTTCTCTCATACGACGGCACGCTCTGCTTCGGTCTCACCGCGGACCGCGACCTCGACCCGCCGGTCGAGCGGGCGGCCGCCTCACTTGAGCTGGCACTGCGCGGGATCCTCGCGCTGCGCTGACGCCCGCGGGTTCAGCAGATCGCGTCCAGCCGGCTGACGATCTCGTCGGCGAAGCGCGTGTAGTGAGCGAGATCGAAGACCTCGTCGAGGTCGAGGCCGAGATCGCGGGTCGCCAGCAGTTCGCGCAGCGGCGTGCCGCTGTCCCATGCGCGCTGCGCATCCTCCTGGACGATTCGGTAGGCGTCGTCGCGGGTCGTGCCCGAAGCGACGAGGGCGAGCAGCACGCGCTGGCTGAACAGCGCGCCGTGCGTCAGGTCGAGATTCGCGCGCATGCGCTCCTCGTGGACCACGAGACCGCTCACGACGCGCACGGCGAGTGCCTGTACGTAGTCGAGCAGGATCGTCGAGTCGGGCAGGATCACTCGCTCGGCACCGGAGTGGCTGATGTCGCGCTCGTGCCACAGCGCGACGTTCTCGACCGCGGCCTGCGCGTTCCCGCGCAGCACGCGCGCCAGCCCTGTGATGCGCTCGGTCGTGATCGGGTTGCGCTTGTGCGGCATCGCGCTCGAGCCCTTCTGCGAGCCGGAGCGGAACGGCTCCTCGGCCTCGCGCACCTCGGTGCGCTGGAGCTGGCGGATCTCCGTCGCGAGCCGTTCCAGGCCCGCGCCCGCCAGCGCCGTCGCCTGAAGCAGCTGGGCGTGGCGGTCGCGCGGAACGACCTGCGTCGAGACGTCCTCGGCATGCGAGACCGAGGCGGTTCAGCACCCGGCGCTCGAAGTCCGGCGCGGTCGCCGAGTACGTACCGACGGCGCCGCTCAGCGCGCCGACGCTCGCCTGCTCGAACGCGTGCTCGAGGCGCTCGCGGTTGCGATGCGCCTCGAACGCGAAACCGGCGAGCTTGATCCCGAACGTCGTCGGCTCGGCGTGAACGCCGTGGGTGCGGCCGATGCAGACCGTGTGAACGTGCGCCCGCGCCTGCGCGGCGAGCGCCGCGACCACCTCACCGCGCGCCGCGCAGGACGATGTCGCCGGCGCCGCGCAGCTGCAGCGCGAGTGCGGTGTCGAGCACGTCCGATGACGTCAGCCCGTAGTGGATCCAGCGGCCGGCCTGCGCCCCCGCGCTCTCGGAGAGCACATCCACGAACGCAGCGACGTCGTGGTCGGTGATCCGCTCGCGCTGCTTGACGGCGTCGACGGTGAAGGTGGCGGCGCGGATCGCCTCGAGATCGGATGGCGATGGTCCCTCCATCTCCTCGCAGGCGGCGACCTCCACGCGACGCCAGGCCTCCATCCGCGCCTCGTCCGTCCAGATCGCGCCGATCTCCGGGCGCGTGTAGCGGTCGATCACGGCGCTGAGGCTATTCGAGCCGCCGTCCTGGTGCCGGCAACCGGAGGGCAGGCCCGGCGGGCGCGGGGACGCGGCATCCTCACCAGTCGCTCTGGGCGCCCGCGATCCTGTCAGCGCCGTCGCGGACGCCCGTGAGCACCTGCTCGCGCACGCGCAGCTTGGTCGCGGCGTGCGCCGCCATGTCCACGCCGGCGAGTGCGCGGGCCGCCGTCTGCGCCGCGGCCTGCAGCTCGTCGGGGGCCACGACGCGATCCAGGAAGCCGGCGACGCGCGCCTCGTCGGGATCGAGCAGCTCACCGGTGATCGTGCAGCGGTCGTAGTAGGGACGGGCGAGGCGATGACGGGCGATCGCAAGGCCGAAGTACGGAACGGTCATCCCGATCGCGACCTCGTTGAGCCCGATCTTGAAGGCACCCGACGACCCGATGCGGTGATCGGCCGACAGCAGGACGAAGCCGCCCATCGCGATCGCGTTGCCGTTGCACGCCACGACGACGGGCGCCGGGAACGACATGATCCGCTCGGCGAGCCGAGCCCCGCCGACGAGCATCGCGGGCCACCCTTCCGGCTCGCAGCGCAGATCGAACCCCGCCGACAAGGTCTGCTCGCGACCGGTCAGAACGACGACCGCCCCGTCGGCCTCGGCCCGGTCCAGCGCACCGGACAGCTCTGCGAGCATCGCGCTCGACAGTGCGTTGACCTTGCCGTCGTCCATCGTGATCGTCGCTACGCCGTCATCGAGGACGTAGTTGACCGGTTTCGACATGCTCATCAGCCTCGATTCGCGGTGGTGGGAGCCTGGGCGGGTGACTCAGGCCGACAGGATGCGCGCCGCCAGGTGCCCGGCGTTCTTCGCGTTGTCCAGTCCGACGGCGGCGACCGGCACGCCGGGCGGCATCTGCACTACGGACAGGATCGAGTCGAGACCGCCGGCAGCGCTCAGCTGGCTCGAAAGCGGCACCCCGATCACGGGCAGGTCGCTGTGCGCCGCCGCGACACCGGGAAGCGCCGCCGACAGGCCTGCTCCGGCGATGATCACGCGCAGGCCGCGCATGCGCGCGTTGGAGCAGTAGTCGGCGACCGTCTCCGGATCACGGTGCGCCGACATGACGCGGATCTCGAAGCTGATGCCCTTCTCGGTGAGCACGGCGCCGGCCTTCTCCATTACGGGCAGGTCGCTCTTGGAGCCCATGATGATCCCGACTCTCGGCGCATCGACCTCGAGGTCGGCGAACGCTGACTCCGGCTCGGTCTGCGCGATGCCCGGCTGCTGCTGCTCCGTCATTCAGTGCGCTCCACAGCGCGCGCCGCGATGTCACGCCGCAGCTGACGCCCCTCGAACTTGACCTTGTCCGCGGCAGCATATGCCTCGTCGCGGGCGGAGGCCGGACCGGCTCCGAGCGCGGTCAGGTTGAGCACACGGCCGCCTGCCGTGACGACGCGCCGCCCGTCGCGAGCGGTGCCCGCGTGCGTCAGCTCGACGTTCTGCGGAAGCTCGTCGAGCCCGTGGATCTCGTCACCGGTCCGCGGCTGCCCGGGGTACCCGGCGGCGGCGAGCACGACGGTGACGGCGTAGCGCTCATCCCATTCCAGGCTCACGTCTGCGAGCCCGCCGGGGCGCACCGCGGCCTCGAGCAGCTCGAGCAGGTCGCTGCGCAGCCGCGGCAGGACCGCCTGGGTCTCGGGGTCGCCGAAGCGCGTGTTGAACTCGAGCACGCTGGGCCCCGTCGCCGTCATCATCAGTCCGGCGTAGAGGACGCCGTGGAACGGCGTGCCGCGGCGCGCAAGCTCGTCGACGACCGGCTGGTGCACGGCGGCCACGATCGCCTCGAGCTGGGCCGCGTCGACTCCGGGCACAGGGGAGTACGAGCCCATTCCGCCCGTGTTCGGACCCTCGTCGCCGTCGAAGATGCGCTTGTAGTCCTGTGCCGGCGCCATCGCGACGGCACGCTCGCCGTCGCAGAGCGCCAGCAGCGACAGCTCCTCACCCTCCAGATGCTCCTCCACCACCACGCTGCCCGCGCCGTAGCGGCGCTCGACGAGGAACGCCTCGAGCGTCTCGCGGGCCTCGCGCTCATCGCCTGCGATCACGACGCCCTTGCCGGCGGCGAGCCCGTCGAACTTGAGCACGACCGGGTAGCGCTCGATCGCCGCCATTCCCTCCGCCACGCCATCGACCGCGCTCCACGCGGCGGTCGGGACGCCGGCGGCGGCCATCACCTCCTTGGCGTAGGCCTTCGAACCCTCGAGCCTTGCGGCCCCGGCCACGGGCCCGAACGCCGCCACGCCGCGCTCGGCGAGCGCGTCGACCAGCCCCGCGACGAGCGGAACCTCCGGGCCGACGACGACGAGGTCGACCGCCTCGGCGGCGGCGAGGTCGACGAGCCCGGTGATGTCGTCGGCCGCGACCGCCGCGATCCGCGCCTGCTGCTCGATCCCCGGATTGCCCGGGGCACACAGGATCTCCGGGCCCCGCGGCGAGCGCGCGAGCGCGCGCACGATCGCGTGCTCGCGCCCACCCGACCCGACGACCAGGACCCTCACGCGCGGCCGGCGGGACGGTCCGTCACAGAGAAGCGATGAAGTCGTCGATCGGGAATCGCGGACAGCGTCTCGTACTGGGCGGTGCCGCGCGAGCCGAGCTCGAGCGAGACGCGCGCCATCGTCGAGTCGTCCGGCGCCTCGACGACGTTGATGAAGTCGAAGCGGCCGAGCGTCGCCCACTGCGCCTTGACGCTGGCGCCGAGCTGCTCGAGCTCGCGGTTGACCTCGCGGATGCGCTGCGGGTTGTTCTTGATCGTCGCGACGCCCTCGGGCGTCAGCTTCGACGAGCATGACGTATGTCGGCACTTCGGCCTCCGTGATCGCTTGCGACGGGTTCTACCCGATCCGGCGCGAGTCTGTCCGGCGCGTGATCGCGAGGCATGCGTCATCCTGATGGGGATGCGAGCGCGGGCGGCACGGACGACGATCGCGGCGGCGGCAAGCGGCGCGCTGCTCATCGCCGGCTCGGCACAGGCGGCCCAGGTCCGCGTGGACCGTGCCTGCTATCCGGGCGACGCCGAGGAGCAGATCAAGATCAGCGGCGACGGCTACCTGCCTAACACCGACTACCTCCTGCTGCTCGACAACGGCGTGGTCGGCTCCGGAACCGCGGACGCGCTGGGCCGCGTCACGACGGAGACTGCTGCACCCTCTCCGCCGGAGAGCGGCTCACGCGCGCACGACAGGGGACACAAGGTCGAGATCCGGCAGGGCTCCCTGCGGGCGAGTGCCGGGTTCCGCTCGGCACGCATTTTCGGCGACTTCAACCCCGGCAGCGGCGACCCGGCGAAGCTGCGCGTGCGATTCTCGGTCTTCGGCTTCGGAATCGAGACGCGGCCGGGCGAAAAGCAGCCGCGGATCTACGTGCACTACGTGGACCGCAAGGGCAAGTCGCGAAAGACCGTGGCGCTCGGACAGCGGCAAGGGCTCGTGCGGATCGATCCGCCGCACGCGCAAGCGCAAGCTGTTCCCGTTCCGGCCGTCGAGCGGCACCTGGACGCTGCAGTTCGACACGCGCAAGCGCTACCGTCAAGGGACCTCGCGCAGCAAGTTCGCCTGGGATCGCGTGACGCTGAAGATCAGCAAGCAGGACAAGACGAAGAAGAAGAAGCGCCGCTGACCCGCGTGCGGGTCACGCTGAGACCAGCGCGGGCTCGCGGCCTTCGTGAGCGTCAGTTCGCCGTCCGCCGCATCGACGAGCACGCGCGTCGCCCTCTGCGAACGTGCCGTCGAGGATGCGCAGCGCGAGCGGGTCGACCAGCCGCTTCTGGATCACGCGCTTGAGCGGACGCGCGCCGTAGGTCGGGTCGTAGCCGAGGTTGCCGATCAGCGTGCGGGCGTCGTCGGTCAGCTCGACCGCGATGCCGCGCTCGCGCGACGCGCACGATCACGCGCTCGACCTGGAGATCGACGATCTGCGCCGATCTGCTCGCGCGTCGAGGCGGTCGAACGTCACGATGTCGTCGAGCCGGTTGATGAACTCCGGCTTGAAGCTCGCATGGATCGCGGCCTCGTAGTCGCCGGTCTGAGAGCCGACGTTGGAGGTCATGATCAGGACGGTGTTCTTGAAGTCGACCGTGCGGCCGTGGCCGTCGGTCAGGCGCCCGTCGTCGAGCACCTGCAGGAGCGTGTTGAAGACGTCGGCGTGCGCCTTCTCGAGCTCGTCGAGCAGCACGACGCAGTAGGGGCGGCGGCGGACCGCCTCGGTCAGCTGGCCGCCCTCCTCGTAGCCGACGTAGCCGGGGGGCGCACCGACGAGCCGCGAGACGGTGTGCTTCTCGCCGTACTCGGACATGTCGATGCGGACCATCGCGTCCTGGCTGTCGAACAGGAACTCGGCGAGCGCCCGCGCCAGCTCGGTCTTGCCGACACCGGTCGGGCCGGCGAACAGGAACGAGCCGATCGGGCGATCGGGGTCCTGAAGGCCGGCCCGCGAGCGGCGGATCGCGTTCGCGACGGCGTCGACGGCCTCGTTCTGGCCGATCGACGCGCTCGTGCAGGCGCTCCTCCAGATGGACGAGCTTGGCCGTCTCGGACTCCTCGATGCGGCTGACCGGGATCCCGGTCCAGCGCGCGACGATCTCGGCGATGTCCTCGGCGTCGACGTGCTCCTTGAAGAAGCGGCCACGGGCTTGCCGTCGTCACCGGCCTCCGCCGCCTGAGCCTCCTCGAGGCGCAGCTCCGAGCTCGGGGATCTCGCCGTGGCGGAGCTGCGCGGCACGCTCGAGGTCGCCCTCGCGCGTCGCGACGCTCGAGCTCGCGGTGGGCCTCGCCCAGCCGTTCCGCGGACCTCGTCGGCGCCCGCGATGCTGCTCCTTCTCGGCCTGCCAGTCGGCCTTCATGCCGGCGGCGCGCTCCTGGAGGTCGGCGAGCTCGCGCTCGAGCACCTCCAGGCGCTCCTTGGACGGCTCGTCCTGCTCCTTGGCGAGCGATGTCCGTTCGATCTCCAGCTGGAGGATCCGGCGCTCCACCTCGTCGATCTCCTCCGGCACGGAGTCGATCTCGATGCGCACGCGCGACGCGGACTCGTCGATCAGGTCGATCGCCTTGTCGGGCAGGAAGCGGTCGGCGATGTAGCGGTCGGACAGCGTCGCCGCAGCGATCAGCGCCGAGTCCTGGATCGTGACGTTGTGGTGCTCCTCGTAGCGCTCGCGCAGGCCGCGGAGGATCGCGATCGTGTCCTCGACGCTCGGCTCGCCGACCATCACCGGCTGGAAGCGGCGCTCGAGCGCGGCGTCCTTCTCGATGTGCTTGCGGTACTCGTCGAGCGTCGTCGCGCCGACGGCGCGCAGCTCGCCGCGGGCGAGCATCGGCTTGAGCAGGTTCGCCGCGTCGACCGCGCCCTCGGCCGCGCCGGCGCCGACGATCGTGTGCAGCTCGTCGATGAAGAGGATGACCTCGCCCGCGTGCGTCCGCGATCTCCTTGAGGACCGCCTTCAGCCGGTCCTCGAACTCACCGCGGTACTTGGCGCCCGCGATCAGCGCGCCGATGTCGAGCGAGATCACACGGCGGTCGCGAAGCGATTCGGGTACGTCGCCGTCGACGATCCGCTGGGCGAGGCCCTCGGCGATCGCCGTCTTGCCGACGCCGGGCTCGCCGATCAGGACGGGGTTGTTCTTGGTGCGGCGGCTGAGGACCTGGATCACGCGGCGGATCTCGTCGTCGCGGCCGATGACCGGGTCGAGCTTGCCCTCGCGCGGCGCGCTCGGTGAGGTCGATGCCGAAACGCTTGAGCGCCTCGAAGCGCTCCTCGGCGTTCGGATCACCGACCCCGTGCGGACCCGACGACCTCCAGCACCGCCTGCTTCAGCGCCTCAGGAGTCGCGCCGGCCGCGCGAAGGATCTCGGCGGGCCTGGACCCGGCCTGCTCGGCGAGCGCGAGGAGGACGTGGTGCACGGAGACGTACTGGTGGCCGAGGTCGCGCATGACGCCCTCGGCACGCTGAAGCGCCTGCACGAACTCACTGGACGCCTGCGAGGCCTCCGCCCCGGCGCCCATCGTCGGCAGCGCCGCAATAGCCGCCTCCAGGTCACGACGGATCAGCGACTCGTCCGCTCCCGCCTTGCGCAGCACGCCGCCGACCGCGCCCTGCTCCTGGTCGAGCAGCGCGGACAGCAGATGCTCCGGCAGCGCCTGCGGGTTGCGGCGCTGTGCGGCGAGCGAGACGGCCGTCTGGACGGCCTCCTGGGTCTTGACGGTGAAGCGGTCTGCGTTCATATGGATCTAAGTCTAGTCGACTCAGATTTTTCGTCAAGAGGCCGGGCCAGCGCGGCTGCGAGCCTCGCGGTCACGGCGGCCGGCTCGCGTTCCAGCTGACGCCACGTCACGCGCATCACACGGTATCCGGAGGCGATGAGCACAGCGTCGCGCGAGCGGTCGCGCTCGAAGGCCGACCGGGTGCGATGAAACGCGAATCCGTCGACCTCGACTATCAGCCTCGCGGCCGGCCACAGCAGATCGACTTCGTGGCCGCACACGAGGCGGTTCGCCTGCGGGGGCGCGAGCCGCGCCTTCGCGACCAGCGCCAGCATGCGGCGCTCGGCCTCCGAGCGCGTCAGGCCCACGGGCCGCCCGCGTGAAAGCAGATCGCGCAGGGCGGCGGCTCCCCGCGCTCCGGGCGAGCGAGCGAGCGCGTCCAGCAGATCCGCGTCGCTGACGAGGCGCTGCACGCGAGCCTCCTCGACGACGCGCGCAAGGCCCGCCGGCCTCAGACTCGCGGCCAGCGCGATCACGGTGCGCGCCGGCGTCGTCACGGCCAGCCCCTCGCGCGACGTGACATCGACCGGATCAAGCACCCGCCCGCGGTGGAACACGATGCCGGGCCGGGGACGCAGGCAACGCGCGCCGACGTGGAGGTGGACGGCGAAGGACGACTGGATCCGCATTCCCCAGACGGCAGCCGCCGACGACTCGAAGAGAACGGACTGCGGTCCCATCGCGAGCAGGGCAGCGACCTCTCGCGCGAGCGGCGCGGGAGCGTCGTGTCCGACGAGGTACACGCCGCGGAACACCCGGTGGAGCCTTGCCGTCGCGACGCGGTGCTCGACCGCGCCACGGCTGATCCCGGCCGCCCGCAGCTGGCGAAGCGCCACGACCCCGCGCTGGCGTGCAGCGATCGCCGCGATGACACGGTCCGGCGAGCTCCGCCTGCGCCGCCCAGCGGCGCCCTGGAGAACCTCAACCAGCGGAGCGCCCACCTCGCTCCGTTGACGTTCCGCTGCCATGGCGCGCGGAACGTCAACGGGCCTGGAGATTCTCGCGGGTCGTTGAGGTTCTTCCGGTTCGGCGCGGCGGCTCGTCGCGCCGGGATCTTCGCTGTTGCCGCTGGCTCTCATTGGGGCAGCCTCCAGCGCCCGCGCGGGCAGCCTCAGAAACGGTGACGGGCCGTGCGCGTGAGACGCGCGCGCCGTGACATTGCGTGCGGCGCACGTGCGGTTCCGGCTCGCTCCGCGCGCTGCCCGACCGCTCCGCGCGCTGCCCGACCGCTCCGCGCGCTGCCCGACCGCTCCGCGCGCTGCCCGACCGCTCCGCGCGCTGCCCGACCGCTCCGCGCGCTGCCCGGCCCAAGGCTGGATGGCGTGCGCTGCTCCGGCTCGCTCCGCGCGCGCTGCCCTACCGAAGCCGAGGCCGCCCCGGGGGGGCCGGCCGATCAGTCCTGCCGCGGGCGGCGCAACGGGCGCACGTCGGCGGCGCGGACCATCGCGGTCGAGTGACGCAACGGCACGAGGTCGGCGCGCAGCGAGCGCCGGACGGCATCCATCTCGGCTTCCAGCTCGTTGCGCATGGCGCGGCTGCGAGCCTCGAGCTGCTCGAGGCGATGCTGTGCCCGCTCGAGCTGCTGTTCGAGTTCCAGCACGCGCTCGACGCCTGCGAGGTTGAGGCCCAGCTCGGTCGTCATCTCCTGAATGCGGCGCAGTCGGTCGACGTCGGCCTGCGAGTAGAGCCGCGTCCCCTTCGGTGAGCGCTGGGGGTTGATCAGGCCGCGCTGCTCGTACATCCGCAGCGTCTGCGGATGCATCTCGGCCAGTTCGGCGGCGACGGAGATCATGAAGACCCCGCGCCGCGAGTCGACCGTGATCCGGGTCACGCGGCGGCCGACGCTCACGGGGGACCTCCGCCTGCCCCGGCGAACAGCGCTGCGCGCGGATCGTTGCCGTTCATCGTCGCCGAGAGCTTGTCGATCAGCTCGGACTGCTCGGCGTCGAGGTCGGCCGGCACGTCGATCAGGAAGCGGTAGTGGATGTCGCCGTTGCCCTTCGAGCCGAGCCGCGGCGGCCCCTCGCCACGCAGGCGCTGAAGCGTGCCGTGCCGGGTGCCGGCGGGGACCCGCAGGGTCTTGCGACCGGTGAGCGTCGGCACCTCGACCTCGGCCCCGCGAAGCGCCTCGGGAATCGTGATCGGCACCTCGACCTCGACGTTGTCGCCCTTGCGGCGGAAGACCGGAGAGGGCTCGACGCGAGTGACGACGTAGAGGTCGCCGTTCGGCCCGCCGTTGCGACCGGCTTCGCCCTTGCCGGCGATCCGCACGCGCGAGCCGTCGCGCACCCCGGCCGGGATGTTGACCTTGAGCCGGCGTTCCTTCTGCACCTGACCGGAGCCCCGGCACGTCGCACACGGGTCCTCGATCACCGTGCCGGTACCGCCGCAGCAGCGAGCACGGCTGAGAGATCGAGAAGAGACCCTGCCCCTGCGACTCGATCGCCGCGCCCGCTGGCAGCGCGGGCAGACCTTCGGCGTCGTCCCCGGCCTGGCACCGGTGCCGTGGCAGGTGGCACACGACGACGAAGGCGCTCAGCGTGACCGGGACCTGGACGCCGCGCAGCGACTGGTCGAAGCTCAGCCGCACTTCGGCCTCCACGTCGCGGCCGCGCTCGGCGCGCGGGCGCCCCGCGGCCACCGCCCGCCGCCGCCGCCGCCTCCGAAGAGGTTCGAGAGGATGTCGCCGAACGCGCTCGGGTCGAAGCCCGCGCCGGCGCCGCCGGCGCCGCCCTGCCCAGCGAACGGACCGAACATCCCGCCGCGGTCGTACTGCTTGCGCTTGTCGGCGTCGCAGAGGACGTCGTAGGCGTGCTGGACCTCCTTGAAGCGCTCCTCGGCCTTCGCGTCGTCCGGATTGCGGTCAGGGTGGTACTGGCGCGCGAGCTTGCGGTACGCCTTCTTGATCTCGTCGGACGAGGCCTTCTTGTCGACCCCGAGTGCCTTGTAGAGATCCTTCTGCGCCATTTCCCGATGCGGTCGCGGCCTAGGCCGCGACCACCACCTTGGCCGCACGCAGCGACCTCGTCGCCGAGCCGGTAACCGGCCTGATACACGTCGACCACCGTTCCGCTCGCGGTTCCCTCGACCGGCTGCTGAGCGACCGCCTCGTGGCGGTGCGGGTCGAACGGCTCGCCCTTGGGCGAATCGGGCACGATCCCGACGCCCTCGAGCGCCGCGAGCATCTCGGTCTGCACGAGCCGGATCCCGTCGGTGAGGTGGTGATCGGCGTTCTCCGGCTGCCCCTCGGCCGCGGCGAGCGCGCGATCGAGGTTGTCGATCGACGGCAGCAGCTCGCGCGCCAGACGGACCACGCCGCGCGTCTCGGCGAGCCCTGCGTCGCGGCGTGCGCGCTTGCGCACGTTCTCCAGTTCGGCAGCGGCGCGCAGCCAGCGGTCGTGATAGTCCGGCTCGACGGCGGTCGGCGCGTCTGTCGACGGATCCTCGGCGATTGGCGCGGCCGCAGCCGCCTCCGGCTCCACCGGGGCGTCCTCGACAGCGGAGCCTGCGCCGTCCGGCTGGTCGCCGCGCGGCGCGGGCTCCTCCGTGAGTTCGCCGCGGATGCCCTCCTCGGCGTCACTCATCACTTGCCCTCGTCGACGACCTCGGCGTCGACGACCTCCTCGTCGGCCGCCTCGCCGCCGTCCGCAGACGCGCCGTTGCCCGACGCTGCAGCTTCTCTGCTGGGCGCGCTCGTACATCGCCTCGGAGACCTTGTGGAAGGCCACCTGGAGCGCCTCGGCCTTGGCGTTGATCTCGGCCGCGTCATCGCTCTCGAGCGACTCGCGGACGTCCTTGATCGCGGCCTCGATCTCGGCCTTCGACGACTCGTCCACCTGATCGGCGAGGTCCTTGAGCTGGCGCTCGACCTGGTAGGCGGCGTTCTCGCCGTTGTTGCGCGCCTCGGCGAGCTCGCGCGCCTTGCGGTCGTCCTCGGCGTGCGCCTCGGCGTCCTGGACCATCTGCTTGATCTCGTCCTCCGCAAGCCCGGAGCCGGCCTTGATCTCGATCTTCTGCTCCTTGCCGGTGCCGAGGTCCTTGGCGGAGACGGCGAGGATGCCGTTGGCGTCGATGTCGAACGCGACCTCGACCTGCGGCATGCCGCGCGGCGCGGGCGGGATGCCGGTGAGCTGGAACTTGCCCAGCGACTTGTTGTTCTGCGCCATCTCGCGCTCGCCCTGCAGCACGTGGATCTCGACCGACGGCTGGTTGTCCTCCGCAGTCGAGAAGACCTCCGACTTCCTCGTCGGGATCGTGGTGTTGCGCTCGATCAGCTTGGTCATGACGCCGCCCTTGGTCTCGATGCCGAGCGTCAGCGGGGTCACGTCGAGCAGCAGCACGTCCTTGACGTCGCCGGCGAGCACGCCGGCCTGGATCGCGGCGCCGACAGCGACGACCTCGTCCGGGTTGACGCCGCGGTGCGGCTCCTTGCCGGTCAGCTCCTTGACCTTCTCCTGCACGGCGGGCATGCGCGTCATGCCGCCGACGAGCACGACGTGGTCGATCGCCGAAGCGCCCTTGTCCTTGGCGTCGTCGAGCGCCTGGCGCACGGGCGCCACCACGCGATCGAGCAGGTCACCGGTCAGCTCCGCGAGCTTGCTGCGGGTGAGGCGCATGTCGAGGTGCTTGGGGCCCGACGCGTCGGCGGTGATGAACGGCAGGTTGATCTGCGACTCCTGCGCCGTCGACAGTTCGATCTTGGCCTTCTCGGCAGCCTCGTAGAGACGCTGCAGGGCCATCGGGTCGGCCGTCAGGTCGATGCCCTGGTCCTTGCGGAATTCGCCCGCGAGCCAGTCGACGATCGCCTTGTCGAAGTTGTCGCCGCCGAGGTGGTTGTCGCCGGCGGTCGCCTTGACCTCGAAGACACCGTCGCCGATCTCGAGCACGGACACGTCGAACGTGCCGCCGCCGAGGTCGAAGACGAGGATCGTCTGGTCGCTCTCCTTGTCGAGCCCGTAGGCCAGCGAGGCCGCGGTCGGCTCGTTGATGATCCGCTTGACGTCGAGACCGGCGATCTTGCCGGCGTCCTTCGTCGCCTGGCGCTGGTCGTCGTTGAAGTAGGCGGGCACCGTGATGACGGCGCCGTCGACGGTCTCGCCGAGGTAGGCCTCGGCGTCCGCCTTGAGCTTCGCCAGGATCATCGCGCTGATCTCCGGCGGGCTGTACTCCGTGCCGCCGGCCTCGACGCGCGCGTCGCCGTTCTTGCCGGCGATCACCTTGTAGGGGACGATCGACTCCTCCTCGCGCACCTCGGCCTCCTTGCGGCCCATGAAGCGCTTGATCGAGAAGACGGTGTTCGTCGGGTTGGTGACGGCCTGACGCTTGGCGACGGTGCCGACGAGACGCTCGCCCGAGGGCGAGAAGGCGACGACCGACGGCGTCGTGCGGCCGCCCTCGGCGTTCTCGATGACGGTCGGCTCACCGCCCTCCAGGACGGCCATGCACGAGTTCGTCGTGCCGAGGTCGATGCCGATGATCTTGCCCATGTGTTCAGGTGCTCCTTCGAGTGCGGGGTCGTCGCGCGCAAGCTAGCGCCTCATGGCGCACGCCGCGCAAAATCTAAGTGGCAGTGTAGTAGATCGCTGACGGCCCCTCAAGACGGCCCGAGCAACCCGGCGAGCACCGTGGCGAACCGCTCCGCAGCGCCGGAGTCGGTGCTGAGAAAGAGCGAGGGCTCGGCCAGTTCGACCTCGAGCACGAGATATCCCCCGAGCGCCGGCAGCAGGTCCACGCGGGCGTAGGGCAGCACGCCGAAGCGGGCGGTGACGTGGGCCATCACCGCGTCGGCGACCGCGTGCTCGGCTGCGCTCGGCACCCGCGTGACGATCTGCTCGTCCACGAACAGCCCGTGGCGCACGACCTTCCCGGCGCCGAGCATCGGGCCCTTGTGGGCGGCGTGCGAGAAGACGCCGCCGATGTAGACGAGAGCGGTCTCGCCATGGCCCTCCACGCCGGCCAAATACGGCTGCACCATCACCGTCCGGCCGCTGAGGTGGATTCGCGTTGCGAGCGTCGCCGCGTCCTTCTCGGACTCCGGTCCGTGTCGCTCGGTGTCACGCGACCCTCCCGACTCGCTCGGCTTGACGACGACGTCTCCCTCGAGAACGGGGAACCGCCCCCCGGGGTCGATGAACATCGTGGGAACGACGGGCAGCCCGGCGTTGCGCAGTTCCTCCAGGTAGCGCTTGTCGGTCGACCACGCCAGCACGCCCGGCGGGTTGACGACGCGGCCCGCGCGGCCGGCCCAGGCGAGGAACTGCTCGCGACGGCCGACGTAGTCCCACGTGCTGCGCACGACGACGAGGTCGTATGCACCCCAGTCGGCGAACGGCTCGTCCCAGACGATCGGGACGGCCTCGACCCCGATCGCCGCGAGCGCGGGAACGAGCGTGCGGTCGTCGTCGTCGAGCTCGGGCAGCTGCGCGCACGTCGCGAGCGCGATCCGGCTCACGAGAGGCGCCCCGGGCACATGCGCCGCAGCGCACACGCGGCGCAATCCGGCTTGCGCGCGTGACAGGTGCGCCTCCCGTGGCGCAGCAGGTTCACGTGGAGCTCGAGCTCGGCGCCCGGGGGCGTGAGACGCAGCATCTCGTCGTGCTGCTCGCCCGAGGGCGCTCCCGGCCGCAGCAGCCCGAGCCGGGTGCCGACGCGCGCGACGTGCGTGTCGACCGGGACGTCGCGCCGATCGTAGGCGAACAGCAGCACGCACGCCGCCGTCTTCCTGCCCACTCCCGGAAGCGAGCAGAGGAAGTCGCGCGCGTCCGCCACCGGGGCGTCGCGCATCCACGTCAGATCGAGGTCGTCGGGCAGCGCGCCGAGGATCTCCTTGATCCGCCGCGACTTCTGAACGTGCAGGCCGCCCGGGCGGATCGCCTCCTCGATCTCCTCGACCGGCGCATCGCGCACCTGCTCCCAGGCGGGGAAACGCTCACGCAGGCGCAGAAACGCGGCATCGCGGTTGCGGTCATTGGTCGACTGCGAGAGGACCGTCAGAACGAGTTCCGCGAGCGGATCGCCGTGAGGCGCCATCACGGGCCGTCCGTAGACCTGGCGCAGACGCTCGCGAACCCTGGTCACGCGCCGCGCGTCAGGTGCGCTCCAACGCTCGCGCGGGACCGTCTCGCGCGCGACGTCGCGCCGTGCCGCGACCGGCTCGGATGACTCGGCGGCGCGCTCGGCAGGGCGGGGGGACACGGCGGCGGACGGTATCGTGCGCCCGCCGATGCAGCCGATCGTCGAGCACACCGAGGAGATCGACGGCCAGCAGGTCCATTGGCGCAGCGCCGGCGACTCCGACACCCCTGTGCTCTACCTGCACGGGGTCCCTACCAGCGGCGCCGACTGGAAGCGTTTTCTCGCCCGCACCGGCGGCATCGCGCCGGACCTTCCCGGCTTCGGGCGCAGCGGAAAGCGCACCGACGGCGACTACACGATGGAGGGCTACGACAGCTTCATCGAACGCTTCGCCGATCACCTCGGGCTCGAGCGCGTGCGGCTCGTCGTCCACGACTGGGGCGCGGTCGGCCTGCTGTGGGCTCAGCGATTCCCCGAGCGCGTCGAGCGCGTCGCGGTGATCAACAGCGTGCCGCTGCTCCCCGGCTACCGCTGGCACAGGATCGCGCGCGCCTGGCGCACCCGCGGCGTCGGCGAGCTGCTGATGGGGACCACGTCGCGGTTCGGCGTCAAGCACCTCACGCGCGACTCCAACGCGACACCCGGACCGATGCCGGACGAGTGGATCGATGAGGTGCTTCCGCTCCTGGACCATGGCACGCAGCGGGCGATCCTGCGGCTGTATCGCTCCAGCCCGCCGGCGAAGCTCGCCGCGGCCGGCGCGGGCCTGGGCGGACTGACCTGCCCGGCACTGGTCGTCTGGGGCGATCGCGATCCATACATCCCGCAGACCTTCGGCGATGACTTCGCCGACGCGCTCGGCGGGCCCGTCGAGGTCGTGCACCTGCCCGACGCGGGCCACTGGCCGTGGCTCGACCGGCCCGATCTCATCGAGAAGATCGCCGCATTCCTAGACGCCGGCGCGGCCACGCGGCCAGGTTGACGGCCGTGCCCGCGACCGCGGCCGCCCCGACGGTCAGCTCGCCGCAGAGCACAACCGGCCTCAGCGCCGCGGGCGCCGCCCCGGTGCAAGCGCGGCTGTGGCTGATCACGGCGCTCGGCGCGCTCGTCTGGCTGGCGATCGACCCGGCGACGCCGGACCTCGCCGCGCACGAGTACCGCGCGAAGCTCGTCGACCTCGCCGGCTTCGGGATCTGGGAGCACGGCTGGTACGGCGGTCATCACCTGCCGGGCTACAGCGTCCTGTTCCCGCTCCTCAGCGCGCTCTTCACGCCGCAGATCGTCGCAACGGGCTGCGCGGTCGTCGCGGCGTGGTGCTTCGAGCGAATTGCGCGCGGCTGGTGGCCGGACACGGCGGCAACCGCAGCGAGCGCGTGGTTCGCCGTGGGCATCCTCTCGACGCTCGTAGGGGGTCAGCTTGCATTCGCGGCGGGGCTGGCGCCGGCGCTCGGCGCGCTGCTCGCAGCGTCCCGCGGGCGCCTCTGGCCGGCGGCCGCGCTCGGGGCGCTCACCACGCTCACGAGCCCCGTCGTGGCGGCCTTCCTCGTGCTCGCGACCACCGCCTGGTGGCTGGGGGCGCGCTCGCGGCAGGCGATCGCCCCCGCCGCCGGAGCGATCGTCCCGGGCCTGCTGATCGCGCTGGCCTTCCCGCAGGGCGGGATGCAGCCGTTCGCGTTCTCGTCCTTCTTCTGGTCGTTCGCCGCCGCGATCACGCTCGTGCTGGTGCTTCCGCCACGCGAGCGCGTGCTGCGGGTCGGCGCCGGGCTCTACGCCGGCGCGCTGCTCGCAGGCGTCGTGATCGACACTCCGCTCGGGGGCAATCTCGTGCGGCTGGCGGCCGTCTTCGGCGGCCCGATCGCGGCCGGCGCCCTGTGGCAGCAGCGCCGCGTCGCGCTCGCGCTGCTCGCGCTGCCGCTGCTCTACTGGCAGTGGCTGGCGCCGGTGCGCTCGGTGATCCGCGGCTCGGGCGATCCGTCGAGCCGGTCCGCATACCACCAGCCGCTGATAGCCGAACTCGAGCGGCGCGCCGTGGCGGAGGGGCCGTTCAGGACCGAGATCCCGTTCACGGCCAACCACTGGGAGACGCGCTACGTGGCCCCCGGCCGGCCGCTCGCGCGTGGCTGGGAGCGCCAGCTCGACGTGAAGCTCAACGGCCTCTTCTACGACGACGCGCCGCTGACCGGCGAGCGCTACCGCCGCTGGCTCCGGGACCTGGCCGTCGGCTACGTGGCACTTCCCGGCGTGGAACTCGATCCGGCGGGCGCCGGGGAGGGAGCGCTCGTGCGCTCGGGACGCGTCCCGGGGCTGACCGAGGTCTGGCGCGGAGGCGACTGGCGCCTCTACCGCGTCAGCGGTGCGCGGCCGCTGGCGGAGGCGCCTGCGCGCGTCGTCAGCCTGGGGGTGGACGCACTCACGCTGTCCACGCCGCGGGCGGCCACCGTCGACGTGCGTGTCCGCTTCACCCCGTACTGGGCGCTTCTGAGCGGAGCCGGCTGCGTGAGCGAAGCGCCGGGCGGATGGACGCGCGTCCGGCTCGACCGGGCGGGCCCCGCACGTCTGGGGATCAGCTTCAGCCCCTGGCGCATCCGAGCGAGCGGCGCGCGCTGCTCGGACTGAGATCGGCGTGCCCGGTAGGATGCTCCGCTTGATGCTCGCCCGCGTCCGGTCGCTTTACGGGCGCCTTCTGCCGAACGGGCTTCTCGATGTCCTCGTGCAGGTGGCGCTCATGCAGGTCACCTACATGGCCTACCGCCTCGTGCGCGGCTGGATAGACGACCCCCAGGGCGCCGCGATCGCCTTCGAGAACGGTCGCAACATCATCGGCATCGAGCGCTCGATGGGCCTGTTCTTCGAGCCCGCGCTGCAGGAGTTCGTCGGTCCGACGAGCCTGATCGGCGACCTCTCATCGTGGATCTACCTGAATGCACAGGTCACGGTCACGCTCGGTGCCCTGATCTACCTCTACGTGCGCCACAACAGCAGCTTCTACTTCGTGCGGAACATGTTCATCGTCTCCTGGTTCGTGGCGCTGGTCGGCTACGCGCTGTTCCCGACCGCGCCGCCGCGGTTCTTCCCGGAGTGGGGCTTCGTCGACAGCGTCGCCGAGTTCACCGGAGTCGCACCCGACAGCGCGACCGCGAACGCGCTCTTCAACCCGTATGCGGCGGTCCCGTCGATGCACGTCGCCTTCGCGCTGATGATCGCCGTGCCGCTCGCGCTCGCTGGCACGCCACCGCGCGACGAAGTGGTTCTGGTCGGTGTACCCGCTGATCGTCACGTTCGTGATCGTCGTGACCGCCAACCACTTCATCCTCGACGCGATCCTCGGGGCGCTGACCGCCGGCATCGCATACGCGGCCGCGCTGCAGCTCGCGCGCGTGCGCCCCGCGTGGGACTTCGCGCCGGTCGGCGTGCGCGTCACCGCCTGATGGCCGGCGCGCGCCAGGCGGGCGAGCGCCGCGAGGCTACGTGCGCAACGCCCTGATCGAGTCGCGTCTGACGCCGAACGCGATCTCGATCACCGGGCTCGCGCTGTGCGTGGTGGCGGCGGTGCTGATCTGGGAGGAGCAGCTGGTCCTCGGCGGCGCTCGCCTTCATCGTCGGCTCGGTCTGCGACACGCTCGACGGGCGCTACTCGCGGATGTCGGGCAAGGGCACGCCGTTCGGCGCGTTCCTCGACTCGACGCTCGACCGCATCGAGGAGGGCATCGTGCTCGCCGCGGTCGCCTACACGTTCGCGCAGCGACGGGCAGGACGTCGAGGCTGCCGTCTGCGTGCTCGCCGTGCTCGCCTCGCTGATGGTCAGCTACACGCGAGCCCGCGCCGAGGCGCTGGGCGTGGAGTGCAAGGTCGGCATCGGCGAGCCGCGCCGTGCGCGTCGTCGTGCTCTCCGCCGGCCTGCTGTTCGCCGACGGACTCGGCCTCGGCGACTTCTCGCTGCTCGCGGCCTCGGTCTACGTGCTGGCCGGCGATGGGCATCGATCACGGTCGCTCCAGCGGATCCTCCACGTGCGCGCCGCGCTGAACGCGCCAGATCGCGGGCGCCGGGCGACCTGTAACCCGTCCACCCGAGCGGGGTCTCTTAGCCCCGAACAGAACTTGAAGAAGGGAACCCTCCAGTGAGCACCACCCGCAACGGCGCGGCCGCGAAGGCCGGCGCCGCGACGAACGGCAAGGCGCGCTACCAGCGCGACAAGGTCCGCGTCGCGATCATCGGCGTCGGCAACTGCGCGAACGCTTCGTGCAGGGCGTCGAGCACTACAAGAACGCCGACCCCAACGAGGCCGTCCCGGGCCTCATGCACGTCGACCTCGGCGGCTACCACGTCAGCGACATCGAGTTCACCTGCGCGTTCGACATCAACGCGACGAAGGTCGGCAAGGACCTCGGCCAGGCGATCTGGGCCAAGCCGAACAACACGATCAAGTTCGCCGACGTGCCGCAGCAGCTCGGCGCGCCCGTCCATCGCGGCATGACGCACGACGGCCTCGGCAAGTACCTCAAGGAGGTCATCACGAAGGCCCCGGGCGAGACCGCCGACATCGTCTCGATCCTCAAGGAGACGCAACACCGACGTCGTCGTCTCCTACCTGCCGGTCGGCTCCGAGGCAGGCGACCAGTGGTACGTCGAGCAGATCCTCGAGGCCGGCTGCGGCGTTCGTCAACTGCATCCCGGTCTTCATCGCCAGCGAGGACTACTGGGACCAGCAAGTTCAAGAAGGCCGGCCTGCCGATCGTCGGCGACGACATCAAGTCCCAGGTCGGCGCGACGATCGTGCACCGCACGCTCGCCCGCCTCTTCCACGACCGCGGCGTGAAGATGCTGCGCACGTCGCAGCTGAACGTCGGCGGCAACATGGACTTCTACAACATGCTCGAGCGCGAGCGCCTGGAGTCCAAGAAGATCTCCAAGACGCAGGCCGTGACGTCGATCATGGGCCACGAGCTGCCCGCCGGACGACGTCTACATCGGCCCGTCGGACTACGTGCCGTGGCTCACCGACCGCAAGTGGGCGCACATCCGCGTCGAGGGCCAGGCCTTCGGCGACGTGCCGCTGAACCTCGAGATGAAGCTCGAGGTCTGGGACTCGCCGAACTCGGCCGGCATCGTCATCGACGCCGTGCGCCTCTGCAAGCTCGCCCTGAACCACGGCATCGGCGGCCAGCTCGACGGCCCGAGCTCCTACCTCATGAAGTCGCCGAAGAACCAGCGTCCCGACGACGAGGCGCGCGAGGACACGGACGCGTTCATCGCCAAGTACGGCGGCAAGCACGGCCCGAAGTCCCGCCCGAAGGGCCGGACCGCGCCGAAGGCCAAGAAGGCCGCCGCCAAGAAGCCGGCAGCGTCCAAGTCCTAGCGTCGCCGAGCGCCCCGCCATTCCCGGCGCCCCGCCTTTCGCGGGGCGCCGCCCGTCTCTGGCGCATCGGGCCCTGGCTATTCTCGGCTCCGTGACCCAGCCGCTGGCGATCGCCCAGGTGACGCCGTTCCCCTGGGAACGCGCGCATGAGGTCAACGACGCACGTCCGCGAGGTCAGCGGCGAACTGGCCGCGCGCGGGCATCGCGTCCTGATCGTCGCACCGTCGTCGTCGGCGACGCTCGTGCGGGAGAGCCGCAAGCTCGTGCGCAGCGGTGGACCTGAGCTGCTGGCCCGTGCTGATGGCGCGCCGCTCGTCGTCGCCGTCGGTGAGGCCGCGCTGCCGCATGCCGGGCGCGGCAGCGCGCGACGCTGCCGCTCGACGTCACGCGCACGCTCGGCGACCTGTTCGAGCGCACCGCGTTCGACATCTGCCACGTGCACGAGCCGTTCGCGCCGAGCGTCGTCAGCGGCCGCGCTGCGGTCGTCTCGCGCGCTGAACGTCGGCTCGTTCCACGTCCCGCAGGAACGCGTCGTCGCGACACAGGTCGCGCGCAAGGTCGTACAGCTCGTGCTCGGCCGTCTCGACGCTCGCACGGCGAGCTACGCGACGACGCAGGCGCTGATGGAGCGCCACTTCCCGGCTCGACTACGAGCTGCTCGCCCCCGGCGTCACCCGCGGTCGAGCGCGACGCCAGGCCGGCGGACGCAGCCGATCCGGATCGCCTTCACCGAGGACGAGGAACGCCCGGCGCTGCGGCTGCTGCTGCGCGCGCTGCGGCAGATCGAGGCCGAGCAGCCATGGGAGCTCGTCGTGCGCACGACCCAGGGGCCGTCGTCGACACCGCTGCGCGCTGACCTGCGCGAGCGCGTGCACTACGTCGACGCCGCTGACACGACCTTCGAGGAACTGCTCGCCGGTGCCGACATCTTCGTCGGCGCATCGGCAGGCGCCGACCCGCAGCCGGCGCTGCTGGCGCGCGCCGCCGCCGCCGGCGTCGTACCGGTCGCCTCGCGACTGCCCGCCTACGAGGAGGTTCTCGCGGCGGGCGAGCGGGGGCTGCTGTTCAACACCCGCGACACCGCCGTGCTCGCGGCCCAGCTGACGCGCCTGATCGACGATGAGGACCTGCGCGAGCGCCTGCGGTCCGCTTCCGCGCCGCGGCCGTGGACCTCGCGTCGCCGACCAGGTCGAGGACCTCTACGACGCGGCTCGCCGCGACGTCGCAAGCAGGACCACACGCAGCCCGAGATGCGCCGCAGGCTCGCCAGCCGCGCGACGATCGACGTCGACCTTCACATGCACACCGATCACAGCCACGACTGCGCGACGCCGGTCGAGGTGCTGCTCGCCACGGCGCGTGAACGCGGACTCGGCGCGATCGCGGTCACCGACCACAACGAGGTCTCGGGCGCCTTCGAGGCGCAGGCCAAGTCCGCGGAGTACGGCGTCAAGGTGATCGTCGCCGAGGAGGTCAAGACGGCGAGCCAGGGCGAGGTCATCGGCCTCTTCCTGAAGGAGAAGATCGAGCGCGGGATGACGCTCGCAGGAGACCGTCGCCGAGATCAAGCGCCAGGGCGGGCTCGTCTACGTGCCGCATCCGTTCGACCGCATGCACGCCGTGCCGGACTACGAGCATCTGCTCGACGATCGTCGAGTCGATCGACGCGATCGAGATCTTCAACCCGCGCGTCGCGATCGGCTCCTTCAACGAGGAGGCGGCGCGCTTCGCCGCCAAGTACCGGATCCCGGCCGGGGCCGGATCGGATGCGCACGTCGCCCAGGGCCTGGGCACGGCACGGGTGCGGATGCGCGACTTCGACGGGCCCGAGGAGTTCCTGGAGTCGCTCCGCGACGCCGAGATCATCACGACGCCCACCAACTACGTCTACGTCCAGGCGCTGAAGTTCCTCGAGACGCGGGCCACGCCCGCAGGCGCGCGCCGAGCCGTGCGCGAACGGCGCGTCAAGCGGGCGGCGCGCAAGGGCTGATGCAGGGCGAGGGAAACGCTCCGGGACCGCCGAATCCCGGAGCACCCGTGCCTGCCACCGATGACGACATCCGCGAGAAGTACCTGGAGCGCGCGATCCGCGAGATCAACGCGCTGACCCGAGACCTCCAGGCGTGCCGACATTGCCCGCGCGGCAGCCTGATGCCGGTGCTCGGGTCCGGCCACCCGCAGGCCGACGTGTTCCTGCTCAAGTACGCCCCGCAGGTCGCGGAGATCGAGGAGGGCGTCGCCTTCTACGGGCGCGCCGGTACGGCACTGCGCAAGTCGCTCGGGCGACTCGACATCGATCCGCTCGCGGTCTACGGAACGCTCTGCGTCAAGTGCCCGGTCGGTGACGGCTCGCTTGCCGACCCGGCCTGCATGGCGCGCCTGGTCGAGGAGATCGCGATCGTCCAGCCGCGAATCGTCGTCGTCATGGGCGAGGACGCGCTGGGCGCGCTCAACGATCTCGAGCTTCCGCTGTCGGAGCCGGTCGAGTGGCTGCCGGGCGAGATCCAGCGGCTGACGCCTTCGATCGAGGTGCTCGTCACCCCGGACATCGACGAGTCGCTCGACGAGGACGGCGCGAAGCGCGCCTTCTGGCAGGCGTTCCGCGCGCTGGGCGCGTGGTGGGCCGAACTGCCCCCGTACTGACAGTGCGACCGCGCCGCCGTCTGAGCGGCTCAGATGTCGGGCGACTCGTCCTCCTCAACGGGCACGACCTCGTGCTCATCGACGCGCCGCAGGAACTCGGCCTCGGGGCCGTCGGGCGACAGCACCTCGTCCAGCTCTTCGTCCTCGAGCTCCAGCTCCTCGAGCGCGAGCTCCTCCGGATCAGCCTCGGGATGCTCGAACATCGTCCGATCGTATGCCCCCGGTCGTGAGGATGTCCAGTCCGCCCGCGCCGGCGGTTCCCGCTCACAGCTCGTCGAGAATGCTTCCCTCGCCGCGCAGGATCCAGGTCTCCTCGATGACCTCGATCAGACCCTCGCGCAGCTCGTAGAAGCCGGTGCACAGCAGCGTCCCGCTGGGCCGCCTGACGGTCGCGGCGACCGCAAGCTCGAGCCCGCGGCCCCGGACCGCCCGCTCGACCGAGGTGGTCGCGTTGTGATGGAGAAGTCGCAGCAGGGCGGCGAACTCATCGCGACCCAGTTCGCGGTCCTCGTGCATCAGGTGAATCCGCACCCCGGGCCGCAGCTGGGCCGCGATCGAGTCCCACTCTCCGCTGCGGCGCGCTCGCCAGAGCCGGTCGACGGCGTTCACGGCGCGAGCTCCAGCACGATCTTGCCGAGCTTGGAGCCGGCGGAGAAGCGCTCGTAGGCGGCGGCGACGTCGTCGAGCGGGAAGGTCGCGGCCACGGGAACGCGCAGCGCCCCGCTCTCGAGCAGCGGCAGCACGTGACGCTCCATGGCGCGTGCCGTCTGAGCCTTCTCCTCGAGCGGACGCGCGCGCAGCGTCGAGCCGCCGATGCGCAACCGGCCGCCCATGACCGCGAGCAGGTTGACCTCGGCCTTGAATCCTGCGCCGACACCGATCACGACCGCCCGTCCCTGAGGTGCGAGCGCACGCAGATTGGCCTCGAGGTTGGGGGCGCCGACGAGCTCCAACAGCACGTCGTAGGGCCCGGACGCGGGCGTCTCGTCGGGATCGAGGACCGCGTGGGCTCCGAGCGCCGCGACTCCCTCCCTCAGCTGCTCGCTGCGCACCGATGCCGTGACATGCGCCCCGGCCGCCGCCGCGAGCTGAACCGCGGCCGTCCCGACACCTCCGGCGGCGCCGCTGACAAGCACGCGCTCGCCGATCGCGAGGCGCGCCTGCGTGAAGAGCGCGTCGTGCGCGGTGGTGAACACCTCCGGCACGCCTCCGGCGCCGGGCCAGTCGAGGCTCTCCGGCACCGGCATGAGCTGGCGCTCGTGGACGACGCACAGCTCAGCCTGCCCCCCGCCGCCGGTGATCGCCATGACGCGGTCACCGACCGCGAACCGCGTCGCTGCGGGGCCGGCGGCGACGACCTCACCCGCCAGTTCCAGCCCCGGGATGTCCGCGGGCGAGCCGGGCGGCGCGGGGTAGGCTCCGCGCTTCTGGAGCTGGTCGGCCCCGTTCAGACCGGCAGCGCGAACCCGTACCAGCAGCTCACCGGCTCCGGGCTCAGGATCGGGGTGCTCAGCGACGAGCACCTCACCGTCGCGGATCGTCGCAGCGCGCATGGCGCGGCAGTCTAGATCGCAGGCCGTCTACGCTCCCTCGGCATGGATCTCACGCCCCAGGAACAGCGCGTCCTCGGGTGCCTGCTCGAGAAGCAGCGGACCACCCCCGACCAGTACCCGCTGACGCTCAACACGCTGCGGCTCGCCTGCAACCAGGCGACGAACCGCGACCCGGTCGTCGACTACGACGACGCGACGCTGCGGGAGGCACTCGAACGGCTGAGCCGCCGCCGCTACGTGCGCTACGCGGGCAGCCAGGGCAGCCGCGCGCCGAAGTACCGACACCTCGTGGACGAGGCGCTCGGCGTCGGCTCCGACGAGCAGGCCGTGCTCACGGTGCTGCTGCTGCGCGGTCCGCAGACGCCCGGCGAGCTGAGGCAGCGAACCGAGCGGCTCCACCGCTTCGAGGAGCGCGGCGACCTGAGCGCCGCACTCGAGCACCTCGCCGAGCGCGGGCTGGCGCGCTGCAGCGGCCGGCGGGCGGGGCAGAAGGAGGACCGCTGGGAGCATCTGCTCGGCGGCGACGGCACGATCGACATGGCGGATGCCCCGCCCTACCGCGAGACGACGCCGCCGCCGTCCGCCGCCTACGCGGCCGGCGAGGCCTCAGACGTCGGCCGCGCCGGCACGGAGGCAAGCCGGATCGCATCGCTCGAGGCACAGGTGCGCGTCCTGCGTGACGATCTCGACGCGCTGCGCGCCGCCGTCGAGCGGCTCAGCGGCTGACGCCCGCCCGCCTGGCCGACGGCCGGCTCAGACCATCGTCAGGCCGCCGCTGACCGACAGCGTCTGCCCGGTGATGAAGCCGGCCTCCTGGGAGGTGAAGAACGCCACGGCTGCGGCGACGTCACGGGGCTGCCCGAGTCGCTTCATCGGAACGGCCCGAGTCATCGCAGCGATCACCTTGGCCCCGCGATCGTCGTGGCCGACCATGCCGGACAGCAGGGGAGTGTCGGTCGGCCCGGGGCAGACGACGTTGGCCGTCACGCCGGAGGTCGCCAGCTCGCGGGCGATCGACTTGGTGAACCCGATCATCCCCGCCTTCGCGCCGGCGTAGATCGACTCCAGCGACGAGCCCACGCGCGCCGCGTCGGAGCTGATCGTCACGACGCGTCCCCACCCGCGCTCGACCATCTCCGGCACGAACTCGCGCGTAACCCGCAGAGCGCCCACGTAGTTGACGTCTACGACGCGGTTCCAGAAGGGCTCCGCGGTCTCCAGAAAGGGGTGCAGCTCGTCCCATCCGGCGTTGTTGACGACGATGTCGACCGGCCCCAGCAGCTCGTGAACGCTTCCGGCGCCGGCGGCGACGGAACCTCCGTCCGTCACGTCGAGCGCGACGCCGATCGCCGCGAACCCGGCTGCGCGCAGGTCCGCGGCCGCACGCTCCGCATCGTCGCCGCGCAGGTCGCAGACCGCCACCCTGTCGCCGCGCGCGGCAAGCGCCTCGGCGATCGCCAGTCCGATGCCGCCGGCCCCGCCGGTGACGACGGCGGTACGGGCCTGGTCCGGTTCTCCGTTCTCCCTGGTAACGACCGTTACAGTACCGTTCGTGACCGGGAACGGCAAGCCGCGTTCGGACCGATGACCGCCTGAGCATGGACCGCGCCCAGACCATCCTCGACGCCGCGCTGGAGCTGTTCAGCGAACGGGGCTTCGCTGCCGTGAGCGTCGACGCGATCGGCGAACGAGCCGGGATTCCGGGACCGCACATCTACCGTCACTTCAGCGGCAAGGCAGAGTTGCTCGCGACGCTCACCGACCAGGCGATGGACCGCCTGCTCAGCCTGACCGCCGCCGCCGCCGAAGACCCCTTCGATGCGGTCGAGCGACTCGTGCACGGGCACGTTCAGTTCGCGCTGAACGACAGGCTGCTGCTGTCGGTCTACGCCCAGGAGGCGCGCTCGCTGCCCGCGGCCGACCGGCGCAGGGCGCGGCGTCGCCAGCGCGCGTACGTCGAGCGCTGGGTCGCGACGCTTCGCCGCTGCCACCCTTCGACGCCGGAGGTCGAGCTGAGAGCGGCCGCCCACGGTGCGATCGGCCACATCCAGTCCGTGATCGGCTGGCCCGCGTCGCTGCTGGAGGCAGAAGGCGTCGACGAGATCATCCGGCGCCACGCGCTGCGCGGTCTGGCCGCGCTCGGCGAGCCCGCGGGCTGACGGCTCATCAGACCGACGCCGCGCCCCGGAACGGCGCGAAGTCGGCGGGCCGCTTGGCCTGGAACGCCGCGAGCCCCTCGGCCGCCTCCGGCGACTCGACGAACTGATGCATACCGCTGAAGGCGAGGCTCGCCACGCCGCCGATCTGCTCACTGTCGGCGTTGAACGACTGTTTGAGGAAGCGCAGGGCGGTGGGGGACATCGCCAGCATCTCGTCGGCCCAGCGCCGCACTTCGGGACGAAGCTCGGCGAGCGGCACGACGCGGTTGACGAGGCCCCACCGCTCCGCGGTCTGCGCGTCGTAGCGCCGGCACAGGAACCAGATCTCTCGCGCGCGCTTCTCGCCGACGACCCGCGCGAGATAGCTGGTGCCGAAACCTGCATCGAACGACCCGACCCGCGGCCCGTTCTGCCCGAAGATCGCGTGGTCGGCCGCGATCGTCAGGTCCGCGAGGACATGCAGCACCTGCCCGCCGCCGATGGCGACGCCGTTGACGGCCGCGATGACCGGCTTGGGAATGGCGCGGATGATGCGGTGAAGCTGCTCGACCTCGAACAGGCCGTAGTCCGACGGCCCGTAGTCACCGGTCTCGGCTCTCTGCTTCTGGTCTCCGCCGGCGCAGAACGCCTTGTCGCCCTCGCCGGTCAGCACCGCGACCCCGACCTCGGCATCGGCCCACGCGAGCTTGAAACAGTGGATCAGCTCATCGACGGTCTGGCTGCGAAAGGCGTTGTAGCGCTCGGGACGGGAGATCGTTATCCAGGCCACCCCGCCCTCGACCTCATAGCTGACGTCCTCCAGCACTCGCTGCGCCGCGTTTCCCATCGGAACTCCCCTCGTCGATTGCCGCGAGGGTAACGCTCGTTACTGCCGGTGGCAACTGGCGCGCCGCGGCGGCAGTCCCGTCGACCGGACCCGCCGACGGCTCAGGGTCAGCTGAACGCGTCCACCGCCACGGCGGTGTTCATGAAGTCGCGGAAGCGCGACCACTTGCCGTCGGTGACGGTGATGACGTGCACGAAGTCGGATTCGATGTCGCGGCCGGTGGGCTTGGCGACGAGGTGCAGGCGGCCGGTCGTCACCACCTTGTCACGGGCGCTGATCATCTCCTGCGGCTCGAAGACCTTGACGTCGACCGAGGAGTAGATCGTCTCCAGCCAGCGCGAGACCTCGTCGTGGCCGCGCCAGGTTCCCGCATACGGGATCACACTCGGCCCGTAGAACTCGATCTGCACGTCGGGCTGGAGGTACTCCAGCATGCCCACGATGTCGCCCGCCCCGAACCGCTCGTAGGCGGCCTGGACGACCTGCTCGGTGCTCAGCTCCTGCTGTTCTGTGGTCATCTCTCAGTTCTCCTGCTCGTGGAACACGACGGGGATGTGGGTGCGGCTGTGCTGAAGCAGCGTCGCCGTCTGCGGCAGCGGCGGTGACGCGCCGCGCTCGATGCGCGGGAAGCGGTCGAAGATCGCGTCGACCAGACACTCCATCTCGAGTGTCGCCAGCGGCGCCCCGAGGCAGTAGTGGATGCCGATCCCGTACGTCAGGTGCCTGCCCGCGTTCTCGCGGTCCAGGCGGAACTCGCGCGGCTGAGGGAAGACGTCGGGGTCGTGATTGGCGGCGGCGAAGAAGAGCGCGACCCAGTCGCCCTCGCGGATCTGCGCGTCGCCGACCTGAACATCGCGGGTGGCGATGCGGAACAGGCGCTGCGGCGGCCCGGTGAGCCGGAGGGTCTCGTTGAGGAAGGCACCGATCAGCCCTCGGTCCGCGCGCACGGCCGCCGCCTCCGCCGGGTGGTCGAGCAGCGCGTCGATGACGTTTGCGCCGAAGTACATGCTCGTCTCGCTGCCCGCGACGACCAGCGTGATGCAGAAGCGCACGATCTCCTCGAACTCGAGACGCTCGCCGTCGGCCTCCGCGGTGAGCAGCGCGTCGATCAGCCCTTCGCCGGGCTCCTCACCGGCTTCCAGGGCCTCGGCCCGCGCACGGCACAGCTCGATGAAGTAGCCACCGAGCTCGACGTTCGAGGCGTTGCGCTCGTCGCCGCTCAGGTCCGCCGAGAGCATGAACGCATTCGCCCAGCGCTCGTACTTCTCCGCGTCCTCGGCGGGCGCTCCGAAGAAGTGGCACATCACGATCGCCGGCACCTGCGCGCAGAGCCCGTGGACGACCTCGAACTCCTCGCCGGCCGGCAGTCCGGCGACGACCTCGGCCACGCGCTCCTGCATCCACGGCCGCATCGCCTCCACTCGCCCCCGGGTGAAGACCTTGTTGACGATCTTGCGGTGGATGGTGTGCAGCGGCTGGTCGGTGTTGACGAGCATCAGGGTCGGAGCGTCGGACGCCTCCTGGAGCGGATCGCGCGACGAGAACGTGGCGTGGTCGCGCGCGGCGGCGATCACGTGCTCGTGGCGCAGCAGCGCCCACGCGGTGACCGGCTCATCGACGCCGGGAACGGTCCCGGGCGGGTAGTCGACGTAGCCGGACAGCGGCGATGCGTCGCGCAGCGCCTCGTAGGCCGGGTACGGGTCGGCGATGACATCCGGCGCGGCCAGCGTCGCCGCCGAGAACGTCTGGGTCGGCATGCGTCTCCCTCGGTGGTTTCGAGAGCACGGTAAGCGCGCCGCAGTGCGACGCCGCTATCCCCCGGGTAGCGATGTGAAGGGCGGGGTTGTCGCCGCAGGGGCGTCAGTCCGATTCGAGCAGGCGACGCACGACGAGCGCCGCCTCGACGGCCGACCGCCTGCCCGCGAGCGGCCGGCCGAGCGCCGCCTCGGCCCGGCGCACCCGGCTCACGACGGTCTTCTCGTGAACTCCCAGCCGCAACGCAGCCCGCTTGTGGCTGGCGCCCTCGGCGAGATAGACCTCGAGCGTCTCGCGAAGGCCCGCCGCGGCAATGGTGTCAGCGTCGAGGTCGCCCAGTTCGGCCGTCGCGAAGCGCCGCGCCGCGCCCTGGTCGGCGAGCAGCGCCGACGCCAGGCCCACCTGGGCGAATGCGACGAGTGAGCCGCGCGCGGCGCGAAGCGCCTGCTGCGCCTGCAGGTGCGACTCCCGGAAGCCCTCGGCGCCGTATCCCGGGTCGCCGATCGCTCCGCTGCAGCCCGGCGGCAGCTCGACTGACGCGGCGCCCGCCAGCGCCTCCGGGGCCGGCCGCTCGAACGACGAAGCCCAGCTGTAGACCGAGCCGTCCGACGCGCGCATCAGCAGCGGCGCTCCGGCCCCGAGCGAATCCGCGATCGCCGACGCTGCGGACTCGAGCGCCGCGAGACGGAGGCCCGGCTCGGCGCCGGGGTCGGGGTGCAGCACCGCGGCAACGTGATGGCGGCGCAGTTCGTGACGCAGGCGCCGGCTCGCATCGTCGACGTCGGCGGGCGGCTCGGCCAGGAGGTCGCGGATCGCGCCCTCGCGCATGGCGTCACGGCTGCGCTCCCAGGCTGCGCGCTCGTCCTCGTACGCGATCACGACCCGCCCGCGCACGGCGTCCAGGTAGTTGGAGATGAAGTCGGTCGACCACGTGACCAGCGCCTTCAGCTCGTCCGGGTCGTGAACGTCGGTGAAGGCGACGTCCATCCACTGACTCCAGAGCTTCGCCTGGCCGACGTGGTAGCAGCGCAGGAGCGTCGGCAGCCCGACGCCGCGGTGAACCATCATGCGCGCGAAGCCGGTGGCCTGCGCCGGAGCCTCGATGCCCTGCGGCGGGATGCCGAAGCGCAGCAGCGCAGCCATCGCCCCGATGTGCGCGGTCGCGTTCACCTCGGTCGCCTTGCGCATCTCCGGGTCGTCGGGGAGCTCCGGGACGGCGGCCATGATGTGACGCGACAATTCGGGCCCGAGGGCGTCCAGCTGCTGCGCCATGCGCTCAGCCAGCGACGCGATCTCAGTCCCGAGAACCACTGCGCAGGAGCTTACGGACGGCTCGGCGCCCTGTCAGCCGGTGAGTGTCTTCTGCCAGGCCGCGGGATAGGGTCGGTTGATGGATTCGCAGGATTCGTACCCGCTGCCCGACGACCCGGCGCTCGCGCAGGTCGCGTCCGTGATGAACGATGCCGAGCACTGGGCCTGGGTCGTCGACGAGCGCTGGCGACTGGTCCACATGACCGACGCCCTGCGCCTGTCGTTCGGCGACGGATTGACGCCGGTGCCGATCGCCATCGGCTGCCACCTCTTCGGGCCGGAGGCACAGGAGGTCAGCCGTGGCTGGCGTTTCGGCCCCAATTCGCCGGAGAGCCAGGCCGTCCTTCTGAAGGGGATCGGCGGCTGGCTGCTCGCGGACGCCCCGGGCGGCGTCGAGGAACTGCGGACCGTGGTGGACCCATCCCTTCACGGGATACTGGACGAGCTGAAGCCTGCCGGCGGGGAGGCGATCGGCTTCACGATTCAGAGCGCCTCGTTGTTCGAAGCGATGGACATCCCGTTCGTCGGGTTGCGCGTACGCGAGCCGGCCGGCCGGCTGGCCGGCACCGTTCTGATCAACAAGCCCGCGGCGAGCATGACGACGCTGGGGTCGCTGGCCACGATGGGCGACCTACGGCATTTCGAGCTGATGCAGAGGGTCTCCCGGGCTGCCCGGAGACCTGCTGCGATCCTGTTCGCCGACCTCGAGGGCTCGTCGCCGCTGTCGCGCCGACTGTCGACCGCGAGCTACTTCGCGCTCGGACGGCGACTGGTCGCCGCGGCCGACCGGTGCATCATCGACGCGGGCGGCCTGGTCGGCAGACACGTCGGCGACGGCGTCGTCGCTTTCTTTCTCGCGGAGAGCGCCGGATCGGAGTCCGCGGCCGCTCGGGCGTGCATCACCGCCACGCGCACGCTGCGCGAGGCCGTCAGCGACGTCGCCGCCAGAAGCGACCTGCAGCCCGAGGACGTTACGCTGCGCTTCGGCGTCCACTGGGGCTCGACGCTCTACGTCGGCAACATCACGACCGCCGGTCGCTCCGAGGTCACGGCGCTCGGCGACGAGGTCAACGAGGGTGCCCGCGTCGAAGCCTGCGCCAGCGGCGGACTCGCGCTCGCCTCGAAGGCTCTGATCGAGCGCCTCGAACCCGAGGACGCCGCGGCGCTCGGTCTGGACCCCGACCACCTCACCTACACCCCGCTCGCAGACCTGAGCACCGCCACCGAGAAGGCCCGCCGCGACGCCCCGGCGATCGCGGTCTGCGAGGTCTGAGCCCCGGCGGGAACCCCCGCCGCCCGCCATTCACGGCAGGAGCTGCGAACCACGGGCGCGGCGGGAGCTCGTCCCGGACCGTTAGGTTGCCGTCATGGCGGACTCAGTCCTGGTGACCGGCGGCACGGGTTTCCTCGGAGGCCACTGCATCGCCCAGCTGCTCGAGCGCGGGTACGACGTGCGCACCACGGTCCGCGACGCGGCCCGCGAGCCGGCCGTGCGGGCGACGCTCGATGCGGCCGGGGTCGATGCGGGGGCGCGGCTCACCGTCGCCGTCGCGAACCTCGAGTCCGACGACGGATGGGCCGCGGCGGTCTCCGGCTGCCGCTACGTCCTGCACGTCGCCTCGCCGTTCCCGCCGGTCCAGCCGGCCGATGCCGACGAGCTGATCGTCCCCGCTCGCGACGGAGCGCTGCGGGTGATGGGAGCCGCGCTCGAAGGCGGCGTCGAGCGGGTCGTGCTGACGTCGTCGATCGCGGCGGTCCGGCCGGACCGCGAATCCTCCGCTGCGGCTCCGTACACCGAGGCCGATTGGACGGACCCGTCGAACACCAGCCGCACGCCGTACGTGCGCTCGAAGACGATCGCCGAGCAGGCGGCCTGGTCGCTGGCGCGCGAATCGGCCGCCGAGGACCGCCTCGCCACCGTCAACCCCGGAGCGATCATCGGCCCCGCGCTCAACGACGACCACTCCTACTCGCTGCAGGCGATCTCGCGACTGCTCGGCGGCATGCCCGCCGTGCCGCGCCTCGGCTTCACGTTCGTCGACGTGCGCGACGTCGCCGACCTCCACCTCCGCGCGATGACCGAAGCGAACGCCCGCGGCGAGCGCTTCATTGCGACCGACCGGTTCCTCTGGATGGCCGAGGTCGCCGCGGTCCTGCGCGAGCGCCTCGGCGATGCGGCCCGCAAAGTGCCGACACGGACCGCGCCGAATCTGCTGATTCGTGCGATGGCGATCTTCGACGCGAGCGCTCGACCCGTCGTCGAGCGACCTGGGCAAGCGATCCTGGTATTCCAGCGACAAGGCGCGGACCACGCTCGGCTGGACGACGCGCCCCGTCGAGGACTCGATCACGGACTGCGCGCGCAGCCTGCTCGCGTAGCGCGGCCGGATGCCGGTCGCGTGAGCACCGACGGGCCGTCCGGATCGAGGCCCCGCGAAGGATCGAAGCTTGCGGTCGGTTGCGGGGAGCGTGAGACTCTCCGGCATGACCACCACGTCGTCCAGTGTCGCCGCCGAGTTCGCAACGGCCATCGCGGAGCGCAATTTTGTCGGCGCGGCTGCGCTGCTGCATCCGGAGATCAGCTTTCGTGCCATGACCCCGAACCGTGTCTGGGAGGCGACGACGCCGGCGAGAGGTCGAGGCGGTGCTGCGGCGGTGGTTCACGGATCCGGACGAGGTGGTCGAGGCGATCGACGCGACGGACACGGTGTGGGTCGAGGACGTGGCCCGTGTGGGCTGGCTCGTTCGGATCAGCAATGCCGAGGGTCCGTTTCTGTTCGAGCAGCAGGCCTACGCGCGTGAGCGCGGTGGGCAGATCGACTGGATGCGCGTGATCTGCAGCGGCTGGCGCCCGCGCACCGACCTGCCGGCCGCGTAAACGGCCTCGTCCGAGCCGGCCTGCGGACGCCCTGCCTCAGGCGTACAGCTGCTCGATCTCGCTCGCGTACTTCTCGCCGATCGGCTTGCGCTTGAGCTTCATCGTCGGCGTGAGCTCGTCCCCGCCGGGCTGCCAGTCGCCGGGGATGATCGCGAACCTCTTGATCTGCTCGACGCGGCTGAGCTGGCTGTTGGCCAGCTCGACGGCCTGCTCGATGCTCGCGCGGGTCTCGGGGCTCGCCGGGTCGTGACCGGCGGCGCCGTCCGGGTCGAGAGCGACGAGGGCGACGTTGTAGGGACGCGCGTCACCGATGCAGACGGCCTGGCCGATCAGCGGCGAGGCGGCCTTGATGCGCGCCTCGATGTTCGCCGGCGACATGTTCTTGCCGGCCGCGTTGATGATCAGCTCCTTCTTGCGGTCGACGATCCTCACGAAGCCGTCCGCGTCGATCTCGCCGATGTCGCCGGTCGCGAGCCAGCCGTCCTCGGAGAGGCACTCGGCGGTCTTCTCAGGCTGGCCGCGGTAGCCCTTCATGACGTTCGGGCCCTTGACGAGGAGCTCACCGTCCTCCGCGATGCGCAGCTCGACGCCGGGGATCGGCTTGCCGACCGTTCCCAGGCGGATGTCGTCCGGCGTGTTGAACGTCGATATGCAGGAGGTCTCGCTCATCCCCCAGACCTCGCACGGCGGCAGGCCGATGGCGGCGAAGAACTCCAGCACCTCGAGCGGCGTGGGCGCCGCGCCGACGACGTTCCACAGCACGTTCTCCAGCCCGAGCCGCGCACGCAGCGGGGCGAACAGCTGCTGCTCGGCCTGCGCGACGCCGGCGGCCAGCTCGGCCGGAACGGGCTCGCCGGCCTGCTCGAGCCGCACCTTCCGGATGGCGGCCTCGATCGCGCCCTCCATCTTGGCCTTGACGGCCGCGTCATCCTGACCGGCGATCATCGCATCGATGCCGGCCTTGAGCTTCTCCCAGATCCGCGGGACCCCGCCGAAGAACGTCGGCTTCACCTGGCCGACGACCTGCATCAGATCCTTCGCGTCGGCACACGTGGTGACCGTGTACCCATAGGTCATCAGGGAGGCGTAGTAGAAGCCCCAGCGGTCCGCGATGTGCGCGGACGGGAGGAACGAGACGCTGCTCCCCTGATCGGGCCAGGCGTAGGCCCGGTGCATCCCGCCGATCATGCTGAGCATGTTCGCGTGGGTCAGCATCACGCCCTTCGGCGGCCCTGTCGTGCCGGACGTGTAGATCAGCGTCAGCACGTCGCCGGGCTCGACCGCGGCGACGGACGCCTCGAGATCGAAGTCCGGGTCGGCGGCGGCCTCGGCCTGCGCGAGCGAGATCACGCCGCTCGGGAGCTGCTCCCCCGGCTCGGCGTCGAGCAGGATGACCGTTTCGAGGCGGGTGCCCGCGTCACGCGCGGCGAGCACGCGCTCGATGAACTGGCGCTCGACGAACGCGATGCGCGTCTCAGCGTTGCCGAACAGGTACTCGATCTGCTCCGGGGCGGAGGTGTTGTAGATCGAGAACGGAGTGGCGCCCACGTGCAGGGCCGCGAGGTCCGCGACGTGGAACTCTGGCCGGTTGACGAGCATGAGCCCGAAGGTGTCGCCGCGCCGGAGCCCAAGGCCGTGCAGCCCGGCGGCCAGCCGCTCCGCCCGCTCGCGCAGCTCGGAATAGGTGTGGGACACACTGTCGTCGGGCGTGCGCACCGCAACCCGATCGGGATGGACGTCGGAGGTGAGACGGAACGCCTCGAGCATGGTGCGAGCGTCGAGGGCGGGGAGCCGAGCGGTGCTGGTGTCGGCGCGGTTCTCGGTCGTCGTCATGGTGCGGTCCACCTCTCCTGATCCGTCAGTCGCGTTCCGGGAAGTGCGAGCACCGTACACGCGTCGGGATGCACGGGGCGGTGATCGCCCTGCGAGGGGACGCCGGCAGGGTCTAAGCGGCTCTCTCGAGCAGTGCGACGCACTCGATGTAGAGGCCGAACCGTTCCCCCCGAGGCGCTATCGGGGTCTCGGTTTCGCTCCGTGTCGCTCCGTTGCGCTCGCTATTGGGCAGTTCGGTACCCGAAGCGGTACCCGCGCCTGACTGGGAGGCGTCGAAGGGGTTGGTTTGCGTTGGTGCGAGCCCGCGCCTAGAGTGCTCCTGTGTCTCCCATTACAAGGAGGTCACGAGGGGTGTGCTCAGCGGTTGGCCGACTTCACCCGTTGGGTGTCGGCGTGGCGACAGTCGCTGCGTTTGCGCTCGCCGCCGGCGACGCTCCGGCGCGGAGCGTCGTTGATCTGGGCCCTGAACCGGTCCAGTGCGTGCCTCAGGGCTCCGGCTGTTACGGGGGTGACTTCGGCCCTGATGTCCTCGACAACACGTGGGTCGGCGACGTGAGCGTGTCGCCGAAGATCGTCCGCGTCGACAAGACGTTTACGGTGAAGGTCGACGTCAGCGCCCCGGACGGAAGCTTTGCGGTGACCGCTCCGGGCAAGGCGATCGGTGCCTGCGGCGGCAAGGGCAGCGGCAAGTGCCGCTTTCGTGCGGGCGGGCCGACGAACGGCTGGGGGCTGGCCAGGGTGCGCATCGGAACCAGGGTCGGTGTGGGAGTCGAGCAAGTTGCGGTCGCGGTCATCGGGCGCGAGCCGGTCCTCAGGGGAACTGTCCGTGACCAGCGCGGCGCCGGGGTTGCCGGTGTGAACGTCCGCGTCAGCGGGCCGCGTAAGCGCACGCTCGTCACCAATGCCGTGGGCGGCTTCAACACGACGTTGCCTCCTGGCCGGTATGTGGTTCGGCCGAGTGCGCCGAAGGCCGACTACAGCCCCAAGAAGAAGACGGTGCGGCTCAACTGGGACCGCACGACGAAGGCCGACTTCAAGGTCAAACGCTGGCGCGTCGCGGGCCGGGTCACTTCGGTGGTGTGCGGTGCGGCCAGCTGCGAGGAGAAGCCACTGAACAAGATCAAGGTCAATGCCTACGGCAGCCGGCTTGACCCCGACCAGCCACCGGTTGCAGTCACCGATGCCCAGGGCAACTACGACTTCGGCGGGCTGACGACCGGTGCGGTGTTGGTTCGGCCGAGCGGTAAGAACTTCATCCCCGAGGCGCGCAGACTGGACCTGCGCGCCGATGCCACGGACGTCAACTTCCAGCAGTGCACGGGTGCGGGCGCCCGCGCCAGTACGCGCGCCCGCGCGGCGGCCGAGCCTGAGTGCCAGGTGCGCTTCGAGTGGGAAGCGCCCGAGCGCTTCACCAAGACCTCGCAGGCCACCGAGCTTGGGTCCGAGGAGATCAACCCCAAGAGCTTCCCGCGCGTGTTCAAAGCGAGCACCTGTTCTTCAGCGATCGCGTACGACTGGCTCGTCGACGGGGTCCAGCAGGGCGGGCCGAAGAAGGGCAAGTGCGAGTACACGCACGAGTTCGCCACGGAGGGCGACTACACAGTCACGTTGAACGCGACGCTCGCCAGCGGGGCACGCACGATCTACGAGCGCAAGATCAGGGTGCAGGACCTTCTGATCGTGTCGATCGGCGACTCGGCGGCCTCCGGTGAGGGCAACCCGCCGTTTCACTTCCCGCAGTGCAACCGCACCAACGTGGCGATGGCCGGCAACGCAGCCCGGCGCATCGAAGAACGTGATCCGCACACCTCGGTCACCTTCGCCCACTTCGCGTGCTCGGGTGCCGAGATCACAGAAGGTCTGACCGGCCCCTACGCGGGGGTCAACCCAGTAAAGGACAGGGTGCTACGACCCCAACTGCAGTCGGTGGCGGCGGCGGTCGGTGATCGCGAGATCGACGCGCTGCACATCAGCATCGGGATCAACGACATCCAGTTCGGCAAGCTGGTCACGTTTTGCATCGACAAGTCACGATGCTTCAGTCGTCCTTACCGAAACGAGGGCAAACCGAAGAAGGACGACCCACCCTTACGGCGCGTGCTCGCCAACAACCTCAAGCGCCTCCCGCCGCGATACAGCAACCTCTCACGGACGCTGAAGTCCTGGAAGGGTCACCGGCTACCCTCGCTGGCCCGCGCCTTCATCACCGAGTACCCGGATCCCACCCGCGACGAAAGGGGCGCGTTCTGCAAGACCATCGCGGCTAACCGTGCACCCGGCACCGGGGCCGGCAAGATCGACCGCGCCGAGGCGCGCCAGTTCTATGGCCAGATGATCGTCCCGCTGAATGGACGGGTACACGACGCCGCCAGCACACACGGCTGGACCTATGTCGGCGGCATCGCATCGGCCTTCCGTCGCCACGGATACTGCGCCCGCAATACGTGGGTCCGCCCGATCGTAAGACAGTTGCTGGTGCGCGACCTAAAGGGCACCCTGCACCCGAACCTTGTCGGCCACACGGAGATCGGTGGGCGAATCTACGACCTCGCGCTGGATCAGCTGTTCACATCCGAGCTCGACGTAGAGGGCAACCGGATCGCGCGCAAGCCGCACGGCTGAGGCTTGCGCGTGGGCCACCGCCCCGACGTGGGCGATGGCGTTCACCTCGGTCGCCTTGCGCATCTCCGGGTCGTCGGGGGCTCCGGCACGGCGGCCATGTGTGACGCGACAGCCCTGGACCCGGGGCGTCCAGCTGCTGCGCCATGCGCTCCGCCAGCGACGCGGATCTCCGTCCCGAGAACCACTGCGCGGGAGCTCACGGACAGGTGGGCGGCCTGTCAGGGTGCCTGCGACGCCGGATACGCCGGCGGGAACGGCCCGAGCGGCAACTGGCGTCCTACTTCGTGGCGGCACAGGCCGCCAGCGCACCGGCAGTTGCGCTCGCAATCTCCGGTGGCACGTCGCTGCTGCCCTTCCCGATGAGGCTGACGATCTGCTTGTCACTGAGCGCGCCGCGCAGCTTGCGCTTGACGCATTCGATCGCAGCGGTCGGGAGGCCGTCCTTCTGCAGCGACTCCGCGATGCCCTGCTCGAACTGCTTGCGCAGCACCGAGGCCGTGCTTGCATCCCCGGAGCCGGAGTCCGAGCCGGAGAGCTGGGTGGCGCATTCGGCGACGTACCGGTTGAGCTCCGCCAGCGCCTTGGGCTGTTCACCCATCGCGCCGTACCCCAGGCTCCGGAACCCGGCGTCGTCGAGCGCGAGCACCTTGCTGCTGATGCAGGACCTCAGCGAGCTGTTGAGCTGGCGATCGTTGCGCACGCCGGCCTTGAACTGCGAGCGCAGCAACTCTGTCGAGAGGTCATCCAAGCGCCAGTCATCTCCCTGCTTGGCGACCCGCAGCTCGCCGCGCGCTCCGTCCTGGTCGCCGCCCTTGACCTCGACGAACGCGGCGCCGCCAGCCCCGTCGACCTTGATGCCGGAGACCTCTACGGCACTGGCGGGCTTGCTCGTCTTCGCATCCGCACGCTCTACCGTCAGGCACTTCGTCGCGCCGCCGTAAACGCGCTGGACCAGTCCCGTGCTCAGCGTCTGCTTGCAGATGACGGCCGGATCTTCAGTCGTCAGCCCGGCGGTCAGCATCTCGGTGATCTTCTTCTCGGCGTCATCGCCTTCACCGCACGCGGGAAGCGCGGCGATCGAGCAGACGGCGGCGATGAGTGCGAGGACGGGGCGGCGAGCGGTCGCAGCGAACATGGCGCGCGAGACTACCTGGGCGTCCGGCGCCCCGCGGCCGCGTTACCCGCAGCGACCCCAGGGGGCCGGTCCGACGCCCGCCACGCCGCGAGCGCGCCCCCGTCGCGCAGGATGCGCCGCGCCTCGCGCAGGCCAGCGGGTGACCGATCCCACGTTCAGCAGCGCCGCATCAGGACCGGTCGCAGTTCGCCAGCGCCTGGTCAAGAAGTTCGCCTGCGGGCAAGGTCACCTTGGCGAGTTCTCTGCAGACCTCACGGCCCGCTTCCCTGGCCGCATCCTCGTCGCCGGACGCGGCCTTGTCGCAGAGGTTCAAGAGACGGCTCTTCACGCCGGCATCGAGCGTCGGGTTGCTGTTGACCGAGTCCTTACAGAGCTTGACCGTCGCCGCTTTGGTCGGCACGGCAACGGTCCCGGTTTCGCCGGTGGAGGTGTCGGCCTGCTCCCCGGATGTCGTGGCCGGCGGTGCAGTCGCCGTGGCCTGCGGCGACGGCGCCGTGCTCTTGCTCGTCGAGTCGCCTCCCCCGCAGCCTGCGGCGAGCGCAGCGCTGAGCGCGAAGAGCGCAACCGTCGACAAGAGATGTGGCTTCATGCGCACACACTAACCCGCCGAGGGGACCGTGCGTGGGGGTACCAATGCTTCACACCAGCGCGGCTGCGACCCAAGACGCCCCCGCTTCTGCTCTGCGTCGCCATGAAAAAGGACGGGTTGTCAACGGTGGTTGGCCTCGGCTCAGGCCGTAGTCTCAGGTGCGCCCGACGACCTGCCTTCGATCAGCGCCTTGTATCCGCCGAACGCGACCAGGGCACAGAGCACGAACCCCAGGTACGCGCCGAACTTGACGTCGATCACGCTGTTTGGGCCGGGCTGGTTGAAGATCCTGTAGAGGATGATCACGGTCGTGAATCCGGCGACACTGACGATCGCAAGCGGCAGCGGAATCGGCACCGCGCCATCCTTGTTCTGAAGGTGCAGGACCGCGGCGCCGATGGCAACGATGATCGTTAGCAGCATCAGCAGATCGGTGAGATCGAACGCCTGGAAGGCGTTGATGTTCGTGTCCACGCCGCTGACACCGACCGCCTTGGCCAGGTCGCCGAACGAACCGCCGACGCCGTACCAGCTGAGCCACATGTCGATGAACAGCAGGATCGAAGCGACCGCGGCCAAGCGGTACCCGGTTCCAAGCTTTGCGAGGTCCACTAGGAAGTCCTCCTTAGGGCACGCTGCCTCGCGACACCCATCGGTCTGAATGGCTGCACGTTAACTGGTCGCTCGGCCTGACCTCTATAACCGCGACCCCACGAAAGCAGCGGTAGACCAGAGAGGGGTCCGTGAGCGGATGAGACGGACGGCCCCACGAACGGACTGCCGTCCCCGAACATGCGCCCGTCCGGGTGGGGCGCACGCCGCGACGCCTACAGGCGATTAGCGGGATCGCTGGTACCCATCTGGTACCCACGCAACCAATACCCCAGTGCTTATGCGGCTCTTTCGAGCAAGGCCACGCACTCGATGTAGCGGCCGAACCGTTCCACCCGAGGCGCTATCGGGGTCTCGGTTTCGCTCCGTGTCGCTCCGTTGCGCTCGCTATTGGGCAGTTCGGTACCCGAAGCGGTACCCGCATCTTCCGGGTACCGGCGCGAACCGCGCCGTGGCTTCTGCAAGTCGTCCTTTGCGTTAGCGGGGAGGCTCGTGGTTCCGGGGCCGAGCTAGGGTCGGGGTGTGGATCGTCCGACGACCCGTTATGCGCGCAGTGGCGAGTTGGCGATCGCCTACCAGGTTCATGGTTCGGGCGATCACGACCTGTTGGTGAACTGCTCGAGCGCGTCGAACGTCGAGACGGTGTGGACCATTCCCGAGGCTGTGCGGCTCTTCGAGCGCCTGGGCCGGTTCGCGCGTGTGATCCGTTACGACCGCCGCGATTCGGGCCTGTCGGACCCGATCAAGGATGACCTGACGCTGGAAGCTCACGCGGACGACGCGCTGGCTGTGATGGATGCGGTCGACGCGCGTCGACCGGTGCTCATGGGCAGCCTTGACGGGGCGCGATCACTCGCGCTGCTGGCGGCCACGCGCCCGGAGCGCGTCGGCGGCCTGATCGCGTTCTCACCGAGCCCGCGCGGCGTGATCTCCCCCGAGCTTGCGGAGTCCGCAGCGTATGCGATCACGGAGTTGACTGATTTCCCCGGGTCGCTGCCGGAACTCTACGCCCCGCAGTGGGCGGCCGACCCAGTCCGCAACGACCGCATCAAGCGTTACATGCAAACGTCAGTGACTCCGCGACAGGCGGCGCGGTTGATACGCCTGGCGTTGGCGAGCAACATCAGCGGGGCGCTTCCCCTGATCCAGGTGCCGACGCTCGTCCTCCACCCACGCGACCAGCAGCTAGTTCACGCTGATGACGTGCGGGAGTTCACCGACCTCGTCCCGGGCGCCCGCCTGCGCGAAGTTCCCGGCGACGCCGCCATCACCTGGGCGCTTGACGTCGAGCTCATCGCCGACATCATCGAGGAGTTCGTCACGGGCGCATCCCCCGACCCGCCGACAAGTCGCATCCTGGCGACGGTTCTGTTCACCGACCTCGTCGACTCCACCCGGCGCGCCGTACAATCGGGAGACCGCGACTGGGCGGGAGTGCTCGACCGTCACCTCGCCGCCACGCGCGTCGCCGTCGAGGCCCACGGCGGCCAAACCGTAAAGACGACCGGCGACGGCGCGCTAGCGCTCTTCACCGGCCCCGCGCAGGGCGTGCGCTGCGCAGCGCAGGTCATTGCCGACGCCCACAGCCTCGGGCTCGCAGTCCGAACGGGCCTACACACCGGCGAAGTCGAACGCACCAGTGACGACGTCGCCGGACTGGCCGTCCACCTCGCCGCACGCATCATGAGCCTCGCCCAGCCCGACGAGATCCTCACCTCGCGCACGGTCCGCGACCTGACGATCGGTAGCGAGCTGACGTTCACCGACCGCGGTGAACACGAACTCAAGGGCATCCCCGACCGCTGGCCCGTCTACGCGGCAACCACGTAGGCACTCCCTGCCCGGCAGTCAACTCCCGCTTTCTCTCTTATCAGGGCCTCCCTCTCGCGGGTTGAGAATGCAGACCACCTCAGTCTGCTGCGGGGCGGTCCTCCCGCGCCACCGCGACGCCATGACCCCACCGGTCATGACATCCCATGCAAAGCGGAAGCGCGCTACGGGTCGCTCGCCAGCTGCCTGCGCGCCTCCTCCTTTCGGCCGTTGCAGTAGCGCGAAGCGGGATCGGTTCCAGCATCGGTCACTGGCCTGGGAGTGCGGCTCGCGACGCTGCGCCCTGGAGGCACCGCATCACCCCGTCGGCCACCTCTGAGCGGCGGACGGGGCGGTGTCGGTACAGCACCGTCCTGTCGGTCCAAGTAGCAGGACGGAGGATTGCCGTACCTGCAACGTACACCGAACGTCCTCGACGCTCGGTCAACGATCGAGTGATTGCATGCTGGCGGCGGGGCGTCACCGCCTGCGCGTCAGCGGCAAGGGCGTCGATGCCGGGACCCAGGTTGGATGAGGGCCCGACCGGATGATGAAGGCCGGCGAGCTTCCTCAAGCTAGAGTGGGTGTTCGGGCTTCTATGGAAAGGGTCGGTTATGACCCATGTTTGTTGCCTCAGCTGTCGGCTGCGTTTGACTCGCTCAGCCGCGGCATATCGTGTGGTGTGCCCCGAATGCGGTGGTGACCTCACGGCGATCCCCCACGCGCGAGAGACGATCGGGTTTCGTCTGGGTGGGCACGATGACCTGCTCGACGCGCTGCCGGTAGCCGTCGCCGCCGAACTGGCAGTTCCCGACGGGCAGGAGGTGCCGCGATGAGCGACCTGCACATTCGCACGCTTCGCGCATTCGCCCGTCACGGCCAGCGCGCGCTCGCCGTGCATGACCTGTCCGACGCCCTTGACTTCGGATCGCCGGCACGGCGACGCAACCTGCAGCGGACCGCAGACCGTACGCGAGCGCGCCTCACAGCAGCCAGCGCGCGGCGAGACCGCGCACCTCGACCTGCTGCCCGCAGCACCACGGACGACGACGAACTGCTGCGTGACTCACAATCGAGATTCCCCGCGCCAGTGTCCGCCCTGCCGCGAGACCGATGGCCGGCGGGGACCCGGCTCCTGACGTTGCGCTGGGCTGCGCGGCAGCGCAGAGACCGAGCGTCGCCCGCCGCTGAGACGGCGGCCCTCACCCAGCGCCGAGACTGCCGCCCTCATCGATCATGCGGTCGGCGTCGCGCAGCGCCTGGCGCGCAGCGCGCTCCTTATCGTCGCGGTTCGCGGCTAGCGCTAGATCACTGCTAGGCGTGACTCGCGGCGCCGTCCGCCGCTCCACGCCAGCCACCCAGTCGCTGCCGCAACGCCAGCAGCCGTCCTCCTGGCATGCCATCGGCGCTCCGCATGACCGGCACACACGCGGCGAATGGCGATCGCGCATGACCCTCACCGTACGCCCCTCACGCCAAACACCATCACCACTCGTCACGAGCCCCAGTGCATCCCGCCGCTCCTGCTTGCCATGCTGTCCGAAGCGGGGGTCCGGTTTACACGCCGTGCTCGATCCATCCGACCCACGCGTCCTTGGTCGTTACGTCTGCTCGCGCCGCATCACGCGCGTCGGCGGCCTGTTCCTCACCGGTGGTACCGGCGGCGGCGTCGGCGCGCTTCGCGAGGTCACGGTGGTCGTCTCGCGCCCGTGTGAGCTGTTCGATCGCTCGAGCGTGCGCAGCGTCGCCCTTGCGGGAGATCTCCGGGAACATCATGGCGGTCCTCTCTTGCCCCTCATAGGAAATCGCGCGAAGGAGAAGGGAGCCCGCGGCGTTCGTGCCTTCCACTCTAGTGGCAAGGGCTGGGGGGTCAGCGCTGCGCGCGCGCGGCCGCGTCCTGGCGCGCCGCGCCCTTCTGTTCCAGGGTCATTGCGCCAGGGTGGCCGTCGCCGGGCCACGGGGTCAGCAGTAGCAGCAGTCGGGTGTCGGAACGCGCGTTCACGGTGTGACGCTCCTGGGGGGCGAATTCGAACAGCAGTCCGGGGCCACCCGTCACGCGCTCACCGTCGGCGCTGCTCACCTCGACCTCGCCGTCGGCGACGACGAGCCAGGCGCGCTCGTGAACCTGATGCTCCTGCAACTTCTCGCCGGCGCGCAGGTACAGCGCGATCGCGCGGCCCTCGATCGTCGTTGAGAGGATCCGCGGCTGCTGAGGCTGCACGTCGACGGTCCTGAGGTTCCACTGATTCATCTGTTCCTCCTGTGTCCAGCACAGACAACCAGACGGCCCAGTGGTCGCACAAGCGCCCGTGACCAGTCGACCACGCTCCCGCTCTCCATGGAGGCTGTTGCACAGGCAATGACTCGCCTGCCTGCGCGAGCCCGGCCTCAGAGGCGGTTGCAAGGTGAGGGTTTTCGGAACGACGAAGGCCCCGGGGCTAGCCCCGGGGCCTTCGCTTGAGTCTCTACTAGTCGAACGAGTAGGTGCTCGCCCAGGTGACGTCGGCGATCTTCGCCTGACCAGCCAACGACGGGTGGAAGTAGTCCGCCGTCGAGTTGGCGTTGCCCGGGCCGAAGATCGGCAGGACGTTGAACGGGAACGCGTTCAGGCCGGTCGTGTTGGTGACGTTCGAAACGTCGCTCCTGGTGAACGACGTGTTGTACGCCGCGCCGCCGTCGTACAAGCAGCGCTTCGCAGGGGTGCAGACATCGGCAAGGACGTCGTTGTATGCGATCACCTGCGCCTGGAAATCCGCGCGCCGCTGAACGTCAGCCGGTGCCGTCGACAACGGGTTTGCGAGCAGAGCCTGGCAGACGTTGAACGCCGACCAGCGCGTCAGCGCGTTCGGATCGGGGGCCGGGGTCGTGAAGATCGTGTGGAGCGTGTTGATGTTGGGGACGCTGGCGACGAAGATCCAGGCCTTCGGCAGCCCGCTCCTGATCGTGTCGATGCCCGCCTCGAACTGCGCCCGATAGGTCGCAGTCGGAGTCTGCTGAGCAATCGTCGGCTTGCAGGCGTCGTTGCCGCCCATCTCGATCGTCACGTAGTCCGCGCCCTGGCTGACGGCGTTAGCGGCCTGTGCCTGCAGGTGCTCCATCCGCGCGCCCGAAACCGCGTCGTTGAAAGCCACAGGATTACGACCGGGGTCGATCGCCTGGATGCGCAGGAACTGGCTGTTGACCGCGGGGTTGTCACCGGTCGACCACGAGTTCCCCGGGTTGTCGCCGAAGTTCGGGGCATTGAACGCTCGCGTGATCGAATCGCCGAGCGATGCCATCGTCTTCGGCGGCTTGACAGCCGAGGCCGATGAGACGCCGATCGCGAGCACCAGGAGCGCGGCGATCATGCTCGCCACGGTAATCCTGACGGGGCGGTGCTTGAGAGACTGAGACACGACACTCTCCTCTGTTAGTCGGGCGGACGAGAGCGCGAACGTCGACGGCCGATCGCTCGGCGGCGGCGAACACGAACCCTCCCCCCGGAAGGAACGGTTGGCTTACCATAACCAGAGCGGCCTGCCGCCTGCGCCGCGGCCGCTGAACACAGTGTCTATGCGGCTCTCTCGAGCAGCGCCACGCACTCGATGTGCGGCGTCTGCGGGAACATGTCGACCGGCCGCACCCGCACGAGCCGGTAGCCTGCCTCGGTGAGCTGGGCGGCGTTGGGGGCGAGCGTGGTGGGGTTGCACGACACGTAGACGATGCGCCTGGGCGAGGACTCGGCGATGCGGGCCACGACCTTGCGCGACAGGCCCGCGCGCGGCGGGTCCACCACGACCACGTCCGGCCGGTCGCGGCGCTCGATCAGGTCCTTGAGCACGGGCCGAACGTCGCCGGCGACGAAGTGCGCGTTGGCGATCTCGTTGGCGCGGGCGTTGGCGACGGCGTCCTCGACGGCGTCCGCGACGATCTCGACCCCGAGCACCTCGGCGGCGCGCGGCGCGAGCGTAAGGCCGATCGTGCCGATGCCGCAGCAGAGGTCGTAGACGCGTTCCCAGCCCTTCAGCGCGGCGTACTCGTGCGCGACCCCGTAGAGGCGCTCGGCCATCTCCGTATTGGTCTGGAAGAAGGCCTCGGAGCTGAGCGAGAAGCGCAGCCCGCAGAGCTGCTCCTCGATCCGGGGCGTACCCGGCGAGCAGCTCGTCACGACCCCCCGCGGTCGTCTCGCCGACGCCGGCCGCCTGCGTCCAGATCAGCGACTCGACGTCGGGCAGGGCCGCGACCAGCGCGTCCGGCGTCGAGCGCGCCGGGCGACGTCACGACGCGGACCTGGAACTGCCCGGTGCGGCGACCCTCGCGAACCACGAGGTTGCGCAGGAACCCGGTCTGCGCGCGGCGGTCGTACGCGCCGAGGCCGAGCCCGCGACACGTCGTCCAGCACGCGGCGGCGCAGTTCGTTGCCGCGCTCGGAGGCCAGCAGGCAGTCCTCGACAGGCTCGATCCGCTCCCATGACCCCGGAGCGTGGAAGCCGCAGACGAGGCCGCCGTCGTCGCCGGAGCCGAACGAGTACTCGAGCTTGTTGCGGTAGCGCCACTGCTCGACCGCCGGAACGATCTCCTCCATCTCGAAGCCGTCGAGCCGCCCGAGCCGGCGCAGCGCGTCCTCGACCTGCTCCGCCTTTACGGCGAGCTGGCGCTCGTAGGGCAGGATCTGCCAGGGCGCCCCGGGATGGTGGGCGACGGGTGCAATGCGGTCCGGACCGGGCTCGATGACCTCGACGGTGCGTGCTTCGGCGTAGTCGCGCTTGCGCTTCGTCACGACCGCTCGCACGCGATCGCCGGGAAGCGCGTCGCGCACGAATACGACGTAGGAGCGCTCTCCGAGCGGCAGACGGGCGACCCCGTTGCCACCGAATGCGAGTGACTCGACGCGCAGCTCGAGCTCCTGGCCCTTGTCGGGCTTGCGATCGGCGGCCTGTTGCGTCGTCACCCGGTGAGGATGACAGCCTCGCGGTGGCCTACCTCTTGGGCGCGCGCAGCTTCTCGAGCTCGTTGAACAGATCGTCGAGCTGGCGACGGCCCGCCTGCGCGATGCGCTGACCGAGATCCTGGGCGTCGGCCGGCATGATGCTGCCGTGGCGCACGGCGTCGTCGAGCGCGTCCTGGAGGCGTTCGACGGTGAGGACGACGTGCTCGGCGAGCAGGTCGCGCAGCGTGCCGAGGTTGTCGAACAACGCGACGTCGCGCGCCGCCTCCTGGCCGGAGCGCGCGGCCGAGGTGCGCTTGCTGCGCCGCTGCGCGGGCGTGGTCTTCACGCGCGGGGCCGCCTTGGGGACCGCCTTGCCCTTTGCGGGTGCGGTCTTGGGCTTGGCGGACGCCGCCTTGGGCTTGGGCTTTGCCGCCTTCGGTTTCGCACCGCCTCGGCGTGCTGCAGTCGTCTTGCGCTCGGCCATCTCCCACCTCAGTCCGCTTCGAGCAACCACTCGAGCAGTGCCTTCTGGGCGTGCCGGCGGTTCTCGGCCTGGTCCCAGATCCGCTGGCGCTCACCGTAGAGCACCTCGGCCGTGATCTCCTCGCCGGGGTGCGCGGGCAGGCAGTGCAGCGCGATGGCGCCGGGCGCCGCCCGGTCGAGCAGCGCATCGTCGATGCGGTAGGGCGCCAGCGCCGAGCGCCGTTCCGCCGCCGTCTGCTCGTCGCCCATCGAGACCCACACGTCGGTGTATACCGCGTGCGCACCGGCGACGGCCTCAGCGGGATCGCTCGTGCGCGTACCGCCGCACTCGGGCTCGAGCTCGAAGCCCGCTGGCGAGGCCACCGCGACGTCGACGCCCGCGATCGCGCCGAGCAGTGCCAGCGAGCGCGCGACGTTGTTGCCGTCGCCGACGTATGCGAGCTTGAGCTGCTCGAGAGGCTCGCCCGGAAAGGCCTCGCGCAGCGTCATCAGGTCGGCGAGCGCCTGTGACGGGTGATGGCCTGCGGTCAGCATGTTGAAGACCGGCACCGAGCCCTCGGCGGCAAGCTCCTCGAGCAGCTGCGTCAGGCCCTGTGCGCACGCCGATCGCGTGGACGTGCGAGGAGAGGATGCGCGCCGTGTCCTTGACCGACTCCCCGCGAGAGAGCTGCATCTCGTCCGGGCGCAGCAGCAGCGGGTGTCCGCCGAGCTCGACGACGCCCACCTCGTAGGAGAGCCGTGTGCGCGTGCTCGGCTTCTGGAAGATCAGCGCGACGCTCTTGCCGTCGAGCGCCCGCGAGGAGAGCGGGGCGGCCTTCAGCTCCAGCGCGCGGTCGAGCAGCGTCTGGAGTTCGTCCCGGGACAGCTCGGTCCCGGTGAGCAGGTGCCGCGGCAAGCGCGGGAAGATAGGGCATCTCGCGTGGGCGTCCAAGCCCGTCGCGACCACCGGCGATGCTGCGCGTACTCACATGGAACGTCTTCCACGGACGATCGGTTCCCGATGTTCCGCGCCCGCTCGCAAGCGAGTTCGCGGAGGCGCTCGCAGCATGGGAATGGGACTTGGCGCTGCTTCAGGAGTGCCCGCCGTGGTGGCCGGTCCCGCTCGGCCGCGCAACCGGCGCACACGCCTACCGCGCGCTGACGAGCCGCAACCAGCTGCTGGCCGCTGCTCGCGCCGCCGGCATCGCGCCGCCCCGATGTCGTGAAGTCATGGGGTGGCGGCTGCAACGCGATTCTCGTCCGTGGCGCGCCGGCCACCGCTCACGCGCGGCGCCGCCTGCGCCTGCGCCCTGAGCGGCGCGTGATGCATGCCGTCAGCCTGCCCTGCGGCATCTGGGCCGGCAACGTGCACGCGCAGGCCCATCGCACCGAGTGGGCGCAGGCGGACCTCGATCAGTCGGCGACGACGCTGCTGCGCTGGAGCTGCGGCGGGCCCGCCGTGCTGGGCGGCGACTTCAACACACGCACGCCCGCCCTGCCGGGCTTCGAGAGTGCCGGCGGGCACGTGCTCGACCATGTCTTCGTTCACGGACTGGAGGCCTGCGGGCCGGCCCGGGTGCTCGACCGCGGCGGGCTCTCGGATCACGTTCCGGTGCTGACCGAGATCAGGTGCCCGTGACGCGCGTGCCATGGCACTCCGACGACCTAAGATCACGGCATGTGCCGCAACATCAGAACACTCCACAACTTCGACCCGCCGGCGACCGATACCGAGGTTCGCGACGCGGCGCTCCAGTACGTGCGCAAGATCAGCGGCTCGACGAAGCCCTCGCAGATCAACGCCGAGGCCTTCGAGCGGGCCGTCGAGGAGGTCACGCTCACCACGCGCCACCTGCTTGACGAACTCGTCACGTCGGCGCCCCCCAAGAACCGCGAGGCTGAGGCAGCCAAGGCGCGCGAGCGAGCCCAGAAGCGCTTCGCCGCGTAGCGTCAGACCCAGCGGCGCAGGCCGAACCCGCGCGCGACCATCAGCGCCCGCTCACCCAGCGAGCCGCGCTTCGGCAACAGCCCCACCTGGACGGCCGTGTCGTAGCCGTCGAGAAAGACGCGCACACGCCAGAGCTTCTCGCGGGGGGGGTCGAGCTCGCAGTAGAGGACGGCGTGGACGAGCACGAAGCGGCCGCTGGCCGTGACCCCGTCGAGCTCCCCGAGATGCGTGCCGCCGAGCTTGACCGGCGCGGCGACGAAACGCCCCTGGGTCAGCCGGGCGCCGGCCGTTTCGACCTTCGCGTCGGGAAAGGCCTCCCAGAGCCGCGCCGCGTGCTCGGCGAGTGCGTCGGGCCCGTGAAGCGGCACTGCGCAGAACGGATCCTCCCAGTGGACGTCCGGTGCGCACATCTCCCGGAAGGCACCGCGACGGCGCCCGGTCCACGCGCTCTGGAGCGCGTCCAGCAGAGCGTCGGCGACCGGCGGCGACGCAGCGGAGGACTCGTCGTGCAGCGGCTCGCTCATGTCGCGGGCGGTCCGAGCTCCGGGAGCCCGTCGAAGGACGTCGATGCCTCGGCATGGAGTCGCCGCGGGATCCGGCCCGCGAGCCGCGCCAGGCGGCCGCCCTCGACCCCTGCCCTGATCGCGCGCGCCATCGCGACCGGGTCCTCCGCGCGCGAGATCGCGCTCGCGCAGAGGACCGCGTCACAGCCGATCTCCATCGCCAGCGCCGCGTCCGAGGCCGTGCCGACCCCGGCGTCCAGCATCACGGGGACGCCGGCCTGTTCGACGATCAGCGTCAGGTTGTAGGGGTTGCGTATGCCCATGCCCGAGCCGATCGGCGAACCCAGCGGCATCACGGCCGCGCAACCGACGTCCTCGAGGCGACGAGCGAGGACCGGATCATCGGTCGTGTAGGGGAGTACGACGAAGCCGTCCGCCACGAGCCGCTCGCAGGCGAGGAGCAACTCGGGCCCGTCCGGCAGCAGCGTGCGCTCGTCGCCGATCACCTCGACCTTGATCCAGTCGGTCTCGAAAGCCTCCCGCGCGAGCTTCGCCGTCGTGATCGCGTCGCGCGCCGTGAAGCAGCCGGCGGTGTTCGGCAGCAGCTCGACGCCGCAGTCGTCGAGCACGCTGACCAGCGACCCGCGCTGCGCCGTCTCGATCCGCCTGAGGGCGACGGTCACCATGCCCGTCCCGCTTGCACGAATCGCCTCCGAGAGCGTTTCGAGCCGCGGGAAGCCTCCGGTCCCGAGGATCAGGCGCGAGCGCAGTTCGCGCCCTCCGACCTCCAGCGGGTCGGACGGCTGCGCACTCGCCTGCGATTCGCTGCGGGGCTCCACGCCCGTCATCCGCCCTGCATCGCGGTCAGCGCCTCGACGCTCGAGCCGTCCGGCACCCGGTGGACCTCCCACTGCGCGCGCGGAACCACCTCACCGTCGACGGCGACGGCGACGCCGCGTGCCCCGGACTCGACTCCCAGGTCAGCGAGCAGCTGCGCGACGGTGCTCCCGTCGCGGCCCTCGATCTCGCGGCCGTTGACGACGATCATGCGCGCGCCTCGGCGAATCGATCCGGCGAGAACGCGGGCGGCACGTCGGCCTCGCCGGTGAGCTGCGCGGCAAGCAGGTCGCCGGTCACGGGCGCGAGCAGGATCCCGTTGCGGTGATGGCCGGTCGCCCAGACGAGACCCGCCAGCGCACCGCTGCGACCGAGCACCGGTGCATTGTCCGGCGTCCCCGGACGGAGCCCCGCCTGCATCTCCGCGAGCTCGAGCTCGAGCACCCCGGGAACGACTTCCTGCGCATCGCGCAGCAGCTCGTAGACGCCGAGGCCGCTCATCGTCGTGTCGAAGCCGAGCTCCTCCTGGGTGGCGCCGAGCACGTAGCGCCCGTCGCCGCGCGGCACCACGTAGCCGCCCTCGTAGCGCAGCACACGCTCCAGCAGCCCCGGCCCGGCGCGATCGCGCAGGTGCAGCAATTGGCCCTTGACCGGGCGCACCGGCACGCGCGCGTCGGCGGGAAGACCATCGATGACCCCGCTCCAGGCGCCCGCCGCGATCAGGATCTGCTCGGCGCCCAGGCGCTCACCGCCGGTCAGCTCCAGCCCCGCCACCCGGCCGCCCTCGACGACCACGCGCGAGACCTCGCCACCGGGGCGCAGGATCACGCCCGAGCGCTCGGCCGCCACGCCGAGGGCCGCGGCGAGCGAGCGCGGATCGACACTGTGGTCGCCCGGGATCTCCAACCCAGCGCGAAGCGTCGGCGCGAGTGAGGTCTCCAGCGTGCGCGCCTCAGAGGGCATCAGGCGGTTCGCGGGCAGCCCCAGGCGCTCGCGCAGCGCCAACTCGCGATCGAGCGCGTGGGCCTCGTCTGCGTCTCGCGCGACGATGAGCGTTCCGGTCTCGCGATACCCGACGTCGATCCCGGTCACGTCGTGAAGTTCGCTCGCGAACGCCGGCCACCGACGCGCGCACTCCAGCCCGAGCGCCAGCAGCGGCCGCTCGCCGGCGTCCGCCTCGCTGACGGGCGCGAGCATTCCCGCGGCGACGTGCGTCGCGCCCCCACCGAGCGCGCCGCGATCGAAGACGGCGACGGACATGCCGCGTGCGCGTGCGCGCCACGCGGTGGCGAGCCCGCACACGCCGCCACCGACGACGGCGACGTCGTAGTTCGTGTGCTTTGGATCGACCACGTTGGCTCCTCGCTTCGCCGGCATGACCCGGATCAGCTGTTGACGGTCGGCTACGGCGTGTCGCCCTCTCAGCCCCCGACGGTCCCGGGGCTCCCGTGCTGCTGACAGCGTACCCCGGCGTGCGAGACTGCGACTCGATGCTCAGCGGGTCCGAACGCCGCACGCGCCTGGAGACGGCGCGCCTCTACCTGGTCGCCGGCCTCCGCCCGGGCGGGCGTGCGCTCGAAGATGTTCTGGCGCCTGCGCTTGCAGGGGGCGTCGACATCTTCCAGCTGCGCGCCAAGGAGGCCGCTGACGCGGACGTGCTCGCCGCCGCCGCCGCCGCGCGCGAGCTGTGCGATGCCGCCGGAGCGCTGCTGATCGTCAACGACCGGCCCGACCTCGCCCGCGCCGCAGGCGCCGACGGCGTTCACGTGGGCCAGGCCGATGCATCGGTGGCGCAGGCAAGGGAGCAGGCGGGCGGAGAGCTGCTCGTGGGCCTGTCGACGCACTCGCCGGAGCAAGTCGACGCGGGCCACGCGGCGCGCGCCGACTACCTCGGCGTCGGGCCGGTTCACGCGACGCCGACGAAGCCCGGGCGCGAGCCGGTGGGCCTCGAGCTGGTCGACTATGCAGCCGGCGCCGCGACGCTGCCGTGGTTTGCGATCGGCGGTGTCGACAGCTCGAACGCAGGCGACGTCGTCGCCGCCGGTGCCGCGCGGATCGCGGTCGTCCGCGCAATCGGCGAAAGCCCGGACCCACACGCGGCAGCGGCCGGCCTGCGGGCGATCACCGGGCGCGCGTCGCTCGGACCCGCCCCGGCGGCGGCCGCGGAGACCCATGGGACGCCGTAGCCGCAAGCGATCGATCGGCGCGGCCGGCGTCCCGCCGCGCCCGGCGACCAGGTCGGCAGCGGATGCTCCGCCGGCCGCGGCTGCTCCGCGGCGCCTCAGCAGCGAGGAGCGCAACGAACGGCTGCGAGCCCGGCTCACTCCGCTCGCGCCGGGCGAGCGTCCACTGCCGCTGCTCGTGGCGGCCTTCGTCGCGGCTCTGTTCGCCGTCCTCAACGTCGCGCTCTGGGCCGTCGGGTTCGAGGTCCAGGGCGAGGAGCCCGCGCTTGCCGGCGTCCTGCTGTTCGCCGCGATCATGCTGGTCGCGGCGTGGGGGATCTGGACGCAGCGCTACTGGGCGGTGCTCGGCTTCCAGTCGCTGCTGGCGATCACGCTCGTCGTCGCCGCGCTGTCGCTGCTCGTCGCGTCGAACGTCGCCGCGGTGGTGCTGTGCGTCGCCGTCCTCGCCGCGGGCGGCTGGCTGTTCTGGGCTCTGATCCGGGTCCTGGGACGGATGAAGGTCCCGCGCCCTCACGGGCTCGACTGATCGCCGCCGGCGCCGCCGGGGATCGGCCGATGCGATCTGCATAGACTCGCGGCATGGCTACCGCTTCGTACGACTGCATCGTCATCGGCTCCGGGCCGGGCGGCTACGTGACCGCGATTCGCGCCGCCCAGCTGGGCATGAAGACGGCGTGCGTGGAGAAGGACCAGATCGGCGGGCGCTGCCTGAACTACGCGTGCATTCCGGCGAAGGCGGTGCTGCGCTCCGCCGACATCGTGCAGGAGATCCGCGACGCGGGGGAGTTCGGCGTCAAGGTCGGCGAGCCCGAAGTCGACTTCCCGCGCCGTCATGGCGCGCCGGGGCGAGGTGGTCTCGACACTGACCGGCGGGGTCGGCTCGCTGCTCAAGAAGCACAGCGTCGACGTCTACGAGGGGTTCGGCGCGCTCACGGCGAACGGAACGGTCACGGTCGGCGACCAGGAGCTGCGAGGCAGGCAAGGCGATCGTGATCGCCACCGGCTCGGTCAAGCGCCCGATTCCCGGAACCGAGTTCGGCGGCCGCGTGATCGGCACCGAAGAGGCCTGGGCGCTCGACGAGCTGCCCGGATCGCTGGCCGTCGTCGGCGCCGGAGCCTCGGGCACCGAGATCGCCAGCGCCTACGTGCGGCTGGGATCGAACGTGCAGCTCTTCGAGGGCTTGGACCGGGTGCTGCCCGTCGAGGACGCCGACATTTCGAAGATCGCCGCGCGCGGCTTCAAGAAGCAGGGCATCGACGTCCACACCAAGACGTTCGTCACCGACGTGAAGTCGACCGGCGACAAGGTCACCTTCAAGTACGGCGAAGCCGACGGCGAGGCCGACTGGCTCGTGATCGCAGCCGGCCGCGGGCCGGACGTCGAGGGGCTCGGGCTCGACGTTGCCGGCGTGAAGCTGCGCGAGGACGGCCTGATCGAGGTCGACGGCCAGATGCTCACCAGCGTGCCGAAGGTCTACGCGATCGGCGACGTGGTCCATGGACCGGCGCTGGCGCACAAGGCCAGCGAGGAGGGCGTGATCGCGGTCGAGCACGCCGCCGGCCTCAGTCCGCACCCACTCGACTACGCCAACATCCCCGGCGCGACGTTCTGCCAGCCGAACGTCGGGAGCTTCGGCCTCACCGAGGCGCAGGCGAAGGAGCAGGGCCACGACGTGGCTGTCGGCAAGGTGCCCTACGGCGTCGTCGGCGCGACCACCGTCTACGGCGACCGCACCGGGATGGTCAAGATCGTCGGCGACAAGCAGTACGGCGAGATCCTCGGCGGGCACGTCGTCGGCTCGAAGGCGACGGACCTGATTCAGGAGCTCGTCAACGCCAAGCTTCTGGAGGGCGGCTACCCGGACATCGCCCGCATGATCCACGGGCACCCGACGTTCTCCGAGGCGATCCTCGAGGCGGCGCGCGCCGCCGACGGCTGGCTGATCCACGGGTGAGCGAGACGCTGGAGGTCCACCGGTCCGCGCCGCGGCCCGCAGAGGCGCCGGCGTTCTACTTCGACTTCGCGTTTCCCGACGCGTACCTCGCCGCCGAGCGCATACTCGCGCTGATGCCGGTGGCCACGGAGTGGCTTCCCGTTCTCGGCGCCCAGTTCGGGGCCGCAGACGGCACCGCGCCCGAGCAGGTCGAGGCGCGCGCGGCCGAGCGCGGCCTGCAGCGCTTCGTCTGGCCTGAGCCGTTCCCGTTCGACAGCGAACTGGCGATGCGTGCAGCGACCTACGCCCGGGGGATCGGTCGCGTCGTCGCCTTCTCACTCGCTGCGTTCCGCCAGTGCTACGCGGGCGGGCGATCGCTGGAGTCCGTCGACAGCGTCGTGATCGCCGCATCCGCGTGCGAGATGCACCCCGCCGCGGTCATCAAGGGCTGCGACCTGCGCTCCACCCGGTCATCGCTGGCCGCCGTCACCTCGCTGGCGGCCGAACGCGGGGTCCGCACGCTTCCCGCGGTCTACGTCCCCGCAACGGCGGGAGCGCCGGAACGCGTCTACCACGGAGACGGCGAGCTGGAGCAGGCGGCGCGGGCGCTGTCGGCGAGAGCGGCGTGACGCGCATGCAGGCGCGCTCCGCATACCGGCTGATCGTCACGCGCACAGGACGCGGTCCATCCTTCCTCTCGGCGCCGGACCGCGTCGACCACATCGAGATCGTCAGCGTCGACGACGGCGAGGTCGTGCTCTTCTGGGACGTTGCCGGCCGCGAGACGGCGCGCGTCGAGGCTGCGCTGCGCGCCGACCTGGAGGGACTCGACGCGGACGCCTTCCTCGAGCGCTGGTCCGCCTTCAGCCCCGGCGCCGAGCCACAGGAATAGGGTCCGCACGCTGATGATCGTGCTCGCCATGCCGCGCCTCGCCGACTCGATGGACGAGGGAACGATCGTCCGCTGGCTGAAGGCCGACGGGGACCAGGTGTCAGCGGGCGAGGCCCTGCTGGAGATCGAGACCGACAAGGCGACCGAGACCCACGAGTCCGAGCACGCGGGCGTTCTGCGGATCGTCGCCCGTGCCGGCCAGACGCTGCCCGTCGGCGCGACGATCGCCGAGTTCGCCGAGCCGGGGACGGACGAGGAGCAGGCGGTCACCGGGCGTGAGCCGGACGCCCTGCGGGGGGCCGGGACCGAGGCGCAGGTGCCGCCGTCGCCGGCCGAGTCCAGCGCGGTGATCCAGCCGCCCGCCTCCGCGCACACCGCCGAGGCGAGCACGGCCAAGGGCGAGGTGACGGTCACCGAGCTGACGCGCGCGCAGCAGTTGATCGCGCGGCGGATGGCCGAGTCGCGTGCCACGGTGCCCACGTTCACGCTGCGCTCGAGCGTCGACATGCGCGCCTGCGTCGAGCTGCGCGCGAGCCTGCGCGAATCCCGCGCGGAGGTCGTTCCGACGTTCAACGATCTCGTCGTGAAGGCCTGCGCGAGCGCTCTGGCCGAGCATCCGAGCGCAAACGGCGCGTATCGCGACGGCCGCTTCGAGCGTTACTCGCGCGTCAACGTCGGCATCGCCGTCGCCGCGAGCGACACGCTCGTCGTGCCGACGATCTTCGACGCCGACGAGAAGGGCCTCGGGCAGATCGCGCGCGAATCGCTCGCGTTGACCGGGCGCGTGCGCTCCGGTGAGATCACGCCGCCGGAGCTTGCCGGCGGGACGTTCACCGTCAGCAATCTCGGGATGTTCGGCGTCCGCAGCTTCGAGGCTGTGATCAACCCGCCGCAGGCGGCGGTTCTCGCGGTCGGCGCGATCGAGCCCCGGCCCGTTGCCCGCGACGGGGGGGTCGTCACCCGCGAGCAGATGGACGTCGAGCTGGCGTGTGACCACCGCATCCTCTACGGGGCACAGGCGGCCGACTTCCTCGCGCACATCCGCGCACTGCTCGAGGAGCCTCTGCGGATGGCGCTCTGATCGCCGCTAGGGCTCGATGACGTTGCGCGGGTCGGGCTGCTCGCCGGACGGCGCCTGCGAGTAGTCGCCGAACGGGCCGTCGCGTTCGGCCACGACCGCGCCGACGCCGTCGGTCTCCGCGATCTCGATGAAGCGCCGTGCGTCGGGCGTGTTGCGCATCAGGCCGTCGAGGATCAGCGCCGAGCGTCTGCGTCGACGCGAGGCCCATGTTCTCGTAGGCCTGATTGACGACGAGCTTCATCGCCGCCAGCTGCGATGACGGGATCGCGGCCAGCCGGTCGGCCTGCGCGCGCACCGTCCTCCTCCAGTCGCTCGAACGGCACCGCCTCGTTGATCAGGCCGCACGTCGGCCGCCTCGACGCCGGACAGCGGTCGGCCGGTCAGCGCGTACTCCTTGGCGCTGCGTCAGGCCCAGGCGGTAGAGCCACATGCCCGACAGGTAGGCGCCCCACATCCGCGAGTAGGGCGTGCCGATACGGGCGTCCTCGCTCGCGATCACGAGGTCGGCGCACAGCGCGAAGTCGCTCCCGCCGCCCGACGCACCAGCCGTGAACCTGAGCGATGACCGGCTTGGGCGAGCGCCAGACGCTCATGAACTTCTGCGTCGGGGCGAGGCTCGGCGCGGTCGCCCCGACGAAGTCCTTGCCGGGGTCCCACGCACCGTCGGTCGTGATCCCGTCGTCCCAGTGGTGAAATCCGCCGGAGAAGTCGTAGCCGGCACAGAACGCCCGGCCCGCGCCGCGCAGGACGATCACCTTCACCTGCTCGTCGGCCACCGCACGCTCGACCGCCGCTTCGACCTCGTCGGGCATCGGCGGGCACGATCGTGTTCAGCGACGCACGGGCGGTTCAGCGTGATCGTCGCGATCGCACCGGCGGCTGCGTAGAGGATCGTCTCGTAGGACCGCGGCTCGGAGCTCATCGCACGATCCTACGCGCACTGCGCACCGCTCAGCGGACGCCGATGACCTGCCCGTATGGCCCCGCCACCACGCTGTTCGGCTCCTGGCTCGTGTCGAGGGTGACCCCGGGCGGGGACTGGTCGGTCATCACATAGACGCACAGCTCGCGTCCCCGCCGCGGGCCGCGAACGCACGTGCGGTAGAGATCCTCACCCGCCTTCCAGGTGGTCATCTCCGGCAGCGTCGCGCGATAGCCGGCAGGCGCGTGACGCTGGAAGTAGCCACGCGCCGCGAGCGCCTGCGCACGCAGATCGTCCTCCTCACCGGCCACGAACGGACGATGGATCAGGCCGGCTGCGAGGACCAGCGCGAACAACGCGGCCAGCGCGAGGACGCTCGCGCGGTCGCGCGCGGCGAACGCCGGGCGGTCCGGACTCCGACGCCGCAGCCAGATGCCCAGCAGCGGGCCTACGACGGCCACGACGAAGAGGTTCAGGAAGGCCGCCAGCAGAAGCGCTCCGACATAGCCCGGGCCGGCGTCCCCGGCCAGCGGCAGCAGTTCGAGCACGAGCGCGTCGGCGAGCGTGAACAGCACGAAGGCGGGCGCCTGCCATGCACCGCGCAGCCTCCAGCGCGCGCGGCGCAGCCACGACCAGCGCTCGTGTCCGGCGTCCACCCGGCGAGCGTACGGCGCCCGGCCGCTCGGAGTGGCGGCCCGCGGGCGGGGCCGGGAGGTGAGACGCCGCCCGGAGTGTGCGACGCTGACGCTGTGAGCGAGGTATGGGTCTGTCACCTCGGGCGCGTCCCCTACCGCGACGCGCTGGCTCTTCAGGAGCGCGCGCGCGATGCTCGCGAGGCGGGGCGCGTGCCGGACCTGCTGCTGCTGCTCGAGCACCCGGCCGTCTACACGCGCGGGCGGCGCAGCGATCCGATCGGAACTGACGTTCGGCGAGCACTGGTACGCGCGAGCGCGGAATCGAGATCGTCGACGTCGACCGCGGCGGCAAGCTCACCTACCACGGCCCCGGCCAGCTCGTCGGGTATCCGATCGCCGCCGTAGCCGACATCGTCGGTCACGTGCGCGCGCATGGAGCGGGCGCTGATCGAGCCCTGGGGAGGAGGGCGTCGCGGCCCGCGCGCGCGTCGACGACGGCCCCGACTACACCGGCGTCTGGACCGCGGAGCGCAAGATCGCGTCGATCGGAGTCCACGTGCGCCGCGGGGTGGCCACGCACGGGTTCGCCGTCAACGTCGACAACGACCTCGAGCCGTTCTCGTGGGTCGTTCCGTGCGGCCTGCGCCTGCCGATGACGTCGCTCGCGCAGGAGACCGGCCGCGCCGGCCTGCTGCCGTGCTTTCGCAGGCGGATCGCCCACGCCTGGGCGCAGGAGACCGGGGCACGCCAGCGACTCGTCGCGCCCGCGCGGCTGGAGCGCCTGCTCAGCCGCTGACGCTGCGATCGCCTAGCCACGGGCCGCGGCCCAGGCGCTATCGTCGGATCGTGGCCGCCGAGCCCCGCGAGCACCAGACCCGCTCCCGCTCCAACCCGGGCGGCATGGACGTCCTGCAGGTGCTCGGGCCCGACGTGCGCCCGATCCGCGAGCGCAAGCCGCCGTGGTTCAAGGTGCCGCCGCCCGGCGGCGCCGCGCTACCGCGAGCTGTCGCAGCTGATCAAGGACGAGAACCTGCACACGGTCTGCCAGGAGGCGGCCTGCCCGAACGTCGGCGAGTGCTGGGAGCGCGGCACGGCGACGTTCATGATCCTCGGCGACACCTGCACGCGCCGCTGCGGCTTCTGCAACGTGACGACGGGCAAGCCGACCTGGAACGACCCGCTCGAGCCCGCCCGCGTCGCGCGCTCGGTCGCGCGGATGGGCCTGCGCCACGCGGTGATCACCAGCGTCGACCGCGACGACCTGCCCGACTACGGCGCGGGCGATCTGGGCGGCGACGATCCGCCAGTGCCGCCGCCAGGCGCCGAGCTGCAAGGTCGAGGTGCTGACGCCCGACTTCCGCGGCGAGGAGATGCCGCTGGCGACGCGTGATCGCCGAGCGCCCCGACGTCTTCAACCACAACGTCGAGGTCGTGCCGCGCCTGTATCCGCGTCGCGCGCCGCGGCTCGCGCTGGGAGCGCTCGCTGCGCGTGCTGCGCAACGCGAAGGCGCTCGGCGAGGGCGAGGTCGTCACGAAGTCCGGCCTGATGGTCGGCCTCGGCGAGACGCACGACGAGATGGTCGGCGGCGTTCGGCGACCTGCGCGCAGCCGGCGTGCAGGTGCTCACCGTCGGCCAGTACCTGCGCCCGACCGAGCGCCATCTGCCGGTCGTGCGCTACTGGCACCCGGACGAGTTCGCGGCGCTCGAGCAGGCCGGCCTACGCGCTCGGCTTCGACCACATCGCCGCCGGCCCGCTCGTGCGCTCGCAGCTACCACGCCGACCAGCACGTCCCGCAGCCGCGGCCCGGCGTCGGGCCGCTGGGCGCGCTCGCCGCGACCGCCCGGTGACGCAGCTCGCGCAGGTCAACGTCGCGCTGCCCGTCGAACCCCTCGAGAGCGATGCTCTCGCGGGCTTCACGTCGATGCTCGAGCCGTCAACGCTCGCGCCGACCGCGCGCCCGGCTTCGTCTGGCGCCTACAGGACGACGGCGGCGACGCGACCGGCTTCCGCGTACTGGGCGACGACCGCCTGATCGTCAACTTCAGCGTCTGGGAGAGCCTTGATGCGTTGCGCGACTTCGTCTACCGCGACCGCGAGCACCTCGCCGCCCTGCGCCGGCGCCGAGAGTGGTTCGCGAAGCTCGACCTGACGCTGGCGATGTGGTGGGTGCCGCCCGGGCACGTACCCGACCTGCCCGAAGCCGAGCGCCGACTGCGGCTGCTCGCCGAGCGCGGACCCACCGCCGACGCGTTCACCTTCCAGACGCCGTTCGACGCGCCGGGCGCCGCCGTGCTCGGGCGCGCGGCGCGGCGGTAGCCTGCGCGGCTCCGTGATCCCGCTCGCCGACGACGTCTCGCGCACACGCACGCCGCTCGTGACGCTCGTGACATGGGTCGCGGCCGACGTCGCGGCGCTGGTCGCGCTGCTCAGCGGCGAGGGCGCGTGGACCGCGCTGCTGCTGCTCGCGTGCGGGTTGTGGATCTGGGTGTTCGGGCGCAGCGTCGAGGACCGGATCGGGCCGCTCTGGCTCGGCCTGCTCGGACTGGCCGGCGGCGCCGGCGCCGCGATGCTCGGCATCGCCGCCGGGATGGACGACCGCCTCGCCGCGGCAGCCGCGACGGGGATCGCCTTCGAGGTCGTCGCCGCCCACCGGATCCGCTTTCCGCAGGCGCGAATACTGTCGCTCTCGCTCGTGCCCTACTACGCAGGCCTCGTCATGACGCCCGCCTGGCTCTGGGTGCTGCTCGGCGCGTCGCTCGGCGTCGCGCTCGGCGCTGCGGGCGCGTTCGGAGGCTGAGCGATGCGCGCCGCGATCTTCGCCGTCACCCTGGTCTTCCTGGGGGCGTTCCTCGCCGCCACCATCGCCGCCGCTGTCGACCGCGGCTTCACGGTCCTCTCCGTGGTCTCGCTGCTGATCATCGTCCTGCTGGGCATCGGGATCATCGGATCGATGCTCCACGACCCCGGCGGCGACGACTGACGCCGGGGCCTCGCGGCGGCCGAGGCGACCGCCTCCGTATCATCGGAGCCGGACTTCGACTGGCTGGTCAGCCAAAGGGGTGGACGATGGATCTCAATGACAGTCCCGAGCAGGCGCGCCTACCGCGCGCAGGTGCGGTCCTGGCTCGACGAGCACAAGGCGGAGGCTCCCGTCCTGCGCGGCGAGGGCGCGCTGACCGACCCCGACGAGATCCTCGCCGCGCGGCGCGCCTGGCAGGGCCGGCTCGCCGGAGGCCGGCCTGGCGGGCGTCGACGTGGCCGACGGAGTACGGCGGCCAGGGACGCGGCCCGATCGAGCAGGTCATCGTCAGCCAGGAGATGCGCGCGGCGCAGCGTGCCCGGCATCCTCGACGTCATCGGCGTCGGCATGCTCGGCCCGACGATCATCGCCCACGGCAGCGAGGAGCAGAAGTCGCGCTACCTCGGCCCGATGCTGCACGGCGACGAGGTCTGGTGCCAGCTGTTCTCCGAGCCCGCCGCCGGCTCGGACCTGGCCGCGGTGCAGACGCGCGCCAGGCTGGACGACGACGGCACGCTGGACGCTCAACGGACAGAAGGTCTGGACGACGAACGCCCAGTTCTCCGCCTACGGGCTGCTGCTCGCGCGCACCAACCCCGACGTGCCCAAGCACAAGGGCATGACGATGTTCATCGTCCCGATGGACGCGGCGGGCGTGACCGTGCGCGGACTGCGCCAGATCTCCGGCGAGGCCGAGTTCAACGAGGTCTTCTTCGACGACGTGAAGCTCGGACGCCGGCGCCGTCGTCGGTCCGGTCGACGGCGGCTGGGGCGTCGGCCTGACGACGCTGATGTTCGAGCGCCTGACGATCGGCCTCGGGCGCGAGGGCTTCGGCTACAACGGCGACCGCTTCGCGCGCGCGCTGGCGACCGACGCGGCCGCCGTCAGGCGACAGCGACGTCCGCCACCAGCTCGGCGAGCTGAGCGCCGAGCTCGAGGCGATCCGCTGGACCGGCTACCGCTCGATCAGCGCCCTCCAGAGCGGCCAGATCCCCGGTCCGGAGTTCGGCCTGGCGAAGGTCACGACCGTCAACAGCGCGGTCAAGGCCGGCGACCTGATCGCCGACGTGCTCGGGCCCGGAGGCGCTGGACGAGGACGAGCGAGTGGGCGTACATGATCTCGTTCCTGCCGGGCCTGAAGTCGGCCGGCGGCACCGAGGAGATCCTGCGCAACACGATCGGCGAGCGCGTGCTCGGGTTGCCGCCCGAGCCACGCCTGGACAAGGGGATCCCGTTCAGCGAGCTGCGCGCCAAGGAGAAGGAGGCGGCGGCCGCATGAACCTCGAGCTCTCCGACGAGCAGGGCTTCCTGCGCGAGGCCGCGCGCGGAGCGCCTTCTCGCGCGTCAAGACGGTCGAGGCCGCGCGCAGCGCGCTCGAGGACGACCAGGCGAGCCTGCCCGACCTGTGGCCGACCGCCGTCGAGGCCGGCTGGCCCGGGCTGCTGGTCAGCGAGTCGCACGGCGGCGCCGAGCTCGGCGCCTACGAGGCGATGCTCGTCGCGCAGGAGGCCGGTCGCGTCCTGGCGGGCGCCCCGCTGCTCGGCCTGCTGCCCGCCGCGATGCTGCTCGACCGCGGCGGCTCTGAGCACGCGGCGGGCGCCGCCGCAGGCGAACTGCGCGTGGCCTGGCTGCCCGCGCGCCCCCCGAGCGCGCACGAGCCGGGCTGGACCGTCGACCCGGCGGGCGGCAAGGCGCGCACGCCGGCACCGTCGGCGTCGGTCGACGGCGACACCGTCACGCTCGACGGCACCGTCTGCTGGGTTCCCGACGCGGGCGAGGCGCGAGCTGCTCGTCGTGGTCGGAACGGACGGCGACGGCGACCCCGTCGCGGCCGTCCTCGACGCGAGCGCCGCAGGCGTGAGCGTCGAGTCGACCTGGCGTTACGACTCCACGCGGCGTCTTGCGAACGTGACGTTCTCCGAGGCGAAGGGAACCCGGCTCGACGTCTCGCAGGACGACGTGCAACAGGCCTGGTACCTGGTCCAGTGCCTGATCGCGGCCGAGTCGGTCGGAACCGTCGAGGCGGCGCTCGAGGTCTCCGTCGAGTACGCCAAGGAGCGTTTCACCTTCGGCCGTGCGATCGGCTCCTACCAGGCGGTCAAGCACTGGCTCGTCGAGGTGCTGCGCCGACTGGAGAACGCCCGCTCGCTGCTCATCTACGCCGGCTTCGCCTTCTCCGAGGAACCGGCTGAGTTCGCCTACGCGGCCAGCGCCGCGCGTTCGGTGGCAGGCGGAGCGCTCGACTTCGCGGCGCGCCAGCTGATCGCGACCCACGGCGGGATCGGCGCCACATGGGAGCACGACGCGCCGCTCACCTTCCGGCGCGCGCAGCTGTCGCGCCGCCTGGTGGGCGGAACCGGCGACGCGACCGATCGCGTCGCCGAGGAGCTGCTGGCGGGCCGCGGGCCCGGCCTGGCGGCGTAGCGGCGAGGGTCGGCGTCAGCCGCTCGCCGAACCGGCGAGCGGCGCGTCCTCGAGCGCCGGCGTCGGGGCGTCGTCGTCGCCTCCCCGCAGCCAGCGCGGAACCCAGAACGTGCGGTCGCCGAACAGCTTGACCAGCGCCGGCAGCAGCACGAGCCGTACGACCGTCGCGTCGAGCAGCACGGCGACCGTGGCACCGACCCCGAACTGTCGCGTGTTCATCACGGGCGAGATCGCGAACGCGAGGAAGACGGCGGCCATGATGAAGGCGGCGCCCGTGATGATGCGCGCCGTCTTCTCGATGCTGTGGCGGATCGCGCCGTCGGTGGTCCCCGTGAGCCGGCGGCCCTCGAGCATCCGGCTGATGATGAACACCTCGTAGTCGATCGACAGCCCGAAGACGATCGCGAAGACCCCCATCAGCGAGATCGCATCGAGCTCTCCCGAGCCTCCGAGCAGCGGGTTGTCGCCCTGGAAGAGGATCACGAGAACCCCGATCGAGGCCCCGACCGTCACGAGGTTGAGAAGCACCGCCAACAGCGCCAAGAGCGGCGCGCGGAACGCCGCCAGCAACACCAGGAAGGTCACCACCGAGAGCAGCAGTGCAAGCGGCACGTAACGCGACTCGGTGGCGCGATCGAAGTCGTCGAGGATCACCGCGGGCCCGCCGACGACGCCCTCAGCTCCCAGCCTGCGCGCGCTGCGCGCCGTCTCACGCTCGAGCCTCGGGCGCAGTGCCTCGTTGCGCGAGTCGAACGGCCCGTTGCGCGGCACGACGATCACGCGCGCCGTCGTACCGCCGCCGGCCGTGTTCGTGGCGAACGCCGGCATTCGTCTGTGTCTGCTTCTGGGCGCCCTCGACGGCGGCGAGCACGAAGTAGCCCGAGCGCGCAGCCTTCTCGAGGTCGGTCCCGTTGCGCTTCAGCGAAGCCTGGCGGCGGTCGTCCTTCCGGCGCACCTTCACGACGCTGTCGAGCATCGTCTTCACGGCGCGCCCGAGCTGGTTGGTGCCGTCGACGGCCTCCCCGAGGCCGGTCGCCAGCCCCTTCGCGCCCGTCTTGCCATCAGGGCCTGTCAGCAGTGTCGACAGGCCCCCGCTCAGCTCCGCGGTCCCGGCGCTCAGCTGGTCGACGCCGGCCGCGGCCGACTCGGCCCGGGACGCGGCCTCCGTCGAGCCCGCTGTCGAGCTGGCCGCTGCCGTCGGTCAGTTGCTCGAGCGCGTCGACGAGTTGATCGACGCCGCGCGCGATCTCCTTCGACGCCGCGGCGTTGGCGTCCAGCTCGGTCGTCAGGTTCGTGACGTTGGTCTTGAGCGGGCCGAGCGCGGCGAGCGCCTTCGCCAGGTCCTGCTTGGCCTTCTGCACGCCCGGATCGGCCGCGACCGCCGGATCGGTGATCCCGCCCAGCGCGCGCAGCGCGGACTGCACCGCGGACTGCGTGTTCGCCATCGGAGTGGTGAGGTTCTTCTCGGAGCTGGAGTCCGCCGCGACGAGCGAGTCACGCAGCACGTCGACGTTCGGCTTCAGCTTCTTGGTGCCGTCGCGCGCCTGGGTGAGGCCGCCGGTGATCTGCTTGGAGCCGTCCTGCGCCCGCTTCGCGCCGCTCACCAGGCTCTTGATCTCGGGGGCCGCGGCGTTCGTCGCCCCGGCGAGCTGCTGTGAACCCTGCGCGGCCTGGCCCAGCCCGTCGGCCAGCTGGGCCGCGCCGGTGGCGCCCGCGGCAAGGCCGTCGCGCAGCTGGCCGGTGCCCTTGCGAGTGGCGCCGAGCCCTTTCTCGAGCCTCTTCACGTCACGCCTGCCGTCGATGACGTCGCGCGTGATCTGGCGCAGCACCTTGGTGCGGTCGAGCAGCGCGGCCGGGCCGATCACCGCCTCGACTTCGGGCAGCTTCGCGACGCGCTCCTGGAAGCGCCGGAGCTCACTCAGCCGCTTTGTCGTCGTGACCGGACCCGGCGGTGCGGAAGACGACCTCGTACGGGGTCGACCAGCCGGCGCCGCGATCGCGCTCGAACGACTCGTAGCTCATGCGCGCCGCGTTGTCCGGGGGCAGGTTCGCCACATTCGGCGGCCCTGTGTTGAGCGCCAGGGCCGGTGCGGCAAGCAACGCAAGCGGAAGCAGCACGAAGCCGGCCGCCGCGGCCGGGTGGCGCAGCGTGCGCTCGGACAGCCGCGCCCAGGCCAGCCCGGTGCCCGGGGAGCGCAGCTTCCAGCGATTTATCCCGGTCCCCATGACCGCCAGGACGGCGGGCATCGCGAACACCGCGACGACTACGGCGACGATCGTGACGACGACGACGCCGATCGTCGCCGACACGAGCAGCGAGCCCGGCGCGATCACCAGCGCGCACAGCATCCCGATCGACAGCGCCGCACCTGCCAGCAGGACGGTGCGCCCGGCACGCCCGATCGACAGCTCGACGGCGCGCTCGACGCTCGGCTCGCTCTCGAGCTCCTCGCGAAAGCGCGACACGACCAGCAGCGCATAGTCGACGCCGAGCGCCAGACCGACCATCGTCACCAGGTTGAGCGCGAGCGCGTCGATCGCGACGTGGTCGGCGATCGGTCCCATCAGCGCGATGCCGATGCGCGTCACGAGCAGCCCGCAGAGCGCGGGCACGAGCGCCGCGACGGGGCTTCGGAAGATCAGCAGCAGCATCAGGAACAGCACAGGCAGCGCGATCAGCTCGCCGCGGTGGAGCGAATCGAGCGAGGACTCGTTCAGCGCCCGGACGAGCGGCGCCAACCCGGTGATCTCGGCCCGCAGCGGTTCCTTGACCTCACGCGCGAGCACGGCCTCCACCGCGGGCGTCGTCTCCTCGGAAACCTGCTCGAAGGGCTTCTTGACCTGGAGCGCGAGCAGCGCCTGGCCGCTCGGCTCCTTGAGGACCCGCGAGCCGCCGATCGCCCACGGGCTGAGAACCTGGACGCCGTCGACCTCCTGCAGCTCGCGGACCAGCCTGGGGCCGAGCTTCTCGACCTCGGCCGCCGGCCCCTTCAGCAGGACCGCCATGCTCACGGTGCCGCCGAACTCACGCGAGGAGAGGCTGTCGGCGCGCGCCGCGTCACTGCCCGGGATCGTCAGGCTCGGCTGCCTGATGTGCTCGCGTGTGTCCGCACCGGCGACGAGCGCGATGCCGAGCACGATCGCCCAGGCCGCCAGCACGAACCAGCGTCGCCGTACGATGAAGCGGGCGATCGCACTCAAGGCAGCGCCGTCCGTGCGTCGAATGAGCTGTGTCGCCAGGGCATCGCCGGCCGGGTGCGGCGCGTGACCTGGCCCATGCCTGGCAATCTACAGGTCGTCGTCTCGGTTGGCGCCGGGCGAATCAACCGCCGACGACCACCTTCCCATGACCTCGATCAGCCATTTGCGACCCTTGCGAAGCCTCCCGGCGACGCGGCTTCTTGCTTCGGCGGTCGTGCTCGCATTCCTGGTATTTCCGGCCGCGGCGAGCGCCGCGCCCGTTCAGGAGTTCAACGTTCAGCTCACGGACATCAAGCCGGACGGCCGCTACACGATCGTCTTCACGGCGAACTCGTACGACACCACCGGCGAGCAGCCGCCGCTGGTCACGGCCAACACGCTGAGGGTCGCGGCGGGCGTGAGGATCCAGCGGGACTTCCTGACCAAGAGCTACCAGTGCAAGGTCAATGACGTTCGCGAGTCGCTGCTCACCCCGGACGGCGGCAGGAACTACACGAAGCGGCTGAACAACCTGCCGGCCAGCCTCAAGCGCACCACGAAGAAGATGCCGAAGAAGCTCGCCGCGGGCGTCAGGACGTGCGCCCGGGCTCAGGTCGGTAAGGGCAACGTCGTCGCCGACGTGCGCCCGGTCTTCAAGAACCCGGTGCCCGCCAACTTCTACGTCTACCTCGCGAAGCCGACCAAGAAGAAGGCCGACGCGGCGTTCTCGGTTCTGGTGGTGCTCGACGAGAACGGCTGGCTGTGGAAGGAGAGCCCGCTGCTGAGGACCTTCCGGCTCGCTTTCACGATCAACCTCTTCTACGAGCCGACGTCCGACGGGCGCTACGGCTACCGCGCGGAACTGCCCGGCGGCGGCACGGGGGGAGTGCGCGCGAGCATCGTCGATCTGCGCGTCACGACGCCGGGCGTCTCGAAGACGAAACGGACCGTCAGGTGCCTGCGCAAGAGGAACGGCAAGTGCACGAAGCGGAAGGTCACCAAGAAGCGGATCTTCTGGCTGAACAAGCCGAAGTGCCCGAAGTCCGGCCGGCTCCAGTTCAAGTCCGACTACGAGTACGAGACCGGCCTGAAGGAGACCAGGGCGATCGAGCTTCCCTGTCCCCGGTTCACGAACTGAGTCATGAAGAGGATCTTCGCCACGACCGTCGTGCTCGCGCTCCTGGGTCTCGCCTCCGTCGCCCACGCGGAGCCGGTCCAGGAGTTCAACTTCCAGATCAAGAACATCAAGAAGGACGGCCGCTACACGCTCGTCTTCCGCTCGAACTCGTTCGACACGACGGGTGAGCCGCCGCCGCTGGTGACCGACAACACGGTGCGGCTCGCGGCCGGCGTCAAGATCCGGCGCGAGTTCCTGAAGAAGGACTACCAGTGCAAGGCCGACAACGTGCGAGACGCGCTGCTCGCCCCCGACGGCAACAGGTCCTACACGAAGCGGCTCACGAACCTCGCGGCGACGCTCAAGCGCACGCGCAAGAGGATCCGCAAGGGGCTGGAGCGGGGCGTCAAGACCTGCATACGGGCACAGGTCGGCAGGGGCAGGGTGCTGGCGGACGTGCGGCCGACCTTCGCCGACCCCGCCGCGGCCGACCTCTTCCTCTATCTCGCCAAGCCGACCAAGAAGGGCGCGGTCGCGGCGATGGGCGTGCTCGTGGTGCTCGACGAGAACTCGATCTTCGTCAAGAACAACCCGTTCTTCAAGACGCTGCGCCTGACGTTCACCGTCAACATCTTCAACGACCCGACGCCGGACGGCCGATTCGGCTACAGGCTCGACCTGCCGGGCGGCGGGGCAGCCGGCGTGCGCGTCAGCCTCGCCGAGGTGGAGGTCACGACGCCGGGCATCACGCGCGTCAAGCGGACGGTGAAGTGCCTGCGCAGGAAGAAGGGCAAGTGCGTCAAGAAGAAGGTGCTCAAGAAGCAGAACATCTTCTGGATCACCGAGCCGACGTGCCCGGCGTCGAGCCTGCTCGACTTCGAGGCGTTCTACAAGTACGAGACCGGCCAGGAGACGACCAAGACCGCACAGCTTCCCTGCCCGCGGTTCAAGAGGTGAGTTCGCCGGACCGTTAGCATCGGCTCATGACTACGGCCGTCGGCTCCGAGGTCATGGGATCTAGGCGCGCCTCGGCGCCCACGGGCGTCGCCGCGCTGATCGCGCCGCTCGTCAGCCGCTTCGACGAAAGGGCATCGTCAGGGCGTGCCTTCGGCCTGCGCTTCTGGGACGGCAGCGAACTGCCTGCGACGGCCGGTGACGTCGCCCCTCCGTGGCTCGTCGTGCGTCATCCGAATGCTCTGCGACGGATCATCGCAGCCCCGGGCGAACTCGGGCTCAGCCGAGCCTGGGTCGCAGGCGACCTCGACGTGGACGGGGATCTGCGGCTCGCGATGTCGCTGACGGAGGACTACCGCCACATACGAGCCGAGCCGGCCGACGCGATTCTCGCGCTCCGGATCGCGCGGCGACTCGGCCTGATGAGGCGCCGCCCGCCCCCACCTCCGTCCGCGGAGGCGCGCCTGACCGGCCGGATGCACTCCACGCGCCGCGACCGCGCGGCGATCAGCCACCACTACGACATCTCCAACGAGATGTACCGGGCGATGCTCGGCCCGACCATGGTCTATTCGTGCGCGTACTACGCCGGCGAAAACGACACGCTCGACGCGGCGCAGACTCGAAAGCTGGACCTCGTCTGCCGCAAGCTCGAGCTGGGCCCTGGCGACCGGCTGCTCGACATCGGCTGCGGCTGGGGCTCACTGCTGCTGCACGCAGCGCGTGAGTACGGCGCGCGGGGCGTCGGTGTGACGATCTCCGAACGACAGGCCGAGCTCGCCCGCCGGCGCGTGCGCGACGCGGGGCTCGGCGACCGGATCGAGGTGCGTCTTCAGGACTACCGCGAAGTCTCGGACGGCCCCTACGACAAGGTCGCCAGCGTCGGCATGTTCGAGCACGTCGGCCGCGGCAACCTGGCGCTCTACTTCTCCGGAGTGTGCGGCCTACTCGCAGACGACGGGCTGTTCCTCAACCACGGCATCGTGCGGACCAGCTCCCGGCCGCCGAGCGATCGCAGCTTCAGCCGCCGCTACGTCTTCCCGGACGGCGAACTGCACACTCAGGGCGTCGTGATCGGCGCCCTGGAGGACGCCGGTTTCGAGGTCCGCGACGACGAGTCGCTGCGCGCGCACTACGCGCGCACGCTGCGCGACTGGGGCGAGAACCTCGACGCCTGGCGCGAGCAGGCGACCGCCGAGATCGGCCCTGAGCGAGAGCGCGTCTGGCGCCTGCACAACGCGGGCGCCTCGCTCGGGTTCGAGCGCGGCGCGCTTTCCGTGCACCAGGTCATCGCGGCCCCGCTCCGCGGCGGCGCGAGCGCCGCGGCGCTGCGCGTCCGCGCCTACCCGGTCTAGTGCTCGCGGGCGTCCGGCGGCGCGCGGCGTTCGCGGCGGGTCGCCGTGCGATCACCTTGCTGACGGAGTGAACGGGCGCATCAGCGTGACTCCCGGAGCTTCCGCAGCGGCGCGAAGCCGACGTGGATGTGATCGGCGTGATCGGCCATCGCGAAGGCATTCGGCGCGCCGGTGAACGACATCAGACTGATGATCTGGTGTGGCCGCAGCCCCCCGCGGAGCTCGAGCAGAGCGCGAATCGTCTCGTCCGTCACCGAGCCCTCACCCTGGTGTCCCAGAATCGGCGTGCCGTTGATGCGGGCGATGTCCATCGCCGCGCCATGGGAGTGCTCGGAGACCGAGCCCGCCGACGTGTAGTAGCCGTGCCCGCAACGCAGCGAGGTGACCGCCGGGCGCAGTCCGCGACTGGAAAGGTGGGCCAGTGTCTCGAGCACGCGGCGATCGACGACCCCGGCGGCGATGTCCTCGCGCCCGCAGCCGTACACCTCGACGCGGTCATCGGCCAGCACGAGATCACGAAGCCGCTCGTCGTCGAGCAACAGAATGCGGCCGATCGTGCGCGGCCTGTGGGCCGGATCCAGGAGGCCCGGCGAACCGGTGAAGCGGCGAATCGCGTTCGCTCCCTCGCGGCCCTCGGCGACGAGCGTCGCGAGCAGGTCCTCAGGCAGATCACCGATCGCCTTGGCGCGAGCGAGGACTCGCTCGACGTACCAGTTCGCGTGGTTGTAGGCGAAGATCGCGCGCGGGAGGTCGCGCCTCGCACCGGAAGCGCGCAGGTAGCGCGCCGCGGAGAAGATCGCGTCGACGGGATCGTGCGGGTTCTTCTGCCCATCGCGGTTGGCGTCGACGCCGAAGGCCGACCACGTCGCCGGCATGAACTGCATCCAGCCGAGTGCCCCTGCGCTCGAGACGCCGGCGTTGGACCCGAAGCCGGTCTCGATCTCGTTGATCGCGGCGAGCACCTCCCACGGGATCCCGTACTGGACCGACGCGGCCTGGTAGATCGGAAGCAGGAAGAGCGGCCCGGGGAAGCGGGTCGCCTCACCGGAGCCGAAGGCCGGAGGGGCGAGCGGCGTCAGCGACAGCCAGTCGATGCTGACGGGCGGGAAGTAGACCTGCGCGCGCGACTTCGTGCGCCCGCGGTCGGCCGCGGCACGGCGCGCGCGCCGGGCTGAACGCGGCGCCTTCGCACTCCGGCGGCGCTGCTCAGCGGCGGGTGCGGCCTGCGCCGTGACCGGCGTGGTGGCGCCCGACGGGTCCGACGGCGGCTCCTGTGCCCCGGAGCGAGTCGCCGTATCGGGTGCCTGAACCGCTTGTGCCGCGCTGTTCGCCGGGTCGGGATCGGCGGCAGGGCGCTCCTCCGCGCCGGAGGGCTGGGCGGACGGGGGGCCCTCGCCGGGGTCCGGTTCGACGTGCGCCTTCGACGGATCCCCGCCGTCAGGCGTCTCGTCGGACTGTGAATCAGTGGCGGCAGGTTCGGCGTCCTGCTCGCCGTCGGCGTCGTGCTCGCAGTCATCCTCCTGAGGCTGCGTCTCCTCGGGTTCGACGGCCTCGTGCGTCTCTGTCTCGCACTCCGCCGTCACTGCGCCGGGCGCTCCGCCCGGAGGGTTGTCGGTCGCGGCCAGCGGCGCGGTCCCGGCGGCGGCCAGGGCGACCAGCGCCGTGATCAGCGACGGCCACAGCCGCGAACGGACGCGCGCAACCGCCGGGTGATCCTCACTGAACCCCATCTCAACCCCGCCCCAGCGTCTCGGCGAGGCTGATCACGGCAGGCCCGAGCAGCACCACGAACATCGCCGGGAAGATCAGGAAGACGAGCGGGAAGAGCATCTTCACCGGTGCCTTCTGCGCGATCTCCTCGGCCCTCGCCCTGCGGCGCTTGCGCATCTCCTCGGCGAGGCTGCGCATCATCTGGCCGATCGAGACGCCGAGCCGCTCGCCCTGCACGATCGTGCGCACGAAGGAACGCGTCGCCGGCGTGTCGCATCGGTCGAGCATGTGCGTGAGCGACTCGGGCATCGCCGCGCCGAGGCTCTGCTCACGCAGCATGAGCTTCAGCTCATCGCCAAGCGGCCCCTTCGTGCGCAGCGCGGCTGCGCGCATCGCGCCGGCAAGCCCCATACCGCTCTCGACGCCCACGACGAGCAGATCGACGAGTTCGGGCATCGCGCGGTCGATGCGCTCGAGGCGCAACCGCCCACGCCGGGCGACGACGGCCATTGGCAGGAGCCATCCCCAGACGACTCCCGCGACGGCGGAGAGGATGACCACGGCCGGCGACTGACCGCCGGCATCCGCGACGTACACCGCCATCAGCGGGAAGCCGGCGACGCTGAGAGCGCGGTACCCGAGGTACTCCTCGGCGCTCGTGGTGAACAGCCCGGCTCCGTGCAGCTCGTTGCGGATCGCAGCCAGCCGCTCGCGCCCGAGACGCCCAGCGATCAGGGCACCGATCGCCTCGACGGGGCTGCGCCGCTCGCCGGTGGCCGCGGGGTCGGTCGCCGTGGCCGCGAAACCGTATGCGTCGATCTGCGCAATCCGGTCCGCAGCCCGTGCACGCGGCGCGAGAACCGTTCGCGCGACAAGCAGCGCCGAGCCTGCGAACAGCGCGAGCGCGATCAGGACTAGAGGGGTCATTCGAGCGCTCCTTGCTCAGACTTCGATCTTGACGATCTTGTTGATGACGAGTGATCCGGCGACGATGAAGGTCCCGGCGAGCACGACGAGGACGTTTCCGATGGTCGTGTCCCAGAGGGGCTCCGAATAGCCCGGCGAGATGACCGAGATGATCATCAGCAGGGCGACCGGCATCGCGGTCAGGATCCAGCGGCTGAGTTGCCCCTGGGCGGTGAGCGAGCGCACCAGCCGGCGCACCTCCTCGCGCCCGCGAAGGTTCTCGACCACGCGATCGAGCGCCTCCGCACCGTTGCCGCCGGTCTCACGCTGAAGAACCGCCACCAGCGCGACCTGCTCGAGGTCGGAGTTGTCCATCCGGCGGATCGTCTCCCGCAGCGCGTCCTCGAGTGGGATCCCGAGGCGCTCGTCGGCGATGACGCGCCCGAACTCGATGCGCGTCCGCTCACCGGCGTCCTCGCTCATCACGGCCAGCGCGCCGGCGAAGCTGTGCCCTGCGCGCATCGCGGACGCGACGGCCTGAAGCGAGTCGGCGAGCTCGTCGGCGAACTCCGCGCGCTGCTTGGCAACCCGTGCCGCGACAAGGGCGCGCCCGGCCACCGGGGCCAGCACCAGCCCCACCGGGGCCAGCAGCCAGATGCCGGAGACCGCAACCATGAACCATGCGAGCAGAACCCCTCCGGCGGCCACAGCCCCCAAGAAGCGCGCCGGCGTCACGTCGAGGCCGGCCAGCTCGAGGGACTCCGCCAGGGCCTCGAGACGCGCAGACCCGACCGCAGCGGAGCGCTCACCAGGCGTCGTCGACGCTGAGCCCTGGGTCGCCGCCGACTCGCCGTAGGCATCGACGCGCTCGCGAACGGTCGGCCTGCGTGAGCCGTAGGCGAACAGGTTGGTGACGAGCAGGAAGACGGCGAGGAGAATGCTCACCGCGACGATCGCGATGCCGGGCGTCGTCGCCAGGAATGACTTGTCGTGACCTGGTCCGGCGGCGACCGTCAGCCTCGGAGCCTCGTAGCGGGCCGCTGCGCTGAGTCCGCCGGCACGTGCCACCACGCGAACCGGCGAGCCCACCGCCGCCTGCGAGGTGTAGTGCAGGATGTAGGCGTTCGCGAGCTGCCCTCCGAGCGCGCGGTAGACGCTGCGCAGCGAGTTGCCGGACGCGGCGCCGAGGTACTCCCCCTGCGTCGCGGTCGCGAGCGTCTTGAGTGTCGCTCCGTCGTAGGAACGCGACTTCGCTCCGATCGTGAAGATACGGGCGTTCGACTTCGCCGCGGCTGCCGCAACCGCGTCGGCCGTCGCGACGCTTCCGCTGTCTGCGCCGTCTGACAGCACCACGACGGCGCCCGCCGAGCTGCCACTGCGCTGGAGGAGCGCGAGTCCCGCCGAAGCGGCGTCGTAAAGGTTCGTTCCGGGCGCCGGCTTCGGCGTCGCGGTGAGCGCGGCGTCGATCGCGGCGGCATCGGTCGTCGGCTTCAGGAGAGTCGACGTCGTGCGGTTGAAGGTGACGAGTCCGAGTCGCTGTGCGGCCGGGCGCTGGGTCGCGAACGCGCGGGCCGCCGACAATGCGTCGCGCAGCGGGGCTCCGGCCATGCTGCTGCTCGTGTCGATGGCGAGGACCACGCCGAAATCGGAGCGGTCGCCGTAGGGCTCGGCCCGCAGATCGGCCACGGGCGCGCCGTTCTCGGCGACCGCGATGTCCGCCGGATCCGGGGTGACGCCCGCCGGCAGCGTCAGCACGTAGGCGCGGTCGGGGAAGTCGGGGCTGCCGAGCTGCGTCAGGCCGGCCTGCGCCGCGTGTGCAGGCGTGGCCGCGAGCAGCACCGCCATCATCGCGCAGGCGGCCAGCGTCATCAGGTCCCGCGGCGAGATCATGCCGACACCGCCCGCGGGTACGAGAAGAGGTCGCTGGGAAGCTCGAGTCCGTGCTTCAGGAACTTGTGCGTGAACGCAGGCCGCAGGCCGGTCGGCTGAAGTCGGCCGCGCACCTTGCCGTCGTCGTCGACGCCGTCGACCTTGAACTCGTACAGGTCCTGCAGCGTGATCACGTCGGATTCCATCCGCTGGACCTCGGTGATCGCGGTGACGCGCCGGACGCCGTCCTGCATGCGCTCCAGGTGAACGATCAGGTCGAGTGCCGCGGCGACCTGCTGGCGAATTGCGCGGACCGGCAGGTCGTAGCCGGCCATCAGGACCATCGTCTCCACGCGGGCAAGCGCGTCGCGCGGCGTGTTGGCGTGTAGCGTCGTCAGCGAGCCGTCATGGCCGGTGTTCATGGCCTGCAACATGTCGAGCGCCTCCTCGCCGCGAACCTCGCCGACGATGATCCTGTCGGGGCGCATGCGCAGCGAGTTACGAACGAGGTCGCGGATCGTCACCGAGCCATCTCCCTCGATGTTCGCGGGGCGTGATTCCAGACGCAGGACGTGGCGCTGATTGAGCAGCAGCTCGGCCGCGTCCTCGATCGTGACGATTCGCTCGTCGTCCGCGATCGCCGTCGACAGGGCGTTCAGCAGTGTCGTCTTGCCCGAGCCGGTGCCTCCCGAGACGAGGATGTTGAGCTGAGCGTGAACACAGCGGTCGAGGAACTCGATCGCCTCCCGGGTCAGCGTCCCCAGCTCGATGAAGGCATCGAGCTCGAGCCGGTTCTTGGTGAACTTGCGCACCGTGAGCAGCGGGCCGCTCAGCGACAGCGGCGGGATGATCGCGTTCACGCGACTGCCGTCGGGCAGCCGGGCGTCCACCATCGGCGAGGCCTCGTCGATGCGGCGCCCGACCTGGGCGACCATCTTGTTGATGATCCGCCGCAGGTGCGACTCGTCGTTGAAGCGGATCTGCGCGTCGTACAGCTGGCCTCCGCGCTCGACCCAGACGTCGCTGGGCCCGTTGACCATGATCTCCGTGACCTCGGGATCGGCGAGCAGGCGCTCGATCGGGCCGTGGGCGAGCGTGTCGTCTGCGATCTCGGCGATCAGGCGGTCGCGGTCGTCCCGCGACAGACCCGCCTCACCGTCGAGCTCGGCGCGGATCGCGGTGATCGCGCGGTCGCGGAGCGTCGCCGGGTCGAGGTCCCTGGCATAGAGCTGGGGACCGAGCTCACTGATAACCGACTGGTGGACGCGGTTCTTCAGCTCTGCGAACGCGTCCTCCGCGTCCGCACCGGCGATACCGAGTCGCTCATGCAGTTCCATTGTCAGGCCGCCTTTCCGCGGCGCAGCAGCGAGCGGCGCCCGCTGCTGTCCGAGGTCGAGTTGATGTGTTCCACGGACGCCGGGCAGATCGCCTGGGCGAGCGAGCGGAACGCCCTGCCCGCGTCCGACCCCGCGGCGCCGGCGACGATCGGCGTCGCCTCGTTGACCGAACGTGTGATGTCGCGACTGCTCGGCACCAGGACATCGGGCGTGCGGCCGAGCAGCGCCGCCGCGTCCTCGGTGGTCACGCCGACCTTGCTGTCGGCGCGGTTGAGCACGACGTGGATCGCGTCCTCCCGCACCTGCATGCGCTCCAGCGTCTCCAGCGCGAGCCGGGTGTTCTTGAGCGACAGCGCGTCCAGCATCGCGACGACGCAGACCTCGTCGGAGCGATCGATCGCGGCGATCACCTCCGGCGTGAAGCTCGGCGGCGTATCGACCACGACGTGATCGGTCATCGCCGTGAGGGCGTCGAACAGCCCGCACAGGAAGTCGACCTTGATCGCGCTCGCCTGGTCGGGGCGCCGGGGCGCCATCAGGACCCGCAGCCCTGAGGTGTGGACCGCGAGGAAGTCCTCCAGCTTCTCCCTGTCGAGTGAGCCACCGGAGGTCGCGAGCTCGTAGAGCGTGCGCTCAGGATGCAGGCCCAGCGCCAGGCCGACGTCGCCGAACTGCAGGTCGAGGTCAACCAGCACGACTCGCCGGCCGCGCCCGGCGAGCGCCACCGAGAGGTTGCACGCCGTCAGCGTCTTGCCCGTGCCCCCCTTGGGACCGAGCACCGTCGTGATCGCTCCGGGGATCGCCGCCGCCGAGCCGCCGCCCGCGCGGCGCGCGATCGCCTTCTCGAGCGCAAACGCGACCTGGGCGCCCGCGTCGCCCGCCGGCTCGAGCACGACCTCCTGGACGAGGTCGTCGGCGCCGGCATCGATCGCCGCCCGGACGAAGCCGTTCGCGGTGCCCTCATAGAGGACCACCACCGGCCGGGACGGCCGCTCGGCGACAGCCGAGCGGATGAAGGCGAGCACATCCTCGCCGTCGCCGCCGCAGGCGACGATCAGCGCGTCGCCGCGAGCCGCCTCGGGGCGCCCCAGGCTCTCGGGGCTCACCTCGACGAGCCCCGTGAGCGAGATCGCCGGCTGGGAGGCGCAGAGCGCCTCGATGACCCCGCGATCGACCGACTCGGCGTGAGCAACGGTTGTGCGGATCGCGGGTGTCATCGACTGCCCTCTCCGACCGGCGTCACGCCGACGAGCAGGCTGCTCGCGGAGACCACCTGAGAGCTGGCGGGGCGGGTGCTGCCCGGAGCGCGGAGAACGACCCAGACCTTTCCGTTGTCGGAGGCGAATGCGATCCGCGACGCATGCGAGCTGCGGACCTTCAGCGTTATGACCCCGTTCTGGCCGGAGCCGCCTGCGGCCGACGCGGACTTCGGCGCCTTGAGGACCACCACGTTGCTGGCGATCGGCTTGAGGACCGGCTGCGAGCGACCGGTGTCACGCTCGAGGTTGAAGCCGGCGAGCACGTCGACGCGGTCTCCCGCGCGCACCTCGCCGACCAGCCCGTGAGCCGTGTCGACCGGGACTGCCAGCGCACGTTCGTTGCGGGCGAGCTTCGTCGCGAGCGCCCCGTCGCCCGAGGCGAAGTCGGCCGTCGTGACCTGCTGGCCGGGGTAGATGTCCTTCGTGGCGACCTTGTCGCGCACCTGCGAGATGTCGGTCACCGCACCGGCCACGACCGCGCTCGAGCGCACGTCGGAGATGCGGAACGACTGCTCGGAGGCGATCGCCTCGCCCGAGCTGCCCTTCGCGATCAGGCGGTCTGCCACGACCACCGACGACGTCGCGCCTGCAGCTGCGCCGGCGTCCTTCTTTGCGTCGTTGATCGCCGAGACCACCAGGATCCCGGCCACGATCGCTGCCGCCGCTGCGGCGGCGAGCGACCAAGTGCGTGACGACGTGCCGCGCAGTGGTGTTCTTGACGTGAGTTCCATGATGCTGCTGCCCCCCCTTAACGGGTCAGTTCGGTTACACAGACCCCCAGCGCGTTGGAGGACAGGTCGCACGGCTGACCGCCGCTCCCCGCCCCACCGCTGGAGATCTGGACGTACTTGATGAAATGGCCGACGACCTCGCCCCTTTCAGCGTCGTCGTCGCCGTTGCCCTGGCACGGGTTGTTGAAGCCCGGGTTGCCCTGCCACCCGGTGACGTAGAAGGCCGCGAACTCGGCGACCGGGAACGCCTGATTGCCGCTGCCCGTGAACGACTCGTACGGCGTCAGGATGATGAAGACGATGCGCGGGTCTCCCCGGTCGAACTTCGGGAAGGCCGACCACCTGTTGGGGCTGGTGCAGGCCGACGGCTTGGGCTGCCCGAGGATCCGGCGGTTCATGCCCTTTCCGACGTGCGACTGCGACGCGCCGGTCTGGGTGACCGCGCACGGCGACGGATCGGGCATCGCGCCGGGGTTGTTGTAGCCCGCGCAGGACTGCCCCGTGTTGATGACGTAGCCCGGGTCGTTGCAGCCGGCCGCGAACTCGTCCTCGAGGTTCGGGAGATTCTCGTCACAGTCCAGCGCCTGCGTCTGGCTGCTTTGATCGAGCACGCGCATGCGATAGAGCGGATCGCCGACCGATTGCGCGTTCTCGAGCGTTCCGGGCACCGCGATCTTGACGCCCAGCGACCGTGTGCACAGCGAGTTGCCGCTGTCGCACTGACGGAAGGAGTTGACGCCGTAGCCGCCGGCCTCCCAGAGCTGCGCAATCTCGATCGGCCCGGAGGCGGACGGCGAGGACGAGAAGGCGCGCTGGACGACGCCGAACGAACCGGTGCACGGAGCCGGCTTCTTGCCCTTGCCGGTGCCGCAGGTCTTGCCGCTGATCTTTCCCTTCTCGGCGCGCCAGTCGAGCCTCACGCTGCGCGCGCCTGCGCCGGGGGCAAGCGACACCGTCCCCGTCCACAGACCGCCCGACAGCGTCAGCGGCACCGCGGTCCCGCCCGCAAGCTGCGCGGTCACGGTGCCGTCGTAGGCCGCGGCCGGGTTGGCCACGCCCCAGTCGACGGCGGCCTGCACGGTCACCGTGCAGGCGCTTCCCGACCGCGTCGCGGTCGTGGTGAACGCCGCGTCGGCGCACGTGCCGGCGATCAGCCGTACGTCGCGCGCCTGCGGGGCGCCGCCCGCCGTCACCGCGGGGGCTCCCTGGTAGCCGCGCGCGAACAGGACGTCGTCGTAGCAGCGCACGCCGGCGTCCCCGCAGGTCGTCGAGCTGTTCGTGCTGATCGCGACGCGCGCCGTGACACGGTCGATGCCCGCGGAGAAGGTGACCGGAAGGTCGTTCTGCGTGCCGAGGACCACGAGCCCGGAGCCGTTGACGCCCTGCTTGACGAGCGCCCGGCGCCCGAGCTCCGCAGGCTGTCCGGGCTGCGGGCTCTCGTTGATGAACGTGACCTCGCCGCGCTCCCAGCGCTGGTCGATCACCGACACCGGGAGGAAGTTCTCGAGCTGGGTCGCGCGGTTGATCTCCACACGCGCGTGCGCGTTGATGTGGTCGACCGACGCGAGCCGGAAGAAGTACGGCAGATCGCGCTCGGTGAGCTTGACGTCGATCATGCTGGAGGCACACGGCTCGCCGCTGCGCACGTCGGGGTCGACCGGCGCGGCCTGCCCGGACCAGGTCGGCGAGTTGAACACCGCGGAGACGTTCGCCGCCGGTGTGTCGCCGATCTGGGCGTTGTACGGCCCGGCGCCGTCGAGCGAGGCCAGGCCGCCGTACTGAGCGGCGCGGGCCTTGATCGCCGCGTCGTCACACGGGTAGCTGACATCGGCCGCCGCCGCGAGGACGGCCGCATCGGCCTGCATTTGAAGGTGGCGCCGGTGCTCGAACCAGTTGCCGACGTCGATCACGAGCGTCGCGAGCAGGACGACGAGGGGCAGCACGATCGCTGTCGTCACCATGATTCCGCCGTGCTCCTCGCGCCCAGCGCGCCGCGCGATCAGGCGCGGGCTCACGAGGCGCACCCCGCGATCGACGCGTCCGGTCGCCGTTCGAGGCGCATGTTCGCCTCGCCGGTGATCTTCACCGGGAGCACCTTCATGAACGGCAGGAAGTGGTAGGTCGTGGTAGCGCGCACCCGCACGGGGTCGCCGGCGGCGCTTGTGCCGCTGGGATAGTCGATGCAGACCTGGAGCGGGTCGACGGATGCCGAGCCGTCGCGCAGCTCCGACGTCGAACCCTTGTCGGCGAGCGTCTGCGCGAGCGAGCCGCCGGGACCGGGGTTGCGGTTGACGGCGGCATAGCGCGCGCCCTCGTTGGCGAGGTGCGTGCTGTCGATCCAGTAGTGCACCGCGCGACCGAACTCGAGCACGCCGAAGACCAAGAGAAGCAGCAGCGGCAGGACGAGCGCGTACTCGACGAGCGCCTGGCCGCTCTGACCGCGGGCTGCTGACATGCGAGATGAGTGGGTCACGGTGCGCACGGGCTCGTGGCGGACCGGCTCGCCCCCGCACGCGCTGTGCGTGGGGGGCGACCGCATCCGTCTTGCGCCTTAGACGATCGCGTCCGCGACGTCCTGGAACACGCCGGTCACGTCCGTGCCGACGAAGCCGAGCGCGGCGATCGCCACGACCGACACGAGGAACAGGATGAGCGAGTACTCGACCATCGTCTGCCCCTCCTCGCGGCGCGCGTCAACGCGACCGACGAGACCCTGCAGGAACTTGGTCCACATGAGGTGGCCCCCCCTTGTTGGTGTTTGCTTTCACCGGCCGCCTCCGCCTTCTCCCCATCCATGGGGGTCCTGCGGCCACACCGGCTGTCAACGGGGCGGAATCTAGGTTCCGCACGGGCTGAGCACACCCCCTGGAAGTCCAGTCTTCCCCTATACCTCGGGGGGGCGCCCGGAGCGATTCCAGGCACGAGAATCCCGGGCATGCTTCTGTCCGCCGGCCGTCAGGCCGAGTCTGCGCGCGTACTGCTGGTGCGAACCCTCGACGGAGCGACGGTCTGCGAGCGCTGCCACGTAGCGGACACGCCGCTGCGGCGTCTGCGCGGGCTGCTCGGGCGCTCTGGGCTCGCGCCGGGCGAGGGGTTGGTGATCCGGCCCACGCACGCGATTCACATGTGGTTCATGCGCTTTCCGATCGACGCCGTCTTCGTCGGCCAGGGCGGTGTCGTTCTGCGCGTCGCGGAAGACCTGCGGCCCTGGCGGATGGCGGCCAGGCGCGGGGCCCGCTGCGTGATAGAGCTCAGCGCCGGCGAGTGCGCCCGGCGCGGCCTCGCCACAGGCGACGTGCTCGTGTTCGCTCGCGCCGACGCCTGAAGGCCGGAACGATCGCGGCGCGTCGCACCGGTTTCCCGGCCGCCGGGCGGGGTACAGTGCGCAGCCGATGGCGATCCGCACGATCATCGCCGATGATCACCAGCTGGTGCTGAGGTCGCTGCGCACGGCGCTCGAGTCGGACGGCGGCTTCGAGGTCGTCGGCGAGACGGACTCGGGTGCACACGTGGCGCCGCTCGTCTCGCGGCTCAACCCCGAGCTGGTGCTGCTGGATCTGCACATGCCGGGAATGGACGGCCTGACGTGCCTTGACCTGCTCCGCAAGCGCCACCCGGACATCAAGGTCGTGATGGTCTCGGCCTCGGACGAGGAGGTCGACATCCAATCCGCGCTGCGGCGCGGAGCCGTCGGCTACATACTCAAGTCGATCAACCCGGATGAGCTTCCTATCGCGCTGCGGCATGCGATCAGCGGCACCTCATTCCATGCGGTCGGGGGCGGGGATACGCCTGAGCAGCACATCTCCCGCACGGTCGGGCTCACGGACCGCGAGCTCACGATCCTCAAGGCGCTGACGCGGGGACTCTCGAACAAGGAGATCAGCCAGGAGAACTGGGTGACAGAGCAGACGGTGAAGTTCCACCTGAGCAACATCTACCGCAAGCTCGACGTCTCGAACCGCGCCGAGGCCGTTCGCTACGCGATGCAGAACGGCATCGCGGGCGAGGCGCGCGACAAGCGCTGAGCGCCGCGCGCAATCAGGCGGCCGGGCGCGCCGCGACCGCCCACGCAGGGAGCGCGGGGACCGGGCCGGCGGCACCCGATGAAGCGAGGTAGCGAGCGAAGCTGACCGTCACCGCCGTGCCCTGCCCGGGACGGCTCCTGATCCTGCAGGCGCCTCCGAGCAGCCGTACGCGCTCGATCATCCCGGACAGACCGATGCTGCCACGCTCAAGGCTGTCAGCCAGCTTCTGGTCGAGGTCAAAGCCACAGCCGTCGTCGGCCACCAACGCGGTGACACGGTCACGGCCGACGCTCACCGATATCTGAATCGACCCCGCGGCGCCGTGCTCGCGAGCGTTGGCGAGCGCCTCGCCGATGACACGCACCAGCGTGCAGCGCTCCATCCTGGTCAGGCCCTCGGCGTCCCCCTGCAGCGTCAGGCCGGGCTCGATCCCGGTCCTGAGCGAGAAGGAGCGCACCAGCCCGCGAAGCGACTGGGCAAGAGGCCTCGTCATGAGGCTCGTGGACTCGAGGGAGCGCGCGAGCTCGCGCAGGTCGGCCTCCGTCGCCTCCGCGATCGCCAGCAGGTCCTCCACCTTCGCGAGCAGCCTCTCAGCAGATGCCGGCGCAACTCGCGCGTAGTCAGCCGGGTCCGTGGCGGCCAGGCACCCGTGCAGTGCGCTCAGCTCACCGCGCAGCAGCGCAACGTCCTGCAGCGGTCCGTCGTGGAGGTCCAGGCCGACGCGACTCAGCCGTCGCTCCGCCCAGCCCGCCTGCTCGGCCGTGCCGAGCCGTACGCGCCGCCCGCGCTCGACCTTCTCGTTCTGCCCATCGGGCGTCATGCAGTCCATTGCATCCCCGCTTCGCTTCCTTGCCCGAACCCGTCGGTTGCCGCCGCGCCAGTTCCTCGCGGGCTGAACGTCTGCAGTCCGTCATCGGCGAATCGCGGGCATATCTTGCGCCAAGCGGCGTCGTTTGTGCGGTAAGCGGACGCATGTCCGAGCCAAGGGGCTTCGGCGACCAAGGTCAGGCTTTCCGGCAAGTTGCGCAGAGTCTGCGCGCCGCTCTGCGTGCGGGGCCGGAATGCCGACGCCTCCCAGATGCGTCTCCTCGTCCTTGCCATTTCGCTCCTGTGCATCGCCGCCGGACTCCTCGCGCCGACCGCGAGCGCCCGGCCGAAGGCGACCCTCGCCATCGCCGACCAGCACGGCGAGACGTTCGCCGACCCGATGTTCACCGCCCTCGGCGTCAAGCACGCCCGGCTCAACTTCGCCTGGGACGCGCTCGACTACGACTGGCAGGTCGTCGAGATCGACAAGTGGATGGCCAACGCGCAGGCCGCGGGCGTCACTCCGCTGGTGATCTTCAGCCAGTCACGCGTACAGGGGCGCACCCGACTCCTCCCGTCGCCCGGCGAGTTTGCGCGCGTCGTGGACGCGGTGCGAGCGCGCTACCCCTTCGTGCGCGAGTTCACCGCCTGGAACGAGGCCAACCACGCCGGCCAGCCGAGCTACAAGCACCCGGCCGCGATCGCGCGCTTCTACAAGATCCTGCGCCGGAAGTGCCGTGGCTGCAACGTGCTTCCCGCTTCGCTGCTCGACAACCCGAACCTCGTGCCGTGGACCCGCAGGCTGCGCAAGGCGATCCGCAGGCTGAAGCAGCCCGAGCCGCGCCTGTGGGGCCTTCACAACTACTCCGACGTGAACCGGCTGCGCGACACCTCGACGCGCAAGCTGCTGCGCGCGGTGAAGGGCAGGGTGTGGATCACGGAGTCGGCGGCGTCGTCGCCGCGACCAGCCCGACCGCGTCGAAGTTCCCCCAGGGCGCCGACTACGCGGCGCGCGTCGCTCGCTACATCACGGGTCCGCTTCTCAGGCGCAACCCGCGCATCGCCCGCGTCTACCTCTACGACTGGAAGGCGCAGCCCGGCCCCGTCAGCTGGGACTCCGGGCTCGTGAGCGCCGACGGCGTGCCGAGGCCCGCGTACTACGTGCTGCAGCGGTTCACGGTCGGGTAGGTAGCCCTTTCCCTGTCATTGCAGCGAGCCCTCGGTGACGTTGTCAGCCTTGACTCTGAGTTCGTAGCGCCCGCCCTCGTCCAGCAGCGCCGTCGGCAGGCCGCCCGCGACGTCGTACGCGTATACGGCGCTAAACGTATTGTCGAAGAGGATCAGCCGGAAGTTCTTCGTCGCGCTGACCGGGCTGCTCAGGGACTGCTGATACCAATCACCAACGTAAGCCGGGATCGGGTCCGTGCCGCCGAAGATCACGACGCACTTCGCTGCTGTGGTGCAGCTGACGCGGTACCTGCTCGCGTACCCCTTGAAGGCCTCGCCGATCACGACGCCCAACGCGCCGCTCGGCAACTCAGCATCAGGGCCGAGCGCCGGGCAGAGCGGCTCACATCCCGCTGCGCCGGGGTCACCCTTCGCGCCCGCATCGCCCTTCGCGCCCGGGTCGCCCTTCGCGCCTGGGTCGCCCTTCGCGCCGGGGTCGCCCTTCGCGCCCGGGTCGCCCTTCGCGCCCGGGTCGCCCTTCGCGCCCGCATCGCCCTTCGCGCCCGGGTCGCCCTTCGCGCCCGGGTCGCCCTTCGGGCCCGCATCGCCCAGCTTGCTCAACTGGAGTCGCACGGACTTGGACAGGTCGCGCGCGGTGATCGTCCCGTCCTTGATCTGCTTGCCGGTGATCAGCTTGGCCGCGGTGGCGGTGCCCGCCGTGGCGATCACAAGGCCGAGGATGAAGGCCATCGCCATGCCGGCGCGCCCTCGCAACACGTCGAGCATCGCAACTCCCTCACAGATCGATTGCGCCGACCATACCCCGGATCGGATCTGCGCCGCAGATCATCGTTGCGCCGGGAACGCCACCGCACGACGACCGCGGGAGCGCGGAGCCGCCGACAACTGCGCGGCGTTACGATCCGACCATGACGACCCCGCCCGAGCCCGAGCCCGAGCGACGCGCGACATGAGCCGATGAAGGCCGTCTCCTGCAGCAACGCGCAGCTCAGGGTCGTCGACCAGCCCACGCCGACGCCGGGCGCCGGTCAGGTGCTGATCGACGTCGTGCGCTGCGGCATCTGCGGCTCCGACCTGCACGCGCGACACCACTGCGACGAACTCGCGGATGTCCTGAGCGAGGCGGGGTATGACGACTTCATGCGCTCGGGCCAGGAGGTCGTCTTCGGACACGAGTTCTACGGCGAGATCGCCGATCACGGTCCGCGCTGCCGCAAGAAGTTACCGGCCGGGACACCGGTCGTGGCCCCGCCGCTGTTGCGGCGCGGTAGGGCCGTCCACGCGATCGGGCTGTCAACGCAGGCGCCGGGCGCCTACGCAGAGCGGATGCTGATCGAGGAGTCGCTGGCGGTACCGGTCCCAAATGGCCTGGCCCCCGACGTGGCGACACTGACCGAGCCGATGGCGGTCGGATGGCACGCCGTCCGCCGCGGCGAGGTCAAGAAGCGCACGGTGGCGGTCGTGATCGGCTGCGGGCCCGTCGGCCTGGCCGTGATCTGCCTGCTGAAGGCCCAGGGTGTGCGCACCGTCGTCGCGAGTGACTTCTCCCCGGGCCGGCGTGCTCTGGCAACTGCCTGCGGAGCGGATGCGGTCGTCGACCCGGCGGAGGCTTCGCCCTTTGCGTCGATCGGCGGCCACGGCCACCTCGACACCGTGCCCGACGCGCTCGACCTCGCGGTCGGCACGATCGAGAAGCTGCGCCGGCTGCCGGTCCCCTGGTGGCAGATCTGGCGCGCGGCCGAGGCCGTCGGTGCCGCCAAGCCGAAGAGCCCGGTGATCTTCGAGTGCGTCGGCGTTCCCGGCGTGATCGACGACATCATCTCGTCGGCGCCGCTGTTCTCTCGCGTCGTCGTCGTCGGCGTCTGCATGGGCGACGACCGGATCCGGCCCTCGATGGCGATCAACAAGGAGATCGACCTGCGCTTCGTCGTCGGCTACACGCCACTCGAGTTCCGCGACACCCTCCACATGCTCGCCGAAGGCAAGGTGAACCCGGCGCCGATGGTCACCGGAGTCGTCGGTCTCGAGGGCGTCGACGAGGCGTTCAGCGCGCTCGGCAATCCCGAGGCTCACGCCAAGATTCTGATCGATCCGAAGAGCAGCGCGGCGCAACCGGCGCGGCCCTGAGAACGACGGCCGGCGGCGCGATGGCTGTCGAGGTCTTCCGAGCACAGTCGCAAGACGAACGCGAGGAGCTGTTCCGGTTTCGCTACGACGTCTACGTCGAGGAACTGGGCCGCTACCGCCGGGCTGCCGACCACACGGGCCGCCGGCTCGTCGAGCCGGAGGACGATCACAGCGTTCTCTACGGCGCCCGTGAGGATCGGAAGGTGGTTGGAACGTCGCGGCTGACCTTCGGCGCCGACGGATTCTCAGCGCGCCAGATCGATCAGTACGGGCTGAGCCCCTTCCTGTCCGAGGCACCGGCCCGGCTGATTGCCGTGGGCGAGCGCCTGATGGTCGCGCCGCACCTGCGGGGCTCGCCGGTCGCATCGCAGCTGCGCGATCTCGCGCTCGACGATGTCGAGGCCGCCGGCGTTCGGCTCATCTTCGGCAACTGCGAGCCCCACCTTCTTTCGCTGAACCTCTCCGCCGGAGGGCGAACCTACGCCGAGCACAACATCAACAGCGAGGAGGCGGGCTACCTGATCCCCCTGGTGTGGCCGGTCGGGGAGACAGGCGACCTGGCGGAGGAGATCGGCACCCTGGACGAGCATGACCGTCCCTGCCTTCCGCGCTCGATCGCCGCCGCGCTGGCCCGCGGCGACGCCGTCCAGTCGGCTTCCGTCGTCGCCCCCGCGGAGTACCTGGCTCATCTCGAGGCCGCGCTCGAGAGGGTCGCCCTGGAGGGGCTCCACGCCTTCGACGGGCTCGACCCCGCAGAGACGAGGGAGTGCATCTCCCGCAGCAACATCATCGAGTGCGACGCCGGCGACCGCGTGCTCAAGCAGGGCGGTTCGTCGCACAACCTGTTCCTCGTCCTCGACGGAACTCTCGAGGTTCGCCACGACGGCAAGTTCATCAACGTCCTCGGGCCCGGAGACGTGTTCGGGGAGATGGCTTTCCTGCTCGATCTGCCACGCCAGTCCGACGTCTACGCGGCCACTGCGGGTGTGCGGGTTCTGTCGCTCTCCGACGGAACGCTGAACAAGCTGATGGCCGACGAACCGACGATCGCCTCCAAGCTGCTGCTCAACATCTCGCGGATGCTGTGCGGACGCCTGATCAAGGCCAACGCCGTCGCCGACATCTGAGAGGCAGGTGCCGAAGTGGGCGACGACCTGGAGGTGAGAGCGATGACTCCCGCCGACGCGCAGGGAGTCTCGGACTGCATCACTCGCTGTTACGGAGACGCGTACCCCAAGCGGGTCATGTACCGGCCGGACGAGCTGGCGGCATTGATCGGCTCGCGCGCCCACAACGGCGTGGTGGCCACCGCGGGGTCAGGCGTCGTGGGGCACATCGGGTTCACCTGGCCGACGAGCGAGTCGGCCGTGGTGGAGGCCGGAACGACGGTCGTCGATCCGAGCTGTCGCGGGATCGGCCTCATGGGCCGCCTGGCGCTGGCGCTGGTTGAGGTGTTGGCGGGGGAAGGAGCCGCCGGCTTCATTCACTTCCCCACGACGGCGCATCCGGTGATGCAGCGCGCGTCGCTCAGCGCCGGCGGTCGCGAGACCGGGGTGATGGTCGCGTATCTGCCGGCACCGACCCGCGACCTTGCGATGGGAGCGCCCACCGATGACCGCGTCGCGGTGACCGTCGTCTACCAGCCGGTGCTCAAGGCTCCAGCTCAGAGCATCTACCTGCCAGGCCGCTACGGCGCGATGATCCTCGGCCTCGCTGACGGCCTCGGGCTCAGCCGCAGCGCGGCACGGACGTCGCGGCCGCCGACCGGTGAGAGCCGGATCGAACGCGCCCGCGACGCCTTTCCGCGGGCTCGAGCGAATCACGGTCGATCGCATCGGAGCGGACATCGCCACCGAGGTGATCGCCGCGGCGACGAGCAGCGGCGCGGCGCTCGTGCACCTGGATCTCCCGATGAACGACCCCGCGATCGACGACGCCGTCGAGCTCCTCCGCCGTCCTCGTTCGCGTTCGCCGCATGGTTGCCGGGCTGGGCGGGCCATGACGTCCTCCGGCTGCAACACGTGGTGGCGCCGTCCGCGGCCGAGCTGTCGCCGAGCCTCTTCTCCTCGGACGCCGGGATTCTTATGACCATGATCAGAGCGGAGTTGCTCGGCACCGCATGAGAGCCGACACCGCGCTGGCGTGTCGAGTAGCAGTAGTGGAGGCAACCCGGATCGAGCCGGTGACCTCCACTGCTCTTCTTCCGGAGCAGCACTCCGGCGTCTGAGAGACTCACGCCGCCAACGACAACCGGAGAGCTGATGCCCGACGCCAAAGACGTGATCCTCAAGCACATCGCAGCGGTCAACGACCGTGACAGCGACGCTGATCCGTGGGCCCCCGATGCCGAGATGGCGGCGCCAGGCGCCCACGTCAACGGCCGCGACGAGATCATCGCCTTCCTGGGCGTGTTCCAAGAAGCGCTCCCTGACCTCCGCCTTGAGATCAAGCAGCTCCTCGCCGACGGGCCGGCCGCAGCTGCCGAGGGGACCCTGACGGGCACCCACGATGGCGTACTCCACACCCCCGACGGTGACGTCGCGCCGACGGGACGAGCCGTTGAGCTGCGGTGGGCGGCCCTCTATCTCACCGACCGCGACACGCTGAAGTCCGAGCACCTGTTCTTCGACCAGATGGACTTCCTCGGCCAGCTCGGTCTCCTCCCCGGCTGATATGGGCGAGGGTTTGTCAAGTCGGCAGCGGTGATCGCCGCCGGTCGGTGTTGGGTGTCGGCTGTAGTTCGGGGTGCGGGTGGCGGCCGGAGCGGCGAGGGCGCTTCAGGCTGATATGCGAGGGCTGGGTACCTCAAGACGGGGCTGTTCGTTGCGCCGGGGCCGCGATCTAGGATCGAGCGCGCCAGCCGTGGCTGGTGCTCATAACCGGATCGCGGGTCCCGTGTGGCGCGCGCCGGCCGCCACCCCCACCTCGAACGGGATGTGATCGGGAGCTCAGTCGGGCTGGCGGGCGATCTCCCAGACGAAGCACGCCAGCTCGCGGGCGACGGCGACCGCGACGGTGGTGCGGCGCTTGGCGCGGCGCGCATCGAGGTGCGCCCAGCGGCGGAGAGTCGCAGTTGCGCGCGCCAGGCTGCGTCGATCGCTGCCGGTGGCTGGCCGGCTGGCGGCGCTTGAGCGTCAGCGAGACGGCGGGCTGGCGGCGGTAGTGCCAGGCGGCCTCGATCAACAACCGGCGGGCGTGCGAGCAGCCGGCCTTGGTGATCGAGCCCTGCCGGCGCTTCTCGCCGGAGGACTGCTCGGACGGGACGAGGCCGAGGAAGCTGGCCAGCTGCCGCGGGTGCGCGAACGCGGTGAAATCGCCGATCTCGGCGACCAGGCCGACGGCGGTCAGCGTGTCGATGCCGCGCATGCATCGCAACCTCGCGACGACCGGCGCCCACGGCGCTTGGAGAGCCTGCTCGGCGATCAACTCGTCGAGGCGATCGCGGCGCGCGAGCAGCACCTCGTGGCAGGCCAGATACTCGCCGAGCACGACCCGCGCGAGCTGGTCGGGCAGCCGGATCGACCCGAGCCACGCCAGGTGGCGCTGGGATACCCACGGCTCGCCAGGCCCGGCGAAGACCAGGCCGCGGCGCAACAGCAGCTTGCTGATCCGATGACGCGCGGCCATCAGATCGCCGCGCAGGTCCTCACGCGCGCGGACGAGGTCGCGCAGCGCCTCGAGCTCGGGCGTCGGGACGACCACCGGCCGCAGCTGCCCGGCGGCGTGCAGCCGGGCGAGCTTGAGCGCGTCACGCGTGTCGGTCTTGACGCGATCACCGGGCTGCTTGGGAATCGCGCCCGGCGAGCAGACCATCACCTCGATCCCCGCCGCCCGCGCTGCGCGTGCCAGCCCGAACCCGGTCGGCCCGGCCTCATAGACCGCGCGCACCGGGCCGGGCAGCGTCAGCAGCCAGCTCGATCGCCGCCGACGGCGACCCCGGGATCTGCGCCTTGAACACCTCCCCGGACCCGAGCTGTACCGCAGCCGCAGCGGTCTTGCGGGCATGCACATCCAGCCCCGCGAAACAGATACCTTCAGACACGTCGACGCTCCCTTCATCCTTCGATGCGGTAACCAGCCCGCGCCATACGAAGCGCGGGAGCGTCGACGCTCTCACTCAGCGCGGCGGACGACGCCGCCCCATACCGTCTAGGACCGACGCAAGGCAGCCGCCAGAAACGAGGCGCGCGACGATCGCGCCGCTCACCGGTGCCTTTGCCGGTGACGATCACCGGGGCAGTCGGTTGGCCGTGGCTGGTTCGCACCTTCCAGGCGCGCAGTTCAGACGCGAGCGCCGGAAGCATCGGCACGACCATCGGGGCGTCTGACGCGCTCGTCGGCTCACCCCGGAAAGAACAAAACCCCGCACTTGTAGGGCTTCGTCGAGTGTGAGTAGTAGTGGAGCCAACCGGGATCGAACCGGTGACCTCCTGCTTGCAAAGCCGGGACGGGCACCGCTCAAACACTGGGAATTCCGGGCCCTATGGGGGAATCGAGCAAAACGGATGGGCTCCGAGGTACTCGGATGTAGGCGGATATGGGCACCAGAAACGCGTTGGTGCCCAATGGACGCCGACCGTCAGAGTCGCACGCGGCCGTGACTCCGGACGGCAGCCACCGGCCCGGCTGGAAGCGGAGCCGGTGCGCCGAGTCCGGCGCTCGGCAAGGGATGCCATCCGCTGGGTGTTGCGCTCCACGACACCTGAGCTTTCGGGCGTCGTGGTCGATCGAGGCTAGATTGCCCGCGGGCTAGTGCCTGCCGGGCCCGTCAGCCCCACCACTCGTCAGAACCGACACGATGCCGATGCGTCGGCGACGGCCGGCAGGATCAGGCTTGCCGAGAGGGCCGCGCCGACCTACCGGACCGCGCCGACCAGCCGACGAAACATCAGCATCACCGAGAGCACGATCGAAGGCTCGCACCGAACCCAGACAGAGCACGCACGGGCCTGCCGACGGTGCACGGCTGATGTGTGGTCAGATCGGGAGGGTTGTCCGGGTGCTCGGCGAACGATGCACTCGTGTCCGTGTCCGTTGAGCGGCGCGCGTCTGCCGGAGCACAGATGGCGCGCTGGAGCGCCAAGGCGTTGCTGATCACCGCCGGGGTGTTCCTGGTTGGCGGGGCGGTCTGGTACGCGCGGGCAGCGACGGTGCCGCTGATCGTGGCCGCCCTGGTGAGCACGCAGCTGGTGCCGCTCATCGGCTGGGCGGGCCGGCGTGGCGTCTCGCGCGGCCTTGCGGTCGCCGGGTGCATGTTGCTCGTCGTGGCGGTCGTCGCGGGCCTGACGTGGGTGTTCGGCCACTCGCTGTTCGGCAACCTGGGCGCTGTCGGCCAGGAAATCGGTTCCGGCGTGGACGATGCGGTCGCGTGGCTGCGCGACAACAACGACTGGGTCCGGCAGAACGAGGACGCGATCAGAAGCTTCCTCAAGGGCATCCTCCCCGCCGCCAAGGGCGCGGCGAGCGGCCTGACAGGCGGAGTCCTGGGCGGCCTGGGCCTCGCCGCCCAGATGGTGAGCGGTGCGTTGCTGATGTTCGTGTTCCTGCTGTACCTGCTCACCGGTGGAGACGCGATCTGGGACTGGATCAAGGACCGCTTTGACCCCGCGCGTCGCGAACAGGTCGCCGGCGCGGGAGCGGCCGCCTGGAGCGCGGCGAGCGGGTACATCCGCGGGATCGCGCTCATCGCGCTCATCGACACCATCGTGATCACGATCGGCATGCTCGTGATCGGCACCCCGCAAGCCGGAACGCTGGCGCTCTTGAGCTTCGTCTTACTGTTCATCCCGATCCTCGGCGCCTGGGTTTCCGGGGCGGTCATCGTCCTGGTCACACTCGGCGCCCAGGGCTCCGGCGCCGCAGTCGCCATGGCAGCGGTCATCCTCATCGCCCAGCAGCTGGACAGCATGTTCGTCACCCCGCTCGTCTACCAGCAGACAGTCAATCTCAACCCGATCGTCACGCTCACCGCCGTCATCGTCGGCTCACAGCTGCTCGGCATCATCGGCGCGTTCCTCGCCGTCCCCCTGGTCGCCGTCGGCTGGGCCGTCTACAACGCCCTCGAACAGCCGACACCACCGAACACCCCCCCTGCTCCAGTACCCGAAAGCACCTAGACCGCCGCCGCGTCCCGCCACGCCTCCCGCCAGGACCATGCGCCAAGGAACGTGGCGTCCGCACGCACGACGGAGAACCCGGGCGGACGGCGTCAGTCAGCGGGACGTGGCGCACTCCGACGGCGGCGTCGAAGTGCTCGGCGACACCGCGCATGGTCGCCGTTTCGCCTACTGCGAAGCCACATCGATCTTGGCGAGCTCAGCATCGACAAGCTCCCCGTCGTCCGTGAGGGACAGGTACGCCGTCTGCTTCGAGCATGTGACCCCCAGAACCCGCACGAGGCGCAGCGTAGAGACCTGCGGCGCGAGTACGCAAACGGACCCAATCGGACCCGAGCCCCCTCCTTCACCGAGCGCGGCTCGTGTCGGCCTCGCGCACGGACCACATTCATTGCAGGCAATTCGTGCAGCAGTGGAGCCAACCGGGATCGAACCGGTGACCTCCTGCTTGCAAAGCAGGAGCAGCGGTGCCGATTGGCTTAGATACAGGCGATGCGAGCATCCGAATCGTGCTTTAGACACGGGCTTTACGGCTCGTTTGGTACCGGATGTGGTACCGGCTCGGTCGTGGTACCGGATGGCTTGGAGTGGTACCGGCACCTGTCAGGTCGCGCTCGGCATGGACGCGAAGAAGCTCCTCGGACGGGCCCGCTGGAACTCTCGTCGATTCGCTCGCGGCGAGGCGCCAACGGCGCCGCGTTCTTCGAGGCGAAGTGGCGGGCGAGCCTTGATGGCCGGCAGGTGAAGCGCCGCCTCGGCCGGGCGTGGCTCGAGCCCGACGACCGCGACGCCTGGCGGCCGCGTCGCGGGCGCCTCCGCGACGGGTTTCTTGATGAGCGCCGCGCGTACGTCGCGATGGCCGAGGTGATCGCGCGCTGCGAGACACGAGGACGCGGCGCGACGCGACGAGCTTCTGCGTGAGCGGGTGAGCTTCCGAGCGCTCGCCCACGACGTGGCTCGAGCACGTGGAGAAGGTGCGGCGGGTCAAGCCGGCGACGCTGCGCGACTACCGGTTCCTGCTGGCCGAGCCGGGCGACTCCCCACCGCCGCGGCGACGGGCGCTGCGCTCGGCCTGATCATGGCCGAGCTCGGCGACCTCCCTGCAGCTCAGGTGACCGCGGCTGATGTGGAGCGCCTGCTCGCGCAGCATCGAGTCGGGCGCGACGTCGACGCGCAACGTCAACAAGCACCGCCAAGCTGCTCTGCGCGATCTTCAACTACGCACTCTCCCCGGCCTCCCGCTTCGCGACCACCGACAACCCGGCTGCAGCGACGACGAAGCGGCGGGAGGACGCGCCGCGGCGGATCGAGGTTTTCAGCGTCGAACAGGTCGAGACGCTCGCCCGTGCTGCCGCCACAGGCTCGTGGCGAACCGACCGTGACCGCGGTCGCGACCATCTGACGGCTCGCGACGATCCGCGAGCAGGACGCGTCGCTCGCCGACTTGCTGCGCGTCGCGGCGTACACGGGGCTGCGCCGCGGCGAGCTGATCGCTCTGCGCTGGCGCAACATCAACTGGGCCGACCGCGTGCTCACCGTCGAGGCCGCCGTGTCCGCGGACGAGGAGACGTCACCGAAGTCCGGGCAGTTCCGCCACGTCCCGTTGGCCGACCAGCCGCTCGCGGCTGCTCGACCGCCTGTCGCGCCGCGAGCACTTCACCGCCCCCGCCGACTACGTGTTCGCCACGCCAGCAGGAGACAGGCTCGACCCGTCGGCGCTGCGCCGTCGCTACGTCAAGGCGCGCGACGCCGCCGGCTTGCCGGCGCTCCGTTTCCACGACCTGCGTCACACCGCCGGCTCGCTGCTCGTCCGACAGCTTGACCCGGTGAGCGTGAAGGCCGATCCTTGGCCACGCCGACCTCAAGACGACCGAGCGCTACCTCCACGCCCAGCGCGCGAGCGCCCTCGCCGCTGCTGCGACGCAGGCCTTCGCTGGCGCGGTCCCGCTGGACGCGAATGACCGGGCACGCGAGGCGCTCGAGTCGGCGCTCGCGGTGCTCGAACCGGATGAGATCCAGGCGCTGCTTCGCCAGCAAGTGGCCTGACCCCGTCCACTCGCGAGCGCAGGTGATCTCCACCGACCGCTTGAAGGCGATTAGAGTCACGCGGACCGATCGTCAGAAGTGGCGCGATCCATGACGCTAGGAGCGAGTGACACATGAACGATTACCGCCCGTCCACGTTTTACGAACCGTTCACGCTCTCCGCTCCGTACACCGATCGGCAGAAGATCGTGGTCGTACCCGATGAGGTCATCGAGGCGGAGCGAAAGGCTCACAAGCAGATCGACAAGGTCGACAGCGACGGCATACCGATCGAGGAGATCATCAAGATTCTCGAGCTCGCGTTACCTCTTGAAGTGCAGATCGTTAGGAGCGTGATCAAAGCCGTCTTGGATCTCCGCAAGAAGGGGATTCCTGTCTGGACCGTCGGACGAAGCGAGGTTGGTGACGTCGACTTCCCCGCTGGCCACCCGCGAGACGGCGTTCTGTACCTCGGCAACCCTGCTGCTCACAGGCTCTACTACCCGGCGGCCGAGTTCCATCGCAGCGTTTTCGAGCAGAAGTTCTCCGAGGCTGTAGAGCTGGTGATGGCGCTCGGGGCGAGCCAGCTAAGCGCTTACCGCATCGACGGCGCTGAGACCGAGGTCGCCGCCAAGGCCGATGTGGGCGCGGGTCCGGTAAAGGCGTTCGCGGCCAGGTTCGGCAAGAGCGGCAAGCAAGACTCGTTGCTCAGTTTCCAGGGAACGTTGCCGGCTCATCTCAACCCCGCGTACCGACCGACCTCACGTGGTGCTCGAGCGAGCGGACGTGGCAGACGCTCGCTACCGGGCGGTCGAACACGGTCGCAGAAGGTCAGCCTGGTCGTGAGATACGAAGAGGACTTTGGCGTCAGTGCCAAGCTGAAGGGCATGGTCGAAGGAGCGGGTCTGGACATCGGTGGAAAGTTCGAGCAGCAGCAGGACACGCTCTGGAAAATCGATGCAGAGTTCCCGCCCTCGTCGCAGGCGACGCGGCGGGCCGACGCCGAGACCTCAGCGTCAACGCCTATCGACCGTCTAGGTGAGCAGCTTCGCGCTTACCTTCCCGCCAGCCGAAGTGGAGCGACTTGCGGCGCGCTACGCCTACGACTCTGACGCGGGTCCAAGCGCGGCTGGCCGGGCAGCAAGTAACCGTGGCTATTACACCCGCGACGAGTTTCTGACTGTCTGCGGCTGGAAGACGGCGGCGGATGCG
>CAVQQA010000002.1:0-230408 GCA_963714935.1 uncultured Actinomycetes bacterium
CAACGCCCAGACGAGCGTGCTCGAGAACCGCCTCGGGGAGATGCTCGTGCGCCGGGGGCTGCTTTCCGCGGCCGATCTGGCCCTCGCCGCCGAGATCGTGGCCCGGGACCATCGCCGGCTCGGCGAGGTCCTCGCGGAGCGTTCGTTGATCGACGCCACGGGCCTCGAGCAGGCGGTCGCCGCCCACGTCCACGAGACGCTCGCCAAGGTCTTCGCGTGGTCGGAGGGCACGTTCGCCTTCGAGGAGGAGCCCGGAGCGGAGGGGGGCCAGGAGCTCACCCTCAAGGTCTCGACGGGTAACCTCATTCTCGAGGCGGTCCAGGCGGTCCGGGACCCGGACGTGGTGCGCTACGCGCTCGGCGACATGGACCGGGTGCTGGTTCTCTCGAACGACCCGCTGCTGCGCTTCCAGAAGCTGACCCTGTCCCCGCAGGACGGCTTCGTGCTGTCCCGCGTGGACGGCGTGGCGAGCGCTCGCGAGATCGTCCAGATGATCCCGCTGCCGTCCGAGGAGACGCAGAAGAGCCTCTTCGGCCTCCTCTCGACCGGGGTCATCGAGTACTCGGCCGACGCCCGGCGCTCCCGCGAGGCCGCAGCGCCCGTTCCCTCCGCCGCAGCGCCCGTTCCCGAGCCTCTCCCGCCACCTTCCGAGCCCCGTCCCCGGCCTTCGGAGCCCCCGCCGCCACGTCCCGAGCCTCCCCTGCCCGATCCGGTCGACGAGAAGGCCGCCGAGCGGCGCGCGGAGATCCTCGACGCATGGGAGGGGTTGAACTCGCGCACCCACTTCGAGGTCCTCGGGCTCTCGCGCTCGGTCGGCGAGGCCGAGGTGAAGGATGCGTACTTCCGCCTCGCGAAGCGCTTCCACCCGGACGTGCACCACGACGCGTCGCTCAGCGACCTGCGGGACAAGCTGGAGGCCGTGTTCATCCGGCTGGGCCAGGCGTACGACGTGCTACGCGACAAGGCCCGGCGGGCCGACTACGAGGAGCGGCTGGGGCGGCAGCGGCCGCGGCCGAGCGCCGAAGTGCCGCCGGGCCCGGCGACCGTCACCCCCCCGGAGCCCGCGCCGCCCGCGGATCCCGAGGAGGAGGCTCGCGCCGCCGAGCAGGCCGTCCGCCGTGCGGCGAAGCTGCTGGAGCAGGCGAAGGTCCTCGAGCAGGAGAAGCCGGGCGAGCCGGAGCACCAGCGGCTGACCTACGACGCGATCCAGCTGCTCGAGCCCGTGGTCGAGAAGCTGCAAGGCAAGCCACGCCTCCTCGCCCAGCTGCTCCTGGCCGGGGGTGGGCCAAGAACCCCAAGTGGGCCAAGCGCGCGGAGGAGCTGCTCCTCGCGGCCTCCCGCGAGAACCCGCAGTCGCCGGAGCCGTGGGCGATCCTCGGTGCGATCTACGCGGACCGAGGGCTGCGCGCGCGGGCCACGGCGATGTACCGCAAAGTGCTCGAGCTGAAGCCCGACCACGAGGAGGCCACCCTGTAATCGTGCAGCCCGGCACGGGACCGGAGCCGCCGGAGGACGAGGACGGCGGGGGGGAGGCGGCGGGCTGTGGGCGCCGCCGCGGCGGGCGTACAGCTCCCACGCTGCGAGTCCCGCCAGCACGATCGCCACCGGCATGGCGGTGGCGATCCAGCGGGGAGAGCCGCGTCGCCGTTCGCTCCCGCGTGTCGCGCGCTCCGTCACTCGGCAAGCAGCTCCAGTACGCGCTCGCGCTGCGCGACGACGGCCGCGTCGGTGGCGCGTCGCGGCCGTGCCACGTCGACGGTCACCACGCCGCGCACGCACGCGGGACGCGGTGGAGAACCACGACGCGGTCGGCGAGCACGCATGCCTCCTCGACATCGTGGGTGACGAGCATCGTGGTGCGCGGCTCACGCGCCAGCGCGGCTGCGAGCCAGTCACGCATCTCCGTCCGGGTGAGCGCGTCAAGGGCTCCGAAGGGCTCGTCCAGGCAGAGCACCGGCTTGCCCGAGAGCAGCGTGCGCAGGAATGCCACGCGCTGGCGCATCCCGCCGGACAACTCGTAGGGGCGCGCGGCCTCGAAGCCCTCCAGCCCGAAGGTCTCGAAAAGGGGCAGGGCGCGCCGGCGGGCCTGCGCGCGGTCGATGCCGTGGATCCGCAGCGCGAGCGCGGCATTGTCGAGCGCGCTCAGCCAGGGCAGCAGCAGGTCGCGCTGGGGCATCAGCACGGCATCATCGCCCGCGACCGTCCCGTGAGAGGGGACGAGCAGCCTGCAGACGAGTTCGAGCAGCGTCGTCTTCCCGCAGCCCGAGGGACCGACGAACGCCACGAACTCGCCGGGCGCCACCGCGAGCGAGATCTCGTCGATCGCGGTCGGAGAGGCGACTCCCTGCTTTCGGGACGGATACGAGAACCCCGTGCGCCCGAGGCTCACGCCGACCGCTCCATCTGGGCGAGTGACCGCCGGCGGCCACTTCGACTCTCGTGCTCATCGCTCCCTCCGCGGGCATTACCCCACAGGTTCGACGGGTCCGCGCCGGTCTGGGCACGATCTCAGCCGGTGTCCGCCAGCTCCCCGGGTGAAACTTTCGCCGCCGATGCTAGTGGGTCCGTGCCACGGCGGAGCGGCGCCGGAGTGCAAGGCGGCATGCGTTCCGGCCGCGTGGGCTGCGTCAATGGGGATGCTCGCAGCGCGGGCTCACGAACGATGCGCGGCCTCTCCCGAACAGCCGGAGTGCTCGCGATCGCGATGACGATCGCGCTGCTCGCCTGCGCCGCGCCGCAGGAGCCCCGTCGGCCTGCCGCCACCGGCGCCGCGGGCGCCGGCATTGACGCCCGCGTTCAGCGCGTCGTCGACGGCGACACGTTGAAGGTGCGCCTGCGCGACGGGCGCCGCAAGACCGTCCGGTTGATCGGCATCGACACGCCCGAGACGGTGCGCCCCGGATCGCCGGTCGAGTGTGGCGGGCCCGAGGCATCGGCACTGATGCGCCGGCTCGTGCTCGACGGCGAGGGCCGCGCCACACGCGGGCGCCGCGTCGTGCTCGTCCGCGACCCTTCCCAGGACGCCCAGGACCGCTACGGGCGAACGCTGGCATACGTCGATGCCGCCGGCCGCGATGTGGGCCTCAAGATCGTGACCGCCGGCTGGGCGCAGGCAGTCGCCTTCGACGGTCGCTATGAGCGCCAGTCCGAATACGACGCTGCCGAGGCCACGGCGCGAGAGCGTGGCCGGGGGATGTGGAGGAGCTGCCGCTGAGCGGACGAGGCGGCGCTGCGTGCGCTACTGCTCGTCCACCGCCAGGTCGTACTGCGCCGAGTCGCCCGTCGTCCCCGTGACAGTCACCGTGACGCCGTAGGAGGTGCCCTCGACGGCGACTCGGCAGCGAATCGTCGCGCCGTTCTCAGCGGGGAGGTCCGACGGGCATGCGACATCCGGCGCCGAGCCCCCCGTCGCCTCGCCGAGGCGCTGGCTGATGTCAGCCTCGAGCGCGTCCTTTTTCAACCCGCCGCCCGCATCGTCGTCGCTGCTGCAGCCCGCGAGTGCCGTGGCGACCAGGATCGGGATTGCCGAAAGGGCCAGTCGTCGAAGTCGAGGCATGGTTGCGGGAGCCTACGCAAGGCGCGCCCCGGCACGCAGGTTGGGGCGGTGACTGCGCCCGAACCGGGGGATCTCCTGGTCGAAATCGCCGAGCCATCCGCCATCAGACGACCATAGCGCCGCTGCCGAGTACGGGCGCGCTGCGTCCGGCGCAGTCAGCGCCTTGACGAACTCCTCGAGCTGGTTCGTCGTCCAGCACTCGTAGGCCTCGCAGTGCTGCTCGTAGGACGCGATCACGCTGTCGCCGTAGTTCCAGTAGAGGCGCGGCTCGGGGTTGAGCCAGTACGTCGCGTCCGGCCCTTGCGGCGATCTGCGCGAAGACGTCGGCCGCCGGGTCGCGGCCGTTGGTGCGCGCGTCGCCGAGCACGATCACCGTCGCGCGCGGGTGCAGCTCGTCCTCGACCTGCTCGCGGAACTCGCGCCAGACGCGCCCGTAGTCGGTGTACCCGCTGATGTCGGCGACGCCGGCGTCGCGGCCGATCGCCTCGCTGACCGCCTTGAAGTCGCGCTCCTTGTGGAAGACGTCCGTGACCTCGCTGATCCGCTCGATGAAGACGAACGAGCGCATCTTGCGGAACGAGTCGTGCAGCGCGTGCATCACCGACAGGAAGAAGACCGACGCGCTGGTGACGCTCGTCGAGACGTCGCAGAGGACGAAGAGCTCGGGGCGTCGCGGCCGCATCGGCCGGTACTTGAGGACGACCGGCACGCCGCCGGTCTCCAGCGACGCTCGCATCGTGCGCCGCATGTCGACGTGCGCGTGGCGCTTGCGGCCCTTGGACTCGTTGCCCTGGGTCTTGAGACGGCGCTTGAGCTGCGCGACGACGCGGTGCACGCTCGCCAGGTCCTGCAGCGGCCCGGTCGGCAGCGCGCGGTCGATCTCGTTGAGCGGCCGCGCGGGCGGCAGCGCCGAGTTGCGCTCGATCTGGCGCCGCTCCAGCTCCTGGCGCAGGAGCTGCTCGAAGCGCCGGATGCCGTCTCGCGGCAGACCCTCGCGCCGCGGGTCCTGCTCGGGTAGCTGGGGCTGCTCGTCAGAGCGCAGGCCGAGCTGACGGCGGATGCGCTGCACGTCGACGCCGATCACGCCCGAGCCCTCGCCCTGCTGGCCGAACGCGGCGATCGCCAGCCGCGCGAGGTCGCGCAAGCGCTGCCTCGTTGCCGTCGGCGATCGCCTGGGCGATCTGCATGCGCAGCGTCGTCGAGGTTCAGCTCTGCGCCGGCTTCGTCCATGCCGCCGCCGATGTCCTGCTCGCGGACGTCCTCCTGGACGGCCGCGAGCTCGACGGCGCGGAAGAAGAAGCGGTCGAAGACGAGGTCGAAGATCCGCCGGTCGTCGGGCGACTTGGCGAGCGTCGCCGCCAGCGCCTCGCGGAACGCGACCGGCTCGGTCCACGTCGACCTCGGGGAGCGCGGCGAACGCGTCGAGCAGCTCGCTCGTGCCGACGGCGACGCCCTCGCCGCGCAGCTCCTCGGCGAACTCGAGGATGTGCGCAGCCAGGCCGTCCGGGACCGCGTCGTGCTGCGTGCCGCCGAAGATCGCGGCGCGGCGCGACGAGCCGCGGGGCGGCTCGGAGCCCCTAGCCCGCAGAGGCGGCACCGAGGCTGTCCTCGGGCAGTCCGAGCTTGACGCCGACGCGCTCGGTCACGACGTCGAGGTCGGTGCGGTGCTTGACGATGATCGACATCGTCTCGCGGAAGGTCTCGGCGTCGATGTCGCTGCGCGCCGAGCAGCAGCAGCGCGCGCGCCCAGTCGATCGACTCGGCGATCGACGGCGGCTTCTTGAGGTCGAGGTCGCGCACCATCGCGATCACCTCGACGAGGCGCCGGGCGACGCTCTCGTCGAGCTCCGGTGCGTGCAGGCGGACGATCTCGAGCTCGTGCTCGATGTCCGGGTAGTCGAGCCAGAGGTACAGGCAGCGGCGCTTGAGCGCCTCGGTCAGCTCGCGCGTGTTGTTCGAGGTCAGCAGGACGAGCGGCATCGTCTGGGCCTCGATGCGCCCCAGCTCGGGGATCGTGATCTGGAAGTCCGAGAGCAGCTCGAGCAGCATCGCCTCGAACTCCTGGTCGGTCTTGTCGATCTCGTCGATCAGCAGCACGACCGGCTCTGCGCTCGCGATCGCGGTCATCAGCGGGCGCTCGAGCAGGAACTCGCTCGCCGAAGATGTCGTCCTGCACCTCCTGCCAGCCGGTGCCCTTCGGCCTCGGCCTGGATCCGCAGCAGCTGCTTGCGGTAGTTCCACTCGTACAGCGCCTTGGCCTCGTCGAGGCCCTCGTAGCACTGCAGGCGCACGAGGCTGCGCTGGTAGACCTCCGCGAGCGACTTGGCCAGCTGCGTCTTGCCGACGCCAGCGGGACCCTCGACGAGGATCGGCTTGCCGAGTTTCGCGGCGAGGTAGGAGACCAGCGCGGTGGCGTCGTCGGGGAGGTAGCCGACGCCGCGCAGGCCCTCGGTGACGTCTGCGACGGAGGCGGGGGAGGCGAGCATTGGCTGCGAATGATAGGAAGCGGCCGTGTCCGGCCCCCTCACGGCGCTCCTCGCGCAACTGCCGGACGCCAATGGCGGTGGCGACATAGTGCCGTTCCTGGTGGTGTTCGTGCTCGGCTTTCTAGTGGCGATCGTCGGCCATCTGATCAGCTCGCGAGATCTGGTCCTCGCCGGAATAGTGATCGCCGGAGCCGCGGCGACGTTGCCCTGGGTCGTCTGGAGCTGACCGGGGTTCAGCGCTGCGGGGGGGCCGGCGCGTCCGGGTCGTCGAAGCTCATCTGGCCCTCCATCTGGGTCTCGTCGAGTCGCCCGCGACGAGACCGGCGGCGACCGCGGCCGGCGGTCGTCGCGGGCGCGGCGAGCGGCTCGGTCGTCTGGTCGGCGGCGGGGCTCGGCGGCGTGCCCGCCGGCGCCACCTCGTCGCGGCGGAGGTCGTCAGGCGCGGCCGCGTCGCGATCGGGGATGCGGCCGGCGTCCCGCGGGTCGGGGGCCGAGGCCACCGAGCCGGGGTCTCCCTCGACGCGCGGCGTCCGCGGGTCGTCTCCGTCGACCGCGGGCTCGGGCCGATGGCGCTGAGTCATGCGCCAGCCGGCGTAGGTCAGCAGCGCACCGAGCAGGAAGGCGACGAAGATCCCCCAGCTGACGCCGATCGTCGTCTTGAGCGCGCCGCTCTCGTTGCCATCGGGCTTGTCGATCTGGCGGTAGAAGACGAGGAACATCGTCCACGTGCCCGCGGCCATCACCACCGGGCCGTCGCCGAACGGCAGGTGGAACGCGCGGCGCTCGGCCCGCGCGAACAGCAGCGCCAGGACGCCCACGGCCACGAGCAGGATCGACGCCTCCACGAACCCCCACGCCTGGAAGGCGATCAGCGAGTCCTCGACCTTCTGGGCCGTCCGGCGAGTCACGGCGAAGCCCGTCTGCTGGTACCAGGGCAGGAACATCGACCCGACGAGCCCCAGCGCCGCGAGCGCCGCGAGCTGCTGCTCGGCGTACAGCTCGCGCCACGCGCCCCGTATCCGTACGCCCACGCCCGGCGCTCGCTGACCGGCGGAGCGGCCGCTCATGCTCGTGCGACGGCCCGCGCTCGCATACGCGTGAGCAGCAGCCGGGCGTCGGACTCGGTGACGGCGCGAAGCTGGCCCTGGAACGCGAGCTTCCAGTGCTCGGGCGGCCACTTCGACACGTGCTCGAGCTCGCCCTTGACGTCCTCCGCCGGAAGCCAGTCGGGCTCGTCGAGCACCAGCTCGGGCTCGCACTCGAATCGCCACGGGTATGGGTCGGGGTCACCGGGCTTGCCGGGCCAGACCGGCTCGCGGTCCTCGAACATCTCGCTCGTCAGGCGGACCGACCCGCCGAACGCGCCGACCTGGGTCAGGTAGAAGACGATCCGGTCGCCGGGCGCCATCTCGAGTGCCTGATTGCGGCGTCGCTGCTTCATCCCTATCACGCTGAAACCGCGCTCGCGAGTGGTCGCGAAGTTGTCCGGGGATCCGGTCAGGATCCAGGTCGTCGGCGCATCCCGGGCCATGCGCCTCAGTGTACGCGCGCTCTGTCGCGTGGCGATGGTCCGGTCGATGCGCCGCAGGCCGTCGCGCCGGCAGGCCGGCCCTTCGGTGACCCGCCGGCGGGCGGGCCCACACCAGCCTGACGCCACTGCGGCGGTGACCAGGACGAGCCGCGCGACGCGGCGGGCGGGGCGCCACGCGTCTGCGAGCATCTCGCGTCGTGCGACACGCCTACGGCCCACATCGTGACCAGTGGGGAGACCTGCTGCTGCCGGCGATCCCCACTGAAGAGGGCCCTTTCCCAGTCGCCGTGCTGCTCCACGGAGGCAACTGGCAGGCGGCGTACGACAGCTCGCAGATGACAGGAGTCGCCCGCGACCTCCGGCAGCGCGGCTGGGCGGTCTGGAACCTCGAGTTCCGCCGCGTCGGACCGACATCCGGCGGGGGCTGGCCGCAGACCGGGGAGGACGTGCTCGCCGGCATCGACCATCTCGCTTCACTCGACGCTCCGCTCGATCTCGCCCGGGTCGTGCTGATCGGCTTCTCGTCCGGCGGCCAGCTCGCGTTCTGGGCCGCTCGCGAGCGGCGGTCGGCCGCCGCGCCGGTCCGCGTACGTGCGGTGGTCGGGCAGGCCGGCGTGGTGCACCTCGCGCGGCGCGTCGTCCCCGAGGTCGTCGACTTCATGGGCGCGACGTACGAGCAGGAACCCGATCGATATGCGCAGGCATCGCCTGCGTCGCGGCTGCCGCTGGGCATCCCGGCCCTGCTCGTTCACGGCGAGATGGACTCGGTCGTCCCCGCGTCGATGAGCCGTCGCTATGTCGAGAAGGCTCGGACCGCCGGTGACCGCGTCACGCTCGTGCTGCGCTCGGGCGACGGCCACATGGAGCACCTCGATCCGCAGAGCGTCGCCTGGGCGGCCGTCGTCCAGTGGCTCGAGCCGTGGGCGCCCTGAGTCAGGCGACCGGTATGTCCTCCACAACCGGCGCGCCGCCGCGAACCTGCGGCAGGCGCTCGACCAGCCAGTCGATCAGCGCGCGCAGCAGCAGCAGGATCTGGCGGAGGATCTCGTAGACCTGCTCGCGCAGCTCGAGCGGTACGACGTCGACGAGCGACTGCACGAGCTGGGCCATCGCGGCGACGTCGTCGCGCAGCGTCTCGTGCTCGTCCCGATCGCCCGTCCCCGGCGGTGGCTCCGCTCCGGACTCACGGCGCGCGCGCGCGTCGTTGACGTCACCGGCGAGCTGCTCAGCTGCGTCGCGCGTCTCCTCGAGTCGCCTGCGCAGGTCTGCCAACGGATCACGGGAGGGCTGTTCAGGCATCGGCGGTGACGGTCTCACGGTCGAACGTGACGCGCAGCGCCCCGTCCTCGAAGGTCGCGCCCGTCGGACGATAGTCACCGAGCGCCGGCGGGAGCGCGAGCGTGCGCTTGTGATCGCCGACTCGCACCACGAGGTCGAGCCCGACCTTCGAGACGGCGATCTCGCCCTTGCGCGCAAAGGGCAGCTGCAGGTGCAGCTGAGCCTCGTCGGCGCCGACGACCAGCTCCTGGGTGATCGAGTCGTGGAGAACCGCGGCGGGGTCGGTCTCGCCGAACAACTCCGCTGCGAGAACGTCGAGCATCTCGGCGCCGACGACCTCCTCGGCGAAGAACGGAGCGCGCAGGACGGGCACCGGGGCAAAGGTCTGCTCGACCTCGTCGAGCCGAGCCGCCTGCCGTGAGCGCCACGGGCCGAAATAGCCATCGACCTCGGCCGGCAGGACGCGGTTGGCGATCACGGCATCGGTCAGGAAGCCGTAGAGCGACAGATACGTGAAGGTGCGCCTCGCCTCGTCGATCACGAGCTTCTCGGGCGTGAGCACCAGCCGCACGCTGACGCGCTCGTGGTCGCGGAGGATCTCGTTCATCGCGATCAGGTTGCGCAGCAGCCGCTGGACGTCCCCCAGCACCGCCTCGTCCGGCAGCGCACGTGCGAACGGGCGCGCAGCCGCGAACATCCGGCTCTGCTGAGGAAACGCCTTCTCCAGCCACCAGCGCGCGACGTCCGGGAACGACAGCAGTCGCAGTGTCTCACCGGTCGGCGCGCAGTCCACGACGATCGCGTCATACGCGCCCTCGTCATGGTGGCGGCGGATCTCGAGCAGGCTGAACAGCTCGTCGAGGCCCGGCGGAACGGTCAGCTCCTCGGCGGAGATGCGGTCGATCCCGCGCTGGACGAGCAGCTCGCCCAGCCAGTCCTGAACCGAGGCCCAGTGCCGCTCCATCTCGGCCTGCGCGACCACCTGCTGTGCGTGCAAACGATCGCTGACGGGTCGTGGCTCCGGTGCCAGTTCCGCCCCGAGGATGTCGCCCAGCGAATGGGCGGGATCGGTCGAGACGATCAGCGTCTGGTGGCCATCAGCGGCCAGCCGGCGGGCGGTGGCGGCGGCGACCGACGTCTTGCCGACGCCGCCCTTGCCGGTGTAGAGAATCGTGCGGGGCGCCATTCTGGTTTCGCGGCGGCGCGGCATGGGCGGCGCGGCGCGCGCGACGAGGATAAGGCCGCGGGCCGCTCAGGCGCTCGTGGCCGCCCCGTCGGCCGCCGCTCGCGCGAGCCGCTCGGCGGTCTCCTGGATGAACGCCCCGAGCCGTCTCCGGACGAGTGGCCCGCTTCCCGGCCACTTGGCCCTGAAGATCGACCGCCACTCGATCTCGGTCCCGCCGTCGCCGGTCGGCGTCAGCAGCACCTGTGAGCGGTAGTCGCGAACCGGGATATTGCCGCCGATCACGCGGTAGCCGAGCGCGCGCCCGGGCTCGAAGCGCACGATCTCCTCTTCGTTTCTCACACGGCCGGTGAGGAACAGGCGCCGCGCGCCGACACCCTCGGGATCTCCTGATCCGTCCGCGATGCGACGCGCCCGCTCGACGCCGCTCCACCGCGGCCAGCCGGCGGTGTCGGACAACAGGTCCCAGACGGCGTCCGGCGCGGCGGCGCTCCTGGCCCGGGCCTCGATGACGTGTTCGCGTCCCATGCCCGCGGATTCTTGCGGAGACCCGCGGGATGTGCACGGCAGCGCGCGCCCGCACGCTCGCTACCCCCAGGGTGTAGGCAAGCCCATCGCGCGCAGGCGCGAGTAGAGGTAGCGGTTGAAGTTCTGGGTGGCGATGCAGTACGGCTCGGGCTCGGGCCACCGCTCAAGGCGCTCCAGAACGGCTCCGGGGCCGTGCCTGGCGCGCAGCGCGATGGTGGCTCGCTGGCGATCTTCGTTCAGCCGGTCGCAGAGGCGGCGGACGAAGTCGCGGAGCACCTTGTGGTAGCCGATGTCGGAAGCGCGCCCCGGCTGATAGAGCGACCATGAGCCGGTGTCCGCCTGCGCGACCTCGCGGCGGGCCTGCCGCTCGCCCTCGAGCCAGAGGCGCCTGCCGAGAGCGTCGTTCGCATAGGTCGCGAAGTCGTGCAGCCCGATTATCGACTGGAAGAACGCGTTGTAGATCCGCTGCCCGGGGGCGTAGGAGTAGGCGAGGTAGTGCGCGCCACTCGCGGTCTTGACACGGATGCCCGACGGCGGCGCTGTGCGGAACACGCCGAGCGCCCGCCGTGCGACCGTGAAGAACCGCGGATCCTTGAGGCGCACCGCGGCGCGGGAGAGGGCCTGGATCGCTGTTCCCTGCGCGAGCCCGCTCACCCATGGCGGCCGTCCGCCGCCGAACGGGAACATGTACTCCCAGGCGATCCCGCCCGCCCTGTCGACCGCGTGAGCCTCGACCTCGGCGGCCGTCTCTCGCAGCTCGGGGTCGTGTCCGCCCGCGAGGAACAGCGCGTTCATCCGGGCGAAGGTGCCGAGCCATTGGATCTGGATGCCCTGGCCCGGGTAGTACTGCCAGGTCAGGCGGCTTCCCGTGAACCTGACGCGCTTGCCGTAGCTGAGGATCGGGCCCTTCTGCCACCAGTCGGCGTTGCGGCGGATCGTCAGCAACAGGTCGTGAACCCGCGAGGCGGTGATCAGCCCGTCAGCGGCCATCCGGTTGGCAGTGGTCAGCACGCCTGAGAGGTCCTTCCTGCGGCTGCCCTTGAGCTTCTTGAGCGCCCGTCGCGCCCGCTTGTACTGGTCGGTGTAACGCGCGGCCGTCTGCGCGTCGATGGCGCGCGCGCCGCGCAGGCGCCGCAGTTCGCTGGCCACCGTGGCGCTGCGGCGCGCAGCAGACCTTCCGCGCCCACCTGCCGGCGCCTTCGATCCGGCCGTGCGCGTTACCGCCGCTCCCGGAGGCATCGGGTCCGGGGGTGGCAGGAAGGGGTCGCGCTCAGCGCGCACATGACCGCTCCCGTCGAGGACGAGCACGGTCTGGCCACCTGACGCCGGGGCCGCTTCCGGGAACGCCACCACGAGCGCCAGGGCCAGGGCGACAACCGGCCACCTGAGCACTCCGGCGATGCTACGGTCCCGCGCCCGTGTAGGCGCAGGTCCGCTTGCATCTCTCGACGTCGCCGATGCGCTTCCCCTCTCGCCCGACTCTCCTGCTCGCCGTGCTCGCAGCGCTCGTGGTCAGCGGCTGTGGCGGCGACGACGGTGGATCGGGGCAGCCGACGGCGAAGCTGCTGAGCGACACTTTCGGCACCGACAAGCCGATCGACAGCGGCAGGCTGGCGCTCGCGGTCGACGTGAACGCGGACGGGATCGCCGGGCTGCCATCGCCGCTGAAGATCGCTCTCGGCGGACCGTTCCAGGGCGTCAGGGATCGAGCTGCGCCCAAGTTCGACTTCGACCTCGGGCTCACGACACGAGACGGCAGCGTCACGATCGGCGCGATCTCAACCGGTGAGAAGAGCTGGCTGACGCTCGCCGGGCGCGCCTTCACGCTGCAGGACTCCGCTTTCGACGGCCTGGTGGACGGCAAGGGGGATGCCGGAACTCCCCGGGGCGTGAACTTCTCCTCGTTCGGGGTCGATCCGCGGCGCTGGCTGCGCGACGTCCGCGATCTGGGCGTTGAGGATCTGCGCGGCGAGCGCGTGATCCACCTGCGCGGGGACGTCGATGCCGAGCCGCTGATCGGCGACCTCGACAAGCTGATCGGTCGTACGAGCGGCGTGGGGGGTGGAGCGACGGGAGCGGCCCGCGGCATCACCGACGAGCAGCGCAGGCAGCTCGCCGACGCCGTGACCGGCGCGGACGTCGACATCTGGACCGGCGAGAAGGACCACAAGCTGCGCCGGATCTCGGTCAACGTGAAGCTGGAGACGCCCGCGCAGAAGAGCGGCAGGATCCGGCTCGACCTGGCGGTCTCACAGCTCGACCGCCCACAGGCCATCGGCCCGCCGGCGAACCCCCGCCCGATCTCCGAGCTGACCGCGGCGCTGGCTGCGCTCGGCGCCCGCGGCGCCGGAGGCACGGCGAACGGCACCCCCGGCGATCAGAGGTCCGGCGGTGGTGGCGACGACGTGCAGTTGCCCGAGGGCGCGTCGCAGTACGACCGCTGCCTGGCGGGCGCCGGCTCGGACCTCAGCGCGGCCCAGCGCTGCGCCGGCCTCGTCGGCAAGTAGAGCTACGCGGTGTCGCCGTCGACCACTGCGCGGGGCACGCCGGGCACGTCGCATACGTCGCACTCGCCGTGGATCACCCGGTACATCCAGCACCCGGTGCAGAATCCGGTGACCGCTGAGAGCGTCGCCAGGGCCGCGACGAGCCCGACGAGCGCCCAGCCGGCGACTTCGATGCCGAGCAGGAAGAACGCCGTTGCCGCGAGCAGCACGGTGGCTCCGATGATGTTCGCGAAGCGCGGCGGACGGCTGTCCTCGATCGGGCCCTCGCCGCGGCGCGGCTGGATCAGCTCGAAGTACATCAGGCACGGCAGGCAGTACCGGCGTCCGAACACGAGCCCGATCAGCAGCTGAAGTCCCATCAGCGCCGCGAGCCACCAGAGGCCGGTGGCGAGTGCCGCGATCGTCACCAGGGCGACGACGCTCTGGTTGGCCCGCGGGGCGCGCGAGTCGATGACGGCGGTGTCGCGGTAGGGGTGAGCGAGTCGGGCGCCGGCGATCGTTGCCATGACAACGAGTGTAGAACGCGCTCGACTTCGTATGCTGCCGCGCGTGCCCGGCGCCGAACGGGAGAAGCGCACTCCCTTCCTGCTGACCGCGCACGGTTGGCCCTACATCCTCGTTCCCTTCATCCCGCTCGCGGTCGTCCTCGAGCTGGCGCACGCGGGAGCGGTGGTCCTGTTTGCGACGAGCGCGCTCGGCGTGATCCCCACCGCCGCTCTGATGGGGCGCGCGACGGAGGAGCTGGCAGCTCGCGCGGGGCCGGGCATCGGCGGTCTGCTCAACGTCACGTTCGGCAACGCACCTGAGCTGATCATCGCGTTGTTCGCCCTCAACGCCGGTCTTCAGGAGGTGACGAAGGCGTCGATCGTCGGCTCGATCATCGGGAACGTGCTGCTCGTCATGGGCGCCTCGATGTTCATCGGCGGGCTCGGCCGCGAGCGACAGCGCTTCAACGTGACGACCGCCGGCGCGCAATCGTCGATGCTGCTCCTGGCCGTGATCGCGATGGTGATGCCGGCGGTCTTCGAACTCGTCCAGGGCGAGGGCCTGCCGTCGCCGACCGCCGAGATCGTCGATTACGACTCGGATGTCGAGAAGCTGTCGCTGATAACCGCGCTCGTCCTGATCGGCGCCTACGTCAGCGGGCTGGTCTTCTCGCTGCGGACGCACCGCGACCTCTTCAATCCCGTCGGCGAGTCCGGGCAGGCGGACCACGCGGGCGAACCCTGGAGCGTTCGCCGCTCCGTGATTGCCCTGGCCGTGGCGGGGGCGGCGGTTGCGCTGATGTCCGAGATCCTTGTGGGCTCGATCTCGGAGACCGCCGAGAAGGCGGGGATCAGCGAGTTCTTCATCGGCGCGATCGTCGTGGCGATCGTCGGCAACGCCGCCGAGCACTGGGTCGCGGTGCTGGTCGCAAGGAAGGACAAGATGGACCTCGCCGTCAACATCTCGATCGGAAGCAGCGCTCAGATCGCCCTCTTCGTCGCTCCGGTGCTCGTGCTCGCCTCGTACGTCGTCGGACCCGGCCCGATGCCGCTCGTCTTCAACGGCTTCGAGCTGGCTGCCCTTGTGGCCGCAGCGCTGATCGCCAACCAGGTCACGCAGGACGGCGAGTCGACGTGGTTCGAGGGTGCCCAGTTGCTCTGCGTGTACGCGATCGTCGCGGTCGCGTTCTTCTTCGCCTAGGGGCTCCTAGACTTCCCCGCGTTGAGCACTCCCACGCCACTGGCGGCGCTCGCCGACGAGCCGCTCGCCATACCGATCGTCATCGCAGTGGTCGGTGTGCTGCTCGTGGCGGAGCTGCTGTTCTTCGCGCGCGGGCGCGAACCCAGCTTCCGCCAGAGCGTGAGCTGGAGTCTCGGCTGGCTGGCGCTGGGGCTGGCTCGTGACGATCCCGATCGCGCTGCTCTCGAGCAGCGAGGACGGGATCAACTACGTCACCGTCTACCTGATCGAGCGAACGCTCTCGCTCGACAACCTCGTCGTCTTCCTGCTGATCTTCGGGTACTTCGCCGTGCCCCCGGCGGAGCGGCGGATCCTGCTGTTCTGGGGGATCGTGCTCGCGCTGGCGATGCGCGGCGTCGCGATAGTCGTCGGGGTGGAGCTGATCGAGCGCTTCCACATCGTGGTCTACGTGCTCGGGATCACGCTGTTGCTGCTCGCCTACCGCATGTGGAAGGGCAGTGTCGAGCACGTTGACCCCAGCCAGAACCCGCTCGTCCGCCTCGCGCGCAGGATCTATCCGGTGACGGGATATCGGGCCGGCCACTTCTCCGTGCGCGAGGACGGGCGCCGGATGCTGACGCCGCTCGCGCTGGCGCTGATCAGCGTGGTCGCCGCCGACATCGCGTTCGCAGTCGACTCGATTCCCGCCGCCTTTGCGATCACCGACGACGCGCTTGTGATCTGGGCTGCGAACGGATTCGCCCTGCTCGGCCTGCGGGCGCTGTTCGTGCTCGTCGAGGAGCTGATCCGTCGCTTCCGCTACCTCAACCAGACGGTCGCCATCGTCCTCGGAGTCGTGGCCGTCAAGCTGATGATCGCCGACCTGTGGAAGGTTCCGGCGCTGATCAGCCTTTCGCTCGTCATCGGCCTGTTCGCGGCCGGGATGGTCCTGTCGGTGATCGCCGACAGGCGTGACGGCGGCCCGCCTTCAGATGATGGCGAGGGATCTGGGCTGGACACGGCGGCGGGCGCCGCGGCTCAGCTCAGCTCAGCGAGCTGACGCGCAACTTCGGCCTCGACCTCGAGAGGTGGCTGGCCGCGGCGCTCGCGGCGCTCGTTGCGGGCGACCACGAACGCACGCACCTCAGCCTCGAGCGACGGGTCGGCTGCGGGCCGCAGCAGCGCAGCAAGCTCCGCATCGACGTCGAGCTCGCGTTTGCCGGCGCGGCGGCGAACCGCATTGCGGGCCTCCAGGAGCTGGCGTATCTCGTCCTCGCGCTCGGCGGAGGCTGCTGCCCCGCTGAGGCTCTCGCGGGCGGGCCGGTCGTTGCCGTCGCGCAGCGACAGCAGTCCCTTGCCGATCTGGTCGTAGACCTTGCCCGCTCCGGCGAACGCCACGACTGCAATGACCGCGCCGACCCCGACTACCAGGTACAGGACGATCACAAACGCCGATTCCACTCGGGTAAGGGTCGCATATGTACTTCTGACCGCGTTTCGGGGTAATATTGACTGACCAGTCAATCTAGGACGCTGGGCCGCAGTCGAACGCCCGCGTCGACGTTCCGCTTTCAAGGAGAAACGCCGCCATGGTCGACTTCACGCTGACCGACGAGCAGAAGGCACTGCGCGAGATGGCGCATGACTTCGCCGAGAAGGAGATCCGCCCCGTCGCCTGGGAGCACGACGAGCACGCCTCGTGGCCTGCCGACGTTCTCGAGAAGTCCTGGGAGCTCGGGCTGATGAACAACCACGTCCCCGAGGAGTACGGTGGCCCCGGCGCCTCGTTCCTCGAGGGCTGCATCATCGAGGAGGAGCTGGCCTGGGGCTGCTCGGGCATCGCCACCTCGATCGGCGCCAACGGCCTCGCCGGCGCGCCGCTGCTCGTCGGAGGCTCCGAGGAGACCAAGAAGAAGTACCTCGGCATGCTGACCGAGGCACCGAAGTACGCCTCCTTCTGCCTGACTGAGCCGAATGCCGGCTCAGACGTCTCCGGGATGCGGACGAGCGCTGTGCGCAAGGGCGACAAGTACGTCCTCAACGGCTCGAAGTGCTTCATCACCAACGGCGGCTACGCGGACTGGTTCACCGTCTACGCGAAGACCGACAAGGACGCGGGCCACCGCGGCATCACCGCCTTCGTCGTGGACAAGGACGACACGGTCACGGTGGACAAGAAGGAAGACAAGATGGGCCAGCGCGCGTCGAACACCGCGACGATCACCTTCAACGACACCGAGGTCCCCGTCGAGAACATGCTCGGCGAGGAGAACCACGGCTTCAAGCTCGCGATGACGACGCTCGACCGCACGCGCCCCGGCGTGGCGGCGATGGCGACGGGCATCGCGCGCGCTGCGTTCGAGATGGCGACCGACTACTCGAAGGAGCGCGTTCAGTTCGGGGTGCCGATCGCGATGCACCAGGCGATCCAGTTCCTGATCGCGGACATGGCCACGAAGGTCCACCTCTCGCGCCTGGCGACGTGGAACTCCGCCGTCCTGCTCGACCAGGGCGGGCGCAACACGATCGAGTCCTCGCACGCGAAGCGCTTCGCGGCCGACACCGCGATGGAGGTCACGACTGAGGCCGTCCAGGTCTTCGGTGGTTACGGCTTCATCAAGGAGTACAAGGTCGAGAAGCTGATGCGCGACGCGAAGATCATGCAGCTCTACGAGGGCACGTCGCAGATCCAGCGCCTCGTCATCGCCCGCGAGACGCTGCTCCCGCGCCGCGTCGAGGAGCCGGCCGCCGCCTAGCCCCCTCGCGGCCCGGCCTTGGTCCGCCGCACCCGCTGTCGTTCGAAGGCCGCCCCGTCGGGCGGCCTTCGTCGTCCCGCGGAGCGGTCAGGCGACCGCGTCGCCGGAACCGTCGAGCACCAGCCAGGTTCCGCCGAACCCCGGCACGTCGTGGCACTTGACCTCGCCGGGGCCCTCGTGGGCGTAGTAGTAGAGCGGGTGGCCGTTGTACGTCACCTGTGCCCGGCCGTCGTCGCGTTCGGTCGTTCCGAGCAGGCCCTGATCGATGCCCGACCCCGCCCGAGGGGCGCCGGCGGTGAGGACCGGCGGCCACTCATCGGCGCAGGCGTCGTAGCACTCGCTCTTGTCGGACTTCTCCTTGTCGAACAGGTAGATCGCCTGCCCGTCGGCATCGAAGAGGATCTTGCCGAACTGGCTGTCGGAGATCCTGATCGTGGTCCCCTTCGCCCTGGTCGTCTCAGCAGGCGCCTCGGTGGCCTGCGTCTCGGTGGCGGGCTGACTGGCCGCTCCCGTCACGGGGGGTGTCGCTCCGGGCTCGGAGCCTGAGTCGGACCCGCAACCGGCCGCCGTCAGGGAGGCGATCATGAGTGTCAGGAGCAGAAGTCGGCGCATCGGGTTCTCCGGTGGTCGCTTGGCTTGCGGTCCGTGCTCGGACCGAGCCTCGAGTATCGCTCAGCGGGCATTACGAACCGATGACAGAGCCTGCTCGACCGGCCGGCCGCGAGCGGCGATGATGCAGGCAGTCAATGCGCCTTGATTCCATCAATCCCGGCGACGTCGTCCGCGTCAGCGTTCGCGGCCGCGTCTTCCATGCGCTGGTTCGCGGCACGGCGCCCGGTGGCCTGCAGGTCGAGCCGCTCGAGCGTGGAGTCAGCCATCGTCAGGTCAAGGCGCGCGACGTGCTCGAGCATTGGGCGAAGCGAGGCCGCCCACGCGCAGACGCCGGCAGGGCCGTCAATCCCGAGCAGCGCTCGCTCGATGACCTGATCGACCGCTGAGTCGTCAGCGTGCTTCGCGATACTGGGTGGGTGCCCCGCCGTGAGACCGAGTCGGCCGTCGCGCAGGCCGCGCCGATCGAGACCGCGCGAGCGGCGACCGGCGCTCACGCAGCGGCCGCGGGTGCCGAGACGAGCGGCGCCGGGTCCGGTGACCCGATCGCCGGTGAGTTGCGGCGGGCAGGGGTTCTGCCGTTGCTCGTCCTTCAGCTCCTCGGGGCGGGGCCGTCGTACGGCAATCGACTGATCGAGGCGATCGGCGAGCTCAGCGGCGGCCTGCTCGTCGTCAATCCGAACACGATGTACCCGCTGCTGCGCGCGCTCGAAGAGCGCGGTCTGATCACCGGCTCCTGGGAGCATCCGGAGCGCCGCTCGCGCCGCTTCTATGCGGTTACGCAGCTGGGAGAGGCCGAGCGCGAGCGGCTGCGCGCCGAGGTCGTCCCCCGGCTCGATGCGGCCGCACGCGCCGTCGACCGGCTGCGCGGCGCGCTGGCGCAGTCTGCTGGGGCGACGCCGTGAGCCGGGTGCATGCGTCGGTCGACGTGCCCGACCGGCGCATCGCCGACGCGGAGGCGCTCTGGTACGACCGCCTGCGCTGGCCGTCGTTCGTCGACGGCCTCAAGCACGTACACGCGGTGGAGGGGGACTACCCCCGAGCCGGTGCGGTCGTCAAGTGGGAGTCCTTCGCAGGGGGCCGCGGCCGCGTGCTCGAGAAGGTCATCGCCTACGAGGCGCGCGTCGGGCAGCAGCTCGACGTGCAGGATTCGCAGATCCGGGGGCGGCAGACAGTGCGATTCGAGACGCTCGACGGCGGCGCGCTCCGCATCAGACTCGAGCTCGAGTACGACATCAAGGACCGCAAGGCCTTCACGGCGCTGGTCGACCGCTTATTCGTGCGCCGAGCCCAGACGGACTCGCTTCGCCGCACGCTGCTGCGCTTCGCGCGCGAGCTGCAAGCCGAACCGGTTGGGTAGGATTCGCCGCCTCGGGCGTCGCTGCGCCCCCTGTCACGCAAGGAGACCCTGACCCATGTTCGTGTTCAAGGCCGCCGTCGTCGGCGCCGGCACCATGGGCGGCCAGATCGCGCAGACGATCGCCGCCGCCGGAATTCCCGTAATCATCAAGGACATCGCCCAGGAACTCGTTGATGCGGGTCTCGAGGAGGCGCGCAACGTCACCTCGGGCCAGATCAACAAGCTCGCCGAGAAGGGCAAGATCACCGAGCAGCAGGCTGCCGCGCAGATCGAGGAGGTCCTCGGGCGCATCACCGGCACGACGACCTACGACGGCTTCGGCGAGGTCGACTTCGTGATCGAGGCCGTGCCGGAGAAGATGGCCATCAAGCAGGCGGTGTTCGCAGAGCTGGACGCGTGCACGCCGGGCCACGCGATCCTTGCGTCGAACACCTCGTCGCTTTCGATCACGGAGATCGGCGAGGCGACGCTGCGCCCCGAAAAGGTCGTGGGGTTCCACTACTTCTATCCGGCGTCGATCATGCCGCTGATCGAGGTGATCGAGGGCGAGGACACCTCGCCGGAGACGGTCCAGGCGGCGGTCACCTTCGCCCAGGCGATCCGCAAGCAGCCGATCACCTGTGCCGAGGTGCCGGGATTCGTGGTCAACCGGATCCTCAACTCCGGCATTTCCGAGGTCTGGCGTGCGCAGGAGGATGAAGGGCTCTCGATCAAGAAGATCGACGAGGGCGTGGGAGCGGCGAACGTCGTGCCGATGGGGCCGTACTTCCTCGTGAATCTGCTCGGCCTGGACACGGTGCTGCACGTCGCCGAGCACCTCCAGCAGTCGTACGGCGACCGCTTCTACGTGCCCAAGGGGATGCAGAAGCTCGTCGCGGACGGGAAGCTCGGCGCCAAGACCGGCGGCGACGGCTTCTACTCGCCGGCAGGAGAGGCCAATCTCGCGGGTGAAGGCGCCCCGGACGTCGAGCGCCTGGTCGAGATGCTCACGCTGAAGACCTTCGTCGAGGCGTGCCTGGTGCTGGAGGAGGGCGTCGCAACTCATCGCGACATCGACTTCGGCATGATGGCCGGTGCCGGCCTGGACCCCCGCCGCGGGCTGCTGCCGCCCTTCATGAAGGCCGACGTCGAAGGTCTTGACGTGGTGCTGGAGCGCCTCGAGAACGCAGTCGAGAAGTGGGGCGAGCGCTTCACCCCGCCGACGATTCTGCGGCGCCTGGTCGCGCAGGGCCGCCTGGGCACGAAGAGCGGCCAGGGCTTCTACGCCTATCCGCAGGCCGATGCCGAGCAGCCGGCGGGCGACGAGGCGGTCGTCAAGCTGGAGACGCGCGGCGACGTCGCGATCGCTTGGCTAGCGAACGGCCAGATGAACTCGATCTCGCCGCAGGTGGTCGGGGATCTGCGCAAGGTATGGGACGCGGTCAACGCGTCCGGCGTGCGCTCACTGGTGATCGCCTCATCCAATCCGATGCTCTACAGCGCGGGAGCCGACATCAAGGCGTTCACGCAGATGGACGAGTCGAGCGGTGCCGAACTGATCAACGGCGGGCATGGCCTGCTTCGCGAGTTCGAGCGCTCATCGGTCGCGACGATCGCGGCCGTCAACGGCCTGGCGTTCGGCGGCGGCTGCGAGCTCGCGATGTCGTGTGACGTGCGTGTCGCGGCTCAGTCCGCGCTGTTCGGTCAGCCCGAGATCAAGCTCGGAATCATCCCGGGCTTCGGCGGCACACAGCGCCTTCCGCGTCTCGTCGGCGAGAACAAGGCGCTGGAGATGAACCTGATCGGCGACCCGCTCGGTGCCGACGGTGCGTACGAGTACGGCCTCGTCAACCGCGTGGTGCCGGATCACGAGCTGCTCGACAGCGCCCTGGCGTGGGGCAGGCGGCTCGCAGAGCAGGCACCGCTCGCGGTCCAGGCGATCAAGGAGGTCTCCGGCAAGGGCGACCTCGACGAGGGCATCGAGGCAGAGAAGGTCGGTTTCGCGAGGGCCTTCCAGAGCGCTGACGGCAAGGAGGGCATCAGCGCCTTCCTCGGCAAGCGCAAGGCCAAGTGGACCGGAGCGTGAGGGCCGTCCCGGCGAGCGCGTCGAGGCAGGTGGAGCGCCTCGCGGAGCTTGTCCGCGAGGCGCGCTCGGTGGTCGCGCTGACCGGTGCCGGCATCTCCGTCCCGTCCGGCATACCGGACTTCCGCACGCCCGGTACCGGGCTTTGGGCAGACGTCGACCCGATGGAGGTCGCCCACATCGACGCCTGGCGCGCCGACCCCGAGCGCTTCTGGCGCTTCTACGGCGAGCGCTTTGCGGCGCTCGAGGACAAGATCCCCAACGGCGCCCACGATGCGCTGGCCGAGCTGGAGCGCCGCGGCAGCCTCGACGCGGTGATCACTCAGAACATCGACATGCTGCACCGCAAGGCGGGCAGCGGGGAGGTCGTCGAGGTCCACGGCACGATCGAGCACAGCTCGTGCCTCGACTGCCGTGAGCAGGTGGGCCTCCAGGAGACGCGTGAACGGCTGCGTGCCGACGCACGCGGCGTGCCGCGCTGCTCCTGCGGCCGGCCGCTCAAGCCCGACGTGGTTCTGTTCGGCGAGTTCCTGCCTGAGGAGGCGCTCGCGCGCGCCCATGCCCTCGCGTCAGGCGCAGATGTGCTCCTGTGCGTCGGCAGTTCACTCGAGGTGCATCCGGTCGCGCAGCTGCCGGGGTTCACGCTGCGCGGCGGCGGGAATGTCGCACTCATAACGCAGGGACCAACGCCCTGTGACGATCTGGCGGCGGTGAAACTCACCGGAGATGTTGTTGACGAGCTGCGTTCGCTCCTGGCCGCGCTGTGATCCCCGAGCCGTCGGCTCAGCTCCCCAGCTCCGCCTGCGTACGCGCCCGCAGCGCCGCCTCGACGCGCTCCAGCGCGTGCTTCACGGCTCCGACGCGCTGCTCGTCGAGGCCGCCCTCGAGCGCGCGGTTGGCCGCATCTCCGACCTCGCCGCGCAGCGAGCGGAGTTCGCCGATTCGCTCCGCGACGTCGCCCTGCCCGGCCCACGGGCTCAGCTCCGCGATCGCCGCTTCGAGCGCCACCCGGACCTGAAAGGTCGCCTCGCGCCAGCGCCCGGCGTCCGCGTCCAACCGCGCGCGCAGCGTCAGCTCCTCGCATGCCAGCGCCACGTCGCGGCCGCCGAGGATCGCCGCGAGCCTCTCCTGAGGTCGCAGGACGCCCGACCGCTCACGACGTCCGGGCTTCGGAGCGGGGAGCTCGACGGCGGCTGACCAGCGTCCATCGGCGACCTGTTCGCCGGCTCCGTAGCCCACGCGCAGCACGAGCGCACGCTCGCGGGTGATGACCGGTACACGCGGGTCTGCGGCCGCGCTGCGGTGGAGATGTACGACCGACGCGAGCATCGCAAGCGCCGCTCGAGCCTCGTGCTCCAGGTCGGCGCCGTCCAGCCAGCGCTCGCCGGGCTCTTCGAGTGGCGTGGCACCGACGAGCGTCGCGCGCGTGGTCACGACGGGTGTCGGAGGTGGCTGGGGAGCGGCGTGTGTCGGGCGTCTGCGACCGAGCGTCCGGCGTCGCTCAGGTGCGCCGAGCGTGCTGAGCACCAGCACGTAGGCGGGCTCGCCGGCGTGGCCGCGGATCACGTAGCGCCCGTCGGCCGGGCCGAGCGGCCAGGGAATCTCGACCTGGACGAAGCGGAACTGGGGTGCGGGCTCCAGCGGACCGGCCTCAGCGGCGCTCTTCGTCGCCGTCCGAGCCTGCCGTGGCCTGCTGCGTGACCTCGATCGACGCGGAGCTCGGCTCGAGCGGCACGATCGGGTTGGGCACGCGTGCCAGACCGCCGATCAGCCGGTCCCACTGGCCGGGCCGAAGGACGCTGGCCGCCTCGCTCTCGCGCGGATCGAAGCCCAGATGGATGTGATCGTCGTGATCACCCATCGCGAAGGTGTTGTCCGTTCCGGAGTACTTCATCAGCGTGATGATCTGCGATGCCTTCATTGTGCCCTGAAGGCTCAGCAGAGCCCGGACAGCCTTGTCGGTGATCGATCCCGCGCCCTGGTTGCCGTACACCGGGGTGCCGTTGATCGCCGCAATGTCGACGGCTGCGCCATAGCTGTGATGCGAGACGTTGCCGCTGCTGGTGTAGTAGCCGTGACCGCAGCGCAGGCTGGTCACAGTCGGCCTCATGCCCTTCGCGACCAGGAACTCGAGTGATGCCAGGACCCGCCGGTCGACGATGCCGGCGCGGATGTCCTGTCGGCCACAGCCGTAGATCTCGATGTCCGGGTTCTGGAGGACGTGGTCCTGGAGCTGCTCCTTGCTCATCAGCAGGATCTGTCCGACACTCGAGCTTGCGCGAGGTTCCGCTCCCGCGCGCCAGCGCGCTCTTCGCGCGGTAGACGGCGGTCGCGTCGAGCAGGCGCCAGCCGTCGACGATCGGCTTGGGGTCGATCCGCGGCGACGAGCTGCCCGCGGGGCGGATCTCGAACCACAGGTGCGCGGCGCGCCTCACGTTCTCGGCCTTCGCGATCGCGCGCTCGGCGCGGCGGTCGACCTCGCGGACGGCGCCCTCGCGTGCCAGGGAGGCGCGGCCGATGCGCCCGAGGATCGTTCCACCGATCACCCGCGAGCCCTTCTTCAGCGGGCGCAGGACGACTTCCGAGGGGTCGAGCTCGTAGGGCTGCGCGAACCAGGAGTCGTAGGAGGTCGCGCCCGTGGGCAGTGCAATGCCGCCGCTCATGACAGCCGCGGCGGCGGCGCGCGGGCGGTCGATGATCGCGGCGACCGCGGGGGTGGTGGCGGCGCTCTCGAGCTTCGGCGCCGCGGCGCGCTTGACGCGGCGGCCGGCCGTGGCGGCGCGGCGGGGCTTCGGGTCGCGGCCGTCGAGGCCGAGTTCCCGGCGGATCGCGCGTGAGCTCGCGCGGCGCTTCCGCGGTACGGGGTGGGTTGTCGCGACCGTCGCCAGGTGCGCGTACACGTAGCGGTTGCCGTAGGCGTCCCGCATGCGTACGAAGTTGCCAAGGCGCCTGCTCTTGCCCATCGCGACGATGACGCCGTCCTGGACTGCGACGACGGGCGCACCGGCCTTTGCGTAGATCAGCATTCCACGCCGCCCGCTGCTCTCCGCGACCGGTACCGAGGCGTTCGTTCCGGCGGCGCGGGCGCCCTTCGTGCTCAGTCGGCCGGCGTACGTCGAGCGGCGTCCCGCGATCGGGAACCGGCCGAGCGTGAGACCAGCCAGCGAGGCGACGACCTCGTCAGGGAGGCGCTGATCGTCTGGGCCCGCCCGAGCACGTCGTTGACGTACCAGTCGGCGTGGTTGTACGCCCAGATCGCGCGCCTCAGGCTGTCACCGGCGCCGGCCGCCTTGAGGTAGCGGGCCGCCGCGAAGATGGCGTCGACGGGGTTGTAGGGATCCTTGCGTCCGTCGCCGTTCGCGTCGACGCCGTACATCTCCCAGGTCGCGGGCATGAACTGCATCCATCCGACGGCGCCGGCCGAGCTCACGTTGAGGTTGCGGCCGTAGTCGGTCTCGATGCTGTTGATCGCCGCCAGGATCTCCCAGCGCACGCCGTATTCGACGCCCGCCGCCTGGTACAGCGGGAGCAGGAACGGCGGGATCTGAAAGCGGTCGAGCAGGATGTTCGGGATCGCGCGCGGGGCCGGCGCAGGGGCGGCGATGAACGGGGCGTCGGACGACGGCCCCGCCGCTGCGCCGCCGGTCGGCTGCGGGCCGTCCGTGCTGCGGCGCGGGGAGCGGCTGCGGCGCGGCTTCGCCTTGGGGCGCTGCCCCTTCGCCCTCGTCTTGACGTCAGGTCGAGGGTCAGGAACGCCGGCGCCGGGTTCGATCGGCTGCGGCTCGACCGTCGCGCCGCTGGGCGCCGTGGTCATCGGCTCGGGTTCGGCCGTCGCAGCAGGCGGTGCCGGCTCGGCCGGAGCGGGGGGCTGGGGCCGGTTCGCTCGCGGGGGGTGGGGCCGGTTCGCTCGCGGGGGGCTCGGTGCTCGGAGGCGGGGCGGATGCCGCGGGGTGACCCGGCGGGCACGGGGCGGGCGCTCCGGCAGCTGTTCCTGCAGGTGCGACATGCGTGGTCCCGTCCGCCGCGATGCACAGCGGCTGCTCGATCGTGGCCTCGCTGCCCGCGGTGGGGTCGTCAGCGCCTGCAGCGGCGACGCCCGCTGAGAGGGCGGCGAGCGCGGCGATGATCGCGATGAGCAGCGTGCGGACGAACATCTGATCCCCGGCGCCCACTTCGACGCCTGCCGGTCCGGGCAGGCGGTTGTCGTAGCGGAGCCGCGCGAACGGTACCAGCGCGGGCGGACCGCACAGGCTTGCGTGTAGCCGTGCTGCGGCGGTTGCGGGGGTTGGAGGGCAAGGGTGCTCGATCTCGGGGAGGACGGACCGCGGCCGCGGTCACCAATGCAGTCCCCTTCGGCGAAACCGGGCCGAGTGCTTGACCCCCGAACGGCCGATTGGTGGAGGGGGCGCTTCCGGGCTTGGACATAAGGTTCAAGTCGAGCCTGATGGTGACGTCCGAGGCTCGGGCGCCGGGGGCCGCGGGCCGGTACGGTTTGGGCAGCGGACACCGACCGGAGATCCGAGAGGCCATGCAGATGAACGACGAGACGGCGGACGACGGTCTGCGAGCGCGGCTCAGCCGGCAGGGTGAGGAGGCTCTCGGGCGCATCGCGCAGGAACTGCTTGACAGCGCGCTCGTGACCGGCGCACTGAAGCGGACACTGGAGGCGCGCGAGCGGGCGGCGCAGGCCCAGGAGGCGGCCATGGGTGCGCTCAACCTGCCTTCGGCGGCTGACCTGGAACGCCTGACCAGGCGCGTCCGGTCCGTCGGCCAGCGCCTCGAGGGCATCGAGGACGGAGTCGACCGGCTCGCCGACAGGATCGCGCGCGGCGACGACGGCGGCACGGAGGGCGATCGGCTCGCTGCGCTCGAGCAGCGCCTCGCGTCACTCGATGCGGCCGTCAGCGAGATGGCGGCCTCCGTGACGGCGCTGGCGCCGCCGCCGAAGAAGCCCAAGCTCAAGACCGCCCGCCAAGTCGAAGACGACGGGCAAGCAGGGGGTCTCGCGGACGCGTTCCGCGGGTCGCAAGCCCTCCTGACCGGAGCGGCCCGCGATCAACGCATCAGGTGGCCGCGAGCGCGTCGAGCGCCACTTGGCCGAGGCGTATCGAGGCAGCCTCCAGGTCCTCGCCTGCGAGCCGCTCGCCGCCGCCCGGCTCGCGCGTCGCTCACGGCGAGCAGGCAGGCGCCGCGTGCACCGCGGCGCGCGCCGACCGTGAGCACCGTCGCGGCCTCCATCTCGACCGCTATCGCGCCGAGCGAGCGCCATGCTCTCGGCGTGCCGCTCGTCGTCGTCGTAGAACAGATCGGTCGAGGCGATCAGCCCGGCGTGATCTGCGCGCGATGCCAGCTCACGCGTCGAGGGCGCCGTCCGGCTCGACGTTCGAGTTCACCCCGAGCGCGCGGCTCGTCCCGTCGGCCGGGATCACCCCGGTGGCGGCCACGAGCTCGCCGACGCGGAGCGTTGGATCCAGCGCTCCGCACGTACCGACTCGAACGAAGGTCCGCAGGCCGAGCATGCACAGCTCCTCGACGACGATCGCTGCGCTGGGCCCGCCCATCCCGTGGCTCATGATCGTCAGCGGCTCGCCGTCGGCCGCCTCACCCGTGTAGCCCCATAGGCCGCGGTTGTGGTTGAACATCAGCGGCGCGTCGGTGAGGTGCTGCGCCAGCAGCAGCGCGCGACCCGGATCGCCTGGAAGCAGCGCGCGTGGCGCGAGCGGCGCCGTCGGGTGGATGTGGCGCGGTTGCCGCTGCACCGGCGCGCGAGGATAGTGTGCGCCACATGCCCACGAGCGACAGCAGCAGGCCGGCCGGGAGCGGTCCGGGTTCGCGAGCCGACCAGGTGCGGTCGGCCGTCGACTCGGCGTTCCAGGCGGCCGGCGCGCAGCTTGGCCGCGAGCGCGCGGTCGATCTCGCCGACGAGCTCACGTCGGCCGCACGAGCGAGTTCGCGAGGCGCTCGAGGACCTGCGGCCGTCGAGCGCAGAGGACGTGAAGCGCCTGGATGAGCGGCTCGACGCCATCGAAGTGAGGCTCAGCGCTCTCGAGCGCGCCGCCCGGCCCAAGTCGCCGCGCGGAGCAGCGCCGAAGCCCACGCCGAAGCCCAAGCCCAAGAAGCCCGTCGCGCGCAAGAGCGCCAGGAAGCCCGCCGGCGGCTCGGGCGGCTGAGACCGCTACAGGAGGAACCGGCCGTGGGGATCACGATCAGGTCGAACCGGGAGTTCAAGGAGGCGATGGACGCCGTCTTCTCGCTGATGAGCGAGGACCCGGACATGGGGCCCAAGGCTCCACGACGCCGACGTGCCTCAGCGCTTCGACTTCGACGACGTCGACATCGTCCTCAACGTGCGCGCCGACGACCCGGGGCGAAGACGGCAACCTCCACTGGGAGTGGGGCGAGGACGCCGACTGGGACTCCAAGGTGCGGATGACGATGAGCGCGGAGACGCGATCCGCTACTTCCAGGGCAAGGAGAACGTGCCGATCGCGATCGCGCGTCGCCGGATCAGGACCGGCGGGCGACATCAGGGCCGCGCTCGCGCTGATCCCGATCACCAAGCCGGTCTTCGCGCAGTTCCGCGCCGTCGTCGAGGAGCGCTAGCCGCACCTCCTGGTCTGAGGCGCCCGCCCGGAGAGTCAGTTCGTGTCGCTTCACGCCGCCAGCAGCGACGAGGTCGCCAGCCGCGCCGGCATCTCGGTCTCCACGCTGCGTCGCTGGGTCGCCGACGGGAATCGTCCCGGACGCACCTCGGAGCGGGCGCCGGCTGGACCGCCGCTCGCCACCGCGCACGTCGCGGATCGTCGCTCGCCTGCGCGAGCGCGGCCACTCGATCGCCGAGATCCGCCGCGCGATCCGTGACGGCCGGCTCGCGTTCGACTACTTCGAGGACCTCCTGCCGGCGGTGCAGGTTCAGTACTCGCTCAAGGAGGCATCGCAAGCTCACGGGCCTCGAGCCCGCGCTGATCGAGCGGATCTACGGGACGCTCGGCTTCACCGCCGGAACCGCCGACGAGGTCGGCGACGAGGACCTCGAACTGCTCCATCACCTCGCCGACGTGCTGCGCGCCGGCTATCCGTTCGCCGCCCTGCTGCAGCTGACGCGGGTCTACGGCCAGGCTCTCGCAGCAGATCGCCGACGCCGAGGTGCGCCTGTCGCACCTCTACGTGCACGAGCCGCTGATGCGCGACGGGATCGACGGGCTCGAGGTGGCATCGCAGATCGACGAGCTCGTCACACAGCTGCTGCCGCATCGCCTCGCCGATCATGGAGCTCGTGCACCGTCGGTTCCTGCGCCACTTCGTCGAGCAGGACGTCGATCGGCCACATGGAGGCCGATCTCGATGTGGCCGGGGCGGAGCTCGGCCGCGTGCGCGTGGCGATCGCCTTCGCCGACCTCGCCGGCTACACGCAGCTGACCGAGCAGCGCGGAGACGAGGAGGCGGCGACCGTCGTCGAGCACTTCGTCGCGAACGTCAGGCACACGCTCCCGACCGATGCGCGGATCGTCAAGACGGTCGGCGACGAGGTGATGGTCGTGTCCGGCGACACGGCGGCGCTGGTCGACTGGGCGCTCGGCTTCCAGATGATGATTCCCGACCGGCCGCAGCCGCGGATCGGCATCCACGCGGGCGAGGTCGTGTACCGCGACGGCGACTACTTCGGCGCTGAGGTCAACCTCGCGTCACGCGTGGCCGCACGAGCGGCTGCCGGCGAGGTCATCGTCACGCGCGCCGTCGTGGAGGCCGCTGGGTCCCACCTGACGTTCGAGCGCATCGGCGAGGTACGCCTGAAGGGCTTCACCGATACGACCGAGATGTTCCTGGCCGACCTGGCCGACGAGGCCTGAGCGGTGGATGCGGTCACCGAGGCGATCGCTGCGCGCGTGTCCGCAGGCGGGCTGCTGCCGCCCGGGCAGCCCGTCGTGGTGCTTCTGTCCGGGGGGCGTGACTCGATCTGCCTGCTCGATCTCGCGATGCTGATCGCGGGGCGGGAGGCTGTCAGCGCCCTGCACGTGCACTACGGGCTCCGCGGCCGCGAGGCCGACGAAGATGCCGAACACTGCGCGCGCATCTGCAGCCGGCTCGCAGTCGGCCTCGAGGTCGAGCGGGCGCCGGCCCCGGGCGAGGCGCGGGGCAATCTGCAGGCCTGGGCGCGCGACGTGCGCTACGGGGTGGGCGCGCGAATCGCCGCCGCGCGCGGCGCGCGACTGGCGGCGGCGCACACAGCGACCGACCAGGTGGAGACGATCCTCTACCGGCTTGCCGCCTCGCCCGGCCGGCGCGCCCTGCTCGGGATGCGCGACGATCGCGGGCTGCTCGTCAGACCGCTGCTGCGCGCCGGCCTGACGCGCGAGGACACCGCGAACTGGTGTCGCGCCCGTGGTCTCGAGTGGCGCGAGGACGCAGCGAACGTCGATGATCGCTTCGCGAGGTCACGCGTGCGGGCCGGCCTGGTGCCGGCCCTGCGCGCCGTGCACCCGGCGGCCGAGCAGAACGTGCTGCGGACTGCGGCTCTGCTGGGCGAAGAGGCGGAGGTGCTGGATCTGGTCGTCAGCAGGTCGCTCGGCGGCCACGACGGGATCGCGCTCGACCATCTCGCCTCACTCCCCGCGGCCTTGGCGCGGCTCGTCGTCCGGCGACTCGCGGAGGACGCGACCGGCGCGCTCTGCGCGCGAGCGCCGTCGCGGCTGGAGGACCTGCTCGCGCTCGGCGAGTCAGGCGCCCTCGACGTCGGAGATGGGGCGCGGGCCGTGGTCGCGGGCGGGGTGCTGCGATTCGAGCGCACACCGTCGCTGCCGGGGTCCGTGGACTAGATTGCCTCGTCGATGACCGGCCCACCGATCGGCGAGATCCTTGTCCAGCCGGACCAGTTGAAGGAGCGCGTGCGGGCGCTCGGCCGCCAGATAAGCGAGGACTATGAGGGTCGCGATCTGCTGTTGGTCGGTGTTCTGAAGGGCGCCATGTTCTTTCTGGCTGACCTGATGCGCCAGATCCCCGGGACCTGCGAGGTCGATTTCATGGCGGTGGCGTCCTACGGCTCGGCGACGGATTCGAGCGGGGTCGTGCGGATACTCAAGGACCTCGATGCGTCGATTGCGGGGCGCGACGTGCTGATCGTCGAGGACATCGTCGACTCGGGTCTCACCCTCCAGTACCTGCTGCGAAACCTCGGTGCGCGCGAACCGGCGTCGCTCGAGGTCTGCGCGCTGCTGACGAAGCCCGAGCGGCGCAAGGCCGAGGTACCGATCCGTTACACCGGTTTCGAGATACCGAACCGGTTCGCCATCGGGTATGGGCTGGACCACGACGAGCGCTGGCGAAACCTGCCGTACGTCGCGGCTCTCGCGAACTGATCGCAGTGCACTGAAAACCGTCCGCAGTGGCGAGAATCACGGGCTCCTGCTGGTACCCTCACCCCCTTGTCCAGGTTCTTCAAGAGCGCTGCGTTCCCGATCCTGATCGTGGTGTTGCTGGCGTTCTTCGCGCAGCGGCTGATCAACACCGGCACGCAGGAGAAGCCGCCCACGTACAGCCAGTTCCTGGCCCAGCTCGACGCCGGCGACGTCAAGACCGTCGAGCTCAAGACCAAGAACAACACGATCATCGTGACCCCGCGCGAGGGCGAGGGCAAGCCCTACGAGACCGGCTACACGGACGGCGGAGCGGACCGGCTGGACGCCCAGCTGGCGGCCGCCGAGCAGCAGAACAAGATCGACAGCTACAACGTGCAGGGACGCAAGTCGAGCGCATGGGTGGCGGCGCTCACCTACGTCTTCCCGTTCCTGATCTTCATCGGCTTCTGGATCTTCCTGATGAACCAGGTCCAGGGCGGCGGCTCGAAGGTGATGTCGTTCGGGAAGTCGCGCGCCAAGCGAATGTCGGTGGACTCGCCGAAGATCAGCTTCCGCGACGTCGCGGGCGCAGACGAGGCCGTCGAGGAGCTCCACGAGATCAAGGAGTTCCTCGAGAACCCGAAGAAGTTCCAGGCCCTCGGGGCGCGAATACCCAAGGGCGTGCTGCTCTTCGGGCCGCCGGGCACCGGCAAGACGCTGCTCGCGCGGGCCGTCGCCGGCGAGGCCGGCGTTCCGTTCTTCTCGATCTCCGGCTCCGACTTCGTCGAGATGTTCGTCGGCGTCGGCGCGAGCCGCGTGCGCGACCTCTTCGAGCAGGCCAAGCAGAACTCGCCCTGCATCATCTTCATGGACGAGATCGACGCCGTCGGACGTCACCGCGGCGCCGGCCTCGGCGGCGGGCACGACGAGCGCGAGCAGACGCTCAATCAGCTGCTCGTCGAGATGGACGGCTTCACGATGACCGACAACATCATCCTGATCGCGGCCACCAATCGTCCCGACATCCTCGACCCGGCACTGCTGCAGGCCCGGCCGCTTCGATCGCCAGATCGTCGTCGACCGCCCGGACCGCAAGGGCCGCGCCAAGATCCTCGACGTCCACACGCGCGGCAAGCCGCTGGCCAAGGAGATCGACATCGACGCGCTGGCCGGCCAGACACCCGGCTTCACGGGCGCCGATCTCGCCAACCTGATCAACGAGGCGGCGTTGCTCGCGGCGCGCAGCGGAAAGCGTGAGATCACCCAGCATGAGCTGGAGGAGGGGATCATGCGCGTCATCGCCGGCCCCGAGAAGAAGACCCGGGTCATGGGCGAGAAGGAGCGACTGATCACCGCCTACCACGAGATGGGCCACGCGATCGTCGGTCACTTCCTCGAGCACTCGGACCCCGTTCACAAGATCTCGATCATCGGTCGCGGCCAGGCGCTCGGCTACACGATCTCGATGCCCGAGGAGGACAAGTTCCTCACCACGCGCGCCGAATTGCTCGACGGCATGGCGATGACGCTGGGCGGGCGTGCCGCCGAGGAGATCGTCTTCGGCGAGATCACCACGGGCGCGTCGAACGACCTCGAGAAGGTCACCGCAGACCGCCAAGCAGATGGTGATGCGCTTCGGCATGAGCGAGAAGCTCGGCCCTCGTGTGTTCGGCCACGACCACGGGCAGCCGTTCCTCGGGCGCGAGTTCTCGTCGCGAACCCGACTACTCGGACGAGATCGCGCGGGAGATCGACGACGAGATCCGCCGAATCGTCGAGCTGGCGCATCAGCGAGCACGTGACCTGCTGCTGGAGAAGCGCGACGACGCTCGAGGTCACCTCGCAGATGCTCGTCAAGCGCGAGACGATCGAGAAGCCCGAGTTCGAGGCGCTGCTCGCCGGGAAGTCCGAGGAGGAGGTCTTCGGCCCCGACGAGCCGTCGACGCCGCCCGAGACGCCAGGCGCCGCCACGACCGGCGACGAAGGCGTGCGCGAGGGTCCGCGTCCGCTGCCGCGTCCCGGTCTCGCGGCGGAGGTCTCGAGGCGCGTGGGCTGGAACTCCCCGAGCGTCCCGAGCCGGCCTGACTCAGGCGCGCGGCTGCGCGCGCAGGTACATCGCCGCGGCTTCGACGCGGTTGCCCGCGCCGAGCTTTCGCAGGATGCGCTTGACGTGGGACTTGGCGGTGCTCTCGCTGATCACGAGGCGGCCCGCGATCTGGCTGTTCGTCTGACCGTCGGCGATCAGCGCGAGCACCTCCAGCTCGCGTCTGGTCAGTGCTCCCACCGGGCCCTCTGACGCGGGCAGCAGGGCCTCGGCGGTGCGCGCCGCAGCCGCCACGCCGTGCGGGCCGGCGGCGAGCTCGACCTGTGCCGCCAGGTGCTCCGCGACGACCGACTCGGTCTGCGAGATCAGGCGGCGCACCTCGTCACCCTGCGCCCGCAGCCGCTCGAGCAGCTGCATGCGCTCGACCGCGTAGCCGAAGCCCTCGGCGAAAGCCCACAGCGCGTCCCGGTCGAGTGCGTCGACGCCGACCGGGTCGCGGGGGCGGCGCAGGCCCTGGTCGGCGTGCAGGAACCCGATCACCCGGCCCTCGGGCATGATCGGTGCCGCGACGTAGGCGTGCGTGCCGTAGGGCTTGACGAACGGCTTGTAGGAGGCCGGGTGGTTCTGCGCGTCGTGCACGACCATCGGGCGCCTGCGCCGGAGCATCTCGCGCTCGAGCATCTGATCGCGCAGGGGGGCAGGGTTGGCTCGGCTGAACGTGAGCAGCTCGGCCGCCCGCTCGGGGTCGCCGGATACGAAGAACGCCTCGGCGACCATCATCTGGTCCTGCACGCGGTAGATCACGACGCGGTCCATGTCGCAGGCGCGCGCGACCTCGATCGGTGCGCGGCTGATCATCCCGTCGGTGGAGCCCACCTCGCGCAGCCGCGCGAGCGCCTCCTGCACACGGCCGAACACAAGCAGGCGGTGACGCAGGTGCTCCTCGCCGATGCTCGTCCGCAGGTCCTGGAGTTCCGCGAACTCGGCAAGGCGAGTTCTCAGGCCGCTCGTCGGCGCGGCTTGAAGAAGCTCTGTCTCGCGCTGCGCTATCGCCCGGTCGAGCGCCTCGACGAGCCCGTCGTGGCTGACGCCCTCCGGCACCCTTACGCCGAGCTCCGCCAGCGCGTCAGCGGCGCGCGCTAGGACCTGCGCGTCCGGCTCGCGCTCCATTGCGCCGATGGTACCCGCAGGCGCGCGGCTATCCGGCGGCTTGGGACCCGTTGTGCGAGCGCGCGGGCGTCTTCTCCTCCGGGGCGCTCTCGGCTGGGGCGGGAACCCGGGCGGGCAGGTCGACGCCGGGCTTCCAGCGGTGCAGACCCAGCCGCTTCATCGCCTCGTACTTGATCCGGCCGTGCACGTTCCCTGCGTGCCAGACGGCGTGCACGGAGATCGGCAGCAGCGAGTTCCAGAAGCCCGCCGGCATCGGGTCGCGCGGATGCGGCGTGGCGCCCATGTCCACATCGGCGGAGATCCAGCCCTCTCCGTCCTCGAACGACAGCCGGCCGAGCGTGACTCCGTCGGCATCGCAGATGCGCGTCTCCCCGACGCAGATCGTCGGCCACGTCAGCCGCGGAACCATCGGCGTCGACATGACGACCTCGCCGACGTGCGAAGGGTGCACCGCAGGCACGCCGAGGATGCGGGCCATGCGCCGGCGGCGTCTCGCGGGCGTACTGGAGCAGCGCGAAGTGGTCGCGATCCCAGAACCACGGCCGCGTGGCGCGCCAGGTCGGGAAGGAGGGGAAGTGCATCCCGCCGGCGAGCAGCCTGACTCGCCCGAGCATCCGCTCGGCGGTGCGCGTACGGCCCCACTCGAAGCCGTTGGCCAGGCCGATCGGCCCCAGCGAGCGTCTCGATCACGCCGTCGTCGCGTCCCGCGGAGTAGTAGTTGTTCTCCCAGAACGACGGCTGGTCCTTGTCGTGCAGGTACGCCGACCCGTCGGGCTCCACGAGCGCATAGGTGCCGCGCGTGTCTCGGCCGCGGATCGCGATGAAGCCTCCGCCGACGAGGCAGTCGTGGCTCCGCGCGGCGCGGCGCAGCATGGCGAGCGGCTCGCCGTCGACCGGACGCGCGACCGACCGCATGCTGCCGGTGGTACAGGTTGGGCGTCGTCATGCTCTCCGGCAGGAAGATCGCCTCGGGTGAGTGCTCGTGCGCCGCTTGTCCGATGAGGTCCTCGAGGTGGACGAGGTTGCGCTCGACCTCGCCGAGTGCAACCTGCGGCTGGATCGCGACGACCCTCACGACGTGCGCTCGGTGACGTCCGGGCGGGCGCGCTCGATGATCGCCTCGAGATCGAGCCCCGGCGGCAGTTCGCCGAACGCGCCGAGCGAGTCGGCGTCGCCGAGCCGCGTCGCACAGAACGCGTCGGCGACCACGGTGGGCGCATGGCGTACGAGAAGCGCTCCCTGAACGCACCTCGCAAGCGACCCCGCGAGCCGTCGCGCGCCGGCCTCGTCAGAGCGCTCTCCCGCGTCATCCGAGGACCGCATCAGGCTCGCACAGGTGTGGGTGACCCGCTCTACCGCCGCGTCGAGTCGGGCGTCGGCTCCGCGCGCCTCGCCGAACTCCGCCAGCAGCGCTTCGAGCGTGGCCGGATCCGAGTCGAGCGCGCGGATCACGTCGAGCGCCTGCACGTTGCCGGATCCCTCCCAGACCGACATCAGCGGCGCCTCGCGGTAGGCCCGGGCCAGCCGCGACTCCTCGATGTAGCCGAAGCCGCCCTGACACTCCAGCGCCTCGGCCGCGTGCCACGGGGCGCGCTTGCAGGTCCAGTACTTGAGGACGGGCGCCGCGATCCGCCGCAGCAGCTCGGCTCCGCCATCGCCCCGCTGCGCCTCCTCGTTGGCCCTGGCGAGCCGCATCGCGCCGGCCGTCGCAGCCTCGGACTCGACTGCAAGGTCGGCGAGGACCGCGCGCATCGCCGGCTGGTCGAGAAGCCTGCGCCCGAACGCCGAGCGGTGAGTGGACCAGTGGATCGCCTCGGCGGTGCCCAGGCGCATCACCGCGGTCGAGCCGAGGACACAGTCGTGGCGCGTGCCGCCGATCATCGCCATTATCGCCCTGACGCCGCGCCCCTCCTCGCCGACGAGCATCCCGCGCGCGCCGTCGAGCTCGACCTCGGCGGTCGGGTTGGACCTGTTGCCGAGCTTGGGCTTGAGGCGGTCCATGCGAAGGCCATTGACGGCTCCATGCTCGTCGCGCCGCGGGACGAGCAGCAGCGACATGCCGCCCGGCGTGTGCGCCAGCACGAAGAAGGCATCCGACTGGGCCGCCGAGACGAACCACTTCGTCCCGGTCGCGGAGAAGGAGCCGTCGTCCAGCGGCTCGGCGACGGTGCCGCTCGATCGCACGTCCGACCCGCCCGACCGTTCCGTGAGCGCCATTCCGACAAGGGCGCCTCGCTTCTCGCGGGCGGGGATCGGGCGCGGGTCGTAGGAGCCGCTGGACACCAGCGGCTCCCACTCGGCGCAGGCCTCCCCGCCGAGCCGCAGCGCGGGAACACACGAGTAGGTCATCGCAAGCGGACACGTGATGCCGGCCTCGACCTGGGCGACCATGATGAAGCCCGCGGCTCGTGCGACGTGGGCCCCGGGCGTCGGATCGGCCCACGCGGCGCCGGCGATTCCGTGCTTCACGGACAACTCCATCAGCGCGTGCCATGCGGGATGGAAGGAGATCTCGTCGATGCGCGATCCCGAGCGGTCGTACGGCACGAGCTCCGGAGGGTGCTCGTTTGCCTCGAACCCCCACTCGATCACCTGGGGCTGTGCCAGGGCTGCGCCGAGCTCGCGGCAGCGTTGCTCGAAGGCCGCGCCGCCCTCGCGCCGCAGGCCTTCGAGCAGGGCGGCATCGCCGTCGAGCACGTTGTCCCCGCTGCGGGCGGGCGGCAGTTCTGCGGTGCGGACAGGGGCCTGCGTCAGTGACATGGACGCCATCAGACATCCACGCGGCGCCCGGGTCAAGGCAGGTTCGCCCGGAAGGGGGGTCGATCGTCCTCCATGTGGGGATAGCCGGATGGCCCTGCGGCGGATAGCTTTCCCGCATGAGCACTGCATCTGCCCGCGAACAGGTCGACGTCGTGATCATCGGCGCCCGCTGTGCCGGAGCCGGTGCGGCGATTGCGCTGGCGAACACGGGACGCAGTGTGCTGGCCGTCGACCGCTCGCCGTTTCCGTCCGACACCCTCTCGACTCATCTGAACTTCCCGTCGTCTGTCGCCGAGATGCAGCGCCTCGGCGCGCTCTCGCGGATCCGGCGCTCCGGTGCTCCTGAGTGTCGCGAGGGAGTGGTGGCGGCCGACGGGGTCGTGTGCGTCAGCCCGTTCGCCCCGATAGACGGCATCGACTTCGCGTTGTGCAACCCGCGCCCCGCCTTCGATCTGGCTCTCGTGGAGACGGCGCGCGACGCCGGCGCGGAGGTGCGTGAGCGCACCGGCCTCGTCGACGTCCACTGGTCGGCGGGCCGCGCGAGCGGCGTGCGACTGCGCGATCGGGACGGCGACGAGTACGACGTGGGGTGCTCGCTGGTGATCGGTGCCGACGGCCGGGCATCAACGACCGCCGACCGGGTCGGCGCGGCCGTGCCGTATCGCGGGTCGCGGAACGGGCGCGGACTGGCCTACTTCTATGCCGACGACCCGCACCTCGGAACACGCTGGCGCGGCCGCGTTGCCCAGCTGCGCGCCGGCACGACACACACGCTCGTCTTCCCCTGCCCGGATGACCGGATGCTCGTCCTGTTCATGGGTCCGGCGGAGGAGATCTCGCTGTTCCGCAAGGACCCCGAGGGAATGACGAAGCGCATCCTCGCTGAGAATTCGATGGCGGCCGAGCGGGTCGGCGACGCCGAGAACCGCACCAAGATGCGCAGTACAGGCAGCGTCGCGGCCTTCTTCCGCCGATCCAGCGGACCGGGGTGGGCGCTGGCCGGGGATGCAGGCCACTTCAAGGACCCGGTGATCGGCCAGGGCATGCGTGACGCGATGCGCTACGGGCGGCTTCTCGGCGAGGCGGTCGCTCCGGTGATCCATGATCCGGCGCGCCTGGACCGGGCCGTGCTGCAGGTCGAGCGCCGGCGCGACCTGGAGTGCATGGCGAGCTACCACTGGGGCAACCGCGAGTCACGGATCTTCCCGGTCACGCCGCTGGTTCAGGAGGCGCTGCGCTCGTTCAACGCCGCTGAGACACCGCACCTGATGCACATGTTCGACCGGGTCCGGGCGCCGCACCACGTGATGAACCCGCTGCGCGGAGCGAAGTTCGCCGCCCGCGCCGCGGTCAGACGCGGCACCGACCGCCGAGCGCTGCTGCGCGAGCTCCGCGAGGAACTGCGAATCGACGCGGACATCTGGCGCGAGGAGCTGACGCGGCCGTTCCGTCCGGCGCGCGTCTGGGCGTCGGAGCGGCCGGACTTCGAAGCTCCGGGAGTTCAGCCGGTGGCTGTGAAGGCCGACGCGGGCAGTGAGAGCCCCGCGGTCGGCGCAGCAGCGTGAGATGAGCGACGAGACCCGCACCGTAGTAGCGGTACAGCTCGCGGTCAGGCTCGGCGAGGTCGAGCGCAACCTCGAGCACATAGCCGACATCGTCGGCAGGGCGGCGCGCGAGCACCACCCGGACATGATCTTCCTGCCGGAGGTCTCGACGACGCCGAACCTCGCGCATCGCGCGATGCGCGGCTGTGTGCGGCCCGTCGACGGCGGGCCGCTGGCCGTGTATCGCGACCTCGCTCGCGAGTACGGCTGCATCGTGGGCGGCGGTGCGCTGACGATCCGCGGCCACGACGCTCGCAACACCTACTACGTCTGCGAGCCCGACGGCGCGATCCACCTGCACGACAAGGACCAGCCCTCGATGTGGGAGAACGCCTACTACGGGCCTGGTCGCGACGAGGGGGTGATGGAAACGGCTCAGGGCCCGATCGGCTGCGCCAACGGGTTCGAGTGGGCGCGCTGCCGCACCGCCGAGCGGCTGCGCGGTCGCGTGCGCCTGCTCGCCGGAGGGATGTGCTTCCCGTCGTTTCCGACGTGGAGGCTCACGCGCCGCTACTTCTGGGAGCGCGAACACGCGACGATGCTCGAGTTCGCGCGCGAGACGCCGGGTCGCATGGCTCGCGTGCTCGGGGTTCCCGCGGTCCATCCCTCACATGTCGGCGACGTCGTCATGGAGACGCCGATGTTGCCGGGAGTCGCGTGGCCGACGATCCTGCTCGGGGAGACGCAGATCACCGACGGCGACGGGACGATCCTCGGGCGACTCGCCTACGAGGACGGGGAGGGCTGGATCGCGGCCGATGTCGCCTGGGGAGACCCCGCGGCCACTCGATCCCGTCCCGCCGCGGTTCTGGATGACGACACTGCCGCTCAGCGTGCAGGCGATCTGGCATGCGGCCAATCTGCACGGGCGCTCGCAAGTACCTGGCGATGCGCGCGCTGGGAAGACACCCCTGGCAGGCTGACCCCGCCTACGGGCGCGATCTGCCTGACGACGTCCCGGCCGACTCACCGCTCAGCCGGGTCGGCTGAGCGCTTCCGGTCTACCATCGCCGCCATGTCGCGGCCGTGGACCGTCATGGGCGTCGTCAACGTCACGCCCGACTCGTTCTCCGACGGCGGGCTGTGGCTCGACGCCGGAGGCGCGCGATCGCCCACGGCGCCGAGCTGGCCGCGGAGGGCGCGGCGATCCTCGACGTCGGCGGCGAGTCGACGCGGCCGGGCGCCGAGCCGGTGGGTGAGGAGGAGGAGCTGCGCCGCGTCGTGCCGGTCGTCGAGGGCCTGCGCCGCGCGCGCGCCCGACGCGCAGATCAGCGTCGACACGTCGAAGCTCGCGGTCGCGCGGCGCGGCGTTCGACGCGGGCGCGACCTACGTCAACGACGTGACGGCCTTCCGCGCACGACCCGGGGATGGCGGGGCTCGTCGCGCAGGCCGGGGTGCGACTGCTGCCTGATGCACATGCAGGGCGAGCCGCGCACGATGCAGGACGACCCGCGCTACGACGACGTCGTCGGCGACGTCGCGGCGTTCCTCGAGCAGCGGGCCGCTTTCGCGGTCGCCGAGGGCGTTCGCCCGAGCGCATCCAGCTCGACCCGGGGATCGGCTTCGGCAAGACGCTGGAGCACAACCTCGAGCTGCTGCGCACGCCTCGACGAGATCGCGGCGCTCGGCTTCCCGGTCGTCGTCGGGCGTGTCTCGCAAGCGCGTTCCTCGGAGCGCTGACCGGTCGCGAGCGTCGCAGCCGAGCGCGTCGCGGCGACCGTCGCGGCGAACGTGCTCGCGTACGAGCGCGGCGCCGCGCGTCTTCCGCGTCCACGACGTCGCAGCGACCGTCGATGGGCTGATCGGTGGCGGCTGGTACGTTGCCGCGGCGATGACGCCTGAGGACGATCGCGAGCCCGACGAGGACTTCGACGACGACGACGACCTCGACGACGACGACGAGCGATGAGGGACTCGAGCGCACGGCCGTCACCGTCGAGGTCACCGGGCTCTCGCTCTACACCCACCACGGCGTCACGCGAGGCCGAGCGCGAGATCGGCCAGCGGCTGATCCTCGACCTGCGCTTCGACGCGGCGGCCTGCGACGCGACCGTCACCGACCGCGTCGAGGACACGGTCGACTACGCGCGAGGTCTGCGAGGTCGTCGCGCTGGTCGCCCAGCAGCGCTCCTACAAGACGCTCGAGGCGCTCTGCACGGCGATCGCCGACCGCCTGCTCGCGCGACTTCGAGGCCGCCGAGGTCTGGGTCAAGGCGACCAAGCCCGAGCCGCCGATCGCGCTGCCGGTCGAGTCGGTCTCCGTCGAGGTGTGGCGAACGCGGGACGACGATTGATCGGGTACCTGGGACTCGGCTCGAACATCGGCGATCGGCGGGCCTGGCTCCAGCAGGCCGTCGACCTGCTCCCGGCTCACGGTGTCCGTCCCCTGGCGTCCTCCGCCACCTACGACACCGAGCCGGTCGGTCTCGTCCAGGATCAGCCGGCATTCCTGAACGCCTGTCTGCGCATCGAGACCACACACGGCCCCGAGGATCTTCTCTCCGCATGCAAGGCGGTCGAGGCAGAGCTCGGCCGGTCGGCCGCGATTCGTCACGGCCCGCGCGAGATCGACGTCGACCTCCTTCTGCTGGCCGACCTGGAGCACGCCAGCTCTCGCCTTCGGCTGCCTCACGCCCAGGTGAGCGTGCGGCGCTTCGTGCTGATCCCGCTGCTGGAGCTCGACTTCGACCTGACCACCCCGGAGGGTCAGCGTCTCAGCGACTGCCTCGCGCGATTGCCGGTCACCGGCGAAGACGTGCGCCGCGCCGGCGATCCGCTGCGGGTTTGACGCGCCGCGTACGGTCGGCGCGGCACCGGCGGTCAGGCCGCGGCGGGAGTCGGCAGAAGGTGAGCGGGGATGGAGCCCGGCGCGACGTTGCCGGGGTAGTCGGGGAACAGGCGCAGCGCCAGCCGGCCCGCCGGGTGCGCTTCGATGATCGGCCTGAGGTCGGCGAACGCCATCAGCAGACGCAGGCTGGTGGCGATCTGAAGGTCGGCGGCGTTCGGCTCGTCGGACCCGAGCACGCCCTCGTCGATCCAGGCGTCGACGCGACCCAGGAGATCGGGGAGCGAGCGCAGGTCCTCGGAGTAGGTCGCGTCCGTGGCCGCGTTGGCCTTCATCTCGATGCGCGTCGCAACGGGGGCGATCGCCTTCAGGACCGGCCCTGGGATCGGCGGCAGCTTCGAACCATCCTGGAAGGTCTGCATCGCCTCGGGGTGGGCGCGGAAGGTAGGCCAGAGCACGCGTCGCACGAGCGGCTGCAGGACCTCGTCGCCCCAGGCCTCGGCGGCCTCGACCTGCGCGCGCTCGGCGTCGTCGGCCGGGTAGAGCCGCGGCTGCGGGCGCAGCTCGTCGAGCCTGCGCATGATCGCGCGGGAGCCCGAGATCTTCTCCCGCCGTCGATCTTGATCGCCGGCACCGTGCGCTGCCCGAAGCGCAGACGCATGAAGGGCATGTGCATCGGCGGCGGCAGCTCGGTGACCTTGTAGGGAATGCCTTTGCGCTGCAGCGCAGACTCGACCGTCGCGCAGGGGTGCGAGCCGTGGACCACGTAGAGGCGAACGTTCATGCGCCGGATGCTACGCATGTCGGTCTTCGTTCAGCGCTGCGAGTTCGTCCGTCGCGCCGGGCAGCGCGTGCGCGAGCGGCCTCACCGGGCGTGCTCCGCGTAGGCTGCAGCGCCTGATGCTGCTGGTCGTCGACGTCGGCAACACGCAGACCCACTTCGGGACCTTTCGCGGCGCGGATCTGGTCGAGCACTGGCGCTTCGCGACGGTGCGCGACTCGACCGCCGACGAGCTCGGAGCCGCGCTGCGCAACCTGCTCGAGCTCCGTGGCGTCAGGTTCGCCGACCTGGACGCCTCGATCGTGTCCAGCACCGTGCCCCAGCTCGAGCCCGAGTGGCTGGCGATGACGTCAGCGCTACCTCGGTCACACGATGCTCTCAGTGGGGCCGCGGCTGCGCACGGGCATGCCGATCCGCATCGACAATCCGCACGAGCTCGGCGCGGATCGGCTGGTGAACGCGGTCGCGGCCCACGCGCAGCTCGGAGGGCCGTGCATGCTCGGTCGACTTCGGCACGGCCGTCAACTACGACGTCGTGTCCGCGGCCGGCGAGTACCTCGGCGGCGCGATCGCGCCCGGGGTGGAGATCTCGATCGACGCGCTGACGGCCCGCGGCGCGAAGCTGCCGCGGATCGACCTCGTCAAGCCGCGCGCTGCGATCGGCAAGGGGACCGTCGAGGCGATCCGCTCCGGGATCATCTACGGCTTCGCAGCGCAGGTCGACGGCATGGTGGGGCGCATCCGGGAGGAGCTGGGCGGCAGCGCCGCGACGATCGCCACGGGCGGCCTGGCTGAGCACATCGTCCCCTACACGGAGACGATCGGGCACGTCGACGACATGCTGACGCTGAAGGGCCTCAAACTGCTCCACGAGCGCAGCGCAGCCTGACGCGGTCCTTGCCGCGGGTACCCTCAGGGAGTGCCGCAGCCCCCGCTGACGCAGTCGTTCCAGATCGGCGAAGTGCGCGTTCCGAACCGCGTCGTGCTGGCGCCGCTCGCCGGGATCGGCAACTGGTTCGTGCGCCTTCAGGCCAAGCGCTACGGCGCCGGTCTGGCGGTGAGCGAGATGGTCTCCAGCTTTGCGATCCATCATCGCAACGAGAAGACGCTGACCGAGTTGCTGCGCATCCACCCCGACGAGCGCGCGGGCGGACCGGTGGCGATCCAGCTCTTCGGCCAGGAGCCCGCCGTGATGCGCTCGGCCGCCGAGGCCGTCGCCGAGCGCGGCGCCGACCTGATCGATCTCAACATGGGCTGTCCGGTCCCCAAGGTCTGCAAGACCGGCGCCGGGGCGGCGCTGATCAAGGACCCCGATAGGGCCGTGGCGGTGGCCCAGGCGGCCCGCGAGGGCAGCGGGCTGCCGGTCACCGTCAAGCTGCGCTCAGGGGCCCGGACAGGTGAAACGGCCGGCTACGACCTCGCGCGGCGACTCGTGGAAGAGGCGGGTGTGGCTGCGATTGCCTTCCATCCCCGCTCGGCACAGGTGAATCACAAGGGAAAGCCGGACTACGAGCTGGCGGCGCGGCTCGTCCAGGAGCTGCCCGTGCCCGTGATCCTCTCAGGCGGCCTGCGGGACCGCGGTACGGCGCTGAGGGCGTACGAGCAGACGGGGGCGGCGGCCATCATGCTCGCACGCGGAGCGCTCGGCAACCCGTGGCTGTTCGGCGAGCTGCTCGGCACTCGCGACAGCGCGCCGTCGCGTGAGGAGATCAACCTGGAGCTCGACTGGGTCCTCGCCAGGGCGGTCGAGCATCTCGGAGCTGAGCGCGCGGCGCGCTATCTGCGCAAGTTCTACCCCTGGTATCTGGATCGGCTCGGGGCCTCCAAGCGCGATCAGGAGCGCTTCCAGAGAAGCTCGTCGATAGCCGAGGCACGTGCCCTGCTCGATTGCCTGGAACCCGCTCGCGCGGCCGCCTGAGCCCCCGGCTCCACACCCGCTGGCCGGTGCGCGAGGGGGGTTGAGAGGCGTCTGTCGAGCCTCCGAAAACGCGACTGACGGTCGCTATACTGCCGCGCTCGCCGGACGCCCCGCCATCAGAGAGCACGTATGCCCAAGGACGTAATCCTCACCCCAGATGGACTAGAGAAGCTCACGGAGGAGCTGGAGACGCTGCGCAACGACCGCCGCCGCGAGGTCGCCGAGCGGATCAAGGAGGCGCGTGAGTTCGGCGACATCTCCGAGAACTCCGAGTACGACGACGCCAAGAACGAGCAGGCGATGCTCGAGGCGCGGATCGCCCAGCTCGAGGAGCGTCTCAGCGCCGCCCAGGTGATCGATGCCGCCGACATCTCGACGGACGCCGTGCAGGTCGGCTCGGTCGTGCATGTGAAGGACGAGAAGACGGGGAAGTCACAGAAGTTCACGATCGTGGGGTCGGCTGAGGCCGATCCGGGTGCGCAGCGCCTCTCCAACGAGTCGCCGGTCGGGAGGGCGCTGATCGGTCGCAAGCGCAACGAGATCGTTTCGGTGCGGGTGCCGCGCGGCCCGGCCCGCAAGCTGAAGATCACCAAGATCGACGTCGGGCTCTGAGCCGGTCAAGCCGCTCGGTGGGGGCGACCGTCACCCGCGCGGCGCGGCACCCACCGGCTGCCTGCGCGATGATGCGGCGCGCGTGAGCGACCAGCCCGTCCAGCCCGAGATCTCAGAGCTACTCGCGACTCGCCGCGCGAAGCTCGAGCGCCTGCGTGAGCAGGGGGTCGACCCGTTCCCGCACGTCTTCGCGGGCGTGACGCCGGTGGCCGAGGTCGCCGCCCGCTGGGAGGAGCTCGAGCCGGGCGCGGAGACCGATGCGTCCTATCGCGTCGCCGGCCGGATCGCGGCGCGTCGCGGACAGGGCAAGATGGCGTTCATCGACCTCGTCGACCGCTCCGGGCGCCTGCAGCTCCAGGCCCGGTTGGACGTGCTCGGTGAGGAGCTGATGACCCGCCTGCTCGATCTCGACCTCGGCGATCTGGCCGGGATCGACGGCACGGTCTTCCGCAGCAGGCGAGGGGAGCTGACGCTTCGCATCGATGATCTGACGGTCCTCGCCAAGAGCCTTCGGCCGCCCCCCGACAAGCATCACGGGCTGACCGACGTCGAGAAGCGCTTCCGTCGTCGTGAGCTCGACCTGATCGCCAACGACGACGCACGAGCGACCTTCATCACGCGGGCACGGGTGATCAGCACGGTGCGCCGCTATCTCGACGACGAGGGCTTCCTCGAGGTCGAGACCCCTGTTCTGCAGCCGCTCTACGGCGGTGCTGCGGCACGCCCGTTCGTGACGCACCACAACGAGCTGGATCGCGACCTGTACCTGCGGATCGCCACCGAGCTGTACCTGAAACGCTGCGTCGTGGGAGGCCTCGAACGCGTGTATGAGCTCGGCAAGGACTTCCGCAACGAGGGCGTGTCGTTCAAGCACAACCCCGAGTTCACGATGGTCGAGTGGTACGAGGCCTACGCCGACTACGAGGACGAGATGCGCCGCGTCGAGACGCTCGTGAGCACCGTCGCGAGCGCCTGTGGCTACGAGGGCGAGATCGACTTCTCGCCGCCGTGGCGCCGGGTGACGCTGCGCGATGCGATTCTCGAGCGCTCGGGCATCGACATCCGCGCCTGCAGCGATCGCGACTCGCTGGCCGCCGCGATCGAGGCGTCGCCGGATGTCGACCTGCCGACCGCCGATCTGAGCTGGCCGGCGCTGGTCGATGACCTTCTCAGCAAGCACGTCGAGCCTCACATCACGGACCCGGTCTTCGTCGTCGACTACCCGACCGACCTCTCGCCCTTCGCAAAGGACCACCGCAGCGAAGCAGGTCTCGTCGAGCGCTTCGAGGCGTTCTGCTCAGGGATGGAGATCGCCAACGCCTTCACCGAGCTCAACGATCCCGACGAGCAGCGGCGGCGCTTCGACGCCCAGCAGCGCCTCGCGCTCGGCGGCGACGCGGAGGCCCAGCCGTACGACGAGGTCTTCGTCGAGGCGCTCGAGCAGGGCATGCCTCCGACCGGGGGCGTCGGCCTGGGGATCGACCGGCTCGTGATGCTGATGACCGGGAAGCGGTCGATCCGTGAGGTCGTGCTGTTCCCGGCGATGCGGGACTGAGGTCGTGTCCGCGGTTCCCGCCCGCTGCGACGTCGTCGTCGTAGGCGCCGGGATCGTCGGGCTGGCCACCGCGCGCGAGCTGCTCCTGCGCCGTCCCGGATCCCGCGTCGTCGTGCTCGAGCGCGAGCAGCGGATCGCCGCGCACCAGACCTCGCACAACAGCGGTGTCATTCACGCGGGGCTGTACTACGAGCCGGGTTCGCTGAAGGCTCGGCTGTGCGTCGAGGGCGCCCGCGACCTCTACTCGTACTGCGAGCACGCGGCGATCAGGCACGAGCGCTGCGGCAAGCTGATCGTCGCGACCTCGGCGGCGGAGGTGACCCGTCTCGATGATCTGGAGCGCCGCGCCGCGGCGAACGGTGTGCGCGCGCGGCGCCTGACGGGCGCGGGCATCGCCGACGTCGAGCCTGCCTGCCGGGGTGTCTCGGCACTGCACGTCGAGGACACCGGCGTCGTCGACTTCGGCGAGGTCGCGCGCGCGCTCGCCCGCGACGTGGTGCAGGCGGGGGGCCTGGTCGCGACCGGGCGTGACGCCCTGGGCGCGGTTGAGCGGAGCGCGGGGGTGGAGGTTCGCCTGGGAACGGGCGACACGCTCGTCACGGGTCGCCTGATCGCATGTGCGGGGGCGTGGTCGGACCGCCTCGCGGTCGCGTCGGGAGCGTCACCGGACCCGCGCATCGTGCCGTTCCGAGGCGCCTATGCCGAACTGCGCGGAGACCGGGCGCTGCTCGTGAGGGCGCTGATCTACCCGGTCCCCGACCCGCGGTTGCCGTTCCTCGGTGTTCATCTGACGCGAGGCGTCGACGGGGTCGTGCACGTCGGTCCGACGGCGCTGATGGCGGGTGCCCGCGACGCCTACCCGCTGCACCGGCTGCGCGCCGGCGATCTGGCGTCGACCCTCGGGTGGCCGGGAACCTGGCGGATGGCACGTCGCTGGTGGCGCACGGGTGCACATGAGATGCGGCTGGCCGCCAGCCGCCGCGGCCTCGCCCGGGCCGCTGCGCGCTTCGTGCCGGGCATCACGGCGGCGGACCTGGGCCCCGGCCATTCAGGTGTTCGCGCCCAGGCCCTGGCCCGCGACGGTCGTCTGGTCGACGACTTCGCCGTCTCGCAGACAGGCGCCTGCCTGCACGTCCGCAACGCCCCGTCGCCGGCGGCTACGTCAGCGCTTGCGCTCGCCCGCCTGATCGTCGACCGCGCCGCGCTCTGAGGGCTGCGGGACACCGGTGTCTCCTCGGTTCGCCGCCGCGCGCCGCAGGAAACCGCGCTGCGAGCGGGAACCCCGCCGGAATGTGCGATTCGGTGCGGGTTGGCGGAGAAAGCCCGTTGATAGGATGTGCCATGCCGCCTGTTCACCACCCGTCGACTCATCCGATCGGCCCGTACGGCCGAAGACGAGGATGAGGCGCGGGATGTCAGCGACCCCCGAACCGTCACAGAGCAGCTAGGCCCGACCAAGGACGACAGAAACAGGACCACCGCAACGACCGACTGCCAGGCCCCTCGTCAACGGCAGGAAGGACCGAAAACAGATGTTCGAGCGATTCACCGAACGTGCCCGTCAGGTCGTCGTCCTGGCTCAGGAAGAGGCGCGGACGCTCAAGCACAACTACATCGGCACGGAGCACATTCTGCTCGGGCTGCTGCGTGAGGAGGAGGGCCTCGCGGCCCGCGTCCTGGAGAGCCTCGACATCACCGTCGAGCGCGTGCGCGCACAGGTCGTTCGCATCGTCGGCTCAGGCGAAGAGGTCACCTCCGGCCAGATCCCCTTCACACCGCGTGCCAAGAAGGTCCTCGAGCTCGCGCTGCGCGAGGCGCTCAGCCTCGGTCACAACTACATCGGGACCGAGCACATCCTGCTGGGGCTGGTACGCGAGAACGAGGGCGTGGCGGCGCGCATCCTGCTCGACTTTGACGCCGACTCGGACAAGATCCGCAACGAGGTCATCCGCATGCTGTCCGGTCCCGGAGGGCGCCGTCAGGGCGCCGGCGCCGGCGCGGGCGCCCAGGGCCAGGGCTCGGCGCAGCAGGGCGAGGGCAAGAAGTCCTCGAAGCTGCTCGACCAGTTCGGCCGCAACCTGACCAAGCTCGCCGCAGAGGGCAAGCTCGACCCGGTGGTCGGGCGCGAGACCGAGATCGAGCGGATCATGCAGATCCTCTCGCGCCGCACGAAGAACAACCCCGTCCTGATCGGCGAGCCCGGGGTCGGCAAGACCGCGGTCGTCGAGGGTCTCGCGCAGCGGATCACCAACGCCGACGTGCCTGAGCTGCTGAAGGGCAAGCAGATCTACACGCTCGACCTGGCGGCGCTCGTCGCGGGCTCGAAGTACCGCGGCGAGTTCGAGGAGCGCCTGAAGAAGGTGATGAAGGAGATCACCCAGCGGGGCGACATCATCCTGTTCATCGACGAGCTGCACAACCTCGTCGGCGCGGGTGCCGCCGAGGGTGCGATCGACGCCGCCTCCATCCTCAAGCCTGCACTTGCCCGCGGCGAGCTCCAGACGATCGGAGCCACGACCCTCGACGAGTACCGCAAGTACCTGGAGCGTGACAGCGCGCTCGAGCGCCGCTTCCAGCAGATCCGCGTCGAGCAGCCGTCGATCGAGGAGACCGTGCAGATCCTCGAGGGGCTGCGCGATCGCTACGAGCAGCACCACAAGGTCGAGATCACCGACGATGCGCTTCAGGCGGCATCAGAGCTCGCCGACCGCTACATCTCCGACCGTCAGCTTCCCGACAAGGCGATCGACCTCATCGACGAGGCCGCGTCGCGTATGCGCATCAAGTCGATGACCGCGCCGCCCGTCTACCGCGAGCTCGAGGAGGACATCGAGCGCACTCGCCGCGAGAAGGAGACGGCGATCGAGGATCAGGAGTTCGAGAAGGCCGCCTCGCTGCGAGACGACGAGCGCAAGCTCACCCAGAAGAAGCGCGAGCTGGAGGACCAGTGGCGCGCCGGCGAGGGCGACGGCCCGCGGCCGGCCATCGGCGAGGAGGAGATCGCCGACATCGTCTCGATGTGGACCGGCATCCCGGTGTTCAAGCTCACGGAGGCCGAGACGGCGAAGCTGATGCGCATGGAGGAGGAGCTCCACAAGCGCGTAATCGGGCAGGCCGCCGCGGTCGAGGTCGTCTCGAAGGCGATCCGCCGCTCGCGTGCCGGGTTGAAGGATCCCAAGCGCCCGACCGGCTCATTCATCTTCCTCGGCCCCTCCGGCGTCGGCAAGACCGAGCTGGCCCGCACGCTCGCCGAGTTCCTCTTCGGGGACGAGGACGCGATGGTCCGCATCGACATGTCCGAGTACATGGAGAAGCACGCCGTGTCGCGGCTCGTCGGATCGCCTCCGGGCTACATCGGCTATGACGAGGGCGGTCAGCTCACCGAGGCGGTGCGGCGCAAGCCGTACTGCGTCCTGCTGCTCGACGAGATCGAGAAGGGCCATCCGGACGTCTTCAACATCCTGCTGCAGATCCTCGAGGACGGGCGCCTGACCGACTCGCAGGGTCGCACCGTCGACTTCCGTCACGCGATCGTGATCATGACCTCGAACATCGGGGCCCAGGAGATCGCTCGCAACACGCCTCTGGGCTTCGCCGTCAGCGACGACGAGACGGGCATCACGTACGAGGACATGAAGACGCGGATCACGGGCGAGCTGAAGAAGGTCTTCCGCCCGGAGTTCCTCAACCGCATCGATGACGTCATCGTCTTCCACAAGCTGCAGAAGGACGAGATCAAGACGATCGTCGAACTGCTGCTGCTGCGCGTCCGCGGGTCGCTCGCGGAGCGTGAGCTGCAACTCGAGCTCAGCGAGGAGGCGAAGGAGTTCCTCGTCGAGAAGGGCTGGGACCCGTCGATGGGTGCGCGACCGCTGCGCCGCGCGATCCAGCGCTACATCGAGGATCCGCTTGCGGACTTCGTGCTCCGCTCTGAGCTGCCACCGGGGGCGACCGTGATCGTCGAGCCGGCGCCCGAGGGCGACGACCGCGACGTGATCCTGACCGTGGTGCAGCCGGACAAGATCCCGGCCGCGGTCGGTGGCGGTGACGGCGACGAGCCGGACGAGGTGCAGGCCGGCGAACCGCCGGACGACGAGCCGGAAGCCTGAACGAACGACGAAGGGCCGCCGCCGGCGGCCCTTCGCGTCCCCCCGTCCGCGCGGGTCAGCCGGTGAACCGCGGCGGTGTGTTCCGCTGTACGCAGCGGAAGCCGGTGACGCGAAGCGTGCGGCTCGTGCGCCCGCCGGTGAACTGAACGATGGCGGTTACGCGCTGCACGCGTCCTCCGCTCGTGCGCAGCGTCCTGCGGACGAGGCGCTGGCCGCGCTTGACGGTGACGCGCTTGACCTGTCGTCCGTTGAGCCGGAAGGTGACCCGCCGCATCGCGCTGCCGCGTACGTCGACGCGCAGCGACCTGGTACGCAGGCAGCCCGGGCGGATGCGCGCGGTGGCGCTGCCGCGACGCGGTGTCCGCGGCGTTACATCCATGCGCGAGGGGGTCGTGCCCGTGACCTTCGGCGGGGCGGCGACCGCCTGGCCGGGCGTCGTGGTCGTCACGGTCTGGGCGGGCGCGGTGACGGTCTGGGCGGGCGTCGTGACGGTCTGGGCGGGCGTCGTCACGGTCTGGGCGGGCGTCGTGACGGTGACCGTCTCAGTGACGGTCGTCGTGGGCGGCGGCTTCTTTCCGACGTCGAGACAGAACGTGATCCGCGCGATTGACTGGTATCCGCCCTTGTCCTTGCTCGGGCCGTGCAGTCCCGTCGCCGCGGAGACCGCGGGCTCGTAGGCGTAGACGTTCCCCCCGTCGTGGCCCTTGACGATCACGCCGCTGACGCCGAGCGGCTCCGAGCCCCTGGTCGCGCTCCAGTCGAACGTGTGGGCGCTCGTGTCGACTCCTGAGATGACGAACGTCACTCCGGTCCAGAACTCGTCACCGGGAGGAGCCACCGTCACGCCGGTCGTGGCGGACGTCCATTCGCCCGCGAGCTTGGACTCGTCGACGTCGTTGATCGTGAACGCGTAGGGAGTCTCCGCCGGGCAGACCTTCGATGACGGTGGTGGCGGCGGCGGTGGTGGTGGCGGCGGTGGCGGTGGTGGGGTGGTGGTGGTGGTGGTGGTGACGTGCAGTCGTCGCCGGAGCCGCCGGTGTCTCCCTTGTCCCAGCCGTCGCCCTTCTTCCACCGCTTGCCCTTCTTCCAGCCCTTGTCCTTGTTCTTTTCCTTGTCCGCGGGGCACGCGGTCCCTCGGTCGCCCTCGTCGCCGCCCCCCCCGGCAGGCTTCTCGGGGCCCTTCAGGCAGAAGGTGATGTGGCTGAGGCCGTAGTAGCGGTCGCGCTTGTTGACGGGGGCGTGCAGACCGCCGTCGGACGATGCCTGTGGGCTGTACGTGTAGACGTTTGCGTTCGGCCCGCCCTTGACGATGACGCTGTCGATCTCGAGCGGCCGGCCGCCCTTGGCCGCGGCCCAGCCGAACGTGTGAGCGCGGGTGCTCACGGACGAGATCGTGAACGTGACGCCTGTCCAGAAGTCGTCGCCGGCGGGCGCGGCAGCCGTCTTCGCCGAGGCGGAGGTCCACACGCCCTCCAGCTGCGACTCGATGACGTTGTCGATCTTCAGCGAGTACGGCGCGCCGGCGGGACAACCGGGCGTGCCGGGCTGCAGGACCGGTTTGACGTTCGAGGAGCCGGTGGCGCCGAGCGGCGCTGCGATTGCGGCTATCGCGCCGAGGGCGGCGATGGCGAGCGGGCCGAGGACGCTCCGGCGGCGGGATCTTGGACGCATGGGCGTCGTATTGAACCGGAATCGCCGCTCAACGGCAGGTAATTTGCGTTAAGCGGCAAAACGGTGCGTCAAGTGGTGTCCGAAGACGTCGCGAACTGGCCGCTGCACGGTTCAGATTGCCGAGCGTGCCTGGACGAATGTTCTAGACGCGATCCGCTGCTCGGAAGGGCGGCGGTGGCGGCGCCCGCCGACGGTCGCCGTCTCAGGAGGAACCCACGAGCAGCGAGAATCCGTACACCAGGCACGATGCGCTGGGCTGGTTACGGCCGTCTTGGCGCACTACACCTTCAACCAGAGTGTTGGTGCCACGGCGTTCGATGTGCAGCGTGAACGGACGCGAGCCGGAGATCGTGAACTCGTGGATCACGCCGTTCGGAAGCGGTACGACCGTGGCACCGGAACTCTCCACCTGGCGCATGAGGTTGATGGTCTCGCCCGACGTGTTGGCGAGCGTGATCGTGGTCGCAGGGTCGAGTCGCCCCGCGACCGCGTTCTCGTCACGGCAGGTCGCGGTGAGCGCGCCGACCCCGGGCACCGATCCGATCTTCAGCGGCACGAGCGCTCCGTTGTCCACGACGCTGAGCGCGCGACCGAACGTCGCCGACCTGCCGCGCACGAGTTCCGGCAGGTCGAGGTACCTGGCGGCGAGGCGGCCCTTGGCGGCGCCTGTCCTCTGGGTCGCGACCAGTTTGCCCGCGGCGGACCGGAGTTTGGCCCCGGACGCGACGGCGCTCTTGCCGTCGACGGCGCCGGCGTTGCGCGCATAGTTCACTGCGGCGACGGCGGTCCCCGAGAGCGCTACGGCGAGCGCCACGCAGGCGACGATCATCGCGGGAGACGGCAGCTGCGGCTTCATGGCTCTCCTCCGCAGAGAACGTAGGGTGCGGAACACGAAAGACGAGACTGGCCCGAAAGGCTCGCAGCGATGCCAGACAGACCCCGCGAAGACGTCGTGATCAAGCCCGACGGCGATCGCCCCCAGCGGACGGCGCCGGGAAGCACGAAGGCGATTCACGCCGGGCTGCCGGCCCCGGTCGAAGGAGAGCCATACCTGCCCGGCCCGGTGTTCGCCGCTCCGTACCACTTCAGCGGGGACGCCGAGGGCCGGTCGGAGCCCTCCTATGGACGTGACGCGAACCCGACCTGGGGGCGCTGGGAGGCCGCGCTGGCCGAGCTGGAAGGCGGCGAGACCGTGGCGTTCGCGTCGGGCATGGCCGCGATAACCGCGGTGCTGCTGACCACGCTCGGCCCCGGCGACGTGCTCGTCGCACCGACCGACGGCATCTACACGGTGCGGACGCTCGCGCGCGAGCATCTCGAACCGATCGGCGTCGAGGTGCGGCTGGTGCCGACCGACGACGGCGCGGTGCGTGCCGCGGTCGAGGGCGCGAAGCTGCTCTGGCTCGAGTCGCCGAGCAACCCGATGCTCGACGTCGCCGACATCGCGGCGCTCGCCGATCTCGCACGTTCGGGCGGAACGCTGGTGGCCGTCGACAACACTCTCGCCACGCCGCTGCGTCAGCGTCCGATCGAGCTCGGCGCGCACTTCTCGGTGGCGAGCGCGGCCAAGCAGCTCACCGGCCACAGCGACCTCGTTCTGGGTCATGTCGCGGCCTGCGAGCCGAGCCTGGCAGCCGGGATTCGGGCTTGGCGCACTACGACGGGCGCGATCCCGGGTCCGTTCGAGACATGGCTGGCACACCGCTCGCTCGCCACTCTCGGACTGCGCGTCGAGCGCCAGGAGCGAAACGCGCAGGCGCTCTCGGCGCTGCTGCGTGATCGCGATGGCGTCGCAGACGTACGCTGGCCGGGGCTCGGCTGCGTCGTCTCATTCGACCTGGGCTCCGCGGCCCGCGCACAGGGCTTCCTGGGGGCCTGCCGGATGCTCGCGGAGGCGACGAGTTTCGGCGGCGTGCACTCCAGCGCCGAACGACGGGCGCGCTGGGGCGGCGACGCCGTGTCGCCCGGCCTGATCCGGCTCAGCGTCGGCTGCGAGGATCCCTCTGACGTGCTCGCCGATGTCGCGCAGGCGCTCGACCACGCACTGGCCGACTGACCACGGGCGCAGGGAGCCGGCCGCCCCTGTGCCGGGGCGAAGCCGTCGGCAACGCCCCCTACGCTCGCGGAGATGGCCCGACCGGACACAGTCTTCGTCTGCGCGGCCTGCGGCCACGTCGCCGCCAAGTGGCATGGGCAGTGCCCCGTCGTGCGCGGCAGTGGAACACGCTCGCCGAGGAGCGGGCGCCGGCGCGCCCGGCCGGTCGCGCGGCCGGGTCCCAGCGAGCACGCGCCCGCAGCGGTGCCGCGCCCCCGCGCCTCCGTGACGTCGAGACCGACGGGGCGCCGCGGCTCGCGACCGGTATCGGTGAGCTCGACCGCCTGCTCGGCGGCGGCCTCGTCCCCGGTTCGCTGGTGCTGCTCGGGCGGCTCGCCCGGGCATCGGCAAGTCGACGCTCACCACGATGGCCCTGGGCCTGCTGGAGGGCGCGGGCAGATCGACGCTCTACGTCTCCGGCGAGGAGTCGGCGGCGCAGATCCGCCTGCGCGCCGAGCGGCTGGAGCGCGGCGCGGCGCCGGGGTCGCTCGACGTGCCCGTGCTCGCCGAGACCGATCTGGACGCGGTGCTCGCCACGCTCGATGCGCGAGCGGCCCGACGTGTGCGTGATCGACTCCGTGCAGACGCTCGCACGCGGCGGACCTGACGGGCGCCGCCGGCACGGTCGGCCAGGTGCGCGAGGTCGCCACGCGCGATCATGGACGTCGCCAAGCGCAGCGGTACGCGCCGTGCTGCTCGTCGGGCACGTGACCAAGGACGGAGCGCTCGCGGGCCTCGCGTCCTCGAGCATCTCGTCGACTGCGTGCTCCAGTTCGAGGGCGAGCGCGAGCGCACCTACCGCACGCTGCGAGCGCTGAAGAACCGCTTCGGCTCGACCAACGACGTCGGCGTCTTCGAGATGCGCGACGGCGGGCTCGTCGAGGTGCTCGACGCGAGCGCGCGCTTCGTCGCCGAGGCGACCCGCGCACCCGGCAGCGTCGTGCTCGCGGCGATGGAGGGCTCGCGACCGCTGCTCGTCGAGGTGCAGGCGCTGGTCTCGCCCAGCGAGCTCGTCCCGCCGCGCCGTGTCGTGCAACGGCATCGACCGCAACCGCCTCGCGCTCGTGCTGGCCGTGCTCGCGCGCCACGCAGGCGTGGCGACGGGCAGCGCCGACGTCTTCGTCAACGTCGTCGGCGGCGTTCGCGTCGACGAGCCCGGCGCTGATCTTGCGGTCGCGCTGGCGGTCGCCAGCGCCGCTCGCGGCGTCGTGGCCGGCGGCGAGGCGCCGACTCCGCCGGCCGCGTTCGGCGAGATCGGACTGACCGGCGAGCTGCGCTCGGTCGCTCATCACGACCGGCGCGCCGAGGAGGCCTCGAAGTTCGGTCTCGCGCAGATCGTCTCCGCCCGAGTGCGCCCCCACGCTGCGCGACGCGCTGCGGCTGGCGCTCGAGCTGCGACCGGCCACCGCTCCGCGCGCCGCCTGACGCCGACGCGGACGCGCGCTCCCAACGCGTCCAGCGGCCCTCGGAAATCCGGCAGGCGCTGGTAGAATGGGCCTCGATGGCGCACCGGAGCGGGGATGAGCTCACCGATCTGGAGAGTCGCCAGGAGCCCCGGCTGGTCAAGTCCCTGGAGATGGTCGCGCCCGGGACGGCGCTGCGCGAGGGGATCGACAACATCGTCCACGCGCGCACCGGCGGCCTGATCGTGATCGGCGATCCCGAGGAGCTCACGCTTCCTGTTCTCGGGCGGGATCAGGCTCGACATCGACTACTCGCCCGCGCTTGCTCTACCAGGTGGCGAAGATGGACGGCGCGATCGTCGCTGAACGCGAACGCGACGAAGATCGCCGTGGCGCAACGTCCAGCTGATGCCGGATCCGACGATCCTCTCGCTGGAGACCGGCACGCGCCATCGCACCGCCGAGCGCGTCACCAAGCAGACCGACGCGCTCGTGATCGCGTCTCCGCAGCGCCGCGACGTCGTCTCGCTCTACGTGGACGGCGCCAAGTACATCCTCGAGGACATCCCGACCGTGCTCGCGAAGGCCAACCAGGCGCTCGCGACGCTCGACAAGTACCGCGCCCGCCTGGACCAGGTCTCCACGCGCCTCACGGCGCTCGAGTTCGAGGGCGGCGCGACGCTCCACGACGTGCTGACGTGCTCCAGCGCTCCGAGCTGGTGACGCGCATGGCGGTCGAGATCGAGCGCTACATCGTCGAGCTCGGCACCGAGGGCCGGCTGATCGAGATGCAGCTCGAGGAGACGATGGTCGGCATCGCCGCCGACAAGGCGGCGCTCGTCCACGACTACCTCGCCGATCTCGGCGACGACGCCTTCGCCCACGCGCTCGACCAGCTCGCCCGGCTGCCCGCATCAGGACCTGCTCGACTTCGGCCGCCTCGCCGAGCTGCTCGGTTACGACCGCAAGCTCAACACACTCGACTATCCCGGTCTCGCCGCGCGGGTACCGCATCCTGGGACACATTCCGCGCCTGCCGAAGATCGTCGTCGCAGAGCATCGTGCAAGTCCACGGATGGGCTCGATGATCTGCTGGCCGCCGACGGACGGCGAGCTCGAGGCGATCGAGGGCGTGGGCGAGATCCGCGCCAAGGACATCCGCGAGGGCCTGCGGCGACTGCAGGAGATCAATCTCGTCGATCGGTACCTGCAGACGTGAGCGCCCGGGCGGCGCACGGCGGTCGGTCGGGAATCGACTGCCCAAGGGACGGCTGCGGGTCATGACGCCCGCGCCGCTGACAAAGGAGGACACCATTCCGACGGACAGCGAAGATCTAATCGAAGAGATCGAGGTCGTGCTCGAGCACATCGAGTTCGAGTTCGGTGACAACGTCGTATACCCGCATCACGGTGCGGGGCAGGTCCTCAAGAAGGAATCGACGCGTGATGTTCGGCCAGGAGCGCGTCTACCTGGACGATCAAGATCCTGCACAACGACATGACGGTGATGGTGCCCGTCCGAGAACGCCGCCAAGGCGGGGCTGCGGCGCGTGATCGACGAGGAGACCGTCAAGAAGGTCCTCGCGGTCCTCAGCGATGAGGTCTCGGAGATGCCGAAGAACTGGAACCGGCGCTTCAAGCACAACCGCGACAAGATCAAGACCGGCGACATCTACGAGCTCGCCGAGGTCGTGCGCAACCTCGCCGTGCGCGAGCACCAGAAGGGGCTCTCGACAGGCGAGAAGCAGATGTTCACGCGCGCCAAGAAGATCCTCGCCTCCGAGCTGATGTACGCGCTCGAGATGGACGAGGACGAGGCGGAGGCACACCTCGACAACCTGCTGGCCGAGTCCGCAGGGGCGAAGGTCTGACGCAAGTGGCCGTTGGCGGGGCGTGCGCGCCCCGCCTCGGGCCGCTCGCGCCCGAGCGGACATGGCGGTCGCGCTGGTCGTGGCAGCGGGACGCGGGGAACGCCTGGGCACCGCCGGGCCGAAGGCCCTCGTGGACCTCGCCGGGCGGCCGATGCTCGAGTGGAGCCTCGACGCGCTGTGCGGGAGCCCGGGCATCGAGCGCATCGTCGTCGCGCTGCCTGAGGGCGTTGCGCTCGAGGGCGCAATGCCGGCCGGACACGGTCGTCGTAGGCGGCGGAGCGGAACGTTCGCACTCGGTGCGCAACGCGCTGGCCGCGGCCGGGCCGGCGCAGGTGGTTGTCGTCCACGACGCCGCTCGCCCGCTGCTGACGGCCGCGCTGGTCCGTGACTGCCTCGAGGCTCTCGACGAGGGTGACGGCTGGGATGCGGCGATCGCTGCGGCGCCCGTCGCGGACACGATCAAGCGAGCACCCGATGGTTACGCCGTGACGGAGACACTCTCGTCGCGATCAGCTCTGGTCGGTGCAGACACCGCAGGTCTTCCGGCGCGCCGCGCTGGAGCGGGCGCTCGGGCGACCCGACGCGGAACTCGCGGCAGCGACCGACGATGCGATGCTCGTCGAGCGCGACGGTGGCCGTGTGCGGATCGTGCCGGCGCCGGCCGAGAACCTCAAGGTGACCACGCGCGTCGATCTGGCGCTCGCGGAGATGCTGCTGGCGAAGCGGGGGTCCGGTTGCTGACCGACTACCACGTCCACCTGCGCGAGGACGGGCCCGACACGCCTCCTGAGCGCTGGTTCACCCAGGCCAACGCCGAGGCCTACCGGGCGGCCGCCACGGAGCGGGGTATCGCGGAGCTCGGTGTCAGCGAGCACGTCTACCGCTTCCGCCAGGCGCTCGACGTCTGGGACAATCCGCTGTGGCGCGAGTTCGCACTCGACGATCTCGACGCCTACTGCGACGTTCGTGCGTGAGCAGACCGACCTGCGCTTGGGCATCGAGGCCGACTTCGTGCCCGGTCGTGAGGATCGGATGGCGTCGTTGCTCGATGGCCGCGACTGGGACTACGTCGTCGGCTCGATCCACTTCGTCGGCGACTTCGCCCTGGACCACGAGGAATACGACATCTGGGGCAGCGGGCAGTCGCCTGATCGGATCTGGGCGACCTACTTCGAGTGGCTGGGTGAGCTCGCTCGGAGCGGCCAGTTCGACGTGCTGGCCCACCCGGACCTGGTCAAGCACTGGGGCGGACGGCGGCCGTCGCCGGATGGAGACCTGCGCCGCTTCTATGAGCTGGCGATGGACGGCATCGCTGAGTCGGGGATCGCCGTCGAGGTTTCGACCGCCGGCCTTCGCAAGCCGGTCGGTGAGATCTATCCGGATCGTGCATTCCTGGAGATGTGCGTCGACGCCGGCAACCCGGTCTCGCTGTCGAGTGACGCCCACCATGCGGAGAACCTCGGCTACGGCTACGACCAGGCGCTCGCGTTGCTCGCGGAGGTCGGCGTGAGCGAGATCGCCGTCTTCGAGCACCGCCGGCGCCGCCTCGAGCCGGTCGGCGCGACGTGAGCGCCTCGCGAGGCGCCGCGGCACACGGCAGAATTCGCGGCAGATGAGCGAAGTGCGCACGGGGATCGGCTGGGATTCGCACCGTCTGGTGCCGGGGCGGCCCCTCATCCTCGGCGGCGTGCGGATCGAGCACGACCTCGGCCTCGACGGGCATTCCGATGCCGACGTGCTCACCCACGCCGTGATCGACGCGCTCCTGGGCGCAGCCGGACTCGACGACATCGGCGCTCACTTCCCCGATACCGACGCGCGCTGGCGCGACGCGGACTCGATCGAGCTCCTGCGAGCCGCGACGGCTCTGGTCGCGCAGCACAGCCTGCGGGTGGGCAACGTCGACTCGACGATCATGATGGAACGCCCGAAGCTCGGTCCGAGACGCGCCGAGATGCGCGAGCGGCTGGCCGCGGCGCTCGACATCGACACGGGTCTCGTCAACGTCAAGGCGACGACCGGCGAGGGCATGGGCTACGTGGGGCGAGGCGAGGGCGTCGCCGCGCTCGCGGTAGTCGTGCTGCACGGGAACTGACGGCGGCTCCAGTCTGCCGCTGCCACGCGGGCGTTGCGAAAGGGATCCGCCAAGCGCTCGCGTAGATTGCGGCCTGTGCGAATGATCCGCCTGCACGACACTCGCCGCGGTGCCGTGGTCCAGCTCGAGCCGCGCGATCCGGGTCGCGTCGGCATCTACGCATGCGGGCCGACGGTCTACAACCGGATCCACATCGGCAACGCTCGGCCGTACGTCGTCTACGCCCAGCTGAAGCGATTCCTCGAGCACGAGGGCTACGCGGTGACGCTTGTCGCCAACGTGACCGACGTCAACGACAAGATCTACGACGCCGCACGGCTCCTGGGAATCCCGAGTGCCCAGCTTGCGCGCGAGATGACGGCGGCCTATGTCGCCGACACGGACGGCCTCGGGCTCGGTCGCCCGGATCACGAGCCGCTCGCGGGGGAGACGATCGGCCCGATCGTCGACCTGATCGGCGCCCTGATCGAGAACGGCAGCGCCTACGAGGCCGGTGGAGACGTGTACTTCCGCGTCCGCAGCGATCCGCGCTACGGCGAGATCTCACACCGCACGCTCGATGCGATGGACCAGGGTGAGGGGGTGGAGGGAGCCCAGCTGAAGGAGGACCCGATGGACTTCGCGCTCTGGAAGGCGACGAAGGAGGGCGAGGACACCGCCTGGGACGCACCGTGGGGGCGCGGGCGGCCGGGCTGGCACATCGAGTGCTCGGCGATGGCCGAGGAACTGCTCGGCGTCGGGTTCGACATCCACGGCGGCGGCAACGACCTCGTATTCCCGCATCACGAGAACGAGGCGGCGCAGACGCGGATGGCGCGCGGCGCCGAACTGGCCGCCATCTGGATGCACAACGGGATGCTCCAGATGGGCGACGAGAAGATGGCCAAGAGCGTCGGCAACATCGCGCTGCTGGGCGACGTGCTCGATCGCTGGGGGCGCGACGCGGTCGTACTGTTCTTCGTCTCCGGCCATTACCGTCAGCCGCTGCGGTTCGCGGACGACTCGCTGACGCAGGCGCAGGCCGGTGTGCGCCGCCTGCGGGAGGCCGGGCGCCGCCTCGTGGCGGGCGATTCACCACCTGAGCTCGCCGGCCATCGCGAGCGCTTCTTCGATGCGCTCGCCGACGACTTCAACACGCCGCGGGCGCTCGCAGAGGTCTGGGGCTGGGTCGGCGAGGCCAACAAGCGCGAGCGCGTGGGCGCCGGGGACCTTCGCGAGATGCTCGCGGTTCTCGGACTCGACAACCTGCTCGACGCGGACGCAGGCGTCGAGGCCCCCGACGACGCCGCGCTCACGCTGCTGGAGCAGCGCGAGGCGGCACGGGCGGCCGGCGAGTGGGAGCGGGCCGATCGCCTGCGCGACGATCTCGTCGCGATCGGCTGGGAGGTCCGCGACTCCGCTGATGGCCCGACGCTCGTGCGACCGTGATCCTCTACGGGCGAAACGCCGTCCACGAGGCGCTGCGTGCCGGCCGCAGGCCGCTGACTGAGATCTGGGCGAGCGCCGGCGCCGCCGGGGAGCCGTGGCTGCCGTCCGAGCGTGTGCGCGTCGTGGGGGGTGGCGAGATCGAGCGGCTCGCCGGGACCACGGCCCATCAGGGGCTGTGCGCCCGGGCAGGGTCGTATCCCTACTCGGCGGCGGCCGACCTGCTGGCGGTGCCCGACCCGCTGATCGTGGTCCTCGACGAAGTGCAGGACCCGCAGAACCTCGGCGCGATCGCGCGCACCGCGGAGGGCGTGGGGGCCAGCGGCCTCGTGATCCCCGAGCGGCGTGCCGCCGAGGTGACCCCTGCCGCCTGCAAGGCCTCGGCGGGCGCGGTCGAGTGGCTGCCGATCGCCCGCGTGCGCAACATCGCCGACTTTCTCGGCGAGGCCAAGGACGCCGGCTGCTGGTGCTACGGGGCGGCGACGGGCCCCGGCACAGTCGACTACATGGAGCCCGACTGGCGCGGCGGCATCGTGCTCGTGCTCGGCGCGGAGGGGAAGGGGCTGCGCCCCCGCGTCGCCTCAGCATGCGACGCGCTCGTCGCGCTGCCGCTGCGCGGGCGATTGGAATCGCTGAACGTCAGCGCCGCGGCTGCGGCGTTGCTGTACGGGATCTTGCAGAAGAGGGTTGACAGCGCTCCATAAGTCTGCGATAAACCGCCTCGCCTGAGGGTCAACCTCAGGTGGAGAAGAGAACAGCTTCTACGTTCGCAGCTGGCGCCAGGGGAGGAGTGCGTCACTGAGCTCGTCCGACTAAGCCCCTGCAAATGGGGCGAAAGGATTGCTCGTGGCACGTCTTTCCCCTTCATCTCAAGGTCGGCTTCAGGTCGACGACGGGTACCTGATCGCGCTTGCCAAGCAGGGCGATCCGACTGCGTACGACCGCCTGGTGCGCCGCTACTACGGTTTCGTGCGTCTCAAGGCCTCGTCGTACTTCATCGCCGGTGGCGACAGCGACGATCTCATCCAGGAGGGCCTGGTCGGCCTCTACAAGGCGATCCGTGACTACCGCACGGACCGCGAGTCGAGCTTCCGCAACTTCGCGGAGCTCTGCATCACGCGCCAGATCATCACGGCGGTCAAGACGGCGACGCGCAACAAGCACGTGCCGCTCAACCAGTACGTCTCGTTCGCCTCGACGCCCGCCGGGCGCGTCCGACGGCGAGCCGACGCTCGACGAGATCCTGCCCGGACTCGAGCGTCCACGACCCCGTCAACCAGGTGATCTCATCAGAGGAGCTCCATGCTCTGGTCGGATGCCTGTCGACGGCGCTGTCGGACCTCGAGTCACGCGTCCTGACGCTCTACCTCGACGGGTACTCCTACGAGCAGGTCGGCGAGCGGATCGGCTGCGACACGAAGACGGTCGACAACGCCCTTCAGCGCGTCAAGCGCAAGGTCGGCACGCATCTCGAGACGCGCAACGTCGTGCTATAGCGCGGTCGCTCAGCCCGCAAGCGGCAGGACGGCGAACGCGATCACCGCGTAGTGGGTCGCCGCCGCGCCTGAAACGAGCGAGTGGAAGATCTCGTGGTATCCGAACACCGCCGGTGCCGGGTCGGGACGTCCCGTCGCGTAGATGACCGCGCCCGCGGTGTAGAGCGCGCCCCCGAGCGCGACACCGGCCACCGGCAGCCAGCCGAGTGCCTGCCACATGTCGGGAATCGTCACGAGCGCGACCATCCCGAGCGTGACGTAGACGATCGCGCTCAGCCACTTGGGCGCGCCGATCCAGAGCAGCGAGAGGGCGACGCCGGCGAGCGCACCGCCCCAGACGACCGCCAGGATCGTCACTGCGAGCGTGCCTTCCAGCACCAGCAGCGCGAACGGCGTGAACGACGCGGCGATGAAGACGAAGATCATCGAGTGGTCCAGGCGTCGCATCCACGCGCGGGCCGTCGGCCTCCAGGTGACGCGGTGGTACAGAGCGCTGATTCCGAACAGGCCGCAGATCCCGGCTCCGTAGATCGCCGTCGCAGCGGTCTCGCGACCTCCGTTGGCCTGCCAGATGAGCAGCGCGCCGAGCGCGATCGCGACGAAGAAGGAGTACTCGTGGATGACGCCGCGCAGGCGCGGCTTGACCCTCGCGACGACCTCGGCGGCCTGCACGCGCACGTCAGCAGCTCCCTGACGCGCGGCCTCGACTCGGCGCGCGGCAGCATCCTGCGTCAACTCCACGCCGCGCTGCGCGGCCTCGACGCTGCGCGCCGCGGCCTCCTGAACGGCGTCGACGCCGCGCGCCGCAGCCTCCTGCGCAGCTTCGACCCGGCGGGTCGCGGCCCCCTGTGCGGCCTCGACGCGACGCGCCGCGACTTCCTGTGCGGCGTCGACCCGACGCTGCGCCGCCCCGGCGGCGCGTTCGGCGCGGTCGGTCATCGCCAGAGCCTACCGGCGACACCCCTGGGCGGGCGTTAGTCTCGCGTGCACCCGCCGGAGTAGCTCAGCTGGCCAGAGCAGCCGCCTTGTAAGCGGCAGGTCACGGGTTCGAATCCCGTCTCCGGCTTGTGTCGTCGGCGGGCGAGCGCCCGCAGACGTCCTCGGATCGCGACTGACGTTCGCGCCCGTCGTCGCGAGTTGGTTTCGCTGACCGAGACGTTCTCGCCGAGGTCGTCCTGACGGCGCGGCCGCGGCGGGTTTGGTTCGGTCCGCGGAACGTTTTCGCCGAGGTCGTCCTGACGGCGCGGCCGCGGCGGGTTTGGTTCGGTCCGCGGAACGTTTTCGCCGGCGTCGTCCCGGCGGCGCGGCCGCGGCGTGTTCGTTTCGCTGACCGGAAGGTTCTCGCCGCACCCGCCCAGGCGGTGCGGGCGCGGGCGCCGCGCCTCAGGTCGACGAGCCGATGCCCGCGGCGTGAGCGATGTCGCCGTGGCCGTTCTGCGAAGCGACGTGCTCGAACGAGGGGACCTCCTCGTCCTGCGGCGGATTCAGGCGGCGCTCGATCTCACCCATCGCGAGTCCGAACAGCAGGTGGCGCCAGGCGGCCGAGGCGAACGCAGCCCGGTTACCGGCCAGACGCGGCAACTGCGCCCGCGCCGGATGCAGCCGGTCGGTCACAGAGGTGAGCGGCCAGAGCGCGAGGTGCTCGGAGAGCGCGAGTGCCGGACCGCGAGCCCAGGCGGGCAGCGGCATACGGGGCGCGAGCAGCGAGTACGACGCGCCGAACGCGGCGCCGTTGGCGATGTGGATGGCGAGTCCCGCGGCCGGCCACGCCGGGCCGCGCGTCACGGCTTTGCCGAGAAGTTCCACATCGTCGTAGCGCGTCCCGAAGACGCGCTTGTCGAGGGGTTGCTGGGCCGCCCAGATCGCGGCGGCGGCGGCGCCGGCAAGGGCACCGCGGAGGGTTCGTTCACGGTCGAGCGGCATGGCCCGCAACACTACTGCGCCCGCGGCCTACGGCGGCCGCCCTTGACACCGTGTAACGCCCAACCGCCCGCGGGGTTCAACTGGCCAGTGCAGCGAGACGGCCACAGCGAACTCCTGGAGCGCACCGACGCCGTGGGCGTCAACCGCGTCCTGTTGCGCCTCGTGCGACTGGCGTTCGTCCCGTTCTTTCGGATCTACTTCAGGCTCGGGCGTATCGGACGCGAGCACGTGCCCAGGACCGGCCCCGTCATCTTCGCCGCCAACCACCGCTCGTTCCTGGACCCCTTCGTGATCGCGACGCTCGCGCCGCGGCCGATCTACTTCGTCGCCAAGAAGGAACTGTTCGAGAAGTCGCGGATCCAGCGCTGGTTCCTGCACAGCCTCGGAGCCTTTCCGATCGATCGCGGGAGCGGAGATGACGCGGCGATGGGGGTCGCCCGGCGGATCCTCGAGCGCGGCGACTGCGTGATGATCTTCCCGGAGGGCACGCGCGTACGTCCCGGGCCGCTCGGGCGCCCGCGCCGCGGCGTCGGCAGGCTCGCGCTCGAGACCGGCGCCGCCGTCGTACCGGTCGCCGTCCACGGGACCGACGACGTGCGCCGCGGCTGGCGCATCTACCCGCGCCGCATCACCGTGCGGGCCGGCGCTCCGCTCACGTTCCCGCAGGTCGACAATCCGTCGGCTGCGCTGGCCAAGGCCGTCACGGACCGCGTCTGGCCGTGCGTCGAACTCCAGTGGGAGTGGCTCGGCGGGGTCGCGCCGATCCGCCGCGCCGCGATCGTCGGTGCCGGATCATGGGGTACGAGTCTCGCCGTGGCGCTCAGCCGATCCGGCGTCGATGTCGAACTCGGCTGCCGGACGTCAGAACAGGTCGCCGAGCTCGATCGCAGGCGCATCAACGAGCGCTATCTGCCCGGGGTGGCGCTGCCGGACGGCGTCCGGGTGCTGACCGCCGCCGACCTCGATCTGACGGCTGCCGACCTCGTGCTGCTCGCTGTGCCTACGCGCGCCCTGCCCGCCGCGATGGCCCAGGCAGCCGACCGGCTCGGGCCGCGGACCGCGGTGGTCGTGCTGTCCAAGGGGCTTGTGCCGCCCGCTGGCGATCTGCCGACGAGCTTCTGCGCGGCTCGCGCGGGCGGACGCCCGGTCGCCTGCCTGGGAGGGCCGTCGCATGCCGCGGACGCCCTGCAGCACGGCGCGGCCGTCGTCGTGGCCTGTGCTGACCGCGAGCAGACCGCCCGCCTTCGCGCGGCTTTCGCGCAGGCCGGCTTCGATGCCGAGACCACAGGCGACATCGAGGGTGTCGATCTGGCCGGAGTCGCCAAGAACGCTGCCGTGCTGGCCGCCGCCACCGCATCGGTCCTCGGGCCGAATGCCTCCGGTGCCGCCGCCGGCAAGGTCTTCTCGGAGGTCGCCGCCTATGCGGGCGCGATGGGCGGACGGCCGGAAACGTGGACCGGCCTGGCCGGGGCCGGCGACCTTGTCGCCTCCGTAGTGTCCGCCAACGGCCGCAACCGCCGCGCCGGCGAACTGCTGGCGCGTGGTGTCCCGCCGGCCGACGTGGGCGCCGCGATCGGTCAGGTCGCCGAATCGCTCGACACGCTGCCGCTGCTCGCGGCGGCCCTGGAGACGCGCGGCGTGCGCGCTCCCGCCACTCGTGCGCTCGCCGATGTCGTCGCCGGCCGCGGAAGTGCGCTGGCCTTCGCCGAGCAGGTGACCGCGCCGCGGCGCATCGTCGGAAGCCGCGTGGCGTGAGAGGGGCTGGATAGGCTGCGATGCGTGGACAAGCAAGAGCTCGACCGGCGCTTCACGGAGCTCTACAAGGAGCACCTGCGCGACGTCTACTCGTACTCGTACTACCGCGTCGGCAACCACCACGACGCCGAGGACCTCACGGAGCAGACGTTCCTACAGGCCTACAGACACTTCGAGCGCGCGCTGAGCGAGTCGGAGGGGCGTCCGCTGCGCCCCTGGCTGATCCGCATCGCTCACAACCTGGCCGCGAACCTCTACCGCGACCGCTCACGCAAGCCGCAGACGAACATCGACGCGATCGCCGAACCGGACGCGCCACACACGACCGAGGACCTGGTCGAGGGTCGCGACGAACTGCGCCGCATCCTGCAGGGCGTCCAGGAGCTTCCGGACGACCGCCGCGAGGCGCTGATCATGCGCTTCGCGCTCGGTATGGACAACAAGGAGATCGCGCGTGCGCTCGGGCGCACGGACGGGGCCACCAAAGTCCTGATCCACCGCGCGATCAAGCAGCTCGAGCAGATGGTCGCCGAGCCCCAGGAGGTGTGATCCGGTGAGTTCCCAGTCACGTGACCTGGAGGCTCTGCTCGGCCGTGCGCTCGCGCCCGTCGAGCCGCCCGAGCACCTCACGGCCCAGTTCGAGGAGACGCTTACGCGGATCTCCAATCTCGCGGCCGACGAAATCGATGCCTGGGAGCTGACCGCTCTCCACGACCCGCGTACGTGGATGCGGCCGGCCGCCGCCGTCGCGATAGGTACCGCGGCAGCGGGAGCAGCCGCCGTACTGCAGGGTCGCCGGCGACGCGGGAAGCGGCGCGCGGCGGATGCCGATCCCGTTGACTTCGCCGCAACCGCACTGCGCACGATCGCCGACGAGGTCGAGCGCCGCGTGCGCCGCTGATGGCGACCCAGACCGAGACCACCTGCTACCGGCATCCGAACCGGCCCACGCGAGTTTCGTGTTCAAGCTGCGGGCGCCCGATCTGTCCGGACTGCATGGTGCCCAGCCCTGTCGGAATGCGCTGCCCGGAGTGTGGGCGCCAGACGACGAAGGTTCGTCAGATGCCCGCAGGCGCCGCCGCCGGCGAGCTTCCTCGCGTGACGATCGCATTGATCGTCCTCTGCTGCGCCGCGTTTCTGGCCGAAGGCAGCTTCGGTGCGACCGGCAGCCAGGGTGCCCTGTTCCGCGACGGCGCCCTGTACGGCCCGGCCGTCGACGCCGGCGACTACTACCGGCTGGTCACGTCGGGCTTCCTGCACGCGGGTCTCATCCACATCGGCTTCAACATGCTGCTGCTGTGGCTGCTGGGCCAGGAACTCGAGCCTGAGCTCGGCTCCGCGCGCTTCCTGGCGCTTTACATGGCCTCGCTGCTCGCCGGGGCCTTCGGCGCGCTGCTGTTCGAGCCCAACGCGCTCACCGTCGGCGCTTCCGGTGCCGTCTACGGCCTGATGGGCGCTGCCGCGGCGATTCTCTATTCACGGGGCGTCAACCCGCTCCAGACGAGCATCGGCACGCTGATCATCTTCAACCTCGTACTGAGCTTCCTGATACCGAACGTGTCGATCGGCGGACATCTCGGCGGACTTGTGGGCGGTGGCATCGTCGGACTGGCCTTCACTCGTGGTGAGCGCCGCGGCGAGGGCTGGCTCGGGTGGGTCGCCTGCGCTGCGGTGGCGGGCGGCTCGGTATTCGGTGCCGTCGCCGTAGCCGGCGGGAGCGGCGTCGGGATCTGACGGGCTCTCCGCTCAGAGCTCGACCTCGAGCAGCGGCCCCGGCGCCTGCGGCACGAGCTGCGGGTGGAGGGCGTGGGCGAGGATCTCGAGCCCGTCCACGAGACGGGGCCCCGGTCGTGAGAACGTCGCCGATGCGTCGATCGCCACAACACGGCGCGCGCCCAGCCCACGCAACTCGTCCGCGTGCGCCCGGGCCTCCAGCAGTGAGCGCTCGGCGTCGTAGCCGCACGGCATGACCAGCGCCAGTTCGGGCTCGGCAGCGGCGACAGCAGCCCACGAAAGCTGTTCGGACGGCTCGCCGGCGAAGCCGAGGACGTCGATGCCCCCTGCCCAGGCGATGAGCTGCGGCGTCCAGTGGCCTGCCACGAAGACCGGGTCGAGCCACTCGAGTGCCACCACGGGAACCTTCGGCGCGTCCTTGACCGCGACCCTGACAGCGTCGACACGGGAGCGCTGGCGGGCCACGAGGTCGAGTAGCGGCGGACCTGGCTCCGGTCGCCTGCGCGATCGTCCGTATGTCGCCCATCGTCTCGCCGAACGTCTTCGGATCGAGCGCGATGATGCGCGGGCAGGTCGGGAGATCCTGAGCGATCGCGACGACCTCCTCGTAGCTGACTGCGCAGACCGGGCAGAGCTCCTGCGTCACGATGAGGTCCGGCTCGAGGGCGGCCAGGACGCCCTCGTCGAGTGCGTAGATCGCCTCTCCGCGGGACGTGCGATCGCGGACGGCGGCGTCGATCTCACGCGAGCTGAGCCCGGCAGGCAACTCGTCGCGCGTCACGTGGGGCAGTCCGGCGGCCTCCTCGGGGAAGTCGCACTCGTGGGTGACGCCGACGACCTCGTCGCCGAGCTCGAGCGCGAACAACAGCTCCGTGGCGTGGGGGACGAGGCTCACGATGCGCACAAGGGCATCGTACGAGTCACGGAGGTAGGCTCGGCGGGTGGCACGACTCACGGCGGAGGAGATCGACGCGCGGCTTGAAGGCCGCGCATGGACCCGCGAGGGCGACGCGATAGTGCGCGACCTGAAGCTCCCTGACTTCGCGGCGGCGATCGCTCTGGTGAACCGCGTGGCCGCGGCCGCCGAGGACGCCGACCACCACCCCGACATCCTCGTTCACGGCTGGAACCGGGTCCGGCTGACCCTGTCGACGCACTCCGAGGGCGCGATCACGGAGGCCGATGTCGCGCTCGCGGCGACGATCGACGATCTCTCCTGACGCTTCGGTGACTGGTACTCTCGCCGCGGCGAAACAGCGTGCCCGACGACCTTCCTCGAAGTAGCGGCTTTCAGGCCGCGCCCGGATGACCGTTCTGCTGATCGTCGCAGTGCTCGTGCTCGTGTTCGTGAACGGGTTCTTCGTCGCAGCCGAGTTCGCCCTCGTACGCGCGAGCCGCGCTCGGCTCGACGCGCAGGCGCGTGCCGGTGCCCGCGGCGCGGCTCTGGCGGTGCGCCAGCAGGACGACCTCAGCCAGTACCTGTCCGCCTGCCAGTTCGGCATCACGCTCGCCTCGCTCGGCATCGGCTTCCTCGGCGAGCCGGCGATCGCTCAGACTGCTCGAGCCGGCGCTCGGCGGACACGCTCTCGCACGGCGCCGCGGTGGCGATCTCGGTGGCGCTCGCGTACGTGATCGTGACTTCGGTCCACGTCATCGCCGGCGAGCAGGTGCCGAAGATCTACGCGATCGTCAAGGCCGAGACCGTGGCGCGTCACTGCGCGCGTCCGCTCGGCCTGTTCGAGCTCGCGATGCGCCCGCTCATCGGTGCGCTCAACGGTGCGGCCAACGGGATCCTGCGGCTGATGCGGATCGATCCCGACAACGCGGTCGACGAGGGTGGCACGCCGGAGGACTTCAAGCTGCTGATCACCCAGGCCCGAACGGGCGGCAAGCTCGACCCCGGCGAGGCCGGGATGCTGGCGGGGGTCTTCCACCTGCACGAGCAGGAGGCGCGCCAGGTGATGACGCCGATCCCCGCCGTCGTGACGGTCGACGTGTCCGACGACGTCGAGACCGCGCTGCGGCGCTGCGTCTCGTCCGGGCACACGCGCCTCGTGGTCACGGAGGACGAGAGCCCCGACCGCGTCCGCGGGACGATGCACGCCAACTCACTGGCGCGCATCTACATGGCGGAGGGCCCGGGCGGGTCGATCGAGTCGCTGGTCAAACCGGCGCTGATCGTCCCGGAGACCAAGCCGCTGGACGACCTGCTCGCCGACCTGCAGCGCGAGCGCTCGTCGCTGGCGGTCGTGGTCGACGAGTACGGCCGCACCGCCGGCATCGTCACGGTCGAGGACATCGTCGAGGAGGTCGTCGGCGAGATCGACGACGAGACCGATCCGGCCGGCGGCGCGGTGCGGCGGCTGGCCAACGGCGACTGGTTCGTGCGCGGTCACGTCGCGATCGAGCGACCTGGTGCGACTACGGAATCGAGCTGCCGGTCGACACCGACGCCTACAACTCGGTCGGCGGCTTCGTCTTCGCCGAGCTCGGGCGGCTGCCCGAAGCGCGGCGACGCCGTTCGACGCCGACGGCTACTCGATCCGCGTCGAGTCCGTGCGCGAGAACCGGATCGAGGCGGTCCGGATCCGTCACCGCGAGACGATGCCGAGCAACGCCGACTCCGACTAGGCGACCCCAAGAAAGCGTCCGGCCCGCTGAGAGCGGGCCGGACAATGCAACTGGGAGGAGGTGCACATGCGAGTTACGTTCGCAACGGCAGTATCGGCACGATCCCTCAACGCCCTCTAAAGGTTCGAGCGTCGTCGTCGGACGCACCTACACCTCAGGCGAGAACGGCGGGCGCGACCTTGACGCGACCGTCGCGGAACGAAAAAAGACCGGTCCGCGCGGGGGGAAATGGGCGCGAACCGGTCTGAATTTCCTGAGAAGGTGCGGGACGCAAGGAGGAGGAGGATGCGTCCGCTGTGTTCGATCTGCCAGCAGAATGCCGCAGCTACCTCAACGTTTCCTCAAGGACCAGTAAGAAGTCGCTCAGGCCTGCGAAAGCCCGATGAACACAGGCGAAAAAGGCGCCGGTCAAGCCCTCGGCAGGGCGTCGACGCGGGCGATCCAAGCGCTCAGGAGCGGCAGATCCGCGGCCTGGCGCTGGTGCTCGTGCAGGACGTGATGAAAACGGTCGGGGTCATCCGGCGCGGGAACGATGACCCCGTACTTGAGGAACGGGAAGGCGCACACGTCGAAAACGCTGAGGCTGTCGCCGAGCAGGAAGTCCCGCTCGCCGAGCAGGGCTTCAAAACGCGTCAGCCACGCGCCCAACTGCGCGCTCCAGGTGGCGATGCGGAGCTGATCGGGTTGCTCGCCCGCGAGCTCAGCGGCGATCGCGTTCGGCGGGACCTTCCAGACGCCGTTGAACCACTCGACATGAATGTCGGCCCGTGCCCGGGAGCAGGCGTCGGGCGGCCACAGCGCCGGTCGCGCAACATGGCCCTCGAGCCACTCGACGATCGCCATCGAATCGGCGATCACGGCGCCCTCAGGTGTCTCCATGACCGGGACCAGGTCCTGACCGCTCAGAGCGACGACCGCAGAGCGATCGGCCGGGTCGACGTCGACCCACTCGACCGCCACGCCCTTGTACGCGGCCGCCAGCGCCACACGCTCGACGTTCGTCGAGAAGGCGATCCGGTGGACGCGAATGCGGGCGGCGTCGCTCACGGGGCCGGCGTCCCGTCAGTCGCGTCCTCATACGCATAGAAGCCTCGCCCAGTCTTGCGCCCGAGCGCCCCTTCGCACGATCAGCTCGCCGAGCGCGGCGGGGGCGGGGAGCGCCAACGCGTCACCGATCGCCGCTGCGACGTCGAGTCCCACGAAGTCCAGCAACTCGAGCGGCCCCATCGGGTGGCCTGCTCCGAGCGTCATGCAACGGTCCACGTCCCGCGCCGCCATGCCGGTCTCCTCGAGCAGGTCCACGGCTGAGAACAGGAACGGGAAGAGCAATCGATTCACGACGAACCCTGGTAGGTCCGGCACGATGACGGCGCGCTTGCCGAATGCGTGACAGAGCCGCACGGTGCGATGACGCGTGTCCTCGCTCGCGTTCGCGGGGAAGGCCACCTCGACGAGTTCCATGCGAGGGACGGGGTTGAAGACGTGCAGCCCGGCGAATCGCTCGCGCACGCCGCAGGCGTCGGCCAGGCCGGAGATCGACAACGATGAGGTCGTCGATGCGATCACCGCTCCAGCTCCCGCGGCGGAGGCGAGCGTCTGGAGCACGCCGCGTCTTCACCGACAGGTCCTCCGCGACCGCCTCGACCAGGAAGGTCGCCGCGGCGAGGTCGCCGGGGCTCGTCGTGACGGTGACCGCGCCCTGGTCGGGTTCCGTGCCGATCTTCTCCAGCATGGCGTCGATCTGCTGACGGGCCCTCTGCGCAGAGTCGTCAGATCGCGCGAGAACCCACACGTCGCCGGCGCGGGCCGCGACGGCCGCGAGGCCGCACGCGATCGCACCGCTGCCGGCGATGGCTACCCGTTCCTCCACGCCGCGGGCACCTTACCGGCGAGGCCCTCCTGGCCGGCTGGCCAGTCGATCCGGATACGATGGCCGCGCCGGTCAAGACATCGAACCACAGGAGACCGCTACTCATGGCACAGCAGGGCCGCGAGGTCGTAATCGTCGAGGCCGTCCGCACCCCGATCGGGCGCGGCCATGCCGAGAAGGGCTACTACAAGGACACCCACCCGGCCGATCTTCTCGGCCGCACGTACACCGAGCTGATCGCGCGCACCGGGATCGACCCGAACGAGGTCGAGGACGTGATCGCCGGCTGCGTGCAGCAGTTCGGCGAGCAGGCGTTCAATGTCGCCCGCAACGCCTGGCTGCAGGAGGGACTGCCGATCGAGGCCGCCGCGACGACCGTCGACCGCCAGTGCGGGTCCGCCCAGCAGGCCGTGAACTTCGGCGCCGCGCTGATCGCCGCCGGGATCCACGACGTCGTGATCGGCTCGGGCGTCGAGCACATGGGTCACATCCCCTTCGCTGCGGGCATGAAGACCCAGCAGGAGTACGGCGCGGCCTTCACCCCCAAGCTGATGGAGAAGCACAACATCGTCGGCCAGGGGCTCGGCGCCGAGATGATCGCCGACCAGTGGGAGATCAGCCGCGCGGAGCTGGACGAGCTTGCCGTTCGCTCTCACGCCCGCGCCCACAAGGCGACGGAGGACGGCCTCTTCGAGCGCGAGATCGTCCCCATGGAGGCGGGCGGCGCGGAGATCGTCACAGATCAGGGGATCAGGCCGAACACGAGCCTGGAGACGCTCAGCGAGCTGAAGCCGGCGTTCAAGCCGGACGGCAAGATCACCGCGGGCAACTCGTCGCAGATCTCGGACGGTGCGGCGGCGGTGCTGCTCATGACGCGCGAGAAGGCCGAGCAGTTCGGCCTCAAGCCGCGCGCGCGCCTGGTGGACCAGACGACCGTCGGATGCGACCCCGTGAAGATGCTCGAGGGCCCGATCCCCGCGACGAGGAAGATCCTCGAGCGCAACGGGATGTCGATCAACGACATCGACCGCTTCGAGGTCAACGAGGCGTTCGCACCGGTCATCGCCGCATGGGCGCGCGAGCACAGCCCCGACATGGACCGCGTCAACGTTCGCGGCGGGGCGATGGCGCTCGGCCACCCGCTCGGCTCGACCGGCGCCCGCCTGCTGACCACGCTGCTGCACACGCTCGAGGACGAGGACCTGGAGACCGGTCTCGTCACGATGTGCTGCGGCGGTGGTCTGGGGACGGGCACCCTCATTCAGCGGGTCTGACCTGACGGCACCTGCCGGCGACTCACGCCACCCGGTGGGGCGAGATGGCCGTCCGGCCGATCCCGCCCCACCGTTCGGCGTGAGGCATCCGGCAGTTGCTCGTCAGGGTCAGACCCGCGCGCGGTGCTGGGCGCTGGCCCTCGCCGGCGCCCAGCGCGTGCGCGTGCGCCGATCAGGCTTCGTCGGCTCCGTGCTGACGCAGGGCGCTGATGAGCTCGTCGGGAAGTGGTGCGGGGCGGTGGGTGAGATAGTCGTAGCCGACCAGCGCTCCCCAGCCCTCGGCGAGCAGCCGCCGGTCGGGCTCGCTGACCATCCGGAACTCCATCCGCACGCTGGAGCGCCGCAGGTGCGAAGGCCGTATCGAGTGTGCGGATCTGCTCGTCGAAGAAGGCCGGCGCCCGGTAGTTGATGTGACACTCGGCAAAGATCAGGCCCCAGTCGCCCTCCGGCTCGGCCGGGCGGTGCGACGGAATCAGCGTCGTGATGTAGGCGATCCGCGCGGTCTCGAAGAAACGCAGGAACTCGACGTTGTTGAGATGACGCATCGCGTCGAGGTCTCCGAAGCGGACACGGTCCAGAAACGAGAACGGCCAGCCGGGCTCGCCGCAAGCCTGCGCCTGCGATCGCCGCGCACCGGTGCTCATCCCCAGCCCAGGCCGCTCTCGTGGGCGGCCACCGGCAGCGGGCTCGCAGGCAGGCCGTCCGGCGGGTCGGGCTCGTTGTAGCCGGTCGGCGCGACGTCGTTGGGGGTGTCCGGGTGGAAGATCGATGCCAGACAGCTGGATGTGTTCGCGCCCGACCCCGAGCTCGAACTGGCCGCCGCCGTACATCCCGATTCCGCGCTGCTCGCACACGTCGTACATCCGCATGAGCTCGCTGAGCGGCCCGAAGCGCGAAGGCTTGACGTTGACCATCTTCGGCGCGAACGGCAGCGCGTCGACGTCCTCGACGCTGTGGATGTTGGCGTCCCAGGTCACGCGGTCGCGATGCGGGCGCAGCGCTTCGTCGGTCTCGGGCGTGAGCTTGGGGTCCTCCATCCACGCGTCCGGGAACGCCTCGGCGATGCGCGCGTAGAAGACCGGGTCGGCCGGTGTGTCGACGGCCGTTCCCTCGTACAGGCCCTTGAAGTCGACCGAGTCGACGGCGCCGGTCTCGACGAGCGCCGCGATGATCGCCTCGTCCCAGTCGGGTGTCGGGTCGAGCTTGAAGCGAAGCGTGGGGTAGCGCCGGAGCCGCTCCGTGACGCGCGCCACGTCCGGCGGCTCGTCGTTGTCGTTGAGGCGGAGCGAGCAGACGAAGTTGACCGGCCGCGGCGTGCGGCCGAGAATCGAGTGCAGGCTCGTGCCCGCCTGCTGGAGAGCGAGGTCCAGGGCGGCCGACTCGTAGGCCCACACGCGGTAGTTTCGCGACGGCTCGCGCTGGGGCGGCTCCGGCCACGGGTCGAGTTGCTCGAAGTGATCACAGAACGAGCCGAGCGTCCACGTCCCGGCAAGCGGGAGCGTCGCGCCCGCCGCCTCCACGATGTCGTGGTCGACGGCGTCGTAGGTGACGTCTTCGCCGGTTCCCTGCCCGCCCGGTCCGCGCAGGTGGATCAGTGTGGACTTGCGAAGAAAGCCGCTGGAGACGTTCCGCTGATCGAACTCGAGCGTGTACTCGTCGATCGTCAGCGGCAGATCCGCGAGCCGGTCAAATGAGCTCAAGGGGTCGCCTCCGGCTCGCCCGCCGGCGCCGATCGCCCCGCCGGCTGTGCGCTTGGCGCCGCTCCCTGAGCCTCGAGCCGCGACACCAGTTCGTCCAGTTGCAGCTCTTCCAGGCCACGGCTGACGGCCTCGAGCTCGGCCGCGCAGAGCTCGACGAGCCCGCGCCCCTCCTTGACGAGATCCAGCGTCTCGCGGAGGCCGGCCTCACCCGAGTCCAGGCGGCGGATGATCTCCTCGAGGCGTGCCGTGGCGGTCTCGTAGCTGGGCGGCTGCTCGCTCATGCGTCCTGCACTCTCGCATCGACTGCTGCATCGGCGAAGCGGATTCGCAGGTCGCGCAGATCCCGGGCGCGGCGGGCGGTCGCGACGAGCTCGCCCTCGCGGCCCTCGACGATGGCGTAGCCGCGTTCCAGGACACGCTGGGGCTCGTGTGCCGCGAGCGCGAGACGAAGGCCGTCCAGGCGCCGCCGCTCCTGCACGCTGCTGGCGCCACGAGCGGCGGCGGCCTTGCGGCGCAGCACCTCCGCGCGGGTGCGATTCGCGGCGCGCTGGGCGCCGGTGTTCCGGGCTGCGCTCGCGCGCAGCTCGCGCAGGCCCTGGTGCAGCTCGCGGCGATGGCGCGCGACGTGCTCGCCGGGCACGCGCGCCAGGCGCGCCAGCAGGCGAAGGCGCTCCAGCACTGCGCGCCGCCCGTGGCGGCTGAGGCTGGAGGCGGCATGCAGCGCGCGATCATGCCCATCGTTCACGTCGACCGGCACAGCCGCCTCCGCCGCGTGCGTCGGCGTCGAGCAGCTGACGGCGGCGACGTCGTCGAGCAGCGTGCGGTCCGTGTGGTGACCGAGGCTCGCGATCACCGGAACCCTCAGCATGCGCGACGGTGCGGCACAGCGTTTCGTCGCAGAACGCGAACAGATCGGCGAGCGAACCCCCGCCGCGCGCGACGATGATGACGTCGACCTCCTCGATGGCCGCCAGATCCTGCAGCGCACGGGCGACCGCAGGCGCTGCCCGCCGGTCCTGAACCGGAGCGAAGGCCCACACCAGGCGGCCCGCCCAGCCGCGCCGGCGCAGGGCTGCAAGCACGTCGTCGCGCGCCTTTCCGCTCTCGCCGGTGACGACGCCGATCGTTCCCGGCAGCGCGGGCCGGTGGAGCAGCTTCTGCGGCTTGAACAGTCCCTCGGCGTCGAGCCGGCGGCGCAGCTGCCGCGAGCTGCGCGAGCAGATCCCCTTCGCCGGCGGGTCGCAGGTCGCGTGACGTCGAAGGAGAACCCGGGCGACGCGGTGCGGCTGCCGGGGTAGTAGTCCGGGCCTCCGCCGACGACGATCCGGGCGCCGTCGACCAGGGCGCCGTCGGGCAGTCCGAGCGAGTCGAGCTTGTCCGACCACATCGAGCACGGGACCGCACCGTCGGTGTCGCGAAGCTCGAAGTAGGCCTTGACGCGCGTGCGGCGCAGGTTCCACACCTCGCCGAACAGCTGGACCTGTGGGCGAGCCCGAAGGAAGTCCCGAAAGCCGTTCGCCCAGGCCCCGACCGGATAGGGGCCGGGCAGCGCGCTGCCCGTCGAGGCCCTCCGGGCGCTGTGCCGGTGCCTCGGTCTCACGCTACGCCCGGAAGGCGGGGTCGTTCACGGAGGCGCAGCGGGCTCGAGGCCGTCCTCGGCGCGGTGGCCGCGGTGCTCGCCGTCGCATACCCGAGCACCTCCAGCCGCGCGATCTCGCGCTCGCCCCTCGAGCCGTGCCGGATGCTCGGCCGGCAGACCCGCGATCAGGCGGGCGATCCGGTTGCGGATCTGCAGCGCGAAGTGGGGGGTCGACGCGCCGCATCAGCTCTCGGACGTCTTCGACGGTCACGCTGTCGGCGCCGGCGACGTCGGGATTCTGGGCTTCGCTCATGGTGACTGGCCGGCTCTCTTGACGGGGGCGATCTCAAGCAGGCCGTCGATCGTGGCCTGGGCGTCGACGGAGATCGCATCCTGCGAGTCGCCGACGATCCAGGCGTGATTGTAAACGCCGCGCACCGGGTCGCTGGAGTAGCCGGGCCGGATGTCCTGCAGGTAGTCACGCACCGACCGCGGCAGGCCCGCGCCGTCGTCGACGAGCAGCAGCGGGCCGTAGCTGCCGCTGGCCGAAAGCGGCGCGGCGGCGCCGGCGCGGCCGCGGCCTCAGGGGGTTAGAGAAGACGAAGTCCGTGACCGGGGTCGACGATCCCCCAGCCGAAGCCCGCGTCGATGAAGCGGGCGAATGCGATAGCGGTCGTCTGTGGGCTCGCGCCGGTGATCCGCGTCACCGTGCCGAGCTTGCCGAGCTGGGTCTCGACGCTTCGTGAAACGCGCTGAACGCGGACCCAGCAGGTAGATCCGCGGCTTGCCGTGCGCGCGCATCGCCCGGCGCGTCGGGCCGGGAAGCGTGCGGCGGGCCGTGAACAGGATCGGGATCGCCGGACTTCGCGGCCCAAGCCGCCGCGGGCATCGCGAAGCCCGGGTCGTCGGCCGGAACCACGACGACGCTGCGGCTGTAGCGGCGCGCGACCCGCGCCCGGTACTCGTCGACGTTGCGCTGCGAGCGTGAACGGGTCGGCTCCGGCGATCGCGGCGGTGCGCAGTCCTCCTCCGGGATCGCCCGCAGTCGCCAGGCGGATGGCCTGAGCCCCTGCCGCCTCGGGTGCGCCCTTCGGCCGCAGTGCGTTGATCGCGGCCGTCGTCGGTCCGCGGGATCTCGCCCTGCGTCGGTGAGCAACATCGGGGCGCGCAGCGGCGGCGCCATCAGCACGGCTCCGACGAGCGCCGCCCGCCAGTCGCCCGTGTCCGCCAGGGCCACCGCCGGTGGGCGCTGATCGCCGGGGTAGACGGCGCGAGCCACCGCCGCTGCGAGCGTCGTCGGGTCGTTGAGGGAGATGCGCTGGGTGTTCTTGGTCGCCAGTGTCTCCCCGACTGCGGTTTCCGCGACGCCACCCTGCGGCGTGGTCTGTTGCGACGTGGTCGAGGGCCCGCCCCCGAGTCCCGGCCCCGCCTCGTCACGACGGTCGCGGCCGCATGCCGCTCACGGCGAGCATGAGCGCGAACACGGACACGAGCACGAGCGGGAGCGGCGGGCACGGTGCATCCGCGCGCGAGCGTAGCGAGGCGCCGCTCGCCGGTCGCCGGTCGACTCCCGCGCCGCGGCTCCGGTCCGCCCCGGCGACCTTCCGTCGGCGGAGTTCTGTACAGTCACCGACCGCAACGCCGAATCTCCACGAACGTGGGGACCGGGGGACCCAAATGTCCCTGGGGCTAATCACACGGTGATCCCGTGAGAGGCGCAGTCGTTCCGCGCCAGCCCGTCAGCTAACCCCGGAGGCGGACGAACGAGAACCAACGCCAGTGCGAACGCGCGCATCGTCGAAAGCCATCCTGATCGCCTGCCTGTGTCTGCTCATGCCGGCACCCGCGCTGGCCTCCAGCACGTCGCTGGCCAAGCAGCAGACGGTCGTGGGCGGGCAGGCGTTCGGCGAGGAGAACCCGGCGCTCACGCCGAGCGTTCGCGGTACGAAGGCCAGGTTGCTGCCGACAGGACTCGCCGCTGCGCCCGCAGAACGCCCCCGCCGCCGTCCGGGAGGCGATCTGGGCGGCGAACGCGATCATCGGCAAGCCGTATCGCTACGGCGGCGGTCACCGGCGCGTCGAGGACTCCGGCTACGACTGTTCCGGCACGGTCTCGTACGCGCTGATCGGGGCTGACATCCAGGACTCGCCGCTGCACTCGTCCGCATACCTCAAGTGGGGCGAGCGGGGCCGCGGCGACTGGATAACCGTCTACACCAACCCGGGCCATGCCTATGTGGTGATCGCGGGCCTGCGTCTGGACACCAGCGCCGCCGGCGATCCGTCCGGCGACAAGGGCCCGCGCTGGCGTCCCGTGCTGCGCTCATCGCGCGGCTTCAGGTCACGTCACCCCGACGGCCTGTAGCACCAGAGCCGAGCTCGTCGCGCAGCATGTCCGCGACGAGCACATCGCCCCGGCTCATCACGATCCCGATCAGCCACTACTGCGAGAAGGCGCGCTGGGCGCTCGACCGCGCGGGCATCGCGTTCACCGAGGAGCCGCACCTTCAGGGCATCCACATCTGGAAGGCCCGGAGGGCCGGCGGCGGCCGGACGGTTCCCGTTCTCGTGACCGACGCCGAGGTCCTCGGTGACTCGACAGAGATCCTCGAGTGGGTGGACAGCAGGCTGCCGCCGAGCGAGCGGCTCTACCCGGAGGCCGTGCAGGAGGAGGTCCGGCGGATCGAGTCGTGGCTCGACGATGGTCTCGGGCCGGACGGACGCCTGTGGATGTACCACGGCACGCTGCCGGTGGTCCGGACGCTGCGACGCTGGGCGCTCGCGGGCGTTCCGCCCGCGGAGAGACGCGCGTTCCAGGTGTTCGGCTGGGCGCTCGACCCGTTCATCCGTCGCTACCTGGGCGTGGACGATGCGGCCGCGCGCCGTGCGATCGACAGCGTCGATCGCGTGTTCGACGAGATCGCGGCGCTGCTCGGCGACGGTCGCTCGTTCCTGGCCGGCGATCGCTTCACCGCCGCCGACCTGACCTTCGGAGCGCTCAGCTCCGCGGTCCTCATGCCGCAGGAGTACGGGTCTCCGCTGCCGCCGCTCGACGCATTTCCGCCTTCGGTGGCCGTCGAGGTGCGGCGTCTTCGCGAGCACCCGGCAGGCAGGTTTGCCGCCCGGCTCTACGCGAGCGAGCGGCGCCCGGCAGTCGCCGCTCGCTGACCCCCGGCTGCGGGCGACCGCGCCGCGCTCAGTCGGGGATCAGCCCTTCGCCGGTGAACTCCGAGCCCGCCTCGGCGAAGGAGAGGTCTGACGGGCGGCAGGATGACGTCTGAGCTGCTGAGGTCGTCGTCTGCGAGCTCCTCGCCCTGATCGCGGACGATCGCGAGCAGCTCGTCGAACGCGCTGTGGAAGGCCTGCTCGTCGCCTGCCGCGACGGCGTCGACCGCCGCGTTGTCGTGCTCGTTGACCCGGGCCCGCACGCCGTCCGACAGACGGTCACTGGCCCTCACCGGAGATGCGGACGATCACGTTCGCTCCTCGCCGCCGGCCGCGCTCGTCCCGGCGTCATCGCCGGGATCCGCCGGTGCATCTTCGCCCGTGCCGATCTCAGCGGCGGCCGCACCCGCGCCGAGCTCGGCCTTCATTCGCGCGAGGTCGCTGTCGACCGCACTCGAGCTCGCGAGCTCATGAAGCTGACGGTCGATGTCATCCTGACCGCTGCCGAGCGCTGTGAGATCCTCGAAGGTGCCGGCCGCCTCGAGCTCGGACACCGCGTCCGCGCGTGCCTTCATGGTCTCGGTCTTGTCGACGGCGCGCTGCATCGCGAGGCCGACGTCGGCCATCTGCTCGCCGACACCGGTTGCCGCCTCGGAGATGCGCACCTGCGCCTCGGCTGCCGAGTACTGCGCCTTGATGACCTCCTTCTTGGTGCGGAAGGCCTCGATCTTCGCCCGCAGCTTCTGCTCGGAGTCGGCGAGCCGCTCCTGCTGGGCCTCGAGCTCGGTGACCTGCGAATCGAGTCCCTGCAGCTCGGTCTGGGCGACGTTCTTGCGCTCAAGCGCGACACGTGCGAGCTCTTCGTTGCCCTGCGCGAGCGCCTGGCGGGCCTGCGTGTCGAGCTTGACGACCGACTGCTCGAGCTTCTGCGACTGCATCTGCAGGCGCTTCTTCGCCGTGACCACGTCGGCGATGCCCTTCTTGACGTTCTGCAGCGCTTCGAGCTGCTTCTGGTAGCTGTAGTCGAGCGTCTCAGCCGGGTCCTCGGCCCGGTCGAGCATCTTCGACACCTTCGCCTTGATGACGGTGGACATTCGTCCGCCGAGGCCTGCCATGTCAGGCGCTCCTCTCCGTGTTCGGGTCCGCGGCCACCCACCCTATCGAGCGCTGACCGCTTTGCCCGCGGTTCAGATCGGGATGTCCCAGAGCGGGAACCAGCGATCGAGCTCGGGCTCGATCGGCAGGTCGGCGCGCGAGGATCGCCTTCAGACGCAGCTCGCGCTCCGTGGACCGCTGCTGCTCGCCCGTCGCCGGGACGAACGGGTACCACGTTCCGCGCTTGTAGTTGTAGATGAAGTAGATCGGCCGCGCCCTGCTCGTCCTGGAAACCGAACACCGCGCACAGCAGACGGTCGCCGTAGCCGTCCAGCGCAAGCTGCTCGCTGACGGCGTTGACCCCGACCGCGAGATCCTCGACGTCGTCGTCGCGCACGATCATCCAGCGATAGCCGCATCGTGTCCGCGTGCGTCTCGATGGTCGAGCCGGTCTCTTCGCCGGCGCCTCGCAGCACCTCCTCCATGTCGCCGGCGATCTGCTCGAACTCGCCGGTGCCGAGCGGCTGGAAGACGATCGCCGCAGCTCCGCGGTTCGTGATCGCGTGCTCGCTCGAAAGCGTTATCGTGCGCCGTCGTGATCGCGAACAGCCGGTCGGGCGCCGGACCCTTGACCTTGCGGCGTCCGGTGATCGAGTCGAAGAGCCCCATCGGCCAAGCCTACGGGGCGCCGGGCGCCTCAGACTGCGGTCGGGATCGCCGCGCCGTGCGTGCCCTGGAGCCGCGACTCCATCGCCTCCAGCGCGGGCGATCCGCTTCTCCATCGGCGGGTGCGTGTGGAAGAGGCTGAACAGCGAGCGCTTGCGCGGCCGGGAAGATGAAGAACGCGTTCATCTCAGCGTGGGCCGTGCGCAGGTCCCTCTGGGGGATCCGCTCCATCGTGCCGCTGATCTTCATCAGCGCCGACGCGAGTGCGCTCGGGCGGCCGGTCATCAGCGCGGCGCCGCGGTCGGCGGCGAACTCGCGGTAGCGCGACAGCGCCTGCATCAGGAAGAACGAGATCGCATAGACGACCATCGAGCCGCCATGATCATCGCCGACGAAGCCAGGGTTGTTGTCGTTACTGCGGCCTCCGCCGCCGAAGAAGAACCCGAACTGGAGGATCATCGAGGCGAGCGAGGCGAAGAAGCTGGCCATCGTCATGATCGCGACGTCGCGGTTGGCGACGTGCGTCAGCTCGTGCGCCATCACGCCTTCGAGCTCGGCCGGCGAGAGCAGATCCATGATCCCGGTCGTGGCGCAGACGGTCGCGTTCTTCGGCGAGCGGCCGAGCGCGAAGGCGTTCGGCATCGACGTCTCGGCGACCGCCACGCGCGGCTTCGGGCAGGTCGGCCTGGACGCAGAGGCGCTCGATCATCGCGTGCAGCTCCGGGGCCTCCTGCGGCGACACCTCGCGCGCGCCCATCGATGCTCAGCGCGAGCTTGTCGGAGGCGAAGAACTGCAGCAGCAGCAGGCCGCCGGCGACGAGGGCGATCATGATCGCCCCTGCGCCGGCGGCGAACAGGACGGCCACGAAGGCCGACGTAGAGCAGCCCGAGCAGGAACATCGTCACGAGCATCCGCGCCTGAAGGCCGCGCGTCGCGGCCGATCATCGAAGTGGACGTACGAGACATTGCCGACAATGTTGTCAGACCGGCTGAAGACCGATAAGAGATCACCGCGCTGTTACCCTTGTCAGCGGCCGAATTCCCTGGAAAGCCGGGGAAGCGGGGGAACCACTCGGGGGCACGGCGAGCCCTCCGGGGCGAATCCGGTGCACTGCCGCTCCGGTAGCGCCGTCGAACGGCGCGAGCCCGTCAGCTCACTTCGCAGGCCGACTTGCAGTCGTTGAACCGTGACCACCAGCGCCCATAGCCTCCGCCGCCGCGTGCGCCCGCTGGCTGCTCCTGTCGCGTCTGCGCCCTCACCCTGACGGTGTGGGCGGTGCTGCCGATCGGCTCGAGCGGTGCGCCGACGAACCAGCAGAGGCTGCGCGAGGTGCAGCGCGACATCCAGGTGACCCAGGGCAAGATCGGCAAGCGCAAGGGGCACTGAGCGGGTGCTCACTTCGGACATCGCCCGCTGGACGGCGAAGGTCCGCCGCCTGCAGGGCCGGATCGGCACGCTTCAGCGCCGTGAGGCGGTCGTGCAGGGCACGCTCGACAGCGCTCAGGCGGAACTCGATCGCACGCAGGACGAACTGCGCGTTCCAGCGCGCCCGCCAGGTTCGCCTGAAGGCGCGGCTCGCCGAGGCGCCGGCGCATTCTGTCCGCGCGGCTCGTGGAGCGCTACCGGCCGACGACACCCGACCTGGTGACGGTGGTGCTCAGCTCCAAGGGCTTCGCCGAACTGCTCGAGCGCGGCGAGTTCCTGCGCCGCATCAACGAGCAGGACCAGCGCGATCATCCGTCTGGTGCGGACCGCGAAGGCGGACGCGCGCGAGAACGCGATCCGGCTCGACAGGCTCGAGCAGCGTCAGTCAGCGGTCGCCGCGCGGATCGCTGCGCGGCGCGACGAGGTCGCGGGCGTCAAGCAGGACCTGATCGACACGCGCGTCGGCTACGAGAACACCCGCGCGGGCAAGCGCAGGGCGCTGCTGCAGCGTGCGCGCGAGAGCCGGCACAGCTCGAGGGCGCGCTCTCGCGCATGAAGGCGACCCAGGCCCGGATCCAGGGCGATCCTCGACCCGCCCGCTCCGGGCACGCTGCCGGCGGGCCCGATCCGCGGCGGCTCGGGCGCGATGATCTGGCCGGTCAACGGCGTCCGATGACGTCGCCGTTCTGCGAGCGGCGCTCCTGGGAGTCCTGCCACCCGGGCATCGACATCGCCGCTCCGACGGGCACGCCGATCCGCGCCGCCGACGGCGGGCGCGTGCGATCGCGGGTCCCACCGGCGGCTACGGCAACTACACCTGCATCCAGCATTCGGCGTCGCTCTCGACGTGCTACGGGCACCAGTCGCGCATCGGCGTCAGCGTCGGCCAGCAGGTCAGCAAGGGACAGGTCATCGGCTACGTCGGCTCGCACCGGCTTCTCAACCGGGCCGCACCTGCACTTCGAGGTGCGCATCAACGGCGCGGTCACCAGCCCGATGGCCTACCTGTAGCTTCCGGCTCCCGGCGGCCTGCGGCCGCGTGGTCGCTACGCTCGTCGTCGTGCAGCCCGAGATCGACCTGCTCGGTCTGCCCCTCAAGACGTTCGGCCTGATGTTCGCGCTCGGCTTCCTCGTGTCGGGGGCGGTGATCCACCGGCGGATGCGCGAGCTCGGCCATCCGGTCGACTGGGCCTACGAGATGGTCTTCGCCGCGCTGGTCGGCGGTCTCGTCGGGTCGCGGCTGTTCTGGCTGATCGAGAACCCCGACCGGATCGACGGGTTCGGGGACGTGTTCGGCGGCACCGGGCTCGTCTGGTACGGGGGCGTTGTCGGCGGCGCGGTCTGTCGTGCTCGGATGGGCGAGCTGGCGCGGCTGGCTGGACGCTGGCGATGCTCGACGTGGCGGCCGTCGCCGCTCGCGACTCGGCAACGCGATCGGGCGCGTCGGCTGCCAGCTCTCCGGCGACGGCGACTACGGCAAGCCATGGGACGGACCCTGGGCGATGGGGTACCCCAACGGGACGGTCGCCACCGACCCGGGCGAGACCGTCCACCCGACGCCGATCTACGAGACGCTCGCCATGGGACTGATCGCCTGGGTGCTGTGGACGCTGCGCGACCGCGTGCGACCGGGCGCGCTGTTCGCGATCTGGCTCGTGCTCGCACGGGCCTCGAGCGGCTGCTGGTCGAGTTCCTGCGCCGCAACGAGGTGATCGTGGCGGGGCTGACGCTGCCCCAGCTGCAGAGCGTCGCGATGATCGTTGGCGGGCTCATCTGGCTGTGGCTGATCCGCCGCCGGCACGGCTCGGTCCTGAGGCCGGCCGCAGCGCGCGCGCCCGCGGCCGCTTCCGCCTGAGCTGCTCAGGCTGGACCCGCCGCGGCGCTCAGCGCCCGCGCCAGGAAACGGACGCTGAGGTCCTGAAGCTCGGCGTCATGCTGGATCGAGCGGTGATGGCCACCGGGAACTTCGACGAAGCGGGTGCTCGGCGCCAGCGTCGCAAGGGCAGCGGGATCTCTCGACGGACACGACCTCGTCGCCCTCGGCGTGCAGCAGCAGCAGCGGGCAGTCGAGCGACTTGACGGCCTCCCGCTCGTCGTGCTCGGTGAGGAACGCGTCGAACCCCCGCTCGTCGCAGCGGAACGTGTGGCGGAGTTCCCGGAGCCCTCGCCGCAACCCGGCTGCACCGGCGGGGCAGATCGCAACGACGGCTGCGGCGCTCATACGGGCCGCCGACACCAGCGCCAGGTAGCCGCCCATGCTCGACCCGCGCAGCGCGACGGGCCCAGGCGCCAGCAGCATGGCCATCGCCGCGACGTCGTCGGCGGCCCGCGGTCGAGCGCGCCCTCGCTGTCGCCGTGCCCGCGCTGGTCGAAGCAGACCGCCGCGATGTCGTGCGCCCGCAGGCGCCGCGCGAAGTCGTAGTGGGACTCCTTCTGAGATCCCGCGCCGTGCAGGACGACGACACCGCCGAGCGACTCGCCCGCCGGTCGGAACAGGGCGTAGGCGAGTCCGTCGCGGATCGCGATCTCTGCCGGCGGGTCGACGTTGGCGCTGCGCACGGCGTGGCATGATGCGCCGCCGATGGCCGCGGCGCAACAGCTCTCGCACGTCTACCCGCTCGGCAGCCGCATCAACGAGCGCGGCCGTCTGGAGGTGGGCGGCTGCGACACGGTCGAGCTGGCCCGTGAGTTCGGGACGCCGTGCTTCGTCGTCGCCGTCGACGACGTGCGCGCACGCGCACGCGCGTTCCTCCATGCGTTCGCCGCCCGCGGCGCCGACTTCGAGGTGGTGTTCGCGTCGAAGGCCTTCCCGTGCACGGCTGTCTACCGGCTGCTCTGGGAGGAGGGCATCGGCTGCGACGTCGCCTCCGGCGGAGAGCTCACACTGGCGCTGGCGGCAGGGGTCGACCCTGGGCGAATCCACCTGCACGGCAATGCCAAGACGGCGAGCCGAGCTTCAGCTCGCCCTCGAAGCCGGCGTCGGTGACGTGGTCGTCGACAACCTGCGTGACATCGAGTTGCTCGAGGAGTTGGTGCCCGCCGGGCGCGCCCAGCGCGCGTTCCTGCGGATCGCGCCCGGCGTCAGCCCCGAAACGCACCCGGCGATCTCGACCGGGGGCCCGAACACGAAGTTCGGCTTCGACCTGGCGCACGCGCCCGCGGCGATCGAGCGGGCGCGGGCGTCGGCCGCGATCGAGCTGGCGGGCCTGCACTTCCACATCGGCTCGCAGGTTCTGGAGCTGGCTTCGTATCGGCGCGCGCTCGACGCGCTGAGCGGCCTCGGCGACTTCCCCGCCTACAACCTCGGCGGAGGCCTCGGCGTGGCCTACAGCGAGCATGACGAGCCGCCGGCGATCGAGGAGCTACGTGGCGGCGAAGCTGGACGCGGTCGCCGAACTGGTCGGTCCCGGCAAGCACGTGATCGACGAACCGGGCCGAGCGCTCGTCGCAAACGCCTGCGTGACGCTCTACGAGGTGCAGAGCGTCAAGCGCAACGTCGATACGTATGTGGCGGTCGACGGCGGCATGTCTGACAACCTGCGGCCGATGCTCTACGGGGCGCGCTACGAGGCTCAGCTGGCCGGCCGCGCCCGGAGGCGGCGAACGCTGCCACGTCGTCGGAAAGCACTGCGAGTCGGGCGACATCATCGTTCGCGATGCCGACCTTGCCGAGCCGCGGCCCGGCGACATCCTCGTCACCCCGGCGACGGGGGCCTACGGGCACGCGATGGCCAACACCTACAACGGCGCGTTGCGGCCGCCGGTCGTCTTCGCCGCCGGCGGCGACGCTCGCCTCGTCGTGCGACGCGACCGCTACGAGGACCTGGTGACGCGCGATGTCTGAGCTGCCCTTTCGCATCGGCCTGCTCGGCCACGGAACCGTGGGCGCGGCGTTCGCGACCCTCGTGGACCAGCAGGCGGACGAGATCGAGCGTGTCACCGGGCGCCGGCCGCAGGTCAGCGGGGTGCTGACGCGCAGTCGTGGTGACGGCGCCCAGATAATCGACGGCTCGGACCTGATCGTGGAGGTCCTGGGCGGTCTCGACCCTGCGCGGGAGCTCGTGACCGGCGCACTGCGGGCCGGGCGCCCGGTGGTGAGCGCCAACAAGCAGCTGATCTCGCGCCACGGGCCGGAGCTCTGGGAGGCAGCGAACGACGGCGGCGTCCAGTTGCGCTTCGAGGCCGCCGTCGCCGGCGTGGTGCCGGTGATCCGTGTGCTCTCCGAGTCGCTGGCGGGCGCTTACGTCGAGCGCATCCACGGGATCGTCAACGGCACGACCAACTTCATCCTCACCCAGATGGCGGCCACCGGCGCCTCGTACGCCGACGCCCTCGCCCAGGCCCAGGAGCTGGGATACGCGGAGGCCGATCCGACGGAGGACGTCGCGGGCCTCGACGCCGCCGCGAAGATGGCGATCCTCGCGCGTCTCGCGTTCGGATCCTGGGTGCACGTCGACGACGTCGTGTGCGAGGGGATCGAGCACCTGACCGCGGCCGACATGGCGTACGCCGATGAGTTCGGCCTGAGCCTGAAGCTCGTCGGCACGGCCGAACGCGCCGGGGACGCTCTCAGTGTGCGCGTGCATCCCGCGTTCCTCTACGCGGGCCACCCTCTGGCGAGCGTCAACGGGCCGTTCAACGCGGTCACGATCGAGTCCCCTGCGATCACCGAGATCACCCTGTCGGGCCCCGGCGCGGGTGGGCCGCAGACGGCCAGCGCTGTACTCGGTGACGTCGTCAGCATCATGGGCGGCGAGCGCCCGCTGCCGGCTGCCGGGGCGCCGCTCGAGATCGTCGGCGACGTCGACTCCGCGTTCTACCTCCATCTGGAAGTCGCCGACCGCCCGGGTGTGCTGGCGCAGGTCGCCGAGCGCCTCGGCCTGCAGGGGGTGTCGGTCAAGTCGGTCATCCAGGAGGGAATGGGTGACGACGCCCGTCTCGTGATGGTCACGCACCGCATCCCCGAGTCGCGCTTCTTCGCCGCGGTGGAGCTGATCGGCGCACTCGACTTCATGCGCGCCGCGCCGAGGGCGATCCGCGTGATCGACGAGCAGTTCACGACGTGATGCCGGGGCTCATCGAGCGCTACGGCGACACGGCTGCCTTTCGATCCCGGCGACCCGGTCGTCAGCCTCAACGAGGGCTCGACCCCGCTGGTTCACGCCGATCGCGTGTCGGAGATCGTCGGCGCGGACGTCTGGCTGAAGGTCGAGGGGGCGAACCCGACCGGCTCGTTCAAGGATCGCGGCATGACGTGTGCGGTGTCGGCAGCCGTGCGAGACGGGGCGACGGCCGTGATCTGCGCTTCGACGGGGAACACTGCTGCGAGCGCCGCGGCATACGCCGCTCGCGCAGGCCTGACCGGCGCGGTGATCGTGCCTGAAGGCAAGATCGCCACCGGCAAGCTCGCTCAGGCGCTGATGCACGGCGCTCGGGTGATCGCCCTGCGGGGCAACTTCGACCAGGCGCTCGAGCTGGTTCGCGAGCTGTCGGCCCGTCACCCGATCGCGCTCGTGAACAGCGTCAATCCGTTCCGGCTCGAGGGTCAGAAGACGGCGGCGTTCGAGATCATCGACGAGCTCGGCGAGATCGACGCTCTCGCGATCCCGGTCGGCAACGCGGGCAACATCACCGCGTACTGGAAGGGCTTCAAGGAGATGGGAGCCGCTCCGCAGATGCGCGGCTTCCAGGCCGCGGGTGCGGCGCCGCTGGTGCGCGGCGAGCGCGTCGAGAACCCCGAGACGGTCGCGAGCGCGATCCGGATCGGCAACCCGGCGCGCTGGGAGGAGGCGATGACGGCCATGCGAGACTCCCGTGGCGGCGTCGAGGCGCTCACCGACGAGCAGATCCTCGACGCATACCGGCTGCTCGCCGCGCGCGAGGGCGTCTTCTGCGAGCCGGCGAGCGCCGCGTCCGTTGCCGGACTGATCGTCCACGGGGTTCCCGAGGGCGTGCAGCGGATCGTCTGCGTGCTCACCGGCCATGGACTCAAGGACCCGCAGACGGCGCTCGAGCAGGTGGGCCGCGTGGTTCCCTGCGACGCTGAGCTCGAATGCCGTCGAGACCGCGATCTTCGGTCGGTCCTGATGCAGCGCCGCCGACTGGTTCGCGTCCCGGCCTCGTCGGCCAACCTCGGGCCCGGCTTCGATTCCTTCGCGGCGGCGCTTGCACTGCACATGGAGCTCGAGGTGGTGGAGACGCCCGGCTCTTTCGCGGTCGAGACCGAGCTGCCGATCTCGCGCGACCGGCGCAACCTCGCCGTCCGCGGCTTCGAGCGTCTGCATCCGGCCGACGGCTTCACGTTCCGGATCGGTTCTCAGATCCCGCTGTGCGGCGGCCTGGGAACCAGCGCGGCCGCGTACGTGGCCGGTCTCGTCGCCGCCGACAGCATCTTCGAGCTCGACGCCGACCTGTTGGCGCGCGCCACGGAGTTGGAGGGTCACCCCGACAACGTCGCGGCGGCTCTGAAGGGGGGATCGTCGTCTGCGCGGACGGAGAGGCCGTCCGCCTCGACCCACCCGAGGGTCTCGAGGCGGTGCTCGTCGCCCCCCACGAGGCGGTGCGCACGGCGCAGGCGCGCGCCGTGATGCCTGACAGCGTGCCGCGCTCGGACGCCGTCTTCGAATGTCGCACACGGCGCTCTGCTCGCGATGGGGCTTGCAAGCGGGGACTTCGACCTGATCTCGAGCGGCCTGGCCGATCGCCTGCATCAGGGTCGGCGCGCGCATCTGTTCCCGCGCTCGATGGCGCTCGTCGGCGAAGCGCGCGGCTCGGGGCGCTCGGGGCGACGATCTCGGGTGCCGGTCCGACCGTGCTCGTCTGGACCCGTTACGACGTCACCGGCAGCGTGGTCGAGGCTCTGCAGCGTGCCTGCGACGGGTGGGCCGAGGTCATCCGCGCCCCGTTCGAGCCTTCCGGCGCGGACGTACGGGCGCTCTGACGGCGCCGCGCGCGGCCGGCCTACGCGACGGCGAGCTGCTCGCTGACGCGACGGCGCGCGTCGTCGAGTCCCAGCCGGCGGAGCAGCTCCTCGGCGACCTTGAGGTAGTCGGCTCCCAGGTCCGGACGGTGCTCGAATATCGAGATCGCGCGCTCGGCGGACTCGGCGTAGGCGATCGACTGCCGGACCGACTGCTCGAGCAGCTTGTCGCCGACGTGCTCCTGAAGCGACTCGAACGCCTCACGCGAATGAACTGTCCGCATGTCGGCGATGTTGAACAGGACCCCGAGCCACTCCAGATCCGGGTTGAGGCTGTCCCGCGCCAGGTCGATCACCTCGATCGCCTGCTCCACGCCCTGAAGCGCGAAGTACTGGGCCTCTGAGCTGAGCAGCGCGTAGTCGGACGCGACGAGCGCGTTCACGGTCAGCAGGCCGAGCGAGGGGGGGCAGTCAACGAGCACGACGTCGTAGTCGCCGTCCACCTCCTTCAGCGCGCGCCGCAGCGTCAGCTCGCGGCCCATCTTGCCGCCCAGCGTCAGCTCGGCCTCCGCGAGGCTCAGGTTCGCGGGGATGATGTCTTCGTGGATCGCCTCGCCGGCACCGACGCGGCCCGACAGGACGTCGCCGATCGTCGGCTCGATCTCGGGGTCGACGTCGAAGTAGTCGGACAGGTTCCCCTGAGGGTCGAGGTCCACCGCGAGCACGCCCAGCCCCGCCGCTCGAAAGGCCTCGGCCAGGTGACGAACGGCGGTCGTCTTTCCGGTGCCGCCCTTCTGGGATAGAACCGCGATCTTGAGCGCCATCGGTTCGCAGTCTACGCGCGGCGGCGGGAGGCGCGGTCTCGGGCTCCGGGCAGCGTCTCAGGCTTCCGCTTCGAGCGTGGCGAGCGGGTCGACGGTGGTGACCGCTCCGGTGCGAGAAGCCGTGACTCCGACCTCGACGACGTGCAGGTGATACCGCCCGACGACGATCTCGTCGCCATCCTCGAGCGTTCGCCATTCGACGCGCTCGCCGTTGACGAAGACGCCGTTCAGGCTGCGGTCATCCAGCACGCGGACCCCATCGGCCTGTCGGACTATCAGCGCGTGCCGGCGCGACACGGTGGGATCGTCGAAGCGGACGTCGGCGGCGAGGCTGCGACCGATGCGCGTCCACTCGCGGGCCAGCGGGACGACCCGGACGTCGCCGTCGCGGTAGACGAGGTACTTGCCGGGCTGCTCGAGCTCCGTCGCGGCGGCGGCGACGAGCGCCTCGCGCGTGACTTCGCCCGCGGCGGGTGTGGGCGCGCCGGCCGAGCTTAGGTTGCCGGCGAACAGCGACGAGCGGGTGAAGCTCTGCCCTGAACAGCCCGGGCAGGGCGGGAGCAGCTCCTCGGAGGCGAGCGTCAGCGTGTGCCCGCACTGTTCGCAGCGGAATGAGCCCATGCCGGCAAGCGTTCCAGAGATCAGAGACTCCATCGATTGGTTCTCCCTGTGGTCGTCTCGCGCATGACTCCTCCCAGGAGCCGCATTGCTGCAATCGTAAGGGCTGTGTCAATCATCACTTGGCACCAAATGCGCAAATTGCACGATTCCGGCGGCCGTGGAGGAGCACATTCGTTCGCCGCGAAAAACGGCGCATGCTGCGTGCGCCGAGTGGCCTGTCAGAGTTGGATCTGGAACGCGAGTTGCTGCGCAAGGGAGTGCACTCGCGCGACCGGCTCGGAGCGCGCTGCGCCGAGTGCGGCCGGCAGCCTCTGATCGGCGAACGCGTTCATCTGTACGCCGGTGACTCGGTCTGCGAACTCTGCCGTCCGCGGCGCAGGGCGGCGCCCGTGGGCACGCAGATCGTTCGCCACCAGGAGCATGGGCTCAGCGTGCGTCGCCTGGCGGCCTGAACAAGCTGCGGGCGGCGGATAGACTGCCCGCCCGCATGCAGCCGTTCAGCGTCGAGACGACTATCGCACGGTCGCGGGGGGACGTCTTCGCCTACCTGCTGGACGTGGCCAACCACCCGGAGTTCACGGATCACTTCCTGAAGGAGTGGCACATGACGAGGGAGGAGACCTACGGCCAGGGTGCCGGAGGCCGGTTCCGGGTCGAGGTGCCGTTTGCGCGCTTTCCCTGGGGGGATTGGGTGATCGTCGAGGTCGACCCGGGCCGGCGCATCGTGCTGGCCGGGCGTTCCGGCAAGTTCAACCGAATCAGGACGCGCACGGCGATCGACCTCCGTGACGCGCGGCGCGGCGCCACGCGTGTCGACGCGACCGTCGAGACGATCCCGAAGCTGGCGTCGGATCGCTTCCTCGAGTCGCTCGGCCAGCGCAGAGCGCTGAAGCGTCATTGGCGCAAGGCGCTTCGCCGGCTGCGGGCGATTCTCGAGGAGGATCGCGGCCGAGGGGTGCGCGCCACGATCGCCGGTGGTCCGCGCAAGCCCGCAACGGGGCTTCGCGTCTAAGTCAATGCCGTCCTCGCGCCAGTAGACTCGCCGCCGCCATGACCCGCCGCCTGCTGCTCGTCGTGCTCGCCCTGGCCTCGCTGGGCCTCGCCGCCTGCGGTGAGAAACACGAGACCGTCACGGTAGGCGAGTCCGAGGCCGTCTACGTGACGCTCGGCGAGATGCAGTACCAGGTGCAGATCTCGCGGCAGCTCAACCCGCGCGAGGTTCGCGACCGCGCCTATCTGGTCGGCGTCCCGCCCGAGGACCGGGGACTGGACCCGGACCAGGTCTGGTTCGCTGTGTTCGTCCGCGTCTTCAACGGGAGCAGTGACTCGGCGCCGGCGGCCGACGAGTTCCGCATCGTTGACACGCGCGGACGTGAGTACGAGCCGATCGACCTCCAGAACGTCAACGTGTTCGCCTATCGGCCGGTGCCGGTCCAGGCCGGCGGCCAGTATCCGCTGCCCGGCAGCGCTCAGGCGGAGACATCGAGCACGGGCGCTCTGCTGCTGTTCAAGCTCCCGGTCGACGCCCTCAGCTTCCGGCCGCTCGAGCTCGACTTCGGAAGCTCGCAGCTCGGCGCGAGCCGCAGCATCATCAGGCTCGACGTCTAGCTGCGGTTCCTCGACCCGGCTCCTTGGCGGCGACGGGCGCGGCGCCGTCAGGACGTGGCGATCCGGTGGGCGCCGACGAACAGCTCCTCGGGGTCCCACGTTCGCCGGATCGTGCTCAGGCGCTCGTACGTGGAGCCGCTGTACGCGGCGGCCGCACTGCCTCCTCGCTCTGCGAAGCCCGCGTAGACCGTCCCCGTGCTCCACGGTGACATCGCACCCACGAGCGCATCCAGGCGGGTCTCCAGGGCGCCGGCATCGTCGGGCGACATGACCATGCCGACGCCGAAGAGCGCGAAGCTGCCCTCCAGCGACGAGCGGGCACCGCCGTCGGTCGGTGGGCGGCCCAGTGCGCCGCCCAGATGACGGAGCTCGGCGAACAACAACGGCGAGACGACGTCCGGGTCGACCACTCCGAGCAGCGCGTCGAGACCTGCGTCGCCGATGTCGTCCAGCAGCGCGTGGTGACCGGCGCCGGGCACGGGACCCGGCGGGTCCATGTGAATCTGGAGGAGGGCCGGCGGGGGAACCGTGTCCCAGCTGTCGATCGTCGCAGGCGCGGCCTCGCGGATCGGGCTGAGGATCCGCTCCGCCTCGTCCGATGCGGCGAGGACCGCTCCATCGATCACGACCACGGGCGTGTCGCGAAGCGGATCGGGAATCTCGGGAAGCGGCGGCAGTCGCAGCAGGCGGGCGGACGTCGTGGCGCTCTCGGGAGCGCCACGCGTCCAGCGCAGCCATGCCTCGAGCACGGGGCGAGCGTGCTCGGCGGCCCACACCGTCATCCCGGCGAACACGCTCGTGATGGGCAGCAGCTCCACCTCGATGTGAGTGACGATCCCGAAGTTGCCCCCGCCGCCGCGGAGCGCCCAGAACAGCTCGGGCTCGTTGCCGCGGTCGGTTCGAACCAGGCGCCCGTCCGCCGTCACGAGCTCGATCGCATGGACGTGGTTGCACGCCAGACCCTGGCTGCGGGCGAGCCAGCTCACGCCGCCGCCCAACATGTAGCCGACTACGCCGACGTCGTGCGATGAGCCTGAGAGCGCTGCGAGCCCGTGGGGTACCGCCGCGTCGACGAGCTGCTGCGCCACGGCACCCGCCGGCACGCGTGCGCGGCGGGCGTCGGCGTCCACCTCGACGGCGCCTTCGATGGCCGTCTTCACCAGGACCGCGTCGCGCAGATCGGGGAGCGCCGCCGCGAGGTGTCCCGTCCCTTGGGGAGCGACCTTGAGACCGCGCCGCCTCGCGAACTCGACCGCGCCGATGACCTGGTCCGCGGTGTCGGCGATGACGATCGCAGCCGGCCGCTGGTCGGCTGCCAGGTTCCATGCCATCCGCGCCTGGTCGTAGCCCGGATGCTCGGGAAGGATCGGCGCACCGGCCGCCGGCTGAGCAGGCTGAGTCGAGGTGGAGTCAGGCGTTGTCATCGATCGAAGTCCCTTCCGGTTGTCGTGGGAACCGCACCATGCGAGCGGCGCCGGCCGGACCGTATAGAGAGCTGGGGGGCTGCGGCGGCCTGTGCGCGTGTTGCGGGCACGTGAGCGTCCGGCGCCGCGTCCTCGGCGGCGCTCAGCGCCCGCGCTTGAGCGCTGCGACGATCAGCTCGCGAGCGGCCGGAGCGGCCGTCGTGCCGCCGGCTCCGGATCCGACGAGCAGCACGGCGACGGCGACCCGCGGCTTGCGATCGCGCCCGGCCGGTGCGTAGGCGACGAACCAGGCGTCGGTGTCGTCCTCGCTGCGCGGCGGGGCCGGCTGACCGTCCGGCTGCTCGGGCTCCCGTGAGCGCAGTTCCGCGGTACCGGTCTTGCCCGCGACCGGCGTGCCCTCGATCGCCGCTGCCCCGCCCGTGCCCTCGCGAACGACCGCGCGCATCAGCCGGTCCAGGCTTCGCGCGGTCTGGCTGCTGACGGCGCGGCCGCCGTCGCCGGAGGTCGCCCGCCGCGACCTGTCCAGGTCGAGCGTCGTCGGCGGCCGCGTTCCACCACGGGCGATCGTTGCTGCAATCTCAGCCATCTGGAGCGTCGTCGCCTGCACGAGGCCTTGGCCGATCGCGCTGGAGCCGACCGCGAGGTCGTCGCCGATCGCATCGGCTTCGGGGATCCTGCTCTCGGCCACGATCGGGAAGGCGCTCGGCTTGTTGAAGCCGAAGCGCTCGGCGAACTCGACGAGGGTCTTTGCGCCGAGCTTCGCGCCGAGCGGCGCGAACACGGAGTTGCACGACTCCGCGAACGACTGCTCGAACGTGCCGCCGCAGACCTCATTGTCGGCGTTCGCCAGCTTCACGCCGGAGAGCGTCGCGAACGAAGCCGGGGTGAAGCGATCGTTGAGCTTCGCGACGCCGCGTTCCAGCGCGGCAGCGGTCGTCACGATCTTGAACGTGGAGCCCGGGGGCTGAAGGATCGAGAAGGCCACGCCGGCGTACCCGAGAATCGCGCCGTCCCGCGGATCGAGCGCGATCGCCGCGCCGTAGCGCCCACCCAATGCCGCGAGGCTCGCCTGCACCAGCGCTGGGTCGAGCGTCGTCCTGACATCCGCGCCGGCTCGCCCGCGGGCACGCGCAATGACCCGGTCACCTGCCCGCAACGAGCCTGACGGCACGCCCGCCAATCGCTCGTCGAAGATCCGCTCTAGCCCGCTGACGCCGACCTGGGCGTCATCCGGAACGCCGAGGGCCGCGAGAGCGTCGGCGCGTTCCGGAGGGATCGGCCCGAGCTCGCCGACCGTCTGGGCGGCGAGCTCCGGGATCGCCGAGGATCGCGCGGTCCCCTCGGCCAGCGGCGTGCGGTCGCGAGCGAGCAGTGTGCCGCGCTCGGGCATCGTCGTCTCGCGGGAGAGCCGCTCGTCCTCGCGAACTCCCGGGAACGCCAGATGGCGCGCCCAGACGATCCGCGGGTCCGCGGCGGTCGTGTCGACGCGCAAGGTGACGCTGCCGCGAACGGTTCCGAAAAGGCGCGTGCGGACGCTGACCGGTATCCGCCAGCGGCCGTCGCCCTGGCTTTCCGGCTCGCCCGTGCGAACCCCGCCCCTGACCGCGGTCGCGGTGGTGAGCGCCTCACGGTTACGGCGCGCGAACTCAAGCAGCGGCGTGTCGCGCCGGGACTGCTCGCTGAGCTGTGAGTGCATCGTCGCCCACGCCTGATCGGACCAGGCTGTGGCGTAGGCGCGAACGGCGTCCTCACCGTCATCGCCGCCGGACAGCCCGCCGGCGATGCCGACACCGAACGCCAGACCGACCACCACCAGCGCCGGTATGCCCCGCCGCATCAGTCGCCGGCGGCGGCCGGCTCTGCGCGCCTCGGCGCGAGCGACGGCACCGCCCGCAGGCCACCCGTCCGGTGTTCCTTCAGGCTCGTTCACCCCACGTTCCCCGAAGTGCAAGCGTAGGGCAACCGAGCGACGGCCCGGCCGACGGCGGCGGGTCTGCACGCACCGGCCCCACGCTACGCTGCGCGCCAATGGGCAAGACTCTCGTGATCGCTGAGAAGCCGTCGGTCGGACAGGACCTCGCGCGCGTGCTGCCGGGCCCGTTCCAGAAGCACACCGGCACCGGTGACAAGACCACCCGCTGGCTGGAGGGCCCTGAGCACACGATCAGCTGGGCGGTCGGTCATCTGGTCCAGTTGGCCGAGCCCGACGAGTACGACGACAAGTTCAAGAAGTGGCGAATGGCCGACCTGCCGATCGTGCCCGGTCGCTTCAAGCTGATCGTCAGGGACGAGCGCTCCCAGAAGCAGATGACGGTCGCGCGCGCGCTCCTGCGCGACAGCGCTTTCGACCTCGTCGTGAACGCCTGCGACGCCGGGCGCGAGGGGGAGCTGATCTTCGCCTATCTGTATGAGAAGGCGGGCTCCAAGCTGCCGGTGAAGCGCCTCTGGCTGAACTCGATGACCGAGGCCGCGATTCGCGAGGGCCTCCAGCGCCTCCGCGACGGTGACGAGCTTCATCTGCTCGAAGAGGCGGCCCGCTCGCGGTCGGAGGCGGACTGGATCGTCGGCATGAACGCCACCCGCGCAGCCACGATCCGGTTGCGCTCCTCGTTCGACGGCGCGGTTTCGCTGGGGCGAGTGCAGACGCCGACGCTCGCGATCATGACGCGACGCGAGGAGGAGATACGCGCGTTCGTGCCCCAGAAGTACTGGGAGGTCAGCGCAAACTTCGCGGCGTCCGGCGGGCGGGAGTACGAAGGGCTCTGGAACGCCCCGAAGGGGGATTCGTACCTGGATCGGGCCGACCGGATCGCCAGTGCGGAGGCGGCCGAGGAGATAGTCGCGGCCGTCAGGTCCCGCCCCGGCGAGATCACGAAGCTCGAGAAGACCTCGAAGAAGCAGCCGCCTCCGCTGCTCTATGACCTGACATCGCTCCAGCGCGAGGCCAACAGTCGCTATGGCTTCACGGCGCGCCGCACGCTCGGCGCAGCGCAGCGCTGCTACGACGAGCACAAGGTCCTGACATACCCGCGAACCAGCTCGCGTTATCTGACGAGTGACATGGTCGCCGAGATCAAGCCGACGATCGCGTACCTGGGGCGCCAGGAGCCGTATTCGCAGGCCGCTGCTCATGTCGCGGGTCTCGACCTGCTCCCGCTGGCACGCGTCGTCGACGACTCCAAGGTCGGCGACCATCACGCGATCATCCCCACCAACGCCGAGCATCGGCTCGACAAGCTCGGCGATGACGATCGCCGTATCTACGACCTCGTGGCCCGCCGTTTCCTGGCTGTCTTCCAGCCGGATTCCGTGGTCGAGAACACGCGCGTGGAGACGACGGTCGGCAGCCATCTCTTCAAGACGAGCGGCCGCGTGCTCGTCGTTCCCGGCTGGCGCGCGATCGACGGCGCCGAGGGACGTGACAGCCAGCTGCCGCGACTTGAGCAGGGCGAGGCCGTCGAGACTCGCGATGCGGAGTCTGAGGAGAAGGAGACCAAGCCGCCGCGCCGCTACTCGGACGCGTCGCTGCTCGGGGCGATGGAGACCGCCGGGAAGCTCGTCGACGACGAGGAACTGCGGGAGGTGATGAAGGAGTCGGGAATCGGCACGCCCGCGACGCGCGCGGCGATCATCGAGCGTCTGATCGACGTCGGTTACGTCGAGCGCGACCGGACCGCTCTGGTGCCGACCGAGAAGGGCATGAACGTCATCCGGCTGCTCGACGACCACGCCCTCACACGGCCGGACCTGACAGGTGAATGGGAGCATCGCCTGGCCCGCATCGAGGCGGGCGAGGAGACGCGCGGGCGCTTCATGAAGGACATCGCAGCGTTCGCGGGCGAAACGGTCGGGCAGCTCGACACGACCCTCAAGGACGTCCGCATCCCGCGCGAGAACCTCGGGCCATGTCCGGTCTGCGGTCAGGACATCATCGAGAACCGCAAGGGCTATTCGTGCTGGGCGCGCGAGGACCCGGGCTGCGGTTTCGTGATCTGGAAGTCGAAGGCCGGCAAGCAGCTTGCGCCCGGCGTCGCGCGCGAGCTGATCAGGACGGGCCGCACTGAGAAGCAGGTGACCGGCTTCCGCGGGCGCAGCGGGCGGTCCTTCCGCGCAAAGCTCGCCCTCGAGCAGTCGCCGGAGGGCAAGTGGCGCGTCGAGTTCGACGAGCCTTGGGCCAGGGAGGGCGCAAAGGCTCCTGAGCAGGATGAGACGGAGGCCGCCGCCGCGGCGGCCGGATCCGGGGCGGCAGCCGCGTAGATCGCGCCGCGGGGCGATGCCTCATCCGCCGCCGGATGCGCAAGGCTGGACCGGATGCCTCTGGAGCTCGTCACAGGCCCGGCCAACGCCGAGAAGGCCGGATACGTACTTGCCGGCGTCCGACGTGCCTCCGACGCCGGGCCGGAGCCGCTGCTGGTCGTGCCGACGCGCTCCGACGTCGACGCGTACCGGCGTGAGCTTGCGGGCGACGGCGTCGCGCTCGGCGCGAATGTCATCGACTTCGCGGAGTTGCTCCGCGAGATGGCACGGCGGTCGCTGGTTGCGGATCGCCCGCTCGGAGCGACCGCGCTCGAGCGGGTCGCGGCGGCGGTGGCCGCCGAACTGTCCGCCGCGGGCCGTCTGACGGTCCTCACCGACGCTGCGTGCACCGCCGGCTTTGCCGCAGCGCTGTCACGGATCTGTGGAGAGGTCGCACAGGCCCGCTGTGACCCGCGTCGTTTCGCGCTGGCGATGACGATCTGGGGGAGGGCCGAGCGGCGCGAGGCGTTCGCCGCCGACCTCGCGGCGCTGAACGGGGCCTACGCAGGGCGCCTCGAGCGCCTGGGATGCGTCGATGCTGCGCGTCACGCGTGGTCGGTGCTGGACGCGCTGCGGCTGAACCCGGCGTGCTGGGGCCGGACGCCGGTCTTCCTCTACGGATTCGACGATCTGACCGACGTTCAGCTCGATGCTGTGCGGACGCTCTCTGAGCACGTGGACGCTCATGTCGTCGTCTCATTGCCGTTCGAGGCACGCGCCGCCTTCGCCGGGCGTCACCGCACCTGGCATGAGCTCTGCGCGATGGCGGGAGACCGCGTGGCAGAACTCGGCGCCCGCGACGTCCACTACGCGGCTTCGTCGCGCCGCGCGCTCCACGGGCTGGAGCGCGGGCTCTTCGAGACCGACCCCGAGAAGGTCGAACCCGGAGCCGCGATCGAGCTGCTCGAGGGCGGCGGGCCTCGCGCGGAGCTCGAGCTGGTCGCACAACGCGTACGCCGTCTGCTGGAAGCGGGGGTCGAGCCAGAGCAGATCGCGATTGCGCTGCGCGACGCAGGTGACGCCGCAGCGCTCGTGGCAGCGGTCTTTCTCGAGGCCGGCATCCCGGTGGCGCACGAACGCTGGATCACGCTGGGTCGTACCGCGCTCGGACGCGGCCTGCTTGCGCTTGTGCGCTGTGCGCTGCTGGACGGCGGTCCGCGAGACCTCCTGACGTGGCTGCGTTCGCCGGGCGGCCCGGGCGGCGCGGGGCGGCGCGTCGACGCCCTCGAGAAGACCGTCCGCGAGCAGGGGCGCGCCGAGCTCGACGACGCTCTCGCGGACTGGGAGCGGCTCGGTGGACACGAGCTGCGCCCCATCGGGCGGTTGCGCGAAGCCCGCGCCCGGGGACGCAGCGAGCTCTACGACGCGCTGCTGCGTGAGGCGGCCCGGACGGTTGCTGCGCCGCACCGGACTGCGGACGCCGGCAGCGCGCCGATCCTCGGGCCGGCACAGCAGGCCGACGCCGCGGCGGTCGGGCGGCTGGCACGGGCGCTCGATGCACTAAGCGAGCTGGAGCGCCGCGATGCGCGGCTGGCGCCCGGCGACGACGAGCTCTACCGCGCGATCGAGGCGATCCAGGTGCCAGTGGGTGAGCGGGCACGGCCCGGCGCAGTCATCGTCGCCGACCCGCTGGCGCTCCGTGCGCGCCGCGTCAGGGCGCTCTTCCTGGGGCGTCTCCAGGAGGGCGTCTTCCCACGGCCCGGCCGCGGCGAGCCGTTTCTGGGGGACCACGAACGCATCGGGATTGATCGGGCACTGGCCGATGCGGGGCAGGCCCCGCTGGGCCTGCGCCCCCACGAGGACCCGCTGGACGCCGAGCGCTATCAGCTCTACGCAGCCGTCAGCCGTCCGACCGAGTTGCTCGTGCTGTCCTGGCACCGGGCCGACGAGGACGGCGGACCCCTCGTGCGGTCGCCGTTCGTCGATGACGTGCTCGATGTCCTTGAGCCGGTGCCGACGCCGCGCGATCGCCGCCTGGGGAGCGTCGGTTGGGAACCGGGAGACGCGGTGAGCGGACACCAGCGAGCGCTGTCGGACGCGCTCTTGCGCGGTGAGCAGCGGCTGCGTGGATCCGGTGAAGACGTGCGCGAGGCAGGTCTCAGCAGTCGCCACGTACTTGCAGCGCTGGAAAGCCGCGAGGCATGGTCGGCGACTGAACTCGAGCTCTACGCGCGCTGCCCCGTGCGCTGGTTCGTCGAGCGCCTGCTGAAGCCCGGCACGATCGACCCCGACGCCGAGCCGCTCGGCCGCGGCGCCGTCGGGCACGAGGCCCTCGAACGGACACTGCGCGAGCTTGCCGCCGCCGGAGAGCGGCTCGAGCCGGCGACGCTCGCCCGCTCGATCGTGCGTCTCCGCGTCCACCTGCGAGAGGCCGAGGCGGAGAACCCGATCTCGAGCGACCCGCGCCGTCGCCTCGCCGAGGTCGGGAGACTCGAGGCCGACCTGGTTCGGTACCTCGAGCACGCGGCGGCAGTGTGCTCGTCGCTGGCTCCGGCCGACTTCGAGTTCGCGTTCGGCGTGGCGGGGTCGTCGCTCCCGGCGGTCGACCTGGACGGTCTCAGGGTTCGCGGGCGCATCGACCGCATCGATCGCTCCGACGACGGTTCCCAGGCGATCATCATCGACTACAAGGGGCGCGCGGCCCCCACGCCCGCGGACCGGTGGCTCCGCGAGGGGTTGCTTCAGGCGGGCCTTTACGCGCGAGCGCTCGAGCGCCTGGAGGAGGCGAGCGGAACGCGCGTCGTCGGCGCGGTCTATCAGCCGATCGGCGCTGACCCCAGGATGATGGACGCGCGCGGCTTCGTCGAAGCCGGGGCGGACACGGGAGCGGACCACCGCGACCGGTTCACCGCGGAAGAGCGCGACCGGTTGCTCGACGCGGTTCTGGAGGAGGCGCGACGAGTCGTTCAGGACGTCCGGGCCGGTCGCCTGCGTCCACAGCCCGATCGCTGCAGCTGGAACGACTCCGGCTGCGCGCACCCGTCGATCTGCAGGTGCGAGGCGTGAGCGCGGCCGTCAGCGCGGGCCCTCACGGACCGCTCACGGAGGAGCAGGCGTATGTCGTTGAGCGCCGCGACGGGCGGCTGCTCGTCACCGCCAACGCGGGAGCGGGCAAGACGCTGGTGCTGGTCGAGCGCTTCGTTCGCGACGTGCTCGAAACTGCCGGCGACGAGGAGCCGATCGGGTGCGACGCGATCCTGGCGATCACCTTCACGCGCAAGGCCGCGGGTGAGCTGCGGGCGCGGATACGCGAGCGCTTCAGGGACCTGGGTGCGCGCGATCAGGCGCACGAGGTCGAGCGCGCCTGGATCCTCACGATCGACGGCTTCTGTCTGCGCGTCCTGCGTGCGCACGCGGTGCTCGCCGGCCTAGATCCGGCGTTCGAGGTGCTCGAGCCGTCGGACGCGCGCGAACTGCGCGAGAGCGCCTTCGCGCAGGCGCTCGACGACTGGCTCGGCGATCCCGGGCAGCCGCGCGCCGAGGCGCTCCACCTGCTGGCCGCGCACGGCTACGACGGGCTGCGCGAGGCGATCACCGACATCCATGAGACGCTGCGCAGCGCGGGGAGCGAGTTCCCGGCGATCCCGCCGCCCGAGGCGGCGGACAAGGAGCAGGCGGCCGCGAACCTCGCCCGCGCTGCCACAGTCGCGCTCGCCGAACTGCGGGCGGGCTCGACTTCGGGAAAGACGGTCGACGCTGCCGTGGTCGCGCTGGAGATGTGCGCGGCCGCACTCGCCGAGGGGGCGAGGCTCACCCCCGAGGAAGTGAAGGCCTGGCGGCCGCCGCGCACCGCAGGCGCTCTGAAGACGGCGGCGTTCGACGATTGCCGTGACGCCATCGACGCCTACAGGCAGGCGCTGGAGGACGAGCTCGGCGCGCCCCAGCTGGCACTCGCCGCCGAGCTGCTGGCGGCCTACGGGTCGTCCTTCGCAGCGCTGAAGCGCGATGCCAACGCGCTCGACTTCACCGACCTCGCGCTGCGCGCGCGCTCTCTCCTGGTCGAGCACCCCGCCGTCGCGGCCTCGTACCGCGGCCGGCTGCGGCGCGTGATGGTCGACGAGTTCCAGGACACCAACGCGCTGCAGGTCTCGCTGATCGAGGCGCTCGGCGTGGACGACGTGTTCATGGTCGGCGACGCGCTCCAGTCGATCTACGGATTTCGGCACGCGGACCTCGGCGTCTTCGTGGACGAGCTCGCGAGTCGCCGCGCCGCAGGTGAGAGCGCTTCGCTGGCGGCCAACTTCCGCTCGCGCAGGAAGATCCTGGACGTCGTCAATGCAGCGTTCGGCGATGCGCACGAGGACGTTCCCTGGAGCGCGCTCACGGTGCCCGACCGTGGTGGCCGGGACGCGCGCGAGCCGGCTGCCGACGACGCGCCGGGTGTCGAGCTGCTGCTCACCGACGAGCGCGCCTGGAACGACGACAAGCTGCACGGTTCGCGGCTGCTCGCCGGATTGCCGCCGGCCACCCGTCCGGCGGTAGCGGCCGAAGCGCTTCTCGTCGCACAGCGCGTGCGCGAGCTGGTCGACTCGGGCGAGGCGGACGCCGGGGAGATCGTCGTGCTGGTGCGCGCCGGTGCCAAGCTGCCGCTCTTCGAACGCGCCATCGAACGCGCGGGCCTGCCGGCGGTCGCGGCACAGGGGCGCGGCTGGTGGGCGCGGCTCGAGGTCCTGGATCTGATGGCGCATCTGCGGCTGCTCGTCAATCCGCGCGATGAGGACGGTCTCTGCGGAGCGCTGACTGCGTTCGCCGGGATCGCGCATGACAGCTTGGCGCTGCTCGCCCTCGACCGCGACGACGCCCGGCGCGGCGGCGACCCACATGCGTCGCTGCTCGACGCCGTGGACAGAGCGCTCGGTGACGCGCCGGACGGTCCGGCGGATCTGCTCGAGCCGGACGAGCGCGAGCGGCTCGGCCGCTACCGCGAGCTGCTCGAGCGCGAGCGCTCCGCGGCCGCCTGGGCCGGGCCCGCGGAGCTGCTGGGCCGCGTGGTCGCCGCAACCGGCTACGACCGCGCCACGCTGACCCGGCCGGGAGGCGCGCGGCGGCTGGCGAACGTGCGCAAGCTCGTTCGTCTCGCCGGCGACTTCGAGCGTTCGGGCGGTCGCGACCTGCGCGCGTTCGTCGACCACGCCGCGGCCGAGCTCGAGGCCAAGGCTCCGACCAGTGACGCCCCCGTCGAGGTCGGAGCCGACAGTGCCGTGCGACTGATGACAATTCACGCGGCGAAGGGTCTCGAGTTCCCCGTCGTGGTCGTCGCCGATCTCGGGCACAGGCCGCATGGGCGCGCGCCGCGGATCCTGGTCGACGGCGCGCGCGCAGGCCTGCGCGTGACGACACTCGACCGGCGCCGCTACGACGCGCTCGGCTATGGCGACCTCAAGCGCGAGCGCGCGTCGCGCGACCGCGGTGAGGAGCGGCGGGTGATTCATGTCGCCGTGACCCGCGCGCGCCGCCTGCTCGTTCTGTCCGGCGTTGCCGATCTCGAGCCGGGCGACGACTGGGACACGGGCGAGAAGTCGGTTGCACCGGTTCGCTGGATGACGCCGCTGCTCCTCCACGAGGAGGTGCTCGGGCGGCTGGGAGATGTCGTGGACGAGCGCGTCGACCTCGCGCGGGCGGGATTTCGCGGCGAGCTGCGCGTGGCGGTCAACGCACCTCGCACCGTGAATGCCGTGCTGCGTCTGGATCCCGGCGAGCACGAGCAGATGGAGTTCGACGTCGATGCGAGCCGGGCTGCGCCTACGGCGGCGGCGCTCGAGCCCGTGGCCCTGACGTCCGCCTCACCGCCTCCGCCGTCCGCCTCCGACGGTGAGCTATTCGTCGCTGAGCGATTACGCCGACTGCGGCTACCGCTGGTACCTGCGGCGCGTCCTGCGCCTGCCGCCACGTGAGACGTGGGATCTCCGCGACGTCGTCCCGCCCGGTCTCGGTGAGCACGCGCGGCGACGGGGGACGATCGCTCACATCCTGCTCGAGCGCCAGGCGTTCGCTCCCGGCGCGACCGGCGCCGGAAGCCGATGCCATCAGAGCCGTGGCGCAGGAGGCCGGCGGCGCCGAGCTCGACGCCGAACAGGTTGCGGACCAGCAGCGGCTGGTTCGCGCCTTCCTCGACGGGCCGTTGCGCGAGCGGGTGGGCTCGGCGGTGCGGGTGAGACGTGAGGTCGCGTTCTCGCTCGCGCTCACTCCCGGCGACACCGCCGTGCCGCTGCTGACGGGCTCGATCGACCTGCTGGCCGATGAGGGCGGCGGAGCGATGCTGGTGATCGACTACAAGACCGATCACGTCGAGTCCGATGCCGATCTGCAGGCTGCCGTCGAGGACGCGTACCGTCTGCAGCGGGCGGCCTATGCGCTGGCCGCCCTGCGCGCCGGCGCGGCGGCCGTCGACGTCGTGCACCTGTACCTGGAGCGCCCCTCCGAGCCCGTGACCGCAGGCTACGCGGCGGCGGATGCCGGCGAGCTGGAAGCGCTTCTGCGCGCTGCTGCGGCCGGGCTCGGGGAGGGACGCTTCGAGGTCAGCGGCGAGCCCTACGCCGGCCTGTGCGCGGCCTGCCCGGGACGCGGCGGGCTCTGCTCGCATCCCGCTGAGATGACCGGCCGGCCGTTCCCGCGCTGATCCTCAGAGGCCCGCGCCCGAGCCGGCGTCCGGATCCGCGGGCGGCCGTTCGATTTCGGCGTCCAGCGCTGCACCGAAGAGGAAGGCCGTCGCGAGCAGGTTCAGCCACAGCAGAAGCACGACCGCGCCCGAGAATGCGCCGTAGACGGCACCGTAGTTCCCGAAGTTGCGCAGGTAGAAGCCGAACGCGGTGCTGACGATCAGCCACAGCGCGATGACGATCAGCGCCCCCGGCGTGAGAACGCGCGATCTGCGCGCCGCCGGCGATGGCGTCCAGCGGAAGACGGCCGACACCGACAGCGCCGCGGCGAGCACGGCGAGCGGCCAGCGTGCCAGTGCCCACACGTCCTCGGCCTGCCTGCCCAGCCCGATCCCGTCGAACGCGTCGTGTGCGAGATCGCCTCCGAGGAACAGCGCGGTCAGCCCGACGATCGCGAGCGCCAGCAGGACGGCGGTCAGCGCGAGCGAGGTTGCGCGTCGGCGCAGGAAGCCCGGCCCGTCGCCGGGCTCGGCATCGAACAGCTCGTCGAGCGCCCTGCCGACTGCGTTGAGGACGCCGGAGGCCCCGCTGAGCGCGAGCAGCAGCCCGATCAGCATCGCGATGCCGAGCGCGCTCTCGGACCCGTTGACCGCCGTCTCGACGGCATCGCCGATCACGCTCTGCGCCTCAGCTCCCAGACCGGCGTCGTCCGCGAGCGCAACCGCCTTATCGACGAGGTCGATGCCGCCGAGCAGCCCGAGCAGCGAGACCGCGAACAGCAGGGCCGGGAACAGCGAGAGCATCCCGTAGTAGGTGATGGTGGCCGCGCTGTCACGCATCTGTCGCCGCTGGAAGCGCGTGATCGCGCGCCCCGGGGCGGTCGGTCCGAGCCGGCGGCGCAGCGTCTGTCTGAGGCGGCCGAGCACCGCTCGGGTACATAAGCAGGGCCGGCGGTCGGGGGCGCGCCGCCCGGCTGCGCTCGTGGAGCCGCCGGCGGTGGGCGATAATCGGCGGATGCTACGGGCACGGGTACTGCTCTTCGACGGCTTCGACGAACTTGACGCGATCGGTCCGTACGAGGTTCTCGCCAACGGAGTCGACGGGCGTGAGGGGGATGTCGCGTATGTGACCCTCGACGGCCCGCGCGAGGTCACCGGAAGTCATGGCACGGTCGTGCGCTCGGGCTCCGGGCTCGGGGTCGAGGCCACGCTGCTGGTCGTCCCCGGCGGCGGCTGGAACGACCGCTCCCCCCAGGGCGCGCGCGCCGAGGCGGAGCGGGGAGAGGTTCCGAGAGCGATCGCCGCCGCCCACGACCGCGGCGTAACGATCGCCTCGGTCTGCACGGGCGGCATGCTGGTGGCCGCTGCGGGTCTGCTCGGCGGCCGGCCGGCCGTCACCCATCACGGCGCGCTCGCGGACCTGGCCGCCGCCGGCGCGGAGGTCGTGGACGCACGCGTGGTGGACGACGGCGACGTGCTCAGCGCCGGCGGGGTGACCTCGGGCATCGACCTCGCCCTCCACATCGTGGAGCGCGAGCTCGGCGCGCAGGTCGCGCACAGCGTCGCTCGCGAGATGGAGCACGACCGCCGCGGCCCCGTTCACCTCGGGCCGCGCTCGGCCGGCTGAGCCCGGCCCCGGCACGCAACTTCCCCTGCGTGCATGTGACCCCGCGGTGCCGATGGGGCATCCTGTCCCCATGGCTCGTGCGATCTGGAGCGGGACGATCACGTTCGGCCTCGTGACGATCCCCGTGAAGCTGTACCCCGCCGTCAAGCGCAAGACGGTGCGCTTCCACCAGCTCGACGGCGACAACCTCTCACGCATCCAGCAGCGGCGCATCAACAGCGCCACCGGGGAGGAGGTGCCGTTCGAGCGCCTCGTCAAGGGCTACGAGGTGACACCCGATCGGTACGTCGTGATCACACCGCAGGAACTGGATTCGCTCGACCCCAAGCGCAGCCGGACGATCGAGATCGAGGACTTCGTTCGCGGCGCCGAGATCGATCCCGATCCTCTACGACACCACCTACTACGTCGCGCCCGGTCCCGGCGGGGCGAAGCCCTACCGGCTGCTGCTCGACGCGATGCGCGAGACCGGCAGGGTGGGGATCGCGCGGTTCGTCATGCGCACCAAGGAGTACCTCGTGGCGCTTCGCCCCGCTGACGGCGCTCTCGAGCTGTCGACGATGCTCTTCGCCGACGAGGTCGTCGACCCGGCTGTCGTGGAGGAGCTGTCGGCGGTCGGCGAGGCGCAGGCGGCGGGCCGTGAGCTCGACGTGGCCAAGCAGCTGATCGCTTCGCTGGAGGCCGATTTCGACGCTTCGCGGTACCGCGACGACTACCGCGAGCGCGTGCTCGAACTGGTCGAGCGCAAGGCACAGGGCGAGCAGGTCGAGGTCATCGCTGAGCCCGAGGCCGCGCCGAGCCCGGTGCCCGACCTGATGGGTGCGCTGAAGGCCAGCCTCGACGCCGTCCGAGCCGGTAGTCCGGTCAAGGACGCCGCCGCCGGCAGTAAGCGCCCCGCGAAGAAGCCCACGGGCGCGAAGAAGCCGGCACCGGCGAAGAAGCCGGCGACGGCGAAGACGCGAGCCAAGTAGACGACGCGGCGCCGGGCCGATCGCGCTCGGCTCCACGACCGGAGGTCGGCTTCCCGGCCCTGCGCCGGTAGAATCCTGCGCTCGCTTCCGGGCGATCCTCGGCCGCCCGCGGGGAGCTTCTGAAGATGACCATGATCAAGCCGCCACGGGCCGACGGCCTCTACGACCCTCGATTCGAGCACGACGCCTGTGGCGTCGCGATGGTCGCCAAGCTCGACAACGTGCCGTCGCACGACGTCGTCGTTCGAGCCCTTGAGGCGCTCGACAATCTGGAGCATCGCGGAGCGGAGGGTGCTGACGTAAAGACCGGCGACGGCGCCGGGATCCTCTCGCAGATTCCCGACGCGTTCTTCCGCGAGGTCTGCGACTTCGATCTGCCCGAGCCGGGGCGTTACGGCGTCGGCGTCTGCTTCGTACCGCGCGACGAGACGCTGCGTCGCAAGCTGGAACAGCTCCTCGAGCTGAACGTGCGGGTGGAGGGGCAGGTCGTACTCGGCTGGCGCGACGTGCCCGTTGACGAAGCGCACGTCGGCGACACCGCGAACAGGTCGCGACCGCACATCAGCCAGCTGTTCATCGGCGCGGGACCCGGCTACGAGGACGATCAGGATGCGTTCGAGCGCAAGCTCTATGTGATCCGCCGGATCGTCGAACTGGCCGCCGGCCCCGACTTCTACGCACCGAGCTTCTCCTCGCGGACGTGCGTGTACAAGGGAATGCTGATCTCGCGCCAGGTCGCGGGCTTCTTCCCCGACCTGCGCGACGAGCGCTTCACCTCGGCGCTCGCGCTCGTGCACTCGCGCTTCTCGACGAACACCTTCCCGAGCTGGGAGCTGGCGCATCCGTTCCGCGTGATCGCCCACAACGGCGAGATCAACACGCTGATGGGAAACGTCAATTGGATGCGCGCGCGCGAGAGCCAGCTCGCCAGCGAGCTCTTCGGCCGTGACCTCGAGAAGGTGATGCCGATCGTCCGTCCCGGCGGCTCCGACTCGGCGTCGTTCGACAACGTGCTCGAGCTGCTGATGCTCGCCGGGCGCTCGCTGCCCCACGCGGCGATGATGATGATCCCCGAGGCCTACAAGGATCGCGACGACCTCTCTGACGAGCTGAAGGGCTTCTACGCCTACCACTCATGTCTCATGGAGCCGTGGGACGGGCCCGCCGCCGTGTGCTTCACCAACGGCCGCGTCGTCGGCGCGACACTGGATCGCAACGGCCTTCGCCCAGGTCGCTGGATGGAGACCAAGGACGGCTACGTGATCCTCGGCTCGGAGGCCGGGATGCTCGCGATCGAGCCGAAGAACGTCGTGCGGCTCGGCCGCCTGCAGCCGGGCAAGATCTTCCTCGTCGATCTCGAGCAGGGGCGCATCGTCGAGGACGAAGAGGTCAAGCGCGACGTCTCCACTCAGCAGCCGTACGGAGAGTGGTTCGATCGCAACTGCGTCCACTTCTCGGACCTGGAGCCCGCGCAGCCGACGCTGACCGGCGTGCTGCCCGGCCACGAGCGCCGCCTGGCGTTCGGGTACTCGCAGGAGGACCTGCGCGTGCTGATCGCGCCGATGGCGCGAACCGGTGAGGAGCCGATCGGCTCGATGGGCAACGACACGGCGCTCGCGGTGCTCTCCGACCAGCGTCCGCCCCTGTACTCGTACTTCAAGCAGCTCTTCGCGCAGGTCACCAACCCGCCGATCGACCCGATCCGCGAATCGATCGTCATGTCGCTCGGCACGGGTGTCGGCTCGGAGGGCAACCTGCTCGACGAGACGCCCGAGCACGCCCACCAGCTCGTGATGGACCAGCCGATTCTGCGCAACGGCGAGCTCGAGACGCTGCGCGAGGTGTCCGGCGACGTCTTCAGGGCGCACACGATCGACATCACGTGGCCGGTCGGCGAAGGCCCTGACGGGATGAGCGCCCGGCTCGCGAATGCGTGTGACGAGGCGCACGACGCGGTGTCGGCCGGGATCAACATCGTCATCCTCTCCGACCGTGCCGCGGGTCCCGGGCGCGCGGCGATTCCCGCGCTGCTGGCCGTCGGCGCGGTCCATCATCATCTCGTGCGTCTCGGGAACCGCCTCAGCGCCGGGCTCGTGCTCGAGTCCGGCGAGCCGCGCGAGGTGCACCACTTCGCGACCCTGATCGGCTACGGGGCGAGCGCCGTCAATCCGTATCTGCTGTTCGACACGGTTGACGAGCTCGTGGTCGATGGCCGCGTCGCGGGCGTCGACGACCCCGACGTCGCACAGCGACACGTGGTCAAGGCACTCGGCAAGGGCCTGCTCAAGACGATCTCCAAGATGGGGATCTCGACGGTCCAGTCCTACTGCGGCGCCCAGATCTTCGAGGCCGTCGGTCTGGAGCGCGTTCTCGTCGACCGCCACTTCACCGGTACCGCCTCGCGCATCGGCGGTGTCGGGCTCGACGTCCTGGCCGAGGAGGCGCTGGGCCGGCATGCGCGCGCCTGGCCGGGCACGATCGACGAATTGCTGCCGGTCGGCGGCGTCTACGCCTGGCGCCGCGACGGCGAGCACCACATGTGGAACCCGGACACGATCGCGCTGCTTCAGCACAGCGTGCGAGCCAACGGCAACGCGCGTGAGAAGTACGACGAATACGCGCGTCTGGTCAACGACGACGCGGCGCGGCGCGCGACGCTCCGCGGCCTGCTCACATTCCGCGAGGACCAGACGCCTGTCCCGCTCGACGAGGTCGAACCCGCCAAGGAGATCGTCAGACGCTTCGCCACCGGAGCGATGTCGCTCGGCTCGATCTCGACGGAGTCGCACGAGACCCTCGCGATCGCGATGAACCGCCTCGGCGGCAAGTCGAACACCGGCGAGGGCGGCGAGGACCCGCGTCGCTTCACCGCCGACCCCAACGGCGATCTGCGCCGCTCGGCGATCAAGCAGGTCGCGTCGGGGCGATTCGGCGTGACGATCCACTACCTCGTCAACGCCGATCAGCTTCAGATCAAGATGGCCCAGGGCGCCAAGCCCGGCGAGGGCGGACAGCTGCCCGGCCACAAGGTCGACAAGTACATCGGCTGGGTCCGCCACACGACGCCCGGCGTCGGGTCTGATCTCGCCGCCGCCGCACCACGACATCTACTCGATCGAGGACCTCAAGCAGCTGATCTACGACCTGCGCTGCTCGAACCCGCGCGCGCAGGTCTCGGTCAAGCTCGTCTCCGAGGTCGGCGTCGGCACCGTCGCGGCCGGAGTCGCAAAGGCCAACGCCGATCACGTGCTGATCGCCGGTCACGACGGCGGCACCGGCGCCTCGCCGCTCAGCTCGATCCAGTCGGCCGGCGTCCCCTGGGAGATCGGTCTCGCCGAGACGCAGCAGACGCTGCTCAAGAACGACCTGCGCCGGCGGATCATCGTGCAGACCGACGGTCAGCTGAAGACCGGCCGCGACGTTGCCGTGGCCGCGATGCTCGGCGCCGACGAGTACGGCTTCTCGACCGCCCCGCTGATCGCCACCGGCTGCATCATGATGCGCGCCTGCCATCTCAACACCTGCCCGGTCGGCATCGCGACGCAGGATCCCGAGCTGCGCAAGCGCTTCGAGGGGAAGCCGGAGCACGTCGTCAACTTCTTCTTCTTCGTCGCCGAGGAACTGCGCGAGATCATGGCTGGGCTCGGCATCCGCACGGTCGACGAGCTGATCGGCCGCAGCGACCTGCTCGGTCGCGGATCAGGCGATCGATCACTGGAAGGGGCGCGGAGTCGATCTGACCCACATCCTGCATCGTCCCGAGCTTCCGGAGGGCGCCACGCTGCGGCGCCTCGAGCCGCCGCCGGAGGTGCTGGCGGATGCGCTCGACTGGGGGCTCCTCGAGCAGTCTGCGGCGGCGATCGAGACCGCGCGAGCCGGTTTCGATCACGACGCCCGTCCGCAACATCAATCGCTGCGTGGGCGGGATCCTGTCGAGCCACATCGCCGCTGCGCGCGGGGCCGAGGGGCTGCCCGAGGACACGATCCAGGTCGAGCTGACCGGCTCGGCGGGTCAGAGCTTCGGTGGCTGGCTCGCGCCCGGCGTCACGTTCACGCTGCACGGCGATGCCAACGACTACACCGGCAAGGGGCTCTCCGGCGGGGTCTTGGCCGTCATGCCTCCCGAAGGCGTCACCTTCCGCGCGGAGGACAACGTGATCATCGGAAACACCGTTCTGTACGGCGCGACCAGCGGGCGTGCCTTCTTCCGCGGGATCGCCGGCGAGCGATTCGCCGTGCGCAATTCCGGTGCGAGCGCCGTCATCGAGGGGGTCGGCGACCACGGCTGTGAGTACATGACGGGTGGCCGCGTCGTCGTTCTCGGTCCGACAGGACGCAACTTCGCGGCGGGGATGAGCGGCGGGCTTGCGTTCGTGCTCGACGAACACGACACGCTTCGCAGCAGGATCAACCCGACGATGCTCGACCAGATGGAGCCGCTCGACGAGGGCGACGCAATCGAGGCGCGCAGCCTCGTGGCCGAGCACGTCCAGCGCACCGGCTCGCCGGTCGGCCGGCGCGTGCTCGATGAATGGGACGCGCTGCTCCCGCGCTTCGTGAAGATCTACCCGACCGACTACAAGCGCGTGCTCGCCGACCTCGCGCGCCAGGAGGCGGAGCAGATGTCCGATCCCGGTCGCGGGCCGCAGGACGGTGCGGTCTCGACCGGCGGCGAGGGGTTCGTGACGGAGGAGACCGAGGAGCCGGCGCGCTGATGGGCGAGCTGGGGGGGTTCCTGAAGGTCAACCGTCACGGCATCCCCTACAAGGACGCCGTCGAGCGAGTCGAGGTCGAGCCCTATCGTGAGTTCCTGGTGCAGCGACCGGACGAGGAGCTCGCCGCGCAGGGCGGGCGCTGCATGGAGTGCGGAGTGCCCTTCTGTCACAACGGCTGCCCGCTGGGCAACCTGATCCCCGACTGGAACGACCTCGTGTACCGCGGCAACTGGCAGGAGGCGATCCGCCAGCTCCACGCGACCAACAACTTCCCGGAGTTCACGGGGCGTCTGTGCCCGGCGCCCTGCGAGGCGGCATGCGTGCTCGAGATCCGCGAGGGCGACGCGGTCACGATCAAGCAGATCGAGAACTCGATCATCGACCGCGCCTGGGCGGAGGGCTGGGTCGTCGCGCAGCCCCCGGAGCGCGAGACCGGTCGCAGCGTCGCGGTGGTCGGCGCGGGGCCGGCCGGGATGGCTGCCGCGCAGCAGCTGCGCCGCAGTGGTCACCGGGTCGTGCTGTTCGAGCGCGATGAGGCCGCCGGAGGCCTGGTCCGCTTCGGCGTGCCCGACTTCAAGATCGAGAAGCACGTCGTCGAGCGGCGCGTCAGGCAACTCGTCGACGAAGGCGTCGAGCTGCGCTGCGGCGTCGACGTCGGCGTCGACGTCACCGCCGACGCACTGCGCGTCGAGTTCGATGCCGTGGTCCTGGCGACCGGGTCGCGGGTTCCGCGCGACCTGCCGGTCGCGGGCCGCGACCTGGACGGCGTGCACTTCGCGATGGACTACCTCTACGGGCGCAATCGCTGGGTCGCCTCGCAGTCGGGTCCCGAGCCGACCGTCCCGGCGCCTGAGCTTCCCGCCATCACCGCCGCCGGAAAGCACGTCGTGGTGATCGGCGGCGGCGACACCGGCGCCGACTGCGTCGGGAACTCGATTCGCGAGGGCGCGCTGTCGGTGACCCAGCTCGAGCTGCTTCCCGAGCCTCCGCCGCGCCGTGCCGACGACAGACGCCGTGGCCGCTCTGGCCGGTCAAGTTCCGCCTCTCCTACGCGATGGAGGAGGCGAAGGGCATCGGCAGGGGTGAGCAGGACTTCTCGGTCGTGACGACGCGCTTCACGGGCTCAGAGGGTCGCGTCACCGGCCAGGTGATCGCGGAGGCCCAGGCGGCGCCGCCGTTCGCGCCCGTCGAGGGCACCGAGCGCGAACTGCAGGCCGACCTCGTGCTGCTCGCCATGGGCTTCGTCCATCCCGAGCAGGACGGCATCGTCGCTCAGCTCGGATGCGAGCTGGATGCGCGCGGGAACGTCCAGGCCGGTACCTACGCCACGTCGGTGCCCGGCGTGTTCGCGGCCGGCGACGCGCGCCGCGGGCAGTCGCTGATCGTCTGGGCGATCAACGAGGGCCGTCAGGCCGCCCGCATGGTGGAGCGCCACCTCGCCAGCCTCGGCGGCACGCCCGCCGCGCCGGCGCTGGTCGCCGACTGAGCCCTGCGGGGACGCCGCCACAGCGGCGCCGATCCGGACGCGCAGCGGCGGCATGTGAGCGATCCCCCAAAGCTGACGCAGGCGTCAACTTGGTGTAGGTTGGACCGCTCCGTCAATCCACCCGGAACCCGACATCCATGAGTTCTCATCTTCCCACGGCCGCTGTGATAGGAGCCGGATGCTCCGGCATCACCGCGCTCAAGGGCCTCGTCGAGCAGGGCATCGAGACCACGTGCTTCGAGGCCTCCGACCGCGTCGGCGGCAACTGGGTCTACGAGAACAGCAACGGGATGTCCGCGTGTTACCGCGACCTGCACATCAACACCTCGCGGACGCGCATGGCGTACTCGGACTTCGCGATGCCGGACGGCTATCCGGACTACCCGCGGCACGATCAGATCGCCGCCTACTTCGACGACTACGTCGACCACTTCGGGCTGCGGTCGCGGATTCGCTTTCGAGACCAGGGTCGAGCACGCCGAGCGCGACGAGGACGGAGTCTGGGAACTGACGCTCGACGACGGAACGCGGCACCGTTTCGACGCGCTGCTCGTCGCCAACGGCCATCACTGGGATCCGCGGATGCCGGAGCCGGCCTTCCCCGGCTCGGAATCCTTCGCGGGTGAGCAACTGCACGCGCACGCCTACATGAGCCCTGACCTCCTGGCCGGAAAGACCGTGGTCGTGCTGGGGATGGGCAACAGCGCGATGGACATCGCCGTCGAGGCCTCCTACGTAACGGACGACGTCGTACCTCGCAGCGCGCCGCGGCGCCTACATCGTTCCCAAGTACATCTTCGGCAGGCCGACCGATCAGCTCGGCAAGTGGTCGAACCCGCGGATCCCCTTCAAGATCCGCCAGAAGATGCTCGCCAAGCTGATCGACGCCTACGTCGGCCAGGTCGAGAACTTCGGGCTGCCGAAGCCCGATCACGAGTTCGGAGAGGCGCATCCGACGGTCTCCGGGCGCATCCTCGACCGGATCACTCACGGCGCGGTCACGCCCAAGCCGAACATCCGCGAGCTGGACGGCCACGACGTGGTCTTCGAAGACGGGACGCGCGTGCGCGCCGACGTGGTCATCTACTGCACCGGCTACAAGATCTCGTTCCCGTTCTTCGACGAGGACTTCGTGTCGGCGCCCGACAACCACATCGAGCTGTTCCGGCGCGTCTTCCACCCGGACGTCCCGAACCTCTTCTTCGTCGGACTGCTGCAGCCGCTCGGCTCGGTCATGCCGCTCTCCGAGATCCAGGGGACCTGGATCGCCTCCTACCTGAAGGGCGAGTACGCGCTTCCGCCCGTGACGCAGCTGCGCCGCGACATCGCCGAGGACCTGGCCGCGATGCAGAGCCGCTACGTCGCCTCGAAGCGCCACACGATCCAGGTCGACTTCGACGACTACGTCTTCGGCATCGAGCGAGAGCGAAGGACGGGCGCCTCGCGCGCTCGTGACAGGGGCTTCGCGCTCCCCGTCGCCCCGCGCGCCGCCGCTTCGGCGACGGGGGCCGTGGCGACGTGAGCGACGCCGCGGTGATCGGCGGCGGCAAGCGCGAGGCGACGAAGGCCGCAAACCGCGCGGCGATCATCGCCGCGGCACGGGAGGTCTTCGCGGACATCGGGTTCGGGGCGGCGTCGGTGCGCGACATCATCCGGCGCACCGACCTCGCGACGGGGACGTTCTACAACTACTTCCCGGACAAGCAGTCGGTGCTCGCCGAGATCCTCGGCGCAACAGCAGGCGAGATCCGCGTCGGTGTACGCGCGGCGCGCCGTGACGCCGCGACGATCGAGGACTTCGTCCGCGGCGGCTTCGAGGCGTACTTCCGCTACCTGGCAGAGGACCCGCTGACGCTCGACCTGCTCCGCCGCAACGCGGGGACGATTCGCGCACTCTTCGACGAGCCCTCGGTCGGCGCGGGAACCGAGGAGCTTCGCGTCGATCTCGACGCGGGCGTCGCCGCCGGCATCTTTCCTGCGCACGACACGCACCTGATGGCGGCGGCGATGGTCGGCGCGGGCTTCGAGGTGGGAATCCGGCTGCTCGATCGCGGAGGGCCGGATGTCGAGGCGGCGGTCGACCTCGTCGAGACGGTCTTCGTCGCCGGCATCGAGCGTTTGGGTGAACGCGGGGCGGGCGCCGCCGCAGCCGCTTCCTAGACTGGCGGCCGGTGCCGTCCTTCTGCCGCCACAATCGCCTGGAGTCCTCGTGTCCGGTCTGCTCGCGCAAGCGCCGACGGGCCGAGGACAGCTCGAAGCGTGCCTCGAGGCCGGCTGCGCGGACGACCCCGCGCGCTTCGCCCGCCGGCTCACAGGCGACGCGGACGCGACGGCGCGCAGGGTCCGGCGTCGTCGTCAGGCGGCTCGCGCGGGCGGCCGACGACGGCTTTCGCAGCGAGCTCGTCCCCGGCCTTCACGCCGCCGCCGACGCACGGCTGCTCGCCGAGCAGATCGCGTTTGCGGTCGCGCGCCTCGCAGAGCTGAGGACCTCTCCGCCGGGCCTGTTTGCAGCGGCCGCCGCCCTCTCACTCGACGGGCGCCGCGAGGAGGCGCTGTGGCTCGTCGCGCAGATCGCGGCGATCGGGCCGCTCGAGCCGTGGCAGCCGGCCGCGGAGCCGGATCCGTTCGCTGCGATCCGCGACGCGGTCGTGCCCTGGTCGGGCGACGAGCAGCCGCTGACCGCGCCAGAACTTCGCGGGCCGCGCGGCTCGGCCGATCCGGCCGCGACCCTGGGCGCCTACCGGAGCTGGGCGCTGCGTGCCGGTGGTCAGGCGGCGGGACTGGCGGGCGACCGGTCCTGGAGCGCCGAGCGGCGCTTCGACCGCGCGTTCGAGCGGCTCGCACTGCCCGGCTTCGCGCGAGGCGCCCGCTACGACTTCCTGGTGGTGGTGGGCGCACTCGGCATCGCCGATGTCCGGCCCGCCTCGCTGCACCTGCTCGCGGATGTGCGCGACCCCGTTCTCGCGGCTGCCAAGCGCGCGTTCGGGTTCGGCGACCCGCTCATAGTGGCGCGGCGGGCCGGCGAGTTCGCCGCGGCGGCCGCCCTGCCGATCGCAGCACTGGACCTCGGGCTGCTGAACTGGGCGCGGCTGGCTGACGATCCCGGCGCGGGCCGCATCTCAGCGGGCTCACAGGCGCAGCCCGACCCTGACGCCAGGGCGCTCGTGCTCGACGCGCTCGATCTGGCCGAGTCTCAAGAACCCGAGTGAGCCGCGCTGCGCTGCGCGGTCGACGCCGCGGTCAGCGCTCTCGGCTGCCGGGGGCACACCCGGCAGCGGCCCCTCGTCGCGGGCTCTGACCCGTCCGGCGCCGTCGATGAGCCGCTCAGCGCGCGATCCGTCCAGTCACGGGGGGAAGTCTTGGCCATTTCGCGCCTCGGACCGAACGACTACGGGTGATCCGGGGGGACGACATGGGTTCGATGGGAAACGCGGCGCTCGCCGGCGACGACGGCGGCGCATCTGACGACGACAACGGCGGCGGGCCCGCGCCGCGGGCGCTTGCGGCCGACCAGGTCAACGCGATGGTCGTCGAGATGGTCCGCCTCCACTCCGAGGGTCTCCTGCGCCTGGCTCGCCGTCACAGCATCTGCGCCGATGACGCCCACGACGCCTACCAGCGAGGCTTCGAGATCTTCCTCAGGCACGCTCCGCGCCTTGACCCCGAGCGCGCGCCCTCGTGGCTGCGCACCGTGGTCAAGCATGAGGCCATGGCCGTCCGCCGCGCGCGGCAGCGGGACCTCGGTCCGGCTGGGCTCGATGCCGACGCGATCGAGGCGCGCAACTCGCCCTCACCCGACGAGCGCGTGGCGTCAGCAGAGCACGTCGACCGCTCAGCCGAGGCGCTCGGGCGCTGCAAGCCGCAGGAGGTCCACGCCCTCTGGCTGCGAGCCCAGGGCAACAGCTATGAGGAGATCCAGACCCTCACCGGCTGGTCGAGGACGAAGGTGAACCGCTGCCTCTACGAAGGTCGTCAGGCGTTCCTCGCGCGCTACGCGCGAATCGAGTCCGGCGCGGAGTGCAGCGGCTGGGCTCCGCTGCTCTCAGCGCTGGTCGATGGCGAGGCGACGAACGAGGAGCTGCTCGAGCTCCGGCCGCACCTGCGCAACTGCTCGTCGTGCAAGTCGACGGTCCGCGAGCTGCACCGCACGCGCGATTCGCTGGCGGTCGTGTTCCCGGCGGCGTCGCTGGCGGTCGCCGCGGGGTCGGCGGAGCCGGCCGGACAGGTCTTCGTACGCGTCTACGAATCGGTCGCCAACTGGCTCACCGAGCGTGCCGCGTCGTCCGTGATGCGCGCGCAGATCATCGTCGAGGGCGTGACAGGATCCGCTGCCAAGGCGACGGCGGTGGCGGCGACGGCCGCGACGGTCGCCGGCGGCGGCGCGGTCGCGATCGACAAGGTCTCGCGGCCCGCCGCCGCCCGCGAGGCGGCCACGCTCCGACCGGCTCTTCCGGTCGCTCGCACCGCCCCCGTCAGAGAGCCGCGGGTGACGACCGCCGCGGCTGAGCGCTCTCCGGCTGAAGCCGTTGCCGGGACGACGCGTGGCCTGCGCGACCGCCGCTCCGCCGCGAAGGCCTCCCGAACCCACAACCCTGACGCGAGCAGCGCGCAGGCGAGCGTTGCGGCGCCTGCTTCTCAGCGCCCACGCCGCGCCCCCCGCGCCCGCCGCGGGCGTTCCCGGCGCGGGCGAGCTCGGCCTCGAGTAGACCCGATTCCCGCACGTTGCGGGATGCCCCCGGATCTGCTGCCGGCGAACGCCTCGCGCCGCGCTCGGCGAGGCCGGGCGAGCCGCGCCAGAGCCTCGTCGTGCCGTCCGAGCGGCTGCGTAGCTTCACGCCGGTCACGACTCCCCGAACGCGAGCTGCCGATGCATCTGTGCTTCATCGAACCCCAGGACGCGATCCGCGTGATCGCCGAGTCGGTCGGCCGCGAGGCGCGCCGGCAGCTGCTCGGCGAGCTCGTGCGCGCATGGGTCGACGCGATCCCTGAAACCGAGCTCGGCTGCCACTACGCGAAGGCCGTCGCAGACCTCGACGAGCACGACCTGTCGATGCTCGCCGCGTGGCACGCCTCGCTCGAGGTCGGCCAGCCCGTCGCCAACCGCGACTTCCTGCTCGGCGTGTTCCCGGCGCTCGGCGAGCAACCGCCGCGAGGCGCTCAGGATCGCCGCCGGCTTCCGCGGCGACGAGGCCTTCGAGGCCGGCGTCTCCGAGGAGCAGACGCTCGACACCGTGCTGCCCCTGCTCGGGCGTGAGCGCAGCGCCGAGCTGGCCCAGGAGTGCCTTGAGCTCTACCTCTGGGACCGCCTCGGGTCCGACAATTGAGACATCGTCCTGCGGCCCCTGGCTTTGTCATCGGCCGGGTCTGTGCGTTCGCACTATCCCCGGCCTGCTTCCTCGCCAGATGACCGCAGTCCAACGCCTCACTTGTCGGATGTCACATCTGGTCTGCGGCGATCCGGCACCCTCAGTGTTGTCCGACCGCGTTGGTGCCGGGACGCGCTTTCTTCGCTAGGCCGCGTCGGGCTGTGCCGGGGCCTTGCGCAGGATGTCGTAGCGGCCGATTCCCTCGCGGCCTTCGAGACGCCAGTGGAGGAATGAGCAGTCGAGGCGCAGGCGGCCGAGATCGATCGTCGTGCCGCAGATGACCTCTCCGGCGGCGCGGCGGACCGGGCCGTCGTCGGTCATCCAGAGCTCGAGCCCGGCGCGGCGCTGACGACCCGACGCGTCGAAGGTGGTGGAGAGACGCGGATCGGCGACACGGGTCCCGTGGATCTCCTCGCCGGTGCTCTCGAAGACGACGGCGCTCAACGCCTCACGGTCGTGGCCGTCGCTGCCTGCGGGGGCGATCGCGGCGACGGAGAGCGCCGTCTCGCCGAACCACGCGCCGAGCGCTGCGCGTGCGGTCGATGCGTCGCCAGTCGGGCTCGCCCCAAGAGCGCCCGCGCTGACCGAGGCCGTCGATCGAGGCGCGCCGTCCGCCGACCTCGGCGCTGCCGGTGACCAGCAGCGGCTGCTCGAATCCGCCCATCCCGCCGAGCCGGGCGACGGGCTCGTCGTCGCTCAGCGCGAACGCAGCTCGCCAGCGCTTCGACCTCCAGGTCGAAGCTCGCGCCCTCGCCTGCGAACGACAGCCGCCACGATCGCAGCGGCTCGAGCGTCTCGACGTCGAGGCCCGCCGCCGCCACCGAGTCCCATGACGACGTGTCCTCGACGCTGCACAGCGCTCTCCGCCGCGATCGCGCCGACGTCGGCTCCGTCGAACAGGACCACCAGCCCGCTCGCGTCGGCACCGCCGCTGAGTCCGAGGCGCGCCGTGCCGCTTACGCCTGCCGCGAGGTCGCCGAAGGAGATCGTCAGCGCGTCGGAGAAGCCGTCGCTCGGTGCGGGCCGCGGCGCGTCGAGGTCCGCAGTCACGCTCACGGCAGAGCCGGGCGGTCGCGGCGCTCGTCCCCGACCTCGGTCGCGGTCCCGTCGACGTCGTAGCCGGGCGCACGACCATCGCGCCGCTCGCGTCGCGTGCCGGTCTGCGAGCACCCCACTGCGCACCGCGAACGGTCCAGGGGCCGGCCGGGCCGAACGCCGCCGCACCGACCGTGACGCCGCGCCGGAATGCGATGCGGCGGACGATCGCGCGTGTCGGCGGCAGCATCAGCAGCAGCCCGATCGCGTCGGTGCAGAAGCCGGGTGTCAGCAGCAGCGCGCCGCCGAGGATGATCAGCGCGCCGTCTCCCGTCTCACGGGCGGGTACGCGCCCTTCGGCGAGCGTTGCGTTGAAGGCCCGCCACGCTCCACGGCCCTGGTGGCGCAGCAGCCACGCTCCGAGGATCGACATCGTGATCAGCAGGACGAGCGTCGGCAGCGTTCCGATCGCCTGGCCGACCTGCAGGATGACCCACAGCTCGAGGATCGGGACGAGGATGAAGACGAGGATCAGGAGAGGCATCTGCGCGTACTGCAGGGTACGCAGTCCCATGGCGCGCCCGAGGGTGCGACCGGCGGGGGCGGCTACTGGGCGACGGCAGGCTCGACGGAGACGCCCTGAAGGCGGTTCAGCCCGACGAGTTCGATCAGCGTGTGGATCTGAGGGGCGGCGCCGCGCACCGACATGGCGCGGCCGGCGCCGCGGAGCCTGCGCGCGATCATCGCGAGATCCAGCATCAGCGAAGGATCCGCGAACGTCAGCCCGGACAGGTCGACGACCAGGTCGCACTTGACGGACAGCGCGCGCGAGAGCGCCGGGCGGCGGCGGCTCTGGGTGGAGCGGTCCTCATCTCCCCAGCAGGAGAGGACGGAGTCTTCTTCGCTCAGCGAGACGATCGCCAAAAGGTACAGATATCGCTGCTTTCATCCATCGCCGCATCGCTCTCTTCGGGCGCGTGGTGCGGCGTTACACTCGCGGGCATGCCGACCGTCGACGATGTCGAAGTCGCTCTGACCAACGTGATCGACCCCGAGCTGGGGCTCGACTTCGTCGAGCTCGGGCTGATCTACGGCATCGAGGTCGACGGCGGCGCGGTCCACGTGACGTTCACCCTGACGACGCCGGCATGCCCGATCGGCCCGATGGTCGCCGAGCAGATCGAGGAGTTCGTCTCCGAGCTCGACGGTGTCGAGAGCGTCGAGTCGGCGATGATCTTCACGCCGCCGTGGTCCCCGGACCTGATGTCCGAGGACGCCAAGTTCGCACTCGGCTACTGAGCAGGTCCCGGTCCGCGGGGCGAGAGCGGTCAGCTGCCGGTGCCGGTCAGCGTGCGTTCCGAGCCCGATCCGCTGCGTGCCGGGTCGTCGCCGTCGTGACCTCTGGCGATCGTGATCAGCTCGTCGAGCGATGAGCTGATGCCGCCGGCGAACCTGTCGATGTCGGGCAGGGCGTCGTAATCGCCGAGCAGACCGAAGCTGACCTCACCGTCGTAGCTCATGATCGCGATCGCCAGCGCGTGGTTGCGCGGCAGGAAGGCGACGGGATAGAGCTCCCGCATGCGGCGGCCGACCATGTAGAGCGGGAACTGCGGTCCCGGCACGTTGGTCACGATCAGATTGAAGAGCCTGGTCGAGAAGTTCAGTCGCGACGCCTGAGCCAGCACCGTCGGCGGCGCGAAGCCCTGCGCGCCCGCCAGCACGCCGGCCCCGACGGCCTGCTTGCTCTCCTTCAGACCGTCCATCGACTGGCGTACGACCCGCAGCCTGCGCGACCGGGTCGTCGACGTAGACGGGCAGCGGTCCGCGCATCGCGACGATTCTGTTGCCGAGGTCGTCGTGCTGATCCTGCCCGCGCACGGACACCGGAACGAGCGCGCGCAGCTCCATGCCCTCCGTCCGGACTCCGCGGGAGTGCAGCCACTCGCGCAGAGCGCCGCTCACCACCGTCAGGACGACGTCGTTGACGGTTCCGCCGAGCACGGTCTTGATCAGCTTGAAGTCCGCGAGGTCGGCGCGAACCACCCGGTAGCGGCGGTGCGGGCCGATCTCCACGTTGAGAGGCGTCGGCGGCGCCGGGTTGAGGCCTGCCCAGACGACCTCACCGATCCCCTCGGCGGCGTCGCGCGCTTCGCTGAGGGCGTCCTGGGGACGCAGCACGACGCTCGCAGCTCGCCGCACGCCGTCGACGGCGGTCCGCGCCGCGCCGATCGCTCCCGAGGCGACCAGCTCGGCTGCGGTCGGCTCGGGCTCCGCCTGCCACGCCTCGTCGGGGTGCTCGATCTCGCGGCCCTCCGGCGCGAGGTCGAACAACACGGTTGCGAGGTCCACGCCGGAGATCCCGTCGATCATCGAGTGATGTGTCTTCGAGATCAGCGCCCAACGTTCGTCGGCGAGGCCCTCGATCAGCCACATCTCCCAGAGCGGCTTTGAGCGATCGAGCTTCTGAGAGAAGATCCGCGATACGAGACTCAGCAGCTGCTGCTCGCTGCCCGGCTGTGGCAGCGCGCTCTGGCGGATGTGGTACTCCAGGTTGAATCCCGGGTCGTCCACCCATACCGGGCGTCCGCTCTCGGCCGGCGGGAAGCTCAGCTTCTGGCGATAGCGCGGCACCAGATGCAGGCGTTCGCGGATCGTGTCGAGGAATTGCTCGAACGGCGGGGCGGGGCCGTCGAACACGGTCATCGCGCCGATGTGCATGTGCGAGACCGGCCCCTCTTGCGCGAGAAACGACGCGTCGATCGCGGTCAGACGGTCGAAGTGCTCCTGTGACATCTCTGCCTTCCCTCGGTGCCCGCCTCAGCCTACCGAGGTTCCGGCCGAGGGCTCATGCAACCGGTGCCCGCGCTCGCTCAGCGCACGCTGCGCGCGCGGCAGGTCGTGTTCGCGCACGAACAGGTAGTCCGTGTCGAACGTCGACATGACGAGAATCGCCACCTTCGCCTGCGCGAGCGGAACGGCGATCGAGCTGACGACCCCGGTCGCACCGAAGTCGAGCGGGCCGCGGACGCGCAGCGCGCGGAATCCACCCTCCTTGCGCACGTCGCCGGGGACCTGCTCCGCGGGGCAGACGATCGACAGCTCCCGGTCGGACCGCGTCAGCATCAGAAGAAGCTCGCTGTCGGCCCAGCCCGGGATCGGCTCGGCCGGGTCGAGTCGGGCGATCGCGAAGCTGCCGTGGAGGAGTTCCAGGTCGAGGGCTGCGTCGTGCACGGTGGGTGCGAGCGTACGATGCTCCGGCAGAACGTCACCCGAACCGAGGCAGTGAGGAACCGACATGGCATGGGACTTCTCGACCGATCCCGAGTTCGAGGAGCAGCTCGACTGGATGCGCGACTTCGTTCGCGACGAGATCTGGCCGATCGAGACGATCTTCGACGAGCTCGGTCAGGAGCAGCTTGACCGCATCTACGATCCGCTGCACGAGCAGGTCAAGGAGCGCGGCCTGTGGGCAGCGCACCTGGCGCCCGAACTCGGCGGTCAGGGCTTCGGTCAGGTGAAGCTCGGGCTGATGCACGAGATCCTCGGCACGACGCCGTTCGCGCCCAACGCGTTCGGCTGCCAGGCGCCGGACTCGGGCAACAGCGAGATCCTCGCGCTCGCCGGGACGCCGGACCAGAAGGAGCGCTACCTGCACCCGCTGCTGAACGGCGACCTCAAGTCGGCGTTCTCGATGACCGAGCCGGGCGCCGGCTCGGATCCGACGCTGCTGCGCACGCGCGCGACGCGAAGTGGCGACGAGTACGTCATCAACGGCCACAAGTGGTTCTCGAGCAACGCGTCGATCGCCGACTTCCTGATCGTGATGGCGGTCACCGACCCGGACGCGCGCCCGCACCAGCGCGCATCGATGTTCCTCGTTCCGGTCGACACGCCCGGCGTGAACATCGTGCGCGACGTGGCGACGATGGAGCATCCCGAGCCGAGCTACGGGAAGCTCGGCAACCACGCGGAGATCCTCTACGAGGACGTGCGCGTGCCGGCCGACGCGCTGCTCGGAGGCGAGGGCGAGGGCTTCATGATCGCCCAGCACCGGCTCGTCCCCGGGCGCATCCATCACTGCATGCGCTGGCTCGGCGTGTCACAGCGGGCCTTCGACATGCTCTGCGAGTACGCGACCCACCGCTACGCGTTCGGCTCGGTCCTGGCCGACAAGCAGACCGTGCAGAACTGGATCGCCGACTCCGCCGCGCAGATGCAGGCTGCGCGGCTGATGACGCTGCACGCCGCGTGGAAGATGGACACGCAGGGCTCGTCGGCGGCGCGTCAGGACGTCTCGCTGATCAAGTTCTACGGCGCCCAGGTCATGCACGACGTCGTCGATCGCGCGCTCCAGATCCACGGCTCGCTCGGTTACTCGACCGACATGCCGCTTGAGGCGATGTATCGCTATGCGCGCGGCGCCCGCTTCTACGACGGCCCCGACGAGGTGCACCGCGAGAGCGTCGCCCGGCGGATCCTGCGCGGCTACGAGCCGCCGTCCGGTGGCGTGCCCAGCGAGCACGTGCCCACACGCCGGGCACAGGCGCGCAGCAAGTTCGCGGACGTGCTCGACGCGGTGACGGCCAACGACTGACATGGCGGCGGCCCCGGGCCCGGAACGAGAGTCGGGTCGTCTCCGCGTGCGCATCCTGGTCGTCGCGCTGGCCATCCAGTTTGCGCTTGCAGGGGCCGCGCTGTACTTCGCGGTCGCCGGCTGGCCGCTGGTCGGCGGCGGTCGCGATGCAGATCCGCTGCCGACGGCGCGCAGCGCCGACCCAGGCCCCACTCAGGTGGCCTCGCGCTTCGTTCCCGGCAGGCCGGGAGATGGGGTGCAGACCCCGCGCGCGGCACGCTTCGACGCAGTGGCGGCGTTCGCGCTGCTGCGGCGTCAGGTGAACGTGTACGGCTGGCGACCGGCAGGGTCGGACTCGTCGCGCCGCCTCGCGGCGGACCTGCGCCGGCGCCTGCCCGGCGGCGCGTTCGAGGCCGTCCGGGGGCATCCCGGCCTGCGCAATGTCGTCGGCCGCATTCCCGGCTCCCGACCGGCGATTCTCGTCGGCGCGCACTACGACGTGGAGGCTGGGCCGCGCGGGTTCCTCGGCGCGAACGACGGCGCGGCCGGGACCGCCGCGGTCGTCCAGATCGCCCGCCAGCTCGCGCGCAGGCCGGTGCCGCGCCGGGCGCGCGAGGTGCGTTTCGTGCTCTTCGACGGCGAGGAGGAGCCTGCGGGCTCGACCGACTTCGCGCGCGACGGTCTGCGTGGCTCGCGTTCCTATGCGGGTCGCCACGCGGACGAGATCGGCTCGGTCGTGCTGCTCGACTACGTGGCGAACCACGGGCTGCGTCTCCCGCGCGAGCAGAGCTCGGACGCGCGCCTCTGGCGGCGGCTGCGCGCCGCCGCGGTACGCGTGGGGGTGGAGCGCAGCTTCCCCGCCACCGCCCAGGCGGCGATCCTCGACGACCACACCCCGTTCTTGGAGGCGGGGATACCGGCGGTCGACCTGATCGACTTCGCCTACCCCTGGCGCGACACGCTTCAGGACACCGTCGGCAAGGTCTCTGCCCGCAGCCTCGACGTCGTCGGCGAGACGGTCCTCGACCTGCTGCTGCGCGAGCGCCGGCGCTGACCGGGCCGGAGCGCTCGTACACTGACGACCGATGAACGCGCCCGAGAAGATCCTGCTCGCGGCGCCGCGCGGCTACTGCGCGGGCGTCGACCGAGCGGTCCAGACGGTGGAGCGGGCGCTCGAGCTGTACGGCGCGCCCGTGTACGTGCGCAAGGAGATCGTCCACAACAAGCACGTCGTCGAGCAGCTCAAGGATCGCGGCGCGGTCTTCGTCGAGGAACTCGACGGATCGATCCGCGAGGGGGCGATCACGGTCTTCTCCGCCCACGGCGTGTCGCCGGCCGTCCACGCCGACGCCGAGCGCCGCAGCCTTCGCACGATCGACGCAACCTGTCCGCTCGTGACGAAGGTGCATCGCGAGGCCGTCAAGTTCGCGGCCGAGGGCTACACGATCGTGCTGATCGGACACGATGGCCACGAAGAGGTCGAGGGCACGATGGGGGAGGCACCCGAGGCGATCGTGCTCGTCGAGACCGTCGAGGACGTCGACGCCCTCGATGTCGCCGATCCGGATCGGCTCGCGTACGTCTCGCAGACCACGCTGTCGGTCGACGAGACCCGCGCGATCATCAACCGCCTGCGAGAGCGCTTCCCGAACATCACCGGTCCGCGCACCGACGACATCTGTTACGCGACCACCAACCGCCAGGCGGCCGTCAAGCAGATGGCTCCGCACTGCGACCTCGTTCTCGTGATCGGCTCGCGCAACTCGTCGAACTCCAACCGGCTCGTGGAGGTCGCTCGCGAGCACGGCGCGGCGTCCTACCTGATCGACAACGAGTCGCAGGTTCGCGAGGAGTGGCTCGAAGGCACCAGGGTCTTGGGCATCACCTCGGGCGCCAGCGCGCCCGACGAGCTGGTCCAGCGCCTCGTCGGCTTCTTCCGCGAGGCGCGGGACGACGGACGTGCAGGAGTTCGAGGTCGTCAAGGAGGACGTGCGCTTCATGCTCCCGAAGACGATCCGCCAGGCGATGGCTGCGCCGGCCGTCCCGGCTGCCTGAGCGCACAGCGCACGTAATGCTCTGAGTCGGTGGCCCGTTCAGTCGTCCGCCAGCCAGGCGCGCAGTTCGGCGTCGTGCTCGCCGAGCTGCGGGGGCCTGAGTCGTGACACAACCGGCGTCGCCTCGAGACGCATCGGAGAGCGCGCCGACCGCACGCCGTCGATCTCGACGACAGGCGCCAGCCCGAGTCGCTCGGCCAGTTCATAGGCTGCGGCGACATCGTTCACGGGGCCTGCGGGTACGCCGGCGGCGGTCAGCCTCGCGGTCCAGCCGGCGGCGTCATCCGCCGACAGCGCAGACTCGATCTCATTGGCGAGCTGATCACGGTGCTGCAACCGCGACGGGTTGCTCGCGAAGCGTGCGTCCTCGACCAGATCGGATCGCGCGATCGCCTCGCATAGGCGTACGAAGATCGAGTCGTTTCCCGCCGCGATGGCGATCTCGCCCTCACGGGTGGGGAAGGTCTCGTACGGCGCGATCGACGGGTGGCGGTTCCCCATCCGGCCTGGAAGTGCGCCCGTGCCGAGGTAGCCGGAGCCCTGGTTGAGCAGCCCGGCCAGCGCGCTCTCCATCAGCGAGACCTCGACGTGCTGACCGGCCCCGGTGCGCTCGCGCGCGTGCAGCGCGGCGAGCACCGCCGTGGTCAGGTAGAGGCCGCAGATCATGTCGACGAGCGCTGCGCCGGCCTTCAGCGGGCGGCCGCCGTCACCCTGCTCGCCCGTCACCGACATCAGGCCGCCCATCGCTTGGAGCAGCAGGTCGTAACCGGGCATCTCACGCGCCTGGGGCGCGGAGCCGAACGCCGTGACCGAGCCGTAGACGGCGCGCCCGTTGACCGCTCGCACGTCGTCCCAGCCGAGGCCGAAACGCTCCATCGTCCCCGGCCTGAAGGATTCGAGCACGACGTCGGCGCGCGTACACAGCTCGCGCGCCAGCGCACAGTCAACGGGATCGCGCAGATCGAGCGTCAGTGAGCGCTTGTTGCGGTTCAGGCCCAGGTAGTAGGTCGCCCCGGCATCCGCGAAGGGCGGGCCCCAGCTTCTCGTGTCGTCACCGTCGCGGGGACGTTCGACCTTGATCACGTCGGCGCCCAGGTCCCCGAGCGTCTGCGAGCAGAGCGGGCCGGCGAGCACGCGCGTGAAGTCGGCCACCAGCAGTCCGTCGAGCGCCGCTTGCGTCATCGACAGCGCAGGCTAACGTGGCGGCCGATGCGGACCCTCGTGATCTCGGACCTGCACCTAGGGTCGCGGCGGCCCGTCGACATCCTGCGCCGGCCGGAGCCGCTGGACGCGCTCTGCTCCGGACTGCGGGAGGTCGACCGGCTCGTGCTGCTCGGTGACGTGCTCGAGCTGCGTCAGGGCCCGGCGCGTGAGGCGCTCGCGGCGGCGCGGCCGGTCTTCGAGGCGATCGGCGCCGCACTCCCGAGGAAGGCCGAGGTCGTCCTGACCGCCGGTAACCACGACTACGCGCTCGTGGCACCGTGGCTCAGCAGACGCGGCGTCGCCGAGCAGCCCGGCCCACTCGGCCTCGATGCTCTCGTCGACCCCGCGGCGTCGCCCGTCGCGAGTGCCGTCAGTTCGTGGCTCGGCTCGCGGCGCCGCGTGCGCATCGCATACCCCGGCGCATGGCTGCGCGAGGACATCTGGGCGACCCACGGCCACTACCTCGATCGGCTGATCACGATTCCCACTTTCGAGCGGATCGCGGCGGGCGGGATGGCGCGTGTGGTCGGCCGGCTCCCCGAACCCGGGGAGGGACAGGTCGAGGCGGACGACTTCGAGGCCGCGCTCGCCCCGATGTACGCGTGGCTCGACCAGCTCGCCAACGGGCCCGCGGCGGGTGGTCGCTGGGCCAGCGGCGCAGCGACCGCGAAAGCGTGGTCGCTGCTCTCCGCCGATGGCCGCGCTCCACTGCGCGGCAAGGCACTCGCGGCGCTCCTGCCGCTCGGCATCGCCGGTCTCAATCTCGCCGGCCTCGGCCCGGTCCGCTCGCGTATCGACTCCGACGAGCTGCGCCGGGCGGGAGTCGCAGCGATGGGCGGCGTGGTACGCCTGCTCGGCGTGGACGCTCAGTACGTCGTCTTCGGCCACACGCACTGCGCCGGACCGCTGGCCTGGATGGACGCGGGCGAGTGGGTCGCCCCCGGCGGTACCGAGCTGATGAACACGGGCTGCTGGACCGACGAGCCGCGCATCAACACCCACGACGCCCACAGCCCGTACAGACCCGGCTACGGCGTGCTGGTGGAGGACGACGGCCCGCCACACCTCGTGCGGATCACCGAGGATCTCGGTGAGCGCCCGGAACACACGTTCTGAGCCGCGCGCGAATCACGGGCCCACGGCGTTCAGTTCGCGAGACCGGGCGAGAAGCAGGTCGCGTAGATCTCCAGGCCGGCCGCGGGCTCGAGTGTCAGGTCGCTCTCGGTGTGGCGCTCGTGTTCGATCAGCAGGTGCGCGCCAGGGCCGTGGAGCTGTCGCGCCTCGCCGTTGACCAGCAGCCGCCCCGCCCCCGCGCCGACCACCCAGACCTCGCCCGCCGCGTACGGGCCGCTGTAGGCCCCGTCCCGGTCGGCGGTCGGGATCACGATCTCGGCGTCGTCATCGTCCGCCTCGCGGGCGAGCGGAACGAGCCCGTCGGTCGCATCGATGCCGAGCAGCCTGCGAATCGCCAGCTCGCACCCGTGGTAGTCGCCCTCGCCGTGGTGATAGTCCGCGAGCTTCAATCGTGGCGCGAACAGGTAGCGCGCCGGCCAGCCGGGATTGTCGTACGCCCGCCACAGCTCGAAGTGGGTGTCGACTGCGACAGGGTGCTCGATCTCCAGTCGCGCGACGGCGTCCTGCACGCAGCGCTCGTCCTCGCCCGGAGGGAACCCGGGGGCGTGGACTGAGATCACGCGCAGGCCGGCGTCGGCGTAGCGCTCATGCCAGGCCTTCACGTAGGGCAGCGTGCGCAGCGAGCTCGGGCGGCAGAAGTCCCAGAACTCGATCAGGACCGGCCTGGTCGCCTGCTTCTCCATCCGCAGCGGCGCGACGTTGAGCCAGGTCAGCGTCTTCGGAAAAGGCGGCGCCACGATGGTGTCCAGCGGAGGGCGCATAGAGGTCGGCGCCGGACGCTACCATCGCGATCCGGGCGCCCGTGCCCGGCACCTGACCGTCCGACCCGCCGCGAGGGGGAACACCGATGAAGTTCTTCGCCGACCTTGAAGCCGTCCGCCAGCGCTGGAACGTGCTCGAGCATCCGTTCTACACACGCTGGTCCGCCGGCGAGCTGACGCGCGAGGAGCTCGCCTCCTACTCAGGTCAGTATCGCGCTGCCGTCGTCGCGCTCGCGCAGGCGTCCGCTGCGACGGCCGCTGTGGCCGATGACGACGCGCTGCGCAACGGCCTGGAGGGTCACGCTGCCGAAGAGGCCGCCCACGTCGATCTCTGGGACCGCTTCACCGCTGCCGTGGGCGGCGACTGCGGCGCGGCGATGACGGCGGAGACACAGGCCTGCGCCGACACCTGGGCGACTGAGCGGCCGCTGCTCGAGTCGCTCGTCGCGATGTACGCGATCGAGTCGGGACAGCCGGCGATCTCAGAGACGAAGCGCGCAGGGCTGGTCGAGCACTACGGGGCCACGCCGGGCAGCGACGCCACGGCCTACTTCGACCTGCACGCGGTTCGTGACGTCGAGCACGCCGCCTACGAGCGGGCGCTGATCGAGCCGCGGCTCGACAGCGCCGACGTCGACGCGCTGCTGGCCGAAGCCGAGGCGGTGCTCAAGGCCAACTGGGAGCTTCTCGACGGCGTCGAGAAGCTCAACGGACGCTCCTGATAGAGCTGCCGGACCCGCCGCTGCGCGATGGCGTCGTGGCCTTGCGTGCGTGGGCGGAGAGCGACGTTCCCGCCCTCGTGCGCGCCTGCTCGGACCCGCTGACCTCGCGATACACGTCGGTTCCCGCGCCCTACACGCCGGAGGACGCGCGGCTGTTCGTGTCCGCCGGTCGCTCAGGCACGGCACTGCCGTTGGCGATCGTCGAGGCAGGCGATCCCCGCGCCGTGCTCGGCGCCGTCGGGATCCATGCGCTCGACTCCGAGGGCATGCGCGCCGAGATCGGCTACTGGACGGCGCAATGGTCGCGGCGGCGAGGCGTCGCCACGCGCGGCCTGACGCTGCTCAGCCGGTGGGCGCTGTCCGAGCTGCGGCTTGAGCGCCTCGAGCTCTACGCCGAGCCGGCCAACGTCGCCTCGCATCGTGTCGCCGAGGCGGCGGGCTTCGTGCGCGGCGACCTGGTTCGCGGCGGGATCACGCTGCGAGGGCGCAGGCGCGATGTCCTTCGCTTCGTGCTGGACGGGCCTGGCTGAGCCGCGCAGAGGCCGCGCCCACATGTCAATCTCGCGGTCTCTCCCCGGCAACCGGCGCATCGCGAGGCAAACCTTGCGATGCTGGATCGCCCACACGTTCTTCCGAGGAGGAACCAGTCCATGCGCAGGATCGCGCTTGTTGCGCTCTTGCGGCGCTCGTCGTCGGAGCCGTCACCGCTCCGTCGGCGTTTGCCATCAACTCAATCTTGAAGTTCGATGTGTCGTTCTCGCCGACGAAGGTCGGGACGAAGAAGAAGCCGAAGGCGATCTCGCTCAAGGTGCGTCCGTATTACGACACGCTGGCGCCGGACGCCGATGCGCCGTTCGCGTGGAAGCAGGCGCGGACCTACTTCCCGAAGGAGGGTGTCTTCAACGGCAAGTACTTCCCGGGCTGCACCGGCAAGCAGGTCAGCACCGCAGCCGGGCGCAAGAAGTGCAAGAAGGCCGAGATCGGCAAGGTCGACGCGAAGGGCTTCGCGCTCGGGCTGGTCGAGCCGCTGAAGGTCAACCTCTACAACCTGCCCAAGGGCAAGGGTGTCTGCGCTCTACCTGTCCGGTGACAACCCGCTGATCATCGATCACGTCGTCGAGGGAATCCTGACGAAGATCAAGGGCGATGACCTGTTCGGCTACAAGCTGACGTTCGACGTGCCGCCGGATCTGATCCAGCCGGCACCGGGCGCCTACGCGACCGCGCTCGACTTCAAGGTCTCGATCCCGAGGAAGTACGTGACCAGGACCACGAAGAAGCGGGTCACGGTCAAGCGCAAGGGCAAGAAGCGCCGCATCACCAAGAAGGTCAAGACCAAGATCCCGTACATCGCGACCACCGGTTGTCCGAAGAGCGGCGTTTTCACCGCCAAGTTCGAGACCGACAACACCGATGGCACGACGTCGAGCGTCCAGGTCACCTCGCCCTGCAAGAAGTAGCGGGCTCCTCAAGACATACGTGACTTCGCGGGGCGGGCCTTCGGGTCCGCCCCGTCACGTTGATGGGGCCTTTCCGCGGGCTGCCGGAACGTGGTATTCATTTGCCGCCCATTTCCCCTGGAGGAGGAACCCGTCCATGCGCAGGATCGCGCTCGTTGCGCTCGCGGCGCTCGTCGTCGGAGCAGTCACCGCTCCGTCGGCGTTTGCCATCAACTCAATCTTGAAGTTCGATGTGTCGTTCTCGCCGACGAAGGTCGGGACGAAGAAGAAGCCGAGGGCGATCTCGCTGAAGGTGCGCCCGTATTACGACACGCTGGCGCCGGACGCCGATGCGCCGTTCGCGTGGAAGCAGGCGCGGATCTTCTTCCCGAAGGAGGGTGTCTTCAACGGCAAGTACTTCCCGGGCTGCACCGGCAAGCAGGTCAGCACCGCGGCCGGGCGGGCGAAGTGCAAGAAGGCCGAGATCGGCAAGGTCGACGCGAAGGGCTTCGCGCTCGGGCTGGTCGAGCCGCTGAAGGTCAACCTCTACAACCTGCCCAAGGGCAAGGGTGTCGCGCTCTACCTGTCCGGTGACAACCCGCTGATCATCGATCACGTCGTCGAGGGGATCCTGACGAAGATCAATACGCCGCTGTTCGGCTACAAGCTGACGTTCGACGTGCCGCCGGATCTGATCCAGCCCGCGCCGGGCGCCTACGCGACCGCGCTCGACTTCAAGACCACGATTCCCGCCCGCACGATCACCAGGACCAAGAAGAAGGGTCAAGGGGCAAGACCCGAGAAGATCAAGACCAAGTACCCGTACATCGGGACGACCGGTTGTCCGAAGAGCGGGATCTTCACCGCCGCCTTCGAGACCGACAACACCGATGGCACGACATCGCGCGTCGAGGTCACCTCGCCCTGCAAGAAGTAGCGCGCATCAGTATCTGACAGCTGTGATCGGGGCGGGCCTTCGGGTCCGCCCCGTATCGTTCCGCCGCGATGTCCTCGAGGGTCAACCGCCGCGGGCTCGCGGCCGGTTCCCTGGCCGGCGTCGTCCTGTTCGCCTTCCCGGCGCAGGCGCTGGCCCACGGCATCGCGCAACGCGCTGACCTGCCGATTCCCGCATGGCTGTTCGCGTGGGCGGCGGCGCTCGTACTCCTGATCTCGTTCGCCGCGCTCGCCGTCCTCTGGCCGCAGCCGCGGCTCCAGACGCCCGCTGAGCGACCGCTGTTCACGGCCCCGAGGGCGCTGGAGCTGCTCGCCGGGGGCGCCGGTATCGCGCTCTTCGGTGCGGTCGTCTACGCGGGTTTGGCCGGCTCGCAGACCGCCACGGCCAACCTTGCGCCGACAGCGGTGTTCGTGATCTTCTGGGTGGGGATCCCGTTCGCGAGCGTGCTGCTGGGCGACGTCTTCGCGGCGATCAACCCGTGGCGGGCGTCGGGTCGCGCCGTCGGCTGGGCGGCGACGCGGCTGTCCGGCGCGCCGCTGCCGGCGCCGCTCGCCTACCCGCAGGCCGCCGGCCGCTGGCCGGCCGCGATCGGAATCCTTGCCTTCACCTGGTTCGAGCTGGTCTCGACCAGCCGCAGCGACCCGAGCACGCTGGCGCTGCTCGCCGCCGCGTACGCGGCGATCATGCTGGTGGGGATGGCGCTCTACGGCGTCGATGCGTGGACCCGCAACGCCGACGCCTTCGCGGTCGCATTCGGGCTCTTCGCGCTGCTGGCACCGCTGCGCTGGGAGCGGCGGCGCGTTCACCTGCGGGCGCCGCTGGCCGGAGCGCCGGCGATGCCCGCCGGTGCCGGCTCGGTGGCGCTCCTATGCGTACTCATCGGGACGACCAGCTTCGACGGCTTCTCTCAGGGCGGAGCCTGGACCGGCACGGACGGCCTCGCCGAGCGCTTCACGGACGCCTTCGGCGGGCTCGGGCTCGGCCGCGAGGCTGCTGTTCAAGCCGCCTACACCGCCGGCCTGCTGGGCATGGTGCTGATCGTGGCCGGGCTCTACCGGCTGGGAATCGCCGGGATGCGCAGGGTCAGCGGCGACTGGACGGCCGACGCGCTCGCCCGCCAATTCGCACACTCGCTGATTCCGATCGCATTCGCGTATCTCGCAGCCCACTACTTCTCGCTGCTGCTGTTCCAGGGTCAGGCCGTCTCGTTCCTGATCTCCGATCCGCTCGGTGACGGCTCCGATCTCCTCGGGACGGCGGCCTCGACGATCGACTACGGGCTGATCAGCGCCAACGGCATCTGGTACGCACAGGTGGGCGTGCTCGTTCTGGGTCACGTCGCCGGCCTCATCCTCGCGCATGACCGTGCGCTGGCCACGTGGACCGACCCGCGCGTCGCCACGCGCTCGCAATACTGGATGCTTGCCGTGATGATCGCGTTCACGAGCCTCGGGCTCTGGCTGCTCTCGGCGGTCTCCCAGTGACCCTTGCGCACTCGGGCCACTGGTACCACTCAGTGCTCTATCTGCTGCCCGTGATCTTGATCGCGGCCGGCCTGTGGTGGAGTGGTCGCAGGGACGATCGTGAGCTTGTGCGGCGCGATCAGCGGCAGGAGCCCGATCAGCCCGTCGACCCGCGGGACGCCCCGGCCGACGAGCGCGGCGGCTGACCGCTCGTCTACCGCGAGCCGGCGGGGCCGGAGGCCTCGTGCAACAGAGCCCGCACGTCGTGCTCGAGTCCCTCGGAGGTCAGCTTGTCGACCGGGAAGCCGATCCGCTGGCGGCCGGCGGCGTCGACCAGCACAACCCATGCCGAGTGCTCGCGCCCCAGCTCCTGGGGTTGCACGCCGAAAGCACGCCAGACGCGCTGAAGTGTCGCCTCGTCACCGATTGCGAAGCTCATCCGCCCTGTCAGCCGCTGGTCCGCGAGGAAACGCCGCGCCCGCCCGGCCGTGTCGTTCGCCGGGTCGACGCTCACCGCGATGACCGGAACCTGCTCGCTCGGGCCGAGATCGTCGAGCGCGCCGCGGATCTGCTGGGCCATGGTCGGGCAGTCGTTCTCGCAGGTCGTGTAGAGGAACGTCACGATCACGGGTCGGCCGCGCTCGTCGGAGAGCAGCAGCGGTCGGCCGTGCTCGTCGGAGAGCCGGAAGTCGAGCGGTGGGCCCGGTGGCCGGATCGAGCCCGAAAAGCCGCTCGTCGTGGCCGCGCCGGGGGAGGTCGGCGTGCTCGGATCGATGAGCAGCAGCGCCGCCAGGGTCGCCAGCAGGCCGATCGTGCCGGCGGCCATGAGGGCCAGTCGGACGCGTGGGTTCAGCACCGCGTCCCAGACTAGGGCGCGCGGCCCCCCGAGCCCGGCAGTCCTATGCCTCGACGAGACCGCGCCGGATCGCGTAGCGCACGAGTTCGACGCGGTCGCGCATCCCGAGCTTGCGCAGGATGTTCGCTCGGTGGGACTCGACCGTCTTCTCGCTCAGGTGCAGGATCTCGGCGATCTCGCGGTTGGGGTGCGCCTCGGCGATCAGCTTCAGCACCTCGCTGCTCGCGCACGCTGAGTGGCTCGTCCGGTCCTGCGGACTGGGGTCCGCCATCCATTCGCGAACGAGCGTCTCGGTGGCGGCGTTGGTGAGGAAGGGCTCGCCCCGGGCGATCGAGCGGACCGCGTCCACCAGGTCCTGGTCGGCCTCGCGCTTGAGGACGTAGCCGGACGCACCGGCCTTGAGCGCCTCGAAGACGTAGCGCTCGTCGTCGTGCATCGAGAGCACCAGCACGTCGACCTCGGGGGCGTGCGCCTTGATCTCGCTCGCCGCCTGCAGGCCCGTGAGTCGCGGCATCGAGACGTCCAGGATGGCGAGGTCCGGGCGCAGGGCCAGCACGCGTTCGACGGCTTCGGCGCCGTCGGACGCCTCGCCGATCACCTCGATTCCGGGCTGACGCTCAAGCAGCAGCCTCAGGCCGCTGCGGACCACTCCGTGGTCGTCGGCGATCAGGATGCGCACGCTCATCGCCGGTCGTCCAGTCGCAGCTCGACGAGGGTCCCGTGTCCGGGTGCGGACTGCACGTTGAGCGACCCGCCGGCGAGCAGCGCGCGCTCGCGCATGCCCGTCAGGCCGATGCCGCCGCCGGACGAAGGGCCGGCGCTGAATCCGCGCCCGTCGTCCTGGACCGATGCGACGACCTCCGCGCCGTCGCGTCCGAGCGCGACGCGGACGCTGTCGGCGCCGGCGTGGCGCGCGACGTTCGAAAGGCTCTCCTGAACGACGCGGTAGACGACGATCTGCTGCTCCGGCCCGAGCGCGATGACTTCACTCGCCTCGAGTTCGAGGTTCGCGGGCACGCCGGTCTGGCGCTCGAAGTCCCCGACCTTGGTGCGCAGGGCGGCGGCGAGCCCATGGTCGTCGAGCGCGGCAGGCCGCAGCTCACGCGCGATTCGGAGCAGTTCCTCGATCGCCTGAGTGGCCGCCTGCTGGGTCTCTCGCAGCTCGTCCCGCAGCTCCTCGGGTGCTCGCTGGGCGGTCGCCTGGAGGCGAAGGAGCACACCGGTCAGCGCCTGATTGGCCTCATCGTGGAGATCGCGGGCGATCCGCGTGCGTTCAGCCTCCTGTGCTCGCATCACGGCTGCCGAGGCGTGAGCGCGCTCGGCCTGCAGCCGGTCGAGCATCCGTTCGAACGCGTGGTGCAGGCGCACCACCTCGTCGGTCTCTCCCGTCGGAAGCTGCGGCCTGCCGCCGGGACGCTGGAAGTCGACGGACTCCATCGCGCCGACCAGTCGCTCGAGTGGCTCGAAGCGGCGTCGCAGCACCAGGCCGTTGACGAGCACGGTGGCCAGCAGTGCGGCTGTCAGCAGCAGCAGGTGGCGCTGGTCCTCTCCGACCGAGATCTGCATCCTCACGAGAAGTGCCGCCGTCAGCACCGTGGCGGTGATCAGCGCGGCGTTGACGGCGAGGACCTGCGCCATCAACGATGGGCGCGAGAGGCGTGTGCGGCTGGTGTTCTCGGGAAGCTTCGGCGACATGGGGTCTGGACCCCATATCGGCGGGCCGGGCCGTCGCCGATACCCCTCGTGCAATCAATCCTCTCGGCGCCGTTCCTCCTTCGGCGCCGGTGCCTCCGACAGACCCAGAGAGCGCCCTTCCGCCGCGGAAGGGCGCTCTCTCACGTTGGAGCGCGTTCATTGCGCGGGCACGGCGCGGGCAGTCGCACGAAGGTGCGCGACCGGCGCTATACTTCCTGAAGTGCTGAATCCCGATCAAGATCAGGTGGTTTAACCGTGAGCAGCGTCTCCGGCTCTGAGTTCCTGCGCCGCGTCAAGGACCAGATCGATGAGGTCGACCCATCTGAGGTGGCTCAGGTCCTCGGCGAGGGCATCCCCGTGATCGACGTGCGCGAGAGCGACGAGGTCGAGCAGGGGAAGCTTCCCGGCGCCGTCCATGTCGCCCGCGGCTTCCTTGAGTCGCGCATCGACGGGGTGGTGCCCGACCGCTCGCAGCGGGTGATCCTCTATTGCGCCTCGGGCAACCGCTCCGCGCTCGCCGCCAGGACGCTGGTCGAGGATCTCGGGTTACGAGCACGTCGAGTCGATGACCGGCGGCATCACGCTCTGGAAGGACCGCGGCTACGAGGTCGAGGTGCCGCGCACCCTGAGCGCCGACCAGCGTCAGCGCTACAGCCGTCACCTGCTGCTCCCCGAGGTCGGCCCCGACGGCCAGCAGAAGCTGCTCGACGCCAAGGTGCTGCTGCTCGGCGCGGGCGGCCTCGGCTCGCCGACCGCGCTGTACCTCGCCGCCGCCGGCGTCGGAACGCTCGGGATCGTCGACGACGACGTCGTCGACGTCACCAACCTCCAGCGCCAGGTCATCCACTCGACGAGCAGGGTCGGCGTTCCGAAGGTCGACTCCGCGGAACAGACGATCAAGGACCTCAACCCCGACGTGACCGTCGTCAAGTACCAGACTCGCCTCGACGCCTCCAACATCATGGAGATCATCGAGGGCTGCGACATCATCGTCGACGGCGTCGACAACTTCCCGACGCGCTACTTGCTCAACGACGCCACCGTGCGACTCGGGATCCCGGTCGTCTCGGCCGCGATCCTCGGCTTCGAGGGCCAGCTCAGCGTCTTCAAGCCGCACGACGGTCCCTGCTACCGCTGCCTCTTCCGTCAGCCGCCGCCGGCCGAGCTGGCACCGTCCTGCGGCGCCAACGGCGTCCTCGGGCGTTCTGCCCGGCACGATGGGCATGCTTCAGGCGACGGAGGTCGTCAAGCTGATCCTCGGCGTCGGCGACCCGCTGATCGGCCGCCTGCTGATGTACGACGCGCTCGGTGCGACCTTCACCGAGCTCAAGGTCCGCCGCGATCCCGAGTGCCCGATCTGCTCGCGCGAACCCGCTGAGATCACGGACGACGAGATGGGCGTTTTCCCCGACTACGAGGCGTTCTGCGCCGCCGCTGGGTAGGGTCACGCGCCGATGGCAACGATCCGAATTCCCCCGGTCCTGCGCCCGTCCGTCGGCGGCGAGCGCGAGGTGAACGCCGACGGCGCCGACGTCGGCGAGGTGCTGCGACAACCTCGCGCAGGCCCACCCGGAGACCAAGGCGCAGCTGTTCAGCGCCGACGGCGACCTCAACCGCTACGTCAACGTCTACCTCAACGACGAGGACGTGCGCGTGCTCGACGGGCTCGAGACGCCCGTGGGGGCCGCGGACTCGCTCGTGATCCTGCCCGCCATGGCAGGCGGCCGGTAGGCCGCCTGCCGGCGCCTCGGTGCCCCAGACATCGTCATCGGTCGCTCGTGTGCATACGCAATACCGCTCGCTATATTTCCTGAAGCATGGGTCTACCGCCGCTTGACAGCCGGCCCTGTGGTGGCCGCTATACGGACATCGTCGAGGCGATCGGCAATACGCCGCTCGTCGAGCTCCGGCGGCTGTCGCCCAAGCCCGGTGTGAGGATCTGGGCGAAGCTCGAATCGAAGAACCCGACCGGATCGGTCAAGGACCGCGTCGCGAAGGCGATGATCGAGGACGCTGAGGAGCACGGGCTCATCAGGCCCGGGCAGACGATCCTCGAGCCGACCTCCGGCAACACGGGCATCTCGCTCGCCATGATCTGCTCGCGCAAGGGCTACCGGCTCAAGGTCGTGATGCCGGACAACGTCACACCCGAGCGGACCCAGCTGCTCCGCATGTACGGAGCGGAGATCGTCTACAGCCCGGGAGACCAGGGCTCCAACGGAGCGGTCGCGATGGCCGTCGAGATGGCAGCCTCGGACGCCTCGTACTACATGCCATACCAGTACGGGAACCAGGCGAACCCCCGCGCGCACTACGACGGCACGGCGCGCGAGATCCTCGATGAGCTCGATGGCCGGGTCGACGCCTTCGTGGCCGGCCTCGGGACCGGCGGCACCCTGATGGGACACGCGCGGCGCTTCAAGGAGGAACTCGGCGACCGCGTGAAGATCGTCGCCGCCGAGCCGATGCAGGGTGAGCCCGTCCAGGGCCTGCGCTCACTCGACGATGGCTTCATCCCCCCGATCATCGACGTCTCGCTGCTCGACCGGAAGATCTTCGTCACGAACCGCGACGCGGTCATCTGGACCCGCAAGCTGCTCGACGAGGAAGGCCTCTTCGCAGGCGTGTCGTCCGGTGCGATCGCGCGCATCGCGCACCGCATCGCGGGCGAGATGGACGAGGGCAACGTCGTCTTCATCGTGTGCGACGACGGCTGGAAGTACCTGTCGAGCGGCGTCTACACGCTGCCCGTGGACGAGGTCGAGAACCTCGACTCCACGGTGTGGTGGTAGCGCCGCTTCGACAGACGTCCAGGCCCCGTTCGTAGGGCGCCTTCGGACCGCGTACCCTTGGGGTATGCCAAGTATCGGTCCGCTGGAACTCGTGATCGTCCTCGTGATCGCGCTGATCGTCCTCGGCCCCAAGAAGCTGCCCGAGGTCGGACGCTCGGTGGGGCGTGGAATGCGTGAGTTCAAGGACTCCCTGACCGGGGACTCCGCCGACGGCGACGACGAGAAGCCGGTCCTGAAGGCCAAGCCCGACTGATCACCGCAGTCGCCGCTGTACGCTCGGCGGCGATGCGCATCTCCGCGGAGTTCCTGTCAGCCGTGGTCGAGCACGCCCGCCGCGAGCATCCGATTGAGTGCTGCGGGGTCATCGCCGCGCGCGACGGCGTCGCAGCGAGCGTGCACGCCGTCGCCAACGTCGCGGCGAGCCCGCTGCGCTTCGAGGTCGACGGGATGGAGCTTCACCGCCTGCTGACGGAGATCGAGGGCCGCGGGGAGGAGATCGGCGCGATCTACCACTCACACACACGCTCGGCGCCCTACCCGTCTCAGACCGACGTGAACTTCGCTGCTGGATGGCCCGGAGTCGAGTGGCTGATCGTAGGCCTCGACGCCGATGGGGAGGCGGAGACGCGCAGCTTTCTCATAGCTGGAGGCACCATCAAGGAGGTGCCCATCGAGGTGACCGATGGCTGAGCCCGAACCGCTGATCTGCCCTCGCTGCGCGACGACCTACCCGCTCGACGCGCGCTTCTGTGACCAGTGCGGTATGCCGCTGACCTACCACGGCAGCGCGGAGGACATGCCCAGCGGGCGGCACGAGCGGGCCCGCAAGGTGCTGCCGCAATACAGCGAAGGCTCGCCGGTCACGGTGGCCACGGGACGCAACCAGGCGGAAGCCGACTTCATCGCCAACCTCCTGCTCGAAGAGGGCATCCCCAGCCTCGTTCGCCGCTCGGCCGGGGCCGACGTGCCCGAGATGCTGGCGGCGGGCGCTCGCGACGTGCTGGTTCCGGCCTCGGGTGCCGACGTCGCCCGGCAGACGCTGCTTTCGGTCGAGATGCACGATCGCGGCCCGGTCGACCGCCCGCCACCGGGCAAGCTGCTCGCGGGGCTGCTTGCGGGCGTCGCCGTCGCCGGTCTGATCGTCTGGCTCGGTTCCCTGCTCCAGGGATAGCGGCTCAGTTGGCGCTCGCGATCCGCGCGAGGTGCGAGCGCCATGCGCCTTCGCTGTGCGTCAGCGAGCGTCCCCGGAACGCGCGCTCGAGCGCGCGCCGGGGGTCGGAGGTCGGGGACTCCACGATCAGCCGCAGGACCGCCTGTTCGCCCTCCTCGCGGGCGAGCAGGCCGAGCACACTGCCGCCGAGCAGCCATGCGTCGCGCAGGTCGGGCGGGAACGCCGGACGGCGACCCTCGCGCAGGCGACGCGCAACCGCCGGGCGCGCGTGTGCCGTCTGTCCCGACAACCATTGACCGGAGCCGAGCATCATCCACGCCCACGGAACGAGCCTCCGGAGGCCTGCGGGGCGCAGCGGCGGCGGCAGTCCCGGGTTGCTGACCCCGACGGCGAGTTGCGCGTAGAGCGCGGCGGGCGTCAAGAGGAGCATGTCCCGCGACCCCGGCACGCTGGACGCACGCTCCTCCAGAAGGCGGGGTGCGAGCACGTGGATCTCGCGAGTCGTGAACCATCCGGCGACGTAGCGTCTCGCCGCCGGAGCTGTGAGACGCCGCAGAACCGGCACCATCGGCTGCGCCAGGGCGAGCTGACGGGCGCTGGGGTGAACCACGACCTCGAGGTCGGTCGGAACCGCCGGAAGCAGCAGCTCGAGTCGCTCGCGAACTCCCTCGAGCATCGCCAGGAGCGCGACCACGTCCTCGCCGTCGTCCTCCGTATGACGCGCTGCGAAGCGCGGTGAGCTGGTCTCCACCCAGCTCGAAGTCATGTCGCCGCCGACCTCGCGGCGTCGCGCTCGTACGCCAGTTCGCTGCGGATTCCGCGGGCTGAGAGGATAGCCTCGGCCGCGTCGATGTCGGTGGCGCGTCGGACGGCGCGAGCGATACGCGCCGCGGATGCAAGAGCTGTCGCGGGGTCGAACCAGTGCAGGAGGCCGCCCATCGCGGTCAGCTCCACGCTGCGTGCGCCCTCGCGTATCCCGGCGCGCCCGGTCTCGCCGCGCGCGCAGCGGATCGCCATCGCGCTCGCTTCGGTCGGGATGGCGGCTACGAGCGGCTCGAGCCGGTCGAGTTCCTCGCCTGCGAGCCTGCTCGCCCCGAGCCTCAGACCATCCTGCTCGACCTCGGCGATGCGCTCGGCAACCTCGGCCGGCGTCAGCTCACCGTCACATCCGGCCCCGAAGACGGCTCCGAGGACGTGCAGGCCGGCAGCGGCGATCGCGGGCGCGGCTGCGAGCAGAAGCGAATCCGCCAGCGGGCTCGCCAGGCCGGGCTCGTCACCGTGGGCGAGAACGTCACCGCCGACGTCGAGCAGCACGATGACGTCGGCGTCCAGTCTCCGGGCGGCCGCGATGATCCCCCCAGCGGCGCCGGCTGGGCCGCCGCTGGGGTCGATCAGGACCGTAACCCGCCCAAGCGCGGCCGCAGCGGCGCTCTCCGCGAACGGGAAGCCCCCGGGGCCGCTCGTCACGGGGCCTGCGAGCGCGGCGAACGCATGCAGTCGCTCAGCCCCGACGACGTCGTCGAGGCGCCGCGGTCCGGGCAGCGGGTCGATCGGCCTGCGCTCCCACGTCAGCCCGCCGACCTCGCACGGCGTTCCCAGTCGCTCGCAGACCACCGCAACCGCTATCGCACCCGCGACGTCGCCACCACCGCCGATACCGATCGCGAGGACCCGCTCAGCGTCCGCAAGCACCCTCTCAGCGGGAACCTTCACGAGCTCACGACCTCCGGAGGTCGGCGTCCGTTGGCGGTGGGCCGGTCCGCGTCTTCGGGCGGCGTTTGAGCGAGGGCTCGTGGATGGATGACGACACGGGCGGACGGCCGGTGGTGCGAACGCACGGTGGCCGGGCGTCCGTGGTGTCAGCCGCCGCGAGACCCGCTCAAACCAGTTCGGGGACGCGATCGGAGCAGATCGACTCGATCTCCTCGCGAACGCGATCGAACTCACTGTCAGACAGGACCGGCGTCCCCTCAAAGGGCAGATCGCGAGCGATCTCGATCCACGAGCGGCACCCCTGGTAGTCGCCGCGGACGCGCACGGTCACCGGGCGCGGGATGCGGTAGGTGCGCAGCAGAACGACGTTCAACGGGTGGCGGCGCTTCCAGGCGAGTCGCTTGTGGGCGTAGTCGGTCGTCCACACGTGGAACGGCGACAGGTCGTTGAGCGTCCTCGGATCGGTGATCGAGTAGTGGCCGGCCACCTCCGCCCAGGCGCGTACGCGGACGCGTTCGGGCTGTGAGATGCCGCCGTCGCGCGTCAGCGCATGGATCGGCGGATCGCCATCCGGCCACACGCCTTCCTCGAGCGCGCGGCGGAGTTCCGGTGCGTGGGATTCGCGCACAACATCGTTGCGCTGGTGGTCGAATGTCGGGTAGAGGAAGAAGCGGTCATGCTCGAGTTCGAAGTGCTTGTGCTCTTCGCGGATCCCGCCCTTGCGAAGGGTGAGAAGCTGCTCGCCTTCAGCGAGCGCACGAACGGTGACGGCCCATTCCTTCAGGGCAATTGGCATAGGGGATTCAGGGCGGCTGGAGTGTGACGATGGGAAACCCGCACCGACGGCCGTTCGTTGCGAACCGGCCCGGCAACGGGACGCCGCATTCTGTCAGAGAGCGGCGTGGACCCCAAACCGGCTGCAAACGGCGGGTAATTTACGCCATCGCATGGGTTGGAGCAGGCGCTAGGTGGCCTGCTGCGTCCTCCACCGTCCGGCGTCACACCGATCGCGTCTCTGCCGACCGCCGGCGGCGATCCGGCCGGGTCGGAGCGGCCCTGCGGCGGGTTGACTGCTAGCCGAGGGCGCCGGCTGCGCGGCGGCGCTCTTCGGCCGGCGCAAGCGCGATCTCGATGGCGATGCCGCTGTCGAGCTGGCCAAGCGAGCCACCGGCGTTGCGGTGGTCTGCGAGCAGATCCTCGAGGTGGAAGCGCCCGATCAGGGCGTCGCACTCGATGCAGCCGTTCGCGATGTACCCGCCTTCGACTCCGGGGCTCGCACGGTGCCGCAGCACCCCGATGCCGCGCCGCGACAGCGTGCGCGTGTCGATCGCCTCGATGAGCGCCTCGTCGACGCCGTCGAGCGGCAGGAACCCGCTGCCGTCGTCGGTCAGGTGCGGCTCGACGATCACGCCGACCACGGCGCGGACCTTCGAGCGGCAGCACCAGCAGGTGTCGGTCACGGCCGCGACGCGAGCCCGGGTCGTCTGCCCGGCCGCGGGAGCGGCAGGCTGTGCCTGTGCGCTGCGGTTCGCGCGGCGTTCGGCGAACGAGATCACCGATGCGCCGTGGGCGCCGTCCTGGCTCTGGTGTCTGGGGTCGAGCGACATCTGGCACGGTTTTTTACGGCTCCTGACGGGGATTCCGTAGCCGCGCGCGGATTTGCGCACTTTGCGAGCCGAAACCTCCATCCTGGCTGCCGGTTCCGTCCAGATCGGCCTCATACGCACGTGACGTTGCGCGCGACGGACGGCCTCCGGGGCGCGACGAGCGGTGATCCGCGTGCGACGCCCGGGCAGCCGGTTGGCGGGGGCGCCACCCTCAAGGACTTCGCCCCCACCCCGCCCGCTCGGAGGCGGTGGCGGCAGGCGCGCGGCGACCGTCTCGCCTCGGCCCAGCGCTAGATCCGCAGACCTGCGCGCTGCTCGACGATCTCGAGGACCGAGGCGTAGTCGTCGTCTGCGAAGCCCTGCTCCACGGTGGCAGTGAGGATCTCCCTCGCGTCCGCAGCTGCCGGGAAGGGTGTGCCGGAAGCCGCAAGCGCGTCGAGGCAGTGCTGCACGTCCTTGAGCATGTGCGCGGTCTTGAACAGCGTCGTGTAGTCGTGATCGAGGAACGGGCGCGCCTTGAGTTCAAGGATCGCGCTGGCGCCCGACCCAGCCCGCAGCACCCCGACCAGGGCGTCGAGGTCGACTCCGAGCGCGCGGCCAGCCACAAGCGCCTGCGCTGCGCTCACCGCATTCGCCACCGCGACGGCGTTGTTGAGGAGCTTGACGAGCTGCCCGTGGCCCGCGGGCCCTGCGTGGATGATCGTGCGGCCCATCGCGTTCAGCACCGGTCGGGCGCGCTCGAGATCCGCTGCGTCGCCGCCCACCATGATTGTGAGCGTTCCGCTCTCGGCGGCCGGGGAGGAGCCCGTGACCGGGGCGTCGATGAACCCGTGGCCGCTCTTCTCGAGCCGCGCGGCCAGTGAGATCGCCGTCGACGGCGCGATCGTCGACATGTCGACGAACAGCGCTCCTGGGGCGGCTCCGGAGGCGGCTCCGTCCGGTCCGAGCAGAACCTGCTCGACCTGCGGTCCGTCGACGACCATCGTCACGATCACTTCGGCCCCGTCGGCCGCTTTGGCCGGGGAGTCGGCCGCCGTCGCGCCGTGGCGCTCGGCCCAGTCGGCCGCCTTTCCGGGGGTCCGCGTCCAGACGGTCGTCTCGTGATCCGCAGAGACCAGGTGGGAGGCCATCCGGGATCCCATGATCCCGAGGCCGAGGAAGGCGATGCGCATGGGCCTGATCGTACGGACAGGCGTCACGCTCATCTGAGCGGTGCAGCTCGCGGGCAACCGACTGCTCAGCCGGCCGTCCCGGCGGTGCGGAACCTGCGCTCAGCTATGCGGCGAGCACCATCTCGCGCTCGTCGAGCTCCTCGGTGGCCGCAAGATGCTGGTGCGACGGGCAATAGCCGTTCGAGTGCACGGGGATGCGCTGGCAGGGCGTACCACGGCGGGTCGTGGCGCGGCACGAGAGCGGGTTCCCGAATGCATCGCGGCCTCGCGTCGTGAGGCTTTCGAGCAGTTGCTCGGATGCGCCCACGTATTCGCGGACGACGGTCCAAACCCGATCCTGCGCCTGGAGCGGGAAGTGCGCCCGCACGTCCCTGAACAGCGTGCGTGCCGGGTTAGAGAAGTAGTGGCGATCGGTGGCGAGTCGCTCAACGGCCGTCTCGCAGGACGCGAGGACGTCCGTGTGACCCTCGCGGCCGGTGCAGATGTGTGGCGCGAGTTCGCGGTAGATGGCCCTGCTGAGTTGGTACATCCCTTGAGACCCTCCTGCTCGACGCTTGGTTGCGTTCCTTCGCGGTGAGCGAGTATCCGCCTCCCGCATAAAGCTCAAGACACCTGGAAGATGAACTTCGTGTTAAGACGCCTGCGAGGGGGCAGACGTCACGCACGGGGGGGCTTTTCCAAGCGATGCGCTGGAAGTCGGAGCGTCAGGTCCAGCGTTCGAAGACGGGATCGTGATCACGCACGACCGCGTGCATGCGGTCCAGGCCCGGGTCCGTTTCACGGAAGTCGGCGCGCACGTGTGCTCCGCGGGTCTCCTCGCGCAGCAGGCCGCAGCGCGCCACGATGCGGGCGAGTGGATGCTCGTCGTCGAGCAGCGCCTCGAGACCCGGGCGGTCGCGGACGATCCCCGCGTTGCACCAGAGCGCATCGCGCGTCTTCACAGACGGTGGCCGGAGACCGGCGGGCCGCGGTGGACGGCCACCGCTCGGCGCCGGCTCGTCAAGGGCCGCCAGCGCTGCGCGCTCGCCGAAGACGACGCACTCGGAGAGCGAATTCGACGCCAGCCGGTTGGCCCCGTGCAGGCCCGTGCAGGCGGTTTCGCCGACGACGTAGAGCCCGCCGACTCCCGTGGCTCCGTCAAGGTCGCAGACCACGCCGCCCATCACGTAGTGGGCCGCGGGGGCGACCGGGATCAGCTCGGTCGCCGGATCCACGCCGGAGGCGCGCAGAGCCTCGACGACGTTCGGAAAGCGTGACGCGTCGACGCCGCGCATGTCCAGGGAGACCGATGGAGCACCGGTTTGCTGCATCACGTCCCAGATCGCCCGTGCGACCTCGTCGCGCGGAGCGAGCTCGTCGATGAAGCGCTCGCCGGCCGCGTCAAGGAGGGTCGCACCCTCACCGCGGATCGCCTCGGTGACGAGGAAACCCTCTCGCCCTCGAATACCGGTCACGGCCGTCGGATGGAACTGGACCAGCTCCATGTCGGCCAGCGCCGCTCCGGCTTCGAGCGCCAGCAGCATGCCGATGCCGAGCGAGCCGGGCGGGTTCGTCGTGCGGCCCCAGAGCGCGGCGGCGCCTCCGGTCGCCAGGATCGTGCCGCGCGCACTGACCGCGCGCCCGTCGTCGCAGACCACTCCTGTTACGCGTCCGTCGTCACGCCACAGCCCGGCGACACGCGTCGCCTCGAGGACGTGCACGTTGTCGTGCCGGGCGATGTCCGCCGACAGCTGGCGCACGACGCGCCGCCCCGTCGCACTGCCGCCGGCGTGGACGATCCGTCTGCGCGAGTGCCCGCCCTCGAGCCCCAGCGCGAGGTTGCCGGTCCGGTCGGCGTCGAAGCGCACGCGCAAGCGCTGAAGCTCGCCGATCAGCCGGGGCGCTTCGCGTACTAGGACCTCACCGGCGGAGGGGCGCATCAGGCCGCGCCCCGCGCGTTCGGTGTCCTCCAGGTGCAGCGCCGGGGAGTCGTTGACGGCAAGCGCGGCCGCAAGGCCTCCCTGAGCCCAATAGCTGGCGGTCTGGGCGAGCGGCGTCGCGCTGACGACTGCGACACGCGCTCCGCTGTCGGCGGCGGTCAGCGCCGCATACAGCCCCGCCGCTCCGGCACCGACCACGACGACGTCCGCCGTGAGCGGCTCGTCTTGCCCATCAGGGCTCATCGCGGGGTACCGTATCCGCCACGGTGCCAGGGATCCTGCTCCGCCACGAGTCCTCGCGCCGGCACGACACCGGCCTCCATCCCGAGCGGATTGCGCGGATCGTCGCCGTCGAAGAGTCGCTCGCCCAGGCTGGGTGGCTGGGTTACTCCGTATGCGACTCGCCCGATGTCGAGGACGCTGCGCTCCATGCAGTGCACCCGCCGGAGTATTGCGCCGCGATCGAGGCCGCGAGCGCGGCGGGCGGCGGCGCGCTCGACCCCGACACGGTGGTGTCAGAGGGCTCCTACGTGGCGGCGCGTCACGCCGCTGGAGGGGCGGTCGCGCTCGTCGATGCCCTCCTCGGCGGGACGGCGCGATTCGGTGCATCGATCCACCGTCCACCGGGGCACCATGCCGAGCGCGCGCGCGCGATGGGCTTCTGCCTGTTCAACAACGTCGCGATCGCAGCGCGGCGCGCAACTCAGCGACACGGCCTGGAACGGGTGCTGATCGTCGACTGGGACGTGCACCACGGCAACGGGACCAACGACATCTTCCATGCCGACCCGTCTGTGCTGTTCGCCTCGATCCACCAGTCGCCGCTGTACCCCGGGACCGGCGAGCGCGGCGATATCGGCTCGGGACCGGGCACGGGACTGACGATCAACATGCCGGTGCCCGCGGGGTCGGGCGATCTGCTCTTCACTGCGCTGATCGATCACGTGGTCGTCCCGGCGGCGCTTGCCTGGCAGCCGCAGCTCGCTCTGGTCTCAGCAGGCTTCGACGGGCATGTCGATGACCCGCTGGCCGGCTGCACGGTCACGGCGGCAGGGTTCGCGGCGATGGCGTCCAGCGTGCAGCGGCTGGGGGCCGCGCTTCAGGCTCCGGTCGGGATCGTGCTGGAGGGCGGTTACGACCTGGCGGCCCTGACCACCTCGCTGTCGGCCACACTGGAAGCGCTCGCACGCGACCCGCTCGAAGCTCCCACGGAACTCCTGAAGCCGCCGGCGGCGGTTCTTGATGTCGCGGCTCAGGTCGCCGCGCGGCTCCCTGCGCAGATGGCCGTCTGACCTGCGGGCGCGGCACGCGTGCTACTTGGCGCCGGTCTCGGTCGTGGCCGTCTGCGTCTTAGCCGACGGCGAGGTGGAGGTCGGCGTTGCTGTGGTCGGCGTCGTCGCCGCTGGTGGCGCCGTGGTCGCGGGAGCAGTCGCTGCGGGCGCCGTTGCCGTGGCGGGAGGCGGCGTCGCGGCGGGAGGCTGCGGTGCGGGGGTGACACCGGGCGGCAGAGCGTCGCCCGGTTGGGTCGTGATCGTGTTGGTGATCGTGCGCGGCGTCGGCGGGTCATCGTCGGTCAGCGAGATGAACGCCGCCGTGAGGACGCCGAGTGCCACGATCGCGAGCGCTCCGATCGCCAGCAGCGGCCGCCGCCAACGCGGAGTCGGGGCGATGACGGTTCGTGCGGGGTCACCGCAGCGCAGGCACCAGTCCTGGTCGTAAGCGAGAGGTTCGCCGCAGCGTGGACACGGGAGCACTCCGTACTGCGGCTCGGCGGCGGGGTCGCCGGGGGCGACTGCGCTCACGGCGCCTGGTCCGGCGCAGCCTGCGGGGTGACCGGGTCACCCTCCTGGGGCGGGGCCGCAGGATCTGCGGTTTCGGTGTCCCGCTCCGACTGCGGGTCGGGCGAGGTGGCCGGGTTCTCAGGGCTCACAGCTGACGCCTGCTCGGCTCCGACTCCGGTCACGAAGCGCGGTCCGCCGAAGGACAGCCCGCAGTGAGGGCAGAAACGCGCATCGCTTCCGTGCAGGGCTCCGCAGCGCTGACACGCTGAAACGCCGGGCACGAACAGCTCGCGGTACGGGGTCCGCTCCTGAAGCGCGGCGCCGATCGCACGGAATTCGCGGTCGGCCGCGTCGATCGCGGCGACCTTCCCCTTGACCAGGGCCTCGTTTGGACGCTGAAAGCGGTGCTGATCGAACACCAGTCCGCCGAGGTCACGAAAGCCGAGTTCGCGAACCTCGCGCAGATAGCGCAGGCGTCTGCGCATCCGGCCACGCTCGCGGAAGCCGGGACGTTGCGCGGCCACCGGCGGATAGGCGCCTGCGGATGGCTCGATCGGCTCGGCGGCGCCGCCGGTCTGCGGCTGGTCCTGCGCCGCGATGATCATCGTGGCCTGGTCCTCCCCCGTGGCTCCGGCGGGCGCCGCGAATTCGGAGGCTTCCTGCGAGGCGTCACCGGTGGCGTGGGACGACTTCTCGCCGGCGTCCCGCTTGAAGATGCGATTCCTGAGCCCCATGGGTGAGTGCGGCCGTCAGCGCCGCGCCGCGAGTGTAGATGACCCCGTCACCGCTCTCGTCGGTTGGGTCATACGTTTCAGGGGGACGCTGTGAGGTCGCGCCATGCGGCGAGCACCCTCGCGGCCATCGCCTCGGCACCGTAGAGCTCAGCTCGGGCGCGACCGGCGACGCGCGGCTCTGCGGCAGCGAGGTGGGGTCGCAGCACGTCGCTCCAGCGCGTGATGTCGAACGGCTCGCACAGCGACCCCTCGATCCCGGCGAGCGCGACGTCGTGGATTCCGGTCGGTGACGCCAGAACCGGAACGTCGCAGGCGAGCGCCTCGAGCACCGCCAGCCCGAAGCCCTCGTGCTCGGATGGCACGACCACGGCGTTCGAGGCGTTCACCCACAGCGGCACACGCTCGGGGGGGACGTTCCTGAGCGCCAGCAGGGTCGCGCCCACCGCGGAGGCGAGCGCGCTCGCCCGGTCATGCCGTTTCGCGGGCCGCGCCGGGTCAGCGGGGAACAGCAGGTAACGGCCGGCGGGGTCGAGGCCGAGCGCGGCGCGCGCCTCGGCGCGCGGCATCGGGCGAAACCGGTCTGTCGCGACTCCACACGGCAGCACCGCGGCTCGTGTGCGGCTGCCGAGCCTGGGAAGCGCGGCCGCCAGGTCCTCGCTGACCGTCGCCACGAGGTCCATGCGAGACAGCGCCAGCCGCGTGATCACCCGCGAGCGCGGATGGCGCAGGTCGGTGCCGTGAAGGGTCACGGCGCGCTTGCCCGCCGGTGCCGCGAGCGCCGGCCACGCGCTGAGGCCGAAGTGGGCATGGACGATGTCGAACGGGTTCGCCCTCGGCAGCCGGCGCAGTGCGACGGCCGCCCCGGCGTAGCCGCCCGGCGGGAACGCATGGACATCGAGATCGAGATCGCTCCCGCCGATCCTCCGCAGTGCGTCGACCTGGTCGCGAACGAAGCTGCCGAGTGCCGGCGTCGCAGGCGAGGGCCACATGTTCGTCACGATCAGTGCTCGCATCAGCGCCTGATTCTCCACTGATGCGCCATGGCGCCGTCACGCGGTCCCTCCCAGAGTGCGCACATCGACAACGACTCCCGGGAGGGAACATGGTTTACGGCTTCCTCGGCCGCGTACATGCGGCGATCCACGCGGCGCTGCGAGATGCCCGCGTGCAGGCGGGCCAGGGCACCGTCGAGTACGTGGCCTTGATCCTTCTGATCGCCGCCGTCCTGGCCGGTGTCATCGCTGCGGGACAGGGCCTGAAGGGAGGGGGAATCGCGCAGACTGTGGTGGGTCAGCTCAAGGACGCGATCGAGGGCGTCAAACCCGGGAAGTGATGCCGCCGGGGAGGCCAGCGATCGCCGGGTATGGCCTTATGCTCACGCGGTGCGGGACAGCAGCGGCGATTCGCGAAGGAGACCGATCGCGGTCTTCGACTCCGGTGTCGGCGGGCTCACCGTGCTGCATGAGCTGCTGGTCCAGCTCCCGCACGAGGACTTCATCTACCTCGGTGACACGGCCCGGTTCCCGTACGGCGTCGCGCGAGCCGGATGAGCTCGAGCGCTTCGCACTCGAGATCGCGGAGGCACTGCTGGCGCGGCATGCGAAGCTGCTGGTCGTGGCGTGCAATTCGGCGACGGCGGCGGCTCTCCCGGCGTTGCGCGCGCGCTCGGCTGAGACGACGCTCGGCGTCGACGTGCTCGGGGTGGTCGGGCCGGAGGCGGTGCAGGCGGTGACGGCGACGCGAAACGGCCGCATCGGTCTGCTGGCCACCCCGGCGACCGTCGCGAGTGGCGCGTACGCACGTGCGGTTCACGCCGCCGACCCGCACGTCGACCTTGTCGATGTGCCCTGTCCGGACCTCGCGCCGATCATCCAGGCGGGGTTCCCCTTCGACGACGAGGTCGTCGACGTGGTGCGCGGCTACGTGGCTCCGCTTCGCGAGGCGGGTGTCGACACAGTGATTCTCGGCTGCACCCACTTCCCGCTCGTGCGCCCGATGCTCCAGCGGATGCTGGGGCGGGGGGTCGAGATCGTCACGTCGGGTGCAGCACTCGCGCGTCAGGTCGAGCACGCGCTCGGCTCGCGCGGGCTGGCCTCTTCGCGCGAGGGCGAGGGAACATACGAGTTCCTCTGCACTGGAGATCCTGAAGCCTTCCGCGCCCAGGGGACGCGCTTCTTGCAGCTTCCGCTCGGGACGGTCGAGGCCGTCAGCGTCACGGCCGGGGAGAGGGTGCCGTGAGCGAGCGCCGACCAGCGGGACGCGCTGCGGACGAGCTTCGGCCGGTGACGATCGAGCCCGGCTTCGTGCGCACCGCCACAGGATCGGCGCTTGATCGCATGCGGGGGCACGCGCGTGATCTGCAGTGCAGCGATCGAGGACGGCGTGCCGCGCTGGCGGGCGGGGAGCGGCAAGGGCTGGCTCACCGCGGAGTACGGGATGCTGCCGGCGTCGACCGGAGAGCGCAAGGCGCGCGACGTCACCCGGGGGCGCGTCGACGGGCGCACGGTCGAGATCCAGCGACTCATCGGCCGCTCTCTTCGAGGGGTGGTCGACTTCGACGCGCTCGGCGAGCGCACCATCTGGATCGACTGCGACGTACTCGAGGCCGACGGTGGAACGCGCTGCGCATCGATCACCGGCGGCTACGTGGCGCTCGCGCTGGGCTGTGCGCGGCTGGTCGCCGACGGCCGATTGGAGCGCTCGCCGCTCACGCACACGATCGCGGCCGTCTCCTGCGGGATCGTCGCGGGGGCCGCGCTGCTCGACCTCGACTATCCGGAGGACTCCTCGGCCGAGGTGGACGCCAACGTCGTCATGACCGGCGACGGCGGACTGCTGGAGGTGCAGGCGACGGCCGAGGGCACGCCGCTCGCCAGGACCCACCTCGACGACCTGCTGGAACTCGCCCGTACGGGTATCAGCGAACTCCGCGTCGCGCAGGACACGGCGATCGAGGCCGGGACGCCATGAGGCTCATCGTCGCCACGGGCAACGCCCACAAGCTGCGCGAGCTCTCTCTGCTGCTCATGCCGCACGACCTCGAGCGGATACCCGACGAGCGTCGAGCTGCCGCCCGAGACCGGCGCCACGTTCGCCGAGAACGCGCTCGCCAAGGCGCGTGTCGCCGCCGCGGCCACCGGGTGCACGTCGATCGCCGACGACTCGGGCATCGAAGCGCTCGCGTTGGGAGGCGTCCCCGGCGTCCTGTCCGCCCGCTACGCCGGACCGGGTGCGACCGACGCTGAGAACCTCGAGAAGCTGCTCTCCGAGGCGCCGGACGGCAGCGGCCTGCGATACGTCTGCGCGATGGCGGTCGTCGACCCGGTGAGCGGCGATGAGCGCGTCTTCGAGGGCGGAGTGCAGGGGCACGCTCACGGCCGAGCTTCGCGGCAGCGGAGGGTTCGGCTACGACCCGGCGTTCGTGCCCGACGACGACCACACCGACCGCACGATGGCCGAACTGGCTCCGGGCGAGAAGGATGCGATCAGTCATCGCGGCCGCGCGGCGCGTCAGTTGCTCGCCTGGCTGCGCTCGCGCTGAAGCGGCGCGGCGCCCAACGAGCTGAACGTCATGGCGGCACACACAACCGACCGGCCGACACCGCAGCAGCGGGTTGCGCGGTTCTCCGTGCTGGCCGCGGCCGGCTTGGTTCTGCTCAAACTCGGTGCAGGACTGCTCTCCGGATCGCTGGGGCTCGTGGCGGAGGCGGCGCATTCGGGGACCGACCTCGCGGCGGCGGTGTTGACGCTGCTGGCGCTCCGCGTGTCGGTTCGCCCGCCCGATCGCGAGCACGCCTACGGGCACGGCAAGGCGGAACATCTCGCTGCGCTGGCGGAGGGCGCCGTCCTGATTCTCGTGAGCGTCGCTGTGGTCGGCGCGGCGATCGCGCGACTGACGGGAAGCTCGACGCACGAGGTCGACGCGACCTGGTGGACGTTCGCCGTCGTCGCGATCGTGCTTGCCGTCGACCTGAGCCGTGCACTCGTCTCGTCGCGCGCCGCCCGCCGCTACGGCAGCCCCGCGCTCGCCGCCAACGCGGTGCATTTCGCCTCGGACTTCGCCGGGACCACGGCCGTGCTGGTCGGCCTGCTGCTGGTGCGCGCGGGCACCCCCGAGGGGGATTCGGTCGCTGCGATCGTCGTTGCGTTCCTCGTCGTCCTCGCGGCGCTGCGCCTGATGCGGGAGAACGTCCATGTCCTGATGGACCGCGAGCCGCCCGGGGCCACCGAGGCTGTGCGCGCGGCGATCGCAGAGGCGGAGCCACGCGCGGACCTGCGGCGCGTTCGCACGCGAGAGGCGGGCGGGCGGGCGTTCATCGACGTTGTGCTGGCGATCGCGCCCGACTCTGCGCTTCAGGAGAGCCACGTCGTGGCCGACAGCGCTGAGCGCGCGATTCGCGCCGCGCTCCCGGAGAGCGACGTCACCGTCCACATGGAGCCTCACGGCGGCGGCGACCTCCGCGAGCGCGTGACCGGTGCTGCGCTGTCGGTGCGTCGCGTGCGCGAGATCCACAACGTGCGGACGGTGACGCTGGACGGATCGAAGATCCTCAGCCTGCACGTGAAGCTTCCCGCGGACGAGACACTCGACTACGCGCACGCGGTGTGCGATGCGGTCGAGGAGGCGATCCTGGCCGCGGCTCCGGAGATCGATCGCGTCCACGTCCACGTCGAGCCGCTGGCCGGCCCGGTCGCGGCCCGGACCGCGACCGCTGACGAGCACGAGCAGCACCGCCATGAGCTGCAGCGCATCGTGACCGAGATGACCGGCACGCCGCCGCGATCGCTGCGCCTGCACCGCGAGCCGCGCGGGCTCGTCGCATTCGTCACGCTGGCGCTTCCCGGCAGCGGGACGCTCGCCGAGGCACACGAGATCGCAGCCCGCGTGGAGGCGCGCGCCGAGGACGCGATGCCCGAGTTGGCGGAGGTCGTCGTCCACACCGAGCCGGCCTGAGCGGCGGCCGCTCAGCGCAGATTGATCGCCGCCGCCGCGCCCACGACGATCGCCAGGACGCCGTAGCCCTGATACCCGGCGACGAACAGGAGCACCGCCCCGATCAGGCAGGTGCCGACGGTGAGCGACCAGGCGATCCGGGTGAGCGTCATCGCGGCAATCGTCCCAGATCCGCCGTCGCCTCAGGGCGCCCACGAGGGGGGGCGTGGGGCGTTTCGTCCGGCAGGGAGGCGAGACTGGGCCGACCTCACGCCATCGTGAAGGCCGCAAACTGCGGGTTTCGGGTTGTCTGAGCGTCGCTGACAGGGCGCCCAGAGGGCGATTCACCAACCGCTCGTCCGTAATCGCTGTTAGCGTCGAAACACCCAAGACCTCTCCAAGGAGGAGCGCACCGTGACGAAGTCTGAGTTCGTCGACCACATCGCCGAGCGGGCCGACCTGTCCAAGAAGCAGGCGCAGGATGCCGTTGATGCCGTTCTGGGCACGATCGAGGACGCGCTGTCGCGCGGAAGCGAAGTAACGTTCTCCGGGTTCGGCAAGTTCCACGTCGCACAGCGCGGTGAGCGCATGGGCGTGCACCCGCGGACCGGCGAGAAGATCAGGATCGCAGCGTCCAAGTCGCCGAAGTTCAGCGCCGGCGCGGCGCTCAAGAAGTCGGTCAACCACTGACGAGCGAAGTTCCCTTGGACGACCCGCCGGCCGGTCTGCGTTTCGCGGATCGGCTGGCGGGACTCGTCGCACGGCGCGAGTCCCAGGTCGTACTGGGACTCGACCCCGACCCGGCCCGGCTCTGGCCCGATGCGGCTTCAGCGGCTTCGGCGGGTACCGCAGCTGAGCGCGCCGCAGCGGCCGTCACCGCGCACTGCCGCGCGGTGATCGACGCCGCCGGCGCGGCCTGCGTCGCCGTCAAGCCGCAACTGGCCTGCTTCGAACGCCTGGGTGCAGCCGGGTGGGCGGCTCTTGCCGACACATGCTCGCACGCCCGCGATTGCGGGCTGCTCGTGATCGCAGACGGAAAGCGCGGCGACATCGATGTGAGCGCAGCGGCCTACGGGCAGGCGATGGTCGGCGCCACGGCGACGCCATTCGGCGATGTCGCCGGACTCGGCGCGGACGCGTTCACGGCGAATCCGTACATGGGCGCCGACACGCTCGAGGTGCTCGCGGGAGCGGCCCGTGCGCGCCCGGGCCGGGCTCTTCGTGCTCGTGCGGACCTCGAACGCCGGCGCCGCCGATGTCGAGGACCTCCCGCTCGCTGAGGGGGGAACGGTCTGGGAGCGTGTGGCACGGATCGTCGACGGGCTCTCCGGCGGCCCCGGCCTCGATGACGTCGGGGCCGTCGTCGGCGCCACCGCACCGCAGCACGTCGGCGCGCTTGCGCGAGCTGATGCCGCGGGCCCCGTTCCTGCTGCCGGGCGTCGGCGCCCAGGGAGGTCGCGTCGAGGATCTCGCACCAGCGTTCGCCCCGGGGCGGGCCGCCGGGCTGGTGACCGCATCGCGCGCGATCGTCTACGCCGACCAGCGCGGTGCCTCGCCCGGGCAGGCGGCACGCGCGGAGGCAGAGCGACTGCGAGCCGCTGCCTGGGCACTTGCAGAGTGACAGGGGCCGTGGCCTTATCCTGCGCTGACGGATGTCAGAAAGTCGTCGGCCCACGCGGTGGTTGGCTCCGCTCGCGATCGTCGCAGTGGCTGTCACGGGCTACGGCATCGCGCGTAACGCGACGACGGGCGGAGATGCGTCCGGCGACGGGCGCCCGGCGGCGACCAAGACCCGCGTGACGACATCCGAGACCGCGCGCGAACCGGCGGCGCCCGAGCCCACCAGACGCACGTATACGGTCCGGGGCGGCGACACGTTGTCGGCGATCTCGCTGGAGACCGGTGTGTCGGTCGGCCGGCTGGAGGAGCTCAACCCGGATCTCGACGTGCAGGCGCTGCAGCCGGGGCAGCGCCTCAAGCTTCGCCGGTGAGATCGCCGGTGCTCGCCGGTGCGTGGCGGCCGCTCGTGGCCGCATGCGCATTGGCCCTCGCGTACGCGGTCGCGCCCGGGTCGTCCGGTTCGGCATCGGCCCAGGGCACCGGAGGCCCGGCGCTGTCCGCACCCGCGGCGATCCTGATCCAGCCGGCGACGCGCGACATCGTCCTCCAGCGGCGGGCCGGTCAGCGCCGCTCGATAGCGTCGACGACGAAGCTCATGACGGCGCTCCTGGCGCTCGAACGCCGCCGGTTGTCACACAAGATGACCGTGGTCGGCTACCGGGCCGCGGCGGCCGAGTCGCTCGCCGGCCTGCGCGCGGGGGAACGCCTGACGACCGCCGACCTGCTGCGGGCGCTGCTGCTCGCGAGCGCCAACGACGCCGCGGCGACGATCGCCGCCGACGTCGGCGGATCACGCTCGGCCTTCGTCCGCATGATGAACGAGCGTGCGCGGCGCGCCGGCCTGCGCGACACCCACTTCGCCAACCCGATCGGACTCGACGCGTCGGGCAACTACTCGACGGCCGCGATCTCGCGAAGCTCGCGCTGCTCGTGCGAGCGCAAGCCGTTCGCCCGCAAGGTCGTCGACCGCCCGCGGGCCGTGCTGCGCAGCGGGTCGCGGGTCAGAGTCGTCAACAACCGCAACACGCTCGTCGGCGCGGTGCCCTGGATGAGCGGGATCAAGACCGGCCACACGCGCCGCGCGGGCTACGTGCTCGTCGGATCCGCGACTGCGCGGCGGAGTCGAGTTCGTCAGCGTCGTCATGGGTACGAGCAGCGAGGCGGCTCGAAACGCCGACACGCTCAAGCTGATGGCGCTATGGGTCCGGGCGCTACCGGGTCGCGGCGCCTCTGCTCGCCGGAACCCGCGCGCCGGTCTCGCGGGCCCGCGCCGTGAAGCGTGTGCGCGTCAAGCACGGAGGCGGGGAGGGTGTGCGCGTCGTCCCGGCGCGGACCGTCCGGGTGGTGGTCCGCCGCGGGGAGCGCGCCACCGCGACGGCCACCGGTCTGCCGCGCGAGGTCGAAGGTCCGCTCCCGGCGCGGACCCGGCTCGGGACGCTCGTCGTGCGGCGCCGCGGCCATGGTGGTCGACCGCGTGCCGCTCGTGACGGCGACAGCCGTCGCGCGCAGGCCTCCTGGTATGCAGCGCAACCGCTGGACGACCAGCGCGCCGGTGCTGCTGCTCGCGCTGGTTATCGGAGCCGCAGCGGCCGCTAGCCTGAGCCGGGCGCGCGGCCGTCGCCGGGATCGGAGCGGGCGCGGCGCGAGGAGCAGGATCGCGTGATCATCACCGTCACCCTCAATGCGGCGATCGACAAGTCGTTGTCGGTGCCGAACTTCCGGCTCGGGCGCCGCCATCGCACCGTCGAGCAGCGCACGATGCCGGGCGGCAAGGGCGTCAACGTCGCGCGCACGCTCAAGAACGCTCGGCCAGCCCGTGATCGCCACCGGCTTCGCGGGCGGCGCGACCGGCACGCGCATCGTCGAGGCAGCTGACGCAGGAGTCGATCCTCAGCGACTTCGTGCGGATCCGCGAGGAGTCGCGCACGAACACCGCGGTGAACGATCCGACGACCGGCACGCAGACCGAGATCAACGAGCGCGGGCCCGAGGTGACGGCCAAGCGAGGTGCGAGCTGTTCCGCGACAAGCTGCTGTACCTGGCCCGCGGCGCCGACATCGTCGTGTTCGCCGGGTCGCTGCCCCGCGGGCGTCGACTCGGCGATCTACGCGGAGCTGATCCGCGAGCTGCGTCGACTGGGCGTGACGACCGTCGTCGACACCGAGGGCGAGCCGATGCGCCTCGCGGTGCGCGCCGAGCCGGACGTCGTCTCGCCGAACGTGCTGGAGGCCGAGGAGCTCGTCGGCCACGAGTTCAACGACGAGCAGGATCGCATCGTCGCGGTCTGCGAGCTGCTGCGAGCTCGGCGCGCGCGAGGCGATCGTGACGCTGCCCGACGGTTGCGTCGCGAACGTCGCTGGTCGACGGACGGCCCGAGCCCTGCGCCGCGTGCGGATCGCGCGCGCGCGAGGCCGTCGCCACGATCGGCGCCGGCGACGCGTTCCTGGCCGGCTACGTCGCGGCCCGCTACGAGGGCTCCGCGCCGGACGAGTGCCTGCGCTACGGCGTCGCCTGCGGCGCAGAGTCGACCCAGCGTCTCGGCGCCGGCGTGGTCGACCCACAGGGCGTGGAGCGGCTGCTCGCCGAGGTCGACGTCGAGCGGCTCGAGACGCCTGCCGAGGCGCTCTGACGCCGGGCCGCACGGCCGCCTGCCGGCCGGCGTCGCGGTGCTATTCTCGCGAGCGTGGCCGCCGCCGCCCGCCACGCCTCGCAGTTCCGCTCTCTCGACCCCGTCTGCGCGGGGTCGTTTCGTCCGCCCCCGAGCCTAGGATCGATCTGATGGAGCTTGAGATCGGCCGCGGGAAGAAGGCCCGCCGCGCGTACGGATTCGACGACATCGCGATCGTGCCCTCGCGGCGCACGCGCGACCCCGACGACGTCGACATCTCCTGGAAGCTCGGGCCCGTACCGCTTCGAGCTCCCGCTGCTCGCGTCGGCGATGGACGGCGTCGTCTCGCCGACGACCGCGACGATCATCGGCAAGCTCGGCGGCCTCGCGGTCCTGAACCTCGAGGGCATCTTCACCCGCTACGAGGACGCCGACGAGCAGCTCGAGCGCATCGCCCGGCTGCCCAAGGATCTCGCCACGCGCGAGATGCAGGCGATCTACCAGGAGCCGATCAAGCCGGAGCTGATGCGCCGCGGATCCAGGAGATCAAGGACAGCGGCGTCGTCACCGCGGCGTCGCTGACGCCGCAGCGCGTCGCCGCGCACTACGAGCTGGTGCTCGACGCCGGGCTCGACATCCTCGTGATCCAGGGCACGGTCGTCTCGGCCGAGCACGTCTCGCAGACGAGCGAGGCGCTCAACCTCAAGGAGTTCATCGCGGAGCTGCCCGTTCCGGTCGTCGTCGGCGGCTGCGCCAGCTACCACACGGGCCTGCACCTGATGCGCACCGGCGCCGCCGGCGTGCTCGTCGGGCGTCGGCCCCGGCGCGGCGTGCACGACGCGCGGCGTGCTCGGCCTCGGCGTCCCGCAGGCGACGGCGATCGCCGACGTCGCAGGCGCCCGCTCGACACACATGCTGGAGACCGGCGAGTACGTCCAGGTGATCGCCGACGGCGGCATGCGCACCGGCGGCGACGTCGCGAAGGCGATCGCCTGCGGCGCCGACGCCGTGATGATCGGCTCGCCGCTGGCCCGCGCCTACGAGGCGCCCGGCCGCGGCTTCCACTGGGGCATGGCGACGTTCCATCCGACGCTCCCGCGCGGCGCGCGCGTGCAGACCGACGCAGAACGGCTCGCTCGAGGAGATCCTCGATCGGGCCGGCGCACGAGAACGACGGCACCTTCAACCTGATGGGCGCGCTGCGGACCTCGATGGCGACGTGCGGCTACCAGGACATCGCGGAGTTCAACCGCGCCGAGCTGATGATCGCGCCGTCGCTCCAGACCGAGGGCAAGCAGCTGCAGTCGTCACAGGGCGTCGGGATGGGCAGTCGCGGCGCAGCGGCGAGCCGCCCGCAGGGTGACGCCGATGGCATTCCGCCCGACAAGACTCCGGCGCTGACCGGGACGCCTGCGTGACGCGCGCGCACGTCCGCGCCGGGGTCGCCCGGTGAGCGAGGACCACAACGCGATCACCGCCGACGTAGCGGCCGTCGGGTTCGCCGACGAGTCCGCGCGGATCGACGTGCCGCGCGCGGTCGACGAGGTCGTCGTGCTCGACTACGGCGGCCAGTACTCGCAGCTGATCGCTCGCCGCGTGCGCGAGTGCGGGGTCTTCTCCGAGCTGCTGCCCCACCACGTCGGCGCCGAGGAGGTGGCGCGGCGCAGGCCCAAGGGGCTGATCCTCTCGGGCGGTCCCGCATCGGTCTACGCGCCGGGAGCGCCGGAGTTCGATCGCTGCGCTGCTCGAGCTCGGCATCCCCGTGCTCGGCATCTGTTACGGCATGCAGCTGCTGGCGCTCGAGCTCGGCGGCGCGCGTCGAGGCCGCCGAGGTCGGCGAGTACGGGCGGTCGCGAGCTGACGATCTTCGAGCCCGGCGTGCTGTTCGCCGGGCATGCCGAGCGAGCAGCCGTGCTGGATGTCGCACCGCGACACCGTCTACGAGGCGCCGCCCGGTTTCGACTGCGCTCGCGTCGTCGACGCAGTCGCCGGTCGCCGCGTTCGAGTCGGTCGAGCGCGGCGATCTACGGCATCCAGTTCCACCCCGAGGTCGTTCACACGCCGTACGGCCAGGAGGTGCTGACGCACTTCCTGCGTGACGTCTGCGAGTGCGAGATGACGTGGTCGGCGGCCTCGATCGTCGAGGAGCAGATCGCTCGCGTCCGCGGCACAGGTCGGCGACGGAAAGGTCATCTGCGGGCTGTCCGGCGGCGTCGACTCGTCGGTCGCGGCGCTGCTCGTCCACCGGGCGATCGGCGACCAGCTGACGTGCGTCTTCGTCGATCACGGGCTGATGCGCAAGAACGAGGGCGAGCAGGTGATCGAGACCTTCCGCGACCAGTTCGAGGTGCCGCTCGTGGCCGTCGACGCCGAGGATCGCTTCCTCGACAAGCTCGCCGGTGTCAGCGAGCCGGAGGCGAAGCGCAAGATCATCGGCGCCGAGTTCATCCGCGTGTTCGAGGAGGAGGCGGCCCAAGCTCGGCGACGCGAAGTTCCTCGTCCAGGGCACGCTCTACTCGGACGTGATCGAGTCCGGTGGCGGCACCGGGGCGTCGACGATCAAGTCCCACCACAACGTCGGCGGCCTGCCCGACGACCTCGAGTTCGACCTGGTCGAGCCGCTTCGCGCGCTCTTCAAGGACGAGGTGCGCGCAGTCGGCGCCGAACTCGGGCTGCCCGAGCGCCTGGTCTGGCGCCAGCCGTTCCCCGGACCCGGCCTCGCGATCAGGGTCGTCGGCGGCGAGGCGACGAAGGAGCGCCTGGACCTCCTGCGCGACGCTGACCACGTGCTCCAGGACGAGATCCGCAAGGCCGGCCTGTACCGCGAGCTGTGGCAGTCGTTCTGCGTGCTGCCCGACATCCGCACCGTCGGCGTCCAGGGGGACGAACGGACCTACGGCTACGTCGTGGTCGATCCGGGCCGTCACCAGCGACGACGCGATGACCGCAGACTGGGCGCGTCTGCCCTACGACCTGCTCGAGCAGATCGCATCGCGCATGATCAATGAGCTGCGCGACGTCAATCGGGTGGTGCTGGACATCACGTCCAAGCCGCCCGGCACGATCGAGTGGGAGTAGGCGCGGCCGCCGCTCGCGGCAGCCGCCCGGGCCGGGCTCGTTCGCCGCGCTATCCTGCGGTCCTCGCGCCGCGCCCGTCCCTGCGCGCGGTGCGGCTCCTCACGCCATGAAGACCTACGTAGCCTCCAACGAGACACGCGAGCGCAACTGGATCGTCGTCGACGCCAGCGGGCAGACGCTCGGCCGCCTCGCGACCCAGATCGCCGACGCTCTGCGCGGCAAGCGCAAGCCCGAGTACACGCCCGCACGTGGACACGGGCGACTTCGTCGTCGTCGTCAACGCCGAGAAGATCTCGGTCACCGGCAACAAGCGCCAGGAGAAGAAGTACCGGCGCCACTCGGGCTACCCGGGCGGCCTCAAGGAGCGCACGCTCGAGGAGATGCTCGAGCGTCGCCCGGAAGAGGTCATCCGCCTCGCCGTGAAGGGCATGCTGCCGCGCAATCGCCTGGCCCGCCGGCAGATCACCAAGCTCAAGGTCTACGCCGGTTCGGAGCATCCGCACGAGGCGCAGAAGCCGACCCCGATGGAGATCAAGTCCTGATGGCCGACGAGCCGACCCCGACCGACGAGACCCCTGACGCGCAGGCCGAGCAGCCCGCTGCCGAGGAGGCCGCTGACGCGCAGGCCGAGCAGCCCGCTGCCGAGGAGGCCGCTGACGCGCAGGCCGAGCAGCCCGCTGCCGAGGAGGCCGCTGACGCGCAGGCCGAGCAGCCCGCTGCCGAGGAGGCCGCTGACGCGCAGGCCGAGCAGCCCGCCGCCGAGGAGACCGCTGACGCGCAGGCCGAGCAGCCCGCCGCCGAGGAGACCGCTGACGCGCAGGCCGAGGCTCCGAAGGCGGACGCTGAGACGACCACGGACGAGGGCGCCGGCGGCGCCCGGGAGACTCCGGCCGCTCACGCGTCAAGCCGGCCATCCCCGGCGCGGACCTCGAGGTCGACATCGTCACCGAGGGCGACGACCCCTTCACACGCGGTGAGCACGGCGAGTACTCCGAGGACGGCGACGATGAGGTCGTCGGCGAGCAGGACGAGGAGGACGGCGGGTCGTCGAGCATCAGCCGATCGCCGCGGTCATCGAGCTTGCCGCCGACGCGCGCTACCGCGCAACCGGCAAGCGCAAGACTGCCGTCGCGCGCGTGATCCTCAAGCCCGGCACCGGCGAGTACGTCATCAACGGCAAGACGCTGACCGACTTCTTCCCGCGCGAGACGCTGCAGCGCACGATTCGCCAGCCGCTGGAGACCGTCGGCTACGAGGAGAAGATGGACGTCGATCGCGCGCATGCACGGCGGCGGCGTCTCGGCCCAGGCCGACGCACTGCGCCACGGCATCTCGCGCGCGCTGCTCGAGGCCGACCCGAACCTCCGCGGTCGAGCTCAAGCGCCGCGGCTTCCTGACGCGTGACGCGCGCGCCAAGGAGCGCAAGAAGGCCGGCCTCAAGAAGGCCCGCAAGCGGCCGCAGTTCAGCAAGCGCTAGCGCGAGTTTGGCTCGCGAGCTCTTCGGCACCGACGGCGTCCGCGGAGTGGCGGGCGAGAAGCTGACCGCCGAGCTCGCGCTCGGGTTGGGGCGCGCCGCCACCGAGCACGCGGCCGTGGCACTCGAGAACGCCGGTGACGCCGAGCGGCGCCGTGTCCTGATCATCCGCGACACGCGCGAGTCGGGCGAGATGCTCGAGTCCGCGCTCGCCGCGGGCGTCACAGCCGCCGGCGGTGATGTCTTCCTCGGCGGCGTTCTGCCGACACCGGCGGCGCCGCTGCTGATCGGTCAGTACGGCTTCGACCTCGCCGTCGTCGTCTCGGCTTCGCACAACCCCTACCGCGACAACGGGATCAAGTTCTTCGGCGGAGACGGCTTCAAGCTCTCCGACGACGACGAGGAGGCGATCGAGGGCCGGCTGGCTGCCGGCTTCGGCCGGTCTCAGCGCATCGGCCGTGTCCGCGCCCTGCACGGGACGCACGAGGACTACCTGCGGGCGCTTCACGCGCGCTTCGCAGCGCTCGACCTGAGCGGCCTCAACGTGCTGCTCGACTGCGCGAACGGTGCGACCTACCGCGTCGGGCCCGAGATCTTCCGGCGGCTGGGCGCGACCGTCGGCACGATCGGCGCAGAGCCGGACGGGCGCAACATCAACGACGGTGTCGGCTCCACGCACGTCGAGGCGCTTGCCGAGGCGGTCGTGGCCGGCGACCACGACGTCGGCTTCGCGTTCGACGGAGACGGCGACCGGGTCCTCGCGGTCGACGGCGAGGGAGCCGTGGTCGACGGTGACGAGCTGATCGCCCTCGCAGCGCTGCACCTGCGCTCCGGCGATCGCCTGGCCGGCGGTGGGGTCGCCGTCACCGTGATGACCAACTACGGCTTCCACGCGGCGATGCGTGAGGCCGGGGTCGAGGTCGTGACGACCGCGGTCGGCGATCGCTACGTGCTGGAGGCGCTGCGCGATCGCAGCTGGTCGCTCGGCGGCGAGCAGTCGGGGCACATCATCGACATGGGCTTCGTTCCCTCCGGTGACGGAATCGCCAGCGCGCTGCTGACGATGGAGGCGCTGGCAGGCAGCCGGCTCGCCGAACGCACGGCGATGAAGAAGCTGCCGCAGATGCTGGTCAATGTGCGCGTGGCCGACAAGCAGCGTGCGATGGATGCGGCGCAGGACGCCGCGGCGGGTGAGAACGCCGCTCTCGACGGTCGCGGCCGGGTCCTCGTGCGGCCGAGCGGCACGGAGGATCTCGTCCGCGTGATGGTCGAGGCCCCGACGGACGATGAGGCAAGGGAAGTCTGCGAGCGCCTGGTGGCGCTCGTCCGGGCCGCAGCGGGCTGACGGGCCGCGACCCGCGATCGACCTGCGGAACGGTCGTCCAGCCGGCTGCGTCGACCCTATGGCCGGCGGCCTCGGCCCACTACCCTCAGCGGCCATGTGCGGCATCGTCGGATATGTCGGTGGCCGGCCTGCGCAGGAACTCCTCCTGGCGGGCCTGCGCAAGCTCGAGTACCGCGGCTATGACTCCGCCGGAGTCTCGGTCATGGCGGGCGCGTCGATCGACTCGGTGCGCGCGGTCGGAAACCTCGACAGGCTCGACGAGGCCATCGAACGTCGTCGCGAGGATGGCGCCGTCGCCACCGCGACGGCAGAGGCGGTGGTCGGCATCGGCCACACGCGTTGGGCCACCCACGGACGCGTGAACGAGCGGAACGCCCACCCGCATTTCGACACCGGCGACCGCGTTCACGTCGTGGTCAACGGCATCGTCGAGAACTACCTGGCGCTGCGCGAGCGTCTGAAGGCGACGGGCGCGGTCTTCACATCGGAGACGGACGCCGAGGTGATCGCCCACCTCGTGGCACAGCACTACGACGGGGACCTCGTCGAGGCCGTGCGCGGCGCCTACAACGACATCGAGGGGCACTTCGCGTTCGTGGCGATGAGCCTCGACGCCCCCGACCTGCTCGTCGGCGCGCGCAAGGAGTGCCCGCTGATCGTGGGCATCGGCGAGGGCGAGGCGTTCCTGGCTTCGGCCGTGCCCGCGTTTCTGGGGGAGACGCGGCGCGTGCAGTTCGTCGAGAACGGTGAGATCGTGGCGATCGGACCCGGCACGACGCGCTTCGTCACGCCCGAGGGCGATGAGATCGAGCGCCAGGTCTCGATCGTCGACTGGGACGAGGACACCGCCGAGAAGGGCGGCTACGAGACCTTCATGCTCAAGGAGATCCATGAGCAGGCGGAGGCGATCGCGGAGACGATCGCCGATCGCACGATCCGCGAGGACGGGGTCGATCTGGACGATCTCGGCGCGCTCAGCTCAGAGCAGCTGCACGCGGCCCGGCGCATCGTCATCGTCGCGTGCGGGACCTCGTACCACGCTGGGCTCATCGGGCGGTACGCCATCGAGGAGTTCGCGCGGGTTCCCGTCGAGGTGGAGATCGCGTCCGAGTACCGCTATCGCAACCCGGTCGTCGGTCCCGGCGATCTCGTCATCGGGATAACCCAGTCCGGCGAGACCGCCGACACCCTGGCTGCGATGCGGATCGCGCGCGAGCGCGGCGCGACCGTGCTCGCCGTGACCAACATCATGGGCTCGCAGGCCACGCGCGACGCGGACGGCGTCCTGTACACGCGCGCCGGCCTGGAGGTGTCCGTCGCCGCGACGAAGACCTTCCTGTGCCAGGTGGCCGTGATGTATCTGCTCGCGGTGCGGCTCGGCGAACTGCACGAGCGTCCTCGGGCGTGAGCGCCGCATCGAGATCGTCCGCGAGCTGAAGGCGATCCCGCGGCTGATCGGAGAGATGCTCGAGAGCGTCGATGCGGACGTTGAGCGGATGGCGGAGGATCACTGGCGAGCAGGCTTCTTCCTCTATCTGGGGCGCCACGTCGGACTGCCGGTCGCCCACGAGGGCGCGCTGAAGCTGAAGGAGATCTCGTACATCTCGACCGACGCCTATGCGGCCGGCGAGATGAAGCACGGGCCGATCGCGCTGCTCAGCGAGTCGACGCCCGTGGTCACCGTCGCGACCGACTCCCCGGTGCTCGAGAAGGTCGTCTCGAACATGCAGGAGGTGCGCGCGCGCGGCGCCCACGTGATCGCCGTCGCAACCGACGGCAACACGGAGATCGGCGAGCATGCCGAGTCGGTCGTGCGCATACCGCGCACCGACTGGATGCTCCAGCCGCTGCTCGCCGTGATCCCGCTCCAGCTGCTGGCCTACCGGATAGCCCGCAAGCGCGGTCTCAACGTGGACCAGCCGCGCAATCTCGCGAAGACGGTGACGGTCGAGTAGACGGCCGCGTAGGGTTGCTGGGGTGGGCGTTGGTCTTGACCTCCTGGAGATCGAGCGGCTCGAGCGGGCGCTTCAGCGCCGGCCGGCTCTGGCTCCGCGGCTGTTCTCGGCGGCGGAGCGCGACTACGCGCTGTCCCTCGCTCGGCCGGGGCAGCATCTGGCCGCGCGATTCTGCGCGAAGGAGGCCGTCACGAAGGCGCTTGCGCTCGAGGTCCTGAGGCCGCTGGAGATCGAGGTGGCGCCCGGGCCCGCCGGGGAGCCGCGGGTGGTGCTTCACGGCCGCGCCGCGGCGCGTGCTTCTGAGTTGGGGGTGGACGTGTCGATATCGCTCACCCACACACGCTCGACGGCCGCTGCCGTCGCCGTGACAGCATGACGCCCGTGCCGTGGTGCGTCGCGCTGCTCGACCCGGAGCGTGCGCGCGCCGCGGATCGCTGGGCGATCGACGTCGCAGGCGTTCCGTCGCTCGAGCTGATGGAGCGCGCGTCCGCCGGGCTGGCCGACCTGGTCATGGAGGTCGCGCCCCAGGGCCGGGTTGCGGTCGTCTGCGGCTCCGGCAACAACGGAGGTGACGGCTACGCTGCCGCGCGTCTGCTGCGCGCGAGCGGACGCGATGTACTCGTTCTCGCGGCCACTTCGCCCGGCGACCTCCAGGGCGATGCGCTCGTGCAGGCGGAGCGGCTCGAGGGCGATCCGCCGCAGCCGTTCGACGCCGCGGCACTGGACGGTGCGGCGGCGATCGTGGACGCGCTTCTGGGCACCGGCTTCTCGGGCGCGCCGCGCGGGGCCGTCGGCGAGGCGGTCGCCGCGATCGCCGCGGGGACTGCGCCCGTCGTCGCCTGTGACGTGCCGAGCGGGGTCGATGCGTCGACCGGCGAGGTGCACGGCGCCGCAGTGCGGGCTGTCGCCACGGCGACCTTCCATGCCCTCAAGCCGGGCCTGTTCGTGAATCCCGGCAAGTCGCACGCCGGTCGTGTCCGCCTGATCGACATCGGGATTCCAAGGGAGGCTCCGGTCGAGCCCGCGGATGCCGGGCTGCTCGACGACGCTCCGCTGCTCGCGGAGCTCGGTGAACGTCAGGTCGGCTGGACGAAGTTCACGAGCGGTCACGTTCTCGTCGTCGGCGGGGCGACGGGGCTGGTCGGTGCGGTCGTGCTCGCCGCGACCGGGGCTGTGCGCTCCGGCGCGGGCTACGTGACGGCCTGTCTGCCCGCCTCGCAGCAGCCCGTCGCGGCCGCCCAGCTCGTCGAGGTGATGCAGCTCGCGCTCGCCGACGACGACGGGCACCACACGCCGGCGGGCGTCGATGCAGTGCTGGGGGCGGCTGAAGCGCATGGCGGCACGGTCGTGCTGGGTCCCGGACTCGGAAGGTCGGAGGGCGCGCTGCTGTTCGCGCGTGAGGTCGCGACGCGCACTGCGGCGCCGCTGCTGCTCGACGCGGATGGCCTCAACGCCCACGCAGGGAAGCTGGATCTGCTGGCCGGTCGCAACCCCGCGACCGTGCTGACCCCGCATGCCGGCGAGCTGGGGCGACTGCTCGAAGTCGACTCCGCCGAGGTCGAGCGGCGCAGGCTCCATCACGCTCGCGCGGCGGCGCGGGCCGCGGACGCGATCGTCGTGCTCAAGGGTGACGACACGGTCATCGCACGCGCAGACGGCTATGTCGCCGTGAGCCCGGGCGCGACGCCCGCGCTCGCGACGGCCGGCACGGGCGACGTGCTCAGCGGGATCGCGGGCGCGCTGCTGGCTCGCCGCGTCGAGCCCTTCCGCGCCGCCTGCACCGCGGTGCGCCTTCACGCGCGCGCAGGCGCGGCCGCGGCGCGCCGCTTCGGAGTCGACGGAGTGGCGGCGGGCGACGTCGCCCAGGCGCTCGTCCACGCGCGGCGCCGGTAGCCTCGCGCGGCGGACGGTAGATTGGCCTGCCATGAGCACGACCGTCGCCGACATCATGGACCGCGATCCCGTCACCGTGCGGGCGAGCGACGGGGTGGAGACGGTCGTGCGCCTGCTGCACGACCATCAGCTGCCGGGGCTCCCGGTGGTCGATGACGACGGATCGGTGGTCGGCATCGTCACCGACAACGACCTGCTCCTCTACGACGAGCAGGAGGACGTCGAGCCGCCCCCGCATCTTCAGATCATGGGCGGCGTGATCTACCTCGGGTCGGTCAGGCACTGGGAGGAGCGCGTGAAGAAGTCGCTGGCGAGCACGGTCGGAGATCTGATGACCAGCGACCCCGTGACGGTCGGCCCCGGCGCCTCGCCCCAGGAGGCGGGCAGGCTGATCGCCGAACATCACCACAACCGCCTGCCGGTCGTCGACGGCGACGGGCGCCTGCTCGGTGTCATCACGCGTGTCGACGTGCTCGAGGCGCTGCTGGCCGAGCGCTGATGACCGTTCGCGTCCGAGCCGAGGTGAAGCTCGGCGCGATCTCGCGCAACGTGGGGCGCCTGCAGGCCGCGGCGCCCGGAGCTGCGGTCTGCGCGGTGGTGAAGGCCGACGCCTACGGACACGGAATGGTCGCGGCGGCGCGGGCGGCGCACGCCGGCGGCGCGTCTTGGCTCGCCGTCGCCACCGCTGAAGAGGCACGTGCGCTGCGGGCCTCCGGGGCTTCCGGGCGGATCCTGATCCTCGGCGCGCTGAGCGACGAGGAGACACGGGTCGCGCTCGACGCGGATGCTGACGTCGTAGCGTGGCGCGAGGGCTTCGTGCGCCGGGTCGCGGCGCTGGGCGGGGCGCGCGTGCACGTCAAGCTGGACACGGGGATGGGGCGACTGGGAACAAGAGACCCCGTCGAGGCCACGCGCGTTGCCGAGCTCGCGGCAGATCGGTGCGAGATCGCCGGCCTGATGTCGCACTTCGCCACGGCCGATGACCGCGGCGATGACTTCTTCGGCTGCCAGCTCGAGCGCTTCCGGAGTTGGGCCGAGCCGCTCGCCGAGCGCTTCCCGGGGGCGTTGCTGCACGTGGCCAACAGCGCCGCGACCCTGCGCGAGCCGCGGTCGCACTTCGATCTCGTGCGGGTGGGGATCGGGATCTACGGGATGGACCCGTTCGGCGAGGACCCCACGACGCACCAGCTGGAGCCGGCGCTGTCGCTCGTCTCCTATGTCGCCGAGATCAAGCGCTGCGCTGCGGGTGAGAGCGTCGGCTACGGACGCCGCTTCGTCGCCGCTTCCGAGACGACGATCGCGACGGTACCCGTGGGCTACGGAGACGGCTGGCGGCGCGCCCTGTCGTCCGGCGCCGACGTGCTGGTGGGCGGGCGGCGCATGCCGCTGGTCGGGACGATCAGCATGGACAACCTGACGATCGACCTGGGTCCGGAAGGCGCAGGCGCGGCGATCGGTGACGAGGTCGTGTTGATCGGCACGCGCGGGGGGGAGAGGATTCTCGCTGAGGAGATCGCCCAGCGGCTCGGGACGATCAACTACGAGGTGACGTGCGGCCTGGGCCCGCGCGTGCCCCGGGACAATCACCCCTGATGGACTCGGGCGGAGAGCGGCCGCACGCAGCGGATTCTTCGAGCGAGGCGCTGGCGGTCGTCCGCGCGGCCCTCGACGGCGAGACGACATGGCTTGTCGGCGGAGTCGTTCGCGACCGCCTGCTGGGCCGCGTTCCGGCGTGCCCCGACATCGACCTGATCGTCGCCGGTGATGCGCAGCAGGCCGCGCGACGGATCCGCGAAGCGGCCGGGAGCGGCAGCGCCGTCTTCTCGCTGTCAGACGCCTTCGGTGCCTGGCGCGTCGTCGGCCCGCAGGGCGGCTGGCAGGTCGACGTCGCGCCGTTGCACCACGATGGCCTCGAGGCCGACCTGTATGCACGAGACCTGACCGCGAACGCCATCGCCGAGCCTCTGCACGGGGGTGAGCTGACCGATCCGACCGGCGGCGTGGGCGATCTGGGTGCCGGCGTGCTGCGCATGGTTTCGCCGCAGGCCTTCGACGCCGATCCGCTGCGGGTCGTACGCGTCGCCCGGCTTGCGGTCGAGCTGGGCCTCATGCCGGAGGCGGAGACGGTCAGCGCTGCGCGGCAGCGGTCCGCCGGCCTGGCGCGCGTGTCCGGCGAGCGCGTGTTCGCGGAACTGCGGGCGATGCTCGCCGGTCCAGACCCGTCGGCGGCGCTGCGGCTGCTCTACGACCTCGCAGCGACCGAGGCCCTCATGCCGGAGCTCTCGGCGCTGCGCGGCGTCGAGCAGACGGCGTATCACCATCTCGATGCGTACGACCACACGCTCGAGGTGCTCGAGCAGGTGATCGAGCTGGAACGCGAGCCGCAGTCGATCGTCGGCGAGGAGCGCGCCCGGGCGGTCCGGGAGCTGCTCGCGGCGCCGCTCGCCGACGAGATCACGCGAGGCGGCGCGCTGCGCTGGGGCGCGCTCCTGCACGACATCGCAAAGCCATGCACCCGCACCCTGTTCCCGGGCGGCGCCGTCGGCTTTCCGGATCACGACCGGACCGGTGCGGTGATGGCCGACGAGATCCTCGAACGGCTGCGAGCGAGCGTTCGGCTGCGAGCGCACGTCGCCGCGTTGACCAGGCACCATCTGCGCGCCGGATTCCTCGTCAAGGAGCGCCCGCTGAGCAGGACTGTGGTGCACGGCTACCTCGTGGCCTGCGATCCGGTCGCAGCCGATGTGACCTTGCTGTCGATCGCGGACAGGCGCGCAACACGCGGGCGAAAGGCGGACGAGTCCATAGCTCGGCACATGGAGGTCGCCCTCCCGCTGCTCGACGACGCGCTCAGGTGGCAGTCCGAGGGTCCGCCGGCCCCGCTGATCCGCGGTGACGAGCTGGCGGCTGCCCTGGGCATCCGGCCAGGCCCGCAACTCGGTGAGCTTCTGGCCGCCATCGCGACGGCTCAATACGCCGGCGAGGTGACCAATGCGGGCGAGGCCGTCGAGCACGCACGGCGCCTGCTCAAGGCCGCATAGCGGGCCCTGGCCCGGTCAGGACGGGCCGTCAGGCGCCGCTGCGATGCGTCGGACGACCGCCTCGCACAGAAGCGTTGCCTGCACGACGGTGTCGTAGCAGACGTTCTCGGCGGTGTCGGTCGGCCAGTGGTAGTTCGAGGGCGCCTTGAAGCGGTTGATCGAGCCGATCATCGCAGCCGGGTAGCCGGCCTTCAGGGCGATCAGGCCGTCGGTCGCGTTGCGGAACCTGAGACCGCGCCGCAGCTCGACTCCCGCATCGGTGGCACAGCGGGCGACCAAGCTCTTGAAGTCCTCCGGGTAGTCGCGCATCACGAGCATGCCCTCGCCCTCGAGCAGAGTCAGCTGAGGCGAGCCGACCGTGTCCAGGCAGACGAAGGACGTGGTGTCGCGCGGCAGGGTGTCGAAATGCCGCGCCGCGAAACCGTGCATGCCCTCCATGAAGGACTCCTCCGACCCGGTGGACACGAGCAGAACGCGGGCTCCCTCGACAGGCCGCCGCCGCAGCAGGTGCGCCAGACCCAGCAGGGTCGCCACGCCGGAGAGATTGTCGTTCGCGCCGTCCACGGTCGAGCGCGAGCCGATCTCGGCCATCGTCGCGGCCGTGGCCAGCGACACCAGCGCGCCGGCCAGGCGCAGGCGCCGCGATCCCGTGAGGCCACCGAGTCCCACCAGCAGCGGCCCGCCGAAGACCGGGAACATCACCGGTGGGGTCGTGTCCGCCCGTTCGATCGCTGCCGGGAAGCGTGTGCCGAGGAACTCGGGGATCTGCGGAGCGAAGAGCAGCGACCAGTGCGCAGCGTCGTGATGGGCGACGAAGACGACGGTCCGCTCGGCACCGGGGTCGCCGGCGCGGGCGACGACGTTCCACGTCGCGCGCCGGGGCAGCGCCGCGCGCCGGAACCACAGCCGTCCGCCGGAGACGTCGTCGGCGATCGCGGCGGCGGCCGAGAACCCGGCCAGCACCCGCACGCTGCGGCGGCGGCTGAGCGACGCGAGCCCGGCAGCGCCTGCGGTCAGACCGAGCGGCCACCAGTATGTGCCATGCGCCCGTTCCTCCTCGACCGTCGCCTCGCAGTTCTCGTCTGTCAGGCGTTCGGCGATCCAGTTCGCTGCTCTTCGCTCGCCCTCGGATGCCGACGGGCGCCTGAACGATGTCAGGTGGCCGATCGCACTACGGGCCAGGGCGTCGAGGCTGGTGTGGTCGGCTGCCGCGAGGGTCACGAGCATCGAACGGTAGCTGTGCGAGGAGGGCGCCGGTAGGCTCCGCGGCCATGTCCGACCGTGACGCCGACTGCCTCTTCTGCAAGATCCTCGCCGGGGAGCTCCCGGCGCAGGTCGTCGATGAGGATGAGCACACGCTCTCGTTCATGGACATCAACCCGGCGACGCCCGGGCACGCGCTCGTGATTCCCCGCAGCCATGCGGAAGATCTCTACGAGGTTCCGGAGCGGGACATGGCGGCCACGGCCCTGGCGGCGCAGCGCCTGGCCCTGCGCGTGCGCGATGCGCTCGGGGCGGATGGCGTGAACCTGCTCAACGCATGCCGTCCGGCGGCGTGGCAGTCGGTCTTCCACTACCACGTGCACGTGATCCCGCGCTACGCCGACGATCCGCTGCGCCTGCCGTGGGTTCCGAGCGGGGGCGACGCGGAGTCGATCGCGGCGACGGCCGCTCGGCTGCGCGGGGAGGCTGCGTGAACCACGCGGGGCCGCGCGCCGGCCGTGGGCGCGCCGTGAACGCCGGAGTGAGGCTTCACTGGCTGGAGCAGGGTGAGGGGGAGCCGCTGCTCCTGATCATGGGCCTGGGCGGCAGCTCGCAGGCCTGGTATCGCCTGATGCCGCACCTCAGAGGGCGCGTGCGCGCCGTCGCGTTCGACAACCGCGGAACCGGGCTGTCGGATGGCGTGGGCGCTCGTGTCACGCTCGACGACATGGCGCGTGACGCGGTCGCCGTGATGGACGCCGCCGGGCTCGACGACGCCCACGTGCTGGGAGTCTCGATGGGCGGGATGGTGGCGCAGCGACTCGCGCTCGACCATCGCGATCGCGTGCGCTCGCTGATCCTGGGCTGCACGACCGCGCGCGCTCGCTCGGGCCCGCCACCGTGGAGGCTGATCGCCGCGAGCGCCGTCCGCGGCCCGTCGCCCGACCGGGCCACGGCGCTGCTCGTGCCGGCCCTCTACTCGCGGCGCACCCGCCGCGAGGCCCCCGAGCGGATCGCCGACGATCTCGCGATGCGCCGCCGGGAGGCGACCGCGCCGCGGACGATCTTCGCCCAGATGCTGGCGGCCGGTGGGCACGACGTTCGTGCGCGGCTGCCCGAACTCGAAGGGCTCGAGGTGACGGTCGTCCACGGCGACGAGGACGCGCTGATCGGCGTCGAGCGCGGGCGCCGTCTCGCGGCCATGATCCCGGGAGCGCGTCTCGCTGAGATCGCCGGCTGCGGGCACGTGATGCTGACCGATGCAGAGGCGGAGGTGATGGCGGCGATAGACGGCCACCTCGCTGCCGTCGGGGCGCTGGCCGCCGTCGCTTGAGCGCCGCCCGCGTGCCGGGCGGAACCATGCGTCCGCGGCCCCAAGGCACCGTCAACCAAGCGATGCACCTGATATTAGAGCGGAGAACTGCGACGAATCGCCTACGCTCGTGTTCAAATGCTTGTGATGCTTCGACGCCTAATGACGGCGCTGATGGCTCTTGCCATGCTTGCGCTGACGCTCCCCGCCGCCGGTCTCGCCGAGGTGGTCGAGATCGGCCGGATCGATCCGAAGACCAAGCCCGGGTGCCCGGACAAGCCGTGTTACGCGGTCAGCCGCACCACCGGCTACCAGGCCAAGGTCGGCACGAACCGCGGTCTGATGACCGTTCCCAAGAACGGGCGGATCGTCGCCTGGACGATCGCGCTCGGCAATCCGGGGGAGAAGCAGACCGACTTCTTCAACTCGAAGCTCGGCGGCGAGGCACAGGCCCAGCTGACGATCCTCGACCGCAAGCGGAAGCTGCGTTCTCGCGCCGTCGCCCAGGGCGAACTCGTCAAGCTTGAGCGCTACTTCGGCCGCACATCGCAGTTTCCGCTCAAGAAGTCGATTCTCGTCAAGAAGGGCCAGGTCATCGCCCTGACGGTTCCGACGTGGGCACCAGCGCTCGGCACAGGCCTCGGCGGAGACACCTCGTGGCGCGCGAGCCGCGGGAAGGGGCAGTGCGACGACACGCAGGGACAGACGGCCCAGGTCCAGCCCAACCAGCTTGCGCAGTACTACTGTCTCTACAGGACCGCGCGCCTGACCTACAGCGCGACGCTGATCACGACACCGCCCAAGAACGCGGTCAAGAAGAAGTCGACCAAGAAGAAGTCGACCAAGAAGACCTGACCCGGTCAGCAGGCGCCGGGGTTGTCAGCGCAGAACTGCTGAACCGACCCGGCATTGGCGCTGTCGTCCGGCGATACGCCGCCGGTGCTGGGGGGCGTTCCCCCGCCGGTTCCGCCGGTACCCGTTCCGGTACCCGTTCCGCCGGTGCCCGTTCCGCCGGTGCCGGTTCCGCCGGTGCCGGTTCCCGTGCCCGGCTGTGCCGTCGTTCCGCCGGTGCCGGCGCTGGGTGCGGCCGGTCCAGCCGAACTGCTGGGCGCGGCCGGTGTGGTTCCGGTGCCGGTCGTCGTCGTGCTGCCGGAGTCGGTGGACGTTCCTGCCGCGATGTCGTCCGCATCGTCGGGAGGCAGGATCTCCGGGGTCGACGCGGGCACGGCGTCGGGGGGCCCCTCGTCGCCGCCGCACGCCGACAGCCCGAGCGGTGCGGCGAGTGCGAGCGCGCACGTGAAGGCAGCGATAACGGGTCGCATCGCGGGCAGCGTACAGCTACTGCACGTGCGACGGCGCATCCGGCCGTTCAGCGCACGGCCTGAGCCAGAAACTCGGGGGGCGGATCCACCCTCAGGCGCCGGGTGCGGCCATTCGCCGCAGGCACGTCGGGCAGTCGTTGAGGTCGATCTGCGCCATCGCTCCGCACCAGTTGCAGAAGCGCAGGTTCTCGACGGCCCAGGGGAGGCGCGACGGTGTGGGCCCCACCGGCACGAGCTTGCCGACGATCTCTAGATCCTCTCCCGTCACGCGATCGCGGTAGATGACGTCGGCTTCAGCCTCGATCAGCGTCTCCACGCCCGTCGAGGGGTTGCGGAGGCGGTAAAGCTGTCCCAGCGCCATGGAGGCAATCTATCGGTCGGGCGAGCGCGTCGTCGGCCGGCGCGGCCGAGCGGGCATCCCGGCCGCCGTTCCGGGTAGGGTTCGCGTCGCTCATGGGGTTGACGCACTCGCATCGAATGGCGCGCGCGGCGGGAATCGCTGCGCTTGTCGCCGCTTCCGTCGCCGTGACCGGCTGCTCTGGAGGCAAGGCCGGCGGCGATCCGAATCTCGTGGCCGGCAAGCAGTTGTTCGTTCAGAAGTGCGGGTCCTGCCACGTGCTTGCGCGCGCGGGAACCAAGGGCACCACGGGACCTGACCTGGACGCGGCCTTCGCTGTCGCGCGCTTTGAGGGCTGGGGGGACGCCTCGATTCGCGGGGCCGTTCACGGACAGATACTTCACCCGGCGATCGGCAGCGCGATGCCTGCCAAGCTCGTCGAGGGTGACGACGCCTACGACGTGGCGGCCTACGTCGCGCAGTCGGTCGCAGAGCCGGGCAAGGACGACGGCCTGCTCGCCACGGCGGTCGAGGCGCCGGGCGAGAGCGAACCGGCGGTGGCCAAGGACGGTGTGCTCAGCATTGCCGCGGACCCGAACGGGCAGCTGGCCTACGTGACCAAGGTGGCGCAGGCGACGCCCGGTCCGATCGAGATCCAGATGCCCAACGAGTCCGGCGTCCCGCACGACCTCGTGATCGAGGGCACCGACCTCAAGACCCCTGTCGTCGCCAAGGGCGTCGCCAAGGACACCGGCGAGCTGAAGGCCGGCGAGTTCACCTACTTCTGCTCCGTCCCCGGGCATCGCGCCGGCGGCATGGAGGGCAAGCTCACCGTCAAGTAGGCCGGGCCGGGCCGGCCGAACGGCGGGCCGGGTGCGTGCGCGGTGCCCGCCGGGGGGATCGCGGACGATCGTCCGCCCGTCAGAGCGCGCGGACGATCAGCACGGCTGCCGCGATCACGCCGCAGACGGCGGCGATCGCGAGAAGCAGCCGGAACGCGGCGTCCTCGGAGCGGAAGGGCGCAAGCAGCTTCAGCCACGGCGGCTGCTCGTCACCGTCGTGATCGTCCGGGCGAGGCACTCGAGGAGCTGGTCGGTCGTCCTGCACAGGAGGCTGCGACGACACCGGGCCGCGCCGGGCTAGAGGACGTAGATCGTCGTGAAGACGATGATCCACATCACGTCGACGAAGTGCCAGTAGATGCCGGGCACTTCCACGCCCTTGTAGGCGTCGGGCCCGACCCTGCCCTTGAAGATCCGCACCGCTGCGACCGTCAGGAGGAGAAGGCCGATCAGGACGTGCGCGCCGTGCAGGCCCGTAAGACCGAAGAACACGGAGGCGGACGCGTCGGTCTTCGGGGTGAAGCCGAGGTGCAGGTACTCGTTGATCTGGACGAAGAGGAACGTCGCGCCGAGAGCGATCGTCGAGATGATCCCCGCGCGCATCCCGAAGGTGTTGCCGCGCTTGGCGGACAGATCGGTCCAGTGCATCGTGATCGACGAGGAGAGCAGGATCGCGGCGTTCGTGGCCGCCACGGCGACGGGAAGCCCTTCGCCCGGAGGCCACTCGCTGTTTGCGACCACCCGGATGAAGAAGTAGGCCGCGAAGAACGCCCCGAACAGCATGAGCTCGGAGATGATGAAAAGGAGGATCCCGAGGACCTCCGGCTCCACGCGCGAACTGTGGTGCGCGGCGGGCGGGCCGTGGTGGTGGTCGTCGTGCGGGACGGGGGCGGGGACTGCTGCGGCTTCCATGTCTGCTCCTGGGGCGCGGCTCAGGCCGGCGCCCGCGCACCCTCCGGCTGGTCGACGATGTGCGTCACCGGCTTGTTCGACGCCTTGGCGACACGCTCGATCAGGTCTGCGCGAAGCCATCCCGAGCGGGTCTCCGGGCAGCGTGGAGATGATGATGTCGTCGACGTGGAAGAACCCGACGGCGTTCATCGTGGCCGTGTACGGGTCCGGGTCACCCGTCATGCCGGCGGCGACGAGCCCGGTGGCGCGCGCGCGGTCGAGCACCTGGTCGAGCCGTGCGCGGGCGGCTCGCGCCGCGATGCCCGTCGCCGCCTTCGATCGGCACGACGAAGATCAGCAGGCGCTCGCGGCCGCCTTCGCCCGGTCCGCAGCGCCTTCAGCTGCTGCAGCAGTATCTCGCTGTTGGCCGTGCGATTGGCGACGACGAGCGTGACGTGGAAGGCGCCGTGGTCGTGCGACATGTCCGTGACGATGTGCACGACCGGCACGCGGGCGGCCTCGCGATCCGCTCGACGAAGTCGCGCCGCAGCCACCCGGAGGCGGCGGCCGGGAGCGTGGAGACGACTATGAGATCCGGATTGTGCTCCGGCGATCGCGTCCATCGTCGCGGTGTACGGGATCGGGGTCGCCGACCTCGCCGATCGCGTCGATGCCCATCTCGCGCAGCACCGACCGAGCGAGGTCGATCCGCACCTGCGCGGCGTCGTAGATGGCGTCGATGTAGATGACGTTGCCGTGGCTCGGGATCTTCCTCGGCACGCAGAGGACGATCCGCATCGGGCCCTTGGCGGCCTCCTCGCGGGCGCAGGTCGAGCAGCTTCTGGCCGCCGAGCGTCTCGTTGGCGACGACGAGGATCGTCCGCATCTGCGCTCAGTGCTCCTTCTTCGGTCGACGAGCGCTGACGCGCTGGGCTCCGGCGGGGACGGCAGGGACCTCGGCGCCCTGGAAGATCGCCGTGAACCGCGCCGGGAACGCCGTACTCGTACGGCCCGCCGACGACGGACGGGACTGCGTCGAAGTTGAAGATCGGCGGCGGCGACGAGACCTGCCACTCGAGCGTGAGCGCCCGCCACGGGTTGGCGCCGGCGCGCGGGCCGCCGCGCCACGAGGCGATCATGTTGTAGAGGAAGATCAGCGCGCGAGAGCCCGAGCACGAACGATGCCATCGAGATGATCAGGTTCCAGGTCGCGAACTGATCGGCGTAGTCGGAGACGCGTCGCGGCATCCCCTGCACGCCGATCAGGTGCATCGGCGCGAACGTGACGTTGAAGGCGACGAACGTCATCCAGAAGTGGATGCGCCCGAGGCGCTCGTCGTACATGCGGCCCGTCATCTTCGGGAACCAGTAGTAGACGCCGGCGAAGATCGTGAACAGCGACCCGCCGAACAGCACGTAGTGGATGTGGGCGACGATGAAGTACGTGTCGCTGACGTAGATGTCGAGCGGCACCATCGCGAGCATCACGCCGGAGATGCCGCCGAGCGTGAACATCGTGAGGAAGCCGAGCGCCCAGCAGCATCGGCGTGTCCATGTGCAGCACGCCCTCGCCACATCGTCGCCAGCCAGCGAGAAGATCTTGATGCCCGGTCGGGATCGCGATGATCGCCGTCGTGATCATCATCGGGATCCGGATCCAGTCCTGCATGCCCGAGACGAACATGTGGTGCGCCCAGACCGTGAAGCCCGAGCACGACGATCGCCAGCAGCGAGAAGGCCATCATCCGGTAGCCGAAGATCGGCTTGCGCGAACTTCACGGCGAGGACCTCGCTGATGATCCCGAAGCCCGGCAGCATCATGATGTAGACGGCCGGGTGCGAGTAGAACCAGAAGACGTGCTGGTACATCAGCACGTCGCCGCCCTTGTCCCGGACGAAGAAGTTGAAGCCGAGCGCGCGGTCGAGCAGCACCATGAACTGCGAGGCGGCGACGAACGGCGTCGCGATCACGACCAGCAGCGAGGTCGAGAAGTTCGCCCAGACGAGCAGCGGCATCCGGAAGAAGGTCATGCCCGGCGCGCGCATCGTGATGATCGTCACGAGGAAGTTGAGCGCCGTCGCGATCGACGAGGCGCCCGCGAACTGCACCCCGATCGTGAAGAACGACCTGACCGATCGGCGCCGACGTGCGATAACGGGGCGTAGGCCGTCCAGCCCGATGCGAACGAGCCGCCGGGAACGACGAAGGACAGCATGATCATCACGCCGGCGACCGGCAGCATCCAGAACGACAGCGCGTTCAGACGCGGGAAGGCCATGTCCGGCGCGCCGATCATCAGCGGCAGCACGTAGTTCGCCAGACCGGCGAACACCGGGATGATGAACAGGAAGATCAGGATCGAGGCGTGGACCGAGAAGAGCCCGTTGAACGTGTTCGCGTCCACGAACTGCCGGCCCGGCTGGGCCAGTTCGGCGCGCACGAGCATCGCCATCAGCCCGCCGACGAAGAAGAAGAAGAACGACGTGCAGACGTACTGGACGCCGATCACCTTGTGATCGGTGTTGACCTTGAAGTAGTCCTTCCAGCTGTGAGCGCCGTGGTCGGCGTGGTCGTCGACCACCTGCCGGCCGCGGGCCCAGCGGAACCAGTAGTCGAAGCAGCCGATGCCCGCCAGGAACCACAACGGCACCATCAGCAGCGCGACCTGGAGCACGCCGTCGCCGTAGTACGACGGGCTCGCTGCCGAAGGCGGCGCGGATACCCGTAGAGGAAGGCGATCGAGAAGGCGATCCCGAGCAGCGTGTAGAGGGCTGCGCGGTACCAGCCCGGCGCAAGGAGCTTCGCAGCCATCAGCGGCTTCCTCCGGTCATCCGTTCACGCTCGACTCGATGTACTTGACCAGTGCGTCGAGCTCCTCGGAGCTCAGCGTCTGGTCGTAGTTCGGAGGCATGATGTTCGCGGCGAAGCCCTTGGCGATCTCGCTTCCGGGATCGACGGTGGCTTCGCGGATCTTCGCAGCGTCCCAGCCCTTGATGGTCTTGTCGAGGGCGGGGCCCGTCTGGGACGAGGTGCCTGCGGCCGCGAGGGTGTGACAGGCGCCGCAGGCGGTCGCGCCGGTCTGGGGGTTGCCCGCCGTGAAGAGCTGCTTGCCGTCGGGCGCCGCGCCACCGGCCGGCTTCCCGCCCGCCTCCCCGGCGCCCGACGGCGCTGCGGTCAGCTTGCGCACCCAGGCCTGGAACTCAGCTGTCGTGCCGACGTTCACGAACTGGCGCATGAAGGCGTGACCAAGGCCGCAGAGCTCGGCGCACACGACCTGAAAGCGCCCCGTCTTCGTCGGGGTCAGCGCGTACTTCGTGGTGATCCCGGGTACGGCGTCGACCTTGAGCCGCCATTCGGGCACCCAGAAGGAATGCAGGACGTCCTTGGACTTGATCCGGAACTGGACCTCCTCGCCGATCGGCAGCACGATCCGCGTCGCCTGGATCTTCTTCCCGCCCTCGTTGATCGCGAACGTCCATGCGAACTGCTCGCCCGTCACCTCGACGACGCGGGTGTTCTTCGCGGGAGCGGCCTGGATGTCGAGCAGCAGGATCGTCGCGTAGATGCACAGACCGGCGATCAGCAGAGCGGGCAGCGTCGTCCACCAGACCTCGAGGCGCGTGTTGCCGTGGATCGGCGGCCCGTCGAGGTCCTCTTCGCCGGGGCGCATCCGCCAGCGCCAGATGCTGAACAGCACGATTCCCGTCACGCCGACGAAGATCGGCACGGAGAGGATCAGCAGGACGTCCCAGAACGTGTCGATGTCGGTGGCGAAATTCGACCCCTGGACCGGGAACCACTCGATCGCGAGGCCGACGGCGATGCCGACGACCGAGGCGCCGAGCATGATCGCCACGAGTCCCAGCCAAGTGCGGCCCGAGATGGGTCCCCGCCGTGTCTCCTCCTCCGCCATCGGCCCGCAAACTACATGGTTGCGAGGACGGGCGGCAGCGACGTCGGGTGGCTCGCAAACGGCCGTGCGCGAAGGCGGCCCGCGGTGTCACGTCGTGCTGATGCCCGGCTCGGCTCGAGGGGAGCGGTGGGCCGCGGTCCGGTACCTCGACGGGGTGACGCCGTGGCGGCGGCGGAAGGCTTTCGCGAACTGCGCGGGCTGCCGGTAGCCGACCCGATGAGCGACGTCGCGGACCGTGCCCTGGTCGCTCGCGAGCAGTTCCGCGGCACGGTCCATGCGGACTGCCGTCAGGTGTTCGCGGAACGTCGTGTTCCCGACCTCGGCGAACGCGCGCTGCAACTGGCGGCGCGATGAGGCGACGCGGCGAGCGATGTCGTCGAGCGCGAGATCACGCTGGTACTCACGCTGGACGATGGCTTTCGCGTCCTCGTAGAGGCTGGTGCGGAGCCTGACCGTGGCAGGTCGCTGCATCCCCTCCAAGGATACGTGCGGCTGGTGCGCCGCCGACGCGGTTCAGCGGACGCCGGGCGCCGTTCGCGGCACGTGCCACTGGACATCGACCGGGAGGATCCGCTATAGATTGAGGCGATCATCACAAACTGACGTCGTAGGGCTGCTCGACGGCCCGGCGCCGAAGCGACGAGGGGAGAGACGAGCACAAATGCATGTTCGCGACGGGATGAGTCGAGTGGTGCTGGTGGTGGGTCCCGATCACTCGCTGCGCGATGCCGCCCGACTGATGGCTGAGCGCAGCGTCGGAGCGGCGGTGGTGCTCGACCCCGAGATGCACGGGCCGGGAATCATCACCGAGCGCGACATAACGAGGTCGATGGGGGCGGGCGAGGACTGCTCGGGCGAGCGCGTCGGCGCTCACATGGCGACGGACATCGTGTACGCGGCACCGGACTGGTCGATCGAGGAGGCCGCCGTCACGATGGTCCAGCGCGGCTTCCGCCATCTCGTCGTGATCGACGGCGGCGAACTCGCGGGCGTGCTCTCGATGCGCGACATCGTCCGCGTGTGGACCGACGACGGCGCGAGCTGCGAGCTGCCGGCGACGGTCAGCGCCCCGGGCGCCGCACCACCCGGCGACTCGCGGCGCGGGCTGCGCGCGCCGGCCTGAGGCGCAGGCCGGCCGCCGGATCAGTGATCGAGCGGCAGTTCGTCGATTTCGCGACGCGTGCTGGAGATCCAGCGCACGACGGCGAGCAGCGTGATGACCAGTCCGATCGCCACGACGAACCAGCTGTACGTGACGCCCAGCAGCGCGACCGTGACGCCGAAGGTGACCACGAGCGGCAGGGCACTCGGGCCGGGAAGGTGGATCTCGTCGCCCGCAGGCGGCACGCGGCCGCTCATGAGACGTAGAGCGCCGCGGCGACGAATGACAGGCCGAACATGAAGAAGATCACGGCGGTCGCGATCAGCGCCGTGCGAACGTTCTTCTTGGCGAGGTTGCGATCCATTGTCGGTTCAGTGGTCGGGGGTCAGAGCTGGACGTCGGCCACCATAGCGGCGAACAGCGCCGCGAGGTAGGCCAGGGAGTACAGGTAGACGCGCAGCGCCGCTCGGCGGTCGGCGCGCCGTCGCAGCTGCCAGGAGAAGCCGATGAAGACGATGCCCAGACTGAGCGACGCGACGAGGTAGACGGTGCCGAGGCCGCCGCGCAGAACGGGAGCTGCGTGACGGCGTAGAGCAGCACCGTGTACAGCAGGATCTGGCGCCGCGTCTCCGTCTCGCCGCGCACGACCGGCAGCATCGGGACGCCGACCTTTGCGTACTCGTCCTTCATCAGCAGGCACAGCGCCCAGAAGTGCGGCGGCGTCCAGAAGAAGACGATCGCGAACAGATAGATCGCGAGCCCGGAGAGCGAGCCGTCGACGGCCGCCCAGCCGACGAGCGGCGGCACGGCGCCGGCGGCGCCGCCGATGACGATGTTCTGCGACGTGCGGCGCTTGAGCCAGCATCGTGTAGACGACCGACGTAGCCGACGAAGCCGGTGAGCGCCAGGCGGCGGCGAGCGGGTTGACCAGCAGTCGACAGCAGCACGAACGAGAGCGCGCCGAGCGCGAGCCCGAACGTCACGCGCGGCGCGCGGCGAGACGCGGCCCGGACGGCACGGGCCGGTCGGCCGTGCGAGCCATCCGCGCGTCGATGTCGCGGTCGTACCAGTGGTTGATCGCCCCGGCGCCGCCCGCCGACAGGTAGCCGCCGAGCAGCGTCGCGATCACGAGCCCGACCGACGGGTCGCCGGCGACGTACATCGTCGTCACCGTCGTGAGGAGCAGCAGGCGCTGGACCTTCGGCTTGGTCAGCGCGACGTAGTCGCGCGACGACCCGCCGGGCGCCGCCGAGAGCGAGTCCGTGTGCCTGCGCCGGGGCGACCGGTGCTGCGTTCATCGCGCTCAGGCGCCCGCCGCCGGCGCGCGTGCCGGCTCAGGCGCGGCCGAGGCACGCGCCTGGCGCTCGATCTGGCGGCGGATGTCCTTCATCGGCTCGACCGAGCGCACGCGCGGGATGACGTCGAAGTTGTTCTCCGGCGGCGGCGAGGGCGTGAACCACTCGAGCGTGTTGGCGCTTCCACGGGTCCGGCCCGGCGGTCGCGCCCTTCTTGAGCGCTCGCGCGACGTTGACGATCGTCACGCAGAATGCCGAGCGCGAGGATGAACGAGCCGATCGTCGAGATCAGGTTGTACAGCGTCCAGGTGCCCGACGTCCGGGTACTCGTAGATGCGGCGCGGCATGCCGCTCCAGGCCCGCCGAGTGCTGGATCAGGAACGTCACGTGGAAGCCGACGAACATCAGCCAGAAGCTCGATCTTGCCCAGGCGCCTCGCTGCAGCATCCGCCCGGTCATCTTCGGGAACCAGTAGTAGAGCCCGGCGAAGATCGCCGAAGACCGCGCCGCCGATCAGCGACGTAGTGGAAGTGGGCGACGACGAAGTAGGTGTCGGTCAGCTGCCAGTCGACCGGGAAGACGGCCAGGAAGATGCCGGTGATGCCGCCGAGCACGAACGTCGCGAGGAACCCGCCGACGAAGTAGCAGCGGGCGTCGTGAACTCGATCGTGCCGCGCCACAGCGTGGCGATCCAGTTGAAGATCTTCACGCCGGTCGGGACGGCGATCAGGAACGAGCCGAGCATGAAGAACGACGAGCACGACGTCGGGCATCGGCGTCGCGAACATGTGGTGCGCCCACACGAGCAGCCCGAGGAACGCGATGCCGACCGTCGCTGCGGCGATCGCCTTGTAGCCGAAGATCGGCTTGCGGGCGAAGACCGGCAGGACCTCGGAGATGATGCCGAAGGCCGGCAGCACCATGATGTAGACCTCGGGGTGCCCGAAGAACCAGAACAGGTGCTGCCACAGCAGCGGCGAGCCGCCGTTGGTCGGGTCGAAGAAGTGCGTGCCGAAGTGGCGGTCGAGCAGCAGCATCGTCACGGCGCCGGCGATCGACCGGCAGGGCGACGATCAGCAGGATCGACGTAGATCAGGATCGTCCACACGAACAGCGGCATGCGGCCCCAGCCCATGCCGGGCGCGCGCATGTTGGCGATCGTCACGAAGAAGTTGATCGCGCCGAGCGAGCGAGCTGATGCCGGTGAGGTGGACCAGGTAGATCCAGGCATCGACCGCCGCCTGGTCGGCGAGTAGACGTTCTCGCGACAGCGGCGCGTAACGAGGTCCAGCCGGCCTCCGGCGGGCTGAAGAAGAGCGACGCGTAGAAGACGATGCCGCCGACGACGAAGAACCAGAACGACAGCGCGTTCAGGCGCGGGAAGGCCATGTCGCGCGCGCCGATCATCAGCGGCACGAAGTAGTTGCGCGAAGCCGGCCGATCATCGGCACGACGAACAGGAAGATCATCGTCGTGCCGTGCATCGTGAAGAGCGCGTTGTAGCGTCTGCGGCGTCGAGCAGCGTGTTGTCCGGCCTGCGCGAGCTGCAGCGCGCATCAGCAGCGCCTCGACGCCGCCGAGCACGAAGAACGACGAACGACAGTGACGAGGTACATGATCCCGATCTTCTTGTGGTCGGTCGTCGTGAGCCAGCGAGCCAGCCCTTCGGCTCGCGCGTGACCTCGCGCGCGCGCTATCTGGGGGACGGCGGTCTGCGCGGGGATCGTGGGACGGTCTGCGTGGTGGCCATGTGTGCGGGTCGTTGCGGGAGCGGGCTAGGGGGTCTCGGCGGCTGCCTGGTCGGGCGTGGTCTCTTCGCTCGCGCTGCTCGCTGCCTGCGCGATCTGCCGGTTGCGCTTCGCGGCGGCGGCGTCGTCGGCGGCCTTGATCGCCGCTCGCTGACGCGCGTACCAGCGCTCGTAACTCCGCAGGGCGCAGACCGACGCACGCGGGCGGTCATGTTGGCGTGGTTGCGACCGCACAGCTCGGCGCACTGGCCGGTGTACGACGCCCTGCCTTCGGAGCGCCTTGAACCAGGTGTAGTTCGTGTAGCCGGGGACCGCGTCGAACTTGCCGCCGAGCTCCGGGATCCACCACGAGTGCGCGACGTCCTGCGGCGCGGATCTCGAGCGTCACGGTCGTGTCGACCGGGACGACCATCTCCTCGTAGGCGAACACGTTGTTGAGGTTGTTCTCGTCGCCGTCGGGTACGTGTAGCGCCAGACGTACTGCTGGCCGTTGACCTCGATCTTCAGCGACTTGCCGTCAGGCGGGAGACGCTGCTTCGCGCTCGCGGCCGACGAAGGTGCCGTCCCTGGTGACGGGTACGCCGTCGGCGCCGGACCGAGGCGGGTCCTTGATCGTCGGCGAGCTTGATGAAGGTGACGACGCTGATCACGACGAGGATCACGGCGGCGCCGACCGTCCAGCCGACCTCGAGCCGCGTGTTGCCGTGGATCTGCGCCGCGACGGCCGCCCTTCTTCGCGCGGAAGCGAGCGATCGAGTAGAGCAGCACGCCGCTCGACGCCGACAGAAGATGATCAGCGCCGAGCACGAAGATGAATCAGTAGAGCTCTGGATGCTCGTCGGCGTTCGGCGAGCCGCCGGCCTCGGGGGCGAGGACGCCGGCAAAGGCGCTGCTGGCAGGGAGCAGTACGCCCATCAGGACGAGGAGCGCCGAGCGTCGCGGCGCGGCGGGCCGGCTGAGGACGAACTTGAGACTCGCAAGGCGGCGGGGATCCTATCGGGATGTCGGCGGGACGCGGCGGTCAGCGCCCTGCGAACACCGCTGGGCGCTTCTGCAACGAAAGCGGTGACGCCCTCGACGAAGTCGCCGGTGGCGGCCAGCTCCTGCTGGATCGCGGCCTCCAGTTCGAGCTGATCCTCGAGCCGTCCGTACAGCCACGCGTTGAGCTGGCGCTTGGTGCCCGCGTAGGACCGCGTCGGGCCGGTCGCGAGCGTCGTCCAGCACGCGCCGACCTCGCCGTTCGCAGTCGGGCTCGCCGATGACGCGGTTGATCAGGCCCCACTCGAGCGGCTCGCTCGGCCGGGATCCGCTCGCCGAGCATCGCCATCTCCGCCGCGCGTGCGAAGCCGATGCGCGCCGGGACGATCGCCGAGGAGCCGCCGTCGGGAACGAGGCCGATGTTCACGAACGCGAGCAGGAAGTAGGCGGAGCGGCTGCGCATAGACGAGGTCCGCAGTCAGCGCGAGCGACATGCCGACGCCCACGCGGGGCCGTTGACCGCGCTGACGACCGGCTTCTCGAGGTTGCGCAGCCCGGTGAGCACCGGGTGATAGCGCTCGCGCAGCGACCTCTGAAGATCCGGATGACCGTTCGCGTTGAGCTCACGCGCCTGCATGTCGCGCAGATCGGCGCCTGAGCAGAATGCGCGCCCCGCGCCGGTCAGCAGCACTGCGCGGATGTCTTCGTCGTCGCGAACGACCTCGAAGGCGGACCAGAGGTCTGCGCTCAGCTGCCGATCCCACGAGTTCAGCGAATCCGGGCGGTTCAGCTCGATCTTCGCCGCCGGACCGGAGCGCCAGAGGTTGACGGTCTCGTATTCCGTGGCCAACTTGAAGGGCGTCATGACGGCAATCCTACGAGGGTTAGATTGCGGGTATGAAGCGCCCGGTCATCGGGATATGCGGTGCCGTCGAGCACGCACGCTGGACCGTCTGGGATCAGGCCGCCGTGCTGACGCCGCTCGCCTACGTGACCGCGGTGCAGCGTGCCGGCGGGCTCGCTCTGATCATCCCGCCCGACCCGGAGCACGGCGAGCACCCGCGGCAGGCGCTGGAACTGCTGGACGGCCTGATGCTCGCCGGCGGTGCAGACATCGATCCCGCCGGTTACGGCGCGAAGCCGCATCCGGCCACGGTCGGAGCCGACGCCGTTCGCGACCGGGTTGAGATCGCGCTCGCGAACGCCGCGATCGACCTCGATCTGCCGCTGCTCGGGATCTGCCGCGGCATGCAGCTGCTGAACGTCGCACGCGGGGGAACGCTTCATCAGCATCTGCCCGACCTTCACGGCCACGAGGGTCACCGCCCCAACCCGGGGTCCTTCGACGACTCCGAGCACGACGTCCGCCTTCAGCCCGGGTCGCTCGCCGCGCGCACGGCGGGGCAGGACGTTCACATCACCATGCAGCACCACCATCAGGGCATCGATCGGGTCGCGGACGACCTGCGGGTGACCGGCTGGGCCGAGACTCGACGAGCTGCCCGAGGCGATCGAGCTGCCCGGGCGCCGGTTCGTCCTGGGGGTTCAGTGGCACCCGGAGGCGGACCCCGAGAGCCCGGTGATCGAGGCCTTCGTCGCCGCCTGCGCCGCCGCGCGGTCGGCGACCGCCTCAGTAGAGGAGGTCGGTCTTGGTGCCGTCGTCTTCGACGATCTCCGCGCCGGTCAGCGCCGGGAACCCGGGACCCGCCTTCTGCCAGTCCAGCTGTGCGTCGAAGTTGCTGGCGCCCACCGGGATCGGGAGCCGGATGGTCGTCGTCCTGCCCGGCTTGATGTCGTCCACGCGGGCGCCGTTGGCGAAGCTGATCCGCTGCGGCCTGGAACCGCCGCTGAAGCGGAGCACCAGCTCCGCCGGATCGTCGAGCCAGAACGCCGCTGAGAGCTGCGGGAAGCAGGCCGGGTCCGGCGGCAGCGGCTCGCCGTGGCCGCCGGTCTCGGTCTCGGGCAGCGGCGGCCCGCAGGGGACTGCGCAGGATCGACTTCAGGCGCGGACGGGCCGGCGGCTTCGCCTGAAGCTCGACGAGCCTGCCGATCCCGGGCTGCGTCTCGAGCACCTTCTGGTCGTAGAACTGGACCTTCGAATAGTCGTTGTCGAGCAGGACGCGCTTGGGCACGGGCCCGCAGCCGGCGCCCCAGTCGACGACTGCCGCCGGCGTTCGCCGTCCAGTTGCACTGCCGCCCGTTGACACGCCTGCCGAAGTACTGGTCCTGCGGCGGGGTGTAGACGCGATCGATGTCGTAGTTGAAGAAGTGCGTCGTCTCGACCGCGCGTCGGATTGTCGACCACGATCATCCGGGCGACGTCGCCGCGGTCGCCGTCGTCGACCCACGAGAGACTGGCGGGGAACGCCGGCTCGGAAGTTGTTGGTCGTCTCCTTCTGCCACGGCCAGAGGATCTGCGCCTGCACCAGGAACACGACGAGGATCGATCCGCTGACCACGCCGAGCGCCGCGGCGGGGCGACCGCGCAGGCGCGTCGCCGCGAGCAGTGCGCCAGCGCCGAGCAGAGCGGAGACCAGCGCGAGGCTGACGCCCGCCGAGGTCCCGAGGATCGAGTTGACGCGCTCCTGTATGCCGAAGAAGCCGCGCTCCTCTTGGACGTCGCGTACACCCGGGCTGGCGAGCAGGATCAGCGTTGCGGCAGCCCGGCGACGCCAGTTCGCGCACGGCCAGGCGGCGCCACATGATCACGACCGTCATCGCGACGAGAAGCAGCGGCATGGTGTACTCGACGTAACGCTGGACATGCCAGGGGAGCCAGGCCGTCGTCGAGGAAGGTCGTCAGCGCCCATGCGCTCTGCGCGAGGAACGCCAGCACCGCTGCCCAGGTCACCGCGAGCAGCGGGCCGAGCCGATCGTCGCGCCAGGCTCTCCAGCCGGGCGGAGCCGGCGGCGACGATGACGACGGGCAGCACCGCGGCCATCGCCAGCAGGGCGGTGAGCTGGTCCTTGAACGCCTTGCCAGAGCTCGCCCGCGTCGCCGCCGCCGTGAAAGCGCTCGTAGATGCCGAGGACGCCTGTCGGGTGAGGCCGCGACGGCGATCGCGCCCAGGACGGTGAGGCCGCCGCTCGCCGCGGCGAGGACGGCGTGCGCGCGCAGCCGCTCACGCCAGTTCTCCCAATAGCGTGCGCAGTCGAGTGCGACCGCCAGGGCGATGGTCGGCACGAGCACGGCGAGCTGCACGCGGGCGAACGCTGCCAGCAGCGCGAACCCGATCGCCGCCCAGGCCCAGCGCGAGCCGGGCTTCGCGATCGCGACGACCGCCGCTGCGAGTGCGGCGGCGCTGAGCGGCAGTGCGGCGTTCTCGGTGAGGAGGCCCGCCGCACTCAGCATCCAGCTCCCGGAAACGACCAGGGTCGCAGGCACCAGTGCAAGCCACGGCCCGACGTAGCGGCGAGCGAGCAGCCAGACGGGGAAGACCGTCAGGCAGAGCGAGCGCCGCGCCGATCGTCTGCGCGAGCGCGAACGCATCGCTGCCCGGAGGCCAGTTGCCAGGCCGGGGCGATCAGGTAGACGTAGAGCGTTGAGTTGAGATCGACCGGAACGCCCCGGATCGTCAGGCCGTCTCCGGCCGCCAGCGATTGGGCCAAGGACCCGTAGATGCCCTCGTCGGGGAACAACAACGGCAACGGTGACTGCCGCGCGAGCACGCTGTAGACGACGACCGCGGTCACGTACAGCAGGCCGAGCAGCACGAGCGGGACGACGCTCACCGGTCGTGGGTCGCCCTGCGCTTGCCGGGCATTCGATCGCGGCACGCTCGTCGGCACGGCCGCACCGTATCCGAAGCCGGTCGGCGGTACCGTCGCTGACTCGGCGCGGTGCGGCCGGAGTCGGGCGCGCCGACCGGGTAGTCTCGCCCGCCGTGCCCGGTTCGAGAGCCCTCCGCAACGCGGCGTGGGTGCTCGTGGTCGCCGGAGTCGCCGCGCCGGCGGTCCGTCGCAGGGCGAAGCTGTCCAAGGCCACGGTCGCCGCTGCCGCATGGACCGCCCCGGTGGCCCTGTGCGTTGCGCTGCCGAGGTCGCGCCGCCGCGACGTGGCCGTCTGCCTGCTTCAGATGTGGGCCTACGTCGCGATGTACGAGATGCCGAACGACGACCCCGACGCGCTGCGGCGCCGCGTCAAGGTCGACTATCCGGTCCAACTGGACCGCCTGCTCGGGGCGGGCGAACTGCCAGGCGTGCGGCTCCAGCGCCGGTTCGCGCGGCCACCTGCGATTCGCGGCCCTGAGAAGCTGCTCGTCTGGGCTCACTGGATCTGGTTCACGGTGCCGCACGGCAGCCTGCTCTACGTCCTGCTTCGGCGGCGTCAGCAGTTCCCCCGAGCAGCCGCGCTGATCTACGCGACGTTCGACACGGCGTTCTCGGCTACTGGCTGGTTCCGACGGCACCGCCCTGGTTCGCTGCGCAGGAGGGCCGTATGGGCGCTGCGGAGGGCGGCTCCGAACACCGGCTGCGTCGCATGATGGTCGAGTACGGGCGACCAGTTCTGGGGCGACCGCTGGCCGCCTCTTTACGATGCACTGGCAGGGAACCCGCTTGCCGCCATGCCTTCCCTGCACTTCGCAACGTCCGTGATGGCCGCTCACGTCCTGTCGGACGCTGGGCCGGTCACAGGTGCCGCCGGGTGGGCGTACGCGGGCACGCTCGGATTCGCTCTCGTGTACCTCGGCGAGCACTACGTGGTCGACCTGCTCGCGGGGCTCGCGCTCGCCGAGGGGGTGCGCCGCGCCGCGCCCGCGGCTGCGCCCGCCGCCCGCCGCCTGTCACGGGTCGTCCAGTCGCTCGAGCGCAGGGCGCGGTCGGCGTGAGCTCAGCGCGGTCTGACGCGAGGACGGGCCGCCCGGCAGCGAGCCGCCGGACGATCTCGACGACCGGGGGATGCCGCGGACCGGGATCACGCGGCGCGAGGCGATCGTCTTCGGCGGCTTCACCGTCGCGGTCGTCGCCTTTCTCTACTTCGGCCTGCCGCAGCTCGCCGGGTTCGACGACACGTGGTCGCGGATCAAGACAGGGCGATCCGCTCTGGCTGCTCGCGTGCGTCCTGTTCGAGCTGATCTCGTTCAGCGGCTACGTGTGGCTGTTCCGCGGTCGTCTTCGTGCACGGGAGCGCGAGGATCGACTGGCGCGTCGAGCTACCAGATCACGATGGCCGGGCTGGCGGCGACGCGGCTGTTCGCCGCGGGCGGCGCGGGCGGAGCGGCGCTGACGGCCTGGGCGCTGCGCCGCAGCGGGATGCCGGCGCGCGTCGTCGCGGTCGAGACGGTCGCGTTCCGTCGTGCTGCTCTACGGCGTCTACATGCGCGTCGCTCGTGCTGGTCGGCCTCGGCGCTGTACGAGGGCGTCTTCGCAGGCGACGGCGACTTCGCGATCACCGTGGTGCCGGCGATCTTCGGCGTCATCGTGATCGCGCTCGCGCTCGCGTTCACGCTGGTCCCGACCCAGATCGACCGCACGCTGGAGCGCTGGGCCGGCGACGGGGCCGGTCGCTGGGCCGGCCTGCTGATCCAGCTGTCCAAGGCGCCTGCGGCGATGTCGGCCGGAGTGCGCGAGGCGATGCGACATCGTGCGCGAGCGCGACGCGGCGCTGCTCGGCGCGGTCGTCTGGTGGTACTTCGACATCGCGACGCTGTGGGCCGCGTTCCACGCGTTCGGCGAAGCCGCCGCCGTTCCTCGGTGATCATCATGGCCTACTTCGTCGGGATGCTCGCCAACCTGCTGCCGCTCCCGGGCGGGCGTCGGCGGCGTGGACGGCGGCATGATCGGCGCGTTCGTCGCCTTCGGCGTGACGCCGGTCTCGCTGGCGACCGTGGCGGTCCTGACCTATCGCGCGTTCGCCTTCTGGCTGCCGACGATTCCCGGGGCGATCGCGTACTTCCAGCTGCGCGGGACCGTGCAGCGCTGGCGCGACGAGGGCCTGCCCGCGACGAAGCCGTCACGGTGCAGGCGTGAGCTGCCGGCGCCTCCGGTGTAACGCCGGCGCACGGTACTATACTTTGTGAAGTAAGCGACCCGAGCGAGATCATGAGCAACGACGATCGAGAACGTGATCATCGTCGGCAGCGGGCCGGCCGGCTACACGCGCGGCGCTGTACACCTCGCGCGCGAACCTCGAGCCCGCTCGTGATCGAGGGCTTCCTGTGGGGCGGTCTGCTCCAGCAGACGACCGACGTCGAGAACTACCCCGGCTTCCCTCAGGGCATCATGGGCCCGGAGCTGATGCAGAACATGCGCGACCAGGCCGAGCGCTTCGGCACGCGCTTCATCACCGACCACGCCACGCAGCGTCGAGCTGTCGAGCGAGCCGGGCGGCATCCACTCCGTGTGGGTCGGCGACGACGCGACATCGCGCGCGGACGGTGATCCTCGCCATGGGCGCCGAGCACAAGAAGCTCGGCGTGCCCGGCGAGGAGGAGCTCAGCGGCCGCGGCGTGTCGCTACTGCGCGACCTGCGACGCGGCCTTCTACCAGGGACAGGACGACCATGATCGTCGGCGGCGGCGACTCGGCGATGGAGGAGGCGATCTTCCTCGCCAAGTTCGCCGTCGAAGGTCACGATCGTTCACCGCCGCGACGAGTTCCGCGCCTCCAAGATCATGCTCGAGCGCGCCCGCGCAGGTCGAGAACATCGAGTTCCTGACGCCGTACGTGGTCGAGGAGTTCCTGGCCGGCGACCGACGGGCGCTCTGGCCATCGCGCGGCTGCGCAACGCCGAGACCGGCGAGACGCGCGAGCTCGCCGATCGACGGGCGCCTTCATCGCGATCGGCCACGAGCCGCAGTCGCGAGATCGTCGCCGACAGCGTGCGAACGGACGACGAGGGCTACGTCGTGGTCGAGGGCCGATCGACGCGAACGGACATCCCGGGCGTCTTCGCCGCCGGGGACCTCGTCGATCACACCTACCGGCAGGCCGTGACCGCGGCCGGCTCCGGCTGCCAGGCCGCGCTGGACGCCGAGTGGTACCTGCGCGACACCCCGCAGGCCTCACCTGCCGCCGGCGATCTGGCACAGGCGCCGTAGCTGACGCCGATCGTTCAGACCGGCGTCAGGACGCTCAGTCCGGCCGCCTCGGCTGCGATCGCCTGGCGGTCGTCGTACGTCACGAAAACGACCTCGGGCTCGGGGATCAGCAGCGCGCTGGCGAGGTGCAACGCGCCGAGCGCGCGCTGCGGCGGGTCAAAGCCGGCGCAGGCTCGCGCCCGCACGCGCGCATCGAACGGGATCAGCTCGATCGCCGCGAGAACCGGGTCGGCGAGTCGCAGCATCTCGGGTCGCTCCAGGCGGTGCAGCGCAGCGCGCAGTTCGACCGCGAGGATCTCGCTGGAGTAGCGCAGCGGCAGGACCGAGAGCACCTCCGCCAGCGCCGGCGACTCGCGTTCGCAGCGCACCAGCTTGGCCGCCGCGGTGGCGTCGAGGTAGGCGGGGCGGCTCACCGCTCGCCGCGGACCCAGTCGAGCGCCTTGCTGAGTTCGCCGCCGCGATCGGCGCGCTGTTCACTGAGCAGTTCAAGCACCTGGTCGAAGTCGACGCTGGGGGGGCGGCGCCGGTCACGGCGCGGATCCTCTCCCGCGCCCGCTCCACGTCGGCGGCTTCGCCGCTGGCGCGCAGCGATCGCGCGCCGAGCAGCGCGAGCCGGCGGACGTGGGCGGCCTCGGCACGCGCGTCGGCCGGCGGGACGAGCGCTCGCGTAGCCTCGAGTGCGGCGGCGAGCTCGGGGTCCTTGGTCACACCGACGCGGGGGTGCTTGGTGGTCATCGCTCGCGCATGGTGTCACATGCGGGGTGTGACAGCTCGGCGCTCTCGCAGTTGCCGTTTGACGCTCCGATGCCGGCGGCGGTAGTGTCCATCCGCGGTCCATACCTTTTCCGCGCACTGGACGTGCGGACCGTCAGCCAGGGAAGGGCGACACCACATGGCGACATCACCATCGATCGTGGAAGCGCAGGAAGCGCGCGTCTCGCTCTCAGCGGCTCAGCGGTTGCGAGCGGTGCAGAAGGCGCTCGCTCGCCTCTCCGCCGAGCCCAGCCTGGCGGCGTTCGTGGCCGGCGCTCCGCGCGAGCTGTCGCTCGGATGCGGCCTGGACCGTGCGATGCTGACGAGCCTTCACGACGGCAAGCTCGCCTACGCCTCGTCCGCTCACCCCGGGGATCCAGAGCGTGAGCTGCGTTTTCCGCGGCTTGCGCGGACCGCGCGCGTGAGTCTTCTCGACTGCCCGCCTGAGCTCGAGGCCGTCACCACGCAGCGGCCGGTGCTCGTCGATGATCCGCTGAACAGGCTGGGCGTCTTCCGGCCGCTCGTCGTCGAGACCGCAACCAGAGGCTACGTCGTCGCGCCGGTCGTGCACGTGGGGCAGACGATCGGGCTGCTTCACGCCGACCGCTTCCACGGGCCGGCGCTTGACGAGTTCGACGCAGAGCTCGTCGCGGTCTTCGCGATGGGCCTCGGAGCGGCGATGCGCGGGGTCGCGGTCCCGGCGGGCGGTCAGCTCTCCGAGGGCTTCGCCGACGTGGTCCGTCACGCGGCGTCGGTTCCCGGAGGCTGGGCCTGGACACCGCAGGCCGGAGCGCTGTCCGAGCTGACGGCGCGCGAGCGCGAGGTGCTGGACCTGCTTGCGATCGGCGCCAGCAACCAGACGATCGCGGAGACGCTGATCGTCTCCGAGCCGACCGTCAAGTCCCACGTGCGCGGTGTCCTGCGCAAGCTCGAGGCGGCGAATCGCACCGAGGCCGTCGCGCGGTATCACTCGCTCGTCGGCGGCTCGCGCGGGGGCTGAGCCGCCGACGGTTTCCGCGCTACCGCTTCTTCTTCGTCGACTTCTTCTCTCTTCTTCTTCTTGGGCGGGGACTTCTTCAGCGTGAGGCTGTAGGTCGTGAGTGGATCGACCTTCGTGGCCGCGGACTTCTCGTCGGCCGTGTCGGGGGCATCGGGCACCTCGACGCTGACGTAGTAGGTCCCGGAGCTCTTGACGCGGTAGGCGACGTTCGGCGTGTCGGTCACGCCCTCGGAGTCCTTGAGCAGGTTGTCCGTCCGGTTCTTGGTGATGTCGAAGGAGCCGGCCTTCCTCGACCAGATCCCGATGTCGAGCAGGCCCGACGTCTGCTTGGTCTTCGCGGACCCCCGGATCAGCCAGCCCTTGCTCAGCTTGACCTTGTAGACGTCGGCGGGGTCCTTGCCGGCCTGCAGCGTCGTCGTCTTCTTGTACGTCTGCGACCTGCGCTTCTTGCTTCGCAGGTATGTCTTGTGCCGCTTCAGGTCCTGCTTGACCCAGAAGATGTCATCGTCGATCTCGTTGTGCTGACGGGCCGGCGTCTTGGCGTTCACGCCCTCCTCGACGCTCAGCAGGCCGAAGCCGGAGTCGTTGTCACGGCCCGGCTCGTAGAGCTCCTTGGCCGCGAACATGCGGACCAGGTCGTACAGCTGCTGGGTGTCGAGCTTCGGCCGCCGCCCCTTGATGATCGAGGCGGCGCCGGCGACGGCCGGGGCCGAGAACGAGGTTCCGTTTGCGACTCCGTACCCGGTCGGGCAGATGCTGGGCGGCGCCGGCAGGATCAGGTTCGCGCCCGGGCTGACGACGTCGATCGACGAGCCGAAGTTCGAGAACGCGTCGCGCGTGCCCTCGGCGGTCGCTGAGCCGACGGTGATGACGCGCTCCAGCTTGCCCGGCACGGTCTGATCGGCCTTGCCCTCGTTCCCGGCCGAGACGATCGTGATCGTCCCCTTCGCGAAGGCGGCGAGGATCGCCTGCTGGAGCACCTCCGAGTCCTCCTGCGGCACGTCGGCGGCGGGGTTGCTGCTCGAGAGGTTGATGATCGGTACGCGCCGGTTCATGGCGGCCTCGATGCCCTTGACCACCCAGTCGACAGTCGTCGCGGAGTTGTGGTTGTAGATCTTGATCGGCATGACCTGGGTGCTCGGGGAGACGCCCTGGAAGCGACCGGGCGCGGCGGCGACGACCGAAGCCACCTCGGTCCCGTGACCGTCGATGTCCGATGTGTCCGTCGAGCCGTTGACTGAGTTGAATCCGGGCAGCACGCGCCCTCTCAGCTCGGCGGTCGCCGGATCGATGCCGGTGTCGAGCACCGCGACGGGCGCCGCGGGACCACCCGCGACGGTGACCGCGGAGACGGCCGCCGCCAGCGACTGGGCGGCGTTCACCGACGGCGGGTCGGCACAGGAGGACGCGAGCTTCCCCCGCTGCAGCACCACGTTGGGCTGCGCGGCGAAGATGTCGGGATCGGCCCGCAGGTCGCGCGAGTAGGCACTGGCGGTCTTGCCGTCGGGCACCCGCAGCAGGTATGTGCGCAGGCCCGGAGCGAGTTCAGCGACGAACCTGGCGCCCGCCGGAAGCGCGCTCGCATCGCGCGCCGAGACGATGACGTCGGCCGGTGCGGCCGTCGTGGCCGCCCCGCCTGAGGTCGGTACGGCCAGCGTGACCGCTACCGCGGCGACGGCCAGAGCTGAGGTTCCGCGCTTCATCTATGCCTTCCCTGACAGATCGATCTTGACGGTGACCTTCACGCTGATGAGGATCGGGATCGGCACCTGGAAGCCGTTGCACGGCTGCGTCGGCGTTCCCGGCGAGAGGCACGCCACGACGTTCAGCGTGTCGACCGGTGAGCTGACCTGGAGCGCGACCAGGCCGCGCGGCCCGACCTTCCCGCGGAAGAAGAACGTGTGCGTGAACTCGGAGTAGCCGGTCGTTATGTACGGGTCGTTGCAGCCGGTGTCCTCGTTGCGCAGCTCGAGCGGCAACTGGATCCTGACGTTCACGATCGCGGTCGCCGTCCCGCTGGCGAGCAGCGTGCTGGTGCTCTGCTTGGTGCTGTCGATCAGCACGCGCGTCGGGGTGCCGGTGCGCAGCGAGGTCGAGACCTGCCCGTTGCAGTCGTCGTCGATGAAGACCGGGGTCGTTCCGACCGTCACGGCCCCCTTGGTGAGCGTGAGCTGGAGGTCGGTGTTCGGCTTGAACTTGCCGGGCAGGAAGCCGCGCAGGTTGCCGCCGATCGACGCCTGGCGCGTGAACGAGCCGAAGTCGAGCAGCGCGAAGCTGCCCGGCAGGATCTCGATCTTCACCGGAGTGCCGAGCGACTCGGCGTTCGGCAGGTTGGCGCAGTCGGTGTAGCGGTAAACGCGTGCGCGCAGCTTCACCGTCCTGATCCTGCCGCGCTTGACGCGCTTGCGCTTGACGGTCCTGATCCGGTAGACGTTGCGGTACTTGCCGCGCTTCTTGACGACGGCGACGCACTGCTTGGCGCAGGAGACCTTGATCGCGCGCTTGAGGCTGATGATCCCGCGCTTGAACTTGCCCTTGTTCCTGCCCTTCTTGATCTTCCGGTACTTGTACTTGTAGGTCTTGTAGCGCAGCGTGACCAGTTCGCCCTCGCGGTTGAGGATCTGCGCGGCGCACGAGCCGGTGGCTGCGGCCTGCGCACGAGCCGCGGAGCTCTGGGCGGCCGGCGGCGGGAAGGGCGGCTTCAGCTGCTCAAGAGCGGCCGCTGCTGCGGACGCAGCGCTCTTGGCGGACTTGGCCGCCGCGGAGGACTTGGCCGCAGAGGGCGGTTCGGCCGCGCGGGCCGCCGCCGCGCTGCTCAGCAGCACCGAGAGGCCCAGGATCGTCATCAGAAGTAGGCGGGAGAGTCCCGCTCGCGAGGAGGTCAAGGGCATGTCCATGTCCGTGTCGACAGTTGGCAAGACGATTTGTTTCGCTGGCAAGACGATCTGTCCCGATCCACCTGGACAGAGTCTGGGGTCTCGGCGCCGAGAACGCGCCGGTTGAGGCGTAATCCACGCCACCGAACCGGGTTGACCCCACTCGCAGCTTCGATATTGTGACGCATCTGGGCGGCCGTGCCCAGAGGGAGAGTCCGTGGGTCAAAGGAGGTTCGGGATGTTGCCGCGACGGATCGTGGCGCTGGGCGTCGGCTTGGTGCTGCTCGCCACGCGCCTCTGCGGCGCAGCGCGAAGACGACGCTGATTCACAACGGCGACGGCTCGAGCGACTCTGGGCAGCCGTTCACGCGGTTCGCGGCGGCCAGCGGTACCACGCTGGTGCGCACGACGGACATCAACGCCGGGTTCCTGCCGCATCGGCCGGAACTGCTCGCGAAGTACGGCTGCGTGATGCTCTACCTGAACCAGACGCACGATGGACGTCTACCGCAAGGCCGCGCTCAAGACCTACGTCGAGAGCGGCGGCACGGTGATCGCGGTCGGCGAGTACGCCGGCGTTCCGGCCTACCAGGGCGGAGCGCCCAACGTGTACATGAACGACATCGCGGCCACGCTCGGCTCGACGATGTCGCTTCTGCCGCATAACGCTGGACTTCTTCGCGAGCAGCACGACGGCGATCGGCAGCCCACCCGCTGATGAGCGGGGTCGTCGACGATCGGCTACAACGCGACCGCCGCGGTGGCGCTCGGGGCGAGCGGGGTCGCGCTCGCGCGCGCGAGCGACAACTCGCCCTTCATCGCGGTGCAGAAGCTCGGGTCGGGCGGAGTTCGTGCTCGTCGGGCGACTCCAACCTGCTGATCGACAACCCGGATCAGTACACGCCGTACGACAACGACGTCTGGGTTCGCAACATGTGCGGCGATCTCTCGCCGCCGGACATCACGATCAGGACGCCTGCGAACGGCGCGCGGTACAAGCTCGACCAGCAGACGGCGATCGCCGACTACGAGTGCACCGATGAGGACGACGTGGAGTACCCGCCCTTCTCGGACATCCTGTACTGCGACCGGCCCGGTGGCCGACGGCTTCCCCGTCGATACGTCGATCGCGGGCGACGCGTCCGTTCACGGTCAACGCCAGCGACCTCGGCGGAAACCTCGCCACCAAGACGCACAACTACGTCGTCGACGACACGCCACCCGACATCACGATCACAGTCCCAGGGGACGGGTCCGACGTGTCGCGCGGGAGCCTAGCTTCCGGCGGACTTCGGCTGTACGGACCCCGACCCTGCGGACGTCACGACGATCACCTCGAGCACGAGTCCTCTCGGTGTCGCGATCCCCGCCGACCACGGCGGGCCCGAACTCCTTCACCGTCGACCTGCAAGGACCTGGTCGGCAACACCGCGACCAAGACGGTGACCTACAACGTGGTCGACGAGAGCCCGCCGGACATCACCGTGACCCTCCCCAAGGAGGACGGCACGACGCGCCTGCGGTGGAACTCGGCGTTCGGCGCGGACTTCTCATGCACGGACGCTGACGGGCCGAGCGACGTCGCATTCTGCACGGGGACGGTCGGGCTCGGCGCCTTCATCCCGACCGGCGTCCCCGGTCCCGCGGTCTTCAACGTCAGCGCCGAGGATCTGGCCGGCAACCCAGCCGAGAAGAACGTGCCCTACTTCGTCGACGCCAGCCCGCCGACGATCGCGATCACCGTTCCGGCCAACGGCGGTCGCTACAACCGCGGCAGTCAGGTGGTCGCCGACTACGGCTGCCATGACGCCGACAACACCGAGACCTTCCAGGACCTGACGAAATGCCAGGGCCCGGTCAACATCGGCGGCGTCATCGACACGAGCACCGCCGGCACCAGGACCTTCAAGGTTGACGCGGAGGACATCTCCGGCAACACCGCGACGAAGACGAGCACCTACACGATCGTCGGGATCAACCCGCCCAGCGCGGTCATCCAGAACCCGCTCCACGGAGCGAGCTTCAATCAGGGCGCGGCGATCGCGATCAGCTACTTCTGCACCGATCCGGACGGCCCCGCCGACATCAAGAGCTGCACGCGAGACGGGGCCGGGCCGCTCGACAGCAACACCCCCGGTGCGCACTTCGTGACCGCGCGGGCCGAGGACTTCGCGGGCAACGTCTCGACGACGACCCACGGCTACTGGATCAACCCGCCGCCGCCACCGGCTCCGCCCGCGCCGGCAAAAGCAGTGGCCCCGAAGAAGAAGAAGGTCTGCAAGAGCCGGCGCTCGTTCACGATCCGCGTCAAGCGCAAGAAGGGCGTGAAGATCCGGTCGGCGACGATCACGGTCAACGGCAAGCGGCAGAAGGCCAAGAAGGGCAAGCGCTTCACGGGCAAGGTCGTGCTGACGGGCCTGCCGAAGGGCACGTACAAGGTCGTCATCAAGGTGAAGCTGTCGAACAAGAAGACCGTGACGCGGACACGCCGCTTCAGGACCTGCGTGCCGAAGTCCAAGTCGAAGAAGAGCAGCAGCGCGGCGCCGAGCGAGTAGCAGGCAGGCAGGCCCTGTCGCCCACAGGGCGACGCGGCGCAGTGGGCCCATCGCCACCATGGAGTTCCGCCGGTTCGGTGGGCACCTGCTGACTGAGTTTGCTCGGTCGGGAAGGATGTCCGTTGATGCCACAGGGTTGGTGACGATGTTCGGGTTCATCGCCGCGAAGAAGGCAGAGCACTCCATCGCCATCATGTGCCGCGTGCTGGAGGTCTCGCGCTCGGGCTATCCAGACGGCGGTCGCTTGATCCGACCAGGTCGGCCCAGATCCTTGGCGAGCCGCTCGCGGATGCGCGTGGTCAGCCGCTCCTCGACGACGGTGAGCGGATCGGCCGCAAGCGCGTCGAGCGTCTGATGCGCAACGCGGGCCTGTCGGGGCTGATCACGAAGAAGTTCAGGGGCGGTGCAAGACCTCTACAGCCGCCGGATCGTCGGCTGGTCGATGGCCGACCACATGCGAACCGAGCTGGCCGCCGACGCGCTGCAGATGGCGCTGGCCCGATCGCCGGCGCGAGGCCGGTCTGATCTGGCACAGCGACCAAGGCAGCCAGTTCGTGTCGCTGGCGTTCGGTCCGAGGCCGCGCGCCGGCGGGCATCGCTCGGTCGATGGGAAGCCGCGGTGACTGCTACGACAACGCCGTCGCCGAGAGCTTCTTCGCGACCCTCAAGAAGGAGCTCATCCACTGCCGCAGCTGGCCCACGAAGGCAGAGCTGCGGACCGAGGTCTTCGACTACATCGAGATCTTCTACAACCGTGAGCGCCGCCACAGCACGCTCGGGCGACTCTCGCCCGCACAGTTCGAGAGCGGCAATCCCCATCTCAAAGAAGGAGAAGCTGCCTGATCAAAACGTGTCCACGAAACCGGGGGAACTCCACCACGGCTGCTGGGAGGGACTGATCTTTCTCCAGCTTCTTGATCGACGTCCACTGCCGCCGCGTGCCGGGCCGGCAGTGCGCCAGCCCATTACGTGCGCGGACCTTTGTCTTGACGCGCTCCGGACGGTGCGTGCGCCGCCCGGCCAGCGCCGACCTGTAGCTGAACGCCCGCTGCGCCTTCATGCAGGTCGTCGACGATCACGACCTTCCGGCGTCGGTCGGATCGGTCAGTGATGGTATGACAAGCGATGGCTGAGATCCGGTCTTCGCGAGGCCCAGGCGGGGCTCGCCTGCACGGGGCCTCCGTGGCCCTACTTGCGGAAGCGCGTGTTGCGGGCCAGGATCTTCTCGAAGCCGTCGCTGCCCGTGACGGTGACGCCGATGCGGACCAGCTTGGCTCGCTTCTTCCTGCGCAGGATGCGATAGCCGCTCGGCTTCCTGCGCAGCTTCACGCGAATCGCGACCGATGTGCCGCTGGTCTTGCCTTCCTTGTAGCCGACGCTCCGCTTCTTGCCCTTCGTCAGCTTCACGCGGACACGGTCACCGGGACGAAGGCCGCTGACCCGGACGAGCAGACCCTTCCTGCGCAGGGTGCGCCCACTTGATCCTCTTGGGATACCTGATCTTGATCGTTGGCCTTCTTGAAGGTGTCCTCGAACTTGCCGCCCTGATCGGCCGTCACGACGCCGCCGTCCGGCCTGGTGTCCGGCGGATTCTCGGCGGCCGGCTTCGGGACGTTGATCGACACGGCGGTCTCGTTGGTGCGCCCGATGTCGTCGGTGACCCTCAGCGCCGATGATCTTCTCGCCGGGCGTCGCGAACTGGATCGGCGCCATCGGCTCGGGGCCGACCTGGTCGCCGCCGAGCGGGTTGTAGTCACCGTCCTGGTTCATGTCGAACGCGTACTCGACGATGTTGTGCGGCGTCCAGTCGGTGACGCTCGAGGCCGACGCGTCGAGCGTGTACGACACGGGCGCGGCGTTGTTCGGTGAGGTCAGGACAGGCGTCAGCCGCGGGCGCGGTCCAACGACGTAGATCCTGCCCTCGCCACGCTCGCCGACCCCGCACAGACAGTGGTAGCCGTAGAGGCCCGGGCAGCCTCATCCGCCAGCGGCGAGCGCGCCCAGGACCTCGGGAACCCCGCTGCCCGAGGTCGTCCCAGACGATCGGGCGGGTCGCCAGGTCGCCGAGAATGCTGATGTAGCCGTCCTGCTCGATCGCGGCCCACTGAAGCGGAGGGTTGGGATTGCCCTGCGCGGGTCGATCAGGTTCTTCTCTTCGAGCTCCGGCGGGCTCAGCTGGTCCTGCCCAGCGGGCTGGTTCTGCGGGATGACCATCGGCGCGCCGGCGCCGGCGGTGCCGGCGGTGATCGCGGCGAGGATGGCCAGCAGCGCCGTGACCGCCGGCGACGCGAGCGCTGATGCGGGAGGCGTGACTGCATGCGGGACAAAGCGTAACCGGTCATCTCGGGTCACTGAGCAGGTTGAGGTGTTGGCAGGCCGATGTTCTGAGACCGTCCGCGGAGCCGGTTCGTCACGCGCGCAGCGACCCCGGAGACACGACGGGCCCCGGTCTGAAGACCGGGGCCCGCAATGCTGTGCTTCAGCCGGACCTGCCGGCTAGAGCGTCTGCCTACTGGTCACCGACCAGGACGTCGACCTTCAGGTCGCTGACGCTGATGTCGCCGGCGACGCTCGCCTGCGAACCATCGATGCCAGTGGTGGTGTAGCCGTTGGCTGCCGAAGCATCGACCATCGGCTCGACAGAGCCGTACAGGCTGCTGTCCTCGACGATCGGCTCCGGGGTCGAGTTACACGGAACGGCCGACGGTGTCGCGACGCCGTGTAGTCGTGTCGATCGGCAGCGTGCCACTCGTGTACGGCAGCAGCCCTGCTGCCGGCGCGGAGCCGGCAACGATGCCGGGAGCCGCCGTAGCGAGAGTCCGGGACAGCCGGCGTCAGGCCGCTGCTACCAGCGGTCGTCGGGTAGCCACCCGCGGTTGTAACGCTGTACGAGTCGTACGGCATCAGGCAGGCCGACAGGGCCACACGTGTGGCCTCGCCGTCATGCGAGGAAACCGTCGCCTTCGCGATACGCAGCTTGCCGTCCTTGGTGATGGCCGGCGAGATGCGCAGGTCGCCCTTCAGACGGACGCCCGGGATGTAGTTCTGCACCGCACCGGACCAGATCTGGCGGCAGTTGAAGATGCCTGCCGGGTACTGGGCGCCAGCGAGCAGCGGTGTGTCGAACACATCCTGGTCCTGGATACGGAAGATCGAGTTGATCGTCGTAGCCAGGCTGACCGTCACGTCGATGCCGTAGCCCTTGCCCGGGATGTTCCCGAACAGGTTCGCCTCGCCACCGGACTTGCCGATGATGACGCTCTGGCCGCCCTGAGCAGTCGGCAGGGTGTTCGGTGCGATCGGCGTACCGGTCGCAGTGTCCACCTGCGTGCCTGCCGTGGCGATACCGAGCGACAGCGCGTTGGTGCGGAGCACCGTGTCACGCGCGTTGCTGGCGATCGTGGGATCACCAGCAGTCGGATCGGGATCGATGGCCGGGTACGGGAACGGCGTCGGCGTCGGGCCGAGGTACTCGTCCGGGTCGCCGCGACGTCCGGAACGTGGACCCGTACGTCAGGTTGGTCACGTCGTCGACACCCGGCGAGACCGGCAGGAAGTACGACGGTGAGAGCCGCGTGCGCTGGACCGAGCGGATCGACCACCGGGAAGCCCGGCAGACCGCCGAGCCGGGAGCGCCGGGAACGGCTCGAGCCGTACCACAGAGCGCTGTACGAGCCGAGTGCGCCCGGGACGTAGGTGCGCGCGCTGGGCGCAGCCTCGTTGCGGAAGTCGGTGCAGCCCTGGACCTTGCTCTCCCAACCGTGGAAGGCAGAGTGCCGCGGCAACCGACGAACCAGCCGTGATCGCGGCCTGTGCGAAGTTCGCGTCGATGCGCGAGGACAGCGAGTCGACGTCCGGGTTCCACAGCAGCGGAACCGAGTTCGTCCCAAGCGTCTTCGTGGCCGACGGCAGGATCTCGAGGCTGACGTTGCCCAGGGCACCGCCGTCGTACGAGTCCTTGAACGTCACCTCAGCAGCCAGCGAACCGGTCAGGTTGACCGGACGCTGACCGAGCGACGGGCCGAGGTTGACGTTCGCCGCGCGGTTGACCGCGCTAGTTGAGCGCGGTCTCCGGGCGGTCGTCGTCGACTGCGGCGCCGTGCCGCCTGCGGTCGTCGTCCGCGCAGACGCCTGCGCCGCCGCCGCCCGAGCACCCACCGCGAATGCGGATCGTGACCGGCAGACGGAAGTCGACAAGACCTGCCTTGCGCAGGAAGCTCTTGCTGCGAATGACCCGCGGGTTCTTCTTGATCTGCTTACGCAGCTGCTTGCTGATAGCAGCCTTCTGCTTCTTCGAGATCTTCTTCGCGCTCGCGGAACCCGCGAATGCTCCGAAGATCATGGCAACGGCCGTGGCAAGCGCCACGACACGAAGTACGCGCCTTCTCAGGGACACGTCACTCCTCCTTGATGGTTGGACCTTTCCCCCCTGCCATCGCGCAGGGTACTGGTTATCGCGTCGTCGGCGCATCATCCGAAAGGATGAACTTGCGCGGGCCACGTGACGCTGCTCGGTCGAGGCTTGTCTCAAGGCCAGGGCACGAGGCGTCGGTACGCGGCGAAAACGTCGCGTAATGCGGAAATTTCGAGTACTGTTCCCCACGAGACGCTTCGCGTCGGGGGAGGACGCATGGAGGCGGTCGGGTTGCAGCAAGAGGTTCGACATTCGCGACGTTCACGCGCGGCTCGCGCTGCGTCGTCTCGTCGCGCTCGCTGATCTCGGCCGTCGCCGCCGTCTGCCTCGTCGCCGGGGCCTCGGCGGCCTCTCGCGCCTCCGGTTCGAGGCGGCGATCTCAGCCGCGACCGCTGCGAAGAATCGGCCTGTCGCCAGCAAGGCCTGAGCCCGCGTGCCAAGGCTCGCGCAGGCACGCGTGCGGCGCGCCAAGCGGCGGGCCCGCACACGGCGCGTGCTGAGGCGTCAGGTGCGGCGTAACCCGCGAGCCGTGCTGAGCCGCAGCTTCCTGCGGCGTGCCAGCACGGTCAACTTCAAACTGCCGCTGACGGTGCGCCTGCGCGAGGGCGCGGCCCTCGACGTGACGTTCCTCTCGCTGCTGAGGCCGCTGGACCCGCTGACCTATCCGGTGCCGGCCGGAGCGCAGACACTCGCCGCTCGAGGGCCAGTTCGCCATGGAGATGGACTTCGGCTCGAACCTCGGCGGGTTCGGCTCGACGGCTTCGCGTACGGGACAGAACATCAAGATCTCGTCCGACAGCGCGCTGCGGAGTCGCGAACTTCGGCGACTGCGGTGCGCCGCCGCCCGATCCCGAGCCGGCGTTCGTCGAGCAGACGCCGGGAGTCCCGATCGGGATGACCTCAGGAGCGCTGTCGTGGACGCTGCTCAATCCCTTCAGCGCAGCGGCGGACGGTGATCTCTACGTCAAGTTGAACGTCAGGTCACGGGTCAGGCGCACCACTGCGACCTGCCTGAGCGCCCGATGACGCGCGGACTTCGACCTGCCGGCATCGACGGGCACCGAGCCGTGGGCTCAGCCGGTGCGCGTCGCGTGGTCCGGTCGCTTCCGGATCGCGCCCTCGATCACGGCGGGCGGCGCGCTGCGGCTCGGCAAGATCACGGCGACCGAGCCCGCGCAGCCGCAGCCGATCACGACGGGCAACATCTGGGGCTGCGCCCCGAGTGCGGCGCTGAGCGGGTCCGACCGTCCCGCCGGCGAACGACTGCACCGAGGTGAGCACTCCGCTGGTGCCGCCGATGGAGACCGTCGGCGCCGCGCCGTTCCCGGCGCAGCTGCAGCTCACCTCGTTCGACGCCGACGTCATGGTCGGCGACGTGCCCGCCGCCGCCGTAGGCACCCGCGCGCTCGCTCAGGCGCCTGCGGCGGCCGTCGCGACGGTCGGCGTCACTCGGCGGCGGGCAGCTTCCACCGGCGGCTCTGGCTCTTGCCCGTCGTCGTGGACCTGACGCCGAGGACGATCTCCTCGGGCTTGGCGGTCTTAGGGATCTCGAAGCCGATGCAGCCGCTGCGCACCTTCTTGCTCTGCACCAGGAAGGCCGCGGGGAAGAAGCTTCCCTCGCACTCGCCGCCGCTCATCACGCGCACCGGGTAGGACTTGCCGTCCTTGGTCGTCAGAGCGGCGACCGTGACCACCCGCGACGGCTCGTACTTGCCCGCTGGCCTGCGACTCGACGTACACGCCGAGCAGGCGGTTGCCGGGCTGGGCCTCGTCGACGTCGGGCTTGACCGGGTCGACGACCCGGTCCAGCTTCGACCTTGACCTTCAGGCCACCGACCTTCAGCGACGCCGGCTTGGCCGTCGACGGGGATCGACCTCGGCATTCGGGTCCGTTGGGCGCCGGCGCGTTGGCCGACTGCTCGGTGCCGACGAGGCCTGGTCGGTCGGACTTCCCGTCCTTCGACGACTTCCTCGTCGGTCGAGTCTGGTCTGCCCGCTCGGCCGGTGGTCGATGGCCGATGCGGCGGACTGCGCTGCGACGAGCCGCGGCGGCCTTCGCTGAGTCGGACTTGTCGTCGTCGCCACCGCACGCGGTCAGCGTGAGTCCGGCGAGCAGCGCCGCGGCGAGCATCGGCTTTCGTGTGTCGTGTCAGATCAGGCATCGGTCTTTCCTTGGTCGTCATCCGGGACGGACTGGTCGCGTGCTGCGCACGATCCGCCGGTTCGGCGTTGTAGCAGAACCGCGCCGCCTGCGTGAGGCAGTGCCGATCGATCAGATGCAGTGGCTCGCGGTTCTCGCCCGGTGACGAAGAACGGCTTCGACCAGGCGCGGCGCCCCCGCGCTGCGGTTCCAGTCGGTCGCGAAGGCGAGGCTGCTCGCAGCCGCGTTGATCGGGATCCGGATCGTGGTCCGCTTCGTCGGGCGCGAGCGTCCACGAGCGCGCGCCCTGCCTGATGTGCTGCGGCGCGACCTGCCGCCCTCGAACGTCATCTCGAGCGTTCCGGGCGAGTCGACCCAGAGGTTCATCGACATGTGCGGCGTGCAGCGGACGTTGCTCGGGATGCCCTTCGGGTGAGCCGTCTCGCCGAGCGTCGAGCGTCGCGCCGCTGGCAGGGCTTGCGGATGATCGAGCGAAGCCGCGGCGTCGGCGGGCACGGCGATCACCTGCCCGAGGTTCGGGTCGCGCGCGAGGATCCTGCCGCCGTGGAAGCTCATCACGCACGAAGGGGTCGTCGTTCCAGATCCGCCTGCGCGACCGGGCCGCAGGCCGGCGCTCGACCTGGAGCACCCCGCGCCCGTCGACGATCCAGGAGCAGGTCAGGCCCGAGCGGCGGGCGGCCCGGCACCGTCGACGCGACGGGCCCAGCACCTGCTCGATGTCGCTCGTTGAAGAAGTCGGCGTGCCTGGAAGAGCGCGGAGTTCTGGAACAGGTACATCCGCGTGACCGGGCCGCCGGCGTTGTCGTCGACCCACGAGAGGCTCGCGGGATACTGCGCGCGAACCTGGTCGGTGAGGTCGATCTGCCAGCGCCAGATCGACCTGGCTCTGAAGCACGAGCACAACGAGCAGCAGGCCGCCGATCGCGAGCGATCGCGCGCGATCCGTGCAGTCGCGTCACGATCAGCGCGCGCGACCCCGACGATCCAGCAGCGCCGCCAGCGTGAGCGCGAGTCCACGGGTCGGCGCCGACGAGGTCGCTGACGGCGAACTGGGCGCGTTCCTCGAAGGCGGCACGGATCTCGGGCGTCGCGATGAGCGTGAGCCCCACGGCGACTCCCGCAAGCGCGAGCCGTGCGCCGCGCAGGCGTCCACGATCGAGCGCCGCGAACGAGCAGTACGAGCAGCAGCGGGAGCGGCGTACGCCACGTAGCGCTCGATGCTCCACGGTATGCCGCCGTCGCTCGCGCCGGCGTTGAAGTAGCCGGTCTGGAGCAGCAGCAGCACCACGGTCGGAACGGCCACGCACAGCAGCGGCCCGAGATCACGGTCGCGCCAGCTGGATCGCTGCGCGCCGACGGCCACGAGCGCGGCCAGCGGCACCACGCCGCAAAGGACCGCCAGCCCGAGCCACTGCTCTGCGGTCTTCGTCAGCACGAGACCGAGCGACGGGCTGAACTCGGAGACGTCTGGCATAGGGGCCGAGCAGCGACGTCGAGCCGCCCAGCACGACGATCAGCCCCGCCGCCACGATCAGGCCGAGGACGACGATCGGCACGCGGTGGCGCTGCAGCTGTGCACGGCGGTCATCGGCGAACGCGACCTCGAGCAGGATCGCGGCAAGGAAGATCGGGAAGAGCACGCGCCATCTGGGCGCGCGCGGCGGTCGCCGCGATCGCGAACGCGAACGCGAGCCACGCCCCAGCGGCGGTCCGGCTCGCGCAGTGCGAGCACGCCGGCGACGAGCGCCGCCGTGCCGAGCGGGTAGGCGAGGTTCTCGGTGAGCAGGCCCGCGGTGCTGAGCATCCACGTGCCGGCGACGGACAGCAGCGACGGGGATGGCGGCGCGGCCGGGCGGCATCAGGCGCCGCGCCAGGATCCAGACGGGGAACACCACGGCGCAGGCCATGAGCGCCCCCGTCGAGCTTCGCGAGCTCGTAGGCGGACTCGCCGGAAGCGAGCAGCCAGCTCGGCGCCAGCAGGTAGACGTAGAGCGCGGTCTGCAGCTGCTGCGTGACGCCGTAGAACGAGAGGCCCTCTCCGTCCGCCAGCGAACGCGCGAGGTGCCCGTAGAGGAACTCGTCGGGTGCGATCAGCGGGCATCTCCTGCAGCGAGCCCAGCAGCGCGTAGACGGCGACCGCGACGACGTAGATGACGACCGGGATGCCCCAGGTCGTCCACGACCCGGCTGGCGGGACTCGCTCATGGCGAGCGCACTCTAGTCCGCGGGCCGCGGCGGCGTCGCCGCTGACGCATGACACATTGCGCCGGCGCTTCGGCCACAATCACAAGACCCGATGAGATGGAGGACGACGATGAGGACTCAGACCCGGCGGCGCCTCGCCGTCTTCGCTGACTGCGTCGCTGGCCGCGACGGCGATCACGGCGCCCGCCGCGCAGGCGGTCGTGACGGCCGACCTCGACATAGGAGCCGAACTGCTCGACCAGCCGCTGAATCAGGGCTGGGCGCTCAACCTGCTGCTCGGGGCGAAGATGACCGAGAGCCAGGGCCAGGAGCAGATGCCGGTCACGGAACGGATCCTGATCGAGTTCCCGAAGGCGAAGGTCAACACGCACCGCTTCGCCCAGTGCCGGGCCACGGACGGCCAGCTCCAGACCCAGGGCTACCGGGCATGTCCCTCGGCCTCGCAGATCGGGTCGGGCGAGTCGCACGTCAGGGCGATCGCGCTCCCGTTCACGGCGAGCCTGCGGATCTTCAACGGCCGCGGAACGAACAACAACCGCGAGCTGATCATCTACGCGTTCGAGCCGACGACGGCGGTGACCGTGATCCTGCGCGGCAGGCTGCGCAAGATCAATCGCGGCGACTTCGGCTTCGAGTTCGATCTCAGGATCCCGCCGGAGGGCATCCAGCTGCTGACCGACCAGTTCGTCTCGATCGAGGACTTCAGCGTCAAGGTCGGCAAGCGCATACGCAAGCGCGTCGGCAAGAAGAGGAAGCGCACGCAGCTGATCAGCTACATCGAGGCTCCGCGCAAGTGCACCGGCAAGGGCTGGCCGTTCAAGTACCGCAACTTCCTCAAGGGCGGTCAGGTCGCGACCGACGACAAGCTGATCCCGTGCGTCATCCGCGCCCAGTGACGCGGCGCCGATAACGCCGGCATGGCTCCGGTCAAGGTCGTGTCGGTCGTCGGCACGCGGCCCAACTTCATGAAGATCGCGCCGGTCGCGGCTGCGCTGGCCCGCCGCGACGGGGCATTCGAGCACACGCTCGTCCACACCGGGCAGCACTACGACGCGGCGATGTCGGACGTCTTCTTCGAGCAGCTCGGCGTGCGGCGAGCCGGATGTCCGGCTCGAGCGTCGGGTCGGGGTCCCACGCGCAGACGACCGCGCGCGTCATGGAGCGGCTGGAGCCGGTGCTGGAGGAGCTGCAGCCCGACGTGGTGCTCGTGCCGGGTGACGTCAACTCCACGCTCGCCGCGTCGCTGGTCGCGGCGAAGCTCGGGCTGCGCGTGGCCCATGTCGAAGCCGGCCTGCGCTCCTTCGACCGGACGATGCCCGAGGAGATCAACCGGATCCTGACCGACGCGATCAGCGACCTGCTGTTCATCCACTCGCCCGAGGCGCGCCTGCACCTGGAGCGCGAGGGGCGGCCGCCGGATGCGATCCATGACGTCGGCAACACGATGATCGACACGCTCGTGGCGATGCGCGAGCGGATCGAAGGTGCGGGTGCGGCCGCAGGCCCATGGGCTGACCCCCGGCGACTACCTCGTCGTCACGCTGCACCGCCCCGCGCTCGTCGACGGGCCGCTGCTCGCGGACGCGCTGGCGGCGCTGGAGCAGGTCGGACGTGAGCTGCCGGTGGTCTTCCCGGCGCATCCCCGGACGACCGCGCGCATGGCCGCTCAGGGGCTCGACGTGGCGTCGCCGCACGTGCGCGTGGTGGAGCCGCTGGGCTACCTGGAGTTCCTGTCGCTGCTGTCCGATGCCGCCGGTGCGCTGACCGACTCGGGCGGCATCCAGGAGGAGACGACCTTCCTCGGGGTGCCGTGCCTGACGCTGCGCGACAACACCGAGCGCCCGGTGACGGTCGATCAGGGCACGAACGTGCTGCTCGGACTGCGGCCCGAGCGAATCGTCGAGGCGCCGCTGATCATCGAACAGGTCCGGGGGCGCGCCGCGACGCGTTCCGGCGGGCTGGGACGGGCGTGCGTCCGAGCGCATCGCCGACGTGCTCGAGGCGGTCAGCGCTGACGTCGGCCTCGTGCCGGGGGCACCGGCGTCTCGCCGGCGAAGCTGATCGGCCTAGGGTCGGGGCGAAGTCGTCTGCGACCCTGACGCGACGCGGTCCAGCAGGGAAGCCGTGTCGGCGGCGATCCTGGCCCTGCTGTAGCGCGCGAGCCGCTTCACAGGGACGGGCGCCGGGGGCTCGGACGCGAGCCGGTCGAGGGCGGCGCGAATCCCGGCGCGGTCGTCGAGGCGTGCGCACAGGCCGTCGGCGCCGAGTCGCGCAAGCAGCCGCTCGGTCGCTCCGCCGTCCGTGGTCGCGAGGATCGGACGGCCGATCGCCAGGTACTCGTACACCTTGCTGGCGACCGCGGTCGCGTCTCCGGCAGCTCGCGCCTGAGTGACGAGAAGGGCATCCGCGCGACGCATGCGGTCGATCGCGTCGCGCCACGAGGTGGGGGCCACCACCTCGACAGACCCGTGCCCCTTCACCGTCGCGAAGATGTCGGGGTGGACGAAGCCGTGGAGAACGACCCGGAAGCGGTCGTCGCCGGCGAGGGCGGCGAGCAGCGGCGCCAGCGGGCGGTCCGGCGTCAGCGCGCCTGAGTGCAGGATCGTCAATGGTGCTCCGGGCCGCCGCTCGCGCGGTTCGTCGCGGCCGTCCAGAAGCTCGGGCTCGTAGCCGTTGGGGATCTCCACGATCCGCTCGGCGACCGAGGCGTGGCGCGCTCGGAGGTCGGCCACGGCCTCCGGGGTCATCGCCACGACCGCCGCCGCGCGCGCGACCACGCTGCGCTCGAGCGCTGGGAGCAGCGGGCCGCCGCGGTCGAAGGCCGGGCTGCGCGCCCACAGATCGCGCAGTTCGACGACGAGCGGCGGCGTTTCGCGAGCCAGTCCCAGGCGCGCTGCGAGCAGGCCTGCCATGGGCGGGCCGGTCGCGACGATCGCGTCGTACCGTCCGGCGGCGAGGGCGCGACGGGTGGCAAGCGCGCCACGCGGGATCCAGAGCATCGACGGCGGCAGCGCGTCCGGACGCAGCCCGGCGAGCGCGAACAGTGGATCGACGACCCGGCCGGCGCGGCCCATCGCCCGCGCGCGCCGCCCGGCGGCCGGGCCGTCCGTGTCGGTCATCTCCGAGGCGCCGGCTCGCGCGGTTGCGCTGATGACGTCGAGCCGCCAGCCGTGGTCGGGCAGCCTCTGAACGAGTGAACGCCAGCGTGCGGCGGCGCCTCCGGCCTGCGTCGGCGCGCGGTGCGTCACCAGCAGCGCGCGGCGCATCAGGCGGACAGCGTCGCGTAGACGGTCCCGCTGAGAATCGGTCCGCTCTGCGCGCGGTCGATCGCATCGACGCGCACGGCGGACAGCCAGCCCCGCAGATCGTCCTCCGGCACGAAGAGCATGCTGATCGGGTGAAGGTGGAGGCGCTGGTAGAGCGTCCGCGGCGACACGCCCAGCGAGTGCAGGCCGTTGTACGCGCGGCGCACGACGCGCAGCCGGTACCGCCGCGGGATGTCGAGCGGGATCTGGAAGACGAGTCGTCCGCCGGGGGCGAGCACCCGGATCAGCTCATCGATGTAGGCACGCGCCAGCTCGCGGCTGGGCTGGTGCTGAAGCACGATGCTCGAGTACACCAGGTCGAAGCGCTGTGCTCCGAGCACGTGCAGGTCCGGTGCTGCGTTGTGGACGAACTCTACGTTTGCGACATCGGAGTTGAGATCGCGCCCACGCGCGAGCATCGTCTCGGAGATGTCGACTCCCACGACGTGATCGAACGCCTTCGCGAGCGCGCGCGAGACGCGGCCCACGCCGCAGCCGAAGTCGAGCGCCCAACCGGAGCCGGCCAGGCCGCCGAGCTCGTCGACGCGGCTCAGCAGCTGCGCGGCCTCCAGCTCTCCGGTGGCGAAGAACTCGTCTGAGTCCCAGTTCCCGAAGCGACGCTCAGGGGAGGAGAGGATCGCCCACATCGGGTCGAGCTCGGCGAGCTGCTCCCAGTCGTCGTGGTGTCGGTCGATCCCCGTCACGCGCGGGCACGGTAACTGAGCGTGATCTCCTGGCGATCCTCGTCGGGATTCGAGGTGCGGCGAAGCCGGACGATGCTCGCGGGCTCGCGAACCCCGTATGCGGGTGAGAACCATCCGGACTCGACGGCGACCTCGCAGCCCGGCGCGTGGATGTCGAGCGTGGCGCCCGCCGGCCAGCTCGACGCTCGCCCGCCCGTGCTCGGCTCGGGCGTGTGCTCCGGGGGCGAGCGGGAAGCTCCAGGCCAGCTCGTGGCGACCTGCGCTCGTCACGACGTCGGTGATGTTGATCGTCCCGGTCGACGCCGTCGAGTTCCAGGCGCCGCGTGTGCGTCGCCGGCTCGGGCAGGTCCTCGTATCCGTGGTGCCGGCCCTCCCACACGGCCCCCTCGTCGCGGGGCTCCCACAGCAGCGTCTGCGCACGCGTGCGGTCAGGAAGCGAGAAGAGGTAGTCCTCGCGAAGCGGATTCTGCTCGGAGCCGTCGATCGTCAGCGTCGCGTGCGCCGCCGTAGCCCGGAAGTCGTTGCGCGCCTTGGGGTCCGCGGTGTAGAGGTAGGCCCCCGGATCGACGATCAGCGGCTGCTCACCGGCGCTCATCTCGAACGAGAGCTGGTCGTTGTGGGCGTGGCCGCCGACACCGTCGAGGCCGACGTCGCCGCAGCGAACGAGCGCGAACAGCGTCCCGCCTCGCAGGACGTGGTAGCCGCCTTGCGGGTAGGCCGCGCTCGCCCGTTGAGCCGCCGCATCAGGAATCGGGGCGCCTGCCTGCTTGAAGAGGTGGCGGTGATCGCGGAAGTCGAGCGCCGCGTAGTCGCCGAGCGGCAGGAAGCGTCCCGAGTCGGCGTCCCCGACCTGAGGAGCGAGACCGTCGGGGCGCGTGTGATCGGCGACGAAGTCGAGCATCAGCCGAAGGCGATCGTGAAACGCGGGGGAGAGCCGACCCGGGCAGAGCGCCTCGGCGGCCTGCCCGCCGCACACGAACAGCTCGCAGACGAGCCGGTGGTAGGGGATCGAGGCCTCGTGGTCGCAGCCGTCGCTTCGCACCTGGTAGGCCATCTCGCGCTCCAGCTCGCCGGTCGCCCAGCGTCGCCCATGCCCGGCCCTCGCGGCTGCCGCTGAACAGCGCCGCGACCGGCAGCAGCCCGGCGACATCGGACAGGTAGTGGTTGCCGCGAACGTCGCCCCACTCGAGGTGCGAGCGGATGAAGCGGCCGTGGAGCAAGAGGCTTGCGACGACCGCGTCGAGCCAGTCGGGCTCGTCTCCGGCCGCGGCGCAGAGCGCGAGCGCGGCGACCCAGTTGGCTGCGCGGATCGCGACGTCCATCGTGCAGACCCAGTTGGCGCCCATCTCGACTGGGTTGGCGGCGATCCAGTGCGTGAGCTGCGCGCCGAGCTCGTCCGAGTAACGTCGCTCACCACTGACCCGGTACGCGGCGGCGAGCAGCGGCGCGTGCTGGAAGCGCGACAGCTCCCACGGCACCTTGATGTCCGAGCCGTCGCCGTAGGCTGATCGTCGCTTGCGAGATGTGCACGCGCGGCCACGAGCGGCCGTGCTTGAAGTCGCGCTGCCAGTCGATCTGTCGGCCCAGGTCGACGGGGCCGGAGCCGAGCAGGTCGAATCGGTGCGCGGCGACGGCGTCGGCGCGGGCGAGCAGGTCCGCGCGCTCAGCGTCGCCGAGCCCGTCCAGCTCGCGCTCCCACGCGGCCACGGTGGGCAGCGCTGCGAGAACCGGGCCGCGCAGCGCTGCGGTGGCCGGCGCCCCGCCCAGTGCCGCCTGCACGTCCGATGTGCTCGCCCGCGGCGGCCGGAGTCGCACGGCTGCTCGTCGCAGGGGTGCGCGCATCTGTGCAAGGCCGACGCGGGCAATGGCAAGCGTGCCCCGCCGAGGCCCCAGCCGCCGCCAGGCCGCGAAGCCGTCGCGGAGACGCCGGAGCATGTCAGGCGAGGGCGCGTCCGGCGACCCAGTAGTCGTGCCAGGCGCTGACGTTGTAGAGATTCCAGAGCTGGAACGACCACTCCAAGCCCCCCCGATGGGCGGCCCACATCTCGTCGACGCGGTCGTAGTCCAGCAGTCCACGTTCGGCGAGGCTCGAGTTCCTGATCTCGCGCTGAGCGCGTTCGCCCAGCTCGCCGCGGAACCACTCGCTGACCGGCGCGCCGAAGCCCTGCTTCTGGCGGTAGATGAGGTCGTGGGGCAGAAGGTCCTCGACCGCACGCTTGAGGATGTGCTTGCCGACTCCGTCGCGCACCTTCTGCTCGGGCGGGAGCGCCATCGCGAACTCGACCAGGTGATGGTCCAGGAACGGCTCGCGGCCTTCGACGGAGGTCGCCATCAGCATCTTGTCGACGCGCATCAGAAGCAGTTCGGCAAGGCGGTTCTTGAGCTCCAGGTAGGTCATCTTCTGAAGCAGGTCGGCGCCGGGCCGGTCGCGCTCGGCCTCGCGCCAGAAGCGGTCCGCGATCTCGTATGAGTCCGGCTGCGCGTGCCCATTGGCGACCAGTTGGTCCTTCAGGTCGCCCTGCCACGCGATGGCGCCGCCCCAGAACGGCTGCCGCCCGGCGGCGGCGTCGGCGGCATATGCGGCGTGGAAGGCGCCCTTGCCCGTTCTCCGAGAGGCAGCGACGATGGTGCGCGCGGCCGCGCGGCGCAGTGGCCGGGGAATGCGCTGGAACGGCTCCCAGTAGCGCCGGCGGAAGTTGACCGCGTCGATGTATCCCTGGTAGCCGTGGAAGATCTCGTCTGAGCCCTCGCCGATCTGCACGACGACCGTCCCGTCGTCGCGCGCCAGCTTCGCCACGAAGTAGAGCGGCACGCAGACCCAGTCGGCGATCGGCTCGTCCTGGTGGTGGATCAGCTCGGGCAGGAAGTCCGTCAGGTCGTCCCAGTCGATGACGGTCTCGTGGTGATCGGCGCCGTAGCGCTCGGCGACACGGCGTGCGTGATGAAGCTCGTTGTACTTCTCGTGATCCTTGAAGCCGACCGAGAACGTCCGCACCGGATCGTCCATCAGCTCGGACATCAGCGCCACGTTGGTCGAGGAGTCGACGCCGCCGGAAAGGAAGACGCCGAACGGGACGTCGGACATCATGCGCTTGGAGACCGAGTCGCGCAGCAGCTCCATGAGCCTGCCCTCGAGCTCCTCGTCGGAGCGGCCCGCCACCTGGGCGTCGGCCTCCGCCGACATCGGGCTCCAGTAGTGTCGCGCACGACCCGTCCGTCGGCCTTGACGAGCATCCGCTCGGCGGGTGCGAGCTTGCTGATGCCCTTGAACATCGTCAGCGGCGCCGGCGTACAGACGAACGTCAGGTAGTGGAAGAACGCCTCCTCATCGAGGTCCGGGCTGATCTGCGGGTGCGCGAGGATCGCCTTGATCTCAGAGCCGAAGACCAGTCCGGCGGGGGAGTCGGCGTAGTAGAGGGGCTTGACGCCGAGGCGGTCGCGGGCGAGGAACATCTCACGCCGGTTCGAGTCCCAGATCGCGAACGCGAACATGCCCTCGAGGCGCTCGACGCAGCGGATGCCCTCCTCCTCGCAGAGGTGGAGGATCGCCTCGGTGTCGCGTGGGAGCGGAAGACGTGGCCCTTGGCCTCCAGCTCGGCGCGGAGCGCGACGTGGTTGTAGACCTCGCCGTTGTAGGCGATCCAGACCGAGCCGTCCTCGTTCCCCATCGGCTGGTGACCGGCGGGCGAGAGATCGACGATCGACAGGCGGCGATGGCCCAGCGCGACGCGTGCTCGGGATCGGTCCACGAGCCGCCGTCGTCGGGGCCGCGGTGGACGATCGTCTCGCGCATCGCGGTGACGGTCGCCTCGTCGTGAGCGAACTGGTCAGAGCGCGCGAGGATGCCGCAGATGCCGCACATGGTCGAGGATCGTAGGGGCTGCGGCAGTAGGCTTCGACGCCCAGCAATGAGCGGCGCACCGACCCCTCGCCAGCCTGGTCGCAGATCCAGGGGCGCAGACCCGACGAGGCGCCGCGTCCGCGGCGTGCTCGTCGTGTACCACCGCTTCACGTACCCGGGGTACGCGGACGCGGCCAACATCTATCAGCACATCGACGCCTTCTCACGGCATTCGTCTCACCGCGTCTGGAGTGTGAACGCGGAACTCGGCTTCCCGCGACGGCCTCACGGGACTGGAGTTCGACGCTGTGGTCCTGCACTACTCGCTCTTCGGGATGGCGAACGACCGCTACCTGCTCGACGACGAGTGGTGGGAGTACCTCGAGTCGACCCAGGCTCACCTGACGGCCTTCTTCCAGGACGAGTACATCCGCAACGCTCAGCGATTCCGGATGCTCGACGACTACCAGTTCGACTGCGTGTTCACCCTGCTGGAGCCGAGTCAGTTCGGTGCGACGTACGCGGGCCGCACGCAACGTCCGCACGATCGTCTCGTGCCTGCCTGGATACGTGAGCGAAGGTGCCACCAAGGCGGCCCGGAGGTTCGCGCTGCCCGACGACCAGCGTTCGATCGACGTGTCCTATCGAGGCCGGTCGCTGTTCCCGTACATGGGACGTGGCGCGCTGGAGAAGACGGCGATCGCGACCGGCTTTGCTGAGGCCGCACGTGACTCCGGACTGGTTCTGGACATCGACACCTCGATTTCGGGGCGGCTCTACGGCGATGACTGGTGGCGGCTGCTCGGCAGGTCCAAGGCCGCGCTCGGCGTCGAGGCGGGGCCCTCGGTCTTCGATATCGACGACGTCGTGTACCCGGAGTACGTGCGGCGCCTCGAGGAGAACCCCGACCTGACCGTCGACGACATGGCCGATGTGCTCGCCCCCTACGAGGATCTCATCTACTACCGAGTCATCGGCCCCCGGCATTTCGAGGCGGCGGCCTTCCGAGTCTGTCAGGTGCTCTTCGAGGGACGCTACTCCGGCCTGATGACGCCGATGGAGCACTACATCCCGCTCAGGAAGGACTTCTCCAACGTGGACGAGGTCATTGCCCAGGTCAAGGATCCGGATCTCCGTCGCCAGGTGGCGGAGAACGCCGCACCGGGACCTCGTCGCCAGCGGCGAGCACGGGTACAAGGACCTCGTTGCGCAGTACGACCGCGTGCTGGATGACGCCGGTGTCGTCGCCGTCGCACGGCCGACGGACGGCCCGGCAGTCGGTGCCGTGCTCCGCAGGGACGCTCCTCGGCGTCGCGTGGAATGGACGCGCCGGTACGCGGCGACGGTGCCCGAGGCGCTCTATCAGAGGGCTCCCGACTGGCTCCTCGATGCCCTTCGCCGTGGGAGGATGCGGCTGCGCGGCAGGTCCTCGTAGGGCATACTTCGGCGCGACGTTTCGGACCGATCCGGCCGCGCGGCGGACAGCGGCAGAGGTCCACCCTTCTTACATGTGCGGTTTCGCAGCCATCATCGACCTTCGGGGCAATCCCGTACCTGACCTCGAGCGCCGGCTCAGGGTCATGAACGACCTGATCGCGCACCGCGGCCCTGACGACTCGGGCGTGTGGGTGTCACCCGCAGGGTCACGTCGGGCTCGCTCATCGCCGGCTCTCGATCATCGACGTCGAGCACGGCGCAGCAGCCGATGTCCGACGAGGCCGGCAGCGTCATCGCCTACAACGGCGAGGTCTACAACTACGTCGAGCTGCGCAGCGAGCTCGGCGGCGACCCCTTCCGCACGCAGCTGCGACACCGAGGTCGTGCTGCGCAGCCTACGAGCGCTGGGGCGATCGAGTGCGCTGCAGCGGCTCCGCGGCATGTTCGCGTTCGCGATCTGGGACGAGCAGGCCGAGCGAGCTGCTTCTGCGCGCGCGACCGCTTCGGCATCAAGCCGCTCTACTACGCCAGGTCGGGCGACGTGCTTCTACTTCGCCTCCGAGGCCAAGGCGCTGATGCCGTTCCTGCCCGCGATCGAGACCGACCCCGACGGGCTCGAGGACTACCTGGCGTTCCAGTTCTGCCTGGCCGGCAAGACGCTGTTCAAGGGCGTTCAGCGAGCTGCTGCCGGGCCACTTCGCTGCGCGTCGCGCACGGGACGGTGCGTCGCCGAGCGCTACTGGGAGGTCCACTACGACCTCGACTTCGACCACACCGAGCGCTACTTCGAGGAGCGCGAGCGAGGAGCTGCTCGACGGAGTCGGTCGCCTATCACCTGCGCAGCGACGTCCCGGTCGCCGCCTACCTCTCCGGCGGCCTCGACTCAAGCGCGGTCGGCCACGCTGGCCGGCCGCGCACGCAGGGCAGGGCATGGCGGCCTTCACCGGCAGGTTCCCTGAGGACGCGCGCTACGACGAGAGCCCCTACGCCGCGGCCGTCGCCGAGACGCGCGGGCCTCGACCTGCACGAGCTCGTCGACATCGGCGTCGACGACTTCATCGACATCGATCGAGGACGTCATCTACCACCTCGACTACCCCGCCGCCGGCCCGGGCTCGTTCCCGCAGTACATGGTCTCCGCGCGCCGCGGCGAGCACGCGCAAGGTGATCCTCGGCGGCCAGGGCGGCGACGAGATCTTCGGCGGCTACACGCGCTACCTGATCGCCTACTTCGAGCAGTGCATCAAGGCCGCGATCGACGGCACCGAGCGACGACGGCAACTTCGTCGTCACCTACGAGTCGATCATCCCCAACCTCGAGTCGCTGCGCGACTACAAGCCGCTGCTGAAGGAGTTCTGGCGCGAGGGGCTGTTCGAGGACCTCGACGCGCGCTACTTCCGCCTCATCAACCGGGCCCGCGACCTCGACGACGAGGTTCGAACCGAGGCGCTCGGCGACTACTCGCCGTTCGAGACCTTCCGCGAGATCTTCAACGGCGACAACGTCGGCCACGAGTCCTACTTCGACAAGATGACCCACTTCGACTTCAAGACGCTGCTGCCGGCGCTGCTGCAGGTCGAGGACCGCGTCTCGATGGCGCACGGGCTCGAGTCGCGCGTGCCGTTGCTGGACCACCGCGCTGGTCGAGCTGGCGGCGACGATGCCGGCCGAACGTCAAGTTCAAGGACGGCCACGATGAAGCACGTGTTCCGCGAGGTCACTCGCGAGATCGTTCCGCCGCCGGAGGTCGCCGATCGCAAGGACAAGATGGGCTTCCCGGTGCCGCTGACGAGTGGATGGCCGGGCCGGCGCAGGACTTCGTCACCGACGTCCTCAGCTCGCAGGCCGCGCGCAGGGCGCGAGCTGTTCGACAACGCCCGGTCGTCGAGGGCATGACAGCGAGGCGGCGCTTCGGGCGCAGACGTGGGGCATGCTGTCGCTGGAGCTCTGGCAGCGGCGCTTCCACGACCGCGCAGGCGGAGTTCCAGGGAATGCTCACCGAGGAGGAAGTGACGCTGTGAAGGTTCTGATCACGGGAGGCGCCGGGTTCCTCGGCTCCCACCTGGCCGAGCGGATGCTCGAGGCCGGGAACGAGGTGCTCGTCATCGACAACTACGAGACCGGCCGGCGCGACAACCTGTCGCCGGCCGACGGGCTCGAGGTGATCGAGGGCTCGATCGTCGACGCCGACGTGGTGGACGAGGCGTTCGATCGCTTCCGCCCGGATGTCGTCGCGCACGCCGCGGCGTCGTACGAGGACCCCGACAACTGGACCGGCGACGTCAACACCAACGCGCTGGGCACGGTCAACGTCGTGCGCGCCGCGCAGCGCAGCGAGCGCCGGGCGGATCGTCTACTTCCAGACGGCGCTCTGCTACGGGACGACGCCGCTCGAGCAGCCGATCACGCTCGCGCATCCGATCCGCCCGGACTCGAGCTACGCGATCTCCAAGACGGCGGGCGAGCAGTACATCGAGCTGAGCGGCATCGACTTCGTCTCGATGCGGCTCGCCAACGCCTACGGACCGCGCAACCTCAGCGGCCCGCTGCCGACGTTCTTCCAGCGCCTGACCGAGGGCAAGCCGTGCTTCGTCGTCGACACGCGCCGCGACTTCGTCTACGTCGACGACGTGGTCGACGTCGTTCGCGATGGCGATCGCCGGCACCGGCCGTCGGCCACTACCACCTCTCAAGCGGCTCGGACGAGTCGATCAAGGACGTGTTCGACGCGGCGCTCGCGGCGCTCGAGATCGAGCTCGACGAGCCGGTCGAGGTGCGCCCGCGCGGCGAGGACGACGCCTACACGATCCTGCTCGACCCCTCGCGCATCCAGGCCGACTTCGGCTGGACGCCCAAGACGCCGCTCGCCGAGGGCGCCGCGAACGCGATCGCCTGGTACCGCGAGCACGGCATCACGCAGACGTTCACGCACCTGAAGATGGCGGAGCGGTGAGCGAGGGAGGGATCGCCGGGCGCAGGGCGCTGGTCGTCGGCGGAGCGGGGTTCGTCGGATCGAATCTCGTGCGCAAGCTGCTGCCGGCGGCGCCGAGCACGTGCTCGTCGTCGACAACCTGCTGTCGGCCGAGCGCGAGAACCTGCCGGACGACGCGCGCGTCGAGCTGGTCGAGAAGTCGATCACCGAGGACGACGTGCTGACCGCGATCCCGTACGACGTGAGCTGGGTCTTCCATCTCTCCACCTATCACGGCAACCAGAGCTCGATCGCCGATCCGCTCGCCGACCACGAGCACAACCTGCTGACGACGCTGAAGCTTTGCGAGACGCTGAAGGACCGTCCGGCTGTGGAGAAGGTCGTCTACTCCTCGGCGGGCTGCGCGGTCGCCGAGAAGACGTTCGACGGCGCCAAGGGCGCGACCGACGAGGACGCCGCGCCGACGATGTGGCATGACTCGCCCTACTCGATCTCGAAGATCGTCGGCGAGCTGTACGGCAACTACTACCAGCGCCGTCACGGCGTGCCGTTCGTCAAGGCGCGCTTCCAGAACGTCTACGGACCCGGCGAGGTGCTCGGCGCCGGCCGCTGGCGCGGCACCGTGAACACCGTCTGGCGCAACGTGACGCCGACGTTCATCTACCGGGCGCTCAAGGGCCGGCCGCTCGTCGTCGACAACGGCGGAGTCGCCACGCGTGACTTCATCTACGTGGAGGACATCGCTCGCGGCCTGATCGCCTGCGCCGCAGCACGGCGCAGGCCGGGGGCGTCTACAACCTCGCGAGCGGCGTCGAGACATCGGTGCTCGAGCTGGCCGAGATGATCAACGAGCTGGTGGGCAACGCAGGCGGCGTCGAGATCGGCCCGCCGCGCGACTGGGACCGCTCCGGCCAGCGCTACGGCACCACCGGCAAGTCCGAGCGCGAACTCGGCTTCCTCACGAAGGTCGAGCTGCGTGAGGGCCTGGAGCGCACGATCGAGTGGACTCGCGACAACCTCGACTGGATCGAGCGCTGCATGAGCCGCCACGCGGATCGCGTTCCGGGACTGCAGCTCAGCGGATCCGCGTCGGTCTAGCGGGCGTATGAGGTGACCGGAACACCATGAGCGCTGACAGCCCCGCGACGAGTGGTGCCCCTGCCGATCGGCCGAGCCGGCGCTCGGCACCCGGCCAACGCTGGGGCAGCATGCGCTTCATCATTCTTCATTGGCATCTGCTGACGCGGGTGCTTGCAGGCGAGATGCGCGCGCGCTACGCCGGCTCACACATCGGTGCAGGCTGGGTGTTCCTGGCCCCGGCGCTGTTGCTGTCGGTCTACGCGCTGATCTACGTCGAGATCTTCAAGGTCGATGTCCCGACGCTCTCGACGGCCGGCTACGTGCTGTTCATCTTCAGCGGGCTCGTGCCGTTCCTGACGCTCGCCGAGTCGCTGTCGGCGAGCCTGGGCTCGGTACTCACCAACACCCAGGTCTTCTCGAACACCGTCTACCCGATCGACCTGACGCCGGTTACGGCAGTGCTCGTGGCTCAGGGCACGATGGTCGTCGGGATCACCGTCGTGCTCGCCGGCGGGGCGATCGTCGGGCTGCTGACTCCGTTCGTGCTCCTGACGCCGGTCGTGTGGTTCCTTCAGATCCTCGCGCTGATCGGCATCGGGTGGATCCTCTCGCTCGTCAACGTGCTGGTGCGTGATGTGCAGAACGTCGTCACCATCACGCTGCTGCTGCTGCTGATCTCCTCGCCGATCGCGTTCACTCCGGAGCAGGTTCCGCCCCAGCTCAAGGTCCTGCTCTACATCAACCCGGTCGCATGGTTCATCACCGCGTACCAGGACGTGATGGTCCTCGGATTCAGCCCCGCTCCTGAGCACTGGGCTGCGCTCGTCGTGTTCTCGCTTGTGTTGTTCGGTCTGGGCTCCTGGGTCTTCGCTCGGCTCAAGCCGGTGGTCGCCGACTATGTCTGAGGAGTTTGCCGTCCGCCTCAAGGATGTGGCGAAGATGTACCGCATCTACGACGGTCGCAACGACCGGCTGATCGATGCGCTCGGCCTCTCCCGCTTCATGCCCCGGGGGCGGCGACCAGCGGCGCGCGAGTTCTGGGCGTTGCGAGGCGTCGACCTCGAACTGCGCAAGGGAGAGCGCCTGGGCGTCATCGGCCGCAACGGAGCGGGGAAGAGCACGCTCCTCAAGCTGATCACGCAGAACGTCGCCACCACGGAGGGGACCGTCGAGGTCAACGGTCAGGTGCAGGCGCTGCTTGACGCGGGCGCCGGGTTCCATCCGGAGTTCACGGGTTACGAGAACATTCGCGCGTCGCTCACCTACCAAGGGATGAGCCAGGCCGGCATCAAAGAGGCGATCATCGACATCGCTGAGTTCACGGAACTCGGCGACTTTCTCTACCAGCCGTTTCGCACCTACTCCGCCGGGATGCAGGCGCGGCTGTCGTTCGCGACGGCGACCGCGATGCGTCCGGAGACGCTGATCGTGGACGAGTTGCTCAGTGCGGGCGACGCCTACTTCTCCGGACGCGCCACGGAGCGCATGCAGAGCCTCGTGGAGAGCGGCGCATCGATCCTCATCGTCTCGCACGCGCTCGACCAGGTCACGATGTTCTGCGACCAGGCGATCTGGCTCGATCGCGGCCGGATCGCGATGCGCGGCCCGAGCCTCGACGTCGTCAAGGCATACGACCGCTTCACACGGCGGATCGAGGAACGCCGCCTACAGGCCCGCAACCGGACCACGCGTGCTGGAGGGGTCGCCCATGCGGAGGTGGAGTCGGTCACGATCCGCCTGACGACCACGGCGCCCGGTGCTCGCTGCGACCTTTCGATCGTGGAGTTGAGGGAGGCCGGAGCCGTACTCGAAACGCTGCGGGTCGGCGATGCGCAAGACGCCGATACGACGCATTCCGCGTGGGTGGCGCTCGGACGGCGAGTGACCGGTCCTCACCGAGACGTCGACGGCGATCGTCGCTGGCGCTCGCTGGTGGCATCGGAGGGAGCAGGCGGTGACGCGCGGACGCGTGGCCTGCGGATACCGGCCCCCGATCCCGACGCTCGCTCGAGGTCGGTCTCGACGTTCGCACCGACGACCCCGACGGCGTGACCGTTGAGCTCTGGCGCGACGAGGAGCTGGTCGGCGCGGGCGGATCGCCGACACCGGCGGCGAGTGGCGAACAGAGCGGCTCGACCTGCGCGCGATGTTCCACGTCGGCGGCGGAGACGTGCAACCCGAGGACCTCACGACGGGTGCGAGCCATTGGCCCGGGTGAGGGGTCACTGCGAATCGAGGAGGTTCGGCTGGAGGACGGAGACGGCGCTGAGAAGGCGATCTTCTCGCCGGGCGAGCGTCTCGCTCGTCCGTCCGGTGATACGAGCCGCACGCAGGGGCGAATTCCCGTTGATCGCGGCGACGAGCCTCTACCGGATGGATGGCCTGCTGATCAGCACCAACATCAGCGAGCTCAGTTGCTCGACCTCGAAAAGGACGAGCAGAAGGCGCTGCTGGTCGACTTCGGTCCGCTGAACCTCCACAAGGGCAAGTACGTCTTCTCGTTGGCGCTGTTCAGCAGTCTCGAGGGCTCCGAGCCTGTACTGCCCTACGACCTCGTCGATCGCAGCGACGAGTTCGAGGTCTGGGATGACGACGTGTATCGCAACGGGATATTCCGTCACCCCGCGTCTTGGTCCGTCGACTCCGCCTGAGACCCCCGGAATAGGATCGCGCGATGCATCACACGGCCCGTGTCCACCTCGTCCACATGGGCGATTCCATCACTGAAGGCCAGTACATCGACCCATCCGTCAGGTGGACGTCGCTGATCGAGCGGCGCCTCGCTGAGAAGTGGGGCCAGAACAGGTTCGTGTCCTTCAATCGCGGCATCTCCGGTGAGACGACGCGTATGGGGCTCGAACGCTTTCCGACCGATGTGCAGAACCTTCGACCGGACGTCATGACGCTCCAGTTCGGCTCCAACGACTGCAACTGCTGGGAGACCGACGGCGGTGTGCCGCGCGTCTCGGCTGCGGCGTTCTCGGCGAACATGACCGAGATGATCCACCGCGCCCGCGTCTTCGGTGCGAAGCGGATCGTGATGGCGACCAATCACTGCACGCTGCGTGGCTATTCGATGACCTCCGGCGAGGTATACGAGGAGGCAAATGCGCGGTACAGCGAGTTGTCACGCGCGGTGGCGCGCGAGAACAACGTGGAGCTTTGCGACATCCGCGCGTCGTTCGAGGAGTTCGACGACGGGGAGCTCGGTCGCCTGCTGCTCCCATACCCCGACCATCTACACCTGAGCATCGAGGGCAACGAGGTGTACGCAGAGATCATCTGGCCGTACGTCGAAGCCGCGATGGCGGAGTTCCTGGACAGCGAGACACGGCGTGAGACCGAGACCGGAGCGACCTGATGAAGACGGCGACGGACATCCACTGGAACGAGCGCGCGACATCCGTCGCCGACGACATCGAGGTCAACATCATGGACGTGTTCCAGCGTGAGCTCGAGTACGACCTCATCGAGCCGTTCCTATCAGCCGGAACGCGCGTGCTCGAGGTGGGCTGCGGGAACGGCTTCTCGACGGAGCGATTCCGCAAGCTCGTCGGACACGTCGACGCCTTCGACTACGCGGAGCAGATGGTCGACAGAGCTCGCGAGCGAGTCGGCGAGACGAACAACCGCTTCATCCACGACAACCTGCTCGAACCGGCTCATCTCGAGGGCCCGTACGACGCGGTGATCTGCGTTCGCGTGCTCATCAACCTGGCGGATTTCGCGCAGCAGGTCAGGGCGCTCGACGTGAATGGCGCGCATCGCTCGTCAGGCCGGGCGGCACGCTGATCCTCGCAGAGGGCTTTTCGGAGGGGTTCGAGGCGCTGAGTGCGCTCCGGGCTTCAGTCGGGCTGTCGCCCGTCCGGCCGGCGGCGATCAACTACTACGCGGAGCTGCGTGACTTCGAGCCCGAGGTGCAGCGGGACTTCGAGATCGTGGACCGCTTTCACCTCGGGACCTACGACTACCTCACCCGGGTGGTCTACCCGCTCGCGGCCGGCGAGACCGAGGTGCGTCACAACACCGTCATCAGTGAGCGCTTCGCGGAGCTGGCCCGGCACTCGAACGTCGACGACTTCGAGCACCTGAGCCGGATCCGCGGCCTGGTGTGCCGGCGGCGTCCCTGAAGGGGCAGACGTCGAGATGGGCAAAGGCGCGACGCCGGCGTTGCCGCGGCTCTCCGTCCTGGTGCTGGCCGACTACACGTCGGATCACGCGACGACGGTGATCGAGCACATCTCGGCTCTGCGAGAACTGTCGCGCCACGACATCCGCCTCTTCAACCCGCGGGAACTCCACCGGAGCCGGTTCCTGGATCTCGACGAGTTCGATGTGGTCGTCGTGCACTACTCGCTCGTCGCGATCAGCGACGGCTACCTGGCGCCCCCGTTCCGCGATGCGCTGCGGCGATTCGACGGCCTCAAGGTCCAGATGATCCAGGACGACTACCGCTGGGTCGACGACTTCACCGCGAACATCGCGGACCTTGGCATCACCGTTCTGTTCACGCTGGTTCCCGAGCGAGAGCTGGACGCCGTCTGGAAGCCGGAGAAGCTGCCGGGCGTCGAGCGGATCACGACGCTGGCCGGGTATGCGCCGCACGAATCGCGGCCGAGACCGGCGATCCCCTTGGCTGAGCGCCCCTACGACATCGTCTACCGAGGCCGGGCGCTTCCGTACTGGCTCGGGCGTCTGGGGCAGGAGAAGGCTTGGATCGCGCAGGGCGTGCTTCAGCGCGCCGAGGCTTCCGGTCTCGTGGTGGACGTGGACTGGCGTGAGAATGCCCGTATCTACGGGCGCGATTGGGAAGCGTTCCTGGGCTCGGGGCGAGCGACGCTCGGCTCCGAGAGCGGCGCCAGCATCACCGACTTCGACGGCACGCTGCAGAAGCGCGTCGAGGCGTACGTCGCCGAGCGACCGGGCGCAACCTATGCGGAGGTCCACGACGCGATCCTGTCTCCGTACGAGGGCAACGTGATGATGAACGTCGTCTCGCCGCGGGTGTTCGAAACGATCGCCGCGCGTACAGCTTTGGTGATGTTCCCCGGCGAGTACTCAGGTGCGGTTCAGCCCAACGCGCATTTCATCCCGCTCGCCAAGGACTTCTCCAACTGGGAGGAGGTCGTCGAGCGTCTCCACGATCTCGACGGCCTTCAGGTAATGGTCGACCGCGCGTACGAAGAGGTGATCGCCAGCGGCAGGTTCGCGATCGACCGCTTCGTCGAGCGCTTCGATCGAGCGCTCGACGAGCACGGTCGGGTTCGTTCACGCAGCGACGTGAAGCGCGGCCATCGCGCCGCGGTGCGGGAGCGCCCGGTGCGCCTGAAGGCTCAGCGGGTCGCGTTCAGGTTGCGCGTCGCGCGTCACTACGTGCTCGTCGCGGCCTACACGCTGCTGTCGATCCTTGCGCTGGGGAGAGCGTTCGATGCTCCGCTCAAGATCGCGCTGGCGCTCAGCTTCGTCCGTCACGATCGCGACCTGCGCGCGCTGGTTTCAGCTTGGCGCGCCGGGCGGCGCGCCAAGGACGGGTCGGCGGCTGGAGCCGTCGCACTGCTCGACGACGTCCTCAAGCTGGGCGTGCTGCGCCGCCTCGTCGCCGGCGACTGGCCGGAAGTCGCAGAAGGCGGAGGCGTAGTCGTCGAGCGCGAGGTTCGCGACGGCGCTCTGACGCTGCGGACGACGTACCGCGACCAGGCCCCTGGTGCCTCGGGCGGACTCGCGCCAGTGCCGCATAGCATGGCCGAGGGCCCGCCGACAAGGCTCGTCTGGGACCACCGGCGCATCGGAACCTGCGTGCCGTGGAAGCCGGGGCGGCTCCCCGCACGCCGTATCGCCGTGGGTACGACTGGTGTTCACGAGTTCGCAGCGGTCAACGCGTTGGCCGCCCGCGAACCGCGGATCGTCGAGCAGCTCGCGAACGCGGTTGCGAGCGGTGCCTGACCGCAGTCCCTACGCCTCGCGCAGCGAGATCCCCTGAAGCACAGCGGTGCCGTCGGTTCTGAGCACGGCGACCTCGTCCGCGTCAGCGGCCACGAACGTGACGCTTGCGCTCCGAGGGGCTGCATCAGCCGTGTACGACATGTCAGGCACAGAAACCGTCTCGACTGACCGGGAGCCGGCGACTCTCACCCGGAATTCTGCGCCGATCGCCTGGTTGATCGCCCAGGAGAGCCGGTATCGGCGGCCGGGCGCGAGCCGCGACATCTCGTAGCGGTGGTAGACGTCGTACCCAACGTCGAAACGCCCGAGCTCATATGCCCAGGTCATCGACGATCCGCGGTGTCGGCGCCGCGTGAAAACTGACCCCCCTCCGCCGGACGAAAACTGACCCCCCTCGGACGGGTCGGCGGAGTCGTCCGGGGTGGTGCTGAGCCTCGTCGTGTGAGCGACGGGAGGCGGCGAGAGGGTGGTTGAGGTGGAGCAGTGGGCTGAGCTTCGGCGGGAGCACTTCGTCGGAGGCAAGTCGATCAAGGAGCTGGTAGGGCGACAGGCATGTCGCGGAACACGATCCGTCGGGCGTTGCGGAGTGATCGGCCGCCGGGCTACCGGCGGCCGGTGAAGGCGGGCGTGCTTGAGCCGTTCAAGGCGGACATCCACCGGCTGCTGAAGGACGATCCCAAGCTGCCCGGCGTCAGGGTCCGGGAGCTGCTTGAGCCGCTCGGATGCACCGCCGGCAAGACCGTCGTCGACGACTACTTGCGCGAGGTGCGGCCGTTGTTCGCGCCGCCGCCCAGGACGTTCCAGCGGACGGTCTACCGGCCCGGGGAGATCTGCCAGTTCGATGTCTGGCAGCCACGCGAGCAGGTGCCGGTCGGTCACGGCCAGACGCGTCAGGGGTGGGTCGTCGTCGCGTGCCTGGGCTACTCGCGTGCCGGCGCCGGCGTCCTGATCTTCAGCAAGGAGACA
>CAVQQA010000003.1:0-706837 GCA_963714935.1 uncultured Actinomycetes bacterium
CGTAGGCCTACGCCCGAGCCTCGGTCGGACGCTCCTGCGCACCGGCGCTATGGTCGTCTGATGGCGGGCGGCTCAGCGAAGTCGAAGTCGAAGTCGAAGAAAGCGAGCAAACGGTCGCGCGGCGTGCTCGACCTCCCCAAAGCGGTCGAGACGCGCATGGGCGAGGGTCGCGCGGAGCGCGAGACGGTGCCGCTCGACGCGCACGCTGAGTGGACGGCGCCGACCGCCCGCCCGGATCCGGTCGCCGTCCTCGAACAGCAGAACGCCACGCGCGTGCCCGATCTGGTGCCGATCCGGCATGGCCGGATGATCGTCTCTCCGTTCACCTTCTATCGCGGCGCCGCGGGGATCATGGCGTGGGACCTCTCGAACACGCCGACGACAGCACTGCGCGTGCAGTGCTGCGGAGATGCCCACCTGTCGAACTTCGGCGCGTTCGCAGCGCCCGACCGGCGTCTGGTCTTCGATCTCAACGACTTCGACGAGACGCTTCCCGCTCCGTTCGACTGGGATGTCAAGCGCCTGGCGGCGAGTCTCGTCGTCGCGGCCCGCGACAACCGTCACGGCCCCGCGGAACAGCGGGCGGCGGCCCGCGCCGCCGCGACGGCGTACAGGGACGACGATGGCCGTCGCTGCGACCATGCGCTTCCTCGACGTCTGGTACTCGCGGATCGACGTCGAAGAGCTGTTCGAGCAGCTCGACCCCGACGACTGACAAGGCGACGCGCAAGTCAGCCGCGAAGAGCATCGCCAAGGCGCGGAAGCGCACGAGCCTCGGCTCGCTCGAGAAGTTCGCCGAGCGCGTCAACGGCGGATACCGGATCAAGCAGCAGCCCCCGGTGATCGTCCGTCCGCCCGAGGTGGCGGCCGACGAAGCCGAGCAGCTCGTGCGCCAGGGACTGATCGACTACGCCGCGACGCTGAGTCCCGACCGACGTCTGGTTCTCGACCATTACCACTACGAGGACTTCGCCCGAAAGGTCGTCGGCGTCGGATCGGTCGGGACCGAGGCGTTCATGATCCTGCTGATGGGCGACCGCGACGACGATCCGCTGTTCCTGCAGGTCAAGGAGGCGAATACCTCCGTGCTCGCCGAGTTCGCCGGCGCCAGCGAGTACGAGCACCAGGGCGAGCGGGTCGTGCAGGGCCAGCGCATCACGCAGGCCGCGAGCGACGCCTTCCTCGGCTGGGACGACCGGCAGCCGGCGAGCGCCGACGCCAGTTCTACGTGCGCCAGTTGCGCGACATGAAGGGCTCGGCCGAGATCGAGACGATGGAACCCGAGCGCCTGGCACGGTACGGGGGAATCTGCGGCTCGACGCTCGCACGCGCACACGCGCGCACCGGCGACGCCGCGAAGATCACCGGCTACCTGGGCGACGGAGACGATTTCGACCAGGCGATCGAACGGTTCGCCGTCGCCTACGCCGACCAGAACGACGCCGACTACGCAGCGTTCTCGCAGGCTGCCGACGAGCAGCGAATCGCGGTCCAGCGCGACGTCTAGCACCAACGAGAAACGCAATCACCGCCCCAACCTGCGTGCCGGGGCGCGCCTTGCGTAGGCTCCCGCAACCATGCCTCGACTTCGACGACTGGCCCTCTCGGCAATCCCGATCCTGGTCACCACGGCACTCGCGGGCTGCAGCGGCGGCGACGATGCGGGCGGCGGGCTGAAAAAGGACGCGCTCGAGGCTGACATCAGCCAGCGCCTCGGCGAGGCGACGGGGGGCTCGGCGCCCGATGTCGCATGCCCGTCGGACCTCCCCGCTGAGAACGGCGCCACGATTCGCTGCCGCGTCGCCGTCGAGGGCACCTCCTACGGCGTCACGGTGACTGTCACGGGGACGACGGGCGACTCGGCGCAGTACGACCTGGCGGTGGACGAGCAGTAGCGCACGCAGCGCCGCCTCGCGCGCTCAGCGGCAGGTCCTCCACATCCCCCGGCCACGCTCTCGCGCCGTGGCCTCGGCGGCGTCGTAGGCGGACTGGCGCTCATAGCGCCCGTCAAAGGCGACGGCCTGCGCCCAGCCGGCCGTGATGATCTCGAGGCCCACATCGCGCCCATCGGAGTCGACGTATGCCAGCGTTCGCCCGTAGCGGTCCTGGGCGTTCTGGGACGGGTCGCGGACGAGCACGACGTCGAGCCCTTGCGCAGCGCGGCCCTCGCCGCTGAGCACGAGCCGGCGCATCAGTGCCGATGCCTCGGGCCCGCCACACTCGACCGGCGATCCGGGGCGCACCGTCTCGGGCGTGTCGATGCCGATCAACCGGACGGTCTTGCGGCGCCCGTCGCGCAGGCGCACCTTCAGCGTGTCGCCGTCGACGACGCGCTGAACGCGGGCGTCAATGCCGGCGCCCGCGGCGCCGGTGGCGGCAGGCCGACGGGGCTCCTGCGGCGCGGCGCAGGCGAGCAGCGCGATCGTCATCGCGATCGCGAGCACTCCGGCTGTTCGGGAGAGGCCGCGCATCGTTCGTGAGCCCGCGCTGCGAGCATCCCCATTGACGCAGCCCACGCGGCCGGAACGCATGCCGCCTTGCACTCCGGCGCCGCTCCGCCGTGGCACGGACCCACTAGCATCGGCGGCGAAAGTTTCACCCGGGGAGCTGGCGGACACCGGCTGAGATCGTGCCCAGACCGGCGCGGACCCGTCGAACCTGTGGGGTAATGCCCGCGGAGGGAGCGATGAGCACGAGAGTCGAGTGGCCGCCGGCGGTCACTCGCCCAGATGGAGCGGTCGGCGTGAGCCTCGGGCGCACGGGGTTCTCGTACCCGTCCCGAAAGCAGCGAGCCACCTCGCTGCACCGCGATCGACGAGATCTCGCTCGCGGTGGCGCCCGGCGAGTTCGTGGCGTTCGTCGGTCCCTCGGGCTGCGGGAAGACGACGCTGCTCGAACTCGTCTGCGGGCTGCTCGTTCCCTCTCGCGGGACGGTCGCGGGCGATGATGCCGTGCTGATGCCCCAGCGCGACCTGCTGCTGCCCTGGCTGAGCGCGCTCGACAATGCGGCGCTCGCGCTGCGGATCCACGGCGCCGACCGCGCGCAGGCCCGCCGGCGCGCGCTGCCCCTTTTCGAGACGTTCGGGCTGGAGGGCTTCGAGGCCGCGCGCCCGTACGAGTTGTCCGGCGGGATGCGCCAGCGGGTGGCATTCCTGCGCACGCTGCTCTCGGGCAAGCCGGTGCTCTGCCTGGACGAGCCGTTCGGAGCCCTCGACGCGCTCACCCGGACGGAGATGCGTGACTGGCTCGCAGCCGCGCTGGCGCGTGAGCCGCGCACCACGATGCTCGTCACCCACGATGTCGAGGAGGCATGCGTGCTCGCCGACCGCGTCGTGGTTCTCTCACCGCGTCCCGCGTGCGTGCGCGGCGTGGTGACCGTCGACGTGGCACGGCCGCGACGCGCCACCGACGCGGCCGTCGTCGCGCAGCGCGAGCGCGTACTGGAGCTGCTTGCCGAGTGACGGAGCGCGCGACACGCGGGAGCGAACGGCGACGCGGCTCTCCCCGCTGGATCGCCACCGCCATGCCGGCGGCGATCGTGCTGGCGGGACTCGCAGCGTGGGAGCTGTACGCCCGCCGCGGCGGCGTCGATGACTTCATCCTGCCCGCCCCGACCGAGGTCGCACAGGCGTTGGCGGACGATCGCACACTGCTCTGGGACAACTTCTGGGTCACCGCTGCGGAGGTCGGACTGGGCATTCTCGTCGCCCTGCTGGCCGGCGCCGTGCTGGCGATCGTCATCCACCTCTCGCCGTCGCTGCGCCGCGCCCTCTACCCGCTGCTCGTGGGCTCGCAGGCCGTCCCGATCGTGATCATCGCTCCGTTGCTCGTCGTCTGGTTCGGCTTCGGTATCGGGCCGAAGCTCGGGATCATCGCGATCATCTGCTTCTTCCCGATCGTCGTCACGACGCTCGACGCACTGTCCGCAGTGGACCCCGAGCAGCGCAAGCTGCTGCGCACGCTCGACGCGACGCGCTGGCAGGAGTTCCGCTGGGTTGAAGCGCCTGCCGCCCTCCCCGGCGCGCTGAGCGGAGCGAAGATCGCAGTGGCGATCGCCGTGATCGGAGCCGTCTTCGCCGAGTACTCGGGGTCCAGCGAAGGACTCGGGAACGTGATCCTCCAGGCGACCCCGCAGCTCGAGACCGCGCGCGCCTACGCGGCGGTCGTTCTGCTGGCGACGTTCGCCGTCCTGCTCTTCTTCCTTCTCTCCCTGGCCGAGCGCGTGCTCGTCCCCTGGGCACGCCGCGACCCCGAATGGAGCACACGAAGATGACCCGCTGGAAGCTGACCGCCCTCGCGACGAGCGCCGTCCTCGCGCTGACGGCCTGCGGCGAGAAGAAGGACAACACGGGCGCACCGACGCCGCGCGACCTGACGCTCGTGCTCGACTACCTGCCCAACCCCGATCACGTCGGGATCTACACCGCGCAGGCGCGCGGGGACTTCACCAAGGCCGGGCTGCGCGTGAAGATCGTGACGCCGTCCGACCCCGCCGCACCGCTCAAGCTCCTCGCGGCGGGCCGCGCCGACATGGCGATCTCCTACGAGCCGGAGATCCTGCTGGCGCGCGAGGCAGGCGCTGAGGTGCTCAGCGTCGGCGCGCTCGCGACTCGGCCCCTGACCTCGCTGATGACTGTTCGCGACAAGCCCGTCTCGCCGGAGAAGCTGGGCGGCAAGACCGTGGGAACCGCGGGAATCCCCTATCAGGACGCCTATCTGGAGACGATCCTGAGCAACGCCGGCGTCGACCCCGCCACCGTCAAGAAGGTCAACGTCGGCTTCAACCTGTCGCCGGCGATGCTTTCGGGCAAGGTCGACGCGACGCTCGGCGCCTTCTGGAACGTCGAGGGCGTCCAGCTGGAGCTCGAGAAGCGGCGCCCGCGCATCCTGCCGGTCGACCGCGTCGGCGTGCCGACCTATGACGAACTGATCCTCGCCGTCAGCCAGGACAGCGCGCGGACGGACGGCGCCCTGATCCGGCGCTTCATCCAGGCGCTTCAGCGCGCGACGCTCGCCGTGCGGGCCGAACCCGCGGTCGGCGTCGATGCCCTGCTCGAGGCGTCACCGGACCTCAAGCGCAGCTTCACTCGGGCGAGCGTCCGAGCGACGCTGCCCGCGCTCTTCCCGGCGCAGTCCGGGAAGCCGTTCGGCTGGCAGGACCCCGCCGCGTGGCAGGACTACATCGACTGGATGGTCGAGAACGGGCAGCTGAAGAGGCCGATCGCCGCCGGGGCGGTGCTCACCAACGAGTTCCTGCCGGGCGAGGGCGTCGGCGAGGCGGGCCCGACGCCATGACCGCTCGAGGGCTCGCGCGCAGCGAGCCCGACGCACCGGCGGAGCGCAGGGCGTGTGCGCCGGCGAGCCCGGCCCACTTCCCGTAGGGGGCCAGCAGCTCGCGGACCTGTGCCTCGTCCGCCCTCGCTCGGGGCCGCCCGTGCAGGATCCGCCCTGCCCACCTGAGGTACGCCAGATCCCCCGCGGGAACACAGTCGTAGCGTCCCTGGCCGTGCAGCGCGAGGACGTCGATCGTCCAGCGACCGACGCCCCGGATGGCACGCAGGCGCGTCCATGCGCACTCATGGTCGCCCGCGCGCAGGTCGACACGCCCGCGTGCCACATCGTGCGCCGCACGGGACAGCGCGATAGCGCGCCCTGCGCTCAGACCCAGCGACTCCAGGACCGCGGGCGCGGTACCCGCGACGGTCGCCGCGGACGGCAGGTCGCGCAAGCCGCTGTCATGGCAGATTCGACCGAGCGTGGCGACGATCCGTCGCTCGATCACCGTGGCGAGCGAGTATTCGATCAGCTGCTCGCAGATCGCCCAGGCGAGCACCTCGAACGGGTCGCAGCGACGCTGGATCCGCAGGTGCGGCCGCGCCCTCAGCGACGGCCCGACGAGTCGGTCGTCGCGGAACGCCTCCCAGAACGGCCGCAGGTCGTCGTCGAGCGCCAGCGCGAAGCGCATCCGGGCGATCGCCTCCGCGGCCGCGCCGCGAGCCGCGCGCTCACCATCCCCGGCCGCGTCGCCGGGCACCGTCGCGATCAGCAGGACCCGGCCACCGGCGGGTTGGGCGGCGCGCACCACGACGGGTGTTGCGGCGACGTGCACGAGGCGCTCCAGCACACCGCCACGGCGGCGCACGACGCCGTCAGAGCTGCCGCGAGGCAACCTGAAGGGCCACGCCGGGGTTACGTCGCGGCGAACCTCGACGCAGCCCCTGAGGCCGCTCACGGGCGCTTGTTCAGCAGATGAACGTCGACCAGGAACGACCGCGTGGCCGCGATGTCCAGACCTGCGCCGGGGTTTCCGTTCCTGTTCTTCGCCCTGCGCGCAGCGCGCGGGGCGGCCCGGCGCGCCCGGCGATGGGCGACGACCACCGCCGTCGCTGCGCCGGCGACGAAACCGGTGGCGGCCACGGCCCCGCGCGAGGAGACGATCTGGCCGACCGTGCGACGCTCCGGCAGCGACCGCACTTCCTCGACGACGATCACGCCGTCGACCTCCTCGACCATCTCGAGCCCTTCCCGGGCCTCCACGCTCATCGGTCCAAGGCTACCGCCGATTCACGATGCCGCCGCGCCGCGTTCGTCAGGCCGCCGCGATCACGGCGTCTGCGCCGCGGGCTGCCAGACCTCCCGGCCCGCCGGGACGGCCGGCAGCGCGTCGGCCTCGAAGCGCCGCTCGTAGATGCGGTAGCGCTTGACCACCTTGCCGCCCATCGCCTCCATGCCCCGGTTCATCGCGCGGTTGGTCTCGAGGATCCAGCCCATCTCACCCCACGTGACCGGGCCGATCGCAGCCTGGTCGAAGTGCTCGATGTACAGCTGGGCGGCGACGCCCGTGTGCTGGAACTCCGGCTTGACCCCCAGAAAGCCGACACGGCAGCGATCGATCGTCCGTCGCCGCCGCAGGAAGTGCCACCAGCCCAGCGGCAGGATGCGGCCGTGCATGCGCTTCAGGACCTGATTGATGTCGGGCACCGTGATCGCGACGCCGGCCGTCGCGCCGTCGCTCTCGCGCTCGGCCACCATGAACCACTGAGGATCGAAGACGAGGTGCAGCTCCTGCGCGTAGGCGGCCAGATCGGCCTCGCCGTACGGAACGAAGCCCCAGTTCTCGCTCCAGGCCTCGTTGTAGATCTCGGCGAAGCGGTCGAGATCAGCGCGCAGCGAGCGGCGCGTCATGTGCCGCAGCCGGATCCCGTGGTCCGGCCTGCAGCGTTCGGCCAGCTCGAAGATGATCGGCAGGATCTTCGCCCGATCGGCGATGTCGAGTTCCCACATCAGCATGTCGATCGCCTTCTCGAGCCCCGCTCCCTCGCAGAGCAGCCGGTAGTGGGCGGGGTGCCACGGCTGTCGGATCATCGGCTCTCGCTCGTGCCCCTCGATCACGATGCCGCTCTCGTCGTTCATCGTGAAGTCCATCGGACCGACCATGCGGTCACGGCCGCGCTCCCGCAGCCATGCCTCGGCCGCCGACAGCAGCGCGTCGGCGACCGCCTGATCGTCCTCGGCCTCAAAGAAGCCGAACATCCCCCAGCGGTTTTCCTGGTGCTCGTTGAACGCGTGGTCGATCTGGGCGCTGATGCGACCGACGACGCGCCCCTCGCTGCGTGCTAGGAAGAGCTGGGCGTCGCCGTGCTTGAAGAACGCGTTGAAGCGCCGGCTCAGGAACAGGCGCCGCTCCAGCCGGAGCGGGGGAATCCACTGCGGCGAGCTAGCATGCAGCCGGAACGGGAGGTCGATGAAGTCCTTCACGTCGCGGCGCGAGCTGACGGGTAGAACCTCCACGTTCACGGCGGCGCACCCTATATGCCTGAGACACGCATCGACGTCTTCACCAAGGCGCGCACCCATGAGCGCCTGGAGCAGCTGACGGCGGCGCGTGAAGCCGACGTGCTGCCGTATTTCCGGCTGCTCGAGGGACCGGCGCGCCCGGTCGTGGAGATGGAGGGCGCCGAGCGGATCATGCTCGGGTCCAACAACTACCTCGGGCTCACGGCCGACGAGCGCGTGATCAACGGCGCCCGCGAAGCGCTCGACACGTACGGAACCGGCCTGACCGGGTCACGCCTGCTGAACGGGACGATCCCCCTTCACCTCGACCTCGAGCGCGAGCTCGCCGAGTGGATGGGAACCGATGATGCGCTCGTCTTCACGACCGGCCATCAGGCGAACGTCGGAACGCTCGGCACGATCCTGGGTCCCGGCGACACCGTGGTCGCCGACAGCGGCGACCATGCTTCGATCCTCGACGGCTGCCTGCTCTCGCGAGCGAAGCTGCGCCCGTTCCGCCACAACCGTCTCGACAAGCTCGAGCGGGCACTGGAGCGGGCCACCGGCGACGGCGGCGGTGTGCTCGTCGTCGTCGACGGGGTCTTCTCGATGGAGGGCGACATCGCGCCGCTCGACGGGATCACCGCTCTTTGCAGGCGCTTCGGTGCCCGTCTGATGGTCGACGAGGCACACGGCGTCGGTGTTCTCGGTGCGCGCGGCGCCGGCGCCGCGGAGTTGATGGGGGTCGAGGATCGTGTCGACCTGCGCATGGGAACGTTCTCCAAGTCGCTCGCCGCCTGCGGAGGCTTCATCGCCGGCCCGGCGGACGTCATCGACTTCCTGCGTGTCCAGTCGCGCGCCTACCTCTTCACCGCCTCGGCGGTGCCGGCCGCAGTCGGCGCGACGCTCGCCGCGCTGCGCATCGTGCGCTCGCCGGAGGGCGAGGGCCTGCTCCGGTCGGTCCTCGACAACGCCCGCGCACTGCGCGACGGGCTCGACGACCTCGGCTACGCGGTGGTTCAGCCGCAGCAGCTGCCGGCGGGCTCGCAGCTGACAGCACCCGGCGTCGTCGACGGGAACATCGTGACGCCGATCGTTCCGCTTCTGGTCGGCGACGACTGGAAGGCCGTGCTGCTGTGGCGGGCGCTCTACGACGCCGGCGTCTTCGTCAACACCGCGCTGCACCCCGCGGTGCCGCCGGGCGGCGCGCTGCTGCGAACGAGCGTCATGGCGACTCATGATCGCGCGACCATCGACCGCGCGCTGCAGGCGTTCGCGGCCGTGAAGGTCTCGTTCGAAGCGGAGCACGGCGCACTCCCGGGGCCGAGCGCGCACTGAGTGCTCGACGGCGGGGACGACCTGCCGACGTGCGCAGCGCAGCCGACCGCTGACCGGGCGGTCAGGGGCGATTTCACGATTTGCGCGCTCTGAGCGCAAGTTCCCGCTGGCGAGGTGTTGACCATCCGGCGGCGCGTTCTCTAGTTTGCTGATCGCGCCGGGGAGGTGCACGAGAGAACGGGCAGGGGCAGACGCTCCGGAGACCGATGGGGAAGGTCACCGGGACGGGAACGCACGCGCCCATCGGACCGATCCGAATCTACGACGCCCCTTGGTCCGAACCGACAAAAACCAGCGGTCCACCCGCGCAAGGGGCGCGGGCTGGCAGGGAGGTACTAATGACGCAAACAGCGAGGGTCACCCCTGCGCCGCAGCACCTGCGCGCGCTCGAGCGGGCGAATGCCGTGAGGCTCGCCCGAGCCGAGCTCAAGCGCCGCGTGGCGTCAGGCGAGGTCAGCGCCGCTGACGTGATCCTGAGTTCCCCGTGGGAGGCGGACTCGATGACCGTCGCCGATCTGCTCGGCAGCCAGCGGCGTTGGGGACAGACGCGCTGCCGCCGTTTTCTGCAGGCGATCCCGATGTCCGAGAACAAGGCCATCGGCACGATGACCGAGCGCCAGCGCCACGCAGTCGCAGACCTGCTCGAACAGCAGACCGGCGTCCGCGCGAGACAGCCCGACGAGCTGGCCCCCGCGCTCGTCGCCATCGGCTGAGACCGACACGACCCCCCGGCCCGGGCGCCCGAAGGAGCGGGCGCCCGGGAGCGAGGCACGCCTACGGGAGCGCCGCGGCCGGTTGCCGCGAGAACCGCTCAGCCAGACGCCGCGATCTCGAGGATGTGCCCGTCCGGGTCGCGCAGGTAGATCGACGTGAGGCCGCCGCGCGAATAGACCTCGGTGGTCGGCACGTCGCGCGACTGGAGGTAGTCACGCCAGGCCTCGACCTCCTCGGCGCTGCCCACGGAAAGGGCGATGTGATGGGTGGCCCCGGTGCCCTGGGTCCCCGGCTCCATCTGCGGGTACTCGAGGAACGAGATGACGCTTCCGGGCGTTCCGGCGGCATCGGTGCTGAACCAGAAGTGACGGGCGCCGGGGTCGTCGTCGTTGGCCGCCTCACGCAGCAGCGCGAACCCCAAGATGTCGCGGTAGAAGGCAGCGGTGCGTTCCAGATCGGCGCTGATCACCGTCGCATGGTGGATCCCGGTGATCCGCATGCGGCGCTGCTCTGAGGCAGCCTCGGGCGCGGCCGGGGGCTGTGGGTGGTCCTGGGTCACGAAGCGGAATGCAACACGATCTGGCTGCGGGGCGTCACGCGCGCCAGCTCATCCCGCCGGCGCGGCGACGGAAGACCTCGCGGAAGAGCTGCAGGCCGAGCAGGAATATGACCGCCCCTACGATCAGCACGGCGCCCCTGGGCGGTCTCGCGAAGAGCGCGAGCGGTGCCGCGACCAACATCGCAGTGATCCCTGCAAGCAGAGCAGAGTGCGACCGATAGCCCGCGAAGTGCTCGCGCAGGGCCAGTTCGAGCGTCGCGAGGGTGACCACCGAGAGCCCGAACACGAGCAGGGGGCCTCGCGAACCGCCGCCGCCCAGAAGCGCGACTGCAAGCACGACGAGCCCAACGAAGATGCAGATCTCGGTCAGCGGGAACGGCGCCCAGGGCGGCTGCGGGGCCTCGTCGAGATGCGCGCGGCGGGATTTCGTACCTGACGTACGGGGCTGCGGACTCGGCTGATCGGCGGCAGCCGGCGCTCGGCGCACGGCACCGGCGACGCCTGAGCGCTTGCGGCTGCGACGACCCATGTCAGGTGGCTAACGGACAGCCGCTTGAGAGCTTGACGTGCCACCAGCCCATCAGCATGCCGATCAGTCCGAGCCGGGGGCGAACGTGCCAGACGCCGCAGCCGCCCTCGCCGAGGTCGCGCTGCGCCACCCTGACACGACGATGCTCACCCGGCGCGAGCAGCATCCGCTCGAGCAGGACGCGTGCCCGCTCCTGCTCCTGTGCTCGCGCCTCGAGGACGACGCGGCCTGCCGCGATCCGCTCGGCGAGGGCGTCGCGAACGATCTCGAGTTCGCCGAGCGTCAGCAGCCGCGGCCCGCGCGCGGCCGGCACTGCTGTGTCGATGCCGCCTTCGGGGAACGACGCGGCGGTGATCGCGGAGAGACGACGTTCGAGCCGCGCGATCTGCACTCGCAGCGCCGTGCGCGCAGCGTGCTCACCTTCGATCCTCGCGACGCCGGGCGGGGCGCCCGGCCGGGCCGGGTGCGTGCGCTCGGCGAGTGGTATGTCGAGCTGCTGCATGGGCTTGCTCCTGCGGCCAGTCTACCCGTCCGCAGCGCTGTGCACAGGAGGGTGGCCGCAGCCGTTCAGGCGGACGGATCGAGTGCTTCGCAGCACGTCCAGAGCGCCTCCTCGACGTGGATCGACGGGACGCCGGGAATCCTCACCGAGACGAGCACGAGTCTCTGCGCGTCGCGCCTGGGCACGACTTCGTCGGCGAGCGCGCCGAAGAGCACGGCGAGCGGGCGCCGGGCGTCCGCGAGCACGATCCGCCGTGGTGCGATCTCCGGCGCGAGTTCGCCGGTGCCCAGGCGCTCGCCGCGCTCAGCCTCGCGCAGGCCGAGCGGCCCGTCGACGGCCTCGGCGTCGAACGCGGCGACGGGGACGCCGGTCTCGAGCAGGGCAAGGAGGAGAGCGTCCGCGATGCGCCCGCTGGAGCGATGGCCTCCGGCGACCAGCCTCTGCAGAGCCGCCTCCTCGATCGGCGTCCGCGTCACGTCGGGGTCCAGCCCGATGTGACGGTGGAACACGCGGTAGGCGGCGGGAACCGGCTCGCGTCGCAGCTCGACCGCTCGGCGCCCGTTGAAGCGGCTGGCGAGGTAGCCGAGCCGCTCGACGACACCGGCGTCCGCCTGCCGCGCGGGCGCCGGCACGGCACAGATCACGACACCCAGCTCCGGGAACTCCCGCTCCAGCGACGCCGAGACCCAGCCGCTCTCGAGATCGGACTCGCCGGTCACCTGATCTCCCCTCATCAACCGGACCCCGCAGATGCCGAACCCCGCCGCTCACGGGCCTGGGCCTGCAGCCGAGCGAGTCGCCGGTCGAGCGCGCTTGCGTCGAGTTCACCCACGGTGCTGCGCTGGACCTCACCGCCGGGAAGCACGAACGTCAGCTGCGGGCAGACCGCGACGCCGTAGACGTTCGCAAGTCCGCCGTCCCGGTCGTGTGCCACAGGGAAAGGCCAGCGGTGCGCCCGTGCCAGGTCGCGAAGCTCGCCGCGGTCTCCGCGCACGGCAACCGCCGCGGCGGCCACCCCGCGGTGCCCGCGCAGCGCGCCGGCGAGCACGTCGAGCTGCCGGATGCAGCGCTCGCTGCCCGGGGCGAAGAAGACGATCACGGCAGGGCGTCCTCGAACGAGCGCGCACGACGTGAGCACACCGCGCCGCCTTATCGAGCAGGCGGGCCGCGCACCCGCCGCGCCCTGGCCGGACTCACGCGCGAGATTCACGTCACCCTCGACATCGGACAGCGCAAGCGGGGCGGCGAACGGAGGGATGCGTTCGCCCGCCTGAAGGCCGGTGGACGACCCGCCCTCGGTGGACAGCGTGTTGAGTCCGACGACCACGAGCAGCAGGAAGCCGGCGACCAGCAGGACGATCCCGGGCAGCCGCGAGCGAGCACCGCCCGACGGCCCGCCGTCGTCCTGGCCCGGCAGCCAGAGCTTCTGCTCCTGCGGGCGACCCTCTCCGGGCGGCTGGGTGCGCCCCGGCTCGTCGCCGAACCCCAGCGGTCCGCGGGATCCGCTCACGCCGCCGTAGCCCGCTCCACCCGGGCGCCACCGCGCCGCCGAACCCACGCCACCGGTTCCGCGAAGAAGCCGCGCTCGACGAGCACGAGGACAGCCGGCAGGACGACCAGCACTCCGACAAGAGCCACGCTGAGGTCGATCACGGTGACGAATCCGAAGTCGCGCAGCATCTTGATGTCGGACACCATCAGAACCGCGAATCCCGCGATCGCGGTCACGCCCGATGCGAGCACCGCCGCGCCGGTCGACGCGTACGTGCGGCGCAGCGCCTCCTCGACGTCGTGACCGCCCCCGCGCTCGGCGTGAAAGCGCTCGCTGAGCAGGACGCTGAACTCCGTCGCGATCGCGATCACCAGCGCCCCGAGCACGATCGACATCGGGTTGAGAGGGATTCGCGACGCGAACAGGATCAGCGCGGACCAGCCTGTGGCGAGCACGATCGGCACGAGCGGGACGAGCGCGCGCCGAGGACGGCGGAGCGTGAGCAGCAGAACGAGTGCCACCGCGAGCAGCCCTGCGACGAGAGTCACGACGCGCCTCCAGGGAGAGGCGAGGCGATCGTTCGCCTCGGCGGCGAGAACCGGCAGGCCGGCGAGCCGTGCGGTGACGCCCTCCGGCGGCTTCAGCTCACGCTGCATCGTGCGCAGCACCTCGAACTGACGCTCGAGCGGCATCAGGCGAAGGCCGAACGAAAGCGTCGCTGCACGGCGGTCCGGTGAGATCACGGTCTGCGAGAAGTACGGTGGCACGGCGTTGAGCAGACCTTCGATCCGCCGGCGCGAGGACAGCGACGCCTTGGTGGTGAACAGGTCGGGCAGCGAGAAGGCCGGGCATATCTCCGAGCGCCCGCAGCCCTTGCGCTCCGAGTAGCGCAGTTCCTTCAGAACGCGCCCCTGATAGCGCGTCATCCAGCTCACCACCGCCGGGTCGGTGACGCTCCGCCCCTCGACGAGCACATTGACCTCGCCTCCCACGCCGGAGAGCGCCTGCAGGTCACGCAGGTCCTGGAGCGCGGGAAGGTCCTGCGGCACGAGCTTGCTGATGTCGGACTCGACCTTGGTCTGGGTGTCCAGCGCCCAGCCGGCGACCGCCAGCGCCAGCGCCACCGCGAGTACTCGCTCCGGCCGCCTGACCGCTTGACTCAGTGCCGAGGCGGACAGGCGCCCGGTACCGCGCGACAGTGCGGCCCATGCACGGGCGCCCTGCACGATCTCGCCGGCTCCGCGCCACGCCGCGCCCACGCCGTGTCCGGCGCGGGCGAACGCGCGTCGGATACGGCCGTCGCGCTGCTCCGCGGCCTCGGCCCGCCTCGAACGCCGGCGCTCGTCCCACGCCTGAACGGCGACGCCCAGCGTGAGCGCACAGCCGAGCGCGAGCATGACTCCCGCCACGAGGATCACCCCGAAGCTGCGAACCATCGGGACCGGGGACAGCACGAGTACCAGGAAACCTGCGGCCGTCGCCGCAGCGGCGACGGTGATCGTCGGCGCACCGCTGCGCGCGACGCGCATGACTCCATCGCCGATCGGCGGCCCCTCCTCCAGAACCCGCGACTGAAGCTGGATCGCATAGTCGACCGCCAGGCCGATGAGGATCGGTATCACGGCGATCGACGCCATCGTCAGCGGCGCGCCCAGCAGGCTCATCGTTCCGAACGTGAGCGCGCACGCCACCAGCGCGACGAGCAGCGGGAGCAGCCGCAGCCGAGCCCGGAACACGAGCAGCAGCGTCAGCGCCATGACGCCCACGGCAACCACCAGCAGCACCAGGATCGCCGACGAGAGGGAGCTTGAGAGCTCTTCCACGACGACCGGAGCGCCGGTCACGCCGTAATCGCCGTCGCTCAGCTTCCAGCGCGGCATCGCCACCGCGGCGCGGATGTCGGCTATCGCCGTTCGTCTCTGGCTCTCGGTGAGGTCGTCGCGAAGCCTCACCTGGATCAGCGCACCGTCCCGGCCGGGGAAGATCGAGGCGAACCTCGCCTTGGGTGTCCCCGCGGGCCGGTTCGGGTCGAATACGAGCCGGCCGACGAACTGCGGGTTGTCGAGCCGTGGCGGAAGCGAATCGAGGCCGAGGCCGTAGCGGACGGCGAGCCGCAGCAACTCGCTGAGGAACTTCGTCCTCTCGACCTCCTCGGCCTGCGAGCGAAAGCGCCTCGCCCGCTCGGCCGAGTACCCGCGCTTCAGCGCGAGCTGCTCGGCGGCCCTCCCCGCCTTTCCCGCCTCACGCGTCTGACGCTCGGTCAGAGCCGTCAGGCCGTCCGCTATCTGGGAGACCGACTCGTTGAGAAAGGTCCCGGGACCGAACACCACGCGCACGGGCTTGGTCCGCGCGAGACGCCCGCATGGCCCGGACGCCCCGCCCGGTGGCTTGCGCCCCGCCGGAACGTTTCCGGAGAGGCAGCCCTCGAGGCCGAGTACGACCCCGAGGTCGGACGTCAGGACGACCCGCGGGACGGGCTCGCGCACGGCGACGTAGATCGCGTCATCGCCGAACCGCTCGTGCAGGGCCTCCGTGGCCTCCCAGCCGGGCGTCGACTTGCCGACGACGGTGCTCGTCTCCGCGCTCGGTTCCAGCCGCAGCGCCAGCAGCGCTCCCGCTGCGGCCACGACCAGGACGACGCCGCCCACCGCGACGGGCCGTTTGGAGGCCAGGCCCATGAGCCGGCCGAGCAGCCGCGTCAGCATCGCCGGAACCGTAGCGCCGCGATCACGCCTCGCGCGTCATCTTGAGACGCGCGACTACTTGCCGAACACGGGCACCGGCGGGTCGATGCCCGGGCCCAGGTGCGGGAAGAGGCCCGAGTCGCCACCGAGCGTCACCGGGCCCTGCTGCGTGCAGGCCGGGGCGGGGACGTTGGCCGGGTTCCCGGCGAACGCGTACTTGCGCAGCCGGGTGCGCATGGTCTCCGTGTACCAGGGGGTGTTCGGCACCGAGCCGACCGCGGCGAGGTCGGGTGAAGGCGCCGTCGGATTCGAGCACTGCCGTGTCTCGAAGCCCTTCAGGCCCTTTGCGAGCTCCTCTGTCGCCAGCCGGTACGCATAGGCGTTGGTCCGGTTGGCCTTGTGGCGGTTGGGATAGACCGCGAGGCCCCATGGCTCGAGCGGGTTCATCGTCCGCAGGTAGTGCCAGATCTTGCCGGGCGTCCCGAGCTGCGCCTGCGTGGCCGCCGTCACGTTGACCGCGAACGACATCAGCTCTGCGCGATACGCACCGATGTACTGGAGCAGCGGGTTCAGCTGGGTCAGAGCGGGGTCGAGGGCTCCGATGAACGGCGCGAAGTCCTCGAGGAAGGCGCTCGCTGCCGGCACGCCCTTGACCGATGCGTTGAAGGTGGGCCCGAGGTCGACGATGAAGTCGCGCAGCTCGGGTGCCAGCGAGTCGAGTGCCTCGAACGTCGGTTCGAACTCCTTGGCGACCGGCTTCAGCTGGTTGATCAGCGGATTCGTGTCCTCGGCGAACTCCGCCAGCCGGTCGAGCGTCGCACGCGACTCGCGCTGGAAGGTCGGGAGCGCGACGAAGGTCTGAGCGAGCTGCTCGTTGCGCGCAGCCGTCGTCGCGAAGACGGCGTTGGAGTTGGTGATCAGGCTGCGCAGCTGATCGTCACGCGCACTGAGCGCGCTGAACGTGACGCCGGTGTTGCGAATCAGCTTGCTGAACGAATCCGAGTCGCTGTCGAGGATCCGCAGCAGCTTGGTCGCCTCCTTCTCGAGCGGTGCGAACTGCGCGAACGACTCGCCGATCTCCCTGCCGCGACCGGCTCCGGCGATCGCCAGCTGCTGCTGCCACACGCCGAACGCATCGCGAGTGCGCTTGTCGAAGGACCGCAGGATCTCGTCGAGCTCGACCGAGGGCTCGATACCCGCCTCCGGCAGGGTGCCGCCATCGGCGATCGAACCACCGCCCTTCGATCCCGGCGTCAGCTCCAGGTAATTCTCCCCGAGCAGCGACTTGGAGCGCAGCGTTACGCGCACGTCCTGCGGGAGCGGGGCGTACTTCGGCCGGATCTCGAGCTCGACGTCCGAGCGACCCGCCTCGGAGTTGGCCTCGATCTTCTTGACCTTGCCGACCGGAACCCCGGAGATCCGCACGTCCGCCTCGACTGCGAGCTGCCCGGCCTCCTTGAACGGAACCGTGACCCGGTAGCCCTTCGGCTTGAGCGGCGTCGGCCCGCCGAACGTCAGCCACAGGAAGGTGAGCAGGCCGAAGCACGAGAGCGCGAACAGCACCATCGTGAGGATCCGCGGGAGGCTGGGTGCCTGTTTGACCATGTCGCCTAGCCCCCCGCCTGTTCCTTGGCCGCCGCGAGCGCCTTGTCGACCGCCGCTGCGCCGGCCTTCTTGGCCGCCGCCGCCTGGCCGGGCTCACCGGGGCAGATCTCGGTGTCCTTGGGAGCGTTGAGCAGCTCAGCGAGCGTGCCCAGCACCGGGTTGACCGTGCCGATCCGCTCGAAGATCGTCAGTGAGACGCAACTGCCGAACAGGACACCGCGTCGCACGGGCCCGTGGGCATCCTGAGCATTGAAGATCGCGGCTCCGAGGTGGTTGGCCCAGCCGAGCCAGTAGAGGTAACCCTCCTCCTTGCCGGGCGGGTTGTACGCAAGCCCGTTGAACAGCGTGTTGAGCACGCTGAGCGAGTCGGTGAGCGCGGGCACCGACGTGGCCAGGTCCTTGGCCGCCGGCTTCAGCGCCGCGGCGCTCGGAGCAGCGACCTTGACGAACGGCCGGAGCTCATCCTTGAAGACCGGCGTCGTGTCATTCGCGAACTCCTGGAAGCCCTTCAGCGCGGGGGCGAGGCCGTTTACCGCCGGACTGAGCTCCGTGAGCGTCGGGCCCAACTGCTTGGACAGCGTCTCCGACTTGGCGAGCGCGGTATTCGTCTTCTGCAGGGTCTCGGGCAGCAGTTGCAGCGTCTCGCGCAGGCTCGCCTGCTCGCTGGCGAAGTCCCGGAACACCGCGTTCGACGAGTCGACCCAGCGCGCGAGCTGCGTGTCCTTGTCGCCGAGCGCCTCGGACAGCAGGCGGAAGTTGCGGATCGAGCGCCGGATCGAGTCGTCGCGCTTGGCAAGCTCGCGGTTGATCCGCTTCAGGTAACGCGCGGTGGGGTCGAAGCGCTTGAGCGTCGCGGCCAGCTCCTCGGCGTTGCCGTCGAGACCCTCACCGGCGCCGCCGACCAGAAGCTGCAGGTACTCGCGCGTGTCGATGTCCAGGCCCGCGAAGAACTCCTCGGGCTGGACCGCCGGCTGCGTCTGCGACACGGGCAGCCTGCCGCCTTCAGGGATCGCTCCGGCCGACGCGTGACCGGGGTCCAGCTCGATCGTCATGTCGTTCAGCGCGGTCTTCGGCCGGAGCAGCGCCGTGGCATCCCGATAGATCGGTGAGTACTTCTTCTGCAGGCGCATCTGCACGACGGCCTTGCCGTCGCGCAGAGTCACGGTGCCGATCTCGCCGATCGACACGCCGGCGACCTGGATCGTCTGGCCCTGGCCCGCGGTCACGGCCTGGGCTGTCGAGAACTCGGCCTCGTACTCGACGAACTCACTGCCGATCACGGGTACCCACGCCGGCAGATAGAAGCGCTGGTTGGAAAGGATGTAACTGCCGACGAGCAACGCGATCACCGCGATGCCGACGATCGCGATGAAGTCCCCGACGTGCTTTTGGATCGCCCGTTTCATCGCGTCACTTGGGTGCGTCCGACGGACCCGTCGGCGTAGCGTTGAAGTCAGGGATCGACTGCTTGTAGCAGGCCTCGTCCGGCTTGTACGGCGGCTTCTTACCGTTCCACGCCGGCTTCGTTCCGAGCGGCCTGCCGAGCCCGTTGGCGTAGAGCCTGCCACCGTCGCCGAGATTGCCGCCCGTCAGGATCAGGGGGTTCTGGCCGCCGCCGGTCTGCGTGCGAACGAACGAGCCGTTGCCGTCGAAGTTCGAGCCCTCGCCGGTCAGACCGGCCATGGCGTACCAGAACTCCTTGTAGTTCGCCTTGCCCGTCGAGAAGTCGGCGCCGGTGGCCGGGTCCTTGTCGACGAGCACCTTGTCGCCGGACGGGATCAGCACGTCCTTCACGCACTTGGCCAGCAGATCGCCCTCCTTGATCGAGGGGATTCCGGAGGAGGTCGCAGACGCCAGCGAGGCCGTCGCCGGCACCAGGTCGTCAAGCAGGCCACCGAGCTCGGACTCGCTCACGAACGGGTGCACCTGCTTGATCCATGGCGTGACGGCGTCGATCGTCGGCTGCGTCTGCTCGACACCGGGTATGAAGTCGCGCGCGAACTTGCGGACCGCCGGGAGGCTGTCGTTGAGCGCGCCGAGGCTCTCGTATGCGGTCTCGACGGTCGGCCCCAGCTCGGCGACCGAGCTGCGCAGGTTGGCCTGCTCCGATGCGAACGCCGCCATCGTCGTGTTGAAGTTGACGATCAGGCTCGCGACCTGGCGCTCCCTGTCACCGAGCTGCTCGCCGATGCCGGCGAGCCCGCGAACCAGCCCGGTCAGGTCGTCGGGTCGCTCGCCGAGCAGCGCCTGCTGGACGATCGCCGAGTCGCGCAGTGCGGGCCCGCCGTGCGTGATCGCGCTGTTGAGCGCCTGCGCGGCGGTCTTGCCCTTCGTGTACGAAGGCTGGTCGGCGTCCTGCGCAGCCGTCGGCTTGTCGCTGAGCGCGGCGCCCAGCTCCTTGAGCGTGACCTGGAGGCTCTTGCGGGTGTCAACCTGCAGCGCGGTCAGGATCTGGTCGATCTGCACGGGTCCGGCCGTCTGCGCGACCGGGACGGTGTCGCCGTCGGAGATCGTCGGCGCGTCGGGCGTCCCGGGCTCGACATCGACGAAGAAGTTGCCCTCGAGGAAGATGCGCGGACGGATCTTCATCTCCGCGTCCTTGTGGATCGGCAGGCCGTCAGGCTTGATCTCCATCGTGACGACGGCGTTGTTCGTTCCCTCCTGGCCCTCGACCTTGACGACGCTGCCGATGTTCACGCCGGCGATTCGCACCGGCGAGTTGACGCTCAGCGAGTTGGCCGACGGGAAGACGGCCTTGAACTGGAACCCGCGCGAGAACGGCCAGTCCTTCGTGAAGCCGAACCAGCAGAGCACGAGGATGACGCCGAGCACCAGCCCCCCGACGACCACAGGGCTGGCTCCAGTGCGGTCCTTGCGGAGCACTCGCGGCGCGTCGGCCTTGTTGCGTCGGAGGATCGCCATCAGGGCTTGGTGTCGTCGTGGAGGGTTGTCGGCGCCTGGCCGGGCACGTTGCCGATCACGACGCGGCCGGGCAGGAACTTCTCGTTGCCGGCGGCGCAGGTCCTCGGCTGCCCCGGCGCAGCCGTGAACGGGTACGGGTTCGTGTGCAGGAAGTTGGTGTTGTCAAAGCCCGCCCCTGTCGGCCCGTTGGCGGGTGCGCTGGAGGGGAAGCCCTCGTTGTTGGGGGCCTCTTGGATGCTGCCCGGAGCCGCGATGATCGAGACGCGCAGCGTCTGCCCGTTCGTGCCACCTTCCTGGAAGACGCCCGCGACGTTGCGGAACCAGATTCCGAAGTAGTTGCAGACCGTCTGTGCCGGGGTCGCGAACGTGATCGTCGGCTCGAGGATCTGAGAGGTCGAGGTCAGGTCCTTCACGCCGAGGTTCGTGAGCGGGTCGGTCGCGAACTTCTCGACGCTCTTGCCGAGGGTTGCCAGCCTGGCGTTGAACGCCGGCGCACCCTTGAGCACCGGCGTGCCGTCCTCCACGAGCACCGCCAACGGCGGCGCCGCGTCGGCGAGCGCGTCCACACCCGGCTGGAAGAGGGTGAAGAGCTCCGCGTTGTTCGTGAGGAAGTCGGCGATCACGGGCAGCTGCTCGATCGCAGTGTCGAGCGACTCCGGACCCTCGGAGATCGACTCCTGGATGTACGGCCGCGCAACGCCCGCCAGCGCCGTGAAGGTGGTGTCGAGGTTCCGGAAGAGCTGCGCCTGCGTCTCGGCCACGGGCGCTACGGCGGCGGCGCTCTGCGCGAGCCCCTCGAAGAACCCGCGCAGGTCGGTGCCGTCGCTTGCGAGGTTGCGCATCACCGGCGTGAGCTTGCGCAGGAACGGATCGAGTTCCTGGATCGCGAAGTTGATGTCGGCGCCGCGCCCCGCGAAGGCGTCACCGAAGGCCTGCAGGCTGCCCTGCGCGCCGCGCCGCGTCTCCTCGTCGAACATGTCGAACCACTGGTCGATCTCGACGGGGATCGGCGTGGCCTGCGACAGCGGCATCGAGCCGCCGTTCGGCACTTCCTGCGATCCGGTCCCGCGGGTGAGCTGGACGTACTTGAGGCCCAGCGCCGAACGCGGCCTCACGACCACCGTCGTGTCCGTCGAAATCGGCTGGACGGCGGTCTCGAGCTTGAGATCGAGCACGCCGGTGACGGTGCCGTCGTCCTGGACGACCGGCGTGATCTCGGAGACCGTGCCGACGCGCGTACCGCCGACTCGCACGTCGTTGCCCTTGACCAGGCCGGCGGCGTTCGGAACCTCGACCTGGACGTTGTAGGTCGGCACGAAGGGCAGGCCCGAGTTGGCGTTGTAGGCCAGGAAGACCGCGACGATGACGACGAGCGTCGTCGCCGCGCCGATCAGCACCGGGTTCGCTGCGATCGATGTGTTTCCGCGCCGCCGGGTCATTCGCCGAGCAGGTAGTCGAGGAGAGGCTGGACGTCGCGCTCGTCGGCGGCGCCGGCCTTGCGGTTCGTCTTCGGGGCGGGCTGCGCGCGCGGCTCGTCACCGGGGAGCAGGGCTTCCGGAAGCCGGATCGGCGCCGGCGAGGCGGCGGCGGCCGCGCCCGTCCCAGCGGCAGCGCCGGTTCCGGCTGTGCCGGAGGACAGCGGCGCGGCGGAGGCGCCCTTGACGGCCGGCGACGTCACGGCGCCCTTGTCCGCATCGAAGTTGGCCGTGCACGAGGGGTTGTTGACCTCGACGTAGGTCTGGCACGTGCCGAGCACCAGCCGCGCCCGGATGTAGTGGCCGAGGTCGTCGTAGCCGTTCGCCGAGCCCGCGAACAGGTACGTGAAGTCAAGGAAGTTCTGGACGCCGCCCTGCTCGCGCAGCGACAGCAGCAGCGCGCTGAGGTTCTTGGTCAGCGGAACCGTGCTCTTGCCGAGCGTCCCGAGGTCCTTGATCAGCGGCAGCGACTTCTCGAGTGACGGACCGAGCGTCTTGGTCGCATCGCCGAGCGAGGTGAGCGCCGGCGTCGACACGTCGGTGAAGGCCGGCGTGCCGGTGACGAACGCGTTCAGATCCGGGGCCGCGCGGCCGAGATCCTCGACGACCGGCGTGAGCGCGTCCGAGAACTCGCCGAGCGAGTCCATCGTCGGGCCGAGCTCGCGCAGGAAGTCGGGGAACTTGTTCGATCCTGGCGGAAGTCGGCGCTGCGCTCGGCGGTGGCCGTCGCCACCTCGCCGGAGCTGCGGATGAAGCCGGCGACGCTCTCGCGCTCGCGGGCGAGCGGGCGCAGAACCGTGTCGCCGTTGTCGGCGAGCGCGACGAGCGTCTTGTTCTGCTTGGCGAGGATCTCGAGGACGTCGTCGAGCGCCTTGAGGGCGGGATCCGACTTCGTTGAGCGCCGCCTGGAGCGCCTTGCCGTTCCCGGCCAGCCCGGTGCCGAACTCGTTGAGGATGATCGTGAAGCGCTCGCGGTACGGCAGGCGCATGATGTTGTTGATCAGGTCGAGGTCCACGGCCCGCGAGGTCTGCGTCGCGGGCAGCAGGCGCTGGCCGGCGCCATCACCGGAGTCGATCTCGCGCAGCGGCGGCGGCGGCGCGCTCCCCGCCGGGCGCGGCTGCGTCGGCACGCACTCGACGTACTTCTCGCCGATCAGCGACTGCGGGCGGATCCGTGCAGGTCGCGTCGGCGCGGCAGTCCTGGAAGTCCTTGTCGACGACGTCGAGGACGATCGCCGGCCTTCTTGTCCTCCGTCACGTCCAGCGACTCGATCTTGCCGACCTTGACGCCGGCGATCTTCACGTCCATCCCGGGGATCGCGAAGCCCGGCGTTGTCGAAGATCGCTCGCACGCGGTAGCCGCCGCCGTCGTCGCCGGCGCCCACGCTGAAGACGACCAGCGCGGCGGCGGCCAGCGAGGACCAGCGCGATCGCCAGCAGGCGCCTCATGGCCCGGGCACCACGATCGCCGGGTCGCAGTCGAGCTTGCCGTCCGAGTCACGCCACGGCGCGGTGCCGTCCGCCGCCGGCTGCGAGGCGGCGCCCGGGCAGCGCGGGACGAGCTGAGCGGATCGGTGACGCCCGGCACGCCACCGCCCGGCAGTCCGCCCTGGCGCTGGTTGTCGGGGAGCGGATTGAGCAGGTTCGTCGCGGGGTCGTAGCTGAACGCGTTGAACATCGGCGCGATGCGCGCGTAGTGGCCGTTGGCGTCGTAGTTGGCGGTCGCCTGGCCGAAGTCGCGGAACCAGCCGACGAGCTCCGGCGTGTAGGGACGGACGAAGCTCGAGCACCGGCACGGACTTGTTGAGCGCGCTGATCGAGTTCTTGAACGCCGGGCGCGGCGCGCGGCGGCGAGCGCAGGCGTGTCGTTCAGCAGGTCGGTGAAGTCGTTGCTCGGCGCCGGGCTGGCGGACCAGCGTCGCGCAGGTCGGCGATCGTCGGCTCGCGTCCTCGACCAGCGGGGCGCAGCTCGCGCAGGAACGGGCGCGAGGTTCTTGGTCGCCGGCTTCGACGCCGTCGACCAGCGCGTCGAGGTCGTCGAGCGTCGCGCGCAGGTTCACGAACGTCGTGTTGCCGCGCCGCAGCGTGGCCGGAAGCAGCGCCAGCGCCTGCGACGAGCGCACTGGTTCTCGGCCGCGATCGCGCCGAGGCGTGGTGTTCGTGTTGCCGACGAGGTCCGTCAGGTCGTCGCTGCGCTCGGCGAGCGCCGTCACGACCTGCGAGGTGTCTCGCACGAGACGCCTCGAGCGCCGTCCTGGTCGGCGGCCGAGCTTGTTGACGAGCCGCGCGTCGCGGTCGAGCGCGGGGCGAAGTACTTGGCGACTCGTTGCCCTCCCGGCCCTTGCCGGCGTACCAGTCGCCGAAGCCCTGGATGACGTCCTGCGAGGCCGTCGCGCGTCTGCGGTTCGTCGAGCGTGTTGAAGAGCTGGTCGAGGTCGACGACCGTGGTCGTCTTGTCCGTCGCCGATGCGCGCGCCGTCCTCGAGCTCGGGCTCGGCTGTCGGCGCCGGCGACAGCGCGACGTAGCGGTTGGCGACGCCCGACAGCGACGACTGGCCGGACGACGGCCGTGGTGCCTTCGTGCAGCGGCGCGTAGGGCTCCTCGACCTGCGACCGTGATCGTCAGCGCTGGTTGTCGTCGGTGAGCTCGATCTTCGTGACCGTGCCGACCGCGCGACCACCGATCTGCACGTTGTTGTCGTTGACGAGCTGGCCCGCGGTCTCGAAGACGAGCTTGTACTCGTGCTTGCCGTTCCCGCCCAGCAGCGACGAACGCGACCAGCACGGCCGCCGCGACGAGCACGCGCGATGACCGCGACGCACGGGCCGCGTTGCGATGCGCCGTCTGCCGAGTGTCGCCGGGGCGCTGCAGCGGTCACTCCATGCCCAGCGGGCCCTGGGCCGCACCGGAGAGGAACTGGCGGACGAACGCGTTGTCGGAGTTGAAGAGCTCCTCCGCCGGGCCCGGACTCGACGATCCGCCCCTGCCACAGCACCGCGATGTACTCGGCGACGCGACGGGCGGTCATGATGTCGTGCGTGATGACGACGTAGGCGCCGCCGTTCTCCTCGTGGATCTCCTGGATCAGCTCGCACAGCAGCGCCGTGCGGACCGGATCCAGGCCCGAGTCGGGCTCGTCGAAGAGCACGATGTCGGGGTCGAGCACCAGCGCGCGCGCGAAGCCGGCGCGCTTGCGCATCCCGCCCGAGAGCTCGTTGGGCATCTTGTCGTTCGCGTCCGCGAGCCCGACCTCGCTCAGACGCTTGCTCGACGATGTCGGTGATCTCCTCCTCTCCCTTGTCCGTGTGCTGGCGCAGCGGGAAGGCGACGTTGTCGAAGAGGTTCATCGAGCCGAACAGCGCGCCGTCCTGGAACAGGACGCCGAACTTCTTGCGCATGTCGAACAGCTCTTCGTCGCGCATCCTCGGGACCGACTCGCCGTGGACGAGGACGTCGCCCTCGTCGGGGTAGAGCAGGCCGACCATGTGCTTGATGCAGACCGACTTGCCGGTGCCCGACGGGCCGAGGATCATCGAGATCTTGCCCTCGGGCAGGCCCATGTTGAGGCCGCGCAGGATCTTGTTGCGCCCGAACGCCTTGTGCACATCGAGGAACTCGACGGCGTCGGGAACGCCGGTCGGGCGGTTGATGCCCGTGTGCCAGCGATACTCGTCGCCGGCGTCGCCCGGCGGTTCGTTGACCACCGTGGCGGTGCCGCCGGTCGGCGGCACGGCGCTCACGCCCGTGAGCGGGTTGCCCACGGGCTCCGCCGCCTGCGCGGGCTCCGCGTCCGCTGCCGGCTCCTCGCCGATCTGATCGTCCTGCTCCTCGACCATCGTCATCCTCCGATCGGTGCGCGTGGGTTCGCGCCCCAGAAGACCTGCGTGCCGAGCATCCCGATTAGGTGCACGAGCACGATGTTGAGCACCATCGACTTGGCCGTCGCCGTACCCACTCCGACGGGCCCGCCGCTGGCGTTGTATCCGTAGTAACAGCCGACCAGCACGATCACCGTCGCCATCGCCATCGCCTTGATCCCGCTGAAGAGGAGATCCGGCGGGTTCTGGAACTGCCAGAAGATCAGCGAATAGCCGCCCGGCGACACGTCGCCGATCTGCACCACGACCGCGAGATAGCTGGCGAAGAACCCGGCGCCGACGGCGGCCATGTACATGAAGGGCAGCACCATCCAGGAGGCCAGCAGCTTCGTCGCGCACAGGAAGCGCAGCGAGTCGAAGCCCATGACCTCGAGCGCGTCGATCTCGTCGCGAGATCCGCATCGAGCCGAGCTCGGCGACGATCCCGGTGCCCACCTTCGCGGACATCATGTAGCCGAACGCGTAGGGCACGAGCTCGCGCAGGTCGCACCAGGCGGTGAACACGCCCGGCGTAGGCGGGAGTGCCGACGGAGCGCGTGAAGTACGCGCCCTCGATCCCGCACTGCAGGCCGATGATGAACACGAGGCCCCAGATCACGATCGTCGACGAGACGATCAGGATCCCGGCCTGCCGCAGCGTCTCGCCGAAGAAGCGCATGACGCGCAGCGAGAAGACCTCTGCCAGGATGCGCCCGGCGAACTTTGCGATCTCCCCGAACGAGGCGATCCAGTCGCGCGGAATGGTGAGCCAGCCGACGTTGTTCACAGCGCCACCCCGCCTACCGGATCACGTTGATCTCGGGATGGGTCGCCAGCAACGTCTGCGTGAAGACGTAGTTGAACGCGAAGACGCCCAGGAACGCGATCACGACGGCCTGGTTGACCGCTCGGCCGACGCCCTCGGCACCACCTGAGGCCGTCATGCCCTTGTAGCAACAGACGATCGCGATGATCGCGCCGAACATCAGGCACTTGAGCACCGACCCCCAGAGGTCGGTGACGGACGCGTTCGTGAAGAAGGTGGCGAAGAACGCCGCCCAGCGGGGCGTTGTATGACGAGCGTCGCGAGGACGCCGCCGAAGATGCCGAACAGCAGCGCGTAGATGTCGAACAGCCCGGTCAGCGAGCATCAGCGCGAGAAAGCGCGGCACGACGAGGTTCTTGACCGGGTCGACGCCGAGCACCTGCAGCGCGTCGAGCTCCTCGCGGATCTTGCGCGCGCCGAGGTCGGCTGTGATCGCGGTGCCGGCGACGCCGGCCAGCACGATCGCCGTCACGAACGGCGCGAACTCGCGGATCGACGCGAGCACGAAGAAGCCGCCGAGGCGGTCGAGCGCACCGAACAGAACGAGGAAGTTGGCGGCCTGCAGGCCGGGAGCCCCGTAGCCGAAGGCGACCGTGGAGATCAACAGCGGGAACCAGCACAGGCGCAGCGCGAAGAGGAACTGCAGGACGAACTCCCCGCCGTACGGATACGGCGGACGGATCGCAGACACGATCGTCTTGCCCGTCAGGATCATCATGTCCCCGATCTCCTCGAAGACCCCCCTCGTCGGGGTGATCAACCGATCGGCGCCGCTGCGAACCACGTTCCCTCCTCCCTTGCTCTCCCCGCCCCGCCGCCCTCCAGACAGCGTCAGCGATCGGGACTTTACGCGAGCAGACGGACCCGCGGCAAACAGGTACTCGCAAGAGGCGAGCCGCGCCCGCCCGCCGCGGGGACCCGCGGCCTCGCGGCAGCCCCGCCGCGGCACCCCGCGCAGGGTGCCGCAGCGCGCTCCACGCGGGCTGCGACAGAGCTCTCCGCGCGCACGCGATCGCGGCCGCCTCCCTGTTCCTGTGGTAGCGTCGCGCGCCGTGAGGAGGAGCCGTTCAGCGACGGTGCCGGGTCTCGTCTGCGCTGCGGCGTTGACGGGCATACTCGCGCTCGCCCCCGGCTGCGGCGGAGGCGGCGAGCGGCAGGACGAGAACGAGGTCGCGGGTGACTTCCCGGTCGAGGTCGTCAAGGCGAGCTTCCCTCGGGCGCAGAGCATCGGCGAGACGACGACGCTGCGCCTGACGGTCGGCAACACCGGCCAGGAGGTCGTCCCGAACGTGGCGGTGACGATCGAAGGCTTCGCCACGAGGCTCGCACGCGAAGACGCCTCAGACCCCAGTCGGCCGGCCTGGGTCGTCAACCAGGGCCCAGAGGGTGCCGACACGGCGCTCGTCGGCACGTGGGCGCTCGGCCCGCTCCCCGCCGGGGAGGAGCGGACGTTCGCCTGGCAGGTGACCGCTGTGCGCAGCGGCACGCACACCTTGCGCTACCGCGTCGGAGCGGGCCTCGACGGCAAGGCCCGCGCTGTCTCATCGGGCGGCGACCCCGTCGACGGAAGCATCGTCGTCCGGGTCACCCGGCGCCCGCGTGACACGGTCGTCGATCCTGAGACCGGCGACGTCGTCGAGCGCTCGGAGCTTCAGCAGAAGTAGAGGCGGGACGGGCCCGGGCGACGGCTCAGGGTCTGAGCCGTCGCCCGGGCACCGTGCCTTCGTCTAGGACGGCGACGCTGCCGGGTCGGGATGCGCCTGGAGGACCTCCTCGCCCGCCTCGCCGGTGCGGACGCGGTAGGCCTCGTCCACGGGAAGCACGAAGACCTTCCCGTCGCCGACCGCTCCCGTGCGCCCGTGCTTGAGGACCGTGTCGACGATCGTCTGCACGTCCTTGTCAGCTACGACGCACTCGAGCTTGACCTTCGGCCGCAGGTAGTTCGTCAGCACCGCTCCGCGGTACGTCTCGACGATCCCCTTCTGACGACCGGAGCCCTTGACCTCGCTGATCGTGAGCGAGGGGAACCCGAGGTCGAGCAGCTCCATGCGGATCGGCTCGAACGCCTCGTGTCGGATGAACGCTTCGATCTTCTTCACGTCGTCATCTCCTTGGGGGTAGCGACCGGGGGCGTACTGGATGCAGTGCCGAGGTGCGGCGCAGCACCGTAGCCCACGAGCTCGGGCGCCGGAATGAACTGCTCCGGGTATCCGTACATGCCGTGCTCGGAGATGTCCAGGCCCTGCTCTTCCTCATCGTCGGTGACGCGCAGGCCAACCGTCTTCTTGATGACCCAGAACGTCATGAACGAGAGCGTGAACACCGTGGCGAACGCCAGCCCCACGCCGACCGCCTGCACGCCCAGCTGGGTGAACGAGCCGCTGTAGAAGAGGCCGGCGTCACCGACGCCGTTGTACTCGGCCAGACGCGTCGAGGTGAACAGCCCGCAGGCGAGCGTGCCCCAGATGCCCGCCACGCCGTGCGCCGAGAGAGCACCGACCGGGTCGTCGATGACCTTCTCGATCGCCAGCACGCAGACCACGACGATGGTGCCGGCCACCAGGCCGATGATCGGCGCCGCCCAGAACTCGACGTAGCCTGAAGGAGCGGTGATCGCGACGAGCGCTGCGATGGCGCCGTTTCCGCACATGCCGACATCGAACTTCTTCGAGAACAGGTAGATCGTGATCGCTGCGCCCACGACACCCGCAGCGGCCGCGAGATTGGTCACGACGACGATCTCGGCGAAGCGGCCGTCCGCGGTGCCGAGCGTCGAGCCCGGGTTGAACCCGAACCAGCCGAGCCAGAGGATCAGCACCCCGAGACCGAACAGCGGCATGTTGTGTCCCGGGATGGCGCGCGGCTTGCCGTCGGAACCGAACTTGCCGCGCCGCGGTCCGAGCAGCAGCAGCGCGGCGAGCGCGCCGGTCGCGCCGGTGAGGTGGACCACCGTCGAGCCGGCGAAGTCCTGGACGCCGTTGCCGACGGTGGAGAGCACGCCGCCGCCGAAGATCCAGTGGGCGATCAGCGGATAGATCAGGCCGGCGAACACCACGCCGTAGATCGGATAGGCGATGAACTTGATCCGTTCCAGCGTCGTTCCCCAGACGATCGCCAGCGAAACGGCGCAGAACACGAACTGGAAGAAGAAGAACGCGGAGCCGGCGCCCGTGAGCGGGCCCGAGATCAGGCCACCCGAGAGATTGTCGTTGTAGCCGAGGAAGAAGCCCGAGTCGCCGGCCAGCTTGGCGGCACCCCCGAACGCCACGGCGAACCCGCACATCCACCACACGATCGATGCCACCGAGAAGTTCACGAGGATCTTCGCGACTACGGTGCCGACGTTCTTGCCGCGTGAGAAACCGATCTCGAGCAGCGCGAACCCGGCCTGCATGAACATGACCAGCACCGCGGCGACGATCACCCAGGTGGTGTTCAGCTCCTCTACGACCGTGTCGATCTTGATGGTGTCCTGCGCGAGGGCCGTCGACGGCGCCATCAGCACCGCCAACAGGCCCAGCATCAGCCCACGGACCAGCGTCCAACGTTTCATAGATCCTCCTGATAGACGTGAGGCCCGGCAGTCTGGGGAGCAGCGCGCGGATCCACATTGGACGACGGTCGAAAGATCTCGCGATGACTTTGGACTGCCGGTAAGACTTCGCCGGACCGTGCGGCGAACCATCACGCGCGGATCTTGGACATCGGGATAAGGTGAGTGCGCACGGTCCTGCGTAGCGTTTCGCCCTCGCAACAGGTGCGTCAATTTCGCGCGCGCGTGGACCGGCATGACGTCGGCGCCCGCACGCGCATCCAGAGCCACGCAGGAGGAACCCAAGATCACGATGTCCACCAGAACCAGACAGCAGAACGTCAGCGCCGCCCAGTGGAGCGCCAACGGCGACGCCATGGGCGCGACCGACCTGACCGCGCCCGGCGCCGAGATCTACGGGGAGAACACGTTCTCCCCCGCGGTACAGAAGGCGCGCCTGCCGAAGGATGTCTTCCGCAAGCTCGAGAAGACGCTCGCGACCGGCGCGGCGCTCGACCCCTCGCTCGCTGACGCCGTCGCCAAGGAGATGCGCGAGTGGGCCATGGAGAAGGGCGCGACCCATTACACGCACTGGTTTCAGCCGCTGACCGGGCTGACCGCTGAGAAGCACGACTCCTTCTTCACCCCGGTCGGCGACGGCTCCGCGATCGCGGAGTTCTCCGGCAAGGAGCTGATCCAGGGTGAGCCTGACGCCTCGTCATTTCCGACGGGCGGCATCCGCGCGACCTTCGAGGCACGCGGCTACACGGCCTGGGATCCGACCTCCCCTGCGTTCATTCTCGAGAATCCCAACGGCGCGTTCCTCTGCATCCCGACCGCGTTCGTCTCCTGGACGGGCGAGGCGCTCGACCAGAAGATCCCGCTGCTGCGCTCGATGGACTCGCTGTCGAACGTCGCACTGCGCGCTCTTCGCATGTTCGGCGACAAGGCCGCTGCACGCGTGTTCACGACCGTCGGCCCTGAGCAGGAGTACTTCCTGATCGACGAGCAGTACTACTACGAGCGCCCCGATCTCTACACGACGGGACGCACGCTGTTCGGCGCCAAGCCACCGCGCGGCCACGAGCTCGACGAGCACTACTTCGGCTCGATCCCGGAGCGCGTGCTCGCCTGCATGCTGGAGACCGAGCGTGAGCTCCAGCGCCTCGGCGTGCCCGTCAAGACGCGGCACAACGAGGTCGCTCCCGCGCAGTACGAGCTCGCCCCGATCTTCGAGAACTCGAACGTCGGCTCCGACCATCAGCAACTCACGATGCAGGTGATGCAGAACGTCGCGCGCCGTTACGGGCTCGTCTGCCTGCTGCACGAGAAGCCGTTCGCCGGGGTCAACGGGTCGGGCAAGCACAACAACTGGTCGATGGGCACCGACACCGGGCACAACCTCCTGGAACCGGGTGACACGCCCGCGGAGAACCTCCAGTTCCTGTTCTTCTGCGCTGCGGTGATCGCCGCCGTCGACGACCACCAGGAGCTGCTCCGGGCCACGGTCGCCAACGTCGGCCAGGACCACCGCCTCGGAGCCAACGAGGCGCCGCCGGCGATCATCTCGGTGTTCCTCGGGCAGGAGCTGGAGAAGGCCTTCCAGGCGGTCGCGTCGGGCAAGGCGACCGACAGCGCGACGGGGAACTTCCTCGGTCTCGGAACGCCGGTGCTGCCACGGCTGCCGCTGCACGGAGGCGACCGCAACCGCACCTCGCCGTTCGCGTTCACCGGCAACAAGTTCGAGTTCCGCGCGCTCGGCTCGAGCATGTCGCTGGGCATGGTCAACACGACGCTCAACACGATCGTCGCCGAGGCGATCGACGCGATGGTCGACAAGGTCGAGGAACTTCAGGGCAAGGGCAAGAAGCGCAACGAAGCGGTGCTCGAGACCGTCAAGGCGGCCTGGAAGAAGCACAAGCGCATCGTCTTCGGAGGCGACAACTACTCCGACGCCTGGCACGCGGAGGCCGAGAAACGCGGCCTGGCGAACCTGCGCACGACGCCTGACGCCCTGCCGTGGCTTGTCGAGAAGGCGACGATCAGGCTCTTCGAGCGTTACGAGGTGCTCTCCGAGCGCGAGCTCGAGTCACGCTTCGAGGTGGCCGTCGAGCAGTACACGACGAAGTTGAACATCGAGGCCGAGACGGCCGCGGCGATCGCCCGGACGATGATCCTGCCGGCCGCGGTCCGCCACCTCGGCGAAATGAAGACGGCCGGGCTGGCCCCGCTCACGACGGAGGCCAGGACGGCGACCGAACGGTTCGTCAAGAACCTCAAGGTGCTCGAGAAGGCCAACCGCGACCATCCGTCGGAGGAAGGCCTGACGCACGCCAAGTACATGCGCGACAAGGTCATTCCCGCGATGGACGCCACGCGCGAGGCGGCGGATGTGCTCGAGAGGATCGTCGCCGACGACCTCTGGCCACTGCCGAAGTACTCGGAGATGCTCTTCATCAAGTAGCGCCTCGTCATTCCCGTAGCAGCGCGAGAACCCCGATTCGTCGGGGTTCTCGTCGTCTTACGAGAATCGCTGCTCGTTCCGGTGCCGCCGCGCCTCTGAGCCGGCAAGGTCCACGTTGCGGCGCACGGCTGCGTCTGCGACCTTGATAGCGGTTACCGGAGGCGCCGCGCCTTCGCTGCGCGCGTCTCACGACGATCGGGAGGTTGGCGTGCGGGTGTTCCTGGGGGTTGCGGCGGTCGTTGGGTTGTTGGGTGCTGCCTTGGTCATGGGCGCCACTTCGGCCGAGACGAAGCTCAGGGGTTACCCGCGGGACCTGTCGGCGACTCCGGTTGCGCGGGCGATGGCGCGAGATCAGAAGCTGGTTCGCCGCGCGGTGTTCTCCGCCAGGCCGCCGAGCACGAAACCTGCGGCGGTGTCGACGACGCGGCTCGCCGGGTTCCCGACGCATGGCAAGAGCTTCGCTGTCCTGTCGACCGGCTACGCCCATCAGGCGGCCGACCCGGACTACTCGGCGTCGACGGGCGTACCGTCCGGCGGGCCGTCGATTCGCGGCGCCCGTGACGTGACGATCGTGCGCATCGATCTGCGCGTGCCCAGCGGTCACGACTGCCTGAGCTTCGATTTCCGTTTTCTGTCGGAGGAGTATCCGGAGTTCATCGGGGACATCTACAACGATGCGTTCATCGCCGAGCTCGGCTTGTCGAGCTGGAAGGTCACAGCCACGAAGGGTCCGCTGATCAGTACGCCGGTGATCAGTTCGCCGCTCAACTTCGCGTCCGACACTGACGGCTCGCCGATCCGCATCCGCAGGACCGGTTTCAACAAGATGACGGCGCTCAACGCGAAGGGCACCACGTATGACGGCGCGACACGCAAGCTGCGCGCGTCCACGCGCGTTCAGTCGGGGGAGCGCAAGCTGTACCTGTCGATCTTCGACGGGAGCGACCGCGGCTATGACTCGGCGGTATTCCTGGACAACCTGCGCACGAGTACGGCGACCGTGTGCCAGAGCGGCGTACGCGCGGCGACCTGAGCCGGCTGGGCGATCGCCGGTTGGGTGTTGTTGACAGCGCAGCCGGGCCTCTGCGACGGTGACGGAGGTTTCGCACCCTCACGTCATGCCGAATAGGAGGTCGGGCATTGCGCTTGCGTATCGCTGGAGTCGCGGTCACTGGATTGCTCGCCGCCGTCTGGGCTGCCGGCGACACCCCCAGTCAGGCGAAGCTCACCGGCTACCCCGCGAATCCCTCCGCCACGCCGGTCGCGCGAGCGATGGCGCGAGATAAGAAGCTGGTGCGCCGCGCAGTGTTCTCCGCAGTGCCGCCCAGCGTGAGGCCGACAGCCGTGTCAACGACGCGGATGGCCGGGTTCCCGACACACGGCAAGACTTTCGCGGTCATGTCGACAGGAAGGGCGCTGGACGCCGACAACCCCAACGACTCGACCTCGACGGGCAGCTCATCCGGTGGGCCAGCGATTCGCGGGGCGCGTGACGTCACGATCATGCGCATCGACCTGCGCGTACCCAGCGGCGACAACTGCCTGAGCTTCGACTTTCGCTTCCTGTCCGAGGAGTACCCCGAGACGATCGGCGACATCTACAACGACGCCTTCATCGCTGAGCTCGGCGTCTCCAACTGGAACGCAGACGGTACGACCGACCCGACCATCGAATCGCCGCGCAACTTCGCGCGAGACACCAGCAGCTCGCCGATTCGCATCAACAAGACGGGATTCACCGGAATGACGTCGCAGCGCGCGCGAGGCACGACCTTCGACGGCGCGACACGCAAGCTGCGCGCCTCCACCCGGATCCTGCCCGGCCTGCGCAAGCTGTACCTGTCGATCTTCGATCAAGGCGACCGCGTGTACGACTCAGCCGTGTTCGTGGACAACCTCCGCACCAGCCCCGCACTCAGCTGCAGGACCGGCGTGCGCAGCTCAAACTGAAACCGCGGCGGCCCCCGCGCGTCCCTGGGGGCCGTCCCAAGCCGAGTTCACTCGCAGACCTTCAGGTTCGTCGCGATCGATTTCCGCGGCGCCTTGCCCCGCTTGACCTTGGTGAACGCCCGTGTGCCCAGCTTGATCGTGGAGCCGGGCTTCGCGCCGACCGGGATCCGCAGCGTCTGCGTGAACGGCGCCCTGCGATCTGTCTTGACGCGCTTTGACCCGACGTAGAAATACGCCTTGGTCACCCGCACGAAGTTGCGTGCCCGGCGCTTCCAGGTCAGTGAGACCTTCACCCTTCCGCCGGGCTTCGCGCAGCCGGTGGGAACGCGCAGGCTGATCGTCGCGCCGCGAACCTTCGCGCTCTTGGTCCTCGTGCCCTGGCACGGAACCGACACGTCGACCGTCTGCGAGCCGTCGACCGCACCGTCGAAGCTGGTCGTGTACTCGGCGACGTAGCGGCCCTGCCAGCGACCCGCAGCGCAGCCGATCGTGGCGATGTAGGGAATTCGCCGGCCCTTCCGCTCGACGTAGCGGCCGTTCTTCTTCAGGTACTGGGCGGGGACCGTGAGCCTGAAGTCCTTGATCGCGGCCAGAACGCCGGGCGCTGGGGACTGCAGGTTGCGCGGAATCGTGAAGGAGAGCCTGTATCTGAACTTCGGGTCTCGCTTCAGCGTCGTCAACGTCGCGACTACGACGTCGCGGATGATCAGAGGCGTCTCACCGACGACCAGGACGACGACCCCCTTGCCGGCGGGCAGGTTGAATGCCTGCAGGTCGACCGTCTCGTCGAGGCCCAGGCCGATTCCGCGAGCGCTGCCGGTGCCGATGCGCGATCCGGATGGGCACTTCCGCTCGTCCTGCAAGACGGTCGCGGGTCGGCACGACGGGAAACGCCGGTTGTTGGTGATCCCCTCCTTGGGGAAGAAGATCTCGCCGTTGACGGTCGCGAACTGCACCTGCCGACCGAGGTCAGGCGCGATCTCGTCAAACCAGGCGCGCACCGTCAGCGAGACGGCGCGCGGACGGGCCTTGGTGCCGGCGACGCTCGGCTTCACGGTCGCGGACGCATGCTGCAGCGACTCGATCGCGTAGGCGGGCGCAACCGGCGCGGAAGCCGTCGCGACCGCCACAGACGCCAGCGCCGCCGCGAGGGTCCTGGCTGTGCGCATCATCGCGCCCCTTCAAGCCATCGTTCACCACCAGCCGCCAACCGCTCCCGCTTCCACCCGCAACGACGCGAGCTCCCCGTCCTTCGCGCGACTTCGTTTCGCGCGGGACGGCGCTCGCAAGAGATGCGGAGCCCGGGCCTCGCGCCTGGCGAGCGGCCGGCGCGGACTCCGCCTGGCCCACTGATCACTTCTTCTTCTTCTTCTTGCTCTTCTTGGCCTTCTTGCACGGGGCCGTCACCTCGACGCGCGACATCGTGCCGTCGGTGTTGTCGGTCTCGAAGGCGGCCGAGAAGATGCCACTCTTGGGGCAGCCGGTCGTCCCGATGTACGCGTACTTCGTCTTGATCTTCCTCGTGACGCGGCGCTTCTTGCCCCTGATCGTCTTCGTGACCCGCTTCTTCCTGGTCTTCGTGATCGTGCGCTTCGGGATCGTCACCTTGAAGTCGAGCGCGGTCGCATAGGCGCCCGGCGCCGGCTGAATCAGGTCCGGCGGGATGTCGAATGTCAGCCTGTAGCCGTAGAGCGGATCCTTGATCTTCTTCAGGACTCCCTCGACGACGTGATCGATGATCAGCGGGTTGTCACCCTGCAGGTACATCGCCACACCCCTGCCCTTGGGCAGGTTGTACAGGTTGACCTTCAGCGGCTCGACCAGCCCGAGCGCAAAGCCCTTCGCGTTGACCTTGCCGATCTCAGCCTTCTTGCACTTCTTGCGCCCAGACGCTGTGGCGACCTTCTTGGCCGTGCACGACGGGAAGTACTTACCGTTGAACACGCCCTCCTTCGGGAAGAAGACGCGCGCCTGCTTCCACGCGAACGGCGCATTGGCATCGGGGGCAAGCGTGTCGTAGTACGGGCGGACCTTCAGCGTGATCGCCCGCGGCTTGCTCTTCGTCCCCACCGTCGTCGGCGAGAACGAAGCGTCGAATTTCAGAACCGAGTTGATGGCGAAAGCCGAAGGAGCCGAAACGGCCCCAGCGACAAGCGCCGCCAACGCGAAAAACGCGATCCTGCGCATGTCGTTTCCTTTGCCTTGAAATACTCTGAATGCCTATCCTGTCACCTGTCACGCGCCGGCGCGCCGGTTCACCCGGCGCCCGCGACCCCGCGAGCCGGCGGCAGGGGCGCTCGTCGGTGTCGCCCAGCCCACCCCGCCAACCTTGACACGCTCGTGTCAAGGTTGCTCGATCGTGCTACCGTTGCGCCCATGCGTGACTACCTCGCCGCCGTCCGCTCCGGCGTCGTCGTCTTCGACGGCGGCATGGGCGCGACGCTCGAGGAGTTCGACCTGTCCCCGCGAGGACTACGGCGGGCTGGCCGGGCAAGTGCCACGAGGCGCTCGTCCTCAACCGCCCGGACGTCATCGAGGGCGTCCACGCGTCGATGGTCGAGGCCGGCGCCGAGGTCGTCGAGACCGACACGTTCCAGGCCAGCCGCCTGAAGCTCGAGGAGTGGGGCCTGGCCGAGCACACGCTCGAGATCAACCGCAAGGCCGCCGAGATCGCCCGCCGCGCCGTCGGCGAGGACCGCTTCGTGGCCGGCTCGATCGGCCCGACCGGGCTTCCTCCCCGCCTCCGACGACCCGACGCTCGGGCAGATCCGCTTCCGCGAGCTCGTCGCGATCTTCGACGAGCAGGCGCGCGGGCTCGTCGAGGGCGGCGTCGACCTGCTGATCATCGAGACCGCGCAGGACATCCTCGAGGTGAAGGCCGCGATCTTCGGCGCGCGCGAGGCGTTCAAGGCGGCCGGCCGCACGCGTGCCGATCCAGGCTCGGTCTCGCCTGCTCCCGAACGGCGGCAAGATGCTGCTCGGCACCGACATCGCCGCGGTCGCTCACGACGCTCGAGGCGCTGAAGGTCGACGTCATCGGCCTCAACTGCTCGACCGGCCCCGAGGACATGCGCGACGCGATCCGCTTCCTCGGCGAGCACTCGACCGTGCCGGTCCACTGCATCCCGAACGCCGGCCTCCCGCTCCAGGGCCCGGACGGCGAGACGATCTTCCCGGAGAAGCCCGACCCGCTCGCCGAGGCGCTCGGCGAGTTCGTCGAGCGCTACGGCGTCTCGATCGTCGGCGGCTGCTGCGGCACGACGCCCGAGCACATCGCGCGCGATCGCCGAGCGCTGCGCCGGCCTGCACGCCGCACGGCCGCGCCCCGCGCCCGCGCCGCGCCGCAGCGTCTCAGCTCGATGATCGCCGCGACGCGCGCTCGTGCAGGACCCGGCGCCGACGCTCGTCGGCGAGCGCGTCAACTCGCAGGGCTCGCGCAAGGCCAAGGAGCTGCTGCTGGCCGACGACTACGACGGCCTGCGTGCAGGTCGCCGAGGACCAGGTCGAGGGCGGCGCGCACGTGCTCGACCTCTGCGTCGCGCTGACCGAGCGCACCGACGAGGACGAGCAGATGCGCGACGTCGCCAAGCGCGTCTCGCTGTCGCAGCCCGCGCCGATCCAGATCGACTCGACCGAGCCGGACGTGATCGAGGCCGCGCTCGAGCAGATCCCGGGCCGCGCGATCGTCAACTCGATCAACCTCGAGAACGGGACGCGACAAGCTCGACGCGGTCGTGCCGCTCGCCGTCGCGCACGGCGCCGCGCTGATCGCGCTGACGATCGACGAGGTCGGCATGGCGAAGACCGCCGAGCGCAAGCTCGAGGTCGCCGAGCGGATCCCCGAGCTGCTGCGAGGAGCACGGGCTCGACCGCGAGCTGCTGATCTTCGACGTCGCTCACGTTCACGCTCACCACCGGCGACGACGAGTGGAAGCCGTCCGCGGTCGAGACGATCGAGGGCATCCGCCGCGATCAAGGCGGAGCTGCCGGGCGTGAAGACCTCGCTCGGCGTCTCGAACGTCAGCTTCGGCGTCGTCGCCCGGCGCGCGCGCCGTCCTGAACTCCGTGTTCCTGCACCACTGCGTCGAGGCCGGGCTCGACCTCGCGATGGTCAACCCGAACCACATCACGCCCTACGCCGAGATCCCGACGCAGGAGCGCGACGCTCGCCGACGACCTCGTCTTCAACCGCCGCGAGGACGCGCTCGAGCGCTTCATCGCGCACTTCGAGCGCAAGGGCGCCGAGGCAGCGAGGCCGAGGCCGGCCGACCCGACCGCGGGCATGGAGCCCGAGGAGGCGCTGCACTTCCACATCCTGCACCGCAAGAAGGACGGCGTCGAGGACTGGATCGACCGCTGCCGTCGAGAAGATCGGCGCCGTCCCGGCGCTCAACGACGTGCTGCTGCCGGCGATGAAGGAGGTCGGCGACAAGTTCGGCGCCGGCGAGCTGATCCTGCCGTTCGTGCTGCAGAGCGCCGAGGTGATGAAGCGGGCGGTCGCGCGGCTCGAGAACTACCTCGACCGCATCGAGGGCTACACGAAGGGCACGGTCGTGCTGGCGACCGTGTTCGGCGACGTGCACGACATCGGCAAGTCGCTCGTCAACACGATCCTCACGAACAACGGCTACACGGTGCGTCGACCTCGGCAAGCAGGTGCCGGTCGCAGACGATCATCGACGCCGCCAAGGAGCACGACGCGACCGCGATCGGCCTCACCGCGCTGCTCGTCTCGACCTCCAAGCAGATGCCGCTGTGCGTCCAGGAGCTGCACGCGCAGGGCCTCGACTACCCGGTGCTGATCGGCGGCGCCGCGATCAACCGCGCCTTCGGCCTGCGCGCGCTCTACCCGAACGGCAAGGAGGACGACACGCTGTACGAGCCCGGCGTCTTCTACTGCAAGGACGCGTTCGAGGGCCTCGCCGTGATGGACCAGCTCGTCGACGAGCGAGGCGCGCGCGGCGCTCGTCGCGAAGGTGCGCGCCGACGCGCAGCGCGCTGCGCGACAAGGGCCCCGAGCCCGAGGAGCTCCCGACCGACGACGACACGCGTCCGCTCGGCGGTGCGCACCGACAACCCGGTGCCCGACGCCGCCGTTCTGGGGCGTGCGCGAGATCCCGGTCGACATGGACGAGCTCTACCACCACCTCGACACGCACGTGCTGTTCAAGCTCCACTGGGGCGGCGCGCGGCGTGAAGGGCGAGGCAGTGGCGCGAGCTGCTGCGCGGACGACTTCCAGCCGCGCCTCGAGCGCATGTGGCGCGAGCAGGACTACCTGCAGCCCGCGCGCGCTGCTCGGCTACTTCCCCTGCTACACCGAGGGCAACGACATCGTCGTGCTCGACCCCGACGACCGCGAGACGCGAGCTGACGCGCTTCACGTGCCCGCGCCAGCCCGGGCACGACCGCATCTGCCTCGCCGACTTCTACCGCCCGAAGGACTCGGGCGAGCTCGACGTCGTCGCGGTCACGGCGCGTCACGTCGGGCTCACGAGGTCACCGAGCTGATGGCGCGGCTGGAGGCCGACGGCGAGTTCGCCGAGCAGCTCTTCGTCCACGGGCTCGGCGTGCAGACGGCCGAGGGCCTCGCCGAGTGGCTGCACTGCGAAGGTCCGCGAGGACCTCGGCATCGGGCGCACGCAGGGCCGGCGCTACTCGTGGGGCTACCCGGCGGTGCCGGACCAGTCCGAGCACCTCAAGGTCGAGAAGCTGCTCGACCTCGGCCAGATCGGGATGAGCGATCTCCCCCGGCTTCGCGCCCGAGCCCGAGCAGTCGACGCTCGCGATCGTCGCCCACCACCCCGACGCCGTCTACTTCGGCATGAAGTCCGGCCGCCTGCCGACCAACGACCGGCAGCGCGCCGACGAGGTGATCGCCGGAAGCGAGCGTGACCCGACGCGGCTCGCGGAGCTGACCGACACCGACCCGGACGAGGGCGTCGGCGACGAAACCACCGTCGGCGCAGAGGCGTAGCCGCCCGCGACTTGAGCGCAATCGGCGGATTCCCGCGGGCGGCGCGCTAACTTGCCGGGCCGATGCGCATTCCCAGATCCCTGCTCATCGCCGCGACTGCCGCCTGTTCGGCGGTCGCCGCGCTGCCTGCGAGCGCCGGCGCGGCCTGTGCGACGGTGCCGTTCCCGGACCTCGTGCGGGTCGCCGATGTCGTCGCGACCGTGGAGTTCCTTCCCGGCGACGCCGACGCGAGCGGCACGCTCCGAACACCGGCCCGTGCTCGCGTGATCCGGCTGGACCAGGGCTACGCCTCCAAGGAACTGCGGGTGTCGACCGCGCTCGGGGCGATCGCCTTCGGCAGCGAGGGCATCAGGCCGAAGGCGGGTGAGGTCTGGCGGCTCTACGGGACGACGAGCGCCCAACGGCTCGATCGGCACCAGCATCTGTTCGGGTTCGGTCGTGATGCCGGCAGAGGCGGCGTCGGCGTCGCTGACGCTCGGCGGCAAGCGGCGATCGCTGGTGCCGTCGTCGACCGAAGGCCGTCAGCACAAGGGCCGTCTGCCCGTCGTCCGGATCCCACGGCGCGGCCGGGTGGACATCGGGGCGATCAGCCCGGTGCTGGACGCCGCCGCATCGCAGGTGGTGGCGGTCAGGGTGGTCACGCGCGGGCGGACGAAGGTGACCACGCGGACGCTGCGCGTCAGGTGGTTCGGGCGTTCGCACTCGCTGCGCGGACAACTGCCGAAGTCCAAGCTCAAGATCGCCAAGCGGGGCTCGACGCTCGTGATCGTCACCCGCGAGGCGTCGTTCGCGATCGGGCTGAGGCGACCAACCTGAGCTTGGCCGCGCGCGGAAGTGCCTTGATGCGCGCCTCCTCCCGCATCGCGGCTCGGCGGTCCGGCATCGGCCACGACGCGGCGAGCTTCACCGGACGGCGGCTGCGCGTGTAGCGACTCGCAGTACCGGACTGGTGTGCGGCCAGCGCGCCGCTCCACATCGACCGACCAGCCGGTGTAGAGGCTGCCGTCGCGGCAACGCAACACGTAGACCCAGGCGTCGGCGGCCACAACATCAGCTTCGCCGGCACCCCCGCCGCTCCTGCGGCCGGTGCGGCCCGGCATCAGGCCTCGACGACCGCCGAACCGCTCTCGGCGCTGCGCGGCGCGGCCCGAGCCGCACAGGTGTCGTGTGCAGCGCGCGCATGCGGACGTCGCGCCAGCTCAGGCCCTCCTTCAGCAGCGCGGGCATTCCCATGATCGCGGCGGTCGCCATCTCGACCGCCTGCAGGACGATGCCGTAGCCGAGCGCCTCTGCCGCAGGAACGCCGAACGCGCCGGTCAGCACGGCCACGCACGCCGCCTGGAAGACACCCAGGTTGGACGGCGTCGCGGGCAGGACGGCCGTCACGTTGACCGCAAGCAGCACGCCGGCCGCCGCCGCCAGTCCGGCCTGCCCGTCGAGGCCCAGCGCGGCCAGCAGGATGAAGCAGGCGAGGCACTGGAGCGCCCACGCAGCCAACTGGAAGAAGGCCGCGACCGACGCGGCACGCGCATCGCGGAACACACGCAGGCCTGCGCGCACGTCGTACAGGGCCTTGCGAACGGGCCGAGTGACCGCGTGCAGGCGAGCGAAGCGCCCGGGCCCGGTCGCGTGGAACACGACGGGGAGCGTGACCACGAGCAGCAGCAACACGGCAGGAGCGACCGCCGCGGCCACGAGCGCGCCGTAGTGGTCGTCGAAGATCTTCACGCTGGAGAACGCGATCACGCCCAGGATCAGGAGCGCGAGCACGTTGAGAAGCGTCTGCGAGACGAGCGTCCCGATGACGGTCGGCAGCGTCTCGCGCGGGCGCCCCGCTCGGCGGGCGACGATCAGCGCCCGCGATGGCTCACCCAGTCGCGCCGGCAGCGTCGCGGACATCAGCACCCCGATCGACGGTGCCCTGCATCGCAGCCCGGCGGGTGATCCGCGACTCCGGCAGCGCGGCGCGCAGGATCGCGTGCCATGAGATCGCGCGCATGACCATCGAAAGGCACATCACCCCGAGCGGCGGCGATCACCCACGACGGGTTCGAGCGCAGCAGGCTCGCGCCGATGCGATCGACCCCGATCCGCTGGAGCGCGAGCGCTGTCAGAACGAGGCCGCCGGCAGCCGCGACTGCGAGTGCCGCCCGCCGCGCGGCGACCTTCGCACGGGCCCTGCCGCGCCCGCCGGCGGGCTCGGGCTCGAGGCTTTCGAGGCGCATCGCCGGGATCCTCGGACGCCCGTCGGCACTGCCGCCGCGGACTCGGGCGGCGATCGCGGGGCGACGCGTCGCCGGGGCGGAGGCGGCACGCGCCGCGACTGCCTCCTCGTAGACCCCGGCGATCTCGCCCGCGATGCGCGGCCAGGCGTAGCGCTGCGCGTGCTCTGCCGCGGCGGAGGCGAGCGCGACGCGCCGAGCGGGCGCGAGGGCGAGGTCGCGCAGCGTCTCGGCGAGCGCCACTGGGTCGCCGTGGGGCACCAGCAGTCCGTCGACCCCTTCGCGGACCACGTCGCGGTAGCCGGCGATGTCACTGGCGACGACCGGCGTGCCCTGGGCGAACGCCTCGGTCAGAACCATTCCGAAGCTCTCGCCGCCGAGCGACGGAGCGCACAGAACGTCAACCTCGCGCAGGACCCGGACCTTCTCCTCATCGCTGACGCGCCCGAGGGTGCGAACGCCGCGCGCATCGAGCAGCAGCGGCTCGACCTCCTCCTCGACGGCACCGACGATGACCAGTTCGGCATCGACGTGATCGCGAAGACCCTCGAAGGCGCTGAGCAGAACCGGGAGTCCCTTGCGCTCGACCGCCTGGCCCACGAAGGCGATCCGCAAGCGGCCGGGTTCGGCCGGTGCCTGCGCCGGAACCTGCTCGGGCACGGTCACCCCGTTCGGCACGATCGCGTAGCGACCGCCGAAGAACCGGCGCGCCGTCCACGCGGCGGCCTCCGACACTGCGATGCGCCGGTGCAGGCGGTGCATGCGCCGCGCCGCCCCCAGCGCCCTCGCGGCGCCGTGCGTCACGACATTCGTGCCGTAGGTGTGAAAGGTCCCGACAAGAGCAGCGCCGTCGAACTCAAGCGCGTCCCAGCTGACCGCCGGAACGACCGGCTCGTGCACGTGCACCACGTCGAAATCGCCCTGCTGCAGCTCACGCCGCAGCGTCGTCACCGCACTCGGGAACACGCTGAGGTTCGAGACGGCCCCGTTGGCGGGAATCCCGATCGTTCGGCCGATCGGTGTCAGGTGATCCGGCACGCCGCGGCTCTGCGGAACCGCGCCACGGTGCAACCGCGCGCTCGCGCGGTCGGGCGGGTCGAAGGGTGCGAGAACGCGGACGTGATGCCCGTCCGACAGCAGCTGATCGGACAGGGCCTCGATGTGCCGGGTCACACCCCCCGGATACGTCCACGAATAGGGCGACACCAGGGCGATGCGCATCGGCGAAATCCTAGCGGGCACCGTGGCCATGACCGCGAACGCCGTGCCCAACGTGCGCGGAATCGTCCGGCTCGACCGCCAGCCGCGGGTCACCGCGCACGTAGAGCAGGCCGCATGCAGCGACGAATGCTGCGAACAACAGCAGCACCGGCCCGGAGTCGTTGAAGAGGGCACCGCCGACGCCGACGCCGACGACCCCTGCGAGCGCGGCCGTGATGGCGGCATCCTGACCCACCGGGGCGAGCAGTCGCCGCCGGTAGCGCAGGGCCACGGCGATCGCCAGCACCGCGATGGCCGTCGCAGCGGGCATGAACCCGCGGATCGCCGCCCGTCCGGCGAGCTCGTAGCGTCGCGTGACGATGTCCCAAAGCGCACCTGAGTCGTCGGCGCGCAGCACGGTGCGGGTGAAGTGCGCGTCGCCTCCGGTCGAAAGGTCGATCGCCGCCAGCGCAGCCAGCGCCAGCGCCGGCGCCGCCAGCGCGAGCGCGAGCGCCCGCCCCGTCAGGCCCCCGGGGATCATCAGCAGCGCCGCAGTCGCAGCGCCCGCCGCGAGCGTGATCACCCCGCCGACGTCCGCGCCGAGCCGGCCCGCTCCGATCGTGATGCCGAGAACCACTCCGCCGCCGGCGAAGGCGGCCACACCGGCACGCGAGCGTCCGCGACCGAACAGGAGCGCTCCGATGCCGATCAGCAGGAGCGCCGACAGCGTCGCCTCGAGCTCGTTGCCCACCCCGTAGAAGCGCGACCCGAACAGCGGGTTGGGGCCCAGGAGCGACCTGATTATCAGCGGCGACCCCAAGGCGAGATCGATCACGTAGGCGCCGACGCCGACGAACGCAGGCAGCGCCGGGCCGCGCGGCCAGCGGACCAGCACATCCGTGACTGCCGCGAGAGCGAGCGCGAGCCCTGCCACGAGCAGCAGCTCAGCGGTTCGCGACGGCTCCAACGCCGCGGTCACCAGCACCACCGCCGGAACCCACAGCACCGCGAGCGCTCCGACGCGCAGCCCCCAGCGCTGGCCACGCCGGTCGGCGAACAGCATCGCCGCCAGAAGCACGACCAGCCACGACCCGATCAGCGTCCAGAGCGCGGGCAGCCGCCGTGGCAGCACCACGCGCAGGCGGTCGGCACGGGACTCGAGAGCGCCCGCGTCGCGTCCGGGGACGATCCTGATCGGCTGGCCCTTGACCTGATTCGGAACCGGCACGTCGAGCCAATCGAGGATCGTCGGCAGCAGATCGATCCCCGCGACGATCCCGTCGAGATGCGTGGTGTCAGAGGTGAGCTGCTCCGGCGGACCGAGGCCGACGACGCCGATCGGCAGCAACTGGGCACCGCGACGATCCGGTGGCGTCTGGGTCACGATCAGCAGTTCGTCGGGGCGGCGCTGCTCGATCAGCGCGTCCAGTGCCACGTCCCCCGGGATGCCCGTCGGAAGGCCCGCCACCACGAACCGGCTGCTGCGCAGCCGGCGGCTGACCCGCTCTGCGATCGTGCGCGAATGCCCGAGCGAGACGCTCGGGATCCGTCCGGCGCGATTCGCCGCGACCAGCGCCTCGCGCTGAGTGCGGCCGTCGACACCCACGTACGCGGCGGCGCCCGGGACCACCCCTGCAAGCAGGCCGGGCGTGAGGTCGGCGGGAGCCGACGCCGCACGCGTGACCGTGCCCAGCCAGCCCTGGAAGAAACCACCGCCCGAATCGGGGATCAGCTCGAGCTCCGGCGGGCGCTTGGGCTTGTAGCCGGACAGCGACACGCGCGTCCCCTGAGTGATGTCGAGCAGCGCCTGAAACGGGTCGTACTGACCTTGCGACGCACTGCTCATGCCGATCGCCAGCTCCTCGCGCACGGCGAGGCGCTCGAGGATCGGCCGGAAGGCGAGCGGCGGCTCGACCCCGTCGTCGGCCGCGAGGCGCTGGTCCGGGAGCGGAAGGAACGCCAGCACCACGCGCGGGCCCGCAGGAAGCGGAGCGCGGGGAACGGACTGGACGGCGGCGCCCTGCTGCGCCCTGGCAGGTGCCGCGAGCGTGCCGAGCGCCGGCAGGGCAAGGGCCAGCGCGACGCCCGCGATCAGTGCGAACACGCGCGCCGCGAATCGAGATCGGGCGGGCATCGCCACTATTCTGACCGCAGGCGCGCCGTTCGCACGCAAGCGAGCGGCCGCCGGCCGCGCACGGCGCCGCACGCCATGGCAGATCGGCACTTCGTCAAGTACACATTCCTCAAGGTCGAGCCGACCCTCGGCGCGATCGACGGGCTGCCCGTCTCAGAGCAGTCTCAGCTTCCGATCTCCGCGTGAGCTACGACCCGCAGGAGGCGCTCGAACACCTGCGCTCCGCGGACCCCGTGCTGCGGGATCTGATCGCGCGCGACGGCGGCCCGTCGCTCGAGCCTGACGCCGCGCGCGACTTCAGCGACCACTACGCGGCCCTGATCCGCACGATCGTCGGGCAGCAGCTGTCGACGACGGTCGCGCGCGTCATCTGGGGGCGGCTGCTCGATCGCTTCGAAGGGCGTGCGCCCACACCGCACGAGATCCTCGACGACGAGCCTGAGGAGCTGCGTGCAGCCGTCGGCCTCTCGCGCGCGAAGGTCAGCTTCCTGCGCTCGCTCGCCGAGCATGTCACGAGCGGCGAGCTCGACCTCGACCACGTGTCGACTCTGTCGGACGATGAGCTGATCACGGAGCTCACCGCCGTCAAGGGCATCGGCGAGTGGTCCGCCCACATGTTCCTGATGTTTCAGCTTCAGCGGCCCGATGTGCTCGCCACCGGCGACCTCGGCGTGCGCCGCGGCGTGGAGCGTGCCTACGGACTGGAGCAGCTGCCCTCGGCCCTCGAGCTGACCGAGCTCGCTGAGCCCTGGCGCCCGTACCGCAGCGCGGCTTGCCGCGTCCTGTGGTGGTCGCTGGACAACGAGCCGGGCTGACGGGCGCCGACATGCGATCGGCGACGTGCCGCACCCGGACGCCGAAGGCCGCTGAACGCTAGAGCGCCGAGACGGCGTCGTCGGCGTCGTCCTTGACGCGGAACGACGAGCCGCAGCCGCAGGCGGCCGTGACGTTCGGGTTGCTGACCTGGAAGCCGGCACCCTGAAGGGAGTCGACGTAGTCGATCTGTGAGCCGTCGACATACGCCAGGCTCTGCGGGTCGACGAGCAACTGCAGCCCGTGATCCTCAAAGACGATGTCGGTGTCGCGGCGTTCGTCGAACGCGAGCTCGTACTGGAAGCCCGAGCAGCCTCCGCCGCGCACTCCGACGCGCAAGCCCGCGACCGCTGCGTCGGCGTTCTGGGCGGCGAGGAACTCGCGCACCTTCTGCGCGCCCGATCTCGGAGAACGTGATGCCCTTGGCGTCGAGTGTCACCCTGATGCTCATCGCTTCAAGAAGTATAGCGAGGGGCTAACCTTTATCGCCATGCCCACCGCCCGCGAGCTCGAGCAGCGCATCGAGGCCGCCATCCCCGGCGCACAGGCCGAGGTCGAGACCGCCGACGAGGTCCATTTCAACGCCCGCGTCGTCGCCGGCTCCTTCGCCGGCCTGAGCCGGATCGAGCAGCATCGGCTCGTCTATGACGTCTTCGAGGACGGCGAGCTCGGCGGCGCGATACATGCACTCACACTGAAGACGGAGGCCCCATGAGCGAGATCGAGAACCCACTTCGCGAAGCGATCGCAGGCGCGATCAAGGACCACGACGTTCTGCTCTTCATGAAGGGATCCCCCGAACAACCCCAATGCGGCTTCTCGGCACGCACCGTCGCCGCGCTGGAGGCGCTCGGCGCCCCGTTCGCGGCGATCGACGTGCTGCCGGACCCGCGCATCCGCCAGGAGCTGTCCGCGATCTCCAACTGGCCGACGATCCCGCAGCTGTTCGTCAGCGGTGAGCTGGTCGGCGGCGCAGACATCGTCGCCGAGATGTTCGAGAGCGGCGAACTCGCCCACACGCTCGGCCTCGACGCGCCGGCCGACGGTCCGGCGGAGCCACCCGCCGGCGGCGACTTCGAGTCGGCGGGGGCGCCACCGATCCAGATCGAGAACCGGCTCAGCTAGGCGGCCGGTCAGCGAACCCGGACACGGACGCGAGCGCGGCCGGAGATCCGCACGCTCTTGTCGCGGAATACGCGCCGCGACCGCTGAGCGATTCTCTCGGCGCCGCCCGGCAGGTCGACGGGAGCCGACTGGCCGCGGCGCACGAAGCGAGCGCTGACGCCGTCGTAGCGGTGCAGCTTCGAGAACTCCTTGGCGAGCGCGGCAACGCTGGTCGGCTGCGGGCGGTCCTCTTCGTCGCCGTCGTCGAACAGGCCTGACAGCTCGAAGCCGCCCGAATCACCGCCCGCCGTGGGCTCGACGTCGATGTCGGTGCCGCGCAGCAGGACGTCGCGGGCTCCGCGGGGCATCGTCCTCGGCACCGGGACGGAGATCGTCCGCGTGAACTTTGCGCCCCCGGGCCGGCGCAGACGAGCGCGGAGCTTCAACACCGAGCCGCGCCGCACGCTGCGCGGACCGGATGCCGAGACGAGCGTCGCGAGCGCAAGCCCGCGGCGCACGCGCAATCCGATCTCCACCCCGGTCACGTCGAGCCTGGATGCGTCGAAGACGTCGAGCAGCTCGGTCGCGAAGGCCACGTCAGCAGCGATCGGACCGGCCGCGAGCGAGTCGACATCGCCACCGCCGCCCACGTACCTGTTGCAGAACGCGAGCCGCTTGGGTCGCTGCTCGATGCGCACGCGCAGGCACATGTCCGCCGACTGGCGCACCGGCGAACCGCCGAGCGCGTCGCGCAGCGTGTCGACGGTCGCGGGGACACTCAGCGAGCTGAGCGCCGAGAACCCGTTCGGATAGCCGACGGAGCGCTCGTCGGCGAGCTGCGAGACGCTCGACCGCAGCCGCCCGGTGTCGCGATCGCGCACGGTGACGCGCAGCGGGTAGGCGGCCGGTGGCGGCCCGACGCGGCCGACGACGGCGCTGACCCCGTCCTGGCGCAGCGTCCCTACCGCGCCGAGCGGCGCGGCCAGCTTGTAGGTCGCCGTCTCCCCCGCGGCGACCGGGTTGTCGATCACGCCGTAGACATAGGCCGACTGCAGGAACAGGTCGCGTCGCCCGACACCCTCAAACGGATGGCCGAGAGCCCAGACGGCGTTGCCGTCGACATACGCCACGGTCCCGACCGCTCCCGCCGTTATGTCGCCCGTCGCGTAGCCCAGCGCGACCGCCGACCCGGGAGCGAAGGGCGTCGCAGGCGCCTGGGCCGCTCCCGCGGTCGCGCTCGGTGAGAGCACCAGCGTTCGCCCTGCGCGCCGCGCCGCGCGCTGAAGCAGCGCGCCGACGGCGGGCGTCAGGCCACCGATGCTGAGCGGTTCCGCCAAGCGCCGCGCGGCGCCCAGGACTGCAGCAGAACGGGCGGCGGAGGCAGTCTGGCGGGGCGGATCGACGGGCTCGCCGAGAATCGCCTGGATCGGGGTCGCGAGAACCGTCTTGCCGCCGTACGCACCGATCGTCTCCGAGATCGCTCCGGCGATGCGCGCGACCCCGTCTGCGCCCGGACAGATCACGGGCGAGCCGGAGAAACCCGCACCTACGCCCGTCGCATCGATCGCCGGCCCGGAGACGGTGACCAGCAGCCGCGAGCGCCGCAGGTCGCTCGGGTCCCTGATGATGTCGTCGACGCGCGCATCGAAAGCCGTGATCTCCGTCCCGCGGAGCACGGTCTTGGCGACGCATGCCATTCCCGGCCTGACCGCGTCGAGCGGCATGATCGGGTCGCCCGCGGCGTGGGCGGGCGGCGGCGCGGCGAGCGCCGATGCGATCAGGGCGGGCAGGACCGCACGGCGCAGCATCGACCCTGAAGATAGACGGCGGCGCGAATCCCCGAGCCGGGCCCTGAGGGCCTCCCGACGCGCGGGACACGGGCCTCCCCCGGCAGCCGGGTCATCCGCGCCGTCCACAGGCGTCGACGGTCGCTCGCGCACCGCGGCGTAGCATCGCCGGGGATGACGGCGACGACCGAGCCGGGCGCTGCGGCACTGAGATGGGACGGACGGCGGCTGCACGTCGTCGACCAGACGCTGCTGCCGGCACGCGAGGAATGGATCGAGCTGCGCGGCGCGGCCGACACGGCTGCGGCGATCCGCCGCCTGAGCGTGCGCGGCGCGCCGCTGATCGGTGTCGCTGCGGCGTACGGACTGGCGATGGAGGTGGCGGCGATGCGCCCGCCGTGCAGGGCGGACGTAGAGCGCGCCTGCGGTGAGCTGCGCGGCGCTCGGCCGACCGCGGTCAACCTCGGCTGGGCAGTGGATCGGGTCCGCAGGGCCGCGCTCTCGGCAGACGAGGCGGCGATGGCCTCTGCGGCCTGCTCGGAGGCCGCGGCGATCCACGCGGCGGAGGACCGGGCGAGCGCGGCGATCGCGGCCGCGGGCGCCGATCTGCTGCGCGGCGCTGGACGCATCGTCACCCACTGCAATACGGGCGCGCTGGCGACAGGCGGCAGCGGATCGGCGTTGGCGATCGCGCTCGAGCTCCACGCTCGCGGCGGCCCGATCGAGGTGCTCGTATGCGAGACGCGGCCGCTCCTCCAGGGCGCCCGACTGACTGTCTGGGAGCTCGCCCGTCACGGTGTTCCCCACTCCCTGCTCGTCGACGGCGCGGCCGCCGGGCTGCTGCAGCGCGGCGCTGCCGACGCGGTCGTCGTCGGGTGCGACCGCATCGCTGCCAACGGCGACGTCGCCAACAAGGTCGGCACGTACCCGCTCGCTCTCGCCGCCCGCGAGGCGGGCGTTCCGTTCGTCGTCGCCGGACCCAGCTCATCGATCGACGCAGCGATCAGCGGCGGCGGCGAGATCGAGATCGAGGAACGTGATGCCGACGAGGTGCGCACGATCGGCGGCAGGCTTGTGACGCTCGACGGAACACCGGTGCGAAACCCCGCGTTCGACGTCACGCCGGCTGCGCTCGTCACCGCCCTCGTCACGGAGTGCGGTGTCGCCCGCCCGCCCGACGCCGGCTCCATCATGCGGCTGCTGCCCGCGGGCGTCGAGATCGCGGCCGGAGGCGCTCCATGAGGGTGGCGCTCTCGCTGAGCCCCGAACAGGTCGTGATCGAGGAGCGCCCCGACCCCCGCCCCGGCCCGGGCGAAGTCGTTTGCCGGATCGAGGCCTGCGGCGTGTGCGGTTCCGACGTCCTGGCGCCTTGGGTCGCACGCAAGGTGCCGGCGGTACTGGGGCACGAACTCGTGGCGCGCGTGATCGCCGTCGGGGAAGACGAGCGGACCTCGCACTCCGCCCTCACGGTCTCGCCCGGTGACCGGGTGGTGATCCACCACCACGCACCCTGCGGGGAGTGCAGGCGCTGCCGGCGCGGGCGCGAGACACTGTGCGAGGGCTTTCGCGCGACGGCGCTCGACCCGGGCGGCTTCGCCGAGTTGGTTCGAGTGCCCGCCGACCTCGTCGGCGAGCTGCTCGACGTCGGATCGCTGGACGCGGAACGGGCGGTCTTCGTCGAGCCGCTGGCCTGCGTCCTGCGGGGCCTGGACCGCGCGGGCCTGCAGGCCGGCGACAGCCTGCTCGTTGTCGGCGCCGGCACCAGCGGGCTGCTTGCGATCGCCGCCGCGCACGCGCGCGCCGTCGACGCCGTCTGGGTGCGCGAACCGCGGCCCGACCGCCTCGAGCGGGCGCTCGCGCTCGGCGCCGAGCACCACGGCAACGAACTCGTCGACGTCGTCCTCGTCTGCACTCCCGCGCCCGCAGCGATCGCAGCGGGCTTCGCCGCAGCCGCCCCCGGCGGTTCGCTCTGCCTCTACGCCCCTCCGGACCCCGAGCGGACGCTCGACCTCGACGGGTTCTCGCTGTACGTGCACGAGATCGACGTCTGCGCCTCCTACTCCGCGGGACCCGGGGACATGCGCGCCGCACTGGAGCTGATCGCGTCCGGCCGCATCGACCCGGCGCCGCTGGTGACGCATCGCCTCCCGCTGGACGAAACGGCCGCGGCGCTGGCGCTGGCGCGAACCGGGACGGCCCTGAAGGCGATCGTCCTGCCCGCCTCGTGAAGATGATGCGGCCGGGCGGGCGATGTTCCGCCCACCCGGACCGCCCGGTCATGGACCGCCCGTTCTCTACGTGTCCCAGGTCGGTGTCGTACTCGCCTGGGCTGGCGGTGACACTCCCGGCCCCCGAGTCGGTCCGCCGGCCGAAGCCGGCGCGTTACCCGGGTGACGCCTCTGGGGCGCCGTGGCCGAGTGGGCGATCCGCCGTGCCTCGAAGGCTACTCCGCTCGGACCTCCCTGTGGGGATCTTCGTCCAGCCAGCGCAGGTGCTCGACGATCCGCCGCGAGTCGCAGATCGACTCGCCGTCGATCACGAGCAGCGGCACGGCGCGCTGTCCGCTCGCCTTCGCGACGTCGTCGCGATCTCGGCGCCGCCACGGGACCCGAACCTCGTCGGCCTCGACCCCCCGCCGTCGCAGCTCGCGTGCGACCCGTCCGCAGGCGCACAGGCGGTCCGTCGGCGTCCGGCAGCGGTAGAGAACCGCGCTCATGAACCGAGCACGGAGGCCAGCTCGGACGCGCGGCGCACGCCGAAGCCCGCCACGCGCAGCGCAACAGGCTGACGCGCCCCCGGCGCACCCACGGCGCCGGGCTCGCGTTCGCGGTACCAGCTGATCGTGTCGACCAGCGTGTCCTCGTGGTGTGACGGCGTCCATCCCAGATCGCGCTTGGCCTTCGTAGAGCGGAACGCCCACCACAGCGAGCCAGCGCGTACCTCGGCCACCGTGATCTGCGGCCGGCCGGGCAGACGCTCGGCGGCCGCCGCGAGCTGGAGCGCGACCGCCACGGGGAGCTTGACCGCCGGCGGCTCGACGCCACTGAGCCGCGACAGGTCGGCGAACAGGCGATCGAGCGTGAAGTTCCTGTTCCCGAGGATGTACCGCTCGCCCGGAACGCCCCGCTCGTCGGCGAGCAGATGCCCGCGCGCGACATCCTGCGCATCGACGATGTTGAGGGCGCCGTCGACGTACGCTGGGATCTCGCGGCGCAGGAAGCGCCGCACCAGCACCGTCGAGGACCTGTAGACGTCGCCGCGGCCCAACACGTAGGCGGGATTGACGATCACGACCGGCAGGCCGTGAGCGGCGACGCGCAGCGCCTCGTTCTCGGCCGCCTGCTTGCTGTTCACGTAGGGAAGACCATGGTGACCGGCCCTGAACACCTGACGCTCGTCGGCCGTGGCGCCCCGCTTGGCCGGACCGATCGCCGCGACCGAGGATGTCTGCACGACGCGCTCGGCCCCGGCGCGCAGCGCCTCCTCGAGAACGATCTTCGTGCCGTCGACGTTCACCCGGTAAAGCGCGTCGGCGCCGGCGCGCAGCGACGTCAGACCCGCGACATGGAAGACGCGGGTCACATCGCGCATCGCCCGCCGGACAGCCTGGCGATCGAGGATGTCGCAGCGCACGGTCTCGAGGTCCAGGCCTTCGATCTGGTCGAGGATCGAACCGGTGCGCACGGTGACCCGCACGCGATCACCGCGCTCGACGAGCTGTCGTGTTACATGCGAGCCGACCAGGCCGGTCGCTCCCGTGACGAGCGTGATGCTCAAGGAGCCGAAGTCTCGCAGCACGCTCTACGCTGCGTCGCATGCCCGTCGCCATCGTCACCGACACGACGCATTACATGCCGCGCGAGACGGTCGAGCAGGCCGGACTGCACGAGGTCAGCCTATACGTCAACGACGGCGGCACGCTCGAGCGCGAGTCCGACATGCACGGCTTCGACGCCTTCTACGAGCGCCTGCGCACACAGAGCGAGCTGCCTACCACCTCGCAGCCCTCGATCGGCGACTTCCTCGCGGTCTACGAGCCGCTGATCGAGAGCGGGCACGACATCGTCTCCGTTCACCTTTCGGGCGGGATCTCGGGCACCTGCGAGTCAGCGCGACAGGCGGCCGCCGAACTGGCCTCACGTGGGACCCAGCGCCGCATCGAGGTCGTCGACTCGCGGACGGCGTGCGCCGGCCAGGGCCTGATCGCTCTCGCCGCGGCGGCCGCGGCACGCGGCGGCCAGAGCGTCGAGCAGGTCCTGGCGCGCGCCAACGCCGCCACCGAGCAGACGAAGATCTGGTTCGCACTCGACACGCTCGAGTACGTGCGCCGCGGCGGTCGCATCGGCGCGGCATCGGCATGGCTCGGCGGGGCGCTGAAGATCAAGCCGATCCTGACGATCACGGACAGCGTCGCGCCCGTAGAGCGCGTGCGCACCGATCGGCGCGCATTCGAGCGAATGGTCGATTACCTGCGGGCTCGCAAGGAGGACGGCGCAACGGCCTGGGCGGTCCAGCACATCCAGAGCCCAGAGGCCGGTGCGCGTCTGGTCGATGCCGGGCGTGATCTGTTCGGCACGGAGCCGGTGCTCTTCTCCGAGGTCGGACCCGTGATCGGCACCTACGCCGGGCCCGGGATGCTCGGCGTGTCCGGCATGCCGCCCGGCCTGCTCAGCGAGCGCTGACCGGCCCTAGAAGCGCCGGCGGCGGCCGAACACCGCGGCGATCCCTCCGCCGACGACGAAGCCGGCGACCACGGCACCTGCGATCACCTTCGGTCGGTTGCGATTGATCGCCGCGCGCCAGTCGGCGACCGCCACGACCTCGCTGCGCAGCGTCACCAGCGAGCGCGCGAGCTCGCCGCGATTGGCCTCGATCGAAGCACGGATCTGGTCTTGGGTCCGCTGTGGGCTCACAGGCGCTGATCCTCCGGCTTGGTGACGACCTCGCGCACCTGATCCTTCATCATCGTCGCCTCCTCGCTGACCAGCTCCTGCGTCTCGCGCAGTTGGGCCAGCGCACCCTCGGGTACCGGCGACTGCGCCTTCTTGAACGCCATCGACGCGAGCAGGCCGGCGATCACGGCCATCACGACCAGCAGCAGTGCGACGAAGAAGAAGCCGAGGTAGAACTGCTCGTCCGGGAACAGCAGGTACCAGGCGAGCCACGCGAGGCCCTGAAGCACGAGCAGGCCGGCTCCGACCAGGAACACCCCGGCCGCGACTCCGACGACCGCGCCGCGCCCGACCGACTTCGCCTTCTGCGCGACCTCGAGCTTGGCGAGCTCGATCTCGTCGCGGACGAGCGCCTGCGTGCTGGCGGTGACGCCCTGGATGGCCTCGGCGAGCGCCGTCTCGTTCGGTGTCAGGCCCGGCTCAGCGGCCACGTGCGCGTCCCAGCAGCTTCGCGAGCAGCAGGCCGCCGGCGAACGCGGCCCCGACCAGGATCTCGGGCCGCGTGTCGACGACGGCCCCCGACGGGCCGTCGTCGGCGGTGAGCGGCGGCAGGAATGCGGCCTGCCCGCCGTTGACGGCGGCGCTGCCGGGACTGTCGGACGGACCGGCCATCACTCGAACCCCGGTGGATCCTCGCCGAACATCCGCCGCCAGGCGAACGCCGACAACCGGATCGCGGCGACGCTCGCCAGCGCCTCGAGACCCGCGACGAAGCCCATCCACATCAGCCGTTTGACGACATCGTTCTGCATCGGACTGGACCCTATCGCGCCGGGCTCGTTGTGCCCGGCCCAAGCCCGTCGCAGATCGTTTCGACCACGTACTTCTTGGCCAGGTCGTAGTCGTCCGGGGCTCCGGGGAGCACCTCGAAGATCCAGCCTGTGAGCACCTGTTCGATGGCGCCGTAGAACGCCATCGCGGCGAACGCCGGCGTCACCGAGTCCCTGAACTCACCGTGCTGCTGGCCCTTCTCGACGATCTCGGCGATCCCGTCGAAGGCCTCGCGGATCTTCGCCAGGTGACGTCGCCCGAACGAGTTGGCTGCGCGCGTCACCTCCACGATGATCACCTGCATCAGCTCCGGATCGTGCCGGTAGGAGTCGATGATGAAGGAGGCGATCGAATAGAGCTTGTCGCGCGCCGGGATCGACTGCTGATCCACCTGCTGGATCGCCTCGAGCAGCACGTCCCAGCGCTCGAGGAAGAGCGTGTCGAGCACCTCGTCCTTCGAGCGGAAGTAGTGGTAGACGAGCCCGTAGGCGACGCCCGCCTCATCGGCGATGTCGGAGACCCGGCACGTGTGAAAGCCCTGCCGGGCGAACACGCGCACTGCGGCGTCGAGTATCAGGCGGCGCTTCTCTGCGGCCTGCTGGGCGTTGCGGGTCGCCATCAGCCTGCTCCCAGGCCCCTGTAGGCGCTCGGGCGACGGCCGGCCAGCGCGGGCAGGCGCGCACGGATCTCGCTGCTGTCCTGCGATGTCGAGGTCTGCGGTGATCACGGTCTCGGAGTCTGGGGCGCTCGCCAGCACGAGCCCCCAGGGGTCGACGATCATCGACCGCCCGCCGGACCGAAGGCCGGGAACATGCTCCCCGATCTGGTTCGCAGCGACGACGAAGCACTGGTTCTCGATCGCGCGTGCCCGCAGGAGGATCTCCCAGTGGTCGCGCGTCGTCGGCATCGTGAACGCCGCCGGGACCATCAGGATCAGCGCTCCCTCGACTGCCAGGACGCGGTAGAGCTCGGGAAAGCGGACGTCGTAACAGACGCTCAGCCCGATCGGCGTCCCGTCGGCGGCCCGCGACACGACCGGCTCATCGCCGGGCTGCTCGTGATCGGACTCGCGATAGACGGTGCCGTCGATCTCCACGTCGAACAGGTGGACCTTCCGATAGGTCGCGACCAGCTCGCCGTCCGGGCCCACGTGCGCCGAGGTGTTGCGCAGCTTCGGCTCACCCTCGACGAGTTCGGCGATCGACCCGGCGACGAGATCGATCCCGAGCTCCCGTGCGGTCGCGCGTGCCCAGCCGATCGCCTCGCCATCGAGCGGCTGAGCGCCGGCGCGCAGGTCTTCGCCGCGCCCCAGAACACTCCATTTCTCCGGCAGCAGCACGAGCTGAGCCCCGCGCGCGGCGGCGTCGCGCACGAGTCTGTCCGCCGTCTCGAGATTGCGAGCCGTGTCGGGTGTGGCGGTGAGCTGGACAGCCGCTGCGCGCAGGTTGTTACCGGACCTCGTCGAGATTGACTCGCCAGTCAATCTGGCGCCCGCAACAATACCGCCGTGCTCACGCAACTCCCCTATCGCGGCAACGGCTCCGGCCGGCCGACCGGAGCCCCTCTGCCGCCCGCGCGAATGCCCCTGATGCGCGGGCGCAGACCGCTGAAACGCTGGCGCTACTGCGGCATCTACGGCGAGGACGTGATGCTGTGCGCCGCGAGCGTGCGAATCGGCGGCGTGCCGCAGGCGTTCTGGGCCGTCCTGGACCGCTCGACGGGAGAGTTGCACGACCGTACAGCGTTCACGCGCGGCCTGGTGAACGTTGAGCCGGCCCGGCTCGAGGTTCACGGGCGCGGCGTCGACATCGACCTCTCAATCAGTGACGCGGGAGAACCCGTGGAAATCGTCAGTCGCCACGGCGACTCGTACATCTGGACGCGCAAGGAGCCCGTCCGCGCGCACGGGACGGTGTCGGTGGCGGGGAGGTCCTGGGAAGTCGATGCTGCCGGGCTGATCGACGCGAGTGCCGGCTACCACGCACGGCACACCGCCTGGTCGTGGTCGGCGGGCGTCGGCGCCACGATCGACGGCCGGCCGCTGTGCTGGAACCTGGTGACGGGGGTGCACGACGCGCCGGCCTCGAGCGAGCGGACACTGTGGGTCGATGGAGCCGCGCGCGAGGTGGGCCCGGTCAGCTTCCGGCCCGGCCTCACCGCAGTCACGTTCACCGAGGAGCGCGCGGAACTCACGTTCAACAAGGAAGCGGAGCGCGCGCGCCGCGACAACGTCGGCCTCTTCAGGAGCGACTACACCCAGCCGTTCGGCACTTTCTCAGGAACTCTCCCCGGCGGGATCGAGCTCGCCGACGGCTTCGGGGTGATGGAACGTCACGACGTGCGCTGGTGACGGGCGCGCCGCTCGATCACTCGCCCAACCATGCGAGCACCGCCAGCACGCGCCGGTGATCGCCCTCGCTCGGCGGCAGCCCGAGCTTGCCGAAGATGTTCGAGATGTGCTTCTCGACCGCGCCCTCGGTCACGACGAGCCCGGCCGCGATCGCCTGGTTCGAGCGGCCCTCCGCCATCAGCGACAGCACGTCCCGCTCACGCGGGGTCAGGTCCTCGAGGCGCGCGGGCCCGCGTCCGGCGACCAGCTGGGCGACGACCTCCGGATCCATCGCCGTACCGCCCGCCGCCACGCGGTTGACCGCGTCGACGAACTCGATCGGATCGGCGACGCGGTCCTTGAGCAGATAGCCCACGCCCCCGCTGCCGTCGGCGAGCAGCTCCTTGGCGAAGACGCGCTCGACGTACTGCGAGAGCACGAGCACAGGAAGTCCGGGGACGCGGCGCCGCGCCTCCAGCGCGGCGCGGATGCCCTCGTCCTTGAACGTCGGTGGCAGCCGCACATCGACAACCGCCACGTCCGGTCGCTGCTCCTCGATCGCTTCGATCAGCGCCGCGCCGTCCTCCACGGCGGCGACCACCTCGCAGCCGTTGTCCTCCAGCAGCCGGCGGATGCCGTCGCGCAGCAGGGCGAGGTCCTCGGCGATCACGACTCGCATGGCAGCTCCGCACGGAGGATGGTCGGGCCGCCGGACGGGCTCGAGATCAGCAGCGTTCCGTCGAGCGCCTCGACGCGCTTGCGCAGCCCCGTCAGGCCCCCACCCCCCGGATCGGCGCCGCCGACGCCGTCATCGCGGATCTCGACCTCGAGGCGGTTGCCGCGACGTTCGACGCGGACGGCTGCACCAGAGGCCCGCGCATGCTTGGCGATGTTGGCGAACGCCTCGGCGACGACGAAGTAGACGGCGGTCTCGACGGCTGTTGGGATCGTCGCGCTGACCCGGTACTCGACCGTCGCCGGCACCCCCACGCGCGCGGTGAGCGAGACGATCGCCTCGTTCAGCCCGCGCTCGCTGAGCAGCGCCGGCCGGATCCCGCGCGCGAGGTCACGCAGCTCGGCCAGAGCGCGCTGTGTCTCGTCACGAGCCTCCCGGACCAGCGCCGAAGCCCCGTCGGGGTCACCGGCGGAAAGCTTCTGCTCTGCGCGCCCGAGTTCCATCGCGACGGCGACGATCCGCGCCTGCGCACCGTCGTGGAGGTCGCGCTCGATGCGCTCCAGCTCCAGCCGCGCGGCGTCGACCGCGCCCGCACGCGTCTCCTCCAGATGCTCGACGCGCTCCTCCAGGTCACGGCGTCCCGGGCCCAGCAGCCCCGATGCAGCGGCAGCGCTGACATGCGCCCATGCGTGGACGAGCAGCATCGTGACGGGCAACAACGCGATGCCGAGACCGAACGCGACGGCCGCCGCCGGCCAGGTGTCGAGCTGGAGGAGACCGAGGTCGAGCCCGGCTTCGTCCGACGGCACGGCCCACCACCAGGTCGGCGCTGAGATCAGCGCCAGCGTGGTGCTCCACAGCGACACGGCGAGCGTGAAGCCCACTGTCCCTGTGACGAGATTGAGCAGCGCGTACGCAAGGTCCTTCCACGTCTGCACGTCGGCGAGGATCCGTTTGGCGCGCTCCCAGACGGAGCGCAGCTCGCGCCAGTCCTCACGATGCAGGGGCAGCGGCACGCGGTAGACGGCGGGAACGGGAGCGCCGAGCACCAGCGCGGCGCGGCGGCGCTCGACCCGACTGAGCCCGCGCGTGACGAAGATCGTCAGGAAAGCGAGCGGGATTCCGATGAAGGTCAGCAGCGAACCGACGGCCGTGGTCCACCCGCAGACGGCGACTGCGAACGTGAGCACGCCCATCGGCAGGCCCAGCAGCAGGAACCAGGTCTCACTTGCCAGCGTGCGCGCCCAGCCGCGGCGTCTGCGCTGAGCGGCGTGCGCTGCGCGGACCGTCGGTCTCGCCTCCTGTTCGATCGTCACATCCACGCCTTGATGGTGACGATCGATGGCCGCGGGTTCCATCCGGCGGCCCGGCGTCCTGATGGTGGGGTTCCCCCCACCCGGAACGAGCTCAGCCCTCGCGCCCGAGCTGGCGCGCCAGCTCGGCGCGCAGCAGCTTGGAGTGCATCGCGCCGATCAGCTCACGCAGCGGAGCCCCGCCCGAGCTGATGATCTCTGCCGCGCGGTCCGCGCTGACCTCGCCGGTCAGGCGGTCGAGCAGGGTCCTGACCTCGTCCTCGACGAGCGGCGCGAGCGCCTCCTGGTAGCGCAGCGTGTCGAAGACGGTGAAGCCGAGCGCCTCGTCGTAGCCGCCCTCCCGAAAGCGCGCGATCGCCTCGATCACGCGCACGTCCTCGGCGTCGTAGCCGGTCTCGTCGGGGCTCAGCACGCCGAGCTCGGCCAGACGCTCCAGCACGTTCGCCGGAACCGGATAGCGCGCCGCGACGTCGCGGGCCGTAAGTCGCTCGCCGTCGCCCAGGTCCAGCGCACGCTCGAGAATCGCGTCGCGCTGGCGCACGAGCGCCGCAGCCTGCTCAGGGCCATGCTCCATGACCTCGCGGATCCGGCGCAGCGGCATATAGCGCTCTTCCTGCAGGCGCTTGATCAGGCGGATCCGCTCCACGAAGTCGGGCGGGTAGTAGGCCATGTTGCGCGACGTGCGCACCACGTCGTCGCCGTCGCCCAGCAGCCCCTCGCGCAGGTAGTGCTTGATCGTGCCGGCGCTGACGCCGGAGCGCTCGGCGAGCTCGCGCATCCGCAGCAGCCTGCGCAGATCGGCGTCGCTGACGGCGGGCCGGCTCACGACAGGAAGGATCCCGTCGCTCCCACCGCACGCCCCGCAACCGCACCGCCGTCCTTCAGCGCAGCGATCTGCTCGTCGGAGTAGCCCGCCTGCCTGAGCACGTCGTCCGTGTGCTCGCCGAGCGCCGGTCCGGGGATGCGGTTCGTGTCGCCCGGGGTGCGCGAGAGCTTGACCGGGACGCCCAGCAGCCGGACCGGCTTCTCCGCACCCGGCTGATCGAGCCCCACGACCATCTCACGCGCGCGGACGAGCTCGTCGTCCAGAGCCTCGTCGACGCCCAGCACCGGTTCCAGACAGCAGTCGTGCTCGACGGCGAACGCCTCCCACTCGGCGCGGCTGCGCGCGGCGAACAGGTTCTCCACCTCACGATGCGCTTCGCTGCCCGCCGCCTCGAACTGGCGCTCGATCAGGTCCTCACGGCCGACTCCGACGCACCAGTTGCGCCAGAACTTGGGCTCGAGCGCACCGAGCGTCACGTGGCCGTCCGAGCAGCGATACGGGCGGTAGCAGATGATCCCGCCCGCGAGAAGCTGCGCGCCGCGCCTGGGAACGACGCCGTCGCAGAGGTACTGGCCCGCGACCATCGCCAGCCACGACAGCGCGCCGTCGGCCATCGAGATGTCCACGAGCTGGCCTTCACCGGAGCTGTCGCGCTCGCGCAGCGCAGCGAGGATGCCGAACGCCGCCATCAGCGCGCCGCCCCCGATGTCCGCGATCTGTCCGGCCGCCTGCACGGGCGGGCCGTCGGCCTCGCCGGTCAGACCGAGCAGCCCGATCCGTCCCAGGTAGTTCATGTCGTGTCCCGAGCGCTCGCGCAGGGGCCCGTCCTGCCCGTAGCCGGTGATCGCGCAGTAGACGATGCGCGAGTTGACCGCCCTCATCGCCTCGTATCCGACGCCGAGCCTGTCCAGAACGCCGGGCCGGAACGACTCGAGCACGACGTCCGCCTGCTCCACCAGGCGCAGCAGCACGTCGCGCCCGGCCTCTTCCTTGAGGTTGATCCGCACCGACGTCTTGTTGCGATTCAGCGCGAGGAAGAGCGCACCCTTCGCGCTGTCGTCGGCGCCCTCGTAGTAGGGCGGCGACCAGCGCACGTAGTCGCCCATGCCGAGGTCCTCCACCTTGACGACCTCGGCCCCGAAGTCGGCGAGCAGCAGCGAGCAGAAGCCGCCCGGCAGGAGCCGGGAGAGATCGAGGATTCGGATGCCTTCGAGCGGCAGGGCCATGCGGTGCCTCCAGTGGTGTCGTTGTCTACGCCGCGGCTCGCTCGATGAGCCCGAGCATCGCGCGCGCCTGCGCGACGGTGGCAGGGCTGCGGCCGGCGTTGACCACCATCTCGCGCGCCTTGGCGACGAGGTCGCCGTTGGAGCGCGCCATCTCGCCGTCGGGCAGGTAGAAGTTGTCCTCGAGGCCGACGCGGATCGAACCGCCGAGCGCCAGCGCGGCGCTGATCAGCGTCCACTGGGCGCGCGAGATCCCGATCACGGCCCAGTGGCTCCCGGCGGGAATGTTGTCGACCATCGCGGCGAGGTTGCGAGCCGTCGGCGGGATGCCGCCCACGACCCCCATCACGCAGTCGACGTGCAGCGGCGGATTCAGCACGCCCATGTCGACGAGCGGCTCGAGGCTGCCGACATGACCCACGTCGAAGCACTCGTGCTCCGGCTTGATGCCGAGCTCGTTCATCGCCTTCAGCAGCTCGACGATCTCGCTGAACGGGTTGGCGAACACGGTCTCGAAGACGAACTCCTTGCGTGAACGCGAGTACTTGGCGTAGTTGAGCGAGCCCATGTTGAGCGCCGCGACATCGGGACGCAGCTCGCGCAGGTAGGCCAGGCGCTTCTCGATGCTCACGCCGATCGCACCGGTCGAGTAGTTGATGATCACGTCGCCGGCCTCGCTGCGGATCGCCTCGGTGATCGCGCGGAAGTCCTCGATCTCGAACGAGGGGGTGCCGTCCGGACGGCGCGCGTGGACGTGGATCATCACGCCGCCCTCCTCGACTATCCGGCGCGCCTCCGCGCCGTATTCCTCCGGCGTGTAGGGGATCGCCGGGCACTGGTCGCGGTTGGCGATAGCTCCGGAGATCGCGCATGTGATGACGGCGGGGTCGTGAAGGCTCATGAGTGAGGACCGTGGTCGAGTGGGAAGTGCGACTTCTCACTTCCCACTCTGCCGGATCGCGCGGGTCGCCGCAAGCGACCGCGCGCGGGGGATCTAGTGTCGTGCGCGTGCCCTGGCTCGCCGTCGCGCTGCTGACGAGCTTCCTCGTCCTGGCGTTTCCCGCTCGATCGCTCGCCCAGCGCAGGCGTTACGGCGAGTGCGGCCGGACGAGGCTGCTGATCCGGCGCACGCGGCCGAGGGCGGCCGCCGACGCGATGTTCGTGACCGGCTTCGCGACGCTGTTGCTCGGAGCGCTGCTGGAGGCCGCGGGCGCGCTTGAGCCGCTGCTGGATCGCGGAGGCGCCCCGGCGCTGGCCGGGATCGGGCTGATCGGCGGCGCGGCCGGTCTGCTGATCTGGGCGCAGGAGACGATGGGATTTGCGTGGCGGCCCGACGTGGAACCCGTGCAGGGCGGACGGCTCGTCACGGACGGGCCGTTCAGCGTCGTGCGCAACCCGAACTACGACGCGATGCTGACCGCGGGAGCCGGATCGTTCCTGCTGGCGCCGAACGTCGTCTCGTTCGCCGGTTGGCTGCTCCTGCTGGCATCGCTGCTGCTCACGGCCCGCCTCGAGGAACCGCTGCTGCTGGCTCGCTTCGGCGAGCGCTACCGGATCTACTCGGGGAGGACCGGGCGCTTCGTCCCCGGCATCGGGCGGCTCGCGGGCCGGTGATGCGGTCTGGACCTACGCGGCGTCTGCGAGGTCCGGAAGGCACGCGTCGACTAGCTCGTCCGCGGCGACGGGCTCGGCGTCGACCGCGCGCCGCCCGACCGCACCGAACGCGGGCAGCCGCACGGACCCGCGCTCGTGGATCTCGGCCAGGACGACGTCTACCGCCGCCGGCAGCCACTGCGTCCCGGAGCCACTGCGCAGGATCGCCTCGGCACGCCGTGCGGGCATCCCATCGCGGTAGGGGCGATCGCTGATCATCGCGTCCCATGCATCGACGACGCTGACCACCGAGGCGGCGAGCGGGATCTGCCCGCCCGACAGGCCGTCCGGGTAGCCGCTGCCGTCAGGCCGCTCGTGGTGGGAGCGGACGATCGCGGCGGCCTCGGCGAGATGCGGGAACGGCAGGAGCATCTGCTCGCCGTCGATCGTGTGGCGCTCGACGATCGTCCGCTCCTCGTCGGTCAGCGCCCCCGGCTTTGTGAGAATCGACTCAGGCGTGAGCAGCTTGCCGACGTCGTGCAGCAGCCCACCGAGGCCGACGGCCCGCAGCGTCAGGGCATCCTGGCCGGCGCGCTGCGCAGCGCGCATCGCGAGCTCGCCGACCCGGACGACGTGATCGCGAGTGACCGCGTCCTTTTTCTCGAGCGCGGCCACGAAGCGGTGCACGACAGGTGTCAGGCCGAGCTCCAGTGCCGCCAGCGGCTCGCGCGTGAGGATCGGTGAGAGCGCGAACGACAGTGAGCGGTCGCGCCAATGGGCGGCGAGCAGGCCCCCGGCCGCGAACAACACGCCGGCGATGTCGGTGCCGTGTGCCAGCCACCAGGCCGGCGACATCGGCGCGGCGCCGAGGAATGCGATCGTCGCCAGACCGGTCGCGATCAGTCCCAGCGACGCGAGCAGCGATCCCGCGCGGCGGCCGAGCGCGTAGAGGCGCAGGTGGCGAGCAGAGAGAACGGCCGTCCCCGCGATGCTGACCGTCACGATCAGCACGCTGATCAGGCCGCCCGCGGAGGGTGCGGGCACGGCGGTGGGCCATGCGAGCAGGGCCGCACCGGCTGCGGCGGGAAGCGCGACCCAGGTCAGCGCCCACGCGCGCCAGCGGCCGGCCAGCCGGCTGCCGGACCGGGTCCCGTCCAGCAGCAGCGGTGCAGCCGCGACCATCGCCGCAGGCACCGCGGCCATCACCGCGACCATCGTTCCCGGGTTGTCGCCGTAGAGGTTCCCCGGCAGCAGGAGCCCGTGCACGAGCGGCAGGATCGAAACGGTCCAGAGCGCACTTCCGAGAAGCGCGACCTCGGGAAGCCGGCGCCTGAAGCCGAGCGCAAGCACGGCGGCCGCGCCGGCTGCGCAGAGCGTTGCCAGCGGAACCACCGTCGCGAACGCCAGGCTCGGATTCGGCCAGACCAGATCGCGTGCAGGTCCGAACGTCGTGTACGCCATCGCGGCCGTCGTCGGGACGACGAACGGGGCCCACCAGCGCAGGGCGAAGCGCAGCATGGCCCATTCATCGGCCGCTGTCAGCTGCGCGATTAGCCGCGGTGCACGTCAGCCGCCGTCGCCGGACCGCAGCTGCGCGACCCGCTCGGCGACCGCGGGTGCCTGGTCCTCCTGCAGGAAGTGCTTGGCCGGCACCGTCTCAAGCCGGTCCAGACCGGCGACGCGGCGTGCGATCTCACCGTGGACCCGCGCCTTGAGGGCGGGATCGTCGGCGCCCCACACCACCTGGACCGGGTAGCGATCGCTGGCGACGACGGACGTGTAGAGCGCACGCTTATCGGGCGTGCGCTCGAACCCGCGCATGATCTTCAGGAAGGCGCGCCCGCCGTCCTCGCGCTTGAGCAGGTCGACGTACGCGTCGAGCTCGGCGCGCCCGACGGCCGCCATGTCCTCGATGCCCTGGAGGCGCATCAGCATCCGGAACGCGGGCTTCGTGAGCGTCCGCAGGTAGACCTCGCCGATCCCGCGACGCGCGAAGGGCTCCATCGACCATGGCCGCTTGAAGGTGTCGACCTCGATGATCGTGTTGAGCACCGTCAGCGACGCGACTCGCTCCGGGACGGCCGCCGCCAGCTCGAATCCGACCGGGCCGCCGACGTCGTGGACCACCAGGTGGAATCGATCGAGTGCGAGCGCGTCGACTGCGGCGACGCAGAAGCGGCCGAGGCCGCTCCAGCTGTAGTCCATGTCCTCAGGGCGCGCCGCCAGGCCCAGGCCCGGGAGGTCGAATGCGACGCCGCGCATCCCGCGCGCGGCCAGCTCGGTCAGAACCTTGCGGTATAGGAAGGCCGAGCTGGGCACGCCGTGCAGGCAGAGCACCGCCTCCCCCGCGCCGCGCTCGGCCACGAAGCTCGCGACGCCGGCGGCTTCGAACACCCTGCCGCTGTCGCGCCAGCGGTCTACGACGTCCGCGGATGACGTCAGATCGGCGAAATCAGACTTGGTGGTCACGGTCATCGATACTCGCACGTCCAGGGCGGTCGTTCCGAGACCTGTCACTTCCTCGATCGTTCGAGCTGCGATCCTCAAGCCGATGCCTTACCTGCTCGCGGAGGCAGACGCTCACCCCACACGCGGTCTTCCACGCCGGATCGCGGGCGCAGCCGCCATCCTGAGTGCGATCGTCCTTGCGGGCTGCAGCGACTCCGCGCAGAGCGGAGCCGGCGAAACGCAGCCGGCATCGACCGCCGCCGCGCCGGCGGCGCCCGCGACTGCCGCGAAGGCTCCGGCCGACGCAGCGGGCAGGCTCGCAGCGAACGTCGAACGGGCCGGAGCCGTCATCGACGGCGACATCGAGCGGACGCTCAACGCGCTCAAGGGAGTTCCGGTCGTCGTGAAGCAGTGGGCATCGTGGTGCCCCCAGTGCGATCAGGAGTTCCCGTACTTCCAGGAACTCGCCGGCACGTACAAGACGAAGGTGGCCTTCGTCGGCCTCAACGCGCGGGACAGCCGCGCGGACGCGGAGGCCTACAGCGCCGAGAAGGCCCTGAAGTTCCCGAGCATCTACGACTCCGACGGAGCGCAGTCGCTCGCGGTGGGCGCGGGGCGCTCCTGGCCGACCACGGTCTTCTTCGACGCGAAGGGGAACCGCACGGCCGTCCGGCCGGGAGCGTTCGCGAGCCTCGAGGAGCTGGACGACTACATACGGCGCTACGCGCTGAACGGCTGACGCGAGACCGCCCGGCGGCCGTGGGCCCGAACGCCGCCGTTGGCCCGGGCGCGTACGCTCCCCGCGCCATGGCCGACACCGATGAGTTCACGCAGATCGCCTACGAGGTCGCAGACCAGGTGGCGACGATCACGCTCGATCGCCCCGACAAGCTCAACGCCTTCACCGGCACGATGATGCTCGAGCTGCTCGCAGCGTTCGACCTGACCGACGCCGACGACGATGTGCGCGTCGTCGTCGTGACCGGTCGCGGCCGCGGCTTCTGCGCGGGCGCGGACCTGTCCGGCGGCGGGGCCACGTTCGACCCGGGCGCGCAGAAGGACGAGGCGGCACGGCTGGGGATCGACGAGGGCGCGCACCGCGACGGCGGCGGCCTCGTGACCTTGCGGATGTTCCGCTCGCTCAAGCCGATCATCGGCGCCGTCAACGGCGCAGCGGTCGGGATCGGCGCGACGATGACGCTGCCGATGGACGTGCGGATGGCGTCCGAGGCCGCGCGCTTCGGCTTCGTCTTCACACGCCGCGGAATCGTCCCCGAAGCCGCGTCGAGCTGGTTTCTCCCGCGGCTGGTCGGCATCAGCCGGGCGATGGAGTGGTGCGCGACGGGACGGCTGCTCGACGCCACCGAGGCGCTCGACGGCGGACTGGTTCGAAGTGTCCACGCTGCTGACGACCTGCTTCCCGCCGCCTACGAGCTGGCCGCGGAGATCGCGCAGAACACCTCGCCCGTGTCGGTCGCGCTGACTCGTCAGATGCTGTGGCGGATGCTCGGCGCCGATGACCCGATGGAAGCGCACAAGATCGACTCTCCCGCGATCGCCGCGCGCGGCGCGTCGCCCGACGCACTCGAAGGAGTGATGTCGTTTCTGGAGAAGCGCCCGGCGCAGTTCCCGCTGAAGGTCAGCGCCGACATGCCGGACCTCTACCCCTGGTGGGAGGAACGGCCGTTCGAGTAGGCGCTGCCCGCCGGGCTGAGCTCAGACCGGCACGACGCCGTGGCGCTTCCACGGCCGCTCGACGCGCTTGCCCTCCGCCATCTCGAGTGCACGGCAGATCGTCGAGCGCGTCTCGCGCGGGTCGATGACGTCGTCGATCATGCCGTTCCCGGCCGCGATGTAGACGTCGATCACCTTGCGGTACGCATCGATCAGCTCCTGCTTCTTGGCGGCCGGATCGTCCGCCTCCTCGACCTGACGGCGCATGACGATCTCGACGGCTCCCTCGGCCCCCATCACGCTGATCTCGGCGCTCGGCCACGCCACGAGCAGATCGGGCTCGTAGGCACGCCCGTTCATCACGTAGTAGCCGGCACCGTAGGCCTTGCGCAGCACGACCGTGACCTTCGGGACGGTCGCGTTGGAGACCGCGTACAGCATCTTGGCGCCGTGACGGATTATGCCCGCCTCCTCGACCTTGGTGCCGACCATGAAGCCCGGCACATCCATCAGGAAGACGAGCGGGATCCCGAATGCGTTGCAGAGGTTGACGAAGCGCGCGGCCTTGTCCGCCGAGTCGTTGTCGAGGATCCCGCCCAGCTGACGCGGCTGGTTGGCGACGATCCCCGCGGGACGGCCGTCGAAGCGAGCGAAACAGGTGATGATCGTCTTCGCCCACTGCGGCTTCATGTCGAAGTGCTCGCCGTCGTCGACGATCCGCGAGATCACGTCGTACATGTCGTACGGCTTGCGGTTGGACTCGGGCAGCGTGTCGAGCAGCGCCTCGTCGCCGCGATCGATCGGGTCGGTGCAGGCACGCCGCGGGGGAGGCTGCTCGCAGTTGGACGGCATGAACGAGAGGTACTGCCTGATGCTGTCGATGCACTCCTCGTCGCTCGCGACCTCGAGGTCGCCGACACCCGACTTGCGGCAGTGAACGCGCGAGCCCCCCAGCTCCTCCTGTGTGACGTCCTCGCCGACCGCCGCGCGTACGAGGTGCGGGCCGGCGAGTGCCATCGAACCGCGGCCCTTGACCATCGGCACGAAGTCGGCGAGACCCGGGATGTAGGCCGTGCCGGCCGCGCACGGCCCCATCAACGCAGCGACCTGCGGGATCACGCCGCTCATCACGACCTCTTCGCGGAACAGATACCCGGAGCCGGCGAAGAGCGAGCCGACGGCCTCCTGGATTCGCGCGCCCGCGGAGTCCAGCAGCCAGATGAACGGGATCCGCTTGCCGAGCGCGAGGTCGCGCAGCCGCCCGACCTTCGTCTCGCCCGTCATGCCCATCGACCCCGCCATCACCGTGAAGTCGTAGGCGCACACGGCGACCAGCCGTCCGTCGACCTTGCCATAGCCCGTGATCACGCCGTCGGCGGGCGCGTCCTTGTGCTCCAGCCCGCGCACCGAGTGGTGGATGCCCGCGTGGATCCCCAGCTCGGTGAACGTCCCGTCGTCGATCAGCAGCGCGATCCGCTCGCGCGCAGTCAGCTTGTCGCGCTCGTGCTGGGCGGCGATCTTCTCCTCGCCTCCGCCGAGCAGCGCGTGCGCCCGGCGCTCGTGCAGGTCCTCGACGAGCGGGCGCAGCAGGCTCGGCGCAGTTGCATCATCTTGCGGTTGCGTCATGGGCTGGAACGTACAGAGCGCGCCAGCAGCGCCGCGACCGCAGGCGCGACGACCGCCGCCCCGGCCGCGCTCGGACAGCCGGTCACCTCGACCCCGACCACGGTCGCCGCAGCCGCGACATCGGACAGCATGCTCGTGAGGCCGTCTGCGCTCGATCCGCCCGGCACCGGGTACGCGAGGCCCGGCATGACCGTCGGGTCGAGCACGTCGACGTCGAGGTGAACGAACACCTCGCGCCCGGCGAGCGCGTCGGCGAGCCGGCTGGGGCGATCGATCAGAGACACATGGTGGGCGTCGAGCAGCTCGCGCTCACCCGGATCGATGTCGCGCACGCCGGACATCACCACGCGCGTCGGGTCCAGCTCGGGACCATCGAAGCCGGCGTCCCACACGCCACACGCTCCGGCCAGGCACATCCCGCCCAGGAACCGAGAGGGTGTCGTACCCGGCGAATTGAAGTCGGCGTGGGCGTCGAGCCACAGCACGAACGCGTCTGGCCGCTCCTTCGCCAGCACGGGCAGCGTCGTCAGGCAGATCGAGCACGAGCCCGCGCTGAGGATCGGCAGGCGACCGTCGTGGAAGGCATCCGAGAGCTGACCGCCGGCCTCCAGGAGGCAGCCGCGCGACTCGGCGAGGTCCTCGTCGAACGTGGTCTCGCGCGGCTCGCCGGGCGACCCGACGAGCCGCGCGGTCGTTCCCAGCGCTGCTGCGATCGCCTCGGCCACCGCCTGCGCCCCCTCGGCGCGGAAGCCCTCGCGGTCCGAGGTCCGGCACAGCATCGCGACGACCGATGCGCTCAGCGGCCCTTCCACTGCGGCTCCCGCTTCTCGAAGAACGCCGCCACGCCCTCCTGGATGTCCTCGGTCGAGAACGCCAGGGTGAGGTTGCTGCGCAGGAAGTCGAGCGCGTCCATCAGAGCGAGGTCCTGCTGGCGCCACATCGCGTCCTTGCCGAGCTTCATCAGCACCGGTGACTTGCTCGCCAGCCGCGTCGCCCAGTCCGCGACGGCGGCGTCGAAGTCGCCGTCCGCGACGACGCGATTCACGAGCCCGAGCCGCTGGGCCTCATGCGCGTCGATGCGCTCGCCGAGCAACAGCAGCTCGCTCGCCTTCTTGCGCGGGACGTTGCGATAGATCAGCGCCATGATCATGAACGGGAAGACACCCACGTTGATCTCCGGCGTCCCGAACGTCGCGCTCTCCTTCGCGAGCACGAGGTCGCATGCCAGCGCGACGCCCAGCGCCCCCGCCAGGACATGACCGCCGGCGGCGCAGAGCGTCGGCTTGCCGAGCGTCCCGAGCAGCTCGAAGAGCTGCGGAAAGCGCTGAATGGCCGCGTGTTTGTGCACGAGCGGAACGTCGGCGGCGAAGCCCGAGAGGTTGCCGCCGGCGCTGAAGACGCTCTCGTGGGTGCTCGTCAGGACGACCGCGCGCACCTCGTCGTCGTCGCGGGCGCGCTCGAGCGCCGCGATCAGCGCGTCGATCAGCTCGTCGGACAACGCGTTGCGGGTCTGTGGCTGGTCGAGGGCGAGCGTCGCGACGCCGGTCTCGACTGTGAAACGGACGGGCTCATCGGACATGGAGCGACACCCTACGCGGCGGGCGAACGCGGCGCGCGGGCGAACCACAGTGGAAAGTGGGAAGTGCCACTGTTCACTTTTCGGGCGCTGTTCGGTACCGTCCGCGCACCCCCCCACCTCTCAGGAGCGCCGCCATGTCGACCGCCGAGTCCTCGGTCCTCAAGCCCGACCACGCCGCCAAGCGCAAGCACTTCATCTTCACCGACGAGCACGAGCAGCTGCGCGAGTCGATCGTCGCCTTCGCGCAGAAGGAGCTCGCGCCGCACGCGGAGGAGTGGGAGGAGACGACGTTCCCGAACTCGGTCTTCCCGCGCATGGGCGAGCTCGGACTGCTCGGCCTCGACAAGCCGGAGCAGTACGGCGGCCAGGGCGGCGACTACTTCTCGGCGATCGTTCTCGCGGAGTCGCTGACGCACGCGAACTGCGGCGGACTGGCGATGGGCGTCGCGGTCCACACCGACATGGCGATGCCGCCGATCCTCGCTTTCGGGACAGAGGAGCAGAAGCAGGACTGGGTCGTGCCGGCGATCGCGGGCAAGAAGATCCTCTGCCTCGGGATCACCGAGCCGGACGCCGGCTCCGACGTGGCGGGAATCAAGACACGCGCGGTCCGCGACGGAGACGAGTACGTGATCAACGGATCGAAGACCTACATCACGAACGGCCACCGCGCGGACGCGATCGTGCTCGTCACCAAGACCGACCCCGACGCCGGATACGACGGCTTCACGCTGTTCCTCGTGCCGATGGACACGCCGGGCGTGATCCGCGAGGAGAAGCTGCGCAAGCTGGGCATGCACGCCAGCGACACCGCGTTGCTGGCCTTCCAGGACGTACGCGTGCCCGACACGGCAGTGCTCGGCGAGGTCGGCAAGGGCTTCTACCACATCATGTGGGAACTCCAGGGCGAGCGCATGATCGGCGCGGCCGGAGCCGTCGCGGCGGCGCAGCTGTGCATGGAGCGCACGCTCCAGTACGCGCACGAGCGCACCGCGTTCGGCAAGTCGATCGCCAAGTTCCAGGTCACACGGCACAAGTTCGCGGAGATGGCGACGAAGATCGAGGCCGCGCGCCAGATGACCTACATGACGGCCTGGCGCATCCACAACGGCGAGTACCCCGTGCGCGAGATCTCGATGGCGAAGCTGTACTCCTCGCGAATCGCCGTCGAGGTCGCCGACGAGTGCATCCAGATCCACGGCGGCGCGGGCTACATGCGCGAGTACAACGTCGAGCGCGTCTGGCGGGACCTGCGCCTGAACCGGATCGGCGCGGGCACCGACGAGATCATGCTCGAGGTGATCGGCCGCTCGTACGGTCTGTAGGAGCGGCTCCGTGGGCGCGTTGGCGGATCACGTCCGCAGCTACTACGCCGCACTGAACGACGGCGACGCCGCCACGGTGGCGAGCCACTTCACGCCCGGGGCGACGCACTGGTACACACGCCGGCCGCCCGACGTCGGCGCCGAGCAGATCGGCGAGCGCACACAGATGGCCGTCGAGCACCTGAACGCCGTCTGGCGGATCGAGCACCTCGTCGAGGGCGAGCAGGAGGTCGTCATCGAGTGGTCGATGGCCTGGGACCACCCGCGCACCGGCGTGCGCTGCCTGGACCGCGGCGCCGAGTTCCTCGCCTTCGAGAGCGGCCTGATCTGCGAGGTGCGGGCGTACTACTCGCGTGACGGCGACCTCGTCGGCTTCGATCACGAAGCCCGCGGCCACACGACGCTCGCCCCGGGCGACGCCACCCGCGCCGGGTAGTGTCGGCGCAGTCAGCACCTCGGAATCCTGAAGAACGCTACGAGGTGTCCGACGACCCGAGTTCCGCCTCGAGGTCGGCCAACGTCGCGTGGGTGCGGACGTAGACCACCCGCCCCTCCTTCAGGCGCCCCACGAACATCAGCGGCACCTCGATCGGTTTGCCGCCGACGGGCCGACCCCGGCTCAACGCGAAGATCGCCGCGCCGCCCTTGACGACGCGCGCACTCTGCACCTCGATCTCGAAGGTCTCGAACAGGCGCTCGATGTCCTCGTAGTACTCGCGAATGCCCTCGTGGCCCCGGTAGGGCTGCTCGCGGCCGGCGAGCGTCATGATCACCTGCGGCCACAGCTCGATGCTCTCGTCGGCCAGCTCGATCGCAGCCGCCACATCGCGCCTGGCGACCGCGTCGAAGAGAGCGCTTACGACTTCGCTGTCATCCACGACTCGCACGCTACCCATCGCGCCGGCCTCGCGCCTGGCGATCACCCGGAGCCCTCGTCGGGCACGATGCCTGTATGAGCACCGAGTACACGAAGGGCGTGCCTGCAGCCACCGAACCCCGTCCGCTTCCGCCATTCCGGGACGAGCACGAGCAGCTGCGCGACTCGATCCGGCGCTTCGTCGAGACCGAGCTGCTCCCCCACGCGGACGAGTGGGAGGAGGCGAAGTGGTTCCCCAGCGAGCTGTTTATCCGCATGGGCGAGCTCGGCTTCCTCGGACTGAAGTACCCGGAGTCCTACGGCGGTCAGGGCGGCGACCACCTGCACGACGCGGTGCTGGCCGAGGAGCTCGCACGCTGCGGATCCGGCGGAACCGCGGCGGGCCTCGGGGCGCACGTCGGGATCGCCACCCCGCCGGTCTGGAAGTTCGGCACCGAGGACCAGCGGCAGCGCTACGTCGTACCGGCGATCAACGGCACCAAGATCGCCGCTCTGGCGATCACCGAGCCGGACGCCGGCTCGGATGTGGCGGGTCTGCGCACGAAGGCCGAGCAGGTGGACGGCGGCTGGTGCCTGAACGGCTCGAAGATGTTCATCACCAACGGCGTGCGGGCCGACTTCGCGGTGACGGCGGTGAAGACCACGCCCGAGGGCGGCCACGGCGGGATCTCGTTCTTCATCGTCGACACCGACCAGCCGGGATACGCCGCGAGCGCCATCGACAAGCTCGGTTGGCGCGCGTCGGACACTGCGCTGATCACGCTCGACGACGTCTTCGTGCCGCGGGAGAACCTGCTCGGCGAACTGAACGGCGGCTTCAAGCTGATCATGGCCAACTTCCAATGGGAGCGGCTGATGATGGCCCTCGGGTCCGTGGCGGCGATGCAGGTCTGCTTCGAGCAGACGCTGCGCTACGCGGCCGAGCGCGAGGCGTTCGGCCGGCCGATCCGCGCGTTCCAGGTGACGCGCCACAAGTTCGCCGAGATCGCGACGACGATCGAGGCGGGCCGCTCGCTGACCTACCACGCGCTGCGCCTGTTCGTGGAGGGCCAGGATGCGATCCGCGAGGTGACGATGGCCAAGCTCGCCACGCAACGCGCCGCATTCGACGTCGCCGACGAGTGCCTGCAGATCCACGGCGGGGCCGGCTACATGGTCGAGTACGGGATCGAGCGGGCCGCACGCGACGCCCGGCTCGGCCCGATCGGCGGCGGCACCGATGAGATCATGAAGGAGATCCTGGGCCGCACGATGGGCCTTTAGGGCGGCCGGTGAGGGTTACGCTGCAGGAGATGGAGCCAACGCCTGAGCTCGACGTCGCAGACGCCCGCCGCCGGCTGGCCGATGCGGCCGCGACCGCGAAGGCCCTTGAGGATCGCGACCACCTCGAGCGGCTCGGCGAGGCCTACGGCGAGCTCCCGGAGCTCGCCGGCGAGTAGCCCGGAATCCGGTGGAGCACGTTCCGGATCGCCCCAACGTCGTGCTGCGGCGCGACGCCTCGGGCGGCGCGATCGTCGTGCTCGCCTTCCCATACGACAACGCGATCGTCGCGGCGGTGCGGAACATCCCCCATCGCAGCTTCGATTGGGACACCAAGGAGTGGCGCGCCCCGGTCGACGACTGGGTCGCCGTCCACGTCGCGGACGTGCTCGCGCGCTTCCCGGAGCTCACACCGAGCGATGAGACCTCCGAGTGGCTGCGAGGCGTCGACTCGCGCTGGGTGGGCCGGATCTCGACGGTCCGCCACGACGGTCGCGGCTGGTGGGCGCTGACCACGCGCGCCGGCAGGGTGCCCGAGGCGCTTCTGGACGGCGCACTGGAGCACGGCGGGCGAACGCTCGTGCCGCTGACGCCCGCCGCTGCAGCGGCACTCGGCGAGCTGCGTTCGGCCCGTTTCGACTCGGGCGCGGCCCACTGCCTGCTGGCCGTCGAGACCGGCGGCCCCGTGCCGCCCGCGCGCCTGGCGCTGAAGGAAGGCGTCGACGGCAGCCGGCTCGGGCTCGAGGTCCTCTGGGACCCGGACGTCGGCACGGCGTTCGAGCGCCTTCCGGCGGCCGAGCATGGGCGCCGCGTGCCACTGGACCCGTGGATCGTCGAGCAGCTCGATGCATTCATCGCCCTGCACGAGGTTGACGTGAGCGGTGCGGCATTGCGGGCGCTCGAGGCGCTGCGTGCCGAGCACGCCGAAGCGGCTGCCGCGATCCGCCGCTCCCGCGCGAGCGAGGGCGAGCCGATCGCCGAGGTCGCCGCAGTGCTCGGCGGCGAGCTGCGACCGTTCCAGTGGGCCGCTGTGCGCTACGCGCTCGATGCGCGGCGCGCATTCCTGGCCGACGAGCAGGGCCTCGGCAAGACCGTCGAGGCGCTGGCCGCGGTCGAGGCCGACGATGCCTACCCGGCGATCGTCGTCTGCCCAGCCTCGCTGAAACTCAACTGGGAACGCGAAGCCGCGCGCTGGCTGCCCCACCGCACGGTGGCGGTCGTCAGCGGGCGCTCTGCGGTTCCGCCGCGCGGCGACATCACGATCCTGAACTACGAGATCGTCACCTCGCACACCGCTGAGCTCGCCCGGCTCGGCCCGCGCGCGATCGTCGTCGACGAGTCGCACTACTGCAAGAACCCGCGTGCCAAGCGCACGCAGGCCGTGCGGCGCCTCGCGGGGGCGGTCCCGCCCGACGGGCTCCGGCTGGCGCTGACCGGAACCCCCGTGCTCAACCACGCAGAGGAGCTGATCGCCCAGCTACGGGTGATCGGGCGCCTGGAGGACTTCGGGTCCGGTGCCCGCTTCAAGCGGATCTTCGGGTCGGCCCAGCACGGCGTCGACGAGGAGCGCCTGCACTGGCACCTGCGGCGGCGCTGCTTCGTGCGGCGCCTGAAGACCGAAGTGCTGCCCCAGCTTCCGGCCAAGCGGCAGGTGGTGGTGCCGGTGGCGCTCGACAACGAGCGCGAGTACCGCCTCGCCGAGAAGGACGTGATCGAGTGGCTGCGCACCCAGCCACTCGACCTCTCGGAGCTGAACGCCAAGATCGCCGCGACGCTGCGTGCGCAGCGGCTCGCGCAGCTCGGCACGCTGCAGCGCCTGGCAGCGCGCGGAAAGCTGCACTCCGCGCTCGCGTGGATCCATGACTTCCTGGCGTCCGACGAGGCGCTGGTGGTCTTCGCGCGGCACGTCGAGGTGCAGGAGGCCGTGCTCGATCGCTTCCCCGGCGCGCTGCACCTGCTCGGGCGTGACAACGCGGAGCAGCGCGCCGCCACGATCGACACCTTCCAGTCGGGCGACGGTCCTCCGCTGATCGTCTGCGCAACCCGCGTCGCTGCGCAGGGGATCACGCTGACGCGCGCCTCGAACGTCGCCTTCCTGGAACTCGAGTGGACGCCGGCGATGCACGACCAGGCCGAGGACCGCTGCCACCGCATCGGCCAGCGCGATGCCGTCACCGCGTGGTACCTGCTCGCGGCCGACACGATCGACGAGACGATGGCTGAGCTGATCCAGGCCAAGCGCCGAACCGTCGCCGCCGTCACGGACGGCCGGCGAATCGAGAGCGACGGACTCGTCGACGAGGTGATCCGGGCGCTGCGCGACGGTGAGGCGTTCCGGCACCTGAGGCCGGTCGCCTAGGCGCGTCGATCACACCGGGCGCGCCGCGCCAATAGCATCGCCGGCTTCAAGAGCAAGCAGATCCAAGGAGACTGAGATGGGAGTCCTCGACGACAAGGTGGCGATCGTCACCGGCTCGGCGCGCGGCATCGGACGCGCGACGGCCGAGATCCTCAGCGAGCACGGCGCCAAGGTCGTCATCAACGACCTCGACGCCGACGTCGCGCAGCAGACGGCCGGCGAGATCGCCGGCGACACCGCCGTCTTCGGCGGCGACCTCACGGTCGGCGACGCACCCGACAAGCTCGTCCAGACGGCGATCGACAGCTTCGGCCGCCTCGACATCATCGTCAACAACGCCGGCTACACGCTCGACGCACCGGTCCACAAGATGAGCGACGACTGGTGGCAGCGGATGCTCGACATCCACGTGACCGTGCCGTTCAAGGTCGTTCGCGCCGCGGCACCGCATCTGCGCGAGCCCGCCAAGGCCGAGAAGGCGGACGGGCGCGAGGTCTTCCGCAAGGTGGTCAACGTCTCGTCGATCTCCGGCACGATGGGCAACGCCGGGCAGGCCAACTACTCGGCGGGCAAGTCGGCCGTCGTCGGCCTGACCAAGACGCTCGCCAAGGAGTGGGGCCAGTTCAAGGTCAACTGCAACGCCATCGCGTTCGGCTACATCGAGACCCGGCTGACCGCCTCCAAGGACGACGCGAACGTGATCGAGGTCGGTGGCGAGAAGGTCCAGCTCGGCATCCCCGACCAGCTCCGCGGCATGGCCTCGATGCTGATCCCGCTGGGCCGTCCGGGGACGCCGGAGGAGGCGGCCGGCGGCGTCTTCTTCCTCTGCTCGCCGTGGAGCAACTACGTGCACGGTCAGGTGCTGAACGTCACCGGTGGGCAGTTCACCGGGATGACGACCTAGCGGACCGGCCCGGGGTGACGCAACTCAAGTTCACGATCGCCGCCGTCGGCGAGCAGGACCTGCCGGATCTGCTGCCGCTGCTGCGCGGCTACTGCGACTTCTACGAGGTCGCCCCGAGCGACGAGGCGCTGCTCGCGGTGAGCCGAGCGCTGATCGCCGACCCGCAGCGTGAGGGCGTGCAGCTGATCGCGCGCGACGAGCACCGCGCCGCGATCGGCTTCGCGACGATCTACTGGACCTGGCAGACGCTCGATGCGGGCCGGATCGGAGTCATGAACGATCTCTTCGTCCACCCCTCGGCCCGCGGTCGAGGGGTCGCCGACGCACTGATCGCGGCAGCCGCCGAACTCACGCGTGAGCACGGCGGAAAGGCGCTGACCTGGGAGACCGCGCTCGACAACGAGCGTGCGCAGGCCGTCTACGAGCGCGTCGGCGGCAAGAGCAGCCGCTGGCTCTCCTACGAGCTGGAGCTGGAAGCGCCCGGCTGAGCCCCGGGCGCACGCCCCGAGTCAGCGTCGACCTCGACGCGCATCGCCGCGGCCAGCGCACCGCCGAGCGCATGCTCGCGGCCGTCGATCACCGCCAGCACCGGTCCGCCGAACGGCTGCCGCCCACGAACCTCGACCACGGCACCGAGCGCGATGCCCGCTCGGCGAGGTAGCGCAGCATCTCGCCGGTCCGAGTCGGACACGCGCACGAAGCGCCCGCCGTCCCCGGAATCGAGGGCATCGAGGCTCTGGGTGGCGGTGCTCCTCGATCTCCAGCGCCGCGCTGGGGATCGGGTCGCCGTGCGGGTCGTGCGTCGGGATGCCCGAGCTTGGCCGGCGATCAGCGCGCTCGAACTCCGGGCTGATCACGTGCTCCAGCGCCTCGGCCTCGTCGTGCACGCGGTCCCACGGCACGCCGAGCTGCTCGGCGAGGTACAGCTCGAGCAGCCGGTGGTGGCGCAAGCACCTCGAGCGCGAGCCGCTCGCCGCCCTCGGTCAGCGACGACTCCCTTGTAGGGGACGTGATCGACCAGGCCGAGCTCGGCGAGCCTCTTGACCATCCCGGACGCCGAGGCGGGGGTCACGCCGAGCCGCTCGGCCAGATCGTCCGTTGGAGGCGGGCTCGTCGCCGCTGCGGGCCTGGAGCGAGTAGATCGTCTTCGCGTAGTCCTCGATCGCCTCTGAGGAACCGGTGTGCGACGTGCGATGGGGTCCGCTGGCCATCAGACGACCACCAGCAGACCCGTCAGGAACATCAGTGCGATACCGCCGATCGCGCCGCCGACGGCGAGCGGGTGCAGCAGCCGGCCGTGGTCATCACGCACGGTCGGCGCGAGCTGAACGATCACCTGGACGATCGCGCCGGCCCCGAGGCCGAAGAGGAACGCTGCGAGCGATGCGTTGAACGCGAGCGCCCCGATCCAGGCCCCGAGCGATCGCCGGTGCGCCCGCGATCAGCCCGTAGCCCGCCAGTCGCGCCAGCGATGGCGGCCGCTGCGCGACCGGGGCGACGATCGCGAGGCCCTCAGTCGTGTTGTGCAACGCGAATCCGACGACGAGGAATGCGCCGAGCGCGAGCGCTCCGGTCGCGAACGACGTGCCGATCGCCACGCCCTCGCCGAGGTTGTGAAGCCCGATCCCGACCGCGACGAGCAGCGCGAGCGGCGCTCCGGCCGCGACTCGCGCCGCGCCGTCCGCACCGCCCGGCACCCGCGCCGCCCGGCGCCGGTCGTCCAGCCACGCGCCGACCCCGCTGAGCACCAGGAAGGCGATCAGGCGCGCCGATCAGCACGAGCGCCGTGCCGCCGAATGCCTGCGACCCCCCGCCTGCCAGCTCCAGGCCTTCGAGCGTGGCGTCGATCGCCAGGAAGGCCAGCAGCCCGATCGTCAGCGCCATGATCGCGCGCAGCCACGACGGCTGGGATGCGGCGCACCCACGGAAGCCACAGCATTCCGAGCGCCACCGGGATCACGCCGACGTAGAGCCCGAGCAGCGCCATCAGAGCGAAGAAGCTGAGGTCGGCCTCCGGCGTCTCTGCGGCAGCGGCGATCGAGTGGACGATCGGTGCCTCCCGTCGAGGTCAGGAGCACGACCTCGTAGGACTCGCCCTCGAGCCACGGCTGCTGAAGGCGGACCGTCGCGCTGCGCAGCCGCTCGATCGGCCCAGCGGCGCCGCTGAAGGCGACGAACGCATCGTTGACCTGAGCCTGGGCGATAGTCACGGCGTCCGGTCCGTCGTTGCGCACGGTCAGCTCGATCACCCCGGGGCGCAGCACCGTGCGCTCGACCGCGAGGGCCTCGACCGGAACTCCGTTGCGATCACCGAGCCCGGGAGCGCCCAGCGCCGCGAACAGCCCCACCAGCGCGACGATCAGCAGCAGCGGGACGACGCCGAGCAGCCAGACCGGAAGGCCGCTGCGGGTGAGTGGCTCGGCCGCGCTGCGCGCCTCCATCACGCGCCGACCTCGAAGAAGCCCTGCCAGCCCAGCTCCGTGAACTCCGACTGGTGGGCGTGGAACATGAACCGGCCCGGCTCGCTGAAGCGCGACTCCAGAATGCCGCGCTGCCCCTGGCAGAGCATGACCGTGTCGGTGTACTCCGAGGGCTCGCGCGAGGTGCCGGTCGGGAAGTAGTCGAAGAGGTTGCCGTGCAGGTGGAACGAGTTGATCAGGTCGTACTCGAGCACGTTGACGAGGTACAGCCGTACGAGCTCGCTCGCGGCGGATCCGGATCGGCCGGTCCATGTACGCGAAGCCGATCGTGTTCGCCGCGTAGATCTCGTTGGCGCGGTCGAAGTTGGTGTCGAAGCCGTTCATGACCATCACCATCTCGTCGGCCTCTTCGCGCGAATCCTTCGGGTCGATGATGAACGCGCCGTACAGCCCCTTGGCGATGTGCTCGGCGAGCGGCCGCACGTGGCAGTGGTAGAGGTGCAGGCCGGCCGGCAGGGCCTCGAACTCGTACACCGTGCGCCCGCCCGGCGGGATCTGGCCGTCACCGAGCCCGGGAACGCCGTCCATCGCTCGACGGGTGGATGCCGTGGAAGTGGATCGTGTGCGGGTGCTCGGAGCCGTTGACGAAGGTGATCCGCAGCCGCTCGCCCTCGCGGCAGCGCAGCGTCGGTCCGGGCACACGGCCGTTGTAGGTCCAGGCGGCGAACCTGACGCCGGGCAGCGACCTCGATCTCCTTGTCGCGGGCGACCAGCTCCCATTCGCGCACCACGCGCCCGTTCGCCAGGCGACGCGTGCTGCCCCAGTCGAAGTCGCGCAGGATGGTGTGCGGATCGAAGCCGTTGGCCACGTGATCGACGCTCGGCCCGCGGAAGCCGGCGTGGCCTTCGGGGTGCACGCCCGGCACCGGCTCGCTGCCGCCGTGGCCGTTGTGGCCATCTTCCGCGGCGTGCGCGTCCCCGACCCACGGGTGGGGATGCGAAACCGTCTCGTGCAGCGCTATGGCGCCGGCACCGAGCACCGGCAGCGATCCCGCCAGCAGCCTGCGTCTCGTGACCTCCGCCATGCCCAGGATTATGGCATAGCTAACTCCGTACTACTTCGAGCCGTACTTCGAGCCGTACCGTGCGCGTTCAAGCGGTCATTCGGGCTGCGCCGAGATCGAGCGTGCAGCCGCTGAAGTAGTCGCCGGCGGGCGAGGCCAGGTAGGCGATGCACTGCGCCAGCGCAGCATCCGTCGTGACGTCACGCGGGCGAACCGTCACAACGCGGATCCCCAGTCGTGCCCACTCGACCGCTGCCGTTCGCGCGAGGTTTTCGAGCGCGGCTCCCGCGGCCGCGGCGTCCGGACCGTCGCCCGGCCGCGGGGCGATCAGAAGCACCTTGCCGAAACCGCCGGCCGACAGGTGCTCACTCACGATCGCGCGCGTTGCGATCCAGGCCCCCTCCACCGCCGCACGCAGCCCCGCGGCCGGATCCGCCGCCTCACGCATCGCGCCCCCGCTCGCGCAGACGACGACGGTCGCACGCTCGAGTGCCGCCGCCGCGGCTCCCACCGACTGCTCGTCGAGCGGTTCAACGGCGAGGCGTTGAACGTCGGCGCCCAGACCCGCGAGAACCTCCTCCAGGCCCTCGACATGCCCCGCGAGAACGACGTCCAGGCCGTCGAGCAGCCCGGATCTCAGGACCTGCACTGGCGCGCCTGGGGCCATCGAGCGGGCACACTACCCGCAACCTTTCGCTCCGCGACAGGTTCCTTGTGATGGTGCTCCTCGCTTCTCACAGAGCCGCGGCAGCCGTCTTCGCCGCGCTGATCATTCTCGCCCTGCCACAGGGCGCGGAGGCCCGATCCGTTCTCGTGGCCGTCGGAACTCCCGGCGTGGTACTGGTCGACCAGACCTCCGGGCGCGTTGGATCACCGATCGGCCTCGGCGGGCCCGCGGTGGCGGTGGCCACCGCGCCCGACGGCGCTCGCGGCTATGTCGCAACGGGGCGGCGCATCGCGACGGTGGATCTCGTGCAGCGCAACGTCGCCGGCTATGCGTCACTGAGGAGCGGCCTGATGGGACTGGCCGTGAGCCCCAACGGCTCGCGCCTGCTCGCAGGGCGACGCGGCGCCGTCGACGTGCTCGCGACCTCGCCGCTGCCGACGGCGCTCGCGACGATCCGGCTCAGCTCCAAGGCCGCTCCGCGTTCGATCGCGGTCAGCTCGGACGGCGCGCGCGCCCTGGTCCTCCATGACCGCCGCCGTGTGGCGATCCTCGACCTGTTCGGGCTGCGCGTGCGCCCGACGGCCGCGGCTCACGGGCGCCGGCGCCGTCGCGATCAGCTCGACCGGCGCGGCCTGGGTGCTCTAGCGCACCAGGGCCGGCGGGCGCCTCGTGCAGCTCGACCTGTTCAGCGGGCGCGCGGTCCGCACGATCAGGCTCGGGCGCTCGATCGGAGGCGGGCTCGCGATCACGCCGAACGGGCGCTATGCGATCGCCGGCGCGAGCGGCTCCGCGCGCGTGGCGGCGGTCGCCGACCTCGTCAAGGGCCGCCTGGTGACGCGCGTGCGCGTCGGCGCGGGTCCGGGCGCAACCGGCGTGTCCGACGACGGCACGCGCATGTACGTCGCCGATCGCACCTCACGCACGCTCTCGGTTCTCAGCGCGCGCAGCTTCCGCCGCCTGCGAGCGATCCGCCTGCCCGCCGGGAGTCGTCCGCGCGGCGTGGCCACGCAGGGCGGGCTCGCGGTCCAGCGCGGCACCGAGGGACCGGACGTACTGCTCGGAACACGCGGCCAGGACCTGCTCGACGGGCTCGGCGGGGACGACCGCCTGCGCGGCAACCGCCGCGCACGACCAGCTCTTCGGCGGGCCCCGGCAACGACGACCTCAACGGCGGCACCGACAACGACCTGCTCGACGGCGGACCGGGCGAGGACCGGCTCGCGGCGAGCAGGGCAACGACGATCTGCGCGGCGGGCCGGGCAACGACGCGGGTTTCGGCGGAACCGGCAACGACAAGCTCGACGGCGGCGAGGACCACGACTACCTCGACGGCGGCGACGGCGACGACACGATCCTCGGCGGCGCGGGTGACGACCACATCAACGAGTCGGGCCTCGGCAACGACAAGCTGCTCGACGGCGGGCCGGGCAACGACATCGATCGACGGCGGGCGCGGGTCGGACCGCATCAAGGGCGGTCCCGGCAGACGACACGCTGATCGGGTTCTCGGGCTCGGAGATGATCGACGGCGGTGACGGTGACGACGCGATCGACGGCGGCGCGGCCGGCGACCTGATCTACGGCCGTGACGGCGACGACACGATCCGCGGGGACGTCGGTCGCGACCGGATCTACGGTTCGCGGGGCAACGACAAGCTTGACGGCGGTTCCGGCGACGACCGCCTCAGCGGATCGTACGGCGCCGACCAGATCACCGGCGGTGCCGGGAGGGACCGGATCCTCGGGGGGTCGGGCAACGACGAGATCCGTGTCGCCGACGGCGACCGCGACGTCGTCGACTGCGGACCGGGCAAGGACACCGTCTACGTGGAGAGCGACGCCCCCGATCGCGACGTCCTCACGAGCTGCGAGACGGTGATCCGGATCGCGCCCGAGGCCTCGAACGACTCGCCCTCGGTCACCAACGTGATCTCGGGGACGCGTTGGGACGACGTACTGATCGGCACCGAGCGCGGCGACTCGCTGTTCGGCGCCGACGGAAACGACGAGCTCTTCGGGAACGGCGGCGACGACTACGTCGACGGCGAGAACGGCAACGACACGCTGCACGGCGGCCCCGGCGACGACGAGCTGCACGGCCGCCACGACGACGACTACGTGCTCGGCAACGAGGGCAACGACCGCATCTTCGGCGAGCGCGGCCGCGACGTGCTCGACGGCGGGCCGGGCAACGACCAGATCTACGGCAACCTCGACGACGACACGATCCGCGGCGGAGAGGGCGACGACCGCATCCAGGTCGTCGCAGGTGGATTCGACCGCGTCTCCTGCGGCCCGGGCAACGACATCGTCTACGCCGACGCGACCGACGAGATCGCGCCGGACTGCGAGACCGTGCTGCGCTAGACGCCGGCCGCCCGCTGCGCTCGTGCCGCGCGCCGCTCAGCCCGGACGTCGCCCGCGTGGCGTCCCTCGAGCTGCGCGTAGAGCGACTTGATCTCAGCGAAGACCTGATCCGCGACGGCCTGCTGCTGCTCACGCGTGGGCTCGGCCACGACTTCGAAGCGCAGCGGGTCGCCGTACAGCACGTCGACCTTCGGGAACTGGAGGCGCTTCCAGTTGCGCACCTTCTGCGAGCCGGAGATCGCGGCCGGCACCACCACGGCGCCGCTCTGCAGCGCGATGCGCCCGATGCCCGCCTTGGCGCTCTCGGCGAGCTTCCCGGTGCGCGAGCGACCGCCCTCGCAGTACATGCAGATCGTGCCGCCGCGATCGAGAATCGAGAGGGCGACCTCCACCGACTGCTCGTCGCGGTGGCCGCGCCGCACCGGGAACACGCCGCCACGCTTCATCACCCAGGCGAACCAGCCCTTGAACAGCTGGGACTTCGCCATGAACTGCACCTTGCGGCGAGTCGCCAGGCCGAGGAAGAAGTGGTCGATGTTCGAGAAGTGGTTCGGCGCGAAGATCAGCGGGCCACTCGTCGGGACATTGCGCGAGTCGACGCAGGTCGTCCGGAAGAACACCCACGCGTAGATCGTCGTCAGCACGCGCACGATGTCGTACATCCAGTCGGGCGAATGGGTGAGCGGCCAGTCGTAGTAGCGCTGAAGCTGCTCGAGCGGCCGCGGGTCCTTGTAGACCTGCTCCCTGAGCCGTACCAGGCCCTCTTCCGGCGCGGGCTGCGGTGATTCGGTCATCGCGGGCCGCAAGCCTATGCCTCGCGCGCCCACCCGCGCGAGTGCTCCAGCGCCCTGGCCCAGTCAGCGAGCAGCCCCGCGCGCTGGTCGGCCCCGATCCGCGGTTCGAAACTGGTGCGTGCGCGCCACAGCGAGCTGACGTGATCCTGCGTCCAGGCTCCGGCGCCGACCCCCGCGAGCAGCGCCGCGCCGAGTGCCGTCGTCTCGGCGATCGCCGGCACGACGACCGGCACGCCGAGCACATCCGCCTGGAACTGCATCAACCAGGCGTTTGCGGTCGCGCCGCCGTCGGCCTTGAGCGAGGTCAGCGGCCGCTCCGACGCAGCCTCGACCGCGCGGACCGCGTCGACCGTCTGGTAGGCGATCGCCTCGAGCGCTGCGCGCGCGAGATGCGCCCGCCCGCTGCCGCGCGTCAGGCCGACGATCGTTCCGCGCGCATATGGATCCCAGTGCGGCGACCCGAGCCCGGTCAGCGCCGGCACGAAGTAGACGCCGTCGTTGCCCTCCAGCGAGGCCGCGAGCGCCTCGGTATCAGACGCGCTCTCGATGATCCCCAGGCCGTCGCGCAGCCACTGGATCGCCGCTCCGGTGACGAAGATCGACGCCTCGAGCGCGTAAGTGGTGCGCTGACCGATCGACCACGCGACGGTCGCGAGCAGGCCGGGCGGTGCGGGCGGCGGCTCGCTGCCCGTGTTGACCAGGACGAACGAGCCGGTGCCGTAGGTGTTCTTGCCCTGTCCCGGGTCCAGGCACGCCTGGCCGTAGAGCGCGGACTGCTGATCACCGGCGATCCCCGAGAGCGGAACGCCGCCGTGACCGGGAAGCGCCGCTTCGCTCAGGCGCCCGAACTCACCGATCGATGGCCGGACCTCGGGCAGCGCGCGCTGCGGGACCCCGAACAGCTCGCAGAGCTCGTCGGCGACCAGCCTCCGTTCCGGAGGTCGTAGAGCAGGGTCCGCGAGGCGTTCGACGGGTCGGTGACGTGCTCGCCGGTGAGGTTCCAGGTCGAGCCAGGAGTCGATCGTGCCGAACACCGCGCGCCCGTCGCGCGCGCGGTCGGCGAGCCCGTCGACGTGCTCGAGCATCCAGTCGATCTTGGTCGCCGAGAAGTAGGCGTCGAGCACCAGGCCGGTGCGTTCGCGCACGAGCGGCTCGTGGCCCTGCTCGCGCAGCTCGTCGCAGCGGGCTGCCGTGCGCCGGTCCTGCCACACCAGTCGCGCGGTGCAGCGGCTCCCCGGTCGCCGGATCCCAGACGCAGACCGTCTCGCGCTGGTTCGTGATGCCGACGGCGACCAGCTCGCCGCCGCGCACGCCTGCGTCGTCGAGCGCCTCGAGCGCGACCGCGCGCGTCGTCGCCCAGATCTCGCCGGCGTCGTGCTCGACCCAGCCCGGCTGCGGGAAATGCTGGTTGAACTCCCGGTACGCGCGGCCCACGAGGTCGGCCTCGGAGTCGAAGACGAGGCAGGTGGTGCCGGTCGTTCCCTGGTCGATCGCGAGGATCGATCGGGGCCAGCCCCCGGGCAGACTCGACCGGTGGCGAGACGAGCGCAGTTCCGACCGCGGACGGTGTGCCCCGCCTCGCCCGCATCATGCGCACGAGATCAGGCGCCGACGGACCCCTGCACTCACGTCTCCTCCTGTGAGCAGTCTCGTCAGTGCTCGGTCACGTGGCAAGGCCGGGCGGGGCTCGACCCTCCCCGCCGCGGCTCCCCGACAGGGGACGGGGCCGACGACACCCGGGGCGGTGGGGGACACACCGCCCCGGGTCGGCCTTCGCAGCCGTCCGCCCCGGCGACGCAGCCCACACGCCGCGAAGCGCGCAGCTGGCGGAAGCGGTGCACGAAACCGCGCCAGGTCCGCCCGGTCGGGCTGCTCGAGGTCGACCTCGACCTCGACGACGCTCAGACCCGCCGCGCGGCGTCGACGGTCATGCCGATCTCCATCCCGAATCGCGGCGCGAACGGCGCGACACGTCGAGGACCTCGGCGCGCATCGCGCGCTGTCCGGAGATCGGCGCACGCAGGTCGAGGCCCGTGAGGTTGCGGATCGCCCAGTGCGCGAACCCGACGGCGATCCCGAAGCCTCCGCCCACGCGGCGCGCGAACACGGCGACGGCGAGGTCGGCCTCACCGCGGTCGACCGCGTCGAGCAGCGGCCGCAGCCGCGCCGCGCTGTCCGCCAGGTCCGCGTCGCAGAGCAGCACCAGCTCGGGATCGCCCGCCAGTGCGACCTCTGCCGCGAGCGAAGCCGCGCCGCCCTTGCCGGTCCTGCGCGCCAGCCGCACCACCTCCGCCCCGGCGCGCTCGGCGGCTCCCGCCGTGTCGTCCGCGGAGCCGTCGTCGGCGACGACGACGCGCGCGCCCGGGAACGCCGTCAGCACGGCCGCGACGGTCGCCGCGATGCGGTCCTCCTCGCCGTGCGCAGCGATCACGACGGCGAGGCGGGAGGCGTCCATTGCGCGGGTTATCGTGCCAGACCGTTCACCCATCCCTGCTTCTGGAGGACGTCACGTGTCGGAGATCGAGGCCCACATCACGGGCACGGTGTGGAAGATCGAATGCCAGGTCGGCGACACGATCGCCGAGGGCGACACCGTCGCGATCCTCGAGTCGATGAAGATGGAGATGCCGGTCGAGGCCGAGGACGAGGGCACCGTCAAGGAGATCCTCTGCGAGGAGGGTCAGGCGGTCAACGAGGGCGACACGCTGGTCGTGCTCGAGTAGCCCGGCGCGAGGTCAGTCGAGCGCGTCGTCCAGCCCCGGCAGCGGGAGCTGCGGAAGCTCCCCCCCGTGCCGCGCCTTCAGCTCCTCGAGATCGAGGCGATCGCGCGAGCGTCCGCCCAGGCGCTTGAACGCGACCAGCGTCGCGAGACCGCAGACGCGGATGCTCACACCGTCCACGGCCGCCTCGATCGCCTCGCCGTCGACGCTCTCGAAATCCAGAGGCGGCGCCCCCTCGCGCAGCAGATCGACCAGTCCGGCTTCGCTCTCGACGCGCAGGTGCTCGCGGCCTGTGAGATCACCGGCGCCGACCGGCGCTCCGTCGCGCAGGCGCGCTGCGAGCGCGACCAGCGCCCGGGCGACCCGCGCGTCGTTTTCGGGGTCGTCGGGGATCAGCAGGTCGATGTCCTCGGTGGCGCGCACGTACTGGTGGGCGATCACCGCGAAGCCACCGATCAGCACGTGGCGCGCCCCAGCGTCGTTGAACGCCGCGACCACGCGCGGCAGATCGGGACCCGCGATCAACGCGCCGCCTTCCGACTGCCGAACGCCTCACGCATGCGCACCGCGAACATGCTCAGCCTGACGCCCGCCTCCAGGCGCTCGCCCACCGTCATCGCAGCCGCGCGCTCACGCCCATCTCGGTCCTGCGCGTCGCCCAGGCTGCGCAGGCGAGATGCCCACGCGCTGTTGTCGCGACCGGCGTCCATCCGTCGATCGTATCGGGCGTCACATGCACGCACGAGCCACCGCCCCGTCGTCAGGCGCGGGCCGCCAACCCGCGGGCCGACCTGCGTCGACCCGGCAGCGCTCGCGTAGCATCGAAGCGGTGCTGCGCTCGTCCCGCGCGTGGATCCTGCTCGCGACCCTGCTCGCGATCGCCCTGGCGGTCTCTGCCGCCGGCGACAAGGCGAGCAGGAGCACGGCGAGCACCGCGGCCGCAGCTCAGGTCTCGTGCCCGACGGCCGGAGCGCACGACGCGAAGGGGGGTCGCCTGTACGTGCCCGCCAAGGCCCGCGTCGGCCGCACGCCGCTGCTCGTAGTCGTCGTGCCCGGAGGGAGCGGTGACCGGAACGACTCGCTCGGGCTTCAGCGCGAGGCCCGGCGGCGCGGCCTCGCCCTGCTGTTCCCGACCGAGGGCGGCAGCTTCTGGTCGCTGAACCACAAGCAGGGCGACGGCGACGTCCGCACCGTCACCGCGCTGCTGGAGCGAACGCTCGAAGGGGGCTGTTTCGACGAGCGCCGCATCTCGGTGACGGGAGTATCCAACGGCGCCGGGTTCGCGACGCGCCTCGCATGCGAGCTTACGGGCCGGTTCGCCGCAGTCGCGCCGGTCGCGGCGGGCCTGCGCGCACTCGATCCCTGCTCTTCGCGGACGCGGACGTCGTTGCTGGCGATCCACGGCACCGCCGACACCGTCGTTCCCTACAACGGCAGGCCGCCCGCCCGCAAGGGCTCGGTGCCGCGCTACGCAGCGCGCTGGGCCAAGCGCTACGGCTGCGCAAGAAAGCCGCGGACCACGCGCCCCGCCAGACGTGTCGCGCGGATCCGCTACCGCGGCTGCCGCAACTCGCTGAGCGTGACGATCGTGCGCCTCAGCGGGACGACCCACGGCTGGCCCGGAGCCCGGCGCCCGCGACGGGGACAGCGCAACCCCTCGCGCTTCAACGCCACGCGCGAGGTCGTGCGGTTCGCCTGGCCGCGCGCAGACGCTGACCCGGGCTCGATCGCACCGGCGGCCACCCGCGCGACGGCCGCACTAACGTTGGTCAGATGCGCGGGCGCCTCATCACCGACGAGCCGGCCGACGGCGTCCTCCGGCTGAGCGATCTCCAACCCCGACAAGCGCGGCGCGCTCGACCACGCGATCCTCGACGGGCTCGCGGAGCTGATCACCGAGACCGATGCGCGCTGCGTCCTGCTGACGGGTGAGGCGCCCTACTTCACCTCCGGCTACGACATCGGCGACATCCCGCCGGACGTCTTCGCAGTGGAGGCGGAGAAGCTCGTCGCGCACCCGTTCACGAGCGCTCTCGAGGCGCTCGACTCCACCGACGTCCCGACGGTCGCGCGATCGGCGGCCCGGCGATCGGCGGCGGGCTGGAGCTCGCGCTCGCCTGCGACCTGCGGGTCGCCGCGCGCGGCGCGAGTTCGGCATGCCGCCGGCCAAGCTCGGGCTCGTGTACTCGCACACCGGCCTGCGTCGCTTCATCGACGCGATCGGGGTCCCGCGCACGCGCGAGCTGTTCCTCGTCGGCCGCCGGGTGACGGCCGCGACCGCGCTGCACTGGGGGCTCGTCAACGACGTAGCGGAGCCCGAGAGCCTCGACGCCGCGGCGCTCGACTGGGCGGTCGAGATCGCCGGCAACGCGCCGCTCAGCGTACGCGGCAACAAGCGCGTGATCCGCGAGCTGCTGCGGGCTGAAGGCGCCCTCGACGCGGACACCGAGCGCGAGCTGATCGCGCTGCGGGAGGCGTGCTTCGCCTCCGAGGACATGCGCGAGGGCGTGCGCGCCTTCGGCGAGAAGCGCGCGCCGAAGTGGCAGGGCCGTTGAAGCTCGTCACCTGGAACGTCAACTCGCTCAGGGCGCGCCTGCCGCGCGTGCTCGAACTGCTCGAGAAGCACGAGCCCGACGTGGTGCTGCTGCAGGAGACGAAGGTCGCGGCGGACCAGTTCCCCGACGAGGAGCTGCGGGCCGCCGGCTACGAGGCCCGCCATCACAGCGGCGGGCAGTGGGCCGGCGTCGCGGTGCTGGCGCGCGAGGGACTCGGCGCTCGGCGAGGTGAGCGCTGGGCTGCCGGGCGAGATCCGCGACCGAGGAGGCACGCTGGGTCGAGGCCGACGTCGGCGGCCTCGGGATACGCGTCGCGAGCGCATACGTGGTCAACGGGCGCGAGGTCGGCAGCGAGACCTTCGCCGAGAAGCTCGCACTTCCTGGAGATGATCGCGGCGCGCGCCGCGCAGCTCGCGGGATCGCCGCTCGTGATCGGCGGGGACTTCAACGTCGCGCCGGCCGATATCGACGTCTATGACCCGGAGGGCTTCCGCGCGTCCGGATCGACACACGTCACCGCAGACGAGCGCGCGCGCCTACAGGAGATCCTGAGCGCGGGCCGGCTCGCAGACGCATACCGGCTCGCCGCACCCGGACGAGCAGCAGTTCACCTGGTGGGACTACCGCCAGGGCCACTTCCACCGCGGCATGGGACTTCGCATCGACCTGCTGCTGGTGAGCGAGGCGCTTGACGAGCGCCGTCCGCGATTGCGGGATCGACCGCGACATGCGCAAGGGCGCCAAGCCCAGCGACCACGCTCCGCTGCTCGTGGAGATCGACGCCTGAACCGTCCGGCGCCGTTGGCAAGGACTGCCGGGCCATGCCGCCGCTCATCACCCCCGAGGAAGCGCTTCAGCTCGGCGCGCTCGAGCGAACCGCAGGAGATCGAGGCGCTGGTCGAGCGGGCGTGGCAGGCGCGCGTCGAGCGCTTCGGCGACAGCACCGACATGTGCTCGCTGGTCAACGCCAAGTCCGGTGGCTGCGCGGAGGACTGCGGCTTCTGCGCGCAGTCGCGCTACGCCGAGGCCGAGACGCCGATGCACGCGCTGATGGAGCCCGAGCAGATCCTCGAGCACGCGCGCGCGGCCGAGGCCGCCGGCGCGCACCGCTTCTGCATGGTCGACTCAGGGCCAGGGGCTGTCCAAGCGCGACTTCGACAAGTTCCTCGACGGCGTGCGACTCGTCGCGAGCGAGACGAATCTCAAGCGCTGCGCGTCGATCGGCCACATGAGCGCCGAAGCGCGCGGCGGCGCTCAAGGAAGCAGGCGTCCAGCGCGTGCACCACAACGTCGAGACCGCGGAGTCCTACTACCCCGAGGTCTCGACGACCGTCCGCTACGAGGGCCGTCTGCGGACGATCGACGCCGTCGCGCGAGGCGGGTCTGGAGACCTGCGTCGGCGGGATCCTCAACCTCGGCGAGTCGCCCGAGCAGCGCGTCGAGATGGCGTTCGAGCTGGCGGCGATCAACCCGACCAGCGTGCCGATCAACCTGCTGATCCCGCAAGGCGGGGACGAAGTTCGGCGACCGCGAGCTACTGGATCCGTGGGAGGCCGTGAAGTGGATCGCGATCTTCCGCCTCGTCCTCCCCGACGCGCTGTTCCGGCTCTGCGGCGGCCGCGTCGAGAACCTCGCCGAGCTGCAGCCGCTCGCGGTCAAGGCCGGCGTCAACGGCGTGATGATGGGCAACTTCCTCACGACGCTCGGCAACACGCCCGAGCAGGACCGCGCGATGTTCCAGGACGCTCGGCCTCAACATCGCACGCCAGCCCGACAACGGCGCCAACCCGCGGCCCGACAACCGCACCGGCAGGCTCGACGGCGACGACGCCCGGACGTCGTCGACGAGTTCCTCGACGACTAGACGCCCAGCGGCGAGGTCGACCTCGAGGGTGCGCCTGTGGGACCCGTCGATCGCAGCTGCGCTTCCGCGCACGCGCGACGGCGGTGCCGCCGCGACCCGACGGCGCTCCGAACGCATGGCCCGACACGACCGCTGCCCGCCGGCGACCCGGCGGCCTGAGGTCGCGGGCGTGCCCGACGTAGCACGAGCGCCTCGAGGAACTGCGCGAGCTCGGGCCTCTACCGGCGGCATGCGCATGGTCAGCGGCCCGCAGGGCCCGCGCGTCGTGCTCGACGGCAAGCCCGTCCTGCTGCTGTGCTCCAACAACTACCTCGGGCTCGCCGATCACCCGCGCGTGCGTGAGGCGGCGGCCGACGCGGCGATGCGCTGGGGCGTCGGCGCGGGCGCTTCGCGCCTGGTCTCGGGCACGATGCGCGTCCACAGCCGGCTCGAGGAGCGCCTGGCCGAGTTCAAGCGCGCACCGAGGCGCGCGCTGCTGTTCGGCTCGGGCTACCTGGCCAACCTCGGCGTCGTCAGCGCGCTCGCCGGCCCGCGGCGAGGTCGTCTTCTCCGACGAGCTCAACCACGCATCGATCATCGACGGCTGCCGGCTGTCGCGCGCCGAGACGTTCGTCTACGGCCACAACGACATCGACCACCTCGGCTGGGCGCTCGAGCGCGCAGTCGGGCCGCGGCGCTCTGATCGTCACCGACTCGGTCTTCTCGATGGACGGCGACGTCGCGCCGCTCACCGAGCTCGTCGAGCTCGCCCGCCGCCACCGCGTCCGGCTCGTCGTCGACGAGGCCCACGGCGTCGGCTGCCTGGGGCCCGGCGGCCGCGGCGCGGTGCACGAGGCCGGGCTGGAGCACGAGGTCGACGTCGTCGTCGGCACGCTCGGCAAGGCGCTCGGCGCCTACGGCGCGTACGTCACCTGCGATGGCGACGTCGGCGCGCTTCCTGGTGAACACGCTCGCGACCGTTCATCTTCTCGACGGCCCCGCCCCCGCCCGCGGTGGCGGGCGCGCTCGCTGCGCTCGAGCTGCTTGCCGAGGAGCCGCGCCGCGTCGAGCGACTCGGGCGCAACGCGAGCCACGCTGCGCGACGAGCTGGCGCGCGAGGGCTTCGACGTGAGCGCTTCGACGACGCAGATCGTGCCGCTCATCATCGGCGAGGCCGACCAGGCGATGCGAATCTGCGAGACGGCGATCGAGCGCGGCGTGTTCGCACAGGCGATTCGCCCGCCGACGGTGCCCGACGGCACGTCGCGCCTGCGCCTCGCCGTGATGGCTACGCACAGCAGGGAAGAACTCCGCGAGGCCGCTCGCGTACTCGGCCGCGCAGCGCTGCAGGCGGGCTTCCGGCCCTCCGCCGGCGAGCCGGTGGCGACGGCGCGCGACAGGTCCGCGCCGCGCCAGCGCGCCGCGGCCTGATGCGCGGCGCGCTCGTCACCGGGACCGACACCGGCGTCGGCAAGACGGTGCGTCGCGGCCTGCCTGGCCGCGGCACTGCGGGCCCGCGGGTTACGCGTCGCCGCCGTCAAGCCCGTGGTCACCGGCATCGACGAACGGGAGCCGGGGCGACCCGCGGATCACGAGCTGCTGGGCGCGGCCGCGGGTGCTGCGCGCCGAAAGCGTCACGCAGCGGACGTTCGGGCCCCCGCTCTCACCCCACCTGGCTGCCGAGCTCACGGGCGCGCCGCTCGAACCGCCTGCCCTGCTCGCCGCTGCAGGCGCGGCCGCGGCAGGCGCCGACATCGTGATCGCCGAGGGTGCCGGCGGGCTGCTGGTCCCGCTCGCGACCGACCCCGCGCCGTACCTGGTTCGCGACTACGCGAGCGATCTCGGGCTCCCGCTGCTCGTCGCGGCAAGGCCGGGCCTCGGCACGATCAACCACACGCTGCTGACGCTGGAGGCGGCGCGCGCGGCCGGGCTGGACGTGCTCGCGGTCGTGCTGACGCCGTGGCCCGCCCAGCCCTCGGTGATGGAGCTCTCCAACCGCGCGACGATCGAGGACGCTCGGCGGCGTGGAGGTCGACGTCCTTCCCGCGGTCGGGCTCGCCGGCGACCAGCTTGCCGCCGCGGGCGAGCGTCTCTCGGTGACGGACGCGCTCGCCCGCTACGCCAGCAGCTCGTCGAGTCCGGTCGCGCGGCGACTCGGCGTGAAGGTCCCCGCGACGTCGTAGCGCACAAGGCCCTTGACGGAGTGCGGGTCGCGCTCCATCAGCTCGTGCGCCTCGCGTGCGCCGATCCCGCGCAGCAGGATCACCGACCCGTCGGGCGGCGTGCGGCGGCCCGCGAGGATGATCCGCCCGGCAGCGACCTGCTCGTCGACCCACGCCAGGTGGGCGGGACGGTTGGCGTCGACGGCTTCGAGATCGGCCAGGTAGGTGCCGAGGACGACCGTCAGCTGCTGTGCGCTCATGGTGTGCAGTACAGCGGATCTCGCGCAGCGCCGTCCGCGCGGGCGCCTACGGTGGGCGCATGCAGACGCGCAGCACGAGCGACCTCCGAGACATCGACCGCCGCCACGTCTGGCACCCGTTCACCCAGCAGCAGGCCTGGGCGGACGAGGACGCACCGGTCGTCGAGCGCGCCGAGGGCTGCACGCTGTGGGACACCGACGGGCGGCACTACATCGACGGTGTCTCGTCGCTCTGGTGCAACGTGCACGGTCACCGGCATCCGCGGATCGACGCCGCCGTGCGCGAGCAGCTCGACCGCGTCGCACACACCACGATGCTCGGGCTGACGCACGCGCCGGCGATCGAACTGGCGGAACGGCTCGTCGACCTCGCACCGGAGGGCCTCACGCGCGTCTTCTACTCCGACAACGGGTCGACCGCCAACGAGATCGCGCTGAAGATGGCCTACCAGTGGCATCACCAGCGGGGCGAATGGTGGAGGTCGGGCTTCATCTGCCTGCGCAACAGCTACCACGGCGACACGATCGGCGCCGTCTCGGTGGGCGGCATCGAGCTGTTCCACTCGCTCTACCGACCGCTGCTTTTCGACACCTGGCAGGCCGAGCCCGGCGACGCCGCGCACCTGTCGAACCTGCTCACCGAGCACGGAGAGCGGACCGCCGCAGTGATCGTCGAGCCGCTCGTCCAGGGCGCCGCTGGCATCCTCTGTCACCCGGACGGCTACCTGCGCGAGGTGAGACGCCTATGCGACGAGCACGGCGTATTCCTGATCTGCGACGAGGTCGCAACCGGCTTCGGGCGCACCGGAACGATGTTCGCCTGTGAACAGGAGGACGTCAGCCCGGACTTCCTGTGCCTCGCGAAGGGACTGACCGGCGGCTACATGCCGCTCGCCGCCACGCTCACGAGCGAGCGCGTCCACGAAGGCTTTCTGGCCCGCCACGAGGAGCTGCGCACGTTCTTCCACGGACACACCTACACCGGCAATCCGCTCGCCTGCGCGGCCGCGCTCGCGACACTCGACGTCTTCGCGGAGGAGTCGACACTCGATGCTCTGCAGCCGAAGATCGAGTTGCTCGGCAGGCTGCTCGGCGAGCACGTCGAGTCGCTGTCCTGCGTCAGCGAGGTCCGTCAGCGCGGCTTCATGACGGGAATCGATCTGGACGGCTTCCCGCGGTCCGACCGGATCGGCCATCAGGTCACCCTGATCGCGCGTGAGCGGGGCGCGATCATCCGCCCGCTGGGCGACACCGTCGTGCTGATGCCGCCGCTTTCGATCAGCGAGGCCGAACTGACCGCGCTCGTGACGATCACGTCCGGCGCGATCGCCACGGCTACGGCCGCCGTGCCGGCCCCGGCCTGATCAGTCCTCGTACCTCGTGAATTCCTTCTTGCGCGCGCCGCAGACGGGACAGAACCACGTGTCGGGGATGTCCTCGAAGGCTGTGCCCGGCGGGATTCCCCCATCGGGGTCGCCCTCGGCGGGGTCGTAGATGAAGCCGCAGGACTCGCAGATCCAGCGCGTCATGGTCTCGGTATCGGTCATCGCGCCGACGAGGGTAGCGCAGACCGACAGCCTGGCTTGACATGGTGTCAAGCCCGGTCCCGGGCCGCTGGTAGGTTGCCCGCAATGGCCTTCGACCGCCCACCGCACGGCGAGCCCCTCAACACGTCCGGAGCTGACGTGCCCGTCCGCCAGGCGGCCTCCGTGATCGTGCTGCGCGGCGGCGCCCACTCGCTTGAGGCCTTGCTGGTGCAGCGGACGCCCAAGGCCCGCTTCATGGGCGGCGTCTGGGTGTTTCCAGGGGGCGCCGTCGACGCACATGAGGGCGAGGGCGACAGCTCGCATCGGCTGGCCGCAGTCCGCGAGCTGGCGGAGGAGGCCGGCATCAACGGCGTAGACCCGGGTGCCCTCGTGAAGTTCTCTCAGTGGATCACCCCCCGGCAGATCGCGATCCGCTTCGACACGCACTTCTTCCTGGCGCCGCTCCCCGAAGGGCAGGAGCCGGCGGTGGACGGCGACGAATGCGTCGACTTCGGCTGGTTCACGCCGCAGGGCGCACTCGACGCGCGCGACGAGCTGGCGCTCGTGTTCCCGACGATCAAGCACCTGGAGCAGCTGGCTCCGTTCCGCAGCGCGGACGAGCTGATGGAGTACGCGACCGGGCGCATCGTCGGCCCCGTCGAGCCTCGCGTCGTACTGGAGGGCGAGGTCGCGCGTGTCCTTCTTCCCGGCGAGCCCGGCTACGACGACGACCTGCCGGAATACGAGCCGTCCTGACCGGCGGAGCGGGGGCGCCGTCGCGGCCTTGACAGCGGTGAGGATCAGAGCGATGGTCGCGGGACGATGACCGCAACGCTCCCGCAGCCGGTTCGCGAGGTCTTCGACCGGTTCATCACGACCGAGTACGTGACGATCGACGGGAGCGGGCAGCCGATCGCATGGCCGGTCACTCCGTACCACCACCCGGAGTCCGGCTGCGTGGACCTGACCACGGGCCTGGGCTATCCGAAGAAGGCCGTCGACGCGGAGTGGAACCCGCGCGTGGCGCTGCTGTTCTCCGATCCGACGGGCAGCGGACTCGAGGATCCGCCGATGGTGCTCGTCCAGGGCACCGCTCGCGTCGACGACGACGACCTCGAGGCCAACCGCATCCGCTACGAGCGGGAGTCGCTCGCAAAGCTGCCCGGCACGCAGGATCTGATGCCCCCGGTGATCGTGCGCAGGCGGCTGATGTCGTGGTACTTCGTGCGGATCTACGTCCACGTCCGACCGGAACGCGTCTACGTCTGGCCCCGTGGTGACCTCGACGCCGAGCCTGAGCTGCTGGACTCGCATCTGGAGGAGGTCCGCTCCGGCCACAACGAAGAGCCCGAGCTCCCGCACGCGGCCTCGGGCGGCGCAGGCCCGATCTGGGACGCGCGACTCACCGAGCTCGGGGGCGAGAGCGCGCCCACAGCCGTCATCTCGTTCGAGGGGCCGGACGGGTTCCCGTTCGCCGTGCGCGTGCCCGTGCGCGCAGATCCCGGTGCCGGAGTCATCCGGATCGAGGCAGATCCCGTCGGCGTCCCGCTCGAGCCGGGCCGAGCCTGCCTGGTGGCCCACCGGCACTCGCCGGACTTCAGCTGGCAGACCAACTTCCAGGTGCGAGGCGACCTCGTCGTCGACCAGGGCCGCTGGGCGCTCGTCCCGTACAAGCTCGTAGGCGGCTTCGAGCTGCCGCCGGGGTCGGCGTTCTCGCGCTACCGGCTCAACGCGAAGAAGGTGCTGCGGTTCCGCAAGATCGCGAAGGCCGAACTCGCGCGGCGCTCAAGACGCTAGGAGACGTCGTCCGCGGGCGCTTCGTCCGCGGGCGCTTCCTCGGCCGACGCTTCCGCAACGACCGGGACATCCTCGACGGGCGCCGCCTCGGCGAGCGCTTCCTCAGCTACCGGAACCTCTTCGGCCGGCGCTTCCTCCGCGGGCGCTTCCTCGGCGGGCGCCTCCTCGGCAGGCGTCTGCTCGGCAACCGGGACCTCTTCGGCCGGCGCACCCACCGCGGTGACACCCTCGAGCTGGGCCCGGTAGCGAGGGGCGACGAGCGCGATCAGGTCGATCAGCTGAAGGATCTTTGCGACGGAGCCGCGCGCTCGGATCTGGCCCTTGCTGAGCGCCGTCATGACGCTCAGCTCGCCGATCCAGACGCGATGTCCGGTCGCGGCGTCCATCACCAGCACGATGTCTGGGCGGAGGTCGGTCAGGCCGGTGATGACCTCGCGGCCCTCACCCGCGACGAGCTTCATCGTGACAGTCGCATCCGGGCGCCGGAACTGCTGCTGTACGACGGCGTCGACGCGGCCCAGCCGGGGGCCGATCTCGTCGTCGGCTACGACCGACTCGAACAGTCTCCCCAGCAGAGCGTAGACCTGCTGGTCGTTGTTGATCTGGGCCACGGGGTTTCTCACTCGCCCGGCTGGTGCCGGCGGCGGAGCATATGACGTTCAGCCCTCACGGCGCAGCAGCAGCGCGATGCCCTGGCCACCGCCGATGCAGAGCGTCACCAGCCCCAGCTCGTGATCGCCGCGCTCCATCTCCGCCAGGCACTTCGCCGTGATGAGCGAGCCGGTCGCTCCGATCGGGTGACCGAGCGCGATCGCGCCGCCGTTGGGATTGGTCCGCTCCGGGTCGAGCTCGAGGTCCCGGATGACGGCCAGCGCCTGCGCGGCGAAGGCCTCGTTCAGCTCGATCACGCCGACGTCGTCGAGCGCGACGTTCGCGCGCTCGAGCACCTTGCGAACCGCCGGGACGGGTCCGATGCCCATGATCGCGGGGTCGACGCCGCAGGCTGCATAGCCGAGGATCCGGGCGCGAACGGGAGCGCCGACCTCGGACGCGTGATCGGCGTCCATCAGCACCAGCGCCGCGCCGGCATCGTTCATCCCCGAGGCGTTCCCGGCCGTGACCGTGCCGCCCTCGCGCTTGAAGATCGTCGGCAGCTTGGCCATCGCGTCGACGTCGGCGTCGGGCCTCACGTGCTCGTCGCGAACGAAGTCGACCGTCTCGCGCTTCACGCGCACCGGCACGGGGACGATCTCCGAGTCCAGCCGGCCCGCCTCCTGCGCCTCCTGCGCGCGGCGATGGGACTGCACCGCGAAGGCGTCCTGATCCTCTCGCGAGATGCCCATGCGCTCGGCGAGGTTCTCGGCCGTCACGCCCATGAGGATGCTCTGGAACGGGTCGGTCAGGCCGCCCATCACGGGGTCGACCAGCTTGGCCTCCCCCATGCGCGCGCCCCAGCGCGCCTCAGGCATCCAGTAGGGACCGCGGCTCATCGACTCCGCGCCGCCGGCCAGTGCGACGCGCGCCTCGCCGGTCTGGATCGCCTGCGCAGCCGAGACGATCGACTGCACGCCCGTACCGCAGAGCCGGTTGACCGTGTAGGCGGGCGTCTCCTTGGGAACCTCGGCCTTCATGCCGACGACCCGCGCCATGTACATGTCCTCGGGTGCCGTGTGAATGACGTTGCCGAACACGACGTGCTCGACCTGATCGGGGCCGATGCCGGCCCGCTCGATCGCGCCGCGGGCGGCGATCGCGCCCAGTTCGGTCGGCGGAACGCCCTTGAGGGACTTTCCATAGGAGCCGACTGCGGTGCGGGCGGCGGAGGAGATCACGACGTTGGTCACGGTGTTGAGCCTCGGTAGCTTGGATTGGCCAGTCGGGAAGGGTACGCGCTGGTACGTTCCGAGGGATACCTCGCGAAGGAGAGACCAACCGTGGCGACCACGACCAAGAAGCTCCAGAACTTCATCGCCGGCAAGAGCGTCCCGACGAGCGGTGACGACTCGCACGAGGTGCGCAACGCCGCCAGCGGCGAGGTCATCGCAGATATGGGTTCCTCCGCAGCCGCCGACATCGACGCCGCGGTCGCGGCGGCAACGAGCGCGTTCGCGGAATGGAAGGAGGCGACTCCGGCGGAGCGCAGCCTCGCGCTGCTGCGAATCGCCGACGAGATCGAGCAGCGCGGGGAGGAACTCGCTCGGATCGAATCGGAGAACACCGGCAAGCCGCTGGCCCTGACGATCGGCGAGGAGATCCCGCCGGGGGTCGATCAGATCCGTTTCTTCGCCGGGGCCGCCCGGATGCTCGAGGGCCGCGCGAGCGCCGAGTACATGGCCGGGCACACGTCGATCATCCGCCGCGAGCCGATCGGCGTCTGCGGTCAGATCACGCCCTGGAACTACCCGTTCATGATGGCGATCTGGAAGTTCGCCCCCGCGCTCGCCGCCGGCAACACCGTCGTCCTCAAGCCCTCGGAGAACACCCCCACCTCCACTCTCTGGCTGGCCGAGCTGATGCAGAAGCACCTGCCCCCGGGAGCGTTCAACGTGGTGCTGGGCAGGGGCGACGTCGGTGAGGCGCTGGTGCGCCACGAAGGCGTGTCGATGGTCTCGCTCACCGGGTCGGTGCGCGCGGGCAAGGCCGTCGCCGCAGCCGCATCGGAAACGCTCAAGCGCGTCCACCTCGAGTTGGGAGGCAAGGCGCCGGTGATCGTCTTCGACGACGCCGACGTCGAGGCGGCGGCCGAGGGCATCGCGGGTGCGGGCTACTTCAACGCGGGCCAGGACTGCACGGCGGCGACGCGCGTGCTGGCCGGACCGGGCGTGCACGACGCGTTCGTCGAGGCGCTCACCGAGCAGGCGAAGGGCACTGTCTACGGCGACCCGCTCGACGACAACACCTACATGGGTCCGGTCATCAGCGCCGTCCAGCGCGAACGCGTGCAGGGCTTCATTGAACGCGCGCCGGGCCACGCCAAGGTAACGACGGGGGGCAGCGCGCCGGAGAACGGCGGCGGATTCTGGTTCGAGCCGACCGTCGTCGACGGGCTGCGCCAGGACGACGAGATGATCCAGAACGAGATCTTCGGCCCGGTGATCACCGTCCAGCAGTTCGACGACGAGGCCCAGGCGCTCGCCTGGGCCAACGGCGTCAAGTACGGCCTCGCCTCGTCGGTCTGGACCAAGGATCACGGACGCGCGATGCGGATGGCCAAGGGACTCGACTTCGGCTGCGTGTGGATCAACACGCACATCCCGATCGTCGCCGAGATGCCGCACGGCGGGTTCAAGGAATCCGGCTACGGCAAGGACCTGTCGGTCTACGGCTTCGACGACTACACGCGCGTCAAGCACGTCATGAGCAACATCGAGGGGTAGGCCACCGGCGATCCGGCGCCGCACGCCCGGAAAAGGAGTAGCGTCGCGGCCATGGAAGCTTCGACCCTCCGCTCCGCGGCGGGGACGGCCCGCATGGCGGGCGGCGTGAGGTTCCTGCGGCTGCGCTCCGACGAGCAACTCGTCGCACTGTTCCGCCAGGGTTCCGACGAGGCGTTCTCGGTGCTGCACGACCGCTACCGGCAGCGCCTCTTCTCATACGTACGTCAGATGTTGACCGCCGGGACGCGGGCCGACGCCGAGGACGTCCTGCAGGACGTCTTCGTCCGCGCCTACTCCGGTCTGCGCGCGGACGACCGCCCGATGGCGGCGCGCGCGTGGCTCTACCGCGTCGCGCACAACCGCTGCGTCGACGCGCTGCGACGCCCCGCCCCGATCCCGGTGGAGCTGTCCGAGCTGGAGACGAGCGACCTCCAGGATCCGCTCGTCGAGGCTTCGCGGCGAGAGGATCTGGCGCGCCTGGTCACAGACCTGCGCCGTCTGCCCGATCAGCAGCGCTCCGCGCTGCTGATGCGCGAGCTGGAAGGCCTTCGGTACGCGGAGCTCGCGCAGGCGCTCGACTGCTCGCTGGCAGCGGTCAAGTCCCTGCTCGTGCGCGCCCGCATGGGTCTCGCCGAGGCGGTCGAGGCGCGTGACGCCAGCTGCGCCGATGTTCGCGCGAAGCTTGCCGAGAGCTGCGAGCGCGGCGTGCGCGACAGCGCTCACGCCCGCAGGCACATGCGCGACTGCGACGGCTGCAGCGCCTACCGCTGCGCCCTGCGCGGCACCTCACGCGGGCTCGGGGCGCTTGCACCTCCGAGCGGCCCGATGTTCACGCTGATGAAGCTGCTCGGACTGGGAGGCTCCGGCGCGGCTGCGAGCGGCGGCGCCCTGCTCGGCGGAGGCGGCGCCGTCGGCGGCGGCGCGGGCATCGCCATGGGCGGCGGGGCCGTCGCCGTGACGGCGACGAAGGTCGCCGTCGTCGTCTGCTGTGTGGCCGGCGTGGCCGGAGGCGCACGCGAGATCGAGCGCAAGGTCGCGCACCGGACGGCTGCACCTGCGGCCGCAGCCACGCACGCACCGGCCGCGGCAGCCGCGCCACGGGGCACGGACGAGCGGACGGCCGCTGCACGCAGCGAACCCGCGCCGGTGACGCGACCCGCGACCGCGGCGCCCGTGGTGGCGGCGCCGCTTGTCCCGCCGGACGCTGCGCCGCAGGACGCCGCGAACAGCTCGCCGACGGGCGGCGCACTGGCCCCGGACGAGGCCCCGGTCAGCGAGGTCGTGCCCGCCTCGGACACCGTACCCGCGGAGACCATCGCATCCCCGGTCGCAGGCGCGGCCCCGGACGAACGCGCCGCGACGAGGAACGCCGCCGGATCTGCGCCGCCCGACACGACTTCGCTCGCCACGCCGGCGAGCGCGCCTGACGCCGGCGCCGTGACTTCGGCGGCGGCTCCCGGCGCGGGCAACTGAGCGTCAGACCGCCGCGGGTTGCTCGGTCGCGGCTGCGTCGGGCGCGGCCTGTGCAACCGGCTCGACGCGGACGGGGACACCCGTCAGGAAGGCCATGCCCGCAAGCGGCTCGAGATCCTCGGGCCGGGCGCTCATGAGCTGGTTGACGTTGACGCCTCCGGCGGCGTTGGCGACCCGCCAGCCGCCGCGGTGACCCCATCCGTGCGGCAGCGCCACGACGCCGGGCATGACCTCGTCGGTCACGCGCACCGGCACCTCGACCGACCCGCTCTTGGACGTAAGGCGCGTCAGCGCGCCGTCCTCGAGCACGAATCTCTCGGCGTCCTGAGGATGCACGCGCAGAGGCTGCTCGCGATGGCCGCGCATCAGCAGCGGGGCGTTGTGCATCCAGGAGTTGTGCGAGCGCAGTTCGCGCAGGCCGATCAGGCGCAGCGGGAACGAAGGGTCGCCGGCCGCGGTCGCCCCCAGGCGAGCGACCTCGTCACGCAGAACATCGTGCTCCAGGTGCACCTTCCCGCCTGTGTGCCGCACGCGACCAGAGAGGACGCCCGTGCTGATCGACGGCGCCGTCACGACGCCGTGCGGGTGCATGCGCAGCCACTTGAGACTGAGGCCGCGCGGGCGGAGCCCGAAACGGTCGCCCGCCCGTCCGGTTCGCAGCAGTACGTCGACGAGGCGCTGTGGCGTGATCCTGTAGCCGATCCTCGCCAGCCATCGCAGCACCGGCAGCGCGTAGGGCGCGACCCCGAGCTCGCGAGAGATCAGGTCGATGATCTGCCACTCCTCGCGCGCTTCGCCGCGCGGCTTGACCACGGGCTGGGCGTACTGGACGAACGGCGTCGTGTAGAAGCCCAGGAACGCGATCGGCAGGTCGTCGCGCTCCAGCCACGTCGTGCTGGGCAGGATGTAGTCGGCGTGGCGGTTGGTCTCGTTGACGTAGAGGTCGAGCGATACGAACAGGTCGAGGTCGCCGAGCGCCGCCTCGAGCGCCTCGCCGTCCGGGCAGCTCAACACCGGGTTGCCGGCGCTGGTGAAGAAGGCGCGGATCTGCTGCGGCCCCTCGGTCGTCATCTCCTCGGCGAGCAGCGACGCCGGCAGTGCGCCGAGCACGTCCGGGAAGCCCCCGATGCGCGAGCGCGTCTTGCCGTAGGTCGCGAGCCCTGCGCGCTCGGCGACCTCGTCCAGCGCGATCGCAGGAAGACCGAACACGGCGCCGCCCGGACGGTCGAGGTTCCCGCTTGCGGCGTTCAGAAGGTCGAGCAGAAACGCGACCAGCGTGCCGAACCGCCCCAGGCACGAGCCGGTCCGCCCGTATGCGGCGGCGCCGTCGGCGGCGGCCAGATCGCGTGCGAGGCCTCGGACGACAGCGGCCGGGACGCCAGTCTGCGCTTCCGTCTGCTCGGGCGGGAATGCGCGCACCGTCTCGCGCCAGGTCTCCCAGCCGACGGTCTGCCGCGCGAGCGCGCGCTCGTCGGCAAGCTGCTCTTCGACGAGCACGCAGAGCAGCGAGAGCAGCAGCCAGGCGTCGGTGTCGGGGCGCACCGCGACGTGCTCGAAATGGCGCGCGGTCTCGCTGCGCCGCGGATCGACGACGACCACGCGCCCGCCCCGGCCGACGATCGCGTGTAACTGGCTCTTGACCTTCGGTGCCGTCAGCACGCTGCCGTGCGAGACGAACGGGTTCGCCCCCACCACCAGCAGGAAGTTCGTGCGCTTCAGGTCGGGGATCGGCACCAGTGCGGGCGTGCCGTAGAGCAGCGCGCTCGCCGCAAAGCGGTTCGCGACGTCCTGAGAGGAAGCGGTGTAGTAGTGCGGCGTACCCAGTCCCTCGAGGAAGCCCTTCGCCCAGAGTGCATGCGAGTAACTGAACGCACCGGGGTTTCCGAAGTACCAGCCGACCGCCTGCGGTCCGCGGGCGCCGATGATCGCCGCGCAGCCGCGCGCCGACCTCCGTGATCGCCTGCTCCCAGGAGACGCGTTCGAACTCGCCGCCGGGCGCTGCGGCGCAGCGGATGAACGACGCGATCGGGATCGTTCTGGACGTCCGTCATCGCGATGCCCTTGGGGCAGGCCTCGCCGGCCGACAGCGGATGATCCCCGTCGGGCCGCAGCCTGGTGACGACACCGTCCTCGACTGTCGCGACCATGCCGCAGTGTGCCTCGCAGATACGGCACACGGTCACGCGCTGCTCAGTTGCCATCGGTCAACCGTACCGGGCGCCGCAGAGGCACACAGCCGGACGCGCCGGCGTCAGAGCGCTGCCGTGTCCGGGCGTTCGACGCCCGCGGGCAGCCGGCCTTCCTCGGACAGCTTGTCGATGTGGGCAGCGAGCGTCACGGCCGCAGCAAGGCGCAACTCTGCGGGAGCGTCGGACCATGCGTGATCGAGCAGTTCATCGGCGCTGCGAAGGCCCGCGTCAAGCCCCTCCAGGAGCCGTCGCTCGCGGTCCATGCGGTGCGCGCGGTACTGCGCGATCCAGGCCTGCGGGTCGTGCACGAGCGGTCCGTGCCCCGGGCAGATCACGTCGATGTCGAGCAACAGCAGACGGTCCAGCGCCGCGAGGTAGCCGCGCAGTGCGCCGGGGTCGGGATAGACGAACACGCTGCCGCGCCCGAGCACGGCGTCGCCGCTGAAGAGCGCGCGGCCGGCAAGGAACGACAGATGGTCGACAGAGTGCCCGGGGGTGGCGATCACCTCGAACGGGCCGCATGTCCGGCCGTCCGAGACGAGCACCGTGGCGCCCTCCCAATCGAAGGCGGCGACAGGCACGTCACCGGCTCGGCGGCACAGCGAGGGGACCGCGGCGGTGTGGTCGGCGTGGCCGTGCGTCAGCGCGATCCCGCCGATCCCGCCACGCTGCTCGGCAGCCGTGACGATCCTGTCGACGTGGTCGCCGAGAGCTGGACCCGGGTCTACGATCCAGCACGGATCGCGCCCGACGAGCCACGTGTTCGTGCCCTCCAGCGTCAGCCGCCCGGAATTCTCCGCGCGCACGAGCTCGACGTCCGCTGCGGTAAGGGAATCCATCGCCGCCGAGGCTACCGGCGCGGGCCGGAAACTCGACACGACGTCACGTCAAGCCCACCTGGATTCCGGCAGGATGGTCCGGCCCGTGCCGCCCCCTCCTGACCGCCTGAGCGCGCTCGACGCCGCCTTCCTCGACCTCGAGACCGCGCGCGCCCCGCTGCACGTCGGCTGGACGATGCGCTTCGACGGCCCACCGCCGTCGCTGTCCGCGCTCCGCCGCCATGTCGACGCCCGCCTCGGCGTGATGCCGCGCTTCCGGCGGCGCGTCGTGATGCCGGCGCTCGGGCTCGGCGACCCACACTGGATTGACGACGCGGGTTTCGACATTGCGCGCCACGTGCACTCGCTGCGGCTCGCGCCGCCTGCGGGCACCGCCGAGCTGCGTGAGCTCGCAGGCGTGCTGCTGTCCACACCGCTCGACCCTCAGCGTCCGCTCTGGAGGCTCCAGCTGCTGACCGGGACTCGACGGCGGTTTCGCGGTGGTCGGCCAGGCCCACCATGCGCTCGTCGACGGACTCGCCGCCGTCGAGCTGGCGATGCTGCTGCTGACCGCCGCCGGACCTGCCGGCGGCGAGCTGATCGGTGCCGGATGGTCACCGGCGCGGGCCCCGGCGACGGTCTCCGCCCTGGCCGCGGCGCTGCGGGCCCGCGCCGCCGCCTTCGGGGCGATCGTCGGCTCGGGCCCGTCCGACCCCGGCGCGATGTTGCGCGGCCTGAACCGGAGCGCGAGGGCCGCCCCGCAGAGCGTCGGCGCGATCGCCTCGATCGCCGCCCCGGCACCGTCGACGCTGCTCGATCGCTCGATCACTCGCGATCGCCGCGTGGCATTCGCCGCGGCGCCGCTCGACGAACTGCGCGACGCCGCCCGCCGCCACTCGGCGACGGTCAACGACATGTTGCTCGCCGCCGCGACCGTCGCGGTTGCAGCCGCGCTGCGCCGCCGCGGCGAGCAACACGAGAGCGTGCGCGCGCTCGTACCCGCCAGCACCCGCGCAGCCGGCGAGGATGCCGCCGATCACGGCAACCGGATCTCGTTCCTGGCGCTCGATCTACCCGTCGGCGAGCCGGACCTGGCGCGGACGATCCGGATCGTCCGCGCCAGGTCCTCCGCACGCAAGCATTCCGGGCAGGCGGGCGCAGGCGACGCCCTGCTGCGTGCAGCCGACGTTCTGCCGGCGGCCGGGCGGCGGCGGGTGGCGCGAACCGCAGCCGGCCGGGCGCGCTTCAGCGTGATCGTCAGCAACGTCCCGGGACCGGCGCTCGCGCTCGAACTGCTCGGCCGCCCGCTGCGGGGCGCGTGGCCCGCAGTCCCGCTGCTCGACGGACACGCGCTCACGATCGGGGCGGTCTCCTACCAGGGCAGGCTGTTTGCGGGCATCTACGCCGATGCCGAGGTCGTACCCGATGCCGCGCAGGTGGCTCGCGACCTCGAACAGGCCCTCGACGAGCTGCTCACGGTCGAGAGGGTCACAAGGACCCCTTGGCGTACGCGCGCACGGCTTCGCCGCGAAGCGCTCAGGACCGCCGGCTGACGAGCGGCCGGCTCAGCGGGCCGCCAACCGGTAGACCGGTCCGCCGAGCGAGATCACGTAGACGCGACCGCGGGCGTCCTCGCCGAATGAGGAGAGGCTGTCCACGTTCGGAAGCCCCAGCGAGCGGTCGCCCGTCGCGCGGCCTCCCGAGAGCTTGGCGCTGCGCAGCTGGCCCTTGCAGAAGTCGCCATACACGTAGCGGCCCCTCAGCGCCTTCAGCGCCGGGTCGCGCACCACATAGCCGCCTGTGATCGAACACCAGCCGTCGTTGTGCGATTTCTGTATCACGGGGAATACCGCCGATGGCGCGGCCTCTCGAGTGAAGCGCCTGCGTCCCTCCCACGGCCGCCAACCGAAGTTCACGCCGCGAGCACGCCCGCGGCGGACGAAGTTGACCTCCTCGACCGAGTTCTCCCCGACGTCGGCGATCGTCGACGTCTCCGGTCGCCCGGTCGAACGAGCAGCGCCACGGATTGCGGAGGCCGTAGGAGTAGATCTCGGCGCGCCGGCCGGAGTCACCCGTGAACGGGTTCGAAGCGGGGATGCGATAGCGCCTCGTGCCCGACGCCCGAGGGTCGATGCGCAGCAGCTTGCCGAGCAGCGAGCCGAGCGACTGGGCGTTGCCGCGCGAACCGTGCTGGTCGCCGCCGCCGCCACCGTCGCCCGTCGCGATGTAGAGCAGGCGGTCGGGGCCGAACTTGATGTCGCCGCCGTTGTGGTTGCCCTCGTCGTCGCGCATCACCAGGACCGTGCGGGCGGATCCGGCGCGTGCCCGGTCGGCGCTCGCACGGCGGTATTCGACGACCCGCTGATTCGCGGATCGATCCGTGTAGTAGACGTAGAAGCGTCCGGTGGATCGGTAGTCCGGAGCGAACGCGAGACCGAGCAGCCCCTGCTCGCCGCCCGATGTCACCTTGTTGCGGATGTCCAGGAAGGGCCGCGACAGGCGGCGACCGCCGCGCAGCACGCGGATCACACCGCGCTGCTCGACGACCATGACGCGGCGCCGGTCGCCGGGAGGCGCGGTCACGTAGAGCGGCCCGTTGAAACGGCCGACCGGCACGAGCCGCACAGCGCTCGCCGCGAGCTGCGCCTCGCCACCGGGGGTGGCGCGATCCCCGGCGGTACCGGTCCCCGCGGAGCGGGCGGCCCGCCCGTCGTCGTCAGCAGAGCCGCAGGCGAGCAGCGTGAGGGCGCAGATGGCGATGACGGCCGCGAGACGGAACATGGCTGGAGAATCGCAAGCGGCGTGGCCGCCTGCGCCGGGCGCCCAGGCCTTCAGGCGGCGCGACCCGGCGGCTCGAGCAGCGCGGCGCGGCGATCATGGAAGAAGTCCAGCGCCTTCGCTCGCGGATCGGAGGCGCGCAGCAGCGCCGAGTAGCCCAGCTCGGCTCCGCGAAACCCGGTCGCCGTCCAGCCCGGGCCGCGCGGCGGCTCGCTCCATGGCGCCACATAGATGTACGGCTCGGCATGGAGAGCGTCGCCGGGTGACGCGCCGTACGCGGCGCGGCGGCCGTCGTCCTCCTCGCCCTGCTCGAAGGCGATGTCGAAGTGCTCCGGCCAGAGCCGCACGGGCGAGGCGTCCGCACACGCCGGCGCCTCCACTTGAAGCGTGCGCAGCAAGTCGTCTGCGAACGCGTAGAAATCGGCGAGCGAGCGGGCTGCGTCGCGGTCGATGTCGAGCCGCTCCTCGCCGTTGGCGCCGGGCGGCAGGCCGGCGAAGCTCGCCGCCTGGGCGAGCGTCGCGAGCGGGGCGCGGCGGGTCGCTCCGCCCGGCTTGTCGATCACGAGCTCGTCGGCCTCGACGCGCACGCGGCCACCGGCCGGCAGAACCGGGGTGCCGAAGCCGCCGGGCGTCGCCTCCAGTGCGATCTCGTTTCCGGTGGCAGCCACTCGCGCCGGTGAGACGACGTGTTCGGCGACGCCGTGCAGGGCGCTGCGTGTCGCGGCGAAGCGGGGTGGGAGCTCCGCAAGTCGCGTGGGGGGCTTGACGGGCATGGGCGAATCGTCCCAGGACATGCCGCTGGCGTTACGCTCGGCGATCATGGCGAGCGATCCCGCGACCAGGGCGCCCGAGGCGATCGAGTCCGATCGGCGCCTGATCGCAGCCCTCCAGGCGGGCGACGAGAGGGCGTACATGGCGCTCGTCGACGAACTCGGCCCGGCGATGCTGCGCCTCGCGGGGCAGTTCACGCCGAGTCGCGCCGTCGCCGAGGAGGTCGTGCAGGAGACCTGGGTCGCGGTGCTCGAGGGCCTCGACCGCTTCGAGGGACGCTCCTCGCTGAAGACATGGATCTTCAGGATCCTCGTCAACCGTGCCAAGACGCGAGGGACGAGAGAACGACGAACCGTGCCCTTCGTCGCGCTCGCCGCGGCCGAGGCCGATGGCGACTTCGAGGCCATCTCCCCCGATCACTTCAGGCCTGCGGACGATGACCGCTGGCCCCACCACTGGGCAGCGCCGATCCCGCGCTGGGAGACGCTCCCCGAGAGGGCGGCCGAGTCGAAGGAGACGCTTGCGGTCATCAGCGACGCGATCGATGCGCTGCCGGATGCCCAGCGGACCGTCATCCTGCTGCGCGACGTCGAGGGCTGGGACGGGCCGCAGGTCAGTAACGCCCTGGAGATCAGCGAGACCAATCAGAGAGTGCTTCTCCATCGCGCGAGGTCGCGCGTGCGGGCCGCACTCCAGGATCACCTCGCCATCAGCTGAACCGATACGCCATCAATGTCTGAAGAGCCTCAAGACCTGCCCTGCCGCGACATCGTCGAACTCGTAACGGCCTACCTCGATGGCGATCTCGACGACGGCCTGCGCGACGACTTCGACGCGCACCTGGCGATCTGCGAGGACTGCGTGGTCTACGTGAACCAGATGCGCCGCACGATCGGGGCGCTCGGGCAGTCCGCCGGGCCGGAGCAGCTGCCCGCGGACGTGCGCGAAGGCCTGCGTCAGGCCTTCCGCGACTGGCCGCGGGCCGGCTGACACGCGCCCGGCGAAATCCAAGAGCTCCCTGGTTCTCGTCGGGAGCGAGCCCCTGTGCACGGATGACGGTGGGCCTGCGGCAGGCGGGTCTGCGCCTGCGTTGAGCTGGCGCGTAACGCTCGCGGCCGCACCGTGGACTCACCCCACATGTCCACGACCGAGCCGCACCCGGCGCCGGCGCCGGCCTCAGAACAGGCGCTCGTCTGGCACCGCGTGCTCGAGGAGAGCGAACTGCCCGACGGCCGCGTCACGACCGTCACCGCGGGCCACCATCAGCTCGCGCTGACGCACGTAGACGGCGCCTACGGCGCGCTGTCCAACCGCTGCCCCCACCAGGGCGGCCCGCTCGGTGAGGGCACGATCGAGCAGGGCCTGCTGCGCTGTCCCTGGCACGGCTACGACTACTGCCCGCTGAGCGGCGACAGCGAGTTCGGGGACAGCGTTCCCAGCTTCGCCGTGGAGGCCCGCGACGGCGGCATCTGGGTCGGTGTGCCGGCCGATGCTCCGCACGAGCAGACGGTCTCGGACGTAATGGCGCAGACGCTCGTCGCCTGGGGGATCACCGACGTCTTCGGCATGGTCGGCCACTCCAATCTCGGACTCGCCGACGCGCTTCGCCGCCGCGAGGAGGAGGGCGAGCTGCGCTTCATCGGCATCCGCCACGAGGGCGCCGCGGCGTTCGCGGCGTCAGCGTACGGAAAGCTGACCGGGCGCCCCGCGGCCTGCCTGACGATCGCCGGCCCCGGCGCGACGAACCTCCTGACCGGCCTCTGGGATGCGCGCATGGACGGCGCGCCGGTGCTGGCTCTGACCGGCCAGGTCGACGGTCAGGTGTTGGGCAAGGGCGCCTTCCAGGAGATCGACCTCGAGGGTGCCTTCGGGACGGTCGCGAGCTGGAGCCAGACGGTGCACCACGTCTCACCCCACGCCGAACTGGCGGCGCTCGCCGTGCGTCACGCCGTTCTCGAGCGCGGCGTCGCGCACCTCGTGTTCCCCGACGAGGTACAGGTCCTCGGTGCCCCTGACGCCGAGCCGGAGACCCCCGAGGGCCGCCTGCCGGACCTGCGTGTCGCGCCGCCGGCCGAGGCGCTCGCCGATGCCGTCAACGTGCTTGCCGGCGCGAGGCGCCCGGCGATCATCGCCGGCACCGGCGCAAGCGAGGCACGCGAGGACGTGATCGCGCTGGCCGAGCTGCTGGGAGCGCCGGTGATGACGACATTCCGCGCGAAGGGGCTGATTCCGGACGCCGACCCGCTCGCATGCGGTGTGCTCGGGCGCAGCGGGACGCCGGTCGCGAGCTGGATCATGAACGAGGCCGACGCGCTGCTGGTCCTCGGAGCGTCGTTCGCCAACCACACGGGTATCTACGCCGGGCACCCGGTCGTGCACGTCGACCGCGACCCGCTCCAGCTCGGGCGCACCACGAACGTCGCAGTGCCGCTGCTCGCCGACGTCGGCGTTGCGGCGCGCGCGCTTTCCGCGGCACTGCCACCGCGGGCCGCGGACGCCCCCGACCAAGTGGCCGACGTGGCGCTGCGGCGCCGCCTCTGGGCGGCCGAGAAGCGCAGCCGTGCCAAGGACGAGCGCGGCCGCGGCGTGAGCAGCGCCGCCGTGTTCGCAGCGCTCAGCGAGCACGCGCCGGAGGACGCGGTGATCGCGGTCGACGTCGGCAATCACGCCTACAGCTTCGGGCGCTATCACGAGAGCAAGCCCGGACAGCAGGTGCTGATGTCCGGCCTGCTGGGCTCGATCGGCTTCGGGTTCCCGGCGGCGATCGGCGCGTGGGCCGCCACGAAGGGCGAGCGGCCCGTGATCGCAGTCACCGGCGACGGCGGGTACGCCCAGTACATGGCCGAGCTCACGACGGCCGTCCGCCACGAGATGCGGATCGTCCACCTGCTGTTGAACAACGGGCAGCTCGGGAAGATCAGCAAGGAGCAGCGTGCCGGCATGTGGGATGTCTGGCAGACGCAGCTCCACAATCCCGACTTCTCGCGCTGGGCCGAGCTCTGCGGTGCGCTGGGCATCCGCGTGACCGGCGCTGACGCCCTTGACGACGCCCTGACGCGCGCGCTCGCGCACGACGGTCCTGCGCTCGTCGAGGTGATGACCGACCCCGACCTGATCTGACAACCGAAACCCAAGACCCAGGAGAAGACCATGGACAACCCGCCCCGCCTCAACGCGCTGTTCCTCAACTGCACGCTCAAGCCCTCGCCCGCCGTCTCTAATACGCAGGCGCTCGGCGATCGCGTGCTCGGCATCCTCGAGTCGCTCAACTGCGAGACGGAGACGGTGCGCATCGTCGACTACGACGTGAAGTTCGGCGTCTCCAACGACGAGGGCGACGGCGACCAGTGGCCGCTGATCCTCGAGAAGGTTCTCGCGGCGGACATCGTGATCATCGGGACGCCGATCTGGTTCGGCGTGCGCGGCAGCGTCTGCCAGATGGTGATCGAGCGCCTCGACGGCACCTACAACGACACCAACGCGGTCGGCCAGTACCCGTGTTATGGCAAGGTCGGGGGCGTCGTCGTGACCGGCAACGAGGACGGCGCGCACGCGGCCGCCGAGACGACTCTCTTCAACATGAGTCACCTCGGCTTCACGATCCCACCGAACGCCGACACGTACTGGGTCGGGGACGCGGGACCGGGGCCGTCGTACATCGAGGCCGGCGGCGCCGACAGCGCCTACACGCAGAAGACCTCCAGCTGGATGGCGCACAACGTCGTTCACATCGCGCGGATGCTCAAGGCCAACCCGATCCCGGCGGACGGCAACACCGTCCCGGGCTTCGAGCCCGCAGCCGTCTGAGCGCCGGAAACCGAGCGCCACCTGACCGGTCATGACCGAGCTCTCGTTCGACAACCTGCTCGCGGTGACGGCGATCGCGTTTCTCGCGCCGCTGGCACTGGGCCTCGCGCCGCGGCTGCGGCTGCCGGCCGTGGTGCTCGAGATCTCGGCCGGGATCATCGTCGGCCCGAGCGGCCTCGGCTGGGTCGAAGTCGACGATCCGGTCACCGTGCTCGCTCTGCTCGGGCTCGGCATGCTGCTGTTCCTGTCGGGGCTCGAGGTCGACCTCGAGCGACTGCGAGGGACGCTGCTGCGCGCGGCGCTGATCGGCTTCGCCGCTTCATTCGCGATCGCCCTCGGTGTCGGCCTGGGCCTCAAGGCGGCCGGGCTCGTCGGCGATCCGGTGTTCGTCGCCATCGTCCTCTCAGCGACGTCACTCGGCGTCGTGATCCCGGTGCTCAAGGACACCGGCCTTGCACAGTCCGGCTTCGGGCAGTTCGTGATCGCGGCCGCGTCGATCGCGGATGTCGCGACGATCGTGCTGCTCTCACTGCTGTTCTCGGGCGAGGCCAGCAGCACCGGTGCGACGATCGTTCTGCTCGGTGCGCTGCTGCTCGCCGCCGGGCTGGTCGCCGGTGTCGTCCTGCTCGGCGAGCACTCGATGCGGCTGCGCGGCACGTTGCTGCGCCTGCAGGACACGACGGCGCAGATCCGCGTGCGCGGCGCCTTCATGGTGATGGTGGGATTCGCCGCCCTGGCCGGGGCCCTGGGGCTCGAGGTGATCCTCGGCGCGTTCATCGCGGGGATGCTGTTCAGCGTCATCGACCCGGACAGGGGGATGACGCACCCGCTGCTGCGAACGAAGCTCGAGGCCGTCGGCTTCGGCGTTCTGATCCCCGCGTTCTTCGTCACGAGCGGCCTGCGCTTCGATCTCGCCGCGCTCACCGGCAGCGGATCCGCGATCGCCCTCGTTCCCCTGCTGCTGGCGGCGCTCGTGATCGTGCGAGGCACGCCTGTGCTGCTCGCGCGGGCGCGCCTCGGCGACCGGCGGCGGGTCAGCGCCGCCGCGCTGCTGCAGGCGACGTCGCTGCCGTTCATCGTCGCGAGCACGGCGATCGGCCAGGAACTGGGAGTGCTCTCCGCGAGCACTTCGGCCGCACTCGTCGCGGCCGGCCTGGTGTCGGTCCTCGTCTTCCCGCTCGCGGCACTGTCGCTGCTGAGCCCCGCAGTGCCACCGCGTAGCCCCAGAACCGGGGGGAGCGGCCGGCCGGCCACACTCGGCAGCGCCAGGATCGCGCCCAGCGATTGACAGCCTCACGGCTGCCGATAGCCTCGCCCCGTCGGAGGCCGCGGATTCTGAGGACACTGGGAGGCAAGGATGAGACGGGTTGTCGCAGGTGTGATGTCGATCGCGATTCTCGCGGCGCTCGCAGCGCCGGCAGGCGCAGCCGTCGTGCCGAACCTGATCACCGGTACGGCCGGCGACGACGTATTGGAGGGCACGCCGGGACCGGACCTGATCTGGGGCCGCGGCGGCAACGACACCCTCCGGGGCACCGGTGATGGCGACGTGCTCCTGGGAGGGCGTGGCGAGGACGTCCTGATGCCCGGGGCGGGTGACACCGCCTACGGAGGTGACGGCAACGACCAGCTGTTCGCCTTCGGTGACAACAGCAGCGCGTACCTCGGCGGCGGCAACGACGTCGCAACGATCGGCGCCTTCGGCGTTACGGTCGAGGGCGGAGCGGACGACGACGACGTCACGATCACGGTGATCGGCGGCAACAGCACGGTCTACGGCTCCGGCGGAAATGACGTCGTCTCAATCGCCACCAGCAGCGGCAACAGCGTGTACGCGGGCGGAGGCGATGACCTCGTGGCGCTCGGTCAGGCGCTGGCCAACCACGTTGACGGCGGCCCGGGCGACGACATCTTCCAGGTCGGACTCGGCAGCAACTCCAACACTCTGTTCGGCGGACGCGGTACCGATTCGATCACGCTCGGTGGCGGGCTCAACCCGACGACCGGCAACTCATGCTGGAGGATCGAGAACGTGGCCGACGCCGGCACCGGAAACGACTGCGCGGCGTCCTGATCGCGGGTTCGCTGATCCGCCTACCGGCGTCGCACCTCCCCTGACCGGACCGCCTCGAATGCCGAGCCGGGAACTCGCCGCTGAGGAACACGCGGGCCCGCGCGGGCGCCTTATGCCGCTGCGCCCGCCAGCCTCGCTGCCGCGAGCCGCGCGAGCCGCGCGCGGTGCGCCCCGGCGCCACCCAGCAGCGCGCTGTCGACCTGGGCGCGCTTGAACAGCCAGTGCGCGTCGGCCTCCCACGTGAAGCCGATTCCGCCGTGGACCTGGATGTTCGACCCGGTCACCTCCCGTGCGGCCTCAGAGGACGCCGCCTTGGCGAGCGACGCCGCCTCGGCGAGCCGCTCGGGCTCCGCGTCGGCCGCCCACGCCGCGTAGTACGTCGTCGAGCGGGCGCTCTCGGTATCCCTCAGCATCTGCGCACAGCGGTGCGACACCGCCTGGTAGGCGCCGACGGGCGTGTCGAACTGCTTGCGGTCCTTGACGTAGGCGACGCCCATCTCCATCGCGCGCTGGCAAAGTCCGACGAGCTCGGCGGAGACCGCGATCGACGCGCGCTCGATCGCCGCCGACACATCGCCGCCGAGCGCCTCGCCGCGCCCCGCGACCGAAGCATGGCGCCGCGTCTGGTCGATCGCCTCGACGTCCTCGACGGTCACGTCCGTGCGCGCAAGGAGCGTCAGGCCGCCGTCCTCCAGCAGCAGGATCACGTCCGCGTTCGCAGCGTCGGGCACCAGCTCCGCGACACCGTCACGAGCCGTGCCGAGCGCGCCGCGAAGCTCGCCGGAGGCGAGCCCGGGAAGCCACCGGGCGCGCTGCTCGTCTGAGCCCGCGGCCTGGATCGCAACCCCCGCGAGCGCGCTGCCGAGCATCGGCGTCGCAGCGCAGGCGTAGCCCAGCTCCTCGAGCAGGATCACCAGCTCGACGACGCCGAGGCCCTGCCCTCCGTGGCTCTCGCCGATCGCGATGCCGGGCCAGCCGAGTCCGCAGAGCTCGGCCCAGAGCTCGTCGTCGTAGCGACCGGCTTCGGCGGCGGCGCGAACGCGCTCCCACGTGGACCGCTTCGACAGCAGATCACGCGCGGTGCGCTTGATGTCGTGCTGGTCGTCGCTGAAGTCGAAGTTCATGGCCTGCCTCCTAGGCCGCGACGCGCAGTCGGGGCAGGCCGAGCACGCGCTCGGCGACGATGTTCTTGAGGATCTCGGTCGTGCCGCCTTCGATGCTGTTGCCGCGCGCACGCAGCAGCTCATAGCTCCAGCGCGTCCCCGACGTCAGCGCCTCCGGGCCGAGGATGTCGGCCGCGAGCTGCACCAGCTGCTGGTTCGTCTCCGACCACATCCACTTGGTCAGCGAGCCCTCCGGCCCGGGCTGCCCGTACTTCTCGATCGTCGTCAGACCCCGGTACGCCGTGAGCCGCAGCACCTCCGCCTTGACGTGGAGGTCGCCGATCCGGTCGGCCACGACGGCGTCGTCGAGCAGCCCGCGCGCGTCGGCCTCTTCGATCAGCTCGTCGAGCAGCTGGCGCAGACGCACCTGGAGGAAGAACGCGAGGCCCGAGCGCTCGTTCATGAGCGTCGTCAGCGCAACCTTCCAGCCGTTGCCGACGCCGCCGACCACGTTCTCCTCGGGAATCCGCGCCTGTTCGATGAACAGCTCGTTGAATTCGGCTTCGCCGGTGATCTGGCGCAGCGGAAGGACCTGGACGGCGTCCTGCTCCATGTCCATCAGGAAGTAGGTCAGTCCCTTGTGCTTCGGAACGTCCTGATCGGTGCGCGCGACGAGCATGCACCACTTGGAGTACTGCGCGCCCGACGTCCACACCTTCTGCCCGGTCACCACCCAGTCCGTCCCGTCCTTGACCGCGCGCGTCTTCAGCGGCAGCCAGGTCGGAGCCCGGCCTCCGGCTCGCTGAAGCCCTGGCACCAGATCTCCTCGCCCGAGAGGATCGGTGTGAGGAAGCGCTCGCGCTGCTCCTCGGTGCCCCACGCCATCAGCGTCGGCCCGCCCATCAGGATTCCCAGCACGTTCGCCGGCAGCGGAGCTCGCGCCCGGCTCAGCTCCTCGTAGAAGATCGCCGACTCGGTCACGCTCGCGCCGCGCCCGCCGTATTCCCTGGGCCAGTGCACGGCTGCCCAGCCGCCGTCGTAGAGCCGCCGCTGCCAGTCGCGGCGCCACGCGTAGTTCGCAGCCTCGTCGGCAGGCTCGTCGCCCGGGTCGTTGGCGTCGAGCCACGCACGAAGTTCGTCGCGGAAAGCGGTCTCGCTGTCGGAGAAGGTCAGGTCCATGAGCCGGGTGCCTCGCGTGATCGTCAGTTGTGGGGCCGCCGCGCCCGCCGCGAACGCGACGGCGCTGGCGGTGGAAGGTACGTGATGCCCGGGTGGGTCTGTCTCACGGTGCCCGCGCCGCTGCGCAGTGAACCAGTTCCTCGCCGCACTCCGGCGCGTCGACGATCACGCGCTCGGCCTGCGCCGCGCCGCTGCGCGGGTCGATCGCGGCGAGGTCCACGACCTGAAGCTGGGTGGGCCGCCGGCTGAAGTGCAGGACCGCCAGCCCGATGTCGTCCTTCCCCGCCCCGAACGGCCCGCCGGCGCCGACGGTGCCGCTGTCGACGACGGTGACCGGTGCGTTGAGGTCGACGCGCTGATGGTGGGTGTGACCGGTGAGGATCGCCAGCGGCGGACCCTCAGGGTCGGCCTCGGCGATGCGTGCCGCCAGGTCGCGCGCAAGGGCGGCCTGGTGCAGGAGCAGCACGGCCGGGCGCTCCGGCAGCGCCTGCCACCAGCTCCAGTAGCGATTCGCCGCCTGCCGGAAGCGCTCGTCGCCGTCCGACATGTCGGTGAACGACAGAGCCGTGCGGATCTCCGACGGGTAGTCGTCCCCGGGGTACTGGAGCGGATCCTCGAATCCCGCGACGCTCATGCCGGCGACGTCGATGACAGGCCGTCCGGTCACCGTTCCGTCAGGCTCGAGCCGCCCGTGGTGCGTCAGGACGGTCGCGCCCCCGCGCGCGAAGCGGCGCATCAGCGCCTCCGCGTCGTGGTTGCCGGAGGTCATGATGACCGGACGACCGGCCCGCTCGACGCCGTCCAGCAGGCCGGCCTCCAGGCGCGAGCCGTTGATCGCGAAATCGCCGGGCATGAACAGCGGCACGTTCACGGCGTAGCGGCGCAGCACCGGGATCGCCAGCGCGTTGGAGTGCAGGTCCGAGGCGAGGACGGCGCGAACGCGCGCGCCCGGCGGCACTGCGTCCGCGCCGGTGAGCGCGAGGATCGCGCTGAGCGCGCCCTCGACCTGGCCGCGGTAACGCCGGCCCGAGCGCCTCAGGTCGTCGGCCTGCTCCAGCAGCCGGTGAAGCTCCTCGCCACCGGCGAAGTAGGTCGGGTGCTCGATGCGCTCGGGCTCGTAGGTCAAGGCCGCCCAGGCCGACGCGGCCCCGGCGAGAGCAACGACTGCGGAGGCCGACAGGGCAGGGGCCAGCAGCAGAGACCGCCCGCGAACGCCGAGCCGCTCCCAGATGAGCAGTGCGAGCAGCCCACCGATCGCTCCGCCGGCGAGTGCCCACAGCACCGCCCGCACCAGCGCCGTGCGCATCACCCCGTCGATCTGGCTGCGGGCGCGGCGCAGCAGCGCCTGATCTCCTGCAACGGCATCGTTGACAGCCGCGCGCGCCGGCGCACGCGGCTCGAGCTCGATGCGGACCGGAGCCGCGAAGATCTTCGCGCGCAGCCCCCAGTCGGCGAGCGGCACGTAGACCTCCAGCCCGGCGCGGTCCGCGGTCGAGATCGCGACGCGGCTCCTGACGCTGCCCAGGTCCGTCTGCGCGACGTCGGCACCGGCCAGGCGGAGCCCGGTCAGGCCGCCCAGAACGCCGCTGACGAGCGCCACGACCACGAGCACGGCGCGGCGACCACGGGACGCGTATCGCACGACCGTTCACTCTGACACAGGGCGAGCCGCGCGTCGCCGGCCGGGCCGAGATGCGAGCGCCGGGACATCAGGCCGTTCGCCGGGGCGGCACGTGCGCGGCGCCGGAGCGCCGCGCACGTGCGTGCCGCCGAGCCGGCGTCAGCCGACCGTCAGCGGCCCCGTGAAGTCGGGCGGCGCGGCGACCGGATCAAGCGGCGCAAGGTCCCCCGTGTACAAGCCGCCGTCGAGCTGACACGCGCCCGTGCTGCTGTCACGATCGTAGAGCTGGACATTGACCACCGCCTCGGTCGTACCGCGGCCCTTCCACGCAGACGTCGGACCGAAGGCTCCGGCCGACACGGTCCGAAAGGCCATCCGGAAGGGGCCCGAGACGAGCAGCGCGAAGCTCGCCGATCCTAGGCCCGAGCTCCCGCCCATGTACGCCGTGCCCGAGCAGTCGCTGGTCTTCCAGTTCGGGCTGCCGATCGGGTAAACCTGCCCGGAGCCGAGGTAGTAGAAGAACCCGCCGTCGCGCAGGACGGCGTAGAACGGGACTCCCTGAGGAAGCAGCCCCATGAACTGCCCCACGACGGCACCGCCCGCGTCCTTGACGTTGAGCGGCGGCGCCGTGATCCCCTGCAGGCCCTGGGTGCCTGGTGCACCCGGGGCTCCAGGCGCGCCGGCGACGCCGCGCGTTCCCGGCTTGCCCTGCTTGCCCCGCTTGCCGGTCGAGCCCCTGCTGTTCCAGCGCACGCGCCTCCAGCCCCGCGGGCATTCCCTCACCTTCTTCTTCTTCTTCGTCTTCTTCTTCTTAGCGAGGCGCATCTCGCCGGTCTTGGACTTCACGCACGCCGTGATCGTGGCGGCGCCGGCGGTCGACGCCGGAATCACCGCGGCGCCGATGACCCCTGCGACCAGCAGTGCGATGACGGGGCGCCTTCTAACCTGCAGCACGAGTGGACCTCCTGGACGGAATTGATCCGAGGACTATGCCGGTCCTGACGGCGGGCGGCGAGATCCGTACGATCGTGCACGACTCGACGCCGACAATCGACCGCCAACGGAGCCAGTGCGTGTCATCTCTCTCCCGCAAGGACTATGAAAGCGAGCTGTTGCGCCTGCAGCGCGAGCTGGTGATCCAGCAGCAGCACATCATCGAGACCGGCCAGCGCGTCGTCGTGGTCTTCGAGGGCCGCGACGCAGCAGGCAAGGGCGGCGTGATCAAGCGCATCAGCGAGCGCGTGAACCCCCGCTGGTGCCGGACCGTTGCGCTCGGAACGCCGACCGAGCGCGAGCAGAGCCAGTGGTACTTCCAGCGCTACGTGTCGCACCTCCCTGCCGCCGGCGAGATGGTCCTGTTCGACCGCAGCTGGTACAACCGCGCCGGCGTCGAGCGGGTCATGGAGTTCTGCACCGAGGCTCAGTACCAGGAGTTCATGCGCTCCTGCCCGGAGTTCGAGCGCATGCTCGTGCGGGCCGGGATCATCCTCATCAAGTACTGGTTCTCGGTCAGCGACGAGGAGCAGGAGCGCCGCTTCCAGGCTCGCGTCGATGATCCGATGCGCACCTGGAAGCTCAGCCCGATGGACCTGAAGTCCCGCGAGCTGTGGATCGAGTACTCCCGCGCGAAGGACGAGATGTTCCGCTACACGGACATCAAGCAGGCGCCGTGGTACGTCGTCGACGCCGACGACAAGCGGCGCGCCCGGCTGAACTGCATCAGCCACCTGCTCTCGATGATCCCCTACGAGGACCGCACGCCGCCCCCGATCGAGCTGCCACCGCGAAGGGACGACATCGGCTACGTGCGCCCGCCGATGTCCGACCAGACGTTCGTGCCTGAGGTCTACTGACCGGCTATGCCACGCCGCGCTCCCGGCCGGCCCAGTACGGCTCGCGCAGCTTGAACTTCTGGAGCTTCCCGGTCGCCGTTCTCGGCAGCTCCGCGCGCGTCTCGACCGTCGTCGGGCACTTGTAGTGGGCGAGGCCCTCGCGACAGAAGGCGATGACCTCCGCCTCGCCCAGCTCGGCTCCGTCGCGCAGCACGACCAGCGCCTTGACCGTCTCGCCCCACTTCTCGTCGGGCACGCCGATGACGGCTGCCTCAGCGATGTCGGGGTGCTGATAGAGACGATCCTCGACCTCGATCGACGACACGTTCTCACCGCCGCTGATGATCACGTCCTTGAAGCGGTCGGTGATCGTCACGTAGCCGTCATCGGACTGGAAGCCGCCGTCGCCGGTGTGGAACCAGCCGTCGACGATCGCCGCATCGGTCAGATCCGGGCGCTCCCAGTAGCCGTCGAACACGTTGTTGGAGCGCGCGAGCAGCTCTCCCTGCTCATCGATCCGCAGGCGCACACCGACTGCCGGGGTGCCGGCCCGGCTCAGCAGGCGCGCCCGCTCGGATGACACGAGCCCGTCCCACTCTCGCCGCCGGCGGTTGATCGTCAGCAGCGGCGAGGTCTCGGTCAGCCCGTAGAGCTGGTTGAACTGCCAGCCGAGCTGCTCCTCGAAGCGCTCGATCACGGCGGAGGGCGGCGCTGAGCCGGCGACCACGGCGCGAACGGTCCCGGCGCCGGGAAGCGGCTCGCCGCGCTGCGCGCGCGCGTCCGCCGCGTCGAGCACCGTGCTGATCACGGTCGGCGCGGCGCACAGCACGGTCACGCCGTGACGCTCGACGCGCTGAAGGATCTCCTCGCCGTCGATCTTGCGCAGAATCACCTGCCTGACGCCCATCGCGGTCGCCGCCAGCGGTACGCCCCAGCCGTTGACGTGGAACTGAGGCAACGTGTGCAGGTAGACGTCGCGATCGCTCAGGCCTATGTGCCAGCCGAAGGTGACGGCGTTCAGCCACAGGCTCCGGTGCGAGAGCATCACGCCCTTGGGATCCGAGGTCGTGCCCGACGTGTAGTTGATCGTCGCGACGGCGCTCTCGTCGGGCTCCCAGGGGGCGGGTGAGCCGTCCTGCGGGAAGAGGTCCGCGTCGGCGACGCCGTCGAGCACGACCCTCCGTGCGACCGGCAGCTCGCCGAGGCCTTCGTCCAGTTCCGGGTCGACGAGCAGCGTGTCGGCGCCCGAATGCTCGAGGATGAAGCGCACCTCCGCGGGCTTGAGCCGGAAGTTCACCGGCACGAGGATCCGGCCCGTCATCGTCGCTCCGAGGAGCGCCACCATGAAGCGCGAGCAGTTCGGTGAGAGGATCGCCACGCGCGCGCCCGGCTCGCAGCCGAGCCCGTCCAGCGCCGCGGCGAAGCCACGTGCTCGCGCGGCGAGCTGCGAGTAGGTCAGCTCGCCGAACGCTCCCTTGATGCCGGGCTCGTCGACGACGCCGACGCTCGATCCGTACGCCGTTGCGGCGCGCTCGATGAAGTCCCCGGTCGTCAGCGGAACATGCATGGCGCGGCAGCCTACGTGAGCCGCCCGCGCCGTCGCTTCCGCCTTTCGCCTCCGGCTGTAGGTTCCGGAGTCCGTCATCCCCGACCGTGTGAGGCCTCAGCCATGTCCGACGTGAATCGCCGCTTCCTGCTTCGCGAGCGTCCTGCCGGGCGAATCGACGAGCGGACGTTCGAGCTCGTCGAGGAGGCGGTCCCCGCGATCGGCGAGGGCGAGGCGCTCGTGCGCAACCGCTGGATCTCGCTCGATCCCACGAACCGCGCGTGGATCGGCGAGACCCCGACTTACCTGCCTCCGGTGGCTATCGGCGAGGTCATGCGCGCTGGTGGCCTGGGCGAGGTCGTCGCGTCCAGCTCGCCGGACTACCGGGTCGGCCAGCTCGTCCTGGGCCTCACGGGCTGGCAGGACTACGTCGTCGCCTCGGCCTCCGCGCCGCTGATGGCAGCACCGGAGATCCCGGGCGTTTCGCCGAGCCACTTCCTCGGCGCGATCGGCATGACCGGCCTCACCGCCTACGTCGGGATGCTCGAGATCGGCAGGCCGAAGCCGGGCGAGACCGTCGTGGTGTCGGCCGCCGCGGGCGCCGTCGGCTCGGTGGCCGGCCAGCTCGCGAAGATCCAGGGCGCGCGCGTCGTCGGCATCGCCGGTGGTGACGAGAAGTGTGCCCTGCTGACGGACGAGCTCGGCCTCGACGCGGCGGTCGACTACAAGGCTCCCGACTGGCACGCGCAGCTCAAGGCCGCTACGCCCGACGGGATCGACGTCGACTTCGAGAACGTCGGCGGCGAGATCATGGAGGCCGTCTTCGGACGTCTGAACTTCCGGGCGCGCGTGGCGCTCTGCGGGCTGATCTCCGGCTACAACGACGACGCGCCCACCGTTGCGGCGGGCCCGCGCAACTTCGGCAACCTGCTGATCCAGCGCGTCCACCTAGAAGGCTTCATCGTGCTCGACCACCTGGGCAGGGCGCCGGAGATCGTCCCGCAGCTCGCCGGGTGGATGGCCGAAGGGAAGCTCAAGGCACAGGAGACGATCGTCGAGGGGTTCGAGCAACTGCCCGTCGCAATCAACATGCTGTTCGACGGCAGGAACACCGGCAAGCTCGTCGTGAAGCTCTGATTCCGGCGCGCTGTCAGGCGAGACGTCGCGCGCAGATCACGGCGTCGACGCCGGTGCCGGCGACGGCCCGCAGACGGTCCTCGGCGACGACGAGGGCCCAGCGGCGCGGAGCGAGCGCGGCGACGGCTGTGTTGATCGAGACCTGCGCCTGACCGGCGGCGGCGGTTTCCGCGCCGGTGGCCGGGTCGACGGGGCGGTGGCCGACCAGGAGCAGGGTCCCGCCGGGCGCAACCCCTGTCGCCATCCGCTTCACCATCTCCTCCACCGACCCCGCCACGTGGACATACAGGCACGCCACGAGGTCGTAGTGGCCCGGCTGCGGGGTCCAGTTCGCCAGATCGCCCTCGACCCAGTCGATGCGCTCGGCGACGCCCGCCCCGACCCCCTCGGCCGTCGACCGGGCGTGAGCCAGGGCGGTCGCGGAGAAGTCGACCGCGGTGACCTGCCATCCGCGCGCGGCCAGCCAGAGCGCGTCGGACCCGTGACCGCAGCCCGCGTCGAGGGCGACCCCGGGGCGCAGGTTCCCGACCTCGGCGCTCAGATGGGCGTTCGGGGAGCGATGCGCGACGCGATCCCCCTGCTCGCGCAGGGCCCGCGACCAGCGCTCCTCCCAGAAGCTCCGGTCGAACGCGGTCATGTCAACCAGCGGCGTTGCTGCTTGGTGGCGATCGCGGCCGGTCTGGTTCGCAGTCCTGCTGACGGGCCGGCACCGATCACGTCGGCGGAGCGATAGCGATCCGCAGCGCCTGCTCGTCCGTCATCTCAACGCGCCGCCGGCGCCCGCACGTCCGGCAGGAGCATCGCAGGCTGAACTCGTCGGCCCCCTCGCGCAACGCCAATCCCTGATCGCTGCTGAGGCAGTAGGGGCACGCCAGCGCCGCACGGACGACGACGTCCGGATCGTCGAGCTTGAAGGTCGCGACTTCCACGACCCACACGCTAAAGGCGCGGCCAGCGGGAAGCCCGCCGCCTCGCACCTCCGCGCTGCGAATCAGTAGCCGAGCGTCCTGTGGCTGATCCGCTCGCAGCTGTGCAGGCGGTACTTGGGCTTGGCGCGCCGGCTGATGAAGAGAATCGTCTTGCCGGACCCGCACCAGATCACGCCGCGGCCGAAGTGAGCGCGGATCACGTCCGCGCCCGCCACCGCTGCGGATGATGTTCTTCCCGTGGCTCGCGTAGATGAAGTCGCGCCCGCGGCCGCCGTACAGCCGGTCGACCTGGTCGGTCGGCTGACCACGGGGCTTGTAGTCGCCCCACAGCACGTCGCCCCAGGGCCCGGCGTGAATCCTGTCGTTGCCGTGACCGCCGAGCAGCTTGTTGTGCCGAGGATGATGGGGAACCAGCACCGTCTCGCGGCAGGTGCCGTGGAACATGCACTTGCGCGGCTGTCCGACGCAGGTCGAGTCCTGGTGGATTCCGTCGCACGAGTAGTCGGGGTCCTGTCCGCCGAACGGATCCCGCCCCGGCCTCGCGTCGAGCGGGCGCGACTGGTCGAGCTTGTTCATCAACAGCATCCCGTTGATGTGCGGCCAGCCGGCGTGGCTCGTCGCTGCGAACGACGGCGCCGCGGGGACGGGGAAGAAAGCGCCCAGAAGGAGCAGCGACAAGAGCGAGACGCGGGACATACGGCGCGTGAAACGGTAGCCGCCCGGCGGGACGCCGCCCGCAAGCCCCGTCCCAGCCGGTACGTCGCGTGTGACATCTACCCTCAGCACATGGCCGGATCCACCTCCCCGTCCGGCGAGCCGGCTCGGCCTGATCACGCAGGCTCCGGCTCGGACGGCCGCGAAGGGACCGGCATCTCGGTCGTGGTGTGCGCCTTCACCGAGGCGCGCTGGGATGCACTTGTGGCGGCGGTCGACTCGGTCGCGGACCAAAGCCGTCCGGCGCTCGAGACGATCGTCGTGATCGACACCAACCCGGAGTTGCTCGAGCGGGCGCGCCGGACGCTGAAGGATGTCCGCGTGATCCCCAACACCCGCCGCCGCGGGCTGTCAGGCGCGCGGAACTCGGGGATCGACGCGGCCACCGGTGAAATCGTCGCCTTTCTCGACGACGACGCCACGGCGGAGCGCGATTGGCTGGCCGCGCTGTCGGGCGCGCTCGCCGATCGGTCCGCGCTCGGCGCGGGCGGCGCGGTCGACCCGGTATGGATCGAAGGCCGGCCCGCCTGGTTTCCGCCGGAGTTCGACTGGGTGGTCGGTTGCGCGCACAGCGGGATGCCGGCAGAGCGCACGACGGTGCGCAACGTCATCGGAGCCAACATGGCGTTCCGTGCCGACCTGCTGCGCGAGCTCGGCGGCTTCCGCGAAGGCGTCGGCCGCGTCGGATCCGTTCCGCTCGGGGCCGAGGAGACAGACCTCTGCATCCGCGCGCAGCAACTGCGACCCGGCGGCCACGTCGTCTACGACCCCGCCGCGCGTGTGCGCCATCTCGTCCCGCCCACGCGCGGCACCTGGCGCTACTTCTTTCAGCGCTGCCGCGCCGAGGGCCGGTCGAAGGCGCTCGTGTCACGCGTTGTGGGCTCATCCGACGGCCTCTCGTCCGAGCGCACCTACACCGCACATACGCTGCCGCGCGGCGTGATCGGCGGCCTGCGCGACGCGAGCCGCGGCGACGTCGCCGGGCTGGCGCGCGCAGCGGCGATCGTCGCAGGACTGGCGACGACGACCGTGGGCTATGTCTCCGCGCGACTCGCCCGGAAGGACGCGGCGTGAGCGCATCGCCCGGGCAGGCGGCTGCGGGCGCCGCAGCGTCGCGCGGCCCGCTTCGGGTCGTGACCGTGACCCCGCGCTACCTCCCGCACGTCGGCGGCGTCGAGCGCCACGTGCACGAGGTCGCCACGCGCATCGCGGCCACCGGCGAGGCATCGATCACGGTGCTCACCACCGACCCCGAAGGCGCTCTTCCCGCGCGCGAGCACGACGGCGCCGTGGACGTGCGCCGCGTGCGCGCTCACCCGCGCGGACGCGACTGGCTCTTCGCACCTGGGATCGTGTCCGCCCTGCGCGCCGGCGACTGGGACGTCGTCCATCTCCAGTCGTACCACACGTTCGTTGCGCCGCTCGCGATGGCGACCGCCGTCCAGCGGCGGATCCCCTACGTCGTGACCTTCCACGGAGGCGGGCACTCGGTGCGCCTGCGCCATGCGGCCAGGAGCGTCCAGCGCCGCGCCCTCCGGCCACTTCTGAGGCGCGCGGCCGCGCTCGTCGCGGTCGCAGAGTTCGAGATCGAGCAGTACGGCGCGGAACTCGGCGTTCCGGCCGATCGCTTCGTGCTGATCCCCAACGGCGTCGATCTGCCCGCCGTCCCGGACGACCTGCGCGACGGCCCCACAGGCGCAGGCGACGGGCCGCTGATCGCCTCGGTCGGGCGCCTTGAGCGCTACAAGGGACACCATCGTGTGCTCGCCGCCTTCGCTCTGCTGCTGGAGAGCGAACCGCAGGCACGGCTGTGGGTCGCCGGATCCGGGCCCTACGAGATGCAACTGCGGAGACTCGCCTCCGATCTCGGGATCAGCGACCGCGTGGAGATCAGCGCCGTCGCCGCAGAGGACCGTGCACAGATGGCGCGGCGCATCGCCGCGGTCGACCTCGTCGTGCTGCTGAGCGACTTCGAGACCCATCCGATCGCCGCGCTCGAGGCGCTGTCGCTCGGGCGCCCGCTGCTCGTCGCGTCGGGCTCGGGACTGGGCGAGCTTGCCGACCGCGGCCTGGCGCGGGCGATCGAGCCGGCAGCGCCGGCACCCGTGGCCGCCGCTGCGATGCTGCGTGAACTGCGCAACCCGCTGGCGCCCGCGTCCGTCGATCTCCCCACCTGGGACGACTGCGCCGCAGGGCTGCTGGAGCTCTATCGCTCCGTTGCCGGGAGCCGGCGATGAGGGTGCTGATGCTCGCCCAGTTCTACGCCCCGATCGTCGGCGGCGAGGAGCGCATGACGGAGTCGCTGGCCGTCGCGCTGGCCTCCCGCGGGCACCGAGTGACGGTCGCGACGCTGCGCCAGCCCGGCCAGGAGGCCTACGAGGAACGCGACGGCGTGAGCGTGCACCGGCTCCCCGGCCTGGCCCAGCGAGTCGGGCGGCTCTTCAGCGAGAGCGACCGCCGGCACGCCCCGCCCGCGCCGGACCCTGAGACGACCCTGGCGCTGCGACGCGTCCTCGACCGCGAGCGCCCGGACGTCGTTCACGGACACAACTGGCTCGACAACGCGTACCTCCCGCTGAGCCGGCGCGGGCGTTCGGCCTACGTCGTGACCCTTCACGACTACAGCCTGATCTGCGCGAACAAGCGGCTGATCCGCCGCGGCGAGCCGTGTGGCGGGCCGGGACCCGGACGCTGCGTCGCCTGCGCGGCCGGGCAGTACGGCCCGCTCGCCGGCCCGCCGATCGCCCTCCTGACAGCGCTTTCGGGTCGCGCTCGGCGCCGCGCCGCCGACCTGTTCCTGCCGGTCAGCCAGGAGGTCGCCCGTCGCTGCGGGCTGGCCGGCGGCTCGGCCGACTACGAGGTCATTCCAAACTTCCTGGCCGAGGCGCCCGACATCGCGGCTCCCGACGATCCGGTCCTGCGCGATCTGCCCGACGGGGACTTCATCCTCTACGTCGGTGACGTGACCGTGGACAAGGGCGTCGGCACACTCCTGGCGGCGCACGCGGAGATGTCGGCACCGCCGCCGCTGGTGCTCATCGGAAGGCCCCTCGACCCGCAGCTCGTGCATCCGCGCAACTCCGTGACAGCCATCGGCCAGGTCCCTCACAGCAGCGTCCTGCGTGCGTGGGAGCGCTGCGCCGTGGCGGTCGCGCCGTCGATCACGCCCGAGACGTTTGGACTGGCGGCGCTCGAGGCGATGGCCGCTGCGGCGCCGGTGGTCGCCTCGCGGTCCGGTGGGCTGCCGGAGATCGTCACAGACGGTGAGAGCGGCCTCCTGGTCACCCCGGGGAGCGTGACCGAGCTTCGCGCCGCGCTCGAACGGATCACCGGCGACGACGCGCTGCGGGCGCGCCTCGTCGCGGGGGCACAGACACGCTCGCGGCAGTTCAGCGCCGCGAGCGTCGTGCCGCGCGTGGAGGCCGCCTACGAGCGCGCGCTCGCCTCGCGCAGCAGGCGGGAGCAGACCGGGTGAGCACGGTCCCTGCCCCCGTCGCAGTGGCTCTGCCGCGCGACGCCGCCGCTGAGGGGCCCGGGCGGCTGGGTGCGCTGCCGTTGCTGGCCTTCGCCGCCGCCGCCGGCGTCGCCCTCGTGTCCGTCGCCGACGCGCTTTCGCGCACCGGAGAGCAGGGCGGCCCTGTCCTCTTCTGGCTCGCCATCGCCGTCATCATGTTCCCGGCGGCGCTGCGGCTGACCGGCGAGCAGGCGAGCAGCGGCGAACGTGCGGCGATCGTCGTCCTGGTGGGACTCGCCTTCTTCGCGATCAAGGTGCTCCGCGACCCGTTCGCCTTCACCTTCGGCGACGAGCTCGCCCACCTGCACAACCTCCAGGAGATCCTCGCCACGGGGCAGCTCTTCGGGTCCAACTCGATCCTGCCGATCACGCCGCGCTACCCCGGCCTCGAGTCGGCGGCCTCAGCGGTGGCGGCCGCTGGCGGGACGTCGGCATTCGCGGGCGGGATTGCCGCGATCGCCGCCGCGCGCGTCGTGTTCATGCTCGCGGTCTACCTGACCTACGAGCGGCTCACCGGCTCGCCGCGGATCGCCGGGCTCGGCGCGCTGATCTCAACCGCCGCGCCGACGTTCCTGTTCTTCTCGGCGCAGTTCAGCTACGAGTCGCTGGCGGTACCGCTGGGCGCCGTCGCGTTGTTCGCGCTGGTGCGCAGACTTCAGGCGGCGGGACGCGCCGAACGCCTGCGCTGGTCAGCGCTCGTGCTCATCACAGCCGCGGCGATCATCCCCACGCACCACCTGACCTCGTATGCGCTCGTGGCCTTCCTGCTCGCGGTCTGCCTGCTGCACGTCCCGCTGGGCGCCGCGCGCGCGGCGCCGTGGGTGACGACCGCGATCGTCGCGGCGCTCACGCTCGCATGGCTGGCCTTCGTCGCCTCACGAACAGTCGACTACCTCAGCCCTGTGATCGGCGATGCCCTCAGTGACGTCATCGACACGATCAAGCGCGAGTCGGACACGCGCACGCTGTTCCGCTCGACGAGTGGAGTGGAACAGACTCCGGTCGGCGAGCGGATCGTCGCGATCATCTCGGTGGCCGTTCTCGCGGCGGGCGTGCTCGCCGGCCTGCGGGTGGCGTGGCGACGCTGGCGCCGCGACCCCGTGCTCATCGTTCTCATGTTGTCGGCGCTCGCTTACCTCGGGACGCTGCCGCTGCGCGTCGTACCCGCTGCGTGGGAGACCGCGAGCCGCGCGGGATCGTTCCTCTTCCTCGGGGTCGGACTGACGGCGGCGGCGGGAATCATGTGGTTGCTGGATCGCGAGGGATCGGGCCACAGGCAGCGGCTGATCGCGGCCGCAGCCGTGACGCTGGTCACCGCGGGTGGGGTGATCGCAGGCTGGCCGCAGAGCCTGCGCCTGAGCCAGCCGTTCCGCGTCGAGGCCGGTGGCCGCACACTCGAGCCCCCGGCACTCGCCGCGGCGCGCTGGAGCGGGCAGGCGCTCGGCCCGGCACGCAGGGTCGGGGCTCAGGACGCCGACGCGCGCCTGTTCCTCGTCGACGGGCGCCAGACGGCGTTCCAGGGCGTGAACCCGGACATCCGCGGCGTCCTGGACGCCGAGCGCCTGGAGCCGTGGCACACCGAACTGCTGCGCCGCGAGCGGATCAGCATCATCGTCAGCGACCGGCGGACGGTCAGCGCCGACAACATCGCCGGCTACTTCTTCGACGTCCGACCACCCGAGCTCGCACCGGCGACCACGGCGTCGAAGTTCGACCTGGCGAGTGTCGACCGCCTCTATGACAGCGGGAACATCGTGATCTTCGACGTCGGGGGGCTGTGGTGAGAGGCGCCCGCACCGACCTCCTGCTGATCGCGGCACTCGCCGTCATCGCCGCGTTGCTCGTCACCACGCTGCCGGATGACCTCGTCGCCCTGCGAGCGCCTGCTGCGCTCGCCCTCGTGCTCGCGCTGCCCGGCTATGCGATCAGCGCGCTGCTGTTCGGAGCCGGCGCGCTCAGGCCCTCCGAGCGGACTCTGCTCGCGATCGCGCTGAGCCTGGTCGCAACGATCCTCTGCGCACTCGCGCTTCACGTCGCGGGTGCGCAGCTCGAGGCTTCTGCTTGGGCCGCCGCGCTCGGCGTCGTGACGGTCACCTGCGCCGTCGCGGGTCAGGCGCTCGGCCGCGGACGTGCGCTCGGCCTGCCGCGGCCGCGCCTGCGTGCCGCGGAGATCGCTGCGCTGGTGAGCGCCGCGTTGCTCGTGAGCGCTGCCGCCACGCTCGGGCTGACACCACTGAATGCACCTGACGACACCCAGGGAACGACCGCGCTGCGGCTCGTCGCCGGCGAACCCGGGAAGGTCGAGCTGAGCATCCGCAGCGACCAGCTTCGCGCGTCGAGCTACCTCCTGGACCTGATGGTCACCGGTCTGCCGGCGCGGACACTCGGTCCACTGCGCCTCGAGCCCGGGCAGACCTGGACCCGCACGCTGAGGACCGGCCCCGGTGAGCCACAGGTCAGCGCCAGGCTGCGCCGGGCCGAGGCACCCGAGGTGACGTACCGGCGGGTCGCCCTGCGCCGCGGTCGCAGCCTTCCCGTTCCAATGGTCAGAGAGCGCGTCTGCAGGGCAGGACACCCGCTGCTCAGCTCGCGCGGCTGCTACCGCCTCGTGCTGCGCGGCTCACGCGCCTACCGCTTCTACCGCGACGGCAGGATAGTGCGCGTCCGGGGCTCTCGATGACGCCGCTCTCGCGCCCGCAGGCGCCCGTGCCGATCGACGTCGTGATCACCTCGCACAACTACGCGCCATATCTGCCCGCGGCGATCGACAGCGCCCTCGCCCAGACCCACCCCGGCGTTCGCGTGGTGGTCGTCGATGACGGGTCGACCGACGCCTCGCCCGCGATCATCGCTTCCTACGGCGATCGCGTCGTCGCCGTCCTCAAGGCGAACGCGGGCCAGGCGTCGGCGTTCAACGCGGGCCTGGCGGCCGTTGAGGGCGACGTCGTGATGTTCCTCGATGCCGACGACATCCTGGTGCCGGGGATCGCGGCGCGCGTCGCGGACACGGTCAGCGCGAACCCGGGCGCCGCGAAGGTGCAGTGGCGCATGGCGCTGGCCGGCGCCGACGGACGCCCGACCGGGACGAGCGTCCCGCCGGCGCACGTGCCGATGCCCTCGGGCGACATGCGCCGCGCCGAGGTGACCTTCCCGTTCGACATCGCATGGATGGCGACCTCCGGCAACGCCTTCCCGACCCGGATACTGCGCCAGATCCTGCCGATGCCCGAGCGCGACTACCGGGTCAACGCCGACTGGTACCTGCAGCACCTGACGCCGCTGCTCGGCCCGGTCGTATCGCTCGAAGAGGTCGGCGCGATTCGGCGCCTTCACGGCGCGAACGCCTACGAACAGGACGCGACGGCGGAGCTCGACCTCGCGCACGTGCGCGAGACGATCCGCACGGCCGCCGTGACGCGCGCGGCGATCGAGCGGCTGGCCGACGAGCAGCGGATCCCGCGCGCGCCGGGACCGATCCTGTCGGTCTCCGAGCTTGCCAACCGGATGATCTCGCTGAGACTGGATCGCCGCGCACACCCTGTTCCCGGTGACCGGCGGCGGACTCTCGTCACCGACGGCATGCGCGCGGCGCTCCGGCGCGATGACGTGCGCGCTCCGATGCGCGCGGCATTCGTCGCATGGTTCACAGTGATGGCGATTGCGCCGCGCGCGCTGGCGCGCCCGATCGGCCGGTCGTTCCTGTTCCCAGAGCAGCGGCGCGGCGCCAACCGCCTGCTGCGACTCCTGCACCGCCGCGGCCGACCGGGCGATCCGGCGTGAGGATCCTGCTCGTCTGCCCGATGCCTCCGGATCGCTCGGCTCCGGCGGCGATTCCTCCGCTGCTGCACGCGGCGCTGACGGGGCTTCGCAGCGAGCACGACGTGACGGTCGCCTGCGTCGCCGGCCCGGATGCCGCGGAACTCGCCGCCGTCGAGCGCCTCCGAGCCGAGGGCGTCGATGTCCACGCCGCCGTCCGGCTCGCGGGCGGCCTGCGGCGGCGTGCCGCGCGCGCGGCACGCTGGGCCGACGGCTGGCTTCTCAGACGGCGGCCGTGGCGCACGGTCTGGTTCTCGGACCCCGCGATGCAGCCGATCCTCGACCGCCTGCTGTCCGAGCGGCGCTTCGACGTGATCGCGGTCGAGGACGATGCGGCCGCGCCCTACGACTTCGGCTCCTCCGTTCCCCGCGTCCTCACGGAGCATGAGGTCGTCCGCAGCCTGCCCCCCGAAGCCGGCCGGCTTGCGCGCATCGACCACCGCCGCTGGCCGCGCTATCAGCGCCGCGCCTGCGGCGCGTTCGACCTCGTGAGCGTCTTCACGGCGGGCGACGCCAGTGCGCTGGAGGCGCTGGCGCCCGAGGTCGCCGGGCGAGTGCGGGTGGTCCCGTTCGGAATCGAACTGCCGCCGTTCGCCGACCCGGCAGATGCGGTGCCCGAGACCGTTCTGTTCGCCGGCAACTACACGCACCCGCCGAACGTCGACGCGGCACTGTGGATCGGGCGTGAGATCGGCCCGCAGCTGCGTGAGCTGCGCCCAACGGCGCGTGTGCGGATCGCGGGCATCCATGCCCCGCCCGAGGTGACCGCGCTCTCCGATTGCGGCGTCGAGGTCCTGGGAGCCGTGCCGGACCTCGATCGCGAGATCGCCCGCTCGGCGGTCGTGCTGGCACCGGTGCGCAGCGGCGGCGGGATGCGGATGAAGGTGCTCCACGCCCTCGCGAGCGGCGCGGCGGTCGTGACCACACCGCTCGGCGCCCGCGGCCTCACTGGAGACGGCGATCCACCGCTCGTGGTGGCGACCGACGCCGACGGCCTGGCCTCGGCCGTCTCCGATCTGCTCGGCGACGACGAGGCGCGCCTGGCGCTCGGTGCGCGCGCCCGCGCGTTCGCCGAGCGGCACTACGCGCCGCGGCCGTATGCAGCGCGGCTGGAGGCGTTCTACCGCGAGGCGATCTCTGCGCGCGCCGCCGGAGCGACCCGGTGAGCGCCGGCGTGCGGATCAGCGTCGTGATCGCGACCCACGACCGCCGCGAGGCCCTCTTGCGCCTGCTCGATGCGCTGTCGTCTCAGGTGACGAGCGCGACGTTCGAGGTCGTCGTGGCCGTCGACGGCTCGCGCGACGGCACCTGCGAGATGCTCGCCGGTTACAGCGCGCCGTTCTCGCTGCGCTGGAGCGACGCCGACAACGCCGGCAGGGCTTCGGCCCTCAACCGCGCGATACGCGAGTCGGCCGGTCAGTTGCTGATCATCCTCGACGACGACATGGTTCCACCGCCCGGCTTCGTCGCGGCGCATCTCGCCGAGCACTCGGATGGACGTCCGCGCTTCGTGATGGGCGCCGCTCCGATCCCCGCTGACCCCGCGGCGGGGCCGCTGAAGCGCTACATGACGACGACCCGCAACGAGCACTACCAGCGCCTCGCAGAGCCGGGAAGGGTTCTCCACGTCCGCGACCTCTACTCCGGCAACGCCTCCGTCGCGCGGTCGGTCATCGAGCAGGTGGGAGGGTTCGACGACCGCTTCCGCAGCTACGGCGGCGAGGACGTCGACCTCGCGCTGCGGCTGATGACCGCGGGCGTCACGTTCGCGTTCTCGCAGGCCGCCTGGGCCAACGAGGCCTACGACAAGTCCTACCGCGCGCTCGCCGCCGAGATGGAGGACGAGGGGCGCAACGCGGTGATGCTCGCGCTGCAGCACCCGGGCGCAGCGGCCGGTCAGCAGTTCGCCGAGCCGTGGCCGCAGCCGTGGTGGTGGAAGGCGGCGCGGCGAGCACTGCTTGCGCTGACGCGCGTCACGGCGCGCACCGGCGACGCGGTGGACGCGCTCACCGAACTGCTCGAACGGCGCCGCGCGCGGCGCACCCACCTCTGGCTGCGATTCGCGCTCGAGTACCACTACTGGCGCGGCGCCGGCCCTGCGCTCGCCAAAGCCCGCGCCGACGGTCACACCCTCCCATGACCGCGCGCACCGTCCTCCACGTGATCGACTCCGCCGCACTCGGAGGCGCGGAGCGCCAGATCATGACGCTGATCGAGCATCTCGATCGCGAGCGCTGGGAGCCGGTCCTGGTCCATCATGGAAGCCCGGGCATCGCACCGCTCATCGCGGAGGCGCACGCAGCCGGGATCGCCGACTGGGAGATCCCTGAGATGCCCGACGGCCTGCGCGGCGCCGCCCGGCTGCCCGCGCTGCGCCGCGAGCTGCGCCGCCGCCGGCCGGCCGTCGTGCACGCCCACCTGACGTGGCCGCTGGCGATGAAGTGGCCGCTGGCGGCGGCGGTCACCTCCGGCGTTCCGGCGACGGTGGCCACGGTGCAGCTCTACCTGCCCTTCCACACCAATCGCTGGATCCTCTGGCAGCAGGGCCGGCTGGCTCGACGCGTCGGCCGCTACATCGCCGTGTCGAGGTCCGTGGCCGACCTGTGTGCGGCGACGTGCGGATGGCCGCGCGCCCAGCTCACGGTCGTCCACAACGGCATCGACCCGGGACCGTGGGAACGGGCTGACCGCGGCGCCGGTCGCGCCGCGCTCGGCGTGGGCGAGGCAGAGCAGGTTGTGTTCACCGCAGCTCGGCTGGACGCGCAGAAAGGCCTCGACGTCCTCATCGACGCGGCGGCTCGCCTGCCCGAGGTCCGCTTCGCGGTCGCCGGGGAGGGCCCTGAGCGCCCCGAGCTGGAGGCGCGCATCGCCCGGCTCGGCGTCGGCGGGCGCGTCTCGCTGCTCGGGTCGCGCGACGACGTCCGCGACCTGATGGCGGGATGCGACGTGTTCGTGCTTCCCTCGCGCTACGAGGGCCTGCCGGTGTCGGTCGCCGAGGCGATGGCCGCCGGCCGACCGGTCGTGGCGACGGCGATCGGCGGTACGGACGAGATCGTCGCCGACGGGGCGACCGGACTGCTCGTTCCGCCGGAGGACGCCGCGGGTCTGGCCACCGCGATCGCACAGCTGCTCGGCGACCCGGCACGCGCCGCTGCGCTCGGCGGCGCCGGCCGCGAGCGAGTGCAGCTCTCCTTCTCCGCACGCGCGATGGCCGCCGGGGTCGACGCGGTCTACGAGGATCTGCTCGAGCGGCATGGAAGGAGCCGGCGATGACCACGCCACAGCCGTCCGCGAGCGTCGCGCTCCTGTACCACCGCATCGGCCGGCTCGATCACGACCCGTTCGAGGTCGCGGTCACTCCGGAGCACTTCGCCGAGCACGTCGAGGTGATCGCGGCGCTGCGCCCGCTCTCGCTCAGCGCCGCCACCGGCGAGATCGAGTCCGGAGCGGTCGCGCCGGGCGGGGTCGTCGTCACCTTCGACGACGGGTACCTCGACAACCTCACGCAGGCGAGCGTGGTGCTCGCACGCCGTGGCGTTCCCGCAACGGTCTTCATCACCACCGGCGTCACCGGCACGCGGCGTGCCTTCTGGTGGGAGGAGCTGGCCACGCTGTTCCTGGGTTCGCGGGAGATCGCGGGACCACTGCGCCTGGAGACCGGCGGCAGCGTGCTGGAGTTGGACCTCGGCAGCCCGCTGGGCGCGCTCTGGAAAGCCTGGGCGTGGCTGCGCCGCCGGCCCGCCGCAGAGATCGAGCGGCTGCTCGGCGAGATCCGGACGTGGGCCGGCGCCGGCCCGCTGGAGCTGACCGACGAGCACCGTGTGATGACCCGCGAGGAGCTCGCGACGCTGGCGGCCGGCGGACTGGTCGAGATCGGAGCGCACACCCGGACGCATCCGATGCTCGCCTCACGGCCTGCCGCCGAGCAGAACAGCGAGATCACGGGCAGCCGTGACGACCTCGAGCAATGGCTCGGCCGACCCGTGAGCGCCTTCGCATACCCGTTCGGCCGTCCACGCGCGGAGTACACGCGCGCGACCGCGAACCTCGTCCGCGATGCCGGTTTCCGCTGCGCCTGCTCGGTCTCACCGCACCCGGTCAGCAACCGCAGCCGCCTGCACGAGATCCCGCGTCACGCACCGCCGGACGTCGACGGCGACGGCTTCGAGAGCTGGCTGCTCGAGCGCCTTCGCCCGCCGCGCGGGATCCGCCGCATCGCGTCGGCTGCGCGCGAGCGGGTGCGGCGCGCCTGAGACCGCCGGGCGCCGTCAGCGGCGCGCGCGCCGCGGAGCCAACAGCGTGAAACGCGTACGAGCGGTGCGCGTCGATCCTCCCGCCGGCCGGACCGTGACCCGTGAGCGGACGACGAGCGAGCGCCGCCCAGCGATCATCGCTCGCTGCGCCCGCGACAGGCGCAGATGGGCGACCACGGTTCGCCCGGCTCGAAGGCGCGACAGCCTGCGATGAGCGATGCGCCGCGTCTTGCGGCCGCGGCGCGGCTCGGTAGTGATCGTGACCCTTGCCGTGCAGCGCCGCGCGCCCCGGCAGCGAATCCTGATCGGCACCGCCCAGCGCCGGCTGACGCGGACGGGCCGGCCGCGGCGAACGCGCGGTGCCCGCTTCGCCGCGCGCTTCACCGGCGCTGCGCCGGCAGGAGCGGGTGGCGCGGGCGCGGCGGCGGGGTTCGGCGCGGCCGGCGGGGAGATCGCCGACGAGACCGCGTAGCGTGCCGTCAGCGTCTCGTCGCCGGCCGGCCTGATCGCGTGGACCGCGTCACCGCCGTCCGACCAGCTCTCGAAGTGGAACGATCGTGAACCGTCGGTCTCGAGGAGCGCCGCACCGACGGTCGTCAGCGAGCCGCGGATCACCTCACGTACAACCGGCGCTGCGGCCGTCTTCGAGTTGACGGTGAGCGTCCGGCCGCCGGGCTCGGAGCCGGCGACGACGTTGACCGTCGCCGGGTCGAGCCGCATCGTCACGGACGTGCTGAGCGCCGCGACGTCAGGATCGCGGGCGGTCAGGCGCAGCTCGACGTGGGATGGGTACTCGTGATCCGGGCCGCTGAGGGTGCCTGCAGGACCGGTGTTGCCCGGCCCGAAGCCGGACAGCTGGGAATCGGCCTGGTGCGAGTGGCAGTCACCGTCGTCACCGCAGTGGCGCACCACCACGCTCCACTCGAGCAGCGCGTTCGGGACGGCGGAACCGGAGTCGCCGACACTCGCCTCGCCGGACAGGGCGATCTGGTCGCCCACGGACCAGCGCAGGACGCCCGGATCGGCCGGCGTCGTGATCTGCACCGCCTTGGGCGGGTCGACGGCGATCGGCAACTCGTCCGAGGCGTCGCGATCGCCGTTCGAGTACTCGACGCTCACGCGGGCTCGATACAGACCCTTGGAGCCGTACGTGTGGGCGGCGCTGGGCCCCGAGGTGTGCTCGTCGGCCGTGCCGTCGCCGTCGAAGTCCCAGTCGTAGCCCGTGATCGTCTCGCCGGGGGGCGCGGTCGACCCGGTCGCGCTGAACGTGACCGGCAGCGGCGAGGCGCCGCGCGTGGACGACGCCGCGATCGTCGTCGCGGCGCCGTACCTCAGCCTGCGAATGCTGCCACCGCCGAGGTCGACGACGAAGATGTCTCCCTCCGGCCCGCGCTCGAGGCCGACCAGCCCGATCTCCGGGCTGTAGGGGTCGCTGGCATCCCACTGGGCGAACTGCTGGACCTTCGTGCGATCCGGCTCGCCGCCCGTCGCGCCCATGAACCACAGGCAGCCGCGCGAGTAGTCGCCGAAGAAGAGCCCGCCGTCGTAGCCGGCCGGGTAGTCACCGCCCTCGTAGAACGCGAGGCCCGTGATCGCGCTGCTCGAGAGGACCGTCGCCGGCGGGTCATAGCTGTCGAGCAACTGCGACGGGAAGCACGCCCCCTCGCGCTGCGTGTGGAAGTAGGAGAAGAACGGCGCCGCCACATCGGTATAGGGCAGCGTGGACTCGTTGCAGGTCGCTGACGCGTTCTGCCGGTAGGTGTAGTTGGGCGCGTTGTCACCCGACCAGTCCCCCTCGAAGCACGGCCAGCCGAAGTTCACCGCTCGCGCGCCGAACGGTGCGCTGAGCCGGTCGATCTCCTCCCATGCGCCCCAGCCGACATCGCCCAGCCAGAGGTCGTCAGCCGGCGCGCCCGGACGGCGCGTCATCCGGTATGGGTTGCGCAGCCCGTGAGCGATGATCCGCTGTTCGTTCCCATCGGGGTCGCCGCTCGTGACCAGCGGGTTGCCGGCAGCAGCCGCACCGGTGTCCGGATCGATCCGCAGCACTGCGCCCGACAGTCCCGTCGGGTCGGCCGGAAACGGCGTCAGCAGATCCTGGGCGCGCAGCGCGCCCCCCTCCCCCGACGGGTCCCCGCAGGGGTTGCCGAACTGCCCCGTGTCCCACGTCTCGTAGCCCGCGCCCTCGCCCGCCGAGACGTAGAGGACGCGGCCGGCACCGAACACGAGGTCGCCGACCGTGTGCGTCGAGAACTGCTGGCACCACCCGTTCAGCAGCGTCTGCGGCGCGGCGGCCGCTGCGCCGGTGGCCGGATCCAATTCGATTCGCACCAGCCGCCCGCTGACCTCGCAACCGGTCTGCGGGTCGTAGAGGGTCGCGCATGAATCGACGTCGGTGGTGTCCGGATCGCCGCCGCCGGCGGCGCCCCAGGCGGGCAGGTTGCCCGGATCGCTGAGCGCCACGTTGCGCGTGTACAGGGCGTAGATGAACGGCTTGCCCTGCATGAAGTCGGGGTCGACCGCCAGCCCGAGCAGCCCGCGGTCGCCGTCGTTGAAGACCTCGCGCCTCAGGTTCGCGACCTGCGCCGGTGTCGCGTCGCCGAGGCCGTCGAATACCTGGATTGTCCCGCGCTTCTCGGCGACGAACACGAGGCCGTTCGGCGCGAAGCGAACGGAGGTCGGCTGGACCAGCCCCGAGAAGGCGCTGCGCAGCTGAAACCCGGGCGGGAGGCTGACCGCCGCCTGCGCCGCGCCTGCGCCGCCCGAGACGCCGAGAACCAGGCCCGCCAGCACCGCGAGCAGGGCCTTCCTTGGCCGGTCCTCCATTGCTTCAGCGTACCGTGAGCGCCCTGCGGCGCGCTACGGGCGATGGACGGATGATCACGAGCGGGGAGCGGCGTCGCGCGCCCAGCCCAGCTCGCGCGCACCGCGCAGGATCGCCCGCTCGTGGCGCGCCTGCGGGAACGCGAGGAAGCATGCTGCGTACACGACGACGCCCGCGCAGCTGACCAGCGCGATCGTCAGCAGCGTGTCCGGAGCAGCCACCTCACGCAGCGCCAGCAGGAGTGCTGCGGCGGGCAGCGCCGACACGGCGGCCGGCACGAGCGCATCGCGCGCGAAACGGCCCGCACCCACACCGTTCGCCCGCAGCGCGAACGGCAGCACCAGCAGCATCTCCAGGCCGGTGGCTATCAGCGTCCCGAGCGCGACGCCCTTGACGCCCAGCGAGTCGACGAGGAGCACCGAGAGCACCAGATTCAGCGTCGCCGACCCGGCCGCGAAGGCCACGAGCGGGCGGTGACGATCCATCCCCTGGAGCATGAACACGGCCGGGTACATCGCCACCTCCGCCAGACCGGCGCAGGTGAGGATCACGACGACGATCGCGTCCTTCGCGTAGTCGTCGCCGACCCACGCCACGAGCAGCGCCCTGGCGAACACCACGATCGGGATTCCGACGGCGATGAACACCCCGAGCGTCAGCCGGCTCGAGTTCACGAAGACACCGCGCAGCAGCTCGCTGCGGCCCTCCGCCTGCAGCCGCGAGGTCAGCGGCAGCAGGACCTTCGCGAACTGGAAGGTGAGCATCTCCGGGAGCTCGCTCAACCGCCTCGCGAGCGAGTACGGGGCGACCGCGGCGACGGGCAGGGACGCGCCGATCACGATCTCGTCCGTCTTCGTCTTGACCGTCCCGGCCAGGTTGAGCCCGAACAGCGCGGTCCCGAACGAGGCGACCGAGCGCAGGTGCTCGCGCCTGGCGCCGCGCAGTCCGAAGCGCAGATCGGGTGCGGTTCGACGGATCGCGAGCAACGCCGGAAGCTGCCACAGAAGTGTCAGCGGGATCGTGATCGCCGCCATGCCGAGGACGCCCCCACCGAGCAGCAGCACCACCACCGTTCCGGCGGCGAGCGTGAGCATCGCCGCGGACCCGATGAGATTCATCAGATCGAAGCGATGCAGGCCCCTCAGCACCGCGAAGGCCGCCCCTGCGGGAAGCTCGACGGCCAGCCCGAGCGCCGTGATCCGCACGAGCCATATGGCGGTGTCGACCTCGGCCGGCGGAACGTTGAAGAGAGCTACGAGCGGCTCGGCGAGAGCGACGCCCAGCACCAGCACCACGGCTCCGAGAGCGGCGTAGATCCAGAGCGCGGTCGCGATCAGATTCGACGCCGTCTCGCCATCGGATCGCGCACGATGCTCCGCGACGTACTTCACGATCGCGTCGTTGACTCCGAGGTCGAACAGCTTCCCGTAGGCGAGGAACGACGCGACGAGCACCCACAGGCCGTACTGCGTGGCGCCGATGTGGTCCAGGATGAACGGCGTCAGGAAGAACCAGACCAGCAGGATGACGATCTGGCCGGCGTAGTTCGCGACCGTGCTCGTCAGCAGGTACCGCGCGAGGCCCGACTCCGGATCGGGATCGGCGCGCCCGGACGACTGATCACCGTTGCCGGGTGACGACATCCGCGGATTGAACCAGTGGCTCAGGCGCCCAGCACGGGGGTGATCCCGAAGCCGCGTGCCGAAGCGCCGCCGCGCCCGCGGCTGCTAGGCGGTCTCTGAGACGTGGTGGAGCACGGCGGGCCTGGTCGCGTCAACGCCGGTCCCCTCGATCCGCCGGCCGCCAAGGCGCTCTCGGATGATGACCCGCAGGATCCGCAGCCCGTCGCGGAACGGACGCAGGTTGCTCGATCCGTGGAGGCGGTCCTCCTCGTAGCTGGGGACCTCGGCGATGCGCAGCCCGGCCTGAGCGGCACGGATGTGCATGAGGGTCTCGATCTCGAATCCATCGGCCTCGCAGGCGAGATCGCCCGCGCAACTGCGCCAGAACGCGTTGTAGCCGTAGCAGAGGTCGCTGTAGCGGGTCCCGAAAAGCAGGTTCACGGTCGCGCCCAGGAAGCGGTTCCCGGTGCTGCGCAGCCACGTCAGGTCGGCGCTGCCGCCGCCGCGGATGTAGCGCGAGCCCTTCGCATAGTCGGCGCCGCCGAGCAGAGCCGCCACGAACGCGGGAATCTCCTCGGGAAGTGCCGAGCCGTCGGCGTCGAGCGTCACCACGATGTCGCCGGTCGCCGCCTCCCATCCCGTGATCAGCGCGTTGCCCTTGCCTCGCCGTGACTGCCGCAGGATCCGCGCATCCGGGCGCAGGGTGAGCGCCGTCTCGACCGTGCCGTCGCTCGAGTCGCCGTCGACGATCAGAACCTCGTAACCGGGTTCGAGCCGCGGCAGGACGTTCGCCAGGTTCTCCGCCTCGTTGAGAGTGGGAATGACGACGCTGACCCGCGGGTCGCGCCGCACGCGGCGCATCCCGCGCCCCGGCAGCATTTGCGAGAGGTCTTCCTGCGCCTCGTACTGAGGCTTCTCCGCCACTGCATCCGACACCAAACCGCCCCCTTCGCGACTCCGCGGAACCCGGCGAGGGGACCGATCGGAGCATCCGTGCTTCGAAGTCTCGATGTGACCAGGGTCCATCCTGGTCCACCGCTGGTCGTGACGATACCGCCGTTCGGCGCATTTGCCAGTCAACATACGTCCAGAGAACCTCCGCAGAGCTTGCGGCTGGGCTGGCAGAACCCGCCGCCGCCGCCGACACCCGGAGCGGTGCGGAACTCAGCAACAGGTCTCGGGTTCGCTGCGCTTACGATCGTCTCAGCGCTCGCCCTGACCTCGGCCCCCGGGCCTGCCCAGGCGACGGCGAAGAGCCGGGCCGGCGCGAGCGGTCAGTGCAAGGCCTCCAAGAAGGCTCCCCGGGGCCGGAAGCGAGCCCGACGCTGCCGCTGCAGGACCCCCAAGAAGGCGCGTCGGAGCCGGAAGCCGGCTCGGCGCTGCAGGAACAGCGCAGGCGCAAGGGGGACGCGACTGCGAGTCGTCAAGCTATCCCGCAGGAAGCGGCCGGCACGGCGACGAGCGGTCCAGCGACCGGCTCCGGTGGCGGCCCCGACCTCATCGGCGCCCAGCGCGACGGCGGCCGCCGCCGCGCAGCCGACAGGCAGCCCGCAGCCGCCCGCCGGCGCCGGGCCGGTCCCCAGCCGCGACCCGGGCCCCGCGCCTCAGCTGGCCACCGCACCGGACCCCGGGCCGGTCTACTGGGGCGCCTGGATCGGCTCACACCTGACCGGCACCGAGGCCCCGTGGGACACGAACGCGATCGACCTCTTCGAACAGCACGCCGGCAAGCGCCTGTCGCTCGTGAACTTCTCCAGCCCGTTCGCGAACTGCTATTCGCTCCCGTGCAGGAGCTACTCCTTCCCGGCGGGCGAGTTCAGCACGATCCGCAGCCGCGGCGCGATCCCGTTCTTCAGCTGGGCCAACAACGCGCTCCCCGTCTCGCTTGACCAGCCGGAGTACCAGCTGGCTGACGTGCTCGCCGGCCGCCACGACAGCTACATCAGGGCCTGGGCGACCGCCGCCAGGAACTGGGGTCACCCGTTCTTCCTGCGCTTCAACTGGGAGATGAACGGCCGCTGGTTCCCTTGGAGCGAGGGCGTCAACGGAAACCAGCCCGGCGAGTACGTTGCGGCCTGGCGTCACGTCCATGACCTGTTCACCAGCGTCGGCGCGACCAACACGACCTGGGTCTGGTGTCCGAACATCGATCCCGGAAAGCGGATGCAGCCCTTCGCTGAGCTCTACCCCGGTGATGACTACGTCGACTGGACCTGCCTCGACGGGTACAACTGGAACACCCCGCGACGGTCCTTCGCCGAGCTCTTCAACACCAGCTACCACGAGATCAGCGAGACGATCGCCCCGGCGAAGCCGATGATCATCGGCGAAACCGGGACCACGGAGGCGGGCGGCTCAAAGGCCCAGTGGATAACGGACATGTTCCAGTCGCTCGCGACCACCTTCCCGAAGGTCCGCGGACTCCAGTGGTTCAACAAGCACGACGACGGGATGGATTGGCCGATCGAGACGAGCGCGGCCGCGACCGCCGCGTTCGCGGCCGGCATCCAGTCCTTGCGGTACACCACGAACGACTACGCGCGTCTCGACGGCCTGAGCGCCGTCGACCCGCCGCCTTCCTGACCCGGAACCCCTGCGAGCGGCGTCCAGGCGCGGCTGGACGGAACGGCCCGCGCGCCGCACGGCGCGCAGCCGTTCGTCCGCACTGCGTCAGCGGCGCAGACGGCCGGGTACCCTCGGAGCGCACGAATGTTGAAGCGAGCATCGAACATTCTTGCGACGGGGCTGCTCGCGATCTGCCTGCTGTTGGCTCTCGCCGGGCCCGCCGGCGCGGCATCCGTCTACTGGGGTGCGAACATCGGCCCGCACCTGACGGGGGGCTCCCCGCCGTACGACATGGCGGCCGCCGACCAGTTCGAGGCGATGACGCGCAAGAGCATGTCGCTGATCGAATACTCGCTGCCCTGGGCGGACTGCCATCAATCGCCGTGCACATTCCATCCGTTTCCGGCCGGCCCGATGGAGGCCATCCGCCAGCGCGGCTCGATCCCCGTGTTCGGTTGGGCGTCCTATTCGCAACCGCTGCAGCCGAACCAGCCCGAGTTCAAGCTCTCGAAGATCACGGGCGGCACCTATGACGCGTACCTGCGACGGTGGGCCGGCGATGCCCGCGCGTGGGGCCGTCCGTTCTTCCTCATCTTCGACTGGGAGATGAACCTGGACGGTGTCTGGCCCTACGAGGAGGGCCAGAGCGGAAACCAGCGCGGGGATTTCGTGAAGATGTGGCGCCACGTACGCAACATCTTCCGCCAGGAGGGCGCCGACAACGCGACCTGGGTCTGGTGCCCGAACGTCGAGTACCCGGGCTCGGCGAACCTGCGGGATCTCTACCCCGGCGACGAGTACGTCGACTGGACGTGCATCGACGGCTACAACTGGAGTTGGGGCTGGAGATGGTTCGCCGACGTCTTCGGTTCGACGTACGACGTGGTCCAGGCGATCGCTCCCTCCAAGCCGATCCTGATCGGCGAGACGGCTTCGACGGAGAAGAACGGATCGAAGGCCGCGTGGATAACCGACATGCTCACCGAGCAGCTGCCGCGGCACTTCCCCAATGTCAAGGGCTTCGTGTGGTTCGAGAAGCAGGACATCTACTCCGGCGAGAACTGGGTGATCGAGACCTCGCCGTCCGCTCAGGAGGCGTTCGCGGCGGGGATCGGCTCGCCGTACTACGCGGATGCCTCCTTCCGCCAGGTCGGCTCGCCGATACCGCCGCTCTCACCGGTCGTGACCAAGAGCTCGTCGGATTTCGGCGCCGCCGGCACAAGCCCAGCCGATGGCGGGCAAGGACCCTCGAACTCATCCTGCCGTGTCGTGCTCGGCAAGGTCACCTGCTCGACGCGCTGCGTGGCGCGCCGCTCCAAGAAGACCGGTAAGCGCGTTCTCGTCTGCAAGAAGACCAGGCGCTGCGTCGCGCGCCGCTCCAAGAGGACCGGCAAGCGCGTTCTCGTGTGCAAGAAGGAGCCGCTGATCCGGTGGCTCAAGACGGACCGGCGGATCCGCGCCGGATTCAGCCTCCCCGCCGAGGTCTCGGCGGCCAGCGCGCCGATCCGTCTCACGTTGGGCAGGAATGCGCGCGTGACGTTGCGGTTCGCGCGGCGCGCTGCCGGCGGCAAGCGCTACCGCTCCGTACGCGGGGCGATAACGATGCGGCTTCGCAAGGGCTCCCGCGGGATCCTGCTCGCCGGCCGCCTCTCGTCGAAGACCACGCTCGCGCCGGGCCGCTACCGCGTTTCCGTGACGGCGATCGACGCTAAGCGGCGCAAGCAGACGGCGCGCCGCACTTTCACCCTTCTTGCGCGCCGCTGAGCGAGATGACTGAGGCGAGCGGGCTGTCGGCCGGGGCGCGCGCATTCCGCGCATTCCACGGCGTTGTCGCCATCGGCTTCCTGCTCGCAATCGTCGAGCTGTGGTGGTGCGCTCTGACCGGTCGCCGCAGCCGGAGGCTGCGTGTCGCGGTCGCCGCCCTGCTGGCGGAGGGCGCCGTGGTGGCGGTCAACCGGGGTGACTGTCCGCTCGGCGGCCTTCAGGATCGCCTGGGCGACCCCGTTCCGCTTTTCGAGCTGGTCCTTTCGCCGCCCGCCGCGCGTCGCGCGGTTCCCGTCCTCGGCGCGATCGCGGCCGCCGGGATGCTGCTGCTCTGGCAGCGCCCGCCTGCCTCCTGAGACTCGCCCACCGGCACATCGAGCCGTCGCGCCGGGGAACCGGGCGCCCGGGCCCTGGCGGCCCGGGCGTGATCCCAGCGTCCATCGAGTATCGGGGCGCTCGGATTTGAACCGAGGACCTCACCGACCCGAACGGTGCGCGCTACCAGGCTGCGCCACGCCCCGAACGCCCAGCAGTATGACAATTACGCGCGCCGCGGTCGCTCCATGGCGGCGCCGGACGTCAGCCTCTGCCGACGACGGCCCCGTAATAGCGCACGGCGAGGCCCGTGACGAGCGTCTGAAACGCGGCCTCGAGGTCGACGCCCTCGGCGTCCGCCCAGCGCGACAGTCCGTCGCGCTCGATCGCCAGGCTCTGATCGAGCAGGTCATCGACCAGATCGGGGCTGCGGTCGCAGAACGACGCCCCGATCGAGTAGAGGCTCGACTCCGTGAGCGACTCCAGGAAGACGTCACCGGTCACGCGCCGACCATACCCGTGTGCGAGGCTGCGGCCCTGATGACGTCACCATCCGGACCGCCCACCACATGGCCGATCTGAGCGAGATCGTCGCCCACCTCGACGAGCTTCTCGAACCCGAGCGCTTTCGCGACTACTGCCCCAACGGCCTCCAGGTTCCCGGGCGACCCGACGTGAGCACGATCGTCACGGGGGTGTCGGCGGGAGCCGAGCTGTTCCAGCGCGCATCCGAACTGGGCGCGGAGGCGATCCTCGTCCACCACGGCCTGTTCTGGAACGACGCCCCGCTCGCGCTCGACCGGCCCGCCGCCGAGCGCCTCAGGCTGCTGCTCGAACGCGAATGCTCGCTGCTCGCCTATCACCTCCCGCTCGACGGTCACCAGGAGATCGGCAACAACGCGCTGCTGGCCGGCGCTCTGGGCTGCGAGAGCTGGCGTCCGTTCCCCGCGGCGCAGGCTCCGGCGATCGGCGTCGCGGGACACTTCGGGGGCGCCGGCATCGACCTCGCGGAGCTGACCGCCCGCACGCGAAGCGCAGTCGGCGGGCGGGAGCCGCTCGTCTTCGCGGACGGTCCCGCGCTCGTGCGCTCGGTCGCGATCGTCTCGGGCGCGGGAGCAGGCCTGCTCGGCGCCGCGATCACCGAAGGCCACGACGCTCTGCTGACCGGCGAGCCGGCCGAGCGCGTGATGCTCCAGGCACGTGAGGCGCAGACCCACTTCCTGGCGGCCGGCCACTACGCGACCGAGACGCTCGGGGTGCGTCGCCTGGGAGACGTCCTGGCTGAGCGATTCGGCATCGAGCACGTGTTCGTAGACGTGCCGAATCCGGTCTGATCACCCCAAAGAGCGGTGCAAGCGGGAACGCTCCTGTACAGCATCCGCCGCTGCAAGTATCTTGGGCCTGCGTCATTCACCGGTACCTACCCAGGAGGCTCCGCCCGATGGCAAATCACCTGACGCCCACCGAGCTGGCTCGCGAATCCGGCCTCGAGCGCCGCGAAGTCATCTCCACGTGCATGGAACTCGGCGTGCCGATCTTCCAAGGGCGCATTGACAAGACGCTGTTCCAGGCGAGCGTCGCGAGCATCCGGCCCGGAGGCGTCCAGGCCCAGCCGCGCCCGTCGTAGGGCGCTCCGGCCCGCGAGCCGGAACCAGCGGCGGACTGCCGCTTGACGTTGAGCGAGCGCGGGGCATGATGCCCCGCGGAACGCTCCGTCGGACCGCCGCGCGAGAACTGTTCGCGGTGGTCGAACCGAGAACTGCGCACTCGACGCCCGGCGGTTCCCGAGGGTCCCGCCGCACCGGCCGCGCGCGGCTGCATAGAATCGCGTAAGGCTGACCCCGAAGGAGGAGAGGACCTGATGGAGGCTGGAACAACGGCACCCACGACCGGCTCGACGAACGATCGCGGACCTGCTCCCGCGCGCCGCGGAGCTCTTCGCCGACAAGGCGGCTGTCCGTCACAAGGTCGGAGATCAGTGGGTCGACGTGACGTTCAGCGAGGTCGGCGAGATCGTCTCGGAGATCGGCCGCGGGCTGATCGACCTCGGCCTGCAGAAGGGTGAGCGCGTCTCGCTGCTCTCCGACACGCGCCCGGAGTGGACCTACTGCTCGTTCGCGATCAGCGGCGCCGGCGGCGTCGTCGTGCCGATCTACCCGACCAACTCGCCCGAGGAGTGCGAGTGGGTCGCCGGCAACTCCGAATCGGTCGCAGTGGTGTGCTCGGATGCGACGCAGATCGCGAAGATCCAGAAGGTTCGCGCGTCACTGCCGAACCTGCGCTTCATCATCGCGATCGACGGTGCCGGCGACATCGCGGACGCGGTCACGCTCGAAGACGTCCGCGCACGCGGACGCGCGCTCGACGTGTCCGCTCTCGTCGAGCGCCGGGAATCCGTCACGCCGGATGATCCCTACACCTTCATCTACACATCGGGCACCACCGGGCCGCCAAAGGGCTGCGTGCTGCTTCATCGCAACTACCGCGAGGTCCTCAACAGTGTTGTAAGGCGCGGACTGCTGGCCGGCGGCGACGATGTCGTCTACCTCTTCCTGCCGCTCGCTCACGCCTTCGCGCTGCTCATCCAGCTGGCGTCCGTCGACACGGGCACGACCGTCGCGTACTTCGGCGGCGACCCGAAGCAGATCATCCCCGAGGTGATGGAGCTTCACCCCACCTATCTGCCGTCGGTGCCGCGCATCTTCGAGAAGCTCTACACGCTTGCGCAGCAGCAGCTCTCGGCCGAGGAGCTCGAGGGGATCCGCACGATCGGCGGCCAGATCATGGACCTGGAGGTCAAGGGCGAGCCGGTCCCCGACGAACTGCGCGAGCGCTTCGCCCCCTACGAGCCGAAGGCACAGTTCGTGCGCGGCCTGTTCGGCGGCCGCCTTCGCGAGGCCGTGACGGGCGCCGCGCCGATCTCCACGGAGATCCTCGAGTTCTTCTACGGCGCGGCGTGCCCGTCCTGGAGGGCTACGGCATGACCGAGACGGCGACGGTCGCGACCACGTCCACTCCCGATGCCCACAAGTTCGGTTCGGTCGGGCGGCCGCTGCCCGGCGTGGAGGTGAAGATCGCCGACGACGGGGAGATCCTCATCAAGGGCGGCAACATCTTCAGCGGCTACTACAAGAACGACGACGCCAGCTTCGGCGCGATCGTCGACGGCTGGCTGCACACCGGCGACGTCGGGAACGTGGACGAGGACGGCTACGTCTTCATCACCGGCCGCAAGAAGGACATCATCATCACCGCCGGCGGCAAGAACCTGACCCCGGCGAACCTCGAGAACGACCTCAAGCAGACCCGCTGGGTCAGCCAGGCGGTCATGCACGGCGACCGCCGGCCGTTCCCGGTGATGCTGATCACGCTCGACGAGGAGGAGATCGTCCCCTGGGCCCAGCAGCAGGGCATCGAGGACACGTCGATCCCGGCCCTGGCAAGCCACCCCGAGGTCAACGCCCTGATCCAGGGCGAGCTCGACAAGGCCAACGAGAAGTACGCCCAGGTCGAGCAGGTCAAGAAGTTCTTCGTCCTCGACCACGACCTCACGCAGGAGACCGGCGAGCTGACGCCGACGCTCAAGGTCAAGCGCAACGTCGTCAACGAGAAGTACGCCGGGCGCTTCGACGCGCTCTACGGCGACTGACCCCACCGTCCTGAACGACGGCTCCGGCTCAGGCGGCCGGAGCCGTCTACCCTTGACGGGGTGCGGACGGACCCAACCGACAACGGCGGCCTGTTCGTCGCTCGGCGCCCCGGCACGAAGCCGGTCGTCTACCGCGACGAGCCGGTGCGCGGCGACGACCGGCGGCAGCGACTGGATTCAATGATCGCGGGCGCGATCCTCGCCCTGATGATCTTCGTCAACCTGCTCTTCTGGGGGCCGATTCCCGTCGGATGGCTATGGGTCGTGTCGCACGTCCCTTACCTGGCGGATCGGATCTTCTTCGCACTGCTCGTCGCCTTCGTGGGCATCCTGCTGACTTTGATGCTCGCGCTGGTGGCCCTCAAGCAGCTCGACCATCTCTGGATCCTGGCTCGCCGCGCGTCGGGGGTGGACCAGCGCGAGGGCGCGATCGGACGGGTCTTCGCGTACACCGCAATGATCGGCGCGACGCTCTTCGGGATGTGGATGATCTTCGGCGGGGGCCTCGCTGACTCGCTGAACCCCCCGGCGCAGCCCTAGACGCCGATGGGCATGCTGGATCACTACAGGCAGTTCGAGGGGATGAGCGAAGAGGAGATCTCGGCCGAGCTGCGCGCCGAGGCCGACGAGCGCAGGCGAAAGGCGCTGGCCGTCGTTCGCCCGCTCGATCTCTCGAGCACGACCTGGCCGGAGTACCCGCCCTCGGCGGTCGTCAACGCGATCACCTACGCGGCGCGGCGCGGACTGCACCGCTACACCGAAACGGGGGGCGAGCTGCGCACCGAGCTGGCCCACCGGCACCAGGTTCCGGCCGAGCGGATCGTCGTCGGCGACGGCGCCGCGCAGCTGCTCTCCTCCGCGACGCAGACCCTTATGGAGCATGGCGACGAGCTGATAACGCCGTGGCCGTCCTACCCCCTCTATCCGGTGATGGCGCGACGCGCCGGGGGAAGCGCCGTTCCCGTCCAGGGCTTCGGCATCGACGAGATCCTCGCCGCGGTGACCGAGCGCACGCGCGTCGTGGCACTGTGCAACCCGAACGACCCGACCGGGGAGCTGCTCCCGGTGGCGGAGCTCCGCCGACTGCTCGACACGCTCCCTGAGCGCGTCGTCGTCCTGCTGGACGAGGCGCTGAGGGATTTCGTAGACGCCGAGCCGCTCGACGCGGCGTTCGCCCTGCTTGAGAGCCATCCGCGCCTGCTCGTCTTCCGTTCCTTCTCGAAGGCCTGGGGCCTCGCCGGGCTGCGCTGCGGATACGCGACCGGTGGGCCGGGCGCTGAATCGCTGCTCTCGGAGATCGGCCCGCCGCTCGGCATCGGCGAGCTCGCCCAGGCCGGCGTGCTCGAGGCACTGCGCCACGCAACTCGCACCATTCAACGTCGCACCGGCAGGGTCTCGGTCGAGCGCCGGCGCCTGCTGGCCGCGTTGGCCGATCAGGGTGTCGAAGCCACAGCCAGCCAGGCGAATGTCCTCTGGCTGCGCGCCGACGGCATCGCCGGCGCCGAGCTGGCCAGCCGCCTTGCACGCTCGGGGGTGATCGTTCGCGCCGGTGGCACGCTGGGGGACGCACGCATGGTCCGCGCGGCGATCCACGACGCCGAGGCGACGGATCGCTTCCTGCGGGCGCTCACCTCAGCCGTCACACCGGGCTGAGCAGGCGCCGCGGTCCGGGCTAGGACCGCGCCTTGGCGGAGCGGCCCGCAGCCGGGCTGACGTTCTCGGAGTCCGACTGGCGCAGGAGCGTGCTGGTCGTCTGCTCGAGGATGCGCCGCCAGGCCCGCGTCTTCTCCTTCTCGCGCGTGACGTGCTTCACGACCTTCTTGACCCGCGTGGCGGAGATCTCGATGCCGTGGCGTCCAAGAACCTCCTTATAGGTCTCGTAGTCCTCGGCGAGCCGCAGAGTGACGGACTCGAAACCGTGGCGCGCGATCCCCACCCGGTTCGTGAAGTCCATCACCGAGGTCTGGAACATCAGCTCGTCGTCGGGCTCGGGCTCGATCAGGAGGATGTCGACGTCGGGGTACTTGTCCTCCCACTGCCGCGCCATCTCGTGAAGGCGTTGATAGGCCAGCAGCTTGAAGGTCTGGTAGCCGACCTGCGCGAACCCCATGTCGCTGACGCGCCGGGCGCGTGTGCCGAAGGGCGTCCGCACGTCCTTCGAGAAGTCGTTGACATAGGGCACCAGCGGGTTGACGACGAGGATGAGCTTCGCCCCCGCCTCGACCGCGACGTCCACATTGGTCGTCGAGATGATGCCGCCGTCGATCAGCTCGCGATCGTTGACCGTCACCGGGCTGAAGAGCATCGGCAGCGCCGTCGAGGCGCGAACCGCGCGCGAGATCGGCACGTCGTCCCATCCGTCCGCCCCGAAGACGATTCGCTCACAGGTGTCGAGGTCTGTGGCGACCAGGTAAAGCTCGGGGTCGATCGCACGGAAGTCGTCGCTGCGGTCGGGATCCGCCAGCACGCCGCGGACGTAGCGCTCGATGCCGCCGCCGTTGTAGATGCCGGACGGCAGCCCCTCGGCGAGGCCCACGATCACGTCCATGAACGAGATCGACCGCCATTGCGGCGCCAGGTCGCCGACCAGGCGGGCCGCGCGGTAGGGAAGCATCAGCCCGGTTCGCGCGAACTCGAGGACGTTGGGCCGCATGACGGTCCCGACGTCGATGTCGTGGAACGGCGTCGGCACACCCTGGTTGACGACACGCATCATCTCTTCGGGCGTGATCCCGTTCGCAGCCAGCGCCGCGACGAAGGAGCCGGCGCTGGTGCCGACGTAGATGTCGAACTGATTGACGGTGCGGTTGACCGACAGCAGGTCGAGCGCCCGGAGCGCCCCGATCTCGTAGACCCCGCCGGTGAAGCCACCGCCGCCGAGCACGAGCGCGGTCTTTGAGCGACGAGGGACCCGACGAGCGCGCCCCTTTCCACGCGGCGTGGACGAGCGGCCCTTCGTGGCCTGGTCGAGCTTCACCACGTTGTCCATCAGCCGGGAGTCTAGGGATCGGGGAGGTCGTCAGGGGGCAATTCCGTGACCCTGACAGCCGGTCGGCCCACAAAAGGTCGCTCTGCGCGCCAATTGGGGCAACCGGCATCCCGTGCGGCCGCGGCCCGCTACCGTCAGGTCCGTGGCGGCCCCCCGACGCTTGTGCGCAGCGGTCATCACCTCTGCGCTCGTGGCATGCTGCGCGCTCCCGTCTGGCGCGTCGGCGCTCGACGGTTCCCAGCTCAGGCGTTCCCTGACGCGGTCGATGGCGGCGTCGGGCAGCCCGGCCAAGAGCGCCCTGGTGCGCGATCTGACGACTTCGCGCACCCTCTTCGGGCAGAACCCCTCCACCCCGCGGATCCCGGCGTCGGTCGAGAAGCTCTACACGACTGCAGCGGCGCTGCGCGTCTACGGTCCCGACGCGCGAATCCTGACCCGTGTCGTGCACGCGGGCACGGTCCGCAACGGCCGTCTCGACGGCGACCTCTTCCTCGTCGGCAACGGCGACCCCTCGCTGGACCGGGCCGCAATCAGGCGACTGGCCCGCGCCGTGCGCCGAGCCGGCATCAGACGGGTCGGCGGGTCGGTCCGCGGCGACGGGTCGCGATTCGACGCGCGCAGCGGCGGCCCCCGCACCGGCGGAAGGTACGACCGCGACATGGGCGGGGTCCTGGGCGCGCTGACGGTCGGTCGGGGTTTCTCGCGCAGGCCGGGCGGTCCCGCGCTCGCGGCCGCGCGTGAGTTCGCTCGCGCACTGCGATCGACCGGCGTCTCCGTGATCGGCCGCACGGGCGAGGGCAGGGCCCCGGCAGCCGTCAGGGTCGTGGCGCGCTCGCGCTCGCCGCGTATGCGCCACCTGATTCGCAGCACCAACACGCACTCGGACAACTTCTATGCGGAGATGCTCGCCAAGGCGATCGGGCTGGCGACCGCCGGACGCGGAACGACTTCACGCGGGATGAGTGCGGTCCGTGGCGAGATGCGCAGGCTGGGTGCTGACCCGACGGTCGTCGACGGCTCGGGCCTGTCCCGGGGCAACCGTACGAGTCCCGCTGACGTGACGAGCCTGCTCGCGTCGATGCACGCGTCGGCGGTGGCCGAGGCCTTCGAGGGCTCACTCGCTGTCGCCGGGCGCTCGGGCACGCTGCGCCGCCGCATGCGCGGAACAGCCGCCGCCGGGGCGTGTCGCGCCAAGACCGGGACGCTCAACGGCGTCAGCACGCTCGCAGGCCTGTGCGACACGCGCGCCGGACACACGATCGCCTTCGCGTTCCTGATGAACGACGTGTCGCTCTGGCGAGCGCACAGCTCGCAGGACCGCGCGCTGCGCGCGATCGTCAGCTACCGCAGCTGAACACGCCGCCGCGCGCCTGCCACCCCGATCACGCGTCCGCCGCCTCGCTGCTCAGCAGGCGCAGCAAGCCCGGCTCGTCGAGCACCGCAACGCCCAGCCGCTCGGCCTTCTCGAGCTTCGAGCCAGGTGTCTCACCGGCGACCACGTAGTCGGTCTTCTTCGAGACCGACGAGGTCACGCGACCACCGGCGGCCAGTATCCGCTCGGTCGCCTGCTCACGCGTCAGCTCCGGAAGTGTCCCCGTGAGTACGAGGGTCCGGCCGGACAGCGGCCCGTCACCCGGAGCGGGCCCGTCCTCCTCGAAGCGCAGCCCCTGAGAGCGCAGGTCGGCGATCAGCTCGCGCATCTCCGGGTCGCAGAGCTGCTCGTGGATGAGGGCGGCCACGATCGGGCCGATGCCCGGCGTCTGGGCGATCTCCTCAGGCGACGCCGCAAGCAGCGCGTCGATCGACCGCATGCGCTGGGCGAGGCTGCGTCCGGTGACCTCCCCGACCCCTTCGATGCCGAGCGCGAACAGCACCCGCGCGAAGGGCCGCGAACGAGACTCGTCGAGCGCGGCGACGAGCCGCGCCGCGGAGACCTCCCCCATCCCGTCGAGCGCCGCGAGCTGATCGGCCGTCAGGCGATAGAAGTCCGCCGCCTTGTCGACGAGCCCGTGCTTCATCAGCGTCGCCACCTGCTTCTCGCCGAGGCCGTCGATGTCCATCGCCCCGCGCGAGGCGAAGTGCTTGAGCAGCTGCCAGCGGCGCCCCGGGCAATCGCGATTCGGGCACTTCGTGAAGACCGCGTCGTCCGGCTTGACCGTCGGCGTCGCGCAGACCGGACAGGCGGCGGGCGGCACCGGGACCGGCCCGCGATCGGCGCGCTCGACGACGTGGGGCGCGGGCGAGACGACCTGCGGGATCACGTCGCCGGCCCGCATCACGATCACCTCGTCGCCGGCGCGCAGGTCCTTGCGGGCCAGGTCCTCCTCGTTGTGCAGCGTCGCGAGCTTCACGGTGACCCCGCCGACGTACACCGGCTCGAGCACGGCGAACGGGTGCAGGTCCCCGAACTTGCCGGGGTTCCACTCGATCGCCTCCAGCGTCGTCACGGTCGTGGTCGGCGGGAACTTCCAGGCGATCGCCCAACGCGGGTCGCGGCCGACCACCCCCAGGCGCCGCTGCAGCTCCGCGTCGTCGACCTTGACGACGACGCCGTCGATCTCGAAGTCCAGTGATCCACGGCGACTCTGCCAATCCAGGCAGCGTGCGACGACCTCGTCCTCGCTGTCGAGCAGCAGGACATCGCGGTTCACCGGAAAACCGCGAGCGCGCAGCCAGCTCAGCGTCTCCCACTGCCCGCTGAGGCCGAGGCCGGTCGAGCCGCGCCGTAGGCCAGGAAGGACAGCGGGCGCGCCGCCGCGAGCCGCGGGTCCAGCTGGCGGATCGTGCCCGCCGCCGAGTTGCGGGGGTTCATGAAGGTCGACTCCCCGGCGGCCGCACGACGCTCGTTGAGCGCGGCGAAGTCCGCGAGCGACATGTAGATCTCGCCGCGCACCTCCAGGAAGCTCGGGGCGTCGTCCACGCGCAGCGGAATCGCCCGGATCGTACGGAGGTTGTGGGTCACGTCCTCGCCGATCTCGCCGTTGCCGCGGGTGGCGCCGCGCTCGAGAACGCCGTCGCGATAGATCAGGGAGATCGCCAGGCCGTCGATCTTCGGCTCGCACACGAACCTGAAGGCCGGATCCTCGATGCCCTCGCGCGCGAGGTGGTTGCGACATCCGCAGCACCCACGCGCGAAGCTCCTCCTCGCTGCGCGCGTTGCCCAGCGAAAGCATCGGCTCGGGATGCCGGACCTTCTGCAGCGCGCTGACGGGCTCAGCCGCCGACACGCTGGGTCGGCGAGTCGGGGGTCACGAGATCGGGGTGGGCGGCCTCGAGCGAGCGCAGCTCGTCGAGCAGCGCGTCGTACTCGTCGTCGCCTATCTCCGGATCGTCCAACGCGTAGTAGCGATAGCCGTGGTGCGTCAGCTCGTCGCGCAGCTTCTTCGCGCGGCGGACGACAGCGGCCGGTATCCCGGAGGCCGCCTTTCGGGGACGCTTCGGCGTTCCGCTCACCGCAGCTCCCCTGGCACGCCCTGGCGGCCCGCTCACCGCAGCTCGCGCGCCGCGGGCGCGAGCAGGCGCGTCAGGTCATGGGCGACGAGCGCATCGATGCCCTCGACGTCGGTCAGGTCGAAGTGCACGGGCGTGACCGAAACCAGCCCTTGCGCGACGGCTGCCAGGTCAGTGCCGGGCTCGTCGTGATAGCCGGGATCGGCGCCGTAGATCCGGTACCGCCGCCTGCCAGAGCCGGCGTCGGTGTCGAGCTGCAGCTCGTCGCGGTAGATCCGCTTGCCCAGGCGCGTCACCTCGACGCCGATCGGGTGGTCGCCGGGCACATTGATGTTGAGCAACGTGCCGTGTGGCAGCGGTACGTCGTCCAGCTCCGCGACGACCCGCGCTGTGAACTCGGCGGCCGCCTCGAAGCGGAAGCTCCGGCCGAAGCGGAAGTCCATCTCGCGATCGGTCGACTGCTGCGAGACGGCGATCGCCGGAACGCCCAGCACGAGCCCCTCGAAGGCGGCGGCGACAGTCCCCGAGTAGGTCACGTCGTCACCGAGGTTCGACCCGTGGTTGATGCCGGAGACGATCAGGTCGGGCTCGAAGTCGGCCACCAGCCCCAGCTTCGCGAAGCGAACGCAGTCGACGGGAGTCCCGTCGGTCGCGAAGCCGATCGTGCCGTCCTCGAAGGGAACCTCCTGGACCCAGAGCGGACGGCGCGTCGTGATCATGCGCGCCATCGCCGAGCGATTGCCGTCCGGGCGCGATCGTGACCAGCTCGATCTCCTCGATCGCCGCCAGCGCGCGGCGCAGGGCCTGAAGCCCCTCCGCCTCGATGCCGTCGTCGTTCGTGAGCAGGACCTTCATCGCGCGTTACGAGGATAGTCGCGGGCTCTGACACGCCCACGTCAGCGACGGTCCCGGCGAGAACCTTCCGCAGACCGAAACGAACACGCCGCCCCCACCCCCAGACCTCAAGCCCGGCGAGAACGTTCCGCAGACCGAAACGAACACGCCGCCCCCACCCCCAGACCTCAAGCCCGGCGAGAACGTTCCACAGACCGAAACGAACACGCCGCCCCCACCCCCAGACCTCAAGCCCGGCGAGAACGTTCCGCAGACCGAAACGAACACGCCGCCCCGGGGAGCTGGGGCGGCGTCAGTCGGCGTACCGCGCTGCGACCAGGTACAGCCCGTGCGGCGGCGCCGTCGGACCGGCGTCGCGGCGATGTCTCCCCTCCAACAGGTCGGCGAAGCTCGCGAGCGAGCGCCGTCCTCCGGCGACCTGGAGCATCGTGCCGACCAGCACGCGATTCATGTGGCGCATGAACGCGTCGGCCTCGATCGAGAACGTGACCATGTCCCCGTCCTCCGACCACGCCGCCGCCAGCACTTCGCGCACGAAGTGCACATGGCCGCCCTCGGTCGGCGTGAATGCCGTGAAGTCGTGCGGCCCCGGGAGCAGCGCCGCGCACTCATGCAGGCGATCGCGGTCCAGCCTGTGCGGCCACCACAGCGCCCGCCCGTGCTCGAACGCCGATCGCTCGCGACGGGCGAGCACGCGGTAGCGATACGCGCGCGCGAGCGCGTCCCGGCGCGCATCGAAGTCATCAGCCACCTGCCGACACGCACGAACCGCCACGTCACGCGGCAGCAACGCGTTGATCCCCTCGAGCGGAGCCGGCGCACCGCGATACGAGGCGACCTGGCCGGTGGCATGGACGCCGGCGTCCGTCCGTCCCGCGACGGTCAGCGAGACCGGCTGCGGCAGCAGCGTCGCAAGGACACGCTCGAGTTCGGCCTGAACCGTGCGCTTTCCGGGCTGCAGAGCCCAGCCCGCGAACCCCGTCCCGTCATATTCGACGTCAAGCCGAACCACCGACACGACACGACCCTAGGTAAGTCCGCGGCGAGACGGCCCACCGTCCACCACCACCCCGAAGCGAGAGATCGCGGATGGATGACGCCGAACGCGGTCGGCCGGTTGTGCACCCGCACACCGGGCGCCCGCGGGTGGCGTCAGGCGCCGCGAGATCCGCGCACGGCACACCTCGCGAACGGCGCCTACACCAGTTCGAGGTACACCATCTCCGTCGAGTCGCTGCGCCGCGGGCCGAGCTTGAGGATGCGGGTGTAGCCGCCGGGTCGCTCGGTGTAGCGCGGCGCGACCTCCTCGAACAGCTTGTGGACGGCGAACTTGTCCTGCCCGAGGGCCGACAGCGCCTGGCGCCGCGCGTGCAGGTCGCCGCGCTTGGCGAGCGTGATCAGCTGCTCGACCTCCGGCTTGACGGCCTTGGCCTTGGCCTCGGTGGTCTTGATGCGCTCGTGCTCGATCACCTCTTTGCAGAGGTTGCGCAGCAGCGCCTTGCGATGGGCGCTGTCGCGGCTGAGCTTGTGGCGTGTCTTCTGATGGCGCATGGTGGGCTCCGTGGGCGGCGCGGCGGCTAATCCTGACGCAGATCGAGGCCTCGCGCCTCGAGCGTCTCGATGACCTCGTCGATCGACTTCTTGCCGAAGTTCGGGATCGCGTTGAGCTCGGCCTCGGACTTGGCGACGAGGTCGCCGATCGTCTGGATGCCGGCGCGCTTGAGGCAGTTGTATGAGCGCACGCCCAGCTCGAGCTCCTCGATCAGGATGTCGTCCATCGGCCCGCTCGCCGACAGCCGACGGCGGAGCCGTTGACGGCGCGCCGGCGCGCCGACGGACTCCAGCTGGCCGCCGGGGCCGGCGCGCAGCTCCTCGATGCGGTCGGCGTCGGTGAAGATCGCCAGCTGCGAGATCAGGATCTCGGAGGCCTCGCGCAGCGCGGCCTGCGGATCGATCGAGCCGTCGGTCTCGATGTCGAGCGTGAGCTTGTCGTAGTCGGTGCGCTGGCCGACGCGCGCCTGCTCGACCGAGTAGGCGACGCGGCGGACCGGCGAGAAGATCGAGTCGATCGGGATGACGCCGATCGGCTGGTCGGCGCTCTTGTTGTCCTCGGCGGGCCGGTAGCCGCGGCCGCGGCCGATCGTGAGGTACATCTCGAGCTTGGTCTTCTTCTCGAGCGTCGCGATGTGGACGTCGGGGTTGAGGATCTCGACGCCGGCGGGCAGGTCGATGTCCTTGGCGGTGATCTCGCCGGGGCCCGTGACGACGAGCGGCGCCTCGACCTCGGTGGCGTCCGAGTGCATCCGGCAGACGATGCCCTTGAGGTTCAGGACGATGTCGGTGACGTCCTCGGTGACGCCCTTGATCGTCGAGAACTCGTGCGCGACGCCCTCGATGCGGACGCTCGTGACGGCGGCGCCCGCGAGCGAGCTGCAGCAGCACGCGGCGCAGCGAGTTGCCGAACGTGTAGCCGAAGCCGCGGTCCAGCGGCTCGATGACGAACGAGCCGCGGTTGTCGTCGACCTGTTCGTTGGTGATGCGGGGAATCTGGAAGTCGAGCATCGGGGTCCTGTCGTCGTGATCGGTCCGGCGGCGGAGCGGGCCGCCGGTGAGGTGCGCCGTGTCCCGCTGGTGCGGTCGCGGCGCGTGACGCTGGGACTACTTGGAGTACAGCTCGACGATGAGCTGCTCCTGCACCGGCGTCGTGATCTCACGACGCTCGGGCCTGCGCAGGACCTTCGCCGTCAGCGAGTCGTGATCGGCCTGCAGCCAGGCCGGCACCTGCGCGGTGAGCTCGGTCGCCTCGCGGATCAGCGGCTCGGCCGGGCTGCCGGTCTTGAGGGCGATGATGTCGCCCTCGCGCACCTGGTAGCTCGGGATGTCGACGCGACGGCCGTTGATCGTCCAGTGACCGTGACGGATCAGCTGACGCGCCTGGCGCCGCGACGCGGCGAAGCCGAGGCGCACGAGCACGTTGTCGAAGCGGCGCTCGAGCAGCGTCAGCAGGTTCTCGCCGGTGATGCCCTGCTGGCGGCTCGCCTTGTCGTAGTAGCGGCGGAACTGGCCCTCGAGCACGCCGTAGTAGCGGCGCGCCTTCTGCTTCTCGCGCAGCTGGACGCGGTACTCGCTCTGCTTCATGGCGACCACGGCCGTGGTCGCCCGGCGGGTACGCGCGGCGCTCGAAGCCGCACTTGTCGGTGAGGCAGCGCTCGCCCTTGAGGAAGAGCTTCTGGCCCTCGCGGCGGCACTGCTTGCACTGGGGGCTGGTATCTCGAGCCATGCGTGTTCCTCAGACGCGGCGCCGCTTGCGGGGGCGGCAGCCGTTGTGGGCCTGCGGGGTGACGTCGCGGACGCTCGTGACCTCGAGGCCGGCGGCCTGGAGCGAGCGGATCGCCGTCTCGCGGCCGGAGCCCGGGCCCTTCACGTAGACGTCGACCTTCTGCAGGCCCTGCTCCATGCCCTTGCGGGCGGCGGCGTCGGCCGTCACCTGCGCGGCGAACGGGGTGGACTTGCGCGAGCCCTTGAAGCCGGCGCCGCCGGCGGACTCCCACGCGATCACGTTGCCCTCGCGGTCGGTCAGCGACGACGATCGTGTTGTTGAAGCTCGTCTTGATGTGGGCCTGGCCGACCGGGATGTTCTTCTTCGGCTTGCGGCGGCCGCGCTGCGGGCGCTTGGGTGCGGGCATGCAGGACTCCTCGTACTTCTTGCCCGGCTTCTTCTTGCCGGCGATCTGCATGCGCTTGGGTCCCTTGCGCGTGCGGGCGTTGGTCTTGGTCTTCTGGCCGCGGACCGGGAGGCCGCGACGGTGGCGCATGCCGCGGTAGCAGCCGATCTCCATCAGGCGCTTGATGTTCTGGGAGCGCTCGCGGCGCAGGTCGCCCTCGACGGTCAGGTCGCGCTCGACCAGGTCGCGGAGCTTGACGACCTCGTCCTCGGTCAGGTCGCGGACGTAGCGTGTCCGGGTCTGACGCCCGGCCTCGGCGAGGATCTTGTTCGACAGTCGCGCGGCCGATGCCGTAGACGTACGTCAGGCCGATCTCGGCGCGCTTGTTGAGGGGCACGTTGACCCCGGCGATACGAGCCATCTAGCCGGTCACCCCTGACGCTGCTTGTGGCGCGGGTTCTGAGCAGATCACGAGAACGGCGCCATGGCGCCGGATGATCTTGCACTTTTCGCACATCGGCTTGACCGACGGTCGTACCTTCATCGTTCCTTCTTCGTCGAGTGGACCGGCGATCGGCTCTGGCTGCCGCAGGGGGCCGCCGCTACCTTTCGCGGACGCGACGCACAGCGCAGGACGCGGGCGCGCGGACCGAACACACTAGCAAAGCACCGTTCACGGGCGCGCTCAGGCGGCAGAGCCGGCGTCCGGACGCCTCTGCGGCCTCCGGCAGGTGCCACGGAGTGAGGATCCGCGGGCCGTCGGCGGTGATCGCGACGGTGAACTCGAAGTGGGCCGCCAGCGACCCGTCCTGCGAGAAGATCGCCCAGCCGTCGTCGCCCATCCGCACCATGTGGCGCCCGGCGGTGACCATCGGCTCGATCGCCAGGACCATGCCCTCCTCGAGCAGCGGCCCGCGGCCGGGCTCGCCGAAGTTCGGGACCTGCGGGTCCTCGTGCATCTCGCGACCGATCGCCGTGGCCGACCAGCGAGCGCACGACCGACATGCCGGCGCCCTCGACGCGCGTCTGGACCGCGTGCGAGATGTCACCGAGCCGGTTGCCGGGACGCAGCCTGCTCGACCGCGTCGAACAGCGACTGCCTCGGTGACCTCGAGCAGCTTCTCGGCGACCGGGCGACACGGCGCCGACCGGGAACGTGCGCGCGCCGTCGGCGACCCAGCCGTCGAGCGTCACGCCGATGTCGATCGAGATGATGTCGCCGTCGCGCGAGGCGATAGGGCCCCGGGATGCCGTGCACGACCATCGCGTTCGGCGACGCGCAGATCGAGCCCGGGAAGCCGCGGTAGCCCTTGAACGACGGCACGGCGCCCTGCGAGCGGATGTAGCGCTCGGCGGCCTCGTCGAGCTCCTGCGTCGTGACGCCCGCGCGGATCTTGACCTCGAGCAGCTCGCAGCGTGCGTGCGTGCACGTCGCCCGCCGCGGCCATCTTCTCGATCTCGGCCGGGGTCTTCTTGATGATCACGACCGTTGCTGCCGCGCCGGCTCAGACGTCCGCTTCGAGCCGCAGCGTCGCGATCGTCGCGCGCACGTGGTCGTGCACCTCGGTCGGCGTCGCGCGTTCCGTCGATGCGGTGCAGCAGCCCGCGCTCCTCGTAGTAGGCCGATCGAGCGGCGCGGTCTGCTCGTGGTAGACCTCGAGGCGCTTGCGGACCGTCTCCGGCCTGTCGTCGTCGCGCTGGACCAGCGTCTGAGCCGTCCTCGTCGCATACGCCCTCGACGCTGCGGGCGGGTCGAACTCGACGTGGTAGACGCGGCCGCTGCTCGGGCTCAGCGCGGCGCCCGGAGACGCGGCGCACGATCTCCTCGTCCGGGCTGCATCGATCAGCAGCGCGGCGGTGAGCCGCGCGGCCGTGCTCCTCGAGCGTCTCGTCGAGCGCGTCCGCCTGGACGACGGTGCGCGGGAAGCCGTCGAGCAGGAAGCCGTCGCGGGCGTCGTCCTCCTGCAGACGCTCGACGGATCATGCGCGATGATCAGGTCGTCCGGGACGAGCTCGCCGGCGTCCATGTATCGGCTTGGCCTCGCACGCCGAGCGCGCGTGCCCGTCGCTGACCGCGCTGGCGCAGCATGTCGCCGGTGGCGATGTAGGCCAGCCCGAAGTCCTCGCGGATCCGCTCGGCCTGCGTGCCCTTGCCGGCGCCGGGAGGACCGAGGAGGATGAGGTTCAGCTCGGACAGTCGCGACCCTGCTACTTCAGGAAGCCCTCGTAGTTGCGCATCATCAGCTGCGCCTCGAGCTGCTTCATCGTGTCGAGCGCGACGCCGACGACGATCAGCAGCGACGTGCCGCCGAAGTAGAAGTTCGCAGACGGTCTGGTTGATCAGGATCGTCGGCAGCGCGGCGACCGCCGCGAGGTAGAGCGCGCCCGGGAAGGTCAGGCGCGCGAGGATCCGGTCGAGGAACTCCGCCGTCGGCCGCCCGGGACGCACGCCCGGGATGAAGCCGCCGTACTTCTTGAGGTTGTCCGCCTGGTCGACCGGGTTGAACGTGACCGCGGTGTAGAAGTACGTGAAGAGGATGATGAAGACCGTCTCGCCGACGACGTACGGCGCCGTCCGACGGACTGAAGAAGTTCGACAGGTCCTGAGCCCACGGCTGCTGGATCAGCTGCCCGACGGTCGGCGGGAAGGCCATGATCGAGGCGGCGAAGATGACCGGGATCACGCCGGCCATGTTCACGCGCAGCGGCAGGTAGGTCTGGCCGCCGCCGCTCATCCGGCGGCCGATCACGCGCTTGGCGTACTGGACCGGGATGCGCCGCTGGCCCTCCTGGATGAACACGACGGCCGCGATCACGCGCGAGCGCGAGGAACGGCATCATCACCTTGAAGACCTGGTCGGGGTTCGTCCACCAGGCCTGCACGCCGTTCGGCAGGCCGGCGACGATCGACGCGAAGATCATCAGCGAGATGCCGTTGCCGATGCCGCGCTGGGTGATCAGCTCGCCCATCCACATCACGCAGCACGCAGCCGGCGGTCAGCACCATGACGATCAGGAACAGCGTGCGCGACGTTGAAGTTCTCGATGACCGACTGGCCCGGCGCCGGCCTCGAACGAGCGGAACAGGAAGACGTAGCCGATCGCCTGCGCGAACGACAGGCCGACCGTCAGGTAGCGCGTGTACTGCGTGATCCGCGCCTGGCCGACCTCGCCCTCCTTCGGAGAGCTTCTCCAGCGACGGCACGACGACCGTCAGCAGCTGCAGGATGATCGACGCCGTGATGTAGGGCATGATGCCCGAGCGCGAAGACCGCGATCCGCGACAGCCCGCCGCCGCTGAACGTGTTCAGCAGGTTGAGGATGCCGCCGCCGCCGAACTGCTCCTGGATGTCCTGGACGGCGTTCGACGTTGACGCCGGGGACCGGGATGTGCGCGCCGAGGCGGTAGAGGGCGAGCATCGCCGCCGTGAACAGCAGCTTCTTGCGGATCTCCGCGACGGTGAACGCGCTGAGGATCGTGGCGACCATGCTGCGCAGGGTCCGGCTACGGCTCGACGACGACGCAGGTGCCGCCGGCGGCCTCGATCGCCGCGCGGGCCGATGCCGCTGAAGGCGTGTGCGTGGACGGTCAGCGGCTTGGTGATCTCGCCCTTGGCGAGCATCTTGACCGGGCACGTCCTTGCGCTTGCCGAGGTCGCCTTGCGCGCAGCGCGTCGAGCGTCACCTCGGCGCCGGAGTCGAAGCGGGCCTCGAGGTCGTCGCAGGTTGACCGCCTGCGTGTGCGTGCGGAACGGCTCGAACGGCATCGACTTCTTCATGTGCGGGCCGCGCAGCTTGCGCATCCGCATGTGGATCGGCATCTGGCCGCCCTCGAAGCGCGCGCGGTCCTTGGCGCCCGAGCGCGACGCCGTAGCCCTTGTGACCGCGACCGGAGGTCTTGCCGTGGCCGGAGCCGTGCCCGCGGCCGACGCGCTTGCGCGGCCGGCGGCTGCCGGGTGCCGGCTTCAGGTTGTGGAGGCCGACGCTCTTCGGCGGCCTCGGCTCGATCTTCTTGTCGGCGGGGCTCACGAGCCTTCCTCCTCGACGCGCACGAGATGACGGACGGCGTGGATCATGCCGCGGGTCTGCGGCGAGTCGCTGACGCTCGACAGTGTGACCGATGCGGCGCAGGCCGAGCGAGCGCAGCGTGTCGCGCTGCGGCTTCGTTGGAGCCGTTGCGCGACTTGACCTGGGTGACCCGGATGTCGCTCACGCGGTCACCTGCTCGCTGCGTCATCGGCGCGGTCCTGCTCAGGTGCCTCCGGCTGCCTCGTCAGCGGTGATCGTGCTCGCCGCCCGCCGTCTGCTGCGTCAGCCCGAGGACCTCGTTGATCGACAGGCCGCGCAGCTGCGGCGACCTCCTGCGGCGTGCGCAGGCCTGCAGGCCGGCGATCGTCGCCTTGACGAGGTTGATCGGGTTCTGCGAGCCGAGGCTCTTGCTGAGGATGTCGTGGATGCCGGCCAGCTCGAGCACCGCGCGCACGCCGCCGCCGGCGATCACGCCGGTACCGGGCGACGCCGGCTTGAGGAACACACGGCCGGAGCCGTAGACGCCCGTCGTCTCGTGCGTGATCGTCGCACCGTGGCGCGGGAACGCGGAAGAGGTTCTTCTTCGCGCGCTCGACGCCCTTCTGGATCGCCAGCGGGACCTCGTTGGCCTTGCCGTAGCCGACGCCGACGACGTCCTTCTCGTCGCCGACGACGACGAGCGCGGTGAACGAGAAGCGCCGGCCGCCCTTGACGACCTTGGCGACGCGGTTGATCTCGACGACCCGCTCCTGGAGGTCCAGGCCGGCGGGACTGACGGTGCGATCTGATTGCCATGCTCGTGACTGCTTCCTGTCTCAGACGGTCAGTCCGCCCTCGCGGACGCCCTCGGCGAAGGCCTTGACGCGGCCGTGGTAGCTGGTAGCCGCCGCGATCGAAGACGACGGCGTCGACGCCGTGCGTCCTTCGCGCGCTCGGCGAGCAGCTTGCCGGCCGCCGCCGCCTGCTCCATCGGGGCGAGCTTGCGGAGCTCGGCTTCGGTCCAGCTGACAGCGGCCAGCGTGTGCGCCGGCGTCGTCGTCGATGAGCTGCGCGGCGATGCCGCGGTTGGAGCGAAAGACGGAGATCGCGGGGCCGCTCGGCGGTGCCGGAGACCTTGGCGCGGACGCGACGGCGGCGGCGCAGGCGCTGCTGGCCCTTGGTCGTGACGGTCATGCGCGCTTACCGACCTTCCGGGCGACGTACTCGCCCTCGTAGCGGATGCCCTTGCCCTTGTAGGGCTCCGGCGGACGCTGCTTGCGGATGTTTGCGGCGACCTCGCCGACGACCTGCTTGGCGATGCCCTTGCACGATCACGCGCGTCGGCTGAGGCACCTCGAACTCGATGCCCTCGGGCGCCTCGATCGCGCACCGGGTGCGAGTAGCCGAGCGCCAGCTCGAGGTCTCTTGCCCTTGAGCGCGGCGCGGTAGCCGACGCCCTGGATCTCGAGCGTCTTCTCGTAGCCGTTGGTGACGCCCTCGACCATGTTGGCGACCAGCGAGCGCGTCAGCCCGTGCAGGGCGCGGTGCTCGCCGCGGTCGGTCGGGCGCGTGACGACGAGCTGGTCGCCGTCCTGCGGCGACCGTCGATGTCGCGCGAGACGCGCTCGCTGAGGTTCCCCTTGGGGCCCTTGACGCGTGACGAGCTCGGGCTCGATCTTGACTCGACGCCGGCGGGGACGGCGATGGGCTTGCGTCCGATGCGAGACATGCGCGCTACCAGACGAACGCGACGACCTCGCCCCCGACGCCCGCTGCGCGGGCCTCGTGGCCGGTCATCACGCCTCTCGACGTGGACATGATCGCGGTGCCCATGCCGCCCTGGACCTTCGGGATGCCGCCGTTGTGCGACGTAGTAGCGCTGGCCCGGACGCGAGGCGCGCTTCAGGCCGGTGATCGCGCTGGAGCGGTCCTCGGCGTACTTCAGCCTGACTCGCAGCAGCTCGCCGGGGTGCTCGCTCGTTCGGCGCCTCGATGTCGAAGCCCGCGATGTAGCCCTGCTCCTGAAGGATGCGGGCCATCTCGCGCTTCAGCTTCGAGGACGGGATCTCCACGACGTCGTGCTGCGCCGTGATGCCGTTGCGCACGCGGGTCAGGAAGTCGGCGATCGGGTCGGTCATCGACATGGCGGTCTACCAGCTGCTCTTCGTCATGCCGGGGATGTAGCCCTCGTGCGCAAGCTCGCGCAGGCAGATCCGGCAGAGGCCGAACTTGCGGTACACGGCGCGCGAACGGCCGCAGCGGCGGCAGCGGCGTGTAGCCGCGTGTCTTGTACTTCGGTGTGCGCGCGTCTGCTTGACGCGCAGAGAAGTCTTGGCCATCGGTTCAGCTCCTGGCGGTCGTCTGCTCGGGCGCCCTCGCGGCGAACGGCATCCCGAGCATCTCGAGCAGGGCGTAGCCCTCCTCGTCGGTCTTGGCGGAGGTCGTGATCGCGATGTCGAGGCCGCGAACCTGGTCGACCGCGTCGTAGTCGATCTCGGGGAAGATGATCTGCTCGCGCACGCCGATCGAGTAGTTGCCGCGGCCGTCGAAGACTTGGCGGGCAGCCCGCGGAAGTCGCGGATACGCGGGATCGCGATCGAGGTCAGGCGATCGAGGAACTCGTACACGCGCTCGCCGCGCAGCGTGACGGCGACGCCGACCGGCATGCCCTCGCGCAGCTTGAAGTTGGCGATCGACTTGCGGGCGCGGCGCACGTTCGGCTTCTGGCCGGCGATCTGGCGCGAGCTGCTCCTGCGCGGCCTCGAGGATCTTGGAGTCCTGCTTGGCGTCGCCGACGCCCATGTTGAGGGTGATCTTCTCGATGCGCGGCACCTGCATGACGCTCGTGTAGCCGAACTGCTCGACGAGTGCAGGACGGATCTCGTCGAGGTAGCGCTGCTTCAGGCGGGCGGTGTCTGGGTGGTGGCCATCGTGGTGCCGATCAGTCGAGCTTCGTCCCGGACCGCTTGGTCACGCGGTTGCGCACGCCGCCCTCGCGGACTGACGCCGACGCGCGTGGGCTTGTGGTCCTTGGGGTCGACGAGCATGACGTTGCTGATGTGGATCGGGCCTTCCTTCTCGATCACGCCGCCGATCTGCGCGGCGCGGTCGACGCCTGCGCCTGGGTCGGGCGCTGATGGCGCTTGATGATGTTCAGGCCCTCGACGAAGACCCGTGACTCTTCGGATCGACGCGCAGGACCTTGCCGGTCTTGCCCGCGGTCCTTGCCGCTGATCACGACGACCTCGTCGTCGCGCCGGATCCGGATTCTCATGCTAGCCACTACAGCACCTCCGGAGCGAGCGAGACGATCTTCATGAAGTTGCGGTCGCGCAGTTCGCGCGCGACCGGCCCGAAGATGCGGGTACCGCGCGGGTTGTTCTGCGCGTCGATGATCACCGCGGCGTTCTCGTCGAAGGCGATGTAGGTCCCGTCGTCGCGCCCGAACTCCTTCTTCGTGCGCACGACGACGGCCTTGACGACCTCGCCCTTCTTGACGGTGCCGTTCGGCGTCGCCTGCTTGACGGTGGCGACGATGATGTCACCGACGTGCGGCGTAGCGGCGGCGCGAGCCGCCCTGCACGCGGATGCAGAGGATCTCGCGCGCGCCGGTGTTGTCGGCGACCTTGAGGCGGGATTCGTTCTGGATCACTTGGCACGCTCCAGGATCTCGACGAGACGCCAGCGCTTGGTGCGCGACATCGGGCGGCACTCGATCGACGCGGACGGTGTCGCCCTCACGGGCGTCGTTGCTCTCGTCGTGGGCGTGCAGCTTCTTCGTCGAGCGCGACGATCTTCTGGTAGCGGCGGTGCCGCTTGGCGCTGTCGATGCGGACGGTGACCGTCTTGTCGGCCTTGTCGCCGACGTGACGATGCCCTGGCGCACCTGCGGCGTTCCCGTCCCTCGCTCGGCCGGCGGGGTTCCGACCTTGTTCTCACGCTCGGCGCGCTTGTCGCGCTCCTTGGCGCGGCGACGGCGTGCGAGCGGCAGCCTTGGCGCGACGCTGCTCGCGGCGCTCGGCCTGGCGCTCCTCCGGGCTGCGCTGCGGTCGCGCCTCGCCGCTGTGGGTCGAGCGCGTGCGGCGGCGCCGCTCCTTGGGTGAGAGCTGCTCCTCGGGCTCAGCGGTCGGCGCGGGTGCCTCAGCGCCGGGTGCCTCGGCCACGGGCTCCTCGGCCGCGGGCTCCTCAGCAGGTGCCTCGGCCACCGGCTCCTCAGCGGGGCCTCAGCGACCGGCTCCTCGGCCACGGGCTCCTCGGCGACGGGCTCCTCAGCCACGGGCCTCGGCTCGGGCTCCTCGCACGGGCTCCTCGGCGGCACGGGCTCCTCGGGCGTGTCCTGATTCTCAGTCTTCTCTTCGTCGGCCATGTCAGCGAATGCTCGTCAATGTCGATGCCGCGCTCACGCGCGACGGTCAGCGCGCGAGCGAGCTCGCGCTTGGCGGCGCCCATCCCGGCGGTGTTCTCCAGCTCGCCGGTGGCGTGCTGGAAGCGCAGCCCGAAGATCTCCTTGCGCGCGCGTCCTGATGTGCTCGAGCAGCTCGTCGTCCTGGCAGGTCGCGCAGTTCCTTGGACGTAGCCATCAGCGCTGGTCCTCTCGCGTGACGAACTTGGTGCGCACGGGCAGCTTGCGACCGGCGAGGCGCATCGCCTCGCGGGCGAGATCCTCCGGCACGCCGGAGAGCTCGAACATCACGCGCCCGGGCTTGACGACGGCGACCCAGCCCTCCGGGTGAGCCCTTGCCGGAGCCCATGCGGGTCTCGGCCGGCTTCTTGGTGAACGGCTTGTCCGGGAAGAGGTTGATCCAGACCTTGCCGCCGCGCTTGATCTTGCGGGTCATCGCGATACGCGCGGCCTCGATCTGGCGGTTGCGTCAGGTAGCCGTGCGTCGAGCGCCTTCAGGCCGTACTCGCCGAACTGCACCGTCGTCTGGCCGCGCGAGTACCCGCGGCTGCGGCCCGCGCATGCACCTTGCGGTGCTTGACGCGCTTGGGAGCGAGCATCAGCGACCACCTCCCTGCGGGCCGCGACCACGACCGCCGCCGCCGCCGCCGCCGAAGCCGCCGCCACCCCGGCCGCCGCGACCGCCGCCGAAGCCGCCGCCACCCGGCGCCACCGCGACCCTGGCCGCCGCGTCCGCGTCCGCGCCCGCGCCCATCGCCGCGTCCACGGCCGCCGCGATCGTCGGCCGCGATCGTCGCGCGCTTGCTGGCGTCGCGGGCGTCCGAGGTCGGTCAGGTCCACGCCGGTGAAGCCCTCGGGCATGATCTCGCCCTTGTTGATCCAGCACTTCACGCCGATGCGGCCGAACGTCGTGCGCGCCTCGTCGAAGCCGTAGTCGATGTCGGCGCGCAGCGTGTGCAGCGGCACGCGACCGTCGGAGTAGCTCTCGGTGCGCGCCATCTCCGCGCCGCCGAGGCGGCCGCCGACCTGGATCTTGCAGCCCTTGGCACCGGAGCGCATCGCGCTCGTGAGCGCGCGCTTCATCGCACGGCGGAAGGCGACGCGGTTCTGCAGCTGCTCGGCGACCGACTGCGCGACGAGCGTCGGCGTCGAGCTCGGGCCGCTTGATCTCGAGGATGTTGACCTTGACCGACTTGCCCGTGATGCGGTGCAGGTCGCGGCGCAGCGCGTCGACCTCGCTGCCGGACTTGCCGATGACGATGCCCGGGCGCGCCGTGTGGATGTTGACCTCCACCTCGTTCGCGTCCTTGCGGATCGTGATGTCCGAGAGGCCCGCGTGCGAGAGCCGGTTCGTGATGTGCGCGCGGATGCGGACGTCCTCGACCAGGTAGTCGGCGAAGTGACGCTCGGTGAACCAGTGCGACTTCCAGTCGTGGATGTAGCCCACGCGCATGGACTCGGGATGGACCTTCTGTCCCATGTCTTCCTTACTCCTTCGGCGTGAGCGTGATCGTGAGGTGGCTCGGTGCGCTTGCGGATCCGCGTACGCGCGGCCCATGGCGCGCGGGCGGAAACGCTTGAGCGTCGGGCCCTCGTCGGCGGTGATGCTGAGGATGCAGCAGATCGTCGCCGAGCAGCTCGTGGTTGTGCTCGGCGTTGGCGACGGCGGACTCGAGCAGCTTCTCCCAGTCCTCGGCGACCGCGCGCGGGGTGTGCGCGAGGATCGCGCGCGCCTCGATGACGGACTTGCCGCGGATGTGGTCGCACACGAGGCGCGCCTTGCGCGCGGAGGTGCGCACGTACTTGGCCTGTGCGCGCACGACCGGGCATCTCGCCCCGGCTCGCGCACGCGGGCCGGCTTGGCCGGCTCCTCCACGGGCTCGGCGGCTCTTGCGGCGGCGCTGCGGCGCCGCGGCCTCTTCTCGGCGACGGCGCTCGCCGGCGGCCTCGCGCGTCGGCCTCGCCTCGGCACCGGCTCTCCGGGCCTGCTCGGCACTCGCCTGCGGCGGCCTCGTCGGCCTGCTCGGCCGGCGTCCTCGGCAGCGGCGCCTCGGCGGCCGCCTCGACGGCGTCGACCTCCTCGTCGACCGTGCTCCGGGTCGTCTTCTCGTCTCGGCCATCGTCAGCGGACCTTCCCCGAGCCGGCATGGCCGCGGTAGGTGCGCGTCGGCGCGAACTCGCCGAGCTTGTGCCCGACCATCGACTCGCTGACGAACACCGGGCACGTGCTTGCGGCCGTCGTGGACGGCGATCGTGTGACCGACCATCTCCGGGAAGATCGTCGAGGCGCGCGACCAGGTCTTGACCATCTGCTTCTTGTTCTCCGCGTTCATCGCGTCGATGCGCGTCATGAGACGCTCCTCGACCAACGGCCCCTTCTTGCTCGAACGACTCATCTGGTCTACCTCTTGCCCTTGCCCACGGCGGCGGCCGCGGACGATGTAGCGGTCGGACGTCTTGTTCTTCTTGCGCGTGCGGTAGCCGAGCGTCGGCTTGCCCCACGGGGTCACCGGATGGCGCCCAGCGGTGGTGGAGCCCTCGCCGCCGCCGTGCGGGTGGTCGACCGGGTTCATCGCCGTGCCGCGCGTCTGCGGGCGGACGCCCATGTGACGCTTGCGGCCGGCCTTGCCGATCTTGACGTTCTGGTGGTCGGCGTTGCCGATCGTGCCGACCGTCGCGCGGCACTCGGCGCGCACCATCCGCATCTCGCCGGACGGCAGGCGCAGCGTCGCCATGTCGCCGTCCTTGGCCATGAGCTGGATCGCCGTGCCGGCGGAGCGGCCGATCTGGCCGCCGCGGCCGGGCTGCAGCTCGACGTTGTGCACCACGGTGCCGACGGGCATGCTGCGCCAGCGGCAGGCAGTTGCCGACCGTGATCTCCGCGCCCGGGCCCGGACATCACCATCATGCCGACCCGCAGTCGCGCCGGGCGCCAGGATGTAGGCCTTCTCGCCGTCGACGTAGTGCAGCAGCGCGATGTAGGCGGTGCGGTTGGGGTCGTACTCGATCGCGGCGACCTTCGCCGGGCACGCCGTCCTTGCGGCGCTTGAAGTCGATCCTGCGGTAGAGGCGCTTGGCGCCGCCGCCGCGATGACGCGAGGTCTTGCGGCCGTTGGAGTTGCGACCGCCGGTCTTCTTGAGGCCCTCGACGAGCGTGCTCTCGGGCTCGGTCTTGGTGATCTCTGCGAAGTCCGGGTACGTCGAGAAGCGACGACCGGGACTCGTGGGCTTGGGCTTGCGAATCGGCCATGGTTCAGTGACTCCTAGCCCTCGAGGCCCTGGAGGCCCTGGAAGATGGGGATGCGTCTCGCCCGGCGCGCACCTGCACGATCGCCTTCTTCCACGGCCGCGTGCGCCCGGACGTGTGCCCGCGGCGCTTCGGCTTGGACTTGACCGACGACGTGCGCACGTCGACGACGTTGACGTCGAAGAGCGCCTCGACGGCCTGGCGGATCTGCGTCTTGTGCGCGTCCGGATGGACGCGGAAGGTGTACTTGTCGTTCGCGGCGAGCACGTAGCTCTTCTCGCTCACGACCGGGCGGATGATGACCTGGTGTGCGTCCAGATCAGTCCTCCTCCTCCGTCGTCGCGCACGCCGCCGTGGCGCGTGCGGTCGAGCGCGCCGAGCGCGTCCTCGCTGACGAGCAGCGTCGCGGCGCCGATGACGTCGGCGACGCCGCCGTCGTCGGCCGGCAGCACGGAGACGCGCTCGAGGTTGCGGAAGGACAGGGCGACACGCTCCTGATCGGCCGCGAGCACGACCAGCACGGACGCCGCCGCCGGCCCAGTCGGCGAGCAGCTGCGCCGCCTGCTTGCGTGGACGGCGTGTCGGCGAACGGCGCCGGCGTCGAGAACCGCGAGCGAGCCGCGCTCGGCGTGCACCGAGAGCGCGCTGCGCAGCGCGGCGCGGCGCTCCTTGCGGTTGACCTTGAAGGTGTAGTGGCGCGGCTGCGGGCCGAAGACGATGCCGCCGCCGGTCCAGATCGGCGAGCGGATCGAGCCCGCGCGGGCGCGGCCGGTGCCCTTCTGGCGCCACGGCTTGGCGCCGCCGCCGCGAACCTCGCCGCGCGTCTTGGTCGAGGCGGTGCCCCGCGGCGTGCGTTCAGCTCGGCACGCACGGTCTCGTGGACGAGCTGGTCGTTGAAGCTGGCGCCGAACGCCGTCGTCGTCGAGCTTGACCTTCTTGGTGCGCGCCGAGGACGGGAGCGTCAGGCATCGGTGCGCACCTCCACGAGGCCGCCGCTCGGCGCCGGGAACGGCGCCGCGGACGAGCAGCAGGTTCTGGTCGGCGTCGACCCGCACGACCGTCAGGCCGCGCTGCGTGACGCGCTTGTTGCCCATCTGGCCGGGGCCGCGGATGCCCTTGAAGACGCGCGCCGGCCACGCCGAGGCGCCGATCGAGCCCGGGCGCACGCACGTTGTGCGAGCCGTGCGACTTCGGACCGCGACGTGAAGTTGTGGCGCTTGATCGTGCCCTGGAAGCCCTTGCCCTTCGAGACGCCGGCGACCTTGACCTTGTCGCCCTCGGCGAAGGTGTCGACGGTGACGTGTCACCGACGTTGAGCTCGCCGGCCTCGTCGCGGAACTCGACGAGGTGCTTGTGCGGACGCGGCGTCGGCCTTCTTCAGGTGGCCGAGCTCGGGCTTGGTGAGCTGCTTCTCCTTCGTCGCGCCGAACGCGAGCTGCACGGCGTCGTAGCCGTCGCGCTCGCCGGTGCGGATCGCGGTGACCGGGCACGGCCCGGCCTCGAGCACGGTGACGCGCTCGACGCGACCGTCGTCGAGGAAGACGCTGGGTCATCCCGAGCTTCTTGGCGAGGATCGCTGCCATCAGCTCGGCCAGACGGATCTCGATGTCGACGCCCGCGGGAAGGTGGTCGAGCCGCTGGAGCGAGTCGACCGTCTTGGGCGTCGGCTGGTGGATGTCGATCAGCCGCTTGTGCGTGCGGATCTCGAAGTGCTCGCGTGAGTCCTTGTCCTTGAACGGCGAGCGGATCACGCAGTAGACGTTCTTCTCGGTCGGCAGCGGCACGGGACCGGTGACGGTCGCGCCGGTGCGCGTGGCCGTCTCGACGATCTCCTTGGCCGCCGTCTCGATGGCCTGGTGGTCGTAGGCCTTGAGGCGGATGCGGATCTTGTTCTGGGTGGCGGCTGCCATGTGCTGCTCTCGGTCTCGTTCCGTCTGCTGTCTGAAATGAAGGTCTGTGCTGGCTCATTGCGCGCCGAAGGCGGATCCCGCTGCACCTGCCGGGGCCCGCCCCCTGGGGTACTGCAGTCGTATCCGGTGCGAAGGCGCGTCGTGCCGGAGCCCGGCCGGGCTCCGGCACCGCTGCCGTGTTACTCGACGATCTCCGTGACGACGCCGGAGCCGACGGTGCGACCACCCTCGCGGATGGCGAAGCGCAGGCCGGCGTCCATGGCGATCGGCTGGATCAGCTCGATCGTCCATCGCGACGTTGTCGCCCGGCATGACCATCTCGACGCCCTCGGGCAGGTTGGCGACGCCGGTCACGTCGGTGGTGCGGAAGTAGAACTGCGGCCGGTATCCGGTGAAGAACGGCGTGTGACGGCCGCCCTCCTCCTTCTTGAGGACGTAGACCTCGGCCTTGAACTTGGTGTGCGGCGTGATCGAGCCCGGCTTGCAGAGGACCTGCCCGCGCTCGATCTCCTCACGCTTGGTGCCGCGCAGCAGGCAGCCGACGTTGTCGCCGGCCTGACCCTCGTCGAGGATCTTGCGGAACATCTCGACGCCGGTCACGACCGTGTTGGTCGTGTCCTTGATGCCGACGATCTCGACGGTGTCGCCGGTGTTGACGATGCCCTGCTCGATGCGGCCCGGTCGCGACGGTGCCGCGGCCGGTGATCGAGAAGACGTCCTCGACCGGCATCAGGAACGGCTTGTCGAGGTCGCGCTCGGGCTCGGGGATGTAGGTGTCGAGCTGCTCGGCGAGGTCGACGATCTTGCCTGCTTGTACTCCTGCGTCACCCTCGAGCGCCTTGAGCGCCGAGCCCTTGATGAACGGGATGTCGTCGCCCGGGAAGTCGTACTCGGACAGCAGCTCGCGGACCTCGACCTCGACGAGCTCGAGGAGCTCCTCGTCGTCGACCATGTCGACCTTGTTGAGGAACACGACGATGTACGGCACGCCGACCTGGCGGGCGAGCAGGATGTGCTCGCGCGTCTGCGGCATCGGGCCGTCGGCCGCCGAGACCACGAGGATCGCGCCGTCCATCTGCGCGGCGCCCGTGATCATGTTCTTGACGTAGTCGGCGTGACCGGGGCAGTCGACGTGCGCGTAGTGCCGGTTCTCGGTCTCGTACTCGACGTGCGACGTCGCGATCGTGATGCCGCGCTCCTTCTCCTCAGGAGCGTTGTCGATCTCGTCGAAGCTGCGTGCCTCGCCGCCCATCTTCTCGGCGAGCACCGTCGTGATCGCCGCGGTCAGCGTCGTCTTGCCGTGGTCGATGTGACCGATCGTGCCGACGTTGACGTGCGGCTTGTCGCGCTCGAACTTCTCCTTGGCCACTGCGGTTCGCTCCTGTGTGTGTGCGTCGGTGGGGGTCTGGTCGGCCGCTATTAGGCGAACCAGTGAAAGCTATCTAAATGCGTCTCCGCGGCGACTTCTAGGCCGCTACCGGGGCGCCTGTTCGGTGCTCGACGATCTTCTCGGCGATGTTCGGCGGAACCTCGTCGTACTTCTCGAACTGCATGGTGTACGTCGCTCGGCCCTGGGTCATCGACCGCAGGTCGGTGGCGTAGCCGAACATCTCGCTCAGCGGAACGTAGCCGTTCACGACCTGGGCGTTGCCGCGCGGCCTCCATGCCCCTCGACGCGGCCGCGCCGGCGGTTGAGGTCGCCGATGACGTCGCCCATGAACTCCTCCGGCGTCACGACCTCGACCTTGAAGATCGGCTCGAGCAGGACCGGCTTGGCACGCCGCGCCGCCTCCTTGAACGCGAGCGAGCCGGCGATCTTGAAGGCGATCTCCGACGAGTCCGTGTCGTGGTACTTGCCGTCGACGAGCGTCACGCGCACGTCGACCATCGGGTAGCCGGCCTTGACGCCGTTGGCCAGCGCCTCCTCGCAGCCCTTCTCGACCGCGGGGATGAACTCCGAGGGGATCGAGCCGCCCTTGATCTTGTTGACGAAGTCGAAGCCCTCGCCGGGCGCCGGCTCGATGTTGATGTAGACGACGCCGTACTGGCCCGAGCCACCGGTCTGGCGCACGAACTTGCCCTCGATCTTCAGGGCTGTCGCCGCGGACGGTCTCGCGGTAGGAGACCTGCGGCTTGCCGACGTTCGCCTCGACGCTTGAACTCGCGCCGCATGCGGTCGACGAGCACCTCGAGGTGCAGCTCGCCCATGCCGGAGATCTCGGTCTGGCCGGTCTCCTCGTTGGTCTGGACCTGGAAGGTCGGGTCCTCCTCGGCCAGGCGGCCGAGGGCGACCGACATCTTCTCCTGGTCGGACTTCGTCTTGGGCTCGACGGCGACCTTGATGACCGGCTCGGGGAAGACGATCTGCTCGAGCTTGATCGGCGCGTCCGGCGCGGCGAGCGTGTCACCGGTGACGATCTGCTTGATGCCGACGCGCCGCGGCGATGTCGCCCGCGTAGACCTCCTGCAGCGTCCTCGCGATCGTTGGCGTGCATCATCAGGATGCGGCCGACGCGCTCGGTCTTGCCGGTCGTGACGTTGAGCACGCGGCCAGCCGGCCTCGAGCGTGCCCGAGTAGACGCGGAAGTAGGTGAGCTTGCCGACGAACGGGTCGGCCATGATCTTGAAGGCGAGCGCCGCGAACGGCTCGGAGTCGTCGGCGTTGCGGACGCACGGGCTCGTCGGTCTTCGGGCTCGAGGCCCTCGACCGGCGGGACGTCGAGCGGCGACGGGAGGTAGTCGATGACCGCGTCGAGCAGCGGCTGCACGCCCTTGTTCTTGAACGACGAGCCGCACAGGACCGGCGTGAACTTGAGGTCGAGCGTCGCCTTGCGGATCGCCTGCTTGAGGCGCGCGACGGGGATCTCGGCCTCCTCGAGGATCAGCTCGACGAGCTCGTCGTCGTAGTGCGAGACCTCTTCGAGCAGGTGCTCGCGCGCGCCTGGGCGGCGGCGTCGGCATGCTCGGCGGGGATCTCGATCGACGTCGACTGCTCCTTGCCGAGGTCGTCCTTGTAGATGATCGGCCTTCATCTCGACGAGGTCGATGATCCCGAGGAAGTCGGACTCGGCACCGATCGGCAGCTGGATCGGCACGGGATGGGCGCCCAGGCGGTCGATCATCGTCTGCGACGCCCTTGTCGAAGTCCGCGCCGATGCGGTCCATCTTGTTGATGTAGGCGATGCGCGGGACGCTGTACTTGTCGGCCTGCCGCCAGACGGTCTCGGACTGAGGCTCGACGCCGGCGACGGAGTCGAAGAGCGCGATCGCGCCGTCGAGGACGCGCAGCGAGCGCTCGACCTCGACCGTGAAGTCGACGTGGCCGGGCGTGTCGATGATGTTGATGCGGTGGTCGTTCCACTCGCAGGTCGTCGCAGCGGAGGTGATCGTGATGCCGCGCTCCTGCTCCTGCTCCATCCAGTCCATCGTGGCGGCGCCCTCGTGGACCTCACCGATCTTGTAGGTGCGACCGGTGTAGTAGAGGATCCGCTCGGTGGTCGTGGTCTTGCCGGCGTCGATGTGCGCCATGATCCCGATGTTCCGGGTGTGCTCGAGGGAGAACTTACGAGGCATGGTTCAGCGGGATTCCGAAGTGTGTGAGGGCAAGAAAAACGGGCCTCTCGGGCCCGCGCGCACGACAGGGAGATTTCCCGAGTGCTGCGCTATGTGCTCGAGCGATCCATCGACAAGCAGGGGCGTATCCGGCGGACGGCACGCATGAGCGACGCCTCACGCCGGGTCGACGAGGATAGCAGAGGGGACGAGCCCGAAAACCGGCCCGGCGAGGAGGCCGGCGGCGGCCGCTCCGGGCGGCGCGCCGCGCTCGGGGTCATCGTGCTCGCCGGATCGGCCGCGCTCGTCACCGCGACTCTCACCCCGGTGCTGCGGATCACAGTCAGCGAGCGCGTCATCACGGCACTCGACCGCACGGGCTGGGACGAGCACGGCGCCGCCCTGCTGGCACTGTCCGCGCTGGCTCTCGTGCTGCTCCCAGCCGCGCTGCGCGGCTCCGCCGCCGCCGGCCTGGCGATCGCGCTCAGCGGTGCCGCCGCCGTGCTGATCGCGGTCACCACCGACCTGCCCGACATCGGCGACAGCGGCGCGATCGGCGCCAGGCTGCGTGACGGCGAGGTCGGCGCCGGCATCGGCGCCTACGCCGAGACGCTCGGCGGCGTCCTGCTGCTCTCCGCCGGAGGCCTGCTCGCCCTCGCAAACCGGCGCACCTGAACCCACCCCACCCCAGCGCAGCCGGGAGCGGCGGTCATCCGTTCCAGCGGCAGTCCACCACCGCCCAGCGACTCTGGGAGCGGTGGTCGTCCGTTTCAGCGGTAGCCCAGCGACGCTTGGAGCGGTGGTCGTCCGTTTCAGCGGTAGTCCACCACCTACCAGCGACGCTGGGAGCGGTGGTCGTCCGTTTCAGCGGTAGTCCACCCCCGCCAGCGACGCTGGGAGCGGTGGTCGACGCTGCTGGCCGTGGTCGACTCAGGCGTGCTGGCGTCGAGTGGCCAGGACGCAGCCACAGCCGATAGCACCGCTATCGGCAAGGCGAGGACACCGCCACGCGGCGATCAGCGCGCGTGAGGCGGCCGCGAACAGCGGCGGCGGCCGCCGCTACCAGCGATAGTGCGCGAAGGCCTTGTTGGCCTGCGCCATGCGGAAGATGTCGTCCTTGCGCTTGTAGGCGCCGCCCTGCTGGGACTGCGCATCGAGCAGTTCGTTGGCGAGGCGCTGGGCCATCGTCTTCTCCCGCCGCTGGCGGGAGAACTCGACGAGCCAGCGGACGGCGAGCGTGCGCGCGCGGCGCGCGGGCACCTCGACGGGGACCTGGTAGGTCGCGCCGCCGACGCGGCGGGAGCGGACCTCGAGGGCGGGCGTCAGTGCCTTGAGCGATATCTCGAGCGACTCGACCGGGTCCTTGCCGGTCTTCTCGCTGAGGATCGCCAGGGCGTCGTAGACGATGCCCTCCGCGGTCGACTTCTTGCCGTCGAGCATGACCTTGTTGATCACCTGCTGCACGAGGCGCGAGCGGTGAACGGGGTCAGGCTCGACGGGCCGGAGCGTTGCTGAGTTACGGCGCATGTTCCCTCTACTTCTTCTTGACGCCGTACTGGCTGCGAGCCTGCTTGCGATCGCTCACGCCGGCGGCGTCGAGCGTGCCACGAACGACCTTGTAGCGCACGCCCGGCAGGTCCTTGACGCGGCCGCCGCGGACGAGCACGACCGAGTGCTCTTGGAGGTTGTGTCCCTCACCGGGGATGTACGCCGTGACCTCGGAGCCGCCGGAGAGCCGCACGCGCGCGACCTTGCGCAGCGCGGAGTTCGGCTTCTTGGGCGTCGTGGTGTAGACGCGCGTGCAGACGCCGCGGCGCTGCGGCGCTGCGACCTTCTTCTTGCGTCCCTTGCCGGACTTCAGACCCGGTGTGGAGAGCTTCTTCGGCTTGGGCGTGCGGCCTTTGCGGATGAGCTGGCTGGTCGTGGGCATGCGACGCCGGAGAGTAGCAGCGGCCGTCCGGCGGCGAACTCGTCAGACGAGGTCGGGGATCAGCGCCAGCGCCTCTTCGGGAGCGCTGTATTCGAGGCCCTGATCCTGGGCGACCGGCGCGTAGGTCACCTTGCCCGCCGCCACGTTGAGGCCTTTCAGGAAACCGGGATCGCCGGCGAGCGCCTTGGTGACGCCTCGATCGGCGAGCTTCACGATGTAGGGCATCGTGGCGTTCGTGAGTGCCCATGTGCTCGTGATCGGCACGGCCCCGGGCATGTTGGCGACGCAGTAGTGGGTGATCCCGTCCACCTCGTAGGTCGGATTCGAGTGGGTCGTCGCGTGTGAGGTCTCGAAGCAGCCGCCCTGGTCGATCGATACGTCGACGAGCACCGCTCCCGGCTTCATCAGCCCGAGCTGCTCGCGCGTGATGACGTGCGGCGCCTTGCCGCCCTTCACGAGCACGGCACCGATGACGAGATCGACCTCGGGCAGACGCTGCTCGACTTCGAGTGTCGACGCGAAGCAGGTCGAGGCCAGCCAGTTCATCTGGTGTTCGAGATCACGCAGGCGGTCGATGTTGCGGTCGTAGATGTAGACCTCGGCACCCATCCCGAGCGCGACCTGGGCCGCGTTCTGTCCGACGACTCCGCCGCCGATCACCATCACCTTCCCGGCCGCGACGCCGGGGACGCCTCCGAGCAGCAGGCCACGACCTCCGAGCGGCTTCTCGAGCATGAACGCGCCTGCCTGTGTGGCGATCTTGCCCGCGATCTCGCTCATCGGTGCGAGCAGCGGCAGACGGCCGAACGAGTCCTCGACGGTCTCGTACGCCACACATGTGGCACCGGATGAGATCAGCCCCTGCGTCAGCTCCGGGTCGGGCGCGAGGTGCAGGTAGGTGAAGAGCAGCTGTCCGCGCCGCAGGCGCGCCACCTCGTCGGGCTGCGGCTCCTTGACCTTCAAGACCATGTCGGCATTGGCGAACACAGCGTCGCTGTCGGGGACGATCACGGCTCCCTGCGCCACGTAGTCCTCGTCGCTGACAGCCGACCCGTCGCCGGCGCCCTGCTGGACGATCACCTCGTGACCGTGCTGTGCGAGCTCGCGCACGCCCGATGGCGTCAGTGCGACCCGGTATTCGTCCGTCTTGATCTCGGTGGGCACTCCGACCTTCACGGGTGTACCTCCATGCTTGGGCTACGCGCCTGTGCGCGCAGCCGCCCCCTCGAGGACGGGACGCAGTATCGAGCCGATCTCCTCGAACTGCTCGGGCCCGGCGATCAGCGGCGGCGCGAACTGGATGACCGGGTCCCCGCGATCGTCGGCGCGGCAGATCAGCCCACGCCGGAACAGCTCTCCGCTGAGATAACCGCGCAGCAGGTCCTCGGCCTCCTCGTGTGTGAACGAGGCCTTGGTCTCACGATCCTTGACGAGTTCGATCGCGTGGAAGTAGCCGGCGCCCCTTACGTCGCCGACGATCGGGATGTCGCGCATGCTCTCCAGAACCGCGCGCAGGTGCCCCTCGTTCTCACGGACGTTCTCGAGTATCCCTTCGTCTTCGAAGGCGGCGATGTTCGCCAGCGCCACGGCCGCCGCCATCGGGTGCCCGCCGAACGTGAAGCCGTGAACGAACGAGTTGGAGCCGTCGAGAAACGGTTCGATCACGCCGTCTGAGGCGATCATCGCCCCCATCGGCGCGTACGAGGACGTGATTCCCTTCGCGGTCGTGATGATGTCCGGCTGGTAGCCGTAGCGCTGGGAGCCGAACCAGTGGCCGAGCCGGCCCCACGAGCAGATCACCTCGTCCGAGATGAGCAGCACGTCGTGCTCGTCGCAGATCTCGCGAACGCGCTGGAAATACCCGTCGGGCGGCGTGAAGCAGCCGCCCGCGTTCTGGACCGGCTCGAGGATCACGGCCGCGACGGTCTCCGGCCCCTCGAACTCGATGCGGTGGGCGATCGCCTCGGCGAGGTTCTCGACCCCGTAGCCGGGGGCGAGCCGGTAGAGGTTCGTGTTCGGGACGTGACAGCCGCCCGGCGCGAAGGGTTCGAACGGCGCGCGCAGGCTGGTGACACCGGTCGCGCTCAGGGCACCGAGTGTGGTGCCGTGGTAGGCGACCTCGCGCGCGATGACCTTGGTCTTGTTCGGGTTGCCGGTGAGCTTGTGGTACTGGCGGCAGACCTTGAGCGCGGTCTCGACGGCTTCACCGCCGCCGGACGTGAAGAAGACGCGGTTCAGGTCTCCCGGCGTCAGCGAGGCGATCTTTGCGGCGAGCTCAATCGCGCGAGGGTGGGCGTAGGACCAGTTGGTGAAGAACCCCAGTTCACGTGCCTGGTCGGCGCCGGCCTGGGCGATGTCAGCCCGACCGTGCCCGATGTTGACGCAGAACAGGGAGCTGAGCGCGTCGAGGTAGCGGTTTCCCGCCTCGTCCCAGACGTAGCAGCCCTCACCGCGCGTGATGATCGGGATCTCGGCGCCGCGGTCGTAGGCGCCCATCCGACTGAAGTGCAGCCAGAGGTGCCGCTTGGCGAGTTCCTGAAGGCTCGCGCCGGCCGTCTCGGACATCGTCGTCGCCATCAGCAGCCTCCACTTCGCCAACCCGGCTGATCGCTTGTGCGATCCGGACAACCGTACCGGGAGCGAAGGCGCCGCGGCGGCGCGACGTTATGCGGCTGCGGCCGCGGCCGCGGCGGCGGGCGCACGCCCCGCTGATGCGGCACGAGGTGCGGGCGTCAGCGCCGATGCGGTGATCACCAGCAGGAAGGCGACGGCCTGCCCGACGATGCCGATCGGGTCAGCGGGAATCGGGTCGCCGAAGACCAGGATCCCGCCGGCGATGCAGACGATCGACGCCGACGTACCGGTTATCGCGATGACCTCGACGGCCTCGCCGTCCTGCAGGCTGCGAGCGGAGGCGTAGAAGGCGGCAGCCGAGGCGACCAGCGCCACGACGGTCCACGGACTGACGAGTGCGACGAGTCCTAGGTTCGCGACGAGACCGGAGAGGGCCTTCACCGCGACGTTGCAGACGGCGAACAGGACGCCGGACGCGGCGGCCAACGCGATGCCGTGATGCTTGGCGTGGGCGCCCGCGGCGCGCGGACCGATGATCAGCAGCGCGCCTACGCCGAGCAGGGCGGCCTGGAAGGAGACCATCGCCGCCGCTGAGAACGACGAGTGCGAGCCACCGGAGTGCGGCATCGTGAGCGCGAGCAGAACGAGGCCCACGGCCGTGAGCCCGAGGCCCCACCACTGGCGCCGCCCGACCTTGAAGCCGAACATGCGATCTGCCATCACCGCGATCATCGCGACGCCGCCTGCGAGGACGGCCTGCACGAGCGAGAGCGGAGCAAGCGAGAGCGCTGCGACGTGGAGGATCCAGGCACCCAGGCCCACCAACATCCCGACCGCGAACCACTTCGAGCGCCACAGGGCGGCGGCGCTGCGCAGCGGGTGGGCGACGCTCACCTGCGGCGCCGCGCAGGCGCCGCGATGCTTGTAGAAGAACGCGAGGTTCGAGGCGAACGCGCAGAGCAGCGCAAGCAGAATGCCGAGTTGTAGCGTCATATTCAGGAGGCCGGACAGGTGCGCGGTGCCGCACCGCCGACGATCTCAGTCATCGGCGTGGGGCGCGGCATAATTGACCGATCCGCAGTGCCATAGGGTACCCCGGTCGCGAGCAACAGTGACGCAGCAACGTTGGACACGTCGAGAAACACCTGCAATACGCCACTTCCGCTGCTCCTGGTTGACATCGACGGCGTGCTCTCGCTGTTCGGTTTCAGGTCGGATGAACGTCCACCGGGAGACTGGATCCAGGTGGACGGCATGCCTCATCTCCTTTCGGCCGGGGTTGGCGCTCACCTGCTCCGGCTGAGCGATTTCTTCGAGCTCGCCTGGTGCAGTGGCTGGGAGGAGCGGGCCAACGAGCACCTGCCCGCGGCCCTCGGGCTGCCCGGTCCGCTGCCGTTTCTGAGCTTCGACCGCAACCCCGGCCTCGGGCGCGCCCATTGGAAGCTGGCGGCGATCGATGCCTTCGCGGGCGACGAACGTCCGCTGGCATGGGTGGACGATGCGCTCGGGGAGGCCTGCCATGCCTGGGCGGCGCAGCGCAGCGGCGCGACTCTGCTCGTCGAGACGGACTCCGCCGCCGGTCTCACTCGCGCGCACGTCGGCGAGCTGCGCGGCTGGGCCACGGGACTCCGCTGATCACCTCCGCCCCCGATCGCCGGCGCACCTGTGGGTGCGCCGGGACCGGCGGCTCAGCTAGGAACCCTCAGGATCCAGCGGTACGTCGAGTTCGGCGAGCTCCTCGGCGAAGCCCGTCTCGCCCCCGGAGCTGCCGATCTCCTCGAGCGTCGACAGGTCCTGCTCGAAGCCGGCACCGAGACCGACACCGAATTCGTCGTCGGCGAGGCCGAGCTCAGCCGCCAACTCGTCGGAGTCGAGCAGCGCGACGTCGTCGGCGCGCGGGAGCGGCTCGGCGGGCTCGATCTCGATGCGGCGGTAGCGCTTGAGACCTGTGGCAGCCGGGATCAGCTTGCCGATGATGACGTTCTCCTTGAGGCCGGCGAGACGCGTCCTTCTTGCCCTCGAGCGCAGCGTCGGTCAGGACCTTCGTCGTCTCCTGGAAGGAGGCGGCCGAGAGGAACGAGTCGGTGTTCAGTGAGGCCTTGGTGATGCCGAGGATGATCTCCTCGAACTGGGCCGTCTCGCCCTTGGCCTTCTTGACGCGCGGCGTTCTCGCGAGCGAACACGATAGCGATCGACGAGCGCCCCCGGAAGGTAGTCCGTGTCGCCCTTCTGATCGACGCGCACCTTCTTGAGCATCTGCCGCACGATCAGCTCGATGTGCTTGTCGTTGATGTCGACGCCCTGGGACTTGTAGACCTTCTGCACCTCTGCGACGAGGTACTGCTCGGTGACGGTTCGCCCGCGCAGCGCCAGCAGGTCGTGCGGGTACAGCGAGCCCTCGTTGAGCTGCGCTCCGCGCTCGACCTTCTCGCCGTTCTTGACGAGCAGGCGCGTGCGCCGCGGGAACTTGTACTCGTGCTCCTCGCCGGCGTCGTCGGTGACCGTGACCACGACGTTCTTGTCGGTCTCGTCGACCGTGATCTTGCCGTCCTCCTCGGCGATCTCCGCCAGGCCCTTCGGCTTGCGCGCCTCGAACAGCTCCACGACTCGCGGCAGACCGTGCGTGATGTCCGCGCCGGCGACGCCGCCGGTGTGGAACGTGCGCATCGTCAGCTGGGTGCCCGGCTCACCGATCGACTGGGCGGCGATGATGCCGACCGCGTCGCCGATCTGGGCCGGCTGGCCGGAGGCCATCGAGCGGCCGTAGCACGCCTGGCAGACGCCGGTCTGAGCCTCGCACTTGAGCGTCGACCGGACGGCCACGACGTCGCCACGCCTTCAGGTTGCCCTCGGCCTCGACGATCTCGACGAGCTCGGCGCGATCGATCTGAGCCCGTCCTCAGCGACGATCACGCGGTTGCGCTTGGTCGAGATCGGCGCGGCGGCGATGCGCCCGACGAGGTTGTCGTTCGGATCACCCTGCGCGTTGCGGACTGGGAGCGTGATGTACTCGTCGGTGCCGCAGTCCAGCTCACGGATGATCACGTCCTGCGCGACGTCGACCAGCCGCCGCGTCAGGTAGCCGGAGTCAGCCGTACGCAGCGCGGTGTCGGCGAGGCCCTTGCGCGCGCCGTGGGTCGAGATGAAGTACTCGAGGACGCTCAGGCCCTCCATGAAGTTGGCCTTGATCGGGCCGCTCGATGATCTCGCCCTTCGGGTTGGCCATCAGGCCGCGCATGCCCGCGAGCTGGCGGATCTGCTTGAAGGATCCACGGGCGCCGGAGTTGGCCATCATGAAGATGGGGTTCAGCTCGTCGAAGTTCTTCTCCATGGCCTCGTGCGACCTCCTCGGTCGCGGCGGTCCACTTGTCGACGACGGCCTCGTGGCGCTCCTGCTGCGTGATCAGGCCCATGTCGTACTGGTCCTGGATCTCGCCGACCTCGCCCTCGTACTTGGCGAGGATCTCTCCCTTCTCCGGCGGGATCACGACGTCGTTCTTGGAGATCGTGATGCCGGCGAGCGTCGAATAGCGGAAGCCGAGGTCCTTGAACGCGTCGAGCACCAGCGACACGCCGGGCGCGCCGTACTGCTGCACGAGCTCGTCGACGACGCGGACGGTGTCGCGCTTGCGCACCGACTGGTTGACGAACGCGTACTTCGAGGGGTCGAACGCGTCGCCGAGCGCCTCCGCAAGCGCGCGCTCGATGCGGTCGTTGTAGATGATGCGCCCGACCGTCGTGAGGACGTGACCGCCGCTGCTGCCCATCGGCCGGTACTCGGCCAGGTCGTGAAGCTTGACGATGCCGCCCTCGTAGCCGAGCTCGGCCTCCTGCGCCGTACCGGTAGACGTGCGGGCGCGGCTCCGACTTCGGCCATGCCCCGCTCGTCAGCGTCTCCTGCCGCTCGGCGAGCTGCTCCGCATCGGGGCCGTAGGTCAGGTAGTAGGCGCCGAGCACCATGTCCTGGGTCGGCGTCGCGAGCGGCGCCCCGTGGGCCGGCGAGAGGATGTTGTTGGATGACAGCATCAGGATCCGCGCCTCTGCCTGCGCCTCGGCGCTGAGCGGGACGTGGACTGCCATCTGGTCGCCGTCGAAGTCCGCGTTGAACGCGTGACAGACGAGCGGATGGACCTGGATCGCCTTGCCCTCGACGAGCACGGGCTCGAAGGCCTGGATGCCGAGACGGTGCAGCGTCGGAGCGCGGTTCAGCAGCACCGGATGCTCGTGAATGACGTTCTCGAGCACGTCCCAGACCTCGGGGATCATCGAGTCGACCATCTTCTTGGCGGCCTTGATGTTCTGCGCGCTCTTGCGCTCGACGAGCTGGGCCATGATGAACGGCTTGAAGAGCTCCAGCGCCATCAGCTTGGGCAGCCCGCACTGGTGGAGCTTGAGGTAGGGGCCGGCGACGATCACCGAGCGACCCGAGTAGTCCACGCGCTTGCCGAGCAGGTTCTGCCGGAAGCGGCCCTGCTTGCCCTTGAGCATGTCGGAGAGCGACTTCAGCGGGCGGTTTCCGGGCCCGGTGACCGGGCGGCCACGGCGACCGTTGTCGAACAGCGCGTCGACGGCCTCCTGCAGCATCCGCTTCTCGTTGTTGACGATGATCTCCGGCGCGCCGAGGTCGAGCAGCCGCTTGAGGCGGTTGTTGCGGTTGATGACGCGGCGGTAGAGGTCGTTGAGGTCCGACGTGGCGAAGCGACCGCCGTCCAGCTGCACCATCGGGCGCAGCTCCGGCGGGATCACCGGGACGGCCTCGAGGACCATCATGTCCGGCTTGTTGCTCGAGTTCAGGAACGCCGACAGGACCTTGAGCCGCTTGACCGCCCGCGCCTGCTTCTGGCCCTTGCCGTTCTTGACCATGTCCTCGAGGTCGACGCGCTCGTGCTCGGGGACGATGCCCGGCATGTCCTGAGGCGCAAGGCCCATCCCGGCCAGGCGCTCGGCGTCGACGTCGCGCGGCTTGGCCTCGCGGTCGTAGTCGGGCTTCTCGCGCAGCAGCTCGCGGATGTACTCCGCGCCCATGCCGCCGCCGAAGTACTCGCCGAAGCCATAGGGCGAGCCGAAGCGGCTCTTGAGCTCACGGAAGAAGGTCTCGTCGGCGATGATCTTCTTGGGCCGGAACTCGTCCTTCTCGACGGGCTTGTCGGTGAACGTCGAGAGCGGCCAGTCGCTGCCGTCCTCCTGCGGATCCTCAGACGGCTCGTCCTTGTTGGCGAACAGCTTCCAGACCTCGCGCAGCCGCAGGCGGGCGTCTTCGTAGTACGCCTCGGTGTCGTCGATGTCCGACGTGAACGTCTTGGTCACGTCGGCGACCATCTTCTTGCGCTCGTCCTCGCCCAGCTTCTTGACGTTGATGTCGAGCGAGTCGGCCCAGAGGTGATCCTCGTCGGCGAAGTCGGCCTGCGAGCCCGTCTCGAGGTATGCGACGCGGGCGGCCAGCGACGAGCTCAGCTCACCGGTGCGCTCCTTCTCCTCCTGCTCGAGCCGGTCGAGCTCGGCCTGCATCTGGCTCTCGAGCTCCGGCAGGTCGCGCCAGCGCGCCTCCTGGTCGACCCAGGTGACGATCGAGGCGGCGAAGTAGAGGATCTTCTCGAGCTCCTTGGGAGCCATGTCGAGCAGATACCCGATGCGGCTCGGCACGCCCTTGAAGAACCAGATGTGGCTCACCGGCGCGGCGAGATCGATGTGGCCCATGCGCTCACGTCGGACCTTCGAACGCGTGACCTCGACACCGCAGCGCTCGCAGACGATCCCCTTGTAGCGCACGCGCTTGTACTTGCCGCAGTAGCACTCCCAGTCCTTGGTCGGGCCGAAGATGCGCTCGCAGAAGAGGCCGTCCTTCTCGGGCTTGAGCGTGCGGTAGTTGATCGTCTCGGGCTTTGTCACCTCACCTGAGCTCCAGGCACGGATCTGCTTGGAGGAGGCGAGTCCGATCTCGATTGCGTCGAAGTTGTTGATGTCGATCAAGGTGATTCCTCTGTCGGTGCTCTTGTCGGGACGGGCTGTGGCGCCTACGCCCCGGCGTCCTCGCCTGTGTCGCCCAGGTTCTCGCCCAGGACCATCTCCTCGTCGGTCTCGACCGACAGCTTCTCGTCGCCTGCGCCGTTCTCGCCGTCGACGGCGGCCTCGGCCGCGCCATCGCCCGCCTCGCCCTCGGCGTCGTCGCCCTCGGGGGTCTCGCCGTCTCCCGCGCGCACGCCGGAGAGGTCGATGCCGAGTTCCTCGGCGGCGCGCAGCAGGTCGTCGTCCTCGTCGCCGCAGGTCGGCGCTCGTGCCCTCCTCGGAGACGACGTTGACGTCGAGCGCCAGCGACTGCATCTCCTTGAGCAGGACCTTGAACGACTCGGGGATGCTCGGCTCGGGGATGTTCTCGCCCTTGACGATCGCCTCGTAGGCCTTCACGCGGCCGACGGTGTCGTCGGACTTGACGGTCAGCATCTCCTGCAGCGTGTAGGCGGCGCCGTACGCCTCGAGCGCCCAGACCTCCATCTCGCCGAAGCGCTGGCCGCCGAACTGCGCCTTGCCGCCCAGCGGCTGCTGGGTGACGAGCGAGTAGGGGCCGGTCGAGCGCGCGTGGATCTTGTCGTCCACGAGGTGCAGCAGCTTCAGGATGTACATGTAGCCGACGGTCACCTGCTGCTCGAACGGCTCGCCGGTGCGGCCGTTGAAGAGCGTGAACTTGCCCGACGCCTTGCGACCCGCCGGGCGTGAGGCGTCGACGTCCATGCGGATGCGCGCCCTTGTGGTCCTCCTGCCACTTGACCAGCGCGTTGTCGACGTCCTCGACCGTCGCGCCGTCGAAGACGGGCGTCGAGACGTAGACGCGGCCGTTGCGCTGTCTTGCGCGCTCCTTGTAGGCCGCGGTGCCGTCGTCGTACCAGCCCTGCGCGGCGGCCCACCCGAGGTGGGTCTCGAGGATCTGACCGACGTTCATCCGGCTCGGTACGCCGAGCGGGTTCAGGATCACGTCGACCGGGGTGCCGTCCTCCAGGAACGGCATGTCCTGTTCGTCGACGATCTTCGAGATCACGCCCTTGTTGCCGTGGCGGCCGGCGAGCTTGTCGCCCTCGGAGATCTTGCGCTTCTTGGCGACGAAGACGCGCACCAGGTCGTTGACGCCCGGCGGCAGGTCGTCGCCGTTGTCGCGCGAGAAGGTCAGCACGTCGATGACGACGCCGCCCTCACCGTGCGGCACCTTCAGCGACGTGTCGCGGACCTCGCGCGCCTTCTCCTTGAAGATCGCGCGGATCAGCTTCTCCTCGGCCGTCAGCTCGGTCTCGCCCTTCGGCGTGACCTTGCCGACGAGCAGGTCGCCGGAGCCGACCTCGGCGCCGACGCGGACGATCCCACGGTCGTCGAGGTTGCGCAGCGACTCCTCGGAGCGGTTGGGGATGTCGCGAGTGATCTCCTCGTCGCCGAGCTTGGTCGTGCGGGCGTCGATCTCGTATTCCTCGATGTGGATCGAGGTCAGCTCGTCGTCCTTGACCAGCCGCTTGCTGAGGATGATCGCGTCCTCGAAGTTGTAGCCCTCCCAGGACATGAACGCGACGAGCAGGTTCTTGCCGAGCGCCATCTCGCCATTGTCGGTCGAGGCGCCGTCGGCGAGCAGAGCGCCCGCCTTGACGGAGTCGCCCGTGCGTACGCGCGGCTGCTGATGGATCAGCGTGCCCTGGTTGGAGCGCTGGAACTTGTTCAGCTCGTGCTCGTGGCGCCCGGCCTTGCCCTCGACGACGATCTGCTCGGCGTCGACGTAGGCGACGCTGCCGTCGATCGCCGACAGCAGCGACGTCGCCGGTGTCGAGCGCGGCGCGGCGCTCCATGCCGGTGCCGATCAGCGGGGCGTCCGCGACGAGCAGCGGAACGGCCTGGCGCTGCATGTTCGAGCCCATCAGCGCGCGGTTGGCGTCGTCGTGCTCGAGGAACGGGATCATCGCGGTCGCGACCGACCAGATCTGCTCGGGCGAGACGTCGACGAGCTCGACCTCCTTCGGCGCGACCGTGACGTACTGGCCCGCCTGCGTGCGGCAGACGACCTCCGGGCCCTTGAGCTTCCCGCTCTTCTCGTCGACCGGATGGTTGGCCTGCGCGATCAGCAGCTCGGCCTCCTGTGTCGCGTCGAGGCGCACGATCTCGTCCGTGACGACGCCGTCCTTGACGACGCGGTAGGGCGTCGTGACGAAGCCGAAGTCGCGAGATCTCGGCGAAGCTCGACAGCGAGCCGATCAGGCCGATGTTCGGGCCCTCGGGCGTCTCGATCGGGCACATCCGCCCGTAATGGGTCGGGTGGACGTCGCGTACCTCGATCGGCGCGCGCTCACGCGTCAGGCCGCCGGCGCCGAGCGCCGACAGGCGCCGGCGGTGCGTCAGCCCCGCCAGCGAGTTCGTCTGGTCCATGAACTGGCTGAGCTGCGAGGAGCCGAAGAACTCCTTCTGCGCAGCGACGACCGGGCGGATGTTGACGATCGTCTGCGGCGTGATCGTGTCCTCGTCCTCGGTCGTGAGGCGCTCGCGGACGACGCGCTCCATGCGGTAGAGCCCGACGCGGAAGGCGTCCTGGATCAGCTCGCCGACGGTGCGCAGACGGCGGTTGCCGAAATGCTCGTACTCGTCGAGACGGTCGGCGACCGTGTGCCCGGGCTCGTACTCGCGATCACGCGGGTAGCTCCAGGCCTCGGCGGCGTAGTCCTTGATCTCGACCTCGGGGTCCTCGGGGACGCCGAGCCACTTGGGCAGGTTCACGAGCTCCTGCACGAGCGCATGGATGTCGTCGTGCGTGAGCGTGCGCGTCTCGAGGTCGATGTCGAGCGCGAGGCGCGAGTTGAGCTTGTAGCGGCCCACGCGCGTGAGGTCGTAGCGCTTGGGATCGAAGAACAGCTGCTGCATCAGGGCGAAGGCCGCCTCGACGCTCGGCGGCTCGCCGGGGCGCTGCTTCTTGAAGAGCTCGATCAGCGCGCCCTTCTTGGTCTTCGTCGCCTCGGTGTCGGCGTCGATCGTGTGCTTCATGTAGATCGACCCGCCGAACAGCGCGAGCAGCTCGGCGTCGAGACGCTCGATGTCCTCGTGCGTCTCCTCGATGTCCGCGTCCGTCTCGGGGTTGTAGGTCATCGCGCGCAGCAGCACGGTGACCGGCAGCTTGCGCTTGCGGTCGATGCGGACGAAGACCTTGCCCTTCTTGTCGATCTCCAGCTCGAGCCACGAGCCGCGTGCGGGCATCAGGTTCGCCGTGAAGACCTGCTTCTCGCGGTCCTTGGGCTCCATGACGTAGGCGCCCGGGCGAGCGGACGAGCTGCGTGACGACGACACGCTCGGTGCCGTTGATGATGAACGTGCCGCGCTCGGTCATCCACGGGAAGTCGCCCATGAACACGGACTGCTCGCGGATCTCACCCGTCTCGTGGTTGATGAATGCGACGGTGACCGTCAGCGGCCGCGCGTAGGTGAGGTCCTTCTCGCGGCACTCGGCGATCGACGCCGCCGGCTCGTCGAAGGTGAATTCACCGAACTGGACGGCGAGGTTGCCGGTGTAGTCCTCGATCGGCGAGATGTCGTCGATCGTCTCTCGCAGACCCCCCTTCTCGGGGTCGACCAGCCAGTCGAACGAGCGACGCTGGATGTCGATGAGGTTGGGAACGTCGAGGGCCTTGTTCAGACGCGCGAAGGTGCGGCGCGTCCGTGAAGCGTCAACGCGAGGCAAGACAGCGACTCCTCGGGGGGTCGAGAGACGGGCGGAAGGGCGAGGACGCGCTGAAAACAGCGCGAACAGCCAAGATAGCACAGCGCGAAACGGACCCCGCACAGGGGCGCGTCGGCTCTCACGGACCCCGCCCTGGCCTCCGCGTATGTGGCGCGGCGGCGCGGTTCTGGGCGGCTGCGACTATCGGCCGACTCAGCCAGGGTACCGAAGAACGCGGCATCCGTCACCCGAAGGCGCGCAACAGCCGCCCGGCGCCGACCGGGCGCGACGACTCAGCCGGCGTCGCGACGCGAGCGCGCCGCGCTGACGTAGCCGCCGACGAGCAGCGACACGACGGTGACCAGGTAGAGCTGGCCGGTGAGCGCCTGGGCGATCGCGACGGCGCGCGCCACCGGCTCGCCGGGCACGAAGTCGCCATAGCCGACGGTCGTCTGCGTGACGAACGAGAAGTAGACCTGATCCGAGGCGTCGCCGTCGCCCTGCCCGGCGAACAGTGGGCCGCTGCCGACCGTTGCGATCACGCGGTAGACGTACGCGCACAGCATCCCGATCAGCAGATAGACCGAGAGCGCACCGGCGATCGCCCGCTGGCTTGCGCCCTCTTCGCGCAGCGTGCGGATCAGCCCGTTCACGACGACGAACGGAACGAGCGTCGCGAGGAGCGCCGCCAGAACGCTCAGGTCCCGCTTCGAATCGCCGGAGCTCAGCGCCGTCACGAGCGCGGCGATCAACACCCCCGCGACGAGTGCGCCCAGCATCAGCTCGACCGGTCTGCCCGGCCGGGTGCTCCAGACGGCCGCACCGACGATCGCCGCCTGGAAGACCAGGATGCCCAGCTGCCAGCCCTGCGTGTCGGGTGCGGCGACGGTGTAGACCGCGCTCGCGGCGACCAGGACCAGCAGGATCCCGTAGCCGTGCCTGCCGGCGAGCTGGGAGCGGGCGTTGAGTCGCGGCACGCCGGAGATTCGAGCAGGCGCGGCGGACGGGGCTCGCCGCGTCGCCCTGAAACGCCGAAGGGCGCCCCGGCCGGGCGCCCTTCGCGTACGGATCCGCCTGTCGGCGGCGTGCTACTTCAGCTCGACGCTGCCGCCGGCCTCCTCGAGCTCCTGCTTGAGCTTGTCGGCCTCGTCACGCTCGATGCCCTCCTTGATCGGCTTCGGAGCCTCGTCGACGAGGGCCTTGGCCTCCTTCAGGCCCAGGCCGGTCGCCGCGCGGACGACCTTGATGACCTGGATCTTCTTGTCGCCGGCCGCGGTGAGGACGACGTCGACTGTCGTGGACTCCTCCTCAGCCGCAGCGTCGCCTCCGCCGCCGGCCGCCGGCGCAGCCGCGGCGACGGCGGTCGCCGAGACGCCGAACTCCTCCTCGAGCGCCTTGATGCGCTCGGAGAGCTCGAGCACCGAGATGCCCTTGAGCTCCTCGATCCAATCCTGTGTGGTGGTTGCCATCGGTCACTGCCTCCTGTGGTCGCTTCGGGGAGCTCGGCTCTACGCCGAAGCGTCCGCCTCGTTCTCGTTGTCTTGATTCGTTTCGTCACCGGCGTCGGCGTCGGCCTCCGCAGCGGGACCCTCGTCGGCCGTCTGAGCCTCGGCATCGTCTGCGGGCGCCTCGGCGCTGTCAGCGGCGGGAGCCTCTGCGACCTCCGCCTCGGACGCACGCGACGCGGCGACCGGCTCGTCTGCGACTGCGGCGGGCGCCTCGCCCGCCGGCAGCTCACCGGACTCCTTCTTCTGCTGGATCTGGCCGAGCGCGACGGCGAGTCCGCCGAGCAGGCCGCCCAGACCGCGGGCGAGGCCGGTGAGCGGCGCCGCGACGACGCCGACGAGCTGGCCGTAGAGAACATCGCGCGACGGGAGCTTGGCGATCGCCTTGATCTGATCGATCTCGAGCGTCTCACCGTTCATGACGCCGCCCTTGAACTCCAGCAGCTGCGTCTCCTTGTTGAACGTCGCGATCGCCTTCGCCGCGCTGGCCGCGTCACCGCGAACGAACGTCAGCGCCGTCGGCCCGGTCAGGAGTTCCTTCAGGCCCTCCATGCCGGCGGCGTCGGCGGCGCGCTCGGTGAGCGAGTTCTTGACGACCCGGAAGGTCGCGTCCGCGTCGCGCAGCTGTGCGCGGACGTCGGCGACCTGCGTGACGCTGATCCCGCGGTAGTCGACCGCGAAGACCGTCTCGGACTCCTTGATCTGGTCGGCGATCTCTGCGACCGCCGCTGCTTTCTGCGTCTCGGTTCATGAGCCTCCTCGTCCGGGCTTCCAGCCGCCGTCGCGGCCCGCCGGAGGTCTACGGTGGCGCGATTCCCTGGCTACGCCGCGGCCGGCGAGGCCTCCAGGATGTCGCGAAGTCGGGTGGGATCGACCTTGACGCCCGGGCCCATGCGTCGAGGCCAGCGTGATCGACTGGATGTACTTGCCCTTGGCCGCGGACGGCTTGGCGCGCGACGATCTCGTCCATGACCGCCGCGTAGTTCTCGAGCAGCTGCTGCTCAGGAAAGCTCGCCTTGCCGATCACCAGATGGACGATCGCGTTGCGGTCGGTGCGGTACTCGACCTTGCCGGCCTTGGACTCCTCGACGGCCTTGGCGACGTCCATCGTGACGGTGCCGACCTTCGGGTTGGGCATCTTGCCCGACGGGCCGAGGATGCGGCCGAGACGACCGACGACGGGCATCAGGTCGGGCGTGGCGATCGCGACGTCGAAGTCGGCGAAGCCGTCCTCGATGCGCTTGGCGAGGTCCTCGGCGCCGACGACGTCCGCGCCGGCCTCCTCGGCCTCGCGAGCCTTGTCGCCCTGCGCGAAGACGGCGATCGTGACCTCCTTGCCGAGGCCGTGCGGCAGCGCGATCGTGCCGCGCAGCTGCTCGTCGGCGTGGCGGACGTTGAGACCGGTGCGGACGTGGAGCTCGACGGACTCGTCGAACTTCGCCCGCTTGCACTCGCTGACGAGCCCGACCGCTTCGGCCGGCGCGTACTCGTGCTCGCGATCGACCTTCGCGCGGGCTTCGACGAATCCCTTGCTGTGCCTGGCCATCCTCAGACCACCTCCACGCCCATCGAGCGCGCGGTGCCCGCGATGATCTTCGCCGCCTGGTCGACGTCGTTCGCGTTCAGGTCCTTGAACTTCTTCTCGGCGATCTCGCGCAGCTGGGCCTGGGTGATCTGGCCGACCTTGTCGCGGTTCGGCTCGCCCGAGCCCTTGTCGAGGCCGATCGCCTGCTTGATCAGCACCGCGGCCGGCGGCGTCTTCGTGATGAAGGTGAACGAGCGGTCCTCGTACACGGTGATCACGACGGGGATCGTGACTCCGCCCTGGTCCTGCGTCTGGGCGTTGAACGCCTTGCAGAACTCCATGATGTTGATGCCGTGCTGACCCAGCGCGGGACCGACCGGCGGTGCCGGGCTGGCGCCGCCGCCGGGCGCCTGCAGCTTGATCTGTGTGAGGACCTTCTTCGCCATGGCTTCTTCGCAGAGTAGAGGAGGATGGAGCTAGATCTTCTTGACCTGGTCGAAGCCGACCTCGACCGGGGTCTCGCGGCCGAAGATCGACACGAGCACCTTGAGCTTCGCTGCGTCCTCGTTGATCTCGGCGATCTCGCCGGAGAAGTCGGACAGCGGGCCGGAGACGACCTTGACCGACTCGCCGATCGAGAACTGCGCCTTGGTCGCGACCTTCTGCGCGACCTCGCGGTGCAGCAGGCGGTCGACCTCGGGCTGCGTGAGCGGCACCGGCTCGTTCGACGAGCCGACGAAGCCGGTGACTCCCGGGGTGCCCTTGACGAGCGCCCACGAGTCGTCGGTGAGGTCCATGTTGACCAGCACGTAGCCGGGCATGGTGCGCTTCTCGATCGCGACCTTCTGGCCGTCCTTCATCTCGGACACGGTCTCGGTCGGAACGACGATCTGACGCACGGCGCGCGACTGGCCCAGCGAGACGATGCGGTGCTCGAGGTTCTGCTTGACCTTCTTCTCGTGCCCGGACTTGGTGTTGACGACGTACCAGCGATACATGCAGACGCTCAGATGATCAGATCGACGATCTCATTGGCGAGCGCGTCGGCGAGGCCGAGGTAGATCCCCGCGACGACGACGAAGCCCGAGGACGACTGCGGTCGCCTGGCCGACCTGGCGCGCGATCCGGCCACTGGACGCGCCGCAGCTCGGACCAGGAAGCGCGCAGGAAGGCGATGAACCGTGCTGGGCCGCGCTTCGTGGCGGCGCCGGCCGTCGCCGCTGCGGGAGCGGCGCGGCTGGCCTCGCTCGTCCAGCTCGCGCTCGAGCTCGTCGGCCTCCTTGCGTCGCCGTCCTCGAAGGCCTTCTCGACCTCGTCGATGCGGTCCTCGAGCTCGTCCGAAGTCGTCGTCGGTGAGCGCTCTCGGGATGATCGGATCCGCCGGCGGCGATCGGCTGAGTCACCGCTGACGGGCTCGCCTTCTGCGCCAGCGACGAGCGGCGGCCTCGAACTGATCGATCTCGCCCGAGACGTGCTCGAGCCCTCCCGGGGCAGTACCGGGTTCGACCTCGGGCGCTCAGGACCGCCGGCTTGGGCATCCTGGGAGCGCCGCCCTGCTGGGCACGGCGGGCACTGGCGCTGCTTCGCGCGCTGTCGATCGCGAGCCACGACGGACGATCCCGCTCAGCGGGTCTCCTTGTGGGACGTGTGCGTCCGGCACCAGCGGCAGTACTTGCGCAGCGTGATGCGATCGGGCGTGTTGCGCTTGCTCTTGTTGCGTCTGGTAGTTGCGCCGCTTGCACTCCTCGCACGCGAGGGTGATAGCGATGCGTACGTCTCCGCGGGCCATTGGTGACTCCGGTCGAGAGGAGCTGCCACTTCGACTTCGGTCCGGGACAGAGAAACGACCCGCCCCGGGCGAGTCGAGAGGCGCAGTGTAGCGCGATCAGCGCGGCTGTAACGTGCGCCCGATGGACGCTGGCGCGACCCGGCTGGCCCGGCTGCGCGCTGCGCGCGCGGAGCGTCCTGCGCTGGTGTCGTTCCTGGGTGTCTTCGCCGCGACGCTGTTCTGCTTCCTCGCGATCGGCGCCGTGCTGCCGGTGCTGCCGCGCTACGTCAAGGGGCCGATCGGAGCGGGAGACGTCGCCGTCGGCGTCGTCGTCGGAGCGTTCGCGCTGACGGCCTTCGTGAGCCGCCCGATCGGTGGGCGCCTCGCGGACGTGCGCGGGCGCAAGTGGGTCCACCTCGTGGGGCTTGCGATCTGCGCGGTCGCCGGAGCGATGCTGTTCCTGCCGCTGGGCGTCGCGGGGCTGCTGGTCGCACGGCTGGTCGTCGGCTTCGGCGACGGCTGGGTGTTCACGGCGGGCGTCACCTGGGTCGTCGACCTTGCACCCGAGGAGCGACGCGGGCAGGCGATCGGCATCTTCGGTCTGTCGATCTGGGGCGGGCTGACGTTCGGCGCGCTGATCGGGGAAGCGGCGTTCTCGCTCGGCGGCTACGACGCCGTCTGGGCCTTCGCGACGCTTGCGCCGGTCGCAGGACTGCTCGTTGCGCGCACGATCGAGCCCGGCACTCGCCACAGGCAGTCGTTCGCCGAACCGGTCGCGGCCGCCGAGGCCGGGATACCCGTCGCCGACGCGGAGCCCCGCGAGGCAACCGTCGTCGCATCGCAGACCAGCCGGCTCGGCCGACTCATACCGGCCGTCGCCCTGCGCCCGGGAATCGCGCTGGCGCTGGCCAACGTCGGCTACGGCACCATGGCTGCGTTCATCGTGCTGCTTCAGGACGACCGCGGGACCGGCAGCGGAGCGACGGTGTTCACCGTCTTCGCCGGCACCGTCGTCGCCAGCCGGTTGCTGCTCGGGACGCTGCCCGATCGGATCGGCCCGAGACGCAGTGCGTTCGGCGCCGGCATCGCGCAGGCATGCGGCCTGGCATTGATCGCTGCGGCACAGACGTTCCCGATGGTTCTGGTGGGCGCGTTCGTAATGGGCACAGGGATGTCGCTGCTGTTCCCGTCGCTCGCGCTGCTGGTGACGCGGCGCGTCGACTCTGCGCGCCGCGGCGCCGCGCTGGGGGCGTTCACCGCGTTCTTCGACCTCGGCGTGGGTCTGGGTGCGCCGTTCGCCGGGCTGATCGCGTCACTCGGAGGCGGAGAGAACTACGCGGCGGCCTTCTACGCGGCCGCGGCCTGCTGCATGGCCGGGGCGCTGATCGGATACGTCTCGACGCGCGCACTGCCGGAGGCCAGGACCCAGTGGCAGTGATACTCGCGATCACGCACCCGGGCGGCGGCACGAGTGGGGTGTTCGAGCCCTCGGCGCGCGCGTGCGGGCATACGATCGAGGAGTGGTCGCCCGCGCTCGACGCCGAGCCGCCGCAGCCGCTGCCGGGCTACGCCGCGCTGGTCGTGCTCGGCGGCGACCAGAACGTCTGCGAGCAGGACCGCGACCCCTACCTGACGAGCGAGCTGAAGATCATCGCCGACTGGCTCGCAGGCGGGCGCCCGCTGCTCGGTGTCTGCCTGGGCGCACAGCTGCTCGCCCAGGCAGCCGGCGGTGACGTCTTCCAGGCCGCGGAGCCCGAACTCGGCTGGTACGCCGTCGAGCTGACGAGCGCCGGCCGCAGCGACCCCGTCCTCGGCTTCGGCGCCTCGCGCTTCAGCGCGCTGCAGTGGCACAGCTACGTGGCTCGGCCGCCGGCCGGAGCGACCGAGCTGGCTCGCAGCGCGAACTGCCTTCAGGCCTTCCGGGTAGACAACGCGTGGGGTGTTCAGTACCACCCCGAGGTGACACAGGAGATAGTCGCGAGCTGGATCGAGGACTCGCGCTCGAGCGGCGACGCGGAGCCCGCGGCCGCGTTCGGCGACCTCAGCGCGAGACTGGCGCCGTGGACGGCGTACGGGCGGGAGCTGTTCGCTCGTTTCGCGGCCCTCGCTGGCTGACGGCTCGGCTGTTCGCCCCGAACATGCGCGTACGACGGCTCCAGGCGATCGCCGGCGCCTCGACGAAGCGGAAGCTGAGCCAGCCGAGCAGCAGAGCCGGCGGCAGCGCTACGAGCGTGGCGCCGAGCGTCGAGAGCGGCAGCAGACCGTTCGCGCGCAGGACGAGCAGCAGCGGGACGTGCCAGAGGTAGAAGCCGTACGACACGACGCCGGTCCAGGCCAGCGGCCGCCAGCCCATCCAGCTCGGCGCCAGCGTCGCGCCGACTGCGACGATGGCGGCGAAGCCGACAGCCGCGGGAAGGTCACGCACGATGCGCATCCGCAGAGCCATGTCGCTGCCGCTGACGAGCCCCGCGTGGACCCAGGCGTCAGCCAGAACGAGCGCCACCCCTCCTGCCATCAGCGCCAGCGCCACGCGCCGACCCGGGACGCGGCCGTGAACCATCACCGCCGTGAGCATCCCGAGCGCGAAGTACGGCGCCATCGCCGGCAGGCTCTTGGAGAGTGTCAGCGGAGGGATGTCACGGCGTGCCAGAAGCGCGTTGAACGTGACACCGGCGGCGAGCAGCGCAAGCGGCGCGAGCGACTGGCCCAGGCGCGTCGCGGGAGCGCGCAGCGCCGCCCAGCCGAGCAGCGGCAGGAGCGTGTAGAAAGCCACCTCGACCGACAGCGTCCACATCGGCGGGTCGAGCGTCATCACCGTCTCGGCGCTCTGGTTCTGCGCGAAGACGAAGAACAGCGGCAGCTGCTCGATCGGCGGGAGCCGGACACCGGGCTCGCCGGCGAGCGGCCAGAGCAGCAGAGCCGACCCGATGATCGCAAGCCAGTACGCGGGGACGATGCGCCCGACGCGGTGCGCCGCGTAGGTGGCGACGTGCGGCGCGGCACGCGATCCGCCGAGGCGCGCGCTCACCCAGGGACCGAACAGCAGGAAGCCCGACAGCACGAAGAAGAGGACGACGGCGACGCGCAGTTCGCCGATCGCCTGGTCGAACACGCCCTCCGCTGCTCCGAGAACGCGCACGCGCTCGCGCGTGTAGAGCCACGCGTGGAAGACGAAGATCATCAGGGCGGCGAGGCCGCGCAGCCCGTCGAGGGCGTGGTTGCGGCGCGCCGTCTCGCTCGGGACTCGCGAGGGCACGGGTCCGAGGCTAGTGAACGCGGTTCCCCGACTCGTGAGCACCGGGCGCCGCGTAGCCCGCCGCGGGCTGCTCGTCCGCGTGCCAGTGGACCTCCTGGCCGGCTTCGGCGAGCCAGCGCTTGAGCACGCGGTGCATCGTCGCGCCCCCGACGATCGGGGACGGCTCCGCGCTCCACTCGGCGGGCACGAACGCGAACGGATGGGTCTGGAAGCCACCGATCCCGCCGTGCGAGCCCATGAAGTCCTCGAACGGCGCGATCTCGTCCTCCTCCGGGTAGTAGCGACCGTTGACGAGGATGTCAGGGCAGGCGGCGAAGCCGTCGTGACGGCGCAGGTGTTCTGCGGTCGTCGGGTCGAAGACGGCGAGCGGATCCTGGCCGTCCACGTGACCGTCGCGCAGACGATGGCTTCCACCCCGCCCGAGCACGATCGGGCCGTCGGTCTCCGATCGGACCATCACGAAGCCGATGCCCTCGTGGCCGGCGAGCGTCTGTACGAGACCGGGATGGTCGCGCGCGATCTCCTCGAGCGTCAGGCGCCGCCGAACCCGCGGCAGGTAGACGAGCCCCAGGCAGCCGGAGGCGAGCACGATCACCTCGGGCGCTTCGTCCGCCTCGCCGGACAGCTGCCGCTCGACCGCGTGCTCCTGCTCGGCCGCGTCGCGTCCGGGCCCGAGCACGACCGTCCCCTCGTCCATCCGCTCACGCGTGGCGCGCTTGACGATCCGCCCGCCGACGTTCTGCTGCTGGCCGACCTCGGTCAGCAGGGCGCCGATCTCACCCCAGGCCTCCGGCACCGACGGCGGCGCGGCGACGTCGCCGGCGCTCAGCCCCCGCTTGACGACGTCCTCGAGGGTCTCGTCGTAGCGCTGGCGAAACGGCCGGCCCTGGGTCTGCCCGTGGTCCGAGAGCACCACCACGTGGTAGGGGCGCGGGGCGTCGTGCATCGCCCGCTCGAGGCGCTCGAGCTGCTTGTCGTGCTTGGCGAGCACGCGCATCGCGTCGGGCTCGAGGATTCCCGAGTGGTGGGCGACCTCGTCGTAGCCGACATACGTCGAATAGGACACCGGGACCCCCTCGACGATGTCGCCCATCAGCGAGGCCGTGTTGAGGTCCCGCATCACGACCGTGATCGCTGCGCGCGCGTACGGGTAGACCCCGCCGCGATGGACGCGCTCGGCGCCGGAACGGCGCTGACGGCGCGCCGCGAAGCGCTCGATCCAGACGTCCTGGATCATCAGGCCGAGGGTTCGCAGGAAGCCGTACGGGTCGGCGAAGTAGGCGAAGAACTCGCTCGATCCGGTGCGCTCCTTGTCGCGCAGCGCGCTCATCGTCGCGGAACAGCGCGGCGCGTCGCCGGAGACGAGGTTGCCGCGGCTGGTCCCGCCGGCCGCGAGCAGGCCGGCGCCGTCGCTGTGACGGCGTTCGATCTCGGCGGCGTCCTTGGGCTTGTTGGAGACGAGCATCTGCCGCCGTCTCCTTCTCGTACCAGCGGAAGGCGGGCATGCCCTCGTTGCTGCCGAGCAGCAGCGCCGCCTGACTCGCACCGGTCTGCGAGGAGAGGTCGCATTCCCAGGAGACGATGCGGTGACTGCCCTCATCGAGCCAGCGCTTCATCGTCGGCGCGTGCCCGTTGTCGAGCGCGTGGCGCAGAACGTGTTCGGAGAGCCCGTCGATCTCGAAGAAGATCACCCCCGGAACGTCCGTGGCGTTGAGCTTCTGGGCGCTTCGCACGCGGCGGCGCACCGACCGCAGCTGGTAGGCGTCGCCCTCCACGTCGAGCAGCGAGTCGACGAACGTGCTGACCGCCGTGAGCATGATCGCGATCAGCAGCGCGCGGAAGAAGCCGATCGACTGGTCGTCGACGATCTCGAACGACCAGATGACGACGAGCGCCGACGGCACGAGCGTCAGCAGGCCGAACGTGAGCACCGTCAACGGCAGCAGCAGCCGGATCATCAGCGGCCACAGCAGCGCGTTCAGAAGCGACAGAACGACGACCGTGGCGACCGCGGCGCGAAAGCTCGGAACGTCGACCCCGCCAAGCACCAGGCTCGCGATCCACAGCACGAGCGCCTGCACGAGCACGAGCACCAGCATGCGCGCCGCGAAACCCGCGAAGCGCTGGTGAAGCGGGCGGCGCCCCAGGCCCTCCAGGGCTGCTGCTTGCGTAGATGCCATGACTCTCCGTTGTGTGTCGTTGAGGTGACGCGTCCTGAAGCGGACGACACTCTAAGCTGCGCGCCGCCGGCGATGTCGGCGATTCAGCGGGTGAGACGGAGGAAGAGATGGCTGACGAGACCGGGCGAGCAGACGACCAGCGTGCGCCTGCCACGGGCGACGCGGATGAGATGTCGGGCGGCCGGCGCAATGCGGTCCGAGCGATCCTCGCGCTGACGACTCTGCTCGCGATCGTCGGCATCTTCGCCGTGTGGGCCAACCGCCAGCTCCTCAACACGGACTACTGGACGGACACGAGCTCGGCGCTGCTGGAGAGCCCTCCGATCCGCGCTGAGATCTCGGACTTCCTCGTCGACGAGCTGTACACGAACGTCGATGTCAGCGGCGAGGTCGAGCAGGTGCTTCCGGAGGCGCTCAAGCCGCTCGCGACGCCGGTCGCCGGCGCGCTCCGTCAGGTGCTCGACCAAGCTGCCAACAAGGCCCTGGAGGACGCGCGCGTGCAGGCGGTGTTCGAGGACGCGAACCGGATCACGCACGAACAGTTCGTCGCCGTCGTCGAGGGCAAGGACAGCGGCGTGATCCAGACGCCGCAGGGCGGTGCGGTGATTCTCGACCTGCGACCGATCCTCGGCAGCGTCGCCGCTCGCGCCGGCCTTCCCGCGAGCGTGCAGGAGAAGCTCCCGCCGGACGCCGGTCGCCTGACGATCCTCCAGTCGGACGCGATCGACGGCCTTCAGAAGGGTGCGAAGCTGCTCAAGGCGCTGGCGATCGTGCTGACGCTGCTCGTGATCGGCGGGTACGGCCTTGCGCTTTACCTGGCCCGCGGGCGCCGCCGCCAGACAGTCATGAACATCGGCATCAGCCTGATCGTTTCGTGTGTCGTGGTGCTGGTCCTGCGCGGCGTCGTCGGCGACGCCGTCGTGAACTCGCTGGCCCAGACCGACGCGGTCGTCCCGGCCGCGGACGCGGCCTGGTCGATCAGCACGAACCTGCTCGCGACGATGGCGGGAGCCGCGGCGTTCATCGGCATTCCGTTCATCCTGGCCGCTCTGCTCGCCGGCCCGTCGGGGCCGGCGACCGACGCGCGCCGCTGGATGGCGCCAACGCTTCGCGATCGTCCCGAGATCCTCTACGGCGTGACGGGACTGCTCGTCGTGCTGCTGTTCGCCTGGGGTCCGATTCCGGCGACGCGCCAGCCTTTCGGGATGCTGCTCTTCACCGCGCTCGCGTTCGCTGGCGCATGGGCACTTCAGCGGCAGACCGCCGAGGAGTTCCCCGATGCCGTTGCGAACCCCGGCGCCCTCAGAGAGGCTGTGCGCAAGCGGACTCGAAGGTCTTCCGCACCGGCCTCCGCTGCGGTTGCGAGCAGGCGCGCACCGGCGGCGAGCGATCGCGTCGCGAAGCTCGAGCGTCTCAGCGCCCTGCGTGACGGCGGGGCGTTGAGCGAGGAGGAGTTCGCGGCCGAGAAGGCGCGGCTGCTCGGCGAGTAGGCGGCGGGCGGCCGCCGCGCACCTGATGAGTGTCGACCCCCGGACCCCCGTGATCGTCGGGGTCGCCCAGCACACCTGGCGGGAGCACCCTGCACCGGACCCGATCTCGATGTGCGCCGAGGTCGTCAGCGACGCCGCGCAGGATGCGGGCGCGGGCGACGCGCTGCTGCGCCGCGCAGGCTCGCTGGCGGTGATCGACATCGCCTCGCGGCGCTGGGCGGACCCCGGAGCGCTGGTCGCGGAGCGGCTCGGGATCGCGCCGGCCGAGACGCTGCGCACGAACGTCGGCGGCGACGGCCCCCAGGTTCTCGTCAGCGACATCGCGGGGCGGATCGCAGCGGGGCGGCTCGACGCCGGGATCGTCTGCGGCGCCGAGGCACTTGCGACGCTCGCGCGCGCGATGAAGGACGGCCAGGAGCCTGACTGGCCCGCTCTTGACGACGGCTGCTCGCCGACGCGGACGCTCGGCTCCGACCGCTTCCCGGCCAGCGACACCGAGCTTGCGGCGGACCTGATCGCACCGGTGGTCGTCTACCCGCTGTTCGAGAGCGCGCTCTGGGCGCGCGCCGGAGGGTCGCCCGAGGAGCATCGCGCGCGCCTGGGTGAGCTGTGGGCCGGCTACGCGCAGGTCGCATCATCGAACCCTCACGCATGGCTGCGCGCCGCGCGCAGCGCAGCCCAGATCGCAGCCCCCGGGAAATCCAACCGTCTCGTGACCCTCCCCTACACGAAGCTGCTGAACTCGAACATCCAGACCGACCAGGCGGCGGCGCTGCTGCTCTGCTCGGTCGAGGTCGCGCGGGGGCTCGGCATCCCGCGCGACCGGTGGGTCTTCCCGCACTCGGCCGGTCACGCGCACGACCACTGGCATGTCAGCGAGCGCGATGACCTGCGCTCCTCCCCCGCGGCCCGCTTTGCGGGGCGCGGGGCCCTCGAGCACGCCGGAGTATCGATCGGGGAGATCGACCGCTTCGACATCTACTCGTGCTTTCCGAGCGCCGTTCAGATCACCTGCGCCGAACTGGGCATCGACGCGTTCGATGACGAGCGACCGCTGACGGTGACCGGCGGCCTGACGTTCGCCGGCGGCCCGGGCAACAACTACGTCACCCACTCGATCGCCGCGATGGTGGAGCGCCTGCGCGCCGCGGGCGGCGAGACGACCGGCTTGGTGACGGCAGTCGGCTGGTACCTGACCAAGCACGCGGTCGGCGTCTACGGCGCCGCGCCCCCGCAGCGACCGTTCGCTGCGATCGGCGCCCAGGAGGCCGTCGATTCCCAGCCGCGGAGATCTGTCGCCGTAGGCTACGCCGGAGCGGCTCCCGGCGAAGCCGCGACGGTCATCTACGACGTCTTCGGCGCCGCGACCAGGGGGACCGTGAGTGCGCTGCTCGACGACGGGCGGCGCGTACTCGGGAAGAGCGAAGACGCGCAGACGCTCGCGGCGCTGACCGAGCGGCCAGCTGAGGGCATGGCCCTCATGTTCGACGGCGCGGGCGGCTTCTCGCTCGCCACGTAGAGGCGCGGCGGCTGGGAGAAGCGTTGCGAGACGCGAGTCTGCAACGCCGATTGCAGCCCCCGCGCTACGACCGCTCGCTGACGATCTGCTCGATCCGCTCCAGGAGCTGCGGCGCCGGGCCGCGCAGGCGGTTGAGGTCGAACTTCGTCAGGTGGATCAGCCGCATGTCGGTCGCCGCGCGGACGGTGGCGTTGCGCTGCTCCTTGCGCAGCAGGCCCATCTCACCGAACATCGAGCCGGCCTCGAGCCTCGCCAGCTCGCTGCCGTCCTGCTCCACGCTCGCGGTGCCCTCATCGATGACGGTCAGGTCCTGCGAGTAGTCGCCCTCGCGCACGAGGATGCGGCCGGCCTCGACGCTCTCCTCGACGACGGCCGCCGCGACCGCGCGCAGCCCTTCCTCATCCAGTCCCTGGAAGAGCGGGATCTCTGCCAGACGCCTCATGTTCACGATGCTCGCTCCTGCTCGGGGATCGGCCGGAGCCTATGCGCTCGCGCCGCGCGGAGGCAAGGACGTGCAACGCGCTGTGCGCTCACGCCCGTGCCGCGGGGCGCCGCCTGTGTCAGATATGCGGGCGCAGCGCAAGCTGGATAACCGTCCAACGAGTCGCGCCCTTGAACCCCGTCCGAGATACCGCTCAGCGCTCGATCACCACCGCTCGGCGCGGATTCCGGCGATTCGTCCAGCGATCACCCCGATCGGCTGTTGCGGACGACCGCGCTTCCCGACAAGCCCCCTCGTGGCATGGCACCAGCAGAGCCGCCCCCCGACACAGCGGGGGGAAACAGGCGCGTTCTCGTGACTAGTGGCCACAACCGAAACGCCACCCGAAGGGAGCAAGGATGCTCAGTCTCGAACAACACCCGACCGCCCGAAGCACGACGATCACGAGGCGCGCCGCCGCCGGGGCCGTGCTCGCGCTCGCCCTGGTGCTGTTGATGGCACCGTTCGCCGACGCCGGGTCATACGTGGTGTCGGCCTGCGGCGCCGCGCCCGGCGGTGCCAACAACAGCTGGACTCCGGGGGCGAGCCACGGGAACCTGACCGCGTACTCGAACCCGTGCGCGCCGATCAGCGGCGGGCTGATCGCCCGCGCAGCGGCCAACGGCGCGAGCGTCCCGGCGAACAGCGTCGCGACCTGGAGCTTCGTGCGACCGAACGCCGAGACGGTCATCACGGGGCTGGAGCTCTCGGGCGAGATCTACCGCCTGGGCGGGGACGCGTTCGACACTTGGGGCGCCGGCCTCTACGACAACACGGGCGGCTACCTCTGGGGCGGCACGGCGGCCTCGTATCTACACCTGGGAACGGGCAGCGGCGCGTACGTGCCGATCGGCGTCGACAGCCGCACCGCGCTGCACATGGGTGTGCGCTGCGCAAACGGCGGCGGCTGCACGACGGCGAGCAGTGGCGACCAGTCGCAGAACTACGCACGGGCGCGCACGGCGCTCTACGGGGCGCGAGTGACGCTGAGCAACTGGGCGCCGCCGACCGTCTCGGGTCTGCGCGGGGCGCTCTGGACGACGAACGGCTGGGTCGGCGGGACCCAGAGCGCGGGCTTCGACGCCGCAGACGAGGTCGGAGTCCGGCGGATCTCGCTCGCCATCGACGCCGACGAGCGGGCCAGTGACAGCGCGTGCGACTTCACCTACACCGTCCCGTGCCCGATCGCACGCGCACACGACGCCTCGTTCAACACCGCAGGCCTCAGCGACGGCGTGCACACGCTGTGGTTCAGGGCGACCGACTCGGCGGGCAACGACGGCGGCGACAGCCGCTGGATCTACGTCGACAACACGGCACCCGCAGCGCCCTCGGCGCCGGCGCTGACGGGCGCGCCGAGTTCACAGTGGCGCACGGTCAACGGCTTCACCCACACCTACGCGAACCCGGCTACGGGCGGCGGCTCGGACAACATCGCCAGCGACGTTCAGGTCTGCCCGGCCGACGAGCAGGGCTCGCCGCAGCTCACTGCGTGCACGACGTTCGCGCTCGGCGCCGCCTGGGGATCAAACGCCTTCGACGTGCCCTCGCCCGGCGAGTTCAGGGCGCGTGTCCGCGTTCGCGACCACCTGTATGCGGGCGCCTGGTCGGACTGGGGCCCGGTGCTGCGGTTCGACGATGTCGTTCCGGGGGCGGCGAACCCCCAGTCCTACGACGGATGGGTGAGCAGGCCGGAACTCGCCGCCGGAATGACGATCGAGCCGCCACCGCCGTCGGCTCGGCCCGCTTCGGGATACGCGGGATACGCCGTCCGCAATGACGGAGCGATGCCCGACGCCGCCGTCACCGCGACTGCCGGCGATTCGTCTGGGCGAGCGACCGTGGACATCGCGTCGTGGGCGGACGGCATCTATGCGGTCAAGGTCCGCTCGGTCTCGGTCGCGGGCCTCGCGGCGAAGGACAGCGACGTCCGCTCGTCCACCGTCAAGATCGACACTGCGAGCCCCGGCCTGCTGGTGAAGGGGGCGCCGGACGCCGGGGCGACGATCAACCACACCGCAACGCTGGACGTTTCCGCGACGGACGCTCTGTCGGGAATGGCCGGCGCCGCGGCCGGCGAGGACGTGACCAAGGGCGCCTACCTGACGCACTCGATCGACGGAGCGCCCGAGACGCGAGTACGCGGCGCGACCCTGCGCCTGACCGCCACCGACGGCCGGCACAGCATCACGTTCAGCGCGGTCGACGTCGCGGGTAACCGCTCCGCGGCGCAGACGTTCACGTTCACCCAGGACACCGCGGCCCCCCAGGGCGGGTTGCTGCCGACCGACCCGAACGCTCCTCGCCGAATCGCGTTCTTCGTGGCCGAGGAGTGCGTCGCCGGCGCATCGGTCGAGCTGAGCACGGACGGCGGAGAGAGCTGGCGCACGCTGGCCACCGAGCTGGGCCCCCAGCTCGTGACGGCAGCCGTCCCCGACGACATCTGGGACGCGCGACGGCCCTACACGGTCCGGGCCCACGTCACCGACTGCGCCGGCAACCGGGCGACCCTCGACCGCTGGTACGGAGGCGCGGCGGACGGCCGCAACATCGGCACGCTCGCGCTACCGCTGCGCGCCGGTGTCAAGCTCACGGCGGCCTTCACGAGGCTCGAGCTGACCCGCGCCTGCACCTTCGTCAGCAAGCCGCGGGTCGTCCGCAGCCGCGTCACGGGTCGCACCCGGGTCGTGCGCCGCAGGGTGAAGGTCTGCCCGCGGGTCACCGGCCCGGCAGCAGCGACCGCGTCGGCCAAGAAGGTCATGAGCCGCACGCGTGAGGTCTACGGCGTTCTCACGGACGCAGGCGGGCGGCCGCTCGCCGGACGCGAGGTTCAGGTGCAGACCCAGCCCAAGACGGTCGGCGCCCGCTGGAACATCGTGCGCGTGGAGCGGACCGACTCGCGCGGCCTGATCAGCGTTCGCGTGCGCAAGTTCACGTCGCTGCGCGTCCGCCTCGTCGCTCCGCGCGACGAGACCTTCGACACCGGGACCAGCAGCACGCTCGTCACGCACGTCACCGCGCGATCGACGATCCGCGCGACGCCCCGCTCGCTGCGCAACGGGCAGATCGTCCGGCTCGCCGGCCGCGTCCAGGGCGGGCACGTGCCCGCCGCGGGGATGCAGATCGCCCTCTACGGCTACAGCCCGTCAAAGAAGCGCTGGCTTCCGGTGCGCACGACTGTGAAGGTCGATCCACGTGGCAACTGGACAGCGCTCTACCGATTCACGGCGACGGGCGCAAAGGCGACGTACCGGTTCCGTGTGAGGATCGCCGGGCGCGCGACCTTCCCGTTCGCGACCGGCTACAGCCGAACGGTCAGGGTGGTGGTCAGGCCGTGACGCGGCGCTGCGTCGCCCGCTACTCGACGAGTCCCGCCCCGACCGTGACGTTCGTCGCCTCGTCGATGAGGATGAACGCTCCGGTGCGGCGGTTGGTGCGGTAGGGGTCGACGACGAGCGGCGTGCTGGCGCAGCAGTCGAACGCGTCCGATCTCGTTGAGGGCGAGCTCCGAGACGCCGGGATCCGGCGCGAGCGTGTGGACGTCGACGCGGTTCTCGACCGCGGCGACGACCGCGCGGACGGAGCTGGTCGTGTGCTTCAGCACGTAGCGCGCGCCGGGGCGCAGCGGCGCGTCGGCCATCCAGCAGACGGTCGCGTCGAGCTCGCGCGGTCTCGGCGGGCCGTGTGGCGGCGTGGGCGATCATGTCGCCGCGCGAGACGTCGACGTCGTCCTCCAGGCGCAGCGTGACCGACATCGGCGCGAACGCCTCGTCGATCTCGCCCGTCGAACGTGTCGATCGCGGCGATCCGGCGTCGCCCGCCCGGACGGCAGCACGACGACCTCGTCGCCGGGGCGGAAGATGCCGCTGGCGACCTGGCCGGCGTAGCCGCGGTAGTCGTGGTGCTCGCCCGACTGCGGGCGGATCACGAACTGCACGGGGAAGCGGCCGTCGTGCAGGTTGCGGTCGGAGGCGACGTGGACGTGCTCGAGGTGCTGAGCAGCGGCCGGCCCGTCGTACCAGTCCATCCGCTCGGAGCGGTCGACGACGTTGTCGCCGTCCAGCGCCGAGATCGGGATGACCGTCACGTCGTGGATCTCGAGCGCTGGCGCGAATGCGCGGAACTCGTCCTCGATACGCGTCGAACACCTCCTGGTCGTAGTCGACGAGGTCCATCTTGTTGACCGCGACGACGCACGTGCGGGATGCCCAGCAGCGCGGCGATGAACGCGTGGCGGCGCGACTGCTCGAGGACGCCCTTGCGTGCGTCGACGAGCACGATCGCCAGGTCGGCCGTCGACGGCGCCGGTGACCATGTTGCGCGTGTACTGCACGTGGCCGGGGGTGTCGGCGAGGATGAACGTGCGCCGCGGCGTCGCGAAGTAGCGGTAGGCGACGTCGATCGTGATGCCCTGCTCGCGCTCGGCGCGCAGGCCGTCGGTGAGCAGCGCGAGGTTCACGTAGCCGTCGCCGCGGCGGCGGCTGGTCTCCTCGACGTGCTCGAGCTGGTCCTCGAGGATCGGCTTGGAGTCGTACAGCAGCCGGCCGATCAGCGTCGACTTGCCGTCGTCGACCGAGCCGGCGGTGGCGACGCGGAGCAGGTCGGAGACGCGCACGGGTGCGGCCGCAGTGATGTGCCCGTTGGTGGCGGCTCCGGAGGCACTAGAAGTAGCCCTCGCGTCTTGCGGTCTTCCATCGCGGCCTCGCGAGACGCGGTCGTCGGCGCGCGTCTCGCCGCGCTCGGTGATGCGCGTCGCGGCGATCTCGGCGACGACGTCGTCGAGCGTCGCTGCGCTCGGACTCGACGGCGCCGGTGCAGCTCATGTCGCCGACGGTGCGGTAGCGGACGCTCGCCGTGAACGGCTCCTCGCCGTCGATCAGCTCGACGAAGTCGCTGTCGGCGTAGAGCATCCCGTCGCGGCTGAAGACCTCGCGCTCGTGCGCGAAGTAGATCGACGGGAGCTCGAGCTCCTCGTCGCGCGATGTACTGCCAGACGTCGAGCTCGGTCCAGTTGGAGATCGGGAACACGCGCACGTGCTCGCCCTGGCGGATGCGCCCGTTGTAGAGGTTCCAGAGCTCCGGGCGCTGGCTCTTGGGATCCCACTGGCCGAAGTCGTCGCGGAAGGAGAAGATGCGCTCCTTGGCGCGGGCGCGCTCCTCGTCGCGGCGCGCGCCGCCGAAGGCCGCGTCGAAGCCGTGCTCGGCGATCGCGTCGAGCAGCGTCGTCGTCTGCAGGCGGTTGCGCGAGGCGCGCGGGCCGCGTCTCCTCGACGACGCGCCCGTCGTCGATCGAGTCCTGCACGCAGGCGACGATCAGCCGCTCGCCGAGCTCCGCGACGCGCCGGTCGCGGTACTCGATCACCTCGGGGAAGTTGTGCCCGGTGTCGACGTGCATCAGCGGGAACGGGAAGCCTGCCGGGCCGGAACGCCTTCTCGGCCAGGCGCAGCAGCACGATCGAGTCCTTGCCGCCGGAGAACAGCAGCACCGGCCGCTCGAACTCGGCGGCGACCTCGCGCATGACGTGGATCGCCTCGGCCTCGAGCGCACGCAGATGCGAGAGCTCGTAGGTCATCTCAGCGTCGGAGCGCAGGATCGTGGATGCCCGGCAAGGAAGCAGGGAGCGTCGTGTGCGCAAGCACACGAGCGACCGATGACGCGGCCGGGCGCCATGAGACGGCGCTCAGACAGCGCATTCGCCCTCGCCGCGGACAACCTCGAACGGGCCGCTGCGGTCCCAGTCGATGAACATGTTCATGTTCTCGAGGCCGAACTCGACCGGCATCGCCAGGTCGCGGGCGAGGTCCTCGAAGGCCTCCTGCGCCGACGCGCTCGACGAAGGCGTTGAAGACCTCATCGCGGTCGCGGTCGTCGATGTAGAAGCGCAGCCAGCGCTCGACGGCCTCGGGCACGCGCTTCGCGGGCAGGCGCACCTTCAGGCGCTTGCCGATCGCGACCTCGCCGCCCTCGTAGCTGGCCGCCGATGTGCGCGACGTACGCGGGGATCGTGTGCTCGCCGACCTTGATCGACGCGCCGTAGAAGCCGATGTTCGCGATGTGGTGCTGGCTGCAGCCGTTCGGGCAGCCGCTCATCTTGATGTGGATGCGGCGCGCGATCGGATCCTCGATCGCCAGCGCCTCGACGCGCTCCTTGACGGCCGCGTTGAGGCCCATCGAGCTGGTGATGCCGAGCTTGCAGCTGTCGGTGCCCGGGCAGCTGACGACGTCGGTGATCTCGTCGGCGCCGGCCTCGCCGAGGTCGAGCGCCCGCAGGCGCTCCCAGACGTCGTAGAGCGCCTCGTCGCGGACCCAGCGCAGCGACGAGGTTCTGCTGCACGGTCGTGCGGGCGTAGCCGCCGGTGTACTCGCGCATGATCTGACCGAGGCCGCGGAACTGCTCGGGCGTCAGGTCGCCGCGCGTGATCTTCACGGTGACGGCCGAGAAGCCCTGCTGCCTCTGCGGCACGACGTTGGCCTGCACGAAGCGGTCGAACTCCGTGCGGTCGCCGTTCGGGCTGGAGGTGAACTCCGGCCGCGGGCGGCGCGAACTCGCTCTCGTCGTGGATGAAGAGGTCCGGCGCGAAGTCGCGCTCGGCGACCCAGTCGCCCTGAAGCTCCTCGTCGACCATCGCTGCGGACCTCGTCGATGCCGACCTTGTCGACGAGCACCTTGATGCGGGCGCGGGCACGGTTGACGCGCAGCCAGTCCTGGCGGTCGAAGATGCGGAAGCACGGCCTCGGCGATCTTCAGGTACTCCCCGTCGTCGGCCGTGACGAAGTCCCACAGCGTCGGCGCGATGCGCGGCATGATCGACGTGCCGCCGCCGACGCGCATCTCGAAGCCGCTTGACGCCGTCGCGCTCACGCGCGAGGAAGGCGATGTCGTGGATCCCGGTGATCGCGCGGTCGCCGTCGGTGCCGTCGAACGCGGTCTTCACCTTGCGCGGCATCAGCTGGGTCGTGGGATGGCGCACGAAGTAGCGCACGTAGGCGCCGACGTAGGGCGTCGGGTCGAAGAGCTCGCCCGGCGCAGACCCCCGCGAGCGGGTCGCGCGGTGACGTTGCGCACGGTGTTGCCGCAGCCCTCGCGCGAGGACAGGCCGACGTCCGAGATCTCGCGGATGAGCTTCGCCATCGTCTTCAGCGGCACGTGGTGGATCTGGATGTTCTGGCGCGTCGTGATGTGGCCCTTGTTGAGCGGCGCGTACTTCTCGACGACCTCGGCGAAGGCGTCCATCTGCTCGGGGGTGATGCCGCCGAAGGGCAGCTTCACGCGGATCATCTGAACGTCGGCCTGGCGCTGGCCGTACACCCCCTGCTTCAGGCGGAAGCCGATGAACTCCGTCTCCTCGGTCTTGCCGTCGAGGAACTTGCCGGCCTCGCTGTCGAAGTCGTCGAACTCACGCTCGAGGATCGGGATCACGTGGCCGGGAACGTCCGTGAGGACCTCCGGATTGGTCAGCGAGCCGGCGCGGCCGGTCGGCTTTGACTCGATGGCGGATGGCTCCATGAGTGCTGTCTTCTTCCTGGGAAGGTTGCGCGGAGTACCGGGGCGAATCCCGGGTGAGCGACAAAATGTATCAATTCGGGTCGGATTCCCAGGTATTTCGCGTTCAACACCGGGCTCCGTGCAGGCGATGGCGTTGACTGCGGCCCGCGACGGGGCTACGTTGGTCGCTCAGGCCGCTGACAAGGAACCGAGATGCGCAATCCCGTCCGGGGAGAAAGCGACGCGTTCTACCTCGCCTTCGGCGCCGCACTTCTGATCGGCGCGTCGGCGGCGCTCGGCGCACTCACACATCCCCTTGCCGGAGTCGCCCTGTTCGCCGCAGGACTGATCGGCGCGCTCATCTGGGACGTCTCCACGCGCGACCCCGACAGGCGGCGTCCGCTGCGCGAGGCGGCGGCCGCGGCGCCCGCCCCGCGAGCCGAGCGCACGCGCGTGCTGGTCATCGCCAACCGCACGCTGGCCGCCGAGGAACTGCGATCGGAGCTGCGCGCGCGCGGGAACACCGATGCAGAGATCCATCTCGTCGCGCCGATCCTCGCCTCGCGCGCGCACTACATCGCCTCCGACATCGACAGCGAACTTCAGGACGCGCGCGAGCGACTGGATGCGACGCTGGCCTGGGCGCGCGGCGAAGGACTCAACTTCACGGGCAGGGTCGGTGACCCCAACGCCGCGCTCGGCGCGATCGAGGACGAGCTGCGCGTTTTCGGCGCCGACGAGGTGATCATCTCGACGCACCCGGCCGGCCGCTCGAACTGGCTGGAGACGGGCATCGTCGAGCGACTTCGCGAGGAACTCGACGTCCCGGTCACGCACCTCGTCGCCCAGCCCCTTGCACAGGCGGGAGGCTGAGCTGGCGCAACAGGCCGGCGACGTCCCAGTAGCCGATGTCGCTGGTGACGAGGCAGCCGGCGGCGAACGTGAACACGATGCACCCGTCCACCTCGACGTGATGGCCGGTCGCGGCGACGCCGTCGTAGGGCCCGCGGTGCGTCGCCGTGGCATGCCACTCCAGGTAGGCGGTCTCCAGAGCAGGGTCGGCGCCGATGCGCCTGATGCCCATCACTAGGTCGGGGAACGCCTCGAAATACGTCACCAGCGATTCGCTGATCGCGGCGCGACCCATCAGCGCCATGTCACGACCCATGTCGCGGCTCACGGCGTCCTCGATGTAGAGCGCGGCGACGGCCTGCGCGTCGTGACGGTTGGTGGCCTCCACATAGCGTTCGACGGCGGCCTTCATCTCGTCGCTCGTCACGGCACCCTCCATCCCCTCGACGAACCCCCGAGCGAGCCTACGCCTGCCGGCCCACTGCGACAAGGGGCCGCGGACGCTCCTCGCATGCGCCCGCCGCGGCTCAGGTGCGGATGAACGTCACGACCTGGTCCTCGTTCTCGCAGCGGTATGAGATACCGGCCGTCACAAGCGTTCCGATGCAGTCGAAACCGGCGGTCGTGTAGTTGAGATTCTCAGCGGCGACGTCGACCCGGTTCGCCCCGCGGGCGACGGCCACCGCCGTCCCGCATGCCACACCGGTCGCCTTGATGTCGAGCGCCGCGTCCGTGGGCTCGGCACTGAACGCGACCTTTCCGCAGTCGAGCGACGCGGCGTCGTTCGAGTCCCCGCCGCAGCCGGCCGCCGCGAATGCGGCCGCGCCGATGAGCAGGGCGAGGAGGGGCCGGGCCGCAGCTTGCACGGTCACAGCCTTCCACGAGCCGCGGTCGGTCCCGGACATACGGCGGAACTGCGAGCATCCGCCACTTCGCGCAGACTGCGCACGGGTCCGATGAGCAAGTTCCTCCTGCGCCGCTTCGTGAGCTCCTTCATCCTCGTCGCGATCGCGGCGAGCATGGCGTACCTGCTCGCGGCAGCGGTCCTGAACCCGCGCGCGAACTACGAGGGGCGCCGGCCCGCCCCTCCTGCGGCCGTCGTCGATCAGCGGCTGGACGAGCTGAACCTCAACGACAGGACACCGATCACCGAGCGCTTCGTGACGTGGGCCAAGGGCGTCGCGCAGGGAGACCTCGGCAGGACCTGGGACGGCAACCCCGTCGGCGACGAGATGGGCAGGCGGATTCTGGTCAGCCTGCGACTGCTGCTGATCGCGACCGTCGTCGGCGGAGCGCTGGGCATCGCCGCCGGAGCCTGGAGCGCTTCGCGCCAGTACCACTTCGGCGACCACGCGCTGACGGTGTTCTCGTTCGTTCTGCTGGCCACGCCCGAATTCGTGCTGGCGGTGCTGCTCGAGATCGGTGCCGTCAGGTTCAACGAGGCCGTCGGTACGAGCTTCTTCGAGTACACGGGCGAGTTCACGCCCGGCCTCGAGGGCGGATTCTGGGTGCTTGCCGTCGACCGCGTCCAGCATCTGGTGCTGCCGAGTCTGACGCTGATCCTCGGCGAGATCGCGATCGTGAGCCGCTACCAGCGCAGCGCGATGCTCGACGTCCTCGGCAGCGACTACGTGCGAACCGCGCAGGCCAAGGGCCTCACGCGGCGCACCGCGCTGCGCCGTCACGCGCTGCGCACCGCGCTGATCCCGTCGGCGACCTTCCTGGCGTACAACCTGGGTCTGCTGCTCGTCGGCGCGACGTTCGTCGAGAAGATCTTCGGCTGGCACGGGATGGGCGAACTGTTCGTCGACTCGGTGGCCCAGGCCGACGTCAACGCCGTCGCCGCGGTGAGTCTCTTCGCAGCCGCACTCGTGCTCGTGGCGGGCCTGCTCTCCGACATCGCCTACGCGCTGCTCGACCCGCGCATCCGGGTGTCGTGATGGCGCGCGAGCCGCTTCCCGCAACGCCGCTCGGAGATGACCCGCTCGCCGAGCAGGCGATGCTCGACGAGACGCGCGTGCCCTCGCGCTGGGGCGTCGTGTTCGCGCGCTTTCGCCGGCACCGCCTCGCGATGTCCGGGCTGATCGTGCTCGCGCTGCTGTTCGTGATGGCGTTCGCCGGCCCTCACCTCAGCGGGTGGGGCTACACGGAGCGGGACTTCGGGGCATTCCTCCGGGGGCCGTCCTCCGAGCACTGGTTCGGCACCACGCAGACCGGCGGCGACGTGTTCACGCTGACGATGCGCGGCATGCAGAAGTCACTCGCCATCGGCATGCTCGTCGCCGTCTTCGCGACCGCGCTCGCGGCCTTCGTCGGCGCCTTCGCCGGCTACTACCGCGGCTCGCTGGATCGCGTGCTGATGTGGATCGTGGACCTGATGCTGGTGATCCCGGCGTTCCTGATCGTGGCGATCCTGTCGCCGACCTTCCGAGGTAAGTCCTGGATCCTGCTGGTGCTCGTTCTGGCGGCCTTCATGTGGATGATCACCGCGCGAATCGTCCGCGGGATGACGATCTCGCTGCGCGATCGCGAATACGTGCTCGCGGCCCGCTACATGGGCGTGCCGGACCGCAAGATCATCACGCGCCACATCCTGCCCAACGTCTCGTCGCTGCTGATCGTCGACGCCACGATCAACGTGACCGCGGCGATCATCGCGGAGACCGGGCTCTCCTACTTCGGCTTCGGCGTGCAGCCACCCGACGTGTCGCTCGGCTCGCTGATCGCCGACGGGACGAAGTCGGCGACCACCTATGCCTGGCTGTTCGGCTTTCCAGCCGGGATGCTCGTGCTGATCGTGCTGTCGGTGAACATGATCGGCGACGGGCTGCGGGATGCACTCGACCCGACCTCGAAGGGATCGCAGTGAGCGAGGCCGTGCTCGAGGTCCGTGGCCTGTCGGTCAGCTTTCCCAGCGAGGAGGGTCAGGTCCGGGCGGTGCGCGGCATCGATCTCGACCTCGCGCGCGGCGAGGTGCTCGGGCTCGTCGGCGAGTCGGGCTGCGGCAAGTCGACGGCCGCGCTCGCGCTGACCGGCCTGCTGCCCGAGCGGGCGCAGGTCGCCGGCTCGGTCCGGCTGGACGGGCAGGAGCTGATCGGGCTCGACGATGCCGGCCTCTCCCGTGTGCGCGGCAGCAGGATCGCGACCGTCTTCCAGGACCCGCTCTCGGCGCTCACGCCCGTCTACACGATCGGCCATCAGGTCGCCGAGGCGATCCGCGTGCACACCGCGGTCTCCGGGGATGCCGCGCTGGAGCGCGCGGTCGAACTGCTCGAGCTCGTCGGCATTCCCGACGCGCGGATGCGCTCGCGAGCCTTTCCGCACGAGCTGTCCGGCGGGATGCGCCAGCGCGTGATGATCGCGATGGCGATCTCGAACGACCCGGACGTGATCGTCGCCGACGAGCCGACCACGGCGCTCGACGTGACGGTCCAGGCACAGGTGCTCGAGGTGCTGCGCACGGCCCGTGAGCTGACCGGCGCCGCGATCCTGATGATCACCCACGACCTCAGTCTGCTCGCCGGCTTCGCCGATCGCCTTGCCGTGATGTACGCGGGGCGGATCACCGAGACGGGCACGGTCGACGAGGTCTTCTACTCGCCGGCGATGCCCTACACGATCGGTCTGCTCGGCGCGATTCCGCGCGCCGACGACTCCGGCCACCGCGTTCTGGCGGCGATCGACGGAGCGCCGCCATCGCTCGCGGCCCTGAAGCCCGGGTGCCCGTTCGCGCCGCGCTGCCCGCTGAAGATCGACGCCTGCAGCGAGAGCGAACCGGGGCTCACGCAGCCGGGCTCGACCGCGGCCCGCGCGGCGTGCCACCGCGCCGCGGAGATCGCCTCCGGCGAGCTGGACCGCGCCGCCGTCTTCCCCGCGCCGCCGGCGGGCTCGGCCGGGAAGCGGCCGGCCGGCGAGGGCGACGCCGTGCTCAGCGTCGAACGACTCGTCAAGCACCACCCGGTGCTGAAGGGGGCGGTATTCAAGCGCCAGATCGGCAGCGTGCGCGCCGTCGAGGGCGTCAGCTTCCACGTGCAGGCCGGCGAGACGCTCGCGCTGGTCGGCGAGTCCGGCTGCGGCAAGACGACCACGCTGCTCGAGATCCTCGAGCTGAAGGCGCCGCAGGTGGGGCGGATCGTCGTGCTCGGAAACGACACCGCAGAACTCGGGACGCGCGAGCGCCGCTCACTGCGGCGGCGGCTCAGCGTGGTGTTCCAGGATCCGCTGGCCTCGCTTGACCCGCGACTGCCGGTCGGCGACGTGCTCGCCGAGCCGCTGCGCGCGCACGGCTACACGCGCGAGCAGGTCGGCGCGCGCGTGCGAGAGCTGCTCGGGCTGGTCGGACTGGAGCAGGCGCACGCTGCGCGCTACCCGCTGCAGCTCTCGGGCGGGCAGCGCCAGCGCGTGGCGATCGCGCGCGCGCTGGCGCTGGAGCCGATGCTGCTCGTTCTCGACGAGCCCGTCTCCGCGCTCGACGTCTCGATCCAGGCCGGAGTCATCAACCTGCTCGACGAGCTGCGGGCGCGACTGGGCCTCTCCTACCTGCTGGTCGCCCACGATCTCGCGGTCGTGCGCCACATCGCCGACCGCGTCGCGGTCATGCATCTGGGACGGATCGTCGAGACCGGCGACGCCGCCGACGTCTACGACGCGCCGGCGCACCCCTACACCCAGGCGCTGCTGTCGGCGATCCCGCTGCCCGACCCGCGCAAGGAGCGCACTCGGCGGCGGATCATTCTCGAAGGGGACCCGCCGAGCGCCGCCGAGCCGCCGTCGGGCTGCCCGTTCCGCACGCGCTGCCCGAAGTTCGCTTCGCTCAACGAGCCTGAGCGAAGCGCATGCGTCCAGGAGGAACCGCGGCTGCGCCCGGCGGGCCCGCGGCAGGAGGCCGCCTGCCATTACGCCGAGGCGGTGCAGGTAGTCTGACGCCCCCGCGCAAGCCGCGGCAAAGCCGACCCCGTAGGAGATTCCGTGTCTGAGGTCCCGCGCCGAGTGATCGCGCTCGTACTGCTGTCGTTCGCCTGCGCCGCCGCGTTCGCGGGATGCAGCGACTCGGGCGACTCCGGCTCGACGTCCGAGTCGGGCCTGAAGGCCGCCGACGTCAACCCGCTCCCGCGCGACGAGGTCAAGGACGGCGGCACGATCCGCTGGGCCGTCGACCAGTTCTCCACGCAGTGGAACCTCAACCAGCTCGACGGCCCGACCGTCGCTACGGCGACCGTCATCGGTGCGGTGATGCCGGGCATCTTCTCCACCGACGAGGAGGCCGCCGTGACCTTCAACAAGGACTACGTGACCGCGGCCGAAGTCACCTCACCGGCACCCACCCAGGTCATCACGTACACGCTCAACCGCGACGCGCGCTGGTCCGACGGCGCCCCGATCACCTGGAAGGACTACGAGGCGCAGTGGAAGGCGCTGCGCGACATCAACGGCGACTACCTGATCGCATCCGACACCGGCTACGAGCGCATCAAGAGCGTTCGGATGGGCGCGAACGAGTACGAGGCCGTGGTCGAGTTCCGCGAGCCCTTCGCCGACTGGCAGTCGCTCTTCAGCCCGCTCTACCCCGCATCGACCAACTCCGACCCCAAGACGTTCAACGAGGGCTGGGTCAACAAGGTCCCGGTCACGGCGGGCCCGTTCAAGGTCAGCAAGATCGACCAGACCGCCAAGACCGTCACGCTCGTCCGCGACCCCGAGTGGTGGGGCGAGCCCGCGAAGCTCGACTCGATCATCACGCGCGCGCTCGATGCCGACGCGTCGATCAATGCCTTCGTCAACGGCGAGGTCGACGTGGTCGACCTGAGCACCGATGCGAGCTCCTACAAGCGCGCGCAGGGCGCGAGCGGCGGCGAGGTGCGCGAGGCGGCGGGACCCGACTTCCGCCACTTCACGATCAACGGAACCAGCGACACGATGAGCGACCCGACCGTGCGCAAGGCCGTTTCGATGGGTATCAGCCGCGACGCGATCGCCAAGGCCGACCTGACCGGGCTCAACTGGCCGGTCAGGACGCTGGGGAACCACTTCTTCGTCAACACGCAGGCCGGTTACAAGGACAACTCCGGCGAGGTCGGCGCGTTCGACCCCGAGGCGGCCAAGGATCTGCTCGAGCAGGCCGGCTGGAAGGCCGAGGGCGCAGTGCGCAAGAAGGGCGGCAAGACGCTGAGCGTGCGCTTCGTGATCCCGTCGGGCTTCCCGGTCAGCAAGCAGGAGGCGGAGCTGACCCAGGCGATGCTGAGAGACATCGGGGTCAAGCTCGAGATCGTCGCCGTGCCCGAGGACGCGTTCTTCGACAAGTACGTCGTCCCGGGCAACTTCGACATCACGGCGTTCTCGTGGGTCGGCACTCCGTTCCCGATCTCCTCGGCGCAGGAGATCTACGTCAAGCCGGTCACGGACGCCGACGGAGAGCTTCAGGTACAGCAGAACTTCGCGCGGATCGGGACGGACGAGATCGACCGACTGATGTCCGAGGCCGACTCGACGACGGACGTCGAGAAGGCCCGCGACCTCATCAACCAGGCCGACAAGCTCGTCTGGGACGAGGTCCACTCACTGATGCTGTACCAGTCCCCGCAGCTCTCAGGCGTCAACAGACAGCTCGCCAATATCGGCTCGTTCGGGTTCATGACCCCGATCTACGAGGACATCGGGTTCGAGAAGTAGGACGCACGCCCGCGGCGCAGCACGGGGATCGACCCACCGGGGAACCGCGGAGACTACGGACGACGGGCCCGCGCGGCGGCCATACGGTGAAGGCGTGTTCTCGAGCGTCGTGCGCATCGGACGTCTCGCGGGTATCCCGATCGGGATCCATCCGCTGTGGCTCGTCGTCGTCGCCCTGATCACGATCAGCCTCGGCGACCAGTACTACCCGGACCAGGCCCCGGAGCTGTCCGAAGACGCCGCGTACGCACTCGGGCTGGCGAGCGCGCTGACGCTGTTCGCCGGCATCGTCGCCCACGAGCTCGGCCACGCGATCGTCGCGCGGCGGTACGGCGTCGACATCGAGGAGATCGACCTGTGGCTGCTCGGCGGCGTGGCCCGCATGCGGGGCGACGCGCCCAGCGCGCGGGCGGAGCTGCGCTTCGCCGTCGCGGGTCCGGCGGTGACCGCCTGTCTGCTCGCGGTCTTCGCCGCCATCCGCTACGGCGCCGGCAGCGACGACCTCGCCGACTGGCTGCGCGCGTTCCTCGACTACCAGGTGTACGTGAACGCGGCGATCCTCGTCTTCAACCTGCTTCCGGCGTTCCCGCTGGACGGCGGGCGCGTGCTCCGCGCGCTGCTGTGGCAGAGCAGCGGCAGCCGCTCGGCGGCGACCGCGACCGCCGGCCGGATCGGCACGGGCTGCGGCTGGGCGTTCGTCGCATTCGGCGTCATCGGCGTGCTCGGCGGAGCACCCGGAGGACTCTGGTTCGCGCTGATCGGCGGCTTCATCGTGGTCGCAGCACAGGCCGAACGCACACGCGCAACGATCGAACATGAGCTCGCCGGCGTCAGCGTCACCGACGTCATGGTCCCCGATCCGGTCACCGTTCCTGACTGGCTGACCGCCGACGGAGTGATCTCCTCCCACGTCGGGCGCCACCTCTACAGCGCGTTCCCGGTGATCGACCCCGAGGGCCGCGCCGCGGGCCTGCTGACCTTGGAGGGCCTGCGGCGCGTCCCCCCGGCTGAGCGCGGTCTGCGCCGCGTCAGCGACGTCGCGGTGCACGATCCCGCGCTCACCGTGACCGGCGACGTCGACGTCGCGGAACTGGTCCTGAGACCCGCGTTCGCCCGCATCGGGCGCGCGGTGGTCGTCAGCGACGCCGGCGAGGTCATCGGTCTCGTCTCGACGACCGACGTGGAGCGCCGGCTCAAGCGCGCCGAGCTTCTGCGACCGACCGCCTGAGCGGCGTGCGATCGCGTCCTTCCCCCGAGGAACGAAAAGCGCGACGATGGTCCGGTTCAGATCAAGCACCGGAGGTGTCCGATGGCTGACCAGGCGTGGCTCGTGAACATCGCTCTCACGGAGGAGGACGACCGCACGCGCGCCGATGCGATCCTTGAGCTTGCCGGGCAGCGCTTTCACGGCTTCGGCCAGGCCAAGCGCGCGCCCGAGGACCCGCGCGTGCCCGTCATCGGGCAGGACCTCGCGGCGGCACGCGCACTGTCCGACCTCTCGCACCAGTTGCTGCATGCGGCCGCGGAGCGCATCGAGGAGTTCGAAGGGCGCCCCGTGGAGCCTCACGGCTGAGGCGCTGGGCGGGGGCCTGCCCGTGCGGTGGGCCCCCGCCCTCCCGGCCGGGTCAGGCGGCGTCGCCGATAACGACGTCCTGCTCGCGCTGGATCACGCCGTCTTGCACGTCGCAGATCGAATTGGCGACGACACGGCGACCCCCGGGGAACTCGCACGTCACCGTCGCCGCGAACCGCTCCTCCCCGGCGACGATGTTCTCGACGCTCGCCCTCACGCCCGCCTCGGCGCAGTGTTCGAACATGCCGCGCAGGACCGCGTGCCCGCTGCGCACGCTGGGAGCGCTCGGCGGGTTGTCCCGCCCGATCTGAACGATCTCGACATCGGGCGCGTAACAGGACAGCAGCGCGTCGACGTCCCATGTCTCGTACGAGCGCTTGAACAGCGCGACATCGAAGTCGCTCTTGACGTTGACGGCCATTTGTGACCTCCTTTGAGTTGTTGAACCAGTCTTGGCGAGGATCGACCTTCAAGTGCCCTTGAAGTCAAGCCCGGATGTGAACGGCGCCGCGCTCAGCATCGGTGAGGTGGCGCGACGCGCAGGGATCGCCGCGTCGGCGATCCGTTACTACGAGTCGATCGGGCTGCTGCCCGCGCCGACGCGCGAGAGTGGCCGGCGCCGCTACGACGAGGCGATCCTCGGCCGGCTCGCGTTCGTCGACATCGCGCAACAGGCCGGCTTCACGCTCAGCGAGGTCGGCGAACTGCTGGAGGCCGGCGTCGCGCACGAGCGAATGGCCGAGACGCTCCAGGGGATGTCAGCGCGAAAGCTGGCCGACATCCAGGCGCTGATCGAGCGGGCGGAGGCGATGAGGGGCTGGCTGGAGATCGCAGGCTCGTGCACCTGCTCGCGGCCGGAGGAGTGCACGCTCTTCCCGACCGGTGACGAGCGGCCGGCAGCCGCGCCCGTCGCCCTGAACGCGGTCGTGATCGACGGCCGCGGCTGCCGGCGCGCGTGATCCGCGGCGACCCCGGCGCCTGAGCGCGTCGCGGGATCAGAGCGCGAGCAGCGCCGCCGGCGCCTCGACGGCCGCGATGCCGCGCGCGTATGCGGCGCGCGCCGTCTGCTCGTCCAGCCGTCGCCGCACACGCGCAGCCCGGCTCGTGACTCGGCGCAGATCACGACCCGTCGCGCCGGCGCGCCGCTCGTCGATCAGCGATGCCGCCGCGAGGCAGCGCAACGCCGCCTCGACCTCTCCCGCGCGAGCATCGGCATCCGCCGCGGCCTCAAGCGCTCGTGCGACGCTCGAGTCATCATCGAGGTCCGTCGCGATCGCGACTGCCTCGCGCGCGCGCCGAGACGCCGACCGATGCGCCCCCCATGCGGCCTCAGCCTGCGCCCAGCTCGTCATCGCCCACGTCATGCCCTGGCGGTCACCGAGCTGTTCGTACCGGTCCGCCGCACGCCGCGCGAGCTGCGCAGCTTCGCGCGAGTGCCCTGCGGCGAGCTGCGCCGGCGAGGCGACACTCAGGGCGTAGGCCTGCTCATGTGGCGCGGCCGTGGCGAGCAGCGCGACGGCGCGGCCGGCGAGCGCGGCGGCCGCGGGCGATCGTCGCTGACGAGCCAGGACAGACGCCACGGCCGCCGCCCGGCCACGCGCTGACGGGCCGCCCTCGCCCGCGATCGTCACAGCCACTCGAAGGTGCTGGTCGACTCGCTGATCATCTCCGCAGGCGGCCGCGAAGTGGGCTGCCCACAGGCGCGAGCCGAGCGCTGCCTCCGTCTGCTCACCTTGGCCGTCGAGGACGTCGAGGAGCGGGACCAGGTCATGAGGCGCCGCGGCCGCGTCGAAAGCGCGGCCGACAGCGACCATGATGCTCGCGGCAAGCCGGGCATCGTGGGTGAGCGACGCATGCCTCAGTGCGGCGACAGCGTCAGCGACGTGCTCGACTCCGCCGCTGCCGCGCACAGCGGGAGTCATCCCGGTGACCCACCTCGCATGGGCGGCGCGGATCCGACCCGGGGCGCGAAGCCCGGGTCCCCCGGCGAGCGCGAAGCCCGGCCGGGCACGCTCGACGACTCCTGCGACCACCAGCCCGGCGAATGCGTTGCGCAGCTCGCGTGCGGGGAGCTCTCGATCGGCGCAGACCTCCTCTGCGTCAACGAGACCGAACGAGCCCTCAAACACCGACAGGCGCGTCGCCAACTCATGCTCGACGCGCGACAGCGGCTCGGCGCGAGCGGCCGGCGCCGGCACTCGGCCCGCGTGCGACGTTCTCCGCGCGAGCCCGCGCACGCGCGCGCGCTGCGGGGCCCTGACCGCCAGCCAGCGAACAAGCGCGGCGGCCTCGGCGTCACGCCCGAGCTCGAACAGGGCTTCAGCATGGGTTTCTCGGGCTCGCAGCGCCAACTCGTCGAGGCACTCACGCTCCGGCGCCAGATCCGCCTCGTCGCAGAATTCGCCGAACGGCACGCCCTGCCAGCGCTCGAGCGCCCGGGAGAGCAGACCGTGTGCCGTTCCGGCATCGCCATCGACCAGCGCCGACTCGGCGGCGGTGACCTCTGCCATGAAGGCCTGAGCGTCGACCGGCCACACCGAGGGATCCAGGCGGTAGCCGCCGTGAGTCCGCAATACGGCCTCGTCGCCTCCGGGCGCCGACGATCGCAGCCCCCAGACGAGGTGCTGGAGTGAATGCACCGGATCGGCCGGCAGCTGCTCCCCCCAGATCGCGTCGATCAGGTCGGAGGCCGACACCGAGTGCGGAGCGACGGCCGCGAGACGCGCCAGCAGCGCGCGGTGCTTGCGGCCGGGCAACCGCGCTTCGCGAGCGGGCCCGCCGATCAGCGCGACCGGCCCGAGAACCTGCACCTCCACGTCGCCAGGATAACTCCGGCACGGGCACCGAGAGAAAACCGAGAGCCGGATCGGTGACGGTGACGACACGTTCACTCGACATCGAAGGAGAAGCAATGCCGCACGACATCGTCATCTACGGCTTCGGCCCCAGCACCTGGACGCGAACCGCGCGCATCGCGTGCGCCGAAAAGGGCGTCGAGCACAGGCTCGAACCAGTCGAATACGGAGCTGACTCCCATGCTGAACTGCATCCGTTCCGCCGCGTCCCCGCGGCGTGCATCGACGGCGTGCACCTCTACGAGACGATCGCGATCGTGTCCTACCTCGATGCGGTCGTCGAGGGGCCGTCCCTGATCCCGACCGAACCGCTCGAGCGGGCGCGCGCGCTCGGCTGGGTGACCGCGGGCGTCAACTACCTCTACCCCGATCTCGTCCGCGCACTGCTCGCCGACGAACTGCCGGAGGGCGCCATCGACGCGATCGCCGGGCACGCGGCGGTGCTCGAGACTGCGCTCGGAACCGATTCGCAGCTTGCCGGGGAGCGACCGAGCATCGCCGACTTCACAATCGCGCCGATGATCGACTTCGCCGCCTCACTGCTCGACCTCGGTGACGTTCTCGCCGCCTCGCCGCGCGTCGCCGAGTGGCACGCAGCGCTCGTCGCCAGGCCGAGTTTCGACTCCACCGCCACGGCGATCCCCGCCTGAGATGAGCGGGGCCGGGACCCCCCGGCCCCGCTCGCCGGGAAAGCCCGGATGGGGCGCGACCGGCCAGGTAGTGTCGGCACACATGATCAGTTCAGAGGGGGTTCTTGACGGCCTGCGGGGCTTCTACTCGAGCTTCAACACGCATGACGCCGATGCGTTCGCGGCGGTGATTGCGGCCGGCGAGGCGGTCTCCGTCATCGGCAGCGCGCCGGGCGAGGGCCACGGCGACCGCGAGTCGTGAATCGCTGCCTACGGGCAGTTCGTGACGGAGATCGGAATCCGCCTCGAGGGTGGGCCGGCGCCGAGTTGCTGGGAGGAGGGCACCGTCGGATTCGCCGTCGACGAGCCTCGCTTCGTCATGCCCGACGGCAGCTTCCTTGCGACGCGCATGACCGGCGTGCTTCACCGCGAGAACGACATCTGGAAGATCGTGCATCTGCACTTCTCGGTCGGCGTGCCCGACGAGGAGGCCCTTCAGCCGGCCGCACGCTGAGGCGGGAACCCTGCGCAGAGCCCAGCCGCTGCGAACGCGAAGAGACGGCCGTGACCGGCTCGATCGCGGGGCGCATACGATCGCGCATCAACGAGCCGGGCACGGCGCCGATGATCCAACGGCCGGCCGCGTCCGCGCATGGCTGACTCCGAACCCCGGGGTTATCCTGTCCGGCAGAGGAGACGGATGAGTGCGGGCGCGAACAACCGAGCCGAGCAAGGCTCGGGCAGCACCGGCATCGACCGCGAGCAGCTCGAAGCCTGCCTCCAGGTGCTGGCGATGCTCGACGAGCTGCCGATCGATCACCCCGACTCGATCACTGTCCAGCGCGCCACCGCGAAGCTGTACATGAACCACAAGAAGCGTCGCCGGCGCCTGCGCCGACAGACCATCTCGGCGGCGGACCGTGCGGTGCTGGAGCGCACGGCGACCGCCGCGCCCGGCAGGATCGACGATGAGACGCGGGGTCTCAAGCTCGTGTCGCCGACCGCCGGCGCGTGCGCGGGGACCCTGTTGCGCGCCCTCCCCTGCTACGTCTGCAAGCAGCGCTACACCGAGGTCGACGCCTTCTACCACCAGCTCTGCCCGGACTGCGCGCGAACCCATCACGGCCGTCGCGATGCCCGCACGGACCTGAGCGGGCGCCGCGCGCTCCTGACCGGCGGGCGCGCGAAGATCGGCATGTACATCGCGCTGCGACTGCTTCGCGACGGCGCACACACGACGATCACGACGCGCTTCCCGCGTGACGCGGCGCGCCGCTTCTGCTCGATGGAGGACAGCGCCGCCTGGCTGGATCGACTGAGGATCGTCGGCATCGACCTGCGCGACCCGAGACAGGTGGTGGCGCTGGCCGATTCCGTCGCCGAGCAGGGCGCGCTCGACATCCTGGTCAACAACGCGGCCCAGACCGTGCGCCGCTCGGCGAGCGCCTACTCGCATCTCGTCGCAGCTGAATCGGCGCCGCTTCCGGCGGGGCCGCTCCCGCAGATCACGACGCTCGGCCATTCGCGGGCGAGCCACCCCGCACTGCTCACGCAGGCACTCGACGAGCACGGCGGGCTCGCGCCCGCGGAGCTGACGGCACTCGCTCTGACAGCCCGGTCCGCCGACCCGGCCCGCAACGGGAGTGGAGTCGCGATCGACGCGGGCGGCCTGGTACCGGACGAGGCACACGTGAACAGCTGGACCCAGCAGGTCGAGGACATCGACCCGCTGGAGCTGCTCGAGGTGCAGCTGTGCAACTCGACGGCGCCCTTCATCCTGATCAGCCGGCTTCGGGCCGCGCTCGCCGCCTCGCCGGCGCGCCGCAAGTACGTCGTCAACGTCTCGGCGATGGAGGGCTCCTTCAGCCGCGGCTACAAGGGCTCCGGTCATCCGCACACGAACATGGCCAAGGCGGCGCTCAACATGCTCACGCGCACGAGTGCCCGGGAGATGCTGAGCGACGGCATTCTGATGACGAGCGTGGACACCGGCTGGATCACCGACGAGCGCCCGCACCACACCAAGCTGCGTCTCGCCGACGAGGGCTTTCACGCGCCGCTCGACCTCGTCGACGGCGCAGCTCGCGTCTACGACCCGATCGTCCGCGGCGAGGCGGGCGTGGACCTGCACGGAGTGTTCCTCAAGGACTACGAGCCCACCGCCTGGTGAAGCGGCAGCTCACTTCGCAATCCGCGCGTCCGGGACGAACGCGGCGACCGCGAACCAGAACTGCTCGTCATGCTGCACCGGTCGCAGCCTGCTCCCCTTCAGCGGTCCGGACACGGCACGCCCGGTGATGTCCCAAAGGCTTCCGGTCTCGCCGTCGCGGAACCTCCCACCCGCAGCGCCGGAGAAGGTGAGCCGGCGCCCGTCGACGCGGGCGTCGAAGACCCCGGCCGTGCCGACGTCGCGGGAGTCGGCCACGGCCTCGGCGTCGAGGACCGAAGCGACGCCGCGCTTGAAGAGGACGACGAACGGCCGCGTGCCGATCGTCCCGGACACCACCGAGCGCCGCCGCAGCCGCGAGAACGGGACGACCACCGCGCGCTTCCCCGCGGTGATGAGCACCACCCGCTCCTTGGGCGGCAGGCTCGGATCGATCTCGCCCTCGTAGAGGAACGGGCGCTGATCGGGGTTCTCGTAGCCGGGGTACGGGTTGCGGCCGTAGTCGCGCTCGGCGCCGGTGTCCCGTGAGAGGACGCTCCCATCCGGGTGACGCTCGCGGAAGTCCTCCCAGCTGAGGACCTGGCTCGCGACCGGGCGCAGCTTCGTGCCCTCCAGCGTGCCGACGAGCGCCGTGCCGTTGAACTGCTGCCACCACGACTCCGTCTGGCGGTCCCACATGACCAGGTCCGAGCGGCGCAGCTTGCCGGTGGTGCCGAACGTCAGGGTGCGCTTCCCCACGCGGCGATCGAAGACCAGCGCCGAGTTGCACAGCGGGCAGTAGGTGACCGCAAGCGGCCGCCCGTCGAACTCGTCGTTGACGATCTCATGCCAGACGAGGATCTGCTGTGGGTAGGCCCTGGCAGTGCCTCCGCTCTCGACGACCATCACCGGCTCGCGGTCATCGAGGAACCTGTCGGCCGCGGGAACGTCGACGAAGCGCGGACGATCGATCGGCGGGATCCCGTCACGCGGGGGGCCACCCGAGCGGAACTCCGAGAGCGGGACCGATCTGCGCGAGAAGTCCGTCTTCCACTCATCGCCGAAGAGATTTCTCGCCGCGCGGTTGAACGACGCCCGATCGGCGTCCTTCGTTCCCGAGTCGCCTCCACCGGACCCTCCGCAGCCCGCGAGCACGAGAGTCGCCGCGGCGACGCCCAGAGACAGGCGCAGGGCGGGATTCATACGTGTTGGACCCACGCAGCGCACGGGCGGTTCACCGGCTCGCCCCGTGGCCGCAGCGGCGCTGAACCGACCGAGGGCAGAGCGGGTCATACAGACCGATGAGGCAGTGGCTGGCCATGAGAGAGCACCGCTTCTCGCAGCGGCGCCTGTCGGACTATGTCGACGGAGAACTGCACGAGCGAACGCGCGGCCGGGTCTCGCGGCATGCCGCAGCGTGCCCGGAGTGCGGACCGCTGCTGCGAGGGCTGATCGAGGTTCGCGCCGTGCTGGGGTCGATCGGCCGCGCACCGCACGACCGGCCTTCGGTCGTCCCGATCGTCCTCACGCGCATGCGCAGCGACCATGAGTCCGTCGGCGCCGGACTCGACGAGACGCAATGACTCGGCTCGCGAGTTCCGTGGTGCGTCCGGCCCTCGGGCCCGAGTGCGAAGCTGTGCGCGATGGCGCCCGCAGCGACACAGGCTCGGCGCGGACGATGAGCGCCGGAGACGACGCCACGCTGGTCAGCCGCGCGCAGCAGGGCGACCTGCTCGCGTTCGAGGAACTCGTCCGGCGCTACGCCGACCGGCTGAATGCCGTGGTCGCGCGGCTCGTCGACGACCGCCACGAGGCGGAGGAGGTAACGCAGGAGGCTTTCCTACGCGCCTGGCGCGGCCTCAGGGGCTTCAAGGGCAACGCCCAGTTCTTCACCTGGCTCTATCGCATCGGGATCAACGAGGCGAACCGCCGCACACGGCGACGGCCGGCCGCCCGCAAACCGCTCTCGCTGGACGATCAGCACGTCGAGCCGCGCGACCCCGGCCCGGGCCCGCAGCGCTCGCTCGAGGGCACCGACCTGCGCGCCGCGCTCGAGCGCGCGGTCCGCGACCTTGACCCGGAATACCGCGCGCCGCTGATCCTGCGCGACGTCGAGGGTCTCTCCACGGCCGAGGCCGCGGCGGCGATGGGCCTCCGGCGAGGCTGCGTTCAAGAGCCGGCTGCACCGCGCTCGGCTGGCCGTCCGCGCGGCGGTTGACGGCTATCTTCCCGACCCGGACGGGACCTGAGTGCGCGCCCTTCGCCATCCGATTCGGTTTCACCGCGACCATCGCTTCACGCAGTCGCACGCATCCGACTACCTGGATGGCGACATCGACGAAGCCGGGCGGCGCCGGATCCGCGAGCACTCCAGGCTCTGCCCTCCGTGTCACCGGTTGCTCGACTCGCTGCGACGCACGATCTCGGAGCTGAGAGCACTGAGCGAGCCGACCGTGGAACCCGTGGCCGACGGGATCATCGCTCGCCTTCGCGAAGAGCCGTGAGGACCTGAACCGTCGCCTGCCCGCGCGGGTCCAACCCGTGCGGCACGTGAGCGCCGATGACGAACCACGCGATTCAGGAGTCCCTCGATGTCGAGCAGCAAGGACAAGCAGGAGCGCCGCCGTCTGCGCCGGAAGGCCGAGCTGGAGCGCCGGAAGGCCGAGGGGAGGCGGACCCGCAACGTGGTGCTCGCCGCGGTCGCGACATTCGCTCTCGTCGGCGCCGGGGCGGCTGCCATCATCGCCGCCGGCGGCACCGACGGCGGCAGCTCATCGCCCGCGGCCGCGGTCCGTGTCGACACGACCGGGCTGTCGCCTGAGCTCGCGGCTCACGCCAAGGACGCCAACCGCGTGCTCGATTCGGAGATCCTCGTCAAGTTGGAGGCGCTGAAGGGTGTACCGGTCGTCGTGAACCAGTGGGCGTCGTGGTGCCCCAGCTGCAAGGCCGAGTTCGGATTCTTCGCCGAGCTCGCTGACGAGTACCGTGGCCGGGTCGCATTCGTCGGACTGGACTCCAGCGACGACCGCGGCAAGGCGGAGGACTTCCTGAAGGATCACCCGATTCCGTTCCCGAGCATCTACGACGAGAGCGCCGCGCAGGCGGCGTCGATCGGCGGCGGCCAGAGCTGGCCGACGACGATGTTCTACAACGCCGAAGGGGAGCGGACCTTCGTCAAGCCCGGTGGCTACACGACCGCCCAGTCGCTCGACGACGACATCCGCCTGTACGCGCTCGAGGGCAGTTCGTGACCGACCCGGCGGCAGGCGTCGGGGTCCTCGCCGCGCTCGCCGCGGGGATGGTCTCCTTCCTGTCGCCGTGCGTGCTGCCGCTGGTGCCCGGCTACCTGTCGGCAGTGATCGGAGTGTCGCCCAACGAGCTCGAGAAGGCGGGTGCGCGCCGCGTCCTCGTCCCGAGCCTCCTGTTCATCGCGAGCTTCTCCGTCATCTTCATCCTTCTCGGGCTCAGCGCGACCGCCGTGGGATCGGCACTGCGCGACAACCAGCTGCTGCTCGAGAAGATCGCCGGCGCGACGATGATCGCGATGGGAGTCTTCTTCCTTGCGACCCCGTTCGTGCTGCAGCTGAACCGCGAGTGGCGACCGCACGGCCTGATCGAGCGGGCAGGACGCGGCGGGCCGCTGATGGTCGGCGCCGCCTTCGCGATCGCTTGGACGCCGTGCGTCGGTCCGACACTCGGAGCCGTGCTCGCCGCTGCGTCGCTGTCCGGCTCGGCCGGGCACGCCGCGATCCTGCTGGGCTTCTACTCGGCCGGGCTTGCGATCCCATTTCTGGCGACTGCGCTCGCCTTCGGCCGCATGACGACCGCTTTCGGCCCCGTCAAGCGCCACTTCCCGGTCGTGATCGGCGTCGGGGGCGCGATTCTCATCACGATGGGGGTCCTCGTGTGGACCGGGCAGCTGTTCGAACTGAACATCCGGGCCCAGGAGCTGCTCGACAGCCTTGGCATCAATTTCTTCGACTCCGTCTGAGCCGGTGATGTCCCGCGCACGCACCGCAGATGCGCTGGCCTACTGCCTGAGGCCGTCGAACCTGCGCCGGACGACCCTGATCGCGATCGTCGTCGGCGTCGTGCTGACGGCGATCAACCAGGGCGCGATCATCGTCGGCGGCGACGCGACGACGGCGACCTGGATTCGCTGCGCGCTGAACTTCATCGTCCCGTTCCTCGTCTCCAACGCGGGCCTGCTCAGCGGCCGGCGGCGGGTTCGCAGCGCGGAGACCGGCCTGTGAGCGCGGCGCGAAGGAGGCGCAGCGACCGTTACGACCTCGTGATCGTCGGCGGCGGGACGGGCGGTCTCGTCGCCGCGATCGTGGCCGCGGGAATCGGCGCGCGCGTCGCGATGGTCGAGCGCGAGCGCACCGGCGGCGACTGCCTGTGGACCGGGTGCGTTCCCAGCAAGAGCCTGATCGCGGCCGCGCAGCTCGCCCACGACATGCGCCATGCCGAGCGCGTCGGCGTCGCCCCGACGGACCCGGAGGTCGACTTCGCTCAGGTCATGAACCACGTGCACGGCGCGATCACGACGATCGAGCCGCACGACTCGCCTGAGCGACTTCGAGCCGCCGGGGTGGAGGTGATCGCAGGCGACGGACGCTTTCTCGACGGGCGAACGCTCGCTGCCGGGGACCGGCGCCTGCGCTTCCGCTCGGCGATCATCGCGACGGGATCGCAGCCAGCGATTCCACCCCTCCCGGGTCTCGCCGACACCCGCGGCCTTCTGACCACCGACACGCTGTGGGAGATCCGCACGCTTCCGAAGCGACTCACCGTCCTCGGAGGCGGGCCGATCGGCTGCGAGCTGGCGCAGGCTCTGCAGCGACTGGGTTCGTCGGTGACGATCGTCGAAGCAGCCGATCGCCTGCTGCTCGACGAGGAACCGGCCGCGAGCGAGCTGATCGCGGCGCGGCTCGCCGCCGAGGGCGTCGACGTGCGCGTGGCAGCCACGGCGACGGCCGTCAGCGGCGCGGGCGACGGCCCGTCGGAACTCGTGATCGAGGGCTCAGGCGAGACCTGCCGAGTGCCGTTCGACAGCATCCTCGTAGCGACGGGCCGGTTGCCGCGGACCGACGGACTCGGCCTTGTGGAGGCCGGGGTCGCCACCGACGCGGCCGGCGCGGTGACGGTCGATGAACGCCTGCGAACGACGGCGCCGGGCATCTACGCCGTCGGTGACGTGACCGGCCTGCTCCCCTTCACTCATGTCGCCGCCCACCACGCGCGGGTCGCCGCGGTGAACGCGCTCTTCGGCACGCGGGGCAGAGCGCAGACCGCAGCGACGATCCCGTCGGTCACCTTCACCGACCCGGAGGTCGCGCGCGTCGGCCTGACCTCCGAGCAGGCGCGCGAGCGCTGGGGCGAGCGCGCCGTGGTGACCGAGATCTCGTACGAGGCCGTCGACCGGGCGATCACCGACGGGCGGGCTTACGGGTTCGCGCGGCTGGTCGGCGATCGGCGCAGGCGCCTCGTCGGCGCGACGGTGGCGGCGCCCGCTGCCGGGGAGGCGATCGGCGAGCTCGCCGCGCGAATCGCAGCCGGCGACAGGATCGACGCGGTCTCGACGGCCGTACACGCCTATCCGACGCTCGCCGAGGGCCCGGCGCGAGCGGCCGACGCGATGCTGATCGAGCGCTACTCGGCGCGGCGCTACCGGGCGGCGGCGCGGCCGCTGCTGGCGGCCCGCCGCGTCTTCGGCCGCGGCCCGGGATGAGCGACGGGCGCAGCGACAGGCGTGTGCTGACCGGCGGCGAGGTCTGGGCGCGGGACGCTCTTGAGCGGCTGCGCGCAGAGCGCTTCTCGCCGCGCGCGACAGGTCGCTTCCTGGTGGAGTCCCGGCGCCGCTCCGAAGAGATCCGGTCCGCGCGGCCCGCACTCGCCCGGAGGGCGCGGCTGTGGACGATCGCCGGCGTGGCGGCGTGGGTCGCGCTCGCCGCGAGCGGCGCAGCCCCGTTCCGCCGGCGGCTCGCGAGCGGCCTGGCATGGTGGACGGCCGTCGGGGTGATGCTCGACTGGCACCTGGGCATGTTCGAGACCGAGGACGGCGAGCCGCGCAACCTCGGCCCCGCCGACGCGCTCACGCTCACCCGCGCGTGGCTCGTCCCGGTCGCCGCCGACGGGCTGCGACCGTCGGTGATCGCCACCGCCGCCGCGACCGACGCGCTCGACGGCGTGCTCGCGCGCGCAAGCGCGCCGACACGTGCCGGACGTGACCTCGAGGGTCTCGCCGACGCCGCCCTGCTGGGCGCAGCGCTGCTCGGCGCGCGCCGCCGCGACCAGCTCCGGCCGGCCGCCGCCGCGCTGGAGACAGCGCGGATCGGCACAGGCCTCGCATACTCGGTGCTCGTCTACTTCGGCCGAGCGGCCCCGCCCGACCGGGCGCTCACCCGCGCGGCGCGTGGGACGACGCCACTGCGCTTCGCAGGACTGATGAGCGCTGCGCAGGGGCGGCGCGAGGCCGGCAGCCACCTGCTCGCGGCGGGGTCACTGCTCGGGCTCGCGACCGTCATTCAGACGGCTTTACGGCGGCGGCCGGTACGACGGTGACGGGACGGTCTGCTCGGTGCAGGACCTCCAGCGACACGCTTCCCAGCAGCGTGCGGACTCGGCCGAGGCCGCGAGCCCCGATCACGATCTCGTCGGCGTCGCGGGCACTGGCGACAGCCGCGATCGTCTCCGCGGGCGCGCCGCCCACGAGATCCGTCTCGAACTCGACTCCCGACGATTCACCGCCGCTGTCCAGCGACAGTGCATCGAGGATCGCCCTGCCGTTCACCTGGCGCTCAGTGAGCAGCTCGCCGTAGCGGGGCGTGCCGAGGAAGTCGGGGGGCAGGTCGTACGCGTGAACGACGATCACCCGGCCGTCCGAACCGGCACGCCGCGCCGCGACCTCCACCGCGGCCCTGGACACCTGCGAGCCGTCGTAGCCGACGACGATCGTCGGCCCTCCCTTGTCATCAGCCATGGCCGCAACGATCGCGCAGGCACAGCTGCGTGCCATCGGTGACGCACACCCGCGCCTGTGCGTAGTTTGCCGTGCGGCGTTCCACGACGGGCGGCCCGTAGTCCCGGCCGATGTTGCGCGGCCGGCTGAACGCCAAGGTGCCTGAGAGACGATGACTGGAGAGGACAGCACCCGCGAGACGCACGGCGCATGGGTCTTCCTGCACGGTGACCGCGCGCTCAAGGTCAAGAAGCCCGTGCGCTTCCCGTTCCTCGACTACTCGACGCTCGACCGCAGATACGCCGCCTGCGTGCGCGAGGTCGAGGTCAACCGCGAGCTCGCGCCCGGCACGTACCTCGGCGTGCGGGCGATCCTTGACGGCCACGACGGGCGCTTCCTCGGTGAATACGGGGCTGACCCGGACGCGATCGAGTACGCCGTCGAGATGCGCCGCTTCGACGAGCGCCGGACGATGGCGTCGCTGATCGCCGCCGAGCTGCTCGGCGACGAGGAAGTCGACCGAGCGGCGATGCGCATCGCCGAGTTCCACCGAACCGCCACGGTCTGTGGCAGCACCGGCGCCGCGCCGTTCCTCGACCGGATCGAGCGTGACCTCGCCGACATCGCGCAGGCCGACGACGGCGAGTTCGGCGCCGAGCTCGCAGCGGCGCGCCGCTTCGCCGCGTCGATCGCGCGGCGCTTCGGCGCACAGCTCGACGCCCGCGCCGCTCGCGGTCTGCTCCGTGACGGACACGGCGACCTGCGCGCCGAGCACGTCGTGCTGGAGGAACCGCTGATCATCGTCGATCGCATCGAGTTCGACGACGCTGTCCGCTGCTGCGACGTCGGCAGCGACCTCGCATTCCTGACGATGGACCTCGAAGCCCGGGGAGCGGCGTGGGCAGCCGAGCGCCTCGTCCACAGCTACCGCGCCGCCGGAGGCGATCCCGGAGGCCCGGCGCTGCTCGCCGCCTTTGCCTGGCAGCGATCGCTCGTGCGCGCAAAGGTCGCACTGCTCCGCGGCGACCGGCCGCGCGCCCGCGATCACCTCGAGCTCGCCGATCGGCTCGCGTGGCGCGCACGCATGCCCGCGATCCTGCTGGTCGGCGGGCCGCCGGCCAGCGGCAAGTCGACACTGGCCGGCGAGCTGGCTCGCCGCGCCCAGGCGCCCATCGTGAGCTCGGACGTGGTCCGCAAGGAGCTGCTTGGGATCAGCCTCACCGAGCGGGCCGGGGAGCGATCGTATTCGGCGCCGATGACACGCCGGACCTACACGGAGCTGGGGGTCCGCGCCGCCCGTGCGCTCGCGCGTTCGCCCGCGGTCATCGTCGATGCGACGCTCGGCAACCGAGACTCGCGACGCATCGTTCTCGACGCGCTGGGCGACGCGGGACCAGCTGTGATGGTGGAGTGCTCGGCACCGCCCGCAACGCTGCGCGAGCGCGCCGAAAGGCGCGAGGCCGATCCGCGGCGCGTCTCGGACGCCGACGCGGACGTCGCGCAGCGCCTCGCGGCCGCCTTCGAGCCGGCGGAAGAGTTCGCGGACGCGGGCGCGTTGTGCCGCCTGTCGACCGAGGGTGGCGTCGAGCAGTCGCTCGACGCGCTCGCGCGCTGGCTCGACGACCAGCTTCCGCCGGAAGCGACGACGGAACCCGTCCCGTAGTTCCCCACACGATGATCCGTCCCTTTGGCGGATGTCCGCTCGCCGCCGACCGGGTTGGATCCTCGATGTCACCAGGAGCGCCACGATGACGTCCAAGCACAACGACCAGGCGAAGGTGCAGGCAGGAGACTGGCTCGAGGTCAGCGGCCTGCCCGGCAATCCTCCGCGACGCGGCCAGGTTCTCGAGGTGCTCGGGGAGCCCGGTCACGTCCACTATCGCGTGCGCTGGGACGAGCAGCACGAGTCGCTCTTCTTCCCCGCCGACGGCGCAGCGCACGTGATCCGCCCGGGCCGGCGCCGATGACCTCGCCGCGCGCGACCGTGAGATCCGCGCGGTGACGTTCTCCAACGTGATCGTCGGAGTCGACGACCGCGAGGGCGGCCGCGACGCGCTCGCGCTGGCGACGACGCTGTGCAGCGGGCGCATGACGCTCGTCGGCGCCTACCCGGCCGACCCGACGCCGTCGCGGGCTTCCTTCGCCCACTACGACCGGTACCTGCGCGAGGACTCCGAGCACGCGCTCGAGGCAGCCCGACTGGCGGCCGGCGTCGAGGCTGACCTGCTCGCGGTCGCAGACCCATCGCCCGCGCGGGCGCTGCACCGCGCCGCTGAGGACCTCGGCGCGGACCTGATCGTGATCGGCTCGGCCCATCATGGACCGATTGGCCGCCTGTTCCTGGGGGACGTTGCCCGCGGTGTGCTGCACGACGCCCCGTGCCCTGTCGCGGTTGCGCCCAAGAACCTGCAGGCGGAGTCACCGCGCAGGATCGCCGTCGGCTACGACGGCGAGGCCGAGGCCCGCGAGGCGCTCGATCTCGGCGCGCGGCTCGCGAGCGATCGCGGCGCCGCGCTGACGGTGCTCGTGGCCTGGGACGACCCCCCGATGCCGATCGCCGAGGGCGCCTACGTCGACATGCAGTCGGTTCAGGACGAACTGCAGAAGCGGGCTGAGGAGACGCTCGCCGACGCGCTCTCGCAGCTGCCACCATCGACCGCAGGCGAGGTCCTGCGTGGCAGGCCCGACCTCGCGCTCGCCAAGGCCGCGGAGGGCTTCGACGTGCTGCTGGTCGGCTCGCGGTGCTGGGGCCCGCTGAAGCGAATCGCGATCGGCAGCACCGCCAGCCGGCTCGCGCACCACGCTCCGTGCCCCCTGGTCGTGGTCCCGCGGCCCACCGCAAAGGCCGCTGAAGGCTGACCGATCCGGCCGCCCGCGCGGGGGCGAGCGCAGGCGCCTACGAGCCGAGCGCCGCCTGGAGGCGGTCGGACAGCGGCCGCGAGAAGCGTGTGAGCAGCGGGCCGAGCGCCGCGACCCCCAGCACGTACCCTGCCGCCAGCGGTCCGAGGCGATCGTCGACGCCTGCCGCCACGGCGAGCGACGCGACGACGATCGAGAACTCGCCGCGCGCGATCAGCACCGTGCCCGCACGCACCCGCCCGGGGATCCCGGCGCCTGCCCGCCGTGCCACGTCCCACCCGGTGATCAGCTTGCCGGCCACCCCGACGACGACGAGCAGCACGACCCACCCCAGCACGTCCGGAAGCCCGCCGAGCTCGATCTGAAGCCCGAAGAAGACGAAGAAGCCGGCCGCGAAGAGGTCGCGGATCGGAGCGAGCGCCGTGCGCGTGCGGTCGGCCAGCGACCCGGACACGGCAAGGCCCACCAGGAAGGCCCCGACGGCGGAGGACACGTTGACCTCCTCTGCCAGACCGGCGACCAGGAAGGTCACGCCGAGCACCGACAGCACGAGGGCCTCCTCGCGCTCGGTGTCGAGGATCCGGCTCGTGTGGTGCGCGCCGCGCAGAGCGAATATCAGGACGACCGCCACGACGCCGAGCGCGAGCGCAAGCGAGCCGACCGCCGCTGCGAGGCTCCCGCCGACGAGCGCGACCGTGAGGATCGGCAGGTAGGCGGCCATCGCGAGGTCCTCGATCACAAGGATCGAGAGCACGCCGGGCGTCTCCCGGTTGCCCAGCCGCCCGAGATCGTCGAGCGTGCGGGCCACGATGCCGGACGATGAGATCCAGGTGATGCCCGCCAGCGCGGCCGAGGCCGTCCAGCCCAGTCCCATGACAAGCCCGACCGCCAGCCCGGGCACGGCGTTGAAGACGGCATCGACGAGCCCCGAGGCGCGCTGTTCCCGCAGCGTGGTCAGCAGCTCGCCGCCGGTGTATTCGAGGCCGATGAAGAACAGCAGGAGCACGACGCCGATCGCGGCGCCGAGCTCGATCGTCTCGTCGTCGAGCTCGAACGGACCGGGGCCCATGCCGAGCACCACGCCGACCGCCAGGAAGAGCGGAACCGGGCTTGCGTGAAGGCGGTGGGCGAGCCGGGAGGCCGCGCCGAGCACGAGCAAGACGGCGCCGAGCTCGACCAGCGCCAGAGCCACGTCGCCGCCGGACGCGCCCGCGGCGGTGACGTAGGGCACGCCGCTCAGCCGCCCTGCAGCCGCTCCTCGGCTGCCTGCACACCTTCGAGCGTGCCGACGACGAGCAGGGTGTCGCCGACGAGCAGCCGCTGTTCCGGCCCAGGCGCCGGCGTGGCGCTGTCGGCATGCAGCACCGCGATGATCGATGCGCCGGTGCGAGTTCTCAGCTGCGTGTCCGCGATCGTCCGACCGGCGTACGCGGAGTCCTCCTCGATCGGAAGCCACTCCACGACGAGGTTCCCCACCACCTCGCGGACGGCACCGAGGCTCTTGGTCAGGCGCGACACGCCCAGCAGTTCGGTCAGGACCTCCGCTTCGGCCTCGTCCAGGCGAATGGCCCGCTCGCAGGCGTCGGCGTCGGCGCGGTCGTAGACGAGCAGCTCACGCTCGCCGCTGAGCTTGTTCAACACGCCGACGCGGTCACCGCGCGCAGTCGTGAAGTCGTGACGTACGCCCACCCCCGGAAGCCGTGTCTCGCCGATCGCGCCCATGATCTGATCGTAACCGGCGACCGCGTCGATCAGCGACCCGCCAGCTCCATCGCGAGTTCGACGATTCGCGTGAGCGGCTCCGGAATCGGCGCGCCCGGCTCCGAGAAGACCCGCCATGCCTGCTCGGGCTTGTGGCGACCGCGGGGCAGCCCTGCGACGCCTTCGAAGTCCGGCGCGAGCATGACCGTCCGCTCGTCGCCGGCCTCGGCCCGGATCTGGGCGTTGATCGCCCGCTGACCGCGCGCGTCGCGGTCGTGAACGACGACGAACGGCACGCGCGCCGCCTTGCAGATGCGCACGAAGATCAGGAGGTTGCCCTTGCCGCCGCACTCGACGATCGAGATCGCCTCGTGATCGGCGTCGTGTCCGAGCGCCTGGAAGACGAACGGCAGCGAGAGCTTCTCCGTGAGGCCCTCGACGAGGATCGCCGCGCGCGCGAGGAAGAGCTCACTGCGCTCCGCGTCGAACTCGCTGAGCGCACGGAAGTCCTCGCCGCCCGTGACCGGGCCGGGTTGCCTGACCGTGGTCCCGGCCTGCTCGTGATGCTCGACCAGCACCAGCTCCTCCAGACGGGCGACGTTGAGGAAGGACGGCGCGTGCGTGGAGTAGATGACCTGGTTGCCGGCCGCGACGAGCCGGTTCAGCTGGCGCCGGAAGTAGCGCTGGGTCTGCGGTCGCAGGTACAGCTCCGGCTCCTCGATCAGGACGACGAGGCCGCTGACGCCGGACTCGCACCACGACTCGATCGCGGTCACCAGCGCCGAGGCGGGTGCGCTGCTGGAGTGAGAGTCGTGCGGCCTGACCGGAGTGGCCAGCGCCGTCCGCAGGAGTTGCGTGGCGCGGTCCAGCGGCCCCGGCGGGGCGTTGCCGGGGATCAGCAGCTCCCCGGCGCGAAGCGCGGCCGGCAGGTAGAGCACCGCCGGAGGGCGCCCGCCCACGGACCCCGCCACCCCCGCGGTCGTGGCCTCCAGCGACAGCGGCTCACCACCGTGAACCTGAGCATCGATCCTGATCCGCCCGTCACCTCCCGCGCTGGGGTCGGTGGGCTCGATCGGTGCGGCCTTCGGGTTCAGCAGCGCGTGGATCGCAGCGAGCAGGTTCGACTTGCCGGCGTTGGCGTCTCCGACGAGCGCGCACAGCGGACCCAGCTCGAGAACCACGTCGCGCACAGACCTGAATCCACGCACGCGAACCTGCTCGAGGCCGAACCCCGCGGCGCGTGGCTCCCGCTCAGCGACGGTCACGGCGTCGCGTCTGCATGCCCCGGGCGGCGGCCAGTCCGACCAGGACACCGGCCAGGACGAGAGCGACCGTTCCCGGCAGCTCGGCGACGGTGAGATGTGCTGTCACGGTCATGCGACGGGATTCTCTCGTGAACGGTCCGCGACGTCGAGGCTGAGGAGCGTGAGGTCCTGCGCGGCCGGGTCGCCGAGGTCTTCGGAGAGCTCGACCTCGAGCTCGGCATCCTCCGCGATCCCGCCGCGTGCGGCGATCTCCCAGTGCTCGCGGAAGTGTGCCGGGGACATGTGCGCGAGCGCCCCGAGGCGCACGCGCACGACGGTCACCCGCTCAGCCTCCTCAGCCGCGGCGACCACCTCGATCTGCCGCATCAGCGCGTTCATCAGCGAGGCCTCATGCATGTTCGTCTCCCAGCTGTTCGAGGACCGCCGCCGCGGCCGCGTCGACGGCTGCCGACACCGCCTCGGACAGGTCGCCCGCGGTCTCGGCGTGGTCCATCTCCACCCCCACCACGACCACGCGCCGCGGGAGACGGCCGAGCGCACGGCCGAGCTCGAGCGCCTCGGCGAGCCCGAGCCCGTGTGTCGAGGCGCTCCCGACACGAGCGGGCAGCGGCTCCCAGCTCGCGTCGAGCAGGTGAACGCTGCCCGGCTCACCGCCGGAGAGCACGGCATCGACGATGACCGCGGTGTCGAGCCCTTCCCAGGCGTCGAGCAGCTCAGGCGCCCCGCCGCCCACCTGCGCCAGGCGCACGCCGGCCGGAACGCGGCCGCGCAGGCGCTCGATCACGGCGGGGCCGACGCCATCATCCGAGCGCAGCGGATTGCCGACGGCGATCACCGCGCTGCGCACCTCAGGCACGGTCGACTTCGAGATCGAGGAAGTGCGTGGCGCATGAGATGCACGGATCGTAGTTGCGGATCGCCTGCTCGCAGACGTGCCGCAGCGCGTCGTCGGCGAGGTCGAGCCGGTCTGCGACGACGAGCGTCATGTCGTCCTCGATCGTGCCCTGGTTCTGGGACGTCGGCGGCGTGATCCGCGCGCTGACGATGGCGCCGTCGTCGTCGATCTCATAGCTCTGCCACAACATGCCGCGGGGCGCCTCCGTGGCGCCGAAGCCGACCCCGGCGCGTGGGATGACCTCGACGGCCGGCGGGTCGGGCGGCTCGTATGAGCTGATCAGGCGCAGCGCCTCGTCGCACGCGTAGAGAATCTCGACGCTGCGAACGACGATGCTCCGGAACGGGTTGCGGGTGCCGGGCTCCGCGCCGGCCGCGCGTGCGGCGTCTTGGATCTCGGCCGGGAGCCGATCGAAGGCGTGCGCGAAGCGCGCCATCGGCCCGACGAGGTAGTGACCGCCGTCGCGGCGCCGCGCGTGCAGTGCCGTCGAGTGGGGCACCTGCTCTTCCACGAACGCCTCGCCGAACTGCTCCACGCCGATGTCGAGACCGTCCGACGACGTGATGCGGCCGCGCTCGATCGGGTAGTCGGCTCCGTCCGGCAGAAGCGAGACCAGCTCAACCTCGCGCTCGAGCTCCGGGAACGACAGGCTCCCGGTCCATCGAACGGTCTCCAGTGCTTCCTCACGGGCGCGCTCCAGCGCCTCGCGGACGGGCTCCAGCTCGGCTCGCGTGGGTGATCGATAGAAGCCGCCGACCTTCACGTTGACGGGATGCACGGAGCGCCCGCCGACGGCGCGCAGGATCTCGTTGCCCGTCTTCTTCATGCGCAGCCCGCGCTCGACGATCTCGCGGTGGTCGCGTGCCATCTGGATCGCGCCGTCGTAGCCCAGGAAGTCGGGCGCATGCAGCATGTACACGTGCAGCGAGTGGCTCTCGATCCATTCGCCGCAGTAGAGCAGGCGGCGCAGCAGGCGGATCGGCTCCGTCACCTGCACGCCGCACGCGTCCTCCATCGCCGCCACCGCGCTCATCTGGTAGGCGACGGGACAGATCCCGCAGATGCGCGCGGTTATGTCGGGTGCCTCCGTGAAGGCGCGCCCGCGCAGCAGGCCCTCGAAGAAGCGCGGCGGCTCGTAGATGCGCAGCGCGACGTCCGTGACGCGCCCGTCGCGGATCGTGACGCGCATCGCGCCCTCGCCCTCCACGCGGGCGAGCGCGTCGACCGCGATCGTCCGCGTCCGCCCGTTCGCCCCGCCGCTGCGCTTCTTGTCGTCAGCCACCGCGATCAGCCCGCCTCGTGTGCATCGCCCGCCGCACGGAACGGCGGTGCCTCTGTGTTGAACGTCCGGTATACGCGAAGCAGCTCTTGGTCGTCCGCCCCGAGCCGCTTCCAGCGAGTGTTCAGCGAGCGGGCGTTGGGAGTCTCCTTGGGCCCGAAGCAGCCGTAGCAGCCGCGCAGGTGGGCCGGGCAGATCGCGCCGCAACCGGCGTGGGTGACCGGGCCCAGACAGGGTGTGCCGTGGGCGACCATCACGCACACGGTCCCGCGGCGCTTGCACTCGACGCAGACGCTGTGCGGCGGCACCTCCGGGTGCCGGCCGTTGAGCATCGCGCTGATCACCTCGAGCAGCTGGCCGCGGTCGACCGGGCAGCCGTGCAACTCGAAGTCGACCGTGACGTGGGCGCTGATCGCGGTCGAGGTCGCAAGCGTCGAGACGTACTCGGGCGAGGCGTACACGACTCCCATCAGCTCGTCGATGTCGGCAAAGTTGCGCAGCGCCTGGATGCCTCCCGCGGTCGCGCAGGCACCGATCGTGACCAGGCGCCGCGAGTTGCGACGGATCTCCTTGATCCGCTCCGCGTCCTCGGGCGTCGTGACCGAGCCCTCCACGAGCGACAGATCGTACGGCCCGGGCAGCACCGCGCTCGAGGCCTCCAGGAAGTGGGCGATCTCGATCTCGCCTGCGAGCGTGAGCAGCTCGTCCTCGCAGTTCAGCAGCGAGAGCTGACAGCCGTCGCAGGACGCGAACTTCCATACGGCGAGCTTGGGCGGCGCGATCGGTCTCAGAGCTCCCGCACGCCCAGCCAGCGATCGATGACGTCCAGCGGATAGACGGGCCCGTCGCGGCAGATCAGCGTCGGGCCGAGCTGGCAGTGCCCGCAGCGACCGAACCCGCACTGCATGTTCCGCTCCATCGAGACGTGGATCGACGACGCGGGCACGCCGCGATCGGTCAATGCCGACGCGCTTGCGCGCATCATGACCTCCGGCCCGCAGATCATCGCGGTCGTGTTGCCCGGATCCAGCCGCGCGCCGGGAACCAGGGCCGGCACGACCCCGACGCGCCCGCGCCAGCCCCCCCGCGCCATGTCGACGGTCACGCCGACGTCGAGATCCTCGCGTGCGCGCCATCCGGCCAGCTGCTCGCGGAACAGCAGCTGCTCGGGCTCACGTCCGCCGTAGAGCAGCGTCACCCGCCCGTAGCGCTCGCGGCGGCTGAGCACGTGCAGCAGCGCTGGGCGCAGCGGCGCCAGGCCGATGCCGCCGGCCACGATCACGACGTCGCGGCCCTCGGCCTCGTCGACCGGCCACGGCCGCCCGAACGGGCCCCGCACCCCGATCACGTCACCGGGCTCCGCGGCACAGATCGCGTGCGTCGTCGGTCCGAGCGCGCGGACGGTGTGAACCAGGCGCTCGGGTTCGTCCGGATCGCCGGAGATCGAGATCGCGGCCTCACCGGTTCCGAACGCGTACATCATCGTGAACTGCCCTGGCGCGAAAACGGCGGCCTGGCCGGGGTCCAGCTCGAGCGTCCAGGTGTCCTCGGTCTCGCGCCGCCTCGTCAGGACGCGCACGAGCTGCGGCACGAGCGGCCGCTCGGCGTCGAGCAGCAGATCAGCTTGCACGCGGGTCCCCGTACACGTCGAGCAGGCGCAGGCGTGTCGCATGAAGGCGCTCCACCATGACCTGCGAGAAGCGCTGCATCAGATCGAAGCCGAGCGCGGTGTCCTCGGCGCACTTGCCGCGCAGGCAGGCGCCGTCCATCGCGACGGCGGCGGTGGGCTCGACGGCGCGGGCGTCGAACTGCCAGCGATAGGGCGCGATGAGCCAGGACCAGCCGGCCACGTCGCCGTCGTGCAGCGTCTCGATGATCACCGGTGGGCGAGCCGGCACCGCGACCTCGAGCGCGATCGTGCCGTGACGCAGCACGTAGAACGTGTCCGCCGGCCCGCCCTCACGGAAGAGATAGTCGTCAGCTGCGAAGCGCACGTTATGCCCACAGCCGGCGATCAGCGCCAGCGACGCGTCACCGATGCCCGTGAACACCGGCGCCTCGTTGAGCAGTTGATCGATCGTTCTCATCCGGCGACCTCCCCGTCGGTTTCTCGAATCGCCGCGACCTCTTCGGTGATGTCGATGGCCGCCGGACACCACGTGATGCAGCGCCCACACCCGACGCAGCCCGACGAGCCGAACTGTTCCCACCAGGTCGACAGCTTGTGGGTCATCCACTGCCGGTAGCGCGAGCGCGTGGTCGGCCGCACGCTGCCGCCGTTGAGGTATGCGTGGTCGACGGTGAAGCAGGAGGCCCAGCGCTCCGTTCGCTCGGCACCGTCGCCGCTCGCGTCGCCGGTGTCGACGACCTCGATGCAGAAGCAGGTCGGGCAGGCCATCGTGCAGTTCGCGCACGACAGGCAGCGCTCGGCCACCTCATCCCAGCGCGGATGCTCGAGGTTGCGCATCAGCAGGTCGGGCAGCCCGTCGGTCGACATCTCCCGCCCCATCGCAGCCGCCGCCCGCTGCGGCGCGGCGACCGCCGCCTCGGCCTCATCCTCGCGGGCCGGGCGCACCGGAAGCTCGGCGAGCACCGACGTCCCCGCTTCGCTGCCCGTCTCGACCGCGAACCAGTGACCCGATGAGTCGATGATCTCGGTCAGCGCGATGTCGAACCCGCCGTCCGCGCGCGGGCCTGTCCCCATCGAGCTGCAGAAGCACGTTCCACCCGCCTCCCCGCACTGCACCGCAACGATGAAGGTGTCCTCGGCGCGGCGCTCCGGTGCCGGCCCGCTGCGCAGCACGGTCCCGAGGATCCCCATCGCGTGCAGGTCGCAGGAGCGGACTCCCAGGAAGGCCAGACGCCGGGGCTCGGCGTCTTCGGGCTCGAAGGTGATCGTTCCGTCGTCGTGCTTGCGAGCCGAGAAGACACGCCGCTCGGCCGGCAGCTGGAAGCGCTTGAGCGAATGTGGGCCGACCACGTGGCCGAAGCAGGCTTCATCGTCGCGGCGGCGCAGCCGGTAGCTGCCCGCGTCCTGCTCGTCGGTCCAGCCCGCCGGCAGATCTGCGCTCGTCTCGACCCGATCCAGCACGATCGCGCCGTCGCGCAGGACGGGCCCGATGATCGAGTAACCACGGCCTGAGAGAGCGCTCAGCAGCGCGTCGAGCCCGGCGCGCGGCATGCGTTGGTAGTTCGCGGCGTCCTGGGTCATCGACGTGCTCACGACTCACTAGACCAGAGTTGTGCGCACCCGCCATCCGTGGTATTCCGCAGTCGCATGTGCCTGGCGATACCCGGACGGGTCGAGGAGATCTACGAGCGCGACGGCATGACCTTCGGCCGCCTGGACTTCGGCGGGATCGAGAAGGAGGTGTCGCTCGCATACGTTCCGGAGATCGCTACCGGCGACTACGCGATCGTCCACGTCGGCTTCGCGATCGGCCGTCTCGACGAGCAGTCGGCGCTGCGCTCGCTCGAGCTCTTCGAGCGAATCGGCCTGATCGAGGAGGAGCTCGGCGGCGCACCCGCATGACGGCTCCGGTCTGCCGCAGGCGCGTTCGCGTGCGTGGGGTCGTGCAGGGCGTCGGCTTCCGCCCCTTCGCCTACGGGCTTGCGACGAGGATGGGGCTCGACGGATGGGTCGGCAACGACGGGGCGGGCGTGCTCGCCGAGGTCGAGGGCGACCGCGCCGCGCTCGACGCGTTCGTGACCGGCCTCAGCCGGCAGGCACCCGCGCCGGCGATCGTCCAGGCGGTCGAGGCCACCGACGTGCCCCCGGTCGGCAGGCCCGGCTTCTCGATCGTCGCGGGCGCGCGCGAGGCGGGCACGCGGACGCTGGTGGCTCCCGACGCGGCGACCTGCGATGACTGCCTGCGCGAGCTGCGCGACCCGGCCGACCGCCGCCACCGCCATCCCTTCATCTCGTGCACGGCCTGCGGTCCGCGCTACACGATCATCACCGCGCTGCCTTACGACCGCGCGCGCACGACGATGGCCGCGTTCCCGCTGTGCGCAGCCTGCCTGGCCGAGTACGAGGACCCGGCGGACCGGCGCTTCCACGCGGAGCCGATCTGCTGCCCGAACTGCGGCCCGCGGCTGCGGCTGCTGGGAACCGACGGCACCGAGCTGTGCGACGGCGAAGCTGCGCTCGCTCAGACGCGCACACTGCTCGGCGAGGGGGCGATCGTCGCGATCAAGGGTCTCGGCGGGTTCCACCTCGCATGCGACGCCGCCGACGCAGCGGCGGTCACGCGACTGCGTGCGGCGAAGGGCCGCGAGGCCAAGCCGTTCGCCGTGATGGCCCCCGATCTCCCCCGTGTGCGCGCGCTCGTCGAGTCCTCGGCGGAGCTGGAATCGGTGCTGACCTCACGGCAGGCGCCGATCGTGCTCGCGCCGCGCAGGCCGGGCGCCGCGATCGCCGGGGACGTCGCGCCGGGCGCCCCGTGGCTCGGCGTCATGGTCGCCTACTCCCCGGTCCACCATCTGCTGCTCGACCCTGAGGGCCCGGGTGGTCCCGCGCCGCCGGTGCTCGTGATGACCTCGGGCAACCGCTCCGAGGAGCCGATCGCGTTCGAGCAGGACGACGCGCTCGCGCGGCTCGGACCGCTCGCCGACGCGCTGCTCACCGACGACCGGGCGATCGCCGCGCCGTGCGACGACTCGGTGGTGCGCGTTCACGGCTCGGGGACGGTGCCGCTGCGCCGGTCGCGCGGCTACGCGCCGCTGCCGGTGGCGCTGCCCGTCGCCGTGACCGCGCCGCTGCTCGCCGTCGGCGGCGAGCTGAAGGCGGCGGTGGCGGTGGCCGTCGGGGCCGAGGCGTTCCTCGGTCCACACATCGGGGACGCCGACGACCCGAACACGCTCGACGCGCTCGAGCGAGCCGCGGAGCATCTGGCGGGTCTGCTCGACGCCGCCCCGCAGCGCGTCGCCTGCGACGCCCACCCCGGGTACCGCTCTGCGCGATGGGCGGACCGGCACGCGGGCGCACGACCGCTTCAGCGGGTCGCTCACCATCACGCGCACGCCGCGGCCGTGATGGCCGAGCACGGCGTCGGCGCCGACAGCGAGGTGATCGCGGTCACCTTCGACGGCAGCGGCCACGGCGGCGACGGCACCGTATGGGGAGGCGAGGTTCTCGTCGCGTCCTACGGCGGCTTTCGGCGCGCGGCACACCTCGCCGCGGTGCCGCTGCCCGGAGGCGACCTCGCGATCCGGCGCCCGGCGCGGATGGCGCTCGCGCACCTCTGGGCCGCGGACCTGCCGTGGGACGCGGATCTGGCACCGGTCGCCGCGCTGGAGCCGCGCGAGCGCACGACGATCCTCCACCAGCTTCAGAGCGGGCTGAACGCACCGCCGACGACCAGCGTCGGGAGGCTGTTCGATGCGGTCGCGTCGCTCGCGGACGTCTGCCATCAGGTCCGCTACGAGGGCGAGGCTGCGATCGCCCTCGAGGGCCTCGCGGGCGATCGCCATGCCGAGGCCTACCCGGTGGCGCTGTCCGGCGGCGAGCCCGCGGTCATCGCCGCGGCGCCCATCATCGAGGGCGTCGTGCGCGACCTGCGCGCCGGGGCCGCGCCCGAGGACCTCGCGGCGCGCCTGCACGCCACGGTGGCGGCGATCGCCCTCGCGGCCGCGCTGCGCGTGCGCGAGGCATGCGACTTGACGACCGCCGCGCTCAGCGGTGGGGTGTTCCAGAACATGCTCGTGCTCGACCTGACCACGCGCCGCCTGGAGGACGAGGGCTTCACCGTCCTCAGTCACAGGCTCGTTCCCCCGAACGACGGCGGCCTCGCCCTCGGGCAGGCGGCGATCGCGGCGACTGTGGGAGCCTGAGAGCGTGCGCTATCTGGACGAGTTCCACGACCCCGAGCTGGCCGGTCGCCTGCTCGACGAGATCCGCGCCACGGCGACGAAGCCGTGGGCGATCATGGAGGTCTGCGGCGGCCAGACGCACACGATCGTCCGCAACGGCATCGATCAGCTGCTGCCGGAATCCGTCGAGCTGATCCACGGCCCGGGCTGCCCAGTCTGCGTCACGGCGGTCGAGACGATCGACCGCGCGCTCGCGCTCGCGGCGCGGCCGGACGTGATCTTCTGCTCGTTCGGGGACATGCTGCGCGTCCCCGGCAGCGAGCGCGACCTGTTCGCCGTGAGCAGCGAGGGCGGCGACGTGCGCATCGTGTACTCACCGCTCGACGCGGTGCGGATCGCCCAGGAGAACCCCGGCAGCGAGGTCGTGTTCTTCGCGATCGGGTTCGAGACGACGGCGCCCGCGAACGCGATGGCGGTGCTCCACGCGGAGCGCCTGGGCCTTCGCAACTTCTCGCTGCTCGTCTCGCACGTGCTGGTTCCACCCGCGATCGAGGCGATCCTCGACTCCCCCGCGTGCCGTGTGCAGGCGTTCCTCGCCGCCGGTCACGTGTGCACCGTGATGGGCACCGGCGAATACGAGCCGATCGTCGCGCGCCACCGCGTGCCGATCGTCGTGACGGGCTTCGAGCCGCTCGACGTCCTCGACGGGATCCGCCGTGCCGTGCGCCAGCTGGAGGCCGGCCGCGCCGCGCTCGAGAACGCATACCCGCGCGCGGTGCAGTCCGAGGGCAACGCCGCGGCACGCTCCGCGCTCGAGGCGGTCTTCGAGGTCACCGACCGGAGCTGGCGCGGGATCGGGCGCATTGCGCAGAGCGGCTGGCAGCTGCGTGAGCGCTATGCCGCGTACGACGCCGCGCGCCGCTTCGACCTCACCGCCGTCCGCTCCCTCCCTTCGTCGGTCTGCCGCAGCGGAGAGGTGCTCCAGGGCCTGATCCGGCCGCCGGAGTGCCCGTCGTTCGGAACGGACTGCACGCCGCGCACGCCGCTCGGAGCGCCGATGGTCTCCGGCGAGGGGGCGTGCGCCGCGTACTACCGCTACCGCGGCGCGGCGGTCAGTGTCTGATCGCGACGATCCCGGCGGGCGGATCCAGGCCCGCGCCTGTCCGGCGCCGTTCGCGCCCGGCGAGCGGATCGTGCTCGGCCACGGCGGCGGCGGCAGCCTCACCGGCGAGTTGATCGAGCGGATCTTCCTCCCGGCGTTCGAGGGGCCGGCGCTCGCCGCGCTCGCCGACGCGGCGGTGCTCGAGGTCGACGAGCCCGGGCGCCTGGCCGTCAGCACCGACGGTTATGTCGTGGCGCCGCTGCGCTTCCCGGGCGGCACGATCGGCGAGCTGGCGGTCAACGGCACGATCAACGACCTCGCGATGCGCGGAGCGCGACCGCGCTGGCTGACGGCCGGATTCATCCTCGAGGAGGGACTGGAGATCGCGACGCTCGCGGCTGTCGCGGAGGCGATGGGCGCAGCCGCCCGCGCCGCGGGCGTCGAGCTCGTCGCCGGCGACACGAAGGTGGTGGAGCGCGGCAAGGGCGACGGGCTCTATGTCACCACCGCGGGCGTCGGCATCGTCCCCGCCGGCGTCGAGGTCGGCCCCGACCGCGCACGCGCGGGCGACGCCGTTCTGGTCAGCGGCCCGATCGCCCGGCACGGGATGGCGATCCTCAGCGTCCGCGAGGGACTCGAGTTCGGCGCGCAGATCAGCTCCGACACCGGTCCGCTGCACGAGCTCGTCGCCGCAATGCTGACCGCGGCGCCGGGCGCGGTCCATGCACTGCGCGACCCGACGCGCGGGGGTCTGGCGACGGCGCTTCACGAGCTGGCCACGTCCTCCGCGGTCGGCATCGAGATCGACGAGCGCGCGGTGCCCGTCCCCGAGGCCGTCGCCTCGGGCTGCGCCCTGCTGGGCCTGGACCCGTTCTACCTGCCGTGCGAGGGCCGGCTCGTCGCTCTGGTCGACCCCGATCACGCCGACGGGCTGCTCGCGGCGATGCGCGCGCGCCCCGAGGGGGACGGCGCCGCGCGCATCGGCCGAGCGACGGCGGAGCGCCCCGGCACGGCCTGGGCGCGAACGGGGATCGGCGGAGCCCGCGTGCTCGACCTCCAGGTCGGCGAGCAGCTTCCGCGCATCTGCTGAACCGGTACGGGGCCGGGGCCTCCGGCGGTCAGTCTTCGGCGCGCACCGGGGGCACGACCATCACAGGCCGTGCAGCGTGATGCAGCACGCCCATCGCGACGCTGCCGAGCACCAGCTCCCCCGCGACGGAGCGTCCCCGTGAGCCGACGACGACGACGGCCGCCGCGTTCTCCTGCGCGGCCGCGACGATCGCGTGCCGCGCCCGCCCGGAGAGGCCCGCGGCGATCCGGTCCGCGGGGGCCGGAACGGCCCGCGCCGCGCGGCCGGCAGCCCGGGCCCGTTCGAGCGCCTCGCCGGCGACCGGGTCCGCGTCCACGGGGTCGCCGCCGACGTGGCAGATCAGGAGTTCGCGCGGCAGAAGCAGGGCGACCGCGGCGTCGAGCCCCGCGTGCGCGCCGTCAGACCCGTCATAGGCGACCAGCGCCGGGGCGTCCGCGGCCATCTGCGGCGAGGCGGACGGCACGACGAGCACCGGCTGCCGGGCCCCGTGCACAACCGCGTCGGACACGCTCCCCAGAGCCGCGCTGACCCCGGTGAGCCCGCGCGCCCCGATCACGATCACCTCGGCGCGGCAGGCCTCGGCCACGCGCAGGATCTCGTCCCAGACGCCGCCGAAGGTGCGGATGCTCTCGGCCTCCGCCTTCCATCCCGCATCGCGGGCCAGTCGCACGCCATCCTCGGCCAGCGCCCTGGACTCCTGCGCCTCGCGTTCGTCGCGCGCCTTCATGGCCTCCTCGAGCGGCAGCCCGTCGCGGACGGCGTCGAACGACTTCCTGTCAGCGGCAGGTGCGCCCCGCACGTGCAGGACCAGCGCGCCGGCCGGCTCGAGCAGCGCAGCGGCGACGCCGATCGCAGCGGCCGCGTCGGATGACCCGTCGAATGCGATCAGCGCCCTCATCGCGCCCGAGCCTAGCGTCGAGGCGCCCCCCGCCAGCGCGCGACTACGACTCCGCCACCCGAATCGCGGCGGCGTCGTCCCTGGCTCTTCTCACTCGCTTCTCGACACCGACCGCCACCCAGATCAGCGAGCCGACGGCGAGGATGCGCAGCCACGCGTCGCCGTCGATCGGGGCGCTGTGGAACAGGTCGTTCATCACCGCGGTGTAGGTGAACAGGAGCTGAAGCACGACCATCGTCAGGACCCCGCCGTTCACCCAGCGGTTGCTGAAGAGCCCGACGTGAAACATCGAGCGCTGCAGCGAGCGGCAGTTGAACAGGTAGAAGATCTCCCCGACCACGAACACGTTGACGGCGACGGTGCGCGCCTCGTCGATCGACGCGCCGCGGGACTGCTCCCACTCGAACAGCCCGAACGACCCGGCCAGCAGAAACGCCGACACCAGCACGATGCGGCCGAGCAGCTCCCCGGTCAGCAGCGGCCGAGCGGGGTCTCGCGGCGGGCGGCGCATCGTGCCCGGCTCCTTGGGCTCGAACGCCAGCATCAGGCCCAGGGCCACTGCGGTCGTCATGTTGATCCAGAGGATCTGAACCGGGAGGATCGGCAGCGCGACACCGGCGGCGATGGCGGCGAAGATCAGCAGCCCTTCGCCGAGGTTCGTCGGGAGCGTCCAGACGATGAACTTCGTGAGGTTGTCGAAGGTCCTGCGGCCCTCCTCGACGGCCGCCTCGATCGACGCGAAGTTGTCGTCGGTGAGCACGATGTCCGACGCCTCGCGCGCCACCTCCGTGCCGCCGAGCCCCATCGAGACACCGATGTTCGCCCGTTTGAGCGCCGGGGCGTCGTTGACGCCGTCGCCGGTCATCGCGACGACCTCGCCGCGCGCCTGAAGCGCCTCGACGAGCCGCAGCTTCTGCTTCGGGGAGACGCGCGCGAACACCTGGGTTCGCTGGGCGGCCTCCTGAAGCTCATCCGGGGAACAGGCCGCGATGTCGCTTCCGGTCATCACATTGGCCGGTTCGACCTCGCCGTTCTCGTCGTGAAGGCCGATCCCGGCGGCGATCGCCCGGGCGGTGGCCGCATGGTCGCCGGTGATCATCTTCACGGCGATGCCGGCCGCCTGGCAGGCCGCGACCGCCGTGACCGCCTCGGGGCGAGGCGGGTCCATCATTCCCAGGAGGCCGAGCAGCGCCAGTTCGTCGCCGACGTCGGCGTCGCTGAGTGCCGTCAGGTGCGCGGCGGGCTCGCCGCGCGCGATCGCGATGACACGCAGGCCGCGGCGGCCCAGTTCGTCGGCCTGCTCGAGTACGCGCTCGGCGTCCAGTCGCGCGATCGTCCCATCGGCCGCGACCCGGCCCGAGCACATCGCGACGACGCGCTCTGCGGCGCCCTTGACGTAGACGACGGGCGCCGCGCCGTCGCCGCGGTGGAGCGTGGCCATGAACTGCCGCTCCGACTCGAACGGGACCGTGTCGATCCGCCTCAGGTCGGCTGCCACGGCGTCCAGGTCGATGCCGCCCTTTCGCGCCGCGACGAGCAGCGCCCCCTCGGTCGGATCGCCGACCACTTCGGGCCGGCCCTCGCGCTCGACGATCCGCGCGTCGTTGCACAGCGCCCCGCCGATCAGGCACTCGCTCAGCGCCCGACCGTCCCCGGGGCCGGGTCCGGCGCCGGGAATCAGCTCGCCCTGCCCCCCGTAGCCCGTTCCCGTGACGCTGAAGTCGCGCTCTCCGGCGACGATCGCCTGGACCGTCATCTGGTTCTCGGTCAGCGTTCCCGTCTTGTCGGTGCAGATCACGGTCGTGCTGCCCAGCGTCTCCACGGCAGGCAGCCGGCGAACGATCGCGCGGCGGTCGGCCATGCGGCTGACGCCGATCGCGAGCGTGATCGTCACCGCTGCGGGCAGGCCCTCCGGGATCGCGCCGACGGCGAGCGCCACCGCCGCGACGACCATGTCACCCGGGTCCTCTCCGCGGGCAAGCCCGATCACGTAGGTCACGGCCGCGAGTGCCAGGATCGCCCACGTGAGCAGCTTGCTGAACGCGGCGAGCTTCCTGGTCAGCGGCGTCGCCACCTCCGTGGCCTCTCCGACGAGATGGTGGATCAGTCCGATCTCGGTGTCGCCCGCTGTCGCCACCACCAGGCCGGTGCCGTCCCCCTTGGTGACGAGCGTCCCGGCGAACGCCGTGTTCAGCCGATCGGCGACGAGCGTCTCGGGCGGCAGCGTCGCCTCCGCCTTCGGCGAGGGCAGCGATTCGCCGGTCAATGCGGACTCGTCGATCTGTAGCTCGTGAACGTCGACGAGACGCAGGTCGGCGGCGACCGCGTCACCGCTGGCGAGGGCCACGAGATCACCGGGAACGAGGCCCGCGGCGCGGATGCGGCGGCGAGCGCCGTCTCGGATCACGGTGGCCTCGGTCGCGAGCATCTCGGCGAGCTGCTCCAGCGCCTGTTCGGCGCGCGCCTCCTGCATGAAGCCGATCACGGCGTTCACCAGCACGACCGCCGCGATCACGGCTGCGTCGACCGGCTGGCCGATCAGCAGCGTGAGAGCCGCCGCGGCGATCAGGACGTAGATCAGCGGATGGTTGAACTGGAGCATGAACCGCAGCAGCGGCCCGCGGCGCTCGCCGCGCGGCAGCACGTTGGGGCCGAAGCGCTCCAGCCGCCGATGCGCCTCAGCCTCGGTGAGCCCGTTCGAGCGATCGGCCTCGAGCAGCAGTACGGCTTCATGGACCGGCAGGTCGTGCATGGCGGCCCATCATGCCGCTCTGCGCGACCATGCTGTCGAGCAGCAGCGGCCGCGGGTCGGCGACGCTAGTGCTCGGTCACGGTCGCGGCGCCCGCCCTGGACACGAGCACGGGGCACGGCGCGTGATCGACCAGCACCCGCGCGGTACTGCCCACCAGCAGCCCGCGGAAGCCGCCCAGGCCGCGGCTGCCGACGACCATGACCGCCGGCAGGTGCTGCTCGCAGACGGCAAGCAGACCCTCACGAGGATCCTCGATTCGCAGCTCCTCGGCGACGTCGTCGATCGGCTCTGTGACGGCGGCCCGCGCGTCGTGCAGGATGTCTTCGCCGGAGCGCCGGAACAGCTCCACGACCTCGCGCGGCGCCGGCGCGAAGGCGAACGGCAGGCGAGGATCGGCGATGTGCACGAGCCGCAGCGGCGCGCCCAGCGCCGCTGCGAGCGCCTGCGCCGCGGCAAGACCGCGCAGCGACTCCTGCGAGCCGTCGAGACCCGCGAGGACGGTGGGCGGTCCGTCGCCGATCGCGCCGTGACGGAAGAGCAGCACCGAACACGGCGCGTGCTCCATGACCTGCCGCGAGACGCTGCCCTGAAGCCTGTGCCTCAGCCCGCCGACGCCATGCGTCCCGACGACGACGAGGTCGGCCCCGCTCTCGCTCAGGTAGTCGATCAGCGTCGCCGCCGGCGACCCGTGCAGGACCAGCGCGTCGGCGGCCACCCCGGCGGGAGCCTCGCCGATGAGCGCGTCGAGCTGAAGCCGCGCGTCGTCCTCCGCCTGCCTGCGGCGCTCGTCCAGGGCGATCAGGGCTTCCGGATGTGCGACGCCCGCACCCGAGAGATGAACGACGTGGATCAGCGTCACCGCGGCTTCGCCGGACGCGCCCAGCGCCATGGCGAACCGTGCGCCCGCACGCGCTTCATCGGATCCATCCCAGGCCACGACGATTCGCTGAAACATCGCTTCTCCGATCGCTGGAGGCGCACCCTACCGGTCGAGCGACCGGGGTCCCGCAGCCTTCAGCTTGCGATAGGACGGGTCGCCGCAGTCCCATAGCCTTGTGCGGTGAGCGAACGAGCGCGCAACCGCCTGTCCCTCGCGCTGGCGATCGCCGCGGCCCTGACGCTGGTCGCGTCGGCGCTGTTCTTCTACGCCGACCGCGCTCTTCTGAGCCCCGACGGGTTCGCCGATCGCGCGGAGTCGAGCCTCGCGTCCGAGCCGGTGCGAACGCGGATCGCCGAGTCGGCGACCCGCGCGATCGTCAACGCGGATCCCGATGCCGTGGCGGTTCAGCCGCTGATCGAGTCCGTGATCAGCGGCGCGATCGGCACCGCCCCGCTTCGCGCGGCCTTCCGGGCCTCCGTCAGGGAACTGCACCGCGCCGCGATCGAGGGCGACAAGAACTCGGTGGTGTTCATCCTCTCCGACGTCGGCGACGTGCTCGCCGGCGCCCTATCCAAGGCCGCGCCGCAGACAGCCGACCGGATCCCCGACGCGCTCGACGTGCGGCTGCTCGCGACCGACGACGCCCGCGAGCGCACCCTGCTCGACATCGCACGCGCGGCCGACGCGATGCGGGTCGCCCGGTGGCTGCTGCTCGCGCTTGCGCTCGGGCTCGGCGCCGCGGCCGTGGCCGCGTCGCCGTCGCGCCGCCTCGGCGCGGGCCGCGTAGCGTGGTCGCTCGCAGCCTTCGCCCTGCTCGCGGCGTTCGGCCTGCTCGTCGCCCGGCACCTCTTCGCCGGCCAGTTCGAGGCGATCGCGGCCGACGCGGCGCGCGCGGTCTGGGACGAGTTCTTCGACGCGGCGTTCGTCTGGCTGCTGCTGCTGTCGCTGATCGGCGTCGTGCTCGCCGCCGCGGCGGCGTCGGCGCTGAAGCCGGTCGACCTCGACGGTTCGCTTGCGCGCGCGTGGTCGTTCGCATCGCGCCCGCGCGAGAGCACCGCAGGCCGCGCCGTCCACGGCGCGGCCTGGGTCGTCGCCGGCCTTGCGATCGTCACCAACCGGGCCCTCTTCGTCGACCTGCTGGCGCTCGCCGTCGGTGCCGGGGTCGTCTACGCCGGCGCGGCCGAGCTGATGCGGCTCTCGCTGTCCACGGAGGAACAGCAGCTTCCGGCGACTCCCCGGCAGGTGGCGCGGTCGGCGGCATCGGGCGCGGCGAGGCTGATCCGGCTCGGGCTCATCTGCGCGCTGCTGATCGGCGCCGGGCTCGGCATCGCAGCGCTGGTCAGCGGCTCGGGCGGCGAGCTGCCCTTCACCAAGCCGGCCGCGTGCAACGGCACGGCGGAGCTGTGCGACAAGACGCTTGATGAGGTCGCGTTCGCGGGCACGCACAACTCGATGTCCGCCGCCTCCTATCCGGGCTGGCTCTTCGCGCAGCAGGAGCGCGGCCTCGGCACGCAGCTCGACGACGGGATCCGGGCGCTGCTGATCGACACCCACTACGGCCTCGAGAACTCACGCGGCGTCATCACCGACCTCGAGCGCGGCGACGCATCCCGCGAGAAGCTCGAGCAGGCGGTCGGGCCCGAGGCCTCGAAGGCCGCCGAGCGCCTGCGCGACCGGATCCGGGGCGGCGGCAGCGGCAAGCCCGGCGTCTACCTCTGTCACGGGTTCTGCGAGGTCGGCGCGATCAAGGCGAGCAAGGCGCTCGGCGAGGTCCGCGAGTTCCTCGACCGCAATCCTGACGAGGTCGTGCTGATCAGCGTCGAGGACGCGACGTCCGCCGCCGACACCGCCGAGGTCTTCGAGAAGGCGGGGCTGCGCGACTACATCTACGAGGGTCCGGACGGTCCGCCCTGGCCCACTCTCGGCGAGCTGGTCAGGTCCGGGAAGCGGCTGGTCGTGATGGCCGAGGGCAACGGAGGCGAGCCGGCGTGGCTGCGCGACCAGTTCGCGATCGTCAAGGAGACGCCGTTCAAGTTCGGCACCGTGGAGGCCCTGACCGAGCGGCGGGCGTGCGACGCCAACCGCGGCGAAGAGTCGAACTCGCTGTTCCTGATCAACCACTGGGTCGACACGAGCCCGGCCCCGAGGCCGAGCAACGCGCGGCGCGCCAACTCGGCCGCGGCCCTGCAGCGGCGCATCGATCAGTGCCGCAAGGCCCGCGGCGCCACACCCGGGATCCTCGCCGTCGACTTCTACCGCGAGGGTGACGTCGTCGACACCGTCGCGAGATTCAACGAGGCGGCCCCGCCCGGCGGCTGAGCAGCGCCCGCCGGCGTCAGCTCACGGGGACGCCCACGCGGTGCCCGACACGTCGACGACCGTCGAGCCGCCGTCGACCGGAAGCTCCGCGCCGTTCACGTACGACGCCTCGGCTGAGAGCAGGAAGGCGACGACCGCGGCCACCTCGTGCGGCTCGGCCGCGCGCCGCAGCGGGACGCTCGCGTGTGCGAGCGCGTAGGCCCCCTCGCGGTCGGTCCCGCGCAGCGCGGCGAGGTCGTCCATGTCGGCGTCGCCCATCGGCGTTCGCACCCAGCCCGGGCAGACCGCGTTCGCGCGCACGCCGCGCGGGCCGTAGTCGGCGGCGATCGTCTTGCACAACATCACCAGGCCCGCCTTCGACGCGCAGTACGAGGCCCAGCCGGGACCGGCGCGCATCGCGTTGACGGAGGCGACGCCGACGACCGCACCGCGGCGCTGCTCGAGCGACGGCATCGCGGCGCGGGCGACGAGGAAGGCGCCGGTCAGGTTGGTTCTGATCGTGCGCTCCCACCCCTCGGGGGTGTCCTCGCCGACCGGCGCGGAGTCGCCGATGCCGGCGTTGAGCACGAGCGCGTCGATCCCGCCGTGAGCCTCGCGGGCAGCGTCCGCGAGCGCCTGCGAATGCTGCGGATCGCCTACGTCGCCGGCGACGGCGACTGAGTTCCCGATCTGCGCCGCGAGCGACTCGAGCGGCTCGCGGCGGCGCCCCGAGAGCACGAGGCCGTAGCCGTCGGCCGCGAGCCTGCGCGCACACGCCTCACCGATCCCGCTGCCCGCGCCCGTCACGATCGCACCCGGCATGGAGCCGATCCTATGGGCGATCGCAGGCCGCGACCTTCCCGCTCCGCCGATGCGGGTTTCAACGGATGCGAGGCCGGTCTCGCGCGGCCAGCATTGGACCATGAGCTCACGCCTGAGGCTGGCAGCCGCGACTGGCAGGCCCTTTCGGTGACACCGCCGGTGCTCGCAGACGAGTTCCTGCCCGCGTTCGACGTGTCGGATGCGGTCGCCGTCGTGGTCGACGCGGACTGCGCGACGACCTGGCGGGCGCTGACGGGCGTCGACCTGCTGGACCTCGGCCGCAGGTCACCGCTGGTCGGAGTGCTCGGCGCCGCGCGGGTCCTCCCGGAGGTCGTCGGGCACCTGCTGCGCGGCGAGCGCCCGCCGAAGGCGCCCGACTCGCTTCGCCTGCGCGACATGCCGTCGCTTCCCCCGTCCGAGGGAGGCTGGATCCTGCTCGGCGAGCGCCCCGATGAGGAGATCGCCCTCGGCCTGGTCGGCAAGTTCTGGCACCCGGTGATCGAGTACGCAGAGGTCAGCGCCGACGGCTTTCGCGAGTTCGACGAGCCCGGCTTCGCGAAGACGCTCTACGACCTCTCCGTGCGACCGCTGGACGACGGCCGCACGCTGCTCTGCGGTCTGATGCGGACAGCGACGACCGACGAGCACGCACGCCGCTGGTTTCGCCGCTACTGGACCTTCGGCGTCGGCTCCGGCGCACACATCCTCGTCGGATCGCTGCTCGAGGAAGCGCGCGAGGGGGCCGAGCGCGGGGCGGTTCAGACATGAGAACCTGCGCCGCATGCGCAAGATCCAGAGCCAGGGCGTTCACCACATCACGATCGTCGGTGCTGATCGCCAGACGTCGATCGACTTCTGGGAGGGCGTGCTCGGGATGCCGTTCGTCTTCGAGCAGCCCAATCTCGACAACGCCTCCGAGAGCCACCTCTACTTCGACCCGGGCGACGGCCGCCTGATCACGATCTTCACCGACGAGCAGCGCACGCCCGATGCTGGCCGCGCACCGACCGACCCCGGGTGTGTTCACCACCTCGCGTTCGCGCTCTCACAGGCGACGTTCGCCCAAACCGTCGAGCGGCTCGACGAGCGCGGGATCGGACACAGCGGCGTCAAGGACCGCGGCTTCATGGACTCGATCTACTTCAGCGATCCACTCGGGCTGCTGATCGAGCTTGCGTCCTACCGCTTCGAGCCGCCCGCCGGGCACACCCACGCCAGCGTGCTGATGGAGGCTCACCGGATCCGCGTCGGGCGCGGCGACGACAACATCGCGGAGATCCACCTGGCCGACGCGATCGAGGCGCTCGTCACGCGCTCGCAGGACTCGCTCTCGGCAGACCGGTCGCCGAAGTCCGCGTACCGCTGAGCGCTGTAGTTTCGGGGCGTGCCCGACGTCACGCCGCCTGAGATCGACGCCTACGCGGACGCCCACACCACGCCGCACCCGCCGTTCATGAATGCGCTCGCCACGGCGACACACGCGACGCTGCCGCTGCCGGCGATGCTCAGCGGCCACCTCGAGGGCCGCCTGCTCGAGATGCTCGTGTTCGCGACCGGCGCCCGCCGCGTGCTCGAGCTCGGCACGTACTCCGGCTACTCGGCGCTGGCGATGGCGAGCGCGCTCGGGCCTGAGGGGCGGATCGTCACCTGCGAGTTCGACGACGCCCACGCCGACTTCGCTCAGCGGCACATCGACGAGAGCCCCTACGCGGACCGCATCGAGATCCGCCGCGGGCCCGCGCTCGACACGATCGCGACCCTCGACGGGCACTTCGAGCTGATCTTCATCGACGCGGACAAGGTCAACTACCCGCGCTACTTCGAGGCCTCGCTGCCCCTGCTCTCAGCGCGCGGGCTGATCGTGATCGACAACACGCTGTGGAGCGGGACCGTTCTCGATCAGTACGACGACGGCGGGGAGGACGCGCGCGTCCTGCGAGGGCTCAACGCTCAGATCGCCGCCGACGACCGCGTCGTCGCCGTGTTGCTGCCGGTCCGCGACGGCGTGACGATCGTGCGGCGGGCGCTGTAGGTGGCCGAACCTCGCCGGGGTGGCCGGGAACGGCCCCGGCGCCGAGCGAGAGAAGCCCTCTGCCGGACTCGAACCGGCGACCCCTTCCTTACCATGGAAGTGCTCTACCAACTGAGCTAAGAGGGCGTGGCGAGGCAGGGTAGCGGGCGGCCCGGGTGCCGGGGCGTCGGGGCCTTGGCCGGCCTTGTGTCCGGACCGGTCGCAGGTGTCACCGCTCGCCGGTAGGGTGGCGCGCCCCATGTCTCGCACGCCCGCAGCACTCCTGATCCTCGCCGCGCTGAGCCTGCTGGCGCTCGCGCCCGCCGCCCACGCGGCCACACCCAAGAAGGGCAGCTTCGCGGGGAAGCTCGGCGTCAAAGTGCCGAAGGGCGCAGACGCGAACGTGCGCGCGATCAGCCGGGCGGACGGCACGATCGCGGCGGTGCGGCCGGTCAGGCGCTCGGGCTCGTTCAGCCTCACGCTTCCCGCCGGCGCCTACGTGATCGTCGGGACGATCGTGCCGCGGCCCAGTGCCAGGCGCCGTCGCGTGACCCAGGTCAGGACGGGCGTCACGCTGAAGGCCGGGCAGAAGCGCACGAAGGCGAACCTCAAGAAGGCCAGGCGCAAGAAGAAGACCAGGAAGAGGACCTCCAGGCGCGCCGCCGCGCGGGCGGCATTCGTCCAGGAGCTCGGGCAGGTCACGCCCGGGCAGGTGGCCGTCGCCATCCCAGACTTCACGGGAAACGCGACGGGCGAGTTCGGTGCCGTCATGCGCGGCGTCAACGACGTCATCACGACCGACGTCGTCAACGATGGCGGCGACAAGTGTGATCTAGCGGTGATCGAGACCGACCGCCGCGCCGACGCCATCAGGGAGCTCGAGTTCCAGCAGTCCAAGTACGTCGACCCCGCGACGCGCCTGACGCGCAACTTCATCATCGCCGACGTCGAGCTGCGCGGGACGATGAACGACGCTCCCGGCGGCAAGGCGACGGTGGAGATCCGAATCGTCGACTCGCGCAGCGGCAGGGAGTACGGCCGGCTCAGCGCCACCGTCGGCCCGGCCGACTTCTTCGACGGGCTCGAGAAGCTCGCCAAGCAGGCCACCGACGAGCTGTGCAAGCTGCACAGCGTCTACGAGGTCACGCTCGACGTCAACGGCGATGGGCGCTTTGCCACCCACGCGTCTTCCGGAACGCTGAAGTCCACCTTGCGCGCGCGCGGCGCCACCCGGGAGCGGCCGGTCTGGCGCGACAGCGGCCCGCTCCAGTGGCAGAACGTGTCCTTCACATCGAAGATCCCGCCCTGCGTCTACATCGACCCGGTCATCCCGGGTACGAGCTGGTCGGTGACGATCTTGGACTCCGGGGGCGGCAGCCTCCAGGTGACCTGGGGCCTGCTAGGGCCCGACATTGCGACCGCCAGCGTCGACTGCCCGCCCGACGGCCCGGACAGTCCGGACCCGCCGCCGATTCCGGGCCAGCCCGGGCCGGCGCTGCTGACGACGGGGCCATCGACCTTCGACCTCCCTTATGCAGGCGGCACGCAGGCCATCTCCGGCGGCGTCGCCGACAGCGGCGACGGCTTCTTCAACAGCGGCACGATCACCGTCAAGCCCGCCGGCATCGATATCTCCGGCTGACGCCGCCTAACCTGCCGGCGCCGACTTCGCGCGCTTCTTCGCCGCCTTCGACTTGCCGGACTTCGCCTTGCCGGACTTCGGCTTGTCGGCCGCGGGCTTGCCGTTCGACGCCCCCACGCCGGCCAGCATCTTCATCTCCTCCAGCGACTGCTCGAGGTGATCGACGAGCCGCCAGATGTCCGGCACCATCTCGCGGCAGGCGATCAGGCCGAAGTCGAGCTTGCCGTTGTAGCTCATCACGGTCATGTTGAGACCGACCCCGTCGGTGATCGCCGACACCGGGTAGTTGCCGAGCATCAGCGCGCCCGCCGAGTAGAGAGGGAACTGCGGCCCTGGCACGTTCGAGATCACGACGTTGAACAGCGGCGCGACACGCCCCGCGGTGATGCCCGTGATGACGCGCGTCGCGCGCGCCGCGATCGCCGGCGGGATGAACTCGGCGAAGTCCTGCATGAGCGTCGCCGGAACCGCGCGATGGCGATCCTTCGCGGTCTTCATCGCGCCCTGCGTCAGGCGCAGCCGCTCGCCGAGGTCTGGCTCGTGGGTCGGCAGCGGCACGACCATCACCGAGACCTGGTTTCCGAAGCTGCCCTTGTCGGCGTCGGTGCGCACGGAGACGGGCACCATCGCCAGCAGCGGATCTGCGGGCAGCTCGTCGTGATCGATCAGCCAGCGGCGCAGCGCACCGGCGCACATCGCCATCACCACGTCGTTGACCGTCAGCCCGAACGCGTCCTTGACAGCCTTGACGTCGGCGAGCGGGACCGACCCGAAGCTGAACCGCCGGTGCGGCGAGATGTGCCCGTTGAGCGAGGTGCGCGGCGCCGTCAGCTGCTGGCGCTCGAGCAGCCGCCCGTCGCCGCCCGAGCCGAGCCGCACGATCCGCGACGACGCGCGCGAGAGCGCGTCGACGCCCGGCACGTTGCCCATTCCCGGCACGTCCGCGAGACTCGGCAGCGTGCGCGGCACCGCGCGCATCATCTTGACCGGCCGCGTGAGGGCGCCGAGCGCGCCGCGACCGAGCATCTCGAGATCGCTCGGCACCGGATCGGGACGCCAGTCCGCGTCGGGCGGCGGCACCTCGCGCGGCTGCGGCGTGACGTCGAGCAGGATGCTCATGATCTCAGCGCCGGAGACCCCGTCGATCGCGGAGTGATGCATCTTCGTCAGGACGCCCACGCGCCTGTCGCGCAGGCCTTGAACCACGTACAGCTCCCACAGCGGCCGTGATCGATCGAGCGGGCGCGCGGCGATCCGTGCCGCCTGCTCGGCGAGCTGCTCGTCGTCGCCCGGCGGTGCGAGCGCGATCTCGCGCACGTGGAAGTCGATGTCGAACTCCGGTGCCTCGATCCAGTACGGGTCGTCGAGCTTGAGCGGCACCTCCGCCAGGCGCCAGCGAAACGGCGGCAGCAGGTGCAGGCGCGACTCGATCAGGTCCCTGAGCGCCTCACGCGTCAGCTCGCCGGTGGGTGTCGTCGAAGGGTCGTAGATCGTCAGACCGGAGACGTGTCCGAAGGTCGAACGGGACTCCATCCTGAGGAACGTCGTGTCGAGGCCGGTGAGCTGGCGCATCTGGTCTCCGAGCGGCTGGGGGAGTCGATTCTCGTTCGCGCCGCAGCCCAGCGCAACCGCAGGGCGGACGATCGCGCGGCCGCGGCCGCCCCGCGGCGGCTGACGACCCGGCGCGCGACTAGTCTGGCCGCCATGAGCGAGATCGTCAGCATTCACGTGGGCGCCGAGCGCGGCGGCGAGCTGCACGCCGTCGAGCGCGTCGATGCCGTTGCCGGCGCGGGTCTGGTCGGCGACCGCCATTTCAGCCCGGGCGCCCCACCCGAGGACCACCTGACGCTGGTCGAGAGCGAGGAGCTGGAGCGGCTCGCGAGCGAGCACGGGATCGTGCTCGCGCCCGGCGAGTCCCGTCGCCAGCTGACCACGCGCGGGGTGCGCCTGAACCCGCTCCTCGGCAGGCGCTTTCGCGTCGGCGCGGTCGAATGCCGGGGCATCGAGCTGTGCGAGCCCTGCGAGCACCTCCAGAGCATCACCCAGCCGGGAATCCTCAGGGCGCTCGTGCACCGCGGCGGCCTCGGCGCCGAGATCATCTCCGGCGGCGAGATCTGCGTCGGCGACGTGATCACCGAACTGCCCGATTGAGCGCCCGCGCAGAGTGGCTGCTGTCCGCGGGCGGGTGGGGGCGCCGACCGGGCGCCCCCACGTGAGCCTGCTGCTAGCCGACCTTCTCGAGGTCGACCACGAAGACGAGCGCGGCGTTCGCCGGGATCGCCGGGGGCGAGCCCTGAGCGCCGTAGGCGAGATCGGCCGGGATGATCAGGCGACGGCGACCGCCCTCCTTCATACCGACCAGACCCTCGTCCCAGCCCTTGATGACCTGGCCTGCGCCGAGCGTCACCTCGAACGGCTTGCCGCCGTTCTTCCAGGAGCTGTCGAACTCCTTGCCGCCCTTGCGCAGGACGCCGACGTACTGGACGGCGACCTTGTCGCCGGACTTGGCCTGCTTGCCCTTGCCGACGATCACGTCCTGTGCGATCAGCACCTTCGGGTCGGCGCCGGTCTGCGCCGGGACCTTGGGCTTCTTGTCGATGTCGCCCTCACCGGGAGCGGGCTCGACCTTCACGACCTTGAGCTTCGGCGCGGCAGCCGGCTCCTCGATCTTCGGTGGGTTCTTGATCTGCTCGGCCGCGACCGAGGTGGCCCTGTCGACGGCGCTCGGCTCGGTGTCGTCACCACAGCCTGCGGCCACCAGGACGGCGAATGAGGCCAGTGCGGCCAGTGTTGTCAGTCGAATGCGCTTGTTCATGGAGCCGGAGGTGATAGCAGGAACGCTCGTCGCGGCGCGCCACCGCTGCCGCGGCTCAGTCCAGAACGCGCGCCAGAGTGACCCGTGAGACGCGTCCCTTGCGTGAGATCGCGAAGTCCGTCACGGCCTTGCCGGCGGTCGCCTTGCCGACCGAGCAGCTGCGGTATCCGTACTCGGTCCTGCACTTCGCTCCGCGCACTCGCCTGCGGACGGTCGCCTCCTTCGAGCCCACTCCGACCCCGCGTGTAGTGCGGTCCTTGCGGCTCGTGGTGCTCACGCTGATCACGGGGCTGCTCGACTTGACGCCGTCGAAGACGACTCGCAGGCGGCCGAATCTCCATGTTCGCGTGCGCTCGACGATCGGGTGCGCGTCCGTGCGCGACTTGTCCGGGCGCTTGCCCATGACCTTCCGAACCCGCTTGGCGTCCATTCCGAGCCACACCCCGCGAATCGAGCTCTGAACGACGATCGGCGGCAGCTTGCGCTTGGGCTTGACGGGAGGCTTGGCTGCCAGCGGGAGCGACCCGCTGGCAGGGGTCGAGGACCCCGTCTCGACCGTGTCGGGCCCCGCCGCGGTGATCGAGAACGCGAGCAGGGCAGTAATCGCGGCGGGCGCGATGGCGAGCCTCCCAGGCACTCGCCAATCATGGCGCGCGCCCCGGGCGGATGCGCTGCTAACCCCGCTCCCTGCCGCCGTCCGCCCGCATCCGGTAGCCGGCACCGCGCACGGTCTCGATCGACTCGACGGCGAATGGGCGATCGATCTTCTCGCGCAGGTATCGCACGTAGACGTCGACGACGTTGGAGCGGTTCTCGTAGGCGTAGTCCCAGGCGTGTTCGAGCAGCATGAAGCGATCGAGCACCTCCCCCGGCCGCCGCATGAAGGTCTCCAGCAGCGCCAGTTCCTTCGCAGAGAGGGCGATGTCGACTCCCGCGCGGGTCACGCGGCGCGTCGCGGGATCCAGTTCCAGCTCGCCGACCCGCAGCACCGCGGGGCGCTCGACCGGCCCGCGGCGCGTCAGCGCCCGCAGCCGCGCAGCCAGCTCGGCGAGTGAGAAGGGCTTGGTCAGGTAGTCGTCGGCGCCGGTGTCGAGGCCCTTGACGCGGTCCTCGACCGCGTCTCGCGCGGTCAGCATCAGGACCGGCGACCAGACGCCGCCGGCGCGCAGCCGGCGGCAGGTTTCGAACCCGTCGATGCCCGGCAGCATCACGTCGAGGACGATGGCGTCGTAATCGGTCGCGCCCGCCATCCAGAGCGCATCCTCGCCGCGGATCGCCACGTCCACCAGCATGCCGTCGTCGCGCAGGCCGCGCCGGATCAGGCCGGCCATCTTGACCTCGTCCTCGACGACCAGCACGCGCACGTCTCAGCCCTCCTCGCCCGCGGGAACCGCGATCCACACGTCCGCGCCGCCCCCGTTGCGGTTCTCGGCCGCCGCGTGGCCCCCGTGTGCCTGGGCGATCGTCGCGACTATCGCCAGCCCGAGCCCGGCCCCGCCGCGGCCGCGAGCGGCGTCAGCCCGCGTGAAGCGCTCGAACGCGTTTTCGATGAAGTCCGGCGGGAAACCCTCGCCGTCGTCGGTCACATGCAGTTCGAGCCATCCGGCGCTCAGCGCAGCGGCCACCACGATGTGACTGCCGCCGTGGCGCAGCGCGTTGTCGATCAGGTTGCCGAGCGCCTGCTCGATCCGCAACGGGTCAGCGCTGACCGTGGTGTCGTCGGCCGGCGCGATCACGAGCTCCGCTCCGAGCTCGCCGGCCTGGCGGATGAAGCGTGCACAGACGCGTGCGAGCAGCTCTGCGACGCGCAGCTGTTCGAGGCGGATCGGCAGCTGCCCCTGCTCGACGCGAGCGAGCACCAGCAGGTCCTCCGCGAGGCTGACGAGCCGGTCGGTCTCGCCGGAGGCGGACCGCAGTGCACTCTGGAGCTCCGCCACGTCGCGCTCGCCGGCCAGCGCCAGGTCGAGCTCCGCCTTCAGCACGGCGAGCGGCGTTCGCAGCTCGTGGCTGGCGTCGGCGACGAAGCGGCGCTCGCGCTCGATGCCCGCCTCGAGGCGCCCGAGCATCTCGTTGAGCGTCTCTCCGAGTCTCCTGATCTCGTCGTCGGCGGGCGGGACGCTGAGCCGCTGTCCGGGGGCCGCCGCCTGGATCGCCGCTGCCTGGCGGCGCATCCGCTCCACCGGCCGCAGCGCTGCGGCGGCGACCCCGTACCCGGCGAGCGCGGCGAGCAGCAGGGCGATCGGCCCGCCGATGAGAAGCAGCGCGGCAAGGCTCTTGAGCGCATCGTCGCGGTCGTCGAGCGGCGTCCCGACGACGACCACCAGATCGCGCTCCGCGGCGCGTGCGCGCGTCGCGAGCAGGCGCGCGGGATCGTCAGTGCCCTCGGTCTCGCCGATGTCGACGAAGATGGTCGCGCCGCCCAGCACGCGGGCGGCGTCGCCGGGCGAAAGCAGCGGTGTTCTCCTGACGGCCGGGGTGCCGTCGACGACCGCGCCGGAGCCGTCGAGGATCTGGGCCAGGTTCTCGCCGCGCTCGGTCAGCGGGCTCGCGCCCGAGCCCGTCAGGCCGGCGCCGGGACCGGCTACGAGCGCAGCGACGTCGCCCGATCGCGAGCGCAGCCCCTGCTCGATGCCATTGTCGAGCTCATCGCCCAGGCGCAGGTAGAGAAACAGCCCGGTCGCAGCGAGCACCACGGCCATCACGGCGGTGAACGCGAGCGTCAGGCGGATGCGCACCGGCACTCGGCTGAGCCACTGCATGAGCCGCCGACGTTACCGGGCCGGATGAGAGCCGGATGAGAACTTCGCCAAGCCGGCGCGCCCCGCGACGAGCGGGTCGAAGTGGAGGGAGCAGGATTCGAACCTGCGTAGGCAGAGCCAACGGGTTTACAGCCCGTCTCCTTTAACCACTCGGACATCCCTCCGTGGTCCGACGAGCCGGGGCCCGGCGGACGGCGAAGAGTAGCGCGAGATCACGAAACGCCGCCGCAGAAAAGGCGGCCACCTCGGCGCCTGGGAAACCTCAACCTCCGGCAGACTCCTCGCGCACGGTTGAGGTTGTCCGCCCGTAACGCGGGAAACCTCAACGAAGCGGCGGCGGGGCGCCGGGGGTTGAGGTTTTCCGGGTGACGGCGCGGGCGCCAGGCGCTGCGGGCGGCAGGCGCTGCGGGCGGCGGGCGCTAGGCGCTGCGGACGGCGAGCGGCGCGGGACCGTGGGCGCCGCGGGGCCACGGCGGCCCGGCCGAGGTGGCCGCCAGGCTGTGGGGACCGGCTTCGTGCCGGCCCCCACGCCTCACTCCTGTCTCCCTGAGACGACGCGATGCGATCGCGTCAGGCAGTTCGTCAGCACGCGTCGCGCAGGCGCTGGGCCTCCGGCAGCGACTCGAGCTTCTTGAGCGTGTGGTTCTCGATCTGGCGGATCCGCTCACGCGTCACGTTGAATGCGCGCCCCACCTCTTCGAGCGTCCGGGCACGTCCCCCACTGAGGCCGTAACGCATCTCGATCACTTCGCGCTCGCGCAGCGGCAGCGACGCCAGCGCGCGATGAACGTTCTCCTTGCGCAGGTGCTCGGAGGCGAGTTCGAACGGCGACTCCGCCGTCTGGTCCTCGACGAAGTCCCCGAGCTCGGACTCGTCTTCGTCGCCGATCGGCTTCTCCAGCGAGATCGGCTGCTGGCTCATGCGCAGGATGTCGCGCACCTCGCGCGTCGTGATCTCCAGCTCGGCGGCGATCTCGGCCGGGCTCGGCTCGCGGCCGAGCTGCTGCACGAGCTGTCGCTCGACGTGCACGACCTTGTTGAGCTTCTCGACCATGTGAACCGGGATCCGGATCGTGCGGCCCTTGTCAGCGATCGCACGCGTCACCGCCTGGCGGATCCACCACGTCGCGTAGGTCGAGAACTTGTAGCCGCGCCGGTAGTCGAACTTCTCGACCGCGCGGATCAGGCCCAGCGAGCCCTCCTGGATCAGGTCCAGGAACGTGAGGCCACGGCCCAGATAGCCCTTGGCGATCGACACGACGAGCCGCAGGTTGGCCTCGACCATCTGCTGCTTGGCGCGCATGTCGCCGCGCTCGATGCGCTTGGCCAGCTCGACCTCCTGCGCCGCCGTCAGCAACGAGACCTTGCCGATCGAGCGCAGGTAGAGCCGCAGCGAATCGAGGCTCGGCTCGACCGTGAGATCGATCTCCGGCTTCTTGCGCCCGTCGGGCTTGACGGGCGGCGCGACCGGGGCCGGTTCGGGCGGTCCCTCAGTCGTCGGCGGCTCCGGCGCGGCGAGGCCCCCGCCATCGGTCAGCAGGTCGACGCCGATCTCCAGCAGGTGCGCGTGCAGATCGCGCACCTGATCCTTCGTGACCTCCACCTCCTCGAGGCAGGTCGTGACCTGCTCGATCGTCAGATAGCCCCGTTCCTGGCCTTCGGCCACGAGCTGGCGAAGCTCCTCAGACTCCGCCCAGATCGGCGCCTCGTCGGTCAGCGGCACATCGGTCTTGGTGATGCTCAAGTCCCCCGACTCCTCCGTGAGATTCCCAGGACCGTCCTTTGGGGCCGGCCCCCTCCCGATCTCCTGCGTATGTCGGACCTGCTGCCGCGACGTCCGCCGCGAGGGGCTGAGCCTTTCTTCCTCTCGAACGTCGTCGGAGGAGGCGTCAGCCGAAGAGTGCGTGATTGATAGCACAAGCTGCCGCTTCGGCAGGGTGCGGTTCGCGGGCGCCGCGCTCGGGCCTCAGTACCCTCAGCAGGCCACCTCCGACGAGGAAGGAACCGCCGCCATGGAGCCCGTCTCGCTCGCTGCACAGGCCGACGTCCAGAACAGCACCCCGGCCGTACATGTCTCGCTCTCGCGGGTGGGCGTGACCGGAGTCGAGAAGGTGATCCGCATCGGCAGCCCGGGAAGCGAGCAGCTCTACCACGCGCAGCTCGAGTGCTTCGTCGACCTGGGGCCGATGCAGAAGGGCGCGCACATGTCGCGCTTCGAGGAGGTCGTCAACGACGCGATCGGCGATGCCATCTTCGGCGAGCCCGGATTCAAGGCCGAACAGCTCGCGCAGCGCATCGCGCAAGACGTGCGCGAGCGTCAGGGCGCGCTGCGTGCCGAGGTCACGATCGAGGCGCGTTACCCCGAGCACAAGCCGGCGCCGGTCTCCGGAATCCCGACGCAGGAGATCTACACGCTCTACGGCTCGGCGATCGCGAGCGAGCGCGGAACGCGGATGCTCGTCGGCGTTGCCGCCCAGGGGATGACCGCCTGCCCCTGCGCGCAGGAGCTCGTCGCCGCGTCCGCGCGCGAACGCCTCTCGGGAGATGGCTTCTCGGCAGCGGAGATCGAGCGGATCCTCGAGTCGGTGCCCGTCGCGACGCACAACCAGCGCGGGCTCGGGACGCTCTACCTGGGCTGCGTCGAGGGCTCGACCGCGGAGATCGAGGCCGACTCGCTGCTGAAGATCGTCGAGGGCTCGATGTCGAGCGAGATCTATGAGCTGATGAAGCGCAGCGACGAGGCCGCCGTCGTCGAGAAGGCGCACCACCGCCCGCGCTTCGTCGAGGACTGCGTTCGCGAGGCGATCGGCGGCGTCGTCGAGCACTTCGGCGGGCTCGCCGACGACACCTTCGTGATGGCGCGCCAGGAGAACCTCGAGACGATCCATCAGCACAACGTCGTCGCCGAGCGCCACGGGCTGCTCGGCGAACTGCGCCGCGAGGTCACCACCGGCGAGCACGTCGCGCACCACACGTCGATGCGCGAGTGGCTCGACGCCGCCGGCCGCTGACCCCGGCGGCGTAGCGCGATCGTCAGTCGCCGGCCTCGCGGGCGCAGCGTGCGAGCCGGCCGCGCAACGGAACCTCCGAGCTGACCACCGGAAAGCGGCCCGGGCTCTCGTAGACGCGGCGGCCGACGTCGCCGGTCGCCAGCGACGGGGTGTCGACGTTCCACAGCGCAAGCACGGCGTAGTCGCGCGCCGGCCCCACCAGCATCACCCCGTTCGTCCTGCCCCAGTCCCAGCGCCGCACGGGCCGCAGCGCACCGGTCAGCGCGTCGCGGCGCGCCAGGTTCAGCGATGCGGTCGAGCGGCTCAGCGGGAGGTTCGCGTCACGCACGCAGGCGAGCACGTCCGCCGCGACCGGATCGCGGTTGTCGATCACGACGTACGTCGCAGCGCCGGCGGCGGCCAGCCCCATCACCACCACCAGTGCGATCGCCAGCTTCATCTTGGGGTTCCTGCCGTGCAGCGCATGCCGGCGCTCACAGGGCCCTGCTCTCACGCGCGTGGGCGCGGCGCTGCTCGGCCTCGCGCAGCAGCCGGCGCATGCCGAAGAAGTAGTCGATGCCGCTGATCACCGTCACCGCGACCATGACGTAGACCAGCCCGTCGACCCAGGCGGGCGACGGGTCGACGAGGATCAGCAGGAAGATCGTCACGACCTGCACGGCAGTCTTGGCCTTGCCCCACCAGTTCGCAGGGATCACGACGCCTTCGGTTCTCGCAGCGAGCCGCGCGACGGTGACGGTGAACTCGCGGGCGATGATGACCATCGCGACCCACGCGGCGACGCGATCAAGCGCGACGAGCGACAGCAGCGCAGCGATGATCAGCAGCTTGTCGGCGACCGGGTCCATCAGCTTGCCGAAGTTCGTGATCGCCTCGCGACGGCGCGCCAGCCAGCCGTCGATCGCGTCTGTGAACGAGGCGACCGCGAAGACGACGGCGGCGAGCACATCTCCCGCTCCCTGATCGGCGGCCAGCAGCGCGGCGACGAGCACCGGCACGAGCATGATGCGCAGCAGAGTCAGGAAGTTGGGGAGGTTCAGGCCGAACACGACGCATCAGTATCGCGCCAGGCGTGACGCGACTACGCGTCGATCGATGCCTCGGCCCGCGGAACGGTCGTGGCGGTGCGCGTCACGCCGATGCTCGCCGCGACGACCAGGGCGATCGCCGCGATCTCGCGAGCGCCGAGGTCCTGACTGAGTACGAGCAGGCCGGCCAGCGCCGCGACCGCGGGCTCGAGGCTCATCAGCACACCGAAGACGTGCGCGGGCATGCGCCGCAGCGCCTCCGTCTCCAGCGAGTACGGGATGACCGAGCTGAGCAGCGCGACGCCGAGCCCGAGCGCCAGCAACTCGGGCGTCAGCAGGTCGGAGCCCGCCTCGACGACGCCCGGCAGGAGCGGCACGAGCGCAGCCGCGACCATCGCGATGGCCAGCCCCTCACCGCCGTTGAAGACGCGCCCGGCGCGCTGTGCGAGCAGGATGTAGATCGCCCAGAAGAACGCCGCGACCAGCGCGAATGCGACACCGGCGCCGTCGAGGCCGACCTCCGACCACGGCGCCGCGAGCAGCACGATGCCGAGTGCGGCGAGCGCGACCCAGATCAGGTCGAGGCGACGCCTTGAGAGCAGCGTCGCCACGCTGATCGGGCCGATGAACTCGATCGTCACCGCGACGCCGAGCGGGATCCTGTCCAGCGCCTCGTAGAAGGTGAGGTTCATCGCGCCCAGCACGACGCCGAACAGCAGCGCCAGTCGCAGGTGCGCGGGACGGTGACGGCTGAGCCGGGGGCGCCAGATCGCGAGCAGCACCAGCGCGGCGAAACCGAGGCGCAGGACCGAGGTGCCGGCAGGACCGAGGTCGTCGAACAGTGTCGCGGCGAGCGCGGCGCCGAACTGGATCGACGTCACGCCCGTCAGCACGAGCACGACCGGCGGCACGGGATCGAGTGCGGGAATGCCGCGCCCGCCGCTCGCGCCCTGCTCCCGAGCTACGGCTTCAGCTTGCGGCCGGTCGCGAACAGCCACGCGCTCCACCCCACCATCACAGCCGCAAGCATCGCGGTCACGCCGAGCGACAGTGCGACGTTCGCGTCAGAGACGCCGAGGAAGCCGTAGCGGACCGAGTTCAGCAGATAGAAGATCGGGTTCAGGTGGCTGATCTCCTGCCACGGCGAGGGCAGCGACTGGACGCTGTAGAAGACGCCGCCGACGAAGGTGAGCGGCAGGATCACGATGTTCTGGACGAACGCGGTGTGGTCCCACGTGCGGGCGTAGATCCCCACCACGACGCCGAAGGAAGCGAACAGCGCCAGCGCCAGCGTCAGCGCCGCGAACAGCACGAGCGGCTCGCGCAGCGGGAGGTCGACGACGAACGCGCTCGCCACGAGCAGCAGAGCACCGATGCACAGCGCCCGGACCACGCCGCCGAGCGAGAGCCCGAGGTTGACCTCCCAGGGGCGCATCGGGGCGGCGAGAACGTCGTTGATGTAACGGTCGAAGCGCGCCTGGAACACCGAAGCCGAGTTGTTGGCGTAGGCGGCCTGGATCATCGCCATCGTCAGCAGGCCGGGCACGATGTAGACCTCGTACGGCACCCCGTCGATCGACCTGATCCGATCGCCGAGCGAGAGCCCGAAGACGACGATGAAGAGAAAGGAGCTGATCACGGGCGCGATGATCGTCTGCGTCCAGAGCTTGGTCACGCGGTGGCTCTCGCGCACGGCGAGCCACAGCAGCCCGCGGCGGCGGACTGCGAAGGACACGCCGCTCACGAGGCCATCGCCTTGACGTAGACGTCGGCCAGCGTGGGCGCCTCGTAGGCGTCACGCAGCCCGTCGGCGCTGTCCCGCGCGAGCAGGTGCCCGGAGCGGATCAGCGCGATCTCCTCGCACAGTTCCTCGGCCTCCTCGAGGTAGTGGGTCGTCAGCAGGACGGTCGTGCCGAGACCGTGCAACCGGCGGATGTAGCTCCAGAGATCGAGCCGCAGCTCGAAGTCGACGCCCGCCGTCGGCTCGTCGAGGATCAGCAGTCGCGGCTCGTGCATCAGCGCCCGCGCGAGCAGCAGCCGGCGGCGCATGCCGCCCGACAGCTGCGGCGCGCGCACCCCCGCCTTGGAGCGCAGGTCGAAGACGTCCATCATCTCCTTCGCGCGCGTGCGCGCATCGGCGCGCGACATCCCGTAATAGCCGCCGTGGTAGAGCAGGTTCTCCTCGACGTCCAGGAAGCGGTCGAGATTGACGTCCTGCTCGGCGAGGCCGACCATGCGCCGCGCCTCGGCCCGGCGGTGGTCGACGCCGAAGATCTCGATCTCGCCGCTCGTCACGCGGATCAGGTTGCAGACGGCGCTGATCAGCGTCGTCTTTCCCGCGCCGTTGGGGCCGAGCAGGCCGAAGAAGCAGCCTTCGGGAATGTTCAGGTCGAAGTCCTCGAGCGCGAGAAAGCCATCGTCGTAGCGCTTGGTCAGCGTACGGACGGACAGTGCTGAGGCGCTCGCGACGGGTTCTGGCACGAGCTTCGAGGCTAGTGGTCGGCACGCGACCAGCCCGATAGCTTCAGGTCCGTGCCCGGCCCCGCGCGCGTCTTCATCGCCTGCTCGCTCGACGGCTTCATCGCCGGTGTGGGCGACGACCTCTCGTGGCTGCCGGGGTCCGATGCTGATGACGGCGTCGACGGCGAAGACCACGGGTTCGGAGCGTTCTTCACACAGGTCGGCGCGCTGCTGATGGGCCGTCGCACCTACGAGGTCGTCAAGGGCTTCGAGGGTGACTGGCCCTACGGCGACAAGCCCTTGCTTGTCGCTACGACGCGGCCACTCGGCGAGCCGGCGGCGGCGACGGTTCGTTCCGTGACCGGCACGCCGCAGGAGATGCTCGCCGAGGCGCGAGCGGTCGCGGGCGAGCAGATCGTCTATGTCGACGGCGGCGCGCTGATCCGCTCGTTCCTGGACGCCGGCCTGATCGACGAGATGACGGTCAGCGTCCTACCGGTGATCCTCGGCGAGGGCATCCCGCTGTTCGCGGGAGTCGCGCAGCGCACGAAGCTCGAACTGGTCGAGGCGAGCCCGCCGGCCTCCGGTCTCGTGCAGCTGCGCTACCGGCCGCTGCGCTAGGGCGGCGCGAAGCCGGCACCGGTTCCGGTGATGTCGATCGGCGCGCCGGGCGAGGCGCGCTCGTGGTCGACCTGAAGCGTCGTGTGCGTGATCGCGAAGCGCTCACGGAGCATCGCCTGAACCTCGCGGCGCCGCGCATGGCAGTCGTCGCCGGGTGCGACGAGGACGTGCGCGGCGAGCGCGGGGAAGCCCGAGGTCACCTCCCACACGTGTAGGTCGTGCACCTCCGCGACCCCTGGACAGGCGGCCATCGCCCGGCCGATCGCGTTCGGATCGAGACCCTTGGGCGCGCCTTCGAGCAGGACGCGGACGGAGTCGCGGATCAGGCCCCAGCCGCCGTAGAGCATCAGCAGCGACACGGCGAGCGCCGCGAGGGCGTCGGCGCCGCCCCATCCGAACAGCACGATCGCGAGCCCGGCGGCGGCCGCGGCCACCGAGGCGAGCATGTCGAAGAGGTTGTGCAGGAAGGCCCCGCGAACGTTGAGGCTCTCGCGGTTTGCCCGGGCGAGCGCCCACGCGGCCGCGCCGTTGACGGCGGCGCCGACCAGTCCCGTGTAGAGGACGAAGCTTCCGTCGACGTCGGGGGGATCGATGATGCGCGGGATCGCCGAAACGCCGATGACTCCGGCCAGCACGAACAGCAGGACGCCGTTGACCTGCGCGCTGAGGATCTCGCCGCGCTTGAGGCCGAAGGTGAACGCTCCGCGCGGCGGCCGCTGCGCGAGGCGCAGCGCGATCAGCGCCAAGGCGATCGCACCCGCGTCGGTGAGCATGTGCGCCGCGTCGGAGAGCAGCGCGAGCGAGTTCGCGATCAGGCCGACGACCACCTCGACGACCATGAAGACGACGTTGATCAGCAGCGCCGCGAGCAGCCAGCGGAAGTCGCTTGCGGCGGTCACGCCGTGAACGTGGCCGCCCTCGCCCCGAGCGTCGTGCGTATGGCCCTGCTCGGTCATCGTCCGACGTAGTGTGCTGCACCGCGCGGAGGCGGCGACGGCGCCCGTCCGAAGCCGCCTACCCGACCATCTAGGGTGTCCGGCATGCCCCTCATCCCGACGGTCGTCGAGTCAACGTCCCGCGGCGATCGCGAGTACGACATCTACTCGCGGCTGCTGAACGACCGAATCATCTTCCTCGGGCAGCCGGTCGACGACATGGTCGCCAACCTCGTCGTCGCGCAGCTCCTGCACCTGGAGTCCTCGGATCCCGAGAAGGACATCTCGATCTACGTCAACTCGCCCGGCGGCTCGATCTACGCGGGGATGGCGATCTACGACACGATGCAGTTCATCAAGCCGGACGTGGCGACGATCTGCTGCGGGATCGCGATGTCGATGGGCTCTCTGCTGCTTACGGCGGGGGCGAAGGGCAAGCGGATGGCGCTGCCCAACAGCCGCATCCTGATCCACCAGCCGTCGGCGGGGTTCGAGGGCCAGTCGACGGACATCGAGATCCACGCGAACGAGATCCTCAAGACGCGCCGCAAGATCGACGAGATCTACGCCAGGCACACGGGCCAGACCGTCGAGCAGGTCAACACTGACATGGAGCGCGACCGCTTCTTCACATCGGAGCAGGCCGTCGAGTACGGCCTGATCGACGGGATCCTCGAGAGCCACTGACGCGCCGCTGCGGGCGGCGCGCGCTCAGAGCCCGTAGAGCGCCGTGTACTTCTCGCGCAGGTAGTCGAGCTGCGGCTCGGGGTCGAGCTCCTGTCCGGTCGCCCGGCGCAGCAGCTCTGGCGGGTCGAGACGGCGGCCCTGCCTGTGCACGTGCTCGCGCATCCACTCGCGAAGCGGAGCCCCCTCCCCCGCGGCGAGCGACGCGTCGAGGTCCGGCAGCGCCGCCCGCGCGGCGACCCAGAGCTGCCCCGACACGATGTTGCCGAGCGCGTAGGTAGGGAAGTAGCCGAGTTCTCCGAAGGCCCAGTGGATGTCCTGGAGGCAGCCATGGGCGTCATCGGGCACGTCGACGCCGAGCAGGGCGCGCATGCGCTCGTTCCAGGCCGCGGGCACGTCGGCGACCGCGAGCGTCCCCTCGACCAGCGCCAGCTCCAGCTCGAAGCGCAGGATCACGTGGAGCGAGTAGGTCGCCTCGTCGGCCTCGACGCGGATCAGTGAGGGGCGCACGACGTTGATCCCCTGCAGGAATCTGTCCAGATCGACCCCGCCGAGCTGTGGAAAGCAGCGCTCGGCGCGCGGCAGCCAGTGCGCCCAGAACGCCTTCGAACGGCCGACCTGGTTCTCCCACAGCCGGCTCTGCGACTCGTGGATGCCCAGCGAGACGCCGGTGCCCAGGGTCGTCCGGTCGAGCGCCGGGTCGACACCCGCCTCGTAGAGGCCGTGCCCGACTTCGTGCATCACCGAGAAGATCCCGGTCAGATCGTCCTCGCCCCAGCGCGAGGTGACGCGGATGTCCTGGCGGCCGATCCCCGACATGAACGGATGGACGGAGTCGTCGACGCGCCAGGAGTCGTTCTCGTAGCCGAAGCTGCGCGCGATCTCCAGCGCCAGCGAGCGCTGCTCGGGGATGCCGAACGGCCCCGGCAGCGGCGCGGGCTGCGGGCGCTCGGCGATCGCTGCGACGAGCGGAACCAGGCCCTCGCGCAGCCGTCCGAAGACGTCACGCACGGTCGCCGCGGTGGCCCCGGGCTCGTAGCCCTCGAGCAGGGCGTCGTAGGGATGGTCAGCCTCCGGGAAGCACGCCGCGACCTCGCGGCGAAGCGCGACGTTTCGCTCGAGGAAGGGGCGGAAGCGCTCGAAGTCGCTGTCGGCGCGGGCCTGCTGCCAGGCTGGCAGCGCCGCGGCCGTGGCGCGGGCCATCTCAGCGGTCAGCTCCGACGGGATCCGCGCCGCCCGCTCATGGTCGCGGCGCAGGACGCGCGCGATCGCCGCGGCGTCGCCGTCCGGGTCGCCCGCCGCCTGCTCGGCGACGGCCTCGATCAGGTCGCCGAGCGCCGGATCGGCGAGCTGATCATGGGCGATCGTCTCGATCGTCGCCGTTACCTCGCCGCGCGCATGCGCTCCCGCGGGCGGCATGACCGTCTCGCGGTCCCAGCCGAGCAGGAAGCCCGCGGCGCGCAGATCGGACAGCACCCCCAGCCGTTCCCTCAGCGTTGAGAGCGAGTCCCTCTCAAGTGTCGACGATGCCATGCTCGATTCCCCCCAGGCCCTCGATCTCGATTCGTACCACGTCACCGGCCTCCAGGAAGCGGGGAGGATCGAGCGCCATCCCCACGCCGCTGGGTGTACCGGTCAATATCAGGTCGCCCGGCTCGAAGCTGATCGTCTCGGCGATGAACGCCACGATCTCGGGGATCGAGAAGACGAGGTCGGATGTGCTCGCGTCCTGTCGCAGTTCGCCGTTGACCCACGTGCGCAGCGCGAGCGCCTCAGGGTCGGCGATCTCGTCCGCCGTCGTGACCCACGGGCCGAACGGGCAGAAGCTGTCGGCGCCCTTGGCTCGCGTCCACTGTGGTTCGCGGCGCTGCAGGTCGCGAGCGCTGACGTCGTCGGCGACGGCGTAGCCGGCCACCTCGCCGCGCGCCCCCATCACGACCGCCAGCTCGCCCTCGTAGTCGAGCCGCCGCACGACCGGTGGGCGCCGCACCGGCCCGCCGGGGGCGGCGGCGGACGTCGGGAGCTTCATGAAGACGATCGGGAACGCGGGCGGCTCGAGGCCCTGCTCGGCGGCGTGAGCCCTGTAGTTCAGGCCGATGCCGAAGATCGCACGCGGTGTGTGCGGCGCGAGCAGCGTGACGTCGGCGAGCCGGTGGACTGCGCCGTCTGCGGGCGAGCGGTCGCCGCTGCGCAGGCGATCCAGGACGCTCTCGCCGGGAGCGAGGGCGATCAGATCGTCGCCGCGCACCTCCCCGGCGAGCTGGTCGCCGCCGCCTGCCGGGATGAAGGTCGCGAGCTTCACGGCCGTGAGCCTAGCTCTGCGACGATGCCGGGCGATGGACCTGACCGCCCCCGTCGCGTTGCTGCTCGCCGCCGCCGGCGGCGGCTCGTCGGGGTTCGGCGGCGGCGGCGGCGGTGGCGGGTTTTCCGGCGGCGGAGGGGGCTACTCCGGCGGGAGCGCCGGATCGAGCACCTTCGGGCTCGTGATCATCTTCGTGATCGTCGCCTTCGTGCTGCTGGGCATGTTCAGCACTTGGCTTGCCGCGCGCCGGCTGCGCAGGCGCCGCGAGCAGCGTGCCGCCCGCGTACGGCTGGCCAGCGTCGAAGCCGCGCAGGACGACGCCGCCTTCGCCAGCGACGAGGTCGAGGGCGCAGCGGCGAAGCTCTTCGGGCTGATCCAGGCGGCGTGGGACGCCGACGACCTCGCGGCGCTGGCGGCCAACGTCGGCGACGACCTGCTCGTCGAGTGGCGCCGGCGCCTGGATGACTTCCGCCGCAAGGGCTGGCGCAACCGCGTGCGCGTGATCAGCGGCCCGGCGATCGCCTACGTCGGCCTCCTCAACCGCGCCGACGACGCCGACGATCGCGCCGTGGTGCACATCACGGCGACGCTCGAGGACTTTGTCGAGACCGGCGACGGCGCACAGATCATGCGCAGCGGCGACAGCGACAAGATCACGACCCTCAGCGAGTTCTGGACACTCGCCAAGCGCGAGCGGCGCTGGGTCCTGGTCTCGATCGAGCAGGACGCCGAGGGCCTGCATCACCTCGACGCCCCGATCGTCACCTCGCCGTGGGACGACGGCCGCGTTCGCGACACCGCGGTCGTCGAGGGCGCTATCGCCGGGGCTGCGCTGCCGGGGACCGCCACGGCCGAGCTGATCGACGTCGACCTGGCGGCCGACGCTCGCACGCAGGCGCTCGACCTCAGCCTGGCTGACGCCCGATTCGCGCCTGAGGTCCTCCAGGTCGCCGCCCGCCGCGCCGCCGAGGCGTGGGCCGGGGCGGTCGACGGCGACGACGCACCGCTGCTGGCGGCCGCCACCCCTGAAGCGGTGGCCGCGCTTCTCTACGGCGGCGACGCATCACGCGGGACGCGGCTCGTAGTGAGGGGCCCGCGGATCGACGGCGTCATCATCGAGCGAATCGACGCCCTGCCCGAGCCTGCGCGCATGCAACTGGCGGTCCGGGTGCGCGGCCGGCGCTACGTCGAGGACCGCGATACGGCGGCGCTGATCTCCGGCGCGCGCGACCGCGAGACGCAGTTCACCGAGCGCTGGACACTGGCGCTGGACGGACGACGCCAAGAACCCGTGGCGCCTCGTCGGCGTCGCCTGAGCGACCCGCCGATCAGCCTCGAAGCTGGCCGAAGACCGCCGCGCGGCGCAGCGCGATCTCCGTGACCGACGCGATCAGCAGCGCACCGCGCGTCTCCCTCAGCTCGGCGAGCAGATCCTGCATGTAGGGGCTGTCGTCGGCCAGCTCCGTGAGGCCGGCGGCAGCAAGCTCGCAGTTGAGCAGCTCGAGGCGCTCGCGCAGCTCGCTCGGAGTTGTTTCGGCGCGGTGGACCATGCCTCTGAATACCCCGGTGGCGGCATTCGATTCACCCGTCGGACCACCTTTTAGTGCGCCTTCAAGAGACGCCGAGGTTCCCTTGAGATCACGATCCGGAATGGACAAGAAAGCGCCCATCTGCGGCTGACGGTGCACGCATTCGCCCGGAGCCCCGAAGCGAAGACGCTACCCTCGACGAGGCGTATGGCACCGATGCTGTACGCGAGGCAGCTTGCTTGGGTCCCGCCATGGAGCGGTTCGGGTTCGCCGTCGCCTCCCGAATCGTTCGCGGCCCCATGCCGCCACAGGAGTCTTCAATGTCTTTGCAGTCCTTCGCCGATCTCGGCGTGTCCCGCGCCGTGTGCGGCGCGCTCGATGCCCAGGGCATCACCAAGCCGTTCGCGATCCAGAGCCTCGTCGTCGCCGACGTGCTCGCCGGCCGCGACGTGCTCGCCAAGTCCCCGACCGGATCGGGCAAGACGCTCGCCTTCATGGTGCCGATCATCGACCGCATCGAGGCGACCGACCGGCGCCCCGCGGCGCTGATCCTCGCCCCCACGCGTGAGCTCGCCACGCAGATCGTCGAGGCGACCTACCGCATCGCTCACGCCCGCGCGCTCAAGGTCAAGGCCGTCTACGGCGGCGTCGGGCCTCGAGAAGCAGGCCCGTGAGGCCGCCAAGTCGCACATCATCGTCGCGACGCCCGGCCGCCTCGAGGATCTGCTCCAGCGGCGCGCGTTCTCGCTCGACAACGTGCGGATCCTCGTCCTCGACGAGGCCGACCGGATGCTCGACATGGGCTTCAAGCCGCCGGTCGACCGGATCGTCGCGCAGTGCCCGCGCGATCGCCAGACGCTCTTCTTCTCGGCGACGCTGGACGGCGAGGCCGGCCGCATCGCGGAGGCGTACACGTCCGGCCCCGTGCGCCACGAGCATGTTCCCGCGGTCCAGCGAGCTACCGACATCGAGCACCGCTTCGTGCGCGTGGAGCGCGATTCGCGCATCCGCGCCCTGATCCGCGAGCTCGACGCGGAGCGCGAGCTCACGCTCGTCTTCGTGCGCACCAAGCGCGGCGCGGACCGGCTCGTCAAGCGCCTTGCGGGCGAGGGTCAGACGGCCGTCGCGATGCACGGCGACAAGTCTCAGCGTCAGCGCGAGAAGGCGCTCGCCAGCTTCGAGGCCGGGCACGTCGACACGCTCGTCGCCACCGATGTCGCGGCGCGCGGAATCGACGTCGACGGCATCTCGCACGTCATCAACTTCGACCCGCCGGAGGACCGCGAGGGCTACGTGCACCGCATCGGCCGCACGGGCCGCGCTGGCAACACGGGCATCGGCATCACGTTCGTCTCCTCCGAGCACGCGGGCGACGTCTCGAAGATCGCCGCCGAGCTTCGGCTGCACGGCGAGTTCGCCGCGTCGGGCCATCGCGTCGGCGGCCCGGACTCAGCGGCCGTCAGCGGCGGCGGCTCAGGCCGCGGGCGCAGCGGCAACGGCGGGCAGCGCGGCGGCGGCCGTAACGGCAACTCCGGCGCGCGCAACCGCAAGTCGGGGTCTCGCAGCGGCGCTGACCGCGACGGCAAGTCCGGCGCGCGCGGCGGCGAGTCCGGCAGCACGGGCCGCGGCGCGGCTGCTGCGAACTCCGGCGCCAAGCGCGTCTGGTCCGCGTCACCGCGCTCGGGCCGCGGCAGGCGTTACTAGCGCCGGCTCGCGGCCGGGCGGGCGGCGGGCGGCGCTAGTCGTCGCCCGCGACCACGATGAGGTCGGCGCCGCCGACTCGCACCACGTCGCCGGCGTGGAGCTGGCGCCCGCGACGGTCCTCGGGCTCCCCGTTGACGAAGATCCCACCTCCGGCGAGCAGCGTCTTGACCTCACCCCCGCCGCCCGCCACGTCGGCCAGCTTGAGCAGCTGGCCCAGCCGGATCATCTCGCCGCGGATCGCGACCTCACGTTGCATCCGCCCATCGTCGCAGCCCGGCTGCTACCCGTAGGCGTGGCCGCCGTCGCCGGCGTCGTCCTGCTCTGCCGGATCCTGCCATTCAGAGCCGCCCGACTCGACGGGCTCATCGGCCGGTGGCGGCTGCGGCGGCGGGACCTCGTCGATCGTCGGCTTGACCTTCGGCAGCGGACGCTTCAGCCACGCGTACTTCCAGTAGCTGGTGCGCATGCGCGCGCCGGACCAGCTCAGCGAGAGGTGGATGTGGTCGCGGTGGGCCGTGGTCGGATCGACGCCGGCCCGCAGCCTGCCCTTGGAGTCCTTGCAGGGGCTGTAGCGCTTGCGCTTGCCGTCTGCCATCCAGAAGCCGTAGTAGCGGCAGTCCCAGATCGCCTCGATGATCCCCATGCGCCGCGCGAGCGCGTTCTCGTTGCCCTCGCTGTCGCGGCCGAACAGCATCGCGAGCAGCCGCCGCGCCTCGCGGCGCTGCGCCGGATCGCCCGCGTCGAGGTGCCAGTCGACCGCCCGGCCCTCGGCGTGCATCGAGAAGCTCGACCGGCTCAGGCGCTCGCAGCGCAGCCCGCCCCAGTAGGTGCCGCGCGTGTTGCGGCCCAGCCAGCTCGACAGCGCGAGCGCCCCCTTCGTCATCGTCTTGCGGCAGCGCTTGGCGTTCTCGTAGCTGAGACGGTCGACGGGAACCTTGAGCAGACGGTTGGCCGGGTTCGTCCGCGGCAGCGCCTGGGCGGCGGGAGTCAGCGCAGCCAGCGTCGCGAGCGCGGCGAGGAGGGCGAGCAGGGGACGGGCGCATGACACGGCGGCTGCCATGCGGTCCGGATCGGCCGCGATTCGGCTGCATGTGACGAATCGGAGCCAGGACAGGCGTTCGTTCGAGTGGACGCACCGAACGCGTCAGCGCCCGCACCCGATCGACCCCGGAAACACGGAAGGCCCCGGCGTTGCCGGAGCCTTCGTGTTTCGAGTGCCTGATGTGTCAGGCGTAGTCGCGCGGCTTGGTCAGCTCGAAGATGACGATGACCGACAGCGCGAAGATGCAGATGGCCCAGAACGGAGCCGCGGGGATCGACACCAGCGCGCTGATCGCGGCCAGTGACGCGGCGAGTACACCGATCACGCGGCCGAAGCCGCCGCCGGAGTAGAGCGAGAACGCTGCGAACAGCTGGACGACGCCGATCACGAGCACAACCCAGCCCCAGGTGTTCAGGTTGCTGATGATGAACTTCTGGTCGTTGACCAGGAACTGGGCGTCGTCGATCGCACCGATGCCCCAGATGATGTTGAGGATCCCGGCGATCGCGAGCAGCGTGCCCGCGAAGATCCACCAGCCGGTGACCCTCGTTGCGTCTTGACTCACTTCCTGCTCCTCCTGTAGTTGCGAGCGAACGGATTGGCCCGCGCTTGGCGAGCATGTTCGACGCGGTCGATGATCCCCCTTCCCCGCCGGATTTCGGTAAGACGCGTTGCAGCGCTGGAATGCCTCCGAAGGCCCAGATCGGGCAGGATGCACGTCATGGGGTTCTTCAAGGAAGGTGACAAGGTCTGGATCGCCCAGGAGGACGGGTCCCGGCGAGCGGGCGTCTACGTCGGCGAGGCCGAGACCGCGGTCTGGTTCGGCGGGGCTCCGGTCGCATACGTCGTCTATCCCGACGTCAAGGAGGGCGAGTCGGTCCTGCTGGAGCGGATAACGCGCCGCGAGGAGACCGGCTGAGAGCCGCTTCGGGGCGATGGCGCAACTCGACTACGACTGGATAGTGATCGGTTCCGGGTTCGGGGGCAGCGTCGCTGCGCTGCGACTTGCCGAGAAGGGTTATCGCGTGGGGCTGCTCGAATGCGGGCGGCGCTTCGAGGACGAGGACTTTGCGGCGTCGAGCTGGCAGATGGGGCGCTACTACTGGGTGCCGAAGCTGGGGCTCAAGGGAATCCTGCGCCTGACGGTCTTCAAGGACGTCTTCATCGGCTCGGGCTGCGGCGTCGGGGGCGGATCGCTGGGCTATGCGAACACGCTCTACCGCGCGCGCCCGCGTTTCTACGGCGATCGGCAGATAGCCGGGCTGGCCGACTGGGAGAACGAGCTCGCGCCGCACTACGACGAGGCCGAGCGGATGCTCGGCGTCACGACCTACGAGGACGAGGGACCGGCCGACCTGCTGCTCAAGGAGTACGCCGAGCAGAACGGATTCGGCGACTCCTACGCCAAGACGCGCGTCGGCGTCTTCCTCGGCGAGGCCGGCAGGACAGTCCCCGACCCCTACTTCGGCGGCGCCGGGCCCGACCGCACCGGCTGCGAGCGCTGCGGGTCGTGCATGCTCGGCTGCCGTCACGGCGCGAAGAACACACTCGTCAAGAACTACCTCCACTTCGCCGAGCGCCTCGGCGTGGAGATCCTTCCCGAGCGCACTGCCGTCGACATCCGGCCACGCGGCGCCGCCGACGGCTCTGACGGCTACACGGTCACGCACGAGCGCTCCGGCGCATGGGTCCGCCACGGCCGCAACCGGCTGACGGCGGGCGGCGTGATCGTCGCAGCGGGCGCGCTCGGCACCAACAGGCTGCTGTTCCGCTCCAAGCTCGCGGGCTCGCTGCCGCGCGTCTCCGATCGCCTCGGGCATCTGGTGCGTACCAACAGCGAGTCGGTTCTGGCCGTGACGGCGGGGGACGAGCATGCCGATTTCACCCGCACCGTGGCGATCGCCTCGAGCGTCTACCCCGACGACGACACGCACATCGAGCCCGTCACCTACGGGCCCAACGCAGACTCACTGTCGCTGATGTACTGGCTGATGACCGAGGCCGGCCGCCGCGGCACGCGGCCACTGCACTTCCTGAGGGGCGTGCTGAGCCGGCCGCGCGCGGCGCTCAGCGCGATGCGCGTGCGCGGCTGGTCGCGGCGCACGGTGATCCTGCTCGTGATGCAGACGCTGGACGGCGCGATGCGGCTGAAGGTCACCCGACGCTGGCCGAACGGCAACGTGGTCCTGGGGACAGAGCAGGACCCGGACAACCCGAACCCCGACCAGATCCCCGCGGCCTACCGCGCCGCCGAGTGGCTTCAGGGCAGGCTCGGCGGCACCGCACAGGCGGTGTTCACCGAGGCGATTTTCTGCATCCCGACGACAGCGCACATACTCGGCGGGGCGGTGATCGGAGCGGACGCCGACAGCGGCGTGGTCGACGCCCGGCACAACGTCTTCGGCTACCGCAACCTGCTCGTCTGCGACGGCGCGGCGGTGCCCGCCAACATCGGTGTGAATCCGAGCCTGACGATCACCGCGCTGGCCGAGCGGGCGATGATGCAGATCGAGCCCAAGGGCCACGGCGTCGGAGCCGGAGAGAGCGAACGCGCAGCGACCGCGACGACCCGGCGCGAGGCCGCGAGTCAATAGGGCGGGAGACGGCGCCACGGTTCCCGACGCGGCGGCTGCGCACGGCGAGCTGCCGCCTCGTTGACAGCGCGCTCAGAACCGGCGTATGGTCGGCAGGCCATGGGCATGCAGGCCGTCTTCAGGCTGGCCTCGGGCGCCGCCGCGGCGCTGGCGTTCGCAAGCCCGGGGGTTTCGGTCGCCGCGTGGGTTCCCGCGACTGTGCCGCTTTCGGCACCTGAGAGCGCCATCGCGATGCACGTCGCCGCGGGTGCGGACGGTACGGCGGCCGCGGTCTGGTCGGACGGCACGACGGTGCGGGCCGCGGTGAAGCGGCCCGCTGCGGCTGATTTCGAAGCGCCTGTCGTGATCGGCTCGGGCGAGGATCCCGACGTGGCGGTCAGCCCGTCGGGCGTGGTGCTCGCCGTGTGGACGGCCGCCGGGGGAATCCGCGCGTCCGAGCGTGCCGCCGGCGCGACGTCGTTCGGCGATCTCGGCCTGGTCTCCAATGCCGCCGGCGCGAAGAGCGCACAGGTCAGGTTCTTCGCGGACGGTCGCCCCGCGGTCAAGCTCGAGCGAAGCGGCGGCATCGCCCTGCTGCTCAGGCAGACGGCGGCCGGTCAGTTCCAGTCTCTCGGCGGGCCCCTCGACTCGATCTCGGGCACGATCACGGGAAGCGACATGGATGTGTCCGACGCGTCCGGATCCATCGTCGCGGTGGTGACGGGGAAGGACGGCTCGACTGCGGCAGTTCGAGTCCTCAGGGTGACGCCCAGCCCAGGCGGCGGGAGCAGCGGGTCGGCGCAGGACTTCGACGCCCTGACCGACTCCGGGAGCCTGGGGTCGAGCACGACCCACACGCACTCCGCCCCGCGGATCATCACGGGCGTGCGGACGGTGATCTCGTACATCACCAGCACGACCGTAAGCACGTTGGGCTTTCCCACCGGCGTGACCACGACGCTGCGTTCACGTACCGAGGCGGCAGGCGCTCCGGCCGTGCTTGACACCGTCGCCACGATCTCCAACGGAGGTTTCTTCGGTCCGGTGCTCGGGGCCCCGGTGCTGGCCCAGCGAAGTGACGGCACCGCGACCGTGGCGTGGCGCAAGTCCGACAACGTGGGCGTCCCGGCGCTCAGCTCCGCCGATCTGGCACCCGCGGCGACGACGTTCGCAGCCAAGGATGACGTGGAGGGCTACGGCTCGCAGGGCGTCCCGCTCGGCGCACCGGAACTCGCGCCGCTCGAAGGCGGAGCGCTTGCGATGGTAGCCACCGACGGCCAGGCCGTGCGTGCCGCGATCTCAAGCAGCGGCCAGCCGTTCGGTGCGCCGCTGGATCTCACTGCCGGCGCCGATCAACCCGCTGATGCGCGGCTCGCCGGGGACGGCGCGGGCGGGCTCGTGGGCGCGTGGACGCAGGCCGAGGTAGCCAACCGCCGCGCCTTTGCCCGGCTCTACGACGAGCGGGCGCCGACTGTCTCCGGCGCCGTGATGCCCTCGAACCTCGACGCCGGGCAGACCGGGCTCTTCTCGGCCGGCGCGAACGACACGTGGAGTGGCGCGCAGGCCGAGTGGGGCTTCGGCGACGGTCAGACCGCCACGGGGTCGCCGGCCGCGCACGCCTACGCCGCCGGCGATCTGTACGCGGTGAGCGTGCGCGCCCGCGACGCGGCGGGCAACCTGTCGGAACCGATCGAGCGCGTCGTGCGGGTGACCGGCCCACCGCCCGGCCCCGCGGCCGCGAGCGCACCCGCACCCGTCGGAGGCGGCGGGGCCGCCGCACGCGACACCACGCGGCCTTTGATCACACGGCTCACGCTCACCCGTAAGCGATTCGCCGTGGCGGCGGCCAAGCGCCGGGCGAGGGCGAGGGTGCAGCGCGGAACGACGGTGCGCTTTCGTCTGAGCGAGGCTTCCTCGGTCACGATGACCGTGAGGCGGACGATCCGCGGCTACCGGCGCGGGCGATCGTGTTCGGTGAGGAAGCCGGCCCGGGTCAAGAAACCGCGGCGGTGCACGTCGCGCCGACGCGTCGGCGCGCTTCGCACCGCCGGGCGCACCGGTGCCAACAGCGTGAAGTTCAGCGGCCGCGTCTCCCGCCGCAGGCTCGCGCGTGGCTCCTACCGCCTGTCGCTTGTCGCGGTCGACCCGGCCGGCAATCGTTCGCGGACCCGCTCGGTCTCCTTCACGATCGCTCGCGCGGGTTAGCTGCCCTCGGCGGCGCGCTCCTCCGAGCGCCGGTCACTCACCGAGCAGCGTCTCGCGCAGCAGCGCCAGCTCCCGCGCGAGCTGCTCGCGCCACGGTCCCTGACGCATCCAGGCGACGCTGGTGCGGGTCGCGCTGGGCGGGATCGCGGCGATCTGCTGCGCGCGCTCGCGCGCCGCGGCGAGCAGGTCCGCGTCCGCGACGACCGCGCTCACGAGCCCGAGCGCCGCCGCTTCGGCGGCGTCGACGGTGCGGCCGGTCAGCACGAGGTCGCGCGCTGCCGCGGGCGGGAGCGCCGCGAGCGCCGAGCCGAGGCTCGGGGGGATGCCGCGGCGCGCCTCCGGGAAGCCGAAGGTCGCTGACTCGGCCGCGACGCGCAGGTCGCACAGCGCCGCGACCGCGAAACCTCCGCCCAGCGCCGCGCCGTTGACCGCCGCGACGAGCGGCAGCGGATGCTCGAGCAACGCGGCGAAGAAGGCCTCGTTGACCTCGAGCAGACGGCGCCTCTGCGCCGCGTCGCCGCCGAACTCACTGTGGTCCATGCCCGAGCAGAACGAGGGCGGGGCGCCGGTGACGAGCGTGCAGCGTGCGTCGGGGTCATCGCCGATCTTCGTCAGCGCCGCGGTGAGGGCCGCGCGCAGGTCGAGCGACAGCGCGTTGTGACGCTCGGGCCGGTTGAGCGTCAGCGTCGTGACCCCGTCTTCCGCGGCTACGTCGAGCGGCTCGGCGAGGGCGGCCATGCTTGAAGACTGCCACGCGGGCAGGAGTGCGGTCTGGCCGCGGGACGGCCTTGCTCAGACATGCCCTCCCGGAGCGTCTTCTAGATTGGCCTGCCGATGCCCGAGCAGCGTCCATCAGTCCGCGAGGCGCGAGCCGCGGACCTTCCGGTCATCTTCGAGATCTACAACCACGAGGTCGCGCACGGAACCGCCACGTTCGACACCGAGCCGCGCGTCGCCGGCCAGGACGACGGCTGGCTGACGCAGCGCGACCGCGGGCGCCATCCGGTCCTCGTCGCAGCCGCCGGAGAGCGCGTCGTCGGGTGGGCGAGCCTCAGTCCGTGGTCGGAGCGCGGCGGCTACGCGAGGACCGTCGAGGGCTCCGTGTACGTCGACGCCGATCACCGCGGCGAGGGCGTCGGCCGGCTGCTGCTCGAAGCCCTGATCGAGCGGGCGCGCGACGCCGGGCTCGGGGTCATCCTCGCCCGGATCGCAGAGGCCAACGAGGCGAGCGTCGGGCTGTTCGAGGCCTTCGGCTTCACGCACATCGGGACCCAACGGCGCTGCGGCGAGAAGTTCGGGCGCATCCTCGACGTCGAGTTGATGGACCTTCAGCTCGATGGCGGCTGAGGCCGCCCGCGTCGACATGCGGCACGCGCCGCGCAACGCGGCGCGGGTTCACCCCTACATCGAGGACATCTGGGGCGGCGCTGGCGAGAGCGCTGCCGCGCTCAGGTCCCGAGCGCGGCGCGGATGCGGGGTTCGACCTGCGGATCGGCGGCGATCAGCGGCGCAGCAAGCTCCTGGAGCACCTCGCGGAAGATCGCCTCGCGCTGCTCCTCGTCGAAGTCGGTGTGACGGCGCTTCTTGAGCCCGCGTTCGTGAAGACGGACGAGATGAGCGGGAGTGACACCCCGCGCCGCGAGCACGGTCTCCGAGCACGCAAGCGGGCAGCCGTCGATGACGATCACCGGTCGACCAGACGTCGCCTTCTTCACAAGCGCCGGTACGTCACCACCGACACCCGCGATGCATGACATCTCGGCGATCCCCAGCCGGTCAAGTCGCACGGCGATGTCGTTCGCGAGCTGCGCGACGTTTGAGCTGCCCGAGCAGGAGTAGACGAGCACGGCTGAGCCTCAGGCCTGGGAGCCGAGCTCCTCCGGGTGCTCGAGCGAGCCCCCGGCGACGACGTCGACGGGCAGCTCGCCGAGCCGTGCGGCGCACACGTCAATGATGGCCATGGACTCGGGCATCTCAGTCCCCTCCGCGCGCCCACAGTCGGGCGCGTCTCTCACGCTCAGCGGCACAGTCAGGCAGCCTATGTAGCGCGCTGTCCGCGCACCAGCAGGAGAACCACCAATCCCGGCGACGTAGAAACTACGGCCAGACGGTTCACGGGCGTCATCTTGGAGGCACGTGCTGCCCGATCGAGGAGCCCGGCGCGGTACCGGAGTCCCTCGACTTGCCGTGGAATCGGTGGGCGCGCTCCCCGCCGGCGGCGCGATCGGACTCAAAGTCGGCGTTCGGCAGGATGCGCTCGAGCCATCCGGGAAGCCACCAGTTCCACGACCCCATGAGCTCCATCGTGGCGGGCACGAGCAGGAGCCGCACGAGCGACGCGTCGAGGCCGATCGCCACCGCCAGTCCGACACCGATCTCCTTGATCTGCGGCACGCCGGTCAGCGCGAATATGCCGAAGACAACCACCATGATCGCGGCGGCGCTGGTGATGACTTTGGCGCTGGCCTGGAGGCCCTCGGCCACGGCGCGGCGATTGTCGCCCGTTGCGAGGTGGCGCTCACGTATCCGCGAGAGAAGGAACACCTCGTAGTCCATCGACAGCCCGAATACGACCGCGAGCAGCAGCGGCGGCGTCACGGCGTTGATGTAGCCGAGCGAGTCGTAGCCCGTGATGCCGTCGAGCCACCCGTATTGGAAGACGGCGACGATGACGCCGTACGCCGCGCCGACGGAAAGCAGGTTCATGAGCACCGCCTTCAGCGGCAACAGGACGGAGCGCAGCGCGACCAGCAGCACGAGGTAGGTGCAGACCGCGACGAAGGCAAGGATCTTCCACATCCCGCCGGAGATGAGCCCGGAGAAGTCGCGGATCTGCGCTGTCGCGCCGCCCACGCTGACCCGCGCGCGCCGGTCCAGGCCGGCGGACCGGCCGCCGTCGGCACGCATGCTTTCGACCAGGTCCAGCGCCTGACGGCTCTCGGGATCCTGCCGAGGCACGACCGTCAGCAGCGCGGCGCGGCCGTCCCTCGATGCCTGCGGCGCCGCGACGGCGGCCACTGCGTGTCGCCGCTTGAGGCCCGCGACGTAGCGATCGAGCGCGACGCGGTTGGCCGGGGTGGCAGCCGAGCCGCGCTCGAAGTCGGCGACGACGATCGTCGGCGCGGCCGCGCCGGGGCCGGCCTGCCGCGCCGCGAGCTCAGCGCCCTGGCGCGTCTCGTTGCCTTCGGGGAACTGGCGCAGAGCGCCGTCGCCGAAGTGCAGTGATAGAGCGGGAACGGCGAGCACCAACAGGATGCTCGCCGCGAGCGCGGCGAACCGGGCCGGCCGGCGCATCAGGCGATCGGTCCACCGGTTCCAGAAGTCGCCCCTCGGCTCGCCGGCCCGCCGCGCAGCCGCGGGCCGGCGAGCGGCGCCGCGGACGATGGCGCCGGTGGCGCTGATGATCCGCCCGCGCCGGCCTGCGCGCGGCCCGAGGAGCGCGATCAGCGCCGGCAGCAGCGTCACGGCCCCCAGGATCGCCCACGCGACCACCACGATCGCGCCGATGGCCATCGAGCGCATTACCGTCGAGTCGAGCAGAAACAGCCCGGCAAGCGAGATCACGACCGTCGCGCCCGAGAAGACAACGGTTGCACCGGAAGTCCGCATGGCGGTGTCCAGCGCTTCGTCGGGACCCACGCCGCGTGAGAGCTCCTCCCGATACCGGGACAGCAGGAAGAGCGAGTAGTCGACCGCCACGCCGATCCCGAGCATCGATGCGACGTTCGTCACGAAGATCGACATCGACGTGACCAGCGAGAGGGCGAACACGGCGGCACCGGTCGTGACCACCGCGGTGACCCCGAGCCCGACCGGCAGAAGCGCGGCGAGCGCCGACCCGAACACCGCCAACAGCACGATGAGTATCGCTGGGAAGCCGGCGGCCTCGGCCCGTTCCAGATCTTCCTTCTGGAGCTTCTAGCATGCCGGCCCACAGAGCCTGCTGGCCGACGACGTAGGGCTGGATTCCGTCGGTCACCCTGCCCACGTCGAGCTCATCGCGCAGGTCGATCGCGGCATCCATCGTGTCGTCCTGCGAGCCTGCGACGACCAGCGGCAGCACGATCAGCCTGCGCCGGGCGGCGTCTCTCCGGGCCTCCGCGGCCACATCGCCCGCGAGCTCGACGTGATTGACCTTCGCGGCGGCCTTGTCCACGCGTGCGACGGCCGCGCGCAGCGACGCGACGTCGCCGCTCCGCCGCTGGAGCACCACGCCGAGCGGCTCGCTGGTCGCACCCTGGAAGCGCTTGACCTGCCGGTCGGTCTCGGCTGCCTGCGAGCCGGGCACCTCGAAGCCGCCGCTCGTCAGGTTCTCGGTCTGCCGCAACGCGAAGGGCGCCGAGGCGACCAGCAGCACGAGCCACATGCCCGCGACCAGCGCGCGGCGCCGCCGAACGAACGCGGAGAGTCTGTTCAGCGCAGATTGCATGCGCGGCCCTCCCGACCCAGCTGCATCGGCTGCGCCGCGCGCGGACGCCCCGCCCGGCGGCCGCTCACACCTTTGAACGGCTGCGCTGCTTGATCTTCTTCGCGCACGTGCGGTAGCGCCGGCTGCCGGTGACCTTGCGCTTGTCGCTCGTGAACGCCGTGATCTTGACGGTGAAGCGGCCCCTGGGCAGGCCCTTGAGGTTGACCGGTGCGATCAGCCGCCTGCCGCGCACGACCTTGACGCGCTTGCCGTTGACGAGCACGGTCGCCTTGACGAACTTGACGCCCTTGATCTTGCGGATGCGGATCTTGAAGCTGCGGCGGCTGACGCAGCGCTTGGTGGTGGGGAAGCTGAAGACGACCGACGCCTTGAGCGTCTTGACGGCCGGTGGGGTGAGGGCGGCCGGCGCGGCGGGCGCGGAGGCAGCCGGGGGTGCAGCCGGGGGTGCAGCCGGGGGTGGCGGCGCGAACTCGAACGCCCCGATGTCGCAGCCACCGAACTGCGGCCGCGTCACACCGCGCTGGTCGGTGGCCGAGCAGAGCGCCGGGTCTGCGGCGTTGAACGCCGGGCTGCCGGTGCCGATCGCCATGGTGCGTGTCGGACCGCCGTTGTCGGCCAGTGCGGCGAGCCCCGCCTCGGTCGCGCGCCGGTCACCGGTGGCGTTCAGGAACGTGCAGGTGTCGCTGCTCTCGAGGTTGTGGCCCTCGGACGCAAAGATCGTGAGGTCGGCCAGGGGGTGGCTTGCGCACGCGTTCGCCGTGCCCGCGCCGCTGTTCCCGGCCAGGATGGTGTTCGCGAGCGCGAAGCGCCCGTGCGCGGAGCCCGCGTCCGTGCGGTTGAAGATCACGCCGCCGGGACCGGAAGCGCTGTTGCCGGCGACCGTCGCGTTCACAAGCCGCAACTTCGGCCGGTTGACCAGCATGAACGCTCCGCCCGGGAGCGCAGACGTGTTGCCGGAGATTGTCGAGTCGGCGATCGTGACCACCGGCTCGTTGAGCAGGAAGAAGGCACCGCCGCCGCGCAGCGTGCCGATGTCCGGCGGCCCCGTGAGCAGGCCGTTGCCGTCGATCACGCTTCGTGTGATGGTCAGGACGACGCCGTTGATGACCCCGAAGGCGCCGCCGCCGACGAGGTCGCCCTTCGAGGTCGCGGTGTTGCCGGAGACCGTGCTGTCGTTGACCGTGGCCGCGACCTCGTTCCAGAGTCCGACCGCCCCGCCGCCCCCCAGCCCCCCGTCGCCGCGAGAGACGTTGGCCGTCAGCGTGCTGGTCGCAACGTCGAGCTTCGTCTTGTTCCACGCAAACAGCGCACCGCCATTGCCCGCGGCTTCGTTGCCAGTGAAGCGACTGCCGGTGACGGTCGCCTGCGCCTGGTTGCTGAGGAACAGCGCACCGCCATCTGCGTCCGTGGCGTTGGCGTCGAAGACGCTGCTCGCGATCGTGACCTTGGCGGAGCTGTCGGCTGCGATCGCGCCGCCGCTGGAACCGGCGCGGTTTCGCGCGAACGTGGCGCCCGTGACGCTGACCGAGCTGGTTCCGGTCGCGCTGATCGCCGCGCCGCCGGGGCTCGCCTTGCTGAGGTCGGTGAGCGGCGCACCGTTGTCCTGGAACGTCGAGTCCGACACGCTGACCGCCGCGCCGCTGTACGCCTCGATCGCGGTGCTGCGGTCGACGTGGCCGCTGAACAGGCAGCGCGTGACGCTCAGCGTCGACGGACCAAGACCTGAGCGGCCGACGATCACGCCCGACCCGTCGCCGCGGCCGTTGCGCAGGCTGAGGTCGCGCAGGTCCAGCGCAGCCTGCCCCGCGACGTCGAAGATCCGGTCCTTGGCGTCGCCGTCGATGACGGTCGCCGCGGAGCCCGCGCCCATCACGGTGACGGTGCTTCCGGCCACGAGGTCGAGATCCCCGGTGAGCGGGGTCGCGGTCTCAGAGGTCGACTCCGCCAGCGTGATCGTGCCGGGCGGCAGGACGATCGTGTCAGCACCAGGAGCCGCGTTGGCGGCCACGACCGCCTCGCGCAGGGTGCAGTCCGCGTCGCACGCGCCGGGTGGCGTGGCGTCACCGAGGTTCGTCACCGCGAACGTGGCCGCGCCGGCGGGGGCAACCCCCAGAAGCGTCGCGAGGATGACGAGCGTGAGGAGGAGCACGGCGGGCGAGACGATCCCGCTCGTCACCCCCGACTTGCCCTCAGATCCATGTGGCGGCCGTCCCACCGCGGCCTCGTTTCCGCCGTTCGGGCCGAATGCGGGCCGCCTGTGTCGCGCGTTCGCCGCGCACTGGCCATCTGATCGAACCCGGGGCAAAGATGACACCCGCGTCATTATTTGGGTAACTTGACACGGTGTCAAATCGAGTGCAGAGGACCGCAAGATGAGCCCAAGCGCAGACCATGTCCCGAGGCGATCGGTGCGCTCGGTGCACGCGGGAGCGCCGTTGTCTGACGGGGATGTGATGGCGGGAAGACCGACGGTGGCCGTCGTTCACGTTCCCTCGGGCGGGCATGTGCGTCCGTTGCTTCCCTTGGTGGGGGCGCTTCGCGCCCGCGGAGCGCGCACGGTGCAGGTCGCGCTGCCGGAGTGGGAGGCGGAGTGTGTCGCTGTTGGGGGCGACTTCTGTGCAGGCCCTGATTTCGGGATCGACGTGAGCCAGCCACCGACCAACCTCATCGCGGTCGCTGAGATGATCGCGCACGCGGCGGAGCGGGTTACGCCGTGGCTGACCGAGCGTCTGCGCGATATGCGCGCAGATGTGGTGCTGCGAGACTCGTTCGCTCTGCACGGGCACTACGCAGCGATCGCGACCGGGACACCCGAGGTGGCGTTCAGCCCGATGATGGCTCTGCATCGCGGCATGCGCCCGTCGCCCCGGAACGTGCCCAGCGCACTTGGAGCGCTGGTGCTCGGCGTGCCCGCAGCGGTTCGCTTGCGACGTGTCTCGCGTCGCCTTGAGCGACGCTACGGCGCGCCGCTGGGCAGCCCGCTCGACGTGCTCGCCGGACGGTATGGGTGCAAGACGCTGGTCGGAACTTCGCGCGAGCTCCAGGGACGTCATGAAGGCCTCGCGGGCGAAGACGTGCGATTCGTCGGGCCGCTGCGTGCAGCGAGCGACGCCGGTGTCGGCGAGGAAGCGGTGCTCGCGGACCTCGGTGACGATGAAGAGCTCGTCTACGTGTCACTCGGGACGGTGTTCGAGCGGCGCCCCTCCTTCTTCCGCGTCGCCGCATCCGCGCTCGCACGCCCAGGTCGCAGAGTCGTCCTCTCAGTCGGACGGATCGCCCCGCAGTCGCTCGGACCGCTTCCCGCTGGCGTCATAGCCCAGTCACACGTCAACCAGCCGGCAGTGCTCAGCCGTACGAACCTGTTCGTCACCCATGGCGGATTCAACGGCGTGCAGGAGGCCCTGGTCGCGGGGGCTCCCATGCTGCTCGTCCCCCAGATGCAGGAACAGGCGCTGAACGCCGATCGCGTGATCGCACTCGGCGCAGGCCTGCGCCTGCGTCGTCCGACGCTCGCACGCCTCGCTGCAATGGCCGACGTCATCCTCGCCGGGCGCGAGTTCAGGGATGCCGCCCGAAGTGCCGGAGCCGGGCTTCGCGCCGCCGCCGACCTGGACGGCGCGGCCGACGCTGTCCTGACGGCAGCTCTCCGGGGGCGCTCGCCAACGAACGCTGAGGTCGCGTCGCCTCGGGGTCTCACGCAACGCGGCGAGGGCGCACTCGACGCTCGGGATGTTCTCCCGGTCGAGTTCGAGAAGATCACTCGATCCCAATCGATGAGGACCGAGAAGGGCTGACCCGCGCGACTGCAGAAGCGCGGGGACGTCCAGACCCGCCGGGTCCAGACTCACCAGTGTCCACAACGCGTAGCAACGGCTCGGCGCCGTACGCAGCGATCCCGCAGACGGCTCGCGCCCTGCGGGTGCCGCTGGCAGGCTCAGTGCCAGCCGAGCATGCGCAGCTCCTGGTGGACATGGACCTTCACTGCTTTGCGCTTGCCGGCCGATGGGCGGGGGCTGTGGCAATCGCCGGCAGCGAACCGGTGTGTGCCCTCAGGGCTCAGGACGACCCTTTCGCCGTGCTGGATCACCAGCCCCTCGTCGCCGACTCCCCAGAGGGTTTCGTGGGCGGGGGCTGGTTCGGCTTCTTGGGCTACGGGCTCAGCAATCGGCTCGAGGCGCTGGACCCACCGCCGGTGACCGCAGAGTGCTTGCCTGAGGCGGTGCTGACCTTTCATGATCACGTTCTGCGCCTCGGCGACGATGGCCAGTGGTGGTTTGAGGCGCTCTGGACCGACGCGCGGGCGAGCTTCCTGGAAGCTCGCCTTGACGTCCTGCGCCGGCGGCTGGCGGCCGGAGTCAGGGCAGGGAGATCTCCTGCCGTGACGCGCTGGCGCCCGACACCGGATCTCCCCGGTCACGCGCTCGCTGTGGCGGCCTGCCGCGAGCGGATTCGGGCGGGAGACCTCTTGCAGGCCAACATCGCCATGCGCCTGCGTGCCCGATTGGCGGATCCGCTCGCAGAGCTCTTCGCGCGTGGTGTCACAACGCTGCGCCCCGATCGCGCCGCGTTTCTCGCAGGCCCGTGGGGCAGCCTCGCAAGCTTCTCGCCGGAGCTTCTGATCGAACGCCATGGAGATCAGCTCCGCAGCGCTCCGATCAAGGGCACCAGGCCACGCCCGCAAGAGCCATCCGCGGCCGAGAAACGCCGTGCGGAACTCGCCGCAGCCGAGAAGGACAGGGCGGAGAACGTCATGATCGTCGACCTGATCCGCAACGACCTCGGACGCGTCTGCGCATACGGTTCTGTGGTCGTCGAGACGCTGGCGGATGCACGGCCGCACACCGGCGTATGGCACCTCGTATCGGAGGTGACCGGGACTCGCCGGCCGGAGGTGCGCGACTCTGAACTCGTTGCCGCGCTCTTTCCCCCAGGTTCAGTCACAGGGGCTCCAAAGGTGGCCGCGATGAACGTCGTGAGCAGTCTCGAGGGCACGACCAGACAAGCCTTCTCGGGCGCGATCGGGTTCTCCTCCCCCGTCGCAGGACTGGAGCTCAGCGTCGCCATCCGAACCGTGGAAAGCCGCCACGGCGACGCGTGGCTCGACGTCGGCGGAGGCGTAGTGGCCGACTCCGATCCGGCGACCGAAGCTGAAGAGTGCCTTGCGAAGGCTCGCCCGCTCGTGGCGGCGCTCGGTGGCACGCTTGAGCTCTCCCCTCTCAGCCGTGCGAGCGGGCGCGATCACCCTGGGCCGCCGCGACGGCCGCTGCGCCTCGGCCCACGCCCGCAACCCCGACCCGACCCGCGACATGGGCTGCTGGAGACGGTGCAGGTCCGGGACGGGCTTGCCGACGACCTGGCCGCGCACCTCACACGATTGGCGAGATCGTGCGAAGCGCTCTTCGGAATGCCACTGCCCGAGGAACTGGATGCGGCCGTCATCCGAGCGGCCGGCAGGTGCGAGGGCCACTTCGGCCTCCGCGTGCTGCTGGACGCTGACGGCGGCTTTGAGATCAGGCCGCGCGCCCTGCCGGCGCGTCACGCCCCGCTCGTGCTCGAACCGGTGACGCTTCCAGGAGGCATCGGCGCGCACAAGTGGCGCGATCGACGCCTCCTCAGGTCCATCGAGTCTGCCGTCGCACCATCCGAGCCGCTGCTCGTCGACCTCGACGGCCTGGTTCTGGAGACCTCGAGGGCATCACTGGTGATTCTCAAGGACGGCGAGCTGATCACCCCACCGCTCGACGGGCGAATCCTGCCTGGAACGGCTCGAGCGCGACTCCTCGCACAGGCCGACGCATGGGGACTCGCGACAGCCGAGCGACCGCTGCCGCTCATGGAGGCGGTCGCCGGCGGAGCCGTGTTCGTGTGCAACGCACTGCGCGGCGCTGAACCGGTCGCGGCGCTCGGCCCGGCGCTGCCTCGCTCGCCGACCCCTGAGGAGAACGCGCTGATGCACAGCCTCAGCCGAAGCCCACTGCCGTCACACACCGACTGAAGCCGTGACGGCGCACAGGCGAGCGATGTCTGCGCGCCCTCTCACCACCCTGATCAGAGATACAGAACGAGCCGGACCGATGTCACGCCTCGCCGCGCACCCACCAGGCGCGCGCAGCCAACGTGAACCCGCCGGTCGGCGTGCCGAGCCGGCGGTACGCGTCCTCGCGCAGGCGCCGCCGGTCGGCGTCGCCGAGGCTGCGGTAGACGCTGCCGGAATTCCCGGTCCCCGCGGTGAAGGGTGCGAAGAGATCGTCGAAGTCCTCGTAGTCGGCGCTCACGAGCAGCTCGCCGGTGAGCACGGCGGAGAGGCCACAGGTGCTCCAGAGCTCGGCGAGTTCCTGCGGGTCCGGGTAGCCGACGCGCGAACCCTCGTCGAAGGCGCCTGCGCGATCGGGAGCGACGGCGAGTGCGGCGTCCCAGTAGGCACGCAGCAGCGGCATCGTCGTCGAGTCCCATACGCATGCAGCCACGACTCCGCCCGGGCGAGCGACGCGGGTCATCTCGCGGACACCCGCCTCGCGGTCCTTCATCAGCGGCACGACCAGCTGGGCGAGCACCGCGTCGAAGCTGTCGATCTCGAACGGCAGTTGTTCCGCGACGCCGACGCGGACGTCAGCGCCCGCGACCCGTGCCCGGCAAGCCTTGACGAACGCCTCTGACGGATCGACCGCGGCGACACGTTCGGCGCCTACCAGAGCGGCGAGCTCCCGCGTGAGCGGCCCCGGCCCGCACCCCACGTCCAGCACGCGACTTCCTTGGCGCACACCGGCGGCGGCCACCAGACCGGCCGCGAGTTGCGAGCCATACCGGCCGACGTGGCGATCGTAGGCGGCGGCCGCGTTGTCGGACCGCTTGTCGCTGCTCGTCTCGGTCATGCGTCGATCAGCCGCAAGGCTACGCGACTGACTCGGCGACAACCGGCTCGGGCGGCCGTCTCGCCATCCTGGGCCGCGGCGTTCAGCGGAGCCGGAAACGGGCGCTGCGCCCTCCGGCCCCCGTCGCCCGCAGCTGGTAGGTCCCGGCGCGCAGTCGCGGAAGCGCGAAGCTGAAGCTCGTCGCGCCCACGGTGATCCTGCGCGTGATCGTGCGCAGCGCACCGCGGCGGCCTGAGCGGCGGACCTGCAGCCGCAGCTTCGCGGGCCGCCCCGTCAGCTCGACCTCGACTCCCAGCAGCGCCCTTCCGCGCCGCGGGCGGCGGACCGTGCGCTGCACGACGCGCAGCGCCGTGAGCCTGGCGGAGGGGAGCTTGGCCTGTCGGGCCAGTTCGGCCTCGAGAGCCGGGTCGGGCTCGACGGTGGGGTCGACGCCGGCGTCGCTGACGCTCGCGGTTTCAGCGGCGGCCGCGTTGGGGTTCGCGAAGTGCGGCGCGTCATACCTGACCGACTCGTCCGCCGGGACACCGGCAGCGGTGACGATCGCGGCAGCCGCTCCGCTGAGCGATGTCACCTCGTCGGTGACGCGCCAGAGCGCCGAGTTGGCTCCCACGGTCGATGCGAGCGGGCGCGGCTGCCGCACGGCGATCTCACGCAGAACCGCCGCGGCGGCCTGCATCGACGGCTCGGGGCGCTCGGCGGCGTTCCCGAGCACGTCGAACACGTCGATCGAACCCCCGAAGTTCGGCGGGTGGCGGCTCAGGTCCATGCAGTAGGCGACCATGCCGTCGACGTGCGCGGGCTTGCCGGGCGTGACCGTCAGATCGAACGGCGCGCCGACGCCGAGGTTCTGGTTGGCGGGGTCCTTGTTGAGCAGGATGTCGCCCGGGTCGGCGTGGATCACCGCGCGCTTGGCCGAAGCGGCGTACAGGTTGGCCAGCGACGCCGACGGGATCGTGAAGTCCTTCAGGCCGGCGTCGCCCATCAGATCCTTCTCGTGGCCCTTGTTGGGGACGCTGTGCAGCACGGCGTCCTCGACGTCCAGTCCCTTCTGCGCAGCCCATTGCTTCAGCGCCTTGGTGTCCTCGCTGTTGACGGTCTTCGGGAACCTGCACCTCGGTGCCGTCCTTCAGCTTGAGGTAGTCGCGGTACTGGTCGTCGAGACCGAGCAGGTGCATGGTCTCGTGCGACCAGTTGCGCGCGTCAGCGGCGCCGCCGTAGTTCCACTGGCCGCTCTGAGGCAGCGGGTTGGTGAGCCCGTCGAGGTCGTCGACGTAGTCGCGCACGCCCACGTCGGGGTAGAAGTAGATCTGGTGAAAGCAGGGTGTCGGCGACTCCGTGGAGCTGCGCCGCGTGACTACGGCGTCCAGCTTGATCGCCTTGCCCTTGTAGCTGAGCTTGCCGGCGAGCGTGCTCTCGATCGCCTGCTCGACCTGCGCGGGCGAGGGTTCGCCGGGGCTCGGCCCGCTGTCGACCAGCTCGATGTTCACGGTGACCTTCACCGGGCCGTCGACCGGCTTCCAGACCGCGTCCACGGCCACCGAGTCCCCGCCGATCAGGCCCTTCCCGGTCAGCTTCACCATGCCCGCCTTGGCCGCGTCCTTCAGTGAGATCTCGCGCGCGGCGCTGGAGGCGGTCTGGCCGGCCGGGCACTTGGCGGCGGCGTCGGCATAGGCCGCGCCGGCGACCGGTGCGTCCGCCGCCGCGACCGGCAGCGCCCTGTCCGGCGCGATCACGGCGTTGAGAGCCCGCAGCAGCGCGCCGAGTCTCGGCGAGGCGGCGCCCAGGTCGAGCGTGGTGCGCTGCCTGCTGCCGATCGTGATGACCGCGCTCGCGTACATCTCGCCGCCGGGCGAGACCACACGCACCCCCGCCCGACCGTAAACGGCCCTGGCGGCGCTGCGGATCGCCTTGAGCTGCGCGCCCTTGGCGGACACGCGGCCCACCGAACGGGCCCTCCCGCTTCTGCGCGCCGAAGCGCGCACGACGAGCAGCGAGCCAGTCCCGTTCGGCTTCAGGTGGACGCCGCGCAGCGCCGTGCCGGGAACCTTCGGGCCCGTCCAGACCACGACATCGGGCTGTGGTGCAGCCCGCGCGGTTGCGGCGCCGGTCCCGCCGAGCGCGAGCAGCAGCACAACGGCGGCCGCGCAGCGCATCATCCATCGGATCAAGCTGAGCGTCTTCACATGCCCGATCAGACCAGCCGCGGGACGTTCCCGTTGAGTGTGAACGCGGCGCGCATCACCTTGTGCCCGAGATCAGCGGTCGGGCCGAACATGCACGGGCATCCGCCGTCGATCACCGCGATGCCGCTCGCGCGGCCGAATGCGGCGGCCGCCTCGGAGACGCTCCCACCGCCGGGCCCGCGGTGCATCCACACGTGCCCGATGCCGAGGTCTGCGCACTCGCGCATCGTGTCCTCCGCGATCTCGGGCCGGGTTGCGATCACGACCGCATCGACACCGCCCGGAATCGAGCGCAGGTCGGCGAAGCACGGGTCGCCCTCGACCTCCGCTGCGTTCGGGTTCACCGCGAAGACCTCGTAGCCGCGGTCGCGAAGACGCTTGTACACGACGTTGGCGCCGTGGTCCTTCGGCTCTCTGGAGACGCCGGTGACCGCGACCCGTTTGTTGGCCAGGAACTCCGATGCGGCTTCCTTGATCTTCCGCATTGTCGGTGCCTCCATCCGGAGTAGCGATCGGGATCGAGCCGTGCGCTTGCGCGCAGCAGGCCCAATCGTACGGCGGGCGGCGCCGCCCGCATCAGGAACAGACACCGAACCGGCGGTGGAGGACTACGTAGCTGGGCTGTGGCGCGGGTCCCGCGCAGGGCGGTCCGCGGTCAGCGCCAGTCGACGTCGAGTCCTGGGAAGAGGCTGCGCAGCACCGAGTCGTACTTGTCGTAGATGCGCTTCTGCTGGCCGAAGCGCTTTGTTCGGCTGATGTACCTGGTGCCGGCCCCGAGCTTGCGCAGGCGCCTGAGCAGTGACGTCTCGTCGGGCAGCTGGATGTCCTGGTCGTAGATCGCCGCGGATGCCTTCCCGAGGTCCCCGGGCGGGATCCAGTAGGAGAGCCACTTCGTTCCCGCCCAGTCGTTGAGCAGCTCGCAGCTGTCGAACGGCTTGAGCGTGATGATCGCCCGCAGGTAGCGGTAGCGGGCGCGCGCGGCGCGGTTCAGCACGCGGTCGCCGTAGGCCGGCTTGCGGTAGGCGTCGGCCGCGTACTGCAGCGACTCGGCCCATGGCTCCGTGACCTCCTGTGCCATGTCGACGAGCACGTAGAGGAACGACTTGGTGCGCTGGTAGGTGTCGCGGGGCATCTTCCTCAGCACGGCGCACCGCTTCAGGTCCTTGCGCTTCTCGCCGATCGCGACGAGCACCCTGCGCTCGCCGGCCGCCATCCGCTTGCGCAGGCGGTCCTGCTGCACGAGGAACTTCTTCGCCGGGCTCTTCAGCTTCGACTTGCCCTTCGCAGACGCGACGGCGGGGACCGACAACAAGAACGACAAGATGAGAATGGGCAGCAGGAGACGGCCCCAGACGACGAGCATCTCCACCAATGTAGTGGCGAGACCTGAGCGGTGGCGGCAGTACCTGAGCGCCTGCAGAACCTCCCGGAGGACGGTCTCCGCCCCCGCTGCATGGCTCTATGCGGGCGTCGCCTCGGTATCGGCGGTGCCGGGCACCGCGTCGCCGGGCCCGCGATCGATCGCGTCCGGCGGGGCGTCGCGCCGTGCGCGCCCCGTCTTCCACGACAGGCGCTTGGACGCCATCAGGGGGTCCCAGTCGGCCGCCGGGTCACGCAGCAGATCCCGGCGGGCGAGCACCGCGCTGCCACTGACCTCGCGCAGCAGGTCGCGCCCGAGAATCGCCCCGGCCGTCACGACGCCTCCGAGCATCACCCCGGCGATGCCGTGCCCCATCCGCGTGCTCGCGCCCGCCAGATAGAGCCCTGGCACCGTCGTCTTGGGGCCGGGGCGACGCGGACCGACCTGCCGCGGCGTGTGGTCCAGCCCGTAGCTCGCGCCGAACGTCGAGCGCGTGTAGCGCTCCTGGGTGATCGGGGTCGCGCCCTCGCACCAGGTCACGTGCTCGCGGATCCCCGGCAGCAGCTGGTCGGCGCGCGTGAGCAGCGTCTCCGTGACCTGCGCCTTGGCCTCCTTGTAGGCCTCCTCGCGCGAGTAGCGCTCGCCCGCCACCGGGCCCGCGCCGACCTTCCAGGGCGCGTGCTCGCCGGTCACGATCGTCATGACCTCGAGGCTCGAATGGCCCGGCGGGGCGAGATGCGCGTTGCCGGGGTCCTTCACCGTCGCCGACGTCAGATAGACCGACGCACGCTCCCGGTCGGGCAGGAGCCCCGCGTCGGCGTTCGCGTAGAGGGCGTTGGGGTCGAGTTCGTGGTGGGCCCAGATGTTCGTGTTCGCCATGCGCTCGCGCAGGTCCACGTCGACGCCGAGATAGAGGCAGAAGAGGGGCAGCGCCATGCGGGCGTTGAGCAGGCGTTCGCGCAGCTTCGGATCGCTCGCGTCCGCGGGCAGCAGCTCCAGGAAGGTGCGCCGGATGTCGGCGTTGGAGACGACCAGCGGCGCGAACAGCCTCTCTCCGCCGGCGAGCTCGACGCCGGCCACACGCCCGTGCTCGACGAGGATCCGTTCCACCACTGCGCGCGTGCGAACCTCGCCACCGTGCGAGCGAATCACGTCGACGAGGTTCGCGGCCAGCACCTGGCCGCCGCCCTCCGGATAGAAGGCGCCGTCCTTCAGGTAGTGGTGCATGAGGCCGCCATGGACGGCGACGGCGGCGCGTGAGGGCGGGGCGCCGTAGTCGCCGCTCTCGCCGCAGAGCACGGCACGGGCTTCGAGTGACAGCTCGCAGGCGTCGAACAGCTCGTCGAGCGGGCGCAGGCCCCAGCGCACCAGCGTGCGCGAGCGCATGAGCATCTCCGGCGTGCCCAGGCGAGGGCGACCGCGCGAGCTGCGGTCGACCTCGGTGCCGATCCGCTCGAGCACGCCCACGCACTTGCGCAGGCCGCGCTCGTCGTGCGGGAAGGTCGCGATCAGTCGCTCGAGGTAGCGGTCCCAGCCGGCCGGCACCCGGAACTCCAGTCCCGGGAAGACGAGCGTGTCGAAGCCGTCCACGTCCATCGGGCGAAAGCGAACGCGATCGTCGAGCGCAAGGCCGCCCAGCACGCGCGGGATGACGCCTCCGGGACGGCAGTCGCCGAGGTAGTGCACGCCGACGTCGAACTCGTACCCACCGCGGCGCCGGAAGACGTGACTTGACCCGCCCGCGGTGTCGTACTGCTCGATCACCAGCGGGCGCTTCCCGCACGCGGCGAGATAGGCCGCCGTGGTCAGACCCCCGAGCCCGGAGCCGATGATCAGGACGTCCCAGTCGCGCCGGTGTTCCATGCGTTGACGCTACACGGCGTCCATGGCGCCATGCATCGGTGATTTCCCCTCAGGGGTTCTCCCGCAGTCCGAGCCGCTGCCGTGTCTCGCCGATCCGGTTACGGTTGCCGGGTTCTGTGACCCAGGTATCGCGACCGCCCGCTGCGGGAAAGGATCAACGAGATGGAGACACTGCTGGCTTTTCACGAGGTGGAGGACGTCGATCACTGGCTCGCTTCGCCCAAGCGCGAGGAGTTCTTCGGGCCGCGCGGGATGACCGTTCGCACGTTCCGCGATCCGGCCGGCTCGAACCGCGTCGGGCTGCTCGTGGAGGTGCCCGACGTAGCCGCGTGGGAGGCGGCTCTGCAGACCGAGGAGGCGGCCGAGGCGATGAAGGCCGACGGCGTTCGGCCCGAGACGATCGTGGTTCTCGTCGAGGGCTAGTCGCGAGCGCGGATCGGCGCGGGCGACGACGCGCTCGCCTGCGCTGGCGCCCGGTCGCCGAACGTCCCGCGCTGGTCGCTATACCGTGCCGTCCGGGACGTTCGGCGCGTGGTTGGAGGTGCGCCGCCCGGTCTGGCTGCGGACCGAGATCGTCGAGCGCAAGGAGAATCTGTCGTCCGTGGGGGACGCAGAAGGGCCCCGTGCCGCGGGGCCCTTCGTCGTGCCGTCCCCCTGGACTCTTTGCTCAGCCGCAGCCGGTGTTGTTGCCGCAGCTCGTGCAGGTGTAACAGGCGCCGGTGCGCTGCATCATGCCGCCGCACTGCCCGCATGCGGGCCCGAGGTCGAGGCCGCTGAGCTGGCCGGGACGACCGGCGGCGTGTCGGTCAGCGCCGAGGCGGCGGGGACCGATGTGCCGCCGTTGCCGCCGCCCGCGCTCGGCTGCTCGGACGCCGGGCTCGCGGTGTCCGAGGACATCGAGATCGCCAGGTCCTCCGCCGTCTTCCGGGCGCGGACCTCGGCGGTCATGATGCCGAGCTCCTCCTGGGTGTCGGTGTCCAGGAAGCGCGAGGCGAGCCAGCGCATGATGTAGTCGGGCATCGACTTGGCGAACGGGATCTCCGGGTTCTGGGTGATCCCCTCGGGGTCGAAGCGCATGTAGCTGAACTTCTGCACGAGCGTCTCGAGCGGCACGCCGTACTGCAGCGCGATCGAGATCGCCGTCGCGAACGAGTTCATCATCCCGCGCAGCGTCGAGCCCTCCTTGCCGATGTCGGTCAGGAAGATCTCGCCGACGCGTGCCGTCGTCGTACATGCCGGCGGTGATGTAGCCCTCGTGACCGCCGATCGAGAACTTGTGCGTCAGCGACTGGCGCTCGCGCGGCATCCGCTTGCGCGCCGGGCCGGCCTCGCGCTTGGCGGCGATCACCGCTTCGCTGACCAGCTCGTCGACCTGCTCCTGCGTGAAGAGGCCGGCTGCGGCGCCCTCGCCGGCGCCCTCCTGCGCGTCGGTGCGCAGCGCCTGCGCGGTCTTCGAGCCGTCGCGGTAGATCGCGAGCGCCTTGACGCCCAGGCGCCATGCCTCGACGTAGGCGTCCTCGATGTCGCCGACCGTCGAGTCGTTCGGCATGTTGACCGTCTTCGAGATCGCGCCCGAGATGAACGGCTGGACCGCGCCCATCATCTTGATGTGGCCCATCGGCGAGATCGCGCGCTCGCCGACCGCGACGTCGAAGACCGGCAGGTGCTCGTCCTTGAGGCCCGGAGCGCCGACGATCGTGCCGTGCTCGGCGATGTGCGCCTCGATCTGCTCGATCTGCTCGTCGGCGTAGCCGAGCGTTCTCGCAGCGCGAGCGGGACCGTGCGGTTGACGATCGTCATCGTGCCGCCGCCGACCAGCTCCTTGAACTTGACGAGCGAGAAGTCGGGCTCGATGCCGGTCGTGTCGCAGTCCATCAGGAACGAGATCGTCCCGGTCGGCGCGAGCACGGTCGCCTGCGCGTTGCGGTAGCCGAAGGCGTCGCCCAGCTCGACTGCGTCCTCCCACGAGCGCGCGCGCGGCCTCGAGCAGCGCGTGGTCGTCGACGATCGAGTCGGGGATCGCGTAGGAGGCGTCGCGGTGCATCCGCATGACGTTGTTGTGCGGCTCGCGGTTGACCGCGTAGTGCTCGTAGGGGCCGATCGCCGCCGCGACCTTGGCCGACTGCGCGTAGGCGCGGCCGGTCATCAGCGCCGTGATCGCGGCAGCGGTGCCGCGGCCCTGGTCTGAGTCGTAGGGCACGCCGTTGGCCATCAGGAACGCGCCGAGGTTCGTGTAGCCAAGGCCGAGCTGGCGGAATGCGCGCGCGTTGACGGCGATCTGCTCGGTCGGGTAGCTCGACGGGCCGACGACGATCTCCTGCGCCAGCAGCACGACGTCGGTCGCGTGCTCGAAGGCGGAAACGTCGAACGTGCCGTCGGCGCGGCGGAACTTCATCAGGTTGAGCGAGGCCAGGTTGCAGGCCGAGTCGTCGACGTGCATGTACTCCGAGCAGTTCGCGACGACCACACCGTCGACGATGTACGAGTGGTGGGCCGGCTCGGTGAGGTTGTAGACCTCCTCCTGGCCGTCGTCCTCACGCGCGAGCAGCAAGGTTCCGGGCTTCGTGCGATAGCGGCCGGTCTCCGCGAGCATCGCGGCCAGAGCGGCCTCCTTGCGCGGCGTCGAGAAGCCGATCGAATGTGCGAACCGCTCAAGGTCCGATCCGGTGATACGCAGGTCAAAGCCCTCGCGCGACGCGTACTCGACGGTCGTCCCGTCTTTACGCGTGTAGCTGAAGCTCGCCTCGCGCGCCTCCGCGATCCTGTAGATCCGCCCCCGGACGCCGAACGCGTTGAGCATCGCCGTCACGTCCTTGAGCAGCGCCTCGCTGCGGCTGCCGAGACCGACGTAGCGGTTTGCCTTGCCGCCGGACTCCACGCGCGAGACGCAGCCGTCGGCGCCGAAGAGGCCACGCAGGAAGGCGGCCTGGATCTCGGCCGGCGCGGCGAGAACAGCGCTCGGCACGCGCTTCCCGGGGGCGCGCGCGGTCGTCACGCCCAGCGCTCGGAAGAAGTCGCGTACGGCTTCGCTCCCGGCGCGCAGCTGCACGGTGCCGTTCTCGACCTCTTGACGTGAGATGCCACCGATCAACTCGGTGAGCATGCCCTCGTGGGAGTCCAGCAGGCCGTCGGCGATGTCGTCGCCGCCGTAGACCCACCCGGTCTGCACGTCGGTCATCCAGCCGTCGCCGACGAGGTGGCCGGTCAGCTCCGCGAGCCCCTCGCTCCAGCGCTGCGGGAGTTCCTGGTGCACAACGCTGCCGCCACGCGCAAACGACTTCGCCGCGGAGCCCACGGCCACCGGGAGCTCCCAGGCGGCCTCGCTGGCGGGCGTCGGGCAGTCGTTCAGCATCACGCGATCGGACTTCGTGAGTTGCTCAGCGGCCACGTATCCGCGATTGAGCGTCCACAGCCGGTGGTTGGGCGTGCAGCGCAGTTCGGCGCCGTTGGCAAATCGCAGCCGAACGATCGACTTCACGCCATTGCGCATGAATGCGACGGGTCGAGTGGCGAGCACTCCGTCGCCGGGAGTTCCCGCGCTGCCGTTCTCGCCGGCCGTCGCGCGGTGTGTGTAGACGCCGATCTGCTCACCGGCCTCGCCGCGCGTGACCAGCTCACCGATCGGCATCAGGCCCTTCGTCGTGTGCACGCGGGCATCAGCTGGGAAGCACGGGTTCGACGCGTTGATCCGCCCCGACTGCGGGCTCGTGTGCCACTGGTTGATCGTCGTGTCGTACTGCACGCCCGGATCGGCGCAGCGCCACGCGGCCTCGGCGATCTCGCGCATCAGCTCGCGCGCCTGCATCGGCTCGCCGACCGGCTCGCCGGTCGCGCGCGCCGTGGTCTGCCACTCGAGGTCGTTCTCGACGGCGTGCATGAAGGCGTCGGTGACGCGGACCGAGTTGTTGGCGTTCTGGTACTGGATCGAGGTGAAGCCGTCGCCGTCGATCGACATGTCGAAGCCGGCGTCACGCAGCGCGGCGGCCTTGTCCTCCTCCTTGGCCTTGCACCAGATGAACTCGCGGATGTCCGGGTGGTCGACGTCGAGCACGACCATCTTGGCCGCGCGCCGCGTCTTGCCGCCGGACTTGATCGTGCCGGCCCAGGAGTCCGCGCCGCGCATGAACGAGACCGGGCCCGAGGCCGTGCCGCCCTTGCTGAGCGGCTCCATCGAGCCGCGGATGTTCGAGAGGTTGATCCCCGAGCCGGAGCCGCCGCGGAAGATCTTGCCCTCCTTGGTGTTCCAGTCGAGGATCGAGTCCATCGTGTCGTCGACGCTGAGGATGAAGCAGGCCGAGCACTGCGGGTTCTCCTCGAAGCCGACGTTGAACCAGACCGGCGAGTTGAACGCCGCCATCTGGTGCAGCAGGACGTAGGTCAGCTCGGCCTCGAAGGCGTCGCCGTCCTCGGCGGTCGCGAAGTAGCCGCGCGCCCGGCCCCAGTCGGCGATCGTGCCCGAGACGCGGCCGATCATCTGCTTGACCGAGCGCTCGCGCGCGGGTGAGCCGACCTGGCCGCGGAAGTACTTCTGGGCGACGATGTTGGTCGAGTTCTGCGACCAGCTGACCGGGAACTCGACGCCGGTCTGCTCGAAGGCGATCTTGTCGCCGTGACCGATGCGCGCGTCGCGAAGCTCCCACTCGACGCTGTCGAAGGGGTGCTGTCCGGGTTGCGTGAAGCGGCGTCTGATGGACATCGCGCGGCCGGGCGCCAGCTCTTCCCCGAGGGTCGCCTGCGTGCTCTGCGGTGTGCTGTCCATCTGTACTGCGCTCCTCTCCCGTGCCGCGTTTTTCCGGTGTCTGCGGCCTTGTCCCGGACCCTTTGGGGGTAACACTGGACCCTCTCACCGGGGGCGGACGGAACCGGCTCTCGCGGAGGCCCGAGAATCAGGCCCGAATCGGCTGGTTGCGCACTGTCCAGGATAGCCCGCGAGGCCGCTGGACCGGGCGGGCGAAAGCCCGCATCCTGCGCCCGATATCGTCGGCCGATGAGCGACTACACGCACCGGAACCTGAAGGACGTCGACGACCTCGCGCCGCAGTTCGGCATGTCGCCGCAGATCGAGGCGCGCTTCGCGCGTGAAGCGCTGGAGTGCGAGCGGGGCGGCCTCAGCTACCAGCGCCTCGCGCCCGGCGCGCGGGCGCCGTTCGGGCACAGACACGAACAGCAGGAGGAGCTCTACGTGATCGTCTCAGGCGGCGGCCGCGTGAAGCTCGCCGACGAGATCCGCGAGGTCGGCCAGTGGGATGCGCTGCGCGTGGCACCCGCCGTGATGCGCGCGTTCGAGGCCGGCCCGGACGGGATGGAGCTGATCGCATTCGGAGCGCCGCAGAGCCCCGGCGACGGCGACATCGTGATGGGCTGGTGGGAGGGGGACTGAGCCCGCCGCGCGAGGGGAACCGCCCGGCGCCTGCCCCGGGACATAGCATCCCGCGCCATGAGGCGCCGCGCGCGGGTCGAAGGTGAGGGTCCGCTCAGCGTCAGGCGCGACGAGCACGGCATCCCGCACGTGCACGCCACCACGGAGGCCGACCTCTACCGCGGGCTCGGCTGGGCGCACGGCCGCGACCGCCCGCTTCAGATGCTGCTCGGCCGGCTCGCGGGGCAGGGCCGGATGGCGGAGCACCTCGGCGCCGGGGAGGACCTCGTCGCGATCGACCTCTCGTTCCGGCGGCTGAACCTGGCCGGGGACGCCGAGCAGGAGGTGGCCCGCATCGAGCCAGCCGACCTCGCGCTCGTCACGGCCTACTGCGACGGCGTCAACCAGGCGCTCCGCGGGCGCGCCCCGCTGGCGCTGCGGGCGGCGGGCCTGCGGCGCGTCGAGCCGTGGACGCCGGCCGACTGCATCCTGCTGTCGCGCCTTGCGGGCTGGGTGAGCCTCGCCCAGAGCCAGGGCGAGATGGAACGCCTGCTCGTCGACCTCGTCCGCGCCGGCGCCCGCGAGCCGCTGCTGGAGGAGCTCTTCCCCGGGCAGCTCGGCATGCTCGACGGCGAGCTGCTGGGGTCGCTGCGGCCCGGAGAGCCGCTGATCCCCGACGCCGTCCGCTGGAACCCTGCGCTGCCGCGCGCCGTCGCCTCGAACAACTGGGTCATCGCCCCGCAGCGCACGCGCAGCGGCCGCGCGATCCTCGCCAACGACCCGCACCTCGACGTCGGGCGGCTGCCCGCCGTCTGGTCGGAGGTCGCGGTGCGGTGCGGCGAGCGCTGGTGCCTGGCGGCGACGATGCCGGGGCTCCCCGGGCTGCTCCTGGGACGCACCAACGACCTCGCCTGGGGCGCGACCTACGCGTTCATGGACGCCGTCGACTCCTGGATCGAGGACTGCCGCGAGGGGCGCTGCCGGCGCACGGCGGACGGCGAGGAGACATGGGCCGCCGTGCGCGAGCGCGCCGAGACGATCCACCGCCGCGGCGCCGACCCGCTGACGGTGACCTTCTTCGAGACCGAGCACGGCGTGCTGGACGGCGACCCGCGGCCGCCCGGCCTGCGCCTGGCGACGCGCTGGAGCGCCGCGGCCGGGACCGGGGCCCGGTCGCTGGGCGCGATGTTCGACCTGTTCCGGGCGCGCAACGTCGAGCAGGGGCGCGCAGCGGCCGGCCGCATCGAGACCGCGTTCAACTGGGTGTTCGCCGACCGCGACGGGCACATCGGCTACCAGATGTCGGGGCTGATGCCGCTGCGCCGCCCCGGCACGAGCGGGCTCGTGCCGCTTCCGGGCTGGGATCCCGAGAACGACTGGCGCGGCTTCGCGGCGCCCGAGGACCTGCCGCGCGCAATCGATCCGCCCGCGGGATTCATCGTCACCGCCAATCAGGATCTCAACCACCTCGGGCGCCTGCGGCCCCTGAACATCCCGATGGGCGACAGCCGCGCGGTGCGAATAGCCGAGCTGCTCGCCGCGCGCGAGGACTGGGACGTCAATGACCTCGCGGCCGTCCAGCTCGACATGCACTCGCCGCACGCCGAGCGCTACATGGCGATCCTGCGGCCGCTGCTTCCCGCCGGCACCAACGGGGACCTGCTGCGCGCGTGGGACGCCGGCTACCCGCCGCAGTCGCTCGCGGCGACGCTCTTCGAGCGCTGGTATCGCGCGCTGCTCGCCGACGTCTTCGGCGCCGTGCTCGGCGAGGAGGTCGCGCGCCACGTGCTCGGCGAGACCGGCATCGTCACCGACTTCTACTCGAACTTCGACGCCGTCCTGCTGAGCGAGCGCTCGGCGTGGTTCGCGGGCGCGACGCGTGAGGAGATCTACAGGCGGGTGGCCGTGCGCAGCCTCGCCGCACCGGCGCGCCCGTGGGGCGAGGAGCAGCGCGTGACGCTGCGCCACCTGCTGCTCGGCGGCCGCCTGCCCGCGTGGATGGGCTTCGACCGCGGGCCGGTCGCCCTGCCCGGCTCGCGCGGGACTCCGCGCCAGGGCCAGGTCTACCGCGACGGCGGGCGCGAGACGAGCTTCGCCCCGTCGTACCGGCTGATCACCGACTTCGGCGAGGACGCCGCGCACACCGCGCTCGCGGGGGGGCCGTCGGACCGGCGCCTCTCGCGCTGGTACGCGTCGGGGCTGAAGGGCTGGATGGCGGGGCGCCTGAAGACGCTGCGGCCGTGAGAGCCGCCGCTGTGGGCGGTCGGCGCGTCAGCGCCCGAGGTGCAGGAAGTCGCGGAACTCGGCCCAGGTGAGGCTGAGGCGCCAGTTCGCCTCCGCGCTCGCGTGACGCCAGCGCCTGTGCCAGCGCGGGTCCCAGGCGCGCCAGCGCCACAGGCCCATGACGATGAGCGAGGCGATCAGGATCACGCCGAGCACGATGCCGGCGATCGCGAGCCACTGGTCGTCGTCTCCTCCCCCGCCCGTCGCCGCGACCCCCTGCGGCCCGGTCGTGCCGGTCGGCCCGGTCACGCCGGTCGGGCCGGAGGGTCCCGTAGGCCCGGTCACCGCGGGGGCGGGCGTCGTATCTGTGGTCGCCGGCGTCGTCGCATCCGGGGCCGGCGTCGTCGGCGCGATCGCCTCGCCGGGCTTCGGCTCGACGACCTGCGGCTGCGTCTTGGTGCCGCTGTCCTGCGCCGGCGCAGCCGTGACCGGGATCAGCGCGCAGAGCAGTGCGCAGGCGGCGAGCAGCATGAACGGGCGGCGCATCGGCGCAGAGGCTAGACAAGTCCTCGCGTGTCGGCTCCGGTGTCGCCGCGATCGAAGCGGGAGCGCCGTCGCTGCCTCGTTGCGATCCGCGCGCCCAGGTGCAACACCCAGGAGCTACACTTTGTCAATGCCTACCACCCGCAGACGTCACATGATCACCGAGACCGAGCAGGTCCAGGCGGCGCTCGACGAGCTGCGCGCGATCGCCGGGCCGAAGGTAGACCTGGCGGAGGTGGTTGTGATCGGGGCCCGCGAGCAGGTTCGGCGGCTTCGCGAGGAAGGACCCGCCGACACACACCGGCGCGAGCTGCGTGAGCGCTTTCTGGAGCGCTCTCTGACCGGCGAGGGCATCGACGACGCTGCGCTGATCGAGATCCACGAGCGCGGCTGGACGCGCGGCTGACATGGCCGGCTACGGCGGTCCCGTGGCCCTCGACACCTCAGCATGGGTGCGGGCGCGCGCCGCACGTCTGAAGGGACGCGCGCTCGAGCGCTGGAGCTCGGCGGTCCGCGAGGGCGAGATCGTGATGACACCGGCGATCACGCTCGAGATCCTCTACTCGGCCTTCGACGGCGCGACATTCGCCGCGCTGCGCGAGGAGCTCGACGCATTCCCGGTCGCGCCCGGCACACGCGAGACCTTCGAGCTGGCCGCCGCAGCACAGCGTCGCCTCGCCGCCTCCCGTTCGGTATCGCACCGCGTCAAGCCGGTCGACCTCATCACCGCCGCCGTGGCCCACCAGCAGGGCATCGGCGTCCTCCACTACGACAAGGACTTCGACACGATCGCGCGCCACTCCGGCCTGTCGTTCTCCAGCGTCTGGATCGCCCGGCGCGGAAGCGTCGCCTGACCGGCTCAGTGCAGCAGGTCGCTCAGCGCGCCGATCGCGTCGGCGAGCACCTGATCCGGGCTCTGCGCGGCGTCGAGCGGGCGGATCCGCTCGGGCTCGCTCGCGGCGAGCTGCTCGTAGGTCAGCGCGATCGACGCGAAGAAGTCCTCGTTCTCCAGTTCGAGCCGGTCGGGCTCCTCGCCGCGGCCGTCCTGGCGCGCGCGGCCGATCCGCGGATCGAGCCGCAGGTAGAGCGTGCGGTCTGGCGCGAGGCCGGCGACGGCGAAGCTGTTGAGCTCCGCGATCTGCTCGACGCCGAGGCCGCGGCCGCCGCCCTGGTAGGCGAGCGAGGAGTCGACGAAGCGGTCGAGCAGGACCCAGGTCCCGGCGCCGAGCAGCGGCAGCAGCCGCTCGTGCACGAGCTGCGCGCGGGCGGCCGCGTAGACGAGCGCCTCGGCGCGCGGGTCGACGTCGCAGCTGCGGGTCCTTGACGACCGCTCGCAGGCGCTCTGCGAGTGCGACGCCGCCGGGCTCGCGCAGCGACTCGACCGTGATCCCGCGTGAGCGCAGCACGTCCGTCAGGCCGGCGGCGAGCGTCGTCTTGCCCGCGCCGTCGAGCCCTTCGATCGTGATCAGGCGCCCGCGCATCGCAGCACCGACCCTACCCGGGCATATCCGCGGCGCCCGCACCGAGGGTCCGGGGATCGACCATCTACGATCGCCGGCAGATGCTCGCCGGCCTCGATCGCCACCCGCACGCGCGTGCAGTCCTGAGCGGCGCGCTGCCACCCGCGGGGGCGCCCTCGCACGCGTACCTCTTCCACGGGCCCGCGGGAGCGGGCAAGCGCGAGACGGCGCGCGCCTTCGCGGCCGAGCTGCTCGCGGAGGGCGCCGACGATCCCGACGCGGTCCGCGGCCGCGTGCTGCGCGGCTCGCACCCCGACCTGACATGGGTGACGCCGAGCGGCGCCGCGGAGATGCTCGTCGGGGACATCGACGAGCCGGTCGTCGCAGCAGCCAGCCACACGCCGTTCGAGGCCTCGCGGCGCGTGTTCGTGCTCGAGCGCGCCGACACGCTGAACGACCGCGCCGCCAACAAGCTGCTGAAGACGCTCGAGGAGCCGCCCGCGTTCGCGCACCTGATCCTGCTGACCGCACGGCCCGCCGACCTGCTGCCGACGATCGCCTCGCGCTGTCAGCCGGTGCGCTTCGACGCGCCCGGCGTCGAGGAGCTGGAGCAGCGCCTCGCCGGCGAGGGCGTGAGCGGTGACCTCGCGCGCGCGTGCGCGCGGCTTGCGCTCGGCGACGGCGAGCGAGCGCTGGCGCTGGCGACCGGCGAGGGGCCCGCGCTGCGCGCCGCCGCGGAGCTGTTCGCGCGCTCGATGCTGAGCGGCGAGCTCGCCGGCGAGCCGTGGAGCGAGCTGCTCGCACGGGCGAAGCGGCTCGGCGAAGGCGCAGGCGCGGAGGTCGAGGCCCGCGTCGAGAGCGAAGCCGGCGTGCTCCCCGAGAAGGAGCGCCGCCGCGCGCAGCGCGAGGGCGCCGATGCCGCCAAGCGCGCGGTGCGCCGTGAGCGGACCACGGCGATCGACGAGGGCCTGCGCCTGACCGGGCTGTGGCTGCGCGACGTGGCCTGCGTCGCCGACGGCGCCGAGGACGTCGTGTTCGCCGTCGACCGCATCGACGCGCTGCGCGAGGACGCCGGCGGCCGCGACGTGCACCGCCTGCGCGAGGCCGTCGGGTTCGTCGACGAGACGCGCGCCGCGCTCGCGGTCAACGTCGGCGAGGAGCTCGCGCTGGAGGCGCTGCTCTCGCGTGTCGCGCGCACCGTCGCGCGTTAGGGTTGGAAGGCCCCGCCCGCCCCCGACCGGACGGCGCGCGGCCGCTTCTTGATCCACCACGACAGGAGACCGGAATGACAGAACTCGAAGAGATGGGCCCGATCGACTACGTGATCGTCGAGTGGCCCGGCCGCCAGCCGACCGGTGAGGCGGCACCGCTGCTGCTCGACCTCGTCGACCGCGGCATCGTCCGCATCCTCGACCTCGTCTTCCTCGTCAAGGACGAGGACGGCAGCGTCGCGGGCCTCGAGATCGGCGAGCTCGGCGACGCATACGCCGACTTCGACGGCGCCTCGTCGGGGCTGCTCAGCGATGAGGACCTGCAGGAGGCCGGCAACGCGCTCGAGCCGGGAACGAGCGCCGCGATGATCGTCTGGGAGAACCGCTGGGCCGCTCCGTTCGCGACCGCGCTGCGCCGCTCCGGCGCCCAGCTCGTCGCCAACGGACGCATCCCCGTGCAGGCGCTCATCGCCGCGCTCGACGCAGCCGAAGCCTGATCCCCGCAACCCCGACGCCACTGAACGAGAAAGAGGAACAGCGACATGCCAGGACTTATCCGCGGGGTAGCCCGCACAGCAGTGATCGCCGGCACCGCCACCACCGTCAGCAACCGCGTCTCACGCCGCCAGGGCCAGAAGTGGGCCGAGCAGGACGCGCAGCAGTACGAGCAGCAGGCGCCCCCGCCGCCGCCCGCGGCTCCCGCGGCTCCCGCCGCCAGCACCCTCGATCAGCTCAAGGAACTGGGCGAGCTGAAGGCGGCAGGCGTGCTCACGGACGCCGAGTTCGAGGCGCAGAAGGCGAAGATCCTCGCCGGCTGAACACGCTCAGGAGATCGTGCCCGTGAGCGCGAGGCCGAGGATCACCGCGCCGACGCAGACGCGGTAGAAGACGAAGATGTCGAAGTTGTGGCGCTGCACGTAGCGCAGCAGCCAGGCGATCGTCGCGTAGCCCGCCGCGAAAGCGACCACCGTCGCGATCGCGGTCGGGCCCGCGCCGGCGCTCGCGCCCCCGTCGCCGATGTGCCGCATCTCGAAGATCCCTGAGAGCACGACCGCGGGGACGGACAGCAGGAAGCTGTAGCGCGCTGCCGCGGCGCGCGTCAGCCCGCGGAAGAGCCCGAATGAGATCGTCGCGCCCGAACGGCTCACGCCGGGGATCAGCGCCAGCGCCTGCGCGAAGCCGATCACGAGACCGTCTCGCGCGTTGACCTGCGTGACCTCGCGCTCGTGCCTGCCCGCGCGGTCAGCCGCATAGAGCACGAGGCTGAAGAGGATCATCACCGTCGCGATCAGCTCCAGCGAGCGGACCTCGTTCTCGATCGTGTCGGCGAAGGCGAGTCCGATCACGGAGATCGGGATCGTGCCGAGAACGATGTACCAGCCGAGCTTGGCGTCGTGGTTTGTCGTGCGCCAGAGCGTGCGCTCACGCAGGCTGTCGAGGAACCGCGCGGCGATCCGCAGCAGGTCGGCGCGGAAATAGAGCAGAACCGCGGCCATCGTGCCGAGCTGGATGATCGCGCTGAACGCCGCGCCCGGGTCCTCCCAGCCGGCGACCGCGGGCACGTAGCGCACATGGGCGCTGCTGGAGATCGGCAGGAACTCAGTCAACCCCTGCGCGAGCCCGAGGACGATCGCTTCGAGGGCTGACACGGCGGGTGAGGGTATTGGTGGCGGCGGCGAGCCCGATATCGTCGCGATACCTGCGGCGCCCGCCGCGGGCGCCGACGTCAGAGGGAGCCGACATGGCCGGGCAGTTCGAAGCGACGGTCGTCGTCGACCGGCCGATCGACGAGGTCTTCGCGTTCCTCGCCGACGGCGAGAACGACAAGAAGTTCAGCGAGCGGGTTCTCGAGATCGCCAAGACGACCGACGGCCCGCCCGGCGTCGGGACCGTCTACGAGAGCAGCGTCAAGGACGCCGGGGTCAAGACGAGGCGCGAGTTCAAGCTGACCGAGTTCGACGTGCCGACACGGATCCGCTGGACCGAGGTCTCAAAGAACCTCGTGATGGTGCCCGAGGGCGGCTACGACCTGAAGCCCGCCGGCGACGGCAAGACCGAACTGCGCTTCTTCAACGAGCTCCAGGGCCACGGCTTCGGACGCCTGTTCGCCGGCTTCGCGCTGCGCTCGGCGCGCAAGGGCGCGGACGACTTCGCGGCGGCGATCAAGCACGCGGTCGAGTCCTCGTAAGGCTGCGGCTCAGCCGTGGTGGTACCAGGGCTCACGAGTGAGCGCCCTGCGCAGCGCGGCCGCCCCTTCGGCGAGGATCGGCTCGCCGTGCGCGACGAGCACGCGCTCGACCGGGAGTTCGAGCAGCGGCGCGAGCGTCGGCACGAAGCGCTCGCGGTAGAAGCGCCAGGCGGCGCTCGTCGAGCGTGTCCTGCGACCAGACGCGCAGCTCGCCGCCGGTCTCGACGAGCGCATCGCCGAACGCGAGCGCGGCGTGGTCCTCGATCCACAGCGGCAGCTCCGCGCGCCGCGGGCGGCCGATCGCAAAGCAGCGCCCGCCGAACGGCAGCTGCGCGCCGGGCTCGGGCTCGAGCACCTCGATGTCCGGCGCGAGCCGCCTTGCCGCGCGCCGCTCTCCCCAGACGCGCACGCGCCGCGGGCCGTAGCGAGCGACGATCTCGCGCGTGCTGCGCACGTGGTAGGGGATCGTGATGTAGATGTCGACGTGCTCGGCCTTCGCCGCAAGGTCGTCGAGCAGCGCGAGCACCGGGGCAGGATCGGCGGGCAGCAGCGGGTCGATCAGCAGCACGTCCCGCTGACCGGCGCGCAGCGCGAAGCTCGCGACCTCGCGGCCGAACTCGCCCGCGGTCCACTCGGGATGGCGCGCGGCCCAGCGCCACAGTCCCGGAGCGATCTCGCGCGCGTCGGCCATCGCTCAGGGGTGCGCGATCGGCCCCAGGTCCGGCGTCAGCCCGTAGAGGTCGAACGCGCGGAACGCGTGGAAGTTCGGGTGGTCGGGCCCGTGGAAGTCGGCGCTGCCGGTCGTCAGCAGGCCGAGGCGCTCGGCCGCCTCGACGGCGACGCGCGTCTGCTCGGCGGTGTGCGTGATGTAGAAGGCCTCGACGCCGTCCAGGCCGAGCGCCCTGAAGCGGGTCAGCGTGTCGACCACGTCAGCGGGATCGTCGAGGTCCCAGAACGGATGCGCCCAGACCGCCAGTCCGCCCGCGTCGTGGATCACGCGAATCGCCTCCTTGACGGTCGGCAGCGTGCGGCGGCGATAGCCGGGGGCGCCCGGGACGAGGTAGGCCTCGAGCACCTGCGCGTGGTTCGTCAGGGCCTCGTCGCTCAGCCGCGCAGCGTTGGCCGGGTGCGCGAGCACCGCCTGCGCGAGATGCGGGCGGCCGATCGGCTTGTCGCCGCTGAGTTCGTCCGGAAGCTCGAGCTGCCAGCCGTTCTCGCGCAGAGCGCCGGCCATCCGCCGCGCCCGGTCGCGTCGATCGGCGCGCCAGGTCTCGAGCGATTCGAGCAGGTCGCGGTCGGCGTGATCGAGCAGGTAGCCGCAGATGTGCAGGTCCTCACGCTCACCGTCGAGCGCGGAGATCTCGGCGGCCGGGACGACGGCGATGCCGTCGAGGTCGTCGGCGACGTTGAGCGCCTGCGAGACACCGTCGACGGTGTCGTGATCGGTGAGCGCGAGCAGCTCGACCCCGGCTGCGTGGGCGCGGCGCACGACCTCGGCCGGCGCGAGCGCGCCGTCGCTGGCGGTGGAGTGGGACTGGAGGTCGAAGGTCGGGGCGGGCTGGTCGATGGCGGCAGCCTATGGACGCGCCGTCGCCGACGCGGGGCGGCGCCCGGCGCGCCGCGCGCTCGCGCCTCCGCGCCTTGACCGCGGGTGCCCGGGTCGGCGAGACTCGCCCGATGCTCCGCTTTCTCGTGCTCGGCCTCGCGCTCGCGGCGCTCGCCGTCCCGGGCGTCGCCTCCGCGGCGACCTTCAACGTCACCAAGACGGCGGACACGCTCGACGGCTCGTGCACGCCCGACGACTGCTCGCTGCGCGAGGCGGTCGAGGCCGCAAACGCCGACGCGGCAGCCGACACGGTCATCCTGCCCGCGGGCACCTACCCGCTGACGCTGGTCGAGAGCGGCGCCGACAACGACGGCGGAGACCTCAACATCGATGAGAGCACGACGCTGACGGGGGCAGGCGCCCGCGTGACGGTCATCCAGGGCACCGGAGCCGACCGCGTGATCGACATGAGCTCCAAGATCACGGTCGAGATCTCAGGGGTGACGATCACCGGCGGAGGGGGCGTACAGCAGGGAGCGGGGATCTTCGGAAGCGGTGTCCTGACCGTTCGGGATTCCGCGCTCGTCGGAAACTCGACGAGCTTGGCGACGACGACCAGCAGCCGGCAGGGCGCCGGCATCTTCCTCAACGGGAATGAGGCGACGCTGGAACGCGTGCTGATCGCGAACAACACGGCCGCGTCGATCGCAGGCGACTCGTTCGCGCCTCAGGGGGCCGGGGTGTTCGCCAACGGCCCAGTCTCGCTGACGAATGTCACGATCGCCGGCAACACCCTCGACGGGACGCTCGGCAGGAGCTTCGGGCCCCAGGGCGCGGGGCTGTTCGTCAACGACGACAGCGTGACGCTGGCCAACGTGACCGTTGCGGGCAACACGGCCGTAGACGGCGACTCGCAGGGCGGCGGCATCTTCTACAACGGCCTGACGAGCGTGCGCCATTCGATCGTCGCCGGCAACACCGGAGGCGGGAACCCCGACGAGTGCTTCGTCAACGGCACGGTGACATCGGCCGCGATGAACCTCGCCACCGACGCCGCCGACTGCGGATTCACAGCGCCCGCCGACGTGAGCGCCGATCCGCTGCTCGCAGCGCTCGCCGACAACGGCGGGAACAGCGACACGCGCGCGCTCGGCGCGGGCAGCCCGGCGATCGACCGCGTTCCGTTCGCGGACTGCCCCGATCTCGATCAGCGCGGCTTCGCGCGCGCGGGCGCGGGCGCGGCGTGTGACCTCGGGGCGCACGAGAACGGAGCGCCCGTCGCTCCGCAGTTCCCAGGTCCACCGCCGCCTCCGCCTCCGCCTCCGCCACCCGCTGCGGTCGTCCCGCCGGTTCCCGTCGCCCCACCACCGGCCGTCAAGACGCTCAAGGCGTCGGTCGTCTTCAGCTTCCCCACCACCAAGCGCTGCGTCAGCCGCCGCAGCTTCAGGATCCGCATCCGCAAGATCAAGGGCGTCAAGTTCGTCAAGGCGACCGTGCTCGTCAACGGCAAGCGCGTCAAGGTCGTGCGCGGCAGGCGGCTGATCGCACCGGTCAACCTCAAGGGCCTGCCCAAGGGCCGCTTCACCGTCAAGATCACGGCGCTCACGAGCGACAAGCGCAAGGTCACCGGCAAGCGCCGCTACAAGACCTGCGCACCGAAGTCCAAGAAGCGCCGCCGCGCGCCGAAGCTGTAGCGACCGACCCCCAGCCCGCTGGCTATCCTTGCCATCCGCTGCCGGGCGGGAGGCCTCTACTCCCGCCCGTCCGCGGCCCCGCCGACGTAGCTCAGCTGGTAGAGCGCTTCACTCGTAATGAAGGGGTCCCCGGTTCGAGTCCGGGCGTCGGCTCTGCGTGAAGTCCCTGCTTGCGGGGACTTTCTGCGTGTCAGGGCGACGCCCGACCAGGGGTTACCGGGTCCGTACCGGGTCCGGAACTCGGATCCTGAGGGGTCCCACCGGGTCCGCTCGACGCGAATCGGGGCGGGGGTGATCGGCCGCTCGTGCGACTCAGTCGGTGAAGGCATCACTGACTGGAGACCGCCGATGGAACAGCTCGAACTGCCGTGGCCCGACGATCAGGGCGCCCGCCCCGGCGTCGAGTTCCTGACGATCGCGGAAGCGGCGAAGCGCGTGCGCTGCTGCGAGCGCACGATCAGGCGGGCGATCGACAGCGGGACGCTGCGCGCCGGCCGGGTCCGAGGCGCCGAGGGCTCGCGCGGCGGCTTTCGGATCCGCCCGGCCGACCTCGATCGGTGGGTGTTCAGCGATGCCTCGTAAGCAGCGGGAGCCGACGATCGGCGTGCGACGCTACGAGCTGGCCGACGGCTCGACGACGGAGACCTGGTCGGTGCGGTTCTACGACGCCGGCGGCGTGCGCTGCCGGCGCGCGTTCGGCACGCGCGAGGAGGCGGAGTTCGAGCGCGCGCGGCTCGCGCTCGAGCAGTCGCGCGGCGGCGGCCCGGCCTTCGCCGCGCCGAGCCAGCGAGCGCCGGGCTGACCCTGGCCGAGTTCTGGCCGACCTGGCGCGGCGACGCCGCGAGCCGGCTCGCGCCGTCGACGCTGCGCGAGTACGAGCGCCTATGGGACAGGCGCCTGCGCGAGCGCTTCGGTCCTCTCCCGCTGCGACGACATCCGGCCGCGCATGGTCTCGCAGTGGCGCACCGAGCTGCTCGAGGCCGGCGTCGGAACCGAGGCGACGCGCTACGCGATGGTGCTGCTGCAGGCGATGTTCACCGTCGCGATCGAGTGGGGCGAGGCGACGACGAACCCCGTCAGCGTCGTGCGCAAGCCGCGCCAGGGCCGCAAGCGGGCGGTCGAGCCGCTGAGCCCCGATGCCGTCGAGCAGATCCGCGCCGTCCTTCTCGCGCAGGGCGACGTGCGGTCGGCGACGCTCGTGTGCGTCCTTGCCTACGCCGGCCTGCGCCCGGGCGAGGCACTCGGGCTCGAGTGGCGCCACGTGCGCGAGAGCACGCTGCTCGTCGAGCAGGCGGTCAGCGACGGCCAGCTCAAGCGCCAGAAGACCAACCGCGTCTACCGCACGGTCGACCTCGTGGCGCCACTCGCGCGAGGACCTCGCGCGCTGGCGCGCGGAGAGCCGCTTGCGGGCGCGGGCGACTTCGTCTTCCCGCGCGGCGACGGCGGCCCGTGGCGCACAGACGACTGGAACAACTGGCGCCACCGCCGGTTCGACCCGGCGACCGCGGCCGCCGGCCTCGGCCGCCCCCGCCCGTACGACCTGCGCCACTCGTTCGCCTCGCTGCTGATCCGCGAGCAGCGCACGTCGATCGTCGAGCTCGCCGAGCAGCTCGGCCACGCCCCCACCATGACGCTCAACACCTACGCGCACGTCATGGCCGAACACCGCCGCACCACGCCCGGTCGACATCGAGCACTGGATCACGCGCGCCCGGCACGCTGCGCACGCCGAAGCAGCAGCCCGCGAAGCCTGCTCAGGACCAACCCCGAACTGCGGCACACAGTGGCACCGTTGGTGCGGCGTAGACCCGTGTACGAGCGCTGATGGGACGACGATCGCGAAAGCACGCGGCGGATCGCGCCGCGACGAGGCCGCCGAAGGGCCGCGATCACATGGCGCGCGTGCACGTCTCCGACGAGGTCTGGGCGGAGTTCCGGCGCGCCGCCGGCAACACGCCGATGTCGCAGGTTCTCGGGCGGCTCGTCGAGCGCGAGGTCGAACGCGACCGGGCCCGGCGGATCCGCCAGGGCAGCGTCGACGACCAGGTCGTTCTCGACGCGCTCGAGCGCGCCCGCGAGCTGCACGACGACGTCGCGGCGATCATCGACCGGCTCGAGCGCCGGGCCGCACCGCCCGTCCCGCCGAGCCGCGACGAGCCGGGCCAGCAGGCGATGGACCTGCCCGAGTGGTAGCCGGTGGCGACGTGACCCTCTCCGCGTCTACGGGTACACGCCGCATTGGTAATGCAAGTGTGTGCCGGGCTGTGGATCGCTGGTCTCGGCAACTGCTGAACTCGTGCCGCTGGTTGTTGCAGTACTGCCGATGGTCTGCAACGTGCGTGCGGATCGCCTCTGTTCCCGCCGGTTCGGCTGGTTGACTGGACGCCGTGAGCGAGCGGGGGAACGGAATGTCTGGGTCGCTACGGGTAGCCGCGCTGTTCGCCGGGATCGGGGGCATCGAGGTTGGCCTGCATCGTGCAGGCCATGAGACGCATCTCCTCTGCGAATGGGATCCGGCCGCCCAGCGTGTGCTGGCGCACCAGTTCCCCAACACCCCCCTCGTAGGAGATGTGTCAGACCTCGGGAGCCTCCCCGACGTCGACCTCGTGACTGCTGGATTTCCGTGCCAGGACTTGAGCCAGGCCGGGCGGACAGCCGGCATTCGAGGCGATCGGTCAGGGCTTGTTGAGCACGTCTTTCGTTTGCTCGATGGAGCCGCGAGCGAGCCGACATGGCTGCTGCTCGAGAACGTCTCGTTCATGCTCGCCCTCGACCAGGGCGAGGCGATGCGTTGGCTCACCGCTGAGCTCGAACGGCGTGGCTTCACGTGGGCGTATCGCGTGGTCGACACGCGAGCGTTCGGTCTTCCCCAGCGGCGCCAGCGTGTGCTGTTGCTGGCGTCGCGGACCGAAGACCCGAGACCCATCCTTCTGAACGAGGAGCAAGGGGAACCAGCGATCGACGATCGCGCGGGCCTCGCGTGCGGGTTCTATTGGACCGAAGGCGTGCGCGGTCTGGGCTGGGCCGTGGACGCGGTTCCGACGCTCAAGGGAGGGTCGACGATCGGGATTCCCTCTCCGCCAGCGATCTGGCAGCCCGGCACCGGGCTCATCGTCACCCCAGACATTCGTGACGCAGAGCGGTTCCAGGGCTTCGCTCCTGGATGGACAGAGTCGGCGGACAGCATCCCGGGGCGCAAGCGCACGGATCGGTGGAAGCTCGTGGGGAACGCTGTGAGCACACCCGTGGCGGCCTGGCTCGGATCGCGTCTGCTCACGCGCGAGCCGTACGAGTCCGAGGCGGATGAACCGCTGGCTCCAGGATCTCGTTGGCCGAAGGCCGCCTGGGGCCGTTCGTCGGGCCGGTTCGCGACGGACCGATCGATGTGGCCAGTCGCGTACCCTCGACCGCATCTGCACGAGTTCCTCGAGTTCGAGCCGAACCACCTCTCTGCGAGAGCGACTGCCGGGTTCCTCACGCGAGCCGCTCGCGGCAACCTGCGAATCCCCGAGGACCTGATCGCGGAGTGCGAGATGCACCTCGACGCGATGTCACCTCAGGGCCGGCTAGCCGTGGCCTGACGTTCCGCGGTCCCGATCCATCTCAGATCCACCCTTCCTCGCCGGCCGTGAGCGAGCGCATGGCCCACACGGGCCGGCGTGACACGAAGCCCGAGGTGGAACTCCGCCGCGTCTTGCACTCGCGAGGGTTGCGCTTCCGCGTTGACCGCGCAGTACTCAGCGATCGTCGTCGTCGAGTTGACATCGTGTTCGGCCCGTCGCGGGTCGCGGTGTTCGTTGACGGCTGCTTCTGGCACGGGTGCCCGGAACACGCGACCTGGCCGGAGAAGAACGCCGCCTACTGGCGCGACAAGATCGAGACCAATCAGCTGCGGGATCGTGACACCGACGACCAGCTCGCTCAAGCGGGGTGGGAGGTGCTTCGCGTCTGGGAGCACGAAGACATGCGTGCCGCGGCGGGCCGGATCGAGACCGCCGTCGCATCGCGTCGCCCCGGCTGAGGATCAGATCTTCGAGAAGTTCGCGGCGTACTCATGCGCGACTCGCTGAACCATCGCGTCGTAGGGGAACTTCGGATCCGGCTCGTCCAGCACCCGAACCGGCGTGCCGTCGTTCGCGATGTTCACGACCATGACGCCGATGGCGTCGAAGCCGACCGAACTACCGCCGGACCGCCGCCGGATCTCCCCGACCTTGTCGATGACCCGCTGCGCGTCGGCCGGCTGACGATGGTGGTTGACATGCGGCTCGCGCTTGCTCAGGTCGAACTTGTTCATGTCGGGGCTGATGAACGTCGCGCCGGCGTTGACCATCACGAACCCGACTGCGAGCGCGCGCTCGGAGTTGCCGTGGGTCGTTTGGTGGCTGGAGTCGAGTTCGTCGTGAAGGCGTGGCAATGCCGCGACATGCGCTGTCATCGTGGCCTTCGCCTCAAGCGCAAGCAGCACCGATCCGATCGGCGCCTCGCGCGCCTCCGGGAGTGCATGCAGCGCGGCGCGCTCCTCGTCGTCGAGTTCGAGCCCCCAGTCTTCGGCCATCCTCGCGAACGTCCGCTTGGCCTTGCCCGCCTCGCTCGCGCCGGGCTGAGCGATCACGAGGTCGAGGTTCTTCTTCCGTTGCGTCTGGAAATCACGAAGCGTGTGATTGACGCCGAGTACGACTCGTCCGCTCGCCACGTGATCTCGCAACAGCTCGGAGCGCTGCATCAGATCGAACGCGACTGTCCAGCAAGCGATCTTCGAATGCCGATCCGACCTCGAGTGGTATTGCCACGCGTTGCCGAACTTGTCCGGTATGCGGCATGCCGAGATCGAGCGCGCGATTAGGGCGGAGCCGTCCACGGTGCCATGTTCGCTGGTCTGTCGGTCGATCCCTGCGCTGACTCACGGCCGGCGCAGGTCAGGAGCACGTTCGCGGCGGCCGACTGGCGCCCGTCGATCAGGTTTCCACCTGGCTGGCCGAGTCGCCGTCGGTCGACGTAGCGTCCGCCGCGGCGCCGGTGCTCCGCAGCCGGTCCTTGGTCACCTCAAGCCATGAGAGGTGAAGCCGCTCGCTCTCCTCAAGAACGCGGTCCCACGTCTTGAACTCCATGACCGGGGACTGCAGAGCCTCCAGGTTCTTGCGAATCATGTCCCCGTCCTCGCTGTACCCGTTCGCGATCATCAGGCCGCGGACGCGCGGCGGAGTGGTGTTCTTGGCGTATTGCTTGACAACACTCTGGACATAGAAGTGGAACTTGTTGACCTCGTCGAGCGTCGCCTTGCGGAGGGTGCCATCCGGGTGTGTGCCGCGCTTGATCTCCACAACGACGACCTGGTCGACGGCCGCGGGCGCCTTTGGCGCGAGCGCGAACAGGAAGTCGATGAACCGACCCGTGTTCGGATCCTTCTCCCCTTCGTAGCGAATCCCCATCTTGTCGATGTCGACCTCATGGCCGAGAGCATCCCACCGCGGGTCGAGCAGCCAGGAGTTGTTCGTGATGATCTCGTGGATCACCGGGACCTCCTTGGCGCCCTCTGACAGCGCACGCTCCATTTGGACCAGCGTGGCGAGCCGCGCGTCGATGATGGAGTGCGTGCGGCGCGCGTCGATGAGACCGAACTCGGCAACCAGACCCCACATGCGCGGCTGGAACGCGTCGTCTTCCGCCTCGATGCGCTCCATCAGTTCACGTACGACCTGGTCCTCGCGCGCGTTGACGATCTCGCTCATGAGCTTGACAACGTCCTGTTGCTCGATCTCGGGGAGCTGGCTGGCTGAATGGGCGATCGCGAGGAACCGCTTGCGCTCTCCGCTGGTGAACGGTTCCAGCAGACTGCGAATCGCCTCGCTCGCCTCGTACTCCTCGACGGCCTTCTGGCGCCGGAGGTCGTTGCGCTGGATCAGCGCCCAACCCAGGCGGCGCTGACCCCACGCGAGCAGTGCCGCAAGCCGCTGATCTTCGAGCTGAAGCTGGTCGCGATTGGACTGGATCAGGTCGTCCTCTATGTCCTCGCCGATGTCCAACCAGTCGGCGATGACCTCGCCCACGAGGTACTCCTGCCCCAACTGTCCCGTCGTGCCCTGGACCTTCTCGAACTTGAACGGCCGTTGGGCCATCTTGCCGCGGGCGAGCAACGAGATGCCTTGCACTCCTTCCTCGTCGAGCGGCTTCTCGGTGAATCCGATCCACCAGCGGACCTCGTGGCCGTCGACGGTCTCGACGCCCCAGTCGTCCTCGACTGTCGCGCCGGCAGGTACGCCGTCGCGAGGGAAGCGAAACTGCACGGGGTACTCAAACCGTCCGAGCTTGCGGCCGTTGATGCCGACCGTCATCTGCACGTCGTCCAGCGCGAACCGGCGGGCCATTGAGACGAAAAACGGATCCTCGCCGAGCCGACGCTTCTGGCGTAGTTTGGTCAACCGGATTCGGGTGCCGTGCTCGAGCGCTTCGCCCGTGTCCGGATCCACCAGCGGCGGCGCCTCCTCGATCTCTTCGACGGGGTAGGGATCGTCAGGGTCCCGGACGCGAATGGCGTCGTAGTCCATCAGGAAGGTGATCGTCGATCCGCCCGCGCGGCAGGTCGTGCATTCCAGGATGCCGGCGGTTCCGAACGCGGCGAGCTTCCCTAGGCCCTTGCGCCCGTGGACCGGGCGTCCGCCTTCGGAGAAGCCGTGATCGGACAGGCGGCGCTTGCGGCCGACGATCAGGTAGTCGCGAACCTGGTTGCGATCCATTCCGTGGCCGTTGTCGAGCACCTCGATGGTGGAGTCCTCACCCCAGTCATCGAACGGCATCGTCACCCACGCGGCCGTCGCGTCGGCATCCCAGGCGTTGGAGATCAGCTCGGCGACCGTCGCGGTGGCGCTGGGGTACAGCTGCGCGCCGAGTTGCTCGACGAGACTGCCGCCGAAGACCAGTTCGAGCGGGTCATCGCCGCTCCCGTCGGCTGCTGGCGGCGTGTGTGGTTGGCCAGTCACGTCGGTCATGCCACTGATTCGCTCATGGCCGGCACGGTGGTGAGCGTAGTCACGATGCTGGCCAGTGCGGCCGCGAGCCGTACGGGGACGGCGTTTCCGATCTGTCGCTCGACGGACTGGTGGGTTCCCTTGAACGCGTAGTCCAGCGGGAACGTCTGCAGCAGGGCCGCTTCCCGGAGGGTCAGTCCACGGTCCTCGAAGGGGTGGATGAACCGCCCGCACGACGGCGTGGTGCACCGCGTGGTCATCGTCGGTGCCGGCTGATCGGGGTCGATGCGGCCGTAGATCGATGTGGCGCCCGTCGTCTTCAGTCTGTTATGACAAGCCAGACGAAGGTTGCTGGGAAGGTCTAGACGCCCTCCTCCGCGCGGCACGGCCCTGATTCGCCGGGCCACGATGTCCGACGAACGCCGGGCCCGGTGAACTGGATCACCCTCCTCAGTCAGGCCGTCGGCGGCCGCGAGTGCATCCGCGGCGGTGCGCCGCGACGCATCGAACCCCGGTGGCAGCAGACCGAGCAGCTGTGGGGTGAACGCAGGTGCCAACGACCGGTCGACCGCGAGCACGACAACTCTGCGCCGCCGCTGGGGAACGCCGAAGTCGGCGGCGTCCACGAGGTACTGGGCAACGACGTACTCGGCGCTGAGGTTGGCGACGAGCCTCCCCAGTCGTCGGTCAGCGGCCAGACCTGGAACGTTCTCCAGGACGATTGCCCATGGTGCAAGCGGCCGTGCGAAGCGCTCCACGGTCATCACGAGATCGTTGCGCGGGTCGCTGGTGTCGCCGAGGCCGAGCGTCGAGAAGCCCTGGCATGGTGGGCAGGCGGTTAGCAGGCCCAACCGCCGTCCGCCGTGCCGACGAGCAAACGCCGGCGCTCGGATCCGTTGGACGTCGCGTTCGTACAGCGTCACCTCAGGGTGATTGGCCCGGTAGGTGGCGGTCGCGTCGGGGTCGTTCTCGACAGCCGCCAGCACCGTGAAACCGGCATCCTTGAGCCCCTGCGTTGTGCCGCCGGCCCCAGCGAAAAGGTCGACTGCTGTCCGGGGTATCGGCACGCCGGCATGCTACCCCTACACGCGGGCGTGGACGGTAGCTGTTCGCCCAGCCAACGGAAGTGGTCCGGGCCGGCGATCGTGGAGGGGATGTCCGAGTGCATTTCGTCCGACCGAGAGATGCGGCCGCTGTCGTCACCGGCCTTGCCGCCGAAGCAGTACTCGGTGACGCGGAGCGACCGACGGGCCATGGACGCCGCGACGGGCTCCAACGGTCGCCACCGGGTCCGCTACCGGGTCCGGAAGCCCGTTTCAGCGCGATACACTCCCGTCATGTCAGGTCTGCAAATCAAGCTGATTTGCAGGGACTTCACAGGACACACGACGACGCCGGAAACCACCCCGGGCGCCCTCGTAATGAAGGGGTCCCCGGTTCGAGTCCGGGCGTCGGCTCTGCGAAGGACACCGGAGGCGGTTCGCGCGGCGCAAGAAGCGCTGAAGCGTGCGCGCGGTTCTCGACCCCAACCCAAGCTCCGCAAGCGCATCCCCGAGCAATCGGCGACCGCGGTCCTGGAGCTCCTCGCGCGCGGCGCGAGGATCGGGCCCGATGTTCCGCAACCGCCGGCCCGCTGCAAGGACCCCGCCGACGACTACCTCCTCGCCCTCGCCGAGGCCCACAGGGCCGCCCTCGTCTCCGGAGACAAGCACCTCCTGGCACTGCGCGACCGGTTCCCGGTCTTCACCGCTGCCGACTTTCTCGACTGGCTGGACCGACACGGCTGAGCTCTGCCGGCTCGCCCCCGACCTCATCCCGCCCCAGCTTGGCAAGAGGGATCGGCTGACAGAATCCGTCGGCGACCGCTTCGCTGACACCCCCGAAGCTCGACACCCCTGCGAACCCCAACAAGCAGCCACCTCCACCGGGCACTTACTACTGCCGCCGGCGGAGTAGTTCGTACGGCTGACTGGGCGGTCGGGACCATCTAGCGTCCTGGTTGCACGGACTGCACGCGTGAACCTCCTCGCTGAAGGGCCACCTCCCACGGGTGGCCCTTCACCTTTCGCCCGCGAGTCGAAGCGGCGCGAAGCATGGGTCGCGAACGGCGGGTGGGCGTCGCTCACCGCTTGAGGTGCAGGCGCCCGCCTCGGATCTGCTTCTTGCCGACCTTCAGGTTCGCGTAGAGCACGACACGCTGCAGCCTTTTCTTGTACCTGCGCACGTACCGCCTGCCCTGCCGGGTGAAGCGCGCGGTGATCGTCTTGGCCTTGCCTGCCTTGATGCTGAACTTGCCCTTGGCCAGGGTCAGCAGCCGGCTCTTCTTCGCGGCCGGCCCGGCGGTCGCGCGCTCGCGCGCGGCCAGCGCCCGCAGCGCGGCGGCGTTGGCGACCCGCGCATTGCGGTTCTGCACGACCACGGCGCCGGTGCATGGCGTCGCCTGGTTGCAGCGCAGGCCGAAGCTCAGGAAGTTCTGGCGCACACGAGCGGTCGGTGCCACCAGGGTCACGGCGGCGCCGGGGGTGGCGCCGACCGTGCCGGCGACGGGGGTGGCGCCGACCGTGCCGGCGACGGGGGTGGCCGCCGCTTCGGGCTCCCAGTCGGCCTGCATCAGGACCTGGTAGCCCATGATGCCGGAGGAGTCGACTCGTTCCTGACCGGGCTGCCAGGCCGGGTAGTAACCGGCCGTGAAGCTGGCGTTCAGGTTGTTGATGTTCGCCCACTCGCCGGTGTCGTGGGCGGGCACGGGCACGCCCGGCGCCAACACGCTGAGCCCCAGCACGTCGAAGTCGTACGCGAGCGTGATCGGGTTCGGGACGACGTCGCTCTTGACCGGCAGGTTCATGGCGATCGTCGAGACCGCGTTCGGGGCCGGCGTGAACGGGGCGCTGCGCGCCACCTCCTTGCAGCACGCGACGTTGACGCCGGCGCCGCCGCCGGTGGGTATCTGCACCGGCCCCTGTGCCGGGCGGATCGCCCGCAACACGACGACCTGCATCGGGCCGCTGATCGCGCCGACCTTGACCCGCACCCTCACGATCGTGCCGTTCCCTGACGGCACCGCGAAGCTCTCCCGGGCGCCGAGATCGCGACCGGTGGCGACCCAGGTGCAGGTCTGCTGGTTGCTCGGGAACACAGCGAAGGCACCCAGGATCGACGTGGGCACGGCCGTGCAGTCGACTCCATTGTTCGCCGGGCGGTTCAGGTCGCTTCCGAAGACCGTCAGCGCGTGTGCGCTCGAGGGCACGCAAGCCAGCGCCGCCGCGACGATCGACGGCATGATGATCCGGCCGCGAATGCTGCAGGGCGCTCTGGCCACCTCGGCATCGAGTCTAAGCGTTCGAGCGGTGCACGATCGTGCGTCGCGCGGGGCCGCCCGGCTCGGCGGCCCCGCGCGCGCGTCATCCGGTCAGCCGTTGAGCCGGACCTGGGCGACCACGCCTGCGTGGTCGGAGGGCCAGAACGGCGGCGTGCCCTGGAAGGGCGTGTCGCCGATCAGCTCGGCCTCGTCGCCGTCCGAGCGGGCGGCGCCGCGGCTGAGCACCAGGTCGATCCGCGTCTGCAGCGTCGAGACCGGGTTGTTCAGGGCCCCCGGCGCCAGCGGCGGGGTGTTCGACGTCTGGCAGCAGGAGCTGCCCGGGCCGAGCTCGGTCTCGTCCCACGCGTCACGGAACTTGCCGGGCGCGGTGAGCTGCGCGTACGAGGTGGTCGTCGAGCCGTCGGAGGCGGAGTTGAAGTCGCCGGTGGCGATGATCGTCCCGCCCCTGCCCGGGCCGGCGAGGAACTCGGCCGTCTGCGCCTGCTGCGTGGCCGGGAAGTCCTCGGTCTCCAGATGCGTGTTCACGAACCGGAACGGCTGCTTCTTCAGCCGCGCGTCGATGCTCGTCCAGCCACGGTCGAACGACAGTGGTCCGACCGGGGAGTTGAGCACCTGCTGGGCGGTGTAGCGCCCGCTCTGCGGGTTGCTCCACGTGAGGCCGGGCGTGTCGTCGTTGACGAGGATCACGTCGCGGTCCTCGAGCTGCACCGAGCACGTGATCGTCGGCCCCGGCTGGACGCAGCCCGGGAGCGCGAGCGGTGCCGGGCCGATGTTCGCGTTGTTGACGACGGCAGCCACGGAGTAGTCGAGCCCGCGGGCGTCAAGCGCGCTCTGCAGGATCGTCAGGAAGTCGTAGCCCGGGGGCGGGTTGAGGCCTCCCGTAGTCCACTTCGTCACCTCCTGAAGGCCGATCAGGTCGGGCTGCTTGGCCTGGATCGAGTCGGCGATCGCCTCGGCGCGGGCCGGGAAGTTCGTGTACTGCACCGTCGCGTAGATCTGCGCGACGGCGGCCACGAAACCGGGCGCGTCGCTCGCGGCCAGCGCGGGCGTCAGGCTGGAACCCAGGTACAGGTTCTGGGTCATGACGGTCAGGTCGCGCTTGCCCTTGGCGGACGCTCCCGCCGGGGTGATCGCGAGCGCTGCGATGAGCGCTGCGACCAGCGCGAGGGCCAAGCGGCTGCGCTTGGCGGTTCGTTTCCGGAACACGGAATCCCCTCCTTGAGTCGTTGCGGCACCTGTGCGGCGCCCGTACTCCAGGGCCGGCTGAACACCAGGTGCTCGCCATGACCGGCCGATCGAGATCCTCACACGCCGGTTGCCATGGTGCAAGCGGCAGCCCCCCGCGCGCGGGTGCGGTCCGCAGGCTGTGCGGAGTGCCGGGTAATGTCGCCGGGGTGGACATCCCGAATACGCGCTACGTCCGCAGCGGCGAGCTGGCGATCGCCTACCAGGTCTTCGGCTCGGGAGATCACGATCTGGTGTTCAGCGGCGGAACGGCGTCGAACGTCGAGGCGGTCTGGCGGCTGCCGGAAGCGGTGCGGCTGTTCGAGCGCCTGGGACGCTTCGCGCGCGTGATCCGCTACGACCGCCGCGACACGGGGCTCTCGGACCCGATCAAGGACGATCTGACGCTGGAGGCCCACGCGCAGGATGCGCTCGCCGTGATCGACGCCGTCGGCGCGCAGCGGCCGGTGCTGTTCGGGAGTCTCGACGGCTCGCGCTCGCTCGCGCTGCTCGCGGCCACGCGCCCGCAGCGCGTCGGCGGCCTGATCGCGCTCGCGCCGTCGGTGCGCGGGACTGCGGCGAGCGCACCCGAGTTCGCGGCGGAGGCCGCACGCGGCATCACGGAGATCGACAGCTTCCCGGGCGCCATGATTCCGTTGTACGCACCTCGGGCGGCGACGGACCCGGCGCTGCGTGAGCGGCTCGGCCAGTACATACGCTCGTCGGTGACGCCGAGGCAGGCCGAGCGGCTGCTGCGGCTGTCGCTGACGAGCGACATCAGCGAGGCGCTGCCGTTGGTCCAGGCGCCGACACTCGTGTTGCACCCGCGCGATCTGGCGATGGTGCCGTCCGAAGCCGTCCGTGAGTTCGCCGACCTGATTCCCGGCGCCGAGCACCGGGAAGTACCGGGCAACTGCGCGTTCGTGTTCGAGATGGACATCGAGCTGATCGCGGGACATCATCGAGGAGTTCGTGACGGGCACGACGCCGGCCCCGGCCACCGATCGCGTTCTCGCCACCGTGCTGTTCACCGATCTGGTCGACTCGACGCGGCGCGCCGCGCAGGCCGGTGACCGCGCCTGGGCCGACATCCTCGGCCGCCACCTCGCGGACACGCGCGATGCCGTCGGCGCACACGGCGGACAGACCGTCAAGAGCACCGGCGACGGGATCCTTGCGCTGTTCCCCGGACCGGCTCAGGGAGTGCGCTGCGCCCAGAGCATCGTCGCGGGGGCCCGCGACCTGGGCCTGGACCTGCGCACCGGCCTGCACACCGGAGAGGTCGAGCGCACGAAGGAGGACGTCGCGGGACTCGCAGTCCACCTCGCAGCGCGCATCATGAGCCTCGCCGGCAGCGGCGAGATCCTCGTCTCCCGCACCGTCCGCGACCTCGTCATCGGAAGCGAGCTGGGCTTCGCCGACCGCGGCGAACACGAACTAAAGGGCATCCCCGAGCGCTGGCCCGTCTACGCCGTCGCCTGAAGGGCCGTCCACCATTTCGCCGTCCGCAAACCCGCAGGCGGGCCCGGCCGGAACGCGCAAGCCCGAGCGGGACCATCTGCGACGCGCTGCGGATGTAGGGTCGTCTGCGACATGAGTGAGCCGGCGCGGCTGAACCAGACGTTGACGATCGTCGTCGCCTGCCTGGCGACCGCGATGCTGATGCTCGACATCAGCGTCGTAAACACGGCCCTGTCGGAGATCGCGGGCGGACTGGACACCGGTCTCGGCGGGCTTCAGTGGATCGTCGACGCCTACACGATCCCACTCGCGGCGACCGTCCTCACGGCGGGGGCGATCGCGGACCGGTTCGGCCGGCGCAAGCTCTTCGTGCTCGGCCTCGGGGTCTTCACCGTGAGCTCGGCGCTGTGCGGTGCGGCCTCAGGGATCGAAGTGCTCGTCGGCGCCCGCGCCCTCCAGGGCCTGGGCGCATCGATGATGTTCGCGACCGCGCTGGCGCTCATCTCGCAGGTCACGCCGGACAGCCAGGCACGGGTGAAGGCGCTGGCCGCCTACGGTGCCGCGATCGGAGGCGCGTTCGCGCTCGGGCCGTTCATCGGCGGCGGGCTGACCGAGATGTTCGGCTGGCGCGCGATATTCCTCGTCAACGTGCCGATCGGCGTGGTCGTCCTGTGGATCACCTACCGGTCCGTCGCCGAGGGTCGCGACCCGACGCCGCGGCGGATCGACCTGCCGGGACAGGTCACGCTCATCGGCGGCCTGTTCCTGCTGGTGCTTGCGCTGCTGCGCGGGAACGAGGACGGCTGGGGCAGCGCGGGCATCGTGGCGGCGCTGGCCGGATCCGCGGCCCTGCTGATCGCGTTCGTGATCGTCGAGGCTCGGTCGCGCGAACCGATGCTGCCGCTTCGCCTGCTGGGCCGTCGCGACTTCGCCGGGGCACAGGTGGCCGTGTTCGCGATCGCGGCGTCGTTCTTCGCGGTGTTCCTGTACCTCACCCTCTACCTGCAGACGGTGCTCGGCATGTCGCCGATCCAGACCGGCCTCGTCTACCTCCCGGGCACGTTTCTCGTATTCGTCGTCTCGGGGATGACCGCGCAGCTCGGAGCGGGCCACTCGCCGGCCAAGATCGCCAGCATCGGGCTTGCGCTCGTCGCCGCCGGGCTGGCGCTGATGCTCGTCGCCGACGTCGACTCGGCGTGGACGGCCCTGCTGCCCGGCCTGCTCGTGACCAGCCTCGGCACCGGTCTCTTCAACCCGACCGGAAGCGCGCTTGCCCTCGACGCGCTGCCCGATGAGCAGAGCGGTCTCGCCGCCGGCTCCAACGACACGTTCCGGCAGACCGGCGTGGCGGTGGGAATCGCGGCGCTCGGAACGCTGGTGCCCGCGGACGCGGCGCTCGGCGGCGACCTCCAGGGGTACGTCGATGGGCTGCACCACGCGCTGATCGCCAGTGCCGCGCTGGCGGCCGTCGGCGCGGTCGCCACGGCGTGGCTGCTGATCCCGGCCCGGCGGCTCTCCGAGAGCGCGGCGGTGACGGAAGCCGCCTAGGCCCGCTTCCCACGCGGTGCGCGGGCGCCGCTACGGTTCCGGCATGAGGCTTCAGACGGCGCGCCTGATCCTGCGTCCGCTGGAGCACGGCGATCTCGATGCGCTGTCGGCCCTGCTCGGCGACGCGGAGGCGTTGGCGCTCTGGGGAGATCCACTCGACCGCGCGGGCGCGCGGTCCTGGATCGAGCGCAATCAGGCCCGCTACGCAGCCGACGGCTTCGGGCGCTGCGCCGTCGTGTTGCGGGACAGCGGCGAGCTCGTCGGCGACTGCGGCCTGCACCGCACGACCGTCGAGGGCGACGACGAGGTCGAGCTCGGCTGGATCGTGCACCGGTCCTGTTGGGGCCAGGGCATCGCTACCGAGGCGGGCGCCGCCTGGCGCGACTACTCCTTCGACGTGCTCGCGCTGCCGCGGATCGTCTCGATGATTTCCGAGAGCAACGCGGCCTCCCGGCGCGTGGCCGAGAAGCTCGGCATGACCGTCGAGCGCCCCGCCGTGTGGGGCGGCGAGCCGATGCTGATGTACACAGCCGGCCCGAGCGGGCGCGCTGCTGTGCGCAGGCCACGCTCCGCGTAGGCTGCCTGGCATGGACGTCATGAGGCTTGCCGACCGCTCCTGGCCCGTGCTGCGCCGCCTGATGGGGGGCCACGCGCTCGTCTACCGCGCGACCGGCGGGCTCGTCGGTCACCGCTTCCCCGGCGCGCCGCCGATGCTGCTGCTCGAACACGTCGGCGCCAAGAGCGGGACCCGGCGCACCACGCCGCTGATCTACGTCGAGGACGGGCGCGATGTCGTCATCGTGGCCTCCAAGGGCGGCCACCCCAAGCACCCCGCCTGGTATCACAACCTGCGCGCGCACCCCGACACGACGGTGCAGATCGGCCGGGAGCGCAGAGCGGTCCACGCACGCATCGCCGATGCCGACGAGCGCGGCCGGCTGTGGCCGAAGGCCGTCGCGGCCTATGGCAGCTACAGCGGCTACCAGGAGCGGACGGACCGCGAGATCCCGCTCGTCATCCTCCAGCCGCGAGCCTGAGAGCTGATCACGCAGCGGCCCGGCTTCCGTCAAGGCCCGTCGAGCGCTCTGAGCTCCGCCGCGACCGCCGCGTCGACGCGCGCGGCGTCATCGTGGCTGAGCCGCGCCTGCGCGAACTCCGCGAGCTCCCGTCGCAGCGGCTCGCCGCCATGGGCGAGCAACGAGGCGAACGGGCGCCAGAGCCCGTCGGGATCGTCCGCGACGCACTGAACGAGCCGCTTGCGGCGCGCGCGGGTCATGAGCCCGAGGATCTGCCCCAGGCGCTCTTTCGAGCTCACGAAGTACGCGATCCGCAGGAGCGCTGCTTCGTCCTCGATCGCCTCCATGCAGGCGCCCACCGTAGTGTCAGGGAGCAGGTCGACGAAGCGGCTCAGCGTGACGTGGTCGCCGCGCTCGACCAACACCAGCGCGACCTCGACGATGCGCGCGACGGGGAGGCTGCCGATCAGCTCTGCCGTGCGCCGCGGGTCAAGCTCCGCGCTGACGTCGGCCCGGAAGGCGACCGGCAGCCGGGCGGCCACCGCGGCGGCGCGCCGGGGCGCGATCTCGCCGGCGACGCGCGCCGTCAGCAGCGGCCCGCCGCGTTGCGCGAGCATCGCCGTGAGCCGCGTGGGGAACGGTTCGACCAGCGAGGCGAGGCGCTCGAACAGCGTGCGGTTCTGACCGAAGGTCAGCGCGTGCACCGCTGACCGCAGGCTGCGCAGCTCCGCGGGCGCGGCGCCGTCGAGAAAGGCCAGCGCCTCGGGCTCGACCCCCAGCACTCGCCCGAGCTTGACGAGCTCAGCCTCGCCGGCAAGGCCGCTCATCGCTCACGACCTCCGAGCAGTTCGAGGATCAGCGCACGCGGCAACAACGGCAGCGCGTGCTCGAACGCCACGGCCACCGCGCGCCGCTCGCGCGCGCAGGCGGCGTCGATCAGGTCGCTCAGGAGTGTGAGCTGCGGCGCCGTCAGGCCCTCGAGCGCCGCCAGGTTCGGGGGCGGCGTCCGCAGCTTGGCGGCGACCTGATCGAAGTCGTGGGCGCTCATGGGCCTCGGAGTTGCAGCGGCGGCCTACCCGCCGTATGCCGCCGATACCAGCGGCGCCCATGCGCCCGTTGAACGTTCCAGACCAGCGCGGGCATCGGACCACGGCGGTGCAGCCAGAAGCGCGCCGGCACCTCGCCCGCCGGCGCCGCCGCGCCCGCCGTCACTTCCGCGATGGCGAAGCCCGCTCCCTCCCGGCAATCACGCCGCGCGAGCACTCGGCCGCGGGCGTCGCAGATCAGTGCTCCGCCCTGGAAGTGCCCGCGGTAGCCGAGCGGCCACCAGGGAAACGCGCACTCGAGCGGCCCGGCGTGCGCGGCGTGGATCACGGGCGCTCCGACGAGCGGGGCGAAGCTTTGGGCGACCGCCGCGGCGGTTCGCGCGTTGCGCTGCTCCCAGCGCCGCGTGACGGCGCGCGGTGGCCACGGCGGGATGCTCCACCAGCCCGAGCCGCCGACCACGACGTCGACGCGCCCGCGCAGGCGACGCGCCGTCTGGGTGCGCATCAGCTCCCAGCACAGGGCCACTCCGGCGGTCAGCTCGCCTGTGTCGATCAGGCCGTCGTCGGTGCCGCCGACGTAGAAGGCGTTCTCCCACATCGTCGGCAGATCCTTGTCGTGGCGGCCGAGCACGCGGCCGTCCGGGCCCGCGAGCACGAACGCGTTGCGGACCTCGCCGTCGGGGTCGCGGCACAGGAACGAGCCGCCGACCGTCGCTCCGTGACGCGCGGCCAGCGAACACAGCAGCTCCGTGGCCGCGCCGTCGGGTGCGAGCGCCGCGCCGGCCAGCTCCTCGCAGAACCCGATGCCGGTCGTGAAGAACTCCGGCAGCACGATCCAGTCCGCGCCTGCAGCCGCGGCGTGGTCGGCGAGCTGCTCGGCCGCCTCGAGGTTCGCCGCGACGTCGGCGAGGGCGGGCTCCATCTGGACGGCGGCCGCACGCATGGCCGCGATCACTCGCCCCCGTGCTCGGCAGCCGGGACGAGCGGCGAGAGCTGAGGACGCTTTGCGGGCACGCCGTCCCCGGAGGAGACCCCGCGCAGCCTGCGGCCGATCCACGGCGCGAGGTGCGCGCGGGCCCAGCGCGCGTCCTCACGCAGCGTCTGCATCCGGGACGGGGCGGGCGCGGGCGGCAGCGGCTGCCGCCAGTCGGCGATCGCACCCGGCAGCTCGAGCGCCGCTGCGGCCGCGAGGGCGATCCGCTCGTGGCCCGCGCTGTTGGCGTGCAGGCGATCGGGATGGAAGAGCCGTGCGTCCACCAGCCCGCCGGCCTCGATGTCCATCAGCCGCGCTCCGTGCCGAGTCGCGATCGCCCGCACGTGGGCGTTGTAGGCCCGCAGCCGCGGGCTCACCCGCCGCGCGATCGCCATCACCTCGCCGAAGTCCGGGTAGGTCAGGAGCAGGACGGTCGACCCCGTGCCGGTCAGTGCGGCGACCATCGCGTCCATGTCCGCGGCGAGCGCGTCGACGTCGGCGCGCGGTCGCAGCACGTCGTTGACGCCGCCGACGACACTGGCGAGATCGGGCTGCATCGCGAGCGCCGGAGCCAGCTGCTCGGCGCGGATCTGCGCGAGCTTGCGGCCGCGAACGGCGAGGTTGGCGTACAGAAGGCCCGCGTCGAGCGCCGCAAGCCGCTCCGCGAGGCGGTCCGCCCAGCCGCGGTAGCCCCTGCCGTGCGCATACGGATCCTCCAGCCCCTCGGTCGTCGAGTCACCGAGAGCGACGTAGCGACGGACGGCACCGGCGGCCATTCCCGGACGATTGCAGAACGAGGGTGCGGCCGGTTTACCGCTCGAGCATCAGGCGTCGCCCCAGCCACTCGAAGGTGCGTGCCGGCAGCGCGCGGCGCAGAAGGACGGTCGAGCGCTCGGCGGCGCTGCCGGAGGTCACGCGGCGTGGCGGCCTGCGGGCGGCGACCACGGCGGCGATCGTCTTCGCGACGACCTCCGGGCCGACTCCCCCCAGCTCGTCGCGGATCATGGTGTCCAGCGCGCGGCGACGAGCATCCCGGTAGGGAGCGTCCCCGGCGCCCGAAGCATCGCGACGCCCACCCGTGAACCCTGAGCGGACGTTGCCCGGCTGCACGAGCGTCACTCCGACACCGAACGGGGCGACCTCGTAGGCGAGCGCCTCGCTCCAGCCCTCGAGTGCGAACTTGCTCGCGCTGTAGTAACCCTGGAACGGCAGCGCGAAGACCCCGGCGAGCGAGCTGACGTTGACCACGAGGCCCTCGCCGCCGGCACGCAGCGCCGGAAGAGCTGCGCGCGTGACGCGCACCGCACCCCAGAAGTTCGTCTCCATCTGCGCCTTCGCCTCGTCGAGCGACGTCGTCTCGACCGCGCCGCCGAGACCGTAGCCCGCGGCGTTCACGACCACGTCGAGCCGCCCGTGCCGCTCCAGAACCTCGGCGACGGCCTCCCGCACGGCGTCGTCGTCGGTGACGTCCAGCGCCAGCCCGCGGACGCCCGGCGGCGCGCTGCCGCGGCGGCTGGCGCCGGTGACCTGGTGCCCGAGCGCGGCGAGCGCGGCGGCCGCGGCGGCCCCGATGCCGGAAGACGCTCCGGTCAGAAGGACCACCGGGCGCCTTGTCACGGCATCAGGAAGGCGGCGGCGCAGCATCCGTGACGCGACGCTATCCACCCGCGGCGAGGCGGGCAACGGTGACGTGGGGCACGGCACCTGCCACGGGTGCTCGCCCTCACGCCCGTGGCCGGCGGCGGAACGGCGCGAGCGCCCGGGTGGCGTGCTCGTAGCCCTGGCGCATCAGCCGCGGCCAGTGGGAGCGGTCGATGAACAGCTCGTAGAAGCGCACGCCGCGCAGCTCGCTCGCCTCGACAGGGTCGATCAACGTGAGGCGATCGCCGAGCCGGCGCTGCGAGCGGCGCGCCATCTCGAGGTGCAGGCCCTGCTCGAGCTGGCGACTGGCCTGCAGCAGACCGAGCGGGCGCTCACTCCAGCCGGTGATGTCGTGCGGCTGGAACCCCTCGGGGAGCATGAAGTTAAGGCCGAACACGTGGTCGATGTCGTCGGCCTCCAGCACCGGCTCGGCGGGCCACACCTCGATGATCCCGCCGTCGACGTAGAGGTGCCCGCGCACGGGCACGGACTCGATGAACAGCGGCAGCGCGATCGCGACCCGCACGAGGTGTCCGATCGACACCTCGGGGGTCTGCCTCGTCCCGAAGTACTCGACCTGCCCGAGGTCCATGTTGTAGACGATGCTCTCGAAGCGGATCGGCGTCTCGCCGACCGGCATGCGGCGCAGCCGCTCGTCGACGAGCTGCTCGATCGCCTCACCCTTGGCCAGCCCTGTGAAGCCCTTCAGCGCCGAGAGGGCGAAGCGCGGAAGTCGCAGCCACTGGATGTCGAGGTAGTCCTCGGGCCGCCAGGTAAGCGAGAACTCCGCCATCTCCTCGGCGCTCAGGCCGGCCGCCCACATCGCTCCCCAGATCGCGCCGCCCGAGCAGCCGACGATCAGCTCCGGCTCGATCCCCGCCTCCTCGAACGCCCGCGCGACGCCGACCGCGGCGACCGCCGCTCCCCCGCCGCCGGAGGCGACCACGGCCACGCGGCGGCCCTTCAGCGCCCGTGCCGGTCGCCGCGTGAAGGGCGGGAAGACCGCCGTGTGATCAACCGGCACGGGCCGATCGATGATCGGCAGCGGCAGCAGCGCCCGGCGCGCGCGCAGCAGGAACCCGACGTCCGCGGTCGCCTCGGTGAGGTCGAGCAGCTCGGTCGCGCGCGCGAACTGGCGCTTCACCGCGTAGAGGTCCAGGCGCTCGTCGATGCTGGGTCCCATGAGGTCACGGTAGCCGCCGCCCCGGGACGTGAGCACGAGCACGCGGGCGAGCCACGGTGCTGCGGCGCCTGTATTCGCCCTCGATGCTCCCACAGGGGACAATGCCTTCGATGAGCGCCGATCGCTCCATCCGTCCCGACGGGGTGCCGCCGCGGCCGAACCGCCTCGAGGTGCAGTCGGGCAGCCGCCCGCACACCGAGTTCGGCCATGACGACGTCGACGCCGACGCGGAGCTCGTGGTCGTCCGCACGAGCGACGGACGACACTGGGACGGGCTGCACATGCGCCCGCGGACCGAAACGCCCGGCCGCGCGGGAACCCTGGTGTTGATCGTGCACGGGTCGATGGGGAGCTACCTGGGCGGCGTACCGCGGCAACTGGCCTTCGAGCTCGTCCACCACGGCTTCCCCGTCATGTCGGTGAACACCCGCATGGCGAACTTCGGGGTCGTATACGGCGGCGGGCTGTTCGAGGAGACCCCGCACGACCTCGACGGCGCGATGGACCTCGCGCGCGAGCGGGGCTGGACGAAGATCGTGCTGCTCGGCTACAGCCTCGGCGCGACGATGGTCACCCACTACCAGGCGCTGCGCCAACCGGCGGAGGTGGTCGGGATCTGCACACTGGCCCATCCGTGGTCGCTGCCGGAGTCGATCCGCCGCCGCTGGACGGCTAACGGCGCCCAGCCCTCCTACACCGAGATGGAGCGCGCGGCGCTGCGCGCCGGCATCGACCGGGGCGGTCGCGACGACATCGTCATCGTGCGGCGCGGGTCGGGACCGACGGACACTCCGATCGACGCCGAGGTCTGGACACTGCGCACCTGGTGGCAATCCCGCGGACCGGAGGCGTGGAACGCCGTCTCACTGAACCGGATCCGCGACATCACGGTGCCCGTCGCGCTGATCCAGGCGGGCAACGACCCGCTGCTGCCGAGCGACGAGGGGGAGGCTCTCGCCGACGCGGCCCGCAGCGCCGGCGTGCCGGTCCAACTCGAGCACGTGCCCGGCGCGGACCACACCTTCTGGGGACTCGTCCCGCAGGCGGCCGAGCGCGCGGTGGCATGGATCGATGCGCTGCCGGCGGGCGACGCGCCGGCGCCGGCGCGCCGCTCCGCCCCACGGTCCGCACGCCTGCTGACGATCGAGGCGGAGGACGGAGGTCGCCATGACGCGATGCTCGAGTTCAACGAGTCCGCGAGCGAGCAGCGCGCGCGCGCCACGGGCCGCCGCACGGCGCTGCTGATGCTGCACGGCAACCAGGGCAGCATGACCGTCGGCACGCTGCGGTTCCTGCGCGGCCCGATCACCGACTCCGGCATCCCGGTGCTCACGCTCGACACGCGCATCGGCAACGTCGCGCAGATCTTCGGCACCGCCCTGCTTCCGGACTCGCTGATGGACGTGCGGGCGGCGGTGCGCTGGCTCGCCGACGACGGCTTCGACCACGTCATCGTGGCGGGCTACTCGCTCGGCGCGTCGGTCGCCATCCACACCACCTCGCACGAACTCGGCCTCCCCCTGCTGGGCGTCGTCTGCCTGGGCGCCGCCTGGAGCCTTCCCGAGGCGACCCGGGCGCGCATGGAGCACTTCGGAGCGGCCCCGTCCTACGACGAGCTGGTCGAGCTGAGCCGCCCGCATGCCGACAGCCCCGCGGAGCAGGACACCGCGCTCGTCATCCACCGCATGTACCTCGGTGACGACGCGCCCCATGCCGCGGGCGTCTACACCGCCCGCTCCTGGTGGCACAGCCGCGGACCCGAAGCGGAAGCAGCCGAGGCCCACCTGCACATCGGCGGCGTGGCGGCCCCGATCCTGCTCGTTCAGGGCACAGCGGACGAGATGGTCGACCCCGCGGACGCCGAGCGCCTGGCGTCGCAGGCCCGCGGGGAAGGGAACGCCGACGTCACCGTCGCGATGCTCGACGGGGTCGGCCACGACTTCAGGGACCATCCGCGAACCATCGATGCCGTCCGTCGATGGCTCGTCCGGGTGGCGTAGCGCGGCGCGCCTCCAAACCGCCCGTCGCAGCCGCTCCAGGACCCGCTGCGCGCGGCCGCCGCCGACCGCCGGCGAGCGCGAGCGCGCCAGATTGTCAACCGCTCGCGCCGGACGTCGCGTATCGGCCGTCAATCAGCAACCAACCACCGGAGGACACCGTGACATCGACACTTCGACTTCCCCGCCGCATGCTGCTGGCATTCACCGCGCTGCTCGCGCTCGCCGTCTTCTCGGCGACAGCTCTCGCGCCCGCCGCCGATGCGTCCGGCAAGAAGAGCGGCAGCAAGAACTCGAAGAAGTACTACAAGAAGAGCTCGAAGAAGAACGGCAAGTCAAGCTGGCACAAGCACGGAAACGGGTATTGGAAGAAGAACCGCAACGCCAGCCTGAGCCTCGTCCACGGCATCCCCGGCGACTCGCTGGGCGCCGCGCAGGACCTGCCCGTGCAGGTCCGCGTGTACCGGCTGTTCGACAACACCAAGGTCTTCGACGACGTGATCTACAAGACCGTCGCCGGCCCGCTCGAGGTGCGGTCCGGCTGGTACCGGATCCAGGTGCGCGTCAACGGCACGTCGATCAAGCTGACGCGCTGGACCTACCTCTCCCGCGGCGAGAACGTCTCCGCAGTCGCCTATCTCACCGACTCCGGCAGGCTCAGCGACCCGGCGGGCAAGCCCTCGCCCAAGCTCGGCGTGTTCACGAACGACGTGTCTGACACCGGCGCCGGCAACGCGCGGGTGATCGTCCGCCACCTCGCCGACGCTCCCGCGGTCGACGTGCTGGCAGGCGGCGCGCCGCTGATCAACGCGCTCAGCAACCCGGATGCCGCTGCGGCGGTCGTTCCGCAGGGCACCTACCCGATCGAGGTCGTCGCCGACGCGGACAACAGCATCAGCGCGTTCGGCCCTGCCGACCTGAAGTTCGATGCCGGGACGACCACCGTCGTCTACGCGGTCGGCAGCTTCTTCGACGGCTCGTTCACGCCGCTGCTGCAGACCTTCCCGAACTCGTAGCGCCGGCCCCAGGACCCGCGAAGCGACGGGGCGGCCATCTGGCCGCCCCGTCCTCGCTCCCAGCCCGCACCGCCCTGCGAAACCGGAGTGACGGATGACCCGCAACCACGCCGACGGAACCCTGACGAGACTCGCCGCGGGCCGGCACGCGGCCGACCCGCGCCGCCACAGGCTGCGAGTGGCGGTCGTCGGCGCCGGCATCTCGGGCCTGGGCTGTGCCCACATCCTTGACCCCGTTCACGACGTGACCGTGTACGAGGCCGGTTTCCGTGCCGGCGGGCACAGCGACACCGTCGAGGTGCTCGACGGTGACCAGCCGATTCCCATCGACATGGGATTCATCGTCTACAACGAGCACACCTACCCCCGCTTCACGCGTCTGCTCGACCGGCTCGGCGTGGCGACGCAGCCGAGCGACATGAGCTTCGGCGCCGGCATCGAGGCGACCGGGCTGGAGTACCGCCTCACCAACCCGGCGACGATCTTCGCTCAGCCGCGCAGCTTCGTGCGCCCGCCCTATCTGCGGATGCTCTACGACATCACGCGCTTCAACCGGGCGGCTAGAGAGCTGGCGACCGGCGGTGATCGCGGCCCAGCCGGCTCACTGGCGGAGTTCGTCGACGCCCTCGGGCTCTCGCGCGAATTCCGCGAGTGGTTCCTGGTCCCGCTCGGCTCGGCGGTCTGGTCGGCCGACCCCGACACCTTCCTGGAGTTCCCCGCGACCACCTACGCACGCTTCATGCAGCACCACGGGCTGCTCCAGTTGCGCGGTGCGCCGCGCTGGCGAACGATCGCCGCCGGATCACGCAGCTACGTGCGGGCGCTCGCCGGGCCGCTCGGCGATCGGCTGCGTCTCGCCGAGCCGGTCACGGGCATCAGGCGAGTGGACGGCGGCGTGGAGGTCGTGAGCCGCTCCGGCGTCGCCACCTACGACCGCGTCGTGGTCGCGGCGCACTCCGATCAGGCGCTCGCGCTGCTCGAAGAGCCGACCGCCGCCGAGCGTGAGGTGCTCGGCGCGATCGCCTACCGCCGCAACAGCGCCACGCTCCACAGCGACGCGCGCCTGATGCCGCGCGCGCGGCGCGCCTGGGCGAGCTGGAACGTGAGCGTTCCCGCTGTCAGCGAGGCTGCGCCGACGCTCTCCTACTGGATGAACAACCTCCAGGCGCTGCCGACCGCGACCGACTGGTTCGTGTCGCTCAACAGCGACGAGCGGATCGATCCAGCGAAGATCGCGGCGCAGCGAAGCTATGAGCACCCCGTGTTCAACCTCGCCTCACGCGCCGCGCAGCAGCGCTTCGACGAGGTCCAGGGCGCCGGCGGCGTCTACTACGCCGGGGCGTGGTGGGGCGAGGGCTTCCACGAGGACGGCCTGCGCAGCGCGCACGAGGTCTGCGAGCTGCTGCTCGCCGAGCGCCCGGCGGCGCGCGCGGCATGAGCGACCGCCCGGCCGGCGCGATCTACGCCGGACTGCTCGAGCACCGCCGCAGCTCGCCGGTCGAGCACGCCTTCTCCGTGCCGGTGCAGATGACCTTGGTCGACCTCGCGAGCGTGCCGCAGGCCTTCGACGGGCTGCCGCTCTGGTCAGCGCGCCGCCCGGCCCCGGTCTGGCTGCGCCGCGCCGACTACGGCGACGGCGCTGACGGCCCACTCGAGGACTTCGTGCGCGACCTGGTCGCCGATCGTCTCGGCGAGCGGCCGCGGGGGCCGGTGTCGATGCTCACCAACCTGCGCACGCTCGGCTACGTCTTCAACCCGCTGACGGTGTACTTCTGCGGAGCGGCTGGAGCCGCCGACGAGGCGGTCGTGCTCGAGGTGACCAACACGCCATGGAAGGAGCGCCACTGGTACGTGCTCGCCGGTGAGCAGGCGCGCGGCGGCGGGCGATTCTCCAAGGCGCTGCACGTCTCGCCGTTCATGGAGATGGACGGCGACTACCGGATCCAGCTCGAAGGACCCGGCCGGGAGCTGCGGTTCGGCCTGGAACTCGCCCGCGGCGGCGAGACGGTGTTCAGCGCTCGGCTGGACGCTGCGCCGACGTCCCTTGACAGCGCGCAGCGCAGTAGGTTCGCTGCTCGAGCGCCCGTTCATGACCTACCGCGTCTGGACCGAGATTCACCGCCAGGCATTCCGGCTCTGGCGCAAACGCGTGCCCTACGTGCCCCATCCGCGCCGCGTGCCGGAGGCGGCCTCATGAGTGTCACGGACCGTTCGGCCCGGCAGGTGCTGCCGGCCCTGCTGCGCCTGAATCCGGGGCGGACACGTGACCGTGGTCGAGGGAGACCGCACGCGACGATTCGGCGACGGGCGGCCCGGCGGCCTCCACGGCCCGCCACTCGAGGCGACTATCACCGTCCACGACTCCCGCGTCTGGGGCAGGGTGCTGCGCGAGGGCTCCACGGGCCTGGGCCTCAGCTACGCCGACGGCTGGTGGGACAGCGGCGAGTTGACTGCGCTGCTGCGCCTGCTGAACCGCAACCTGCGCCGGGCCGACGCGGTGCTTCAGCCGCTCGGGCGCCTGAGCGCCTTCGCCGGCGACCCGGTGCGCCGCCGGCGCTCGCCCGAGCGCGCACGCGACCGGCGAAACATCCGCGCCCACTACGACCTGGGCGACGAGGTGTTCGCGCTGTTCCTCGACGAGACGTGGATGTACTCCGCAGCGATCTTCGACGATCCGCGGAGCACGCTCGCCGAAGCCCAGGAGGCCAAGCTCGCGCGCATCTGCAAGCAGCTTCGGCTCGGCCCCGAAGACCACCTGCTGGAGATCGGCACAGGCTGGGGAGGCCTGGCGGTGTACGCGGCACGGCACCACGGCTGCCGCGTTACGACGACGACGATCTCCGACCGGCAGTTCGCCCACGCGAGCCGCTGGGTCCGGAAGTCCGGCCTCGGCGACCGCGTAACCGTCCTCAGGGAGCACTACCGCGACCTGCGCGGGCGGTACGACCAGATCGTCTCGATCGAGATGATCGAAGCCGTCGACTGGCGCGAGTACGACGACTTCTTCGCGACGTGCGGCGGGCTGCTGAAGCCCGGCGGCCGGATGATGCTTCAGGCGATCACGATCCCCGACGAGCGCTTCGCGCGCGCGAAGAACCGGCGCGACTTCATCAAGAACGTGATCTTTCCCGGCGGCTGCCTGCCGAGCAGCGAGGCGATCCTGCGCTCGACCGGCCGCGTCACCGACCTGAAGCTCACGGACGTACACGACATCGGCCTTCACTACGCCGAGACGCTGCGCCGCTGGCGCAGCGCGCTGCTCGAAAGAGCCGGCGAGCTGCCCGCACTCGGCCTCGACGACCGCTTCGCCCGCACTTTCGACTTCTACTTCAGCTACTGCGAAGCCGGCTTCGACGAGCGCGCGATCAGCGACGTCCAGCTGACGTTCGAGAGACCGGGTGCAGCGGCGATCAGGCCCCCGCGACGGGTCGGCCGTCCGGCCCGGGCCGTCGAGCACGTCGCCGCAGGGCTCGGTTGACCCGCGATGCGCGTCCACGTCCTGCACCGCGAGCAGGTCCTGCCCCACCCGCCCGCTGCGGTCTTCCCGTTCTTCGCCGATGCCTCCAACCTGGAGTCGATCACGCCGCCGCTGCTGCGCTTTAGCGTCATGTCGAGCTCGCCCGGCTCGATCAGCGCGGGCAGCGAGCTCGACTACCGGCTGCGAATCCACGGCATCCCGGTGCGCTGGCGAACGCGGATCGATGACTGGTCGCCCCCGCACCGGTTCGTCGACACGCAGGTCCGTGGTCCGTACGCGCTCTGGCGTCACACCCACCGCTTTCAGCCCGACGGTGCGGGCGAAACGCTGATGACCGACACCGTCCGCTACGCGATCGGCTTCGGGCCCCTCGGCCGGCTCGCCCACCGCCTCGTCGTCGCCCGCGACGTCGATGAGATCTTCGACTACCGGGCACACGCGATCGGTCCTCTGCTGGACGCGCTGAACGGCGTTTCGGCTGCGCCGCAGGTGCGCTGAAGGCAGCCGGCGAAGCGACCCGTCGCGAGAAGAATTACCGCAGGGAAAGGTCGCGCGGTAGCGTGCCTGATTGGCACTGCAACCCACGGCGAAGGGAACAGCATGGAGATCGGAATCGCCGACCCGGTGATGTACGAGGTGTTGCTGGGAGACGCTCTCGCAGAGGCGCGAAATCACGCCGACGCCGAGACGGCCGCCGCCCGGGATGACGGCGATGCGCTGCGGGCGACGGCGCTGCGCCGGGTGGTCGCCGACCTCGAGGGCGACCTCGCCGGACGGCTGACAGGCTCGGCCGGGCAGATCGCAGTCCCCTGGTGACCCGGTTGCGATAGCGGGACGCCCGTTCCATGCGGTCTTCGCGGGCCGGTACGTTCCCCCGATGCTCGCCCGCCGCGTCCCGCTCCTCGCCGCACTGATCGCCGCGGCGCTCGTCGCGGTCCCGCTCGGCGCACGCCGCTGAGTTCGCCGTCTCGACGACCGCGGACGGCAACGACGCCACCGCCGGCGACGGCCGGTGCCTGGTACTCCTGACCGGCGCATGCTCGCTGCGCGCTGCACTGCAGCAGGCGAACGCGAGTTTCGGTGCTGACACGGTGACCGTGCCGGCGGGCACCTACGTCCTGACGCTCGGCAGCGCGCTGACCATCTCCCAGTCGGTGACGCTCGCGGGGGCGGGCGCGCGCGAGACGACGATCGACGGTCCCGACGGCACCACCGTGCTGGACGTCACCGGCGGGAGCCCCGTGACCTTGCGCGGCCTGGCGATCACGAGCGGCGCGATCGGCGTCAACGTCGCGAACGCCGACGTGGCCCTCGACCAGGTCGCGATCCGCGATAACACCTGGGTGACTGCGGGCGGCGCCAACGGTGCCGGACTCAGGATGGGCACCGGGGCCAACGTCCAGCTGCTGCGCAGCTCGGTCACCGGCAACCGCCTGCACGCAGACGGCACCTACGCGGGCGGCGCCGGGATCGACATCGCTGGCGGCACGCTGACAGCGATCGCTTCCACGATCGCGGGCAATTCGGTCGGCGGCGACACGCCCGCCACCCGACCGACGAACGCGTTCGGCGGCGGCATCGAGATCGGCAGCGGCTCGGCGTCGCTGCGGCATGTGACGATCGCCGGCAACAGCATCGTCTCCGACACGGCGTCGCAGCGCGGCGGCAACCTCTTCGCCAACGACGGCACGGGGTTCACCTTCGAGGACACGCTCGTGACCGGCGGCACCGAGGGTGGCGGCACGCCCGTGAACTGCGAGTACCACGCCGGACTACCCACGATCATCGGCGTGAACCTGGACTCCGGCACGACCTGCCTGTTCGGCACCGGCGCGCTCAACTCGGCTGACGCCCTGCTGCGCCCGCTCGGCAACTTCGGCGGGCCGACCGACACCGCCCCGCCGCAGCTCCTGAGCCCCGCTCTGAACGCGGCCTCGCGCTGCGTCGACGGGGGCGATCAGCGCGGAGCGCCGCCGGCCGGCGGGGCGTGCGACGTCGGCGCGGCCGAGCTCTCGACCGACCTCGCGCTGACGATGGAGTCATCGCGCACCGAGGTCGCGCCCGGGGGCGACGTGACCTACGTCGTACGCGCCCAGAACTCCGGTCCCGACCCTGCGAGCGGCGTCGTCGTCGAGCTGAGCCCGTCCGCCGGCCAGGTCACCGTCGCGGCGCCCTCGGCCGGGAACTGCACGCTCGCCGCGCGCTGTGAGATCGGGACGCTCGACCGCGGCGCGAGCGCGGTGGTGACCGTCGTCGTTCGCGCCCCGGACACGGGCACGCTCGTGACCGGCGCCCGGGTCAGCGCCGCCACACCGGACGCGAACCCAGCCAACGACGCCGCGACCGCCGGCACCTCCGTCAGCGCGGCGATCGCCCCCAGCGTCCCCGTGGCGCCGCTCGGGGACAAGGTCGCGCCGACGCTGAGCGCCCTGAAGCTCCGCGGCAAGGCCCGCCGCGGAAGGACGATCACCTTCACCAGCAGGATCTCTGAGTCCGCGATCGTGACGCTGAAGGTCGAACGGCTAACCGCGGGGCGTCGCTCGGGCCGCCGCTGCCGCGCCGCTGCACGCAAGGGCAGCCGCTGCACGATCGTCAAGACCGTCGGCAGCGTGAAGCGATCAGCGCGTGCCGGGTCGGTGAAGCTGAGCCTCCCGGCCAAGATCGCAAGACGCGCTCTCGCGCGCGGGCGCTACCGGCTGACGGCGACCGCCCGCGACGCGGCGGGCAACACCTCGAAGCGGCGCACGCGCAGCTTCAGCGTCGTGCGCTGACCGCCGGCACGCGGGCCGGGGGCGGCGCAGCCAGCCAACCCTGCACGATCACCCTCGTCCCGTGCCGTGGCGAAAGCGTGATGTTGCGCCGTGCCGCATGCTCGGGCCGCGCGTCCGCGGCGGCCAGGGTGCACTGCGACAACACGGTCGCGAGCACGACGCGCATCTCGAACTCGGCGAACGAGGCGCCGAGGCAGCGCCGTGAGCCGCCGCCGAAGGGGATCCAGGAGTAGGTGCCGGGCGGGTTGTCGAGGAAGCGCTCGGGTCTGAAGGCGAACGGCTCGGGGTAGACGTCGGCGCGCGTGTTGGTCAGCCAGATCGCCGGCGTGACGTCGGTCCCGGGCGGCAGCACGTGATCGCCGACGCGCAGCTCCGAACCGAGGCGCCGCCCCGCGAGCGGGATGATCGGGCGCAGCCGCAGCGACTCCGTGACCACTGCGCGCAGGTACTCGTCGCCACCTTCCAGCAGCTCGGCCCGAAGCCGTGCCAGCGCAGCGGGGTTCTGGAGCAGCAGGTCGAACGTCCAGGCCAGCGCCGTCGCAGTCGTCTCGTGGCCGGCGACGAGCAGAGTCACGAGCTGGTCGCGGAGCTCGGCGTCGTCCATCGCACTGCCGTCCTCGAAGCGCGCGGCGACGAGCTGGGAGAGGATGTCCTCCCGCTCACCGACGAGCGGATCCGCCCTGCGCTCGTCGATCTCCTCGGCGAGCACGGCGTCGACCCCGGCGCGCAGCTCGGCGATCTGCGCGAACGGGCCCTGCCAGCCGAGCCGCCGAGCCAGCAGCACGCCGAACTGAAGGCCCGGAGCGACGGTGCTCTCGAGCAGCTCTCCGAGCATCGTGCGCAGGCGGTTGCGGCGCTGCTCGTCGCTGACGCCGAAGACGGCGCGCAGGATCACCTCGAGCGTGATCGCCTGCATGCCGGGATGGATCGCGAACGGCCTGCCGATCGGCCAGGACGCCATCTCGCGCTCTGTCGCCTCGCGCACGACCGACTCGTAAGCACGCATCCGCTCGCCGTGGAAGGCGGGCAGCATCAGGCGGCGACGATCGAGGTGCTCCTTGCCCTCCAGCAGCAGCACCGACCGCGCGCCGAGCAGCGGCCGCAGGGCGAACGTGCGCCCGGGCGGCAGCCCGTGATCGCGCGCGGTGTACAGAGCGCGCACGACCTCCGGGTCGGAGAGCATCACCATCGGCGACTGGAAGCCGACGAAGCGCACGCTGAACGCATCGCCGAATCGGCGTCGCGCGGATTCCATGAACGCCAGCGGGCGAATGACCCAGCGCAGCGTCTGGAGCGCGGGCCGCTCGGCGGGACCGGCCGGGAGCGTTGCCATTCACACAGCCTCCCACGCCGCAGGCCGCGGGCGCGAGCTCGCGCTCAGGCGATGCTCTCGCCGACCGGCCGCACGCGCGCCGGGAAGCGCAGCTCGACGCTTTCGCGGTCGCCGCGAGCGTGGCGCACCTGCACACGGCCGCCGACTTCGGCAGCGGCGTGGTCGGGCACCACGGCGGCCGTGGTGACTACGTACGGCTCACCGCCGTCCGGCTCGACCTGGACGGTCACGCGTACGCGCCGCGTACCGGGGAGGCTGACGCCGTGGGCACTGGAGACCGTCACGCCGGTGTCCTCAACGGCCAGGATCCGGCCATTCGCCGCACCGCTGAGCCGATCGCCCTCGCCACCGCGTCCGAGCGCGAGCAGCGCGAGCGGCGCGAGGCCCATCGCGATGAAGACGACGGCCATGATCGTGATGCCCGACGTCGCACCCTCGACGACCGGCTCGTCGGAGGAGTTGACTGCGACCAGCGCGACCACTGCCGACGAGACGAACAGCAGCGCCCAGGCGACGACCCAGACTCCGACCGCGGCGCGCCACCTGCCACGGCGCGAGGCGGACAGCAGCGCGCATCCGACGAGCCCGAGCGGAACGGCGAGCGTCAGCACCACGACCCTCAGGCCCGTTCCCTGCGGACACTGCCGCGCCGAGACGTACGGGCCACCCGACGCGCAGGTGCCGGTCTGAACTACCTCATACAGCGCCCAGTCGAAAGCGACCAGCGCGCCTAGTGCGAGCAGCAGGCCGAGCACGGCGGCCACGAGGCCGCCGCGGCGTGGGCGTGAGCGATCGCGCGGCGCAGACGCCGGTGCAGACTCCGGCGTCACCTCGCCCCCGCGCAGCCCGGCGAAGGGATCGTCCCGGTCTCGTTTGCGGCCCAGCATCGGGCCGGACTCTCGCCTTTCGGCCGGTGCCGGTCAAGCCGAGCGGCGTGCGACGAGCGCCCGGCGGCGTCCGGTTTGCCCCGGTCCAGCGCGTCACATATGGTCGGTGAAACGCCGGCGACGATGGGAGAAGCGACGCGATGGGACTGTTCGACAAGGTGAAGGGCGCACAGCAGGCCGCCGCAGATGCGATGCAGCAGGCCGGTGCGATGCAGGAGCAGGCCGGCGTCGGCGGCGCGGACGTGAACCAGATGATGGGCGGCGACATGGCCGCGCAGGCCGCGCAGGCGCAGATGTACCAGAAGCTTGCGACGTCCGGAGTCGAGGCGCCCGGCACGATCGACGCGATCCGCGCGACCGGAGCGCCCGACTTCAGCGGTGCGACGCCACACGAGTTCGACGTCACGATCACGCCGGCGGGCGGAGCGCCGTACCAGACGACGATCCGGCAGGGCATGCTGCCGGCACAGATGGAGGGCATCTCGCAGGGCATGGCGTGCGTCGCCAAGTACGACCCGGACAACCCGTCGATGGCCAGCCTCTGGAGCTGGTGAGGAGCTGACCGTGGGACTGTTCAAGGACATGAAGGGCGCGATCAGCGGCGCCAAGGAACTCGGTGACCATCACGGCGGGATGCCATCGATCGGCGGCGCGTTCAAGGACATCAAGGCGCTGTCGGACGACCGCGGCGAGGGCGAGGTGCTCGCTGACGGCACACCCGCCAGGGCGATCGTCAAGTCGTTTGCGACGCCCTCGGCGACAGAGAAGTTCGCGATGCAGATCGATCTGGAGGTGCACCCTCCGGGCGGCGAGCCCTACCTGATCACGTACGTCTACCCGACGGCGCGTCAGAAGGCGGCGATGTCGGTCGGAATGGAGATCCCCGTCAAGTTCATGCCCGATGACCCCGGGCGCGTCGCCGTTCAGTGGGACGCGCTGAAGGGATCGATCGCTGCATCCGGCGGCGACATGGCCGCCGTGATGGGCGGTCTCCAGAACACCTACTCCGGCACCGCTGACGCCGCGATGCGCGAGGCGATGGCGAGCCGGGGGGCGCAGGAAGCGCCCTCGACGATGCCCGCGGGCGCCCCGGCCCCGGCGGCCGGCTCGCAGGACCCGGCCGAGCGGCTCAAGAAGCTCGCCGAGCTGCGTGACGCGGGTGCGATCACCGAAGACGAGTTCCAGGCCAAGAAGGCCGAGATCATCGACCAGATCTGAGCGGCAGCACGGGGCCGGCGCTACGCCGGCCCCGTGCGGCCGTTCGCGTCGGCGTAGCGCAGGATCGCCTCGCGAACCTCGTCCTTCGCCTGTCCGGTCAGCGTCACGCGAGTGCCGCCCGAGGCGTCGGGCCTGAAGGTGACCGCCAGCCGGTACAGCGTCGTCGCCATCCCGAACATCATGAGCCGCGTGCTCCGAGTCGTGACGTCGGCCTCGTAGACAAGCGAGTCGTAGGAGTCGTCCGTGCGCTCGTAGCCGCCGCCGGTGAGGAAGTCCGGCGGCTGCGCGCGCCACGATGCGTGCACGTCGCTCTCCCGGCCCGGCAGCGTGAAGGCGAGTGTCAGCTCGTCGGCCATGAATGGCGCCGACGCTACCAGCGGGGATGTGGGCCCGTGATGATCGCCGTCGCACGTCGCCGCCGGACTCGTAATCATGCGCCGCCGTGGTTCGCCGCCTCCTGCCGGCCGTCCTGGCCCTGTCACTGCTCGCCGCCGCCCCGGCGGCCGACGCCGGACCCCCCAGCGACTTCGAAACCCGAGTTCTGGCCGCCGAGCTCGACCTGCCCACCGCGTTCACCGAGGTTCCCGACGGCCGCATCTTCGTCGCCGAGAAGGGCGGCCGCGTACGGGTGGTCGACGGCGGCGCGTTGCTCGCTGCGCCCGTGATCGACATCGGCGACAAGGTCGCCGAGTGGGGTGATCGCGGGCTGCTCGGGATCGCCGCGGATCGGGACTTTCTCGAGCAACGGGCACCTGTACCTGCTCTACACCTACGACACGGACGTGACGGTTCCCGAGGGTCCGAAGGTCTCACGCCTGACCCGCATCACCGTCACGCCCGAGAACGCGGTCGAGAATCCGCAGCAGCCCGAGACGGTGCTCCTCGGCACGAGCCCGCAGCAGTACTGCCCGCTCGACAACGCCGTCGACTGCATCCCGTCCGAGGGCCCCTGGCACACGATCGGCAGCGTGCGCGTCGACCCGACCGACGGAACGCTCTGGGTCGGGAGCGGCGACGCGACCCAGCAGCACCTCTACCCCGAGCGGGCGTTCCGGGTGCAGGATCCTCAGAGCCTCGCCGGCAAGATCCTGCATGTCGATCGCGAGGGACGCGGCCTGCCCGGGCATCCGTTCTGCCCGTCCGATGGCGACCTGACGCACAACTGCACGAAGGTCGCGGCACTGGGCTTCCGCAACCCGTTCCGCTTCACGGTCTCCGACCAGGGCGTCGTCGTCGGCGACGTCGGCTCGATCTACACCGAGGAGATCAACCTGCTGACTCCCGGCGGCAACTACGGCTGGCCGTGCCTCGAAGGCCTGAACGGCTCGACTGGAGGGACACCTGCGAGTCCCAGTCGTTCACGGCGCCCCTGTTCGGCTACGGCCACTGGAATCAGCAGGGCCGGGTCGACTCCTCGATCACCGCCGGCCCGCGCCTCCAGGGCGGGCCGTGGCCGCAGCACCTACCAGGACAACATCTTCTTCGCGGACTACGCCGCAGCGTGGATGCGCCGGATCGTCAACGAGAACGGCTCATGGCGCGACTACTCCTTCGACGACGAGGCGGGCTCGGTCGTCGACCTGCAGCAGCGCGCGAACGGCAACCTGCTCTACCTGGACATCTGGGACTGGGTCTACGGCGAGGACCCGGCCGGCACGTTGAAGGAGATCGCCTACGCCCCCGACGGCCGGCGCCCGATCGCCCGCTTCAGCGTCAGCGAGCGCCACGGCGCGCTGCCGCTCGAGACGACCTTCGACGCCGGTGCCTCCAGCGATCCCGACGGCGGCTCGCTCACGTTCGCCTGGGACTTCGACGACGACGGCGTCACCGATGACACCGGCCGGCAGGCCGCTCATACGTATACCGAGGCGGGCCCGGTCCTTGCGCGGCTGACGGTGTCCAACGGGCAGGACAGCGCGACCCGTGCCGTCAGCCTGTGGCCGGGGAACACGCCGCCGCAGGCGCAGATCACCGCCCCCGTAGACGGCGCGCGCGCCCCCCACGGTTCACGGGTCTACGCTCAGGCGACTGCGAGCGACGCCGAGGACGGCGAGCTGCGCGGCTGCCAGCTGCGCTGGCACGTCCGCTACCTGCACGACGGGCACATCCACCCCTATGGCTCGTTCTGCGATCGGCAAAGCTCGTTCATCGCCGAGAACAACGGACACGGCGATCACGGCCATTACCAGCTCGTGCTCGTCGCCCGCGACAACGCCGGTGCGAGCGTCGAGCGAGCCGTCGACATCTACCCGGGCAGCGGCGACGTCCACGAAGAGGACGGTCATGACCACGGTGCTGAGACCGACGACCACGGGACCCGGCTCGAGGAGCACCTGCCGCAGCGCGCCCTGCCCTCCGGCGCTCCGTCGCCCGCCCCGTCTACACCGGCCACGCCGAGGCGCGCGAAGAAGCGCCTCAAGGTGAGGGGGCTACCGCTGTCCGGGGCCTGTCCGCGACGGCGCTCGCGGAGAGTCCGTGTGCTGGTCACGCCCCCGCACGGCACGAAGCTCAGGAGCGTGTCGCTGATGATCGGACGCGGCCTGAGGTCGAAGGCGACCGGCAGCCGCTCGCGCCGGCGGATCTCGCTCGGCCGCCAGCCGGCCGGCCGGCACACGGTCAAGGTCATCGCACGCACCACCGGCAGCGAAACGCTGCGCTACATCAAGCGCTTCAGCTCCTGCATCAAGAAACCCGGCAGGAAACGCCCGTGATCTCTCTGCGCGCGTTCTGACCCAGCAGCGGTCTCCCCACGGCTCGGTCGCCGTCTTCAACGCCTGCGCAACTCACGGGGGCGGATGGCCACCGCGTCGGCGCACGCGCCTACGGCCGGGGCCCGACCTGCACCGAGGTGCCGTCCGCGCTGAACAGGCCCTCGACGGAGAAGTAGCGCTCGCCGGTGTCGTAGCAGAACGTCAGGACCGTGCTGGAGTCGGGGATGTCCGGCAGCTTCTGCGCGACGGCGGCCAGCGAGGCTCCCGACGAGGGGCCGACGAAGAGGCCCTCCTCGCGCGCCGCGCGCACCGCGTAGGCGTAGGCGTCCTCCTCGGAGACCTGGATCACGCCGTCCAGCGTCGCCGTGTGCAGGTTCGCCGGGACGAAGCCCGCACCGATTCCCTGCAGGCGGTGGGGGCTGGGGTCGCCGCCGCTGATGACGGGCGACTCCTCGGGCTCGACGGCGAACGTGCGGAGGTCCGGAAAGTGCTCCTTGAGGATCTCGCTCACGCCCGTGATGTGCCCTCCGGTGCCGACGCCGGTGATCAGGAAGTCGACACCGCCGGGGAAGTCGCGCAGGATCTCCTGCGCCGTCGTCTCGACGGTGGATCTCGATGTTCGCCGGGTTCTCGAACTGCTGCGGCATCCAGGCGCCGTCGATCCGCTCGACGAGCTCGTTGGCGTGGGCGATCGCGGCCTTCATGCCGCCGTCGCGTGGGGTCAGCTCGACGCGCGCGCCGTAGGCGGCCAGCAGTCGCCGACGCTCGAGCGACATCGACTCCGGCATCACGAGGATCAGCTCGTAGCCGCGCACCGCTGCCACGATCGCCAGACCGACGCCGGTGTTGCCGGACGTCGGCTCGACGATCGTGCTGCGGCCGGGTTCGATGACGCCCCGACGCTCGGCGTCCTCGATCATCGACAGGCCGATGCGATCCTTGATCGAGCCTCCCGGATTGGCCCGCTCGGCCTTCATCCAGACGTCCACCTGCCGATCTGAGTAGAGCCGGTTGATCCGGATGTGCGGTGTGTCTCCGATGGTGTCGAGGACGCTTTCAGCCTTCACGGTGACCTCCGATGTCGTTGGCTAGATGCTGAAGTCGAGCGGCTCGTCGCCGGGCGCGGCATCACGGCGCTCGACACGGGCCGTAGGCGTGACGACGGAGTGCGCCTTGACGCTGTCGGTCAGCCACACGTTGCCGCCGATGCGGCTGCCGTCGCCGATCACGGTGTCGCCGCCGAGGATCGTCGCGTTCGCGTAGATGACCACGTCGTCGCCGATCGTCGGATGGCGCTTCGTCCGCGCCATCGCCTTCTCGACGCTGAGCGCCCCGAGCGTGACGCCCTGGTAGAGCTTCACGCGGGCGCCGAGCACGGCCGTCTCGCCGATGACGATGCCGGTGCCGTGGTCGATCGCGAAGAACGGCCCGATGCTCGCCCCGGGATGGATGTCGATGCCGGTGTCGCGGTGGGCGATCTCCGAGAGCACACGCGGCACGAGCGGCACGCCGGATCCATCGAGCTCGTGCGCGATGCGGTAGACAGCGGTGGCGAAGAAGCCCGGATAGGCGATGATCACCTCGTCGACGGAGTGCGCCGCGGGGTCGCCGTCGTAGATCGCCTGGGCGTCGAGCAGCAGCGACGCGCGGATCGCCGGCAGCCCCCCGAGGAAGGTCTCGACGACCGCCTCGGGTTCCGTGCAATGTGTGCCGGGCAGGCGCAGGGCGTCCACGAGCAGCACTCGTAGCGCGGCCAGCTCCTCGGCGACGTCGCCTTCACGCCCGCCGACTTCGGCGGCGAAGTGCGGGAACAGCAGCTCGAGCACGCGGTGGACCACCTGCTCGGAGAGCTCGTGCAGCCGTGGCGGCAGCGAGTACTCCTGCCGCCCCTGGGCGAGACGGTCGAGAAACGCCGCTGTCGCGTCGCGCTCACGGGCGAAAGCCATCATCCGCGAGACTACCCAGGTGACCGGGTCGACCGGCGCCGCGGCCGGCCGGCTCGCGCCGGCGCTAGGCTGCGCAGCGTGCCCGCCACCGCAGGCGACCGGACGCTCTCGCTGTGCACTGCGGCAGCGCGGCGCGGCGCGAGCTCATCCCCCGCCGACTACCTCGACGTGCTCGGCGACGCCGACGCGATCGGCACGCATCCCGGTCAGCAGCTGATGGCGGGCCGCGCGCTGCCCGCGATCTACGAGCGCGTCTGGCGGCCGGTGCTGGGACGTGCCTTCATGGGGCTGCTGGGCCCGAGCCCGAGCGACGAGCACTCGATGGCGTCGGAGATGCTGCACCTGCTCGGCGGCGAGAAGGTGCTTGACGTGGCATGCGGGACGGGCGCGTTCACGCGGCGCTTCGGCGAGGCCGTTGGGGCGAGCGGGCTTGCCGTCGGGCTCGACGCGTCAGCGACGATGCTCCAGCGCGCGACGGCGAAGCCGCACGCGGAGAACGTCGCCTACGTGCGCGGCGACGCGTGCGCGCTGCCGTTCCGCAAGGGCAGCTTCGACGCGGTCGGCTGCTTCGCGGCGCTGTACCTGATCGACGAGCCACTGCGCGCGCTCGACGAGATCGTCCGCGTGCTCGCGCCCGGCGGAAGGCTCGCGCTGCTGTCCTCGGTCCACCGCGGGCCGCTTCCGGCGCAGCAGTCGGCGAGCGCCGTGCGCGCGCTGAGCGGCGTTCGCATCTTCGGTCGCGACGAGCTGACCGCCGCGCTGCGCGCGCGCGGCATCAAGCGCGTGCGCCAGCGCGTCAGGGGTGTGGCGCAGTTCGTCGCCGGCAACGCCCCGAAGTGACGGGCCTCCGCGCGCCCGGCGTCGCCCGCTAGGCCGCGTCGCCCGCGGACGGCGCGGTCAGTGCCTTGACGCAGTCCGCGACGAAGCCCTGAAGTCCCGCGATCGCCTGCGGATCCCCTGCCAGCGCCCCGAACGCCAAGGCCCTCAGCTCGGAGTCCCTCAGCGTGCGGATCGACCGGCTGACGCACGCGCGCAGGCGGCTGTCGAGTTGCTCGTTGTTGGTGAGGCTCTTCGTGAACTCCGAGCGCAGGAACGCGGTCGAGAAGTCGTGCAGGCGCCAGCCGCCCCGCTCCTTGGTCACCGTCAGCGCGCCGCGCGTCCCGTCCTCGTCCCCGCCGCGCAGCACGACGTGCGCGGTCCCGCGCTCGCCGTCGACCTCGATGCGCGAGACATCGACGGCCTGCGCCGGGGTTCGTCCCGCGTTGGCCTGGGCCTGGACCGCGAGGCACCTGTCGGCTCCGCCGTAGATGCGCTTGACGAGCGGCGCGCTCAGCGTCTGCCGGCAGAGGACGGCGGCGTCCACGCTGGTGAGGCCGGCCTTGAGCATCGCGGTGATCTGGGTGTCAGGGCGATCCTGCTCGCCGCAGCCGGCGAGGAGAGCGGCGGCGAGAACCGCCGCAACCGGCAGACGGAGAGCGTTGGCTACCGACATGGCCGCGTGAGGCCGGCGTATGGCGGGACCCAGCCGCCGAAGACACGCTCGAGCTCCATCGCGACGGCGATCGAGACGTGGTCGCGCCCGGGCGCGGCCGCGACCTGGACGCCGAGCGGGAGTCCGCGGGAGCCGAGCCCGAGCGGCACCTGTGTCACGGGGACGCCGGCGAGATTGAAGACCGCCATCGGCTGCAGCACGTAGAAGCGGCCGTGGGTGCGCCCATGGCGCGGCGCGACGTTCGCGAGCGGCGGGTGAAGGAGAACACCATCGCCGATCGTCTCCTCGATCTCGCGCGCGTACGCGCGACCCCAGGCGAGCGCTCTGCTCACCCGGCGCGGCGACGAGAAGCGGTTGGCCCACTCGAGCAGCGCAAGCGCCTTCAGCGGCACGGTGTGTGGACCGCCGCGGCGCAGCGCGCCGGCGAACGTCAGAGGCTCGGCTCCCTCCTCCGCGATGATCTCCGCCACCGACGCGCTGCCGCCGTCGCTGAGCGCCGCCAGGTATGCCTCACCGGCGCGGCGCATGCTCGGGATGCGGACGCGCTCGAGCCGTGCGCCCGCCGCCGCGAGCGCGCCCGCCGCGCGCTCGCGCGCCGCCAGCAACTCGCGTCCGATCGGCTGCACGAAAGCCGACTCGCTGATCACCACCCGCAGCCCCTCGAGCGAGACGCTCGCGGGGTCGCCGAGCCGGGGCTCGCCCGTCACGAGCGGGTCGACGCCGTCGGGGCCCGAGAGGATCCTCAGCACGGGCATCAGGTCCTCGGCGCGGCGAGCCAGCGGACCGAAGCCGAGCAGGCGCTTGGACTCTCCGTGCGGCAGCGGCCAGGAGCCAGTGTGCGGCACAAGCCCGTTCGAGGGCTTGTGCCCGAAGGCGCCGCAGTAGAACGCCGGGATGCGGATCGAGCCGGCGATGTCGGAACCGAGCCCGAACGGGGAGGCCCCGCTGCCGACCGCGGCGCCCTCGCCCCCGGACGAGCCGCCGGCTGCCCGGGATCGGTCGTAGGGATTGCTGGAACGCCCGTAGACGCGGTTGTCGGACTCGACCCAAAGCGTCAACTCGGAGATGTTGGTCAGCCCGAGCGGGATCGCGCCGGCATCGATCAATCGCTGTGCGGCCGGCGCCGTCGTCTGCGCGCGGTGATCGCGCCGCGCGACGAGCCCTGCGCAGTTCGGCATGCCCTTGACCGCGAACGACTCCTTGATGGTGCACGGCGTCCCGAGCAGCGGCGGCAGCGGCTCGGCGCCGGCGCCTGCGAGCCGCGCATCGGCCGCGTCGGCTTCGCGTCGTGCGGCGTCGAAGCGCTCAACGGCGATCGCGCCGGTGCGCGGCTGGAAGCGCTCGCAGAGGTCGATGTGAGCCTCGATCACCTCGCGCGAGGAGACCTCGCCCTCGCGGACGGCTCGCGCGAGAGCGGTCGCCGAACGCTGGGTCAGAGGCGGCTCGCACACCGTCCGACCGTACATCAGGACGCGTGCGGGCGGCGAGCTCAGCGCCGGCCGCACCGTTGGGCCTTGCCATCCCGCAGACTCGGCGCTCGCTCCGCAGGAGCACCCATGCCGAGGTCGAAGCACCCGGTGCCATGCCCTGTAGCCCGAAATCCGGAGACCCGACCCGATGAGCCCGCGATTTCGCGGCCGCGTGCGCCGCGGCGGCGGCGATGCGCCCCAGCCCGAGACCACGGTCGTGGAGATCGACCCCGGGCAGCTCAGGGGACTCTTCGCCGCGCCCGGATGGCTGCGCGACATGGGCATCGCCGCATGGCTCCTCGTCGGCGTGTTCCTGCTGGTCGGAGGACTCGTCTGGCTGCTCTCGCTGACCTACACGATCGTCGCCCCGGTCGTCGTCGCAGGCATCCTCGCCGCCGTGCTCGGCCCGCTCGTCGGCCTGCTCGAGCGACACCGCCTTCCGCGCGGAGCGGGCGCCGCGATCGTCTTTCTGCTCGTCGCGGCTCTCGCCCTGCTGTTCGGAGTACTGATCCTGTCGAGCATCAGCAGTGAGACGGCGAGCGTGACCGCCCACCTTCAGGGCGCGGCCAAGGAGATCGAGGGCTGGCTCAGGGACCTGGGCGTCGACACCGGCAAGGCGGCGAACGCCAACGCCGACGCCAGTTCATCGGCCAGCGACGGCTTTCACGCCCTGGTCAACGGACTGCGGACGGGGATCGGAGCGCTCGCCGGCCTGGTGATCTTCCTGTCGTTCACCGCGCTGAGCCTCTTCTTCCTGCTCAAGGACGGGCCGCGGATCATGACCTGGGCCGAGCGCCACGCCGGCGTCCCCCCGGCCGTCGCAAGCACGATCTTCCAGCGCACCGCGGGCGCCCTGCGCGGCTACTTCCTCGGCGTCACCGCGGTTGCGGCGTTCAACGGAATCCTGATCGGGCTCGGGGCGCTGGTCTTCGGCGTGCCGCTCGCCGGGACGATCGCGGTGATGAACTTCGCCGCCGCCTACATCCCCTACCTCGGCGCGTGGACCGCGGGAATCGCGACGGTGCTGATCGCGCTCGGCGCCGAGGGCACCAGCGCGGCGATCCCGATGGCGATCCTCGTGCTGCTCGCCAACGGCGCGCTTCAGCAGATGATCCAGCCGATCGCCTACGGCGCGACGCTCGGAATCCACCCGCTCGCCGTCCTGATCGTCACGATCGCGGCCGGCAGCATCTTCGGGATGCTCGGGCTCGTGCTCGCCGCGCCGGTGACCTCGGCGATCGTCAAGATCTCCGGCGACCTGGCGCGCGCCAGGGCAAGCGAGGATGCGCAGACCGGCGACGCGTCACCAGGGACACCTGGAACGCCTCCACCGTCGGGAGCGTCGCCGGCACCGGCGCCCGGGTACCGGTTTTCGGAGGCGCACCCGGTCACGCATCGGGCCGGCCCTGGTACCTCCGATGTCTGTAGGATGCCCGCCTAAGGCGACCGATTGACCCGGGGCCCGATGACCGAGAGGAACTGTGGCAGGTCGAACGGCCAGCACCTCGCCGGGACGCGGATCGTCCTGCTCACGCCCTGGGGCAGTTCCTGATGACCCGTCGACACCACGGTCATGAACGTCTCGATCGCAGCGCTCGTCGACGACCTCGACACGACCGTCACGGCGATCCAGGGCGTGATCACCGCCTACACGCTCGTGATGGCCGTCGCGATGATCACCGGCGCGAAGATCGGCGACATCCTCGGCCGCCGCCGCGCCCTTCGCGATCGGGCTGCATCATCTACGCGTGCGGATCGGCGATGACGGCGCTCTCGCCCAACGTGACGGTGCTGCTGCTCGGCTGGTCGATCCTCGAGGGCCTCGGCGCGGCGCTGATCATGCCCGACGGTCGTCGCGCTGGTCGCCGGCAACTTCCGGGACGCCGAGCGCGCGGTGCGCCTACAGCGTGCTGGCCGCGGCAGCCGCGGTCGCCGTCGCGCCGGGCCGATCATCGGCGGCTTCGTCACGACCTACTTCAGCTGGCGATGGGTGTTCGCAGCCGAGGTGCTGATCGCCGGCGGGATCTCTGCTCGGCACGAGGATCGTCGACGACGCCCCGGCCGAGCGGCGACCCCAGCTCGACGTGGTCGGCGCGCTGCTGTCGGCGACGGGCCTGGGCGCTGTTCGTGTTCGGCGTGCTCCAGGCCGGCACGTGGGGCTGGGTGGAGCCCAAGGTCCCGAGCGGCGCTGACGCGACTCCCGAACTGCTCGGGCATCTCGCTCGTGACGTGGCTCGTGATCGGTGGCCTGCTCGTGCTTTGGAGCTTCCTCTCCTGGCTGCGGCACGCGGCCGCGGCGGGCCGTGAGCCGCTGGTCGACCCGTCGATGCTCGAGAACCGCCAGCTGCACGACGGGCTTGGGCGTGCTGCTGATGCAGTACCTGGTGATGATGGGCGTGTTCTTCACGATGCCCCTGTTCTTGTCGCTGGTCCTCGGCCTCGACGCCTTCGAGACGGGGCTCCGCATGCTCCCCCTCTCGGCCGCGCTCGTGGTGACGGCACCGGCGATACCCAAGCTGCTGCCGCGCGCCGCGCCGCGCCAGATCGTGCAGGCGGGCCTGCTGGTGATGGCCGCCGGGACGATCCTGCTCGCCGCCCGCTTCGAGGCGGGCGCCGGGGCGGAGATCACGACGCTTCCGTTCATCCTGCTCGGCATCGGGATGGGGGCGCTCGCCTCGCAGCTCGGGAACGTCGTGGTGTCTGCCGTGCCCGTCGAGCGCGGCAGCGAGGCGGGCGGCCTTCAGTACACGGCCCAGAACATCGGCTCCTCGCTGGGCACGGCGCTTGTCGGGGGCGTGGTGATCGCCGCGCTCGGCACGTCGTTCCTTCAGGGCATCCAGAGCTCCGACGCGCTCAGCGCACAGCTGAAGGAACAAGCGACCATCCAGGTCGGCTCCGGCGTCGAGTTCGCTTCCACCGCTGATGTCGAGCAGGCGCTGGCCGACACCGACCTGACCGAGGCTGAGCAGACTGAGCTCCTCGGCGCCTACGAGGATGCGCAGCTCCTCGCGCTCAGCAAGGGGATGGTGGTCGTCACCCTGTTCCTGATCGCCGCGCTCTTCATGGCACGGCGCCTGCCGTCCAAGTCGCTGATACCGGAGTCGGAGACCGCCGTCACCGGGCAGACTGCGCCGTCGACCACGACGTAGCGGCACCGCGGGCCGCGCGGGTGGGGTACGTTCGAGGCACCCCGAGGAAAGGACCGATGATGGCCTACCTGCTGACCCATTTCTGGCCGGGCGGCACGGCCGAGCAGTACCGCGCGACCGCTGCTGCGGTGCATCCGCCCGGCGGGCTGCCGGAGGGGCAGTTGCACCACGCTGCGGGGCCGACCGAGGGCGGATTCCTGGTCGCCGTCGTGTGGGACTCGAAGGAGTCGTGTGACAGCTTCATAAGCGGCACGCTGATGGCGAAGATGCCGATCGAGGGCGGCTTCGAGGGCGCGCCGGAGGCAAGAGGCTCCGAGATCGTCAATCTGGTCACCGCGTGACCGAGGGGTCGCGCGGCGGCCGGCGTCGCCGCGTCTAGGCCCTTTCCAGCGCCTGCGCGGCGGCGCGCTCGCCGGCGACGATCGCTCCCTCGATGTAGCCGCCCCAGCGCTCCGCCGTCTCGGTGCCCGCCCACAGCACGGGGCCGCTCGGCGCCCGCAGGGCCGGGCCGCCGGCGGTCAGCGCGCCGGGCGGAGCGATCGCGACCGGGCCGCCGCCGCTCCAGCGCTCAGCGGCCCATGCACGCTGGACCCAGCCCGACGGCCTCAGCGCGCGCGGGCCGTAGAGGCGCGCGAGGCCTGCCAGCACCGCCGCCCGCCCGTCGGCCTCGCTCAGCGCGGCGTGGGCACGCGCGTCGTCGCCCCCCACGAATCCGAGCAGCACGCCGCAGGAGCCGTCCGGCGGTGAGACGTCGAACGTGAGGCTCGCGGGCGAGCGGTCGCTGAGCGCCTCGCCGCTGGCGCCGTCGGCGCGCCAGAACGGCTCGTCGTAGATCGCGAAGCACTTCGTCAGCGCCCCCATACGCCACTGCCGCTGGAGCGCCTGGCGCTGCGTGGCGGGCTGCGGGTCGATGTCGATCGCCGAGCACAGCGGCGGCGGCAGCGCGACGATCACCTGCCGGGCGCGCGCTCTGATCGCCGGTCCCGTGACCGTGACCCCGGCGCCGTCCACGTCGATCCGCTCGACGGCCGCGCCGAGCACCACGCGCGGCCCGAGGCCGGCGGCGACCCGTTCGGCGATCTCGTGCGCGCCGCCGTCGAAGCGCTCGTGCTGGGCGCCGCCCTCGGTGTCCAGCAGAGCGTTGAGGCCGCCGGCGCCGCTGACGTAGTGCAGGGCGAACAGCAGCGACAGCTCGCGCGGCTCCGCGCCCCAGACCGTTCGCCCGGCGATCGTCAGCAGCGTGCGCGCGCGGCGCCCGTGGCGCCTGGCGAGCAGCCAGTCCTCCAGCGTCAGCGAGTCGAGACGGTCAGCGTGGCGAGCGTCCCACGGCGCCTGCGAGGACACGCGCCTGGCGGCGCGCGCAACTCCGAACTGAAGGCGCGCAAGGTCGAGCAGCGCGCCGAGGCCGACGCGCGGGATCGTGCCCTTGTAGCGGCGCACGCGGCCGTCGAGATCGACGAGGTTCTGGCCCCCCGCGTGCTGAGGAATCGTCGCCACGCCGGTCGCCCGCGCGAGCGCCGCGATGCGCTCCTGCCCCGGCCCGGCCCAGGTGCCGCCGAGATCGAGCGTGAGCCCGTCGCGCGGGGACGCGCGGTCGACCCGGCCGCCGACGCGATCGCGGGCCTCGAGCACGAGCACGTCGGCGCCCGCCGCCTCCAGAGCACGGGCGGCGGCGAGGCCGCTGAAGCCCGCGCCGACGACCACGACGGCGGCCTCGCGCGTGTCTTGTGAGGGCATGCTGCGGACGCTAGCGCGACGCCGCGCGGGGCGGGGGCGGGCCTGACCGACTCAGCGGACCCAGGAGCCCGCGAGCACGTGCTCGTAGAACGCGTCGCCGCCGCCCAGCGGCGTCTCGGGATCGAGCTGACGTTCGCGACCCGCGTACCAGGCACCGTGGTGAAAGGCGACCTCGCTGAACAGCTCGGCGTACGGCGCCGCAAGCCCCTCGACACCGAAGCCGAACAGCAGCTCCGGGCCCAGGACGGAGGCCGCCTCGGCGCGCCCGCGCACCAGACGCTGGAAGTCGTTGCGCGCGATCTGGCTGCGATGCTCGCCGAGCGCCGCGAGCTGGTGGTCCAGCAGCTCGTCGCTGAACGGGAACCAGAGCGTCGGGCGCGGGAGCGTGCCCCATACGCTCCACAGCCACAGGCGGCGCTCCGCCCCCGCGGCCTCGATCGCCTGCGCGATCGCGACGGCTGTGGCCTCATGGGCCGGATGGACATCGCGCGGCGACGGCCCGGTCACGATGTCGACGCCGTCCAGGTTCGCCGGCAGCGCGGCGGCGAACTGCGCCGCGGCGGCGCGAACGTCGTCGTGCTCACCGGCGCTCATGTCCAGCGGCGGCGTCTCGATCAGCTCCAGCCCGGCGACACGGCAGGAGCGCATCAGCTCATCGTGGCGGCGCTCGTGATCGTGGTGTCGTCCCAGCGTCACGGGATAGACGCGAACCTCGTGACCGGCGCGGGCCAACGCGATGTGCGCGGCGCCCGCGCCGAGGATCTCATCGTCGGGATGCGGAGCCAGAGCGAGGACGCGCATCCACGTAATCAACCAGATCGCGGCGGCCCGGCGCGGCTCCGCGGGCGCGCTCCGGGCAGGTATGGTCGGCACACCTGCTGACTACGAAACGGGGAGTTCCCGATGGGAAACATGGGCGGAAGCTCAAGCGCCGAGATCGAAGCGCCGCTCGACGAGGTCTGGGCGGTCGTCGAGGACGTGCTGATCGCGCCCGATTGGCAGGGCGGGGTCATCTCGATGGATGCGCTGGAGACCGACGACGAGGGGCGCGCCACACTCGTCGAGGCCAAGAACGACATCAAGGTCCGGCACGTCAAGACGCACGTGCGCTTCCGTTACGACGGTCCCGAGGTGCTGTCCTGGACGCAGGAGAAGGGCGACCTCAAGTCCGTTGAGGGCTCGTGGAAGCTCGAGGATCTCGGTGACGGCCGCACGCGGGCGACCTACACGCTCGATGCGGACCCCGGGCGCATGATCGGGATGCTGATCCGCGGACCCGTCGAATCGGCGATCCGCTCGATGCTCGTGGGCGCGCGCGCTGACGAGCTCAAGCAGCGCATCGAGGGCGGCTGACCCCGCCCCGAGAGGTCTTGCCGTGACCGACCGGCACGGCCGTCTATATAGTTAGGTAAGTGCCTAACCAACTCGTCGAACTCGACCGCGTGTTTCAGGCGCTGGCCGATCCGACCCGCAGGGCGGTCGTCGAGCGGCTCGGGGCGGGACCGGCCGCGACGAGCACCCTGGCGGAGCCGTTCGACATGGCGCTGCCGTCGTTCTCACAGCACCTCGACGTACTCGAGCGATGCGGCCTGGTCGCCTCGCACAAGCACGGCCGCGTCCGCACCTATCGCCTGGCTCCGCGACCGCTCGAGGAGGCCGAGCACTGGATGGCCGCCCAGCGCAACAGATGGGAGCGGCGCCTGGACCAGCTCGACGACCACCTGAACACGATCAAGGAGCACCCCCGATGAACACCGCACCGTCGTTCCCTGCAGACCCTGATCTGGATCTCCTTCTGGAGCGCGAGGTCGACGTGCCGCGCGAGCTCGTGTGGGCGGCGTGGACGCAGCCCGAGCAGCTCAAGCGCTGGTTCACGCCGGCGCCGTGGACGACGATCGACTGCGAGATCGACCTGCGCCCCGGCGGGATCTTCCGGACGGTGATGCGCTCGCCGCAGGGCGAGGAGTTCCCGAACGTGGGCTGCTACCTCGAAGTCGTCGAGAACGAGCGGCTGGTGTGGACCAGTGTCCTGGGACCCGGTTACCGGCCGTCAGACCAGCCGGGGGACGTGCCCTTCACCGCCGTCATCTCGCTGGCGCCCTCGGAGCGCGGGACCAAGTACTCGGCGCTGGCGATCCATCCCGACCGCGAGGTCTGCGCCAGGCACGCCGAGATGGGCTTTCACGACGGCTGGGGAGCAGCGCTCGACCAGCTCGTCGCGCTGGTCAAGGGGCCGTGAGACGGCACCGTACGCTGCTCGGCCCCGGCCCCGGTCCTGCTCACAGCGTCGTCGGCTGCTCCTCGCCCGCGCGGCGCTCGAGCTTCGACATCACCGTCTGCGTCGCCGCGTCGCGCTCCAGGTGCTTGTCGGTCAGCGGGTTGAGGATCCCGCGCAGGACGGACATCGCGGTCCAGCGCCGCGGCACGATGATGCGCGGCTTGCGCTGCTCGATGCCGCGCGCGACGGCCTCGCCGGCCTGGCGCGGGGTCAGGCGCTTGTGCAGCGGCCGGGGCAGCACGGAGAGCATCTCCTCGGCCATCGGGTCGGCGTCGATTCCGCGCCGCACCATCTCGGTGTCGATGAACCCGAAGTAGGCGACGCTCGCGCTCGCGCCGTGCTGGGCCAGCTCGACGCGCAGCGCGCGGCCGAGCTGCTCGACGGCCGCCTTGCTCATCGCGTAGGGGATCGTCCCGGCGCCGTTGGTGAACGCGTAGATCGAGGCGACGACCACGGCGTGCCCCCTGCGGCGCACGATCTCAGGCAGCGCCGCCTCGACGGTGTACGCGACGCCCATGATGTTGACGTCGAGCGTGCGGTCGATGTTCTCGCTCGACATCGAGCTGAACGTCGACGCCTTTGAGACGATGCCCGCGTTCGCCATCACGACGTCGAGACCGCCGAAGCGCTCGACCGTCGTCGCGACGACGCGCTGCATCGCGCCGCGGTCCGTCACGTCGGCGGCAAGCCCGAGCGCGTGCACGTCGTCGATCTGCGATGCGGCGCTCTGCACGGCCTGCTCGTCGAGGTCGACGACGACGACGCTCGCCCCGCGCGCCCGGATCGCCTGCGCGGTCGCGAAGCCGATCCCGCGCGCTCCGCCGGTGACGAGCGCGACCTTTCCCGTCAAGTCGTATTCAGCCATCCCGTCAGCCTTCCAGATGCGGCCGGCAGACGACGCGCCGCGCCGCCCTCCTCACTTCCCCGGCCTCAGCGAGATCTTGACGAGCGCCCGGACGGTGATCTTGACCGGATAGCCGGTGGGCCCACCCGCGCACGGCTTGTCCGGCGGACCGACCGAGAGGCATTCGGAGACGGTCACCCAGATCGGCGGCGACTCGACCGCCAGCGCGACGAGGCCGCGTGGACCGACCTTTCCGGCGACCTTCACCGTGATCGGCGTCTCCGCGTAGCCCCTGGGGATCAGCGGCTCAGCGCAGCCCGGCACCGTGCGGCTGTCGAAGGCGAGTCGCGTCACGACGTGGACGGTCGCCGTCACGCGGCCGTTCGCGCGCAGCCGCGAACGTGAGCGCGCGGTCTTGTCGAGCCTCACGACCGAAGCGGGGTTCAGGCGCAGCGTCGGAGCACCGCCGCATCCGGGATCGCTGAGGATGTCGACCGCGCCCAGCCGGATGTTCATCGACCTGAAGTCGATGTCGATGTCCTGCCCGATCCGGAAGCGGTGTGCGAAGACCCCGTCAAGGCGCCCGCTGAGCGGGACCTCGCGGGTCACGCCGGTCCCGGTGATCACCTGACCGCCGGGCAGCGGCAGGGCGGGAATCTCGACGGCGGCGCTGCTGCCCGGGAGCAGCGTGACGGTGACGCGCGTCGGCTTGAAGCGCTTCGCCGCGAGCGCGGCGGGCGCGGCGACCAGCGCGCAGAGCGTCAGCACGACGGCGAGCAGGAGCAGCGAGCGAATCGAGCGCATACGCAGTTGTACACCCTGGCGCCCGGGTCATCCGTCGGGTGCGGCTGAGAGTCTGCCGCCGTTGAGCATCCTCTGGGCCGCCCTGATCGTCGTCGCAGCGACCGGCGTCGCCGTCGCGGCGATGCTGATCGTGCGCCGCCGCGCGCCCGAGGGCAGCCACTTTCAGGACGGTGACCGGGCGTCCGGTGTGTTCGGCGTCCTGGCGACGGGCTTCGCGGTGCTTCTTGGACTGATCGTCGTGCTCGCCTTCACGAGCTACGACGAGTCGCGCGCCGGAGCGGAGGCCGAGGCGCTGCTGCTCACGCAGCAGGCCGAGACCGCCGAGTTCATGCCTGCGGGGATCCGCGCCCGCCTCAGCAACGAGCTCGTCTGCTATGGGCGCACCGTCGTCAACCAGCAGTGGCCCGCCCTCGAGGACGGAACGCTGACCGAGGCCTTCAACCCGTGGACGATCGCGATGTTCAGGACGCTGCGAACGACGCGGGCCACGACGGCCGCCGAGCAGTCCGCCTACGACAAGTGGCAGGACCAGACGTCGGATCGCGAGTCGGCGACCAACGACCGGATACACGGCGCGGAGGGCGTGATCCCCGTCCAGCTCTGGATCGTCCTGTTCGTGATCGCCGCGGTGCTGATCGGCTACGTGCTGTTCTTCGCCGACAGCGGCGAGCACGCGATCGTGCAGGCGATGCTGATGGGGTCGGTCGTCGTCGTCTTCGCCGTCACGCTGCTGCTGATCAGCTCACTGGACAGCCCGTACAAGAAGGGCAGCGGCGGCCTCAGACCCGTCGCCATGGAGCGCGCGCTGCGCAACATCGACCAGCTGAGGGAGCTGGTGGGCCTCCAGGACGAGCGCCTGCCCTGCGACGCGAACGGCAGGGCCCTGACGCAGCAGTGAGGAGCGCTGCCTCGCCGGCTACGCGCTGAGCCGGACGGGCAGGGTGCGCAGCTGGTTCACGAACCCTGAGACGACGAAGTGCGGCGTCCCGTCGAGTTGCATGTGGGGGTGGCGGTTGAGGGTCTCTTCGAGCAGGATCCGCAGTTCCAGGCGCGCGAGCGCGGCGCCCAGGCAGAAGTGGCGGCCGCCGGCACCGAACGCCTGATGCTCGGGGTTGCGCGTCACGTCGAAGCGATCGGGATCCTCGTAACGGCTCTCGTCACGATTGGAGGACACGTACCACATCACGACCTTGTCGCCCTCACGGATCTTCTGGCCCTGAAGCTCGACATCACGCGTCGCGGTACGCCGGAAATGCGCGAACGCCGGGAACATCCGCAAAGCCTCCTCGACCGCCGCCGGGAATCAACGACCGGTCCTCCAGCAGCAACCGGCGCTGATCGGGATTCTCCAGCAGCGCGCGCATCGCACTGCAATACGTCGCCTTCGTGCTGTCGTTGCCCGCAGCCATCAGCAGGAAGAAGCCCATCACGATCTCGTGCTCCTCCAGCCGCTGCCCATCAACCTCGGCATGCACCAGCACACTCGTCAGATCATCAGTCGGATTCTCCCGCCGATCAGCGATCAACTCCTGACAACGCCGGAACACCTCCGGCACATCGCGCTCCATCACCGTCTGCACGCCCTCCGGATTGACCTCCGGGTCATTGGCCGCGAGGATCGTGTTCATCAGATCAGCCCACACGATGTCATCGCCCGCGGGCAGCCCCATGAAGCTGCCGATCACGCGTGAGACGACCGGCTGCGCGACATCCGTCACCAGATCACAGCTCTCACGGCCCTCGAGCTGATCGAGCACGTCGCGCGTGATCGCACGGATCGCATCCTCATGCTCAGCGATCCGCTTCGGCGTGAACCCACGCTGAAACAACGCCTTCACACGGTCATGCTTCGGCGGATCCATCCCGATGAACATCGCGCGCGTCAGCTCCAGCGGCAGCGCGGCCCTGGTCGCAGCGGTGATCCCGCCGCGCTCCGACGAGTAGGTCTCCCAGTCACGGCTGACCTCGAACACGCCGTCCGCCGTCGTCACCGACCAGTAGCCGTCCTCGTCCGGGAAGTCGGGCATGTAGGGCGACCAGTGCACCGGACACTGCGACCGCATCTCGCGGAACATCTCGTGCGGCGGGCCCTCCTTCCAGAGCTCGCGGTCGAAGACGATCCTCTGGTCGATCGGCGTGGCGTCAAGAGTCATCGAAACCTCCGGGCGGGACGAGCGAACCGGGAACGTTACCCGTCGGCCGAGACCGGCCGCTTCGAACAGCTTCCGCCTGCCCGCCTGCGCACCGGGCCCGCCATGACGATAGGTTCGTGCTGAGAGCAAGGTAAAGAGAAAAGGAGCTGCAGCATGCGACGCATCAAACGTCCCAGCCCCTCAATGGTCGTGGCGCTCATCGCGCTGTTGATCGCGGTCGGAGGCACCGCCTATGCGACGGGTGAGGGCAAGCCGCTGCTCGGCGGCGCGCGCAACCCCGGCAACGACACGTCCAAGGCGCTGAGCAAGGAGACCCAGATCATCGCCAGCAACAGCGGCTACGGGACGCGCCAGTCGAACAAGTCCTCGAGCGGCGGCGGCGCGATCTACGGCTGCCGGTCCGGCGCCGGCGGCACGCCGACGAAGAACGAGCCGTGCATCCGCGCGAACAACCTGTCGTCCGGACTCGCGTTCGAGTTCGCCACGACGAGCGGCGACACCGCGGGCACGATCCAGACGAAGGACGCCAACGGCAAGCCGTTCACGACCAACGCGACCGGCGTGGCGACGGGCCTCAACGCGGACCGTGTCGACAGCCTCGACGCCAGTCAGATCGTGTCGCAGGCGCGCGCGGGCCTCAACCCGCTGCAGACGTTCAGGATCTCGTCAGCGACCGCGTCGAACGCAGATGAGGCGGCGGCAAGAGCCGCGGCGACAGAGGTCGTACTGCTGACGTTCGGCCCGTTCACGGTCTACGGCAAGTGCTTCGTCGACACGGACTCGGGACCGGCGGCCACGCCGGAGGTCTTCTCCGAGGTGTACGCGCGCACGTCGCAGGACGGTGCGCTGCTCGACGGACAGAACGACAACCTGGACGGCGACCCGGCCTTCCTCAACACAGGGACCGCGGAGACCGACCGGCAGATCGAGATCGCCACGGCCAACACGGGCAACCTCGTCAACCTCGATCTGGACGATGACTTCTCGGGGCTCGTCGCCCCGGACGCATCGGCCTACGAGTTCCACGTCGTGCACGGTGCCAAGACCGGCGACCTGCCGGGTGGCAACGGAATCTGGGGCGGCGGCGACCGCTGCGGCTTCGGTATCAGCCACTTCGGCTGATCACGCCGACCACAAACGGCCCCTGGGGGCGAGCCGGCGCGCTCGCCCCCGACGGTCGCGTGCCCGCGCCCGGTAGCGTCATGGCATGGCAGCGACCGCGTTCGCCGGCTGGCCCGCCGGCGCGCTCGACTTCCTGAGCGAACTCGAGGCCAACAACGACCGCGACTGGTTCAAGGCCAATCGCGCGCGCTACGACGAGCTGCTGCGCGAGCCGATGGCGGCACTCGGCGAGGACCTGGCGAAGCTCGGGCGCCCGCACCTGTTCCGCCCATACAACGACACGCGCTTTCACGCCGGCCCGCCGATCAAGGAGCACGTCGGACTGGCGATCGGGATGGAGGGCGCCGGCGGCTACTACGTGGAGATCTCGCTCGACGGGCTGCTCGTCGCGGCCGGCCTGCACAACCCGCAGAGCGACCAGGTCGAGCGGCTGCGCGCCGCCGTCGCCGACGGACGCAAGGCGGCGACGCTGCGGCGCGCGATCGACAGGGCGACCGCGGCCGGGCTCGACCTCAACGAGCCGGACCTGAAGCGCGTTCCGCGCGGCTACCCCGCCGATCACCCGCGCGCCGACCTGCTGCGGCACCGGCGCCTGATGGTCCACCGCCGCGTTCCCGCAGCGAAGTGGATGAGCACGCGCGCGGCTGGAGGGCGCATCGCGGACTCGCTCGCGAGCGCGACGCCGCTGGTGAACTGGCTGCGGTCGAACGTGGGGCCGTCGCAGCAGCAGCCCGCGCGGTGAGCGGGGCGAGCGCAGTTTCAGACGACGCCCGACGGCTGGGCTCACTTCCCGAGCTTGAGCCTGATCGAGACCGTCGCCCTCACGGTGATCTTCACCGGGTAGCGGGCCACCTCCCCGGAGCACGGCTTGTCGGGCGCGCCCGGATAGAGGCAGACCCCGTACGACAGCGCGGTCGGCGCGCCGTCGAGCCCCAGCGCGACGAGGCCACGCGGGCCGATCGTGCCGGTGAGCCTGTCCGTGAACGGGGTCTCGGCGTATCCGGTTGTGACGAGCGGCGCGTCGCACCGCGCCTCGGTTCGCATGTCGAAGGCGAGCCGTAGGAGGACGTGCGCGGTCACCTTCGAGACACCGCTGGACCTCAGAACCGACGTCGAGGGCCTCGTCCCGTCGAGCACGACCGCCGAGGCCGGATTGATTCGCAGCGCCGGCGCGCCGCCGCACGCGGGGTCACTGAGCAGGTCGACCGCTCCGGGCCTGAACTTCAGCGAACGGAAGTCGATGTCGATGTCCTGCCCCGGGCGGAAGCGGTGCGCCAAGACCCCGGACGCGCCTCCGCTCAGGGGGACCTCGCGCGTGACCGGCGTGCCGACGAGCAGCTGGCCGCCGGGAAGCGGGAGGGCGGGTATCTCGACCTGGGCGCTCGCCCCGGGCAGCAGCGTGACCGTCACCTTCGTCTGCGGGTAGCGCTTCTTCTTCTTCTCGGCGCGGGCTTCGCTGCGCGGCAGCGCGCGGCAGCCTTCGCATGGGCCTTCTTGGCCGGACATCGCTTGGCCGCCTGAGGCGGCTTGACCGCAGACACGGGAGCGGCCGGACCCGTGAAGGAGAGCGAGAACGTGAGGACGGCGGTCGCGACCGTCCAGAGCGGAATCGGGCGCATGGTCGTTTGTACCGCGTTCCGATGCTCACGGCCAGCCGTGAACGGAAACCGGTGCCGGGGGGTTCGGCACCGCCGCGCCTCAAACCGCGGCGCCCAGGCGCCGATGACCTCCTGTGGCCGCCCCGCGTCACCGGCTCCCCTCGCCCCGCGCGCTCGCGACCGTGGTCGTCGTGCTGGCGCCGTTCGCCGGCCTCTGGCTGAACGGCCACCACAAGCGCAATGCCGTCGAGCAGCGCGCCGCGCAGGTCGCGGGGCAGATCGCAGGCCGCTCGGTCGGCGTCAGCTGCCCCGGGCCGATCGAGCGCCGGCTGCTCTACGAGATCCACGAGGGCACGGTTCGCTTCGGCGCCGACGGCCGGCCAGCAGACGAGACGAACCTGAGCGCACGGACCTGCGACGGGCTGCGACGCGCCTTCGAGAAGGGTCCTTCGATCGACCTCGAATGCCTCGCCCACCGCTGCCCGCCTGACGACGAGCGCGTCGCGGCGGCGCTGGCGATCCTCGCCCACGAGTCGGTTCACCTGCGCGGCGTCGCCGACGAGGGCGAGACCGAATGCGAAGCGCGTGAGCAGATCGGGCTCGTCGCCGAGGGCTTCGGGCTGACTGCCGGCACGACGGCATCGCTGGCCCGCTGGCAGGCGACCGACTGGGCCGAGCAGCTACCGGACCGCTATCGGGCCTGCTGACGCGCGGCTGCGTACGCGCGCCGGACGGCTACGCCGCAACCGCTGCGCGCTGCGGCAGCAGCACTCGCCGAAGGAATTCGATCTGGTCGGTCACAAAGCGCTCGAACGGCTCGCCCAGATAGGGCTCGAAGTGGCCGACGGGGTAGCGCAGCAGCTCGCCGCGCGGTGCGCGCCCGGCCATCTTGATCGCGGGCGCCGGCGGCGTGGTCTCGTCGCGGTCGCCGACCTGGACGAGCAGCGGGCAGCACACGCGAGCGGCCTTGGCGACCGGCCGGTAGCTGCCGACGTGGAGCATGATCCGCGCGCCGGCGGCGTTCTGCCAGCGTGACTCGGGACCCATGATCGCCATGAACCCGGGCTCGGCCTCCGGTGCGGTCATGACGGCGTAGGACCCGGGCGGCCCGGCCGCCGGGAGCGTCACGGGCGGCTTCCCCCGCCACGCGGCGACCTGGTCGCGAATGGCGTCGAACGTCGCACGCAGCGCGACCTTGGGCGGCGTTATCCGCAGTTGCACGAGCCCGTCGGCGAACGGGACCTGCGCAATGACCGCTGCAACCTCGGGGTGGCGCGAGGCGACCGCGACCACGTGCCCGCCGCTGAACGAGGAGCCGAACAACGCGATCCGCGCCGAGTCGACTCCTTCGAGGCCGCCCGCGGTCGCGATCGCCGCGTCGTAGTCCTCATGCTGTCGCCTGATGTCGACGACCTGTCGCTCGCGGCCACCGCTCTCTCCGAACCCGCGGTAGTCGAACAGGAGCACCGCGAAACCTGCAGCGGCGAAGCGCTCCGCGTAGGCCGGCAGGCGATCGCGCCGTGTCGCGCTGAAGCCGTGTGCCATGACGACGCACGGCACCGGACCGCCCTCGCCGGCCCCGGCGGTCGGCCGGTAGAGCCAGGCAGCGATCGCGTCGCCTCCCGAGTCGAACGTCAGATCCTCCCGCACGTGCGTCATCATCGCTCCCGTCTAGTGGCTCGCCGCATTATCGCGCTGACGGCGTAGGCTGCGCATTCGCAGCCAAACCGAAACCGGAGGCGACGCGCGTGACCACCGAGGCCAGCAACATCTCGCTGCCCATCTCCACCCTCGCCGGCACCGAGCGCGGCTTTGCGCACGTGAACCGCGGCAAGGTCGAGGCGTTCGAGGCGCTGGGGCTCACGCTCGTGCTGGGTGCGCGCGAGGGCGCGCGCTTCCAGGATGCGTACACCGGTCGCTGGTACTGGAACTGCCACTGCAACGGCGGCGTCTTCAACCTCGGCCACCGCAACCCGCGCGTCGTCGACGCAGTGCGCGCGGCGCTCGACGAGATCGACATCGGCAACCACCACCTGATGTCGCCGTGGCGCGCCGCGCTCGCCGAGCGCCTGGTTGCGACCACGGGCGGACGGCTGGAGGGAGTCGTGCTCGGCGTGTCGGGCAGCGAGGTCGTCGACGCCGCGGTGAAGCTCGCGCGGGGGACGACCGGCCGCTCGCAGATCGTCTGCGCGCAGGGCGCCTACCACGGCGTGACCGGGTACGCGATGGCCGCCGGCGATGCCCCCTACCGCGACCCGTTCGGCGTCGGCGCCGCCGGCTTCCAGCAGGTGCCCTGGAACGACCTCGAGGCGATCGACGCGGTCATCGGCGCGGACACCGCGGCGGTCATGCTGGAGGCGATCCCGGCGACGCTCGGCTTCCCGCCGCCCGCGCCGGGCTACCTGCGCGAGGTCGCGCGGATCGCCCGCGATCGCGGCGCACTGCTCGTTCTCGACGAGGTCCAGACCGGCCTGGGCCGCACCGGCACCGTCTGGTTCCACGAGCAGGAGGACGTCGAGCCGGATGCGATCGTCATCGGCAAGGGGCTCTCGGGCGGCATCTATCCGATCGCCGCGCTGCTGACCAGCGCGGCGATGCACGAGGTGCTCGACGCCAACCCGTTCGCCCACAGCTCCACGTTCGGCGGTGCCGACCTCGGCTGCGCGGCCGCGCTCGCGGTGCTCGACATCGTGACCGAGGGCGCGTTCCTGGAGCGCGTGCGCTCACTCGGTGAGCGCTTCGAGACCGGGCTCGCAGGGCTGCCGCTGGAGCTGCGCCGGCGCGGCATGACGATGGGCTTCGCGTTCGACGAGGACGGCGGCGGGATTGCAGCGGCGCAGCGCCTGCTCGAGGCCGGCGTGTTCGCGGTCTGGGCGAACAACGACACGCGCGTCATGCAGTTCAAGCCGCCGCTCACGACGACCGACGGCGAGGCGGACGAGATCGTCGCGCTCGTTCGCGGCGTGCTCGCGGGATGAGCGCCGCGCAGCCTGACGCGTCGCGAGCGGCGGGCGGCCCCACGGCCGCCGACCTGGCGGACGTGGAGCGGCAGGTCCGCGCAGCGCTGCGCAGCGGCGACCAGTCGGCGCTGCGAGCGCTCGCCTGGGGGGAGATCGGGCCCGTGCTCGGCTGGCCGGCCGCACGGCCCGCCTTCGCGCTCAAGCGCCTGCCGCCCTTCTCCGGACGGGATGCCTGCGACGGGTTCGCCGCCGTGCTGCGCGACTACGTGTCGGCGCTCGCTTCGCGCGGCCTGGAGTGCGTGCCCACCGAGGTCGGCGTCCTGGAGGGCGAGCACCAGGTCATCGGATACGTCGTCCAGCCGCTGTTGCCGGCCGGCTGCCTGGCCCCCGAGATCCTGCGCGCGGGCGACCCGGCGGCAGGGCATCCCATGCTCGAGGCGATCGTCGAGGCCGACCTCACGATTCCCGGCCCGGGGCTGGCGCTGGACGGGCAGGTCTCGAACTTCGCGTGGGTCGACGGGCGCCTTGTCTATCTGGATCTGACGACTCCGCTCATCTTCGACGACGACGGGCGCCTGCGCATGGACATGGACCTGATGCTGCGCGCGCTGCCGGCGCTGCTGAGGCCCGCCGTCCGGCGCTGGGTCGTGCCCGACCTGCTGCGGCGTTTTCGCGATCCGCGATCGGTCGTCCTCGACATGCTGGGCAACCTCCTCAAGGAGCGGCTCGACGCGTGGGTTCCGGCGGTGCTCGACGCGACGGCGGGCCGCGCGGTGCCTGCGCTGACCGCGGACGAGGTTCAGCGCTCGTACCGCTCCGACGCGCGCCTCTGGGAGGTGCTGCTGCGGCTGCGCAGGCTCGACCGCACATGGCAACAGCGCGTGCGGCGACGCGAGTACCCGTTTCTGCTCCCGGGCGCGATCGAGCGCTGACCCGGCGCTGCGGCCGGTCGTCAGTAGTAGTCCTGCACGCTCATGCCCCAGCGCGCGGAGTCGTCGCCACCGGACACCGTGACCTGGAAGATCCCCGGCTCGGTCTCGAACTTCCGCGTCCGGCCGCTGCCCTTCTCGAGATCCCAGGACTCGACCTCGTCCTCGGCCGGGAGGCTCGTGACGACCGCGGCGGGGCCGAAGCAGACGAGCAGCAGCGCGCAGCGCCCCTCGTAGCTCATGCGGTAGACGACACGCCAGCGCTTTCCGCGGATCCTGAACGGCACCGAGCGTCCGTCGTCGAGCGCCTCGAACGTCGTGACGGTGCGCCAGCGCGGCGCCGCGGCGACGGTCAGCGCGACAGTCGAGCCGGGCACCGCGGTCGCGGGCGGAGCAGGCGACTGCTTGAGCACGGTCCCCGCGGCGGCGCCCTCCGCGGGCGCGTCGCGCACCTTCGAGAGCAGCCCGAGCGCGTCGAGCTGCTGCTTGGCGCGCGCCAGGTTCTTCCCGGTGAGCGCCGGAACGGCGACCGGGGCGGGACCGTCGCTGAGCGTGACCCTGACCGTCGAGCCCTCGCCCACGCGTGAGCCGGCATCCGGGTCCTGGGCGATCGAGACGCCCTTCGGCGTGCTGCTGGAGTGGCGACGGTCAAAGCGCGGCTTCAGCTCGTTGCGCCCCGCTCGCGCGCTGACGCCCTCGCGGCTCAGGCCGCGCAGCTCGGGGACCGTCGTCTGCGCGCCCGGCGCAAGCAGCGCGACGCCCGCTCCGACCAGCGCTCCGATCAGCAGCAGCGGCACGAGGGCGCGCCCGCGACGCCGCGGCACGGGCTGCGCCACCGGGCGCGGATCGACCTGTGTGCGGTCGGCGGCCTGGAGAACCGAGGTCGGCGCGACGGACGCGGAGGCCACCGCCGTCTCGGCGACGCTCGTCGGGGCATCGCCGGCCGGCGGCGAAGGCGGCGGACGGCGATCCCCGTCGGGTTCGGCGGCGGGGATCGCCGCGCGCGCCTGCGCGAGCGCGGCCGCCATCGCCGCCCCGTCGGGGTAGCGGTCGGCGGGATCCTTCTCGAGGGCGCGCGCCACGATCGCCGCGAGCTCGGCGGGGACCGATGCGGGCAGCGCGGGCGGGGGCTCCTGGAGATGGCGCACCGCGACCTCGACGGCGACCTCGCCCGCGAACGGGGGCGCCCCGGTCAGCATCTCGTGGATGACGACGCCGACCGCGTAGACGTCGCTGGCCGCAGTCGTGGCGCGACCGCTCGCGTGCTCGGGCGACATGTAGCGCGGCGTTCCGAGCGCGGTCGCCGCTGCGCCGTGTGGGCTGCCCTCGGCGAGCCGCGCGACGCCGAAGTCACCGACCCTCACGCTCCCGTCGCGGGCGAGCAGGATGTTCGCGGGCTTGATGTCGCGGTGCACGATGCGCTTCTCGTGCGCGCGCGCGAGCGCACGGCAGAGCAGCTCCGCGATCCGGGCGGCCTCGGCCGGTGCCAGCGGCCCGCGCCGCAGGCGCTCGGCGAGGCTGTCCCCGTCGATCAGCTCGGCGACGTAGTAGAGGCTGTCGCCCGAGTGGCCGACGTCGAAGATCTGCACGATTCCCGGGTCGCTCACGCTCGCGAGGATCTGCGCCTCACGCTCGAAGCGCTCGACCCAGACAGGGTCGTCGGCCCACCACGGCTTGATGACCTTCACCGCGACCGCCCGCTGGAGCCGCCGGTCACGGCCGCGATAGACACGGCCGAAGGTCCCCTCGCCGATCAGCTCGTGGATCTCGTAGCGGTCGTCCAGCACGCGGCCGGAGAGGTCAGGGGCGCGGGGCATCTGAGGCTCCAGATGATGCTAGGAGAGAGCGCCGGGGGCGCCACGCCGCTTTTCCGACCGATGCGCCCCATACGGTCGCGTCGTTCCCAACCCCAGAGGAGTGTCGTCGATGACCAAGAACGACCTCGCGAAGGCGGTAGCCGGCAAGACCGGCTTGTCCCAGACGGCGGCAACGGAAGCGCTCGGCGCGGTGCTCGAGAGCATCGAGTCCGAGCTTGCCGGCGGAGGTGAGGTGACGATCACCGGATTCGGCCGGTTCTCGGTCGCGCAGAGAAGCGCGCGGCAGGGTGTGAACCCGGCGACCGGCCAGCGAATCTACATCGCTGCGACGCAGGCCCCGAAGTTCACGGCCGGCTCGAAGCTCAAGAGCGCGGTCAAGAGCTGACCTGCACACGCCCCCGACGGCCCGCTTCCGGGGCAGAGCGTTTGCTCCGGGGCGGGCTGCAGGCGGCCCGGCGGCCCGTTCAGAGTCAGCGGCCCTCCATCGGCCTGCGCGACGCGAGGTGCCAGCCGTCGCACAGCTCGCAGCGGTAGGGGACCGAATCCTCGCCGTACTGCGCGCGGTGCATCAGCACGATCGTCTTCGCCTCGGCCTCCGTCTCGAACCACTGCTTTGAGCGGCAGCGCTCGCGCGCTCGCCGATCACGCTCGAACAGCTCCTCGGCGCTGGGCCCGCGCCGCTGGGGCGGTTTGCGTCCGCGCCTTGCCTTGCGAGGCATCGCTCAGAGCACCGCCTCGATCGCCTCGGTGGGACGGCCGAGTGCGGCGCGGCCGTCATCGGCGAGCAGGATCGGGCGCTCGATCAGGACCGGGTTCGCGGCCAGCAGCTCGAGCCATGCGGCGCGGTCGCGCGGCAGCTCGCGCAGACCGAGTTCACGCGCGAGCGGCTCCCCCGTGCGCGCGATCTCCCACGGTTCGCGCCCCAGCGCCGTCAGGACCTCGTCGAGTTGCGCGGCGCTCGGCGGATCATCGAGGTAGCGGCGCTCCTGATAGGCGATCCCGCGCGCGTCGAGCAGCGCCTTCGCGGCGCGGCTCTTCGAACAGCGCGGGTTGTGCCAGAGCTGCATCCGGAGAATGCTAGGCCCAGCTCACCCCGCAGGCAGGACCCAGCCCGCCATCGCCGCGGCGTGCGCCGTGGCGGCGGCGATCACGAACGCGTGGAAGACCTCGTGGAAGCCGAAGGTCGCCGGCCACGGGTCGGGGCGGCGCGTCGCATAGACGACCGCGCCCGCGGAGTAGAGCAGCCCGCCCGCCAGCAGCAGGGCCAGCGGCCAGGCCGTCAGGCCGCCGAGCAGTTGCGGCACGGCGAGCAGCGCAACCCAGCCAAGCGCGAGATAGGTGGCGGCGGAAAGCCAGCGCGGCGCGTCGATCCAGCAGACGCTGAGCACCACGCCGGCGACGGCGCCGGCCCAGACCCCGCCGAGCACCACGACCTGGGTCGCGCCATGAAGCACGAGCAGCGCCACGGGCGTGTAGCTGGCGGCGATGAAGACGAAGATCGTGCTGTGGTCGATACGGCGCAGAAGCGGACGCCAGCGCAGGTTCCAGCGCCAGCGGTGGTAGATGCCGCTGCCCGCGAACAGCGCGCAGAGGCCGAGGCCGTAGACCAGCGCGGCGACCCGCGCGAGCCCCGGGGGCGCAAGCGCGGTGATCGCGAGCGCGGTTATCGCGGCGCCCCAGAAGGCATACGCGTGCGAGACCCCGCGCAGCCGAGGCTGCCCGAGTCGCTCGTGCAGACGGGCCGCGGGCAGGTCGGAACGCAGGGCGCCGCTGGGCTCGTTCATTGCCATTGGGTGATGTTACACGGATCAACGTCACATGTAACGGCGTAAGATTCAAGCCGTGCCCACCACCCCAGCTCCCAGCAGCAACATGACGATCGACGAGCTCGCACGCGCAAGCGGCATGACCGTGCGCAACATCCGCGCGCACCAGTCGCGCGGACTGTTGCCCGCACCCGAGGTCCGGGCACGCACGGGCTACTACGGCCCCGAGCACGTCGCCCGGCTCCAGCTGATCCAGGAGCTCCAGGGCAACGGCTACAACCTCGCCGCGATCAAGCACCTGCTGGCGCGCTCGGACGGGTCCGCCCAGGACATCCTGCGTTTCGCCGACACGCTGCTGGCGCCCTGGCCGACCGAGCAGCCCGAGGTCGTCGAGCTGTCGGAACTGCGTGACCGATTCGGCGCCGCTGATCCGAAGCTGCTTGCGCGCGCGGTCCGGCTGGGTCTCGTGGTGCCGCTCGGCGGCGAGCGCTACGAGGTCCCGAGCCCGGCCGTGCTGCGCGCGGGCGACGCCGTGCTCGCGCTCGGCGTGACGCTCGACAAGGCGCTCGACATCGTCGAGCGCCTGACGAAGAACGCCGACAGCGTCAGCAACACCTTCGTCAAGCTGTTCATGGAGCAGGTCTGGAAGCCGTTCGACCAGGCCGGCCGGCCGGCCGCTGACTGGCCCGAGGTCAGCGAGACCCTCGAGGAGCTGCGCCCGCTCGTCAGCGACGCGTTCCTCGCGGTCTTCCAGCAGCGCATGACGCGCGGCGTGGAGCGCGCGTTCGGGCGTGAGCTGGAGAAGCGCGCAAAGGGCTAGCACCGAGGCGCCGGCCGGCTACTCGCCGCGCTGAGTGGCGGCCTCGAGATCCGCGCGGTGGCCGGCCACCGTCTGACGCAGCGTCTCGCGCGCGTCCCAGGTCGGCTTCCACTTGAGCTCGCTGCGGGCGCGCGCCGTATCCATCAGAACGGGTTCGCGCAGCGCCTCGATCCATGAGGCCTCGTCCGGGAGGAACGGCAGCCGGGCGACGATCTCAGCGGTCGCGTCGACGGCAAGCTCCGGAACCGGCACCGAGTACCAGCCGACCTCCTGAGCCAGGTCGCCGAGCGTTATCTCACCCTCACCGGCGAGGTTGTACACGCCGGGGTCGCCGCGGCCGAGCGTGGCCGCGAGCAGCGCGGCCGCCACGTCGTCGTGGTGGACGAGCTGCAGCGGGACGCCCGTGTCCGGCAGCACCGGCTTGAGGATCGGGACCTGCTCGAACAGCGCTCGCACCGCGTGGGGCATGCGCTCGCCCAGGTCGATGAACGGGATCGCGTTGACGAGCACCGGCGCGTGAGGGCCCGCGACGATGCAGGGGCGGAACACGTAGGCCTGCGTCTTGGACCCCTCCAGCGCCTGCGCGAGAACCTGCTCGACCTCAGCCTTCTCGAGTGAGTAGGGGTGGCGCTCGGAGCCGCGGGCGGGCATGTCCTCGACGAGCAGCTCGCCGTCGGTCCCGGCGAAGCCATAGGCGGCGACCGAAGAGGTGTAGATGAGCCGGGCGGCGCCGGCCTCGGCGGCGGCCCGGAAGACGTTGCGCGAGCCCTCCACGTTGATCGCGTGACCCTCGTCGCTGCCCGTGTTGATGATGAAGGCGAGGTGGACGACGACGTCCGCCCCTGCGACGAGCTGCTCGACCGACGCGCGATCGAGGATGTCGCCCTCGCGGTACTCCGTCTTCTTCCAGCCGCGCGCGCTCGGATCGAACGAGCGACGCGCCATCCCGATCACGCGGCCGACCCGCGGCGAACGCTCCAGCGCCTCGATGAACGGCTTGCCGATCTCGCCGGTCGGGCCGGTCACTGCGACGGTCAGCTTCCCGGCGCGCCCGGCTGCGGCGGGGCGGGCGCGGGTCTTCTTGGCGGGCGGCGTCATGCGCCCACCGTCCTGCGTTTCGAGCGCCACGTCAAGCGGCCGGACGGCGGCCGCTCTCAGGTTCTCCGCGGCGTTCGTGCCGGCGGCGCGGGCGCCGCCTGACACCAGGCCGCTGCCCGTCCCGATCTATCAGCGACCGGCGACGCGAGCGACCTCGGCGAGCGAGGTATCGCCGGAGCGCACCTTCGTCAGCCCGTCGTGGCGCAGTGCGCGCATCCCGCCGGCCAGTGCCGCAGCCTTGATCTCGTCGCCCGAGGCGTGACGCATCACGAGCGAGCGGATCTCCTCGGTGATGTCCATCACCTCGTAGATGCCCGTACGGCCGCGATAGCCGGTCTTGCCGCAGTTCGGGCAGCCCCGCGCCTCGAAGCAGGTCAGGTCGTAGTCGACCTCGTAGCCGGACTCGCGCAGTGCCTCGGCGGTGACGATGACCTGCTCCTTGCAGCTCATGCAGAGGACCCGCGCGAGGCGCTGGCCGATCACGCAGTCGATCGCCGAGGCGACCAGGAACGGCTCGACGCCCATGTCGATCAGCCGTGTCAGCGCCGTCGCCGCGTCGCGCGTGTGAAGTGTGGAGAGGACGAGGTGCCCGGTGAGCGCAGCCTCCGTCGCGATCCGCGCGGTCTCCTCATCGCGGATCTCACCGACCATGATCACGTCCGGATCGGCGCGCACCATCGAGCGAAGCGCGCTTGCGAAGCTGACTCCCGCACGCTGGGTGACCTGCATCTGCTTGATACCGTCGATGCGGTACTCGACCGGATCCTCGATCGTCACGATCGAGCGATCGCCCGTGTTGAGCTGAGTCAGCGAGCCGTAGAGCGTCGTGGTCTTGCCCGAGCCGGTCGGCCCAGTGACGAGGATCGCCCCGTATGGCATCGCGAGCGCGCTGCGCAGCCGCTCGGCCTCCAGGTCCAGCAGGCCGAGCTTGTCCAGCTCGATCAGCCCGCCGCCGTGGTCAAGGATTCGCAGGACGACCGACTCACCGGCGACCAGCGGCAGGGTGACGACGCGGATGTCCACCTGACGCCCGCCGATCCCAAGCGTCAGCCGCCCATCCTGCGGCTGCCTGCGCTCGGCGATGTCCATGTTGGCCATGATCTTCACGCGCGAGACGACGCCGCGGGCCATCCGCGCCGGTATCCCGCTCGACGCGGCGAGCACCCCGTCGATCCGGTATTGCACGGTGAGCTCACCGGCGCTCGGAGCGAAGTGCACGTCGCTGGCACCCAACTCGACGGCCTCGGCGATGATCGAGTGCACGAGTTTGACGATCGGGGCCTCGTCGGTCTCGTCGTGCATCTCGCTGACGGAGAACGCCTCCTCCTCGACGTCCTGGGACTCGAGCACGTCACCGAGCCGGCCCAGGCGGGCGATCAGCGCACCGAGCTCCTCGCGGGAGGCGACGACCGGCTGCACGTCGAGCGCGGTCATCATCGAGATGTCGTCGATCGCGAGCACGTTGGCCGGATCGGGTGTCGCGAGCAGAAGCGTCTGGTCATCGGCGAAGCCGATCGGAACGACCTCGTAGCGACGCGCCGTGTCGGGTGAGATCAGGCTCGCCGCCGCGTGGTCGACGGCGAACTCACTGAGGTCGACGAAGTCGACGCCGAAGCGCTCGGCGATCACGCGCGCCAGCTGGTAGGGGCTCAGGACACCGCGGTCGACGAGCACGGTGCCCGTGTTGCGCCCGCTGGAGCGGGACTCCGCGACCGCAGCATCGACCGTCTCGCGGTCCGCAAAGCCGAGGTCGACGACTATCTCGCCGATGAAACGCGACGAGCGGCCTCTGCGGGCCGGCGGGAACAACCCCGGGCGCGCGGGCGCGGGCGCCTCTTCGGGAACCGGCGCCTCGGCGGGTACGGCCGCGGCTAGCGACATGTTCGGCTGCATGCGAGTGGACTGGGAAGGGGGTGGACGGTTCTTCTATCGGCAGGCGCGAGCAGAACCGGAGCCCCGGTTGAATTCGCCTGGACGGCGAGCGGCAGCACAGCGAGGGTGAGCGGCGTAATGCACGCGTAATGGTCAGCACCTGAGCGCGGACTAGCCTGGGCAAATGCTCAAGCGCACTCTCCCACTCTTCACCGCCTGCGCGCTCGCCGCGATGCCGGCCGCCCCAGCCATGGCCGCCCCCGCCGACGCCGCTGGTGGGCCTGCAGCGTCGACGAGCGCAAAGAAGAAGACGAAGAAGAGCGTCACGATCACGACGCGCAAGATCTCCGGCTTCGGCCGTGTCCTCGTCGACGGGCGCGGTATGCCGCTCTACGTGTTCACGCGCGATCGCCGCAAGAAGTCCAGGTGCTACGGGGACTGCGCGCGTGCCTGGCCTGTGACCTACGCCGGCGCCAAGAAGCCGCGGGCGCGCGGCGGGGCCAGCAAGCGCCGGCTGGGCACGACCAAGCGACGCGACGGGCGCAAACAGGTCACGTACCGCGGGCGCCCGCTCTACTACTACGTGCACGACAGGCCGGGGGTCGCGCTGTGCCACAACGTGCGCGAGTTCGGCGGCCTCTGGCTGCTCGTGCGCGCCAGCGGCAAGCGCGTCTAAACGCCGCGCCCGGTCTGGAGATCAGTCCTCACGACAGCGCACGAGGGCCCGGGTGGGAAACCGGGGTCTTCGTCGTTCGAAAGCTGGTTCAGTCGTTGATGAACCAGCCGCGGACCTCTGCCTCGTGGTCGACGAAGCGCTCGCCGGTCACGTCGACGATCACCTTGTCGATCGACCCGCCCGTGAAGCGAAACGGTGCGCTGTACTCCGGCGTCACCGGAGAGGCGCTGTCGCGGCCGACGCAGATTCCGTCGCCGACGAGGCAGAAGGCACCGGGCTGCGTGACGATCTCCCGGCTGCCGACCTCCTCGTCGTCCATGTAGAGCGTCAGCTTGCCCGCGAACCCCGGCATCGCCGGGTCCTCGTTCTTGCCCTTGACGGCGAACTCGGCCGTGTAGACGTGCCGGCCGGGTGTGATGTCGCGGTCGGCGACGACCTCCTGAAGGTGCGTGCCGACCCAGTTGAACGCGTAGCGCAGGCGACCGTCCTTGACGTAGAGGCTGTGGCCGCCGGCAACGCCGCCGTGGGCGTAGATGACGCCCTCGGTGCCTGGCCCGTTCACCTCGACCCCGGCTGCGATCGTGTAGGAGCGGCCGTTGATCCGAACGCCGCCGGCTTCGGGCACGTCGGCGCAGTCGGGGTAGTAGACGTAGCGGTCCCGGGGCCGGGCGGCGGTGGGGCGTTCGGCGAGGATCTGCTCGATCGCGCTGCGATCGTCGAGCGGCAGTCCGTTGTAGCTGCTGGGCGCACTCGATCCACAGCGCCTTCATCCGCTCCAGACGCTCGGGCTCCTGCGCGGCGAGGTTGGTCGACTGGGAGCGGTCGGCGTCGACGTTGTAGAGCTCCCACACGTCGTTTTCGAACTTGCCCCAGCCGCTGAACGGCGGATGCAGCGTGCAGGCCAGCCAGCCCTCGTGGTAGATCGAGCGCTGGCCGAGCATCGCGTAGAACTGCGTCCGCCTGCCCGGAACGCCGGGGTCGGTGAGACTGGCGGCGAAGCTCTCGCCCTCGATCGGGCTCTGCTCGTAGCCCTTGATCACGTCGGGCGGCTCGATCCCGAGCAGCTCGTAGATCGTCGGAACGACGTCGACCGCGTGCACGTACTGCTGGCGCGGCTCGGCCTGCGCCTCGATCCCGCCGGCCAGGAGATCAGGCACATGTCGGAGATGCCGCCCTCGTAGCCGGCCCAGCGCTTCCAGTAGGGGAACGGCGTGTCGAACGCCCACGCCCAGCCGGTGTTGTAGTGGTTGTAGGACTGCGGGCCGCCGAGCTCGTCGATGTGCGGAAGCGTCAGCTCGGTCGAGTCGGCGATCCCGTTGAAGAAGCGCCACTCGTTGAACGAGCCGTTCGGGCCGCCCTCGCCGCTGGCGCCGTTGTCGGAGACCACGACGACGATCGTGTTGTCGAGCTGGCCGGACTCCTCGAGGTAGTCGAGGACGCGGCCGAGCTGGTCGTCGGTGTACGAGATGTAGCCGGCGAACACCTCGGCCATCCGCGAGAACAGGCGCTGCTCGTCGGCGCTCAGCGAGTCCCACGGGCGGACGGTGTCGAGCAGCGGCCAGGGCTGCCCGTCGGGCCCGGTGGTCTGAGGCTCGCCGTGGGGGTTGATCGGCGACAGCTCGGTGTCCTGCGGCAGCAGCCCGAGCTCCTTCTGGCGCTCGAGGATCTCCGCGCGGATCGCCTCGTAGCCCTCGTCGAAGCGGCCCTTGTACTTGTCGGCCCACTCCTTCGGGACGTGGTGCGGGGCGTGCCCGGCCTGCGAGCGCCAGGTACATGAAGAACGGCTTGTCGGGGTCGACGACCTTGGCGTCGCGGATGAACTCGATCGCCTTGTCCGACAGGTCCTCGGAGAGGTGGTAGCCCTCCTCCGGCGTGGCCGGAGCGTCGATCTGGTGGTTGTCGTAGACGAGGTCCGGGTACCAGCTGTTGGACTCGCCGCCGAGGAACCCGTAGAAGCGCTCGAACCCGCGGCCGAGCGGCCAGCGGCCCTTGTAGGACGCCATCGTCTCTTCCTCGCCCGGGGTCAGGTGCCACTTGCCGACGCAGTAGGTGTTGTAGCCCGTGCTCGGCCAGCACCTCGGAGATGAAGCCGTTCTCGAACGGGATCCGCGTCGAGATCCCGGGGAAGCCGGAGCTGAACTCCGCGATCGTCGCCATCCCGTTGGAGGTCGCGTTGCGACCGGTGAGCAGCGAGGCCCGAGTCGGCGAGCACAGCGCCGTGGTGTGGAAGTTCGCGTAGCGCACGCCCATGTCGGCGATGCGGCGCATGTTCGGCGTCTCGACCGGGCCGCCGAACACGTCCATCGTTCCGTAGCCGACGTCGTCCCAGACGAGCATCAGCACGTTCGGCGCACCCTCGCGGGCCTGCGGCGCCAGGAACGGCTCCCAGTCCGGCGTCGAGTCACGGATGTCGAGCTCGATCCTGCCGTTGAATCTCTTCGCCATCGGGTCTCCCTCTCGCGCTGCCTGCGGACCGGTGCCTGCTTCGGGGTTCTACCTCATCGCCGGGGCCGAGAGCTGAGCGCGGGGATCACGCGGCAGCGGGCCGGGGGTCGGCGCCGCCTCGGACCACGCGGAAACCCAGATTCCCGGTAGAGCTGTCCGGAGTGTTGGAGCTGCGCGCGTCGACCCGATAGCGATTGCAGTAGGACGCGTGGCAGAGATAGGAACCGCCGCGCATCACGCGCGCCGCGCCGTGAGCCGGCCCGGCCGGATCGCGGCGCGGGCTGCGTGCATAGTACGCCGGGTCGAACCAGTCCGCCGTCCACTCCCAGACGTTTCCCGTCATCTGGAAGAGGCCGTGGCCGTTCGGCTCGAAGGCGCCGACCGGCGCGGTCCCCGCGAACCCGTCGACCGCCGTGTTCTGCACCGGGAACGTGCCCTGGAAGACGTTCATGCGGTGCTCACCGCCGGGCTCCAGGTCATCCCCCCACGGAAACCGGACGCCGGCCAGGCCCCCGCGCGCGGCGTACTCCCACTCCGCCTCCGTCGGCAGGCGCGTGCCCGTCCACGCGCAGAACGCCTTCGCGTCGTTCCACGACACGTGCACGACCGGGTGGTCCTCACGGCCGTCGATCCCGGAGTCCGGGCCCTCCGGATGGGCCCAGCTCGCCCCCTCGACCTGCCGCCACCACTGAGCGCCGACGACCGCCCGCGTAGGCGGGAAGTCCGACGGCAGCAGGCCCGCGAAGACGAACGACCAGCCGAACGCCTCCGCCTCCGTGCGATGGCCGGTCGCGGCGACGAAGGCGGCGAACAGCTCGTTGGTCACGGCATAGCGGGAGACCGAGAACGCAGACAGCTCGACCTCGTGAGCAGGTCCCTCACCGTCGTCTCGATACCCGTGATCCCCGTCGCTGCCCATCACGAAGCCACCGCCGCCGAGTTCGACGAGATCGGCACCGAGAACGGCCGCCCCCGCGCCGCGCCGTTGCGCTGCGGCAGACCCGGAGCCGGTCTCGGTACCCGGTTCACGTCCCGCCCCCGGAGCGCAGCAGCCATCGGACATGCCCTGATCTGATCACACGGCCGATCGCGGCGTCGCGGCCCGCTACGGCGACAGGCGCTCGATCCGCCAGCCGCCGGGCTCTGCGGCGTCGCGCGAGTAGACGTAGCGGTCGTGCAGGCGCAGCTCGTGCGCCTGCCAGAACTCGATCGCCTGAGGCCTCACGATGTAGCCGCCCCAGTGCGGCGGGCGCGGGATGTCATCGCCGGGGTGACGGGCGTCGGCCTGCGCCCAGCGATCGAGCAGCTCCTGACGACCGGCTATGACGGCTCCCTGCTCGGAGGCCAGCGCGCCGAGCCGGGCCCCGCGCGGGCGCGTGGCGAAGTAGGCGTCGGACTCCTCGTCCGGCAGCTCTGCGACATCGCCGTGGACGAGCACCTGGCGTGCGAGCTCGCGCCAGTAGAACAGCAGCTGCGCGCGCGGATTCTCGGCGAGCTGCCGGCCCTTCAGCGAGTGGCGATTGGTGTAGAAGCGCAGACCCTGTTCGTCGAAGCCGCGCAGCAGCACCATCCGCGCGCTCGGGCGGCCGTCGGCGCCGGCGGTCGCGAGCGTCATCGCGCCGGGGTCGCGCATCCCGCTCACCTCCGCGTCCTCGAGCCAGGCGCTCAGGAAGGCAAGCGGATCGGTGGGCAGGCCGGACGGGTCGGCTGGCAGCGGATCGGGCATCGCAGCGCGAGCCTACGAGGCGTGCTGACGCAGCGCGGCGTCGGGGTCGATCGCCCAGCGCCGCGCAACGGCCAGCAGCTCTGCGTCGAGCTGCCAGCGATCGGCGACCGGCTCGCCGTCGTAGTCCGGCGTGCCGCCCTTCAGCGCCATGCTGCCGCTGTTGTCGCCGATCGCGCGGATCACGGCCACGTCCTCGGCACCGAGGACCGGCTCGGCCGTGAGCGCAGCAAGATCGGCGCGCTGCTCCTCGATCGGTCGCGCGTCCGGGCCCGGCTCCTGGATCAGCGTCGGGACGACCGAGCGCACGGGTTCCTGCGCCAGGTTCCACTGGCACGCGAGCTGAAGCGTGGTCAGGCCGAGGCGCTCGGCGATCGGACGCAGCTGCACGAGCTTGTCCCACCCGGCCTCCACCCAGCCCTCGGGACGGAAAGTGCGGTGATCGCGCTCGCCGAACCGATGCCCGGGCGCGACGTCGCCGTGGAACATCCCGCCGTAGTCGACGACGCGCGTGAGCAGCTTGACCTCGTGTCGCCGCGCGGCATCAAGCACCAGCTCGCCCGGCCACGGCTCGAACGGATTGAGGATCACCATCGCCCAGTCGACGTCGTCGCCGAAGCGCTCCAGGCAGTCGATCATGTCGAGCGTGTAGCCGTTCGCCGGTCCGGGTGCCACGCCGAGCATGTCGGTCAGCCCCTCGTCGCGCACCGCTCGGAGCCCGTCCCACACGACCTCGCTGGTGAACCCGCGTCGGTCGGGGTTGTGAAGCAGCAGCAGGTCGAACCGGTCGACGCCGCAGCGCTCCAGGCTGCGCTCGGTCGCCATCCGTATGTAGTCGGCGAAGGCGCTCGCGTCGCGCAGTGCGGGATCGGTGAAGCGCGGGAAGCCCTTGGCACCCTGGCGCTCGCCCGCGTAGAAGTCATGCCCGATCGCTCCGACGAGCCGGTAGGAGTCGCGCGGCAGTCCCGCCAGCGCGCGGCCGACGACCTCATCCGCACCGCCGGCTCCGTAGGCATCCGCCGTGACGACCGTGTCGACACCCGCCCCGGGACGCAGGAGCGCGGCCAGTCGCTGCTCGTCGATCGGCTCGCCGAAGTGCAGGAAGCGCCCGCCCGACCACGCGCCGAGCGCCGTGTGTGTCAGGTCTGCCATCGGCCCAACAGGGTACGGCGTGTCTGCGGCGGCGGGCGGGGGGAAACCCCCGTAGACCTTCGGTGGTCCTCCACATGGTGCGCGCGCCGCGCACGGGGTAACGTGGCGACGATGCAGAAACGTGCCCTGGCGGTCCTCCTGTTCGCCTTTCTGGCCGCGCTCGGCGCACTGCCCGTGGTCGCCCATGCCGCGCCCCGCGACACCGACGACGCGGTCGTCGTCACAGGCCGTGTCGACGTGCCGCGCGGTGAGCGCGCAGGGACGGTCGTGGTCGTCCACGGGGACGTCGACGTGCAGCGCGGCGGCGTCGTGGAGGAGGACGTCGTGGTGGTCGACGGCGACGTGCGCGTAGCCGGGCGCATCGACGGCGACCTGGTCACGCTCGCGGGCCGCGCGCTGATCCTCCGCGGCGGCGAGGTCGGCGGCACCGTGCGCTACGGCGACAAGCGCCCACAGGTCGCGCCCGGCGCGACGATCGGCGGCGACATCGAGAAACTCGACCCCGACCTCGGCGGCGTCGCGCCGTTCATCGGCGCGCTCGCTTGGTGGCTCGCCGTGACCTTCTCCACGCTCGCACTCGGGCTGCTGGCGCTGTGGCTCTCGCCGCGTGCGGCCGAGGCCGTCGCGACGCGTATGCGACGCGGTGGCTGGGGGCCGGCAAGCGGCATCGGGTTCGTCGTCTTCCTCGGGCTCCCGGTGATAGCGGTGATCGCGCTCGCGACGCTCGTCGGCATCCCGTTCGGCGTCGGGCTGCTGCTTTCGCTGCTTCCGCTCGCGGCACTCGGCTACGTGACATCAGCCTGGACGCTCGGCCGTGCCCTCGTCGAGCCGCCCGGCAGGCGTGTGATGGCCTTCCTCGCAGGCTGGGCGATCCTGCGCGGTGTCGCGCTGATCCCGTTCTTCGGAGTGATCGTCTTCTTCGTGGCGGCGATCTTCGGCCTGGGCGCGCTCGCCCACACGCTGTGGTCGGCTCGCTCGGGAAGCGGCCCGTCGCCCGGCGCCGAGCCCGCGGCTGCGCCGGCGTCGTGACCGGCTAGGAGGAGGGCTGGAACAGCGAGATGACTGCGCCGTGGGGGTCGGCGATCGTCGAGCAGACGCCCATCCCGACGTCCTCGCAGTCGACCACCACGTCGGCACCGAGTTCCGTGGCCTTCGCGGTCGATGCCGCGCAGTCGGCGACCTGGAGATGGGTCATCCAGTGCGGCGGCATCTGCGGCGGGTGGACATCGCCCATCGACACCATCCCGGCGACCGGTGATTCGGAGCCGGGCAGGTTGAAGATCGTGTAGTCGATCCCACCCATCGACGCCGTCTGCGCCTCCCAGCCGAAGACCGCGCCGTAGAACGCCTTCGCGCCGTCGAAGTCACCGGTGGCGAGTTCGTTCCAGGCCAGTGCGCCCGGCTCGCCCACGATCATCGCGCCGCTGTGACCGCGCGGCTGCCAGGTCGCGAACGCGGCTCCGCCCGAGTCCGCGAAGACCGCCATCCGCCCGGCCTCCATGACGTCCATCGGCTCCATGAAGACCACGCCGCCTGCGGCCCTGACCTGCTCGCATGTCGCGTCGGCGTCAGCGGTGGCGATATAGGTCGTCCACGTCGCCGGCGGCCCGCCCTCCTGGAGCGGCCCGAGCCCGGCGACGGGGCGGTCGCGCAGCGTGAACATGCGGTAGCCGCCCGCCTCGTCGCCCTCGCCCGCCTCGCGCGCGCTCCAACCCAGCAGCGCGCCGTAGAACGCGGTCGACGCGTCCGGATCGGGAGAGGCGAGGTCCACCCACGAAGGCGTCCCGGGCGCGAATCCGTCGACGTCAGGCATGAGCGAGCTCCTGTCCGTTGGTCAGGATCGATCCTCTCACAGTGACGGTCTGCGCCCTCCGGGCCCGCCGCTGTACGTTCAGTCAATGCGCGTTCACCCGCTGCTGGCCGGTGAGATCCTGATCTCGCCTTCGTTCTCGATGCGGCCGTCCGGCCCGCTCGGCGCTCAGCGCGGGATGCTGCGCCAGCTGCGGCGACACGGCGTGCGCTGGGCGCCGGTTCCGGTCTTCCTGCTTGAGCACCCCACGCGCGGCCCGCTGCTCGTGGACACCGGCTACGACGCGAGCGTCCGCGATCGTCCCGCCCGCACGCTCGGCGCGGCCTCCGCGCGGCTCTTCGAGCACCGCCCCCACGACCTCGACGCGCTGCTCGCCGAGCGCGGCGTGAGCGCAGGCGAGATCGAGCTCGTCGTGATGACCCACCTGCACAGCGACCATGCGAGCGGTCTCGGCCGCTTCCCGCAGGCGACGATCGCCGCCGACCGGCGTGAGTGGGAGGCCGCGGAAGGCGGCGGCGCCTACCACCGCCCGGTGATCCGCGCCGCCCGTCGCCGGCAGCTGCTGGATTACCAGGCGGCGCCGTCGGGCCATCTCGGCGACTTCGCGCTGCGCACGCTCGACCTGTTCGGTGACGGCAGCGTCACGCTGATCTCCACCCCGGGGCACTCGGCCGGTCATCAATCGGTTCTGGTTCGCTGTGCGAGCGGGCTGCGTGTCCTGCTGCTCGGGGACGCGGCGCACCTGACCGCGCAGATCGAGGACCCCGTTCCGATGGCCTACCTCGACGACGCCGGGCGTTTCACGAGCACGCTGTGCGTACTGCGAGCCTGGCTCGGCGAGAACCGCGACGTCGTCGCCATCCCCGGGCACGACCCGCAGGCATGGGCGGCGCTCGAGCCGGCCTACGCCTGAGCGGTCGCGGCGAGCGCCTCGGCGCGCGTCCGGAAGATCCTGAAGATCTCGGCCAGGCCCGTGATCTCGAACGTCCGGGCGATGCCGTTGTCGCCGTTGACGATCACGACGTCGCCGCCCACCGGCCTGACCCGCTTGGAGATGCCGATGATCACGCCGAGGCCGGTGGAGTCCAGGAACGAGGCTCGCGACAGGTCCAGGACGATCTTGGTCACCCCGTCGTCGATCGCCGACAGAGCCGCGCTGCGAACGTCGGGCGCAGTGAAGATGTCGACCTCACCGCCCACCGCGATGACTTCGGTCTGCGGGGCCGCCCGCTCTTGCGACAACTCGAACTCGACACTCATGTCGAGACGAGACGTTACGCCCGCGTCCGGCCGTTCGCGCCGCCAGGCGCTTCGCCCCGTCGACTGCGCTAGGCGCTGATCTTGATGATGAGCACGTCGCCCGCGCCGTTGGGCGCGATGCTGGCCGCGCTCGCCAGGCGAGCGATGAGCGCCCCCAGGGCCGGGTCGGTGCTCTCGTCGAGCAGCTTCGCGGCACCGCCCGGACGGAACGGGCCGAGCCGAAGCTCGAGCGTGCCGCTGGAACTGCTCGAGGTGAGCTCGACGCGCCCGTCCCGCACGAGCGCGGGCGCGTGCGCGGCGATCACGTCGGCCAGCAGCTGCGCGTCGTCACGCCGCTCGGACGACAGGTCGGCCCTGGCCGCCCCGGCTGCCACCACGCGAGCGAGAACGGGCCCGGCGAGCGGACCCGGCGCCACGGTAACACGCGTTCGGTCGGCGTACCGGGCGAGGTCCGGCGCATCGTCCGAAGCGGATCCGTCGCCCGGCGTCACGACGGCCCGGCTCCTGTCTGGGGAGCGTCGGCCGAAGGCAGCGCGAAGGTCATCCGGACCTCGTTGCCGTGCTGCTCGTCGCCGACGATCTCGACCTCGTCGGTGATCGCGGCGATCAGCGGCAGGCCCATGCCGAGCCCGGGTGAATCGGGTCGCGGCCGCATGCCGGCGCCGTGGTCGCGCACCACCACCTGCAGCACCCCCTGCTCCACGACCGCCTCGACCTCCAGGTCGCCGCGATCGGCCCCCTCGTAGGCATGCATGACGACGTTGGTGCACGCTTCGCTGAGCGCCAGGCGCAGGCTCAGGAGCGACTCGGCGTCCATGCCGAGTGCGTCGCCCATTCGCCCGAACACGTCTCTGGCCAGGGAAACGTTCTCAGGCTGGGCCGGAAGGACTAGCGCGACATCGGGTTGCGGCATCAAGACCATGTCCCCGCCTGTATCGACAACCGGCGGGGATTTCAGTATCGCATCGCGGCGGGCGGCAAGGAGCCGTTCAGCAGCGCGGCGGGCCGCTCAGTTCAGCGAGGGGTCGGCCGGCATCGTCGCCATCAGCACGAACTCGCCGCCCTTGCGCCGCAGCACGTTCGACCAGAGGGCGCCGGGGGCGGCGGTGAAGACGTCCTCGCTGCACGCCGGCGCGACGATCCACGACTCCTCCTCCATCTCGGCCTCGAGCTGGCCCGGACCCCAGCCTGCGTGCCCGGCGAAGATGCGCGAGCGCCTCACCGTGGCCGCCAGCTCGTCCTCGTCCTCGACGTCGGCCGGCACGAAGCCGACGCTGTCGTCGACGAGCAGAGCGGCGCGACCGGGCTCATCGAAGTCGGCGAGCACGGTGACCGTGGTCTCCGCCACCGGACCGCCGACGTGGACGCACGTCGTCGGCCTCGGCGAGGTAGGTCAGGTCCGGGACGGCCTCGCCGACGGTCACGGCGCCCTCGCGGTTGAGCACGACGCCCATCGCGCCCTCCTCCGTGTGCTCGGCGAGCAGGACGACCGTCTGGCGGAAGTTCGGGTCGATGATCGCCGGGGAGGCGATCAGCAGCTTGCCGCGCAGCGAATCCATGGGCCGTATGGTGCCGTACCGGGGCTCCGCGCGGCGCGGGCCCATACCAACCGGCGGCACCGTGCGCACGCTCGTCATCTCCGACCTGCACCTCGGCTCGCTGCTCGAGCGCGATGTGCTGCGCCGTCCGATCGCCCTCGAGGCGCTCGAGGCGCAGGTCGCGGGCGTCGACCGGCTCGTGCTGCTCGGCGACACGCTGGAGCTGCTCGATGATCGGCCGGCCGAGGCGCTGTCGGTCGCCGCCGAGGTGCTGCCGGTGCTCGCGGGCGCGCTCGGAAAGGCGGGGTCCGTGGTGCTCGTCGCCGGCAACCACGACCGCGCGCTGATCCGTCCGTGGCTTCGCGAACGCCTGCGGGCGGGATCTCCGATCGCGCCCGCCCGGCGCGTTCCGCGCCGCGCGAGCCCGCTGCTCGCGAAGGTCTGCTCGCTGCTGCGCCCGGCGCGGGTGGAGGTGCGCTATCCGGGCGTGTGGCTCGGCCCGCGCGTCTACGCGACCCACGGGCACTACGTCGACCGGCATCTCCTGGCCTCCCTGCGAGGCGGCGACGTGACGCCGCGCGGCGCCGTCGCCGACTACGAGCGATCGACCGGCATCGACAGCGGTGCGCTTCAGGAGCTGCTCGCGACCGCGCTCCCCGAGCAGCTCGCCGGCGGTGCCGAGGCGCTCATCGGCCGCGCCCGGCGCACGGCGCTCGCGAGCGTGCCGCTGATCGCCGCGGCCCCAGGCATGCGGGGCGCCTCGCTGGTCTGGGCGACGCTGCTCGAGCACGGCGTCACGCGGCGCGGCGCGATCCCCGCGATGGTCCGTGTCGCGCGAGACCTGGGCGTCGACGCCGACGTGCTCGTGTTCGGGCACATCCACCGGCGAGGTCCGCTGCCGAGTGACGATCCGCACCTGTGGCGGCCGGAGGGCAGCGCGGGACCGAGGCTGATCAACACGGGCTGCTGGGTCTGGGACGCGGCGCTCGTCGGGCGCGGATCCGGCCCGCGGCCGTACCGGCCCGGCGGCGCGGTGCTGATCGACGGCGACCGCGTCCCGAGGGTGCTCGACCTGCTGAAGGGCGTCCCCGGCGCAAAGCTGCGCGGACGGGTGTAGCGCCGCGCTGTCGCTCGACGCACCGCCGACGCCGCCCGTAGGTGCACGAGGTGCTTCGGCTTGCGATTTCCGCGGCCGAGGCACGCGACCCACCTCACGCGGTGGGTTCGGGGGTTCGGCGGGAGATCGTCCGCGGCCGAGGCACCTGATGCACCGGCCTGCAGGATCAGGCGGCGGCGCCCGGGTGGGACCGCGCGTCTGCTTGCCGGGCATGCTCGAACACAGATGATCTCAGTGAGCTACACTGAGATCCACGCAACGGTTGCGCGTGCAACCGCCGTCTCCCCGCCGCAAAGGAAAGCCCGTGCCCGACACCAAGACGCTGCTGCTGATCCCGCTCGACGACATCGTCGTGTTCCCCACCATGGACGTCACGCTGCCCGTCGACGTCGGCGACGACGAGGAGGTGCTGCTCGTCCCCCGCCACGATGGGACGTACGCGGCCGTCGGCACGATCGCCCATGTCGCCGACAACGTGCGACTGCCCGGCGGCGGGCGCGGCGCGGCGCTCGAGGGCATCTCCCGCGGCGTCGCGGGAGCGGCCACCACCGACCACGCCGGCCGCCTCCAGGTCGAGGTGACGCCGTCGCCCGACGAGACGCCGGTCGACGGCCGCACGCGCGAGCTCGAGCGCGAGTACCGCGCCGTCGTCGAGGAGATCCTCGAGCTGCGCGGCGACGACGGCCGCATCGCCGCGTTCCTGCGCTCGATCGCCGAGCCCGGCGCGCTCGCCGACACCACCGGCTACTCGCCCGACCTGACGCTTCGAGCAGAAGGTCGAGCTGCTCGAGACGCTCGACGTCACCGAGCGCCTCGAGCTCGCGCTCGAGCTCCAGCGCGAGCGGCTCGCCGAGCTGCAGGTGCGCAAGCGGATCCGCGACGACGTCGAGGAGGGCGCCGCAGAAGCAGCAGCGCGAGTACCTCCTGCGCCAGCAGATGGAGTCGATCCGCAAGGAGCTCGGCGAGGACGACGGCTCGGTCGCCGACGAGTACCGCACGAAGATCGCCGAGGCCGGCATGCCCGAGCGACGTCGCGCGAGCAGGCCGAGCGCGAGCTCGGCCGGCTCGAGCGCATGGGCGAGCAGCTCGGCCGAGTCGCCGATGATCCGCACCTACCTCGACTGGCTGATCGCCGTGCCGTGGGGCGAGCGCTCCGAGGAGCGCCTCGACCCGGTCGCACGCGCGCGAGGTGCTCGACGCCGACCACGCCGGCCTCGACGACGTCAAGGAGCGCATCGTCGAGTACCTGGCCGTGCGCAAGCTGCGCGCCGAGCGCGGCCTCGAGGACGCGACCGGCGCGGCTCCGGCGCGATCCTGACGCTGGTCGGCCCGCCCGGCGTCGGCAAGACCTCGCTCGGCGAGTCGATCGCCCGCGCGCTCGGGCGCGAGTTCGTCCGCATGTCGCTCGGCGGCGTCCGCGACGAGGCCGAGATCCGCGGCCACCGCCGCACCTACGTCGGCGCGCTGCCCGGCCGCCTCGTGCGCGCGCTGCGCGACGCCGGGACGATGAACCCGGTGATCCTGCTCGACGAGGTCGACAAGGTCGGCGCCGACTGGCGCGGCGACCCGTCGTCGGCGCTGCTCGAGGTGCTCGACCCGGCGCAGAACCACACGTTCCGCGACCACTACCTCGACGTCGACCTCGACCTGTCCGAGGTGCTCTTCATCGCGACCGCCAACGTCGCCGACACGATCCCCGGCCCGCTGCTCGACCGCATGGAGGTCATCCGCCTCGACGGCTACACCGACGACGAGAAGGTCGCGATCGCACGCGACTACCTGTGGCCGCGCCAGCTCGAGCGCAACGGCCTGCGCGACGGACGAGGTCGACGATCGACCGACGACGCTGCTGCGCACGGTCGTCGGCGAGTACACCCGCGAGGCCGGCGTCCGCAAGCTCGAGCGCGAGCTCGGCAAGCTGCTGCGCAAGACCGCGACGCAGATCGCGTCGGCGAGGCTGCGAGGCGCCGGTCGACGATCGACGCCGACGACGTGCGCGACGCGCTCGGCCGCCAGACGGTTCTTCCAGGAGGCGGCGGAGCGCACGGCCGTGCCCGGCGTCGCCACCGGCCTCGCCGTGACCGGCACCGGCGGCGACGTGCTGTTCATCGAGGCGACCGCGATGCCGGGCGAAGGCGCGGCGCGCTCGACGCTCACCGGCCAGCTCGGCGACGTCATGAAGGAGTCGGCGCAGATCGCGCTCTCCTACGTGCGCGCGCACGCCGACGGAGCTCGGCATCGACGCCGAGCGCGTTCGAGGACCGCGAGTTCCACGTGCACGTGCCGGCGGGCGCGATCCCCAAGGACGGCCCGAGCGCCGGCGTCACGATGACGACCGCGCTCGCCTCGCTGCTCACCGGCCGCCCGGTCACGCACACGGTCGGCATGACCGGCGAGGTCACGCTGCAGGGCCGGGTGCTGCCGATCGGCGGGCTCAAGCAGAAGGTGCTCGCGGCGCACGCGGCCGGGCCTGACCGACGTGATCCTGCCGGAGCGCAACGCGCGGCGACCTCGACGACGTGCCCGAGGACGTCCGCGAGGCAGATGACCTTCCACCCGGTGATGAGCGATCGGCGAGGTGCTCGAGCTGGCGCTCGAGCCGGCGGCGGCGCCGCAGGCTCGCACGGCACGCGCCGGGCGTTGACCGGTGCGCCGGTCCGCGACCGCGGGCCGGCGCTTGTGCCATCGAACACGAATCCGTCCGGAGCTAGCGGGATAGTCGCGCAGCAGGATTTGACGTACCGGCGATCGACGCGCTTCGATCAGGGAGAGAGCAGATGGGAAGCCGACCCGTCATATACGCGAGCACGATCAGCCGCCGCGAGGCGCGCTGGAGGCGTGTGCGCCGGCGCGGCTGGGCTCTCGGGCCGCGACTTGCGATGCTGACCGCCAGCGCGTCGGCGTGCGTCTTCGCGCTCGTCGTATTCGGTCGCCTGATCTGACGCGGGCTTCAGGCTGCGTGCGCGCCCGCCGGCTCACGCGGGGCGCGTGCGCTCGCGGTGGCGGTCGTCCCCGCTGCGCTCCAGGTCCACAGCAGGGCCAGCCACGTGCACGTCGCCAGGCAGACGTGAACCCAGACGATTTCGCTCGGGAGTTCGAGCGCGTACTGGATCGCGCCGATCGCCCCCTGGACCGCGAGCAGCGCGAGCACCGAACCGAGCGCGATGACGAGCGGGCGGCCCGCACCGCGCAGCAGGGCCGTCGCGAGCGCCACCAGTGCGACCGCGCCGAGCACGCTCGCCACGTAGCCGTGCTGGTGGATCGCCCAGTCGAGCGTGCCGGTCCCCTTGACGTCCAGCCGGACGATCACATCGCCGGTGCCGCTGCCGCCCGCGTGGGGTCCCGACGCCGAGGCTGCCGTGCCGGCGAAGACCGTCAACGCTCCGATCGGCACGAGCAGGCGGCTGACCCACAGCGTCGCGCGGTCGGGCGGAGCGGTCTCGGCCGCCGTCTGTTCGGCCTCCCAACCCGGCCGCGAGCGCCAGTACAGCGCCCACGCAGCCGCGAGGATCAGCATCGAGAGCCCGTAGTGGCTCATCACGAAGCCGGGCTTGAGGTCGTAGATCACCGTCAGCCCCCCCAGAACCCCCTGCCCGAGCACCCCCAGCGGAAGCAGCATCCCGAGCACCATCAGGTCGCGCCGATAGGGCGTGCGGAAGAAGGCCAGCACGCCTGCGGCCGTGGCGGACAGGGCGACCAGGGCTGAGAAGACGCGGTTCACGAACTCGATCAGGCCGTGCGTGTCGAGTTCCGCGACGAGCCTGTCGTCGGTGCACCTGGGCCACTCGGGGCAGCCCAGTCCTGATCCGGTGAGCCGTACGGCGGCGCCGCTGAAGACGATCGCAGCGAGCAGCACGAGCGCGGCCAGCGCGATCTGGTGGTACCGCTCGGGGGTGATCCTGAGGCGTGAGCGCATCAGCGGAGAGGATCGCACCCGGCCGGATCGGCATGCGGCGACGCCCGCCGTCAACGCGGCTTGCGGGCGCCGCGTGGCAGCAGCGCGAGCGAGAGCAACCCTCCGGCGGCGACCAGCAGGGCGCTGACGAACATGCCGCGATGCAGCGCGGTGACGGCGGCGTCGGCCTGCGCGGCCTCGACCTGCGGGGCGACGCGGCTCTGAAGCGGGACCGGGACGGGGTCGAGCGTGCGGGCCTTGGCGTCGGCGATCGCGGTCCGCGCGGGAGCGTCGAGCCGCGTGCCGGCAAGCCGCGAATCGAGTTCGCCGGCGAATGCGCCGGCGACGAGGGCTCCGACAACCGCGATCGCCAGCAGTCCCGCGACTCGCGCGACCGCGTTGTTGACGCCGCTGGCCGTGCCGGCGAACCCGGGAGGCGCTCCCTGAAGCACGGTCGCGGTGAGGGGCGCCACGGTCATCGCCAGGCCGAACCCGAACACCACGGCAACGGGGAACACCTCGGTCAGGTACTGCGCGTTCGCGTCGATCCGCAGCCCCAACAGCAGACCGGCCGCGGCGACGAGCGGACCCGCGCTCATCAGCGGCCGCGGTCCAAGCCGCTCCGTGAGCGCGCCGAAGCGACTCGACAGCGCGATCAGCATCAGCGAGATCGGCAGCAGCGCGGCTCCGCCCTCGAGCGCCGAGTAGCCGCCGACCTGCTGCACGAACAGCGCCAGGAAGAACAGCGCGGACCCGAGTCCCGCGTAGACGCCGAGCGTCGCCCCGTTCGCGACGCTGAAGCGGCGCGAGCGAAACAGCGCGAGCGGCAGCATCGGGTCGCGCGCGCGCCGCTCATGCACGAGGAAGACGGCGAGCGCGATCACGCCGCCGACGAGTGGGCCGAGCACCAGCGGATCACTCCAGCCACGCGAAGGTTGCTCGATGAGCGCGTACACCGGCCCGGCGAGCCCGAGCGCACAGAGCACGCCGCCGAGCACGTCGACGCTTCTGCTGCGGTCCCCCGGCAGGGAGGGCATCGCGGCCCAGGCGATCGCCAGCGCGGCGACCACGAACGGGATGTTGATCAGGAAGATCCACCGCCACGACGCAAGTTCGATCAGCAGCCCGCCGAGCGGCGGGCCGGCCGCGATCGCAGCGCTGGTTCCCGCCGTCCAGATACCGATCGCCCGGCCGCGAGCGACGCCCTCGTAGGTCGCGGTGATGATCGCGAGCGACGACGGGACGAGCAGCGCCGCCGTGAGCCCCTGCGCAGCACGCGCCGCGATGAGCGCCTCGGCCGAGGGGGCGACGGCGCACAGCAGCGACGCCGCACCGAAGCCGGCCACACCGATCCCGAAGACCAACCGACGGCCGTGGACGTCGCCGAGCGAACCACCGACGAGGACGAGCGAACCGAGCATCAGCAGGAACGCCTCGACCGTCCACTGCTGCTCGGCGAGCGTCGCGCCGAGATCGTCGCCGATCGCCGGCAGCGCGACGCTGACCACCGTGCTGTCCACGAACACGATCGCGCTGCCCAGAATCGTCGCGAGAAGCGTCAGAGAGGGGGGCCGGGCGATGGACGCACGCTATCCAGTCGGCCGGCCCCGGTAAGGCGGGCCGGATGCCACGGCGACGCGCCCGGGCGATCAGCGGCGCGCAGAGCCCGTAGCATCGCGCTGACATGAGGCCCCACATCGTTCTCGTCACGCGCGAGGTCTGGCCGTTCGTTCTCGGCGGCGGGATCGGACGCGCGATCCGCGACGTCGCGCAGGTGCTGGCGGGGATCGCCGACGTGACCGTGCTGACAGGCGCGCGCCACCAGGCCGAGCACGACCGCATCCTCGCCGCCGGCGAGCAGGCCTGGTTCGACGCGCCGGGGATCCGCTTCGGCTGGATTCCTGAGCCCGACGGCGACCTCGAGCCCGTTCTGGTCGTACGACCAGGCGTGGAGCGCAGGCTGCCACGCAGCCCTGCGAGAGCTGGCCGGGCAGCGGCAGGATCGACCTGATCGAGTTCCCCGACTACCTGGGCTCCGCAGCGGTGACGCTGAACGCGCGGCGCGCGGGTGACGACATGCTCGCGACGGTTCCGGTGGTCGTGCGCCTGCACACGAGCTGGGAGATGACGCAGGCGCTCGACGGCCGTGCGGCCGACGACCTCGGCGCGCGCACGATCGTCGCCCTCGAGCGGATCGGGCTGCGCTTCGCGGATCGGCTCTGCTCGCCCGGCGCGGAGACGAGCGCCGCCATGACCCGTGCCTACGGCGAGGCACAGCTCGCACCGATGATCGTCACGCCGATGCCTTTCGTGGCGCCGGACATCGACCCGGGCGACGCCCAGCCGCCCCCGAAGGACGGCCCGCTCGAGCTTCTGCTTCGTCGGGCGCCTCGAGCGGCGCAAGGGCGTCGACCGGCTGGCACGCGCGTTCGCCGCGCACGGCGCGCCCGACCTGCGGCTCACGCTGATCGGCGGCGACACGGACACCGGCCCGGGTGGAGGCTCGATGCGCGCCTACATCGAGCGGCTCACAGCAGGCGACGACCGTGTCCGCGTGCTGGACTTCACTGCGCCGGAGCAGCTCCCGGCGATCATCCGCGCGCACCACGTCGTCGTGGTTCCCTCGCTGTTCGAGTCCTACGGCTACGTCGTGCGCGAGGCGAACGCCCACAACCGCCCGGTGCTCGGGACGCCGGTCGGCGGGCTCGCCGACGGAATCGCCGACGGCGACAACGGCTGGCTGATGGCCGACACGTCCGAGGCGGCGATCGGCATCGCCCTCGCGAGCCTCGCCGAGCGCCGCGCGGACGTGGACGCGCTGATCGAGAGCGGCGCGCCGCGCCGCTGCGCCGAGAGCGTCGGCGACAGCGCGGCCCTGCTCGAGGCCTACCGGGAGATCCTCGACGCACGGCCGCCGCAGGCGCCCCAGACCGAAGACCCGGCGCCGGTGTCCGTCGTCGTCACGGCGGTCGCCGGCGACGGCGCCCTCGACGAGACGCTCGACTCGATCGCCGCACAGGAGCTTCGCTGCGGGGCGCTGATCGTCGCCACCGACGACGCGATGCGGGTCGCGCCCGGCCGGCTCGAGTCGATCACGCGGCTGGTGCTCGTACCCGCGGGCCAGGACTCGGAGACGCGCGCACGCCGCGCGGCGCTCGCGGCGGCCGACCGCGCCCATGCGATCACCTTCCTGCGTGCCGGCGACGTCCTCGCCCCGGGCTTCCTGCGGCGTTGCACGCAGTCATTGGCCAGCCCGAGCCGGCCCGCCTACGTGACGACGTTCGCTCGCGGGAAGCTCGCCGGGCGCGCTCCGCTGGGCAACCTGGCGGGCGCGATCGTCCCCGAGAACGACGCCGCCGGGCGAGTGGCGCTGTTCCGCCCCGGAGCGGTGACCGCGATCCCCGACCCGGCGACCCCGGGCAGCTCGGACGACGCCCTGTTCGCCGAGCTCGCCGAGAGCGGGCGCTTCGGGGCGGTGATACCGGAGGCGCTGGTCTGGCGCGTGCAGCGCGGAAGCCGCCGCAGCGCAGGCCCGGCGCAGGCTGCGGGGCTCGCGGCCGGGCCGAGCGTCTGGGAGCGCCAGGAGGCCTGAGGCGCGGCGGCTCAGGCGCCGCCGCGGCGGCGCGCCCTGGCGCGCAGCACGACGCCGACGAGCGGGATTCGCAGCAGCGAGAGCGCCAGATTGTCCATCAGCCGGTGATGAGGCATTCGCAGGCGCCGCAGCAGCTCGTCGCGCTCGGGTCCGACGTCGTCGATCAGCTCGCTGTAGACCCTCGCGCGCTCGGCTTCGAGGGCCTCGGCGAGTTCCTGGGTCTGGCGCAGTTCCACGCCGAGCTTGTGGATCAGCGTCGCAGCGGCCGAGTCGTAGCGACCGAGATGCTCGCGCGCGAGCCGCGCGTTGGCGCGCCTCAGCTCCTGGTTGGCCTCGTGAGAGCGCGAAGATACGGCGCGCTGACACCGCCGCCGGCAGTGACGACCGCCGCGGCCGCCGTGCTGATCGCCCCCGGCGCGGCGCCCGTGCAGACGAGCCACGCATGCGCGGTGCCGCAGCCCGCCGGCAGCTCCGCGCCACCCTCGGCACCGTCGATCTCCAGCGACGCGACCTCGGCCGTGCCGCCCGGCGAGCAGCACGGCGTCCGGCAGCGCGTCGCGCAGCGCCACGGCGTCCTCGCGAGCCGAGCGCGGGCGCTCCGGCCGCTCCAGGTCGGCGGCGAGTGACTCCGCGAACTCGACGACCACGGCGCAGCCGCGTTCGGCCGTGGCCGTGAGCAGCTCCACCGGCTTCGCCTCGCAGATGTCCGCGTCCGCATCACGGACCAGCACCGCCGCGACGTCGGGCGGCCCGCCCTCCAGTGAGCCCAGGTCCCCGGCGCGCAGCTCAGCGAAGCCGCCGCCCTCGGCGAGTGCGTCTGCGAAGCGCACTATCAGCTCGCTGCGGGCCTCGCTGACGCTCGGCGCCGACCAGGTCCCGCGAACGCGTCTGCGCTCCTCGCCTGCCTCGTCAGGCTGACGCCTGTCGTCCGTCCCGGACTCGATCACGCCGCGCTCGTGCTCCCCTCTTTGCCCTGCCTCGTCGTCACGAGCTCGCCCGCCGCGCGCTCCGCGCCGGCCGAGCGCGTCCACTGCGACGAGCGCTCGGCGAGCTGGCCGCGCATGTCGTCGAACAGCTGCTGGACGGCGCCGTCGGCCACCTGCCGCGTCATCGAGGCGCCCCGCACCCTGTAGAGGAACAGCCGCTCGGGTATCGCAGCTCCGTACCAGCCCGCGTCATGCAGCTCACGGTAGTGCAGCCAGTCCTCGTAACTGGTCATGTCGACGCTGTAGCGGAAGCCCGCGTCGAAGACCTCGCGGCGGAAGAGCGCGCTGCACGTTCCCGCGACGTTGTTGCGGTGAATCAGGCGCAGTGAGTTCCCCAGCGGGACGTACCCGCCCGCGTCACCGCCGAACGGGACGCCGTCCTCGTCCACGTACTGGACCCACGTCGCCGCGAACGCCAGCGCCGGGTCACGCTCGAGCGCGGCGACACAGCGCTCTACGAACTCCGGCTCGATCAGATCGTCTGCGTCGAGCGGCAGGATGTACTCGCCCAGCGCCTGTGTGATACCGAAGTTGCGCGCCGCCCCGAGGCCTGCGTTGGCCTGCGTCACGAGCGAGACGCCGGGACGCTCGACAAGGCTCCAGAGCAACTCATCCTGCGGTCGCAGCGAGCCGTCGTTGACGATGATCGTCTCGATCGCCGGGTGCGTCTGGGCGGCTATCGAATCGAGTGCCTCCTCGATATGCGCCTCGAGCTTGAAGTAGGGGACGACGATCGAGACCAGCGGCGCCTCCGCGCGAGCCCGGGCCACGCGCCGCGCCGCACGCTCGCGCCCATGAGCCACGATCAGCTCCGTGTAGCGCTCGAGCAGGCGCTGGGGATCGGTCAGCTCGCGGAAGACCTCGCGCGGGCCCTCGCGGGTGATCATCTCGCAGAGCTCGTCGCGGCCGTCGGCGACCGCCTCGATGCCGCGGGCGATCGCGTTGGCGTCGTTGTCGTGCGTGAGCCAGCCGCTGCGACCCGGTTGAGCCATCTCGCAGAGCCCGCCCACAGGGGTGCAGAGAATCGGCCGGTTGAGCATCAGCGCCTCGCGGGCCGTGTTCGGCCAGCACTCCCAGATCGACGGCACGATCACGACGTCATGGCGCTGCACGAGAGCCGGAACCTCAGCGCGAGGGACGGCATCCATGAAGCGGATGCGCGAATCGCCGGCGGCCATCAGCTCCAGCTGCGTGCGCATCGGCGTCTGCATCGGGCCGGTCAGCGTGTCGCCGCCGAGCAGCGTCAGGGCGACGTCCTCGCGCTCGAGCGACGTCATCGCCCGGATCAGGTTCTGCACCCCCTTGCGGCGCTCCATGCGGCCCATGTAGAGCAGCCGCAGCGTGTCGCCGGGCAAGTCGCCGAGCGCCTGCTCCTCCGGGTCCCCATAGGAGAAGAAGCCGTCCGGTATGCGGCTCGCCGGGGCGATCGCAGCGGCGCCGTAGTAGCGCCGGTAGGTGTCCAGGATGTCGCCGCCCGACCACAGCACGCGATCGGCATGGCGCAGGCAGTAGCGCTCCAGATCGTGCGTGGCGAGCGTCTCGAAATCGTCGGGCAGGTGCGTGTTGAGCACCGCACACAGCTCGGAGGTCGTGTGAACGCGCACCGCGACGCACGTGTCGCGAAGCCAGCGTGCCCCGGTCTGCGCCGCCTGGACGGTGACCGCTCCCTCGCCGAGGTAGTCGCAGAACTCGATCAGATCGGGACCGTGGTCGCCGTACTCGGCCCGCAGCGCCGCGTGAACACGAGCACTCCATGCATGCATGTAGCAGAGGAACGCACCGAGATGCTCGCCGTCGGGATCCTCGACGAAGCGCACCTCGACCCCGGGGGGCGGGAGACGCTCGTCGCCGGCGCTGGCGAGCGCCTCATGCTGCTCCAGATGCTCCGCCGACGTGAAGATCGTGACCTCTGCGACCGCTGACAACAGCCGTGCCTGCGCAGCGACGATCGGCGCGATGCCGCCGCCGACATAGGGGTACAGCTCGCGGGAGACGAACGCGATCCGCATCAGCGCCACGGTAACGGAGTCGCTCCCCGGCAGGGATCACGCCGCGCGAGAACTACCATGATCGCGATGCCGGACGCCCCTGCTCCCGCCGCCGCGGTCGCCGTCGACGACGTCTCCAAGACGTTCAGGATCCCGAAGGAGCAGATCCACACGCTCAAGGAGCGTGCTCTGCACCCGCTGCGGCGCACGACCTACAACGAGTTCGACGCGCTGCACGACGTCTCGTTCGAGGTCCCGCGGGCGAGTTCTTCGGGATCGTCGGGCGCAACGGCTCCGGCAAGTCGACGCTGCTGAAGTGCCTGGCGGGGATCTACCGCGCGGACACGCGGCCGGATCTTCATCGACGGCCGCCTGTCGACGTTCATCGAGCTCGGGGTCGGCTTCAACCCGGACCTCGCGGCGCGCGACAACATCGTCATCAACGCGGCGATGCTCGGGCTGTCGCGGCGCGAGGCCCGGCGGCGGTTCGACTCGATCATCGACTTCGCCGAGCTGCGCGAGTTCGCCGACCTGAAGCTCAAGAACTACTCGTCGGGGATGCTGGTCCGGCTCGCCTTCTCGGTGATGATCCAGGTCGACGCCGACGTCCTGCTGATCGACGAGGTGCTGGCGGTCGGCGACGCGGCCTTCCAGCAGAAGTGCTTCGACGAGTTCGAGACGATCCGCGGCTCGGGCAAGACCGTGCTGCTCGTCACCCACGACATGGGTGCCGTTCGGCGCTTCTGCGACCGCGCGATGCTGCTCGAACACGGGCGCATGGTCTGCTCGGCGAGCCCGAGCTGGTCGGGAACCGCTACCTCGACCTCAACTTCTCTGCCGCCGCGCGCGCCGCCGCCGAGGCACAGGAGGCGGCCGGCGAGGACGAGGACCCGGACGCCCCGCGCGGCGACGGGCGCGCCACGATCGAGGAGGCATGGGTCGAGAACGCCGCCGGCGAGCGGCCCCCGACGCTGCACAACGGCGAGCGCGCGACCTTCGCGATGCGCGTCAGGTTCAACGCCGACGTCGAGGATCCGGTCTTCGCCGTCAGCATGCGCAACGGCGCGAAGGTCCCGCTGTTCTCCGCGTCCAGCGGCTGGGAGGGCGACGGCACGGGGAGCTTCCGCGCCGGCGAGGAGATCCTGTGGCGGGTCAGCTTCGACAACCCGCTCGGGCCCGACCGCTATTCGGTCACCGCCTCCGTGACGCTCGCCGGCGGCGCGACGCTCACCGTCCGCGAGCGCATGCTCTCGGTCGTCGTCACGCGCTCGGCGCCGACGGGCGCGCTGGTCGACATCCCGTACGACCAGTCGGTCGAGCGCCTTCAGCCGGTCAACCTCCGCCAGGAGATCGTCCGATGAGCACGGTCGCGGCGGCGGAGCGCCCGGGCCGGCAGGTCGCCGGGCCGACAGCGCTCGGCGACGACCCGCGGCGCTTCTGGCGCCTCGCGTGGACGATCGCGGTCACCGACTTCAAGCTGCGCTTCTTCGGCTCGGTGCTCGGCTACCTGTGGCAGCTGATGCGGCCGCTGATGCTGTTCGGGGTCATCTACGTCGTCTTCGCCCTGATCCTCAAGGTCGGCGGCGACCAGCCCTACTTCGGCGTTGCGCTGCTGCTCGGCATCGTCGTCTTCCAGTTCTTCACCGACGCGACCGCAGCGTCCGTGCGCTCGATCGTCGTACGCGAGAGCCTCGTGCGAAAGGTCGACTTCCCCCGCGGGGCGATCCCGGTCGCAGCCGTGCTGCAGGCGCTGTTCAACCTCGGCCTGAACATGATCCCCGTGGTCGTGTTCCTGTTCGCGGCCGGGGGCGGGTTGATGTGGAGCATGTACCAGGTGCTGCCCGTGTTCGCGATGCTGCTCGTGTTCGTCACGGGGCTTTCGCTGCTGCTGTCGGCTCTCTTCGTCCGCTACCGCGACATCGAGCCGATCTGGGACGTCGTCATGCAGGCGCTCTTCTACGGGACGCCGATCCTCTACTCGATCTCGGTCGTCATCGACGAGGTCGGCCTCAGCGTCGCCCGCCTGATGCTCCTCAACCCGCTCGCGGCAGGGATCCAGCAACTGCGCCACGGCTGCATCGACCCCTCCTACGAGAGCCCGGGGCAGATCTTCGGCGCGATCTACTGGGACCTGATCCCGATCGGCATCTCAGTGGGGGCGTTCGTGCTCGGCGTGCTCTACTTCAGGCGCTCGGCGCCGCGGATCGCGGAGTTGCTGTGAGGAGCGTTTGCGGCGGCCTCCTGTGGGCTGCGGGAAAGTACTGATGCAAATCGGCACGCGCATCGAAGAGGGTCGACGCAACTGAATCCCCACGGCGCATCCGCTATTCACGGCAAGCGCGGCCGACGTTGGTGCTCGGCCATTAGGTAGGCATACGTGTACGAGACGAGCATCGCTGCACCGGTCACTGCAACCGCGGTTCTAGTGGTGGCCGGGGTGAGCCTGTCGGAGGTGCTCGGCGTCGTGTTGATCGTCACGCTGCTGGTGATCGTGGGGGTGCGTTACTGGCCGCGCCTGACGCGCAAGCCGTGACCAGAGCGGTTGGTTATTCGGCCGCGGCCGCGAGGCGCGGCTGTCGCGGCCGGGTTTCACGTTGTGTGGCACCCGAGCCCGAGCTTTGCTGTCGGCGTCTTCGTGTTCTGCGCACTGGCGATGTCGGCGTTTGTCGCCCTCTCCACTCGCGGCAGGCGCTGGGACCACCTAGAGGTGCCACGTGGCCGCGTCGTCGCGATCATCCCGAGCTTCAACGAGGCGCCCGAGGTGCTGTACGCGTGCGTCGAGTCGATACTCGGCGGGTCAGTGGTTCCCGATCTCGTCTACGTCGTGGACGACGGCTCCACACCTCCCGTCGAGCCATACCAGCACGAGCGCGTGGTCTGGCTCCGACAGGACAACCTGGGCAAACGCCAGGCGCAGGTCAACGGGCTGTCCGGAGAGCGCGATCGTGCGGACTACATCGTGACGATGGACTCGGATTCGATTGTGGGCCACGACTGCCTGCGTGACTGTCTGCGCGCGCTGGGCGACAAGCGGGTGCAGGCCGTCACGGCGACCGTGGCAGTCCTAAACCGCACGACTAACTGGCTTACGCGACTGACCGACCTGGAGATCGTCTATGGCTGCTTGGTGATGCGCGGAGTTCGCTCCGCGTGTGGAGCGGTGGCGCCGACGGCCGGGACCTTCGCGGCGTATCGCGCTGCCATCTTCTTCGATCACACCGACGACTACCTCACGTCTGGGACCGTTGGCGACGACCGGCGGCTGACGCACTATTCGCTCCTGCGCGGGCAGGTCGTAGCGGTCGAGTCCGCGATCGTTCATACCCTGATGCCAACGACGCCGCGCGAGATGTTTCAACAGCGCAGCCGGTGGTTCAAGAGCTACTTCCGCTACCTGCCGTGGGAGCTCCAGAACCTCAACGGGACGCCGCTCGCCTTCCGCGTCTGGGGCACGGTTCTTTTCGTCATCTATCCGCTGATGGTCGGCTGGGCCTTCGTAGTCGTCCCGCTGTCCGGGGGCCGCCTGTATTGGGAACTGGGCGTCTATTGGGCGGCACTCATGTACTGCCAGACGGCTCGCTACATCGCATACGAGCGACCGGACATGACCTTGCACTCACGAGTGCTCGTGTGGCTCGTTGGGACGCCGCTGCTGGCGCCGCTCAACGCGCTGGTGATGAGGCCCTCCATGTACTGGGCGGCCAGAAGTGCGCGGACGACACACTGGCAGACGCGCGGCGACACGGTTCGCCGCGATGGGCTTCAGGGGGCAGCGTGACTCGCCGCGCGCTCATCGGAGTCGTGGCGCTGGGCGTAATCCTCGGATCGGCGCAGAGCGCGATGGCCGTTCAGGTCGGGGTGGCCTCGGACGGCCCGACCTACCGGGAGCTCTCCCGCAAACGCGTCGCGGACTTTCGCGCGACCTACCAGTCGTGGGGAGTGCGGGCAAAGGCAGCCGAGGTGGTCGCGCGCGGCCGGTTCCTGACATGGGAGCCATGGAAACCTGTTCCGCGATCCGGAAACTCGACCGCTGTGCAGCCCGGGTTCTCCAACGCGGCGATCGCCGCCGGGCGCCTCGATCGCTACATCCGAACTTGGGCACGGGCCGTGCGCCGCGTGAAGAAGCCCTACTACATCCGCTACGCGCACGAGATGAACGGGCCCTGGATGCCGTGGCATGAGGACCCGGCGAGCTATCGGCGAGCTTCGGCGGCATGTCGTACGCGTCTTTCGGCGACAGGGCGCCAGGAACGCCCGCTTCATCTGGGCGCCCAACCCGAACGAGTACCAGTCGGATATCGAGTTCGCGGCAACTGCGCGCGGCTACTGGCCGGGCGCGAAATACGTGGACGCGATCGGCCTGACGCTGGTGCAGTTCAAGAAGATGAAGCCACCGCTGCAGGTGTTCTTCGCGCGGGTGCGACTGGTGAGGGAACTGTTTGGACCCAAGCGGTTCTTCGTCACCGAGGCGAAGGTGTACTCGACGATCCGCTACGCGTGGCTACGCGAGCTGGGCTGCCATCTGACGCTCGCTCCGTTCGTGAAGCGCCTCGTGTGGTCGGAGACCGAGTCGTTGGGCCAAGCTCAGACCCCGGAGTTTGGAGACATGAACTGGTCCCTGCGCGGCGACCCGCGCGCGCGCTCTCTCGTCCGGGCGCTCCGACGCCCGAAATGCAGCGACCCGGCGAAGCGATCTGGGCGGTGAGGCGCCCGTCGCGGTACGGGCCGGGCCCCTGCAGAAGCCGCGCCGCTTACCGCGCGCAGGTCAGCGGCTCGAGCCTCCTCGGCCCCTACGCTGCAGCAGCCAGACGCGCGCGCCGCGCACGTCGTAGGCGATCTTGTAGTGGCGCTTGGTCAGCAGCTCGATCACGTCGGGCTCGGGCTGGTACGGCGCGAGCGCGACGACCGCAGCAGGTGGGTCGGCCAGCAGCCGTCGCCCGCGCTCGCGCAGCCAGTCTGGTCTGCCGCGCAGCGAGTTCTCGTCGAACCACGGCGTCGGCGCGCGGCGATCGGTGAGCCAGTAGATCTGCGCCGTCGAGCCGACGACCTGGATGCGGTCCTTCGACCCGGTGTTGGCGCGCACGAAGGCGGAGACCGGGGCCTGCTCGGCCATCACCGGGTCGCCGCGCAGCCACGGCTTGAGATCGAGCAGCTTGAACTGCTGCGAGACGACGTACGGCCAGGCGGCGAGCACCAGCACCAGCGCTCCGAGCGAGACGCGGTCGCGCAGCCGCGCGCCCCAGAGCGAGGCCACGCCGAGCGCGAGCCCCGCGACGATCCCGATCAGGCCCGGGTAGTAGTGCTGAACGAACTCATACGAGGCGCTCTTGACGCGCAGCCACGAGACGATGATCCACAGCGCGGAGGCGATCGCCGGAGCGCGCAACCGCCGCTCGCGCGCGGCGATGCACGCCCCGAGCAGGCCCGCCGCCCAGAGCCCGCCGGCCGGGACGTCGAACAGGAAATGCAGGTCGGTCAGCTCGCCGCCCGTCGCGCGCGCCTGCACGCCCGCGGCCCCGCCGACGCGTTCGATCTGCTCGAAGACGTTCTCGTACAGATCGTCGAGCGCGCCTGCGGCGGCGATCCAGATCGTCAGCGGGGCGAGCACGGCGAGTCCGCCCGCGGCGGCGAGGGCGAGCCGCCGCAGGTGGCCGTCCGGACCAGCCGAGCGCCACAGCTCCCAGGCGACGAACGGCACGACGATCGCGAGCGTCACGTTGATCGCGACCGCCGCCCCCGCCGCCGCCCCGGCCGCCAGCGCCCAGCGCGCGCCCGGCCTCGTCGCGAGATACCAGGCCCCGGCCACGGGCGCCGCGCCGAGCTGTGTGCTGTTGGGGTAGTCGCCGTCGAGCGGCACCGCCGAGGAGAGGACCGCGAAGCTGATGCCCGCGAAGACACCAGCGGCGCGCCCAGCGGCGCGAGCCACGTAGCCGGCGACGGCGAGTGCGGCGAGCGCGGTCAGCAGGGCGAGCGCGATGCGCATCCCGGCGACGCTCGTGCCCGACGCGAGCTTGATCGCGGCGAACAGCAGGTAGAGCAGCGGACCCTTGTTGTTCGCCGCGTCGGCGTAGGGCGTCCCGCCGTCGAGGATCGTCTGGCCGACGTAGATGTACTGGCCGGGATCGTGGCTGATCGGCTCACGCCACGAGGCCGGACGCGAGAGCCAGACCAGCGCGAGCAGCAGCGGATAGCCGGCCCAGCCAGGGTGCAGGTCCCAGAATCGCGCGGCGCGCGCGCTCAGCTCCCGGACGGCGCCGGGCTTCGCCGCGGCAGCTCCGGCGCCGGTCGTCATTCCGCGGCGGCCTTCAGGGTTGAGGTGGTCATTCCTCGGCGGCCTGCGACGTGGTCAGTCCACGAGCCGGCGTGACCAGGTAGGGCGACTCCTGCGCCTCGCGCGTCTCCCCGTACCACGAGTCGACGTTGACCTCCCAGAGGTCATGGCTCGCACCGTCGAGGTTCGCGGCAGCGCACATCCCGGTCAGCATCGAGTGGTCGGAGTTGTTGTAGCGATGCAGGCCGTTGCGCCCGATCTGCTGGAGATTCGCGATGCCGTCGACCCAGGAGCGGATCTCGCCGACGCGCGCCGCGTAGCGCTCGTCATAGATCGGATAGGCCATCGGCACGCGGACCACCCAGCCCTGGCGAACCCGTCCCGACCCCGCAAGGCCGATCTGCTCGAGCTCGCGCGTGGCCAGATCGACGAGCTTCTCGTCCGGCATGCGCCAGAGATCGTCGCCGTTGAAGCAGAAGTACTCCAGGCCCACGCTGGTCGCGGTCTGGTCGGGCACCATCCACGGACTCCACGAGCGGTAGTTCTGGATCCGCGCGACGCGCACCGCCGGGTCGTGCACGTAGACCCAGTTGTCGGGAAAGAGGTCGGCGCCGTCGACCGCCAGCGCCACGGTCAGGAAGTCGCGGTGGCGCAGCTGACCCGCTGCCCGGACCGCGGCCCTGGGCAGCGGCTGCGCCAGCCGCGGTGTCAGCGACAGCGGAAGCGACGAGATCACCTGGTCGGCGACATGGCGTTCACCACCCGCGATGACGCTGCTGATCCGGTCGCCCTCGACGGTGAGCTGCTCGACGGGCGTTTCGAGCAGAACCTCGCCGCCGAGCTCGCGGATCCGCCCGGCCATCGCCTCCCACATCTGCCCGGGACCCATCCGCGGATAGTGGAACTGGCGGATCAGCGATGTCGTGTCCGTCTCGGCCCCCGGCCTGAGGGCGGCTCGCGCAGCACTGCTGAACGAGAGCTCGCGGATCCTCTGCGCGGCCCAGTCCGCCCGCAGCTCGCTGCAGGGAACACCCCAGACCTTCTCGGTGTAGGAGCGGAAGAAGTTCTCGTAGAGACGGCGACCGAAGCGACGCGTGACCCACTGTTCGAGCGTGTCCTGCGGCCCCGGAGGGCGGAGCCGTGCGGCTCCGTAGCTGGCCAGCGAGCGAGCCAGCTCCAGCGGCCCGAGCTTGCGGACCAGCTCCCCCGCCGACAGCGGATAGTCGATGAAGCGCCCATCGAAGTAGATCCGCGACAGCCTCGGGCGCAGCAGCAGCTCGTCGCCGAGGATCTCGTGCCAGAGCAGCTCGACCTCCGGCGACTTGGTGTAGAAGCGATGGCCACCGAGGTCGAAGCGCCAGCCCTCGCGAACCTCCGTGCGCGAGAGACCGCCGACAACCGGTTCGCCTTCGAGCACCGTCACGCGCCGGCCTTCGCGCGCAAGCACGTACGCCGCCGTCAGGCCGGCGGGCCCGCCTCCGAGTACGAGGACGTCGGGTCGGTTCATGCTGGGGCTCCGCTGGTCGGCCTGGCGCGGCCGCCCGGTCGCGGCGCGGAAGATCCATCCGGCGTTTCGCCGGAGTGGCCCGCTGGGACGGCGGCCCTGTCACCGCCTTCGCGCGAGCACGCGGCCTCGACCATGTAGCCGACCGCACTGGCAGCCTGCGAGGCGATGACGAGCGCCAGCACGACCGTCCTCGGAACGCCGCCTCGGGAGGGCCCGAACAGCGGCTCGCGCACGAAGCCCGCATAGTCGGCAGGGTCGGGCCGGAGCCCCTGACCGCCGCCCTCGCGGGTGAGGCGATGGAAGTGAAAGGCGCCGCGACCGTAGCCGAAATGCTGGCGCCAGAAGACGCGGGCGCTGTGCGGGTTGGAGTGCGCCACGACCGCTTCCGGGACGTACACGAGAGGCCGCCCGAGCGAGCGCCAGCGCGTGCACAGCTCGCGGTCCTCCGACACGCGAAAATGCGCATCGAAACCACGGGCGGAGAGCAGGTCGGCGCGAGCGGCGGCGAGGTTCTTGCCCGCGAAGAACGTCGCGTTCTGCGGGTCGCGATTCGCCCTTGCGTAGACCGCATCCTCGAGCGCCTGCGTCGCCTCGGCCCACGGATTGCCGTCGAGCCCCGTCACGTTGCCGCCGCCCAGCAGCGCGCGCGGGTGCGCGGCGTGCGCCTCGGCCAGCGCTGCCAGCCAACGGCGGTCGAGCACGCAGTCGTCGTCCGTGAACGCGACGAGACCGCCGCGGGCCTGCGCGATGCCGGCGTTGCGCGCCTGCCCCGGACCGCCGTTCGCGGTCCGGATGACCGTGAGATCCAGATCACCGGAGGCTGCGCGCGCGGCGGGCTCGAGCGGCTGCGGCGAGCCGTCGTCGACGATTACGACCTCGAAGCCACCCGGAACGGGATCGAGTCGCCGCATGCTGGCGATCAGCGTGCTCAGGTGATCAGGCCGGCCGCGGGCGGGTACGACTATCGAGACGGCCGGCGCGGCGGTCATGGCGAGATCGCCTCGATCAGCCGCCGCTCGCTGGACACGGCGCCCCTGAGGTAGCGGTCACGGCGCAGCTCGATGTCGAGCAGTTCGGACGTGGCGTCCCCCTCCCCCCACAGGTACCCGACGGCCTCGCCCAGCGACGCGGCCACAAGCGTCAAGACCATCAGGACCAGCACCTGCGGATGATGCGGGCCGCCGATCCGCCGCGAGTCCCGCGCGTGACGCCGGAAGCGCACGAGCGCGAGCGCGGGGAAGGCGATCGCGTAGAGCACGCGGCGGCCGCCCGGCCAGCCGCGGCGCCGTGCCGTCGCGAAGATCTTTCCCGCGATGTAGGCCTCACGCAGTGCGGCCCTCGGTCGGGAGACGTTGATGTGCCGAACGCGTGCCGCCGGCTCCATCGCCAGCTCGTGCCCGAGTTCGCGCAGGCGCCGGTGCAGCAGGTACTCGGTTCCGAACAAGGCGGGGAGATCTTCATCGATGGTCATCAGGACGGCGCGCTTGTAGGAGCTGTTGTGCCCCGGCACGTCCGCCCAGTCGCCCTGTGGAAGCGGTTCGGCGAACGGGCCGTAGTGACAGACGAACTGCGCCTGCGAGACGATCGACTCGGCGTTGGCATTGAGGAACACGGGGCCGATCGCGGCGGCCGGGCCGCGGTGCGCCCCGATCAGCGCCGCGGCCCACCCGGGCTCGGGGAAGCAGTGCGTCTCGGTCAGCACGACGACCGGCGCGGCCGCAGCGCGGATCGCCTGCACCTGGGCCGCTGCGAGGCCATCGGCACGCGGATCGACCGCCAGGAGAACCACGGAGGCGAAGCATTCGCCCGCGGCGACGCGCAGATCCTCATGGGTGTGCTCGGGCGCCGCCACCATCAGCTCGATCAGCTCGCAGGCGGTCTGAGCGCGGAGCGCGTCGAGCAGCGGGCGCGCCGGGGCCACCGTGTCGGTCACGACGATCGCCGAGATCGCGGGCGTTTCGGTGCCTCGCACGGTCATGCCGGCACTCCGGCTGCCCGCGCCGCGGCGGGTGCCACAGCACGACCGGTGTCCGCCGACTCCACCGCCGCCAGCACCACCGCCAGCGCAGCGCGCCCGTCGCCGAGGCCCGGCGTGAACGGCCGCCCGCCGCGCACAGCGGCGGCGAAGTCGCGCCACTGCGCCTCGTCGGCGGCGTCCACGTCACCGCCCGCGCGGTGAGAGCGTGCCATCGCCGGGATGCTGCGGAGAAGCCGCGCGCCGCGTGCCAGGCGGCGCCGCGGATCGCCGGGAAGCTCGCCGGAAGGCACCAGCTCCAGACCGTCGAAGCGGTCGAGGCGCGCGGTCAGCGTGGCGTCGCGGCCGTGAACGCGGACGTCGTGGTTCATTCCGGCTGCGTCGCAGGCGACGGTCGAGGCGATGACACCGCCGCCCATCTCCGCGGTCATCGCGACCGCCGAATCCCCGGTCGAGGCGAGCGCCGTGACGCGCTCCACCTCGGCGCCCGTGAGCAGCCGCCACAGATCCGCGTGGTGGACCGCCTGCTCGAGGATCGCGCCACCGCCCTGCTCGCGTTCGGAACGCCACGCGTTCGCGCGCTCTGTCCTCGACCGGCTGTCGGACGTGAACGAGGTCTCGATCAGGCGCAGCGGCCCGAGAGCGCCCGAGCGGACGATGTCGGCCGCCTGACCCACGAGGCGGTGGCGACGGTACTTGAACCCCACCCCGGCGACCCGACCGGAGCGCCGCGCGGCGTCAACGACCCTGTCGGCGTCGGCAAGGTCGAGCGTCAGCGGCTTCTCGACCAGCACGTGACGACCCGCCGCGAGCGCGGCGAGCGCGATCTCCGCGTGAGCGGCGGCCGGCGTGCAGACCGCCACGGCCTCGACCCGTTCGTCGGCCAGCAGCGCCCCGGCGTCGCCGTGGAGCGAGGCCCCGGGCGCCCTGGCACCTGCGACCTCCCGCGCCGCCGGGTCCCGGTCAGCGAGCGCGACGACGGACGCTCCGGCGGCTGCCAGCGCCGGCAGGTGGTGTCGCTGCGTCACGAAACCACAACCGACGATCCCGACGCGCAGCGGGTCGGTGGCTGGAAGAGTCGCTGTCATCGGCGGTGTTGGTGCCCGGCCTGAGCGGCGGTGCCTCGACGGGGAGGCGCGTGCCCTGGCACGGGAACCGCGGCCAACCTATCAACCGTTTCCGGGGCACCCACCTGTGACAGCATCGCGGCCGTGCCGGACCCGACTTCCCGCTCGCAGGCAGCCCCAGGCCGGGCGGCGCGCAGTTCGCGCCGCGCGGTCGACGTCCTGCGCGCGCTCGTGAGCAGCGACCTGCGCGTGCGCTACGGGCGCGGCTCACTGCGCGCGGTCAAGTGGCTGCTGGACCCGATTGCTGCGCTCGGCGTCTACCTGCTGCTGGTCGGGCTGCTCAGAGAGGGCGGGACCGCACCGGGCCTGACGATCGCCTGCGCAGTCGTTCCCTTCCAGCTCGTGATCATGAGCGTGGCCAACGCGCTGCGCTCGGTCGAGATGCGCCGCTCGATCATCCTCAACCTGTCATTCCCCCGCGGCCTCATCCCGCTCGCCTCGGCGGTCACGGAGTCGGTCGCGTTCACGGCTGCGCTGCCGCTGCTGCCGCTGATGATGATCATCTACGGAGTCGAGCCGACGGCCTACGCGCTGTGGCTGATTCCCGCGGTGCTGCTGACGTTCGTGCTCGCGCTCGCCGTCGCGTACCCGGCCGCGCTGATCGGGTTGTGGTTCCCCGACCTGATCCCGCTCGCTGTCTCGATCGTGCGGGCGATGTTCTTCATCGCTCCGGGCCTGGTGGCGCTCGACTCAGTCGACGGGACCGCCGGCGACCTGCTGCCGCTCAATCCGCTCACCGGTCTCTTCGAGACCTATCGCGACGCCCTGCTCTACGGCCAGTCACCGGCGGCATGGCAGCTGCTCGCACCGCTGCTCGCCGCCACGCTGATCCTGGCGGTCACGATGCCGATCTACCGCCGCGAGCAGCCGCACTTCGCCAAGGTCGTCACCGGGTCGGGCGGATGACCGCGAGCGTCACGGCCTCAGGGGCGGGAGTGCGGTTCGACTTCGACCGCCAGCAGCGGGTGGTGACCCCGGTGCTCGGCCGGCTGCGGCGCGCCGGCGGGTTCGCCTGGGGCCTGCACGACATCGATCTGCAGATCGACGGCGGCGAGGGCCTGGCGATCGTCGGCCCCAGCGGGTCCGGCAAGACGTCGCTGCTGCGGGCCCTCGCAGGGATCCTGCCGTGCGACGCGGGCCGCATCACGGTCGAGGGCCGTGTCGGGTCGCTGCTGGCGGTCGAGGGCGGGCTGTTCGGTCCGCTGACCGGACGCGAGAACGCGCTCGTGCTGACCGTGCTGTCCGGGCTCGACCGCGCGAGCGCCCGCTCCGCGCTCGAGCCGGTGCACGAGCGCAGCCGCCTGGGGGCCGCGTTCGAGCGGCCGGTCGCTACCTACTCGGAGGGCATGCGCGCGCGCCTGGGCTTCTCGATCGCGGTCGCCGCGCGACCCGAGGTGCTGCTGCTCGACGAGGTCTTCGAGGCCCTCGACCACGAGTACCGCTCCGTCGTCGAGGCGTACACGCGCGACCTGCGCGAGCGCGGCGGGATCGTCATCGCCGCCGGCCACGACCATCTTGCGCTGGAACTGATCTGCGACCGCGCGATCGCCATGCACGGCGGAGCGATCATCGACGACGGGCCCTGCGCGACCGTGGTCGCCGCCTACCGGGGCGGCGAGACGTCGGCCGGCGCGACGCTGCCCTGAGAGCCGCGCGGACGCCCCGCTCTCAGCCAGCCGGCGAGGCCGCAGGCGGCACCGGCGATCCCGGCGAGATGGTGCATCGCGTGAAGCGGCACCGCCAGCAGCGCTGCGGCGCGGCCCCTCGATCGCGCGATCGTCGTCAGCAGGGACCGGTTGAGCAACGCCAGCGCGGCGAGCGCAGCAAACGCAGCAAGCGGTCGGCGCGCCGCCAGCGCAGCGCCGCCGATGAGCGCCGCCAGCGCGCTGAGCCGGTGCCGGCTCCCCAGATTCAGAGCGGCGGAGCTGCTGCGCCTGCGCAGCAGCAGGTCCGTCCACGGCGCGGCGCGGTGGAGCGCATCGGAGCGGAGCATCTCCAGCAGCGTCAGGCGCTTGAGGTGCTTTCCCTGTGCCCGCGGGTCGAGCCGGATCTCGCGGCCGGCCGCGCGAAGCCTGAGGCCGAGATCGACGTCCTCGAGCCAGCGACGGCCCGCATCGAACCCGCCCACCTCGAGGAACGCCTCCCGCCGGACGGCCCCGAGACCGGCCCAGAACGTGTCTGCGGGCCCGGCGCCCGCCGCGTGCACGCTGTGATGGAGGAGGAAGCGGTAGGCCGACACGGTCCCGGCCGCGCCCGGCGAATCGTCGTACGAGCCGAACGCGGCGGTGATGCCGGAATCGCCGACGACGCGCTCGACGAGCCGTCCGATCGCATCGGGCCGCACCAGGACGTCGGCGTCGACGAAGACGAGCACGTCACCGCGTGCGCGCAGCGCCCCCTCATTGCGCGCGGCCGCCGGGGTCGCGAGCCCGGCGTCCTCGACCACGATCAGCTCATCCGGCCGCAGTTGCGAGGCGCCGATCGCCGCCACGCAGCGCGCCAGCGTCGCCGGCGCATCCGTCGCCGGCACGACCACGGAGACGCTCATGCCGCCGCCTCGCGCGCGGCGATCTCCTCGATCGCATCGGCGCAGCGGCTGCGTCCGTCCCAGCCGGCCAGGTGCCGCGCCAGCTCCGCGGCGCTGCTGCGGTAGCGATCGTCACGCAGCACCCGGCGCACGGCGCGCCGCACCGCGCCGGGCGCCCGCGGCGCCGGCAGCGCGATTCCCGTGCCGAGCGCCTCGACGCGGGCCGCCCAGGCCCAGTGGTCACGCCCATCGGGGAGCACCACCACAGGCACGCCCGCGCGGCTCGCCGCGCTGAGCGTGAGATGGCCGCCGTGAAGCACCGCGACGTCGGCGACCGCCAGCCAGCCGTCGCTGTCGACGACGTCCCCGGCCCTCACGTTCGGCGCGATCGCGTCCAGCTCGGCCGGCGGGCAGGCCCCCATCGTCGCGACCATCACGTCGACGTGCTCGCCCGCCAGCTCGCGTGCGATCGATCGCAGCGTGCTTGGCGCACCGATTGAGCCCTGCGACACGAACACGACCGGTGAGCTGCCGCCGGGGGCCGGCGCGGGAGCAGCGTGCGCAGCGGCGGACCACGTGACCGGCCCGACGTACCGCCACGAGGGAGGCAGATCGCGGGCCGGGTCGAGCAACGGCGTCGTCGTCGCGAGCGTGACGTCGCCGGCGAACAGCGAACCGCCCGGATCGAGCCCGAGCGCGGCGCGGACCTCTGCGACCCGGCTCTGCAGGCGGCGCGCGCCGAGCGCGTCAGGCCGCACGAGCCGCGGGAGCCGCGAAATCGCGTGGACGGGGCGTCGCAGCGCGCGCAGGCGGGCGCGCCTGCTCGTCCACACTGTCCTGCCCGATCCTGCCAGGAAGTGATTGATGCTCACCTGCGGAAGCCCCGACGCCGCCGCGGCGACCTGCGCGGAGATGCGCGCGTCAGTGACCACGACGTCCGGGCGCTCCGCCGCGATCACGTCGCGGTCCGCCCGCACGCGGGCGGCGAGGTCGGCCGCGTCCGGGTACCACGTGTCGATGCGCCCGCGGTCCAGCGTGCGCTCGTAGGGAACCTCATCGACCTCCACGACGCGCACGGAGGCATCGGCCAGCAGGTCCGCGCGCGATCCGCCGTAGGCGAGCGCGACCTCGTGCCCACGCTCGACCAGCTCTTCGCCGACGGTCAGGCAAGCGCCCGCGTGCGCGAATCCCGGCCCGGGCGCGAACGGCATCAGCAGCGTCCTCACGACGGCGCCGCTCCGGCTGGTGAACGCACCCTCATGGTCGCGGCGCGCTCGGCACCGGTGCGCCGTGATCGAGCAGGCGCGCCAGCACGGCGTGGCCCTCGGCGCGCCGCGGCGCGAGCGCCTCATCGACGGCACGTGCAAGGCTCGACGTCAGCTCGGCGGCGCCGACCCCCGGGGAGGGCCGGATCGGGTCCAGCAGCAGGCCCGCCTGCCCGAGCCCCTCGGAAAAGGCGAAGGCGGGGATCAGCGTGGCACCCGTCGAACAGGCGAGCTGCGCGATGCCCGACCGCACGCCGACGGAGCGGCCCAGCAGCGGCACGGGCAGGTCTCCGCGTGCGTCGAAGGCCATCCAGACGGTCTCACCGCGCCGCAGCAGCTCCTCGATGACCTCGTAGGAGCCGCCGCGCCTCACCCAGCGACAGCCGGCCTGCTCGACCCAGACGTTCTGCGTCTTCGTCCAGAGCCCGTCGTGCCCGTGCAGCGGCGGCTCGTCGAGCGAGCGACCGCCCGACAGGTACACCCGGTGACCGCGGGCGGCGAGCGCGTGGATCAGGTTCAGGAACGGTCCCGCGTGCACGGTGACCAGAATCGTTCCGGCCCCGGCCGCACGGGCCTCGTCGAGGTGCTCGATGCCGCGTACGGGCATCCGCCGGGCCGCCCACGGCCGCCAGCTGAGCTCTGTCTGCACGCACTGCTCGCGCAGCGTGTCGCGGGCCAGCCGCTCCACGTCCGGCGCCGCGCTGCCGGGCGCGGCCAGAGCTGCGGCCCTGGCGCGCATCTCGGCGCGCCTGGATGCCGACAGACGCCACTCCGCGCGCGCTCTGGCCCGCGCGAGCGCGACGGCGACCGGTCCCGGCACGAGGCGGTGCAGTGCCGGAGTGCCGTGCACAAGAGCGACGATGCCCGGCCGCTCGACGATGAGCCTGCGCGCCTGCGGTTGCTCGGTCGCAGCGAGCCGAGCCGTCAGCCTCGCGCCGCTCAGCGGCTCGGGCGGCGCTGTGTGGCGTGCGGCGGCATGTCCGGTCATGCGGCGCGCACCCGCTCCAGCCGCTCCAGCGCGAGTGCGGCATCCGCGACCGGCGGCAACGCGGCGAGCTCCTCGCCCAGCACCGCTGAGCGCTCGCTCATGCGTTCGTCAGCGAGAATGCCCTCCAGAGCCGCCGACAGCCTCGGCACGAGCCCCTCGACCGAGCGGTGGGCGAGCGTCGTGAACCCGGGCCGGACTTCGAGCGGGTCGAGCGGCGCGTCGCGGACCGCGACCATCAGGCCGGCGCCGAGTCTCTGGACGGCGCGGGCGTTCAGCTCCTGCTCGGTGTTGGTCGGCACACCGATCGCCGCGACCCCCGCCGAGAACGCGGCGTGCGCGGTGCCCGACCCGCCGTGATGGACGATCGCAGCGCAGTCCGGCAGCACGCGGGCGATCGGGACCGGGCCGGTCAGCAGCACGCGCGGATCACAGGCCAGACGCCGATCGACCGCCAGTCGCAGGCCGTCGAACACGACGGCCCGGGCACCCGCTCCGAGCACGCCGCGCACGACGTCGTCGACGAGCGGTTCCGCGCCGCCGCCGAGGTAGACCGCGACGCGCGCGCCCGCGCCACCGGCCCCGAGGCTCGGCATCGACGTGCCGCCGACCTCATCCTCGGGCCTGACGTGCATCGCGCCCGCAGCCGTGCCGAAGCCGGGGTGCGAGGGCACGACCACTAGATCGCCGTCCAGCAACCCCTCGACGCTCGCCGGCGCGGCCAGCCCGAGACGCCCGAACACGGCCTGCAGCACGGGCAGCGCCGGGGGTGTCTCAGTGCGCGGGTCGCGCTCGGGCGCCCATGCGGCCCACGGCCCGTGACCGGGAAGCATCGGCGGATGGCTGACCTGGACGACGGGCACGCCGTGAGCGCGAGCGACCGACCCCGCTCCCATGATCTGGTCGACCACGACCACGTCCGGACTCGTCTCGCGGACCGCCGCGTCCACGTAGGCGATCGTCGCCTCGAGGCCCTGCTCGAGATCACGCTGGTAGGCGCTCAGGCACATCTCCAGATCATGGACCGCGAGGAACGGCGGACGCTCGACGCGGGGCGGCGCGACGCGTGCCCTGAAACCGGGCGGCGGCGGCAGCACGGTGCAGCGATCGTCGAGCACCGCCGCGGCGCGAGCACCGGGAATCGCCGCCACACAGGTGTGTCCGCGCTGCTGAAGCGCGGCCACCAGGGGCCGGCAGCGAGCGGCGTGGCCGCGGCCGATACCGGAGATGCAGAAGAGGACGCGCACCGCGGCGGCCGACGCTAGCGCATCGGGCACGGCAGACTGCGTGCCGTGCCGATCGCCTCCGGTCAAGCCCAGACGGGCCCCACGGCGCTGCTGATCCACGGCCTCGGCTCACGCGGCAGCGACCTGGCGAACGTCGCGCAGGCACTCGGCGCGGGCGCTTCGACGCCGGACCTTCGCGGGCACGGAGACGCGCCGGCGCGACCGTTCAGCGCCATCGCCGACTTCGCCGCCGACCTCGAGCCGGCGGCGCGCGCCGCCGCGCCGGTGCTGGTGGCAGGCTTCTCGTTCGGGGCGTGGGTCGCGCTTGCGCTGTGGCGACGCGCGCCGGAATCGATCTGCGCAGTCGCGCTGGTCGACCCCCCGCTCGACTACGAAGCGCTGATCCAGTGGGCGCGCGCCGAGACCCGCACCACGCACGGAGCGATGCGCAGGCTCGGCGCGCTGTACCGCACCGGCGACCTCGGCACCGCGATCGCGCTGATGGGCGAGCACCCGCTGACTCGCGACCTCGACGAAGCCGCGACCGAACGCAACGCGCGAGCACTTCTCGCAGCCGATCCGGCAACGCTGCAGGCCGCTCTGCGGCTGGCGATCCCCGATCCCTCAGCCGCCCGCCCGGCGGGCGACCGGACGCCCGTGCTCGTCCTGCACGGACGGCGCAGCCTCGTCTGCCCCGCCGCGGCGGCCGCTGACCTGGCGCGGGCGCTCGGCGGCGCGGCCGCCGAGTACGACGGCGGCCACTGCGCTCACCTGGAGGCTCCCAGCGAGGTCGGCGCCGCGCTGCGCGCACTGCTGAGCCAGGCGTGCCCTCAGGCTGCGTAGACGAACGGAAGGTCGCTCACGACCTCGGCCAGCGGCGGGGCCTGGGCATCCCGCTCGGACACCGCCACCTGCTCGCGCGGAAGCGGCCAGGCCACCTCCACGTCCGGGTCGTCCCAGGCGATCGCCCGCTCGACCTGCGGGTCGTAGTAGGACGACTGCTTGTAGAGCACGTCCGCGACCGCGCTCATGACGCAGAATCCGTGCGCGAAGCCGACCGGCACGTAGAGAACGTGCATGTTCCCGTCGCTGAGCTCGTGCGCCTCCCAGTCCAAGTACGTCGGCGAGCCGCGCCGAAGGTCGACGATCACGTCGACGATCGAACCGCGCCCGCAGCGGACCAGCTTCGAGGACCCGGCGCCGACGGCGAAGTGGAGCCCGCGCAGCACTCCGCGAGCGGAGCGCGAGTGGTTGTCCTGAACGAAGGTCTCGGTGATCCCGTTGTCCGCGAGGTCCGACTGGCGGTAGGTCTCGCAGAAGAAGCCGCGATCGTCCGCGTGGACGCGCGGCTCCAGCAGCAGCGCCCCGGGGAGGGCCGTCGGGTGCGCCACGAGTGCCATCGCGCCAGAGCGTAGTGGCAGCGCCGCGCTCTACCCTGTCCGGCGTGAAGGCCGGCGCCTCCGAAACCGACGAGCTCGCGGCGGAGAACGAGCAGCTTCGCGCACGGGTCGCGGCGCTCGAGGACGAGCTTGCCGAGGCGGCCGCCCGCGCCAACGCGACCGTCGCCCGCGCCCAGGAGCGGATCTACTGGCTCGATCGCTGGCACATCGACCTCAACGCGCTGCTGCGCCGGCCGGCCGCGCGCCACGTCCCGGCCCTGATCGACGGCCTTCGCCGCACACGCCACCGGCTGCAACGGCTGAAGCGGCGCCTGGCGCGCTGATGACGAGCACCGCCGTCGTCATCCCCGTGAAGGACGGCGGGGCCTTGCTGGAGGAGGCGCTGCGCGCGGTCTGCGCCGAGGGGCCCGACGAGCTGCTGGTGATCGACTCCGGGTCGCGCGACGACTCCGTCGCGATCGCGCGGGCCGCCGGCGCGGACGTGATCGAGATCGCCGCCGCGGACTTCGGACACGGCCGCACGCGAAACCTCGGCGTTCAGAGCACGCGCAGCGACGTCATCGCCTTCCTGACGCAGGACGCGACGCCGGTCGACGGCTGGCTCGCCGCACACGTCGAGGCGCTCATGCTCGGCGAGCGCGTGGCCGCATCGTTCGGCCCGCACCTGCCGCGCCCCGGCACGAGCCCGATGATCGCGCGCGAGCTCGAGGAGTTCTTCGCCCCCTTCAGCCCCGACGGCTCGCCGCGCGTGCAGCGCGCGCTCGACGAGGACGGCTGGCACCCCGGCTTCCTCTCGAACGTCGACGCCGCGTATCGCCGAGCGGCGCTGGAGGCCATCCCGTTCCGCGACGTTCCCTACGCCGAGGATCAGGCGATCGCGCGGGATCTGTTCGCGGCCGGCTGGTGGAAGGCCTACCACCCGCGCGCCGCCGTCCTGCACGCTCACGACTACCCGTGGGCCGAGTTCATGCGCCGCTACTTCGACGAGTACCGCGGGCTGCGCGACACGATCGGCCACGTCGAGCAGATCGGTGCGCGGTCGACCGTTCGTCACGTTCGCTCACAGGTCGCCGGCGACCTGGCCTGGATGGACGAGCACGGCGTCGCCGGCCGTGAGCGCACGATATGGACGGCACGCTCGCTGGCACACCACGGCGGGCGCCGTGTCTTCTCGGCGCTGGGGTCCCGGTCGGAGCGGCTGCCCGCCGGAGCGCAGCGCGCGCTCTCACTCGAGCGGCGCGGCGACCGGGTCGATGACGAGGGCCTTCCGCACGCGGTACCGCAGCAGCCGCGCCTCGCGTGCGAGCTGCACGAGGAGGTCAGCCTCGTAGCGCGCGACGGCGCGGCGCCGTTGCTCGACCCGGTCCCCGGCCAGGGCGAGCGCGACCGCCTGCACGTGGCGATCGTGATCCCCCCGTTCAGGGTCGGCAGCGGCGGGCACAACTCGATCTTCCAGCTCGCGCTCGGGCTCGAGCGCCGCGGGCACAGCGTCTCGATCTGGTTGCACGACCCGACGGGCGAGCAGCGCCACGACTGGCCGGGCGAGGTGCGCGACACGATCCGCAAGCACTTCGCACCGCTTCAGGCTCCCGTCTACAAGGACCTCGAACGCGACTGGTTCGGAGCCGACGTCGTGGTGGCGACAGGCTGGCAGACGGCGTTCACGGTGCTCAGGCTGCCGCTCTGCCGCGCGCGTGCCTACCTCGTTCACGACCATGAGAACGAGTTCTTCGCGACATCAGCCGAGGGCCGCTGGGCTGAGGACACCTATCGCCAGGGCATGTTCCACATCTGCTCGAGCCCGTGGCTCGACGGCCTGGTCCGCGAGCGCTACGGCGGCGAGACCTCGCAGTTCCAGTTCGGCGTCGACCACGACACCTACTTCCCGCGGCCGATCGAACGCAGCCGGGACACCGTCGTGTTCTACGGGCGCGCGGTCACCGCCCGCCGCGCGGTGCCGCTCGGGCTGCACGCGCTCGCCGAGCTGAAGCGCCGCCGCCCGCAGACGCGGATCGTGATGTTCGGCGACGAGCGGCCGATGCCGACCTCATTCGAGTACGACCACGTGGGCGTCGCGTCGCACGAACAGCTGGCATGGCTCTACAGCCAGGCGACAGCCGGGCTCGTGCTGTCGATGACGAACTACTCGCTGGTGCCGCAGGAGATGCTCGCGTGCGGGCTCCCGTGCGTGGACCTCGCGGGCTTCAGCGCGGAGACCGTGTTCGGCGACGACGGGCCCGTGGAGCTGGCGGACTTCGACGCCGGCGCGCTGGCGGGTGCGATCGAGCACCTGCTCGACGACGAGGCGAACTGGCAGCACCGCTCGCGCGCGGGGTTGGCGTTCGTGCAGGACCACACCTGGGACGCCGCGGCGGGCCAGGTCGAGGAGGGTCTGCGCGAGGCGCTGCGGGCGCGGGAGCGTGTCGGGTAGGGCGCGTGCGGTCTCCGTAGGCGTTCGGTCTGGCGCGGTACCGGGCTGGCTGCGAGGATGTTGGGACGGGCGTCAGTGCTCTCCCGCGGGGCGTTCGGTCTGGCGCGGTACCAGGCCGGCTGCTTGGAGTGAGACGGGCGCCTCCGGTCTCCGCGAGGCGCTTGGCCTGGTGCGACACGGGCTGGTTGGGAGGTGGGTGGGACGGAGGCCTGTCGGCTCCGCGGGGCCGTTGGCCGGCGCTTGCGGATCAGCGATGGAGGTTTGTTCCGCTATGCGTGACAAACCTCCATCAGTGGGTTGGGGCGTGGGGGTTCACCGGCGCTTTGGGCGCTTGCTGGTTGTGAATCAGCCGTAGTAACGGCCGATTGTGAGCAGCAGTGCGGCGCCGGTGTGGACGATGGCGAGGCTCACGGCGCCTGTTGCGACTGCGGGTCCCCAGCGTGGGCCGGCGCCGCGGACGGCGAGACCGACGAGTGCGCCGTAGAGCGCGAGCAGCGGGAACAGGTAGCGGATCTGCTCGAAGGTGTAGGTGGTCGCGAGGACGTAGTCGTAGGCCGGGACGCCGATGACGACGAGCAGGCCGATCAGCATCGCGGCGTAGGTGACGAGCTCGGCGCGGCGTGAGCGCAGGGCGCGGCGGCCGACCACGAGTGCGCGGCCGACGAAGGCGAGCAGCACGCCCCACACGCCGAGCGCGACCCATGTGACCGCCCCCGCGAATGAGTAGTCGAGCCAGCCGAAGCGGCCGACGAACTGGCGAAACCAGATGCTGAAGACCGGGAACTTCCCGGGGATCAGATCCTGCAGGAACGGCAACCGGGGAAAGTAGAACTGCAGCAGGTAGCTGACCGTCCCCGTCCTCGTCGGCTCCCGTCCGGTGTTGATCGAGTTGGTGCCGGCAGGTGCGAACAGCGCGCGATCCCAGGCCAGCCGGCTGACGGCGAAGTAGGTCACGAGCGGCGCGGCGAACGCCGCCGCAGCGGCGCCGAGCGAGCGGCGGATCTCGTCGCGCGGCATCCGCGCGAGAAGCACCGCAACCCCGATCAGCGCTCCCGGGACGATCCCGGCGAAGGTCAGCTTGGTCAGCGCACCGAGCGCGAGCAGCCCGCCGAGCGCGGCGAGCCTGCGCGGCGTGGGGCCGAACCTGAACGATCGGGCGAGCATCGCGAACAGCGCAGCGGAGGCCGTGAACAGCAGCGCGTCGGCCGTGACGCCGCTGCCGACGAAGCTGAACATCGGCTGGAAGGCGACGGCAAGCGCACCGGCGGGAGCCGCCAGGCGCGTGCCCGGAAGCAGATCACGCACGAAGCTGAACACGAACAGCACGGTCAATCCGCAGAGCAGCGCCGAGAGCAGCCGCACCGCCTGAAGCCGTTCCAGCACATCCGATCCCGCCCAGCCGGCCAGCTTGTACGGAACGACCGCGAGCAGATAGTAGGCGGGCGGCTGCGTGCTCGTGTTGCTCGGCCCGCCGCCGTCGTCCGCCGGAAGCTCTGCGTCGAGGGCCGCGCGCAGCGCCTGCTCGGACGCGCCCGGCCACGGCGGGTGACCTGCCGGGTTGCCGATCACCAACGAGAACCGCGAGGCGCCGAGTGCCTGCACGAGCTCGGTGGACATCGGCGGCCGGGCGCCCGGCTCAGGCGCGGTGCCGGTCTCCGCGAGGTGCTGGACGTAGGCGAAGTGCAGCGGCTCGTCAGGGACCTGGAGGGAGGGGGTCACGACCGACCAGGCGACCGCGACGAGCGCCGCGATCGCCGCGCACGCGACCGCGCCCCGGGAGACGATCCGCGGCGCAGCGGCCGGCCTCTGCGCGGCGCCGGCCGGCGGCGCGGCCGCCGCCCCGCCGCGAAGGTCGTCCGCAGGCCCGGTCACGCTCGCCGCGCCTCTCTGACCAGCAGCGCGACGGCGCCGATCGCCGCACCGGCGAACAGCGACAGCGCCAGCGCCAGCACCCATCCGCCGAGGTTCCCGGCGCGAGCCGCCGCGAATCGGTCGAGCGTCAGCGACGCGCGCGAGGCGTGCGACGCGCTGTCGCTGCCGACGAGCCGGATCGAGAGGTCGCGCCCGGGCACTCCGCCGGGCGGCGCCGGATAGGGGATGCCGGCGACCGCGATGCGGCCAGTGCTGCGATTGCGCAGGCACAGCAGAACGGCTCCGTCGCTGGGCCGGAGCGCCGGCCGCAGCGGCAACGTGATCGCGCCGTTGGCGGCCGTCACGACGCCGCTGCGCGCAACTGCGCGTCTACCAGCGCGGGCTACCAGCTCGACCCGCGCGGACGGGCGAGCGTAGGTGCCGACCGTCAGCACGGCGGTGTCGGCGGGCTCGGCGGGCGGCTCGATCGGCTGGCAGGCCTCGCGGCGCGGCGCGATGTCCTCGACGAACGTGCCCGGCGGCACCACGTTCGGCAGGACGTCGTGGCGCGAATCGCGCAACAACACGATCGCCGCCCAGGCAGCGCCTGCGAGCAGCACGAGCGCCGCGGCGATCGCCGCCCGCCGCGCTGCCGGTGAGTTCATCGCTCGCGCCGCAGCCCGATGATGCTGAGGAGGAACGACGAGAAGAAGACCTGGATGCCGACGATCAGCAGCGTCGCCGCGAGGATCGCCAGGCGCTCCTCGCCGAGCTCGCCGAAGCCGCGGTCGATCCAGCGGCCGACGATCACGGCGGCGAGCAGCGATCCCGACGAGCGCGGTGACCCCGCCGAGCAGCGAGACCGTGCTCGAGACGGAAGCGCGCGCGCATGCGATCGAACCAGGGGTCCTTCTCGCCCATGAAGTACATGCCGTAGGCGTGCGCGCAGAGGCCGAGCGAGACGACCTGCGTGCCGACGATCATCAGCAGCGCGCCGGCGATCTCGGCGTGGAGGTCCCACGTGCGCCCGAGCACGTTGACCTGCGCGATCGCAGTCAGCCATCACCAGCGCGCCGAGCACCGCCATCACGAGGCCCGGGAACGAGGAACAGGTGCGTCGGGCTGTGGACGAGCAGGAAGCGCAGGTGGCGCCAGCCGTCGCGCAAGGTCGAGAGCTTCGACTCGCCGCCGCGCGGGTGGTAGTCGATCGGGAACTGGCGGATGTCGAGGCCGCGCTGCGCCGCGCGGATCACCATCTCGCTGGCGAACTCCATGCCCGGGGTGCGCAGGTCGAGGACCGCCAGCTTGTCGCGCCGGATCGCGCGCATGCCGCAGTGGGCGTCGCGCACGCCGGTGCGGTAGAGGACGTTGAGGAAGCCGCGAGAGCACCGGGTTGCCGACGTAGCGGTGCAGCCACGGCATCGCGCCGGGCTGGATGTTGTCCATCCGGTTGCCCATCACCAGGTCGGCGCCGTCCTCGAGCTCGGCCGACGAAGCGCGGGATCTCGTCGAAGTCGTAGGTCAGGTCGGCGTCGCCCATGACGATGTAGCGCGCCGCGAGCGCGCGGCGAACCCGCCGAGGTAGGCGCTGCCGTAGCCGCGCCGCGGCACGTGCACCACGCGCGCGCCGGCGGCCGTCGGCCAGCTCGGCGCTGCGGTCCTCCGAGCCGTTGTCGGCGACGACCACCTCGCCGCTGATCCCGGCGCTCTCGATCGCGTCGAGCGCCGAGCGCGACGCAGGCCTCGATGTTCTCCTCCTCGTTGAGGCAGGGGATGACGACGCTGACGAGGAAGGCGTCCTCTGCCGCGGGCACTGCGGTGGGCGGAAGCTGCTCGATCGTGCTCATGCGTTCGGGGCCCGCTGGAGACGGCGCCTGACGTTAGAAACGCGGCACCGAACGTAAAGTTACGCTGCGCCGGGAGATCGTCACGATAGCCGTGCCCCGGGCGGAACCCGGGTTGCGGCAGACTGCCGCGCGTGCGCGTCTGCCTCGCCTACGACTGCCTGTTCCCGTGGACGGTCGGCGGCGCCGAGCGCTGGTACCGCGACCTCGCCGAGCGCCTGGCCGCCGACGGTCACGAGGTCACCTACCTGACGCGACTGCAGTGGGATCCCGGCGACCCGCCGCGGATCCCGGGCGTTCGCGTGATCGCGGTCTCGCGTTCCGACGAGCTGTACGGGCCCGACGGGAACCGGCGGTCGGCCCGCCGCTGCGCTTCGGCGCCGGCGTGCTGCGGCATCTGCTGCGCCACGGCGGCGAGTACGACGTCGTGCACATGTGCTCGTTCCCGTACTTCTCGCGTGCTGGCTGCCGCGCTGGCGCGGCGCAGCGGCCGTTACCGGCTCGTCGTCGACTGGTTCGAGGTCTGGAGCCGCGACTACTGGGCGAGTACCTGGGAGCGGTCGGCGGACGCGTCGGGCTACGCCGTCCAGCGCCTGTGCGTGCGCGTGCCGCAGCACGCCTTCTGCTTCTCGCGGCTTCACGAGCGGCGCCTCGTCGACGAGGGGCTTCGCGGCGACCACACCTTCATCGGGGGCCTGTACGACGGCCCCGGCGGCGTGCCCCGCGCGATCGAGGCGGAGCCACTCGTCGTGTTCGCCGGACGCCACATCCCCGAGAAGCGCGCACCGGCCGTCGTCGCGGCGATCGCCCTGGCAAGGGACGCGGGACTCGACGTCGGCGGCGTCGTGTCTCGGTGACGGACCGGAGCGTGAGGACGTTCTCGCGGCGATCGCCGCGCACGGCTTGGAGGACGTCGTTCGAGCACCGGGATTCGTGGACCGCGAGGAGGTCGACGACGCGATGCGTCGCGCGCTCTGTCTGCTGCACCCGTCCGCGCGCGAGGGTTACGGGCTCGTGGTGGTCGAGGCGGCGGCTCACGGCACGCCCGTGGTCGTCGCAGCGGGCGCCGACAACGCGGCCGTCGAACTCGTCGAGCCGGGCGAGAACGGCGTCGTGGCGCCGTCTGCGGATCCGGCGGCGCTCGCGGCCGCATTGCAGGAGATCGCACAGGCCGGGTACCCACTGCGCGAGCGCACCTGCCGCTGGTTCGCCCACAACTTCGAGCGCCTGTCGCTCGAGTCGTCGCTGGAGCGAGTCTCGGAGAGCTACGCGCGACCGCGCGGCGATCTTCGCCCTCCGGTCTAGTCGATCCCGTCGGCCGCGGGCCCCGTCAGCCGAGCGCCCGCAGGCCGGCTGTGACCGCAGCCGCGACCACGACGCACAGCACGATCGACCGGTGGGCGAGCGCGAGCGCCCCGCCTGCGGCCACGCCTGCCGTGTCGGCCCCGACCGTGAGGTCGGTCCCGTCGGCCAGGGCCGAGGTCACGACGAGCGCCGCCAGCAGCGCCGAGGCGAGCAGCGCGATGACGCTGGCCATCCAGAGCGGAAGCTCGCGGCCACCGAGGGCGATCGGACCGATCGACTTGATCGCAGCCGTGACGACCGTGCAGCCGGCGATCACGACGATGGTGACGCTCATCGACGCTCCGCCCCGCGGCGCTCAAGAAGCGCTGCGCGGGCCCCGCGCGTCAGCCCGACCAGGGCCGCGAGGCTTGCGACGAGCACGGGCACCCCGGCGGGAGTGAACGGGACCAGCACCAGCGCGATCGACGCCCCGAGCGCCGCGACGCCGAGGGCGCGGCGGTCGCGAACCTCCGCGACGAGCAGGGCGAAGAAGAACGTGGGGTAGATCGCGTCGAGGCCGAGCGAGGCAGGGTCGGAGATCGCGTCGCCGGCGAGCGCGCCGATCGCCGTCCCGCCGACCCACGTCACGTACTGGATGGACGTCGCCCCGAAGAGCTGCCAGCGGTCGAAAGTCCCGTCGCCGCGCGCCGACAGCGCCCAAGAGGCGTCAACCACGGTCTGTCCCTGGGCGGCCCGCTTCAGCGGACCGCCCGGCAGCGACGGGCCGAGCGCCGCGCCCATCGGTATGAAGCGCGAGTTCATCAGCGCCGCCGCGCCGATCGCGGCGCCCGCCCCACCCCCGGCCGCAAGGATCGAGATCGCGGCGAACTGGGCCGAACCCGCGAACACGATCGCCGACATCACGATCGCCGCGAGCGGGCTGAAGCCGGCGTCCTGCGCGAGCACGCCGAACGACGCGGCGAGGATCCCGCCGGCGACGGCGAACGGCACGCCGGCGCGAAGGCCCTGGAGGAAGCGCGCGGACGCGTCGCGATCGTTCACGGCCCTGCGAGCGCCCGCCGGTAGCTCGCGAACGTCAGCTCGGCCGTCCTGTCCCATGAGAACCGCCCCGCCTGCGCCAGCCCGTCCGCGCTCATCCGCTCGCGCAGCGCGGCGTCGGCCAGCACGCGCTCCAGCGCAGCTGCGATCTCCGCGCTGCTGGTCGGATCGACGAGCAGCGCAGCGTCACCCGCCACCTCCGGCAGCGAGGATCGGCCGGAGGTGACGACCGGGACTCCGCGCGCCATCGCCTCGAGCACGGGCAGGCCGAAGCCCTCGTAGAGCGAGGGGAAGGCGACGACAGCCGCCAGCGCATAGAGGCCTTCGAGATCGGCGTCCGCCAGCCAGCCGGGCAGTCGCACGTCTGCGGCCACACCCGCGGCGTCGGCGCGTGCGCGCAGCTCGTCGTCATAGGGCGTCTCGTATCCGGTTGCGACGAGCAGCGGACGGCGCGATGCATCGATCTGCGCCAGCGCGTCGATCACGCGCGCCAGGTTCTTGTGCGGGCGCTTGGCGCCCGGGCACAACAGCACCCGCCGGTCACCCAGCGCCAGCCGTTCCCGCAGCGCGGCCTCGGGCGCGGGCGCGAGCGCGAGCGGGCGCTCGGCGGCGAGCGGGACCACATCGACCTTGGCCTCCGGCACGCCGAGCCGCTCGACGAGGTCGGCTCGCGTGCTGGCGGCGTCGACGATGATCCGGCGCGAGCGCCGCGCGGCGGCGGGCACGAGCAGCCGCATCCCGAGCGCCCGCAGCCCGAGGTGGGCCTCCGGAACGATCATGTAGTTGAGGTCGTGGATCGTCGTCACACGCGGTACGCGCCCGCGCAGCGGCGCCGTGCTCGCGAGCGAATGGACGAGGTCACAGCTCGCGCGCGCCGCCATGCGCGGAACGTGCTGCTGCTCGCCGCGCACCCACTCGACGCGTGAGCGGGCGCGCACCGGAACGACCTCCATCGGACAGATCTCGCCCCACGGCCCGCCGCCGGCCTGCTCCGCCTCGCGATTGACGAGGCAGAGCAGCTCGAGCCCGTCGGTCGCCGCAAGCCGCGGGATCAGCTCACGCGCATAGGTCTCCATCCCGCCGACCTCGCCGGGCACCAGGTAGACGAGATTGAGGGCGACTCGCAGGGGCACGGCCGGGAAGGATCGCGGATACCCTGAAGCGGCGTGTCCGCCCTGCAGCCGCTCACCGTCGGGATCGACGCGCGTGCGGCCGCGGAGGTCCCCGCAGGCCGCGGCCGCCTGGTGCGCGAGATGTTGCGCGCACTCTGCGCCGGTGACGATGACGCGCTCTTCGTGCTGTACGCCCGTGAGCGCTGGGACGAGCCGCTGGACGAACGCTTCAGCTGGTCGCTGATCGACGCACCCGATCCGTGGTGGCATCTGCGCGCCGCCGCCCGCGCGCGCCACGACGACGTGTTCCTGTCGACCAACAGCTACCTGACCGCCTGGTTCCTGCGCCCGCCGTCCGTCGTATTCGTCTGCGACCTCGTGCCGTGGATCCCCGGAGCGGCGGCGCAGCAGCGTGCAGCGCGGATCGAGCGGGCGACGATCCGCCCCGCGATCAGGCGCGCCGCCTCGCTGATGTGCATCTCGCAGGCCACGCGCAGCGACCTCGTCGAGCGCTTCCCGGCCGCCCGCGGCAAGAGCTTCGTCGCGACGCTCGCCGCCGACGCGCGCTTCTTCGAGCCGCCGCCGGCCGATGCGCTCGACGACCTGCGCCGACGCCACGACCTGGCGCAGCCGTTCGTGCTCGCCGCCGGGACGATCGAGCCGCGCAAGAACCTGCCGCGGCTCTGCTCCGCCTACGCCGCACTTCCCGGCGACCTGCGCGCCGGGCACGACCTCGTCGTCGTGGGGCCCGGTGGCTGGGAGATGGAGGAGACGCTGAGCGCAGCCGGCGGCGGCGTGCGCCTGCTCGGGCATGTCAGCGACCGTGACCTCGCGCTCCTGTATTCCGCTTGCACGGTGTTCGCCTACCCGTCGCTCTACGAGGGCTTCGGGCTGCCGGTCCTGGAGGCGATGGCGGCCGGTGCGGCCGTCCTGACCTCGAACGTCTCGAGCCTCCCGGAAGTCGGAGGCGACGCCGTCGCATACGCCGACCCGCTCGACGAGGCCTCGATCCGCACTCAGCTCCAGGCACTGCTCGAGAGCCCCGAGCGGCGGACCGAGCTGGGTGCGCGCGCCCGGCTGCGCGCCGCGACCTTCAGCTGGGATCGCTTCGCCGCGGAGGTCCTTGCCGCAGCCAGGGCCGCGCACGCGGCGAACTGACTTCAGGCGTCGCCGGTCACGGCCGCGTGCTCGCCCCAGGCCATCCGCGCCAGCCGCTCGCGTTCGGCGAGACCGGCCTGCTCGTACTGCGCAGTCCGGTTGTCGGCGATCAGCAGCCCGCCCTGGTCGCCGCTGCGAAACGTCCGGCTGCGCGGCCAGTCCTCGGGTTCCCACTCGCCACCGAAGCGATCGATCACGCGCAGGCCGAGCCCGCGCTGCAGGACCTGCCGGGAGAGGGACCGGCGGCCGCTCTCCAGACGCAGCGCGCCGAGCTTGCTGTCCGCGCCGCGCCAGTCGAGATCGAGCGCCAGCTCCCGGGCGAGCAGGAACCCCGATGTCCTCAGATGCGGGTTCGGGAACTTCGGGAATCGCAGGTGGCGCTGGACTCTCAGCGCGAGCGGCGCCGATGAGGCCGCGCTCTCCCACGACCCGCTCGCACCGACGATCCCGGCGTCGGGACTCTCTGAAGCGTCTGCCAGACGCGAGAGCCAGCCGTCGACCAGCAGCCGGCTGTATGAGTTGAGGAAGCACAGGCGATCGACCTGAAGGCGCTGTGCGGCCGAGTGGTAGGCGACCAGATCCTGCGCCGGCGCGGGCATGTTCAGCGCCTCGTGCTCGTGGCCCTCGAGCGCCGCCGTGAATGCGGGCGGCGGCCGCCCGTCGAAGCCGTTGAAGAGGATCACCAGCCGGTACGGGCGCCCCGCGTTGCAGCTTCGCATCGACGCCAGGAAGCGCTCGAGCGGTCCGGGGCCGAGCGGCGCCCAAACGAGGTGGACGACGGCGATGTCGGGCTCCGCCGGAGCGAGCGAGCTCACCGGCGACCCCGGTGCAGCAGCGGCGCGACCTCAGCAGCGATCGAGCGCACCCGCTCACCGACGGTCTGGCCTGCGTAGGGCTCGGGCGTCATGACGGCATCGAGGTCGGCGAGCGACGCACGCCGCAGGCGCTGCACGGCCCGGCGCTTGCGCAGCATCCGGGGAAGCAGACGCAGCGCGCCGCCGATCGATCGCAGCTGCTCGCGAAGCGCCCCGTCACGGGCGGCCGCCACGACCCAGCCGGCCTGATGGAGCAGAACCTTCGGGAGATGGCGCAGGAGCGCGTCCGGCGGGTAGTCCTTGACGACGATCAGGATCTGGTTGCGGCGCTGGAGCGTGTTGTAGTAGCGCCTGCGCTGACCGGTCGTCGCACCGCCCATGTGATAGGCGACCGCGCGCGGCTCGTAGCGCGAGGAGTAGCCGGCGAGCTGCGCGCGCAGGCCCCAGTCGATGTCCTCGAGATAGGCGAAGAAGTCCTCGTCGAAGTCCCCGATCTCCAGGAAGGCCGAGCGGCGGTAGACGGCCGCCCCCGCGCACGGGCTGAAGACCGCTTCCGCGTGGTCGAACCGGCCGTCGTCAGGCTCGTCCATGCCGCGGTGCGTTGCGGCGGCCGACCACATCATCAGATCACCGGCCCCGTCGTAGACGCCCCGGCGATGGAAGTTGAGCATCTTGCCCGTCGCGGATGCCGCGCCGGGGTGGTGGTCGAGCGCGTCCACGAGCAGCCCGAGCCAGTCGGAGCTCGAGCTCGAGATCGTTGTTCAGCAGCGCCACGTACTCGGTGTCAGCGAGTGCGAGCCCGCGATTGAGCGCTGCGGCCACGCCGATGTTGTCCGGCAGCTCGAGGACCTCCGCGGATGGCCAGCGCTCGCGCACATGCGCCGCAGACCCGTCGCGCGAGCCGTTGTCGACGACGATGACCCGCAGCGGGCCTTCCCAGACCTGTGCCATCACGGTCGGCATCACCACGTCGAGCAGCTCGCGCCCGTCGTAGTTGAGGACGATCGCCGTCACGCGTCGCGGTGCGTCGGCGGGCTCGGACGTCACGGGCGCGCAACCGTAGCAAGGCGCCTAGTGAAGCCCGTCGTCGTGTTCGACTGACCGCGCTGCCGGGATCAAGACCCGATCGAGGAGGCCCGGGCCGACGAGACGGCCCCTCCCATGCGGGCGTGAAGAACTCGTCATCGGTCGCGTAGATGAGCGCGGTCGGGACGTCAGGGTGCCGAGCGAGCGGATACTCGCCGACCGCAGCAGCTCCGGGCGTCAGACGGCCTGCGAGCTCGCGCGCCGTTTCCGGCGGCAGTCGCGGATACATCGCCTCGATCGCCGCGGCAGGCGCCCAGACCGACCTGCCGTCATCGTCGCGGGGCGGGAACGGGAGACCTTCCCGGAAGACGTCCGGGGCGCCGGGCGCCCGCGTGCCTCGTAGTCGGCGCGAGGATCGTCGAACGGCATGTCGGGCGCGGCGACGTTGTGGCCTCGCGCTTGCCTTCGCCGTCGCACAGGTAGATAGTGCGCCACATGCGCCTGGCCGTCGGCACGGTGGTCGCTATCGCCGCGCTGGCATGCGCGCCGGCCTTTGCGACGGGCGCCGAGCCTCTTCGCGGCCAGTGGCATCTCGAGGATTCCGGCTGCACCGACGCTCCGTGCCTGTTCCCCGACAGCTCGGGCAACAACCTCACGGCGACCGGCGTGAACAGCTTCACGACCGTGCCGGGGCGCTTCGGCGAGGCGCAGCACATCCTCAACAAGAGCTCGTACCTCAACGCCGGCGACCAGCCGCTTCTCAAGCCCGAGAAGGTGACGGTGGTGGCCTGGGTGCGGGCGGCCAGCACGCCGGGAACGGTCGAGGCGGTCGTCAACCAGGGCGCGCAGGCCGGCTGCAGCTTCTCCTCCTACTCGCTCTACACCGGTGGCTCGGCGCAGGGGTCGGGGCTGCGCTTCTACATCTACAACGGCACGGACCTGTTCGTCACGCCGCCCGCGAGCAACACCATTTGGAACGGCCAGTGGCACATGGTGGCGGGGACCTTCGACGGGACGGCGGTGCGCCTGTTCGTCGACGGCCAGCAGGCCGGCGCCGACACACCGGCGTCGGGATCGATCGGCTACGGGCTCAGCGCCAACAACAACTTCATCATCGGCAACTACGCCGACCCGTTCGCGTGCTTCGAGAACACCAACTTCGCGGGTGACGTCGACGAGGTGCGCGTCTACGGCCGCGCCCTGAGCGCGAGCGAGATCGGGCGCCTCGCCGCCGCTCCCGGTCCTGCGCCGCCCGACCTCGTTCCCGACATCGGGCCGCCGGTGCCCCCGCCGCCGCCCACGCCCACGCCGCCGACCGGCGGTGCCGGCGGCGCCGGCGGCGCCGTGGCAGTCGCGCAGCGAGCCGGTCTCTCCACGGAGCTGACCGGCGGCATTCGGGTCGCCGCGGCCGACTCGCTGCCGAGCCCCGGGGCGAAGCTGACCGACTACCACTGGGTGATCACAGGGCCGGACAGGAAGCTCGACTTCGGCTGCGGCGCGGACGCGGCCACGATGTCGCACGTGTTCCGCAAGGCGGGCGACTACGTCGTGTCGCTGACCGTGAGCGACACGCTCGGCGCGAAGGCGACGACGTCGACCGCGATCAAGGTTGCAGGCGCCGAGACGGTGCCGAAGCTGAAGGACCCCTTCGTTTTCGACTGCGAGGCCGCTGCGAGCACCCAGCAGCCCGACCGGATCGATTGCGTGAAGTCGTTCGGCTTCGGGATCGTGGACGTCAACAGCCGCGGGCGGCCCGAGGACTGCTTCGAGATCACGCCGCGCGTCAACCCGAGCCTGTTCACGCTGGCGCCCAAGGTGTCGCAGATCGACGCCGTCTCGCTGAAGTCGATCCAGGTCTACTCGGCCACGATCCGCGGACCGGTTGCGATCAACGGCCTCTATCTCCCGGTTCCGTCCGGTGTCAAGACGAAATACGACAGCTACGAGGCGACGATCGCGCTCGACGGCGCGGACAAGATCCCGATCCAGATTGGGCCGTTCCCGACCAAGGAGATACCGCTCAGCCTGAAGGTCAAGCCCGACAAGAAGGGCGTCTTCCACCTCGTGAACGTCGACGAGTCGGCCAAGGCGCCCAAGTTCCTCGGAGGGCTTCCGATCCGCGGCGCGTTCAGCGTCGACCTGCTCCGCCACAGGAGCAGGGTCAAGGTCGGCCTCGGGCTGCCGTCGATCTTCTCCTTCCAGGGCGGGCAGACGGCCAACGGCGACGTCTACCTGACCGCCGACAACGTCCGTGGGTTCCAGTTCGACGGTATCGGCTTGGCGCTCCCGCAGGTCTGGGTCGGCCCGATCTTCGTCGAGAACCTCTCGTTCAAGTACAGCAAGAGCGAGAACACCTGGGAGGGCGGCGCCAAGGTGACGCTGCCCGGAAGCCCGATCTCGATCGACGCGTCCTCGCCGCCGCCGGACTTCGGCTTCGGGCTGAAGAACGGCAAGTTCGACCACGCCGGGTTCGGCGTCGAGTTCGCGGTCGGTGCGCGCCCGGATCTGTTCCCGCCGTTCCACAGCGTGCTGCTGAAGAACCTCGGTGCCGCGATCGGGCTCAACCCGCTGCGCCTGACCGGCGTCATCGGACTGAGCTCCGGCGAGGTAGTCGACGAGGACGGCGCGCTGTTCGCCGCATTCGCCAGCCGGGGCACGCCGTACGAGTTCCCCGACGACGCCGGTGACGAGCTCGCACCGCTGGCGGGCCGCACGCTCGACTCCTTCACGCTGGCGGTCGGCGGCAGCGCCAGCCTGCACGTCCCGGTGCTCGGCGTCCTGCCGCTGCTGCGCGCCTACGGGATCTACCAGTACCCCGACTACTTCGAGTTCGGCGGCTCGTTCAGCTTCGGGATCAGCTTCCTGCAGATCGACGGCGGCGTGAGCGGGTTCGTGTTCGCCTCGCGCAAGCAGTTCAACCTCGAAGGCGGGCTGAAGGCCTGCCTGCGCAACATCGAGATCGACTTCAAGATCGTCTCGGTAAAGATCAACCCCTGCCTGAGCGTCGGCGCCGTCATATCCAGCAAGGGGGTCGGGTTCTGCGGCGTCATCCCGGTGCCGTTCCCGATCTTCGGCACGATCCCCGTCGCCCTCGGCGCCGGCTACCACTGGGGCGCGTCGAGCCCCGACCTGGCGATCTGGAGCTGCGACTACGGGCCCTACCGCGAGGTCTCACCGCGGGCCGCGCAGGCGGGCGCACCCAGGGGGGTGACGCTGCCCGCCGGGCTCGACGCGACGATGCTGCGCGTGCGCGGCAACGGCGGCGCGCCGACCGTGACCGTGACCGATCCCAGTGGGCGCGATGTCGCCGGCGACAAGACCACGATGATCGTCCGCCCGGGCGACGGCTCCACACTCGTCGCGCTGCGCAAGCCCGCGGCCGGCCGTTGGACCGTCGCCACCAAGCCCGGGTCGGCGGCGATCACCGGCCTCGCGAGCGCCGACGCGCTGCCGAAGCTGGCCATCAAGGCGAGCGTCCGCCGCCGCGGGCGCAGGCGCGTGCTCGCCTACCGCGTCAGCGGCGGCGCCGGCCGCAAGATCACGTTCGCCGAGCTGGGTGCGCGCACCGCACGGCGCCTGGGGGCGACCTCGCGCAGCGCCGGCGAGATCGTCTTCGGCCCGGCACCCGGACGGCGCGGCAAGCGCCGCATCGTGGCGCTCGTCGAAGGCGCCGCCGGACCGGCCAGGCGCCTGACCGTCGCGAGCTACGCGGCGCCGGCGGTAGCGCGTCCCGGGCAGCCGCGCCGCCTGCGGGCATCGCGCAGCAAGGGCAAGATCAACGCGAGCTGGAAGAGCGTGCGCGGGATCAGGCGCTACGAGGTGCTCGTAGTGCTGAGCGACAAGACCAAGGCGTTCCGCGTCGTGCGTCGCAACCGCTTGCGACTGACCGATCCGTACCCGGCGAAGAGCGGGACACTGACCGTTGACGCGCTGGCGGCCGACGGTACGCGAAGCAAGATCGTGCGCGCGAAGCTGAAGGCGGTCCGCAGGAAGGCCGCTGGGAAGAAGACCGTCAGGAAGAAGACCGCCAAGAAGAAGGCGGCGCGCAGGTATCGCCGCGACGGATGATCAGCGCCTCGACGCCGCCGCGATAGTCATCAAACGCCGTTTGCGTGTCGGGCTGCTCAATGCGCACGGTCGAAAGCCAGCGCAGGTGCGGCTGGGTCCAGTTGCGCTCCTTGCCCTCAAAGCGCACGTCGTGACGCAGCAGCAGCTTGGAGACCCGGTGACGCGCGCTCATCAGGTCACCGCGCAGATCCTCGCGAGCACGCACGAGATCGCGCAAACCCTCCGCCTCGATCGTCGGGACCGTCACGCGGTGAAGCTCGTCGGCGATCAACAGCCGCACGAGGCGCTCAGCGTCGCGCTGATCGGTCTTCACCGGGTCAGATGGTCCGAGCGGGATCAACCCCGGCGCGCAGACCAGGCAGTCCACACCGGCCGCCTCCAGTCGCCGCGCGTGCGCGAACCCGGTCGGCCCCGCTTCATAGGTCGCGCGCACCGGGCCCTCGAGCCCGGCCACGAACTCGCACACCTCCGACGCGCGGCCCGACAACCGCTGCCGACGAAGCTCTCCCGAATGCGCGGGTGCCGACCCTCACAACACGCCCGGACAGGGCCCGCCGCTCAGGAACGACAGGCCATACGGTCTAGCGGCGCCGGATGCCCTGGAGCGCGTGACTGACCTCGGGAGGCCAGTGGCCGGTCAATGCGATCAGCGCCGCGTACACGGCGGTCGCGATCGCGACGCCGATCAGCTCGTGGACCCCGACGATCGTCGCCGCTCCCCAGGCGATCGCGCCGGCGATCGCCGCCACGCCGAGCACGCGCAGCGGCACTGCGAGCGCGGCGTCCGAGCGGACCAGCAGGACGATCACCGTCAGCGCGAGGACGAACTCCGCGGTCACCGCGGCGATCGCCCCCCCGCGTGCGTCGTAGGCGGGAACGAGGATGAAGGCCAGCGCCAGGCTCACGACCAGGGCGGCGATGTTCGCGCTCAGCAGCGCCCCGTGGCGGCGACGGGCGAGCAGCGGGAACGCACAGCCGAACGCGATGAAGGTCGCGACCAGCGCGAGACCCTGGATCTGAAGGACGGGCACGGCGGGCTCGGCCTCGCTTCCGCCGAGGACGTGGATCGCGAACTCCGCCCCGACCTCGGTGCAGACGACGACCCAGACGCCGACGATCGCCGACAGCCCGAAGAGACGGCGCACCGTCGCCCGGAAGCGCTCGGGATCGTCGCGAGCCGAGCGGGCGAGAATCGGGAACGCCGCACCGAGGACGATCGCGGGCAGTCCGATCAGGACCTCGACGACGCGCAGCGATGTGGCGAAGTAGCCGGTCTGCTCGCCCGTCGAGATCAGCGACATCACGATGATCGTCAGCCGGAAGTACATGACGCTGAGCGCGACGGCGGCGGCGTACGGCAGCGTCTCGCGCAGCATCTTCGCCCAGGTGGACGGGTGGAAGGCCGGCCGCAGCGGCATCCGGCCGCGCACGACCACCACGGTCGCGGCCAGCGCGACGGTGCCGGCGGCGATCGAGGTCGCGAGGAACCCGACCACACCCGCGCCGAGCACGACGAGCGCGATGATCAGCGCGACCTGAACGATCTGGCGCAGCAGCTCGGTGAAGGTCACCCACCCGAAGCGCAGCTCGGCCTGAAGCGGCACGGCGACGATCGTCTGGAGCACGTGAGCGAGGAGCCCGGTGGCCGCGAGCGCGGTGCCCAGCACCAGCGCGTCGCTGTATCCCGCCACTGCCGCGAAGGCGACTGCGCCCAGCCCCCCGGTCACCGTCAGCGCAATCCGCATCCCGAGTGCGTTCGCCATCACGTGATCGCGCTGCTCACCGCGCAGCGTCGCGTAATCGCGCACCGCCACCTGGGCGAGTCCGCCCTCGGTGACGCCGGAGACGATCGCGACGAGCGAGACGACCGTCAGGTACTCACCGAACGCGACGACCCCGAGATGGCGGATCAGCAGCGGCGCCGAGATCAGCGAGAGCAGCACGCCGGCGAGATAGCCCCCGGCTCGCAGCGCGCTGCCGCGCAGCGCCTGGGGACCCGCCTTCGTCGTGTCGAGGATGTCCGTCTCGACCGGCTCGACCGGGAAGTCGCTGACCGCTGGGTCGACGCCGCTCACCGATGTGATCGTAGGCGCCGCGTGGACGTCAACACGGCGCAGCGGGGGCGTTGAGCCCGGATCACTGACGGTACGGTCCCCCGCGTGAGCAGCGCCCCGCCCCGCGTGAGCATCGTCCTGCCGACCTTCAACCGCGCCGAGGGGCTGGAGCGCGCGATCGGCTCGGCGCTCAGGCAGACGTACAGGGACGTCGAGCTGGTGATCGCCGACAACGCGTCGACGGACACCACCCCGGAGCTGTGTGCGCGGATCGCCGCGACGGACGAGCGGGTGCGCGTGATCCGCCGCCCGTCCAACCTCGGTCTCACGGCGAACTTCAACAGCGTCCTGGCGGAGGCACGCGGCGAGTTGGTGATGGTGCTCGCCGACGACGACTGGATCGCCCCCGACTACGTCGAGCTGCTGGTCAGCTTCCTCGAAGCCCACCCCGATCACGTGCTGGTCTCCGGCAGCGCGCGCTACCACGATGCCGGCGGCGAGGAGCGCGGGCGCGGAGTCGATGTCGCGTGTGAGCAGCACGACCCGGCCGAGCGCGTGCGCTGGTTCTTCGGCCACGTCGTCGACAACGCCGCGATATACGGACTGATCCGGACCGCGCACCTGCGAGGCGCCCTGCCGATGGCGAACGCGCTGGCGGGAGACTGGATGCTGATCGGCAGGCTGCTGATGGCCGGGCGGCTCGGCGTCGTCCCCGGCGCGACCCTGCACAGGTCGGTCGGCGGGACGAGCGCGAGCTACGGCCGGACCGCGCAATCGATGGGCCTGACGCGCTCCGAGGAGCGCCGCCCGCACCTCGCGATGGCGCGCCTCGTCAGACGCGACGTCGAGAGCCACCGCGCCTACGCGGAGCTGACCCGGTCGGAGCGTCGCAGGCTCGGCCGGGCGTGCGCCTACCGGCTGCTGCGCGCCCGGCCGCTCGACGTGCTCGACGACCTCCTGGGGCCGCTGCTGCGCCTGCCCGGTCTGCGCCGGGTCGACCGCGCGCTGCGCGGCGCGGTCAGGCGAGCGCGGCCCGGCGCCCGTCCGTACCTGCCCTGAGCGACGGCCCCACGGGCCGCCGCAGCGTCAGACCGCAGCCGGGCGCCGCAGCAGCACCGTGTAGGCACAGCCGCGGAGTCCTCGTCGCTCGACCGGCGCCAGCGCGGCGGCGACCAGATGGCTCGCGGCGACCGTGACGATGCTGGAGGGCGCGGCCGCCGGACGGCGCCGCATCGCGTACTCCCATCCCCAGCGGTTGCAGTGCCGCCCGAACGGGTCGGTCGTCGTGACCGCCGCAACTTCGAGCCCGGCCGAGCGCGCATGCGACGTCAGCGTCTCCAGGGGAATCAGGTACTGATGCCGCGGCGCGTCGAGGTGCGCCCAGCGCGACCCGAGGCGACGGAACTGGAGCGAGTCCGGGTTCGGCAGCGCGATCGCCAGAACGCCGCCCGGCTCGAGGCTCGCCGCGGCCGCGTCGATCACCGCCCAGGGTCTGGGAACGTGCTCGATCACGTGGTACATCGCGATCGCGCGGCTCGGCGGCAGCGACGAAAGGACGTCCTGCGGCGCGGTCGACCGGATCGCCTCTACGCCCACGACGTCGCGCAGGTAGTCGCAGCACGCCGGGTCCATCTCGATCCCGGTGACCTCGAACCCCGCGGCCTTGGCAGCGAACGCGAAGGCCCCATAGCTGGGACCGACCTCGACCAGGCGGCCGGGCTCGACGTGCTCGAGCAGCAGATCGACCTTGTGCTGCTCGCCCGCCGCCCGCAGGCGCAGGTCGGCCGGCGTCGGAACGCCGTGGTAGTCCTGGGGGTAGTACCGCTCGATGTCAGTGGGCACGTTCTCCAGCTGGACGGTCCGACAGGAGCGGCAGCGCGAGTAGGCGAATCGCCGATCATCGACCTCGCGGTTGCGATCGACGGCCTCCAGCAGCCGGTCGCCGGTCGCTCCGCACAGCCGGCAGACGGGCGCCCCCGCTGCACTCATCTCGCCCTCCACCATTCCACGGTCTCGGCGATTCCCTGCTCCAGTCCGATCGCAGGCAGGAAGCCGACCTCCTCGCGCAGGCGCCGGGGATCGGCCACGAGCACCGCCGGCTCTCCGGGACGCACCGGCAGCGCCCCGACGTCGAGCAGGTCGGGACGTCCCGCCGCCCGGGCGACGAGGTCCACGACCCGGCGCACCGGCACGCCCTCGCCTGAGCCGATGTTGACGGCTCCCCGTGCATCCGCCGCGACGAGTGCCGCGAACGCACCCGCGACATCGTCGACCGCCATGAAGTCGCGCACCTGCTCGCCGCTGCTCGTCTCCACACGCTCGCCCGCCACCAGTGCCCGCGCCACGCTCGCCACCAGGCGCCGCGGATCCTCGCCCGGTCCGTAGAGGAAGAACACCCGACCCCAAGCGACCTCGATGCCGTGCAGCTCACCGAGACCCTCCGCGACTCGCCGCGTCGCGTCCTTCGCCACGCCGTAGAAGGTCGCCGGGGCGAGCGGGGCGCTCTCCGCCAGCACGCCCCCTTCGCTCCAGTCGTACTCGGCGCAGGTGCCCGCCAGAACGGCGCGCCTCCCACCGGCGGCGGCGAAGGCGTCGACCAGCCCGATCGTCGCGCCGATCCAGTCGGCGTTCTCGCGCGCGGCCCAGAACGCCCCCGGCTCCGCATACCAGGCCAGGTGCAGCAGATGCGTGGGCCGCAGCCGCTCGAGCAGGTCGGCGCACGCGCCGGCGTCGAGCAGGTCGGCCGCATGCCAGGTCGCCGGTCCGGCTTCGGCAGCCGGCCCGGCGCCCGTGCGGGTCGCCGCGTGAACCTCGAAGCCACGGTCGGCGAGCGGACGCAGGGCGCGCGCGCCGATGAACCCGGAGGCGCCGGTGACGAGCACCCGGCTCATGGCGCGTAGTCGGGATGGGCCAGGTCCTTCTCGGCGATCGTGCGGCCGCCGTCCGGCGGCTCGGGCCAGTCGATCGCGAACGCGGGATCGTCCCAGCGCACGCCGCGCGCGGCGTCGGCCACGTAGGCGTGCCCCATCAGGTAGTGCAGCTCGCAGTCGTCCGTGAGTGTCTGGTAGCCGTGGGCGAGACCGGCGGGCAGGAAGAACGCCCGGCGGTTGTCGGCGGTCAGCTCGACGCCGTGCCAGCGTCCGTGGGTCGCCGAGTCCGGGCGCAGGTCCAGCCCCACGTCGTAGACCGCGCCGCGCACGCAGCGGACCAGCTTGGGCTCGCCGTGCGGCGCCGCCTGGAAGTGCATGCCGCGAAGCGTTCCGGCGCGCGCGTTGAACGAGGCGTTCGCCTGCACCACCTCCAGATCCAGCCCGCGCGCGGCGAAGACGCCGGCGTCGAAGGTGCGCGCGAACCAGCCGCGCTCGTCGCCGAGCAGCTCCGGCTCGACGATGAAGGCTCCCTCGATCGGCGTCGGCGTCAGGATCATCGTGCGCTCACGCGAACAGCGCGCAGATCCGGTGCGCGGGCGGCGAAGACCGCCGCCCCACTCCCGGACGTGCGCGAGCTGCTCGATGACCTCGTCACGCAGGTTCCAGGGCAGGATCAGCACGACGTCGGGCCGGTCCGCATCGATCTGCTCGGGCGCGACGATCGGGATGTGCGTACCGGGCAGCAGCCGCCCCTGTTTGTGCGGGTTGCGGTCGCAGGTGTAGTCCAGGAAGTCCGTTCCGACGCCGCAGTAGTTGAGCAGCGTGTTGCCCTTCGCCGGGGCGCCGTAGCCGACGATCCGCCTGCCCTGGTCCTTGAGGTCGATCAGGAAACGCAGGATCTCGCGCTTGTCGTCCTCGACCCGCTCGATGAAACGCGGTGTAGGTGTCGAGCCGCTCGAGGCCGTTCGCCCGCTCGCGTTCGAGCAGGGCCCGCGCCACGTCGCTCTGCGGCTTGGCGTCGTCATCGTCGTGGCAGCCGTAGATGCGCAAGCGAACCCCCGTGCGTCGTCAGCTCCTCGACGTCGAAGAGCCGCAGGCCGTGGGCGGCGAAGACCCGCGACGCGGTCCCGAACGACAGATAGCTGAAGTGCTCGTGGTAGATCGTGTCCCACTGGCGCAGTTCGATCAGGCGCTCCAGGTGCGGGAACTCCATCGTGATCACGCCACCGGCCTTGAGCATGACCTTCATCCCCGCGACGAAGTCGTTGATGTCCGGGACGTGCGCGAGAACGTTGTTGCCGAGCAGCAGGTCGGCGCTCGCCTGCGGCGCAAGCCGGCGCGCCGTCTGGACTCCGAAGAAGGAGACGTCGGTCGGCACCCCCTTCTCGATCGCGACGGCCGCGGTGTTCGCCGTCGGCTCGACCCCGAGCACCGGGATCCCGCGCTCTACGAAGTACTGGAGCAGGTAGCCGTCGTTCGAGGCCAGCTCGACGACCTGGCTTTCCGCGCCCAGGCCCCAGCGTTCGGTCATCGCCTCGACGTAGCGGCGGCTGTGCTCCAGCCAGGAGGTCGAGTAGGAGGAGAAGTAGGCGTAGTCATCACGGAAGATGTCGTCCGCGGTCTCCACCTCATCGAGCTGCACCAGAAAGCACCGCTCGCAGACACGGGCGTGGAGCGGGTAGAAGGGCTCCATCGATCCGGCGCGCTCGATCGGCACGTTGTCGTTGGCGATCGGCGACATCCCGAGATCGGCGAACGTGTGCTCCAGCGGAGCGTCGCAGTGGCGGCAGCGTTGCGAGCCCATCGGCCGGGGCGGAACAGTCACGTCCAGGTCCGCCACGGCGCGTGGCCGGATGCCCACAGCTCCTCGAGCTGGTTGCGCTCGCGCAGCGTGTCCATCGCCTGCCAGAAGCCCTGGTGGCGATAGGCGCCGAGCTGCCCGTCGTCGGCGAGCCGGCGCATCGGCTTCTGCTCCCAGACGGTCGTGTCGCCGTCGATGTACTCGCCGATCCCCGGCTCGAGCACGAAGAAGCCACCGTTGGTCCAGGCACCGTCACCGCGCGGCTTCTCCTGGAACGAGCTGACCGCGGGACCGTCGATGTCGAGTGCGCCGAAGCGGCCCGGCGGTTGCACGGCCGTCACGGTCGCCAGCCGGCGGTTCTCGCGGTGGAAGGCGATCAGGCCCTGCAGATCCAGATCGGAGAGCCCATCGCCGTAGGTCATGCAGAACGTCTCGTCCCCGACGTAGGGCAGGACTCGCTTGATGCGCCCGCCGGTCATCGTCAGCTCGCCGGTCTCCACCAGCGTCACGCGCCACGGCTCGGTCGTCGAGTGGTGGACGTGCATCTCGCCGCTGCGCAGGTCGAACGTTACGTCCGACGTGTGCAGCGCGTAGTTGGCGAACCACTCCTTGACGACGTAGCCGCGGTAGCCGAGGCAGACCACGAAGTCGTTCACGCCCTGCGCCGAGTAGCTCTTCATTATGTGCCAGAGCATCGGCTTGCCACCGATCTCGACCATCGGCTTGGGCTTGACGTCGGTCTCCTCGCTGAGGCGGGAGCCGAGGCCACCGGCGAGGATCACGGCCTTCATGTCGCCGCAGCGTAGCCGCCGCCTGCGACGCCCGTGCCCCGCCGTAACCTCGCTTCGACGGCCACTAGGCTGTCGCGCCGATGCCAAAGACAGCGCTGATAACCGGAATCACCGGTCAAGACGGCTCCTACCTCGCTGAACTGCTGCTCGAGCACGGCTACGACGTGCACGGCATGGTGCGCCGCGCGTCGACCGAGAAGTTCGACCGCATCGAGCACCTGCGCGATCGGATCACCCTTCATCAGGGCGATCTGCTGGACCAGCGCTCGCTCGTCGACACGCTGCGCGCGTCGAAGCCCGACGAGATCTACAACCTCGCCGCGATGAGCTTCGTGGCCGTCTCGTGGGTCCAGCCCACGCTCACCGCCGAGTTCACCGGCGTCGGTGTCACGAGGATCCTCGAGGCGATGCGCGAGGTCTGCCCGGAGGCGCGCTTCTACCAGGCCTCCTCCAGCGAGATGTTCGGCAAGGTCATCGAGGTGCCGCAGACCGAGGCGACGCCGTTCTATCCGCGCTCGCCCTACGGCGTCGCGAAGGCCTACGGCCACTTCATCACGGTGAATTACCGTGAGTCATACGACCTCCATGCGACCTCGGGAATTCTCTTCAACCACGAGTGCCTTCGAGCCAATACACCCCTTCTCGTGAGAGAGAACGGAACGGTCTTCGTCAAGACGGCCGCCGAACTGGTTCCCCACCGCCGTAAGGGCCCGAGTGTCCAGTCCTTCGAACCCGCCGGGCTGCTGGAGATCTGGGACGGCGCGGATTGGACGGCGATCACCGCGATCACCGCGACGCGGCGACGCGCAACGGACCCCGATCACAAACTGCTGTCGATCGAGACCCGAGCAGGCTCGGTCGAGGTCACCGCGCACCACCACATGCTCGACGCGGACGAGGACGAGGTTCTCGCCCGCGACGTCGCCGAAGGTGACCGGCTGGCTCTCTGGGGGCACGGGCTGTTCGTCGAGGACGACGGCCCGGAGGTAGCCCCGTGGGCCGCGGTGACACCCGAGCTCGCCGAGCTCATGGGCCTGCTCGCGGCCGACGGGCACGTCGGCGGCGACGGGCGGGACGTCCAGTTCACCAACAGCGACGACGCGCTGCGGATGCGAGCCGCTGAGCTCTGGTCCCGCTGCTTCCTGGGCACCGCCCGCGCCTGGGAGGGGTCCTCGGGCTTCGATCCGGACGCGACGGTCGGGCAGCTCGCGCTGACCGGCGCGCCCGCCGCCGCGCCGTGGCTCCGTGAACAGCTCTACACCCGCACATCGCACAAGCAGGTTCCGCCGGTCGTCCTCAACGCCGGCCCGGAGGCCCACGACGCCTTCCTTGCGGGCTACTACGCCGGCGACGGCCTCAAGCGCGGCAACGGCGCCTCGGTCAAGACCAACAGCGCCGTCCTCGCCCTGGGGCTGGTCTGGCTCTACGCGGCCAGAGGCCAGCAGGCGTCGGTCCACACCGAGCGTCGAGCCGACAAGACCTACTACCAGTTGAACCTCGCCTCGGCGGTCCGGGTCGGAGCCAAGGGCCAGCACCTGCGCAGGGATCCAGCCGAAGTTCGCAAGATCGTCACGATCAAACCGACCGAGTGCGACGATTTCGTGTTCGACATCGAGACCGAGAGCGGCGTCCTGGCTGCGGGCGTCGGCCGCGTCATCGTGCACAATTCACCCCGCCGGGGGCTTGAGTTCGTGACACGCAAGATCACCTGGCACGCGGCCGCGATCAAGCTCGGGAAGACCGACCGGCTTGCGCTCGGAAACCTCGACGCGGAGAGGGACTGGGGCTATGCCAAGGACTACGTCGAGGCGATGTGGCTGATGCTCCAGCATGACGCTCCCGAGGACTACGTCATCGCCACCGGTCAGACCCACTCGGTTCGCCAGTGTGTCGAGGTCGCCTTCGACGAGGCCGGCCTCGGCGACTGGGAGAAGCACGTCGTCATCGACCCCGCGTTCGTGCGCCCGGCCGAGGTCGACCTGCTGATCGGCGACTACTCCAAGGCCGAGCGTGACCTCGGCTGGAAGCCGCGCACGACGTTCGAGGAGCTGATCCGGCTGATGGTCCGCTCGGACCTGGAGCTGCTGGCGAGCTGAGTGCCGGGCCGGCTCAGCCGGCCCCGCCCAGATCGGCCAGATCGGCGGCGACCATCTCACCGATCATCGCCTCGAACGAGATCTGCGGCTCCCAGCCGAGCCGCTCGTGCGCTCGTGCGGGATCGCCTACCAGCGGCGTCGGCTCGGGCGCCCGCACGAACGCAGGGTCGACCCGCACGTGTCGCTCGAGCGGGCCCTCCACGCCTGCCGCGCTCAGCGCCACCTCGACCAGCTCGCGCACGGTCCGCCCCGTGCCGCTTGCGATCACGTAGTCGCCGGCCTCGGGGGCCTGAAGCGCGAGCCGGGCCGCGCGCGCCACATCGCGGGCGTCGGTCCAGTCGCGGACCGCGTTGAGGTCGCCCAGCACCAGCTCGTCGGCCCGGCCGAGCGCGATCTCCGCCGCGCCGCGCGTGACCTTGCGCGGCAGGAAGTGCGGTGGACGCCGCGGCGACTCGTGGTTGTAGGTGATACCCGCGGCAGCGAACAGGCCGTGATGAGCGCGCATCGTGCGGACGAGCCCGAGGGCCGCCAGCTTGGCGACGCCGTAGGGCGAGCGCGGGCGCATCGGCGAGTCCTCGTGCTGAGGGCTCTCGCCGGCGTCCCCGAAGACCTCACTCGATGCGGCCACCCAGACGCGCGGCTGGACCGGTGCGGCCAGCGCGGCCGCCAGCACGGTCGCGGTGCCGCCGGCGATCGCCGCCATCGTCTCGGTCGGATCGGCCCATGAGTCCGGCACGAACGTCGGCGCCGCCAGGTGGTAGACCTCGTCACCGGCGGCGGCGGAGAGCACCGTCCGGGTGCCCGCGTGATCGAGCAGGTCGAACGGCCTCAGGTCGACGCCGTCGCGCAGGCCGCCGAGGTTCGGGCTCGCGGCGAGCGCTTCCTCGCGGTCCAGGCCCACGACCTCGTAACCCTCCGACAGCAGCAGCTCGGCCAGGTACGAACCGTCCTGACCGGCCACCCCGGTGATGACCGCGCGCCGAGCGCTCACGCGAGGACCGCCGAGAACGCGGCGATCTGGGCAGACGACACTGCGCGCATGTCGGCGCCCGCCAAGTGCGCGGCATACCAGGCGACGGTCGCCTCCAGGCCGTCGTCGAGCCCCCATGCAGGCGCCCAGCCGAGAAGCCCGTGCGCCTTGCCGGAATCGAGCAGCAGCGTGCCGGCCTCGTGCGGATGGGGACCGTCGTCGATCGACCAGCGCAGCTCGCCGGGCCAGCGCCCCGTGATCTGCTCGACCAGGTGCGCGACCGGCTGGGCGTCACCGGGATCGGGGCCGAAGTTCCAGCCGCCCGCAGACGACGGGTCCTCCCACAGCCTCTGCGCCAGCGCCAGGTAGCCGCTCAACGGGTTCAGGACGTGCTGCCAGGGACGGACCGCCTGCGGGTTGCGGATCCGGATCTCCTCGCCCGCGAGGGCGCCGCGCATGATGTCGGGAACGAGGCGGTCCTCGCCCCAGTCGCCGCCGCCGATCACGTTCCCCGCGCGGGCGGACCCCAGCCGCGCCCCGTCGGGATCGGGGGCGAAGAAGGAGCGCCCGTAGGCGTCGGCCACGAGCTCGGCGCAGCCCTTCGAGTTCGAGTACGGATCATGCCCGCCCTTCGGGTCGTCCTCGAGGAACGGGCGGCCCTGCTCGCGATTGTCGTAGCACTTGTCGCTCGTCACGTTCACGACGACTCGCACGCCAGAGCCGGAGCGAACGGCGTCGAGGACGTTGACCGTCCCCATCACGTTGGTCTCATAGGTCTCGCGCGGCTCACGGAACGAGCGCCGCACGAAGGCCTGCGCCGCCATGTGGATCACGATCTCGGGCTTCGCCTTGCGCATGGCGGCAGCGACCGCGTCCGCGTCGCGCACGTCTGCGCGTGTCCACTCCACCAGGTCGTCGAGCCGCGCCAGCTCGTGCAGCGAGGGCGTCGTCGGAACGCCGTCGCTGAAGCCGTGCACGTCAGCCCCGAGCTCGGTGAGCCAAAGAGCGAGCCACGCCCCCTTGAAGCCCGTGTTGCCCGTGAGCAGGACGCGCCTGCCGCGCCAGAAGGCCGGATCGACGCTCATGGCACCAGCGTATCCGGGTGGCCCTCGGTGCCACCCGCCCACGTACACCCCCGGCACCGTGCGCCGCCCACCGCGTACCGTCCGGTCTGCAACATGAGCGCTCCCGTCACCCAGCAGGCCGGGCCATCGCCCGCGCGGCCTCCGTCCGAGCGCGTCCTCGGCGTCCCGCTGGCGCTGATCGACTACGCCGGTGCACTCGACTGGATCGACGCGGCGGTGGCCGCCCGCAGCCGCGAGTACGTCTGCGTGGCCGCCACCCACACCGTCGTCGCGTGCGACGAGGACCCGGAGCTGCGGGCCGCCGTCGTCGCTTCGAGCTTCACCGTCCCGGACGGCCAGCCGCTCGTATGGGCACTGCGCGCGCTCGGGCACCCGCTCGAGGATCGCGTATACGGTCCAGAGCTGATGGCGAGGGCATGCGAGCGCGCGGCGCACAGCGGCGCGCGGATGTTCCTCTACGGCGGGCGCGACGAGGCTGCGCTGCAACTTCTGAAGAGCCGGCTCGAGTCGCGCTGTCCGGGACTGCGCTTCGCCGGCGGCCACGTGCCCCCGTTCCGGCCGCTGAGCGACGCGGAGGAGGAGGCGATCGCTCGTGAGATCAACGCCTGCGCCGCAGACATCGTGTGGGTCGGGATCGGCGTGCCGAAGCAGGAGAAGTGGATGGCCCGGATGCGCGACCGCCTCGACGCACCCGTGCTGGTCGGGGTCGGAGCCGCCTTCGACTTCCACGCCGGCCTCGTCTCTCAGGCGCCGGGTTGGATGCAGCGCTCCGGGCTCGAGTGGGCCTACCGGCTCTCGCGCGAGCCGCGACGCCTCTGGCGGCGCTACCTGAGGTACAACCCGCGCTTCGTGATCGGGTTCGCGCGCCAGTACGCGCGCCATCGTCGTGAGCGCCGGCGGGCGCGGGGCTGACCGGAGCCGCGCGGACCATCTAGCCTCATCTCGGATGACCTACGACGTCGCGATCATCGGCTGCGGACGAGTCGGACTGCCACTCGCGCTCGCCTTCGCGGACCACGGCCTGCGGGTCCTCGGCATCGACAACGACGCGGAGCGGCTGGCAGCCGTTCGGGACGGGCACATGCCCTTCAACGAGCCCGGCGCGCCCGAGCTGCTCGCTCGCCTCAACGGCGGCGACCGGCTCGAGTGGTCTGAGCACGTGGCTGACGCGGCGCAGGCCGGCGCGATCGTCATCACGCTCGGAACGCCGTCGTTCTCGCACATCGAGATCGACCTGCGCGACATCCGCTCGGTGCTCGACGACCTGCTCCCCGTCCTGAGCGAGGGCCATCTGCTCGTGCTGCGATCGACGATCGCACCAGGGACCACCGAGTTCGTGGCAGGCTATCTGGAGCAACAGCGCGGCCTTGTGGCCGGCGACGGCGTTCTCGTGGCGCACGTCCCAGAGCGGATCGCGGCGAGCCGCTTCTTCGAGGAGATCGGAACACTCCCCTGCATCATCGGCGGGGTCGGCGAGCGCTCGGGGCAGGCCGCTGCGTCGCTCTTCGCCGCGCTCGGCGCTCCGATCGTGCAGACGTCGCCGGTCAACGCCGAGCTCGCGAAGATCTGGACCAACATCCTGCGCTACGCGATGTTCGCGCTGCCCAACCGCCTGATGATCGAGTGCGAGCAGTTCGGGGCCAACGTCTTCGAGGTCATCGACCTCATCAACCGGGACTACCCGCGCGGCGGGATGCCGCTGCCGGGCATGACCGCCGGCACATGCCTGCGCAAGGACTTCACCTTCAGCGAGGAGCGCTCGAACGCCCCGGGGATGCTGCTCGCCGTCTCACGGGTTCACGAGTCGGTGCCGCTGTTCATCGTCGACGGGCTCAAGCAGCGGCTCGGATCGCTGCGCGGGCGCAAGGTCGCGGTGCTGGGGCTCGCCTTCAAGGCGGACACCGACGACGACCGCGACTCACTGTCACACAAGCTGATCCGCCTGCTCGAGCGCGAGCTGGCCGAAGTCGCCGTGCACGATCCGCACGTCGCGACGCCGACCTCGCCGTTCGCGGACGCGGTGCTCGACGCCGACGCAGTCATCATGGCGACGAACCACAGCGCGTTCAGGTCGCGCGAGGCGCTGGCGGCGATCGTGGACAGCGCGCGGTCGGACGCCGTTCTGGCTGACCCCTGGAACAGCTTCGGGCAGGGCCAGGTCTTCGAGGCCGTCGCCCATCTCAGGCACGCTCCCGTGGGCTGAGCGCTTCGGCGGCGGTGAGCAGTCAGCGGCGCCAGAGCTGGTTGAAGAACGACGGCTGCACCGGGTCGATGCGGCGGTCGGTCAGCCGCCAGGGCTGCGGCAGCCGGTAGCTCGCCTCGGTCAGCTGGACGTCGTCGGGCTCGTTGCGCCAGCTGCGCCACTGCTTCAGGAACAGCGCTGACCCGGACTTGGCTGCCAGCAGGTCCAGGAAGTGCTCCGCCTGGCGCTGCGGCATCTCCGGAAGCGTGCTGATCGTCTGCGCCAGGTCGAACCAGCCGTCCGGGAACAGCTCGATCTGATCAGGCGTGAAGAAGGCCACAACGCCCGGCCGCAGTGAGTGCTCGAGCTGGGCGAAGTCATCCCAGCGCCGGTACGTGACGACCCGGCCCGCGCCCAGCACCTCCTGCAGGTACCACTGCGAGACGGCCAGTGCCGGCGGGATGTCGAAGACGCAATAGGTCAGCTGCGCGGCCTCAGCGAACACGTGGGCGAGCCGTCCGTACCCGGCGCCGAGCTCCGCAATGCGCGCTCCGTCTCGCACGCAGCCCGCGCGAGCCGCGAACGAGCACTCGATGATGCTGTTGGCGAGGTCCTGCGAGATCAGCTGGTCGCCGCGCCACATCCGGACCGGATTGCCGACCTCGGGCTCCGAGAGGCGCTCTGTGAGACCAAAGCGGTCCTCGCGCCGCGCGCACTCCCACGCCGTACCCACGAAGAAGCGCTGGTACCAGCTTGCGCGCCGTTTCAGGTCGAACGTGCCCTCGCGGTCCAGCATCCGCAGCCCGGACGCCGGCTCCATCCTGTTGCGGAGCGCCGCGATGCTCGGGTGACGCAGCCATCCGGTCACCGCACGCTGCATCTGCGGGTCGCGAAGCGATGCGACCACCCAGTTGTAGTAGTTGTTCGAGACCGTCCGCTTGAGGTTCGCGATGCCCTCGCTGCGAAGCATCTCGATGTTGCGCTCGAGCAGGTCTTCCCAGAACGCCCCCGGCCGGTAAATCTCCGGCGACGCAGCAACGTCGCGGCGCATGACCTCGATTGCGGCGATGACGAGCTCGTCGTCGCTCAGAGCGGACGATCCGCCGGCGCGTTCGCCCATCGGCTCATGATATCCGGGAGCGCTCCCCCTCACGGGCCGGCACGCGGGCACTCGACCACGTCGTCGGCCAGGACGCGGCCGGTGAGCCTGCGGCCGTCGGGCAGCTGCTCAGCGGGGCCCCGGACGCTCACCCTGACGGTTCTCGCGGCGTTCCCGCTGAGCCGTACGTGCAGGGCCGCCGACTCTCCGGGCCGCACGACGACCTCGCGCCCATCGCTGCGAAAGCGCACGCTGCCGCGGCCGTTTCCGATGAGCTGGACCCGCAGGCAGCTTCCGGCCGGGAACGGCGGGAAGACCCGAACCGTCTCGGCGGTGCCCGAACCGAGCCGGCCGTCGAGCGTGGGACCGCTCACCCAGCGCACGGAGGCCGGCCTGTCCACGCGAACGACCTCGATGCCCAGCTCCGGCTCGGTGGCGACGACCCCCCCGCGCAACGGCGCGGTTCGCTGTTCGGCGACCGTCGCCATCAGCTGGGGCAGCTCAACGCCCGCCGTCAGCGGAATGATCCGGCCGGTCTCACGGTCGACGCGCACCCGGCGCCATTCGTCGCCCTCGAACCGTGGCGCCGTCTGCGAAGGGGCGAGCAGGTAGCCGTCTCTCACCGACGGCGTGAAGTAGCGAAGCTCCTCCCAGTCGGGGTTGGCGGAGAGCAGCGGAGCGGGCGGCATCCACATCGCCACGTGGCGACCGCCGAGAACGCGATCGAGCGCCGTCCGCGAGTCGAGGTCGCGCCCACCCCCTCCGCGGTCGACGAACTTCTTCATCGCCCAGGTGCCCTGCACGGCGCCCGCCAGGACGACCAGCACTCCGAGCCCGACAGCAACGCGGGCGAGCGCCGGACCCGGCCGGCGGGCAGCGCCCCTCGCGGCGACGCCCGCACGCGGCAGCGGCGAAGCGATCAGCGCCGCGACGACCGCCGCCGCCGCGATCACGAGCGCGCTCACGAGCGCGGGGTCCAGCGCGAGCCATCCGGGCAGCCGGTCGTTGATCCCGAGCCGGACCACACGCGCCTGGAACGTCTCGGCGGGGAAGAGCACGAAGCCGTAGATCTCGTGGACCTCGGTGCGCCAGACCCGCTCCCCCATCGCAACGACGACCAGTGCGGCTGCCGCAAGCACGCCGGGCAGCGACGCGCTGCGGCGACTCGCCGCCACACCGAAAGCCACGGCGCAGGGCAGAGCCCAGTAGAAGACGTAGCGCTCCTCCTCGGGCCCGGAGACCAGCACGAGCGTCAGCGTCGCGAGCGTCCCGATCACGAGCCCCGCGAGCGCGAGCTGACGTGGCCCCGACGGGCGCACCAGCTGCGTGAAGGCGAAGCCCAGCGCGACGATGACCGGGACGAAGGCGAGTCCGGTGCCGACGCCGGACGTGACGTACGCGAGACCGTGCGGCGAATCGCCCCAGCGCGGGCTCGCGTCCGCGTACCAGTCCCCCTTGATCGAAGACGCTCCCAAGCCGACCAGAGCGAGCAGGCCGACCAGGCTGACCGCGACCAGCAGCGGATGGCGACGCAGCAGGCGCGACGGCACTCGCCGCAGGTCGCGCGCGCCGCCTGCCAGGCGCAGTTCCTGCACCAGTACCACGACCGCGAGCGCGACGAAGAGAAGAACCATCCCGCTGCGGACGAACATCGCTGCGCCGATCGCGACCAGCGCGATCAGGTCGGCGCGCACGGACCGCTCCAGGGCGGCGTTCCAGATCGCGAGGCAGGCCCAGCCGAAGAGCGGGTATGCGAGGCCCTCCGTCAGGAAGGTGCCCGTCAGCACGGCCCACGGAACGACCACGGCCGCGAGCGCGGCGACCGCCGCCCAGATGCGCGCGGCACCGGCCGCGCGCGAAAGCAGCCACACCGGCGCCACGGTCGACGCAAAGGCCGCGACGACCACCCAGCGGGCGACCTTGAAGCCGGTCGGGACTCCGAAGGCGTCGATGCAGAACGCCAGCAGCCATGCATTCAGGCGCTGCACGCCGCGGGCGTACTCATCGGTCGCCCACAGGGACGACGGCAGGTTGTCTGCGATCCACTCGGCCGTCGACCTGAACAGCAGCTCGTCGTTCTGGAACGACCACATGTCGAACGTCCATCGCGACGCGAGCAGCGACAGCAGGACGGCGATGGCGAGAACCCCGAGCAGCCAGGCCCGGTCCCCCGCCTTGTCATCGGACAGAGGGCGCACGTTCAGAGGGAGTGCTCGTCCCGCAGAGCCGGGTGCCGCCGGACGAACGGCCAGAAGGGTAGAGGTCGGGAGCGAGCCCGAGCACGACCGCCGAGCCTGCGGCGACCCGCCGCTAGGCTGCGCCGCCATGTCGCGAGTCCTGGTAACCGGCGGAGCGGGCACGATCGGCCAGGCCGTCGTGCGCCGGCTGCTGCGCGACCCCGACTGGGAGCTGCGCGTCTCCGACCAGCGCCCCGCGCCCGACTGGATCCGCGAGGGCTGCGAGGTCCACACCGGCGACCTGCGCGACCGCGACGAGGCCGCGCGCGCCGTGAGCGGCTGCTCCCACGTCATCCACCTGGCGGCGATCGTCGGCGGGATCGCGAACTTCCACAAGCTTCCCTACACGCTGACCGACGTCAACAGCTCGCTCTACAACGCGATCGTCGGCGCAGCCGTGAGCGAGCGCGTCGACCGCTTCGTCTACGTGTCGTCGTCGATGGTATTTGAGCGGGCGACGGCCTTCCCCACGCCCGAGGACCACGTCTGGGAATGCCCCGTACCGCGTTCGGCCTACGGTTTCAGCAAGCTCGCCGGCGAATTCTGGGTGCGCGCAGCCAACGACGAGCACGGCCTCCCCTACACGATCTGCCGCCCCTTCAACGCCTACGGGCCGGGTGAGATGCCTGAGGACGAGCCGGGCATCGCGCACGCCGTTCCGGACCTCATCAAGAAGTGCATCGCGCTCCCGTCCGACGACGCTCCGCTGCCGATCTTCGGCGACGGCACGCACACCCGCACGCTCACGCACGTCGACGACATCGCCGACGGCGTGGTCACGGCGATGGGCTCCGATGCGGCCGTCAACGAGGACTTCAACGTCTCCGCGGGAGACGAGCTGACCGTCGCGGGGATCGCCCGCGTCATCTGGGAGGCATGCGGCCGCGACGCGGACGCGTTCTCGCTCGAGCACCTCCCGAGCTTCGAGGTCGATGTCGTGCGCCGCTGGCCGGACGTGTCGAAGGCACGGGAGCTGCTCGGCTGGGAGGCCCGGATCGGCGTCACCGAGGGCGTCGGCCAGACAGTCGAGTGGCTGCGGGGCCGCGTCTGACGGGCACCGCCGCTGCGTGCCGCTGGCGGCTGCTGCCGCGATCAGCCGCCGCGAGCCGCGCGAAGGTGATCGAGCGTGGCGCGCATCCCGTCGACGAGCGTGGTCGTGGCGGAGTAGCCGAGCTCGTCGCGCGCGCGGCTGACGTCGAGCGAGCTGCGATCCAGCTCGCCGATGCGCGCGGGCGCGAACTCGGGCTCGAATCCGTTCGCCGCCGAGCCTGCGGCGTCGCTCAGTGCCCGGACGACGTCGAGCACCGACGACTCGGTGCCGGTTCCGACGTTGAACGCGCCGTCCGCCGCGCGGGCCTCCGCCGCGGTGAGGTTGGCGGCGACGATGTCCGACACGAACGTGTAGTCGCGGATCGCGCTTCCGTCACCGTAGATCGTCGGCCTGCGCCCGTCGAGCAGGCGACCCGCGAAGATCGCGATCACGCCGGCCTCGCCCGCCGGATCCTGTCGCGGGCCGTAGACGTTCCCGTAGCGAAGCGTCACGGTCCTCAGCCCGTAGAGGCGCCCGGCCCACGCGCAGTACTGCTCGGCGCACTGCTTGCTCAGCCCATATGCGGAGACCGGCGCGGGCGTGACCGATTCGGGCGTGGGCATGACGTCCGTCTCGCCGTAGATCGCACCGCCGGTCGACGTGTTGACCAGCCGCTCGGCCTCATGCCGGCGCGCCGCCTCGAGCACATTGATCGTGCCCACGACGTTCACCGACGCGTCGAAGGCCGGGTCCTCCAGCGAGCGTCGCACGTCCATCTGCGCCGCAAGGTGGAAGACCAGTCGCGGCTTCGCGCCCGCGAAGACCGCCTCGACGGCGGCGCCGTCGCGTATGTCGACGCGATGAAGGTCGGCGCCGGCGCCGATCGCCCCTTCAAGGTTCGCCAGCTTGCCCGACGAGAGATCGTCGATGATCGTGACCTCATCGCCGCGCGCGATCAGCGCGTCCACGAGATTCGAGCCGATGAAGCCGGCGCCGCCGGTGACGAGCGTTCGCATTGCGGGCGATGGTAGGGCCCGGCGCACCACGCGGTCCGTCGCCGAGCCCCAGCGACCCCGGCGAGAACGTTCCGATGACCGAAAGGAACACGCCGCGGCCGCGCGTGACCAGCGAGGTCGGCGAGAACGTTCCGGTATCCGGAACGAACGCGCCGCGGCCGCGCGTGACCAGCGAGGTCGGCGAGAACGTTCCGGTATCCGGAACGAACGCGCCGCGGCCGTCGCGCTTCGCGGGTCGGAGGCGGACCGCGGACCGCGGGCGCTCAGCCGTCGTAGATCGCGCCGAGCCTCCGTGCCACCGCAGCCGGAGCTGCGTGGGAGGCGATGAACGCAGCGTTGCGCTCGCCGCTCGCCGCATCGCACCAGAGCCGGCCGATCAGCTCGGCGAGTGCGCCGGCGTCGCCCGGCGGCGCGAGGTCGGCGGCGGGCAGCAGGTCCGTCAGCGCTCCTGCGCTGGTCGCGGCGACAGGGAGACCGGACGCCATCGCCTCTGCGCACGAGAGCCCGAACGTCTCTGCGAATCGCGAAGGCACGACGGCCAGCGCCGCGCCGGCCCGCAGCCGCGTCAGCTCCGCGTCGGGCACGCGGCCCGCGAAACGAACCTCGCCGCCCAGCTCCGCGGCGAGCGCTCGCAGCTTGGCCTCGTCGGGTCCGTCGCCGGTCACCACGAGCGGCACACGCGCGCGTGCACAGGCCTCGATCGCGACGTCGACGCCCTTGTCCGGTGCCCAGCGCGCGGAGCAGAGCGCGTAGGCGCCCTGCGTGGGCGCTGCGCGCAGCTCGGGCTCCGGCACCGGGTTGGCGACGACGTGAACCTCGCGGCCGGCGAGCGGCGCGCCGAGCTGCCGCAGCCGCGCCACAGTGAAGGCGCTCGGCGCCACGAGCGCGTCGGCCGCCGCCGCGAGCCGCCCGGACCAGGCCGCCAGCGACGCCGCGTAGACCGCCGACTCGGCCAGAGAGCCGCGGCAGCGCAGCCGCAGCCCCGGAAGGGTGTCGCGCCCGCGGCAGCGTGTGCAGTCCTCGCCGGCAGGGTCGAGGCACGTCCCGACGGCGCATACGAGCCGGTACTGGTGCAGGTGAAGCACCGTGCGTGCGCCCGCCGCCCGAGCCGCATCCAGCGCGCGCCAACCGAACTGCGGATGCACGTTGTGGGCGTGGACGACGCGCGCACCCGTGCTGCGCACCGCTGCGGCGACCTGCTCGGGGCGCAGTCCGCCGCGCAGCATCCCGGCGGCTGCCTTCGCGCGGCCCGCCTCACCGCTAGCCCGCTCGAGCAGGTGCACCGGCTCGCCCAGCTCCGCGGGCAGGATCCGCGCGAGCTCCTCCACGACGCGCTCCTCGCCGCCGAGCGTGCGGTAGCGATTGTGGAGCAGGAGGATCACCGGCGGAAGCTACCGTGACCAGCCGATGCCGAGCGCCGCAGTCATCGTGCCGACACAGGATCGGGCCGCCTACCTCGAGGTCGCGCTCGCGTCGATCGCTCCGCAGGCCGCCGACCTCGGAGCCGAGCTGATCGTCGTCGATGACGGCCCGGGCGAGGCGACACGCCAGGTCGCCGAACGCCACGGCGCACGCTACGTCGCGCACGAGCGTCCCCGCGGCCTCAACGCCGCGCGCAACACCGGTATCGATGCAACGCAGGCCGAACTGCTGATCTTCGTCGACGACGACGTGGCGGTCGGCAGCGGCTGGCTGGCTGCGCTGCTGCACGCGGCCGACGAGCTGCCCGATGACGTCGGTGTGCTGACGGGCCCGATCCGCTGGCGGGTGGAGGGCCGGCGATTCCGCGCCTGCGGACGCGAGGGCGGCCCGGTGACGTGGCAGGACTTCGGAGACTGCGACCGCGACTGTCCCCACGCCTGGGGCGCGAACATGACGGTCAGGCGCAGCGCAATCGAGCGCGCCGGGCGCTTCGACGAGGCTCTCGGCCTGTACGGCGACGAGGCGGAATGGCAGGCGCGCTGGCTGGCCGGCGGGGGGCGCATCCGCTACCTCGCCGCCGCCGGCCTCGACCATCGGCGCGCCGGCGAAGACGCGCGGCTGCGCTCGCTGTGCCGCGCCGCGCGCGCGCGCGGGCGCGCCAGCCGATGGGCGAACGAGCGCGCGGGCGAGGCTCCCGGACTGGCGCGCGAACTGCGCACGCTCGCCGGCTGCTCGGTCCACGGGCTGCGCCGGCGCTGCGCGATGGGTCCTGTCATGACGTGGCACACGATCGGCCGCATCGAGGCCGCGCTGCGCACGCCCCCGGTGCTTCCCGCGGCGGCGGGCGAGGACTTCCTCTCTGGAGCGGGCGGCAACGTCGAGGGCGCACGCGCGCTCGTCGCACGCCTGAAGGATGCGGCCGCAGACACGCGCGTGATCCTCTCTGGCCGCGGCAGGCGACTGCGCTCATCGGCGAGCCGCGCCGACCGTCAGCGTGTGCTGGCGCTGGCCATCGAGCGTCGCGACGTACCGTCGCTGCTGGATGACGCCCGCAAGGAGCTGAGCCGCTCGCGCCACGAGGTCGAGCTGGCCGTCACGGAGCCGGGGACACGCGGCAAGTTCGAGAACCTGAACCTGCTGCTCGCCGGCCGCGACCTCTCATCCTACGACTGGCTGATCGTGATCGACGACGACGTGACGCTGCCCCGGGGCTTTCTCGACGGATTTCTCGAGGCTGCGCGCTCGGCGCGCCTGCGCATCGCCCAGCCCGCCCACCGCTACCGGTCGCACGCCGCCTGGGCCGTGACGCGGCGACGGCCGGGGCTCAGCTCGCGCGTGACGAACTTCGTGGAGATCGGCCCGGTCACGGCGTTCCACCGCGACACCTTCGACACGCTGCTGCCGTTCCCCGGCCTGGGCATGGGCTGGGGTCTCGACTCCCACTGGTCCGCGCTGGCCGCCGAGCGGGGCTGGGCGATCGGGATCGTCGACGCGACGCCGGTTGGGCACACGCTGAGGCCGGCGGCGTCGACCTACCCGCGCGAGCAGGCGGTCGCGGAGGCGCGCAGCTTCCTCGAGGGGCGCCCCTATGTGCCGCGCGAGGACGTGCGCACGCTCGAGGAGAACCGATGACGGTGCGCCTCGGTCCGGCGGAGGCACCGGCGTGAAGGTCGCGATAGTCAGTGAGTTCTATCCGCGGGCGGATGACCCCGTTCTGGGCGTTTGGGCGCATCGACAGGCTCTGGCGGCGCGTGACGCCGGTGCCGAGGTTCGCGTCGTGGTCCTGCATCGCATCGTCCCGCCTGCGGCGACGGCCGCCCACCGCCTGCCCGCTGCGACGATCCGGCTGGCGCGTCACCCGCGACGGCTGCGGCTCGACGGGCTCGACGTGCGCTATGTGCGCTACGCGTCGCCACCGCGATGGCGCAGCTACGGATCCTGGGGCGCGTGGGCTGCACCGGCTCTGGGCCGCGCCCTGAGAAGCCTGCGACACGACTTCGCCTACGACCTCGTCCATGCCCACAACGCCGTGCCGGCCGCCGACGCCGTCCTGCGAACCGGCGAGCGGGCGCCGCTGGTGATCTCCGAGCACGGAGCCGATGTCTTCCACACCGCAGTCCGGCACGACAGCGGCCGGGCAGCGACCGAGCGCGCGTTCGCCGCGGCACGACTCGTCCTGGCGAACAGCGGCGGCATCGCGGAGGCCGCTGACGCTCTCGGCGCCGGGGGAGCCCGCGTCGTGCACCTGGGAACCGAGCTGCCCGCCAGGCGCTCTCCCCGGGTCCGTGAACCGACGCTCGTGACCGTCGCCCACCTGGTGGAGCGAAAGCGCCACGGGGACGTGCTGCGGGCGATGTGGTCGCTGCGCGATCGGCATCCGAACGTGCGCTACCGGATCGTCGGCGAGGGACCCGAGCGCGAGCGGCTCGCACGGCTCGCGACCGAACTCGGGCTCGCGGACCGCGTCGAGTTCACGGGGCAGCTCGAGCACGCGGATGCGATCGCGGCAGCCCGGTCGGCTTCGGTCTTCGTGATGCCCAGCGTCGACGAGGCCTTCGGCGTCGCCTACGTGGAGGCGATGGCGGGCTGGGTCCCGGTGATCGGAGCGCTCGGCGAGCCCGGGCCCGCTGAGATCGCGCGCGCGGGCGACGGCATCAGGCTCGTAGCACCCGGCGACGTCGAGCAGCTCGCGGCCACGATCGACCGCCTCCTGTCCGAACCGCGGTTCGCTGCGGAGCTCGGCGCTCGCGCGCGGGCCACCGCCGAGTCGGCGTTCACCTGGAGCGGCTGCGGCCTCGCGACGCTCGCCGCCTACGAGACTGCGCTGGCGACATGAACCCGGTCCTGCTCGTGACAGGCCACGTACCGCCCGACCGCGTCGGCGCGATGCGCGCGCTGCACGAAGCGGAGTCGATCGAGATCGCCATCTACGACGGGCGCCTGCACCACGCGACCGCAGGCGTGACCGACCCCGGAGTGCCTTTCCGGCGACTCGCGCAGCGGCACGTGTTCGGGGTTGCCGCGAAGGGGGAACACCGTGCCGTCATCGCAACGAGCGCAGGGCGCATCGCCATGCCCGCCGCCTTCGCGGGCGCACGGCGTGCGGGTGTGCCCTTTCTCTACTGGACGGGGATCTGGGCCCAGCTGCGAACGCCCGCCCACCTTGCGGCGGCGCCGCTCGTCCGGCGCATCGAGCGCGGCGCGGACGCGATCATCGCCTACGGGCCGCACGTCGCCGACTACGCCCGCGCACACGGTGCGAGCAACGTCCACGTGGCCCCGCAACCGGTTGACGTCGCGTTCTGGTCTGCCGCCGCCGACGCGCGCGCGGCTCGCCGGGATGCCGGCGACCCGCGCTTCCTCGCCCTGTTCGCGGGCCGCGACGCCCCGGGCAAGGGCGTCGGGCTGCTGCTGGAGGCCTGGGGGCGCTCGGGCTCGCCGGCAAGGGTGGGGTGCTGGCGCTGGCGGGGGTCGCCGGTTCGCAGAACGCGGGCGTGATCGCCCTCGGCGACCTCGATCCGAGGGCTCTGCGCAACTTCTACGGTGCGGCCGACGTTCTGGTCATGCCGTCGGTCCGAACGCGCTCCTTCCGCGAACCGTGGGGGCTGGTGGCGAACGAGGCCATGCTCCAGCGCACACCTGTCATCGCCACCGATGCCGTCGGGGCCGCCGCCGGCGGGCTCGTCCGCGACGGCCGGACGGGTCTCGTCACGCCGGCGGGCGATGCGGACGCGCTGGCCCGGGCACTGGTCAGGCTGGCAGGCGACCCCGCCCTGCGCGAGCAGCTCGGCAGCGCCGGCATGGCGGACGCGGGCTCATACACCTTTGCGGCCTGCGCGGAAGGCGTGTCGGCGGCGCTCGCCAGCATCGGCCGTTCGCGAGAGTCCCGCGCTTGACCGCCTCCGGCCGCCTCGCGGGCTGGTACCGTCGCGCGCCGATGCCCCGGCTGCTCGTCCGCGTCCTGCTCGTCGCGTCGCTGCTGACGGCCCTCGGGGCGTCACCGGCGCGCGCGGACTACCGCGACCTGATCCGCGACGCATGCCGCCAGGACGAACGTGTCGACGGCACCTACAGCCAGAAGGACTACCGCGAAGCGCTCGACAACCTGTCGGACGACCAGCTGCAGTACACGGATTGCGAAGCTGTGATTCGCGCCGCACAGCTCGCCGCGGCGCGTGCCCAGGCGGGGGGCAGCAGGGCGGCCGCACCGGGGATCGAGAACCTGATCGCAGGCGCGGGCGGCGATCCGCTCGCCGACGCCACGCCGCAGGAGCGGGCCGCCGTGGCAAGCGCGATCGACAAGGCCGAGGAGAGCGGGGGCGAGCCGATCAACGTCGGCGGCGAGGTCATCGACCCAGGCGAACTTGGAGCCGGCCGCGAGGTCGCGGCCTCAGCATCCGATCTGCCGGCGCCGCTGCTGATAGCGCTTGTCATAGCCGCTCTCGCCGCCGTCGCAACGCTCGTCTCCGCAGTCGCCAAGCGTGTCCGCGCCAGCCGCCAGTCCTGACCTCGTGGCGCCCGCGTCGACGGGCCCGAGTGCTCCCGCCTCGCAGTCCCGCTGGAGTACCGCGACCGGCCCTCTCCTGACGCTCGCGCTGGCGGCCGGCATCGTCGCGGCGGCGCTCCATGCCGGCGGCGGGCTTCAGCTGAAGCCGCTCACGCTGGTCACGACCGTCCTCGACCTGGTCTGCGGGCTGCTCTGCGCCGCGGCACTCATCCTCGCACCGGAAACGAGGAGGCCATGGGGCGTCGCGCCGATCGCGTTGCTCGCGACTCTGGTTGCGTTGATGGGCCTCTCGATCGACTGGGCGATCAGCCCGGACACCGCATGGATCGAGACCAACGCCGGGCTGACCTGGCTGCTCGTGTTCGCGGCGGGAGCGTCCCTTGTGCGACTCGCGCCGCAGCGCTGGCGCTCGATGCTCGGGGCGGTGCTGATCGCCTCCGTCACGATCAGCATCTACGCGCTGCTGACGAAGGTGCTGCCCGGCACGCTGGCCGAGGAGGAGACCTACGCGCGGCTGCGCGAGCCGTTCGGCTACTGGAACGCGGTCGGGCTGACTGCGGCGCTCGGGATCCCGATCGCCGTCTGGCTGGGCGCGCGCCGGGACGGCCATGCAGCGCTCGCCGCGCTCGCCTACCCCGCGCTCGGCCTGCTCGTCGTCGCGATGCTGCTGGCGTACTCGCGCGGCGCGATCGTCGCGTGCGCGATCGGTCTCGCGTTCTGGTTCTCGTGCACCCCGCTGAGGCTGAGGGGCGCGGCGGTTCTGATCCCATCGGTCCTGCTCGGCGCGCTGGCCAGTGTCTGGGCGTTCGGGCAGTCGGGCCTCAGCGACGACGAGGTCGAGCTGACGCTGCGCTCGAACGCAGGAACCGAGCTCGGCGTCCTGTCTGCTCGCGCTCGTGCTCGTCCTGCTCCTGGCCGGCCTGACCGCGACATGGGTTCGCGACCGGCGCAGCTGGCCACCGCCGACACGGCGCGCCTGGGGTATCGCGCTGCTCGTGGCACTCGCGCTGACGCCGATCGCCGCCGCCGGGGCGCTCGCACTCAGCGAGCGGGGCCTGGGCGGCAGCGTCTCGAAGGCCTGGAGCGACCTCACCGACCCCGAGGCGAACACCCCCGCAAACGATCCCAGCCGGCTCACCGCGATCGGGAGCGTTCGCGCGCGCTACTGGCGAGACGGGATCGACATCTTCGAAGCGCGGACGCTGAAGGGCGTCGGCGCCGGCGGCTATGCGGTGGCGCGGCTGCGCTTCCGCGACGACGACCTCGACGTGCTGCACGCCCACGGCTACCTGGTGCAGGTCGCCTCCGACCTCGGGATCATCGGCCTCGCCGTCTCGCTCGCTCTGTTTGCAGCCTGGCTGGCCGCCGCGATCCGCGCCGCGGGACCGTGGCGCCGGAACGCACCGCGGGAGACCTCGTCCGAGCGCGCAGGACTGCTGACGATGTTCGCAGTGGTGATCACGTTCGGTTCCCACTCGCTGGTGGACTGGACCCGCTACGTCCCGGGCACGATCGTCCCGGCGCTGCTGATCGCCGGCTGGCTGGCGGCTCGCGGCCCGGGCGCGGAGGCGCTGCCGCGGCTCGGCTCGATCCGGCCGCGGCTCGAGAGCGGGATCCGCAGCCCGGCGCGCGTGATCGCGGCGGTGGCCGTCGTGACGCTGGCCGTCACCGCGGCATGGTCGACGGGACGCCCGCAGGCCGCGCTCGACCGCGTCGACGACTCGCTCGCCGCGCTGGCCGACCGCCGCCCGGACGATGCGCGCGCGCTAGCCCGCGAGGCCGGAGACCTCAACCCGCTCGCCCTTGAACCCCTGTTCGCACTTGCCGAGGTCGAGGGCGCGAGCGGTGACGGCGACGCGGCGCTCGCCGCGTACGAGCGCGGTGTGCAGCTCCAGCCCGCCAGCGCCGAGGCGTGGGTGCGGCTGGCCAACTTCTACCTGCAGGACGGCAACAGCGCGCTCGCTATGCGAGCCGTGCAGCCCGCGCTCTATCTCGATCCGCGCTCACCGGCCGCCACTGCGGTCTTCCTCGAGGCATACAGGCGCTCAGAGGCCGCGAAGGCCAAGGCCAGGCAGGCCGAGGCCAAGAAGAAGAAGAAGAAGAAGAAGAAGAAGAAGTAGCGAGGCCTCCGCGCTCAGCGCGCGACGGCCTGCAGCGCGCGACGAGCGAGTGCGATGCCGTCGACGGCACGGACGTCGACCTGTGCGAAGCCAGCCTCGCGCAGCAGCCCGCGCAGCGAGCCCGCAGTGAAGAACCGCAGGTGATCGGCGCGGGGGTCGAGCCGCCGCTCGAGCGGACGCCCGCGCAGCGCATCGAGTGCGACGGACGCACGAGCCTGGTTGGGCGTCGTGACGAGCAGCGTCCCGCCCCAGCGAAGCACCCGGCGGACGTCGGCCAGCAGGCCCGTGACGTCAGCCACGTGCTCCAGCGTCTCGCCGGCCCAGACCAGGTCGAACGAGTCCTCGTCGAACGGGAGCTGCGCCCCCTCGGCCAACTGCACGATCGGCGCTCCCGGTACCCGCTGCGCGGCGCGCCTGAGCGCCTCACGAGACACGTCGGCCGCGGTGACCGCAGCCCCGGCCGCATCGATCACTGCGGCGAACGCGCCGTCACCGCAGCCCAGGTCCAGTACGCGGTCACCCGCAGTCAGATTCGCGCACAGGAAGTCGCGGCGCGCCTCGAAGCGCTCGGGCTCGGTGCCCGGCGGCACCGCGAGCCAGACCGCGTCACGCCAGTCGTCCACGACTTTCCGGCGAGGCGCTAGAAGGCGCCGCGACCCCGGAGGACGGCCGGGATCGTCTTCACGAGGATGCTCAGGTCCATCGAGACCGACCAGTTCTCGAGGTAGAAGAAGTCGAGCCGGACGAGGTCGTCGAAGTCGAGCTCCGCGCGACCGGAGACCTGCCACAGGCCGGTCATCCCGGGAAGCACGAGGTTGCGCTTGCGATGCCAGTCCTCGAGCCGCTCGATAGTCGCGCTGAGGGAGCGGCCGCGGCCCGACGAGCGACATCTCGCCGCTGAGCACGTTCCACAGCTGCGGCAGCTCGTCGAACGAGAAGCGGCGCAGGAACCGGCCCGCCGGGGTGACGCGCGGATCGTCCTTGATCTTGAACAGGGCGCCGCCGGCCTCGTTCTGCTTCTCGAGCCCCTTCTGGTCTTCGTGCGCGTTCTCGTACATCGTGCGGAACTTGAGGCAGGCGAAGTTGCTCCCGCCGATGCCGGGGCGCCACGAGCGGTAGAAGACCGGCCCGCGCGAGGTGAGCTTGACCGCGGCCGCGCTGAGCGCCAGCACCGGACTCAGGAGGACCATCAGCAGGGCTGCCCCGACGAGGTCGAAGCCGCGCTTGACGATGTAGTCGAAGCCGTCGAAGACCGGCGAGCGGAGCTCGAACAGCGGCAGCGTCTGGCCGGGGACGAACTCCGCGCGCTTGGCGAGGATCTCCATCGTCGACGGGGCGACGCGAACTCGCACACCGCGTTCGTGGCAGTCGTCGACCAGCTCGATCGCCTGACGGTCGGGGAAGGCCGGATCGGCGATGATCACCTCGTCGATCGACTCGCGATCGATGATCTCGCCGAGGTCGTCGAGCCGCCCCAGCGAGCGCATGCCGTTGTCCGGGCGCGGCGTCAGCGAGATGAACCCGACGACCTCGATCGCAGGGGTCGCATCGAGCGCGTGGCCGACGGCGTCGAGGTGATCGCTGCTGCCGACGAGCACCGCGCGGCGGTGGTAGCCCGCGGCGCGGAGCATCATGCCGCTGAGCAGGTCGTAGACCCAGCGCAGGCCGCTGACGAGCACGATCGCGAATAGCAGCGAGCCCCAGAAGATGTAGTAGCTCGAGAAGTCCTGACCGTCGGCCTCGGCGTAGACCAGCGTGACGACCATGACCCAGAACAGCGAGGAGACGACGGCGCGCAGACCAGGGCGAGAGGACCTGTTGGAGTAGAGCCCGGAGCGCGCGAACAGCAGCGCGGTGATGAGGAACGCGAACGTCGCGTAGTGATAGGCCTGATCGGCAGACGCGTCGAAGTCCCAGTCGTCGCGAACCGCCGCCTTCGCGCACAGCGCGAGCAGGATCGCACCGAAGACGCCGAGCGCGTCGAGCGCGAACAGGGTCACCACCCGCAGGGCGCGCCGCAGTGTGTCCCAGCGGCGCAGGAACGACAGCACCGGCGGCCGCCGGCGACGCACGTCGTGTGCGAGCGACTCGGGCGCGGGCAGCGTCGCAGTCATCTCCTCGGCGTGGACCGGTTCGCCGAGCGGCGCCACCTCGGGGACCGGCAGCGTGACGGCGGCCGACGAGCGCGGGTGCCTCGCGACGCGGTCGCTCTCGATCTCGCTACCGGTGGCCATCTCTACGTTCCAATAACGCGCTCGGCGGCGAAAAGGTGCGCATCAGGTCGACAACCCCAGCAGCGCCTCCGCGCCCGAGGCTTCGATCGTCCGGTGAAGACCGTCGCTGAGGGCCACGGCCGGCTCCCACCCGAGCAGCTCGCGGGCGCGGGAGATGTCCGGGCGTCGCTGCTTGGGGTCGTCGGTCGGCAGCGCCTCGTGGATGATCTCGCTGCGCGAGCCGGTCACCTCGATGACGGACTGCGCGAGCTCGAGCAGCGTGAACTCGTCCGGATTGCCGATGTTCACGGGCTGGTGCTCGCCGGACTCGGCGAGCGCGATGATGCCGCGGATCAGGTCGTCGACGTAGCAGAACGACCGTGTCTGGCTGCCGTCGCCGAACACGGTGATCGCGCGGTCGGCGAGCGCCTGGCGCAGGAAGGTCGGGATCGCGCGGCCGTCGTGCGGCCGCATGCGCGGACCGTAGGTGTTGAAGATCCGCACGATCGACGTGTCGACGCCCTGCTGGCGGTGATAGGCCATCGTCAGCGCCTCGGCGTAGCGCTTGGCCTCGTCGTAGACGCCGCGCGGCCCGATCGGATTGACGTGTCCCCAGTAGTCCTCGGTCTGCGGGTGGACCTGCGGGTCGCCGTAGACCTCGCTCGTCGAGGCCAGCAGAAAGCGCGCGCGATGAGCCTTGGCCAGACCGAGCGTGTGATGCGTTCCGTGCGACCCCACCTTCAGCGTGTGCAGCGGCAGGCGCAGGTAGTCGATCGGCGAGGCCGGAGACGCGAGGTGATAAACCACGTCGACTGGCTCGTCCACGAAGTAGGAATCGATGATGTCGACGTTGAGATGGACGAACTCGGGAACACGGATGTGCGCGATGTTCTTCAGCGAGCCGGTTTCGAGGTTGTCCACGCAGATCACGCGGTTGCCCCTTCGCAGGAGCTCGTCGCACAGATGCGAGCCGAGGAACCCCGCGCCACCGGTGACCAGACAGGTCGGCATCACGAGAAGCGTAGAAGGTCGACCAGTCGTCGCACGTAGCGTGAATCCCGCACAACGCGGGGTTGCAGGCCTCGACAGCGGGCACGATCCTGCCGATGACAGCCTGATGGCCCCCGTTCACGCACCCCGCCGGCAGCGCGGGACGCGCCGGCCCTTCGCCGGAATCGGCCTCCTGGCTGTGCTCGGCCTCGCGCTCTGCGCACCGCAGTCGCAGGCGTGGACCTCGCCCCAGCCTTTCTACACGGGCGCCGCACGCGACATCTTCCTGATCGCCGGCGACACGGCCGGCAACGCGTTCGCGGTGCTCGCCGGCGAGACCGCCGACCGTCCGCTGCTGATGATCGAGCGTCACGCGACGGGGCCGGACGCGTTCGCCTGGAAGGGTGCGCACCCGTTTCCGGGCGGCGACAGGCACTTCACCACGCGTGCCAGGGGACTGGACGGCTTCGAGGTCTCGGCCGCGGGCGACGGCGCAGGGCTGATCGCCTGGCGCGACATGCCGGCGTCGGGCGGCCCGAGGATTCGCGCCGTGGTGCGCGACTCGCCGCTCGGTTTCGGCGAGCCGGTAACCATCGCCGACGGCGACTTCGCGCCCACGAGCGACGTGTCCGCCGCCGTGAACGCCTCCGGCAGCGCAATCGTCGCCTTCAGGCGCGGCAGCGGGAGAACGGCGGGCCGCACCGGCTTCGCATGGCGCAGGCCCGCCGGCGCCTTCTCGAGCCCGCGCACGCTCAGCCTGAGCGCGACGAGCAGCCATGCAGCGGTGATCGGCGACGACGGCGCATCGGTCGTCGGCTGGATCCGTGGCACCAAGGTCGAGGCCCTGCGGGTCGGCGGCGACGGCAAGCCGACGAAGGTCCAGCGGCTGGGCAGCGCCCGCGCCCGCGGCGGACTGGGGGCGGCGCTCAGCACCGGCGGCGCGGGCGTGCTCGCCTGGCAGGACAGCGACGGGGCGATCCGTGTCGTGCGCCGCAGCGCGCCGGGACGCTTCTCGGTGTCGCTTCCCGTGAGAACCGGTTCGAACAAGTCGCAAATCGACGGCCTGACCTGCGCGGTCGACGATCGCGGCCGGGCGTTCGTAGCGTGGCGCGAGCAGATCGGCGCGGATCGCCGCGTCTACGCGACCACGGCCGCGGAGGACGGCGCGTTCAAGATCAGGCGTATCGCCACAGGCAAGGAGATCGGGGTCCCGAGCCTGACGGCGAGGCCCGGCGGCGGAGCGGTGGTCACCTGGCGCCAACCTGACGGCTGGCAGGCGCGGCTGGCGCCCCGCAACGGGGTCTTTGCGGCTGCGGTCGCGGTCTCCAAGCCACTTGGGGCCGCGGATCGCACCGTGACCCGATCGCGCGCGCTCGCCGGCCCCGGTGAGCGCGTCGACATGTTCTGGCCCCAGACCGAGCCGACACCTGACATCCCCGGCGACGTGGTGTACCAGAGCTTCGAGGTTCAGGACTGATCACCGTGGTCACGACGTAGGATGCGCCGCATGCCTGCGCAGCCCTTCGTCGACCAACTCAACCAGCAGATCGCCAACGAGTTCGCCGCCCATCAGCAATACGTGGCCGCGGCCGTCCACTACGACGCGGAGACGCTTCCGAGACTCGCGCAGTTCTTCTATGCGCAGGCACTCGAGGAGCGCGACCACGCGATGATGATGATCCAGTACCTGCTCGACCAGGGTGTCGACGCGATCGTCCCGGGGATCGCGGCTCCGAGCACCACGTTCGCCGACATAGTCGAGCCGGTGCGGGTCGCGCTCGAACAGGAGCAACGCGTCACCGAGCAGGTCAACGCCCTCGCGGCGCTCGCCCGCGAGCAGGCCGACTACGCGAGCGAGCAGTTCATGCAGTGGTTCATCAAGGAGCAGGTCGAGGAGGTCTCATCGATGTCGGCGTTGCTGACGGTCGTCGAGCGCTCACGGGAGAACCCGCTGATGGCCGAGGAGTGGCTCGCCCGCGAGCGCGCCGGTGGCGAGAGCGCCGACCCGACGGCGCCGGCTGCTGCCGGCGGCGGCGGCGCCTGACCCGGCCCGCGGCGACAGCACGGCGACAAGCCGCCGCGGCCTGCGCGCGTCAGAGCGAGCGCGCGAAATGGTGGGAGACGATGGCCAGCCCGCTGCGCATGTAGAGGCGGTGCGCATCGTGCCGGTCCGCGCCGAGGCCCGAATCGAGATGCAGCTCGGCGCAGCCGAGCGCCGCGGCCTCGTCGGCGAGTCGCTCGAGCAGGCGGCCGGCGTGGCCACGACGCCGTGCGCCCGCCACCGTCGACAGATCGTCCAGGTACAGGACGCGCCCCCAGGCGAGCGTCTCGAGCACGCGAAAGCCGGCGACCGCAGCGGCGTCGGGCGAGCCCGCCTCGAAGACGGCGAAGAGCCGGTAGCCGGCCGGCCGCTGCACTTCGTCGACCCGTTCGGCGAACGCGTCGGCGTCGCCGATCCCCGGGCGCAACCTGCTCATCGCTTCCCACGCGAGGCCCGTCTCGGGAGGCAGCAGCTCGCGGATCTCGGCCGTCAAGAGCCCGGGACGCTCCCCGGCACCCAGCGCCGCTCGTCGCCCTCGACCTCGCGCTTCCAGATCGGCGCCAGGCGCTTGACCTCGTCGATCAGCTCGCGTGCGCCGGCGAACGCCGCGTCGCGATGCGGCGCGCTCACCGCGACGATGACGCTCGGCTCCCCGAGCGGGACCACCCCCACGCGATGTTCCACGGCGGCTGCGCAGAGCCCGTGGCGATCGATCGCGCCGGCCGCGATCTCGCGAATCGCGGTCTCGGCCATCTCGGCATAGGCCTCGTACTCGAGTTGCTCGACCTGCCTCGTCACGCCGCAGAACGTGACGAGCGCGCCGGCGCGCGGATCGCGAACGAGCGCGGCCAGCGCGTCTGCCGACAGCGACTCGCCGCGAACCGCGACATGGGGCGCGGCGCCCCCGGACACGGGGGGGATCAGGGCGAGTTCGTCGCCTGGCATGAGAACCCGGTCACCGTCGGCGTACTCGCGATTCACCGCCATCACGCACGTCAGGTCCCCAGCGAGCTCGCCGAGCGCCGCGAGCGCGTCGGCGACGCGCGCGCCCTCGGGCAGCTCCAGCTCCAGGGAATCGCTTCCGGCGCGCTCACGGAGCATCGCGAAGAGGCGCACTCGTACGGTCATCCCCGAGAGCGTAAGTGACGCGCGGGCCCGTGAGGTGTCACTACCGTTGTCGCCGGATATTCCGAGAGAGGTCGTTTCGATCGTGAGAAGGTCAAGCCCGCTTATCGCCGCAACGCTCGCAGCCCTCGTGTGCTCGGCTGCGCCCGCCTCCGCGGCGACGCCGTTCACCGTCGGCCAGGGCGCCGGCGCACACGTCGCTGCGGACGCAGACGGCCGCGCGCACATCGCCTGGGGGATACCGCGCCGCGGCGACACTCCCGCGAAGGTCGGCTACTGCCGCATCGCGAAGGGCGCGAGCGCTTGCGAGATCAGGGTCGACCTGGACTACCCGCCCGCGCCTGGCCTGATCGCCGAGAACGACCCGGCGGACGTGACCGTGTTCGCGCCGGGCACCGTCGCGGCGAAGCTCGTGATCATGAGCTCCTGCAAGAACTGCCACACCGGAGGACCCAACGACCACCTCTTCTACTGGGAGTCGACGACCAGCGGCAGTCAGATAGCCTCGCCGCCGCTCTGGTTCGGCCAGACGCTCACCCCGACCGGCATCGGCCCCAACGGCCACTGGTTCGACACCCCGAGCTTCTTCTTCCTGAGCCCGGGCGACGGCAACCACGCACAGGCGTACCCGTCCGATCCGACTCTCGACGTTCCTGACGTCGTCGGCCCGACCTTCGTGCAGTCGCCGTCGGTCGCGCCCCTCCCCGGCAGCTACAAGATCGTCTACGCCGCCAGCAACGGCTCGGCGATCCAGTACGCAGTCGAGATCAACCCGCTGCTGAACAGGATCTCGGCAGGGGACCCCTTCAACTGGGACAAGCAGAAGGGCCTGGTCGCACCGGAGGGCGCGAACGTCGAGACTCAGTTGCACGGCGGACCCGGCGGCGTGTACCTGACCTACCGCCATGCGGTTCCGGGCGACGAGCGCGTCGCCATGCGGCGCTTCAACGACGTGAGCGACAGCTTCAGCCTCCCGACCAACATCCAGGGAGATGACCCGATCGACAACAGCACGGAGTCACCGGACGCCGAGCAGGACGCCAGCGGGCGCATCCACGCCCTCTGGCGCAGCCTGCATGGCGGCGGACGCCTGCGCTACACGCGGTCGGAGGTGACCGGCGGAGGCTTCTCGGCGCCGGCGAACATCGCGCAGGGCGAGGCCTTCATCGATCCGGAGGTCGGCGCCGCGCCCGATGGCACCGGCTGGGCCGTGTGGGGCAGCGGCGGTGACAGCCCCGTTCGCGCCGTCAGGCTGGAGCCGTATGCCGAACCCGCAGCGGCGCCTCCGCCTCCACCCCCGCCTCCGGCTCCCAAGCCGGTGGCCAAGCCCAAGACCAAGAAGAAGGTCAGCAAGACGAGGACCAAGACCGCGAAGGTCCGCGGCGCGACGCTCCGCTTCACGGTCCCGCGCGCCTGCGTCAAGCGCGGGTCGAAGTTCCGCGTGAGGCTGACCTGGAAGAAGCGCAAGGTCAGGAAGAACCGCTTCCGCACCGTCAGGCGCACCGACTTCTACCGCGGGAAGAAGCGCGTGAAGGCCGACAAGAAGTACCCGTTCTCCCAGCGCCTGGCGATGCCCAAGCGGCAGAGGAAGGGCTCGCGCGTGACGGTCCGCGCGCGCGCCCACATCAAGGTGACGCGCGGCAAGAGCCCGAGGAAGACCGTCAGCACGAGACTCACCGTGTGCAAGTAGCCGGCGGTCCGTACGGCGGCCGGTGACGGCCGCACGGCGCCCTTCGGCGCTACCGTTCGCCGCATGGCCACGACTCCCGACGAGCGCCTGACGATCGCCCCGGTCGTCGGGCCGGATGACCCCCGCCGCTTCACCGACTCCGGCATCGAGGTCCGCGAGCTGTACGCCGAGCGGGACCTCCCTGAGGACCTGCGACTCGGCGAGCCGGGCGACTTCCCGTACACGCGCGGCGTTCATCGCGAGATGTACCGCAAGCAGCTCTGGACGATGCGCCAGTACGCGGGCTACGCGAGCGCCAGGGAGAGCAACGAGCGTTACCGCTACCTGCTCGCACGCGGGGGCACCGGCCTGTCGATGGCCTTCGACCTGCCGACCCAGCTCGGGCTCGACTCGGACAACCCGCGCTGCCTCGGCGAGGTCGGGCGAACAGGCGTCGCGATCGACACGATCGACGACATGCGCACGGCCTTCGACGGGATCCCGCTCGACAAGGTCTCGACCTCGATGACGATCAACGCCCCGGCGGCGGTGCTGCTGATGCTCTACGACCTCGTCGGCGAGGAGCAGGGCGTCCCCAGCAGCGAGCTGCGCGGAACGACCCAGAACGACGTGCTCAAGGAGTACATCGCCCGCGGCAACTACATCTATCCGCCCGCGCCGACGATGCGGCTCACCACCGACGTCTTCGAGTACTGCAACGAGCACATCCCGAAGTGGAACACGATCTCGATCTCCGGCTACCACTTCCGCGAGAAGGGCTGCTCCGCCGTGCAGGAGGTCGCGTTCACGCTCAGCTCGGGCATCGCCTACGTCCAGGCCGCCGTCGATCGCGGGCTCGACGTGAACTCCTTCGCACCGCGGCTGGCCTTCTTCTTCAACGGTCACAACAACGTCTTCCAGGAGGTCGCGAAGTTCCGCGCGGCGCGCCGCATGTGGGCGCACGATCATGCGCGAGCGCTTCGGCGCGACCAACCCGAAGGCGCTGATGCTGCGCTTCCACACGCAGACCGGCGGCGTGACGCTGACCGCGCAGCAGCCCGAGAACAACATCGTGCGCGTCGCGCTTCAGGGCTTCGCCGCCGTCTGCGGCGGTACGCAGTCGCTGCACACCAACGGGTTCGACGAGGCGCTCGCGCTCCCGACCGAGCGCGCCGCCAAGATCGCTCTGCGCACCCAGCAGATCATCGGCGCCGAGTCCGGCGCCACCGACACCGTCGACCCGTTCGCGGGCTCGTACTTCGTCGAGTCGCTGACCGAGGAGATCGAGACGCGGGCGCTGGAGCTGATCGCCAAGGTCGACGAGCTCGGCGGCTCGGTCAACGCGATCCAGTTCATCACCGGCGAGATCGACGAGAGCGCCTGGGGCTACCAGGAGCGCTACCGCATCGGCCAGGACGTCGTCGTCGGCGTCAACGAGTACGTCGAGGACGAGCTCGAGGTGCCGGACCTGCTGCGCGTCGACCCCGAGTCCGAGCGCGAGCAGGTCGAGCGGCTCGCAGGCCTTCAAGGCCGACCGCGATCAGGCGCTCGTCGATCAGCGCCTCGACGAGCTCCGCGAAGCCGCTCGCGGCACGGAGAACCTCGTGCCGTTCATCCGCCGGGCGCTCAAGGATCGCTGCTCGATGGGCGAGGTCTGCGGCGCGATGCAGGACGTGTTCGGCAGGTACGCGCCGACGTTCTGAAGCTGGACATCCGTTCGATCGCGCCCGGGAAAGCGCGATGAACGGCTCCGTCTACGGCCCTCTGGTGCGGTGAACGGCGTAGTACATGCGCCGAACGGCCATTGAAGTACGGCCGGTGGTGCCGACAATGCTCGCGTGAGCAAGAGCAAGGCCAAGGATGGCCGCACAATCCACCGGCGCGATGGCCACGGCGCGCCCACCACGGCAGGCGAGCGCGGATCGATGCTCGTGGAGGCGATCGTCTCCGCCGGGCTTCTGCTGGTCCTCGCCATGGGCTTCCTCGCAGCGCTCGACGCGGCCGCGAGCTCGAGCGGCAACCTCAAGTCGCGCAGCGTCGCAGCTTCGCTGGCCCGCGACGACATGGAGCGAATGCGAGCGCTGAAGGTCAGCGACCTGGCCAACCTCAACGCGACGCGCACCCAGGTCGTCGGCGGCGTCACCTACACGATCAGCTCGTCGACGCGCTGGATCGACGACGCGACGGGAACCGCCACGTGCAGTTCGGGTGCGACCAAGACCGATTACCTGCGGGCCGTCTCAACCGTGACCTTCCCGCGGATGGGGACGACCAAGCCGGTCACCAACGAGAGCCTGGTCGCGGTTCCGGCCGGCAGCTTCAGCAGCAACACCGGGTCGCTGATCGCCAAGGTCAGCGACCGCGGCGGCGTCGGCCTCGCGGGGGTCACCGTCAGCGTCAGCGGGCCTTCGACGGCGAGCGCTGTGACGGACGGCGGCGGCTGCGCGTTCTTCGGCGCCCTCGCCGTCGGCGGCTACTACGTAGACGTCAGCCAGACCGGCTTCGTCGACCGCACCGGCAGCGTTGCGGTTCGCAAGACCAGCTCGGTCGTCAGCGGCGGCACCAACTCGGTCGCCTTCGAGTATGACCGCGCCGCGACCGCGAACGTCAGCTTCGACACCCAGATCGGCGCGACCGTCCAGCCCGCGACGGCGACAGCGATCGCCTACACGCACGGCGGCATGCCGCAGGGCACGATGACCGTCGCGGCCGGGACGCCCTCGGCGATGATCTCCAGCGGAGCCAAGCTCTACCCGTTCCCGGATCCCTACGCGGTCTGGGGCGGGAGCTGCGACGGCGCCGACCCGCGCCAGTACGGGCAGACCACGCCGCTGGTCACCTTCAACCCGGCCACGTCGCAGAGCGTCACCGTGCGCCTCCCCGCGCTCAACCTGCGGGTCATGAGGGGCGGCGGCCCGCGGTCCACGGCGCGCGTACGGATCACGCCGGCCACGCCGGGCTGCGGCGCGACGTTCGGAGGTGCGGGGCTCCTTGACTCCAACGGCAACCTGATCCAGCCGGGCATGCCCTACGGCGACTACAACGTCTGCGCCGACGACGGCATCCGCCGCGTCTCCACGAGCACGGCGATCCAGAACCGGGCGCCGGGGGGCACCGGTCTCGTGACGCTGACGATCCCGACCAGCGGCTCGCGGTCCGTCTGCTCATGAGGCGTCCCACGCTCACCGACGTCCGTTGCCGCGAGGACGGCATGACGCTCGTGGAACTGCTCGTGGGAGCGGTCGTCGGGCTGATCGTCCTGTTCTCCGGAATGCTCGTACTCGACAACTCGGTCAAGCTCGCTCGCGTCACCGACCAGCGCGTCGACTCCGCGCAGCGCGGCCGCGAGGCGATGGAGTCCGTGACCCGTGAGCTGCGCTCGCAGGTCTGCCTGGGCTCGACGCCGGCGCTGACCGCCGCGAGTGACAGCTCGGTTACGTACTACGTCAACCTCAAGGGGATCGACGCCACGCCCGAGCGCCACGAGCTCTCGCTGGTGGGCAGCGACCTGATCCTGCGGCGCTTCGTGCCGACCGGCACGCCTCCGGCGCTGACCTTCCCGGCCACGCCGACCTCGAGCCGCGTTCTGCTGGAGAACGCGCAGCAGATTCCCGGCACCCCGCTCTTTCGCTACTACGGCTGGACGGCGGGCACGCCGGTCGTCCCATCGACGCTGATCGCCACACCGCTGAACTCGGCGAGCCTCGCGCTCCCCGTGAAGATCGCGGTCAGCTTCCGCGCGGACCCGGCCGCTGACTTCCGCAACCAGCGCGGCGCCGCCGAACTGCACGACTCCGTGTTCATGCGCACCGGCGATCCGACCGATACATCGACCGGCCCCCGATGCAACTGAGGACGAGACACAGGCCGCTGGCCGACGAGCGCGGCCTCGCGCTGCCTGCGATGGCGGGCATCATGCTGATCCTCGGGCTGATCACGGCGGCGGTCCTCAGCAGCGTTCAGACGGACACCGTCTCGGCGCGTAAGGACCAGGATCGCAAGCTCGCGTACAGCGCCGCCGAGGCCGGCATCAGCAACTACATGTTCCGGCTTCAGAACGACCCTCACGTCTGGGCGAAGTGCACCTCGCTCTCCGGAACGGCCTTCGTCAGCCAGGCCTGGGACGGAACCGGCTCGGACCCGCGTATCTGGCGCACACTCGACGGGTCGACCGCGCGCTACAGCGTGGAGCTGCTTCCGAAGCCCGGAAAGACATCCTGCAGCACCTCGGACCCCGCAGGAACAGTGATGGACGACGGCGTGCTGCGGATTCGCGCGACGGGGCGCAGCAACGGCGTCAAGCGCAGCGTGGTCACCAAGTTCCGGCGACGCAGCTTCCTCGACTTCCTCTACTTCACCGACATCGAGAGCCTCGATCCGGCCTGGTACACGCGCTACGTGGCGGGGGCGCCCACGGTTCCCGACATCACAGCGTGGGCGTCGGCCAACTGCGGCTGGTGGCGCGATGGCCGCGGCAGCAGCACCTACAGCGGCGCCTGGTACGACAGCTCCAACAGGCCGACGGCGTTCACGCAGAAGTGCGTGGAGATCCAGTTCGCGGCCGACGACGAGGTGCGCGGGGCGATGCACACCAACGACGAGTTCTATGTCTGCAAGAGCCCGAGGTTCGGCCGCAACGCAGCGGACGCGATCGAAGTGTCCGCTCCCCCGGCCGGCTGGCGCTCGGCCTGCTCCGGCAGCTCGCCGAACTTCGTCGGCACGTTCACGCCCTCCGCGCCGACGCTGACGATGCCGCCGACGAACACCGCGCTGCGCAACCTGACGCTCCCGGACTACATCTTCACGGGGCGCACCACGATCGTTCTCTCGGCGTCCAACATGACCGTCAACGGGACGACACGGGCGTACCCGCCGAACGGCCTGATCTACGTCGACAACGGTTCCTGCGGACAGGGCTACAAGCCGTATGACGCCTACGGCGCGCCTGCCGGCTGCGCAGACGTCTACGTCCAGGGCTCCTACGGCAAGAGCCTGACGATCGCCAGCGCCAAGGACATCATCATCAGCGGTGACGTCACGAACACGAACGACTCGCTGCTGGGGCTGATCGCGAACGACTTCGTACGCATGTACCACCCGGTGACGAACCTGGACGCGGCGCGGGGAACCTGCAGCACCGCCGCGGGGTCGCCGGGCGATCTGGAGGTGGTCGCCGCGCTGCTCGCGCTCAACCACTCGATCATGGTCGACAACTACTTCTGCGGCGGCCCGCAGGGCACGCTTTCGATCACCGGGGCGATGATCCAGAAGTACCGTGGCCCGGTCGGCGTGGGTGGTTCGTCGATCTCGGAGGGGTACGTCAAGGACTACAACTACGACGACCGCCTGCGCTTCCGCGAGCCGCCGAGCTTCCTCGACCCGGTCCAGGCCTCCTGGCGGCTGCTGACGCAGACCGAGCAGGTTCCGGCGCGATAGCGCGCCAGACGCGTTGCAGGTTCCATAACGGGAGCCTCGCGAGCAGGATCCGCAGGCCGTGGCGGCGAACCGAAGGGGGCGATGAGCGAACCACGAGCACAGCGCACCCTCGTGAAGTCTCCGCCCGAGTTGTGGGCGGAGGTGAGCGACGCTGAGGCACTCGCCCGGCATCTCGGCGTCTTCGGCGAGATCCGCATCACGAGGCTGAAGCCTGAGACCACCGTCGCCTGGGAGGGCGACACCGCTCGAGGTACGGTGGAGCTCAGCGCGTCCGGGTGGGGAACGAAGGTGACGCTGACCGCGACGCCGACGGAGAAGCCCACGCCGCCGGCCGGCCGGGACGAGGCCCACGTGCCGGATCCGCGCCCGAGCCGCGTGATTCCCGCCTCGCCTGCAGCGCGTTCCAAGCCCGCTGATGCCGAGTACCTCGCATCTGCCGGACAGAAGGTGCGTGACCGCTACATGGGCCCCGCGGACGTCGCGATGCCCGCCCCGGCCGATCGCGTCCCATTCGACGCCCGCGCACCCCGGATCGCGCCGGCGCCGGTGCAAGAGGCGACCCCCGACCCGCCCACGCCGGCAACACCGGCACAGCTCGACTCCGAACCGGCACCCGAGCCGAGGCGGTTCATGGCCCGCCTGAGGACGTGGTTCCTGGGCGACCCGCCTAGCGCCGGGCCTCCCGGCGCCCCCGCAGCCGAGGTTCCGCCGACAGCGGCGCCCGCTCCAGCTCTGCAGCCGGAACAGGGACGCGACGCTGGAACGGCGGCGACCCGGGCTCCCGAGGTCCAGCCGGCCGTCACTGCCGCTCCGAAGGCCCAGCCGGCCGTCAGTGCCGCTCCCGAGGTCGAGCCGGTCGTCACTGCCGCTCCCGGGGTCCAGCCGGCCGTCAGCGCCGCTCCGGAGGCCCAGTTCGCCGTCGGCGCCTCCTCCGAGCCTGCCGCCCGCGAGGACGAGATCGTCGGGATCCTCACCGGCGTGCTCGACGAGCTCGGCTTCGCGCACCACAGGCCGTTCTCGCGCGGCTGACGGCGCGGTACAGCCGGTGACGGCGCGGGACTAGACTGCGCCGCCCGATGACCCGCCTTCAGCACCCCGACACCTTTGACGAGAAGCTGGCCCAGCTCGCGGAGCTTCGCGAGCAGGCCGCCCACTCCGCTCCGGAGGCGGAGGCCAAGCAGCACGCCAAGGGCAAGTACACGGCGCGCGAGCGGATCGAGAAGCTGCTCGACCCGGGCTCCTTCCAGGAGCTCGACACGTTCGTGCGCCACCGCACGTACGAGTTCGACATGCAGAAGAACCGGCCCTGGGGCGACGCCGTCGTGACCGGCCACGGCACGATTCGAGGGCCGCCGCGTCTGCGTCTTCAGCCAGGACTTCACCGTCTTCGGCGGCTCGCTCGGCGAGGTCATGGCCGAGAAGATGTGCAAGATCATGGACCTGGCCGCGAAGATCGGCTGCCCGGTGATCGGCATCAACGACTCCGGCGGCGCGCGGATCCAGGAGGGCGTCGTCTCGCTCGGCGCCTACGGCGACGTCTTCGTGCGCAACGTGCATGTGCTCCGGCGTGATCCCGCAGATCAGCCTGATCATGGGCCCCTGCGCGGGCGGCGCGGTCTACTCGCCGGCGATCACCGACTTCATCTTCATGGTGAAGGAGACCTCGCACATGTTCATCACCGGGCCCGACGTCATCAAGACGGTCACCGGCGAGGAGGTCGACGTTCGAGGAGCTCGGCGGGGCGATGACGCACAACTCCAAGTCGGGCGTCGCGCACTTCGCGGCCGACGACGAGGACGCGCTGCTCGAGGACACGCGCTACCTGCTGTCGTTCCTGCCCCAGAACAACCTCGAGATGCCGCCGCGCGTGCGCGCCCAGCGACGACCCGCAGCGGATGGACGCCGCGCTCGACACGCTCGTCCCGGAGAACCCGAACAAGCCGTACGACATGCGCGAGGTCGTGCGCTCGATCGTCGACGACGGCGAGTTCTTCGAGATCCACGAGCACTACGCCAAGAACATCATCTGCGGCTTCGCGCGCCTCAACGGCTACGCGGTCGGCGTCGTCGGCAACCAGCCCGCTGCAGCTGGCGGGCGTGCTCGACATCGACGCGAGCGCCAAGGCCGCCCGCTTCGTGCGCACCTGCGACGCCTTCAACATCCCGATCCTCACGTTCTGCGACGTGCCCGGGCTTCCTGCCCGGCACCAGCCAGGAGTGGGGCGGCATCATCCGCCACGGCGCGAAGCTGCTGTACGCGTTCACCGAGGCGACGGTGCCGAAGATCACCGTCGTCACGCGCAAGGCGTACGGCGGCGCCTACGACGTCATGTCGTCCAAGCACCTGCTCGCGGACTTCAACTTCGCCTGGCCGCAGGCGGAGGTCGCGGTGATGGGACCGGAGGGCGCGGTCAACATCATCTACCGCCGCGACATCGCCAGCTCGCCGACGCCCGACGAGCGCCGCCAGAAGCTGATCGACGACTACAAGGCGCGCTTCGCAAACCCCTACTCGGCGGCCGAGCGCGGCTACATCGACGACGTGATCGTCCCGCACGAGACCCGCCCGAAGGTCATCACCGCGCTCGAGACGCTGCTGACCAAGCGCGTCGCGCAGCCCAAGCGCAAGCACGGCAACATCCCGCTGTAGCCCCGGGCCGTCACGGCAGGGCGCTCAGAGCGTGACCGTCTGAGCCCCCACGCGTCCCTCGCGCGCAGCGTCGAGCACCGCCGCCGCGATCGCAAGATCCTGGATCGCCAGGCCCGTGGAGTCCATCAGCGTCACCTCCGCAGCGCCCCGGCGCCCCGGCGCCTCACCGCAGAGCACGGCACCGAGGTCCGTCACGTCGCCGCGGCTCACGCGCCCGGCCCCGACGGCGCCGGTCAACTCGCCGCCGTGCGCGGCCTGGGCCCACTCGTCGCAGAACAGCCGGCACGCAGCGACTGCGTCCAGCGTCGCCTCCGCCTTGCCCGGGCCGTCGGCGCCGAGCATGTTCAGGTGCAGCCCCGGGCGCAGGTCGGATGCCGCGACGACCGGCTGATGCCCCGGCGTGACGCAGGTGACGACATCGCACGCAAGTGCCTCTTCACGCGTACCGGGCCTCCAGCCCGCGCCGAGCTCCGCGGCGAGCGCGGCCGCGACCTCCGCCCTCGGGTCGTGACATACGCCGGCCCCGTAGCCGGCCGCGACCAGGCAGCGCGCAGCCCACGCGCCGTGCAGGCCGCAGCCGATCAGCCCGGCGCTGGCCGCCCCCGGCGCTGCCAGCGCCTGAGCGGCGACGGCTGCGACCGCGCCGGTTCTCAGCGCAGTGACCGAGCGCGCGTCGATGATCGCGAGCGGCTCGGAGGTCATCGCGTCGGACAACAGCACGATCCCCATGACGGTCGGCATCCCGCGTGCCGGGTTGCCGGGAAACGAGCTGATCCACTTCAGCATCGCCAGCCCGCCCCCGAGCGCGGGCATCGCACGAAAGTCGCCATCAGGAGGCGAATCGAGATACACCTTCGGCGGCATCCGCCACTCGCCGCGCCGGTGACGCACGAACGCGTCACGCGTGTGGCCGATCGCGTCCTGCGCGGTCACCGCGCCGAGTACCGCCGCGTGATCGAGAACCGGGACGCCTGCCATCGCGCGCGACGATAGTCCTCAGCCCGAACGTCTACGCTCCGGGCGTGCCGGATCGCCACGCCCAGATCACGTTCGCAGGCTCGCCGGCCTCCCCCGAGGAGACCGCAGCCGCAGTCGCGGCGATCGAGCGCTTCATTCGCGAGACCGCGCCTCCGCCCGCCGTGGCCCAGCCGCCGCGAATCCCGTGGCAGCGTGCGGCGCTTCTGGAGGGGACCGGGCGCGAGCCCGACGCACCGTCGCCCTGGGGCGACCCGCTCCCCTGGGGCTGAACGCCGTCGAGCGTCAGCTCCCGTCCGAGCGGGCCGGGCGACTCAGCCGGCGCCTCCGGACTCGGCGTCCCGCTTCGCACGCTTGCTGTCGAGCCACTGCCGCGCGTCCTGATATCGGGTCCGCGCCTCTTCGATCACGGCGTTCCACTGCTTGCGAACCTCATCCTCGCTCGGGCGCTCGCCGCGACGTATGCGCCCCAGCTCGTCGTGCACCTCGCGGCCGAGCGCGGCGCTGCCGACGACGACGAGCATCGCGGCGAACAGAGCGGAGATCATCGCGAAAACCACCCCGATCGCTCCATAGCGCTCGACGTAGGACTCGAACATGAGCGGCACGTAGATCGAAGCACCGATCGAGTACGCGGCGAGCAGTGCGGCTGCGACCACACCGAAGGCGATCAGGTCGCGCCACGGGATCCGCTTGGCGCTGAGGATGTAGCCGGTCCAGATCATGAATCCGGCGGACAGCACGATCAATCCGCCTGCGGAGACGAGCTCGATCGCGCCGCGGTTGAACAGCCCGCGCAGCGTCCCGGTGACGGCGCCGTAGACGATCAGCGCTCCGATCCACTTCAGGCCGTTGAGGCTGTTGCGAACGCTCAGCGGCGCAAGCTCCCATGTCTGCTCGAAGAGACGCTGGCAGGCGCGGGCGAAGCTCATCACCGCGATCAGCATGAAGAAAGCTCCGAATATCCCGATGCTGGTGCTCGTGCCGGACGTCGGTGAGAACATCGCCTGCACCGCGTCGGCTGCGCTTCCCTCGAGGCCGTAGCGCTGAATGATCTCGTCGGCTGCGCTCTCGCCGCCGACGCGCGGAAGAATGGCACTGGTGAAGATCAGCAGCGGGATCAGCGCCGTCAGCGCACTCGATGCCAGTGCGATCGCGCGGTCGAACCCGGCGACCCGCTGAAAGCGGTTGACGACGCGCAGCACGAAGTCCGGGCGCAGCCAGAAGGTAAGCGTGCGCAGGACCCGCTCTCGATCGACACTCAGCTTCGGCACGGCACCGCCGTGCAGGATGCTGTCCGGACCGGACGGGCCGCACCGGCGAGCGAACGCCGCCGTTCACGCGTCGCCTACTCTTCGCGGTCCATGTTCTCGAAGATCCTGATCGCCAACCGCGGCGAAATCGCCATCCGTGTCATCCGCGCCTGCAAGGAGCTGGGCATCCCGTCGGTCGCCGTGTATTCGGAGATCGACCGCGACGCGCTCCACGTCAAGGCCGCCGACGAGGCCTACCTGCTCGGGCCCGGCCCCGCCGCCGAGAGCTACCTCAAGATCGACAGGATCCTCGAGGTGATCGGGCAGTGCGGCGCCGAGGCCGTCCACCCGGGTTACGGCTTCCTCGCCGAGAACGCGACCTTCGCCAGAGCGCTCGAGGAGGCGGGGATCACGTTCATCGGACCGCCCGCCAGCGCGATCGACGCGATGGGGTCCAAGACCGCCGCGCGAGACCTGATGAAGAAGGCCGGAGTCCCGATCGTGCCGGGAACGACCGAGACGGTGGAGTCCGTCGAGGACGCTGCGGGGATCGCCAAGGACGAAATCGGCTACCCGGTCGCCGTGAAGGCCGCCGGCGGCGGGGGCGGCAAGGGCTTTCGCGTCGCGCTGACCGAGGACGATCTGGAGGGCGCCTTCGAGGGCGCGTCGCGCGAGGGCGAGAAGTTCTTCAGCGACCCGCGCGTCTACCTGGAGCGCTATCTGCCCGATCCGCGCCATGTCGAGGTCCAGGTCATCGCCGACCGCCACGGCAACGTGATCCACCTCGGCGAGCGCGACTGCTCGATCCAGCGCCGCCACCAGAAGCTGATCGAGGAGGCACCGGCCCCGGCGGTCGACGAGCAGATGCGCGCGCGCATCGGCAGATCGGCGTCAACGCAGCCAAGGCGGTCGACTACGTCGGCGCGGGCACGATCGAGGGCCTGTTCCAGGACGGCGAGTACTTCTTCCTGGAGATGAACACGAGGGTCCAGGTCGAGCACTGCGTGACCGAGATGGTGACCGGCATCGACATCGTCAAGGAGGGAATCCGCGCCGCCGCCGGCGAGCCGCTCTCGGTCTCACAGGATGACGTCGCGCTGCGCGGACACGCGATCGAGTGCCGCATCAACGCCGAGGACGCGTCGAAGAACTTCGCACCTGCCCCGGGCCTGATCGGCGACTACCGGGAGCCCTCCGGGCCCGGCGTGCGCGTCGACTCGGGCGTCGGCCCCGGCGCCGAGGTCTCGCCGATGTACGACCCGATGGTCAGCAAGCTGATCGTCTGGGACGCCGACCGCGAGCAGGCCACGGAGCGCATGCTGCGCGCGCTCGGCGAGTACGAGATCGAGGGTCTGACGACGCTGATCCCGTTCCACGACGCGCTGCTGCGCACCGAGCAGTGGGCGCGCGCCGAGACGTGCCGCGATCTGGTCGAGGACAAGAAGTGGTTGAAGACCACGAAGCTCGACAAGCCGCGCGTCGAGGGTGACGAGCGAGGAGACCGCCGAGCACGACTACACGGTCGAGGTCTCCGGCCGCCGGTTCGACGTCAAGGTCATCGGCCCGCCGTTCGCGGGCAACGGCGTCGCCGCGGCCCCAGCCGCCGCGACGGCCGCCAAGCCGAAGCGGGGCTCCCGCAAGGCCGGCGGCGCCGGCGGCCCTGATCTGCTTGAGGCGCCGCTCCAGGGCAACATGTGGAAGGTCGTCGTCGAGCAGGGTCAGGCCGTGGAGGAGGGCCAGCTGCTCTGCATCATCGAGGCGATGAAGATGGAGAACGAGATCACCGCGCACAAGGCCGGCACGATCCAGGAGCTCCCGATCAAGGAAGGCGCGGCGATCGCCGCCGGCGACCCGATCGCGCTGATCGTGTCCGCTGACGGCACCGGGAGCTGAGCGCGACGCAGGCGCGCGCGGGCATCGCTTCGTGGCGCGGCGACGCGCTCGTGGCCGCGATCGCCGCCGCGATGCTGCCCGCGGCGGGGCTCGCGTTGCTGCTCGCCGAGCCGGACCTCGACGTGCGCTGGGAGCATCACCCCTCGCACTTCTGGCTCGTCGTGCTCGCCGGTGCGACGACCGCGGTCCTCGCCTACGCCACGGGGGAGTCGGCGCGCCGGCGAGGCGATGAGCGGCTGCTGTGGGTCTCGCTGACCTTCCTCGTGGCGGCCGGCTTCCTCGGCCTGCACGCGCTCGCGACGCCGGGAATCTTCCGCGACGCCTCGAACCTCGGCTTCCAGATCGCGACTCCCGTCGGTCTCGTGCTCGCGTCGGTGCTCGCCACGATCTCCGCGTTCCCGCGCGGCGGCGCGGCCTCCACGAGCGCCGTGGCAAGCGCACGCTGGCCGCAGGTGGGACTGATCGGCCTGATGATCGCCTGGGCGGTCGCGACGGTCGCTGGGCTCGCGCCGCTCGACCGCGTCACCCAGGTCGAGCGCGCCTCCGGCCCGATCCTCCTGCCGGCGCTGGCCGGAAGCGCCCTCTACGTGCTGGCGGCCTCGCGCTATCTGATGCTGGCGCTGCGCCGCGGCGTGGTGCTGCCGCTCGCCGTGGCGACGGGCTTCGTGCTGCTCGCAGAGGCGCTGCTCGCCACCGCTCTCTCGCGCAGCTGGCACACGAGTTGGTGGGAGTGGCACGTGCTGATCCTGGCGGCGTTCGCGGTCGTCGCCTGGGCGGCCCGCCGCGAGTGGCGCGAGGAGCGCTTTGCCGCGCTCTACACCGACCAGACGGCGCAGGGCAGCCGCGAGGTGTCCGTGCTCTTCGCGGATCTCGCCGGCTTCACTCGCTTCGCCGAGCAACGCGATCCGGTGGCGGTCACGCAGATGCTCAATACCTACTTCGAGGTCGTCATACCGCCGATCGTCCGCGAGCACGGCGGCGAGGTCGACAGCCTCATCGGCGATGCCGTCATGGCGACGTTCAAGTCACCTCCCCAGGAACCCGACCACGCGCTCCGGGCGGCGCGAGCGGCGATCGCGCTGCGTGACCGCGCAGGCGCGCTCGCCGACGAGCACCCGGACTGGCCGCGCTTTCGCATCGGGGTCAACACGGGCGAGGCGATGGTCGGCGTCGTGGGTGCCGGCGGCGGGCGCAGCTACACGGTGATCGGCGACGCCGTGAATGTCGCAGCGCGGCTGGAGTCCGCCGCGCCGGTGGGAGGCATCGCGATCGGCGCGGAGACCGCACGCCGGCTCGCCGGCTCGCGCCTGTCGCCGCTGGGCGAACTCCAGGTGAAGGGGCGGCGCGAGCCCGTCGACGCCTTCGTGCTCCTGGCGCTCGAAGACGACTGAGTGACGATTGATATCGGCTGCTGTCCCAGGGTAAGGTCGCTTCCCCGGTCCCGCCGCGGGCGATCCGGGAACCGCCATGCGACGCCTGCTGCTACTGACGCTCACGCTCACCGCGGGTGGGCTGATGGCGGCGCCCGGCTCCGCGTCGGCGGCGGTATGCAACTTCCAGGGACCGGGTGCGGCGTGGCACGACGCCGCCAACTGGGACTGCCTGGTGATCCCGGGCGCGGCCGACACGGCCGTCGTGGGCAGCGGCGACAACGTGACGGTCGACCAGGCCGAGAGCGTCGCGGCGCTGACACTCGGCGGCGGCCAGATCACCTTCAGCGGAGACCCGACCCTCGCCGTGTCGGGTTCAACGTCGATGACGGGCGGCACGCTGACCGGCAACGGGAACGTGGCGGTCGCGGCCACCGGGTCGTTCTCCAAGACGACGGCTGGCACGTTGACGGTGCAGAACGGCGCGGACCTGGTGTTGAACGTCGACGCGAGCCTGGATGGCGGGGCGGTCTGCCTGTTCGACCTGGGTGGCGGCGACCCGAGCCTGGTCATCAACCAGCAACTGGAGATAACCGCGAACGCCGCACAGACAGTGTTCAACTGCAACGCCGGACTGGACTCAGCAGCGATCAAGATCAGCGCGACCGGTGAGTTGCTGAAGGATTTCGTGGGGGCGACGTCGATCGTCACACCGGTCGACAACGACGGCCAGTTCAACGTGCTGGCGGGGTCGATGAGCCTGAGTGGCGGCACCGCCGGTGCGACGTGGTCGGGCAGCCACACCACCGCCAACGCCGCTACGACGACGTTCGCCTCGGCGCACACGCTGACCTCGACGGGCGTGATCACCGGTGCCGGTCACACGATCATCGCCGACAGCGTGACGATCCCCGACGGCGGCTCGCTGACCGCGACGACGCTCACGCACAGCGCCGGGACGCTGTCGCTGGCCGGCGCGAGCCCGGCGCTCGCCCCCGTCACCTACAACCTCTCCGGCGGGACGCTGTCCAGCAGCCGGGCGTTGCAGCCGACCAGCGCGCTGAACGTCACCAGCGGCACGCTGACCGGGAACTTCACCACCACCATCGACAGCCCCGCCACGTTCGCGAAGACGACGGCTGGCACGTTGACGGTGCAGAACGGCGCGGACCTGGTGTTGAACGTCGACGCGAGCCTGGATGGCGGGGCGGTCTGCCTGTTCGACCTGGGTGGCGGCGACCCGAGCCTGGTCATCAACCAGCAACTGGAGATAACCGCGAACGCCGCACAGACAGTGTTCAACTGCAACGCCGGACTGGACTCAGCAGCGATCAAGATCAGCGCGACCGGTGAGTTGCTGAAGGATTTCGTGGGGGCGACGTCGATCGTCACACCGGTCGACAACGACGGCCAGTTCAACGTGCTGGCGGGGTCGATGAGCCTGAGTGGCGGCACCGCCGGTGCGACGTGGTCGGGCAGCCACACCACCGCCAACGCCGCTACGACGACGTTCGCCTCGGCGCACACGCTGACCTCGACGGGCGTGATCACCGGTGCCGGTCACACGATCATCGCCGCCAGCGTGACGATCCCCGACGGCGGCTCGCTGACCGCGACGACGCTCACGCACAGCGCCGGGACGCTGTCGCTGGCCGGCGCGAGCCCGGCGCTCGCCCCCGTCACCTACAACCTCTCCGGCGGGACGCTGTCCAGCAGCCGGGCGTTGCAGCCGACCAGCGCGCTGAACGTCACCAGCGGCACGCTGACCGGGAACTTCACCACCACCATCGACAGCCCCGCCACGTTCGCGAAGACGACGGCTGGCACGTTGACGGTGCAGAACGGCGCGGACCTGGTGTTGAACGTCGACGCGAGCCTGGATGGCGGGGCGGTCTGCCTGTTCGACCTGGGTGGCGGCGACCCGAGCCTGGTCATCAACCAGCAACTGGAGATAACCGCGAACGCCGCACAGACAGTGTTCAACTGCAACGCCGGACTGGACTCCGCAGCGATCAAGATCAGCGCGACCGGTGAGTTGCTGAAGGATTTCGTGGGGGCGACGTCGATCGTCACACCGGTCGACAACGACGGCCAGTTCAACGTGCTGGCGGGGTCGATGAGCCTGAGTGGCGGCACCGCCGGTGCGACGTGGTCGGGCAGCCACACCACCGCCAACGCCGCTACGACGACGTTCGCCTCGGCGCACACGCTGACCTCGACGGGCGTGATCACCGGTGCCGGTCACACGATCATCGCCGACAGCGTGACGATCCCCGACGGCGGCTCGCTGACCGCGACGACGCTCACGCACAGCGCCGGGACGCTGTCGCTGGCCGGCGCGAGCCCGGCGCTCGCCCCCGTCACCTACAACCTCTCCGGCGGGACGCTGTCCAGCAGCCGGGCGTTGCAGCCGACCAGCGCGCTGAACGTCACCAGCGGCACGCTGACCGGGAACTTCACCACCACCATCGACAGCCCCGCCACGTTCGCGAAGACGACGGCTGGCACGTTGACGGTGCAGAACGGCGCGGACCTGGTGTTGAACGTCGACGCGAGCCTGGATGGCGGGGCGGTCTGCCTGTTCGACCTGGGTGGCGGCGACCCGAGCCTGGTCATCAACCAGCAACTGGAGATAACCGCGAACGCCGCACAGACAGTGTTCAACTGCAACGCCGGACTGGACTCCGCAGCGATCAAGATCAGCGCGACCGGTGAGTTGCTGAAGGATTTCGTGGGGGCGACGTCGATCGTCACACCGGTCGACAACGACGGCCAGTTCAACGTGCTGGCGGGGTCGATGAGCCTGAGTGGCGGCACCGCCGGTGCGACGTGGTCGGGCAGCCACACCACCGCCAACGCCGCTACGACGACGTTCGCCTCGGCGCACACGCTGACCTCGACGGGCGTGATCACCGGTGCCGGTCACACGATCATCGCCGACAGCGTGACGATCCCCGACGGCGGCTCGCTGACCGCGACGACGCTCACGCACAGCGCCGGGACGCTGTCGCTGGCCGGCGCGAGCCCGGCGCTCGCCCCCGTCACCTACAACCTCTCCGGCGGGACGCTGTCCAGCAGCCGGGCGTTGCAGCCGACCAGCGCGCTGAACGTCACCAGCGGCACGCTGACCGGGAACTTCACCACCACCATCGACAGCCCCGCCACGTTCGCGAAGACGACGGCTGGCACGTTGACGGTGCAGAACGGCGCGGACCTGGTGTTGAACGTCGACGCGAGCCTGGATGGCGGGGCGGTCTGCCTGTTCGACCTGGGTGGCGGCGACCCGAGCCTGGTCATCAACCAGCAACTGGAGATAACCGCGAACGCCGCACAGACAGTGTTCAACTGCAACGCCGGACTGGACTCCGCAGCGATCAAGATCAGCGGCCCGGATGGACGTCTTCTGCGCAGCGGCGCGGGCAGCAACAGCATCGTCACGCCGCTGCGCGTGGCGGGCGGCACGCTCAGCGTGGGCGGCGGCCAGACCATCAACGTCGTCGGCGGCTTCGAGCAGACCGGCGGGCTGACCGAGATCGCGGCCGGCGGCACGCTCGGCGGGGGGATCGTGGCGGCGATTTCCGGCGGAGTGTTCCGCGTCGACGGTTCCTACTCCGGAACGCCGACCTTCACCGGTACCGGAGTCCTGAGCGGCAACGGCACGGTCACCGGCACCGTCACGAACACGTCGGGCACGGTGCGCCCCGGCACCTCGCCGGGGACGCTGACGATAACGGTCAACTACAACCAGGGACCCGGCGGCACGCTGGAGATCGATCTGACGGGCACGATCCCCGGCAGCGGCTTCGACGTCCTCACGGTCAGCGGAAACGCCAACCTGAACGGCACGCTGAAGGCGATCCATGGCGGCGGATTCGATCCTGCGACGAGTGACGTCTTCGCGTTCATGACCTCGGGGTCGAGCGCCGGCCAGTTCGCCACCCTCGACGCACCGGCGCTCGGCGGGGGCAAGGCCTACCAGCTCGACTACCCGGGGGCGCCGAGCTTCGGCGCGCGGCTGCTGCTCCAGCCGCCGACGCCGCCGGGCAATCAGGTCCCGCCCACGATCACGGGCAACGTCGCGGTCGGGGAGACGCTGACCTGCAACCCGGGCACGTGGACCTTCAGCCCCACGTTCGAGTTCCAGTGGCTGCGCGACAACCAGCCGATCGAGGGTGCGTCCGGCTCGACCTACGCGCCGACCGGCGACGACGCGGCGCGCCAGATCGCCTGTCGCGTCACGGCCACGAACCCGAGCGGCAGCGCGCAGGCGACCACATCGGCGGTGAACGTGCCGGCCGCCACCCCGCAGAACATGACGCCCCCCTCGCTCACTGGAACTCCTACGATCGGGGCGACGCTGACCTGCGCGACCGGCACCTGGAGCGGCGCCCCCACGCCGTCGATCGAGGTCCAGTGGCTGCGCGACGGCCAGCCGGTCGCCGGGGCGAATCAGGCCACCTACGCGGTCGGCGCCGCCGACGTGACGAGTTCGCTCGCCTGCCGTGTCACGGCGACGAACGTGGGCGGAAGCGTGAACGCGACCACCGCGGCCGTCGGCGTGGCGGCGGTCGCGCCGCAGAACGTCACGCGCCCCGCGATCTCGGGGAGCGCGGAGCCGGGCTCGACCCTGACGTGCGCGCTCGGTTCGTGGGCCGGCATTCCCAGCCCATCCTTCAGGGTGCAGTGGCTGCGGGACGCCGGCGAGATACCCGGGGCGACCGCCGCCACCTATGCGCTCGCGTCGGCCGACGCCGGGAACTCGATCACCTGCCGGGTCACGGCCACCAACGCCGGCGGATCGACTGCCGCCACCAGCGCGGAGTTCAACACGGCCAAGCCCGTCAAGCCGGCTGAGCAGGTGCTCGCGGAGAAGTCCAGGGAGCAGGTGGCCGCGGCGATAGGGCTGCCGTCCGCCAGACGCTGCATCAGCCGCCGGAAGTTCCCGATCCGGCTGCGCCAGCCGAAGGGCGTGCGGATCCGCTCGGTGAAGGTGATCGTGCGCGGGAAGCGCGTCAAGACGCGCAAGATCAAGGGCCGCTACCGGGCGACCGTCAACCTGCGCGGGCTCTCCAAGGGGCGCTTCACCGTGCGCATCACGATCACGACATCGAGCAAGCGCAAGATCGTCGCGCAGCGCCGCTACCGCACCTGCATCCCCAGGAGGAAGTCGAAGACGAAGGCCCGGCGCTCGGCGGTCGCGCCGCAGGGCAGCATCGCCCAGGCCGGCGCGCCCGCTCAGTAGGGTTGCGCGCGCCATGGACTACAAAGCGCTCGCCTCCGGTTACAACCAGCTGATCCCGTTCTCGACCCACATCGGGCTGAACGTGGAGGAGATCGGTCCGGGCACGTGCACGGTCACGCTCCCGGACGGGCCGTCGACGATGAACCACGTCGCCTCACAGCATGCCGGCGCCCTCTTCAGCGCCGGGGAGTCGGCGTCCGGCGGCGCCTTCGCCGGCGTTTTCGCCGAGCGCATGGGTGAGATCACGCCGCTCGCCGAGCGTGCCGAGATCACGTACATGAAGATCGCACGCGGCGACATCACAGCGCGTGGCCGGCTCCAGGGTGAGAGCGATGCGATCCTCGGCGAACTCGACCGCGAGGGCCGCGTGCGCCTTCCCGTCGGCGTCGAGCTGAGCGACGCCGACGGCACGGTCGTCTGCGAGATGACCGTCCACTGGTACGTGCGCAAGCGCGGATGAGCGCGAACTCACCCCGTGTCTGGCTCGCCGAGCCGCATGAGGCAGAGACCGTCGCGGCGTTGCTGGTCGCCTTCCGCGACTCGCTGGGCTACGACTGGCCCTCGGCGAACTCGTTCCTGGCGAGCGTCGAGAAGCTGAGCGACGACCTTCAGACCGACTTCCTGCTCGGTGCGCCCCATGACGACGCCCCCCCGGCCGGCGTCGCACAGCTGCGCTACCGCCACAGCATCTGGCGCGCCGGAGGCGACTGCCTGATCGAGGACGTCTACGTGAATCCCGACGCGCGCCGCGGTGGACTGGGCCGTGCCCTCGTCGAGTTCGCCCTCGACCGCGCGCGGGAACGCGGCTGCCGGCGCGCGGAACTCGACGTCAACGAGGCGAACAGCTCTGCGCTCGCCCTCTACGAACAACTCGGCTTCGCCGTCAAGAACCCGCACGGCGGGCGCGACCTCTACCTGCGGCTGCATCTCGACCCGCCGCAGGCGGGCTGACGCCCGGCGAAGATGGCCGACGCCCTCTTCTCGTTCGAGCGCGTAACGCTCGACGGCGACGAGCGCCCCCGGCTGGACGCGCTCAGCGTCGAGCTTCCCGGCGGCGGCGTCACGGCGATCGCCGGCCCTTCGGGAGCCGGGAAGTCGTCGTTGCTGCGCTGCTGCAACCGGCTCGAGGCGCCGCAGTCCGGCGTCGTCCGCTACCGCGGCGCCGACGTCGCCGCGCTCGACCCGCTCGCCCATCGCCGCGAGGTCGGCATGGTCTTCCAGCGGCCGGTGCTGTTCCCCGGCAGCGTCGCCGACAACGTTCGCATCGCCGACCCACAGGCCGGCGAGGAGCGCATCGCGCAGTTGCTGCGCCACGCCGCGCTCGACGCGAGCTTCGCGGCACGGGACGGCGGCTCGCTGTCAGGCGGGGAGGCCCAGCGCGTCTGCATCGCCCGGGCGCTCGCCACCGACCCGCACGTGCTGTTGATGGACGAGCCCACGTCATCGCTCGACGCCGATGCCGCGCAGACGCTGGAGGAGCTGATGCGCGAGCTGGCCGCCGACGGCGTGCCAGTCGTGCTGGTCAGCCACGGGGAGGCGCAGATCAAGCGCGTGGCGGATCACGTCGTCCGCCTGGAGGAGGGGCGCGTAACTCGCACCGAGGAGCGTGCGCGGGTCGGCGACGAGGTCGGCGCACCGGACGACCCGCGCGAGCGAGCCGGAGCGCGATGCCTGAGGGTGACGTCAGCGCGCTCGGCCTGGTCCTCTCGCTGAGCCTGGTCATGGTGGCGATCGCGCTCTCGATGCGCGAATCGCTGCGCCTGGAGCGCGACATCGTGGTCGCGGTTCTGCGCTCGGTCGTGCAGCTGCTGATCGTCGCGGCGGGCCTCACGCTGGTGATCGACGACGGCACGCCTCTCGCCTGGTCCTGGCTGTGGGTCGCGGGCATCGTGATCTTCGCGGCGGCGACCGTGGCGCGCCGCGCGCCCGCGCTCCCCGGGGTCTTTGCGATCGGGCTCGCCGCCAACGCGCTGACCGCCACGGTCGCGCTGGGACTCACCTTCGGCCTCGGGATCTTCCCGCTCGAGGGCCGAACGCTCGTCCCGATCGCCGGGATGGTCGTCGGCAACTCGATGAAGTCATGTGTCGTGGTCGTCCAACTGCTCGCGGAGCAGGCCGCCGACAAGCGCGACGAGATCGAGGCTCGGCTCGCCCTCGGGCTGACCGGCTCGGCGGCGATCCGCCCGATCGTCAGGCAGTCGCTGCGGCTGTCGATCGCGCCGCAGATCGAGAACGTGAAGGCGCTGGGAATCGTCTTCCTGCCCGGCGCGATGACCGGCCTGATCCTCGCCGGCGTAGAGCCGATCGACGCGGTGATGGTGCAGCTGGCGCTGATGTACATCATCCTCGGCGCCGTCGTGGTCACGACCTCGGTCACGGGTCTGCTCGGCTCGCAGCGGCTCTTCACCGGCGACCAGCGGCTGGTTCGTCTCACGCGCGCGACGCGCGACGCCTGACTTGACAACCATACCGTTGGTATTAGAATACCGACGGTATGGCAAGTGTTCGTCTCACTCGCTCGGAGCGCGCCCAGGAGACGCGCCGCGCGTTGCTGGACGCGGCGCGCGAGGTCTTCCTCCGAGAGGGCTTTCACGGCGCCTCGCTCGACGCCGTCGCCGCCGAGGCGGGGTTTACGAAGGGCGCGGTCTACTCCCGCTTCGAGAACAAGGCCGACCTGTTCCTCGCCCTGCTCGAGCGACGCGTCGACGAGCGCGCGGCGACGCTGCGCTCGATGGCGCCGACCGGGACGCTCGCGGGCGACGCCGCTGCCATCAACCGCGAGTGGCTGCGCGGAGCGCGCGATCGGCTCGACTGGGTGTTGCTCGTCATCGAGTTCCGGGTCCACGTCGCACGCCACCCTGAGCTTCACGAGCGCTACGCACAGGTTCAGGAGCGCCTGCGCTCCGGCATCACCGAGGTCCTCGAGCGCAATGCGGGTCCGCTCCCCGCGCCGCACGGCCTGAGGCCCGACGACGTCGCGCGGGCGGAGATCGCGATCAGCAACGCGCTGGCACTCGAAGAGGCCATCGACGGCGACCCGCAGGCGCTGGAGACGATGCACGACGTGCTGACGGCCGCGATCGTCCGCGAGATGACCCAGGGAGGCTCACGATGAGCACGCCGAGCAGGCTCAACCGTTTTCGCGACCTCGCCGCCGCACTGCGCCGCCAGCGCGAATTCGCGGAGCGCGAGCGCTGGCCACGCGAGCGGCTGGACCAGTACCGCCGGACGGCGCTGGGCGATCTCGTCGCGCACGCGACGGAGCACTCGTCGTTCTACCGCGAGCACTACGGCGGCCGCGTCAGCCCCGGCGCGGTTCGGCTCGACGAGCTTCCGATCGTCACCAAGTCGCACCTGATGGACCGCTTCGACGACCTGGTGACCGACCCCGTACTGCGCCTGGCCGAGTTGGAGCAGCACGTGGCGCAGCTTCGCGGCGATGAGCTGTACCGCGACCGCTTCCGGGTCATGACCTCCAGTGGCAGCTCGGGCCGGCGGGCGGTCTACGTCTACGACCGCGACGAGTGGCGCACCTTGCTCGCCGCCGCGCTGCGATGGACCTCATGGGCGGGCGTGAGGCCCCGGCTTCCGCGCCGGCGCCGGATCGCCTCGATCGGCGCCAGCGGGCCGCGGCACATGACCTGGCGCGGGTCGGCCTCCATGGACGCCGGGGTCCACCGCGTGCTGCGCCTGCGAGTCGACCAGCCGCTGGATGAGCTGATCTCGGCGCTCAACGAGTTCCAGCCGGATTTCGTGACCTGCTACCCATCTGTCGCCGCGCAGCTCGCCGCGGCACAGCTCGACGAGCGCCTGCGGATCGCACCCGCCGGCATCTCCACCACGAGCGAGCAGCGAACGGCGGCGATGACCGATGCGATACGGGCGGCATGGGGCGTGGAGCCGCACGACTGCCTGGGGCTCACCGAGACCGGGATCACGGCGGTCGACTGCGAGCGACACGACGGCCTGCACCTGTTCGAGGATCTGACGATCTTCGAGGTCGTCGACGAAGAGGGCCGCACCGTCGCCCCGGGAGCGCCCGGTAACCGCGTCCTCGTGACGAACCTCTACCTGCGCACCCAGCCGCTGATCCGCTTCGAGGTGACCGACCTCGTCACGATGACCGACGAGCCCTGCGCATGCGGGCGCACGTTCGCCCGCATCAGCGCGCTCGAGGGCCGCACCAGCGACATCGTCACCCTGCCGACGGGCGCCGGTCTCACGACCGATGTCCATCCCGCGCGGCTGCTGCAGCCGCTCGTGGGCGTGGCCGGCCTGGCCGAGTTCCAGATCGTGGTTCGCGAAGGCGAGGTGCACCTGCGTGTCGCCGCCGCCCGCGGCGCAGAGCCCGAGCGCATACGCGAGGACGCCGCCGCCGTGCTGGGGCGCGGCCTCCACGACCTCGGCGTGTCCGGCGTGCCGGTTCGCACGGAACTGGTCGACGGAATCGAGCGCGACCCCGTCAGCGGCAAGGTCAAGCTGCTGCGGCTGGAGGCGGCGCAGCCATGACCTCGACGCGGTGCCCGGCCGGGGTGCGCGTGTAGCAGCGTGCCGCGCCCCAGTGCTCGGCGCGCGGGTCGACGGGGTGGCCGGCGCTGCGCAGCCGCTCGAGCGCCTCGTCGTAGTCGGCCGCGATCACTGCGACGTGAGCCTCCGTCGGGATCACCGGATCGGCCTCGTAGCCCAGATGGATCTGCGTCCCCGCTCGCTGCACCCACAGCGCGCGGCCGGCGACGCGGGGCGGCGGCTCGACGAGTTCGAAGCCGAGCAGCTCCCAGAAGGCGGCCTCGGCCGGGGCCTGGGCCTCGCGCAGCTCGAGCGTGACGTGATGGATCACGCTCGCTCCCCGGCCCGGATCCGCTCGAGGTTGGACTCGTGGATCCGGCGCTGCTCGCCCGAGCGCCGTGCCAGCGGCAGCTCGAGATCCTCGAGATAGAGGAGGTCCTCCCGCAGGATCGCCGCCGCACGCACTCCATCGAGAACGGCACCATGACCGGGCACGACGTGAGCCGGCTGCTCGACCAGCGGGGCGAGCCGCGCGAGCGTCGCCCGGTAGGCCGAGCGCGAACCGCCCTGCGAGAGCATCGGTATCTCGACAGGGGAAAGGAAATCCCCGCATACGAGCGTCTTCGCCCAGGGAATCCAGATCGCCATCCCGTCCGCCACGTGGCCCTCGGTCGGGTGCAGCTCCAGCTCGGACGTGCCGACGTCGAGCTTCCCCGGGACCGGCAGCGCCTGGAGCTGGCCGAGCTGGAGCGGGCGGCCGCGCTCGATGTAGTTCAGCTCGTCGAACGCGCGCAGTTCGCGGGCGGCCGCGCCCGGCTCAGCGGCGAGCCGCGCCGCCGTCGTCTCGGCCACTCCGAGCGCAGCCTGCGGAAACGCCAGCCGCCCCAGGAGGTGGTCCCAGTCGCCGTGCGTCGCGAGCAGGCCGGTGCACGGCCAGCCGACCTGCTCCAGCAGCGCCGGCAGCGCCTCCAGCTCCGTCCGGCAGCACGGGGGAATCGATGACGAAAGCTTCGGCGGCCGGGCCGTTCTCGTCGCCGGTGACCGATGCGCGGACGATCGTGCAGGTCGTCTGCCAGTACGCCGACGTGCAGACAAGGACGTCCTCGTGCAGGCCGACGACGCGCATCGGCCGGCGGTCGGCCCGCGCCCAGCAGCTTCGCCGCCTCGAGCAGCGTCTTGACCTCGGCGGTCGGCTTCTTGGCGCTCGGGTCGAGCTGCTCCTTGCGGCGATTGACCCAGATGACGGGGATCTTCGCCTTGAGTGCACGGCTCGACATCAGGGTGCACGCCGCTGCAGATGTGGACCCAGTTCTTCTTGCTGCCGACGCGGCGCGCGAACTCCGTGAAGTGCGCCGAGTCCGGCTTGTATGAGCGCACCTGCTGAGCCGTGACGACGAGGTCGAACTCGTGCGGCAGGTGACGGCGCGTCTCGCCGAGCAGCTTGTCGTCGATGTTCGAGATCAGCCCGGTCTGGAACTTCTTGCCGAAGCGCGTCAGCTGGGTGTTGGTCTCCTTGAAGGGCCTCCACCGCGGCAGGGAGTGCGGGCAGGAAGCCGGCCCGCGACGGCTCGAGCGGCCACTCGAGCTCCTTGGCGATCTGAACCGCGCAGCGCCGGAGAACCTCCGCATAGAGCTCGTACGAGCCGCTCTGGATCTCGTGCTGAAGCTCGAGGAAGCGCGGGAAGATCGCGTCGGGATCGACGAGCGTGAAGCCCTCGCGCTGCGCCTCCTGCTGAAAGGCGTCGTTGATCGCCGTCTCCCAGTCGATCAGCGTGCCGTATACGTCGAATGTGAGCCAGTTGACCTTCGCAGGGAGCGCCATAGGCCGGTGATTCTAGGAACCATCGCCGCGGCCGCCCTCTGGGGAGGCCCTCCGAACGCTCTAGACGACCCGCGCGCTGCAGTCCACGAGCCGCGCGTGGCCGACCAGCCGCTGACCGCCGCGCATCGTCGACTGGGCCCGCAGCGTGAACCGCTTGCGCGGCAGCCTGCGCAGCGTGACCGGCCTGCGCAGCGCCTTCCCCCTCACGCGCCGCACGCGCTTGCCGGCGACGTACAGGTCGGCCCTCGAGAGCTTCGAGCCGAGCGGCGTGCGCAGCCGCAGCCGCAGCCGCCTCCCGCGCACGCAGCCGCCCGACGACGGGAGCCCCCGCAAGAGCCTGCGGAGCGCGACGACGCGCGTGTTCGCGAGCGTCGTCAGAAGCGCCTGCGCCTGGTTGTCGGCCGGCGTCGGGTCGCGCCCGGCCCACGTCACGGCGCCGACGAGGCTGTACGTGCTCTTGCGAGCGGCACGAAGCCCGATCACGCGCGTCGCGCTGGACCGGTCCGCCATCGTTCCGAGGTCGCAGGTCACGCGCAGAGCCGCGCGAGCGCACCCGGCCGGCAGGCTGACCACCGCCAGGCCGCGCTCGATCTCGACCTGGAGCTTGGCCTCGCGAGCGGGCCCCTTCGACGTGTTGCGCACGCTCGCGGCGAGCGTGGCGTTGCGCGCGGCGCCCTTCGTCTCCCCGAGGTCCATGCCGAGCTTGAGGTCCGCGCGCGGCTCGACGGTGACCTTCCGGGTCGCGGTGTTGTCGTCCGGATTTCCGTCCGCCGAGTCGCTGCTGACGCTCGACTGGAACTCGAGCTCACCGACGTCCGGGTTGGTGAACTGGAACGACCGTCGCACGGTCTGTCCGGGCTCGATCGTGCCGACGTCGCAGATGGCCACGCGGCCGAGGAAGTTGATGCACTCCTCGCCCTCGCCGAGGGTCACGCTGCCGAGCACGACGAGCGCCATGTATGCACCGTTGGCCGCCGCGTCGCCCTTGTTGTGGGCCGTCAGCCGGACCGTCACCGGGTCATCGGCGGCAGCCGGATCCGGCGACGCAGAGATCGCGATCGAGAGGTCCGCAGCGGCGCCTGCGCTGCCCGGCGCAGCGGCCGCGCAGACGAGCGCCAGCCCGAGCAGGACCACGAGGCGTGCGAGATGGCGGCGACTCACAGAGAGAGGTTGGTGCCGATGGGGACGGCTGTCAAACGGAACCGTCAGGGTGCGGCACGCCTCATCGGCGCGCCGAACGGCAGGCTCGCAGCGTGCGGCGCCCGCTGAGCCGGCCCCCGTCGCGCAGCGTCAGCACCACGAGCAGCTTGTAGCGCCCCTTCTTCGGCAGCTTGCTGAGGCGCACCGACTTGCGCAGCGCGCGGCCCTTGACGGTCTTGATGCGCCGCTTGCCGACGTAGATCTGCGCCATGGAGCGGGCCGCCCCGCCTGGCTGGCGCAACCTCAGCCGCAGCCTGCGGGAGCGCACGCAGCGCTTCTTGGGAACACCCTTGGCGAGCAACGCGATCTTCAAGCGCACCGGCTTCTTCAGCTTCGGCTTCGCCTTCGGTTTCGGTTTCGCGGCGGGCGCCGCCGGTGGCGCCGGCGGGGGCGGGATGACCGGCCCGATCGGTTCCAGCGCAATGATCGAGGCCTGCGCCTGAGTGTCGATAGGGGTCGGGTCCGGCCGTGACGAGGACACCGTCCCGATGACGATGAAGCTGCCCTCCTGCGGAACGAGGATCTGCAGCTTCCGCTCCACAGTGGTGAGCGAGGCGACCGTCCCCAGGTCGCAGTTCACCTTGAGGACGGACACCGCACAGCCGCCGCCGTGGAGCACCGTGAGCTCCGGCGGCATCTGGATGAGAACGCGGGCGTCGCGCGCCGGTCCGGCGGCGGAGTTGGACACCGAGGCCGTGAACGTCACGGCGTTGCCGGCGGTCACCGACGGCGGCGCCACGTCGAACAGCAGCTTCAGGTCGGAGCGAGGCTCGACGGTGGTGATCGCGGTGGACCATGTTGTCGTCGGGCGTCGGGTCGGACGGCTGTATCCCCGCTCTCGTTGTCGTGAGCTCACGTTCCGAGCGCACGGTTGCGCTGCTTGGCGACCCGGCCCGGTGAAGATGACGGAACCCTGCGCTGTCGCCAAGGGGGAGCGTCCGACCTGACCAAGCGCGCAGGACACCCAAGGCGAAGACGTCTGACAGCCGGGCCACGCCCAACAGGGCGACGTCGGTGAACTGACCGAACGAAATCGTCGTTCGGGCGCGGGCTCGTCGCCCTTGTTTCGGACGGTTGCCGTCACTGTCCACTGTCTCGCCGATCGCAACCGGGTTCGGGCCGCTCGCACCTCCACCGCCAGGTCCGGCGCGGCCCGCGCCCCGGCGGCGAGGTCCGCCAGCAACCCGGCCGCGAGCACCAGCCGTCAGCCAGCGCACGGACGGCTGCTGTGCCGGCTCGGGTCACCCTCCCAACGGTCATCGACACCCACAGCGCTGTCAAATGGGTTCGGGGCCGGGCCGGCGCCGTCTCGAACCGGACGACGCCACCGTCGCTTCGCTAGGTTGCGCCCCCATGGACCTCCTCGAGTACCAGGGCAAGCAGCTCTTCGCCCGCCACGGAATCCCCGTTCCCCAAGGCATCCCGGCGCGCACCGTCGAGGAGGCCGTCAGCGCTGCGGACGAGATCGGGTACCCCTGTCGTCGTCAAGGCGCAGGTGCAAGATCGGGGGGCGCGGCAAGGCCGGCGGCATCAAGATCGCGCAGGACTCCGGCGAGGCGCGCGAGCACGCCGGCGCGATCCTCGGCATGGACATCAAGGGCTTCACGGTCCACGAGGTGTGGGTCGAGGGGGCGTCCGAGATCGAGGCCGAGTACTACGCCTCGATCATCTTCGACCGGTCCGAGAAGAAGCCGCTCGTCATGTTCTCCACCAAGGGCGGGATGGACATCGAGGCCGTCGCCGACGAGGACCCCGAGGCGATCGCGACGCTGCACGTCGATCCGCTGCTCGGCTTCCAGGGCTACCAGGGCAGGCGCCTGGCGTTCGACGGCGGCGTGGACGCGGACCTCGTGCGGCCGGTCGGCGCGTTCATCGCCAAGCTCTACGAGACGTTCGTCAGCGAGGAGGCGATGCTCGTCGAGGTCAACCCGCTGATCGTCACGCCCGAGCGCACGGTCACGGCGCTCGACGCCAAGGTCACGCTCGACGACAACGCGTTGTTCCGCCACCCGGACAACGCCGAGCTGCGCGACCCGAGCGCCGAGGACCCACAGGAGCAGATGGCGCACGAGCGCGGCCTCACGTACGTCAAGCTCGACGGCGACATCGGGATCCTCGGCAACGGCGCGGGGCTCGTCATGAGCACGCTCGACGTCGTCGCGCAGTACGGCGGCGAGCCGGCGAACTTCCTCGACGCGGGCGGCGGATCGAAGGCCGAGGCGATCACCAGTGCCGTCGAGGTGATCCTCTCCAACGAGAAGGTCAAGGCCGTGCTCTTCAACATCTTCGGCGGCATCACGCGCTGCGACGAGGTCGCCAACGGGCTCGTGGAGGCCTTCGACGCAGATCAGCCCCGACGTGCCCTTCGTCGTGCGGCTCGACGGGACCAACGACGCGGAGGGCAGGCGCATCCTCGCGGACGCCGACCTGCCGAACGTGCACACGGCGTCGACGATGAACGAGGCCGCCGAAAGGGTCGTCCAACTGGCCAAGGAGGCCTCCGCATGAGCGTCATCGTCACCGGCGAGACGCGGCTGTGCGTCTCCGGGATCACCGGCAGTGAGGGAACGTTCCACACGCTCAACAACAAGCGCTACGGCACCGACGTCGTCAGCGGCGTGACGCCGGGCAAGGGCGGGCAGGACGTCGAGGGCATCCCCGTCTTCAACACCTTCGCGAAGGCGGTCGGCGAGACCGGCGCGAACACGGCGATGATCTTCGTGCCGCCGCGCGTTCGCCGCCGACTCGATCCTCGAGGCCGCGGATGCGGGCATCGCGACGATCATCGCGATCACCGAGGGCATCCCCGCTCACGACGAACTGCGCGTCTTCACGCAGCTCGAGCGCTGCGACGGCGTACGGCTCGTCGGCCCGAACTGCCCCGGCGTGCTGTCGCCGGGCAAGGCGAACGTCGGGATCATCCCGGCGTCGTTCTTCAAGGAGGGCAACGTCGGCGTCGTGTCGCGCTCGGGCACGCTGACCTACCAGATCGGCAACGAGCTGGCGCAGCGCGGCTTCGGCAACTCGTCGATCGTCGGGATCGGCGGCGATCCGGTCCCGGGGACCAGCTTCATCGACGTCATCGGGCTCTTCGAGGCCGACCCGGAGACCGAGCTGATCGTCATGTCCGGCGAGATCGGCGGCGACGCCGAGGAGCAGGCGGCCGAGTACATCGCCGAGCACGTGACCAAGCCGGTCGTCGGCTACATCGCGGGCTTCACGGCGCCGCCCGGCAAGACGATGGGCCACGCCGGGCGCGATCGTCTCCGGCTCGAAGGGCACCGCCGCCGCCAAGGCCGAGGCGCTCGAGGCCACGCGGCGTGCGCGTCGGCCGGACGCCGACCCAGGTCGCCGAGATCGCCGTCGAGATCCTGCAGGCGTAGCGCCGGCCGGCGCGGCCACCGCGGCAGCGCGGCGCGACGGCGGCGAGAACGTTTCGGTCACCGGAAGGAAATCGCCGCGCTCGCCCAGCCGCCGCGACGGCGGCGAGAACGTTTCGGTCACCGGAAGGAAATCGCCGGGGCGGCGCGGGTGGGCGCCCGCGTGGGCGCCCACCTCTGCCGTTCTTGCGCCGATGGCGGCGCGTACCTCAGTGGCCTGCGAGCGGCCTGAAGCCGCCGCCCACATCGGGCGTGTGCTCCCAGTCCTCCGTGGATTCGGCCAGCACCTGCCGGCCGACCGGCACGAGGCCGACCACGGTGAACGCGGCCGCGACGATCAGTGCGGTCGCGCTGAAGGCCGCCGAGCCGACGACGAACAGGACCGCTCCGACGGCGAGGCTCATCGCCAGCGTCCAGTGAACGGCATGCGCCCGCATCAGACCGGCGCATAGCAGCACCAGGCCGGCGGCGAGCACAAAGCCCCCGTAGAAGAACGGGACCGCGACACCCGCCGTGTCGTGAAGACGTGCCAGCAGCGCGGCCATCTCTGCCTGGTCGGCACCTGAGGCCGCCATCTGCCAGACGACGAACGAGATCGCCGTGCCGCCCATCGCAAGCAGCGCGCCGAGCAATCCCAGAGCGCCGCCGGCGTGCCCGAGCGTCGTCTCACGCTCGCGCAGCATGTGCATCAGACCTAGGATCGCCGGGACCAGCGCGATCAGCGACAGCACGCCGAGCGTGCTCGAGAGCAGCCAGCGGTCCATGTCGCCTGCGACGACCGCGATCTGCGCGGCCTCGTCGCTCTCCAGCCGTGGAGAGACGATCGCCGATGCCAGGAACAGCAGCGGCGCCGCCACCATGCCGAGACCGGCGACCGTCTTGCGGAACCGGTGCGGATCGGAATGCGTGGACATCAAAACCCTCCTTTATGGGTTCCAATGGATACACAGCGAATACCCCCGTTTGTGGCGATCGTTACGAGCGCCGAGAGGTCCTGTGCTGCCGGTACCTTCAGGCGGGTGGAGGAGGGCCGCCCGCCCGACGTACGCGACTCGCTCAGCGAGTTGGAGCGGCGCCTGCTCGAACTCGAGCGCGAACTGCGCGCCGACGCTCTGAGCGACGCCGGCGCGGCGCGTCAGGGCCCGTCCGCCGCGCGCCGCGCGCCCCACGGCGAACCACCTGTGCAGGCCGAGCGCGAGCCTCTCGCCCCGCGGACCGCCACCGGGACCGTCGAGGCGCCCGCTCCCGTCGCCTCCGGTCCCGGCGACGCCGCGGCGTCGCCGACGTGGCCGCCCGGCCCGGCGGCGCCCGCGGCGCCCGATGTGGGCCCCCTTGTGGAGGAGACGCAGCGCAGGGTCGACTCCCTGCGTAACTCGCTCGATGGCCTGACAGGCGCCAGCGACCGCCTGCGCGAGGTCGCCCAGACCGTGGTGGAAGATCACGGTCGCGCGCTCGTGCGGCTCGAGCGTGCGACTGCGCAGCAGCGCGCGCAGCTTCCGCCGACCTTCGACGAGTCGGCACCCCAGGCGCCGCTGACGGACGTGCCGGTGGCCGAGGCGCCCGCCGTCGACGAGTCCCGAGTCGAGGAGCCGCCTTCCGAGGAGCCGACGACACCCGATGACGTCCGCGACGCGCCACCTCCGCGCCGACGCCGGGGGTGGCTGTGGCTGCTGCTCGGGCCGCTGCTGATCGCAGCCGGGGTGATCACCGCCCTTGTGCTCTACGGCGACGATGAGCAGCCGGCGACGCCCACCACGACGACACTGCCCGGAGCGAGCGCGCGGATCGCGCTGGCCCTCGACCTCGGCCCCGACGCCCAGGCATTCGACACGGTGCCCGGCACGCGCGATGCGTCCGACATCGGCGCGCTGGCCGATCTGTGCGACGGCGTCGTCGGGGCCGCCGTCGTCGTTCGCGCGGCCGCCGACAACGCGCCGCCGCCGTGCGAGGGCCTCGTCACCGTCACCGACGGCTCCGCCTCCGCTCTCGCGCTGGCCGAGCGAGCCGGTCGCGGCAGACGATCCTGCGTCGACGCAGCCGACGTGCCGACGATCGCGGCGTCGCGACCTGATCGCACGCTCACCGCCGCGCGCTCGCGTGCCGTGCGGCGTGCCGAGACCACGGCACGACAGCGGACTCGCGGGGCGGGGCTGACGGCCGCCGAGCGGGTGGGAACGATTCACACCGCCGCTTACGAGGCCGGCCGGCGCTTCGACGCGCAGCGGCGCCTGCGGCTCCTGGCCGTTCGCGCGCGGCCCGGCAGCGCCTGCGTCGTGCCCGGCCGCGATGACGTCGCCTCCGGCCGCTATCCGCTGGCCGACAGGATCGAGCTGATCGCGACGGAGGCCACGCGCGCCCTGCCGGCTGTCGAGCGGGCGGCGGTCGTGATCGACAACATGACCAGCGGGCCCGCGCCGATCAACGCGACCGTCGTGCGACGCGCGCGCTGACCCGGCCGCAGCCTGCGACCGCGGCCCATTGCGGGCGTGCGAGTAGATTGCGGGCGATGGCCGACTCGATCTCCTTCGCCCGCGGAGCACCGTCGCTCGACATCGTCGACGTCGAGGGTCTCAAGGCGGCCGCAGGCGCCGCCTTCGACCGCGACCCGGCCGGTACGACGGCCTACGGCACGTCGGTCGGCTACGTGCCGCTGCGCCGCTGGATCGCCGAGAAGCACGGCGTCGACGAGGCCCAGGTGATCGTGACGAACGGCTCGATGCAGGCCGACGCGTTCCTGTTCGACGCGCTCGTGCGCGAGGGCGACGCGGTCGTCGTCGAGAAGCCGACCTACGACCGGACGCTGCTCGGGCTGCGCGAGCGCGGCGCGGACATCCGGATGGTCGAGCTCCAGCCCGACGGGATCGACGCCACCGAGCTCGCGCGCGCTGCTGGGCGGCGGGCTGCGGCCGAGTGCTCGCCCACATCATCCCCAACTTCCAGAACCCCGCCGGCTACACGCTCTCGCTCGCCAAGCGTGAGGCGCTGCTCGCGCTGGCCGCCGAGCATGGCTTCACGCTGTTCGAGGACGACCCCTACATCGAGATCCGCTTCACCGGCGAGTCGCTGCCGACGATGCTCTCGATGAACGACGGCCGAGCGCGCGTCGTGTACGCGTCGTCGTTCTCCAAGACGGTCTGCCCGGGCATCCGCGTGCGGCTACCTCGTCGGCCCCGAGGACCTGATCGCGAAGATCGTCAGAGGCTGCGACCAACACCTACATCTCGCCGAACATGGTCGCCCAGTCGATCGTCTACGAGTTCTGCTCGTCGGGTCGCATCGACCGGTCGATCGCAGACCGTCAAGGCGGCGCTCAAGGAACGCTGCGCGACGCTGACCGCGGCGCTCGAGCGCGACCTCCCAGAGGCCACGCTTCACAGCGCCCGAGGGCGGCTACTTCATGTGGGTCGAGCTGCCCGAGGGCACGACGTGCGACGCGCTGCTTCGACCGCAGCCGCCGAGCACGACGTGCAGTTCGTCAAGGGCACCGACTTCCTGCTCGAGGGCGGCGAGAACACCCTCCGACTCGCCTACTCCGGCGTGACCCCCGAGCAGATCGACGAAGGCGTCACCCGGCTCGCCGACGCATACCGCTCACTGTAGGCCGCAAGCCAAGCCGGCCCCGCACACGCGCGCCGCATCCTGCCACCAGCCGGCCCGCCAGCCAGAGATCGCCGTTCCTGGCCAGGAAGCAGGAGCGTGGCGTGCGCAAGCACGCGAGCGACCGATGACACCGCCAGGGGCGGCGAGATCGGCGAGCACGCGCCAGCACGCAAGCGACCGATGACACCGCCAGGGGCGGCGAGATCGGCGAGCACTACCTGCCGTAGCGGTCTGCGCCGATCACCAGCTGCTCGGGCAGCGCCACCCTCGGCGGCGGCGACGGGTCGGCGCTGACGCTCACGGTCTCCGCGACGCTGGCGGTCAGCGACGACGCGCTCGGCCGGCTCGCGTCGACGACGACCTCGTCCTCGCTGCGTTCGGCGAGCGTGCCCGTCCATGCCGGGCTCGATGCCGGTGGCCTTGAGGTAGTGCAGCAGGTCCTCGGCCTCGTTCTCGAAGCGGAGCGACTCGCACGCTCGCGCCGACCTCGACGTCGGCGAGCGGCACGCGCGTCGATGCGCTGGCCGACCTCGATCGGGTGCCCGTGCGGGCATGTCGTTGCGTCGCCGATCGCGGCGAGCATGCGCGCCTCCAGCACCGGGCTCATCGCGTGCTCCAGCCGCTCGGCCTCTTCGTGGACCTCGTCCCACGGAATCCCCAGCACGTCGGTCAGGAAGCGCTCGATCAGGCGGTGGCGGCGGACGCTGCCCTCGGCGTGCTCGCGCCCGCTGTCGGTGAACGAGATCGCCTTGTCCTCGCCGCGCGTGATGTAGCCGTCGCGTTCCAGCCGCCCGAGCATCTCGTGCACGGTCGGGGCGGACAGCTGCATCGCGCGTGCGACGTTCGCACCGGTCATCGGCAGGCCCGCCTCGTGCAGCCAGAAGATCGTCTGGAGATACTCCTCCTCGGCGACGGTCGCGTGATCGCTCGACATGGAGGCGATCGTACCGCGCGGTCCGTGAGGCCGGCCGCAGGGCAAGGGCGCGCCGGGCGGCCCCGGTAGGCTGCCGCCGCGATGCGGATCGAACCGGGCACGCGCGCCTTCGTCACGGGCGCGTCACGAGGGATCGGCGCCGCGCTCGCGCGGGCGCTGGCAGCACGCGGCGCGATCGTCGGGCTGGCAGCGCGATCGACGGGCGAGCTCGACGATCTCGCCGCCGACCTGCCCGGCAGCCACCCCGTGCTTGCCTGCGATGTCGGTTCGTCGGAGTCGGTCGCTCAGGCTTTGACCGCCTTTCTCGACCAGGCGGGCGGGCTCGACCTGCTCGTCGCGAACGCGGGCATCACGCACTACGGCCCCTACCGCGAGCCAGTCGCTCGAGCAGCAGCTGCAGATGAGCGAGGTCAACTGGCATGGAACGCTCCGAACGGTGCACTACGGCCTCCCCCACCTGCTGGAGAGCGGCCGCGGGCATGTCGTCATCGTGTCGTCGGGCGCTGCGCTGCGCTCGTTCCCGTCGGCGGCCGTATATGGCGGCACCAAGGCGGCGCAGCGGATGTTCGGGGAGGCGCTGCGTCACGAGCTGGCGGACACCGGGGTCTCGCTGACCGTCGTCTACCCGGGTGAGATCGCCACGTCGCTCCACGAGCACGAGAAGGAGCGCATGCCCGACTGGTATCGCGGTGGGCCGAGCGCTGCGAGCGCGGACGTGCTCGCAGCGAAGATGATCGCGGCCGTCGAGAAGGACGCCCGCGCGCTCTATCACCCGCCGATCGTCCGCCTGCTCCAGGTGGTGCACAACGCCAGCCCGCGAGCCGGCGACGCGCTGCTGCGCCGCCTGCGCGGCGACAGCGCCGCGCCCCGCAGGGGTTAGCCGGGGAGCCTTCGCGGGGGCGCCTCCGCGAGCTTTTCCCCGATCTCCAGGAGTCGCTGCTCGACGATCCCAAGCATCTCGCGAGCGGACGGCGAGAGCGGGGCGCCGCGCCGGTAGACGAACGCCAGCGACACGTGGACCGGCTTGCGGAACGTCGTCCAGCCGAGCCCGGACGGCAGCGGGTGGCGGCGGTTGGCGAGCAGCCCGAGCCATGTAACCGTGTGCCCGACGCCGGCCGCCGCCAGCTCGAAGGCGGTGGTGTCGGTCTCGACGTCGACGACCGGCTCTACGGAAACGCCGGCACGCTGGGCGATCTCCGCCAGCACCCTGCGGGTCGGGTCGGCGCGCCCGTAGCTGGCGTCAGAGAGGACCATCGGCAGTGATGCAAGCCGCTCGATCGTCATCGGGCGATCGAGCAGATCGGCGTCCGCGCTGACGAAGCAGAGCTCGTCCTCGACGACCGGCCTGACGTCGAGCCCCTCGTCGTCGACGGGCAGCGCGACGATCGCGGCCTCGAGGCTGCCGTTGCGCACGTCCTCCGCCGCCTCGGCCGAGTTCAGGCCGAGGATCCTCACGTGCACGTTCGGGTGGCGGCGCCGGAACTCGGCGATCAGGCCCGACCCGAGGTAGTCGTCGGCCGTGGCGAAGGTCCCGAAGCTCGCAGTGCCGCCGCGCAGCTCGCGGACGGCGACGACGGACTCGCGCGCTTCGCGCACGGCCTCGCGCACGGCCTCGGCGCGCGGACGCAGCGTCCGACCGGCCTCTGTCAGCACGAGACCGCGGCCGACACGCTGGAAGAGGCGCACGCCCAGCTCGTCCTCCAGGCGCCTGACCTGCTCGCTGACGGAGGGCTGGGAGAGGTGCAGGTGGTCGGCGGCGGCGCTGAACGAACCGTGGTCCACGGCGGCCAGGAAGTAGTCGAGCTGCTGCAGGTTCATCTATAGGTTTTCCCTTGAGTTCAAGCAGGATATCTCCCCTAGCGCCAATAGCAAATCGGGCTTACCTTCGACGTCAACACCAAGTCCACAAGGAACCCCCATGACACTCGCAATCGTCTCTCTCGCCACCCTGATCATCGTCTTCGCGGCGCCGGCCGCTCTCGTCGATGCACTACGGCGTCGACTCGCGCGACGGCGACGGCCGCCACAACTGGTAGCCACGTCGTTGTCGCAGGCACTGCGACGGCGCGAGCACTCGACCGGAGTCGTCCTGACGATCACCTCCGCGGTGACGTTCGGGGCGACCGGCGTGCTCGCCAAGGCCGCGTACTCGTCCGGCGTCAGCGTCTCCAGCCTGCTGGGAGCACGCTTCGCGATCGCCGCGCGCCCTGCTCTGGGCGATCGTCGCGGTTCGCCGTGCCTCGTTTCCCCCGGTCACGCCTCGCCGTGGCCGCGCTGGCGCTCGGCGCGATCGGATACGCCGGCGAGGCGACGCTCTACTTCAGCGCGCTGGAGCGCCTCGACGCGTCGCTCGTGGCACTGCTGCTCGCGACATACCCGGCGGTCGTCGTCGTCGTGGCCGATCGCGCTCGGCCGCGAGCGCGCGGATCGCCGCCGCGCAATCGCGCTGTGCGCGTCGATCGGCGGAGCGGTGCTGGTGCTGGGCGGCGCGCGCGTCTCCGGACTTGACGGGCTCGGCCTGGCGTGCGCGGCGTCGGCAGTCGTGGCCTACGCGACCTACGTGCTGCTGGCCGACCGCGTGGCAGGACGCGTCGACGGGCTGACGCTCGCCGCCCTGGTGATCACGGGCGCGGCGATCGGCACGCTCGCGCTCGGCGGCGGCACGGGTTCCCTGGACTTCGCGCTCGGCGCCCGCGCCTGGACGGCGATCGGCGCCCTGGCCGCGCTCTGCACGGTCGTCCCGATCGCCGCATTCCTGATCGCGCTTCCGCGGATCGGGCCCGGCACGGCGAGCATCCTCTCCAGCTTCGAGACGGTGATCGCGGTCTGCTCGCGGCGCTGCTGCTGGGCGACGTCGCTCGGGCCCGCACAGCTCGCGGGCGCCGCGCTCGTACTCGGAGCGGCGCTGCTGCTCCAGCTCGGAGGCCCGGATAGGGTGGTCGCCGATGAGCCCGCTGCCACGGCCGCTCCCGCCCCAGCTCGCGCGCTCGCGTAGCAGCGCTGCCGGACGGTCCGGGCTGGGCCTACGAGCCCAAGTGGGACGGGTTCCGCGCGATCGCCTTCGTCGACGGCGACGAGGTCGAGCTTCAATCGCGCAACGGCAAGCCGCTGACGCGCTACTTCCCCGAGGTCCGCTTCCCGCCCGGACGCTACGTGCTCGACGGCGAGCTTCGTCGTCCGCGACGCCCGCGGGCGCGAGGACTTCGACGCTGCTCGGGCAGCGAATCCACCCGGCCGCGTCGCGGATCGACGCGGCTGAGCGAGGAGACCCCGGCGGTGTTCGTCGCGTTCGACCTGCTCGCAGACGGCGACGACGTGCTGCTCGACCTGCCGTACCGGGAGCGCCGCGCCGCGCTCGAGGCGCTCGTCGCGCGAGCCGATCGAGCTGACGCCGATGGTGCGCACCGCCGCCGAGGCGCGAGCGCTGGCTGCACGAGGCCGAGGGCGTGATCGCCAAGGACTGGACGCGCCCTACCGGCCCGGCGAGCGCTCGGCGATGGTGAAGATCAAGCGCGTGCGCACGATCGACGCGGTCGTCATGGGCTGGCGGCCCGGCAAGGAGGAGGGGACGGTCGGCGCGCTGATCCTCGGCCTCTACGAGCCGGACGGGCGGCTGCGCGAGGTCGGCCACTCCTCCGGCTTCACGGCCCAGAAGAAGCGCGAGCTGGTCAGCGAGCTCGCGCCCTACGAGACCGGCGAGCGCGGCAGCGGCGCGCCGTCGCGCTGGACCGCGGGCCGCGACCTTCAGTGGGTCGAGCTGCGGCCCGAGCTCGTCGTCGAGATCACCTTCGACCACACGAGCGGCGGGCGCATCCGCCACGGCGCGAAGGTCAAGCGCTGGCGCGAGGACAAGCCGCCGCGCGAGTGCACCGTCGACCAGCTTCAGAGCTGAGGCGGAGCGCCGCGGCCCGGCCGATAGGGTCCGCGGCCATGGGTGCTGAACTGAAGCTCGGGCTGAACACCGGCTACTGGGGAGCGGGGCCGCCGGACGGCGCGGTCGAGGCGATCGCGGCCGCCGACGAGCTCGGCTTCGACTCGATCTGGACCGCGGAGGCCTACGGCTCGGATGCGCTGACGCCGCTGGCCTGGTGGGGCTCGGCGACGAGGAACGTGCGGCTCGGCACCGCGATCATGCAGATGTCGGCCCGGCAGCCGACGGCGACTGCGATGGCCGCGATGACGATGGACCACCTCAGCGGCGGGCGCTTCATCCTCGGGCTCGGCGTCTCGGGCCCGCAGGTCGTCGAGGGCTGGTACGGCCAGCCGTTCGCCAAGCCGCTCGCCCGCACGCGCGAGTACGTCGGCATCGTGCGCGACGTCTTCGCGCGCCAGGCACCGGTGACCAGCGACGGCCCCTACTACCCGATTCCTCTCACCGAGGGCGAGCGCGTGACGGGACTCGGCAAGGCGCTGAAGTCGACGATCCACCCCGTGCGCGACCGACATCCCGATCTTCCTCGCCGCGGAGGGACCGAAGAACATCGCGCTCGACCGCCGAGATCGCCGACGGCTGGAACGCGCTCTTCTACTCGCCCTACCACGACGGACTTCTACCGCGACGCCCTGGCCGAGGGCTTCGCCCGCGAGGGCGCGCGGCGCAGCGCGCGAGGACTTCGAGGTCGTCGCGACCGTGCCCGGTGATCGTCCACGACGACGTCGAGGCCGCCGCCGACATGCTGCGCCCGATGTACGCGCTCTACTTCGGCGGGATGGGCGCGCGCGGCGCGAACTTCCACCACGACGTGCCCGTGCGCATGGGCTACAGGCGACGAGGCGCGCCGCTGCCAGGATCTCTACCTCGACGGCAAGAAGGACGAGGCCGCGCCGCGCTGCCGACCAAGCTGGTCGAGGAGCTCGCGCTGATCGGCCCGCGCGACAAGATCCGCCACGACCTGGACGCCTGGCGCGAGTCGGCGGTCACGACCCTGCTGATCGGCGGCGACGCCACGACGGTACGGCGCGTGGCCGAGGTCGTGCTCGGCTAGCGGATCGCGGGGCCGCGTCGCTGGCGAAAGCCGGCGGGCGCCTGTACGGTGCGCGCAATCAAACGGGGGGACGGGCTGGTGTTGCAGGGACTTCGCGGCGGACTGACATACGCGAACGTGATGGCGACGGTCGCTGTCTTCATCGCGCTCGGCGGCGCGAGCTACGCCGCGGTGAAGTTGCCGAAGAACAGCGTGGGCAGCAGCCAGATCAAGAAGAACGCCGTCACCGGCTCAAGGGTCAGGAACAGCTCGCTCACGCGGGTCGGACGTGAAGAACAGTTCGCTCCGCGGGCGGTGACGTGAGGAACGGTTCGCTCACGGGGTCCGACGTCAAGGACGGGTCGCTGACGGCGAAGGACTTCAGCGGCTCGGTGCAGGGCCCGGCGGGCGCGCAGGGCCCGGCGGGCGCGCAGGGCCCGGCGGGCGCAGGGCCCGGCGGGAGCGCCGGACCCAAGGGCGAGAAGGGCGACACCGGCCCGTCGACGGGCGCGGCCGGCGGCGACCTCTCCGGCAGCTACCCCAACCCGACGCTGCGGCCGCCGCAGAACGTCGGGATCCAGCAGCAGCCGCCGCCGCCCGCGCCGCCCATCAGCTGTGTTAGCACGTTCGACACGTTCTGCGGCGACGCGACTCAGGGCGACTACTGGAACCATCCGAGCGACGGCGGCTTGAGCTATCTCGGCTACTACGTCGAACCGTCGGGCTTCGTGCAGTTCCAGGGCGTCGCGAAGCTGGTCCGCAACAGCGGCTACTCCAACACCATCTTCCGTCTGCCACCGGGACGTCGCCCCGCCGCAGATCTCAATTTCCCGGTCGTGCGTGCGGGCGAGCCGTACTTCGCTGATGCTCCCCGCGCCTACGCCGGCGTGAGCGACGACGGTTCAGTGACCCTGGTGACGCCGACCACCGAGTTCGTCAACGGCGCACAGTGGGATCTGAGCGGCGTTCGCTTCCGGATCGCCGGATAGCGGATCGGCCAGGGGCGCGTCGCCGGTCGCCGGCGCCGCCCCTACTCCTCGCGCGCGCCTGCTGGGCTGCACGCGCCTGGGCTCGCCGCGCTGCTTGCGGAAGTGCGGCGGCCACGGCGCGTCGCCGAGGCCCTGCTGCTCATCGCGCCTCGCCAGGTCGAGCAGCGGCGTCAGGTCGTGCGCGACATCGTCGATCGGGGCGAGCGGGTCGCCCTGCGACGCCAGCCGCTCGGGCACCGTGTCGATGCGGAAATCCGACATCTCGCAGTCCGGCACCTCGTCCCAGCGCAGCCCGCACGAGACCCGAGCGTCCGGGACCGGGCGCACGCTGTACGCGCTCGCGACGGTGCGGTCGCGGGCGTTCTGGTTGTAGTCCAGGAAGACGCCGACGCGCTCCTCCTTCCACCACTTCGAAGTCGCGCGCCCGGGCATCCGCCGCTCGACCTCGCGCGCCAGCGCGAGCGCCGCGCGTCGGATCTCCGTGAAGCCCCAGCGCCGCTCGATCCGCACGTAGACGTGGATCCCGCGCGAGCCGCTGGTCTTCGGGAAGCCGAGCATGCCGTGCTCGGCGAGAACGTCGCCGACCGTCATCGCCACCTCGCGGACCGTCGGCCACCCGACGCCCTCGGAGGGGTCGAGGTCGACGCGCAGCTCGTCCGGGTGATCGAGGTCGTCGCGGCGCACGGGCCACGGGTTCCAGTCGATGTTGTTGAGGTTGGTCGCCCACACGAGGTGCGCTGCGTCGACCGGTACGAGCTCCGTCGCGCTGCGGCCGGACGGGAAGCTGCACGGTCGCCGTCTGAAGCCACGGCGGCGGGCTCTGAACGCGCTTGTTGAAGAAGAAGTCGCCCGTGATCCCGGTGTTCCAGCGCTTGAGCACCGTCGGGCGCTCGCGAACGCCGAGCAGCACGGCGTCGGCGACGCGTCGAGGTAGTACTCGATCAGGTCGATCTTGGTGACCGGCGCGCCGCCCGTCGAGTGCCGGGAACAGCTCCTTGCCGGGGCTCGTGACGCGCACCTCGATCCCCGCGGCCTGCACCGTCGTCTCGTCCTTTGCCATCCGCCGCCAGCATGCCGGACCGGACGGCGCGCCGCTGCCCGCCCGGCGACAAGCCGGCCGATCAGCGCGCCCTTCCGCGCCGCTGATAGTTTCGGACGACCCCGACCTCAGGAGCGGCACATGCCCAAGTACGAGCCCGGCACCCCATCGTGGGTCGAGCTGTCGTCGCCCGACACCGACGCGTCGGCCGCCTTCTACGCAGGCCTGATGGGATGGGCCGCGACCGAGCCCGGTCCGGTCGAGGAGACCGGTGGCTACCGCATGTTCCAGCAGGGCGAGCAGAACGTCGGCGGGCTGATGGGACACATGGAGCAGGGTCAGCCGACCGCCTGGTCGACCTACATCAGCGTCGCCGACGCGGATCAGACGGCCGCCGCCGTCAGCGAAGCCGGCGGCGGCGTGGTGGTCGAGCCGATGGACGTCATGAACATCGGCCGGATGGCGTTCTTCACCGATCCCGGCGGCGCGGTCTTCGGCGTCTGGCAGCCGAAGACGTTCGACGGCGCGGACATCGTGAACGTCCCCAACTCGCTGTGCTGGAACGAGCTGCTGACGCGGGACACAGCCGCCGCCAAGACCTTCTACACGTCGGTGTTCGGCTGGCACGCCGGCCGCCCGGGCTTCGAGGGCGCGCCCGAGAGCTACACCGTCTGGGAGCTCGGCGGCAGACCGGTCGGAGGAATGATGGACATGGGCGAAGCGCAGATGCCGCCCGAGGTGCCGCCGCATTGGAGCGTCTGCTTCGCGGTCGCCGACTGCGACGCGACGGTCGCCAGGGCGCGGGAGCTTGGCGCGGCGGTCCCGATGGAGCCGATGGACATGCCGATCGGCCGCTTCGCCGGCCTGATCGATCCCCAGGGGGCTTCGCTGCAGGTCATGCAGATGGCGCAGGCCGGCTGAGCCCTGCACTGGCAGGATGCCGTGCCGTGCCGCGCTCCGCCGCCCCCCACGTCGACGCGCGACCGGTGCTCGTCGCCCCCGACGCCTTCAAGGGAACGCTGCGCGCGAGCGAGGTCGCGGGCGCGATCGGCCGCGGGCTGGAGCGGGCCGGCTGCGTCCCGCCCGACCTGATGCCCGTCGCGGACGGCGGCGAGGGCACGATGGAGGTGCTGCTGCTCGCGCTCGGGGGCTCGACCGCCGGCGCGATCGTGAGCGGCCCGCTGGGTGACGAGGTGCGTGCCGGCTTCGCGCTGCTGGAGCACGGCGACGCCGCGGTCGTGGAGGTCGCGCAGGGAAGCGGGCTGACGCTGGTGCCCGAGGACCGGCGCGACGCGGAGGCGGCGAGCAGCCATGGCACCGGCGAGCTGATCGCGGCGGCGATCGACGCCGGCGCGCAGATCGTGTTCGTCGCCGCGGGCGGGAGCGCAAGCACTGATGGCGGCGCGGGGGCGCTCGACGCAGTCCGCGAACGCGGCGGGCTGCGCGGGGCCCGGCTGGTCGTGCTCTGCGACGTGCGAACTCCATTCGAGCAGGCGGCGGCGCGGTTTGCGCCGCAGAAGGGTGCGGACGCCGCCGGCGTGCGGCGGCTTGCCAAGCGGCTCGACCACCTCGCGCAGGCGCTCCCGCGTGACCCGCGCGGCGTACCGATGAGCGGGGCCGCCGGCGGCCTGGCGGGCGGCCTCTGGGCCGCACTCGACGCAGAGCTGCAGGCCGGCGCGGCGTTCGTGCTCGACGCTCTTGACGCGGGGGCGCGGATGCGCGCCGCACGCGCGCTCGTCGTCGGCGAGGGACGACTGGATGCCACGACGCTGGAGGGCAAGGTCGCCGGCGAGCTCGCCACCGACGCGCGCCAGTCCGGCGTGCCCTGCCATGCGATCGTCGGCGAAGCTGCGCTGGACCTGTTCGGGCGCCGCATCATCGACCTTCAGACCGTTCAGGAGGCGGGCACGATCGAAGCGCTCGAGGCCGCCGGCGAGAGACTCGCCGCGTACCTATGAGCCCGCGGGCGCGTACTTGAAGCGATGGCCGAGCGCCAGCGCCCCCACATCCCGTCCAGGTCGACGCCGCGCCGCGCCGTGGTCGTCGGCGCGGGCTCATTCGGGACCGCCGTCGCCGTGCTGCTGGCGCGCGGAGGCCTGCGCACGACGCTCCAGACGCGCACCTCCGAGCAGGCGGAACGGCTCGCGGCGGCACGCGAGAACGAGGTCTACCTGCCGCACGTCGCGCTGCCCCCCGAGCTGCGGATCGAATCCGCCGAGAACGGCCTGGGCAGGTACGACGTCGTCTTCCTCGGCGTGCCCTCCGGAGGACTGGGCGAGGTCGTCGGGGCGCTGCCCTCACGCGGGCTCAAGCCGCGGGCTGCGATCGTCTCGCTCGCGAAGGGGCTCGTGCCGCCCGACGGCCGCTCGCCCTCGGCCGTGCTGCGCGAGCTCTACGGCGCGCAGCGCGTCGCGGTCGTCGGCGGCCCCGCGCATGCGCGCGAGATGGTCGACCACGGCGCCGGCCTCGTCGCCGCCTCCGAGAACGAGGAGCTCGCCCGCCTGATCGCGCGGACGTTCATCCGCGCCGGCGTCGTCTGCGAGGAGTCCAACGATCCGCTCGGCGTCGAGCTGGCGGGAGCCGCGAAGAACGCGGCCGCGCTGGCCTCCGGAGCCACGGAGTCACAGGGTCTCAACGCCGCGGGCGCAGCCGCCGGCCACATCTTCGCGGAGGTCTGGCGCTTCGCCGAGGCGCGCGGGGCACGGCCGGAGTCGATGATCGGGCTGGCCGGCTCGGGCGATCTTGTCGCCACGGTGCTGGCGCCCGGGTCGCGCAACCGCCGCGCCGGGGAGTTGCTGGCGCAGGGCGTGCCCGCGAGCGAGATCCCAGGCCGGATCGGCCAGGCGGTCGAGTCGCTGGACCTGGTGCCGCTGCTCGACCGGGCGCTCCACGATGCCGGCGTGGATGCACCCGTCACGAGCGGCCTGGCGCGGCTCATCGCCGGCGAACTGCCGCTCGACGACTGGGTTGCCCTGGTGCGCACGACCCTTCCACCTCGAGCGCGCTGGCTGACGCCCGTGAGGCGCGGCTTCTGGGCTCGGATGCGCGCGCGCTGGCGCGCCTGGCGCACCGCTCGCACGAGCCCGGCCCTGCTCGCGCCGCCGCCCGACTAGCTGCTCGCGCCGCGTTCGGCGAGCGTCGTGACGACCGCCTCGTAGACACCCTCACCGTGCGCGCCGTCGGCGACCCGCACGTTCGCGTAGGCCGCGGCGGCATCGGCGATGCCGGGATCGTGCTGCAGCGAGTTGGCCACCAGCCAGAACGTCCCCACCTGCGCAGCGACCGCCAGGTCCTCACGCGAGTCGCCGACCGCGGCGCAGTCGGGCGGGGCCAGGCCGCGCATCCGCTGATGGGCCGCGACGGCGGCGGCCTTCGACACCCCAGCCGGGCGCAGGTGGTAGGCGCGCACCTCGGGCAGCGCGGCGAGCGCCGGTGAGCGCCGTCGCACGACGCCGTTGTCGATCAGGCGCAGACCGCGGTGCCCGGCCTGCTCCAGCAGCGCGTCGGCCTCGGCGACGTCGACGAGGCCGCGCAGCAGGTGCGAGACCTCGCGGCCCGTGTGCCACGGCGAATGCTCCTCCAGCCGACCGGCGTAGTGATCCAGCAGCAGCGCGGGGGCACCGCAGGCGGTTATCTGATCGTGGATCGTGCGCTCGCCCGGCTGCCACTCGCCGGTCAGCCAGTGGGTCTCCCCGTCGAGCACGACGCCGGCGCCCGTCTCGAAGATGCAGGCGCGCTGGCCGAACAGCCGCGCGTCCTCCATCGCGACGACGCGCCGGCGGCCGCTCATGACGACGACCTCGACATCGGCCCGCAGGCACGCCTCGACGGCGCGCACGCCGAACAGCGACACGCCGCCGCCAGCGGCGGCGAGCAGGCCACCGCCCGGACCGAGCAGCGTCCCGTCCATGTCCACGTAGAGACAGCGCACGGTGCGGATTCGTAGCAGGGACCGGCGCCGCGACCCATCTAGCATCGTCGGCGATGGCCGTCACGCGAAGCATCGAGCCGTGGACCGAGCTGCTCGACGGCGCGCGTGCCGACGGCCGCCTCGTCCGCGAGGCGTTCGAGGGCGCCCGTGAGCCGCGTTCTGCGCCGCTGCCCGCACGATCTGCATCCCGAGCGTCCGCGGTCGCGCTGCGCCGGCGCGGCATCGAGCGGCTCTACAGCCACCAGGCGCAGGCGCTCGACGCCGCCTGGCAGGGCACGACGATCGTCACCACCGGCACCGCGTCCGGCAAGTCGCTGTGCTTCCAGCTGCCGACGCTCGAGACGCTGCTCGCGCGACCCGCGCGCGCGCGCGCTCTACCTGTACCCGACCAAGGCGCTCGCCCAGGACCAGGCGCGCGCGCTGCACGCGCTTCGGGCTGCACCAGCGAGATCCGCCCGGCGATCTACGACGGCGACACGCCGCGCGAGGAGCGCGCGCAGATCCGCCGGCGCTCGAACCTGATCCTCACCAACCCCGACATGCTGCACGTCGGGGTGCTGCCCGCACCACGCGCGCTGGGGCGACCTGTTCGCCAACCTCGCGCTCGTCGTCGTCGACGAGGCGCACGTCTACCGCGGCGTGTTCGGCTCGCACGTCGCGCAACGTGCTGCGGCGCCTGCGGCGCGTCGCCGACGCCTACGGCACCGACGCCGCGCTTCCTGCTGGCGAGCGCGACGATCGCCAACCCGGTCGAGCTCGCCGAGCGCCTGACCGGGCTCGACGACGTCGCAGCTCGTCGACCAGCGACGGCTCGCCCGGTGCGCGCCGCGCAGATCGCGATGTGGAACCCGCCGCTCGACGACGAGGCGCTGCAGACGCGGCGCAGCGTCGCTCGCGGAGGCGGCCGAGCTGCGTCGCCCGGCTCGTGCGCGAGGGCGCGCGGACGATCTGCTTCATGAAGTCGCGCAAGGGCGTCGAGCTGGTCGCCAAGCTCGCCGCCGACGAGCTGACGCGCAGCGGCGATCACGATGCTCGCCGAGCGCGTCGCCGCCCTACCGCGCGGGCTACACGCCGCAGCAGCGCCGCGAGCTCGAGCAGCGGCTGGTCGAGCGGCGAGCTGCTCGGCGGTCGTCACGACCGACGCGCTGGAGCTCGGCATCGACATCGGCGCGCTCGACGCGGCCGTCTGCGTGACGTTCCCGGGAACGGTCGCCTCGCTGCGCCAGATGTGGGGCCGCGCCGGGCGCCGCGGGCGCGGGCTCGCCGTCTACGTCGCCGGCGAGGACGCGCTCGACCAGTTCTTCTGCCGCCACCCCGACGAGTTCCTCGACCGCCCGGTCGAGGCGGCGATCCTCGCACCACGAGAACGAGCAGATCCACGCTGCCGCACCTGCTCTGCGCCGCGCACGAGGGGCCGATCGACCCCGACGCCGACGCCGAGATCCTCGGCCCGCGCGTGCGCGCGCACTGCGAGGCGCTCGCCGCCCAGGGCGACGCTCGTCGAGCGGCCGGCGGGCGCTTCACGCTGCGCGCGCCCGAGGACTTCCCGGCCGCGCGCGTGTCGCTGCGCTCGGCGATCGCCGGACGAGCGTGCAGATCGTCGACGCCGCGCCGGGCGAGCTGCTCGGCGACGGTCGAGCTGGCGCGCGCCTGCTCGACGGTCCACGACGGCGCGGTCTACCTCCACATGGGGCGCTCGTACGAGGTGCGCGAGCTCGACCTCGACGCCGGCCGCGCGCTCGTCGAGCCGTTCACCGGCGACTGGTACACGCAGCCCAAGCGCGAGACCGACACCTACATCGAGCGGCTGCTCGATCGCCGCGAGTGCTGCGGCGTCACGCTGAGCTTCGGCACGGTCATCGTCACCGAGCAGGTGCTCGCCTTCCAGCGCAAGCGGCTCGCGACCCACGAGGTGCTCGACCTCGAGGCGCTCGACCTGCCGCGGACGGCGTTCACGACGCAGGCGCTCTGGTACGAGCTGCCGGGCGAGCTGGCCGGCGACCTGCCGCTCGAGGTGCTGCTCGGCTCGCTCCACGCGACCGAGCACGCGCAGATCGCCGTCCTGCCGCTGCTCGCGATGTGCGACCGCTGGGACATCGGCGGGCTGTCGACGAACCTGCACCCGCAGACCGGCGGGCCGACGATCTTCATCTACGACGGCCACCCCGGCGGCGTCGGGATCACCCGCCAGGGCTTCGCAGCGCTTCGAGCAGCTCGTCGACGACGCGCACGCGGCTGATCGGCGAGTGCCCGTGCGAGTCGCGGCTGCCCGTCGTGCGTGCAGTCGCCCAAGTGCGGCAACCTCAACGAGCCGCTGCACAAGGCGGGCGCGCTCGCACTGCTCGACTCGATGCTCGCCCGCGGCTGAACAGGCCGATGCCGCGGCCGCCGCTAGATCGTCCGGCCAGGATTTCTGGACGCCAGTGCGCAGGTTGCAGCGCCTTCGCGGTGCGAAACCCGTGCATGCGGCGCGAAGCGCTGGCCCGATCGCTTCGATGGGCCGACGAGGAGGGCGATGGCGCCGCCCCCCCGAGCCATCTACGTCTCCCTTCTAGGGACACTCCTCCTCCTCAGCACACCCGCCCCCTCCGCTCTGGCGCAGGGGGCGGGCGGTGTTCTCGCCGAGCCGGGCCAGTCCGGCACGGCCACGACGCAGGCCGGCGGCGCGCAGTACGGCAGCGCGCTTCGCCGCCTCCCAGGGCGTCCTCAGGTTCGCGTTCTGCGACTGGCGAAGCCGCGCGTCATCGTCGGCACAAGCGCAAGCCTGCTCGTCGACGTGCGCCGCCGCGCGGCGCGCAGCGCGCGCGTGCGGATCACGATCGACCCGCGTCGCGGCCGGACGCGGCGCAGCTTGCGCCGCGTGCGCACCGGCGGCGTCGTCCGGCTGCGGCTTCCCAGGCTCGCACGCGGGACGTACGACGTGCGCGTGACCGTTCTCGCCGGAGCAGGCGAGCGGCCCCTCCCGGGGCGCAGGCTCAAGCTGGTGGTGCGCTCCAGGCCGCGGCCCGCTCCCGCCGCCGCTCCCGCCCCGCCTGCTGCACCGGCCCTGCCTCCCGTACCGACCCCGGCGCTCCTCGGTGGCGGGGTGTTCCCCGTGCAGGGCGCTCATTCGCTGGGCGGCAGCGGCTCGCGCTTCGGCGCCGGTCGCGTCGGCCACACTCACGAGGGCCACGACATCTCGGCGGCGTCCGGCACGCCCGTCGTGGCTCCGCTGGCGGGCGAGATCCTCTTCAACGACTACCAGGCCAAGGGCGCCGGGCGGTACATCGTGCTGCGCGCAGACAACGGATGGGACATGTTCTTCGCCCATCTGCTGGCGGGATCCGCGACGCTCGGACCCGGAGCCCGCGTCGCCGCGGGCGGGCGCATCGGCCTGGTCGGCTCGACGGGCGGCTCGAGCGGTCCACACCTGCACTTCGAGATCTGGCCGAACGGCTGGCGCCACCTCAGGGGTACGCGCCCGATCGATCCGCTGCCGCAGCTGCGGCGCTGGGCGGGCTGAGCATCAGCCCACGTATCGGCGCATCAGCGAGACCGCGGACTGGCCCCAGCCGCCGCCGAACAGGGCCGCGTGAGCGAGCAGCGGCATGATCTGCCAGAGCGCCACGCGCTCCTCGTGCCCGGGTGCGAGCGGCGCGACCTCGCCGTAGGCGTCGAGGAGCCGGGCAGGCGGCGAGCCGAAGAGACGCAGCATCGCGAGGTCGACCTCGCGATGGCCGCCGTAGGCGGCAGGGTCGATCAGCCGAGCGCGCCGATCGGCCCCGATCAGGACGTTGCCCGTCCAGAGGTCGCCGTGAAGCCGCGCGGGCGGCTCGGCCGGGCCCGCGAGATCGTCGAGGCGATCGACGACCCGTGCGAGCAGACCGGACCCGCGGGCCGGGAGCGCGCCGCGGTTCTGGGCGAGCTGCGCCAGGGGCTCGAGCCGACACGCCGCGTAGAACTCCGGCCAGCTCGCGGCGGGGCCGTTGGGCAGGGTGAGCGATCCGAGCACGAGCGCTCGCTCGCCGCCGAAGGCCGGTGCCCCAGCCGCATGGAGGGTGGCCAGCCCGCGGCCGAGCTGCTCGAAGGTCGCCGGTCCCGATGACCCGGCCTCAACCCATTCCAGCGCCAGGAAGCGCGGCTCCTGCGCAGCATCGGCGACCGCCAGCACCTCGGGCACGGGCAGCGCGCCGGCGGCGGCGAGCCAGCGCAGCCCCGATGCCTCTGCTGCGTAGGCCCCGGGAGCGGCGTCGGTCGCGGTCTTGACGAATACGCGCCGCCCGCCCGCAAGTTCGGCCGCGAATGCCTCGTTGAGGTCGCCGCCCGCGACCGGTCGCAGTGAGCGGACCGGCTCTCCGAGTTGCGCAGCGAGCGCGTCAGCCAGCGGCGTCACGAGCGCGGACCTCTTCGAGCAGCCCGCGGCAGGCGGCGTCCACGAGGTCGAGCACGTGGTCGAAGCCGTCCTCGCCGCCGTAGTAGGGATCCGGTACGTCAAGCTCGCCGCGAACCGCCGACTCGGCGTCGAACTCGCGCAGCAGCCGGATCTTCGCGGCGGCGCCCTCACCCGGCGCGATCGCCAGCAGGTCGCGCGCGTTGGCACGGTCGAGCGCGATGAGCAGGTCGAAGCGCTCGAAGTCCGCGGCCGTCACCTGACGCGCCGCGCCGCCGACCACGACCCCGCGCCGTGCGGCGACCGCGACCGCCCGCGGGTCCGGCGGATCACCGGCGTGCCAGCCGCCCGTCCCGGCGCTGTCGATCTCGAGGTCGCCCAGCAGGCCCGCCTCGGCCGCAAGCGCACGCATCACGCCCTCGGCGGTCGGCGAGCGGCAGATGTTGCCCATGCAGACGAAGACGACGCGGAGCGCAGGCATCAGGTCGGCACGCTACAAGGGTCGCCCGCCGCGGCGGCCCCTCTCAAGAGGCCGACCCCGCGCTACCCTTCGCGCCGCTCGGCGAGATAGCTCAGTTGGTAGAGCACACGACTGAAAATCGTGGTGTCCCCGGTTCGAGTCCGGGTCTCGCCATCGAAGGCCCTGCAAATCAGTGGTTTCGGGCCAATGGTGCACGCCGCTGGACTCGAACTCAAGACACCACGAGTCCGGACCGTGGTCGCTTGAGGGTCGAGCGTTGTCACGCTGAGCCGGCAGCAGCGAGCTCGATCGGCACGACGTAGCGACCGTCGCGCCGGTGTAGACGGCGGCGCAGACGCCGGTTGACCTCCGCGACATCGATCCGTTGCAGGCCGCCGCCGGACGCGACGGCGTACTCGATCTCGGAAGCCATCTGGTTCAGGTGACCGAGCAGGCTGCGGCTCGTGGTCTTGGCCACACGGACGCTCGCCGGATCCGTGGATCCCAACGCGACGACGGACAGGCCCTCTGCCGTGAGTGCGTCAACGACGAGCGTCGCGACGTAGAGCCCGAGGTCGTCGAACTGCGCCACGCGCACGTCCGGGTCGAAGACCGAGAACAGCGTGTCGGCGTGCATGATGAGGAGGCACTTGCGGCGCTCGATGATGAGCACGTTGGCGTACCACTCATCCTTGCCGGGCGGGACCTCCGCAACGGGGCCCGCACGGTCGCCGAACAGGTTGAGGAGTCGCGCGGTGCACCGCAGAAGCACCGCGCGACCGTAGCGGCCCACCGCCTGCTGCGACGACCCAGGGCGTCAAGCGCGTACAGGCTTGGACTCCTACGGAGTGAATTCAAGTCTTCGTACTAAGCTTGAACACATGCCGGAGTTCATCAAGGCTCGTTGGGACCCCGTGGAAGCGGACTCCGGGCTTCCTCGGCGGGCCCGCCGGGGGTGCGACTACGAGACGTACGTGCCCGATTTGCTGGCGCGGCGCACGTTCACGCTGTTCGGAGACACGGCGGCGGACGTGGCCGACGCCGAGCGCGCCGTGGAGCGCCTGCAGCGTGAGGCGCGGTCACTTGCGGACTCGGAAGCCATCGCCCGACTCTTGTTGCGCGCCGAGGCGGTCGCGTCTTCCCGCATCGAGGGGCTCCAGGTCGGCGGCCGGCGGCTGCTGCGGGCGCAGCTCGCACTCACGCTCGGCGACGACCCGCGCGATGTCACGGCAGCGGAAGTGCTGGGCAACGTCGAGGCGATGCGCTGGGCAACCGAGACGGTTACAGAATCCGGTGAGGTCACCGTCGAGCATCTGCTGGAGATCCACCGCCGGCTGATGGCCGGCACTCGCCTCGAGCACCTCGGCGGCCAGGTCCGCGTCGAGCAGAACTGGATCGGAGGCAGCTCGTACAACCCGTGCTCAGCCGCGTTCGTCCCGCCACCCCCGGACCGTCTCGATGCCTTGCTGCGCGACCTGTGCGTGTTCTGCAACGAGGACGCGCTGCCCGCGGTGGCGCAGGCGGCGATCGCCCACGCGCAGTTCGAGACGATCCACCCGTTCGCCGACGGCAACGGCCGCACCGGCCGCGCGCTCGTGCATGTGCTGCTGGGGCGCCGCGGACTCACGCCGGTGGTCGTGCCGCCGGTCTCGCTGGTGCTCGCGACGTGGTCGGAGGACTACGTCGCCGGCCTGACGGCGACCCGCTCGCGCAGCGACCCCGACACGCCCGCGGCGATCGACGGGCTCAACCGGTGGATCGCGCTGTTCGCCGCCGCGCTGACCCGCGCGGTCGCCGACGCCGCCGACTACGAACACCGAGTCCGCGAGATTCAGACGCGCTGGCGCGAGGCGGTCGGCAAGGTCAGGTCGGACTCGGCGGTGCTCCGATTGATCGACGCGTTGCCCGGCGCCCCGCTGGTGACCGTCCAGACCGCCGCCGCCCTCATCGACCGCAGCGTCCAGGCCACGAACGAGGCGATCGCTCAGCTCCAGGCGAGCGGCGTGCTCAAGCAGACGACGATCGGCAAACGCAACCGCGGCTTCGAGGCGCCCGACCTCATCGACGCGTTCACCGCACTCGAACGCAGGCTCGCAAGCCCTGACGCCGACACTCGCATCTCGCCGCCGTCGCGCAGCGTGCCGGCCAGGAGGCACTGACACGACCGGCGTTTCGGGCGTGACGTGCCTCTCACGCCCCAAACCCAGGGGTCTGAACCGCCATCCCTGGACATTCAGGCCCTCCACAGCACGGCGAAAGCCCCATGAACACTGACAAACACGGCCCGAACGCCGCCGACTGAAAATCGTGGTGTCCCCGGTTCGAGTCCGGGTCTCGCCATCGAAGTGCCTGGAATTCAGGCGTTTCGGGCCTGTAACGCACGGCGCCGGACTCGAACACAGGACACCACGAGTCCCGACCGTCGTGTCGCCGAAACCGAGAAATCCTCCGCGCGCCTGCGCCTCGTCGAGGCTGTTGCGCAAAGCCTCGACGAGAAGCAGGCGCCCGCGTTGCGGGAGGCGGGGGAGCGGCTCAGCTGCCCGGGTACACCCCGGGCAGCCTGACCAGTTCCTCTACCCGCTACTTGGCGAAGACGCGGTTTGCGGCCGCCTCGTCACCGATCGCGTCGAGGTGGCCCGCGCCGTCGTACGTCAGAGCGTCGACGCTCTCGTTCGTCTCACCGCCGAGCTGCACCGTCGTCAAGACGATGACCTTGTCGCCCTCAGCGATGAAATCGTGCGGCGCGCCGCGGAAGCCTGACTCCATGAACTTCCCCCACAGCTCTCCGACGGCCTGCTTGCCGGTGTGCGTGCCGGTCAGCGCGTTGTCGCCTCGCACCGTCCACGCGATCGGCTAGGCAGTCTGCGTGTTCTCCTGGGCACCCATAGGTGACCCCCCCCCCCCAATCGGGAGATACGTCGGACCAGCCGAACCTACACCCGCTCAGCACCCACGTGAGAACGTCAACCACTCCGCCGCTCCCGCCCGCGACGAAGTGCAAGCGTCCGATCCGTTTCGGCCGTGAGCCACCGCACGAGAATTGATCCCCGCTCGAGACGCTCGCGATCTATTCTCTGCCGGTGGCTCGTGTTGGGATGGGCGTGCTGGCTGGCGGGTGCATCGTTCTCGCGCTCAGCCTCTGCGCGTCGCCGGCGTCGGCCGTCGTGACGTTCGGCAGCACGCTGCCGGTGCCCTCGTTCGGCTACTACGACTCCTGTTCGGACGCATGCACCACGGGGCTTCTGGAGTTGCCCGGTGCGACGGTGACCGCGCCGGTGAGCGGGACGATCGTTCGCTTTCGCCTTCGCACCGGCGCTGGATCGGATCCACAGATGATCAGGTTTCGCGTTTTGCGTAGCGCCGACGGGGTGACGTTCACCGGCGCGGGGACGAGTGCCGCGTTCGCGCTCCCGACCACTGCGGGGGTGACGGAGTTCACCGTCAGCATGCCGGTGAGGAAGGGCGACTACATCGGAATCGACGAGCCCGCGGGCGACAAGCAGGCCCATGTCGTCGCCCAGAATGCGGGTGCCTTCCAGGCCGGATGGTTCCCGGCGCTTGCGGACGGCAGCGCGTCGCGGCCCTCGGGGAACGCGAAGGGCAGCGCCCCGACGCTGTTCGACCTCTTGCTGCAAGCCGACATCGAGCCCACCCCGGCGCCGACGCCGACGCCGACGCCCGCGACATCCGCGCCCGCTCCCGCGCTGCTGAACTGCACGAACTCGGCCTTTGTCGCCACCTGCCCAGACCCGAACGGCTCGCCCGCGATGTGCGGGCCGACGACTGCGGGCTTCCCGCAGTGCAGCATCCCATTGACCCTCCCCACTGCCTGCTCCGGTACGGGAACAGGGTTCCCGGTCTGCAGCCTTCCCGGCAACCACATCGTGGCCTGCGGCGGGTTCGGGATGAGCCTGGGAGTCTGCGACATTCCGCCCCTGAGCGTGCCGCAGGTCTGCGGGCCGACGACGGTCGGGCTACCGCCGTGCGCGGCCGCCAACAACCAGGTCCTCGCGTGCGGCCCGACCAGCGTCGGGCTGCCCGCCTGCAACTTCAAGACGCTGATCAAGGCGCCCGCACCGATCGACATCAGCTCGGGGGCACTGGATCTGGACGTGAGCTGCCCGCCAGGCGCCGAGGGCGCCGCCGCGGGTGCAGGAGCCGCGGGCACCGCCCGGCCATCCCAGTCGCAGTCGACCTGCGATGCCGAGATCGACCTCGCGACCCTGGTCGATGCCAAGCGGGGCAGGCTGATCGGTGAAGGGAGCAACCGATGCAGCCTCAGCTACCTCGGCGCTGTCGAGACCTCGGACGAGAAGCTCAGCGACACCATGTGGGGGAACGTCGTCAGCTGCAACTACCGCAACCGCGCGGTCGTCCTGGGCTACCTCAAGTCCGACCTCCACAGAGGGTATTCGGGTGAGTCCTTCGCGCCGTTGGGCAAGTCCGATGCGCTGAGGATCCGTGACGTCATGCAGTCGCAGACCGCGCGATTCCCGGGGCTGAACGCCGCTCCCTACCAAGGCCCGATCGAGGTCTGGCAGAACAGCGAGACGCTGCGCCAGGGCCGGATCATCTCGGAGATGATCGTCGCGGCGGTCAACGAGATCTACGCGCTGCAGGAACGCATCAAGAAGAAGACGTCGAAGGCCTCCGCCACAGCGCCGCGCCAGGCGCTGCCCGAGGTACCGGCCGCGAGCGTCAAGCCGCTCGTCGGCCGGCACTTCAAGGTGCGCCGCGGCACGCGCGCCACGCGCATCCACCTTCGCCTCCCGCCGAAGGCGATCCGCGAACTGCGCAAGCGCGCATCGCGCAGAAGCAACGCCGTCGCGGTGCGGCTGGTCGTGAGCTTCAAGGCGAAGCCGCGCCCGATCGTGCGCTTCATCGACTTCCGCCTGCGCATGAACACACCGCCGACGCGCAAGAGCCGCACGAGGTAGGCCATGCGCGTGGCGCTACAGCGGCGCTGGCAGGCGCCGCATGGCCGCCTCGCCCGAAATGCAGGCGCGCACCCAACGGCAGGGGTTCGAACCGGAGACCTCCCGGCCTGAGGCGCCAAGAATGCTGCCGGCGTTTCGGGCGTGAAGTGCCTCTCACGACCAGAACCCAGGTGCATCAACCGCTATCCACGGACATCCCCGCCCGCGACGGCCAGGCGAAAGCCCCATGAACGCTGTCGATCGCGGCGCAAACGCCGACGCCTGAAAATCGTGGTGTCCCCGGTTCGAATCCGGGTCTCGCCATCGGGGAAGTGGCTGGAAATCGGCACCTTCGACTTGGCCCTCGACGGCCCTGATCGAGGGCCCATTGGGTCGTCGCGACCCAATGGAGGCCCGATCATGAGCACGATGGCGGGCTCTCTCGCGGGCTCACGCCGCCTTCCGGCCGCCAGATCACCGCAACTGCCGTTCCTCCGGATCGTGGAGCGGGTCTCGAACTGAAGCGACCACGATTGCGGGACGTGGTCGCCAGCGATCGAACAACGCAGCCACGGCCGACGCATATGCCAAACTTGTGTTCCTGCGATTCTCGGCGGAACAACTTTGACATATCCCCCACTACATCCCGACAGCAAGGCGCCTGCGCAGCTCACGATGTCCGCCACGGAGTTCCGGTCGGCGTACCCCGGCGAAGGGCAATACGTCGAGTTCAAGACCGGCGCGTCAGGCGCCCAGCTGCAGAACACCGCAGTGGCGTTCTCGAACGCGGACGGAGGCGTCGTGCTCCTCGGTGTCACCGATGACGGAGAGATCCGCGGGAGAGCACTCGACGCCGGGACCGCGGATGACATCCACCGGGCGCTGCAGGACGCACGCGACGTGGGCCGCTACAGCCTCCATCAGATCGACGTCGAGGGCCGTCCCGTCGCCGTGTTGTCGGTCGCCCGTCGACGCGAAGGGTTCGCCCAGACATCGGGCGGGGTGCCTCGAGTTCGTCGGGGCACCCGTGACGATGCGCTGTTCGGATCGGAACTCGTGCGGTTCGTTAATGAACGCACGACTTCGAGATTCGAGACCACAGAGGTCAGGGCGGCGCGTGGCGAGATCGATCCGCGACTTCGGGGCGAGATCGCCCGAGCCCAGGGATGGGATCGCGCGACGCCGAGTCGCCTGCGCGACGCCGGGCTGTTGTCCGATGACCGGCTCACCGTCGCTGGGGCGCTCTACCTCCTGCGCGATCCCGGCCAGGAGCTCGGGAAGGCCTACGTCGAGATCCTCCGCTACCCCGACGACACGACGATCGACTACGACCGGCGCGAGGAGATCCGCGGTCCGATTCACCACGTCCTTCGCGACACGGTCGAACGGCTGACCGACGAGTTGGGATCCGAGCTGGTCGTGCTCGGAGTCCGACGCTACGAGTTGCCGCGACTCCCCGAGATCGTGTTGCGCGAGGCCGTCGCCAACGCCCTCGCTCATCGCAGCTACGAGGCCACGGGGGCCGCCGTTCGGATCGAGCTGCGGCCGTCGGTCGTCACCGTCCGTTCACCGGGCGGGCTGCCCGAGCCCGTGACCGTCGAGAACATCCGCGAGGCCAACGCCGCCCGGAACCTCACCACCATCCACCTCCTCCGACGGCTCGGGCTCGCCGAGGACGCCGGCCGAGGAGTCGATCTCATGCAGGACGCGATGGCCGAAGAGATGCTCGACCCGCCGCGGTTTCACGACAACGGCCACGAGGTGCTCGTCGAGCTCCCGATCGGCAGCGTCGTCTCGCCGGCCGAGCGCGCATGGCTGCGCGAACTCGAGCAGCGCGGCACCCTGACCGGTCCGGACCGCCTCGTGCTCGTTCACGCCGCACGCGGAGAAGTCCTCACCAATGCGCGCGTCCGGGAGATCCTGGGTCCAGGCGTGGACTCGGCGAGTGCCCGCGAGACCCTCAAGCGGCTCCGTGACGAACGCCTGCTCGAGCAGCGCGGGCAGCGCGGCGGAGCCAGCTACCGCCTCGCCGGCACCTTGAAGCCCCCGGCCGGGCTCAGACTCAACGCCGAAGAGCTCGACGAGGTCGTCGTGCGACTCGCCGCCGAGACACCGATCAGCAATCGAGACGTTCGCGCCGCGACGGGCCTCGAGCGCGCCGAAGCGCTCGCGATCCTCGACCGGCTCGTGACCACAGGACGGCTGCGACGGACCGGAGAACGACGCGGAACGAAGTACCACACGCCGTGACGACTTCGAGAACGGCTCAGCCCCAGAAGATGCCGGTTGGATCGCGGTCGAGCTCATCCAGCAACGCACGCACATCGGCTGACGGCGCGATCAGGTCGTACTTCTGCCAGCGCTGGTTGCGGTCGCTCCAGTAGAGCATCCAAGTCTTCTGCTTTGCCGTGTACCGAAGGCGCGCGATGCCGCGCCTGGTCCACTCCGGGCCGTCGTTCTCACGCCACGGCCCGCGGCACTCGACGACGGTCACCGCACGGCCGGCGACCTCGGCCTCGATGCGAACCTCGTCCAGCGCGTCCGGCGGGACGCGCTGCTCGCAGTAGCGGCGGATCGCGGCGACATCGAGGCCCGAGAGCACCCCGCGGATGCTACGGGCAGCAGCCCCGTCGGATGAGACGACTCAGTCCTGCCGAGACGGCCGGGAGCATGCTCGCCCGTTCGGGTCGCGAGGGTGACCTCACGACCCAATGCCAACGCAAACGAGCGCAATCCGTGGACGATTCCGGGCTGGTCGAGCGACAAGAGTCCCTGCAAGAAGGCCGATTCGACGCCGAGCTCCCAACGACTGAAAATCGTGGTGTCCCCGGTTCGAATCCGGGTCTCGCCATCGCGGAACGGCCTGCAAGTCGCCGCTTTCGCGAGTGGAGCCCAGACGCTGGATCTGAGCGTCAACGCGCCACTTCCGCAGCTCACGCCCTAGACCACGCCCTAAACCCGCCGAAAACGGGCGCTGAGACCGCTTGTCGCAGGCCGCGAGTGGCGGCCTAGGCCTGCCGCCGAACTGGGAGCGGCGGCCCCCGCACAAGGCCGACGCGTGAACGCGAGCTGATCCTCAACTACGTCGCCGAGCACTTCCCGGGGTTGCCCAAGAGCTCCTGGGCATCCGCATCGAGCAGCGTGCGGTGACGTTGTCGAGCGTTCGTCCTTGCGAGGATCCATGCCGTGGCTTCCAGCTTTCACCATGACGTCGCTATCGTCGGAAGCGGGTTCGGCGGGTCGGTCAGCGCCCTGCGCCTCGCCGAGAAGGGCTACGACGTCGTCGTCGTCGAGCAGGGCCGGCGGCTGGCACCATCGGACCTGGAACGGGCTCGCCGCGACGTGCGTTCCCACCTGTGGGAACCGGATCTCGGGCTGCACGGGTTCTTCTGGCAGCGGGTGTTCCGTGACGTTGGGATCATCGGTGCCTCCGGCGTCGGCGGCGGCTCGATCGTCTGGGGCGCCGTCCTCCTGGAACCTGATTCATCGGTCTTCACCGACCCCGCGTGGGGGCCGGGCGAGACAGACTGGCAGGCAGCGATGGGCCCCCACTACGCCGAGGCCGCGCGCATGCTCGGGCGCACCATCAGCCCGTTCAACGGGCCGATGGACGAGCACCTGCGCGCGGCCGCCCACGCAATCGGCGGCGGGGACACGTTCGGTCCGGTGCCACTGGCGATCTACTTCGGCGACGAGGGGCAGACCGCGCCGGACCCCTTCTTCAACGGCGCGGGGCCGGAGCGGACGGGCTGCCGGCTCTGCGGCGGCTGCCTGACCGGCTGCCCCTACGGGGCCAAGAACACCCTGGATCTGAACTACATCCACCTCGCCGAGCGCCAGGGTGCGCGCATCATGCCCGAGCACCGCGTCACGTCGGTCGCGCCGCTTCCGGGTGGTGGCTATGAGCTACGGACCGCCCACCCGTGGCGCCGAGGCGAGCGCCAGTCGCCGCTGCGAGTCCGCCAGGTGGTGCTGGCCGCAGGCGTGCTGGGCACGCTCGAGTTGCTGTTCCGCTGCCGCGACCAGCTCGGCACCCTGCCCCGAGTCTCGCCCCGCCTCGGCGAGCACGTGCGGACGAACTCCGAGGCGGTGACGATCGTCCTGGACGCGGACCCCAACACGGATCTCACCCGCGGGCCCTCCATCTCGGCGGACTTCCATCCCGATCCCCGAACCCACATCACGCAGAACCGGTACGTCGGCGGTGGCAAGTTGCTGCGGTGGCAGGTCGGTCCGCTGGTGGACGGCGAGAGGCCCGGCAGGCGTGCAGCCGCGACGGTCGCGGCCATCGCGCGCCGGCCGGTGCGCCATCTGCGGTCTGTCGCCGCCCGCAACTTCGAGCGCCGGCTCACGGCGTTGACCGTCATGCAGGACCTCGACAACGAACTGCGCTTCGTGTTCGGGCGTTCGCCGGTCCGCCCGTGGCGCCGTGTCCTGCGCTCGCGCAGCGTCCCGGGACACGAGACTCCCAGTTACTTGCCGGTCGCCAACGAAGCGGCCCGGGCGTTCGCCGCATCCTCCGGCGGCACCCCGTTGAACCTAGTCCTTGAGAGCATCGGTCGCCGGTCGGTGACGGCGCACGTCCTCGGCGGCGCTGTCATGGGCGCCACCTCCGACAACGGCGTCGTCGACGCGTGCCACGAGGTGCATGGTCACCCCGGGCTGTTCGTGGCCGACGCCGCGGCCATCCCCGTCAACCTGGGGGTCAATCCGAGCCTGACGATCACCGCGATGGCCGAGCGGTTCGCCAGCCTCTGGCCCGCGCGCGAAGACGCCGTGGAGCCGGCCGCGGCCGCCGTCGCACCGCCGGAGCTCCCCACGTCCTTGGCCGGCCTGAATCGCCTGTGGAAGGCGCTGCCGTCGCCCGACGCCGACGCGCTGCTGGGCACCCACGCGGCGACGTTCGTCGGACCCGCGATGCTTCGGGCCACCGCACCACGCATTCTGGGCCTGCTGGGGCTGCCACGGTGGTATGGGAAGCGTTTCCTGCAGACCCCCGACGGGCTGCAAGGGGTCAACCTGCTGCACAAGGATGGAGCGTTCCGTGAGCACCTACATATGGACGCCGTCGTGCAGCCGTCACGCCTGGACGGCGTCCCCGCCCTCATCGTGACCTACGCGGCCGACGCGCCGCTGCCGTGGCGTCACATCCGGGACGAGTTCCGCGCGCTGGACGCGAACACGCTGCTCGGGATGACGGTCCTCGATCGCCCCGGCGTGCGACGCGTCGGGGCGCCGTTCATCGTGGCACGCGTGAGGCCGGACGAGGCGCCGGCGACAACACGTCCCGGCTGAACGCGGCGCGTCTCGGCGGAACACGAAACGCACCGCATCGCAACTCGCATCCTCCGCGCGCCTGCTTGTCGCGGCGAGAGCCAGGGGCTCGGGTGTGCTGCAGGCGGTGGCCGGCTGCGTCACTCGTCGCGAGGCAGTCGGTCGACCTCGATGAGGCAGCCGGCCTCGTCGGGGTCGCGGGGCACGAAGCTCGCCAGGCGCGCTCCGGGGAGCAGCACATCCAGGAGGCCACGGGTCATGCCGCGGTGCAGGGTGCAGATCACGGGCTGGTTCTCGCGCACCGCCGCCCGGTAGGGGCAGTTGCCGAGGCAGTGGGTCACGTGGCCGGGGGGTCCGGCCTGTGTCGTGGGCTGAAACCCCAGGGCTGACAGGGTCGCCTCCATCGCAAGCTCGCCCGCCGCTGCGCCGCGTGGGGCGAGCTCTCTGCCGATGTCGCGACCGGCGCGCTCGACCTCGCGGAGTCGAGCAGGCCGCGCGGGTATCGCGCGCGCGAGCCAACGGCCCAGCGTCAGATACCCGGTCGGCAGCGCGCCGCCCGGGCGCGCCTCGGGGGCGATCGTCCAGACGTCACGCGGCCGGCCGCGGTCCTGACGCTCACGTGCGCGACGGACGAGGCCGGCCGCTTCGAGGCGCTCGAGATGCAAGCGCACGCCGTTGCGGTGCAGGCCCACCGCTTCGGCGAGCTCGATGGTCCCGGCCGGACGCCGGAGCTCCCGAAGCCGCTGGAACAGTCGGGCGCGCGTGGGTTGCGTCAGCGGGTCGTGGATATCGCCCATGCCCGGCGGGTCAGTTCCGCCGAGCAGCCCACGGTCAGGCTGGACAGCACTGGCGTTTCGCGTGCGGCTCACGCAGTCGCCTGCCCGGTCGCATCCTCGATCAGCGGGAAGAGCACGCGCTCCTCGTGGCGGACATGGATGTCCAACCAGACCCCGAGCTCATGCAGGTCGTCCAGCGAGGGCTCCGGTTGGATGCTGATCCTTGCGATGCGCGCGCGGATCAGGACGTGCTCGAGCAGGGTACGGATGACCGCCGGGTGCGCGGGATCAGCGACCTCGGCGTATGCCGGCAGCAGCTCGCTCTCCTCCTCGCGGAAGTGCGCAGCACCGGCGCCCTCCCAGAACTCCAGGAACCCGCGCCAGACGGCGTCGGCGTCCTCCTCACGCGCCCGCTTCAGCGCGATCGCCTGCTTGAGCGCCTGGTGATGCTCTCGCGAGAGCGACACGAGCGCCGCGGAGCGACGGCGCGCACGGCCTGGCACGGGCGCGGCGAACGGCTCCGCCGAGGCTGCATGATGCATACCCGAACTTTTGCACATCTCGGCTTGCAAAAAGCTAGGGAGGCGTTATGTTTTGCAAAGTCTGACTGTGCGAATAGCTTCCAAGGAGCGGTATCCGTGGCGTACGTGATCAACGAGCCGTGCATCGGAGAGAAGGACACCTCGTGCGTCGAGGTCTGTCCGGTCGACTGCATCCACCCGACGTCGGACGAGCCCGGGTTCGCCGAGGCCGAGCAGCTCTACATCGACCCCGAAGAGTGCATCGACTGCGACGCGTGCATCGAAGCGTGCCCGGTCGACGCGATCACGCCGGAGGACCAGGTGCCCCCTGAGTGGCAGCGCTACATCGAGAAGAACGCGTCCTACTACCGCAGGGCGGCGTCATGATCGCCACCGAAGCGATGCGCAGTGCGGGCGACGGAAGTCCCCGCAAGCAGGCTGATTCGACGCCGGGTCGCACTCAGCGGGCGCGGCGGACCACGGTCGAGCGAGCGGCCGACGCGAAGCCGTCGGACCCGATCGCGCGCACCTGGACGCGCAGCGTCGTCGCCGGCACGCGCGCGAGCCGCAGCCGGGTCCTCGCCGTCGTGCGGCGCGCGATCCGCCGCGTGCCCCGCAGCACGTCGACGCGATAGCGCGACGCGGTGCGCACGCGCGACCAGCTGAGCGCCAGCCCGCGGCCGGCGCGGCGCGCGCGCACCCGCGCCGGCCGCGCCGGCGCCTTCCCGGCGGCTGCGCGGAAGCGGGCGACGTCGACCGTCGCACGCGGGAATCCGTCCTGGACGACGCTCGCCTCGATGCGCGCGTCCTGCCCGGTTGAGGCGGGCGTGAAGCGCAGGCGCCCGCTGCGGCCCCTGGCACGGCCCAGCACCTTGACCACGCCGTCGCGCGTGCGCTCGATGAACGTGACCTCCTGGCCCCGCAGCGACGCGACCTCGTAGCGCAGGGCGACGGCCGCGCCGTCGCGTTCGAGCACGCCGCTCACGCGCGGCGCCGGAAGCCCCCGCGCGGTGCGCAGCCGCCGCAGCCGCACACGGCCGAGCGCCTGCACGCGCCAGCGCCCGGCGCTCGGGCGGCGCACGAACACGAACGTGCGCCGCTCGGCGGCGACGGGCACGATCACGAACCGGCTGCCCACGAGCGCCTTGCCGGCCGGCGAGACCACGCGCTCTCCGCGCGGCCCGAGCACGCGCACCCGCGGCGGCCCGGTCGCGCCCTCGACCGCGAGACCCGCAAACGGCAGGCCCGCGGGAAGATCCACACTCGCGCTGCGCGACCGGCTGAGCACCGCGCGCGGCGCACGGGCACCACGGCCACTCCCCGCCGCCGGCGGTGACCGCCAGGGACCCAGATCACAACCGGTGAACGCCGCCGTCGTCGTCTGTCCCCAGACGTGTGCCGCCCCACCGGCGAAGAAGCCGATGCGCGCACACGCGGCAAGCGCGCGCGTGGAGAGCAGCACCTGGCCGCCGAGCTCCCCGATCAGCGGCAGCGTCACCGAGCCGCCGCCCTCGAGGCTCAGCCGGTCCTCGCCGACGAAACCGCTCAGGTTCGCCTTCACGGCGACGACCGGGTTGGGCACCGCGCCGTTCACGACCTGCCCAAGCGTTGCGTCGATCTTGCCGGTCTGCTCGAACGCCAGGCTCGTCGTGTAGAGGCAGTTGAGGCCCTCGTACTTGATCGAGCCGGCGCCGAGCTCCTCGACGACCGGGATCGCCGCCGTGAACCCCAGCGCGATCGGATCCTGTCCGCCCGTGCAGTCGGTCGCGAGCGCGAACAGCTTGAAGTTGCCGCCGAAGCTGGCGAGCTTCTTGCCCCGCACCTGCGGGCCGAACGTGCCATCGACGACGAAGCTCGCGCCGAAGCTCGGCTCGAACGCCAGCTCGCCGGAGATGCTCTGCAGGAAGAAGCCGTGCGCGAGCCGGCGGTTGATGCCGCTCACGGAGACGCCGACCCCGGCGAGCTTGGAGTCCGTGATCGACACCTTGCCGCCGACCGCCAGCTCCGGGCTGGACGAGCTGATCGGCAGCAGCAGCTCGCCCTGGCCGCTCCAGAAATCGTGGCCACCGCGGTCCTCGTACTTGAAGACCACGTTCTTGAGGCCGAGCCTGCGCGGCACTTTGAGCGCTGTCGGGATGAACGAGATCTCCGCCGCCCTGACCTCGGCGCCGGTCAGGTCGAAGCCGGTGCAGTTCACCTGCCGCGCCTGGATCTTCAGCGACGGCGCCTGCACGCCGCCCACGGCTCCGGACTGGAACGTGCCGAACGAGCCCAGCAGCTTCTCGGCCTCGAGCTCGAGTTCGAGCGCGGCGGCGCGCCCACCGTCGGCCCACGCCGCCTTGAGCTGGCCGGAGATCGGCAGCGAGAACAGCGTCTTCAGCAGCGTGCCGTCGCGGTTCAGCGCGAGGGTCGCGTCCGCGTGACGGACCGGGATCGCCGCGACGCCGAGCGGGACTGGGACCGCGCCGAAGTGGACGTCGACGCCCGCGCCCGCCTCTGCCAGCGTGCCCGCACCCGGGTCGACGAGCAGCTCGCCGCCCACGCGCGGGCGCAGCTCGAAGCCTCCGGCGTAGACGACGTCGCCCGGTCCGGCCCGGAAGACGCCGCTTCCGGGACCGGTTTCCGCGAGCGTGCCCTCCACCGTCACCTGACCGACCTGCACTTGTCTGGTTCCGCAGCCCGCAGCCGGCGGCGGCGGCGGCGCGTTGACGATCTCGCATTCGTCGTTGATGGAGTCGAGCGGCGTCGGCCCGTCGAGGTCGGCCTCGACGGTGTCCGTGCCCTCGCCGCAGAAGATCTCGTCCGGCGCGCCGTCGCGCGCGCGGATCGTGTCGTTGCCGTTCCCCCCATTGATGAAGTCCGGGCCGCCACCGTCGTCGATGACGTCATTGCCGCCGAAGCCGCCGAACTGCTCGAGCGTCGGGCTCGCAGAACCGGTGAGCCTGTCCGGCCCCTCCGAGCCGTTGAGCCCCTCGAAGTTCGTCGCGGTCAGGTTGGCGATCCCGGAGACGGCACCGCCGCTCAGCGACAGGGTCACGCCCGTCGTGGGGCAGACTGTTTGACACCAGTAAGCGCTGACGCGGTCGTTCGTGCCCGGCCCGCCGTCCGCGGTCACCGGGGCCGTCGGCGGCGCGAGCGCGACGACCGTGTCGTTGCCGGCGCCCAGCTCGAGCGCCAGCGGCGCCACGAGCGTGTCGGTGACCATGACGGCGCCGCCGCCCTCGCCCAGCTCCCATCTCACCGACGTGACGGGGTGCTCGGCGTTCCCGCACTCGATGGCGTTGCCGAGCCCCAATCCTGGGACGCCGAACACGTACTTGCACACGGGCCCGATCGCCGTGTCCGCCGGGAAGCCGTATCCCAAGCCGAGCTCCCACAACCGGAGCCCCGAGAAGGCCGTCTGCGTCGCCAGGTGCGGCGGGGTCAGCGTGTTCGTCGCGCTGTAGGTAGTCGAGCGAAACGGAGCGCTCTCGGTGACCGTGACGCTACCGGCGTCATAGGCAACGGTGAGCGTCGCGAGCGCCGCAGGCGCCTGCGCGAGAGCGGTCATGCCGGCGACAAGGATCGCCACGAGCCACACCGAGCGCCGACGCCCGGCCGCGCCCGAGCGCCGTGCGTCGCGCCCCGCACTGCGACTCGGTCCGCGTGAACGTAGGCACGTCGCATCTCTCTCCGCGCTGCTTGGCGAAAGGCTCCCGAGGAGCCTTGTGACCGGGCTGCCCCGGCGCTTCTCCATCGACCGGCCCTCCTTCCCGGGCGCATTGCCGCGTTGGGCCCAGCAGACCATACGGCATGTCCGGTCAGTGTGTGCGAGCACCTCTCGGTCCGCTTCGACGATGCCTCGCGGCCGCGCCCTGAACTCGGGATCGCCGCCACGAGGCGCAACGGACTCCTGGAGCGCCTGCCTGACCGTCTCGTTGAGGCTCTTGCCCTCCGCGCGAGCCAGGCTGACGGGGGCTCGGGTCGGGCGAGCCCTGCAGGCCGGGAACCGCGCCCGGTTACAGTGCCCGGACATGCCGTCCGTCACGCGCAAGACCCAGCACGCCCGCACGGAGCGCCGCGACGAGCTGCGGCGGGAGCTCCTCGATGCCGTCGAGCGGCTGATCGGCGAGGGCGAGAGCTTCACCGAGATCAGCGTCGAGCAGCTCGTGGCCGAGGTCGGGATCTCGCGCACCACCTTCTACGTCTACTTCGCCGACAAGGGGGAGCTCCTGGGCGCCTGGTTCACCGAGATCGCCGGCGAGCTCGAGAAGGTGCTGGCGGCGTGGTGGGAGATCGACGCGGGGTCCTCGCGCGAGGATCTGCGCGCCGCGGTCGACCACGCGATGCGCACCTACCGCCCACACGCGGCGCTGATGGCCGCAGCGTTCCATTCGGCCTCCTACGACCAGGGCGTCCGCGAGCTGACCGAGGCCTTCATGCACGCGAACATCGCCTCGCTGCGCCGGCACATCCGCGCCGGCCAGAAGGCGGGGTTCATCGACCCGCAGCTCCCGGGCGACGAAGTCGCGACCTGGCTGCTGTGGATGGCCGAGCGGGGGTTCCACGTCCTCCTGCCCGGCGCGAGCGACGTCCGAGATCGAGCGCCATGCTGCACGCCTACACGGCGATCGTCTGGAACACGCTCTACGCGCCTACGCGCGCGTAGCGCGCCGCCCACCGGACGGCCCGAACCGCACCCCGTACCAGCGCTGCCTCCCCACGCCCGACCGGATCGGGAGACCTTCTCACGCCCGCGCACACTACGGACACGTTGTCTTGACATAGTGTCCGGTCACATAGTACGGTCGCCCCGTTCATCCACCCACAGCAGGAGGATCCATGGCCAAGCGGAGCAAGCGGCGCCGGAACTCAGTCAGCCGGCTGCTCGAGAACATCGCCGACGACACCAAGGACTTCGTCGACGACCTCACCGACCGCGCGCGCGACGTTGAGAAGGACCTGCGCCGCGCCGTCAGCGACGGCCTCGACAACGGCAAGAAGAAGAAGCGCAAGAAGGGCGGCAAGAAGCGCCGCACGGAGCTGACCGCGTCGGTCCGCAGCCTCAACGAGTCGATCGACGTGCTGAACAAGCAGGTCCAGGCAACCGGCAAGGCCGAGAAGGCCAAGACCGGCGCCGCCGCGTAGTCGGGCTGCCGAGACTCTCCCTCGCAAGGACCGGGTCCCCGCCCCCTCGGCGGGGACCTTCTCTGCGCAAGGACCGTCTCAGGGACGGGGAAGCAGTCGCCCTGCCGCCGCCCCGCCGGCGGTGGTCGAGCCACAGCGCGGCGAGCGCGACGCCCCCGAGCGTGCGCCGCATCGCGCGCGCACGGGCGTCGGCACGCGTCTCGCGCCGCGAGTCCCGGCTCTGGACCTCGTTGACCTGGAAGGTGAGCTCGCGGCTGCTGAGATCGCGGGCGACGGTGCGCATCTGCTCGGGAAGCGCGGTCGCGCCCATGATCCCCTCGAGCACGAGCCGCAGCGCCTGCGGCTCGGAGAAGGTCTCCCCGACGAGGTCGAAGATGATGTCGTGGAAGGCGTCCTCGAAGACCTCGCCGATCGACAGCTCGGGCGCGAGGTAGCGGACCGACCCCTCGATGTTCGCGAACGACTTGCCGAGCAGGCCGATCATCGGCGTCGTCTGGATCCCGCGCCGGCTCGCGTAGCGCAGGACGCGATTGATCGTCGCGCCGAAGTTGAACCGTTCGATCGAGGCGTTGGCGACCGTCGGCAGGAACCCCGAGATGTCGTTGATGAAGCCGGGGATGTTCGCCCACGACGTGGCGCGGCCCAGCTCGATCCACGCCTGCGCGAGCGCGGCGCCGTGGTTCTGCGCCATGTTGAGTACGACCATCGCGACGGCCATGCTGGTCGGCTTGTCGAGCCGGCCGACCATCCCCCAGTCGATGATGTACGCCTTCCCCCCGGGCTTGATGAAGATGTTGCCCGGGTGCGGGTCGGCGTGGAACACCCGCTCGGTGAAGTAGCCCTCGTACATGAACGTGAGCAGCTGCCGGCCGATCTCCTCGCGCTCGCGCCGCTTGAAGTCCTCGCGGTTGACGGTCCGGATCGTCGTCCCCGGCGCCATCGTCTGCACGAGGATCTTCTTCGTCGCGAACACCACCTCCGGCACGGCGAGGCGGTCGAAGTGCTCGACTGCGTCCGCGGCGTTCTCCATGTTCTCGGCCTCGACCGTGAAGTCCAGCTCCGCCTCCATGGCACCGAAGATCAGCTCGAGGATCGCCTCGACGTCGATGACGTCGTTGAAGTCCGGCGCGCGCCGCGCGACGATCTTCGCCGCTCGCCGCGTGAGCGCCATGTCGTCCAGCATCACGGGCACGATCCCGGGGCGCTGGATCTTCACCACCGCCGGCTCTCCAGTGGCGAGCGTGACGTGGTAGACCTGCGCGAGCGAGGCTGCCCCGAGTACGTTGTAGTCGATGCTCTTGAAGTAGCGGCGCCAGTTGCGGCCCAGCTCCTCCTCGAGCACCGGCTCGAAGACACCGAAATCCGCAACCGAGACGTGGTCGTGGAGCTTCTCGAACTCCTGGATCATCGAGTCCGAGACGAGGTCCGGGCGGGTGGAGAGCAGCTGGCCGACCTTGATGTAGAAGGGGCCGAGCTGCTCGAGCGCGTGGCGCACCATCAGCGCACGCTGGCGCGCATGATCGGACAGGTCGTCGCCGGACCGCTCACGGCGGATGCCGACGTTGTAGGCCGCCTCGCTCAGGAACACGCGACCGAGCACGCCGGCGACATGGGCGAGCCGGGTGCGCTGGCTCATTCGCCCTCACCGGACGGCGCATCGCGTGCGGCCCGCAGCTCCATGCTTGCCTCGAAGCGGGCGTGCTGTCCGGCGCGGCGGCTGATGCGAAGGGCCACCGTCTCGATGTGGTCCTTGAGCACGAACGTGAGCGGCTGGCGCAGAATCCGCTGGAGCCGGTGCCGGCAGACGAACGACCCGCGGTAGCCGAGCACCGTCACGTCGCGGGCGCCCGGCGCGAGCACGAAGATCCCCTGGTAGTGGGCATCGAGCGTCGGGATGTCGCTCGAGAAGAGCAGGTGCCGGCGTGGTCGGCGCTCGAGGATGCGCGCGTCGCCGTCGACCTCCCAGCGCAGGCGCCCCCACGCCATCCGCCCGTGCCAGATCGCACGATCGGGATCCTCGGGATGTGGCTCCACGGAGACGACCTCGGGCGCTCGTGCGAGCAGCAGATCGAGCCGCGCGAGCTCCTCCCAGACCGCGCTCACGGGCGCGTCGACGCGGATCGTGATCTCGTAGTCGGCCTTCAGGGGTTCGGACATGCTCGACCTGGCGATCGGCCAGGGATCAGCGGGCGGCCCGGCGCACCGTTGGGTCTGCGCCGCCGACGGCGCTCGCGGTCCCGGTCCTCGCCGCTCGGGCGCGACCACTCGCTGCGGTCCACGTCGTCCCAGTCGAAGACGCTCGAGAAGCGCACGCTCGAGCAGGGTCCTGGGACGGGGGAGGGTGTCGGCCGGCGAGCCGATGGCCGGCTCGTGGTCGGTGAGCACCTCGACGAGCACGGCGTACGTACACGGATCCGCCGCCGGCGCGCCGCACTCGGAACCGCCGGCCCGCGCGAACGTCGTCACGCAGCTCGGCGAGCGTGACCGGCCGTCCGTCGCTCTCGTCGACCAGCCCGCCGTCGGGCTCGCGCCGCAGGATCACGGGTCGCCTTCGGGCCGCGCCCGGGCGAGCGGCCGCTCACCTCCGCCGTCGCTCGTCGGCCCCGTCCTGCGCTGCGGCCAGCCGGTTGACCTTCTCGGTGAGGTCGGCGAGCGCCTTGCCCAGCTCCTCGATCTCACGGCGATCGCACTCGGCGGAGTGATCGCCGTCGACCGCGTGACGCGACCGCGTCGCGCGCGTGCTCCTCGGCCGATCGCGCCCTTGCGGTCAGGTCGTCGACGAAGTCCTTCGTGTCGTCCGACAGGCTCCCGAGGAGCTTTGTGACCGGGCTGCGCCGGTGCTTCGCCATCGACGGCCCTCCTTCCCAGACGCCTTGCCGCGCTTGTCGGCGCAGACCATACAGTATGTCCGGTCAGAGTGTCCAGGCCGCGCAGGTCCACCAACTACGGGGCGTCCGCGTGTACGGTCCAGCCATCGCGGACGCCCAACGAGGAGGATGACTGATGTCTTACGCCGACGTGAACGGCCAGCGCCTCTACTACGAGGACAGCGGCGCGGGCGACGACGTGATCGTCTTCTCCCACGGCTTCCTGATGGACCACTCGATGTTCGCCGATCAGGTTGGTGCGCTCGCCGGAGACTGGCGCTGCATCACCTGGGACGAGCGCGGCCATGGCCGCACCGAGATGACCGACGAGCCCTTCAGCTACTGGGACTCGGCGAGCGATCTGCTCGGCCTGCTCGACCATCTCGGCGTGCAGCGTGCGGTGCTGGCGGGGATGTCGCAGGGCGGCTTCCTGTCGCTGCGTGCGGCTCTGACCGCCCCGGATCGCGTGCGCGCACTCGTGCTCATGGACACGCGTCCGGGAGTCGAGGACGCGGCGGCGGTGCCCGTCTACGATCAGCTGATCGACGCCTGGATGGCGCCGGACGGCCCGCCCCGGGAAGTTCTCGACACCGTCGCCGCGATCATCCTCGGCGCAGGCTGGGAGGGCACGCCGCACTGGCAGCAGCGGTGGAGCGCCCTGCCCAAGCCCGCCCTGCGGCAGGCCTACACGACACTGACGAGCCGCGAGGATGACGTCAGCCCGCGACTTGCGGAGTTGACGATGCCCGCCCTCGTGATCCATGGGGCCGAGGACCTCGCGATCGGCGTCGACGTCGCACGTGAGTTCGCTGCCGCCCTGCCGAACGCGGAGCTCGTCGTCGTCGACGGCGCCGGTCATGCCGCGAACCTGACGCATCCGGCGATCGTCAACGCGGCGATCGAGTCCTTCCTGGCTCGCGCCGCCGCCTGACGGGCCGCGCCGATGCTCTGTGACGTCGTCCTGCGCGGAGCGCGGATCACCGCCGTCGGCGAGCAGGCGGCCCACGTCGAGTCGCTCGGGTTCGCCGGCGTGGGCGTCACCGAGACGAATGGCAACCCGTTCCTGGCCGCCGCCCAGGCCGCTCAGCGAACCTCGCGCATCCGGGTCTCGACCGCGATCGCGCTGGCATTCCCGCGCACACCGATGGACGTCGCGTACACCGCCTGGGATCTCCAGGCGCTCTCCGGCGGTCGCTTCGCGCTGGGGCTCGGAACCCAGGTCCGGGCGCACGTGGAGCGACGCTACGGAGCCGTCTGGTCGCGGCCGGCCGCGCGCATGCGCGAATACGTGCTGGCGCTGCACGCGATCTGGGATGCCTGGGAGAGCGGCGCGGACCTGAAGTTCGAGGGCGAGATCTACCGCCACACGCTGATGCCTCCGAACTTCCGCCCGCCGCCCGCCGAGCACGCTCGCCCGCCGGTGATGCTCGCCGCGGTGCGCGAGCGGATGACCGAGGTCGCCGGCGAGGTCGCCGACGGACTGCTGGGCCATGCGTTCAGCACCCCGGATGTGCTGCGCGAGGTGACTCTCCCGGCGCTCGAGCGCGGCCTCGAGCGCAGCGGCCGCGAGCGCGCAGACTTCGAGCTGACCGCCTCGGTGTTCGTCGCCACATCGGACGAGGAGTGGGAGGCCAATCGCCGGCGCGTCGCGTTCTACGGCTCGACCCCGGGCTATCGCCATGTTCTCGACCACCACGGGCTCGGCCCGCTGTTCGAGGCGCTGCACGAGCGCTCGCGATCGGGCGACTGGGGAGACATGCCGGGTCTCGTCGACGACGACGTGCTGGCGCTGTTCGCGGTGCGCGGCGCGGGCCCCGCGGCACTCGCCGGCGCGCTGCGCGAGCGCGTCGGCGGGGTCGCTGATCGCGTGTGCCTGGTGTCGGAGAACGGCGACCCCACAGCGCTCGCGGCCGTCGCGGCGGAACTGCGCGACTGAACGCCGGCCCGCCTGCGGGCTAGCGTGAGCAGACCCTGTAGGTGCGTCTCGCGCTGACGGTCCTCCCGCCGCGCGTTCCGACCCTGATCTTGAGCGTGAAGCGCCTTGACGGAAGCCCGCGCACGAGGACCGACCTGCGGGCGCTCCTTCCCGAGCGGCGCACCCGTCGCTTGCCGCCGACCCAGACCTCAACGCGGTCGACCGTGACGCCTCTGGGCTTGCGATACCTGAGCCTCAGCCTTGCCGGTCGCTTGAGGCAGGCCTTCCTGGATGGCAGCCGGAACGCCTGCGTCGCCTTGAAGGCCTTTACCCGGCAGACGGTGTACGTGCGCTTGATCGTGACCGTCTTGCCGCCGCGCGGCGTGATCTTGACGGTCAGCGTGAAGCGCCTGGCGCTGCCCGCGCGCACGTTGATCGACCGTCGTGCGCTTCCGCCCGAACGGCGCGTCAGCCGCTTGGTGCCGATCCAGACCTCCACCCGGTCGATCGTCACGCCCTTCGGCTTGCGGTAGGCCAGCCGGATCTGTGACGGGCGCCTCAGGCACGAACGGTTCGACGGCAGGCGGAACGCGCTCGCCGGCGAGGCGGGCGCCGCGGGGACGATCGTGGCGCCGCTCGGCGGGGGCGGGCTCGGCGCGGCGCTCGGCGAGGCGACCGGCGGCGCAGGCGGCGGGCCCGGAGCAGGGTCGACCGGGCCCGGGGGCACGGGGTCGGGCGGAGCTGTGTCGTCATCGCTGATCTTGCCGACGCCGGTCGCGTCGGCGATCGTCGCGTTCGTCGCGCCGGGCAGAACCACGCTGAAGGTCTCGTCCGGCTCGTCGGCCTTGTCCCCCTTGACCTGCACGGTCACCGTCTTCGACGTCTGGCCCGGGTCGAAGTCCAGCGTTCCGGCGGCCGCCAGGTAGTCATCGGGTGCCATCGCGGAGCCGTCCGCTGTGGCGTAGTCGACGCTCACCGACTGCGCGCTCGCCGGGCTCAGCGTGACGGTGAACACCGCATCGACCGTTCCGGTGTCGCCCTCGGTGACCGTCACGTCGTCGATCGACAGCGCGGGCACGATCGGCACCGCGGGCGCCACCGGCGCGCTCGGCGCCGAGCGCGCGGCGCCGGCCCCCGTCGCGGCGCGAGCGCGCGTCACGCAGACGACCTGCCGACCCACGACCGCCGCCCCCGGCGTGAACCCCGAGGAGGGTCCCCAGTCGCGCAGCTGAGTCCCGGCAGCGTCCTCGAAGCGATAGTCGAGCGCCGGCAGATCGGTCCACGACCCCGGCTGGCAGGTCAGCGGCTGGGCCTCTTGCGGCGTGCCCGTCAGCGTCACGCCCGATCCTTCCTGGAGCACCGGCGGGTCGTAGCCCGTGAAGCGCACCTGCGGGTTGATCGTCGCGTTGGCAAGCTCGGTGTAGACGCCCGGCGCACCATCGGCGTCGGCGCAGGGGAACGGGCCGAAGCTCACGAGCCCCACCAGCGTGCCGTCATCGCGGGTCAGCGGACCGCCGCTGTCGCCGCTGCATGAGTCCCTGCCGACGTCGCCGGCACAGAGCATCGTCGCGGCCGTGATCTCCCCCGGCGCAAAGAAACTCGCACATGCTGCATCGCTGACCGCCTTCACCTGGACCGCCTGGAGCAAGTCCGTATCCCCTCCGCTCGGGTTCGTGTAGCCCCAGCCGCTCACCGTCAGCAGAGTGCCGGGGGGCACGAGGTCGGCGACCGCGGAGCCGGTCAGGACCACCGGCTGGACGTTCGGCGCGCCGAACGTCAGCGGCGTGTCGAGCGTCAGGATCGCGGCGTCGTTCTCGAAGTCGGGCACGTAGGCGGCGATCGGCGTGACCGCGCTGACACCGACGTACTGCTCCTCCGGGACGACGACCGGCCATTCGGCGTTGCCTGCGAGCACGCGGACCTCCTCGGGCTGCAGAGGGCCCCAGCCGAGATCGGTGCAGTGCCCCGCGGTGACCACGTGGGTCGCGTCGAGAATCGCCCCGCCGCAGAACTGCGAGAAGCCGCCCGAGTCGTCCACCAGGACCGCCACCTGCCAGGGGTGGTCGGTGATCGGCACGGCCGAACCGCCGACGATGCGCGGCTGGATCGACTGCGCACCCGCCGGACCCGTGAGGGCCGTGACCGAAACGAGGGCGATGAGCGCCAGAAGCCCTCCGGCGCGCCTGGTCATCCGGACCATCGCAGGGACCGTAGCCACATCGGCCGCGCACCGCGCGGGTTCCCCGGATCATTCGTCAGCCGGAGTAGCGCCTGCTGGGCGACCCCGCGATCTCCTCCAGCCACATCCTGCGCTTCTGCTGGTACTCCGGCGGGAGCGAGCCCGTGAGCGTCTCTGCGGCATCGAGTGCGCGTACCGCCGCGTGATAGTCGCCGAACCCGGCCTCGCCGTCAGCCATCATCAGCGCCAGCTCCATCGCGTCCGAGCGCTCCTGCGCGTGAGGGTCGTGCTCACCGGGCGCTGCGCGATCGGAAAGCTCATCCGGCGCATCGCGGTGTGACCTGGGCCGCATCAGCCATGCGCCGAGGTGACGGCCGGCGATCTTGCTCGGCGGCCACCAGAGCGGAGTCTCCGAGGCGACGCTCTCGCCCCCGCCCTCCTTGAGTGCCCCGGAAGCCTCGATCGCGACGCTCGACGGCTCGCGACCGGCGCCGGGCCAGGCGCGCAGGTAGATCGGGGTGCCGCCGGTCAGCAGCAGGCCTCGCAGAACCGCAGTGAACGGCGTGGCCTCGGCGGCGGCGCCGAGGTCGAAGGCGATCGACTCCGCGACCGCATCCGCCTGCTGAGCCGCAAGCCCGCCCTGCTTCATCGGGAAGGCCGTGCAGTCACCCGCGGCGTAGACGCCGTCGACGCCGCGTACGCGCCCGTGGTCGTCGACGGGGATGAAGCCCTCGTCGTCGTGCGGCAGCCCGGCGAGCGCAGGCCCCCTGAGGCGCGGAAGGGAGATGACGCGGTCGGCCCGCAGGTGGCCGCCGCCCTCCAGCTCGAGACGGCTGCCGTCGTGCGATCGCACTCGGGTGAGGGTGTGCGCCTCGATTCCGGCCGCGTCCAGGCGCGCCTCGAGCTCGGCGCTGGCGGCCTCGCCGAACAGGCTCAGCGGCCGCGGCTCAGGGGTAACGACGACTACCTCCACCGCGCCTGCGCCGCGCTCACAGAGGTGCTCTCGCGTCAGCAGCGCCAGCTCATAGGCCGGCAGCGCCCAGGTTGCCCCCGCCGGTACGGCGAATGCGAGTCGCGCGATCTCACCTGATTCGGCTGCTTCCAGAACCTCTGTCACCGCGTCGCGGTCCTGAGGCCCGGCGAAGACGGTCGCGCCCGGGAACGGCGACTCGGGCACGGCACCGAGCGCGACAGCGAGCCTTCCGTACTCCAGTTCCCGGCCACCACGGGTGATGACCAGCGAACGCGTGGCATCGACCTCCAGAAGCTCATCGGCGACCACGTCAGCGTGGTGCTCGGCGGCGAACGATCCGAGCGACAGCCGCCGCGCCTCGCCGCGCCCGAACGGCTCCAGCACCGAACTGGCTCGGACGACGAAGTCGGGCTGGGGGGCGAGCAGCGTCACCGGGACGCGCTCGGGCAGGTCGGACCGCAGTGCGAGCAGCAGTTCCAGAGCGGCGATGCCACCTCCGGCGATCACGACACGCTGAGAACTCGCTGCAGCCACGGCGAAGCGAGCGTACGTCCGCCTTCCGAGCGCCACAACGGGGCGAACTACGGAGCCGGATGCGCCCGGACCGCAGCAGTCTGAGAGGCTCCGCCGGGTGCCGCCGCTGGACGATCTGTTCACTCACCCGCTGCTGGTGGTCACCGGCAAGGGCGGCGTGGGGAAGTCCACGGTCGCCGCGGCGCTCGGCCTTGCGGCGGCCCGACGCGGCAAACGGGTGATCGTGGCCGAGGTGGCCGCTCGCCACGACGTCTCGCAGGCGCTGGGAGCACCGAGCCCGTCCGGACCGTACGCCGAGCACTCCATCTCCGAGCGGCTACACCACATCTCGATCGACCCACAGCACGCGATGGAGGAGTACCTGAGGCAGCGGCTTCCGGTCGGTGCGCTCGCGGCGCCGCTCACCCACAACCGCATCTTCACAGCGCTGGCCGCGGCGACACCGGGCATGCGCGAGCTGCTTGCGATCGGCAAGGTCTGGGAGCTCGCCCAGCCCGAGCGGCGCACGCGCCGCGCTCAGCCCTACGACCTCGTCGTGCTCGACGCTCCGGCGACCGGGCATGGGGTGGCGATGCTCCAGGCGCCGCGCACATTCGCCTCCGTGGCACGCGTCGGCCCGGTGGCCAATGAGGGACGCGCGGTCGCATCGTTCCTGCGCGACCCACGGCGCACCGCGCTCGTGGCCGTCTCGACCGCCGAGGAGATGCCCGTGACCGAGACGTTGGACCTGCGGGCGCGTGTGCGGGAGGAGCTTGGGCTCGAGCTCGCGCTCACAGTCGTGAATGCCCTCGTCCCGCATCGCTTCTCGGATGCCGACGAGCGCACCCTGCTGGCCGCTCCGCAGTCTCCCGCACAGCACGCCGCTCTGTTCTCGGCCGCCTGGGCGCGCCACCAACACGCGCAGATCGCGCGTCTGCGCCGCGAGCTGGGCGCCGTGCCGCTTGCCACGCTGCCGCTGGTGTTCGACGCTGCGCCTGGACCCGGCTCGCTCGAGCGACTGTCGCGAGAGCTCGACCGATGAGCGTCGCGGAGCGCATGGCCGGAAAGCGCATCTGCGTGTGCACCGGCTCAGGCGGGGTTGGGAAGACGACGACTTCGGCGGCGATCGCGATCGGCCTCGCAGCGAGCGGCCAGAAGGTCGCCGTCGTGACGATCGATCCCGCGCGGCGCCTGGCGACATCGCTCGGGTTGGAGCAACTGGGCAACCAGCCGCGCCTGGTCGACCCGGCGCACTTCGCCGGCCACGGACTCGACATGCGCGGCGAGCTGTGGGCGATGACGCTCGACGCCAAGCGGACATTCGACGACCTGATCGAGCTGCTCGCACCAGACGCGCACGCGCGCGACGAGATCCTCGCCAACAGGATCTACCAGCAGCTCTCGACTGCCGTCGCCGGCTCGCAGGAGTTCACCGCCGTGGCAAAGCTCTACGAGCTCGATGCGGCAGGTCGCTTCGACACGATCGTCCTCGACACGCCACCCTCGCGCAGCGCGCTCGACTTCATCGACGCCCCGCAGCGACTCAGCGGATTCTTCGAAGGGCGGGCGTTGAAGGTGCTCACAGCCCCGAGCGGCGCGCTCGCGGCGCTGGCCGCCCGCGGCAGCAGCCTCGTCTTCCCCGCTCTGCGCCGCGTCACCGGCGTCGACCTGCTCGCCGATCTCGGGGAGTTCTTCCGCGTGCTGGGCGGCGTCTCGGACGGCTTCGCCGAGCGGGCGAGCGCCGTCAACCGGCTGCTCGCCGACCCGGCGACGACCTTCCTCGTCATCGCCTCACCCGAGCCAGCGCCCGTCGAAGAGGCGGTCTTCTTCCGGCGCCGGCTGGCCGAGGCGGGCATCCCGTTCGGCGGCCTGATCGTCAACCGCCTGCGCGTGCTGGCGCAGGATCCGGCCGCGGTCGACGAACGTGCCCTCGCAGCCGAGCTCGGGGGCGACCACGACCTCGCGGCCCGGTCCGTGCAGGCGCTGCACGATCTTCGTTCGCTCGCCCGGCGCGACGCCGACGGCCTGCAGCGGCTCCGCGAGGAGATCGACGACGACCATCCGATCCTCGTTCCGCAACTGGACCGCGACATCAGCGACGTCGCGGGACTCGCCGCCGTCTGCCGCTTCCTCTTCGCCACGGGGAGGGAACGAGCAGCGCTCCTGGCCGAGCATGCGTTCTGAGCGACGCGCGGTCGTCCAGGTGCCGCTTGCACCCGTGACACTCGTCGTCCCGGTTCAGTCCTCGCAGATGTCGCCCACGCGGGCGCCCGTCAGCTCGACGAGCTTGCGCGGGTCCACCAGGATGGAGTGGCGGTGGTCACCACCGCCGCAGAGGATGCGCGTCGACTTCAGCAGATCGCTGTCGACGACCTCCCCCGCGATCACCATCGAAGCGACGGGCGGCACGGCACCGACCTCGAACTCGGGGAACGACTCGCTCATCTCCTCCTCGCTGGCGAGTTGCAGCGATCTCGTCGCTCCCAGGAGCTCGCGCAGCTTGTGCAGGTCCAGGCGCTCGGAAGCGGGAACCACCGCCAGCAGGTAGGCACCGTGATCCCGCAGCACGATCGTCTTCGCTGCCTGGTCGACCGGAACGGACGAGGCGCGCGCATCCTCGGCAGCGCTCCACGTCTCCTCGTGCTCGACGATCTCGTGCTCGACGCCGTGGGCGGTCAGGTAGCCCGCCACCGTCTCGACGTGTGCGTGCGCCGCCGGGACGCCTGCGGCCTGATTCTCATCACCCATCGTCAACTCCTCCGGCTCGGGACTGCCAACGTAGACGATCGCCGGCTCAGCGTCAGCCGCAGAGGTCCGTGCCCGCGCTGCGCGTTTCTACGGACGGCCGGACGGGTTCCCGTGGCCTACTTCGCCCGCGGCCGCGGGGCGAGCAGCACCGGGCACGCTGCAGCGCCGTGCAGCAGCGCCTCGCCCGTGCCGCCACTGACCACGCGCGCGATCGGCCCCCAGCGCCGAGAGCCGATCACGATCAGGTCGACCGACTCGGAGAGACCGGCGACGTCGGCGGCGGGAGACCCGATCAGAACCTCGGTCTGGACTTCGCAGCCGATACCGGCGACCGCCGACGCGAGCCGTTCCTCCATGCCTCCGCGTTGCTCCTCGATGAGCGACTCCCACTCCAGTGGTGCGGCGTACTCGAAGCCCACGAGCGGCCGATCCTCGACGACGCTGCGCACGCGCAGCCTTGCGCCGGCCCCGCGCGCGAGCTCACCGGCCAGCTCCAGGGCGGCCGTGGCCTCCGGGCCGCCGTCGAAGCCGACGCCGATCGTGCGCAGGGCCGGAAGACCTCGCTCGTGCAGCCCGCGCGTGGCGATGGCCAGGGGGCAGCCGGCATGCTGGAGCAGCTGACGGGTGCGTCCGCCGATCGCGATCCGCCCCTGCTCGGCGCTCGGGCTCGACCCCACGACCAGCAGGCGGGCTCGGGTCCGGCGCGCAGCCCGCGCCAGGCCACGCGCGACCGACAGGTCGCACTCTGCGGCGACGTGACCGCCCGGCGCCAACTCGTCCCGGGCCTGCCCGAGCGCCGAGAGCGTCTGCCGGCGCAGCTCATGGCGACCGAGCGATTCCGGAACGGGGAAGATCGGATCCGGATACACGCCCACCAGCAGCGGTGGGACGCCGATCGCGCTCGCGAGGGCGCCTGCCAGGGCGATCGCGTCCCGTGCCTCGTCGCCCGCATCGACTCCGACCGCCACGGGATGCGCGGCGCCGGGCGGACCGGCGGTCGTGGTGTCGGCGTGGCTCGCCACCTGCGCTACGGCCGGCCGGCGAGCGGCGACCGGCTCTTCAATCGGCTCCCAGCGCTCGGCGAGGCGCTCTGCGACAGCAGGCATCGTCGTGTACTCCATGTCCTCCATCGGCAGCCGTCCCGGCTCGAAGGGGCCCATGCGACGCATCTGATCGGCCAGTTCGAGCGCCTTCTGCCGCGCACGGTCGAAGGAGACGTCACCGAGCATGTCGCGCGGGCCGATCAGCCGGCCGTCGGCGAGCTGGAAGCCCATGCCCACCACCCTTGGCGGCCCGTCGAATCGCGCCGGGTTGGCCTCGGTCAACGAGCACGGCATCAGCGGGCCGTTGTGCGAGCCCCGCATCCAGCCGGCGACCAGGTGAGGCCGCGCGAACGGCTCCAGCACCTCGCCGACCGCCGGGAGGCCACTCTGAGCGCGCACGATCATGATCGGGTCGTCCTTGCCCACGTAGCGCCCCGCGATCAGCGAGAGCCGCGAGGTCGAAGTCGATGCCACCGGCTCCTCGAGGTGCTCGGGGCGGAAGACGTGCTTGATCACATAGCGCCCGGGAGTCCCGATGAACACGAGCAGGTCGTAGAGATCCCGCGGGCAGTGGAAGACGATCCGCCGGTGCTCGATGAGGTCGTGCACCTCGACCGCGAAGCCGCGATGCATGTTCTTGTCGATGACCAGCCCCGCCGTGTTGAACGGGTCGCAGAACATCTCGTACAGCGGCAGGTTCCACGCCCCGGGCGCGCACTTGTCCGCGGCGAACACGATGAACGGCTCGGAGGGACGCTCCTGGATCTCCATCTCGGCCACGCCGGGCCCGGCGCCGCGCACGTTGCCGGCGAACGAGTCGGAGAGCAGATCCTGCCCGGCACCGTAGAGATGCAGCATCCGCGCAACCTCGGTGAGCGCCTCGAAGACCTCCCATGCGAACCGGTGAACCGGCTCTGCGTCGGCTCCGTGGCGGTGGCTCATCACGAGGTTCACGTCGTCTCCGCAGGCGTTCACCGAGCCGTCGATCAGCAGGCCGTCGCGCCTGGCCTCGCCGACACGCCGGCGAGCCTCGTCGAGCAACTCGGGGTGAACCGCGCTGTGGCCGACGTAGCCGCCGACATCCGCCTTGATCGCGCTGATCGTGACGATGCTCATGACCCACCTCCGTCGACGCTTTGCCGGACCAGTCATCGTCCACGTTCGCGTCGCTGATGCCATCCGGACGGCACCCTCGTTCGGCTACGGCCTACTACGTAGCCGGGCGTGCGCGGCTCACCATCTCAGCAGCGCGGCGATGTTGCCGTGCTCCTGAAGCGCAGCGGCCTCGTGACGGATCAGAACGATGTCGTCGACGGACCCTCCCGCGGCCCGCTTCACGGCGTGCTCGACCGCGTCGACGCGAGCAAGCCGGGCACCGTCGAGCGGGCAGTGCTCCTGCGCCGATGCCGATAGCCGCCCGCAGTTCGGGCACAGCTCCGCCGTGAGGCTCGCGCCCTCGGCCAGCATCAGCACCTCGACACGTTCCTGCTCGAGCACCGCCAGCACCTCGTCGAGCCCCGCCGCGGCGCGGCCGCCGACCCCGAGCGACTCCTTGAGCTGCGCGATCAGCTCGCGCTCGCGCTCGCGCTCGGCGCTCTCGACCAGCGGTGCCACCGCGCGCGCGATCTCCTCGGGTGCGGCGTGTTCGAGGTTGAGGTCCACATGCCCCGCCAGGCGCTCGCGCAGGTCATGATCGAGTCTCGCCTCCACCTCCGGCCACAGTTCGTCGGACGCGACGATGACGACGTGGTCGAAGGGCCGGCGCCTGTGCGCTCGCGCGATGCGCTCCGCCGTCTCGCGCACGTGCTGTGCGACCTGCTCCTCGATCGCTCGCTGGAAGCGGGCCTGCGACCAGCCCCCCTGGGCATGTCGGCCGGGCACCTCGTGGTCGACCGTCGCGAACTCGACGAGCGACCGGGGCCCTCCGCGGAAAAGGCGGGCTGCGCGCCGGCTGACGACGGCGACGCCCCAGTTCTCCGAGGTGATCATCGCGGTCAGCGGCTCGAGCCACGGAACTGCGTCGACCACCGCCATCGGCTCGACGCGATCGGGCAGCGGCACGGCCTCCAGCGTCTCGCGATCTGCGCACGAGAAGATCGCCAGGCCCTGCGCACCGCGCACGAGGTCGGCCCTCGCGCGCAGGAGTTCGCGCACGCTGCTCGGCGTCCGCGTCGCCGGCGCCCGCGTGCGAGAGCAGCGCCGACAGCTGCGCCTCCCGCTCCACCGGCGTCGGGAAGCTGGTCACGTCGAGGTCGAGATACACGCTCAGCAGCGGACCATCGTCGGTCTCGAGCCTGCTCAGACGCCTCAAGGTCCCCGTTCCCAGCCCGGTGGCAGCCATCCACTACGACACTAGGAGGGCGTCGCCGTTCGCGAATCGGGGATATCACCCAACCGCCTCAGGGGAACTACGGACGGTCCCGGAGTCATCGCACGCGTCGCCTGCCCGCCGACGCTCGCTCGGCTTCCCAGCATCCGTGGAGAATGTCTGGAAGGCTGCGAGGCGATGCTGACCGGCAGAGTCCAGGCCTGGAGCGAGTCGGGCACGATCGAGGATGTCCTCGGTCACCGGCTGTTCGTGCGGCGGCAGGAGGGCCGGTCGCCGTGCCTGCTGTTGCTGCACGGGTTTCCGTCCAGCTCATACGACTGGCGTGAGCTGCTGGCGCTGCGCGACGGGCAGGCGGCGCTGGCGTTCGACTTCCTGGGCTTCGGCCTGTCCGACAAGCCGCGCGACCACGTCTACTCGCTCGCCTGGCAGGCGGACGCGGCCGAGGAACTCGTGCGGCGGGCCGGGTCGCCGCCGGTGCTGATCGTGGCCCACGACATGGGGACGTCCGTCGCGACCGAGCTGATGGCGCGCGACCTCGAGGGCCGGCTCGAGATGTCGATCGCGGGAGCGCTGCTGTTCAACGGCAGCATCCTGCTGGACCGCGCGAGCCCGACGATCGGCCAGAAGCTGCTGCGCAGCCGCATGGGCCCGCTGTTCAGCCGCCTGACGACGGAACGGACGTTCCGCGCCCAGTTCGCCCGCATCTTCTCGCCCGCTCACCCGCTGAGCGCCGACGAGGCCGCCGATCAGTGGTCGCTGATCGCCCACGACGGCGGGCAGCGGATCGCGCACCGGCTGATCCACTACATGGATGAGCGCGAGCGCCTGACCGATCGCTGGCACGGGGGCTTTCGCGACTGGCCGCGCCCGCTGATGCTGGCGTGGGGACTGCGCGACCCCGTTGCGACGACAAGCGTCCTCGACGGGCTGCGCGCTCTGCGACCCGGTGTTGCGGTTCGCGAGCTGCCGGAGATCGGCCACTACCCGCAACTCGAGGCCGCGGTCGAGATCTCGGCCGCCGTCGATGAGGCGCAGGCGCTCGTCGGATAGCGTTGCGGCGGCATGGCCACCGACTGGACCTTCGGCGGACTCTGGCCCTACGAGCCGCACTGGTTCGAGACGCCCGACGGCCGCATGCACTACGTCGACGAGGGCCCGCGTGACGGCGCGCCGGTCGTGCTCGTCCACGGCAACCCCACCTGGGGCTTCCTCTACCGCGAGTTCATCGGCCCGCTCGCCGGCGCGGGACACCGCGTGATCGTCCCCGACCACCTCGGCTTCGGGCGCTCGGACAAGCCACCGCGGCCGGAGCTCTACCGAATCGCCGAACACGTGCGCAGGCTGGACGCGCTGCTCGAATCACTCGACCTGCATGACGCCACGGTCGTCCCGCAGGACTGGGGCGGGCCGATCGGCCTCTCGTGGGCCGTCGCCCATCCCGAGCGGGTCCGGAGCCTCTTCATCCTCAACACCTACGCCCACCGCCCACCGGGCGAGGTCAAGCTTCCGCTGCCGCTGCGCCTCTTCCGCACGCCGGGCGTCGGGGAGCTGATGGTGAAGGGCCTCGGCCTCTTCCACCGCGTCTTCCTCTTCCGCGTCGGCGTGAGGCACCGCGAGCGGATGACGCCGGAGGTGAAGCGCGCCTACCTGGCGCCTCACCCGAGCTGGTCGAGCCGCACCGCCGTGCTGGCTTTCCCGCGTGAGATCCCCTCAGGTCCGAGCGGCCCGGTCTCCGATCTCACGGGCGACCTCGAGGCCGGGCTCGAGCGCCACTTCCGTGGGCGTCCGGTGCACGTCACGTGGGCGATGAAGGACGTCGCCTTCACGCCGGAGCTGCTCGACGACCTCTGGCTCAGGACCTTTCCCGACGCTAGCGTCACCCGCCTCGAGGACGCCGGGCACTACCTCCAGGAGGACGCGCACGAGCGGATCGTCCCGGAGCTGCTCGACTTCCTGGGCGGCTCCGGTCGCGCGTCGCAGGCCTGAGCCGGCGGGCTCGCTCAGTCGGCGAACTCAGCCCCCGGTTCCCCGCCGACCGCCGCCGGCAGGCCTCCCGGGACGACCTCGAGGCGCTCATCGACGAGCGTCTCGGCCTCGTGGACGCTGCGCGGGTGGGCGGACACGCCGCCGATGAAGTGCGAGCGTGTGAGCGCGATCAGCCGCAGCGGCGTCGCCGCGACCACGGTGGCCGTGCGCGGCGTGTCGCGCAGCAGCGCGATCTCTCCGAGGCACTCGCCGGCGGATCGCTGGGCGATCTTCCGACCGTCGACGCTGACGTCGACCGTGCCCTCGTCGATCACCCAGAAGCCCTCCCCGTGATCACCCTGCCGGATGATCTCCGCGCCGGCCTCATGGCTCTCGGTCTCCGAGTGCGCGGCCAGGTTCTCGATCGTGGCGATCGGCAGCGGCGCGAACATCGGCAGCGCGCGCAGAAGCGCGTATGCCCGCGCGGGCACGACCACGCCGGCCTCCAGCGCCTCGAGCCGCCGCCAGAGCGCCACCGCCAGCACCGGCAGCGCCGCGCCGGTCACGATCAGCGACGCCTCGATGCCCATCAGCCCCACCAGGCCGGCGGCGAGCAACGATCCGAGGGCCGTCGCGACGACGAAGAGCGTCTCCTGCACGCCGAAGACGCGCGCCAGGACGTCGTCCGCCGCGAGTCGCTGCGTGAACGTGAGCATCGCGACCTCCGTCAGCGCGTAGCCGACTCCGAGAACGACCAGCAGGGCCAGCGCCGCAGCGGGCACGTGCACCACGCCGAGTACGACCAGCGGCAGGCCAGCCAGCACCGACCCCACGCTGAGCCCTTCGGCCAGGCGACCGCGCCCGAGCAGCGAGAGTGCCACGAGGCTGCCGGCCAGCCCCCCGACACCCCACGCCGAGTTCAGCCAGCCGACGCCGCTCTCGCCCATGCCGAGCAGTTCGATGGCGGCGAGCACCAGCAGCACATCTACGACCCCCTGGACGAACATGTTCGCGGCGAACATCCCCGTCAGCAGCGACATCTCGCGATCCCCGCTGACCGTGCGAAAGCCCTCGAGCAGCTCGGAGATGCCGCTGGGCTGCTCGGCGCCCGGGATCGCTGCGGGCCGCTCGTCCCTGGGCAACAACGCCAGGATCCCGGCCGCCGCGAGATACGGCAAGACACAGACCGCCATCCCACCGGCGAGGCCCAGGGCGCCGGCGACCACCCCGGCCATCAGCGAGCCGGCGAGAAAGCCCGCGTTGTCGATCCCGCTCGACGCGGCGTTGGCCGCTGCGACCTCGGCCGGCATGCGGGCGAGCTGCGGAAGCAGCGCCGCCTGCGCGGGCTTGTGTGCGGTGCCGGCGACCGTGAACACGGCCGAGAGCGCGAGGACGAACGCGAACGGCGCTTCGGCCGCGACCGCGGCACTGATCAGTGCCAGGACGAGCGCACGCAGCGCGGAGCTCGCGACCAGGACGCTGCGCCGCGAATGCCTGTCGGCCAGCAGCGCGACGGACGGCGCAGCCAGCCCGGACGGGAGCATCCGCACCAGCACGGCGACGCCCACCGCCGTCGCGCCGCCCTCCTGGTAGGCGTACAGCGCGATCAGGATCGTGAACGCCCACGTGCCGACGGTCGTCAGGAGCCAGCCGACGAGCAGACGCCGGACGTCGTGGCTCGCCAGTGCTGTCCGCAGCACCGCCATACTGCCCTCAGGCGGCGGGCCGCACGGCGTCAGTGGCCCGCAACGGACCCATCCGCGCCTTCCGGACCGGCCAGTGCGTGGAGACGCCAGGTGTCGGGCACTCCTTTCAGCTCATGCACGCCGCGGTCCACGAACGAAAGCCCCGACCCCACGACGAGGTCCTTCACGGTCGACGAGACAAGGACCTCGCGACCGGCCGCCAGCGCACCCACGCGCGCGCCGATCGCCACGGCGATCCCCGAGATCTCGTCGCCGTCCAGCGCGATCTCACCCGTATGGAGCCCGGCTCGCAGGTCGACGCCCAGCCGGCTCATCGACTGCGAGATCGCGTCCGCGCACCGCACGGCGCGCGCCGGGCCGTCGAAGACCGCGACGAAACCGTCGCCCGTCCACCTGATCTCGCGTCCGCGAAACCGGGCCAGCTGGGCGCGCGTGACGCGGTCGTGCTGCTCGCTCACCTCACGCCAGCGACGGTCCCCCAGCGCGGCCGACTGTGCGGTCGAGTCGACGATGTCGGTGAACAGGACGGTCGCCAGAACGCGATCGAAGGACTCCTGCTCCTCCATCCGCACGAGACCGACGAACTGCTCGACCTCCGCCACGAGCGAGTCCTGGTCGCCCGCCCAGGGAAAGTGGTCTGCGCCGGGAAGCTCGACGTACTGCGCAGCGGGTATCTCCTCAGCCATGTGCCGTCCCGCGCCCACCGGCTCGCACACGTCGCCGGTCCGATGAAGCACCAGTGTCGGAACGCCGATCACCGGCAGGAGCCGTCGGATGTCGGTCGCGCGGTAGACCTGCTCCTGCGCGTAGATCGCGGACGGGCTCGCCGACAGTCGCAGGAACCGCTCCCACCAGTCCTCGTGACTCGGGTCCCCGGCGAGGCTGGGGGCGAAGAGCTGTATCGCGTTCTGCGCAAAGCCACGCGTTCCCCAACCCGCCCGGACGTCATCGAGATACTTCTGCCACTCGATCTCAGACCACTGCCACGGATAGTCGGGCGCCCGCATGCCGCGCGCCGCGGTGGCGTACAGCACCAGACCAGATACCTGGTCCGGACGCGTGGCCGCGAACATCGCGCAGTGGGCGCCCCCGTCCGAGAAACCGAAGAGCGTGGGGCGGCGCGACCCGGCGTCGTCCAGCACCGCCGCGAGGTCGTCGACGAGATCCTCGAGCGGCGGCAGATCGCTCGGCGAGTAGCGGTCGGAGACGCCGGTGCCGCGCCGGTCCACGAGGATGACCCGCGCGAACGACGACAGGCTGCGCAGGAACCTTGCGTACAGCGGGTTCTCCCATACGAGGTCGAGGTTGTTGAGCGCCGGGAAGTAGACGAGATCGTGCGGGCCCGCGCCGATCGTCACGTAGCCGATCGCAACGTCGCCGTTCCTTGCATAGCGGACCTCGGGCCTCACCGGCTCATGCTACCCGCGGCGTGAGGGGCGCCCGGTCGCGGTCGCAACCACCCGGCCGGCGACGGAATACCCTCCCTGGAGCAACAGCGATCAGGAGCGACGTTGATCGACCGTCTCGTCAGGCGCCTCTACCGGCGGATGGGCCGCCATTACAGGCTGCTCTTCCCGCTTTTCCAGGACCCCGCCGTCCTGGTGATCACGACGGTCGCCGTTCTGCTGCTCACCTCCTATTACGACCCGTCGCGCGACGAGTTGCTGATGATCCTCGTGATGGCGTGGGTGTCGAGCCTTGCGAGCGTCTGGGTCGCCCTGTTCCGCGGGCACCCCTACCTGGAGTGCGTCATCGCCTGGCGCGGAATGGACGCGCCGACGACGGAGGAGTCGACCGCCGCCTGGGACGCCGCGACGAACTTCCCGATCCGCAGCTTCCGAGCAAACGCAGGCTTCATCGGGCTGATCGCCGCCGTTCCGGTGATCGCCTTCATCGTGCTGACGCTCGACCTGCCCTGGACGGCGGCACCGGTGCTGCTCGTCGCCGCCACCGTGCCGGTGGCGTACACGACGATCCTCAACTACTTCATCGCCGAGATGCTGATGCGGCCGGTCGTCGAGGACATCGCCGCATCGCTGCCCGAGGACTTCCCGTTCGAGGCCAATGGATTGCTGATCCGCAAGCGTCTGAAGATCCTGCTCCCGGTCTTCACCGTGTTCGTCGGCCTGATCGTGGCCGCGCTGATGACGAGCGACGGTGGCACGGAGGCGCTCGCGTTGAGCCTCGCGGCGGCCGTCGGCGTCGGCCTCGCACTCTCATACGAGATGACCGTTCTCCTGTCGCGTTCCGTCACCGCCCCGATCGCCGACCTGCGCGCAGGGCTGACGCGGGTGCGCGAAGGCGACTACGACGCGCGGGTCCCCGTCGTCACGAGCGACGAGCTGGGAGAGCTGTCGCACACGTTCAACGTGATGGCGGCCGGCCTGTCCGAGCGCGAGCGGATGCGCGAGGCGTTCGGCACGTACCTGGACCGTGACATCGCACCGCTGATCCTCTCCGGGAACTTCCCGCGCGAGGGCGTGGAGGTCACGGTGTCGATCATGTTCGTCGACGTTCGCGGTTTCACGGCCTTCGCCGAGCACTCGCAGGCCACTGAGGTGGTGGCTGCCCTCAATGGCCTGTTCGAGGAGATGGTGCCCGCGGTCGCTCGCCATGGAGGGCACGTCGACAAGTTCATGGGCGACGGGCTGCTCGCGGTCTTCGGCGCACCCGAGGGCTACGCGGACCATGCCGACCGCGCGCTCGCCGCCGGACTCGACATCGTCCGGGCCGTCAACCGCCCCGACGCTGAACTCATGGTCGGTGTCGGCATCAACACCGGCCGCGTCGTCGCCGGCTCGATCGGCGGTGGCGGCCGTCTCAACTTCAGCGTGATCGGCGATGCGGTCAACGTCTCCGCGCGCGTCGAGGCGGCGACCCGCGAAACTGGGGACGACCTGCTGCTGACGAGCGCGACACGCGACGCGCTGACGCGGCCGCTGCCGCTCGTCTCACGCGGGACGGTGCCGCTCAAGGGCAAGGCGGCGCCGGTCGAGGTGCTCGCCGCCGCTGCTGAGACCGCGCAGGCTGCGCCCCTCCGGCCCGCAGGCGAGGCGACGGCGCTGACGCCCGGCGACTGATCCCGCGGCGGCCTCAGCGTCCCGCGAAGAACTCCGCGAGCAGATCGCCGACCTGGTCGGGCGCCTCCTCCTGGAGGAAGTGCCCGCAGCCGGGCAGCGCTGTGACGTCGGCCTGCGGCAGGTCCTTCTTCACGCGCGCGACCGTCTCGGCGATGTCGGGAAGGATGCGGTCCTGCTCGCCATAGATCAGCCGGACGGGCGCCTTGAAGGAGGGCAGCGTCCGCGCTATCTCCGCGAAGCCGTCGGGCGCGAGCCCGATCCCCGCGTCGGCGAGCGAGCGTCGCGACCCGTCGTCGGCGAAGGGCGCGCGCACGCCCGCGATCACCTCGTCGGTGAGGTTCGACGCGTCCGCCAGACCGAGCCGCATCGCCTCCTCGAGGCCGGCCGGGCTCGTCAGCTGCTCGCGGGCACCGGGTGTACTCGCTGCGACGACGAACTCCATCACGGCGGGCGAGAACTCGGGGTAGACGAGCGTGTTGAGCAGAGCCAGGCGTTCAACGCGCTGCTGCCGGGCCAGCGCCCAGTGCAGCGTCACCGGACCGCCGAGATCGTGGCCGGCGATACCGAGGCTCTCGATCCCGAGCGCGTCCAGGAAGCCGTCGATCGCCTGCTCGAAGAGATCGAAGGTGTAATGAGTGCCGGCCGGTTTGTCCGAGCCGCCGAACCCCGGAAGGTCGAGCGCGACCACGCGGTTCTCGCGCGCGATCGACGGCATCACGTTGCGCCACAGGAACGACGACGTCGGCCAGCCGTGCAGCAGCAGCACGGGCGGGCCCGATCCGAGCTCACGGTAGGCCAGCGTCATGTCGCCGACCTTCACGGTCTGAAGCATCGCCGCGTGACCTTATCCCGCAGCGCACGCGCGTGGCGAGCGGCGGCGGTCGTGCTGCGGGGGCGCGTCCGGTACGGTCGCGTGCGAGTCACGCCGCACCGCTGCCGCCGGTGCCGGCGCCACTTCGATCAGACCCTGGAGCTGAGATGGAGCAAGTGGACGTCGCAGTCGTCGGAGCGCGCCTCGCGGGCTGCGCCGCAGCCGCGCCGCTCGCGCGGGCCGGGCGCCGGGTTCTCGTGCTCGACAAGATGGGGTTCCCGTCCGACCAGCTCTCGACCCACCTGCTGATGCCGGCGGGAACCAGCGAGATCGCGAAGATCGGCGCGCTGCCGCGAATCCTCGCGGTCAGGCCCTCGCAGGTGCGCTGGACGCAGGTCGAGGCCGAGGGCGTCAGGTGCCTGGAGCGGCTGCGTCCCGCGGAGGACGGAATCGACTACGGCGTCTGCATCCCGCGCGATCTGCAGGACGTCCAGCTCGTCGAGGCCGCGCGTGAGCAGGGCGCCGACGTGCGCGAGCACTGCACGGTCGAGTCGCTTGTCTGGCGCGCCGGCCGGGTCGCCGGACTGCGCTACCGCGACGCCGACGGCGCGACGCACGAGGTCGCTTCGACGCTCGTCGTCGGAGCCGACGGGCGGCGGTCGACGGTCGCCTCGCTCGTGGGCGCGTGGACGCCGTACCGGATCTCCCGCAACGGGCGCGGTCTGGTCTTCCGCTATCTGGAGGATCCGCTCGCAGGCACGATCCACGCCGAGACCTACTACCAGTGGCGCGAAGGCGACTCGTTCGCGTTCGCCTTCCCCTCGGCCCCGCTGGGGACGCTGCTGGTCCTGCTGATGGGGCACAGAGACGAGTCCCGCGAGGCGCGCAAGGACCCCGAGGAGTACTGGCTGCGCAAGCTGCGCGAGCACCCTGGGCTCGCCGCGCGCGTCGCCGGCGCCCCGCCGGGCTCGAAGCTGCGCTCGACCGGCGAGACACCCGCGTTCTTCCGGACATCGTCCGGCCCGGGATGGGCGCTCGCGGGCGACGCCGGACACTTCAAGGACCCCGTCACCGGTCAGGGTATGCGCGATTCGATGTGGATGGGGCGCACGCTCGCCGAGCGGGTCCTGCCCGAGCTCGACGACCCGCTGGCCGTCGACCGGGCGACCCGCGCGTGGGAGGCCGAACGCGACCGCGAGACCCTGCCCGCGTACCACTTCGCCAACGCCGACACCATCGTCGAGCGCCAGTCCCCGGCGCTCTGCGAGCTCGTCCGCGACGCGGGCCGGACCACGAGCCCGGACCTGACCGACCTCTTCGGAAGGGCGCGCACGCCCCAGGAGATCGCGCCACTGCCGCGCCTGGCGCGGGCACTCGGTGCGGCGCTCTGGCGCGGCGATCGGCCTCGGTCTGAATCGCTCCGCCGCGGCGTCGGGGAGCTGCGCGTCGAGCTCGCGATCCGTCTTGAGCGCCGCGCAGACCGCTTCCGCTCGACGCACCTGATCCGCGGCTCCGACCACCCCGGCGCGCCCTGGCCCGCACCGCCGAGGGCGCGCGGCGCGGCGATCGACCAGACTGCGGCGGCAGAGCAACAGCCCCACCGCGACGAGGAGGTCGCCGCATGACCCGTATCGCCGTCGTCCAGCCGGCGCTCGCGCTCGGCGAGGTCGAGCGCAATCTCGCACGCATCGAGGACCTCGTCCGTGACGCCCATCGCGAGCACGGCGCCGAGGTCATCGTCGTGCCCGAGGCATGCACGTCGCCCAACGTCTACGCCAAGGTGCTGCGCGGGGCCGCCCGTCCGATCGACGGCCAGCCGTTCCAGCTGCTGACGCGCCTCGCGCGTGAGCTGGACTGCGTCGTCGCAGGTGGCTTCCTCGCGGTGCGCGGCAAACACGCCTACGGCACCTACGTCCTCGCCGAGCCCGACGGCGCCGTTCACCTTCACGACAAGGACATCCCCACCGCCTGGGAGCAGAACTACTACGTCGGCGGCGACGACTCGGGCGTCGTGCGCTGTGAGACGCTGGACGCCACCGTCGGCCTGATGTCGGGCTGGGAGTGGGCGCGTCATCGAACGTCCGGGCGCGTCCGCGCAGGCGGCGCCGAGCTCGTGCTCGGCGGGATGTGCTGGCCGTCGATGCCGCTCAACTGGCCGGGGCCGCTGCGCTGGTGGGCCGAGCACGAGCACGCCGGCTGGCAACGGCAGGCGCGCGAGCTTCCCGGGCAGGTCGCGCGGCTGACGGGTGTGCCGGTCGCCCACGCCTCGCACGTCGGCCCGGTCGAGGGTCAGACACCGCTCGGGCCGGGCATCCCCTGGCGAACGCAGATGATCGGCGAGTCGCAGATCTGCGAGCGCGACGGGACGATCCTCGCGCGGCTCTCGCTGGACGACGGCGAGGGCCATGCGGCGGCCGACGTCCAGCCGGGGCCCGCAACGCCACTAGATCCGATCCTCGATCGCTTCTGGATACCGCGCATGTCGCTCACGACCAACTTGGCGTGGCACGGGATGAACGCGCACGGCGCGCTCGCCTACAAGGCGCGTCATGCCCGGCACGCGTTCCCGTGGCAGGACTGGCCGGCCGGTGACCTGCCCGACGAGATCCCGCCGTCGCCGCCCTCCGACACGCCTGCCGCGACGACCGCCTGAGCGCCGTCGGCGCAGCGCCCAGTGGATACTTCGTGGCCCCGAGGCGAGGAGCCGACCGATGGAGCAGTCAGACGCGACGCTGCGTCACCGCCGCGAAGCCGTCGTCCGCGAGCACATGGAGTCCGAGAACGTCCATGAGTTCGACGTGACGATGGCGACGTTCGATCACCCGCGCTACGAGATCGTCCCGACCGGAGAGATCTACGACGGTCCGGAGGAGGTCGCCGAGTACTTCCGCACCACCCGCGCCGCGTTCCCCGACCAGCGCAACGAGAACGCCGTCTTCCACCACGCCGACGACGCGATCATCGTCGAGTTCGATCTGCTCGGAACGCACGGGGGTGAGCTGCGCGGCATCCCGGCGACCGGCAGGAGCTTCCGCTGCCGCGTCTGCGCGCTGTTCCTGTTCGAGGCGGGCGGCGAGGGAATCGTCTGCGAGCGCGTCTACTTCGATCAGGTGACGATCGCGCAGCAGATCTTCGGCGACGAGGCCGCGGCCGCGTTCTAGGCGCCGAGCATGCGAATCCACGCGATCCAGACCGGCGAGGTCGAGATCAAGACCCGGCACGTGGAGGCGCGGCGCAGTGCGCGGCCGGCACGCGTGCTCGACGTGCTGACCGACCGCAACTGGGCGCCGCGCCTGCCGATCCTCTGCTGGGCGATCGAGCACCCCGAAGGCCTCCTGATGGTCGACACCGGGGAGACGTCCCATGTGAGCGACCCGGGCCACCAGCCGTGGTGGGATGTGTTCAGCCGGACCAGCGCGCGCTTCTCGGTGACGCCCGAGGACGAGGTCGCTGCCGGCATGCGAGCGCTCGGCCTCGACCCCTCCGATGTCCGCTGGGTCGTCATGACCCACATGCACGGCGACCACGCAGGCGGTCTTCATCACTTCCCCGGCAGCGAGATCCTGATGAGCGACCAGGAGGCGCGCGCCGCCTTGGCGCGGACCGGGCCGATGAACGGCTATCTGAACTCCCACTACCCGGCGTGGCTCGAGCCGCGGCGCCTGGTGTTCGACGGCGACCCGTGGGAGAGCTTCGACGCGAGCATCGCCCTGACGAGTGACGCTGCCGTGCGCCTCATCCCCACCCCGGGGCACACCGGCGGCCACCTGTCCGTAGCCGTTGAGAGCGGCGACGATCTGGTCCTGATCGCGGGCGATGCGGCCTACGCCGAGCGCTCGCTGCTGCGCGGAGTCGTCGACGGGGTCGCGGCCTCCGCCGCCGCGCACCGCGATTCGAGCGGGCGCCTGCGCGAGCTGTGCCGCCGGCGCCGCGTCGTCTTCCTCCCGTCGCACGACCCGGAGTCGAGGCGGCGGCTGCAGACACGCGAGCCGACGACGGTCACCGCGGATGACGCTGCGCGGGGCTGAGCCCGGGACGTCTGTAGCGTCCACGCGATGAGCATCGCCACGCGGCTTCAGAACGGGGTCACTCGGGGCCACGTCGCCCTCTACCGCGCGACGGGCGGCCGCGTCGGCACGCGCTTTCGCGGCGCACCGGTTCTGCTGCTCGATCATGTGGGCCGTCGCAGCGGTGCCCACCGGACGACGCCGCTGATGTATCTGCGCGACGGCGAGGACTTCGTGATCGTCGCGTCGAACGGCGGGGCGCGCTCGCATCCGGCCTGGTTTCACAACATCGCGGCCGCGGGGCAGGCGACTGTGCAGGTCGGCCCCGAGCGTCAGCCCGTGGACGTGCACACCGCCGATGACGCCGAGCGCGAGCGCCTCTGGCCGGGCGTCGTGGGGATCTACTCGAGCTACGAGGACTACCAGCGCAAGACCGACCGGCAGATCCCGGTCGTCGTCCTCACTCCGCGCTGAAGGCGGGCCGTATCGCCGAGCTGAGGGCGCTCGGCAGTTGACTATGACGCTCGGCATAGTAGGTTCTGCTGTGTCAGCGATCGCGATGCCGGGCCGCGGCCGGGCGCAAAGGAATCCTCATGCCGACGAGCGAGTGGAAGCAGACCGCGTGCATCCTGTGCGAGTGCAACTGCGGGATCGAGGTGCAGCTCGACGGACGCAGGCTCGCCGCCATCCGCGGCGACAAGGCCCACCCTGCGTCGCAGGGCTACACGTGCAACAAGGCGCTCCGGCTCGACCACTACCAGAACGGCCGTCACCGGCTGACGTCTCCGCTGCGCCGCGGGCCGACGGGACCTTCGAGGAGATCGACTGGGACACGGCGATCACCGAGATCGCCGAGCGCCTCGCGGCGGTCCGCGACGAGCACGGCGGCGAGTCGATCTTCTACTACGGCGGCGGCGGGCAGGGCAACCACCTCGGCGGCGCCTACGCAGGGCCGCTGTTGCGCACGCTCGGGTCGCGCTACCGGTCGAACGCGCTTGCGCAGGAGAAGACGGGCGAGGTCTGGGTCGACGCCCACTTCTACGGCGGCCACACGCGCGGTGACTTCGAGCACACCGAGGTCGCGGTGTTCGTCGGCAAGAACCCGTGGCAGTCGCAGAGCTTCCCGCGCGCGCGGGTCGACGCTGAAGGAGATCGCGCGCGACCCGCAGCGCTCGATGATCGTGATCGACCCGGTGCGCACCGAGACCGCGGAGCTCGCCGACTTCCACCTGCGCGTGCGCCCGGGCACCGACGCCTGGTGCCTCGCGGCGCTCGCGGCGACGCTCGTGCAGGAGGGACTTCTCGACAGCGATTTCCTGGCAGAGCACACGACCGGGTCGGAGGCCGTCGTGTCCGAGCTCGCCCGCGTCCCCGTCGCGGACTACGCGGCGCGCTGCGGCGTCGACGAGAGCCTGATCCGTGCGGCCGCGCGGCGGATCGGGTCAGCGCAGAGCGTCGCGGTCTTCGAGGACCTCGGCGTCCAGCAGGCGCCGAACAGCGTCCTCTGCTCATACCTGAACAAGCTGCTGTGGCTCCTGACCGGCAACTTCGCGAAGCCGGGCGGAGTTCACGTTCACTCCTGGCTCGCACCGCTGGCCCGCTACAGGACCGACGACGTGCGAACGCCCGTGACCGGCGCGCGCATCATCGGCGGGCTCGTCCCGTGCAACGTGATCGCCGAGGAGATCCTCACCGACCACCCGCGACGGTTCCGGGCGATGCTCGTCGAGAGTTCGCAACCCCGCCCACTCGCTCGCCGACTCGCAGCGCTTGCGCGAGGCGCTGGACGCGCTCGAACTCGTCGTGGTGATCGACGTCGCGATGACCGAGACCGCACGCCAGGCCGACTACGTGCTGCCGGCCGCCAGCCAGTACGAGAAGTGGGAGGCGACGTTCTTCAACCTCGAGTTCCCGCACAACATCTTCCACCTGCGCCGCTCCGCTGCTCGACCCGCTGCCGGGCACGCTGCCCGAGCCCGAGATCCACGCGCGGCTGGTGCGCGCGCTCGGCGCGATCGACGAGCAGGCGCTCGCGCCGCTGCGCGCCGCCGCGGCCGAGGGCCGCGCCGAGTTCGCTGCAGCGTTCGGGGCTGCGGCGGCGGACGACCCGCGGATCATGCCGCCTGGCCTCGTATGTCCTCTACGAGACGCTCGGACCGACGCTGCCGGACGACGCCCGCGCCGCCGCTGCGCTCTGGGGCCTGGCGCATCGCTGCGCGATGACCTATCCCGACGCCGTGCGACGCGCCGGGCACGCGGACGGCGAGGCGCTGTTCGACGCGATCCTCGCGGGCCGCTCGGGAGTCGTCTTCACCGTCGACGACTACGAGGACGCCTGGAGCTACGTCCCGCACCCCGGACAGGCGGATCGCGCTGGAGATCCCGCGAGCTGCTCGAGGAGCTCGGCGCGCTCGGCGACGCACCGGACCGCTGGACGACCGACGAGTTCCCGCTCGTGCTGCCGGCGGGCGAGCGCCGCTCCTCGACCGCGAACACGATCATCCGCGACCCCGAGTGGCGCAAGCGTGACGCCGCCGGCGCGCTGCGCATCAGCCCCGACGACGCGAGCCGCCTCGGCCTCCAGCCGGCGGCCTGGCGCGCCTGACGACGACCCGCGGGTCAGCCGAGACGCTGGTCGAGGTCACCGACACGATGCTCGGCCGGCCACATCGCGCTGCCCAACGGCCTCGGCCTCGACTACCCGGGCGCCGACGGGCGAACCGGTTCAGACCGGCGTCGCCCCGAACGAACTGACCTCGCTCGAGTGGCGCGACGCGTTCGCCGGCACGCCCTGGCACAAGCACGTTCCGGCCCGTCTGGAGGCGGTCGCGTCCTGACGGCGCGACCGCCGATCGGCTAGCGCACGACGACGCGCGCCGCCAGCACCGGATAACGCAGTCCGCGGCGCTTCAGCCGCACGGCGTGAGCGACGTTGCCCTCGACCGTGTCGGCGTAGCCCGCTCGCGGAATCGCGGTCACGATCGACAGGTGCGATGCCTTCATCCGCGGGCGGAAGGCGAAGAACAGGAGGTCGCCGCGGCGCACCGACCCGATCGCGATGCGCTTCAGGCCGCGCCGGCCGGCGACCGCGTCCTTGTACGAGCGATCGGGGTCGATCAGCCGAGCGGAGAGGCGAACGCCCGCCTGCAGAAACGCCTGATGGACCAGCGCGCCGCACCAGCGCGGGCAGGGCTTCCGGCTCAGCCCCATCGCCTTCGTCCAGCGGTTGATGCGCGGCGAGCAGTTGGTGGTGCCGCGTTCGCGATGCCCCACCTGGGCGATCGCCCAGGCCACAGCGCTCGAGCGGACGACCTCGCCGCTGCGGCGCTTCGCCCCGAACGCCCCCGCCGGGGACAGGGCGACGATCGTCAGCGCCAGAGCTGCGGCGAGCGCGATGCCGCGGCGGCCGCGGACGCCCCGGATGGCTCTGTCAGTGTCGGTCATGCGGTCGGTCCCCACTCGCAACTGTGCTGCCGAGCGACGATTGAACCGCAGACACCCGAGCCGGGCAACCGCTTCAGCGCCGCGAGGCCCACAGCACCGCGCCCGCCTGGGCCAGGACGATGCCCGCGGCCAGACCGGCTGCGACCGTCCAGAACGCGTCCGGGTAGAGGCGCAGCAGGGTGTCGCCGGCACTGAAGCGCCAGCTGTCGCCGTCGAAGAAGACGCCGTGGAAGGCGGTGAAGAACGAGTCGAACCCGGCGGCCATGAACAGCGCGAGGCACCCGAAGGCCGCCAGCGTCAGGGTCGCGCCCCAGCCGAACGCGCGGCGCAGCAGCGCGGTCGTACCCGCCCGGCTCAGCGCGAGCGCCGCTGCGGCGAGCGCCGCGGCCGCGATCAGCCACGCGAGCATGAAGCCCTGGACGACGCCGCGGACATCGTCCATGTGCGCGATCTCGCGCGCGCCGAACGCGGTGCCGCCGCCCGGCAGGCGGGCTTCGCGCAGCCGCTCGACACCCTTGCTGTCCCAGGGGCTTATCGACTGCACGCCGGCCACCGCAAGGTCAGCGCGCGCGTCGCCCGCGAGGCCGAAGGGGTCGTCCGGGAAGCCCGGCAGCGCGTACTCGGCGTGCACCAGCCACGGGTGCACGAGCACCAGCAGCGCGTTGCCGATGAGCACGACGGGGAGCGCGAGCGCCACTACGACTGCCAGCACGGCCGCGAGCGACGTCGCCTGCGCAGCGCGGGTCGATGCGTGATCGGCCACCTCGCTGACGGTAGCGAGCGCCGGCGATCTCAGGAGATCGGCGCGGCCTGGACGTGCGCCGGGAGCAGCCCGCTCAAGGCTCGCGCCGGGGCCTCGTGGGCGTCCCGAAGACGAGATCCCACCACGGTGCGCTGACGCCGAATCCGCGTGTGTGGTCCTGAAAGTGATGACGCATGTGAAGCTCTCGCAGCTTGCGGCCGACCGGTCCGTTCGGGCGCCGGTGGTGGACGTAGTAGTGCGTCATGTCATACGCGAGATAGCCGCCTAGGAACCCGGCGAGCAGCGCCCACGCCTCGGCGGGCGGCAGCATGAAGTGGAAGAAGCCGACGAACAGCAGCGCCAGCGGAATCGAGGCCGCGGGAGGCATGACGAGCCTGAGCGGATCGTTCGGATGGTCGTGGTGGACGCCGTGGATGATCCAGTGGAGGCGACGGCCGATCCCGTCCTCGGGCTCGAAGTGAAAGACGATGCGGTGCAGCCAGTACTCCGTCAACGTCCAGACGACGTAGCCGCCGGCCACCCATGCGAACACGACCGGGCCCAGGTCGCCCGCGGCGGCGGCGAAGGCGAAGAGGATCGCCGGGACGTAGAGGACCGGGACGACCCAGACGGGCACCCGCGTGACACGGTCCACGAACGGCGACCCGAACATCGGCGGCGACGCGCGCAGGTAGTCCTGGCGCGGCATTCCCGCAGGGTCAGGCCGAGGCGGGTCTCTGAGCGCGTCGAGCAGGCTCACTGCCCCATACGGAATAGCACAACGGGCAGCGGGCTCAAAGCCCCGGACCGCGTCGTCAGCGCAGGATGACGGTCGTTCCCACCGGCACGCGGCGGTACAGCGCCTTGACGTCACTCACGTGCATGCGGATGCAGCCGTGCGACGCGCGAGTGCCGATCGAGTAGTCCGCGCCCGTGCCGTGGATTCCGACACCGTTGGTGATCCCCATCCAGCGTGCCTTGAGCGGGTTGGCAGCCGAGCCACCCGAGACGCTGGTCCCGGCCAGTTCGCCGGCCCATGGGCTGTTCGGCACCGACCAGACGGGGTTGACGGCCTTGTTGGTGATCCTGAAGCGACCGCTGGGCGTGGGGTAGGCGGGCTGCCCGACGGCCACGCGGTAGGTCTTGCGCAGCTTCAGGTTCTTGAACAGCCGCAGCTTGAAGGCGGACTTCTCGACTGTGACGATCGTGCGGTACCTGGCGCGGATGTCGTCGGCGTTGACCTCCGGGTAGACCTTGCCGACACGCTGGCGCACCAGCCGCGACGAGCGCGGCGCGTCGAGCACGGCGTCGATCTTCGCCGCCAGGGCGACCTTGTCGACGGAGATGCCGAGCTTGGCTCGGCGCAGGCGCATCTTGCGCACTCCGATCCGCACGCGCGCGTCGCGCCCGCGGCGGTGGACCGCGGAGGCCACCTTGCTCGCGAACGCCTTCACCGGGATGCGGGCGTGGCTGACGACGAGGCCGATGTCAGCGCCCGGAGCGACGCCGCCCGCGTGCGGGGCGTCGGGCTGCGTGGTCACCGCCAAGGCTGCGGCGACCGTCTTGGTCGTGTTCAGCTTCACCTTCGCGCTCGCACCGTCGAGCACGAAGCGCCTGCCGGCGACCCTCACCACGACGTCGCGCGTGAGACGCGGCGCAAGCTGGTCGCGCAGCCGCTTCCTCGCCTGCGCCGCGGTCAGGCCTGAGAGGTCGACGCCGCCGGCCACGACGTTCGCGGCGACGCGCGGGGAGGCGTCCTGCGCCCGCGCAGGACCGCCGCTGAACGCGAGCGCGCACAGCGAGACGGCGATTGCGGCTGCCGGCCTGCGAATCGGAACGGCCGGCAAAACCCCTGCCCAGAGGCGAAACATCGGCCACCCAGGGTAGCGGCGGGGAGCGACCGCCGACGCAGGTTCAGGCGACGACCCGCAGATGGCGGCGCGCGGTCTGCTTGGCGCTGTCAGCGAAGAAGTCGTCGATCCAGGCCCAGGTGCTGCGCGCCGCTCCGCGTCCGGCTATGACGCCGAGATGCCCGCCCGGCGCCGTCTCGACCCGAACCTGGGGCGCGTTCGGGAGCAGCCCGGTGATGTGGTGAACGGCGGGGCGCGGCGCCAGCACATCGGCCGCACCTGCGATCGAGAGCACCGGGACGCGCACGTTCGCGAGCTCGATCGCACCACCCTCGTCGCCGAGGTCGAGTGAACCGTCCGCGAGCTCGTTGACGCGGAAGAAGCGGTGGTAGAGCTGGCCCATCGTGCGCCCCGGGTAGGCGTGCATCTGATCCATGAACGCATCGACGGCCTCGACCTGCGCGAGCCAGTCGCGGTCGTGCATGTGCGTGGCCGTCGCGAGCGGCTTGGTCAGGTACTTGTCGATCGAAGTGAGCTGGAACGCGCGCTTCACGAGCGGTGCGGGCGCTCCGCCGAGCGCACGGTACAGGGCCGTGCCGAGGAAGCCGTTGGTTATGTTGGCGAGCGGGCGGATCGGAGCCACCAGCCGCACCTGGCGGAAGTCCAGCGGGCTCGCGACGAGCGCGACCGAGGCGACGGGCAGCGACTCGTCGCCGGCCAGCGCCAGCAGCGACATGATCCCTCCCAGGCACCAGCCGAGCAGCTGGACGGGGCGACCGCCGGCGTCCTCGCTGACGGTGCGGATCGCATGCGGCAGCACCTCGCGGACCCAGAACTCGAGGCCGAGGTCCCTGTCGGAGAAGGCGATGTCCCCGTACTCGACCAGGTAGGTCGGGTGGCCGACCGCGAGCAGGTGCTCGGCGAGCGAGCAGCCGCGCCGCAGGTCGAAGCACACGCTCGGCGCCGCCAGCGGCGGGACGAGCAGCACGGGAAGATCCCGCTGCAGTGCGTCGCTCTGGGGCAGATAGCGGTAGACGACGGCCTTCGGGGCTTCGCTGATTATCTGTGCGGGCGTGCGCCGCAGGTCTGCGACGCCGCCGCGGAAGGCCATGTCGAATGCGTTCGCAGCAGCGCTCGAGACGCGCTCGGGGCTCGGGATCAGGTCCATGTCAGAGGGTCCGCAGGGGAGCCTGGAGTGTACGAGTACGCCTCAGGCGACGTTCGCGGCCCGCGATCGCTCGTCGAGGAAGCCGAGCAGCAGCTCGCTGAAGCGGGCGGGATCCTCCAGCTGCGGGCAGTGCCCGCAGCCGGTCAGCTCCTCGTACCGCGCGCCGGCCACCGCCCCGAGCACGTGGCGCGCGCCCTCATGGGAGACCATCCGGTCGCTGTCTCCCCAGACGAGCAGCACGGGAACGGCGATGCGCTCGAGTTCGAATCCCTCCAGCGTCAGCTCCGGCAGGAGCCGCGCGCCGAGGTCACGCAGGCGCTTGAGCGCGCGGGTCGTCGGGTGGTGGCTCGTGAACATCGCGACCAGCTCGCCGGGCGCTTCGCCGGGGCGCGCGAACGCCAGCCGCCGGTAGATCTCACCGAGGCTGCCGCGCACGACGCGCTCGGGCAGCGGGGCGCGCGCGGTGAGCAGAGCACGCATCACGACGTCGCGCTGGATGATCGAGAACCAGCCCGGCATGTCGAGCCCGGCGGGCGCAACCGGCACGATCGCCTCCACCGGGAGGTCATCGCGCTGCGCCGCGCGCAGCGCGATGCAGCCGCCCAGCGAGTTGCCGGTCAGCACGACCGCGCGGCCGCTCTCACCGGCCGCGTGCTCCACGGCGGCGGCCGCGAAGCGGTCGTACTGCGGCAGCATCAGCCCGTCCTCGAGCAGGTCCGCGCGCCCGAATCCGGGCAGGTCGACGGCGAGCGCAGCACGGCCCTCCCGGCCGAGCCGATCGAGCACGAGCCGCCAGGTGTCCGCAGAGTCGGCGTAGCCGTGCAGGAACACGACCGGCGGTCCCTCGCCCTCGAGCTCGAGCGCGCGGGTCTCGAAGCCGCCGAGCTCGAGCCGGTGTTCGAACAGCGGCTCCCTCACAGCCGGCGATTCCAGCAGACGCGCAGGCCGGAAGGCGCCGGATGGCCGTCTGCTCAGGCGCGGCCGTACACGGGAACGTGAGCGCCGCTCGTGGCCGCCGCCGCCGGTGAGACGAGGAAGGCGATCGTCGCGGCGATCTGCTCGGGTGTCACCCAGTCCGCGGGGTCCGCGTCCGGCATCGCGGCGCGATTGGCGGGAGTGTCGATCACCGACGGGAGGATCGCATTCGAGCGGATGCCGTCGGCGGCGTACTCGACGTGCGAGCGCGTCGACCAACCCGAGCACGGCTCGCTTGGCGATCGCGTAGGCCGCACCGCCGGAGAACGGGCGCAGCGCCGTGCGTGATGAGACGCAGACGACCGCCCCCTCGCCGGCCGCGAGCATCGCCGGCATCGCGGCGCCCGTCGTCAGCCAGGCGGGCCGCAGGTTGAGCCGCAGCTGCGCCTCGCAGCTCGTCGGCGCTCGTCTCGTGCAGGCGCCCGCCGGCTGCGAACCCGCCGACCAGGTTCACGACCGCGCGCGTCTGCGGCCCCGCGGCCCGGGCGACCGCGGCGACCTCGGCAGGGTCGAGGAGATCGGCCTGGACGAGCTGCAGCAGCTCGTCGGGCGCGACCCGCTCCAGCTCGCGCTCCGTGACCCACGGGACGACGACTCGCCAGCCGTCGCCGAGCAGCGGCGCGCACGACGGCCGACGCCCAGCCCGCCCGTACCACCGGTGACGATCGCAGTCGCGTGTCAGATCGGGTTGTTTCGTCACGACTCTCAGTCAACTCCGGCTCGGGCAAACCCTACGCCGCTAGCCGTCCGCAGTGATCCCTACCTTGAGAAACGTGCTCGTTCGCGACTTCACAGATGGCCAGCGAGGTCGACCAGGTGCTCCTGGTTCGCGACGCCGAGAGCGCACGAAGAGCGACGGCGAGCCGTTCCTGCGCCTGACGCTCGGCGACCGCACGGGCGGCGTGGTGGCGATGATCTGGGACGACGTCGCGGCGCTGCGCCCGTGTCTGCGCGCGCGGCTGCGCCGTGCACGTGCGCGGCCTCTTCGAGCTTCACCCCCGCTGGGGCGCGCAGCTCAAGCTGCGCGCGATCGCGCCGGCCGAGCCGGGCAGCTACGAGATCGCCGATCTTCTCGACGGGCCGCCGCGCGGGGCCGAGGCGATGGAGCAGGACCTGCGCGACCTCGTCGCCACGATCCAGAACCCGCACCTGCGGGCGCTGCTCGACGCGCTGCTCGGAGAGGGCACGAGACATGGGAGAGCTACCGGGCGGCGCCCGCCGCCAAGCACTACCACCAGGCCTACGCCCACGGCCTGCTCGAACACTCCCTTTCGGTCGCCCAGTCGGTCAGCGCGATCAGCGCGACCTTCCCTGGGATCGACCGCGACGTCGCCGTCACCGGCGCGCTGCTGCACGACATCGGCAAGCTCGAGGCGTACGCGCAGCGATCCGGCGGCGCATCGACCTCACCGACGCCGGCACGGCTGCTCGGCGAGATCCCGCTCGGCTACTACCGCGTGCGCCGCGCGATCGAGGATCACTGCCCGGCTTTCCGGCACCGCTCGGCCAGGCGGTGCTGCACATCATCCTCAGCCACCACGGCTCGCTCGAGCACGGCAGCCCGATCGTGCCCGCCACGCGCGAGGCGACGCTCGTCCACATGATCGACAACCTCGGCGGGCGCCTCGGCAGCTTCGACCGGCTCGAGAAGGAACTCGCCCCCGGGGCGGTCTGGTCCGGTTTCGACCGGGCGATCGGACGGCGGCGCCTACTTCGGCGGCACACCGCAGCCGGGCGAGCGCGCCGCTGCCTGAGCCGGGCCTTCGGAACGGGAAGTAGGCTGGCGCGGGTGCTCATCCGCGACGACGGCGATTCCTGGACGGCCATCGGCCAGCCTTCGCATGCATGGCTGGCCGGGCAGATCGCGCGCGCGTGGGGCAACGAGCGCTTTGGTCGCCCTGAGCCGAACGAGGACTTCTGCCTCGGCGTGGCCCAGCACGACGTCGCCTGGTCCGACTGGGACCTGCGCCCGCCGCTGCACGCGCCGGCGCGGCGCGCGGCGAGCTTCTACGAGGCGCCGCTGCGCCCGCGCACGGAGATCTGGGTCGACGCGCCCCGGCGGGTGCTCGCGCAGAGCGCGTATGCGGCCCTGCTCGTATCGATCCACGGGACGAACATCCACACGCGCTACGTCGATGCCGATCGGCTTCAGCCGGACGACGCCGAATTCCTCTCCGGGTACCTGGCGGGCCAGCGCGTCCTTCAGGACCGGCTCTGCGCGGGCCTCGGCGTCCTGCGCCGCGACGCCGAGCGCCTCGGCGATCTGCTCTTCTGCATCGATGCGATCTCGCTGAGCCTGTGCCACGACTGGCCGGCCCGCGAGCTGCCGCCGGTCGAGGGGACGGTGATCGCCTATGAGCCGCTCGGAGAGGGCGCCGCGACGCTCGATCCCTGGCCGCTGGCGACAAGCGAACTGCGCCTTCGCGTCGACTGCCGGCGCTTCGATGAGCGCTTCGACGACGAGGCGTCGCTTCACGCCGCGCTCGACGCGGCTCCCTGGACCCGGCTGGAGCGGACGCTGCGCTCGCGCTGATCACGGCTCTCCCGCGGCATCGGGGCCGCCGCCAAAAGCTCGCAAAGACCGCCGGAATCGCGTACCCGCGCGACCCGGGGGACTTCGCGGCCTTATCGTGATCGTCCGATGGCGAAGGACACCGAGAAGCTGATCCGTCAGCTCTCGCTGATCTCGTACCTGATGGCGGAGCGACGGCCGGTGACCGCGCTCGAGATCCGGCGCGACGTCGAGGGCTACAGCGGCATGAACGAGGACGCCTTCGCGCGGCGCTTCTACGCCGACCGCGCCGAGCTCGACGTCGCTCGGCATCCACCTGACCGTCGACGGCCCGCCGACGGGGCCGCCGAGCAGGAGAACTACTCGCTGCGCCGGAGAACTTCCACCTGCCCTCGATCGACTTCACGCGACGAGGAGCTCGCCTCGCTCCAGTTCGCGCTCAGCGCTGCTCGACGGCGAGTTCGCCTACGCCGAGCCGCTGCGGCTGGCGCTGCAGCAGATCACCTGGGGGCGCCCGAGCCCGCTGCAGGCGCCCGACCAGCGCTCGGTCGCGCTCGGCAGTGACCGCCTCCGCGGGCGGCCACGAGCTCTCCCAGCGACTGGCCAAGGTCGAGACGGCGATCTTCCGCCAGAAGACGATCACCTTCGAGTACTTCACGATGGAGCGCGACGAGACCGGCGCGCGCAAGGTCGATCCCTACCACCTGCTGTTCCGCGGCGGGCAGTTCTACCTGCTGGGCCACTCGCCACGAGCGCGACGCGATCCGCGTGTTCCGGCTCTCGCGGATCAGCGGCAAGGTCGCCTACGCGACGAAGGCCGAGCACGACTTCCAGCCGCCCAGCCGACTTCGACCCGCGCGTCTACGCGATCACGCGTCGAGCTGGCAGTTCGGCGACGAGCAGGGCGATCGCCGAGGTCTGGATCTCCGAGCGCATCGCGTGGCAGGTCGAGCGCCACTTCGGCCGCTTCGGCGAGATCCGGCCGGGCGACGACGGCTCGGTCGTCTTCGCCACCGCCGTACGCCACCGCGCGCCAGCTCATCTCGTGGGTGCTCGGGCTCGGCGAGCACGCGCGCATCACCGGCCCGCCGGAGCTCGTCGCGGAGGCCGACGAGCGGATCGACCTGCTGATCGCAGCGTCACGAGGGCGACCTCGACGCTCGCGGCGGCGCGGCCCCCGCGCAGCCGCGCAGGCGGCGTCCAGTCCGAGGACGCCGAGCTGCGCTCCGGCAAGCGAGACCGCGATCCGCCCCGAGCGCTTCGCGCGGCTCGTCACGCTGGCGTCGATCCTGATCGACGCCGGCCGCGCCGGGCGCCGCCTGCGCATCGAGGACGTCTGCGAGCTGGTGCAGATCACCGAGGCGGAGCTGCGCGAGGACGTCAACGTGCTCAACGTCGTCAACTTCGGCGGCGGCTCCTACGTCCTCTACGCGGAGATCGACGACGACGGCGAGATCGAGGTCGACCCGGAGCCCTACTCCGACAACTTCGACCGCCCGGCGCGCCTGCTGCCGGTCGAGGCCAAGGCGCTGATCGCCGCGATCGACCTGATCGGCGACCACCTGCCCGAGGGCGCGCTCGCGAGCGCCCGCGAGAAGATCGTCGCCGCGCTCGGCGCCGACCCGCTCGAGCAGGGCCTGCAGGTCGCCAGCAGCGGCGGCGACGACTCGCAGGTCGCGCGCGTCGTCTCGCGCGCGATCGCCGAGCGCAGGCTGCTCAAGCTCGACTACTACAAGCCCAACGAGGACGAGTTCACCGAGCGCGTCGTCGAGCCCTACGCGCTCGTCAACGGCCGCGAGGGCTGGTACGTCGCCACGTTCGACCCCGACAAGGACGACGTCCGCCACTTCCGCCTCGACCGCGTGCGCAGCGCCTCGATCCAGCGCAAGGGATTCAAGCCGCGCCCGGAGGTCAACCCGGCCGCCGACGTCGACGGCTGGCCGCGGACCGGCGAGGTCGAGGCCTCGCGGATCGCGCGCGTGTGGATGTCGCCGCGAGCGCGCGCGCTGGGCGCGCGAGGACCTGCGCGTCAGCGAGGAGCTCGCCGACGGATCGGTCATCGTCGAGCTGGCCTTCAAGGGCGAGTCGACTGGCTCGTGCGACGACGTTCTGCAAGGAGGCCGGCGACGCCGCCGTGCTCGAGCCCGAGGACGCGCGCGACGCCGTCCTGGCCGCAGCCCGCAGCCTGAACGCCGCCGCCCGCGCGTAGCGCTCGCGCAGATGGCAAGCCGCCGCGACCAGATCAAGCTGACGGCCGAGGAGGTCGACGCCTTCCTCGCCGAGCAGCGGACGGTGATCTGCGCGACCAACGGCCGCGAGGGCTGGCCCCACCTGATGCCGCTCTGGTACGTGCTGCGGCCCAGCGGCCCGGACGGCGCGGCCGAGCTGTGGGCGTGGACGTTCGCCAAGTCGCAGAAGACCCGCAACCTCGAACGCGACCCGCGCGCGACGCTCCAGGTCGAGGCCGGCGTGGAGTACCAGGAGCTGCGCGGGGTCGATGTTCGAGACCGACGGCGACGATCCATCGCGACGTCGACATCGTGCTCGGCGTCGGCATGGAGATCTTCCGCCGCTACACCCCGGGGATCGACGGCGAGCTGGCCGACGAGGTCGTCGCGATGGTGCGCAAGCAGGCCGAGAAGCGCGTCGCCTTCCAGTTCGTCGAGCAACGCCGCGCGAGCTGGGACCACCGCAAGCTCGGCGGGGTCTACTGAGCGGGCCGCCTCCCGCCGTTACCCTGCGCAGCGCATGGAGCGCCTCAAGGGCCTGATCCTCTCCGGCGGCAAGGGCACGCGCCTGCGGCCGATCACCTACACGAGCGCCAAGCAGCTCGTGCCGGTCGCCAACAAGCCGGTGCTCTTCTACGGCATCGAGGCGATGGCCGCGCGCGGGCATCGAGGAGATCGGGATCATCATCGCGCCGGAGACCGGCGACGAGATCCGCGCCGACGGCCGGCGACGGCTCGCAGTTCGGCGTGCGGATCACCTACATCGTGCAGGACGAGCCCGCCGGGCTCGCCCACGCGGTGCTGACCGCCGAGCCGTTCCTGGGCGACCGACGCCGTTCGTGATGTACCTCGGCGACAACCTGCTGCAGGGCGGCATCGAGCGACCTCGTCGACGCCTTCCGCAGCAACCAGCCCGAGGCGCTGATCCTGCTCACGCCGGTCGCCCGATCCCGAGAACTACGGCGTCGCCGAGCTGCGACGGCGACCGCGTGACGCGCCTGGAGGAGAAGCCGCCGGAGCCGCAAGACCGACCTCGCGCTGGTCGGCGTCTACATGTTCACCGCCGCGATCCACGACGCCGCGCGCGCGATCGAGCCCTCGGCGCGCGGCGAGCTCGAGATCACCGACGCGATCCAGCAGCTCGTCGACGCGGGCCGCCGCGTCGAGCCGCACATCGTCGAGGGCTGGTGGAAGGACACCGGGCCGCCTCGAGGACATGCTCGAGGCCAACCGGCTCGTGCTCGACACGATCGAGCCGCGCGTCGACGGCGAGCTCGACGAGGCCTCCCGTGTCGACGGCCGCGTGGTCATCGAGGCGGGCGCGACGCTCGAGCGCTCGACCGTCCGCGGCCCGGCGATCATCGGCGCGGGCGCGCGGCTGGCCGACGCCTACGTCGGCCCGTACACGCGCGATCGGCGAGAACTGCGTGATCGAGCGCGCCGAGGTCGAGCACTCGATCCTGCTCGACGGCATCGAGGTCCACGACCTGCGACGCGCGGCATCGAGTCCTCGCTGCTCGGGCGCGACGTGCGCGATCCGCCGCGACGACGGCCAGCCGCGCGCGCTACCGCTTCTGGTCGGCGACAACTCCGAGATCGCCGTCGTCTGACGATGGCCGGGATCAGGTACCGATGCGCGTGCTGGTGACCGGCGCCGCCGGGATGCTCGGCAGCGCGGTCGCGGCTGCGGCCCGCGAGCGCGGGCACGAGGTCATCGCCCTCGCGCACGCCGACCTCGACGTCACGGACGCGCCCGCGGTGACGGCGGCCGTGCAGGCGGCGACGCCCCGGCGGCGATCATCAACTGCGCCGCCTGGACCGACGTCGACGGCGCCGAGCAGCACGAGTTGCAGGCGACGGCCGTCAACGGCGGGCGGCGCCGAGCAACCTTGCGCGCGCGGCTGCCGCAGGTCGGCGCCCGCATCGTCCACGTGTCGACCGATTACGTCTTCCCGGGCGACGCGCGCGAAGCCGTACGTCGAGTCGGACGCCGATCGGTCCGCGTTCGGCCTACGGGCGCTCGAAGCTGGCCGGCGAGCACGCGGTCGCCGCCGCCTGCCCCGACCACGCGATCGCGCGCACTCGTGGCTGTTCGGCGCCGGCGGCAAGAACTTCGTCGACACGATGCTGCAGGCTCGGCGCGGAGCGCGACGAGCTTCAGCGTCGTCGACGACCAGGTCGGCTGCCCGACCTGGACCGGCCACCTCGCGCCCGCGCTCGTCGATCTCGCCGAGCGCGACGCAGACCGGCGTCTTCCACGTCGCCGGCCGCGGGCAGCTGCTCGTGGTTCGAGCTCGCGCGGGCGGCGATCGAGAGCGCCGGGCTGCGCTGCTCGGTCGAGCCGGTCACGACGGCCGAGTTCCCGCGTCCCGCGCCGCGGCCCGCGTTCAGCGTGCTCGCGAGCGAACGCGGCGCGCCGGTGCTGCCGCCCTGGCCGGACGGCCTCACTGCCTTTCTCGGCGCACGCGAGCCAAACGACCACGGAGGTCACGCATGAAGCTGCTCGTCTGCGGCGGCGCCGGGTTCATCGGCTCCAACTTCGTCGCGCCTGCGCGCGCGCGAGCACGGCGACGAGATCGTCGTGCTCGACAAGCTCACGTACGCCGGGCCGGCGCGAGAACCTCGCCGACGTCGAGCACGTCTTCGTCCACGGCGCGATCGAGGACCCCGAGGCGGTCGCGCAGCGCGATCGAGGGCGCTGACGCGGTCGTGAACTTCGCCGCCGAGACGCACGTCGATCGCTCGATCGCCGAGCCCGACGCGTTCGTGCAAGACGCACGCGATCGGCACGTTCGTGCTGCTGGAGGCGGCGCGGCGGCGCGGCATCCGCTACCTGCAGGTCTCGACCGACGAGGTCTACGGCTCGATCGAGGAGGGCTCGTTCACCGAGCAGAGCCCGCTCGAGCCCTCGTCGCCCTACAGCGCGACGAAGACCGGCGCCGACCTGCTCGTGCAGTCCTACGCGCGCACCTACGGGATGGAGACGGTGATCTGCCGCGGCTCGAACAACTACGGCCCCTACCAGTACCCCGAGAAGCTGATCCCGCTGATGATCCTCAACGCGCTGCACGGCGACCGCGCTGCCGGTCTACGGCGACGGGATGCAGGTCCGCAACTGGATCCACGTGACGCGACTTCGCACGCGCGATCGGCCACGTGCTCGAGCACGGCGGGGTGGGCGAGGTCTACAACGCCGGCGGCCCCGACGAGTGCGCGAACGTCGAGGTCGTCGAGCGCATCATCGAGCTGACGGGCGCCGACGACTCGCTGATCGAGTACGTCACCGATCGCCCGGGTCACGACCGCCGCTACTCGCTGAGCTCGCGACAAGGTGCGCGCGCTCGGCTGGGAGCCGCGCGTGCGCTTCGCCGACGGGCTCGCCCAGACCGTCGAGTGGTATCGCGACAACGCTGGCCTGGTGGGAGCCGATCCGCTCAGGCGACTACCGCGCGTACTTCGAGCGCCAGTACGGGCGGGCGCTCGGCTCGCAGGACGGAGGCTGAACCCCTTCGCCGTGGTGGCGGGCGGCGGCCGGCTACGACGGCAGCTTTGCGATCTTCCAGCGCGCCGCCGACCTTGCGCATGACGATCGTCTCGTCGCGGGACACGTCGTCCTTCAGCTTCGCGCGGACGACCACGGTCGCCTCTTTGCCGTCGATCGCGATGCGGCGCACCGTCAGGTCGGACTGATCGGTGTCCTTGAGGGCCTTCTCGAGCGCCGCGGTGCACGTCGCCGCACCGCTCTTCTCGGCGATCGCATCGCGCAGCTCGGCGACGATCAGGTCCGAGCAGATCTCGCGCTCGTCGCTGTCCTCCGCGGCGCTCTGCAGGTCCTCGACGATGTTCGCGACGAGCTTCTGCTCACCGGTGAAGTCCGAGGCGGAGTTCACGTTGCTCGTGCCGCCGCCGGCGCAGCCTGCCAGCACGAGCGCGGCGACGAGGACGGTGCTGATGGCCGCGCATCGCATGGCCGCGCAGCGTAGCGGCCGCGCCCTACGATCGCCGGGTGACCGCCGGCGATCCCCGCCCCGTGCCCGGAGCCGACCCGCCCGGCGTCGACCTCGCCGCGCTGCCGCCGGCGCTCGCGGCGCTCGAGCGAAGCGTGACGGCCTGCCGGCGCTGTCCGCGACTGGTCGAGTGGCGCGAGCAGGTCGCGCGCGAGAAGCGCGCGGCGTTCCGCGACGAGGCCTACTGGGGGCGGCCGATCGCCGGGCTTCGGCGACCCGGCGGCGAGCGTCCTGATCCTCGGGCTCGCGCCCGCGGCGCACGGCGCGAACCGCACCGGCCGCGTCTTCACCGGCGACCGCTCGGGCGACTTCCTGTTCGCCGCGCTGCACCGCGCCGGATTCGCCTCGCAGCCGAGGTCGGAGAGGGCTGGTGACGGCCTGCGTCTGACAGGAGCGTGGGTCACCGCCGCCGTGCGCTGCGCGCCGCCCGCCAACAGGCCGACGCCGCAGGAGCGCGACAGCTGCCTGCCGTGGACCGCCGCCGAGTTGGAACTGCTGCCCGGCGTTCGGGTGATCCTCTGCCTCGGCGCGCTCGCCTGGGACGCCGCGCTGCGCCTGCGCGCCGCGGCGGGTCTGCGTCGCCCTGCGGCCCAAGCCAGCGCTTCGGACACGGAGCGCTCGTGGAACCGCCTGGCGGCCCGGCGCTGCTCGGCTGCTTTCACCCCAGCCAGCAGAACACGTTCACGGGCAGGCTCACACCCGCGATGCTCGACGACGTTCTCAAGACGGCGCGCGCGATCGCCGCACCGATCGGGTAGAGGAAGACGACGGGCCGAGCGGCCGCCGGCATCGAATCCATACGCGTTACCGGGCCAGGGCCGACAGCTCGCCCGCCAGGCGCTCGGCGTGACCGGTCGCGCCGATCTCCGTGAAGAGGCGGTGCGCCTCGCGAAGTTCGCGCTCTCGCTCGGCGTCGTCGCCGCCGAGCCGAGCAAGCTCGGCACGCTGCTCGTGGATACCCGGTTCCCGGCCGCGCATACCCATGTCGCGCACGATCTCATCCGCGCGAGCCAGCGCCGCCTCGACCTCCTCGCGCTGGACCAGGCCGTCGGACTTCATCAACACCCCGGCCAGCGCCACCTGCGCCGGCAGCTCGCCGCCGACCTGGCCGCGACTGCGCAGCAGCGCCACGGCCTCACGACCCAGCTCCGCTCCCCGGGCGGTCTCGCCGAGCCCTGCGTACGCCTCCCCGAGGCCGGCCAGGCGCCAGCCCTCCGAGTCGGCTCCACCACTCCCCGCGGTCTTCTCCGCCTGCTCGAACGCCTCGATCGCCGTCTGCCATTCCTCCCGCAGGTTCGCCGCGGCACCGATCCAGTACCACGCCCACGTGCGGGACAGCGTGTCGCCGATGCGCTCGGCGATCTCGAATGCCTGCTTGGCGTGGGAGGTGACGCGCTCGCGCTCGCCGGAGACACTGGCGTGCCCGGCGCTCATCATGTGACCCCAGCCGACCGTCTCGATCGCCCCCTGCGCACCGGCCAGGCGCGTTCCGCGCTCGATCAGCTCGTGTGCCTCGTCGATCCGGCCGAGGGGTCCCAGGATCCCTCCCTTGAACACCTGGCAGTATGCGAGCGGGCAGTCGACCGCGATCCCGGCCCCGACCTCGGGGTCCCCGTCGGCCAGCTCGATGGCACGGTCGAGGATGGGCAGCCCGTCACGGCTGTCGCCGGTCACGAAGAAGGCGTACGCGAGGACCGCGACGACGACGTTCAGCACCGGATCGCCGGATTCCTCGGCCAGCGCCACAGCCTCGCGCGTGAGCCTGGCGTACTCGCCGAAGTCCCCGTCGTTCAGGCCTCTGACGGGGGCGTAGGCGGCGAGGAGAAGCGTGTGCGACCAGAGATTCTGCGCCGCTGATGCCATGCGCTCCCCCTCCGTGAACAGCGCCTCCGCCTCCTCGCTGCCCATTCCCAGGCGCCAGCCGTACGTGAGCGCGAAGATCCGCGCCGAGAGCCCGAGTCCTGCCGCCTCGTCGCCGTCCTGGACGGAATCGGTCAGCTCGCGCACCCTGCGCCAGTGGTGCAGTGCGGCGGTCGGGTCCTTGGTTCCCGACCACACGGCGGCGCGCGCGTGCCAGCGCGCCGCCTCGAGCTCGTCGCCCGCGTTCTCCCAGTGCTGTGCGAGCAGCGCGGCCATCTCGTCGTGGCGCTCCGGATGGCGCTCGGCGATCGCCCTGGCCACGGCGCCATGCGTGGCGGACCTGCGCTCGCCGAGCTGTGAGCGGTAGGCGACCTCCTGGGTGAGCGGGTGCGCGAACGCGTAGATCGTCTCCGGGTAGAGCTCCAGCTCGAAGATGAACTCGCCGGCGACGAGCGCCTTGAGCGCCTCCTCGAGCGTTCGGCGCTCCGAGGCCGGCGACGCGCTGCCAGCGTCGGCCGCGGGAACTCCTTCCCGATCACCGCGGCGGCCTGCAGCACGGCCTTGTCGCGCTCGGCGAGCCGGTCGATGCGGGCGGAGAGGATCGCCTGCACGCTCGCCGGGACGGCCTCGGCATCGACCATCTGCGCGAGCCGGTAGGAGCCGCGCTCGCCCTCGAGGTTTCCCGCCTCGCCAGCGAGCGCACGACCTCCTCGATGAAGAACGGGTTGCCCGCGGTGCGCCGCCTGGACGAGGTCCGGCAGCCCGTTGAGCGAGGGATCGGAGCCGAGCAGATCGTCGAGCAGCGCGTCGATCGCCTCGGGTCCGAGCGGAGCGAGCGCGATCTGGCGGTAGTAGGACTTCGACATCCACGGCGCCTGGTACTCGGGGCGGAAGTTGCAGATCGTGAGGCTGCGCGTCCCCTTGGTGGCCTCGACGTGATTGGCGAGGAAGACCTCGGTGGCGGGGTCGAGCCAGTGAAGGTCCTCGAACACCGTGACGCCGGGCTCGCGCGCGCTCCGTGCACGGATCAGGCGCTTGGTCACGTCGAGCAGCCGGCGCTGGTGGGCCTCGGGATCCATGCGCGGCGACGGGCGCTCGGGGTCGGGCACAGCGAGGAAATCGAAGATCAGCGGCAGGTCCTCGCCGAAGCCCTCGTCGAGCAGCAGCAGCTTGCCGGCGATCCGCTCGCGCGCCGTCTGATCGGAGTCGAGGTCGGTGACGTCGAAGTAGGCGCGCATGATCTGGAGCACGGGCAGCAGCGGAATCCTCGTCGCGTGCGCCTGGCCGGAGGCCTGGTACACGGGGATCCCGCGCGCACGGCAGCGGCGGATGAAGACGTCACAGAGGCGGCTCTTGCCGACGCCGGCCTCACCGACGATGCCGATCACCTGCGGCCGTCCCGCCACAGCCTGCTCCAGCGCCTCATCGAGCGCCTGCACCTCATCGTCACGGCCGACGAACCGCGAGAAGCCGCGGGCGCGCGAGATGTCGAGCCGCCCGCGGGCGGCGCCGACACCTGTCAACTCGAACACGCGCAACGGCTCGGCTGGCGCCCTTGACCTGGAACTCGCCGAGGTCGGTCAGCTCGAGGTAGCCCTCGACGAGCGCCGCCGTGTGCTCGGTCAGGAACGCCTTGCCCGGCTCGGCGAGCTGCTCCATGCGCTGCGCGAGCCCGACCGTGTGCCCGATCGCCGTGTACTCCATGCCGAGGTCGTCGCCGATCGCGCCGACGACGACCTCGCCGGAGTTGAGGCCGATCCGGACCGAGAAGTTCAGCCCGCGCTCGCGGCGCAGCTCGGCGGCGTAGGACGCGAGCGTCTCCCTGCAGGTGCAGCGCCGCGTAGCAGGCGCGCTGGGCGTGGTCCTCGTGCGCGATCGGCGCGCCGAACAGCGCCATGATGCCGTCGCCGGTGAACTTGTCGACCGTGCCCTCGAAGCGGTGGACGCCCTCGCAGAGGATCGCGAAGAAGCGCTCCATGATCTGGCGCCACTCCTCGGGGTCGCTGCGCTCGGCGAGGTCCATCGAGCCCATCACGTCGGCGAACAGCACCGTCACGTGCTTGCGCTCCCCTTCCAGCACGCCGCCGGCGCGGATCTTCCGGGCGAGCTGCTCGGGGACGTCGGGGTGGAGCGCGGGGACCGGGGCCCCGGCGCCGGGCGCTGCCGCCCCGCCTGCAGCGGCTGTCAGCTCGTGCCCGCAGCCGTTGCAGAATCGCTGACCCGCCGGGTTGGACGCGGCGCAGCCCGGGCAGATGAGTGGTGCGTCGAGCGACGCTCCGCAGGCGCCGCAGAATCGCGCCCCCTCGGGATTGGCGTGGTCACAGCTCGGGCAGTCCAAGTCACGGCCCTCCGAGCCGACCATACTGGAGCCGACGCGACCCACGAGCGGGACGGAAGAGCGGCGCCGGGTACGCTCGCAGGACCCGGCATGCCGCTGTCCGCCTTCACCCCGCAGGTCCGCGACTGGTTTGAGCGCGCGTTCGCCGAGCCGACCGAGGCGCAGCGCCTCGGCCTGGCCGGCGATCGCCGCCGGCGAGCACGTCCTGATCAGCGCACCGACGGGCTCGGGCAAGACGCTCGCGGCGTTCCTGTGGGGCATCGACCGGCTCGCCGGCGACCCGCTCGCCGGAGGGCGAGCGCCGCACGCGGATCGTCTACGTCTCACCGCTCAAGGCGCTCGCCTACGACGTCGACCGCAACCTCGTCGCGCCGATCCGCGGCGTCGGCGCGGACCTGAGCGTCGGCGTGCGCACCGGCGACACGCCGCAGCGCGAGCGCGCGCAGATGCGCCGCCGCCCGCCGGACATCCTGATCACGACGCCCGAGTCGCTCTACCTGATGCTGACGAGCGGCGCGCGCGAGATCGCTGACCGGCGTCGAGGCGGTGATCGTCGACGAGATCCACGCCGTCGCGGGCACGAAGCGCGGCTCGCACCTGGCGCTGACGCTCGAGCGGCTCGCCGCGCTCCAGACGGACGGGCGCGACCCGCAGCGGATCGGGCTGTCCGCGACGCAGAACCCGCTCGAGGAGATCGGGCGCTTCCTCGTCGGCCCGGCCGCGCACGGCGCGCGTGCTCGACGCCGGCGATGCGCAAGCCGCTCGACCTGAAGATCCACGTGCCGGTCGAGTCGATGGTCGAGCCCGAGCAGACCGGCGGCGACCTGGCGGCGCTCGACCACGTCCAGGGCGGCGAGGCGACGCGGCGCTCGATCTGGCCGGCGATCTACCCGGAGACTGCTCGCGCTGGTCGAGCAGCACACGTCGACGATCGTCTTCGTCAACAACCGCCGCGGCGCCGAGCGGCTCGCGCTGCGGCTCAACGAGCTGGCGAGCGCCGACCTGCCGGACGACGCGCCGCCGCGCGAGATCGCACGCGCCCACCACGGCTCGCTCGCACGCGAGGAGCGCACGCTCGTCGAGGAGCAGCTCAAGGCCGGGGAGCTGCCGTGCCTGGTCGCCACCGCAGCGCTCGAGCTCGGCATCGACATGGGCGCGGTCGACCTCGTGCTCCAGGTCGAGTCGCCCAAGTCGGTCGCGCGCGGGCTCCAGCGCATCGGCCGCGCCGGGCACAACGTCGGCGACACGAGCAAGGGCCGCATCTTCCCGAAGTTCCGCGCCGACCTGCTGGAGTGCGCCGTCGTCGCGCGGCTGATGCGCGAGGGGCGGATCGAGCCGACCGTCGTCCCGCGCAACGCGCTCGACGTGCTCGCCCAGCAGATCGTCGCGATCGCGGCTGCGGCCGGCGACGATCACCCGGTCGCGGTGGACGAGCTGTTCGCGCTGATCACGCGCACGCACTCCTACGCCGAGCTGCCCCGCCCGCTGCTGGAGAACGTGCTCGACATGCTCGACGGGCGCTACCCGTCGGCGGAGTTCGCAGAGCTGCGCGCGCGGATCGTCTGGGATCGCGTCGGCGGCACGATTCGCCCGCGCAAGGGCTCGGGCCGCCTGGCGATCGTCAACGCCGGGACGATCCCGGACCGCGGCCTGTTCTCCGTCGTCCTGCCGGACGGGCGCCGCGTCGGCGAGCTCGACGAGGAGATGGTCTACGAGGCGCGGCCGGGCCAGACGTTCCTGCTCGGCGCTTCGACCTGGCGGATCGAGGAGATCGGACGCGACCGCGTGATCGTGACGCCCGCGCCCGGCGCGCCCGGCGCGATCCCGTTCTGGCACGGCGACGGGATCGGCCGGCCGAAGGAGCTGGGAATCGAGATCGGCGCGTTCGCGCGCAGCGCGCTGGAGCAGGAGCCCGCGAAGCTGCCGGCGCGACTACGACCTCGACGAGTTCGCCGCACGCAACCTGCTGGCGTTCCTGCGCGAGCAGCAGGACGCCACGCGCGTCGATCCCGTCGCGACCGCACGATCGTCGTCGAGCGCTTCCGCGACGAGATCGGCGACTGGCGCCTGTGCGTCCTGTCCCCGTACGGCGGCCGCGTGCACGCCGCCTGGGGGCTCGCGCTCGGCGCGCGGCTCCGTGACGAGCTGCGGCCTGGAGTCCGACGCGATCTGGTCGGACGAGGGGATCATCGTCCACCTGCCCGACGCCGACGAGCCGCCGGGCGCCGACCTCGTCCTGCTCGACCCGGAGACGATCGAGGACCAGGTCGTCGCCGAGCTCGGCGTCCAGCGCGCTGTTCGGCGCGCGCTTCCGCGAGAACGCGGCGCGCGCGCTGCTGATCCCGCGCGCCTACCCCGGGCGGCGCACGCCGCTCTGGCAGCAGCGCCTCAAGGCGCAGTCGCTGCTGGAGGTCGCCAGGCGCTACGCCGACTTCCCGATCATCCTCGAGACCTACCGCGAGTGCCTGCGCGACGTGCTCGACGTGCCGGGGCTTCAGCGAGCTGCTGACGGCAGCTGCACCGCCGCGAGCTGTCGCTGGTCGAGGTCGAGACGCCGACCGCCTCGCCGTTCGCCTCCTCGCTGCTGTTCGACTACGTCGCGACCTACATGTACGAGGGCGACACGCCGAACGCCGAGCGCCGCGCGGCGGCGCTGTCGCTCGACCGCGACCTGCTGCGCGAGCTGCTCGGCCAGGAGGAGCTGCGCGAACTGATCGACGCCGGCGCGCTCGCTGACGTCGAGGCCGACCTCCAGCACCTCTCCGACCGCACCCGCGCCGGCTCGTCGGACGCGCTCGGCGACGTGCTGCGCCGGGTCGGCGACCTGACGACGGCGGAGGCGCGCGAGCGCGTGCTCGCGGGCTGCGACGCCGACGCCATGCTCGACGTGCTGCGCCGTCGAGCGGCGCGCGATCGCTCGTGCGCGTCGCGGGCGAGGAGCGCTGGATCGCTGCCGACGACGCCGGCCTCTACCGCGACGCGCTCGGCGTGCGTGCCGCCGGGCGGACTGCCGCGACGCGTTCCTCGCCGAGGTCGAGAGCGCGCTTGAGAAGCTCGTCGCGCCGCTACGCGCGCACGCACGGCCCGTTCACGACCGCCGAGCTGCGCGCGCGCTATCGGCGCTCGACCCGACGAGCGCGCTCGCCGCGCTCGAGGCGCGCGGCGACGCTCGTACGCGGCGAGCTGCGGCCCGGCGGGACCGAGCGCGAGTGGTGCGACCCCGACGTGCTGCGGCGCATGCGGCGCGCCTCGCTCGCCGTCGCTGCGCCAGGAGATCGAGGCCGTCGACCGCGTGCGCTCGCGACGTTCCTGCCGAGCTGGCAGGGCGTCGACCGCCACCCGTCCGCGGGTGCGGGCGTCGATCGCCTGCGCGAGGCGCTGGTGCCGCTCCAGGGTCTCGCGCTGCCCGCCGACGGTGTGGGAGCGCGACGTGCTGCCGCGCCGCGTCGGCGCCTACTCGCCGGCCTGGCTCGACCAGCTGACGCGCCTCCGGCGAGGTCGTCTGGGTCGGCGCCGGCGCGCTCGGTCGCAACTCCGGGCGCGTGGCGCTCTACTTCCGCGACGACGCCGCGGCGATCGGCGCGCCGCTGCGCAGCGGGCCGGCGCCCGAGCCGCCCGTCCGAGCCGGTCCACGACGCGCTGCGCGAGCGCCTGGGCGCAGCGCCGTGCTTCTTCACCGACCTGCTCGCCGAGCTCGGCGGCTTCGCGCCCGAGGAGCTGCAGGACGCGCTCTGGGATCTCGTGTGGGCGGGCGAGGCGACCAACGACGCCTTCGCGCCGCTGCGCGCCCCGCGCCTGACGCTCGCGCGCGCGCAGCGCGCAGCGCGATGCCCGGGCGCGGCCCGGCGCGGCGCTTCGGCGCGCGCCGTGCGCGGCGCGCAGGCGACCGGTCCAGGGCCGCTGGTCGCTGACGGAGCCGCTGTTCGCCGCCGAGCCCGACCCGCGCGAGCGCCGCCGCAGCGCTCGCCGAGCTGCTGCTCGAGCGCTACGGCATCGTCACCCGCGAGCAGGTGCTGGCCGAGGGATCCGTCAGCGGCGGGTTCTCCGCGCTCTACGACGCGCTCAGCGACCTCGAGACGCTCGGGGTCTGCCGGCGCGGCTACTTCGTCGAGGGTCTCGGCGGCGCGCAGTTCGCGCTGCCCGGCGCCGTCGAGCGCCTGCGCGCGCACGCGACGGGACGCCGTACGACGCCGAGCACGTGCCGTCCGTCGTGCTCGCCGCGACCGATCCGGCGCAGCCCTACGGCGCGGCCCTGCAGTGGCCCGAGCGGCCCGATGCCGCGGGTGACGCGGGCGCCGGGGCAAGGCGTCCGCAGCGCGTGGCCGGCGCCTACGTGGTGCTGACGGGCGCCGAGCCGGTGCTCTACGTCGAGCGCGGCGGGCGCGGGCTGCACGACGCTCGTCGACGGCCGACGACCCGCGAATCGCGGCGGCGCTGCAGGCGCTCGCCGCGTTCGTGACGGCCGGACGCGCGAAGCTGCAAGCTCTCGGTCGAGCGGGTCGACGGCGAGCCGGTGGTCGGCTCTGACGTGGGAGACGGCTGCTCGTCCGGGCGGGCTTCCGGCAGGGGCCGCGCAAGCTCACGCTCAGCGCTTAGCGGGACGGGCACCGAAGCCCGTCACGGCAGCTTCTTGCCCGGATTGAAGATGCCCTGCGGATCGAGCGCGTCCTTGATCGCGCGATGCGCGGAGACAGCGGCCGCCGACCACTGATGCTGGAGCCAGCCGTTCTTCAGGACGCCGATGCCGTGTTCCCCGGTGACGGTCCCGTCGAGGCGGAGCGCCATCGCGAGCACCTCCCCGGTCGCAGTGTGCGCGCGGCGCAGCGCGAGCTGGTCGCGCGCGTCGAGCAGGAACGTGGCGTGCAGGTTTCCGTCCCCCGCGTGGCCCCACGAGCAGGCCTCCAGACCATGATGCTCACCGATCCGCACGATCTCCTCGCACGCCTCCGCGAGCCGGTCGACGGGGACGGCGATGTCGTCCGAGAGCTTGCCGCCGCGAGCGGCGGTGACCGCCAGCCCGACCCCGTCGCGCCAGCGCCAGAGCGCCGCCGGATCGTCGGGCGTGAGCACTCCGCCGACCGCGTCCTCGGCGAGCGCGTCGGCCAGGGCGTCGCGGTCGCCCTCGTCGGTGTCGGACTCCGAGAGCACCAGGAACCCGGCGCCGTCCGGCACGCCGCCCGGGAACCCGCCGCCGGCGATCTTCAGCGTCCCGCCGTCGAGGTACTCGATTGCCGCAGGCACCGGCCCGGCCGCCATCAGGCGCTCGACGGCCTGCGCGCCCGACTGGGCGTCCCTGTAGAACGCAGCGACGCGGAAGGGCGGCCCGCGGCGCGGGGATCAGCCGCAACCAGACCGCGGTGATCACGCCGAGCGTTCCCTCCGAGCCGACGAGCAGCCCGCGCAGGTCGTAGCCCGCGACGTCCTTGCGCACGGGCCCGCCGACGCGCACCACCTCGCCGGGCGCGAGCACGACCTCGACGCCGGTCACCCACGCGCCGGTCACGCCGTACTTGAAGCAGTGCGGCCCGCCCGCGTTGGTCGCCACGTTGCCACCGATCTGCGAGGACTCCGTCGCACCCGGGTCCGGCGGGTAGTAGAGGCCGTTCTCGCGCGCCAATCGCCGCACCGTCTCGGTCGTGACCCCCGCTCCCACGTGCATCCGCCACTGGAGCGGGTCGAGCGACCGCACGCGGTTAAGGCGCTCCAGCGCCAGCACGACGCCGGAGCCTCGCGGAACCGCCCCGCCCGCCCAGCCGGTCCCGCCGCCGCGCGGCACGACCGGGACCTCGTTCTCGCAGCACCAGGCGACGACGGCTGCGACCTCGTCCGAGGTCGCCGGCAGGACGATCGCGTCCGCGACGCCGCGAACCGCGCTCGACGAGGTCTGGTCCGCCGTGTAGAGCGGGTCATCGCCGGGCAGGACGTGCTCGTCTCCGACGATGCGGGCGAGGTCGTCGCGCACAACTGCAACGTACCGTCCGGGCAGGAAACGGTCGGCCACTGGACGAAGGATCGGAGCTAGCGTCTGGTGTCCGTAATGTCTGCGATGACCCGCTCAAAGCGCATCGGCCACAAGGGTGCCGACCACATCGCGCCGGGTAACACCCTCGCGAGCTTCGACGCCGCACTCGAGCACGGCGTCGACATGATCGAGTTCGACGTGCTGCCGGAGCGGCTCGACGGCAGCGGGAAGCTGCTGCTCGCACACGACTACCTCGACGCATCGCGGCGTTCCCCGGCGACGCTCGAGGAGGGACTGGCGCACTTCGCCCAGGGGGCCTACGACGGCATCGAACTCGACGTCGACATGAAGCTGCCGGGCTACGAGGAGCGCGTGATCGCGGCGCTGCGCGAGCACGGGCTGGCCGACCGCACGCTGATCTCCACGATGGAGTCCGAGAGCCTGCGCGTGGTTCGCAGCGAGGCACCCGACATCCGGCTGGGACGCTCCTTCCCGCGCGTTCGCCGCGACTACACCAAGCACCCCGTCTACCGCTATCCGGCGTACGGCCTGATCCTCTATTGGCGCCGCAGGCTGCCGCGACTGATCCCCGAGCAGCTCAGGGCCGGTGAGATCGACGCGCTGATGGTTCACTGGGCCTTCGTCACGCCCGGGCTCTGCCAGGCCGTGCTGAAGGCGGACGGCGAGATCTACGTCTGGACTGTCGACGTCGCCACGCGCATCGCCGAGTTCGAGGCGCTCGGCGTGACCGGAGTCATCACCAACGACCCGCGGCTGTTCGACCCGTGACCGACCATCCCGATCCCTCCCGCCTGGGCGGCCTCGAGTGGACCCGCCGGACGCACGGGTCGCTGACCGGCGCCGAGCGGCGGCGCCTCGTCGGCACGATCGCCCGCGCGCAGGCCGAGATCATCGCGGGGCGCGTGAAGCTCGCTCTCGGCCGCCTCCCGGCCGGCGCGCGTGACATCGCCCTCAAGGACTTCAGGCCGCCCGACAGCGCGCCGGCCCGCGAGGCCGAGGCGGCGTGCCGGGAGCAGTCGGCCGCCGTCGCCGCGCACGGTCATCGCACCTGGATCTTCGGCATGGCGCTCGCCGCGCTCGATCGCGAGGCGCTCGACCCCGAGCTCTTCTACGTCGCCGCCCTGCTCCACGACGCCGGAATCGAGACCCCTGTCCCGGGGGAGGACTTCACCCTCAGAAGCGCCGACAAGGCGATGTCATGCGCCGTCGCCGGCGGACTCGACGACGCGCGCAGCGCAGATGGTGGGCGACGCGATCACGGTGCACGCGACACCCGGGATCAGCGCCGACCGCGACGGCGCGCTCGGCTACTACGTGCAGACCGGAGCCACGGCGGATCTGGCCGGGGTACGCCTGTGGGACATCCCCAAGCCACTCGTCGACGGCGCGATCGAGCTGCATCCGCGCCACGGCGTGAAGACCGCCGTCCGCCGTCTGATGCTCGACGAGGCGGCGGCCGTCCCCGAGGGGCGCTTTGCGCTCCTGGCGCGCTGCGGCTTCGTGGTGGCGATCAGGCTCGCCCCGCTCGGCGACTAACCGGGGACGACGCACTGCGCCCACGAGCGCCCGCCCGCGCTCACGGCATGACCGAAGCTGGTGCGCACGGTGCTCTTGCGCCTGACCTTGCCGCGGCGGCGCCATTCGAGGCGTGCCACGCCGCGCAGCAGCAGCACCTTGCCGGGCCTGGGCACGGGGAAGGTGAAAGTCGTGCCGCTGCGGACGCCGAGCTTGCCGCTGCCCAACTGCACCCAGCCGCTGTCGCCGCCGGTCGCCGGCTCCCACGAGCGCGTGCGAGCGTCGTACCACTCGGCACGCACGCGCATCCACTGGGACCCGGGGCCTGCGGGAACGCCGACTCGCACGCCCATCGCACCGGGCCTGTCGCCCGGGTCGCAGACGTTCACCGTGGCCCAGGGCCGAGCCTTGGCCTTCGTGCGGGTCTTCTTCTTGCGGGTCCGGGCCTTCGCCTTCCTGCGCGCCTTGGCCCTCGCACGCGCCTTCGCCTTCTTGCGCGCCTTCGCCTTGGCCCTCGCACGCGCCTTGGCCCTCGCCTTCGGTCCCGAGTCGTTCTTCGCGTTCGCGGCGGTCCGCGCCATCGAGTCTGGCCTCGCCGTCGCAGCCGGTGCGGTGGCGAGCATCAACATCAGGCCCATGGCCAGCAGGGCGAGCGAACGTCTCATCATGGCCGGTATCGACAGCGGGCCCGCGATCCATGAAGGTCGTCGTGCAGGGCCGTTCGGCGGCGCGGCGCGGCCCGCTAGATTCAGCCGTCGATGGCGACGGGAACGGAGGAGATCCGGGAGCTGCTCGAACGCGTGCCCGCCTTCGAGACGCTCGGTCACGAGGACCTGCTCGCAGTCGCGCAGGTCGCGGTCCCGCGCAAGTTCGCCCGCCAGCAGACGATCTTCCGCGAGGGCGACTCGAGCGACACCTGTTACATCGTCCGCAGCGGGCGCTGCCGCGCGATCCGCGAGCACCCTGACGGGCGCTCGATCACGCTTGCCCAGTTCGGCCCCGGCGACATCTTCGGCGAGCTGGCGATGTTCGACGACGAGGTTCGCTCGGCGACGGTCCAGGCCTTCGACGAGGACGTGGAGGCCGTCGCGATCCTGGGAGCCGACATGCGGCGCCTGATGCGTGAGCACCCGGACATCTCGGCAAAGCTCGTGATCTCACTGGGCCGCCGCCTGCGCGAGGCCAACGCGCGGCTCGCCCGCCAGTCCTTCCAGACGGTCCAGAGCCGGGTCGCCGTCGTCCTGAGCGAACTCGTCGAGCAGGCGCGCGGCCAGGGGGCCGCGGGCGACAGCGGCGGCGTGCTCGTGACGATCACCCAGGCGGAGATCGCCCAGTTGGCGGGATCCTCGCGTGAATCCGCCAGCCGCTTCCTGGCGACGTTGGAGCGCGCCGGGGTCCTCACACAGGGACGCGGGCGGATCACCGTCCTCGACCCGAGCGCGCTCGACGGCTACGTCTACTGATGGCCGCGCCGAGGATGGAGCGCGAGTTCTCCGCGGGCGGCGTGGTCGTGCGCAGCGGGTCGGCGGGGCCCGAGTGCATCGTGATCGTGCCGACGCGGCGTGCGGCCGGAGGCGGGAAGGTCCTCGCGCTCCCGAAGGGGCATCCCGACGGGGACGAGACCGCCGAGCAGGCGGCATTACGCGAAGTCCGCGAGGAGACCGGTGTCGAAGCGCGTGTCGAGGTCCGGCTCGGAGAGGTTCGCTACTGGTATCAGCGCAACGGACGCAAGATCGCCAAGCGCGTCGCCTTCTTCCTGCTCGAGCACGTGCAGGGCGATCCGGAGGCGCATACCGACGTGGAAATCGAACAGGCGCGCTGGATGCCGCTCGCGGAGGCCGCCGAGGCGCTGACCTACAAGGGCGACCGGCAGATGGTCAGGCTCGCGCTGTCGCACTTGGAAGACGGCCGGTAGGGTGCCCGAGAACGCGATGCAGGTTCTGAACTTCTACTCGACGATCTTCGCCGACCAACTCCGGCGCGGGCGCAAGACGGCGACGATCCGGGTCGGGCGACAAGTCCCACAAGTACCGCAAGAACCAGGCGGTCCTGGTGACCATCGGGTACCAGTACTCGCCGCGCGAGAAGATCTTCGAGGCCGTCATCGACGGTGTCGAGGTCAAGCGCGTTCGCGACCTCTCGCCACGAGACATCGAGCACGACAACCCGGAGTTCCGCCGTCACGACGAGCTGATCCACTTTCTGGAGCAGATCTACGGCCGCCCGGTGACGATGGACGACATCGTCACCGTGGTTCGCTTCTCACAGATCGTCGACAAGCCGCAGAGCTACACCGACGCACGTCTCGGCATCGGCGGCGCCCAGAACTGACACGCCCGCGAGCGCAGGCGATCAGACGCCCGGCGGCGCCCAGCCGGGCGGCGCGACGGTTCCGGCGGCGAGCGGCTGCTCGGGACCCGGGCTGTATGCGAGCGGCGTGACCGACGGCTCCGGCAACTCGCGCGCCCGTCCCGACATCAGGCCACCGGCGATCATGAGCAGCGCTCCACCGCCCGCCACGGCGAGTCCGTAGCGCAGCTGCATGAGGTCCTCGCCGAAGATCGCGGGCGCGTCCCCACCGGGAGGTGAGACGGCGTTGTAGGCGACGATCGCCAGCGCCACCGCGCCCAGCGCCGCCACGATCCGGCCCGCCGACGCAGCGTCGACGCGCACGCCCCCGGCCGCCCCTGAGAGCGCCATCGCGATCAGCAGGGCGACGATTGCGATGACCGCCAGAGCCACGTCCGCACCGTCGAGCGCCTGCCAGCCCTTGGCGCTGATCTCGTCGGGGATCGCGGCCGCCAGTCCTGAGAAGAGCCCGCTGAACGCCTGCCCGAGCGCCTCGCCCGGCCCGCCCTGCGGTGTGGGCTGCGTAGCCCCGTTTGCACCTATTCCCTTGAACGCATCGCGCAGCGCGTCGGGAAAGCGCATCGTGTACCAGGGCAGCCACAGCGACCCGAGCAGGATCAGGGCACCGGCGCCGGCGAGCAGTCCGCCTGAGCCGGCGGAACGTGAGGAGGAGGTCATGAACGACAGGTCGGCGCGTGGTCCCGCCGACCCCCCGCGAAGCCTTCGGACTGGACGGATGTTCGATGGCGCCCGCAGTGGCACTCCCGCCGGGAGAGTGCCACGCGGGCATTGACGGCCGGGACGTCGGCGCTATCATCACCGGCAGAGGCGCTGGCACTCCCTACGTAAGAGTGCCAACACAGGGCGCCTGGCTCGTACACAACCCCCAACCCCCCGTTCGACGGAGGTACATCAATGAAGCTCAAGCCCCTGGGCGATCGCCTGATCGTGCGGGCGATCGACGAGGAGGAGACGACGGCCAGCGGCCTCGTGCTCCCCGACACCGCCAAGGAGAAGCCGCAGAAGGGCGAGGTCGTCGCCGCCGGCGACGGCCGCTGGGACGAGGACGGCGAGAAGCGCATCCCGCTCGACGTCAGCTCCGGCGACGTCGTCCTCTACAGCAAGTACGGCGGCACCGAGATCAAGGTCGACGGCGAGGACCTGCTCGTGCTGCGCGAGTGCGACGTCCTCGCGGTCGTCGAGTCCTAAGGAGAACCCGAGACAACATGGCTCACAAGGAACTGAAGTACGACTCCGCGGCGCGCAAGGCCCTCGAGGCCGGCGTCGACGCGGTCGCCAACGCCGTCAAGGTGACGCTCGGCCCGAAGGGCCGCTACGTCGTCATCGACAAGAAGTTCGGCGCTCCCACGATCACCAACGACGGCGTGACCATCGCCCGTGAGATCGAGGTCGAGGACGCCGTTCGAGAACCAGGGCGCCCAGCTCGTGCGCGAGGTCGCCACGGCGACCAACGACGTCGCCGGCGACGGCACGACGACCGCGACGGTGCTCGCCCAGGCGATCGTTCGCCAGGGCCTCAAGAACGTCACCGCCGGCGCTCAGCCGCTCGCGCTCAAGCGCGGCATCGAGATCGCCGTCAACTCGATCGTCGACGGCATCGAGAAGCAGTCCAAGGAGGTCACCGGCAAGGACCAGATCGCTCGCGTGGCGACGATCTCGGCCGGCGACGACGAGATCGGCGACGTCATCGCCGACGCGATCGAGAAGGTCGGCAAGGACGGCGTGGTCAACGTCGAGGAGGGCCAGACGTTCGGCATGGACCTCGAGTTCACCGAGGGCATGCAGTTCGACAAGGGCTACATCTCGCCCTACATGGTCACCGACCAGGACCGCATGGAGGCCGTGCTCGAGGACCCCTACGTCCTCATCGCCAACCAGAAGATCGGCTCCGTCCGGGACGTGCTGCCGGTCCTCGAGGCCGTCATCCAGTCCGGCAAGTCGCTGCTGATCATCGCCGAGGACGTCGAGGGCGAGGCGCTCGCGACGCTCGTCGTGAACAAGCTGCGCGGCACCTTCACCGGCGTCGCCGTGAAGGCACCGGGCTTCGGCGACCGCCGCAAGCGCATGCTCGAGGACATCGCGATCCTCACGGGCGGCGAGGTCATCACCGAGGAGATGGGCCTGAAGCTCGAGAACACCCAGATCTCGCAGCTCGGCCGCGCCCGCCGCGTCGTCGTCGCCAAGGACACGACGACGATCGTCGACGGCGCCGGTGAAGCCGAGGCGATCAAGGGCCGCATCAACCAGATCAAGAACGAGGTCGAGAACACCGACTCGGACTTCGATCGCGAGAAGCTCCAGGAGCGCCTCGCGAAGCTCTCCGGCGGTGTCGCCGTCGTCAAGGTCGGCGCAGCCACCGAGACCGAGATGAAGGAGAAGAAGCACCGTGTCGAGGACGCCCTCCAGGCGACCCGCGCGGCGCTCGAAGAGGGCATCGTCCCGGGCGGCGGCGTCGCGCTGCTGCAGGCCTCCAAGGAGCGTCAAGCTCGACGCGATCGCCGACGAGGACGAGAAGACCGGAGCCAAGATCGTGCTGCGCGCGGTCGAGGAGCCGCTCCGTCAGATCGCGGAGAACTCGGGCCTCGAGGGCTCGGTCGTCATCACCGAGGTGCTGCAAGGCCAAGAAGGGCTTCGGCCTCAACGCCGCCACCGGCGAGATCGTCGACCTCGTCGAGGCCGGCGTCATCGACCCGGCGATGGTCACGCGCTCGGCGCTGCAGAACGCGGCCTCGATCGCGAAGAACATCCTCACCACCGAGGCGATCATCGCCGAGATGCCCGGAGAAGGATGGCGCCGGCGGCATGCCCGGCGGCATGCCCGACATGGGCGGCATGATGTAAGGACGCTCGTCCGAGGACGAGCGGTGCCCACGAGGGCCCGGCGAGAGCCGGGCCCTCGTGCGTTCACGACAGTCAGACGGCCGCCTGTGCGCCGGCCACCGCGCTGACCGGGCGCGGCGCCGGTCCCACGTACTTCGCCGTCGGGCGGATCAGGCGCTGCTCGCGCTTCTGCTCGAGGATGTGTGCCGACCAGCCGGCGACGCGTGCACACGTGAACATGCTCGTGAACATCTCGGCGGGTACGTCGGCGAGGTCGAGCACGACCGCCGACCAGAACTCGACGTTGGTGGCGAGCACGCGGTCGGGTCTGCGCGCAGCCAGTTCGGCGAGTGCGGCGCGCTCGAGCGCCTCGGCAGCCTCGAAACGGGGCGCACCCAGCTCACGCGCCGTGCGGCGCAGCACCCGCGCACGCGGGTCCTCCGCGCGGTAGACGCGGTGCCCGAAGCCCATCAGACGCTCGCCGCGATCGAGCGCGTCCTTCACCCACGCCTCGGCGTCTCCGCGCCGCTCGACGTCGGACAGCATCTGCAGGACGCGCGATGGAGCGCCGCCGTGCAGCGGACCGCTCAGCGCCCCGACCGCGCTCGACAGCGCAGCGCCGCAGTCGGCGCCGGTGGACGCCACGACGCGCGCGGTGAACGTGGAGGCGTTCATGCCGTGCTCGGCGGCGGAGATCCAGTAGGCATCGATCGCCTGTACGTGGTCGGGGTTCGCCTCACCGCGCCAGCGCAGGAGGAAGCGCTCTGCGATCCGCGTGCCCTCGTCGATCACCGACTGGGGGACCCATGGCCGTCCCAGTCCGCGCGCCGACTGCGCAACGAACGACAGCGCCATCACCGACGCGCGCGCAAGGTCCGTGCGCGCCTGCTCGTCGCTGATGTCGAGCAGCTGGCCCATCCCCCATTCCGGCGCAAGCGTCGCCAGTGCGGCCTGCACGTCGACACGCGGATCGCCGGAGCGGACCATCAGCGCGTGCGGCTCGGCCGGGCTCAGCCCCGGCTCGAACTCCCCGTCGACGAGCAGACCCCAGACCTTGCCGTAGGGCACGACACCGACGAGGTCCTCGATGTCGACCCCGCGATAGCGCAGCGCGCCGCCCTCCTTGTCGGGCTCGGCGATCTCTGTGGCGAAGGCGACGACGCCCTCGAGTCCGGACTGGACCTCACTCACTGCGACTCCCCATCTCTCGGTGACTCAGGCGGGCCCATTATCGCGCGCCGAGGCTGCGGTGGTCCGCCTGGCGATAGATTGGCGGGCCCGCGACTCAGGAGAGCGACGTGTCAGACGCAGCCACCGCAGCAGACCTGATGTTCCGTCCGGCCGCCGAGCTGGCGGCGCTGGTCCGAGCCGGCGAGATCACCGCGCGGGAGCTGGTCGAAGCATCGCTGTCGCGGATCGAAGCGCTCGATGCGACCTACAACGCGTTCGTCGACGTCTTCCACGACGAGGCGCTCGAGGCGGCCGACGCCGTCCCTGCGGGCGACACACGGCCGCTCGCCGGGGTCCCGATCGCGATCAAGAACAACCAGCCGGTCGCGGGTAAGCGCCTGACGTTCGCCTCGTCGCTGTTCGGGGACTTCAAGGCGCCGGTCGACGCCGTCTTCGTCGAACGCCTGCGCGCGGCCGGGGCGATCGTCGTGGGCACGACCAACCTGCCGGAGTTCGGAATCGTCTCGACGACCGAGTCGCGGCGCTTCGGTGCGGCACGAAACCCGTGGGACCCGGAGCGGACGACGGGTGGATCGTCCGGCGGTGCCGCCGCTGCAGTCGCCGCTGGGATGGTTCCGATCGCACACGCCAACGACGGCGGTGGCTCCACGCGCATCCCGGCGGCGTGCTGTGGTCTTGTCGGCCTCAAGCCGCAGCGCGGCCGCATCACTTCGGGACCGCTGCTCGGCGAGTCCTTCCTGGGAGTGCAGGGCGTCGTCACGCGCGACACATCTGACAGCGCCGTAGCGCTCGACGTGATGGCGGGGCCCTCGCTCGGCGATGTCGCCTGGGCCGCCCCTCCGCCCACCCCGTTCGCCGAGCAGGCGGGCCGCGAGCCGAGCGGTCTGCGGATCGCGATGACCACGCTCGCGCCGCTCGACAGCGCGACGGCGGACGCGTCCCAGGTGCGCGGCGTCGAGGAGGCCGCGGCACTGCTGACCGAACTCGGGCATGAGGTGATCGCCGACGACCCGCCCTGGATGATCCCCGGCCTGCTGGAGCAGTTCCTCGTTCTCTGGGCGCCGATGATCTCCACGCAGACGGCGTTCGGAGCGATGGTCGCCGGCCGTGAGGTGACGGCGGACGACATCGAGCCGCTCTCGATGGCGCTCTACAAGTCGGCGCTCAGCGTCGACGCCCTGACCTACGCAAACGTGCTCATGCAGCTCCAGGGCGTCGCCCGCGCGCTCGTGACCTGGACGGCGCAGTACGACGCGATCCTCTGCCCGACGCTCGCGCAGTCGCCGGTGAGGCTCGGGACGATCGACACGTGCGACGATGCCGACCCGATGTCGGCCTTCCACCGTGCCGGCGCCTTCTCGCCGTTCACCGCGACCTCGAACCTGACCGGCTCGCCGGCGATCAGCGTACCCCTGCTGCACGACGACGAGGACGGCCTGCCCGTAGGTGTTCAGATCATCGGCCAACCCGAAGGCGAGGGAGCGCTGCTCGCGCTCAGCGCGCAGCTCGAGCGAGCGCGGCCGTGGTCGGCGCGACGTGCTCCGGTCGAGGGCGTGCGCGCCCGGGCCTAGCTGTCAGGCCGCCGCGCGGTCGGGGACGCCGAGCACGTCCGCCATCCGCTGCGGCTGCACGCCGAGCGCCAGCGCGTCGGCCACGCCGCGCGGCGTGGTCAGCGAGACCTCGAGCAGCTCGGCCTCGTCCCAGGTGGCCGGGGCTCCGCTTCCCAGCAGTGCCTCACCCACCTTCAGTGCGCTCCGCACGAGCGGCGCGGGCACCTTCACGAGCGGTCGCCGCCGTCCACCGGCCGCGAGCGCGAGCCGCACGATCGCCTCGTGGCTGATCGTCTCCGGGCCGGCCAGCTCGAAGCGCTCGTGGCGCTGCTCGCCTGCGCGTGCGAGCACCGCTACGACGCAGTCTGCGACATCCTGCGCCCAGATCGGCTGGAAGAGCGCGCGTCCATGCCCGCTGAACGGCATCACGGGGAGCAGCGACAGCCGCGTCAGCATCGTCATCCAGGCGTCGCCCGGGGCGTAGACGATCGACGGCGCGACCACGGTCGTGCGCAGTCCGGCGGACTGCACGGCGTCCTGGGCGAGCGCCTTGGCCCGCAGGAAGCGCGTTCGATCGTGAGCCTTCGCCCCGAGCGCCGAGAAGAAGACGAAGTGCTCGACGCCCGCGCGCTCGGCCGCCTCGACCATGCGCCAGGTGGCGATGCCGTTCAGCTCCTCGATCGAGCCGCCGGGCTGGTCGCGGATCGCCGCCGCGAGGTGCACGACCGTGCTGACGCCGCGCATCGCGTTGCGGAACGAGGGCGGGTCGGCGAGATCACCGAGCGCGATCTGCACGCGCACCCTCTCGGCACCGAGACGACGTGGGTCGCGGACGAGGCAGCGGACCGGCGCGCCGCCGGCCGTCAGCCTCGGCAGCAGCACCGACCCGACCAGGCCCGTGGCTCCGGTTAGAAGGATCATCGCCGCCGGCAGCGTATCGCTCCCGAGGGGGCCGATCGTGCGCTCTCGCTAGTGTTCAGCGCCCCCAAACCGCTCACCCAGCCAACGAGGAAATCTGCGCCAATGGCCTACGTAATCGCCGAGCCCTGCATCGGCACCAAGGACAACTCCTGCGTCGAGGTGTGCCCGGTCGACTGCATCCACCCGTCGCCTGACGAGCCCGATTACGACAAGGTCGAGATGCTCTACATCGACCCCGAGGAGTGCATCGACTGCGACGCCTGCGTTGAGGCGTGTCCCGTCGATGCCTGTTTCGCGGAGGACCAGCTCCCGGAGGAGTGGGGCAAGTACATCCAGATCAACGCGGACTACTTCGCGAACCCCTGAGCGCGCGCCGCACGCGCGGCGCCTGCAGCTAGTCGGCGACGAGACCGAGCGGCGCCCGCGCGGAGCGTTCCGTGCGCAGGGCCTCGGGCGCGAGCAGACGCAGCACGGGTTCCACCTGCTGCAGCGGGTGCGAGGACTCGTCGGCGACGAGCTCGATGATCCAGGCGCCCCATGCGCCTGAGATGCTCGCGACGAGCAGCTCGCGAACTCCCTTCTTCCGGAGACGACCGCGCAGGCCCCCGTCGATGCCGGGGTCGTCGACTCCGATCAGGACCGGAGCGGCGTCGGCCGTCAGTGAATGGGTTCTGCGAAGCCCCTCGACGTCCGCCCAGCGCAGGAACGTGGAGCGGCGAAGCTGCCCTCGCAGCACACCTGGACGAGCTGCGACGAAGACCACCCGCGGACGCGCGCCCGTGCGCGCGAAGGCCACCCCCGAACGGGCGACGTCGACCGCCTCGCCGCAGCGTCGCAGGACGGCGGCGAGCCGGTCCGCCGGCTCGGCGTCGGCCAGCGGCCCGTCGAGCTCCGCGATCATCTCCGTGAGCAGACGCCCGACGTCGGCCCCGGTGGGACCGCGCAGCGCGCGCCGGTGGTTGCGTGCATCGTCGTGCAGCAGCGCGGCTGCCGAATCGTCGTCGGCGAGCCCTGCTGCGAACACGCGGCCCCGGCCGGCCCGCTTGGCGGCGTACTGCGCGGCGTCGGCGGCTCTCAGGAGGTCGGTCGGCCGCCCTCTGCCTTGCGCTGAGCACGGCGACGCCGCACGACACCCCGAGCGGCCCGTGGCTGTCTGACAGGCGCCTGACGACGCGGTGCGCCAGCGCGCTCGCCTCGCGCTCGCCCTGAGCCGTGGCAGGAGGATCGCAGAACTCGTCGCCGCCCACGCGGCGACGAGCGCCCCCTCGGAGTCCGCGGCCTCCGCCGCCAGCACCTCGCCGGCCGCGCGCATCGCGGCGTCGCCGGCGTCGTGACCCTCGCGGTCGTTGATCTCCTTGAGGTTGTCCAGATCGAACATCGCGAGCGCAAGGTCGTGGCCTTGCGCCCGCGCGGCCAGATGCGCGAGTTCGAGGCCCTCGTCGAAGGCGCGGCGGTTCGACAGTCCCGTCAGCCCATCGGTGCGCGCGAGGCTCGGACACGTGCGCGAACATCTCGGCGCGGCCGATCGCTCCGGCGATCTGGGCGCTGATCGCGCGCAGCACACGCGCGTCACGCGCACCGAACGCAGGCTGTCGCGCGTCCGCGACGCCCAGATCTGACCCCATGTCTCGCCCGCGGCGACGATCGGCACCGAGACGCAGCAGTGCTTGTCGAACGCGATCAGCAGCTCTGCGCTCGATCGGCGGAATGTCCGGATCGTCGAGCGAGCAGAAGTGCGTGCCGCCGTCTTCGAGGACCGCATGAAGGACGAGGTCGCCGTCGAGCTCGTAGATCTCATCGGACGGCCGGCGCTGTTCGCCCGGCGCGAGCTCACCGACGTTGATCAGCGTGCGAAGGATCCCTGCTCTCGGGCACGAGACGCTCGATCGAGAGCGACGACGCGTTCGACCGCAGAGCAGGCCGCCTCTGCGGCGACCTCGATCACGTCGTCGAGGTTCTGGGCACCGGCCACCGCGGTCGCGACGGAGATCAGGGCGACCAGCTCCCGCTCGACGCTGTTCGGCACGCCGTCGCCGGCGGCCGCGCCGACCGAGGCCCTCTGTGAGTGCCGGCACGGCGACCGGTGCCCGCAAGCGTCGCGAGCAGCGCGTCGACGACATCCGGGTCGAACTGCGTCCCGGCGCCGAGGCGCAGCTCGCTGAGAGCGACGTCGTGCTCGAGCGCCAGGCGGTAAGGGCGATCGCTCACCAGCGCGTGCCAGGCGTCGCACGCGAGAACGATGCGCGAGGCCAGCGGGATCTGCTCACCTTGAAGCCCGTCGGGGTAGCCTCCGCCATCCCAGCGCTCGTGCTCGTGCCGCACCGCCTTGGCGACGTTCTCGAAGCCCGACACGGCGGCGAGGATGCGCTCACCGATCACAGGATGCCGGCGCATGATGTGCTGCTCGTCCTCATCGAGCGGCCCCGGCTTGTTCAGCACTGCGTCGGGAATCCCGATCTTGCCGACGTCGTGCAGCAAGGCGACTGACGACAGCTCGGCGAGGGCCTCGCCGCCGAGTCCCAGGCGCGTGCCGACCGCGAGCGACAGGGCCTGCACTGCGTCGCCGTGGTCCCCCGTGTAGCCGTCGCGCGCCTGCAGCGTCGCCGCGAGCGCGCGAACGACCGAGTGTGCGGCGCCGGACGCCTGCGCCCGATCACGCTCAAGATCGCGCAGGACCTCGAGCAGCGCGTTGTCGCTTGCCGCGAGGCCGTCGGCTGCGGCTGCGGCATCGCCCCGGCCGTCGTCCGGTGGCGGTGAGATGGGGTTGAGCATCTCAGCGTCCATCGGCAAAGGAGCGCGCGCGCTCAACCGTTCGTCCACCGGCGCTGGACGCCGCGATGGGGGCCTACGCCATCGGCAGACTCATGCCGGCGGGCGGCGGCTCGGCCAGGGGGTCACCCGCCGGGGCGACCTGGAGGACCGGCAGCTTCGCCGGGAAGATCGCCAGCAACCCGCGCGCCGCGTGCCGAACACTCTGGGCGGCGGCATCGTCGGGGTCTGTGAAGACGAGCGGCTCGCCGGCGTCGGCCTGCTCTCGCAGCGGCATCGTGAGCGGCACCTTGCCGAGCAGCGGGACGTCGAGCTCGTCGGCAAGCTCCTGCCCGCCGCCCTCGCCGAAGATCGGGAAGCGCTCGCCGCCCGGCGTGACGAAGCCGGTCATGTTCTCGATGATCGCGGCCACCTCGAGGTCGACCTTCTGTGCCATCTCGGCCGAGCGGCGCGCGACTCGTCTGCGCGGTCGGCTGCGGCGTGGTGACGATCACGAACTTGGCCTGCGGCAGAAGCTGCGCGAGCGTCATCGAGACGTCGCCGGTGCCGGGCGGCAGGTCGACGAGCAGGAAGTCGAGCTCGCCCCACTCGACGTCCTCGAGGAACTGCGTGAGCGCCTTGTGAAGCATCGGCCCGCGCCAGACGACGGCGGCGTCCTCCTCGACGAAGAAGCCGATCGACATGACCTTCACGCCGTGCGCCTCGAGCGGGAGGATCTTGCGATCCTCGCGACACCGCGGGCGGCCGCCGACGCCGAACATGCGCGGGATCGAGTAGCCCCAGACGTCGGCGTCGAGCACGCCGACGCGCTTGCCCTCGGCGGCGAGCGCCGCCGCGAGATTGGCGGTGATCGTGGACTTGCCGACGCCGCCCTTGCCGGAGCCGATGCAGACGACGTTCGCGACCTGGGCCAGCGCGCCCTCGGGCAACGACCCGCGGCCGAGACTGCGCTGAAGCTCGGCCTTCTCGCCGTCGGAGAGCACGTCGAAGGCGACGTTCACCCGCGAGACTCCGCCGAGTCCCATCGACAGCCGTCTGCACGGCCGTCTCGAAGTGGTTGCGGATCGGGCAGCCGGGCGTCGTCAGCGACACCGTGACGTCGACGACGTCGCCATCGCGCTGCTCGATCGACCGCACCATTCCGAGCTCGACGATCGAGCGGCGCAGCTCCGGGTCGATGACGGCCTCCAGGGCCTTGAGGATCTCGTCGTGGGTCGGCATGCGACCCATTCTCGCAAAGACGCTGCGGCGCCCGGCAGCGCAAGGCAACGGGGCCGCCCGCAACTGATGCGAACGGCCCCGCGCGAGGAGAGTCACTGCATTTCCACCGGCGGGAGAGGTGCCGGTAGACCGACCGCGTGGCCGCGCCTCTCCGAGCGCGGCGGCGGGTAAGTGGTTGCGTTACGCGGCGAGCGACTGAACCCGCTCGACGACCGGCTTGACGACGTCCTCGACGCGCGTCTGGAAGGTCTGCGGCAGGTCCTGCACGTCCACACGGACCGACTTGACCTGCTGCTCGACGTCCTTGCGCAGCGAACGGACCTCGCGCTCGACGCGCGTGCGGTTGCGCTTGACCTCGCGCTCGACGCGGTTGCGGCGCTGACGCAGCTCGCGCTCGACGCGCGTGCGGGTCTTCTTGACCTCACGGCGAGCCCGCGTCTGCGCCGCGGCGCCGCGCTTCTCGAACTTCTTGATCTCCTTCTCGGCTGCCTCACGGCTGCTGACGCGAGCGAAGACGTCGTCGACGAGCCCGGCGACCTGATCGCGAGCGGTCAGGACCGCACCCACCTGGACGTGCGCGGCACGACCGGCGTAGCCGGCTGCGCGCTCAGTGGCGCTGGCGGGGGCGACGGGCTTGGGCGCGGCCGCGCGAGGCGCGGCGGTGCGCTTGGCTGTGGTGCGCTTGGCGGCCGGGCGCTTGGCGGCCGGGCGCTTCGCAGCGGTGGTCTTGTTGGAGGGCGTGGTGGCCATGAGATCGAACCTCGGGTCGCTTAGATCTAAGGAGATTACGGACAGTGTACACACGAAACGAACAGATGTTCTGCGTACAGGTGTTCGTACCCCCGCTTGCGAGGACGGTTACGCCCCTGCGCCGAGCCGAGACCCTCGGGCGCGGTCAGGAGGCCGCCGGCAACTCCCGCGGGCGCGTGCGCTCGATCCATGCGCCCGGGTCGGCGAGCTCCGTGGCCGCCGGCAGCATCCGAGGGGCTGACCAAGCGCGGTTCAGCGCCCTGACGCCGGCGCGCTCGACGACCTCGTCACAGAAGCGCTTGCCATCGCGGTACTGGCGCAGCTTGAGGTCGAGGCCGATGAGCCGCTCGAGCAGCACAGCGAGCGGCGTCCGGTCAGCGCGGCGACTCTCGAGCGCGCCGCGCAGGGCTTCGAGCGAGGGCACCAACCGCGCGCCGGCGGCGTCCATCACGTGCTCCGCGTGACCTTCGATCAGGGCCATGGTCGCCTGCACCCGCGCGAGCAGGTCGCCGCGGGCGCTCCCGGCGACCGCGCCCAGCAACCCCGCCTCGCGCGCGCGATCCCAGAGCGCGCGCGCATCATCGAGCGTGGGGGCGCGCAGCGACGCCGCGTCGACGCTCACCTCGGTCGACTCCAGGAGCTCCGTGAGCATCGACCCGAGGTGGGGGCGCAGCCAGGGCACCGACGCGAACTGAACCGCGTGCGTGACCTCGTGAACGGTGACCCACGCGACCAGATCCTCGACCGGCGCATCGATCCGGCCGGCCAGCTCTCGAAGATTGGGAGCCACCAGGTACAGCCTCGGGGGCGAGGGCTGGTCGGCGAGCGTCAGTGCGACCTCGTACTGGCCGAGAACGCGGCGCGACAGATAGCCGACGAGCGCGCCCACCTGCGCGCCGATCACCCCTCCGGTGACCGCGCGAACCGGACCCGGAGCGGCGTCCGTGCGGTCGGAGATCTTCTCCTCCAGCGGGCCGATGGCCGCCCGCAGCAGTCGCACGTTCGCGCGGGACCAGGAGTCGCGTGCGACGACCTCCGGCTCGGGCAGCGCGAACGCAGGCGTCAGCTCGGTGTACGCGACGACGGCGAGCTCAGCCTGCCGCGCGAGGGCCGGAACGTCGCCGGGCAGCACTGCGACGTCCGAATCGGCCCCGCCCAGGCCGGCTGCCACGCGCGACGCGAGGTCCCAGTTGATCACGGCGACGAGAGCGCCAGTGCCTGCGCGAGACCCTCACTCGTGCGCGCCGCGGCGACCGGCCTCGCCGGCGTCATGTCAGTCAGCGGGCCGCCGAGCGGGTCGGCCGGCCCGGCGAATGCGACGTGGCCACCGCTCTCGCGGACGATCAGCTGCGCTGCCGCTGCGTCCACCGACCGGCAGCCGCGCAGCGAGGCCATCGCGTCGACGCGCGCGCCCGCGACCTGGCACATCGAGACCGCGATCGACCCGATCGCCCGCACGCGGTGGACGTGCTCGACCAGAGCCCCGGAGGCTGCGGCCAGAAGGCGCGGGGCGGCCGACTCGACCGCCACGATCTCGAGCCGCCCGTCTCGCGTGCGTCGCTCGGCGGGAAGGTCCTCGAGGCGCACCCCGTCGAGGAACGCCCCACCGCCGCGCTCTGCCAGCCATTCCTCGCCGGCGCCGAAGTCATAGACGTAGGCCAGCACGACGTCGGCCATCGTCGGACCATCCGCCACGGCCACCGACAGAGCGTGGTGCGGCAGGCCGCGCTTGGCGTTCAGCGAGCCGTCGATCGGGTCGACGACGACGATCGTCGCCGGGTCGCCGAGGTCCACGACGCCGCACTCCTCGGAGACGACCGTGAAACGGGCGCCGGCGTCATGAAGCTCGCGTAGCTGCGCCATGATCAGGTCCTCGGCGCGCTGATCGATGACGAGAGTCCGGTCCCCGCCGACCCCGACGACACCCGTCTCGCGCACGCGCTCCGGGCCCGGTGGATGCTCGGCGAGAACGGCCCGCAGCCCCTCGACGGAGCGCCGGCAGGCGCCGAGCCAGTCGTGAGCGAGCAACGTTGGGGCCGACCTCATCCGCCACGTACTCTAGGGGTGTGGCGGCATCGCTCCAGGGGCTAACCGAGCGGCAGCGCGACGCTGTGACCCATGCCGGCGGGCCGCTGCTCGTGCTCGGAGTGGCGGGCTCGGGCAAGACGCACGCGCTCGCCCGCCGCCACGCATGGCTGGCCGGCGAGGGTGGCATTCCGGCGGAGAACGTCCTCGCGATAACACACTCGCCGGCCGCGGTCGATGCGATGCGCGTCCAGATCGAGGAGCAGCTGCCAGGGGGGTTCGCCGAGCTTCACGTGCACAGCGTTCACGGTTTCTGCGCGCGGCTGCTGCGGGACGAGGCGGAGGAGGCCGGCATCGACCCGTTCGTAGTGACGGTCTCGCCGGCCGACCGCCTGGCGATGCTGCTCGAACGCGTCGACGAGCTGACGCTGCGCCTGCACGACTTCCGCGGCAACCCGACCGCGATGCTCGCCGGGGTGCTCGCGCGGATCGACCGTCTCAAGGAGGCGCGCGTCACCGCCGCCGAGATGACGGCATGGGCCGACGGCCTGCCGGCCGGCGATGAGCGTGCACAGCGCGAGCGCGAGTTCGCGCAGGTCTACCGCGCCCACGACAGGATGCTGCTCGAGCAGGGGGCGCTCGACCCCGGCGACCTGGTGCTGTCGGCGCTCGACCTGCTCGAGCGCCCGCACGTGCGAACGCGGGTCGCCGCGCGCTACCGGCACGTGCTCGTCGACGACGTCCAGGACCTCGCCTACGCGCATCTGCGCCTTGTTCTCGCCGTCTCCCGCGAGCACCGAGGGCTGACCGCGGCGGGCGACCCCGACCAGGCGATCCGCCGCGCGCGCGCCGCCGCCGCCAAGAACCTCCAGGACATCGCCGCCGAGCTGCCGGGCATCGCAGACAGTGCGGCTCGAGCACTCGCACCGCTCGCCGAGACTGCTGCTCGACGCCGCCGAGGCCGTCGTCGCTCCCAACCCCGACCGGCTCGCTGCGCCGGCTCAGGCACCGGGACGGCGGCGCGCTGAGCTTCTGGCGCTGCGCCAGCGAGCGCGCCCAGGCACAGGCGGCCGCGGCGGAGATCGAACGGCTCCTGCGCGACGGGGCGGCGCCCGGCGAGGTGGCCGTGCTCGTGCGCTCCGTACGCCAGGAGGGACAGGCGATCAGCGCCGCGCTCGACGAGCGCGCCGTCCCCTACCGGCTCAGCGGCGGAGCGGCCCTCTTCGATCGCGCTGAGGTCAAGGACATCCTCGCCTGGCTGCGGCTGCTCGTCGACCCCGGCGATGCCGGGGCCGTCGTTCGCGCGCTCGCCCGCCCACCCGTCGAGCTGCGGGCGATCGACCTCGCCCGCTGCGTGCAGATAGCGCGACGCCGCAAGCTCGACATGGTCGCCGCGCTGGCCGCCGCGACCGAGTCGCCGCAGATCGACCCGGCGGCGCGCGAGCGTGTTCTCGGCTTCCTCAAGCTGCATCGCCAGATCGCGGCCCAGCTCGACACCCGCCCCGACCTCTTCGTGCACCGGCTCATCGACCGCCTCGGGCTCAGACGGCAGCAGCTGTTCAGCGCCCAGGCCGACGTCGTCGAGCGGCTGGTGAGCGCTGGCGCGCGTCGGCGAGCTGGCGGCCCAGGAGGCGCGCCGCACCCCACAGGCGACGGGTCGCGAGTTCGCGCGCCACCTCGCCGCCGTCGCAGACGCCGGCCTCGGAGAGCTCGAGGCGCTCCCGAGCCCGGCCGCATCGCATGCCGTGAGCGTCATGGCGCTCGACGAGGTCAAGGGTCGTGAGTTCGAGCACGTGCTGGTGCTCGGACTGCAGTCGTCGCGGATGCCGGGAGCGCGCCGCCAGGCGATCGAGCCGATCCCCGACGGGCTGCTGCACGAGGAGCTGCCGCCCGACACGCGCGACGCCCACGAGCGCGAGATGCGCCGACTGCTCTACCTCGGCGTGACGCGCGCGAGCGAGAGCTTGGTGCTGGCGTACAGCGCTCGCACGGAGCGCGGCGCACTGCAGCCCCCCTCGCCGTTCGTCGAGGAGGCGCGGCTGGCCACCGGCGGCTCATGGCAGGACCGCGGCGAGGAGCTGTTCGGCCCCGACGAGGCACTGCACGCCGCCTTCACCGAGCTCCGCGACGAGCTGCTGGGCGAGGTCCCTCGGCTCGCCGGAGCACTCGGCGACCTGCGGCTCGACGTCGACGTCGACGTTCACCAGGGCGTCGTCCGCTACCTGGAGCTCGTGAAGCTGGCGACGGTCCTGAACCGCCCGCAGGGCCAGGGCGTAGCCGACGCGCTCGCGCATGCGAACGCCGTACTGGCGCAGGGCGCGACGGTGGTGCAGCGTGAGATGCTCGAGTCGAGCCCGCTCGATGAGCTCGTGCTGAGCGCCGAACGCGACGCGCGGGCACGGGGCGCCGCGATCGCGCGCCGAGCCGAGCCGTCGCTCGAGGCCTTCCTACCGCGCCGCGGCGAGGGCCTGCTGCTCAGCGCGTCGGACATCGACAGCTACCGGACGTGTCCGCTCAAGTACAAGTTCGCGCGCGTCTTCCGCATTCCCAGCGAGCCGACACTCAACCAGCGCTTCGGGATCCTCGTCCACCAGGTGCTCGAGCGCTACCACCAGTCCGGCGGGCACTCGGTCGACGAGCTGCTCGGGCTGCTCGAGGCGGGCTGGCGCCGCGGCGGATTCGGCGGCAGCGACGAGGAGCAGCAGCTCCACGTCAAGGCGGAGGCGGCGCTGCGGCGCTACGAGGAGCGCACGCGGGCCGAGGACGGCGAGCCGGTCTGGTTCGAGCGCAGCTTTCAGTTCCGCCTCGGTGCCCACACCCTGCGCGGGCGGGTGGATCGCGTCGACCGGCTGCCCGGGGGCGGCTACGAGCTGATCGACTACAAGACCGGGCGCCCCCGCAGCGCGGCGCAGCTGCGCGACGACGTCCAGCTCGCGCTCTACGCCGTCGCCGCGCGCGAGGCATGGCAGGTCGACAGCGAACGCCAGAGCTACCACTACGTGCTCGACGACGAGAAGGTCCCGCTGCCGGCCGCCGACATCGACCGCGACTGGATCGGCGAGACGGTCATCGAGGTCGCCGACGGGATCCTCGGTCAGGGCTTCGAGCCGACCCCCTCGTACTCGGCGTGTGCGATGTGCGACTACCGGATCGCCTGCCCGGCCGCCGAGCGCTGACCCGCCCCCGCCCCGCGATCGAACCGCGCGCTGTGCGCCTGACGGTCATCCGTACGGGCTGAGCGGCCGGATCAGCGGGCCGAACGGATGTCCAGTCCCGTCAAGCCGCCGGCGCGCACGGCCGAAGACCCTGTGGGGAGAGCCGCAGGTGGTAATGCGGCTCACGGCACTGGCGGGTACCCAGCTCACAGGGTGCCCGCCAATTGCCGATCGCCACACGATCAGGGGCCGGCGTCACCGCGCTGATTGAGGAAGCGCTGGAACTCGCGCGCGAGCACGTCGCCCGACGGCACCTCGCGCTGCCCGAAGGGCGGCTCCTCGGCGTCGGCCTCCTGCTCCAGTCGCTCGACGAACTTGCGCACGTCGTCGTCCTGGGCGACTGCCGCGTTGACACGGCTCTCGTACTCACCGGCCGCCCCCTCGAGGTCGCCGGCGTCGACGTTGACGCCGACCAGTGACTCGAGCTTGCGCACAAGCGCGAGCGAGGCCTTCGGGTTGGGGGCCGCCGCGACGTAGTGGGGGACGCTCGCCCACAGGCTCGCGGACGGCATCCCGGCCTCCTGGCAGGCATGGTGCAGCACGCCGGTTATCCCGGTGGGGCCCTCGTAGCTGGTCGGACCGAGCCCGATCCGCTCCGCGAGGCCCTCGTCGCTGGCGATGCCCGTCAGCGGCACGGCGCGCGTGTGCGGCACGTCCGCGAGCAGCGCGCCGAGCGTGACGACGAGCTGGATGCCCAGCGCCTCGGCCAGCTCGAGGATCGCCGCGCGTGAAGCCGCGCCAGCGCATCGAGGGCTCCGGGCCGCTGAGCAGCACCAGGTCGCGCGGGGCCCGCGGCGCACGCGCGGCGTAGAAGTCGAGCTCGGGCCAGACGATCTCACGCGTGCGCCCGTCCGTCAGGCGCACCATGGGCCGCGTCGCCTGGAAATCGAAGAACTCCTCCGGGTCGATCCGCGCGAACCGCGTCGCCGCCAGGCTCGCGCCGACGAAGCGCAGCGCGGCGGACGCGGCCTCGCCGGCGTCGTTCCAGCCGCTGAACGCACACACCAGCGCGGGGGCCCGCAGGCCGTCTGGTCGGCTCTCCCATTCGAGCGGCGGCATCCGAATCACCGTACATGATGGGCTCGTGGCTCCCTCCCACCCGTCCACGCTCGCGGGCGCTCCGGCGATTGCGCCGGACACCGAGCAGGAGGACCGCCGGCGCACCACCGAGGCCGGCGCGATCGCGACCCTGCGGACCGGCGACACGCTCGCAGGCATCTACGCCTGCACGCGCAAGGACCGCCGGACGGCGCGCACCGGTAGCCCCTACTTCGCGCTCGAGTTGCGCGACCGCTCGGGGACGCTGCCCGCTCGGCTGTTCCGCGACGCGGATCTCCACGGCGCGCGCTTCGAGCGCGGCGACCTCGTGAGGGTCGCCGGGCGCGTGGTCAGCTTCCGCGGCGAGCTCCAGGCCGAGCTGACGAGCATTGCGACGGCCGCGGCCGGGGACGCCGACCCGGCGGCCTTCCTGCCTGTCGCCTACCGCGACGTCGACGAACTCGACGGCTTTCTCGAGCACCTCGCCGGCGAGGTCCGCGAGCCCGGATACCGGAGCCTGCTCGCTCACGTCATCGGCGATGACGGTCTGCGAGCGGCCCTGCGCCGCTTCCCGGCCACGCGCAACGGCCATCACGCCTACCTGGGCGGCCTGCTCGAGCACACCGTCGCGGTGGCGACGCTGGCCGTCGAGGTCTGCGCCCTGCACCAGCGCCTGGACCAGGACCTGCTGCTCTGCGCCGCAATGGTCCACGATCTCGGCCGCACGCGCGAGCTCACGCTCGGGGCGGAGGTCGGGATCAGCGACGAGGGACGGATGCTCGGCCACGTCGAGCTGGGACTGCGGATCCTTGACGAGCACGCCGCGGCGACCGGACTCGACGACGGCCGCAGGCTCGCGCTCGCCCATTGCGTTCTAACGCACCACGGCGCCGAGGCCGCACCACAGCGCCGCTTCGCGCTGCCGGAGGCGCTCGCGCTCCAGCGTCTCAACGCACTCGACGCAGCGATCAAGGGCTCGATCGAGCACGGCCTGGGCCTCGACGTGGCCGCGCCGGTCTGAGTCCGGCGAGCTCAGCGGCGTCGGTCAGGCGGCCGCGTCGGCGGTGCCGCTCACGTCGGCGTGCTGACGCGCGCTTATCGCGGCGGCCACGACCGCCAGCAGCGAGTCGCGTGTGAACGGCTTCTGAACGAAGTGGATCTCGCGCTCGCGGGCGGCGTCCAGCAGGACGATGTCCTCGGTGTGACCGGACATGTAGACGACGGCGAGCCCCGGGGACTTCGCCAGCGCACGCTCCACGAGCTCGTGACCGGTCATTCCCGGCATCACGACGTCCGTCAGAAGCACGTCGATCGGCTTCCAGTCGCCGAGCGCCTCGGCGCCGCCCGAGGCCTGCGCGACCTCGTAGCCGGCGGCCTCGAGAATGCGAACGGCCTGCCTGCGGACGGGGTCCTGGTCCTCGACGACCAGCACGCGCGCGCTGCCTGCAGCGGAAGCTGCGCCGGGCTCCTCGACCTCGCGCTCGGGCGCGCTCTCGCCGGCGGCGGGCAGACGGAAGCGGACCTCGGTCCCCTCGCCGGGGCGTGACTCGATCGTCAGGTCGCCACCCGAGTCGACGACGATGCCGTGGACCGTCGCGAGCCCGAGACCGGTCCCCTCGCCCTGTGGCTTGGTCGTGAAGAACGGCTCGAAGGCCCGATCGGCGACTTCGGCGGTCATCCCGGTGCCTGCATCGCGCACCGCGACCTCGACGCCGTCGCCTTCGCGCCTGACCCGGATCGTCAGCGGACCACCCTCTGGCATCGCGTCGCGCGCGTTCACCGCAAGGTTCACGAGCACCTGCTCAATCCGCGAGCGGTCGGCCAGCACGGCCGGCAGCGTCTCCTCGCACTCGATTCGCAGTTCGATCCGCTCGCCGAGCGAGCGGGCCAGCAGCGACTCGATCTCGCACGCGAGTTCGCCGAGATCGAGCACCTCCGGGGTGACGACCTCGCGGCGACTGAACATCAGGAGCTGGCGGGTGAGCGCAGCGGCGCGATCGGCGGCGCGCCCGATCTCGACGACGTCGTCGTGAATCGGATGGCCGGGGTCCAGCTCCTCGCGGGCGAAGTCGACGCACGTCAGGATCACCGAGAGCAGGTTGTTGAAGTCGTGGGCAACGCCGCCGGCGAGCTGGCCGACGCTCTCCAGGCGCTGCGCCTGCGCGAGCCGCTGTTCGAGCTCCTGCCGCTCCTGCTCGGAGCGACGGCGCTCGGTGATGTCCGTCGCGATCGTGCAGACCGCGCTGATCTGCCCCTCGCCGTCGAGCAGCGGGAACTTCACGAGGATGAAATCGCGATCGGGCTCGTCGCCCGCCCCCGCGACGGTGATGTGACCCTCGTGGCTGCGGCCGGTCCGCAGCACCTCACGGTCCAGATCCTCGGTCGGCTCGATCCGCGCCGGCCGCAGCACCTCGGACGCGGTACGGCCGATCGCCTCGCTCGCGCTGACGTCCGACAGCTCCTCCCAGCGCCGGTTGACGAGCACGTATCGAAGCTCGAGATCCTTGACGATGATCAGCGCCGGGGCGTTGTCGATCACGGCCTGCAGGCGCTGCTCGCCCGCTCGGCGCTCGGCCTCCGCGCGGCGGCGCTCGCTGAGATCGACGAGCTGGACCAGGAAGTAGAGCGGGCGCTCGCCGTCGCCGTGCATCAGCGAGACGTGCGCGAGAACGTGGAGCACGCGCCCGTCCGCGTGCACGAAGCGCTTCTCGACGGCATAGCTGCGCCTGCGGCCTGCCAGCAGCTCGCGCACGAACGGCCGGTCGAGATCGACGTCCTCCTCGTGGTGGTAGGCCTCGAGGCTGCTGGCCCGCATCTCCGACTCGGTCCGGCCGAACATCTGGGCTATCGCCCGATTGAGCCGCAGCCAGCGGCCCTCGAGGTCGATCAGGGCCATGCCGATCGGGGCGTCGTCGAAGGCACGGCGGAAGAGCTGCTCGGCGTTTCGCAGGGCATCCTCGACGCTGCGCTGCTCCGTCACGTCCTGGCAAGTGCCGTGGACGACCAGCGGGCGGCCCTCTGCGTCGAACTCGACCTCGCCGCGAGCATGGATCATGCGCACGTCACCGTCCGGCCGCAGGATCCGGTGATCGATGTTCCAGTCCCGGCCCTCGGCCAGCGCACCCTCGACGGCACGCACCACGCGCGCGCGGTCGTCCGGATGGACGTGCTCCAGGTGCTGGGCGTACTCGCGCTCCGCCGCCTCCGGCCGCAGGCCGTGGATCCTGTAGAGCTCGTCGGACCACGTCACGCGGTCCTCGGCGATCGACCAGGCCCAGCTGCCCAGGCGGGCGACCTGCTGGGCCTCGGCGAGCTGGGCCTCGTTAGCAGCAAGCGCGTACTGCGCCTCGATCCGCTCGGTCACGTCCTGGAACTGGCACAGGTAGTACAGGGGCCGGCCGGAGAGGTCATCGACGAGCGTTCCGTTGACCAGCGCCACCACGACGTTCCCGTCATCGCGCCGCAGCCGCGCCTCCAATTCGAACGACCTCGGCGTGCGGTCTTCCCAACCGGTCGCGGCCCATCGCTCCGCCGCGTCGCGATCGGCCGCGATGTCCCACGCCGAGCGTGTGACGAGCTCCTGCTCGGTGGTTCCGAGCATCTCCGCGAGTGCGGCGTTGACGCGGCGGAAGCTGCCGTCGACGTTGATGAAGGCGATACCCGTCGGCGCGTCGCTGAAGGCCTGGCTCAAACGCTCGGCGTCTGCCTCGTCGCGCTCGGTGATGTCACGCGCGACGATGTGGCAGAGGCCCGCTGCCGGGTCGATCGCGGCCCGCACCTCGGCCCAGCGGACGTCACCGTCCGGGCGTACGACCCGCAGGCGGAACTCCTCGATCGACGGCTCGTCCCGCACGCTGTACCGCGCGAAGCGGTCCTGCGCGCGCTCGGCGTCCGCCGGGTCGATCAGCGTCCACATCGAGGTGTCAAGCAGTTCCTCGCGGGGGCGCGCGAGCATCTGGGCGGCTGCCGGGTTCAGACGCCGGATCGTGCCGCCGAACGACGTGACGACGAGCGCGTCGCTCGCCAGCTCGAACAGGCGCTGTTCCAGCGCGTCGTGTGGGATGTCGCTGAGGTCGTGCAACTCGTGTCCGCTTCCCAGCCGCGCCCCGGCGAGACAGCCGCGGTGGCCCGCGAGCCGCGTCCGAGGGTACGTATCGGCATCGAGGCCCACAAGACATGAGCCCCAGCCGCGCACTGCGACAGCGCCGAACGGCCGCCAGCGCGCGCCCAACGGTCAGGATCGGGCATGCGCCGGACGGCGCGCTAGCGTTCGCGAACGGTGGAGGGTCACCAACAGCAGACAGCGACCGCGCCGGTCTCGGCGCATTTCGTCAACAACGTGCTAGCCGCAGCCGCCAGCTACATCGAGGACGACCCCGAATTCGCGCGTGACGTACTCGCCGAGCTCGGCCAGTTCATGTCGTACTGCCTGCGTGAGGATCCCTCGCCGGTTCCCATCTCGAAGGAGCTCGCCCACGTCGCGACCTACCTGCGCCTCCAGCAGGCGCGCTTCCCCGAGCGCATCGACGTCCGCCTCCCACCCGAGGGCGCGGTCCCCGGCCGCCGCGTGGCGCCCGGGTCGGTGCAGCGCCCGCTGGCGCAGGCGCTCTCGCGCCGCCTGGGGGAGCACTCCGGCCGTTGCGAGGTCGCACTGCGTACGTCTGGAGAGGATCTCGAAGTCACGGTGGGCAGCCCGGGCGACGCTGATCCTGAGCGCGTTCCGATCGCGCCGGCCTCAATGGAAGGAGCGCTCTCGTGAGCGGACTTGTGGTACTCGCGGTCGACGATGAGCCGCGTGCGCTCGCCGACGTGCAGCGCATTCTCAGCGCCTCGCCCCGCGTCGAGAAGGTCGACATCGCCGGCGGTGGCCGCGATGCGCTGCTGAGGCTCGGCGAGGGTGCGTACGACGCACTGCTGCTCGACGTGCGGATGCCGGAGATCGAGGGCATCGAGCTCGCTCGTCTGCTGCGGCGCTTCGACGACCCGCCGGAGGTCGTCTTCCTGACCGGCCACGCAGACGCCGCCGTCGAGGCCTTCGAGGTCCAGGCGCTGGACTTCCTCGTCAAGCCGGTCACGCGCGAACGCCTCGACGCCGCCCTCGAGCGCATCGAGGTCGCGCGCGCGCGGCGCGGCATGGCCGCCGGTGCGGCGCCCGCCCAGCGCACCGCACCCGAGGTCGTCGCGCTCGACAATCCTGACGGCCCCGGGAAGCGCCTCGTGCGGCTGGAGACGATCAGCCACGTCGATGCCGACGGCGACTATGCCCGGATCCATGCAGCCGACGGCGACTTCGTGCTGCGCGCTCCGCTCGGCCAGCTCGAGGAGGACTGGGGGCCTGCGGGCTTCGTGCGCGTGCACCGCGCCCACCTCGTGAACCTGGGCCACGCCGTCGAGCTGCGCTCGCAGCAGAACGGGACCGCCGTGCTCGCACTTCACGACGGCACAGAGCTCCCTGTAGCGCGCCGCACGGTCGCAGCGCTGCGGCGCAGGCTCAAGGCCTAGGCGGCCCGCCCGCAGCGCGCACCTCGCGCACCTCGCGCAGCGCGGGCGCCGCGAGCGACCACGCGACCCACAGAAGAAGGGCCGCGAAGGCCAGCTCGACGCCGCGCTCCGGCGCGGCGTTGACGGCGACGACCCCGATCACCGCGCCCGGCGCCGCGAAGATCCCGATCTCAAGGCCCTCTCGCACGCGCAGGTTCCCGTAGTGATGCTGTCGCCACGCTCCGACCACCGCGACGGGGACGATCGCCAGCAACGAAGTCGCCTCGGCGTCCACCTGCGACAGCCCGAGAATCAGGACCAGGCACGGAACGAACAGAGCACCCCCGCCCACCCCGAGCAGGCCTGACAGGACCCCCGCCGCGAAGCCGACGATGATCGTCGTGACGATCATCCGCGGACCACGAGCAGCAGGGCCGTCGAAACCAGCAGCGCCGCGAACAGCAGGCGCACGTGGACGCCGGGGACGCGCTGCTGAAGCCAGGTCCCGGCGAGCACCCCGCCGACCGCGGGCAGGCCGATCAGCAGCCCGTCATCGACATGGACGTTCCCGTACGCGGCCTGCGCGGTCACCGCGGCGAGCGCGGTGATCGCGATCGCCAGCAGCGACGTACCCGTCGCCTCGCGCTCCTCGTAGCGCAGCCAGATGATCAGCAGCGGAACCGCGACGATCCCGCCGCCGACACCGAACAGTCCGCTGAACAGCCCGGCCGCGACCCCGACTGCGGCCAGCTGCTGAAGTCGGCCACCAGGCATCGCGCCATAGTAGGTCCCCGCGCATCGAGCGGCCCGCGAGACGCCGGCCGGACGGTCGAGCCGACCGATGGCGCCATACTAGGCGCGTGTCCGCTGCCGCGACGCTCACGGAGGTGACCGCAGCGCTGCGCGCGGACCCCGCTCGCGCGGCGATCCTGCTCGACGTCGACGGAACGCTCGCCCCCGTCGTCCGCGACCCCGAGCAGGCCAGCGTGCCGGAGCTGATTCGCCGGCAGCTGCTGCTGGTCACCGAGCGATACGGCTTCGTCGCCTGTGTGAGCGGGCGGCGTGCGAGCGTCGCGCGGCGGATAGTGGGGCTCGGAACCATCCCGTATGCGGGCAACCACGGTGCCGAGCTTCTGCGCCGCGGCGCGGCGCTGCCCGAGGTCGACGTCGAGGCCGAGCGATGGACGGCCCGCGTGCATGGGGTCGCCGCCCGAGCAGGCGACGAGCGCCTGCGAGCCGCCGGCATCCGGCTCGAGGACAAGGGGCCGATCGTCGCGCTTCACTGGCGCGCTGCCGACGACCAGGCGCGCGCCGAGGGGGTCGCCCGCGAGATCGCGGCCGAGGCCGAGCGCGCCGGCCTCGTGGTCCACCAGGGCCGGAAGGTGATGGAGCTGCGGCCGCCCGTCGCGATCGGGAAGGGCGCCGCCGTGCGGCGATTGCTGGACGGGGTACCGGTCGACATCGCGCTCTATGCCGGTGATGACCGCACTGACGTCGATGCGTTCGATGGACTGCGTGACCTGGTGAGCGAGGGCAGGCTGAGTGCAGCGATCTGCGTGGGCGTGCGCTCCGACGAGTCGCCGCCCGAACTGCTCGAGCAGGCCGACGTGCTGATCCCTCCCGGAGACGGTGTGCGCGCGCTGCTGCAGACGCTCACCACGTAGGCTCGCTCGCGATGTTCAGACCACGCCCGAGACGGTGCGCTTCGTAGACCTCCTGAGGGCCACCGTGCTTCTCAGCGCCGCGGCCGCGACGATGCTCGCCGTGATCACGGTGCTGGAGGCCAACGCACAGGCGGATGACGCCCTCGCCCTCGCTGCGGCAGGTTGGTGGCTCGGGGCGCTGGCGATCGGGGTGCGCATCGGGCGCAGGACGACGGTCAGCCCGGCGATCCAGCGCGTTCTGCGCGAGGCGCGAGCGGCGACCTCGCTGCCGGAGATGCGCGCCGGTCGCGTGCTCGCCAACCGGCTCTGGCCGCTCCTGCTCGCGACGGTGGGGGCCGCCGCCTGCTCGCTCCTGTGGCCCCAGGTCGGGGCGATCGCCGCCGGATTCGGCGTGATGTGGGCGCTCTCGTGGCGACGGCAGGACGCGGCCGTCACGGCGATCGAGGAGCGCGACGGCGTGACCTTCTACGTCGCGCAGACCGCTCCGCTGAAGCCGATGCGGCTGGTGCGCGCCCCGGGGTTCACGCGTACCGACGCGCCGGGTGCTCCCGGCGGCGTCGCGTGACCGCCGCGTCAGCTGACCAGCGAGACGATGCCCACGAGCGCTGGAGCGATCACCAGCGCCGGCAGGAAGTTGCCCACGCGCACGTCCTTGATCTCGAACAGCTTGAGGCTTATCCCGATTATCAGCAGCCCGCCGGCGCTGACCAGTGCGGCAAGCGCCTCGCTGTCCTCGGCGAGAATCGAATCGAAGAGCCCGGCCGCGATCGTGATCGCACCCTGCACCACGAAGACGCTGACCGCTGCAAACGCGACGCCCGGTCCCAGTGAGGCGGCCAGTGCGATCGACGCGAAGCCGTCGAGCATCGCCTTCGTCGCCAGCGCCTCGTAGTCGCCGGTGAGCCCGTCCTGAATCGATCCGACGACCGTCAGCGGGCCGACGCAGAACAGCAGGCTCGCCGTGAAGAACGCCGCGCTCACGTCACCGGCCTCCCCACCGCGGCGCTCCACCAGGCCCTGAAGTCGGTCGCCGATCGCCTGGATCCGGTCCTCGATTCGCAGCGCCTCGCCCGCGATCCCGCCGAGCAGGATCCCACCCAGGACGTACAGCGCGCTCGTCGCCCGCCACTCCAGCGCGAGGTCGACGCCGACGACGAGCGTCACAAGTCCGAGTCCGTCGAGAACGCGGCGGCGAACCCGCTCCGGCAGCCGCTCGCCGGCCAGCACGCCCACCAGCGTGCCGGCGAGCACGGCTGCAACGTTGATGAGGGTGCCCGTCACAGGCGCGTCAGGATGGCAGGATGCGGACGGTGCCCGTGACCGACGTCCTGATCGTCTCGCTCGGCTCGACCGCAGGACTGCGTGCCTCAGACGACGAACTGGCGGCGAGCTTGCGCCGCGCGGGAGCGGCCGTCGTCGTCGCGGCCGCCGCGCCACAGCCACGCGTGCGGACGCTCGCCTACACCGACTGGCGCTGGGCGCGCGCGGCGCGAACGGCGGCGCGAACGGCCATTGCCGAGCACGAGCCGCGCTCCATCATCTACTCGACCACGACTGCGGCCCTGCTGTGGCCACGTCCCGGGGCGATCCGCTACGACGCGCCAGCCGCCGCCACGCGCCCGGGTCGCCACGGCGTCTGGCAGCGCCCGCGCGAGCGAAGCCGACTGGACGATGCGCCGCTGCTGATACCCACCTCTGAGGGAACGCTCGAGGAGACGCCGACGCCGCACGCCCCCGCCGTGATCGTGCCGATCGCCGTCGAGCCGTCTGGGCTCGGTGAGCCCTGGGCGCTGCGCGAGGTGAGCGCGGTCACATACGCAGCGGACCCCGACAAGAAGGGCCTGGACCGCGTCCTCGACGCGTGGGCGACCGCGCGGCGCGAGGGCGAGACGCTCGCGGTCGCCGGGCTTGAGCGTGAGCGCATGCCCGAGCCTCCGCCCGGCGTCGAGGTCGTGGGGCGCCTCGAGCGCCCTGCCTACCGCAGGCTGCTCCTGCGCTCGAAGATCTTCGTCAGCGCGGCGCGGCGCGAGGACCACGGCATCGCCCAGCTCGAGGCTCTCGCCGACGGCTGCCTGCTGGTCACCACGCCGGCGCCGGGGCCCTACGCGGCGCTGCCGCTCGCGCGCGAGCTCGATCCGCGGCTGGTGACCGAGGATCTTGCGCCCGCGATCCGCGCTGCGCTCGACGAGCCGGCCCCGCGTTACGTGGAACGCTCGATCCCCCTGCTCGAGCGCTTCACGCGGTCGGCGGTCGACAGGGTCGTTGAAGTGGAGTTGCTTCCGAGGCTGCTCGGGTAGAGTCGGCAGCAGGATGAGGAGGGTGCGAGAGCGGCCTGGGTCGGGCGTCGTGAGCGCAGTCGCAATCGTCGCGTTCTGCGGCATGCTCGCGCAGACGGCCGCCGCCGAGACGGTCGAAGTCGATCGCGAGTGCTACTCACGCGGCGACACGGCAACCGCGACGCTCAGCGGCATGCCGCCGGGCGAGACGATCGCCCTCAACCTGGACATCGACGTCGTCGCCGAGGTTCCGATCGACGCTGCGGGAAACGGCAGCGCGACCTTCACGGTCCCGAAGGGACGCCCGCCGCTGCCGGTGAAGGTGCGGGCCCAGATCTCGCTCGACGTCCTCGCCGAGACGTCCCTCCGGCTCGACGTTCCCTTCGTGAAGATGTCGCCGAGCCGGGCCAAGCCGACCTCACGGGTCACCTACAGGCTCAGCGGGTTCGCCCGCAGCGGCCCGATCTACGCCCACGTGGTGCGCGGGCGCAAGCGCCTGCGAAGGGTGCGACTCGGGACGCCCAAGACCACCTGCGGGCAACTGGTCAAGCGCATCACGCAGCTCCCGCTGAAGCGCCCGCGCAAGGGCACCTACGTGGTCCAGTTCGACCAGCAGCGCAGGTACATGGCAAAGCGCCGCGGTTCGGTTCGCCGAACGGTTCGCGTCCGCTTCGCCACCAAGCGCCGCCGCTAGCCGCGCTTCCTCAGCGCGCGGAGCTGCTTCCAGGACAGCGTGTTCGCGACGTCCGCCGCCGTCAGCCATGCGCGCCTCGCGGTCGCGACCGCCCAGCGCTGGTTGACGAGCGTCGCCGGCCGATGCGCGTCGGAGTTGAGGACCAGCCGGACCCCGGAGGCCGCGGCCGCCCTCGCATTCAGTTCGTCGAGGTCGCGCCGGTCGGGAGCGCCGTTGATCTCCAGCAGCGTGCCGCTGCGCACGGCCGCGCCGATCAGTGCGGGAACGTCGACCTCGTAACCGCGACGCCTGCCGATCAGCCGGCCCGTCGGATGGCCGAGCGCATCGACCAGCGGATGCTCGATCGCGCGCACGATCCGCTCGGTCATGGCATCGGCGTCCATGCGAAACGACGTGTGCACGCTCGCGACGACCCAGTCGAGCTGCTCGAGCAGCTCGTCGTCGTAGTCCAGCGAGCCGTCGGGCAGGATGTTCACCTCACTGCCGGCGAGGACGCGGATCTCGTCGGTACGGGAATCGACGTCACGGATCAGCTCGATGTGACGGCGCAGCGCATCCGGCGATACGTCGTTTCCGAAGCCGTGGCTCGCCGAATGGTCGGTGATCGCGAGGTAGTCGTGCCCGAGCTCACGCGCGGCCAGTGCCATCTCCTCGACGGTGGCATGACCGTCGCTCGCGACGGTGTGGCAGTGAAGGTCCCCACGCAGGTCGCTGCGCGAGACGAGCCGAGGCAGGTCGCTGCCCGCGTCGAGCTCGCCGCGGTCCTCGCGCAGCTCGGGCTCGATGTACGGCTGATCGAGCGCCGCGTAGACATCCGCCTCGGTCTCGCAGCGCAGCGTCCGCCCAGTCGCATCGTCGAGGATCCCGTGCTCGGAGACGTGGAGCCCGCGGCGAACCGACAGCTCGCGCAGGCGCACGTTGTGCTCCCTGCTCCCCGTGAAGTGCTGGAGCAGGTTCCCGTAGCTGGCCTCCGGGACCACGCGGAGGTCGATCCGCAGCCCGCTCTGCGCGACGCCGCGAGCACCTCCCCGCCCGCCGCGCTCACACGCGGCGATCACGTCGAGCGCTGCGAACGCCTCGACGACAGCGCCGGCATCGTCGGACGCCACGACGACATCGAGATCCTTGACGTCGTCCGCCTGCCGTCTCGCGGATCCGGCGAGGTCCGCCCGCGCGACCGCCGGGTGGGCCAACAGCCCTTCGACGATCGCCTCGCCGACGGCGAGCGCCTTCGCCAGAACCACGCGCGCGCCCTGCGGCCGCTCGGCGTGGGCATCGAGCGCTGCGATCAGAGCGCTCTCCGCCTTGGCGCCGAAACCCTTCAGCTCGCGAATGCGTCCAGCGGCGGCTGCCTCGCGCAGCGCTTCGAGCGAGTCGATCCCAAGCTCGTCGTGGAGGCGGCGAGCCCGCTTCGGACCCAGACCGTCGAGCTTGGTCATCGCGACCAGGCCCGGCGGGAACTTGGCGCGCAGCTTCTCGGTCGCGGGCGTCGTCCCGGTTTCGAGCAGAGCCCGCAGCTTCTCCTCAAGGGTCCCGCCGATGCCGGGCAGCTCGGTCACGCGCCCGTCACGGACGAGTGCGGCGACGGAGCCGGGCGTCTCGCGGATCGCCTTCGCGGCGTTTCGATACGCGACGACCCGGTGAACGATCGCCCCATCGAGCTCGTAGAGGTCGCCGAGCTCGTCGAGAGCGCCTGCGAGCTCGATGTTCGTCAGATCGGCCACTGCTGGGTGCCCGGAAGCCCGGCCGCGCTCGGGCCGGTTCTCGCGAGTGCATCTACCCTACGCGGCCCTGATGACCGGCCTCCCCTGGCTCGTGCTGCCGACCTTCAACGAGGCCGACAACCTCGAGCGCATCGTCAACTCTGCGCGCGCCGTGCTGGGCGGCTGCTCTCCTGAAGGCTTCCGCATCCTGATCGTCGACGACGGCTCGCCCGACGGCACCGGCGCGATCGCCGACCGGCTAGCCTCGCAGCACGGGGATGTCGCCGTTCTCCACCGCACCGAGCGCGAGGGACTCGGGCCGGCCTACCTCGCAGGATTCACTCGAGCACTCGAGGCGGGCGCCGGTCTCGTGCTCGAGATGGACAGCGACTTCTCACATGATCCCGCCGATCTGAGCAGGCTGATCGGCGCGGTCCGGGACGACGGCGCGGATGTCGCCCTCGGCTCGCGTTACGTGCCCGGCGGAGGCGTCAGCGACTGGGGGGCTCTTCGGCGCCTCGTCAGCCGCGCCGGCTCGGTGTATGCGCGAATCGTGCTGGGAGTCCCGGTGCGCGACCTGACCGGGGGGTTCAAGTGCTTTCGCGCCGAAGCATTGGCGGCGCTTGATCTGCGATCGGTGCGCTCACGCGGCTACGCCTTCCAGGTCGAGCTGACCTATCGCGCGATACGCGGGGGCTTTCGCGTGATCGAGATCCCGATCACGTTTCGCGAGCGTGAGCACGGCAGTTCCAAGATGTCCTGGCGGATCGCGCTCGAGGCCGTCTGGCTGGTCCCGGCGCTGCGCCTGCGCGGCAGACCGGCCCGCTGATCAGCCCGCGACTAGGAGGCGAGCCGCAGATCGGCGCGCCGCCGCTTCAGCGTCTCCACAAGCTCGTCGCCGGGTGCAGGCTTTGCGAACAGGTAACCCTGCCCGAGCTTGCAGCCGAGGTCCTGGAGAGCAGTCAGCTGCGTCGGCGTCTCGATGCCCTCGGCGACCACCGCCATCCCGAGCGCGGCCGCCATCGTCACGACGGCGCCCGTGATCGCATCGTCGCGGCCACCGGATCCGAGGCCTGCGACGAATGCGCGGTCGAGCTTGAGCACATCGAGATGAAAGCGCTGGAGGTACGACATCGAGGAGTAGCCGGTCCCGAAGTCGTCCAGCGCCAGGCGCACGCCCATTCGCCGCAGCACGGTCATCGTGGCCTCCGGGGCGATGCCCTCCTCCATCAGGACGCTCTCGGTGATCTCCAGCGTCAGCCGTGAGGGCTCCACGCGGTTCTCGGCCAAGACCGTGTCGACGATCGACAGCAGGTCGACCTGCGGCATCTGGCGCGCCGACAGGTTGACGCTCGCAGAGATGCCCGCAAGCGAGCCGCCCTGCGCATCCCACGCCGCCAGCTGCTCGCACGCGCTCTGGAGGACGTGCGTCCCGATCGGAACGATCAGGCCGGTCTCCTCCGCGACGGAGATGAAGTCACCGGGGAACACGAGCCCGCGCTCGGGGTGTCGCCAGCGCACCAGCGCCTCGACGCCGACGACGCTGCCGTCCGCCAGCGTGACGATCGGCTGATAGTGAACCTCGAACTCGCCTCGCTCGAGCGCGCGGCGCAGGTCGTTCTCGGTCTGAAGGCGCCCCGTCATCCGTTCGCGGTGCGGCGCCCCGAACAGCTCGCAGCGGGCGCGCCCGCGTTCCTTGGCGGCGTACATCGCCGCGTCGGCGTCGCGAAGCAGCGTGTCGCCGCTGTCGCCGCCGCTCGAGAGTGCCACACCGACGCTCGCCGAGATGTGCAACTCGTCCCCGGCTATCCGGAAGGGGGCCATGAGCGCGGCATTGATGCGCCGGCCGATCGCGATCGCGTCGGCATCGTCCTTCACGTCCTCGACGAGCAGCGCGAACTCATCGCCGCCGAAGCGAGCCGTCAGGTCGTCGGGCCGCACCGCACCGGAGAGCCGGGCGCCGACGGCCACGAGCAGCGCGTCACCGACCTGATGACCCAGCGAGTCATTGACGTACTTGAAGCCGTCGAGATCGAGGAACAGCACCGCCGGCCGGCCGGGCGGCTCCTGCTCGCCGCTGCGTTCGAGCGCCGCGTCCAGCTGTGCCAGATAGAGGCGCCGGTTCGGCAGCCCCGTCAGCGGATCGTGCAGCGAGCGGTAGCGCAGCGCTCCGGTGAGGAAGCGCACGAGTGCGCCGACCACGAGCGTCGTCGACATCACCAGCAACCAGCGTGCGGCCTCCGCCTGCCAGAGGTCGCGCTGCACGTACAGCACGAGGCCGAAGGCGATCCCGACGATGAGCGTCTGCAGCAACGCCTGCCAGAGCGAGAAGAAGGCGAACGCGTAGACGGTCGCCCAGAAGTAGTAGAGGACATAGCTGCTGCCGTTCTCGTGGTTGGCGAGCACTGCGCCGGTGACGACGATCGTCGCAGCGGTCACGGCGGCCTTCAGGAACGCCATCGGCAGGCGGTCGTAGCCGACGAAGAGCACGACCCCGGTGGCGTAGGCGCCGAGCGTCATGCCCAGGACCCCCGCGTCGTCGCTGGCCCCCGTATGCGGCAGGAGCAGCCAGAGAACCGAGACCGAGGCGCCGGCCAGGAACAGGAACGACAGCGAACGGGCGATCAGCGCCCGGTCCTGTGCGGGATCCTCGTACGCCGGTCCCGCCTCCGGCCCGAGGCGACGCGAGATCCAACTGGGCAGCCTCGCGCGCAGGGGCAGCTCGGCGGTCCGCGGCACGCGCGGGTCAGGGTCCATTCAGGGCATATCGGGCGAATGCGGTGATCGCTGAAGAATGCGACCACTTCAGGGCTCCGGCGTCCGCTCGAAGGCACCCGGACCGCTCAGCGGGTCGTACATCCGTCCAGCAGCTCAGCAGCGGCGCCGCCGGCGCCGAAGGGGCTTGCGATGGACCCCGACCGTCTCGTCCTGCTCCAGGGCCTTCGCGACACGCGCCAGAGCTTTGCTCGCTGGAACGCCCACCCGACCGGCGTTCTCGTTCCGTGGCTGCTCGGCGCGTTCGCGGTCGCCTGCGCGCTGCTGCTCGCCGTCTGGGGCATCGCCGCCGCGTCAACGGCGGATCCGACGATCACGCTGCTCGGGGGCCTCAACATGCCTGCCGACGGCGAGGCGCTCAGACACATCCTCTTCCGTAACTCGCTTGTGCTGCTGCTGCACGCCCTCGCCTGCGTCGCGGGGTTCATCGCGGGCGCGTCGCTGCCGCTGCAGATCGAGCACAAGGCCGGCGTCTCGCGCTGGATCCACGAGCGTGCCGGACCGTTCGCGATCCTCTTCGTGACGCTGGCGACCCTGTTCTCGCTGCTGACGCAGGCGTTCGTGCTCGGCGGCGTCGCGGCCGACCTCGCCGGCCAGCTCGACATCTCGACCGGCGTGCTGATGCTGACCCTGTTGCCGCACGCGTTGCCCGAGCTCACGGCCTTGTTCCTGCCACTCGCGGCGTGGCTTGTCGCGAGCCGCAGAGACGAGTGGGATCAGCTCCTGGCGGCGACGTTCGTCACGGTCGCGATCGCCGTGCCGACGCTCGTGATCACCGCCTGCATAGAGCTCTTCATCTGGCCGGATCTGATGCGCGCCGCCTCGCCCGTCATGTGATCCGGCGGTGTAACGTTCGGCCCGAGGACGAGCACTACACTTTGTATAGTGACTGTCAGCCGCCACGAACCCAGCCGCCAAGGAGGTCCAATGGCCATCCCCGAGGTCACCGACAACAGCTTTCAGGCCGACGTCGTCGAGCACGAGACGCCGACGCTCGTCGATTTCTGGGCTCCTTGGTGCGGGCCGTGCCGCATGGTCAGCCCGGTGCTCGAGCAGATCGACTCGGAGCGTGACGACATGCGCGTCGTCAAGCTGAACGTCGACGACAATCAGCAGACGGCTGCGCAGTTCGGCGTGATGTCGATCCCGACGATGATCCTCTTCAAGAACGGACAGGCCGTTCACCAGATCGTCGGAGCGATGCCCAAGCCGCGCATCGTGCAGCAACTCGACGACGCCCTCGCCGCCTAGCGGCGGCGACCTCCCGGCTAGGCCTTCTCGACGCCGATCAGGAGCTCGCGACCCTCGATCGTCGCGCGCTCCGCGGCGCCGTCAGCATCGAAGACGATCGACTTCGCGAGTGCCTCGGCAGCGATGAAGCCCTCGTGCTCGCGCGCGGCGGCGAGCAGCTCGGCATCGCCGCCGAGGCTCAGGGCGATCCGGTCCTCGACGGCGAGTCCTGCGCCCTTGCGCGCGTTCTGGACCGCGTGAACGACCTCGCGCGCCAGCCCGCGCCGGCGCAGGGGCTCATCGAGCATCAGGTCGAGCGCGACGGCGTGGGAACCCTCGCGCTCCAACTGGTAGCCGTCGAGCGGCTTCATCGCCGTCAGCAGGTCGTCGGCCCCGAATTCGTGACCGGTGCCGTCGATCGTGACGCCGACCGGCCGACCGTCGCGCAGCGCAGCCGTCGCGTGGGCCGGGTCCAGCGCCGCCACGGCCGCTGCGACCTGGGGCATGCGCTTGCCGAAGCGAGGTCCGAGCGTGCGGTAGTTGGGCTTGAGCTCGTACGAGCCCAGCTCGTCCGCGTCGTCGACGAATCGCACGCTCTCCACGTTCAGCTCGTCGCGGACCACGGCGACCAGCCGCTCGATCGCCTTGCGCTCGGCGCCGGCGGCCACGACGACCGCCTCGCGCAGCGGCTGGCGCACCTTGACCTTCGCCTGGCCGCGGGCGGCCAGACCGAGTCTCACCGTCTCGCGCGCCGTCGCCATCGCGCGCTCGAGGTCCTCGTCGCGCCCCGCGGGTTCCGGCCAGTCGCAGAGATGAACCGACGGCTCTCCGCCGTCGAGGTTCCCGTAGATCTCGTCGGCGACGAACGGGGTGAGCGGCGCCAGCAGCCTGGCGATCGTCGCCAGGCACTCGCGCAGCGTCGCGAACGCGACCTCGTCGCCTTCCCAGAAGCGCCGGCGCGAGCGCCTCACGTACCAGTTGGAGAGATCGTCCACGAAGGCCGCGATGGCGCGCCCCGCCATCGTCGCGTCGAACGCGTCCATGCGCTCGGTCACCACTTCGACGGTCGCGGCCAGGCGCGAGCGAACCCAGCGGTCGAGGTCCGTCAGCTCACCGGCGACCGAGCCCTCCGACTGGGCGGCCGCGTTCTCGTACAGAACGAGGAAGTGGTAGGTGCTCCAGAGCTGCTTGAGGAACAGCCTCACCCCCTCGCCGACCGCCTCCAGCGAGAAGCGGTAGCCGTCCCATGGCTGCTTGGACGTGAAGAAGTACCAGCGCAGGGCATCGGCGCCGAAGCGGTCGAGCACCTCCCATGGCGAGACGATGTTGCCCTTCGACTTCGACATCTTCTGACCGTCGCCGTCCGTGATCAGGCCGAGGCAGACGACGTTCTCGTAGGCGACGCTGTCGAACAGCAGCGTTCCGACAGCGTGCAGCGAGTAGAACCAGCCGCGGGTCTGGTCGATCGCCTCGCAGATGTAGTCGGCCGGGAAGCGCTGCTCGAAGATCGCCGCGTGCTCGTGCGGGGCGTGCCACTGGGCGAACGGCATGCAGCCTGAGTCGAACCAGACGTCGATCACCTCGGGGACGCGGTTCATCGGCTGCTCGCATTCCGCACAGGGGAAGCCGATGTCATCGACGTAGGGGCGGTGCGGATCGTCGAGCCGCACTCCCGAGAGCTGCTCGAGCTCCGCGAGCGAACCGACGCAGTGGGCATGCCCCTGCTCGCAGCGCCAGATCGGCAGCGGCGTGCCCCAGTAGCGCTCTCGCGAGAGCGCCCAGTCGACGTTGTCCGCGCAGCCACTCGCCGAACCGCCCGTCGCTGATGTGCGGCGGATGCCAGGCGATCGTCTCGTTGTTGGCCAGCAGCCGGTCGCGCAGCGTCGAGGTCGCGATGTACCAGGACGGCTTGGCGTAGTAGAGGAGCGGCGTGCCGCAGCGCCAGCAGTGCGGATACGCGTGCTCGTAGTCCTCGGAGCGCAGCAGGCGCCCGCGCGCGCGCAGGTCCTCGACGAGGTCGGCGTCGGCGTCCTTGACCGAGCGGCCGGCGTAGGGTCCGATGCGCTCGTCGTAGGTGCCGTCGAGGCGCACAGGGTTGACGACGTTCAGGCCCGCCTCGCGGCCGAGCCGGAAGTCGTCCTCGCCGAAGGCGATCGCCGTGTGGACGAGGCCCGAACCGTCCTCGGCTGTGACGAAGTCGGCTGCGAGCACCGTGTGCCCGCGCTCGCCGTACTCGGCGGCGGCGATGAACGAGAACGGCGGCTCGTAGCGCAGCCCCTCGATGTCGGAGCCGGAGAAGCGGTCGAGGATCTCCGCCTCATCGCCGAGGACCTTGCCGACCAGCGCCTCGGCGAGCACGAGCGGCGGACCGTCCCCGGCGCTCGCGCGTACGTACGTGAGCTCGGGAGCGATCGCCGACTGCCGCGTTCGAGACGAGCGTCCAGGGCGTCGTCGTCCAGACGACCAGCTCGTCACCGGGCTTGAGCGCGCCGCGGCCCTCGAGCAGCGGGAATCGCACGTAGACGCTCGGATCGACCACGTCCTTGTAGCCCATGCGCCACCTCGTGGCTGGACAGCGCGGTGCCGCAGCGCGGGCAGTAGGGCACGACCTTGTGGCCCTCGTAGAGCAGGTCGCGCGTCCCAGATCGTCTTCAGCGCCCACCAGACCGACTCGACGTAGCCGGCGTCGAGCGTGCGGTAGGCGTCCTCGAGGTCGACCCAGAAGCCGATCCGCTCGGTCAGGCGATCCCAGTCCTCGAGGAACGTGAAGACCGATTCGCGGCACTTCGCGTTGAACTCGGCGATGCCGTACGCCTCGATCTCCGCCTTGGAGGAGATGCCGAGCTCCTGCTCGACGGCGATCTCGACGGGCAGGCCGTGGCAGTCCCAGCCGCCCTTGCGCTCGACGTAGTAGCCGCGCATCGTCTTGAAGCGCGGGAAGATGTCCTTGAACACGCGGGCGAGCACGTGGTGCGAGCCCGGCCGTCCGTTGGCCGTCGGCGGGCCCTCGTAGAAGACCCACGGCTCGGCACCCTCACGGCGCCGCAGCGACTCGGCGAAGACGTCGCGCTCGACGCCAGCGCTCGAGGACCTCCTCCTCGAGCGCGGGGAACGACTGCGCGGGATCTACGGGACGAGGGGCCATGCGGGCGCTCATTCTCGCAAGGGGACGATCGCGGGCGTCGCGCGAGCGCCGCGCTCAGGCCGCGAGCTTGCGGCAGATCGCCGCCAGCGAGCGCTTCTCGTCCTCGTCGAGCACCGCGAACGCGCGCTCGACGCGCTGGGTGTGCTCGGGGAAGAGACGATCGACGAGCTCCTGGCCGTGCGCTGTCAGCGCGAGCCCCGCCGCGCGGCGATCGCGCGCAAGGCGAAAGCGCGTCAGGCAGCCGCGTGCCTCGAGCGTGTCGACGACCTCGGTGGCGTTCGCCTTCGAGGTCTGGAGGCGCTGCCGGACGGCGCGCAGCTCGAGCTCGCCGCCGGCGCTCGCGAGGATCACGAGCACGTAGAAGCCGGTCGACGAGAGGCCTTCGCGCTCGAGATCGAGGGCGAGTCTGCGGCGCACGTTGGACTCAGCGCGCAGCAGCGATTCGAGCGCGCGGTGAGCCAGCGGGTCCCCGGGGACTAGCTGCATCAGCGAACATCATCTCCGCCGCACCGGACGACCGCCGGCCGGCCGACCGATTGAGACGGTCAGCCGGCGACGCGAGCGACGGCTCTGGATCACACTGGACCCGTCGAGGCCGTCGAGGCCATCGAGCCCCGTCGGCTCCGCCGGCCAGAGCTCGCGGCCGTCGAGCGCGCCCACGAGGCCGTCAACGGCTGCCAGCGGCTTCGATGCCAGGCGCGACACCGTGCTGCCACCGCTCTCCGGCAGTTGGCCACGGAAGTCGTAGATCGCAACGGACTCGCTGATCCGCCGCGCCGCGAAGACCAGCCGGCCAAGCGCATCCAGGTCGGCGCGGCCGCCGGCCAGCACGATCGCGTTCGGCTCGACTGCGTGCAGAGCACGCGCAGAGCGTGCGGGGTCGAGCCCGACGGCGAGCGTCAACGTCCGCAGACCACGGCGGCGCAGGGCCAGTTCGAGTGCCTGCCCGTAGAGCGACTCGACGTCGCAGGGACCGCTCGCGTCGAAGATGACGACACCCTCATCGCGCGTCGCGGCGGGCGTGACGCGCATCGAGGCGGCGAGCCAGTTCGTCGACCAGCGCCAGGCGAACCCGTGCTCGGGCCCGTCCTTTCCACCGTCCTCGGCAAGTGACTCGACGCACGGCAGCAGAACCTCTTCGACGGTCCGCTCGACCGATCGCACAGCGAGGCTCTCCTCGAGGATCCGGCTCGCCTCGCCCTCGTCGAAACGGGCGAATGCCGAACGCAGCCGGGCCGGCGAGGCGGGGCCCGTGCCACGCTCCCGAGCGACGGCGATCGCCGAGGAGACGTTGTGCGTCTCCTCGAACGCGGCGCGCAGCGCCTCGATCTGGGCGAGATCGAACTGGCGGTGCCCGCCTGCGGTTCTACGCGGCTCGGGGAAGCCGAAACGGCGCTCCCAACTGCGGAGTGTGTTGGGACTGACGCCGAGCATCGCCGCGGCCGCGTTCGTCCGGATGACGCTCATGTACAGAGTTGTCGACGTTTGCGCAGGTTTTCTCAAGGCCCGCAACGCCGTCTGCAGCACGGCAGAGTTGCTGCGCGGGAAGGACTTCCAGGTCCCGCTTCGACGGCCGGGAGGGAAAGGGGGCCGGCCGGGTGTACGCCCGGCCGGCCCGATCACGCCAAGTGGCCAAGGATGTCGGTCCCGGTCAGCCCTCAGGCGCAAGAACGATCAATGCGGCGTTGGCGCCGCAAGGCCCGACCCGCGTGAACCAGCGGATTCCCCACTCCTCCACGGGCCGGAGTACAAGGTCGGTCACTGCTCCATCGCCGCGCGCTGCGTGCACGATCGTTGTCGCAAGGCTCTCGATTCCCGCCGCCTCGGCGTCGGCCGGGACGAGCACGTCGACGATCGGCTTGTTGACGATCTCGGTCTCCGCGGCGCCGAGCACCTTCTCAGCGCGGCGAGACACGGCGCAGATCTGCATCCGCCCGTCGACGAGCAGGAACGGCTCCTTCTTCGACGGCACGAGGCTCGCCGGCGCACTGACGATCAGGCCGAGATGACAGCTCGAGCAGACGCGGGTCTGGGTCCCACCGGGATCGGGCTGCTCCGCGCAGTGTCCGCAGAAGCTGACGAACGGCTCGACATCGGAGAAGCCGGGAAGGACCTGGAGGTTCGGGCGGACGCTCATGCGGTGGCTGCTCGGCGTTGTTCAGCTGCGGAATCCACGAATGCGGTACGCGGGAGACCTGCCGGAGCGACACGGCGCTCCTCGGTCAGTGCGATCAGTTCTGCCTGCGCATCGGCAGGGCCCTCGGACAGCATGAGCGTCGCGGACGTTTTGGCACGGCGCTCGCCACGATGGAAGAGCGCGACGGGAAGCGGTCCCGTCGCGCTGCGCACCGCATAGGCCCATCGCGCCACCTCGTCGTCGCTGGCGTGCGATCCCGCGATCACGATCGCGCGCGGACGGTAGTTGCGGAGCACGTCGCCGAGGCCGGCCAGCCCGGAGACGGGAAGCGTGAGCACTGACGAGCCGCCGCGCGTTGCGAACAGCGTCAGCGCCGCCGTCTCCAGCGCCTCGGGGTCGAGCTCGTCGCGCGTGGCGTCGCCGACGAGAACGGTGTTCGGGCGAGCCGGCTCCGGCGCCAGACGCCGGGCGCGCACGAGCCAGTCGCCTGCCCAGCGCGCCGCGAATGACCAGGGCGCGCTCTTGTCGCCGTAGCGAGCCGCGATCTCGTGCAGAGTGGGCAGCAGCACATCCTCGACCGCGCGCTCGACCGAGCGCATCGCGAGCGCGGCCTCCATCGCAGCGTCCGCACGGTCCAGCTCGCAGTTGGTGAGCGCGCCGACGAGGACGGGCGTGTCGGCGGTCAGCTTCTCACGCGCCCGTGAGATGGCGGAGGAGATCGAGAGCCCCTCCTTGAGCGCATCGCGCAGCGCCGCGATCTCACCGTGGGTGTAGAGGCGGTGCTTGCCCTCGGTGCGCATCGGCGTCGGGTAGCCGAAGCGCCGCTCCCACGCCCGCAGCGTGTTCGGGCTCACGTTCAGGAACGACGCCGCCTCTGAGGTCTTGAGAGTCCGCACGAGTGAGCGCAAGTAAGAAGCAAGCGTCGAGCGTCCATGCAGGAGTCCTTGAACTTGCACAGCTTCTTGCGACAAACCTGTGCACGAAGCTCCATTGCCAGGTAGGATCGCCGCGTCGGTCCGGTCAACCTCAACGCTGGAGGCAAACCATGCGCGGTGGCCGCTAGGTAATACACGTGGCTGCGCCGTCACGTAGGGGATGTACGTTTCCTGCGTGACGGTCGCAGTGGCGTACCCCCGGCCACGGCTCGCGCTCTCGATTGCGGCGATCATCATCGCCGCCAGCCTCGTCGGCTTCGCGCTGGCCGACCACTCGACGCTGAACGACCCGCTGACGGCCGTCCTGCTCGTCGGCGGAGTGGCCTCGGTGCTGATCGCGGCGCAGTACACGGCCAACACGAACTTCGCGCCCTCGTTCATCGCGGTGATGTTGGCGATCGCCTTCCTCGGCCCGTCCGGTGCCTTTGTGGTGCCGCTCGCCGTCGAGCTGGTCGCGTGGCTCGTCGAGCGCTACCGCTGGCGTGCCCTGGTCATCAACATCGCCTGCATCCCGGGGCCGGCACTGCTCGCGGGCTACCTGTTCGCCGCGATCGGCCCCGCCGAGGGGAGCTTCGAGTTCTACGCACTGCTCGCGGCGGCGACGATGCTGACGCTGCTGATCAACATCGGGGCGGTCGGGGTACTGATGGACATCCTCGACGGCCGGCCGATCACGGCGTCGGCCGGCGTGTTCCTGAGTTTCGCGCCGAGCATCGCGATCAGCGTCGCGATGACCCTGACGATCGCAGCGGCGTACATCGACCTCGGCATGACGGCACTCGCCCTGATGCTCGTGGCGATGGCCGGCACCGGCTACATGATGCGCCTCGTCGCGCAGTCGCGCGAGCAGACGCGCGAATACGCGAACCTCTCCTGGGGCGTGCTGTCCTCGCTGGTCCGAACGCTCAACGAGCGCGACGACCGGGCATCGCGCCACAGCGCTGCGGTCGCCCGCTTCTCGCGGGACATGGCCGACGTAGCCGGACTCGACGCCAAGGAGATCGAGCTCGCCCATACGTCGGGTCTGCTTCACGACATCGGCAAGTTCGTGCTTTCCGACCGCGTGATGGAACGCGGGACGCGACTCACCGAGGCCGACTGGCGCGGAATCCGCCGTCACCCGGACATCGGAGCCGACCTGCTGCGCGACATCGGGGTATTCGGCCCTGTCAGCGAGATCGTGCGCTGCCACCACGAGCGCGTCGACGGCCGCGGCTACCCGCGCGGGCTCGCCGGAGAGGACATCCCGGAGGTCGCGAAGATCGTCGCGGTGGCCGAGGTCTACGACACGCTGACCGCGCCGGACACCTACCGCACCCCGATGAACTCGTTCGAGGCGCTGCGTGAACTGCGCCGCGTCGCCGGAACCCAGCTCGACGCCGGGTACGTCGAGACGCTCGCCGGCCTGCTCGCCGGCCGCAGCCTCGAGTACCGCCACGCGGACGCCGCGGACTTCGACATCGAGCTTGCGATGGAGCGGCGCATCAGCGCCGCCGCAACGCTGACCTGAGAGTGGCGCTCAGTCGCGCGCCGCGGGAGTACGCGGCTGGAGCGAGTCGACGAACTCGTCTAGCTGCTCGACGGTGAAGCGCCGCTGCCCACCGGGTGTCCTGGTTCCCTGGAGGTGACCCGCGTTCGACCAGCGCCGGACCGTCGCGACCGAGACGCCGAGGTGGAGAGCGGCCTGGGATACCGTCAGGCCGAGGGCGGGCTTCTGCTGCATGTCGAGGGGGTTGACGGCTGCCGCGGCCCAGAGCACGACGGCCCGGGCAGCTTTGCGCAGGTTCGGGGCGGCGATCCGCAGCCCGCCCGGCCGGCGCTCGATCGCCATCGCCGAGCCGCTCGGCCCGGCGGGCAGCACAATGGGCCGACATGAAGCTGAGGCTCTATCACCACGGCGACGGTGCACGCGTGGCATACCGCGAGCTGGGGGCGGGGCCGGGACTCGTGCTCTGGCACTCCGCGCTGCTCAGCCACCGAGAGCTCGAACCGCTCGTCGAGGGACTGCAGCATCGCTTCCGGGTCGTCCTGCCGGATCTGCCGCTGCACGGTGATTCCGAGGATCGCCCGCGTCACCCCTACACGCGCGACTGGCTGGCGGAGATCGTTGCCGCTTTCTGCGTCGACGTCGCAGGACCGCGTCCGCTGGTCGGCGGCCACGGGCTCGGCGCCGAGCTCGTCCTGCGGGCCGTGGAACTCGGCCTGCTGACGCCGTCGAAGCTCGTGCTGATGCCCACCCGCCTGCACCGCCCCGGCGGGGAGGACGCCGGGTTTGCGCGCTGGCGCGCCGTCGCCCGCAGCGGCGCGGTACCCGGGATCGACCGCGTGCTGATGCGAGGCGCGCAGCTCGCCATGAGCCCGCGCCGGGGGATCGCGCTGAGCGCGCGCGGCGTGCCGGGAGCCGGCGACGTCGTGCGCCACGCGTTCGCGGACGTCGCGGGCAACGCGAACCTCGCGCGCTCCTGGGCGACGCTCGCGCGGCGCTGGCCGAGCGCGCCGCGGCGTGAGCTGCTCGACCTCTACCCGCGCCTTGACGTCCCGACGCTGCTGCTGTGGGCCGACGAGGACGCGCGCCATCCGGTCGCGGGCGCGGAGGAGGCCCTCGACCTGCTGCCCGACGCCCAGCTCAGGGTCGTGCCGCGCTCCGGCTACCTGATGGCCTACGACGACCCGATCGTCGTGGCGCGGGAGATCGCGGCGTTCTGCGGGCAGCACCGCCCCCACCGGCTCTCATAGAGTCAGGCCGACTTCCAAGGCGTCCCCAGCAAGGAGCAGCGATCTGATGGCCAGCAAGCGTCTCTACGGCGGCGAGACCGCCAAGGCGGTCGGCAACTTCCCGATCTCGGGCGAGCCCGTCCCGGCCGAGGTCGTCCACTGGCTCGGGCGCATCAAGGGCGCCGCCGCCCGCGCGAACGGCGAGCTCGGGCTGCTCGACCCCAAGCTCGCCAAGGCGATCGCGAAGGCGGCCGACGAGGTCGCCTCCGGGGCGCACGACCGGCAGTTCCCGATCGACGTCTTCCAGACCGGATCGGGCACGTCGTCGAACATGAACGCCAACGAGGTCATCGGGAAGCTGGCCGGCGCGCATCCCAACGACCACGTCAACATGGGCCAGTCGTCGAACGACGTGTTCCCGTCGGCGGTCCACCTGGCCGCGCTCGACGTCGCCGTCAACCGGACGCTGCCCGCGCTCGCTCAGCTCGAGAAGTCGTTCGCGAAGAAGGGCCGCGCGTTCGGCAAGGTGGTCAAGGCCGGGCGAACCCATCTGATGGACGCCGTTCCCGTCACGCTCGGCGCAGAGTTCGCGGGCTACGCCGCACAGGTCGCGCTCGGCCGCGAGCGCATCGAGTCGGCGCTCGTCCACGTCGGCCAGATCCCGCTCGGCGGGACGGCGACCGGCACCGGCCTGAACGCCCACCCGAAGCTCGCGGCGAAGGTCCGCAGCACGCTGAAGACCGAGACGAGGCTCAAGCAGATCGCCGCGCCGCTGGACCGCTTCGAGGCTCAGGCGAACCGCGACGCGCTGGTCGAGCTGTCGGGCGCGCTCAAGGTCGTCGCCGTCTCGATGACGAAGATCGCGGGTGACCTCGCGCTGCTCGGCTCCGGCCCACGGGCCGGCATCGGCGAGATCTTCCTGCCCGAGCTCCAGAAGGGCTCGTCGATCATGCCGGGCAAGGTCAACCCCGTGATCCCCGAGGTCGTGCTCCAGGTCTCGGCGCAGGTGATCGGGAACGACACAGCGATCACGATCGGCGGCATGCAGGGCCAGTTCGAGCTCAACGTGCGGATCCCGCTGATCGCGCGCAACCTGCTCCAGTCGCTGAAGCTGCTCGCGTCGACGTCGACGGTGCTCGCCGAGAAGTGCGTCGACGGCATCGAGGCCAACCGCGCGGGCTGCAGGCGGTCGGCCGAATCGACCCTGGCCACGGCGACCGCGCTGAACAGCGCGATCGGCTACGACAAGGCCGCGGTGATCGTCAAGAAGGCGGCCGAGTCGGGGCGCATGCTGCGCGAGGTCGCGATCGCCGAGGGCGTCGATCCGAAGGTCTACGACGAGACGATCGACCTGCGGCGTATCGCGGCGGGCAACGAGGGCTGACCGCCGGGCCCTGCCGGTCCGGCGCGCGGGCCGACGACCCGATCGAGGCCTACTCGTCGAGGATCGCGACGACGCGCGCCGGCCCGGCGCTGCCGCCCACGACCTTGAGCGGGAAGCAGGCGACCGTGAAGCCGCTGGTCGGCAGCGCGCCGAGGTTGCAGAGGCGCTCGATCTGGCAGTAGGCGAGGTCGGCCTGGTGGGCGGCCCAGAAGATCCCCGGTTCGTCGCGGCGCCTGGCCTCCTCTGCCTGGAGGTGCAGCGGCGCGTCCCAGCCCCAGGCGTCGATGCCCATCACACGCACGCCCAGCTCGTAGAGCCGCAGCGTGGCCTCGGCCGTCACGCCCGGCCCCCTGATCATGTAGTCGGGCGCGTCCAGGAAGCCGTCGCGCCCGGTGCGGATCAGAACGATGTCGTGCGGCTGGATGTCGCGGTCGAGGGAGGCGAGCGCATCGTCGATCTCCTCGCCGGTGACGGCGTCGCCGTCGGCCTTGTTCGAGAAGTCCAGGCAGACCCCGGGCGCGAAGAACCACTCGAGCGGAAGCTCGTCGATCGTCATCGCACGCTCGCCGGCGATCGTCGAGTTGTAGTGCCACGGCGCGTCGACATGAGTCGTGTTGTGGGTGCCGAGATGAAGGAACTCCTCGGTGGCCCAGCCCTCGGCGTCACGCAGCAGCCGCGGCGGGACGCCCAGCATCGCGTCGATCTGCGCGGCGCCCTCCTCGTGGCCGTGGAAGCGCAGTTCCGTGCGCAGCGGCTCGGGCGTCTCGGGCGGGCTGGAGACGATCGGCGCTGAGAGGTCGACGATGGCCGGCACCCGCGCAACCGTACTCCGCGCGCGGCGGGCGCGGCCGGCCGCTTCGGGATACGGTCGTCCGACCGACTGGAGGAGGGCAAGATGCTCCGCAGGATTCGCAGCCGCCTGACCTACGCGAACGTCATGTCGACGGTCGGCGTCTTCATCGCCCTCGGCGGAGTCAGCTATGCCGCCGTGAAGCTGCCGAGGAACAGCGTCGGCGGCGCACAGATCAAGAAGAACGCCGTCACCGGCTCGAAGGTCAGGAACAGCTCACTGACCGGATCGGACGTCAGGAACAGCTCGCTGACCGGATCGGACGTCAGGAACAACTCGCTCAGGAGTACCGACGTGAGGAACAGCTCACTGACCGGCCGCGACGTCAAGGACGGGTCTCTGACCGCCAAGGACTTCAGCGGCCCGGTTCAGGGGACGGCGGGACCAAAGGGTGAGCCGGGCGCGGCCGGCCCGGCGGGCCCGGCGGGCGCCGCCGGGCGCTCTGCTCTGGAGACTCTGCGCAGCGGAGAGGTCGTGCGCGGCGCCGTGGGAGAGCAGGTCAACGCCGGGGCGGGTGACGAGTTCTACGTGGTCGGGTCGCTGCCGATAGCCGCCCCGGAGCCCCTCACCGACGACAAGGTCGTCGTGGACGGCCCCTACGAAGACGGCGCCGACACCTGCAAGGGGAGCTTCGCGAACCCGACCGCGCCGCCCGGGCGCCTGTGCATCTACGGCTCGCTGGGATCCGCCGTCGGCTCCAACACCGACGAACAGGAGGGAACGGCGGTGGGCGGCATCAATGGCCGAGTGACCCCGTACGGATTCGCCGTCCGCTTCTACTCCAAGCTGGCGGGCGAGGCATCGGTGTTCGCGACCTGGGCGTATACGGCCCCGTAGAGCGCAGCGTCTGCGCGGCGCGCGGAGTGGCCGCCCGTCGTCTACCCCCCGCCCAGGTTCATCGCGACGTACTTCGTCTCCAGGTACTCCTGGAGACCCTCGGGGCCGCCCTCGCGGCCGTAGCCCGACTGCTTGACACCGCCGAACGGCGCGCCCGCGTTCGAGACCATCCCCTGGTTGAGCCCGATCATCCCCGTCTCGAGGCCCTCCATCATGCGGAACGCCCGGCCGAGGTCGCGCGTGAAGAGGTAGGCGACGAGCCCGAACTCGGTGTCGTTGGCCATCGCCAGCGCCTGCTCCTCGCTCGAGAAGGTCGCGATCGGCGCTACCGGGCCGAAGATCTCCTCCTTCAGCACCAGCGCCTGCTCCGGAACCTCGCCGAGCACGGTCGGGCGATAGAAGTAGCCGGTCTCGCCGACGCGCTCGCCGCCGGTCAGCAGCGCAGCCCCCTTTGCAGTGGCGTCCCGGACCAGCTCGTCGACCTTGTCGATCGCGGCCTGATCGATCAGCGGCCCGACCTTGGACTCGGGATCGGTGCCGCGGGCGATCTTCAGAGCGCCCATCCGCTCGGCGAGCCGGCGCGCGAACTCGCCGGCGATCGACTCCTGGACGACGAAGCGGTTCGCGCTCGTGCACGCCTCGCCGATGTTGCGCATCTTGGCGAGCAGCGCACCCTCGATCGCCAGGTCGAGGTCCGCGTCCTCGAACACGACGAACGGCGCGTTTCCTCCGAGCTCCATCGACATCCGCAGGAGCTGCTCGGACGCCTGCCCGACGAGCCGCTTGCCGACCGGCGTCGACCCCGTGAAGGACAGCTTGCGCGCGCGCGGGTCGCGGATCATCGGCTCCATCAGCTCGCCGGAGCGAGATGCCGTGACGACGTTGACGACGCCTGCCGGCAGGCCGGCCTGCTCGAGTATCTGGGCCATCGCGAGCATCGAGAGCGGGGTCTGCTTGGCGGGCTTGACGACGCACGTGCAGCCCGCCGCGACCGCCGGCCCGACCTTGCGCGTCCCCATCGCCAGCGGGAAGTTCCACGGCGTGATGAAGATGCACGGGCCGACCGGCTGCTGCATCGTCAGGACGCGGCTGAGACCGTTCTCGGCGACCTGGAAACGGCCGTTGATCCGCGTCGCCTCCTCGCCGTACCAGCGCAGGTAGGAGGCGGCGTAGGCGACCTCGCCGCGCGACTCGGCGAGCGGCTTGCCCATCTCCAGCGTCATCAGCAGCGCCAGCCGCTCCGTGTGCTCGGTCATCAGCTCGAAGGCCCGGCGCAGGATCTCGCCGCGCTCGCGCGGGGCCATCCGGCGGAACGCACCGAATGCACCGTCAGCGGCTGCGAGCGCGCTGAGCCCATCGGCGACGGTGGCGTCGGCGACCTCGGTCAGCGTCTCCCCGGTCGAGGGGTCCTCGACCGGCAGCGTCGCACCGCCGGTCGCGTCACGCCATTCGCCGCCGATCAGCAGTCGTGTGGGGACGGCATCAAGCGCGGCCCGCTCGGCCGCGGTGTCGATGGTGGCCATGCGGCGACGATACCCCGCGACAGCCGGACTGCAACCGGCTGCGGTGCGAGCGCCTAACCTGGGGGTGGTGCGTGCTGCTCCAGTCATCGCCGCCGCGGGCCTCAGCGCGCTCGCGCTCGCCGCTCCGGCACAGGGGGCCTCCTCGCTCGTGATCCGCGGAGCCGGCTACGGGCACGGCGTCGGCCTCAGCCAGTACGGGACGCTCGGGTTCGCGAACGCCGGCTGGAAGCACGACCGGATCCTGGCCCACTACTACACCGGAACCAAGCTCGGCCGGCTGACGAAGTCGCCGCTCGTGCGGGTGCTCCTGCGGTCGCGGCGGTCCCGCTACGCGATCAGGGGCGCATCCAGCGCCAACGGGCGCAAGCTCAACCCTGAGCGCCGCTATCTCGTGACGTCCGGCGGCAAGGGGGCCGTGCTGCGCAGCGCCAGGGGCAGGGTCCTCGGCACCGCGCCGCCGCCCCTGCGCCTCAGCCCGCCGCGCGGCGGGATGATCCGGCTGGAGGGGCCGGCCGAGAACGGCTTGTCCGGCGGCCGCTACCGCGGGTCGATGGAGTTCCGCCCCGGTTTCGGTGGACTGCTGGCCGTCAACGCGATCAGCCTGGAGCAGTACGTCGCCGGCGTGATCAGCGCGGAGGTCCCGTCGCGCTGGCCCGCCGAGGCGCTGCGCGCGCAGGCGATCGCCGCTCGCACCTACGCCGTGACCTCCAGCGCCGGAGGTGGCGAGGGCTTCACGCAGTACGCGGACACCCGCTCGCAGATGTACCGCGGCGTCGCCGCCGAGACGACCGCGACCAACGCGGCCGTCCGCGCCACCAGGGGCAGGGTCGTGACCTACGAAGGACAGCCGGTCACCACCTACTTCTTCTCGACGTCGGGCGGGCGCACGGAGAACGTCGAGAACTCGTTCATCGGGGGTAAGCCGAAGCCCTGGCTCAAGAGCGTCACGGACCCCTACGACAAGCTGTCGCCGAGCCACCGCTGGGGTCCCTTCAAGCTCTCGCTGCGCAGCGCGAGCGCGAAGCTGGGCAGGCTCGTGCCGGGCCGCCTGCGCTGGATCACGCGTGCCTGAGCCGCGGCGTCTCGCCGCGGATCGTCAAGGCGCAGCTCGTGGGCACACGCGGCACCGCCACGGTGACAGGGCCGCAGCTGCGGCGCGCGTTCGGACTGCGCGACCACTGGATCAACTTCACGACGTTCAGCAGCGACCTGACCAGACGCAAGGCGAAGAAGCCGGCCAAGCCGGTCCCGGGCACCGCCGCCGACCCCGTGACGGGGGGCGCGAGCGCGTCGTCCGCGACGCTCGTGATGTCAGGCGCGATCCGCCCCGCCCGCACGGGCGCGTGGGCTACGGTCGAGCGGCTGCAGGGCGGCAGCGTGGAGCCGCGCCGCCGACGTCCTGCTCGGCCGCGGCGGCCGGTACTCGACGACGGTTCCCGGGCCAGGTCGCTACCGCGTTCGCTACGCGGGCCTCACGGGCCCCGAAGTCACCCGCTGAATACGCGCGACAGCGACTCCGCCACGCAGACCGGCTTCTCGCCGCCCTCGACCTCGAAGGTCTGGGTGAGCGTGATCTGGCAGCCGCCGGGCACGTCATCGACCGCCTTGAGGGTGCCGCGCATGCGCACGCGCGCGCCGACCGGCAACGGCGCCGGGAAGCGGACCTTGTCGTAGCCGTAGTTGACGCCGAAGGCGAACCCCTGGACGTCGAATATCTCGTAGGAGAACTTCGGGCCGAGCGACAGCGTGTAGAGGCCGTGGGCGATCGTGCCGCCGAACGGCGTCTGTGCCGCGCGCTCGGCATCGAGGTGGATCCACTGGAAGTCCTGCGTGACCTCCGCGAAGGCGTTGATCGCCTCCTGGGTGACCTCGTGCCAGTCGCTCACGCCGAGTTCGCGGCCGACGGCCGCCTTGAGCTCGTCGATCCCGTTGATGGTCGTGCTGCTGGTGGTTGCCATTGTCGAAGCCTAGTCCGCTCAGCGCGCGAGCAGCGCGCGCCCGCGGGGCCCTCCGGCGCCGCGGGCGCACCCGTTCAGCAGCGGTCGGGTGCGTTTCTTCGCGCGAAGAACCACCAGTTGAGGACGAGGTTGAACAGGTAGAAGACCGTGACCCCGTAGAAGAACGCGGCCGGGTCGCCGGTCTGGGACGACGAGAACGAGATCAGCACGGCGACGATGAACGGGCCGTAGGCGGCGATCGCCGCCGTCCAGCCGATCACGCCCGCGGCCTTCAGCGGCGAGAACAGCATCGGGATCTGCTTGAACGTCGAGGCGTTGCCGATGCCGGCGAAGAGGAAGATCCCGACCATGCTGAGCACGAACGGCGTGAAGTCGTCGCGCGAGTCGGCCGACACGAAGAACGAGGTGGATATCGCAGAGGCGATCAGCCCGACCGCGGCGACCTGAGTCACCCGCGCGCCGCCGAACCTGTCGGCGACCGGACCCGCGACGACCCGCGCCAAGGAGCCGACGAGCGGGCCGATGAAGGCGTAGCTCAGCGGATCGGGCGCGTCGGCGAAGTCGCCGAACCGGTTCTTGATCAGCACCGGGAACGCTGCGGCGAAGCCTGCGAACGAGCCGAAGGTCATGACGTAGAGCGACGTCATCGTCCAGGTGTGCTTCTCGCGGAAGATGTTCATCTGGTCGCGCACGCTGGCTCGCATCGGCACGCTGCGCAGGCGCGCCCAGGCGAGGATCGCCAGCAGCACCACCGCGGGCATCCAGATCAGGACCGCGTTCTGAAGCCAGATCTCCTTGCCCTTGTCGTTCACCTGGGCGCTGCCGACCATCGCGAAGCCGATCACCCAGGGCGTGAGGAACTGCACCAGGCTGACGCCGAAGTTGCCGACGCCCGCCTGCACGCCGAGCGCCGTGCCCTGGTCGCGCTTGGGGTAGAACAGGCTCGTCGATGGCATGAACGACGAGAAGTTGCCGGCGCCGAGACCCGCGAGGAAGGCGAGCGCGAGCAGCACCCCATAGGGCGTGTCCGGATCCTGCACCGCGAAGTACCAGCCGGCCAGCGGAATCATCAGCAGCGCCGTGGAGATCGAGACGACGTGGCGGGTGCCGAAGACCGGAATCAGGAACATGTGCATGAGGCGGAACGTGCCGCCGGCGAGGCCCGGCATCGCCACCAGCCAGTAGAGCTGCGACTTGGTGAGGTCGAAGCCGGCCTTCTCGAGCCGCACGATCAGCGCGCTGACCACGAACCACACGACGAACGCCAGCACCAGGTTGGCGGTCGTGATGATCAGCGTGCGCCTTGCGATCGCCTTCCCGCGCGAGTTCCAGAAGTCCTCGTTCTCGGGCTCCCACTCGGGGAGCCAGGTGCCTGAGCGCCCCTGCTCGGGGCCTGCGGTCGATGCGTTCATGGGACTCACAGTTCTCCGTGGTGAGCGGCGGCGTGGATGTGCGCGACCGCGATTGACAGGAACAGCGATGCTGAGCACGGCGAGTCCGGCAAGGACGTAGAACGTGCTCTCAGGCCGGCCCGTCTGCACATCGGCCCAGGCGAACATCAGCGGCAGGACGAACCCGCCCAGTCCGCCGACGGCTCCCACGAGTCCGCCGACGGCTCCCACGTCCTTCGGAAAGTACTGCGGGATGTAGGTGTAGACCGAGGCCTTGCCGATGCCCATCGAGACGCCGACGACGATGATCAGCAGCGTGAACGGCACGACGCTCATCGTGAAGCAGAGTCCGAGCGAGGTCGCTCCGATGACCGCGAACGAGATCGCCGTGATCCGGCGCGCCCCGAGGCGGTCGGACAGCCAGCCTCCGAGCGGACGCAGAAGGCTCGCCGGGAAGATGAAGAGCGCTGTCAGGAAGCCCGCGTCACGCAGGCTGTACCCGTAGACGTCGACGTAGTACTTCGGCAGCCACAGCGCCAGCCCGACGTAGGCGCCGAAGACGGTCACGTAGTAGAAGCCGAAGCGCCAGACGCGCATGTATGCCAGCGGCTTGCTCATGTCCCACAGCGAGCGGCCCTTCGCCGGCCGTTTGTCGTGCCGCGGGACGACGAAGGGCACGACGATGGCGCAGAGCACGAGCACGATCGCGTAGACGGCCGGCACAAAGCGCCAGCCGCCGGCGATCACGCCGCCGAGCAGGCCGGCCGTGCCGACCGCCGTCACGAGCGTCGGCGCGAGCAGCTTGGTGATCGAGGCGCCGACGTTGCCGGCGCCGAATATGCCGAGCGCGAAGCCCTGGTGCTCGAGCGGGGAACCAGGCGGAGACCCAGGCGATCCCGACCGCGAACGAGGTCCCGGCCATTCCCACGCCGAGCGCCAGCACCAGCGCCGCGTCGTAGCTGTCGACACGGCTCACGAGCCAGGTCGGCACCGCTGTGAGCAGCAGCAGCGCGATCATCGTGTTACGGCCGCCGACCTTGTCGGTGATGATTCCGACCGGCACGCGCAGCGTCGAGCCGGTCAGCACGGGGATCGCGATGAGCAGGGCGAACTCCGACTCGCTCAGCCCGAGCTCCTTGCGCATCGGGATGCCGACGATCGCGAACATCAGCCAGACGGCGAAGAAGATCGTGAAGAGGATGGTCGCGACGATCAGCACGCGCATCGCGTCGCCCGAGACCTCATGGCCGGTCTCCCTGTCGCGCGTCGCGCGCGGCCCGGCCGTGGCGTCGGCCGACCCTCCCAGCTTCTCGGCAGGTTCGGCCGACGTGCTCATCGCTTCCACCTCCTGCTCGCGCGATGCCCTGACTCATGACTCGCGACTGGGTTCGAAGACGTCCGCCTGCCCTGCGCTCTGCGACGCCTTCACGCCGCGCACGAAGCTCAGCCCGCCCGCGCCGACGCGCACGTGACGCGGAGCGCGGGAGCGGTAGACGATCGGGCGGCGGCGAAGATAGGTGACGGGCACGCTCCAGGCGTGCACGAGCCGGCTGAACGGCCAGACCACGAGGATCAGCCAGCCGCCGACCGCGTGGAGCTGGTAGCTGAGCGGCACGCTCGCCGCCGTCATCAGGCTCGCGTCGGGGTCCAGCAGGAACAGCCCGCGGAACCACGGCGAGACGGTCTCGCGGTACTCGTAGCCGCCCTCGATCAGGTTCTCGACCACGGTGTTCCACATGCCGGTCGCGACCATCAGCGCCAGCAGCGCCATCACGGCGACGTCCCACCCTCGCGTGGTGGCGCGCACCCGGCGGTTGAGCAGCCGGCGCGCGATCAGGATCGCGAGGCCGGCGAGCATCGCGAGGCCGGCGAGCGTGCCCATGCTGGTCGCGATGACGTGGTAGGCGTCCTCGGACACGCCGAGCGTCGTCGGTGAGCGACGCGGGGACGAGGATGCCGAGCACGTGGCCGCCGATCACGGCGAGCAGGCCGAGGTGGAACAGCGGGCCGCCGAGCTTCAGCCAGCGCGCCTCGAGCAGCTGCGTCGAGCGCGTGGTCCAGGTGAACTGGTCGTGGCGCCAGCGCCAGACGTGGCCGACGACGAAGATCGCGATGGCGAGGTACGGCAGGACGATCCACAGGAACGTCGCCGCGCGCGTGACCGCAGGAACGGTCATCGCAGCGCCCCCACGGACTCGGGCATGACCTCCGGCGGTGCGAACGGCTCCAGTCCGACGTCCTCGTCGGGCGGGCCCTCGCGCGCGATGCGCCGGGTTTCGGCGATCTCCTCAGCGGTGAGCGCCGGCAGCACGGACACGACGGCGTCGAGCACCCTCGCGTACGGGCTGCCGAGGTCGTGCAGGGATGCCCGCAGCAGCTCGATCGCCGGGCCGCATCCGGGCGAGGATCGCGCGGGCGCCCTCGCCCGGCGCGAGGGCCGCGAACTCGAGGATCGCCGGAAGGTAGTCCGGCAGCTCGCCACCGGTCAGCTCGAAGCCTGCCTCGCGGTAGCGGCGCTTGAGTCCGAGCAGGGTCGCGCCGCGCTGACGCCGGTCGCCGTCGCGGAAGTAGGAGAGGTGCAGCGAGGCGCGCTTGTGGAAGTCGAACGTCGCGACGTACTCCTCCTGCGAGGCGTGCTCGCCGATCCGCGCGCGGTGCGCGAGCAGCTCAAGCAGCTCACCGCCTCCGCGGCGCTCGGGAATCCGCTCGGCGGCGGCCGTCAGCTCGGGAGTCATCGCGTACAGCTCGCGGTCGGGGTAGTCGAGCAGCAGCGCAGCCACGCGCAGGGTCTCCGCGCTCATGATGCCCCCCCTCGCCGCATGACCGCGAGGTTGACGAGATCGAGGCCCGCGCTCCCCTCGGCCTCGTCGACGCCGGGCCCGCACGATCCGGGCCCGCCGGCGAAGTCCAGGCCGCAGCCGCCCTGCCGCGCGGCGAGGTTGTCTGCGACCTCGCGATGGGCGAGCGGGATCACGTAGCGCTCGTCGTACTTGGCGATCGCGCAGCAGCCGGTACATGTCCTCGATCTCGACCGCCGTCATGCCCGACGCCGCTCGCGATCGCCGGGTCGGGCTCGCGCGCCGAGCGTGACGCTCGCGCATGTGGCGCGCGCATCGCGGCCAGGCGCTTGAGCACGCCGCGCACCGACGTCCTCGTCGCCCGGCCGTGAGGATGTTCGCCAGGTACTGGACCGGGATCCGCAGCTCGTCGATCGCCGGGAACACGTCGTCGGGGTCGGCCTGCGAGCCGTCGCCCTCGACGAGCGACATCACCGGCGAGAGCGGCGGCACGTACCAGACCATCGGCAGCGTCCGGTACTCGGGATGCAGCGGCAGCGCGACGCGGTAGTCCATCGGCGAGCGTCCAGACCGGCGAGCGCACGCGCGGCCTCGAGCCAGTCCTCGGGGATGCCGTCACGGCGCGCCTGCGCGCGGACCTCCGGGTCGCGCGGGTCGAGGAAGACGTCGAGCTGGGCGTCGAGCAGATCGTGCTCGTCGGCGACCGAGGCGGCGGCCTCGACGCGGTCGGCGTCGTAGAGGACGACGCCGATGTAGCGGATGCGTCCGACGCACGTCTCGGAGCAGATCGTCGGCATGCCCGCCTCGATGCGCGGGTAGCAGAGCGTGCACTTCTCGGCCTTGCCGGTCTGCCAGTTGAAGTAGACCTTCTTGTACGGGCAGCCGCTGACGCACATCCGCCAGCCGCGGCACTTCTCCTGGTCGACGAGGACGATGCCGTCCTCCTCGCGCTTGTACATCGCGCCGGAGGGGCACGAGGCGACGCACGCCGGGTTGAGGCAGTGCTCGCAGATCCGCGGCAGGTACATCATGAAGACCGACTCGTACTCGAGCCTTGACCTGCTCCTCGACGCCGTCGCGGAGGTTCGGGTCGAGCGCGCACGTGGTTCGGGCCGCCGGCGAGGTCGTCCTCCCAGTTCGGGCCCCACTTGAGGTCGAGCGGCTCGCCCGTGACCTGCGAGATCGGGCCGCGCGACGGGCTGGTGCTCGCTCGGGCCGGCGGTGATCAGCGACTCGTAGTCGTAGGTCCAGGGCTCGTAGTAGTCGTCGAGTTCGGGGCAGGTCGGGGTTGGCGAAGATCGACATGAGCTTGCGCAGCGGACCTCCGGCCTTCAGGCGCAGCTTGCCCCTGCGGTCGAGCTCCCAGCCGCCCTTCCAGTGCTCCTGGTCCTCCCAGCGCTTCGGGTAGCCGACTCCCGGCTTGGTCTCGACGTCGTTGAACCACATGTACTCGGCGCCCTGGCGGTTCGTCCAGACGTTCTTGCAGGTGACCGAGCAGGTGTGGCAGCCGATGCACTTGTCGAGGTTCATGACCATCCCGACCTGAGCCATGCACGCGCATCAGTACGTCACCTCCGTGCGGCGGCTTCCGGATGATCGTCGAGCTCGTCGCGCTGTGAGCCGATCGCGCCGTAGTAGTTGAAGCCGTACGAGAGCTGTGCGTAGCCGCCGATCAGGTGCGTCGGCTTGATCGACGATCCGCGTGACGGAGTTGTCGGTGCCGCCACGGGTGCCGGCTGGTCTCGCTGATCGGCACGTTCACGTGGCGATCCTGCGAGTGGTACATGAAGCGCGCTCCCGTCAGGGATGCGGTGCGAGACGACTGCGCGGCAGGCGATGACGCCGTTGCGGTTGACGACCTCGACCCAGTCGTTGTCCGCCGACCCCGATCCGCTCGGCGTCGCCCGGCTCCGATCCAGACCGACCGGTCCGCCGCGGAACAGCGTGAGCATGTGCAGGTTGTCCTGGAACTCGGAGTGGATCGACCACTTGGAGTGCGGGGTGATCCAGCGTGACGACCACCTCGGCCTCGCCTGCCTCGAGCTCGCCGGCCTCGTGCCGGGCCGTGGCGAGCGGCGGGCGGTAGGCCGGCAGCCCCTCGCCGAACTCGAGCATCCAGTCGTGGTCGACGATAGAAGTGCTGACGGCCGGTGAGCGTGCGCCACGGAACCTCGCGGTCGACGTTGACGTGAACGGCGAGTAGCGGCGCGTCGCGGCTCTCGATCCCCGACCACTCCGGCGAGGTGATGACCTTGCGCGGCTGGATGCGCATCTGCGCGATCGTGATGCGCTCGTCCTCGCGGTCCTCGGCGAGATCCGGCAAGCCTCACGCCGGTGCGCTTCTCGAGGAACCTGAAGCCCTCGACCGCCAGCGCGCCCGTTCGTCGTACCCGACAGGCGAAGGATCGTCTCGGCGACGTGCACGTCGGTCACGATCTGCGGGCGCCCGTCGGCGATCCCGCCGCGGACCGTACCGTTGCGCCGGCCGCAGCTCCTCGACCTCCTGCTCGGGCTTCCAGACGATGCCCTTCCAGGCGATCCCCGCGTTCTCCACCAGCGGCCCGAGCGCGTTCATCTTGTCGTGCACGACTCCGTAGTCGCGCTCGACGACGACCAGCTTCGGCATCGTCTTGCCGGGGACCGGCTCGCACTCGCCGGCCTTCCAGTCGCGCACGACGCCGCCGGGCTGGGCCATCTCCTCGGGCGTGTCGTGCAGCAGCGGCGCGGCGACGAGGTCCTTGCGCACGCCGAGGTGCTTCTCGGCGAGCACCTGAAACGTCTCGGCGACCTTGTCGAACGCGTCCCAGTCGGTGCGCGACTCCCAGGGCGGCGGGCACCGCCTGGTTGAAGGAGTGCACGAACGGGTGCAGGTCCGTGCTGGAGATGTCGTGCTTCTCGTACCAGGTGGCCGCCGGCAGGACGATGTCCGAGTAGAGCGCCGAGCCGTTCATGCGGAAGTCGATCGTCGTGAAGAGGTCGAGCTTGCCCTGGGGGGCCTCGTCGTGCCATACGACGTCCTTCGGGCGCGGCGTCGGGCGCCGCCTCCTCGGCGGTGACCGCGTCCTTGTCGACGCCGAGCAGGTGGCGCAGGAAGTACTCGTGGCCCTTGCTCGAGGAGCCGAGCAGGTTGGCGCGCCACAGCGTGAGCACGCGCGGGAAGTTGGCAGGATCGTCCGGATCCTCCGCGGCGAAGCGCAGCTCTCCGCTCTTGCAGCTCGCTCGACGACGTGCTCCTGCGGCGTCTTGCCCGCCGCCTCGGCCTCGTCGCAGATGTCGAGCGGGTTGCGGTTCGAGCGTCGGGTACGACGGCAGCCAGCCCATGCGGGCGGACTGCGCGATGCAGTCGGCGAAGTGCTTGCCCTTCAGCGCGCCGTCGCCCAGAGGGGATGTCAGTTCGTCGGCGACGAACCGCTCGTAGCGGTACTGGTCGGTCGCCAGGTACCAGAACGACGTCGTCGCCTGCTGGCGCGGCGGCCGCGTCCAGTCGGTCGCGAACGCCAGCACGCCGAAGCCCGTGATCGGACGAACCTTCTCCTGCCCGACGTAGTGCGCCCAGCCGCCGCCGTTGACGCCCTGACAGCCGCAGAGCAGCACGAGGCTGAGCATCCCCCGGTAGATCTGATCGCTGTGGTACCAGTGGTTGGTGCCGGCGCCCATCACGATCATCGAGCGCCCCTCGGTGACCTCGGCGTTGCGGGCGAACTCGCGCGCGATCCTGGTCACCAGAGCGGCGTCGACGCCGGTCTGCTCCTGCTGCCAGGCGGGCGTGCAGGGGAGCGGATCCTCGTAGCCGGCGGGCCAGTCCCCCGGCAGGTCGTCGCGGGCGACGCCGAGCTGGGCGCACAGCAGGTCGAACACGGTGGTGACGAGCTTGTCGCCGACGCGCTTGGCCGGAACGCCGCGCCGCATCGTGCTGCCGCCCTCGGTTTCGCCGACCTCGAAGCGGGCCAGATCCACGGGCACGAGTTCGTCGTGTGCGCCGAGCAGCGAGAGGCGAGGGATCGTCTCCCCGAGCAGGAGGTTCCATCTGCCCTCGCCCTCGTCACCCCACCGGAAGCCGAGCGACCCGTTCGGAACCGCCGGATCCCCGGTCGCCTCGTCCAGCACGACGGTCTTCCACTCCGCGTTCTCCGACGTGTCGCCGACCTCGGAGGCGCGCAGGAAGCGATCCGCCGCGTAGGCCCCGTCACGCTCGCGCAGCGTCACGAGGAAGGGCATGTCGGTGCGCCTCCTCGCGTAGTCGTCGAAGTAGGGAGTCTGCTTCTCGACGTAGTGCTCTTTGACGATGACGTGCGCCATCGCAAGCGCGAGCGCGGCATCGGTGCCGGGCTCGGCGCTGAGCCAGTGATCGGCGAACTTGGTGTGCCCGGCGAAGTCCGGAGAGACGACCACGACCTTCTGCCCCTTGTAGCGGGACTCGGTCATGAAGTGGGCGTCGGGTGTACGCGTCTGGGGGATGTTCGAGCCCCAGAGGATCACGTAGCTCGAGTTCCACCAGTCCGCCGACTCGGGCACGTCCGTCTGATCGCCCCAGACCTGCGGCGAGGCCGGCGGGAGGTCGGCATACCAGTCGTAGAACGACAGGCAGACGCCGCCGATCAGCGAGAGGAAGCGGGTGCCGGCCGCATAGGAGACCGTCGACATCGCGGGGATCGGCGAGAATCCGACGATGCGATCGGGCCCGTGCTCCTTGATCGTGTGGACGTGCGCGGCGGCGATGATCTCCGAGACCTCGTCCCACGAGGAACGCAGGAACCCACCCCGCCCGCGCTGGGACTTGTAGGAACGGGCCTTCTCCGGGTCGCTGACGAGCGCAGCCCATGCGTCGACCGGATCCCCGGTGCGCGCGAGCTCCTCGCGGTAGAGCTTCAGCAGCGCGCCGCGGACGTAGGGGTGGCGGACACGGACCGGCGAGTAGAGGTACCACGAGAACGAGGCGCCGCGGGGGCAGCCGCGCGGCTCGTACTCCGGCGAGTCGGGGCCGTTGGAGGGGTAGTCGGTCTGCTGCGTCTCCCAGGTGACCAGCCCGTCGGTGACGAAGACCTTCCACGAGCAGGAGCCGGTGCAGTTGACGCCGTGGGTGGTTCGCACGACCTTGTCGTGGCGCCAGCGGTCCCGGTAGAGGTCCTCCCACTCGCGGGAATGGCGCGAGTCGGTACGCCATGAGGCCCCGTTCTGCGCGCCGTTCTGCCCGCCGCCGGAGGCGCCCGCGGTCCGGGTGAAGTGGCGCGTGCGGCTCAGCGTGGACGTGTCGTCGGGGTCGTGTTTCTTCACGAGGCGACACGGTGCCGTGTCGCCATCAGGGCAACATCGGCAGAAGCCCGCGGTGGGAAGCGGTTTTCTACGGAGCGACAGCGCCGCTGCACCATGCGACCGCTGAAGCTCGCGACCTCGCTCGCCCGGTGACGGCCGGAAGGTTCAGCTAACTCGGCGCCTGTGGGATCGCGACCGGCATCATCGAGAGTGAGGCCGTGGCGCAGAGCCTTGCTGCCTCACCGTTGTGGACCAGCACCCGCGCCTCGCAGACAGCGATCCGTCGCCCGGGCTTGATGACGTCGGCGCGGCAGGTCAGCCGCCGACCCGACGCCGGACGCAGGAGGTTGATCTTGAACTCGACCGTGACCATGATCGACTCGGGCAGGACAAGGACCGAAGCGCCGGCGCCGGCGGTGTGATCAGCCATGGTGGCCATCACGCCTGCGTGCACCTGGCCCTGAGCTTGACCATGTCGCTCGGTCACCTTGAGTTCGGTCTCACACCAGCCCGGCCCCAGGTCGACCAGCTCAAGCCCGAGCTCCTGAACGAAGCGGGCCGCAGGGAAGCCCTGCTTCATGGATTCAATGGCGTGGTCCTGTGCCGGCGATGTTGAGTCAGCCATGCGATCAAGCCTGCGTGTGTCCGGTTCGCGGCGCCTTGCGGCCCGCCGGCCGACCAGGAGTCCCTCGGTAGGCCGGAGGTCCGGCTCGGTGCTATCCGGTCTTGGAGACCCGCTCAGCCACGTCGTTCACGTCGCTGAGAGACATGCCGCTGCTTCCCGCGAGCCAGGCGGCGAGCGGCGCTGCGGTGCGCTCGGAGGCGTGCGCGGCCGTCGCCGCGAGTTCGAGGATCGCGCTGACCTGGTCCTCGCCGGGCGGGGCCAGCCCGAGCTCGCCGGCGAACGCCTCAATCCACTGGTCTCGCGTCATCACTTCCATCTCCCTGGTCGGTGGAACTCGGCGGCTCGCGGCCACCATCGCCCGGAACGATAAACGGGGAGTGACGGCCGAAGGCCGACCCCGGAGTCCCCCACCCCGGAGACGTCGCGATCACGTCGGCGCCGCCGGCCCCGCGCCGGCACCCTCGCGCAGGACGAAGGAGGAGCCGCATCCGCAGCTGTAGTCCACGTTCGGATTGTCGACACGAAACCCGGCACCGCCCGCTTCGGAGCGATAGTCGACGCAGGCCCCCCTCACCAGCGGCAGATGCTCGCCGTCGACCAGAACGCGAACCCCGCGAGCTTCGATCACGACGTCACCGTCGCGCTCGCGGTCAAGCGCCAGGCGGTATTGATATCCGGAGCAGCCACCGGCGACGATGTCCAGGCGCAGGCCCGCATCGGGCCCCGCCGCCGGCTCAGCGTCGAGCGCGAGGCGCACCTCCGAGGCGCACCGGTCGGTGATCGTCAGGATGTCGGGCATCGAGATCCTTCCTGTTCTTCGACCGCGTGGTCACCGCGTGGCCGATAGGGACAACTCGGGTCGGGAGCGAGCAGATCACCCGTCACCGCGTACGCGCGCGCGCGGCTCCCGCCGCACACCTCCCGGAATTCGCAGTGCCCGCACCTGCCCTTGAGGAGGCGCGGGTCGCGCAGTTGGCGAAACAGCGGCGCATCGCGGTAGATCTCGACCGGGTCCGCACTGCGGACGTCACCGGCGGTGATCGGCAGGAAGCCCGACGGCATCACGGCTCCGCGGTGTGAGACGAACATGAACCCGCGACCGTCGTTGACTCCGCGCACCGGCCGGTCCAGACCGTCGGCGAATCGGTAGCCCGCCCCGGCAGGCGCTGGGTTGACGTCGCCGCGAGCGCGAGCGCGCTGCATGGCGATTCGTCGTGACTGCGGGGCCGCGGTCGGCTTGACATCGAACGGCGTCTCCTCGCGGATCTCGTCGAGCCACGTGAGGACGCGCTCGTGCTCGGTGGCGGAGATCATGCGCAGCTGCCGTCCTCGTCCCGTCGGGACGAGGAAGAAGACCGACCACTGGACGACGTTCCAGTCGGCGAGACGCTCGGCGAGCGGCTCAAGCTCGTCGCGGTTCAGCGTGCAGACGGTGGTGTTGACCTGCAGGGCGAGGCCGGCCTCGCGAGCGGCCCCCATCGCCGCCATGGTCCGCTCGAAGGAGCCTGCGAACCCGCGAAACCGGTCATGTACGACCGGGTCCGCCGCGTCGATGCTGAACGCGACCCTTCGGACGCCGGCGTCGCGCGCACGGTCCATCCGGCGGCGCGTGGGCAGCGCCGTCGCCGTCGGCGTCAGGGAGACGCGCAGCCCTTTGGAAGTCGCGTGCGCCGCAAGGTCGAAGACGTCACGGCGCATCAGCGGGTCACCGCCGGTGAGGACGAGGATCGGGCGGGTGCCGAAGTCCGCGAGCTGGTCGATCAGGTGCCGGCCCTCAGCGGTCGTGAGCTCATCCGGATGGCGACGTGGCTGGGCGGTCGCGCGGCAGTGCCGGCACGAGTAGGCGCACGCGCGCGTCAGCTCCCAGGCGATGGTGAACGGTGCGCGGTCGTAGTCGAGCGCAGCGAGCCACGTATCCCGCTCGGCGCGGGCGGCCCCCGCCACCGAGGAGAGCGCAGACGCCCGATCGGTGACGCCGTCGGCTTGACTGTTCACACCTGACACGGGCTTTGAGCGTACGCGAGCGCCGGTGCGGACCAGGCCGTGAAAAACCCTGGTTGCGGTCGCGAAAACTACCGGTGGACGGGCTGGGGCTCCGGCCGTCGCAGCACGACCCGCTCGTGCGCCGGAGCCGTGCGCAGCTGCGGCTCGCGCAGTTCGGCCAGCGCGCCGATCACCGCGCTGAGCAGCAGCAGCGCCCCCAGCTGGTGGGCCATTCCGAGTGCTGTCGGGACAGTCAGCACGAGCGTCGCGACGCCGAGCGCGAACTGCAGCAGCGCGGCGGCGGGGACCAACAGGACCATGCGCCGGGCATACTGCGAGAGCCCCGCGCGCCATGCACGCACGCCGACCCAGAGCGCGAGCGCGAACGTCGTCGTCGCAAGCAGGCGATGGACGAACTGCACGACGCCGGGCTGTTCGACGGCGGCGAGCAGCGGCGAACCCGGCCCGAAGCTCGCCGGCCACGGGTAGTCGCCCATCAGCGGAAACCGGTTGTAGATGAACCCGGCGTCCAGGCCGGCTACGAAGGCGCCCCAGGTGGCGGTCGCGATCGTCAGCAGGCCGACGGCGCCCGCAAGCCGGCGCACGCCGGCGCGCTCTCCTGGAGTCGCGCCCGGCGAACGGGCGGGGTCGCCGAGGATCGTGAGCGCGAGCCAGAGCATCCACGCGAAGATCGCGAAGGCGGCGAGCAGGTGCAGGGCAAGGCGGTAGTGGCTCACGTCCGGCCGGTCCACGAGGCCACTGGCCACCATCAGCCAGCCGATGACTCCCTGCAGGGCGAGAAGGGCGACGACGCCGGCGATGCGGGGGATCATCGGTCGCGAGATGGAGCCGCGCAGGAGGAACCAGAGCAGCGGCACGACGAGCGCGAGGCCCAGGAGCCTGCCCCAGAGGCGGTGGATGTACTCGGGCCAGTAGATCGCCTTGAACCCGGCGAGATCCATCCCCGCGTTGATCTTCATGTACTCCGGGTAGCGCTTGTAGTCGTCGAAGGCCACCTGCCACGCACTCTCGCTCGTCGGCGGCAGCAGCGTCTGCGGATGCCAGCGGACGATCGAGAGTCCCGAGTGCGTGAGGCGGGTGTAGCCACCGAGCAGCACCATCACCACGACCATCCCGCACAGTGCTGCGAGCCACCAGCCGACGGCGCGGGAGGTCGTCACGGGCAGACGCTGGGCACGGCCGAGCATCGGCTGGACTTCACCGGTCAGACGCGGCGAAGGCATCAGGGGGAGACCCTGTTCGTGACCGTAGTCCCTACGGACACGACTCCGAGAATCGCTCGGTGGCCGCGCCTCCGGGCGGGTGCGACAATCCGACGGTGGCGCAGCCTGACCTCGCAGCGAGCGCGGAGATGGAGGCGGTCCTCGACCGGCTGCTGGAGAAGAGCGGCGCCGACGCGACCGAGCTCTTCGTCAGGGAGCCCGGCGGGACCCGGCTGTGGCTGTCCGCGCACCGCGGCATCGCAGCGAGGGACTTCCAGCAGCGGACCTCCTTCGAGATCGGCGAGGGCTTCCCCGGACTGGTGGCCGAGACCGGCGAGCCGGTCCTGACGGTCAACCTGAACGAGGACGAGCGCTTTCTGCGCACCCGCCTGAAGCGCCGCGGCTTCCGCAGCTTCCTGTGCGTGCCGGTGTTCTCCGACGGCCGGGTGGTCGCGAGCCTGCACATCGCGTCCCGAAGGCCTCAGCCGGCGATCGCCGAACGCGCGCCGATGCTGACGGCGGCTGCGTCGACGCTCGCCGGGATGATCGAACTCGCCCAGCTCCGCGCCAAGGACGCGGTGGCGGCGCTTCCGGCCGACCCGGCGCTCGACGCCAAGCGCAACCTCGAGCGCAAGCTCGGGCGCTCTCTCGAGGTGATGGTCGACTTCACACAGGCCGACGGCGGAATCGTGCTGCTGCGCGACTCGACGTCGGGCTCGCTGCACCCGTGGTGCTGGACCGGCGCCTACGAGAGCGCCTGCGCCGCGGTGTCGGGCGGCTCGGACAGATGTGCCTGTTCGGTGATCACCCAGCGCCGGGCACTCGTCGCGCCGGCACAGCCGGACGAACCGCCCAGGCACTGCCGCATCGCGCCTTCGCAGTTCGCGCGCGTCGCGTGCCTGCCGCTCGTCAGCGAGGGTGCGCTGCTCGGCGCCGTCTCACTCGGCTACCGCGGCCGGCAGGTCTTGCCGGGTGGGCTCATGACCGTGCTCGGCTCGATGGCACAGCGACTGGCTCTGGACGTGGCCAACGCGCAGGCCGCGATCGTGGCGGAGGAGCGCGCGATCGCAACCCGGGATCTGCGGCTGAAGGGGGAGCTCGACGAGCTGGTCGAGCGCAGTCTGCGGCCGGCGATCCTGCGTTTCGATGACGGCGGGGCCGACGCGAGCGCTGCGACACCCCTCGAGCTCCAGGACGTCGCGACGCTGCTGCAGTCCAGTGCACATGAGATCGCGACGGTCCACGGCGGGTCCCGTGATGGCGGCGGAGCGAATGAGGCGACGGCCGACTCCCGGGCCGCTCTCGACCTGCGCTGCTTCGGGCCCCTCACGGTCTTCCGCAACGGCCAGCGGATCGGCGCGGCTCACGTGCGGCGGCGCCGGGCCTGGAAGCTGCTCGGCATTCTGCTCGCCCACTACGGCCGGACAGTCGACGACGAGGTTCTCATGGAGCTCCTGTGGACGGACGGTCCGCCGCCGGGTGCCGCCAAGCAACTCAAGGTCCTCGTGCACGATCTCAGGCACACGCTGGCGCCGGAGCCGGCCTCGCCGGTGAACCATCGCTTCGTGGTCCGGGCCGGGAGCGGCTACGCGTTCGACACGAGTTCCCCGCACCGGATCGACAGCCAGGAGTTCATCAGCCTGGTGGGCTGGGGCGAACGGCTCGCGCAGATCGGCGACGTCGACTCGGCACTGGTGGCATACGGGTCGGCCGCCAGTCTCTACGTGGGGGACTTCATGGAGGAGGAGCGCTACAGCGACTGGTGCGCCGCCGAGCGCGAGTATCTGCGCGAGAGGTACCTCACACTTCTTCGGCACACCGCGACGCTTCTGCTCGCTCGCGGCGACAGCGACGGTGCCGTCTCCTGCCTGAGGCGGGCGCTGCGCGTCGATGAGGGACTCGAGGACGTGCACCGGGAGCTCATGCGCGTGCTGTGGGGCGCGGGTCACCGCGATGACGCGCTGCGCCAGTATCGGTCCTGCCAGAAGGCGCTGAGCACCTGCTCCGGACGCGTTCCGCAGCCCAAGACGGTCGAGCTGGCAGAGCAGATCAGCGCCGCGCAGGGCGGCTGACAAAGCGGGTCAGATTCGCGGAACCAGGCTGGAACCCAGCGGCACTACCGTCCGTCCGCATGGGTTTCCCCCAGCCCACCAGCCACGAGACGGGAGCCTGACCGATGGCGAAGACCAAGCCCCGCTGGTTCCATGTGACCGACCGCTCACGCAAGTGGGAGGACTTCTACCGCGACCGCTGGTCCTACGACAAGACGGTCCGTACGAGCCACGGCGTCAACTGCTCAGGGTCCTGCAGCTGGGAGGTGTTCGTCAAGGACGGCCTGATCACCTGGGAGCTGCAGAAGACCGACTGGCCGCAGATCAACTCCGACACGCCGAACTACGAGCCGCGCGGCTGCCAGCGCGGGATCTCGTCGTCCTGGTACGTGTACAGCCCCGTCAGGCCGAAGTATCCGTACGTCCGCGGCAAGCTGATCGACTACTACCGCGCCGAGCGCCAGGCGGGCAAGGACCCGGTCGAGGCCTGGAAGGCGATCCTCAGCGACCCCGTGCGCTCGCGTGAGTACAAGCTGGCACGCGGCAAGGCCGGCTGGAAGCGGGTGAGCTGGGACGAGGCGACGGAGCTGGTCGCGGCGTCGCAGATCTACACGATCAAGGAGCACGGGCCCGATCGCGTCGCCGGATTCTCCCCGATCCCCGCCATGAGCATGGTGAGCTGGTGCGCCGGTGCGCGGCTCACCTCACTGCTCGGGGCGAGCCTCCTCAGCTTCTACGAGTGGTACCACGACAACCCCCACTGCCAGCCGAAGAACTTCGGCGAGCAGACCGACGTCCACGAGGCGGCCGACTGGTACCAGAGCACCTACTGGCTCACCATGGGGACCAACCTCCCGATGACGCGCACGCCGGATGCGCACTTCGCGACCGAGTTCAAGTACAAGGGCGGGAAGCTCGTCGTCTTCTCGCCGAACTACAGCGACGTCACGAAGCTGGCCGACACGTGGGTGCAGCTGCGCCCCGGGACGGACGCGGCGCTGCTCGCCGCGATGAACCACGTCGTGCTCAAGGAGTACTTCTGCGACCGCCAGGTCCCGTACTTCAACGACTACGTCAAGCGCTACACGAGCCTGCCGTTCCTCGTCGAGCTCGAGGAGCGGGACGGGCACCACGTGCCCGGGCGGCTGCTGCGCGCCGCCGCGGTCGAGCAGTACGCCGGCGAGGAGAACGCCGACTGGAAGCTGCTTCAGCTCGACACCGGCGGGCAGCTGCGTCTTCCGCAGGGGACACTCGGCTTCCGCTGGGAGGAGCAGAGCAGCGGCAAGTGGAACCTCGAACCCAAGGACGCGAGGACCGGCGAGGAATACGACCCCGCGCTGACGCTGCTGGGCTCCGAGGACGAGAAGCCGCTCGTGACGTTCCCCGACTTCACAGGGACGTTCGACGTGGTCGTCGGCAAGTCCGACCCGGACGCGAAGGTCGGGAGCTTCTCGCGCGGCGTGCCCGCGAAGCGCGTCACGACGACCGACGGCCGGACGATCCTCGTCACGACCGGCCTGGACCTGCTGATGGCGCACATGGGCGTGCCGCGCGGCCTGCCCGGCGACTACCCGTCGGACTACGACGACCCCAAGCCTTACACACCGGCGTGGCAGGAGCAGGAGACCAAGATCTCGCGCAAGGTCGCGATTCAGCTCGCTCGCGAGTGGGCCGAGAACGCCGAGAAGACGCGCGGGAAGTCGCTGATCATCGCCGGACCGGGCGCCACGCACTGGTACCACTCCGACCTCTACCAGCGCTTCGGCGTGCTGCTCGGGGCGCTCACGGGCTGCCATGGAGTCAACGGCGGCGGCTGGTGCCACTACGTCGGCACGGAGAAGATGCGCAACGTCGCCGCCGTGGTCCAGACGATCGGTACGGCCCGCGACTGGGATCGCCCGCCGCGGCTGATGAACAGCACGTCGTACTGGTACTTCCACACCTCGCAGTGGCGCTACGACTCGATGAACCTGGACCCGATCACGGTGCCATGGGCCAAGGAGGTGCCGCGCTACAACCACGCGGCCGACATGAACGCGGTGGCGGTACGAAACGGGTGGCTGCCGTTCTACCCGACGCTCAACCAGAACCCGCTGAAGATCGTCGAGGACGCGCAGGCGGCCGGCGCGAGCACCGACGAGGAGATCATCGACCACGTGATCGGCAAGGTCCGCAGCGGCGAGCTGAAGTTCGCAATCGAGGACCCGGACGACCCGGCGAACTTCCCGCGCCACCTGATGGTCTGGCGCGGGAACCTGATCGGAACGTCGATGCGCGGGAACACGCTCGCGCTGCGCCATCTGCTCGGCACGCACCACAACGTGATGACCGAGCCCGACGCGGCGAAGGGCAAGGTCGAGGAGATCGAATGGCGCGAGGACGCGCCCGAGGGCAAGCTCGACCTGCTGGTCAACGTCGAGCTGCGAATGATCTCGACGGCCAACTACTCCGACGTCCTGCTGCCGGCCGCGCACTGGTACGAGAAGAGCGATCTCACGGTCACCGACCTGCATACGTTCATCCATCCGTTCTCGGCTGCGCACGACCCGCCCTGGGAGACGAAGACCGACTGGGACGCCTTCAAGCTGATCGCCGAGAAGTTCTCCAAGCTGGCGGAGACGCACTTCCCCGAGCCGGTCAAGGACCTGGTGATCACGCCGCTGATGACCGACACGCCGGACGAGTACGCCCAACCGTGGGGCAGCATCAAGGACTGGAAGAAGGGCGACGTCGAGCCGATCCCCGGCAAGACGATGCCGCGCTTCCAGATCGTCGAACGCGAGTACGCGCGGACCTACGAGAAGTACACGAGCCTCGGACCGCGGGTGCGCACGGATTTCGGCGCAAAGGGGATCTTCTACGACATCGCTCCGATCTACGATGCGATGCTCTCCGACCATCGCATCGGCACTCGCGAGAACGGCTGCCCGTCGTTGTTCAAGGACGAGCACGTCGCCGAGGCGATCCTGCAGATGTCGCCGGAGACCAACGGCGAGTCGGCGTTCCTGGCCTGGGAGGCGCTCGAGAAGCGCACCGGCCGACCGCTGACGCAGATCGTCGAGGGCGAGCGCGACGCCCTGTTCCACTACGAGGATCTCAAGTCCCATCCGCGGCGCGTGCTCACCTCGCCGCACTGGTCGGGCCTCGAGAGCGAGGGCCGGACGTACTCGCCCTGGACCGTCAACGTCGAGCACCTCGTGCCGTGGCGCACGCTCTCCGGCCGCATCGACCTGTACCTCGACCACTCCGTCTACCAGGACCTCGGCGAGGCCTTCCCCGTCTACAAGCCGCCGATCGATACGACCATGACCGGCGTCCTGGACATGGACAAGGTCGAGCCGGGCTCGAGGGTGTTCCGCTTCCTGACGCCGCACGGGAAGTGGTCGATCCACTCGAACTTCTGGGACAACCTGTGGATGCAGCGGCATGTTCCGCGGCGGCCAGGTGATCTGGATCAGCCCGCCGGACGCCGAGGACCTGGGCATCGCCGACAACGACTGGGTCGAGGCCTACAGCAACACCGGGATCATCGTCGCGCGCGCGGCCGTCAGCCATCAGGTCCCGCGCGACACCGTGATCATGTACCACTGCTCGGAGCGGAACCTGAACGTCCCGTATTCGACACTCGCGAAGCAGCGCGGCACCAGCGACCTGCGCGGCGGCACCAACAACGCCACCACGCGGATCCAGATGAACCCGTCCTACATGCCGGGCGGATACGCGCAGTTCACCTATTTCATCAACTACTGGGGAACGAGTCCGGCCGAGCGCGACATGGCGGTCGCGCTGCGCAAGATGCCGCTCACCCAAGAAGGCGTCACGTATCGCTGAGTGTGTGAGCGCATGAGCTACGAGCCGACAGCCACTTACCCGGAGGAGTCCACATGAAAATCGGACGCCAGATCGCGATGGTCTTCAACCTGGACAAGTGCCTGGGCTGCAACACCTGCACCGTCGCCTGCAAGAACGTATGGACCAACCGCGAGGGCGCGGAGTACATGTGGTGGAACAACGTCGAGACCAAGCCCGGCGTCGGCTATCCGCGCGAGTGGGAGAACCAGGACAAGTACCGCGGTGGGTGGAAGCGCACCGGCAACGAGCGCAAGCCGGTCAAGCTGCGCGCGCGCGGCAAGGCGAGCGAGCTGCTCAACATCTTCTACAACCCCGTTCAGCCGACGCTCGAGGACTACGCCGGCAAGGGGCCGTTCACCTTCACCTACGAGGACCTGCAGTCACCCGAGCAGTCCCATCAGCAGCCGGTCGGCCGGCCCAAGTCGCTGATCACCGGCGAGGAGGACATCCCGCTCGAATGGGGCGTCAACTGGGAGGACAACGCCGCGGGCACGTACGTGACGGGCAAGGATGACGTCAACTTCAAGAGCATGTCCGCCGCCGAGCGGGACGCCTACCTCGAGTACGAGAAGGTCTTCTACTTCTACCTCCCGCGGATCTGCAACCACTGCATGAACCCGGGCTGCGTGGCGGCCTGTCCCAGCGGCGCCGGCTACAAGCGCGAGGAGGACGGGATCGTCCTGATCGACCAGGACGTCTGCCGCGCCTGGCGCCAGTGCATCACGTCGTGCCCGTACAAGAAGACGTACTACAACTGGCGCTCGGGGAAGATGGAGAAGTGCGTGCTGTGCTTCCCGCGGGTGGAGACGGGGCAGGCGCCGGCCTGCTTCCACTCGTGCCCGGGACGCATCCGCTACATGGGGCCACTGCTCTACGACATGGACCGCGTGGCCGAGGCGGCAGGCCGGCCGGACGATGAGATCGTCGAGGCCCAGCGCGAGATCATCCTCGATCCCGATGACCCCGAGGTGATCGCGGCCGCACGCGCGCAGGGCATCAGCGACGAGTGGCTGGAGGCATGCCGGCGCTCGCCGGTCTACAAGATGTTCATCCAGTGGCGGGTCGCGCTGCCGCTGCATCCGGAGTTCCGGACGATGCCCTCGCTGTTCTACGTGCCGCCGGAGAGCCCGATGATCACGGCGCTCGATCGCAACGGCTGCTGGGAGTCGGACGGCGAGTGGCTCCCGACGATCGATCGCTTTCGCATCCCGCTGGACTACCTCGCCTCGATGTTCTCGGCGGGCAACCGCGAGGAGGTCAAGCAGGCGCTGGTCCGGCAACTCGCGCTGCGCGCCTACCGCCGTGACCAGGAGGTGGAGGGCGGCTCCGACGGCCGGGTGCTCGAGCAGGTGGGCCTGACCACCACGCAGGCCGACGAGATGTACCGCCTGCTCTCGCTCGCATTCCTCAACGAGCGCTTCGTCATCCCGACGACACGCCGGGAGGAATCCGGCAGCGACCCGTTCATCGAGCGGGGGTTCACCGGTTTCGACGACATGTCCCCGATCGCGGACATGAAGCGCAGGCAGCGCTTCCACGCCGCGCCGCACGCCGACGGGCCCAGTCGCTAGGCGAGGAGAGACTCATGAACGGACCTTCGGAGTGGAGTGCGTTGGAGGAGGCCAAGCCGATCGAGGCGCTTGCGTGCGTCTACGGGTCGATCGGCGAGTGGATGCTCTACCCCGACGAGATCGAGCCGGCGTCGTTCGCCGATGATGCGGTGGCGAGCGCGCTCAGCGCGGCGCGCGTGATCGGCCCGGACGTCGAAGCGCATCTGCGCAGCTTCCTCGATGAGCGCGAGACCGTGGACGCCGAGGAGTACGTGAACCTGTTCGAACTGAGCCCGCGCTGCCCGCTCTACCTGGGTGCGCATCAGTTCGACGAGCCGACGACGTGTACCCAGGCGGGGCTGTCCGACCGCAACACGTTCATGCTCGAGATCGCGAACATCTACCGCCATTTCGGAACCGAGCTGCACACCGAGCTGCCCGACTACCTGCCGGCGATGACGGAGTTCCTGGCGATCACCGCCGGATGCCCGCCACAGGACGACGAGGTGCGCGTGCGCCTGATCGACAAGCTGATGATCGACGGCGTGCGCATGGTCGCCGAGAAGCTCGGAAAGCTCGAGGTGCCACAGGGGCACCTGGTCGAGGCGCTCATCCGCTGCCTCGATACGGAGCTGGAGCCACTCGCCCGGCTGGACCTCGTCGGCGCGGCGGTCGACGGCGCTTCGCCACAGTTGATCCAGATCGAGGAGGTGCCGGGGCATGGATAGGTTCTTCTTCACCGTCTACCCGTACATCGCGCTCACGTTGTTCGTCGCGGTGCCGATCGTCCGCCACCACTTCGGCGGCTTTCGCTGGACGACCCGGGCGAGCGGGTTCTTCGAGCGGCCGGCGATGGGAATCGCGGCACTCGCGATCCACTGGGGCCTGATCGTGCTGATAACAGGCCACGTGCTCGGCCTGATCGGTGGCCTGGCGGTCTCGAGCAGCTGGGTCGACCTCTTCCACTGGATCGGGCTCGCCGGTGGCGTCATCGCCTTCTACGGATTCTGTCTCGCACTGGTTCGACGGATCGTCGTACCTGAACTGCGTGCCGTCAGCCAGGTCGACGACTACCTGGTCCTCTGCATGCTCATCGTGATCGCGTTCACCGGTCTCTACCCGGTGATCGCAGACAAGTCGTTCGGCCTCTCGTACACGGTCGGTCCGTGGGTGAGGGAGATGTTCCAGCTCACACCTGAGGTCGGCGGGATGGCGGGGCTCGCGACGATCAGCAAGATCCACATCATCATGGCGTTCACCTTCTTCGCCTACTTCCCGTTCACCAAGATGGTCCACATGTGGACCCTCCCGCTCGGGTACCTGACACGCCCCTACCAGACGATGCGCTCCTACCGCAAGGTGATGTCATGAGCAGGATGCTCTGGGTCGCGACCGGCCTCGCGGCCGTCGTCGCGCTGGTGTTCGGGACCCTCTACGCGCTTCCCGATTCGACCAGCACCCCCGAGGGAGGCGGGAAGGCGGTCGCTTTCGACAAGGCGCTGGCCGACAAGGGGAAGTCGGTCTCAACCTCCAACGGCTGCACGAGTTGCCACACGCTCGACGGCTCCAAGGGCGTCGGCCCGACCTGGAAGGGGACCTACGGCACCCAGGCGGACATCGGCGGCAAGCAGGTCCCGGTCGACGCGGCGTTCATCGAGACGGCGATCGTGGACCCGAACGCGCAGGTTCGGTCGGGTTACGGCCCGTCGATGCCGTCCTACAAGGGCAAGCTCTCAGAGGAGGACATCGCAGCCGTCGTCGAGTACATGAAGAGCCTGGGCGGCTGATCGGCCGGCCCCGCGGAGACCGGGGGCCGCACTACGGTTGACTACGGACCGGCGTGCGGCTCGGGACGGAGGATCGCGGGGCGGTGATGCACGAGTATTCACCGCTGATGCACGAGCAGCAGCAAGACGACCCGCAGGGCGCCGATTCGCGACTCGTCCGCGCGATGCGAAGCCAGGAGGTGGACTGCACGCCGGTGTGGTTCATGAGACAGGCCGGCCGGTCGCTGCCCGAGTACCGCGCGCTGCGCCGCGCCGGCGGGCTGCTGGAGCTCTGCCGCGACCCGGCAACCGCTGCCGAGGTCACGATGCAGCCGGTGCGCCGCCACGGCGTCGACGCGGCGATCCTCTTCTCCGACATCGTCTTCCCGCTCCACGCGATCGGCGTCGGCGTAGAGATCCGCCCTGGGGTCGGCCCGGTGATCGATCAGCCGGTACGAGCTTGGGCCGACCTCGAGCGGCTGCGACCGTTTGAGCCCGACGCCGACGCCCCCGAGCTCGGCGAGGCGGTGCGTCTCGTTCGCGCCGAGCTGACGGTCCCGGTAATCGGCTTCGCCGGTGCGCCGTTCACCGTCGCAAGCTATCTCGTCGAGGGAGGGCCCTCGAAGGCACAGGCACGCACGCGCGCGCTGATGCTGTCCGACCCTGCGCTGTGGACGGCGCTGTGCCAGCGCCTCGCCGATCACGCCGTCAGCTCGCTGGAGGCGCAGGTTCGCGCGGGCGCAGGCGCCGTGCAGCTGTTCGACAGCTGGGCCGGGACGCTGTCCGCTGAGCGCTATGAGGCACAGATCCTGCCGGTGATGCGCTCGATCGTCGAGCGCCTGCGCCCGATGGGCGTCCCCGTGATCTCGTTCGCGCTCGGGGGAGGACACCTGCTCGAACTGCTTGCGGCCGCCGGCCCGGACGTCGTCGGCGTCGACTGGCGCACGCCGCTCTCCCAGGCACGCGCCCGTCTTGGTGATGACGTCGCGGTCCAGGGGAACCTGGATCCGGCGACCTGTCTCGCCGGCTGGGATGTCGCCGGCGCCGGCGCCGACGCGGTGCTGGCGGATGCGCCGGCGCGTGGTCACGTGTTCAACCTCGGGCACGGTGTGTTCCCGGAAACGGACCCGGGCATTCTCACTGCGCTCGTCGCACACGTTCACGAGCGCACGGCCTCCAGCCCGGCGGTCGCCACGGCCTCGTATGGCGCCTGACGCCGCCCCCCGCACGGGCGTTCTGATGATGGCGTACGGCACGCCGGCGAGCCCGGATGACGTCGAGCGCTACTACACGCACATCCGGCGCGGACGCCCGCCCGCGCCGGAGCTCCTCGCCGAGCTCCAGGATCGCTACGCGGCGATCGGCGGCATCTCGCCGCTGCTCGCGATCACGCGGGCCCAGGTCGCCGGCGTCGCTGCGGCACTCGATCAGGCCGCGCCGGGGGCGTTCGCCGTCGTCCTGGGACAGAAGCACAGTGCGCCCTTCATCGAGGACGGCGTGGGCGAGCTGCTCGGACTCGGCGTCGAGCGCATCATCGGCCTGGTTCTCGCGCCGCACTTCTCGACGATGAGCATCGCCCAATACGCGGACCGCGCGGTCGCCGCAGCCGGCGGGCGCGTCCCTGTGACAGTCGTGCGCTCGTGGCATCTGGAGCCGGGGTACCTGGACCTGCTGGCGGGTCACGTTCGTGAGGCGGTCGTGCGTGCGGGGGGCGCCGAGGGCTGCGAGGTCCTGTTCACCGCGCACAGCCTGCCGCAGCGAATCCTGGAGGCCGGAGACCCCTACCCCGAGCAGCTGGCCGAGACCGCCGCCGCGCTCGCGGCCCGCGCCGGTGTCGAACGCTGGTCGGTGGCCTGGCAGAGCGCTGGGCGGACGGCCGACCCCTGGATCGGACCCGACGTCCTCGATGTGCTGCGCGATCGTTCGCGCTTGGGGGCGCGCGCGATCGTCGTCTGCCCGTGCGGGTTCGTGGCAGACCACCTCGAGGTCCTCTACGACCTCGACATCGAGGCGGCCGAGTTGGCCGCCGAGCTCGGCCTGACCTTCGCCCGTACCGCGTCGCCGAACGCCGACCCGGCCTTCACGCAGACGCTCGCCCGTATCGTCCTCGACCAGGCGCGCGTGCCGGCCGGCTCATGAGCCGCCGCGTGGTAATCGTCGGCGGCGGGATCGCCGGCCTGGCGGCGGCGCGGGCGTTCGCCGCGCTCCCCGACCCACCGGCGGTGCTGCTGATCGAGGCCTCCGAGCGTGTGGGGGGGCACATCCGGACCGTCCCGTTCGCAGGGGTCGATCTCGACGTCGGCCCCGACGCGCTGCTGAGCCGCGCGCCCGGGGGCATCGCGCTCTGCCGGGAGTTGGGGCTGGGCGACGACCTCGTCCCGTGCTCGGACGGGACGGCCTTCGTGTGGTCGCGCGATGCCCTGAGGCCACTGCCGGCGGGGCTGCTGGCCGGTCTGCCGGCGGGTCCCGGCGCGCTGGTGCGCTCGCGCATCCTCTCGCCGCTCGGGCTCGCCCGAGCGAGCCTGGACCTGGCGCTGCCGAGCCGCGCCCCAGATGGCGACGAGGCGATCGGCGCGCTCGTGCGCCGCCGCCTCGGCAACCAGGTGCTCGACCGGCTGATCGACCCGCTGCTCGGCGGCATCAACGCGGGCAGCTGCGACGAGCTCAGCGTCGCCGCGGCGGCACCCCACCTCGCGTCCGCCGCGCGTGCGAAACGCAGTTTGGTTCGCGGCCTTCGGTCCACGCTCCCGGCGCCGCCTTCCGGCGCCGCGCGCCCGCCGGCGTTCCTGAGCCTGCGCGGCGGGCTGGAGCGCCTCGTCGATGCGCTCACCGACACACTCGTCGACGCCGAGATGCGCCTCGGGACCCCGGTCGCACAGATCGAGCACGGGTCAGGGGGCCTCGACGTCGTGCTCGGATCGGGAGAAAGGATCGCCGCCGACGGCGTCGTGCTCGCGACGCCCGCCGGGGCAGCCGCCGACATCGTGCGCGAAGCCGCACCGTCAGCAGCCGCCGAACTGAACAGCATCCGCGCCGCGTCCGTTGCGATCGTCGCGCTCGCCTATCCCCACACAGAAGCAAGGCCTCCCGACGGCACAGGGTTCCTCGTCGCGCGAGACGAGGATGTGGGGATCACCGCCTGCACCTGGGCGACGACCAAGTGGCCACACCTCGCGCAGCGCGCCACCCACGCGATCCTCAAGTGCTCGATCGGCCGCGCCGGGAGGGACGAATTCGTCGAGGCGCCCGACGAGGAGCTGATCGCCCGTGCTCGCCGCGCGCTCCAGCGCACGATGGGCGTCCACGCCGCTCCCGACGACGCGCTCGTCGTGCGCCACCGCCGCGCCTTCCCGCAGTACGCGGTCGGCCACCTGGACCGTGTCGCCCGCATCGAGGACGATCTCGCGGCCGGCCTGCCGGGCCTCGTCGTCGCCGGCAACGCCTACCGCGGCGTCGGTGTGCCAAGTTGCATCGGCAGCGGCCGCGCCGCCCAGGAGCGACTGTCCGCATACTGGGCCCCGGAGCCCGCGTTCGCACTCGACCACCAGGAGCCACGGAACCCATGACGACGAAGGCGCCCTCCAGCGAGGGTCATCACTACACGGTCTACGCGGCCTATCGGGCTCCGGCGGATGCCGGAACGCCGGGCGGGGACCCGAAGCTCGCAGCCGAGGCCGAGACCGCTCTGACGGCGGCCGGGGATGTCACGCTCCGCGGCGCCTACCACCTGACCGCCTTCCGGGCCGACGCGGACCTCCTGCTGTGGCTGACCGGCCACAGCGCGGACGCGATGCAGGACGTGATCGGCGCGTTTCGCCGTACGCTGTTCGGCCGCAGCCTCGTGCCGTACTGGAGCGCGATCGGCGTGCATCGCGACGCAGAGTTCAACCGCGCGCACGTCCCGGCCTTCCTCGCCGGCGAGGACCCGCACAAGTACCTCTGCGTGTACCCGTACGTGCGCTCGCTGGAGTGGTACCTGCTTCCGGCCGAGGAGCGCCGGGAGATGCTCGCCGAGCACGGCCGTATGGGGCGCGACTACCCGGACGTTCGCGCGAACACCGTCAGCTCCTTCGCGCTGGGCGATTACGAGTGGCTGTTGGCGTTCGAGGCCGACGAGCTGGTGCGGATCGTGGACGTGATGCGCCACCTGCGCGGCGCGAAGGCGCGTGCGCACACGCGCGAGGAGCTGCCCTTCCTGACCGGCATCCGCAAGCCGCTGAGCGAGATCGCGGCGGCGTTCGGATGACCAGCGCTCAGAGGCGAAGTGGTGCGGCCCTGACCGCGCGAGCTGCGAGGACCAGGACAGGTACGAACAGGACGGCATAGCCGATGCCCAGGAGCGCGTGGCCCAGGCGGGCGAACGAGTCGGTTGCGACGAGAACGAGGCCGAGGGTCACCAGTCCCGCTCCCACCACGGGCGTTCGGTCGAAGCTGCTCTGTTCGCGGCGCGCTGGGAGCAGGCGGACCCGTTCCATGACCGCGAGCAGATGGAGCAGGGATCCGGCGACGGTGAGGCCGATCCACCCGCCCACCAGGAGCGCCGCGAGCGCGGTGCGGTCCTGGCCGAGGAGTGCTGCGAGCGGACCGTCGTCGACGGAGGACCGAAGGCCGAATGCGATCGACGCGACGAGCAGGATCTGTCCAGTGCTGACGATGACCATGCCCGCTGATCGAATGACGCGCCCGCGTGCGCTCGCGATGAGGTTCGCGCCGAGCATCGTGGCGGCTGCGAGCAGCAACACCCACCCGAGAATCGCGCCGCCGTCCGCGTTGAGCGCGGCGCTCGCGGCGAGGGTGCCGACGCCTGCGACCCATGTGAGGTAGGTGGGCAGCTGCAGGCGCGGCCACCGCAGACGCGTCCCGGTCAACGACGGGTAGAACGTGTGCAGTGTGCCCACGATCGCGGTGCCGAACCATCCTCCGAAGTTGAGGACCAGATGAGCGCCGAGCAGGCTGCCGTGGAGCCAGACGACGTCACTCGCCATCGCCGGGCCGAGCGCCGCGCCGCAGGCGAGGAACAGAGCCGCGGTCAGATACCAGCGCGTCGCCCAGGGCGCGCGCTGAAGCGAGCGCACCCGCATCTGGCGCAGTGCCACGGCGAACACCGCCAACCCGGCCAGAACCAGCGTTCCACCGAGTGCCGTCAGCGCCGTCACGTCCAGTGGCACGCCGACGGCGATGGCGATCACGGCGACGTTCCACAACGCGAGCTCGAGGCGCACCGACGCTCGCGAAGGCGGCCCGGTCGCCAGGAAGGCGCAGGCGAAGAACTGAGCGGCGCCGATCACCAGCTGCGAGACACCGCCGACGAACGCCAGATGCAGAGCCAGCCAGCGCAGGTCGGAGTCGTCGGTGAGCGCGGTGAGAACGCCGGTCAGGGCGGCCACCGCCATCCAGCCGACGCCGACGGCGAGGAACACGGTCAGCGCATCGCTCGGACGCGTGGCGTCCGATGCCAGCGCCGCAGCCCGCGCTCGACCGATGCGCGGGCGTCCCCGTACCTGCTCCTCGATTCCCGGACCGCCTGATCGACAGACTGCTGACAGAAGCCAGCCAAGTGTATCCCGTAAGTTTCCCCACAGGGATGAGGCGGAGAAAGAGGAGCGGGCCCACCGTTGCGTGGCCGCGGCAGTCGAGGTCCGGCGTCCGATGAGCGCACGAGCGGGATCGGTCACCGGCAGCGTCGAGTCTGTGAACGTGGGGGTTCCGCGCGCGGTGGAGGTCGACGGCCGCACGGTCCTGACGGCGATCTGGAAGAACCCGGTCGATGGCCGCGTGTCGCTGTCGGGAGTCAACCTGCGCGGCGACGCCCAGGCCGATCGATCCGTTCACGGCGGGCCCGACAAGGCCGTCTACGCCTACGCGATCGAGGACACCGAATGGTGGGAGGGACAACTCGATATGCCGCTCGGTGCGGGCGTGTTCGGCGAGAACCTCACGGTTCGCGGCCTGCCGGTGTCGGAGGCGGTCATCGGTGAGCGGTGGGCCGTCGGGAGCGCGTTGCTCGAGGTCGCGCAGCCGCGTCTGCCGTGCTTCAAGCTCGGCCTGCGGATGAGCGACCCGCTCTTCCCCAAGCGTTTCGCCGCCGCGGACAGACCGGGCGCATACCTGCGTGTGGTGCGCGAGGGCGAGATCGGTGCCGGTGACCGGATCGACGTGGTGAGCCGTCCGACGCACGGCGTGGGCTGTGCGCTCGTCGCGCGCGCGCTGCAGCGCGAGCCGCGGCTGCTGTCCTCTGCGCTGCAGGCGCCGGAGCTGCCGACCCGTCTGCGGGACTGGATGCAGAAGCGGGCCACGAGCGCGGCCAAGCGCGGCGCGTAGCCGCGCGCCCCTGCCTCGCCGAACGTCCGCGCTGCTGACCGGTCGTTTTCGGAGCGCCGCGGTCGTCGGGAAGCCGGTCCGGCGGCTGTCGGGATAGCCTTGCCCGATGTCCAGTTCGCACACGAAGTTCCTGCTCGCCGAGGAGCGCATCCCCACGCATTGGGTGAATCTCATGGCCGACCTCCCCGGCCCGCCGCTCCCACCGCTGAACCCGCAGACCAAGGAGCCGGCCGAGCCCGAGCTGCTGCTGGCGATCTTCCCGCCGGCCCTGCTGGGACAGGAGATGTCGGCCGAGCCCGACATCGAGATCCCCGAGGAGGTCCGCGACGCGTACAAGCTCTGGCGCCCGACTCCGCTGTACCGCGCCCACCGCCTGGAGCGCGCGCTCGGGACACCCGCGCACATCTACTACAAGTACGAGGGCGTCTCCCCGTCCGGCTCGCACAAGCCGAACACCGCCGTCCCACAGGCCTACGAGAACGCACAGGCGGGCATCCGCAAGCTCGCGACCGAGACCGGAGCGGGCCAGTGGGGCTCGTCGCTGGCGTTCGCATGCAGCCTCTTCGGGCTCGGCTGCGAGGTCTTCATGGTCGGCTCCTCCTACGATCAGAAGCCCTACCGGCGTTCGATGATGGAGACGTTCGGCGCCACCGTGCACCGCTCGCCCTCTCCGCTGACCCAGGCCGGTCTGGCGAACGCCGAGCACTCGACCGGGTCGCTCGGCATCGCGATCTCGGAGGCCGCCGAGGTTGCAGCCCAGAGCGAGGACACGAACTACGCGCTCGGGTCGGTGCTCAACCACGTGCTGCTTCACCAGACCGTGATCGGACAGGAGACGATCGCTCAGATGGAGATGGCCGGCGAGGAGCCGGACGTCGTCATCGCCTGCGTGGGCGGCGGCTCGAACTTCGGCGGCCTCGTGTTCCCGTGGCTGCGGCGCAACCTGCGCGACGGTGCGACGACCCGCTTCGTCGCCGCCGAGCCGACGGCGTGCCCGACCCTCACGAAGGGTGTCTACGCCTACGACTTCGGCGATACCGCGGGGCTCACGCCGCTGATGCCGATGTACACGCTCGGCCACGATTTCGTCCCGCCGCCCGTGCACGCAGGCGGACTGCGCTACCACGGCGACTCGCCGCTGCTCTGCGGGCTGGTCAAGGAGGGCCTCGTCGAGGCTCGCGCCTACCGCCAGACCGAGACGTTCGCTGCGGGCGTGCAGTTCGCCCGCAGCGAGGGGATCATCCCCGCGCCCGAGCCGACGCACGCGATCCGCGCGGTCGTCGAGGAGGCCGAGGCGGCCAAGGAGGCCGGGGAGGAGCGAGTGATCCTGTTCGGGCTGTGCGGGCACGGGCACTTCGACCTCTCGGCGTACGACGCGTACCTCGCAGGGACGCTGGAGGACCCCGAGTTCTCGCAGGCCGACATGGACCACGCGATCGAGGCGCTCCCCACGGGAGTACCCGCGCTCTAGTGAACGCGAGACGGCCGCGACCTGCGGTTCCGCGTCGACAAGGCGAGCCGTCGATTCGACCGACCGTCGCACCGGCGCCGGGCGTGCCTCAGGGGTCGGTGAACGGCTGCACGGCCAGACCGTGCGAGGTCTCGCGCATGCCCAGCTCGTAGGCCCCGCCGTGAGCGCTGCTGAGCCGGACGGGGTCCCCGTCGCCGCCGCTCAGGACCGCTTCGATCGCGGCGACCGAGCAGTTGGCGACGTGGTGCTCGGAGCCGTCGGGATCCGCGTAGCGCCAGACGACGACCTGCTCGCGCGGTGACCGGGCCGTCAGCTCCAGGCGTGCCCCCTTGCCCGTGACGGCGAGGTCGAGGTGCAGCGGGTCCTCGTCCACGCGCGGGCGGCGGGCCGGACCGCCGAACCGGAGCCGCTCGCCGCCGAGCGACAGCACGCCGGCGGCGACCCACGGCGTCGTGACGGGCCCGACGCGCACGCGCCCGAGCGACAGGTCGAGCCAGGCGTCGGGGCGGCCTTCGAAGAGGACTCCGTGCAGCCAGATCCAGCGCTCGGCGTGCTGGCTGCCCCAGTTGTGGCCGACCATGCCCGTCCACTCGTCCAACTCGAAGGCGGTGTCCCCCACCACGACGCGCCCACCGAACGTCGCGGACGGAAGCGGGCTCTCGAGCTTCGTGCGAGGCAGCGGCGAGCGGTACATCCACTCGGCCGGCAGGTGGCGCAGGATCGGCTCCGATCCGGTCCACGTCAGGTCCCAGGAGGCCGCGCCCGCGCTGCCGCGGACGCCGCCCGGGCCGAACGCGCTCTCGCCCACGCGCACCCAGCCGTCGACGGTCGGGCCCGCCGCGGAGGCCTTGTGCGCCACGGCCGCGGGGGCCTCGGCGTCGAAGAGCGTCACCCACGCCGAGCCGACCGCTTGCTCGCCCGGAGCCTTGTGCACCGTGTGCCGCAGCCAGACCGAGCGCGGCCGCCGCGGGTCGACCGCACGCAGGTAGAAGGACTCGTAGCCACCGGAATCGAAGTCCAGCGCCGGGAATCGCGCGGTCACGTCAAGGTCTGAGTCAGGCATGGGCGGCATTCTCCCCCGCTCAGCGTGCCGGCGTCGGCTCGGCGACGATCCTGACGACTTCCCGCGCTCACGTGCGAGGTGCTTCGGAGCGGCATCCGCCTCGGCCAGCGGGTATCGCGCGGAGATCGAGTCTGCGCAGGTCGAGGCGACCCGCCGCGGCCTGCTCGCGCCCGACGAAGCCGGCGATCGGAGGGAGCGATGCTCGCTCGCGACCGACCCCCAATCGCGCGTGCTCATCGCTCCTCTGCGTCCATGCCGTGCGCGAGTAGGGCGAAGGCAGCGGTCAGGTCCTCGGCGGTCGGATGGGCCTCGGCCCCGAGGTTGGCGCGTGAGTCGCGCAGCACCATCAGCCCTACGAACGCGCCCCAGAGCAGGTCGGCCGCCACCCGTCCGCGCTCGCGACCGAGGAGCCCGGCGAGGTAGTCGCCGAGGATCCGGAAGTCGTCGCCGGACCGCCGTGCGATCTCGGCCTTCACCCCATCGTCCACCACCGCGGTCGACTGCGGGTGAGCGAGGTAGCCGAACACGTGGAAATATTCGGGGTGCGTCTCGCGGACCTCGGTGAAGAAGTCCCACAGGCGGTGCAGCGTCTGCTCGGCTGGCCCGTCGGCGGCGATGATCTCCTGCATCCCGCGGGCCATGAAGTCGATTCCCTCAGACAGCAGCGAGGTGAGGATCTCGTCCTTGCTGCGGAAGTGCCAGAACAGCGTCGCCTCGGAGAGCTCGCAGCGCGCGGCGATCTGCTTCGTGGTCGTGGCGTTGAAGCCGTGCTCGCGGACGAGCTCGCGGGCGGCCTCGAGCACCGACCGCCTGCGCGCCTGGCGCTCGCGCTCCCTGCGCTCCTGAACTCCCATGCCTCAGACCCCCATCGCCAGATCGGCGAGCGTGGAGCGAAAGAGCTGCCGGCGCGAGAGCGGAGCGCCGGATTGCACGCGCTCGCGCGTGTGGGAGAGCGCCGCCTCGAGTGCCGCGCTGCCGAAGCCGACGGCGAACGACGCCGCGGCGATGCGACCGAACGTGAGCACGTCCATCACCTCCCCCGGAAGCTGGGCGGGCGCCGCACCCGCACCGCCACGTCGGCTCCGTGCGCCCGCCTCATCGGGCCTCCCTCGGGGGGACGAGGCCCGCCTCGCGGGCGATGATCTCGCGCATCACCTCACTCGTGCCCGCGCCGACGCTGAAAGCGAGCGAGTCGCGCACCATTCGCGCGATCGGTGACTCCTCCACGTATCCGTAACCGCCGAAGATCTGCGCGCAGTCGTGTGCGATGCCGGTGGCCGCCTCAGCAGCGAACAGCTTCGCCATCGAGACCTCGCGATCGCAGGGACGGCCCGACACGTAGAGCCCGAGGCCGCGCACGGTCAGCGCCTCCGCGGCCTCGATCGTCGTGAGCGCATCGGCGAGGCGGTGGCGCCATGTCTGGAAGCCGAGCAGCGGCCGCCCGAACGCCTCGCGCTCGAGCCCGTAGCGCCGCGCCTCCTCCCACATCAGCCGCATCTGCGCACAGCAGATCAGCGCGAGCACGACCCGCTCGCCGCGGAAGCCGTCCATGATCCAGCGAAAGCCCGAGTCTGGCTCGCCGAGCATGTAGCGGGCGGGTACGCGGCAGTCGTCGAAGGCCAGCTCGCCCGTCGCGGAGGCGTGCGTGCCGAGTTTCTGCAGCCGCCGCCCCCGCAGGAACCCGGGGGCGTCAGCCGGGACCACGATCAGGGAGATCCCGCCTGCACCGGCACCGCCGGTACGAACGGCCGTCGTGACGAAGTCGCAGACCGGGGCGTTCGTGATGAACGTCTTCGCGCCATTGATCACGTAGTCGCCGCCGTCGCGCATCGCGCGGGTCCGGATCGCGGCCACGTCGCTGCCGGCGCCGGGCTCTGTGACCCCGAGCGCCCCGATCAGCTCGCCCGCGATCGCCCCGGGAAGGATCTCGGCGCGCAGCTCGGTCGAGCCCGCGAGGTCGATCACCTTGGTGGCGAACTCCGCGTGGGCCAGCACGCTCACGGGCACGCCCACCGAGCCGCAGCGCACGAGCTCCTCGACCAGCACCGCCGTGAAGCGGAAGTCCCGTCCGCCTCCACCGTGGTCCGGCGCGAGCGCCATCCCGAGGTAGCCGAGCTCGCCAAGTCGCCGGAACACCTCTCGCGGCAGCGTTCCCGCCGCCTCCCACGCCAGCACGTGCGGCGTGATCTCCCGTTCTACGAAGCGGCGCAGCGAGCCGCGCAGCAGCTCCAGCTCTTCGCGGTCATCGGAGGGGCTCCCTTGGGCTTCCCGGGGCGCTGAAGCTTCGGGCCGGGGGGCCATACCGCGATGGTATTGAGTGTTACTCAGTTGTCAAGTATCACTTGGGGAGCATCGGCCGGCAGCTACGCGAGCCTCGCTGCGAGCCCCGCTGCGACCCGCCGCGCGCAAGCCATCGCCGTGATCATCGGGTTCACCCCCAGCGAGGTCGGGAACAGGCTCGTGTCGGCCACGAACAGGCCCGGCACGTCGTGCGCTTCGCCGCTGGGTGAGACGACGCAGCGATGTGGGTCAGCGCCCATGCGCGTGGTGCCCATCGGGTGAAAGCCCTCGAGCCGCAGCTCGCCGGGCCGGAGGCGCGCATGCTCGACGAGCGGGCCCTGTTCCCCGGGGCGCAGCGCGGACACGCGGCCGACCTGCGGGTATACCTCCCGCGCGCCGGCCGCGAAATGGACGTCGGCTGCGCGCGCGATGCCGAACCGCAGCGTGGCCGCGTCGTCAGCGCTCAGCCTGTAGCTCAGCCGCAGCGCGCCGCCGCGCATGCGCACGCGCCCCTCGGAGTGCTCGGAGAGGTGCACGCCGATCACGGCAAGCCGGTCGAACGACTCCAGGCTCTGCTTGTAGCCGGCGCCCACGCCGCCCAGCCAGTGCGCGCCCACCACGAGCGGCGAGAACGTCGCCTCCAGAAACAGCCCGCGGTCGTGCCACTCGTCGATGTACCAACTCTGCATCACCCCCTCCCAGCCGCGCACCGGCTCGTCGAACGACGCCCCGACCCAGCACGCGGGGTGGATCCGCAGGTGGCGACCGACCGCGCCCGAGCCGTTTGCGATGCCCTGGCCCAGCAGCAGCTCGGGCGTTCCGAGCGCACCCGCCGCAAGAACGACAGCGCGGGCCCGCACCTCGTAGCGCGCACCCGTCTCGCCGAGCCGGCAGGCGACCCCGGCGGCGCGGCCGCCCTCGAGCAGAACGCGCGTCACCTGGGCGTTCGCCCGCACCCGCGCGCCGGCCACCACGGCGCGCGGCAGTTCGCCGACGTGCATCGCGCGCTTCGCCTCGATGACACAGCCGGTCGGACAGGTGCCGCAGCAACTCAGCGCCGGCGCGTTGCGCATGATCGGGCCGTTCGAGGCGCCGATGGCGTCCGCGCCCGCGCGGCACAGCGCCGCGTTGCGTCCCGCGGTCGCGGGATCGACCGGTGTGACGCCCAGCGCGCGTTCCACGGCCTCGAACTCGCCGTCGAGGTCGGTCGCCCACGCGATCCCCATCTCGTCGCGCCAGCGCAGGAGCACGTCCCCAGGCGTGCGGAAGCAGGTCCCCGAGTTGACGACCGTCGTTCCGCCGACGCAGCGCCCGACCGGCACGGGAATCGCGGGGCGCCCCTCGCAGACCGTGAGGCCGGCGTCGCGGTAGAGCATCGCCATCGCCTTGACGGGGTCCGTCGAGTAGCTCGCCGCGTCGTGGTGGGCGCCCTGCTCGACGACGATCACGTCGAGCCCGGCCTCGGCCAGCACTCGCGCCGCCGCGGCCCCGCCGGCGCCGGAGCCGACCACCACGACGTCGCAGCGCTCGACGCCGTCGGGCGCGACCATCGCATCCGGGTCGAGCGACAGCCGCGTGACTGCCTCGGGCTCAACGGACTCGGCGCGCACGCAGCGCAGATCCACACCGAGCGCCGTCTGCACCCGCGGGTCACGGGCATAGCCGACGGCCGCCAGCGCCTTGCACATGAGTCCCAGGTCACGGCGCAGGCTCGAACGGCTGCGCTGCATGCGCTCCACATGGGCGATCCGCCGCTCGAGCGACAGCCGCGTGAAGCGCCGCGGGAACGACGTCCACTGCAGCGCGCGAAGACCGATCCGCACGGCGGTCTGTGTGCGCGCCGGGCTGGCCGCGAGCAGCTGCTCGATCGGTTCCACGACCGGCACGCCACCCTCGACCTCCGCGCCCGGAAGCCGCCCGCCGGGCGGCACGAGCGCTCGCGCGAACGCCCGCAGCACCGCGCGTTCCGGCGCCCCCAGGCCCGGTCGGACCCTTCAGCCCGGCGCGTGGGGCTGGACGCGGCCGGCGAGCGCCCAGCACCAGAGCGCGACGGCGACAAGGGCCCCGTCCACGAGGAAGTTCAAGAGGTAGATGAAGACGTCGTCGTCGAAGACGAAGAACGCTCCGGCCGCCATCGAGGAGGCGGCCTTGCCGGCAGCGAGCACGAGCAGCATCGGACGAAAGCGCGCGACGTCGGTGGACACGACGAGCGCGAGCCCAGTGATCACCGTCATGTACGCGAAGCCGAGCGCGAGCCAGAGCTTCTGTTCGGTCTCAGGGCCCGTCGCGAAGGTTCCGAACCACCCGCCGACGTCGTCGATGGTGTCCACGACCCCATCGGGAGTGCTGATGAACAGAACGCCGACCACGGCGAACGTCACCGCCAGCGCGCGCATGGTCACGACGACGAGCCATTCAGCGCGCTCCGGACTCACGGGGCGTGATGGTACTCCGATCGGCGGCGAGACAGTAGATTCGCGGCCGCGATGGCAGTCGACTTCTCGCTGACCGACGAGCAGCTTCAGATCCGGGAGATGGCGCGCGAGTTCGCGCGCCGCGAGATTCGCCCGGTGGCCGGCGACTACGACGCGCGCGAGGAGATGCCCTGGCCGGTGCTCGAGAAGGCGGCGAAGGTCGGCCTGCTCAGCTACGGCTTTCCCGAGGAGTACGGCGGTGGCGGGATCGCGGACGGGATCGTCGGCATCACGAACTTCGTCGTCACCGAGGAGCTCGCATGGGGTTGCGCGGCGATCGCGACGGAGATCTGCTCGACGACCTACGCCGCCGGGCCGATCCTCGCGTTCGGGACCGAGGAGCAGAAGCGCCGCTACCTGCCGATGTTCTGCGACCCCGACCGCGTCTGCCTGGGCGCTCTGTGCCTGACAGAGCCGGAGGCGGGCTCGGACATCTCCGCGATCTCCACGACGGCGCGCCGCGACGGCGACGAATGGGTGCTCGACGGCCGCAAGCAGTTCATCACCAACGGCGGAATCGCCGAGCTGCACATCGTCTTCGCGAAGCTGGCGCAGGAGCGCGAGACCGCCGCTTTCATCGTCGAGAAGGGCACCCCCGGGCTCGAGATGGGACGCAAGGAGCGCAAGCTCGGCATGCGCGCCTCGCACACGGCCGAGGTGGTCCTGGAGAACTGCCGCGTACCCGCTGAGAACCGCCTTCGGACCGACATCGCGCCGCCGCTGCCGGGTGCCGCCGCCGCGGGCGGCGCACGTCAGGGCGGCGAGCCGCTGTCCGGCGCGGCGCTCGCGCTGACCGTCCTGCAGTACTCGCGCATGACCTTCGCCGCGGCCGCGCTCGGCGTCGCCCGCGCCGCGCTGGAGTACGCGCGCGACTACGCGATGGAGCGAACCACGTTCGGGCAGCCGATCGCCCGCCACCAGGCCGTCGCCTTCAAGCTCGCCGACATGGCGATCGAGATCGAGGCGGCACGAGCGCTCCTGTGGCGCGCGGGCTGGCTCGCGCTCTCAGGACGTCCGCTCGCGTTGGCGGAGGGGTCGATGGCCAAGTGCCTGACCGCCGACGTCGCCGTGCGCTGCTGCACCGAAGCCGTGCAGATCCTCGGCGGCCACGGCTACATCCGCGACCACCCGGTCGAGAAGTGGTACCGCGACGCGAAGCTCTACCAGATCTGGGAGGGCACCAACGAGATCCAGCGACTCGTGATCGCACGAGCGCTGCTCGCGCGGTAGCCCCGCGAGCTGCTCACCGCTACGCCGCGCGAGCGTGGAAGTACTCGTCCTCGATCTCGCCGAGCGGAGTCGATGGCGGCACACCGGCGATGTACTCGAGTGCGAGCGCACCCCAGTCCGCGCCGGCTCGCAGCTCGCCGAGCACGGCGAACAACAGACCCTCCATGCGACGGATCAGCAGCGCCTGCGGCGGCAGCGTCTGCATGCGCATGTAGTCGAAGTACTGCGACCGCGGCGAGCTGCCGCTCTCCATGGACGAGCGCACGTACTCGGGGTCCAGGCGCCTGAAGCCCGTCGTGAAGTACCACTCGCCGGCCGCCTGGAGCTGTCCGAGGATCCGCTCAGGGTGGAAGTCGTCCGGGTCCGGGAGATAGCCGAGCGTCGCCATCCAGTGATGGGCCTGCTCGGCGTCGCCGCCGATCACCGCCCGCGCAAGCGCCTGCTCGCCCTCGATGTAGTCGCGGTCGACGCGCCTGATCAGGCCGAAGTCCAGGAAGCAGACGCGTCCGTCCGGGCACAGCAGGTAGTTGCCCGGGTGCGGGTCCCCGGCTGCGATCCGCTCGCGCTCGAGCAGTCCGTAGAAGAACCGGAACGCGATCTCGGCGAAGCGATCGCGCTCCTCCTGGCCGAGCCTGCGGATCGCGTCGAAGGCGATCCCGTCGACGAACTCGCTGACCAGCACCCGGCGTGTCGACAGCCCGAGATCGACCTTCGGGATGCGAACGAACGGATGACCGCGGTAGGCGCGCGCAACCTGCCGCTGGTTGGCCGCCTCGATCTCGTAGTCGAGCTCCTCCGCGATCCGCTCACGCAGCTCGGCCAGCAGCGCCTTGGCGTCCATTCCCGGCGCCATCCGCCTGAGGAACGGGACGAGCATCTGCATGTTGCGCATGTCGGTCTCGACGGCCTCGGCGACGCCCGGGTACTGGATCTTGACCGCGACGTCGCTGCCCTCCTGCGTCCGCGCACGATAGACCTGGCCGATCGACGCGGCGGCGACCGGCTCCTCGTCGAAGACCTCGAACACGTCACCCAGCTTGGCCCCGAGATCCTGCTCGGCGACCTTGCGCATGTCCTTGAAGGCAACCTGCGGCGCGTTGTCGCGCAGCGCGGCGAGGCGCTGCTTGAACTCCTCGCGCTCGCTCTCGGGGATCAGCTCGAAGTCGACGGTCGACAGCACCTGGCCGATCTTCATGGCGGCGCCCTTCATCTGCCCGAGCTGCTTGACGAGCTGGTCTGCGAGGTCCATCGCGCGCGCCTGCGAGGCAGCCTGCGCCCTGTCGTCCGACCGCAGGCGGTTGGCAGCGTTGGTCGCGGTCCACTTGACGCCCTGACCACCGACGAGCGAACCGAACCGGGCAGTCCGCGCGACGCGTGACTTCGGGACCTTCGTCGTCTTCTTTTCGTCGGGCATCAGGGTGACTACGTGGCGAGCGGCGTTCTCGGACGCGGCAGTGACGGTACCGGCCGCGGGACCGGGCCCTCGTCGTTCAGGACGCGGTGAGCCGCGTAGGCTGGCGACGATGCCCGGCCCGCTGATCGCCGTCGACGCGCCCTCGCTGCTCTACCGGGCGTTCTTCGCCCTGCCGAAGAGCATCACCGGGTCCGACGGCGAGCCGGTGAACGCGCTGCTCGGAATGGCGAACCTCGTGCTTCAGGTGGTCGACCGCTTCGCACCGCGCGCGACCGTGCTGTGCTTCGGCGCCGAGGCGGCTGCCTACCGCGTCGCGCTCTACCCGCCCTACCACGCCGACCGCCCGCCGATGCCTCCCGAGCTGGAGTCGCAGTGGGCACGGGCGGCGGACTTCTACGCGGAGTTCGGGTGGGCGGCGCTCGACGCCGGCGATCTCGAGGCCGACGATCTGCTCGGGTCACTCGCCCGCGTCGAGCACGACGCGGGCGGCAGCACCCTGCTGTTCACCGGCGACCGCGACATGTTCCAGTGCGTCGGCGATCGCGTGAGCGTGCTGTTTCCCGCCAAGGGCGGGCCGGAGCTGATCGGCCCGCCCGAGGTCCGCGCGCGTTACGGGGTTGAGCCGGCGCAGGTGCCGGACCTGATCGCGCTGCGCGGCGATCCCTCCGACGGGATACCCGGGGCGAAGGGGATCGGCGAGAAGGGCGCGGCCGACCTGCTGCGCCGCTTCGGCGACCTGGAGGGCGTGCTGGCAGCGGCGCAGGCGCCGGTCAGCGAGCTGACCGCGCGGACGCGCGGCGCGCTGACCGCCGACCTCGCCCTGCTGCGCGCCTTCAAGGACATGGCGACGCTTCGCGACGTCCCGCTGGAACGCCCCGCGGACGCGCCGCTGGACCGGGCAGGCGCCGCGGCTGCGGCCCGCGAGCGCGGGATGAACCGGCTGGCGGAACGGCTCTCGGCGACGGCCTGAAGGCCGACGCCGAGCGCTGCGGCGTCCACCTACGCTCGTGAACCCCGCCGGGATTCTTGGAGGCGGTTGTTGTTGACTCCCCATCTTCTGGAGATGGAGGGATTCGTATTCGGCTGGTGGCCGTCGGTCGCACGCTGAGTGCAGCCGCTCGTGATTGAACCAGTCGACCCATTTGAGCGTGGCGAGCTCGACGTCGGCCGTCGTCTTCCACGGGCCCTGGCGGGCGATCTTCTCGGTCTTGAACACGCCGATCGTCGTCTCGGCCAGCGCGTTGTCATACCCATCGCCGACCGATGGATCGACGCTGGCTTCGATGAGCCGCGGTGCTCATCGACCAGCGCGCTCAACGTCTCGGCGGATGCGGGTCGAGCCCCGCAAAGAAAGCCGACGCCGCCTTGAGGATCTCGTTCGCGCGACGCAGCTCCTTGACCTCACGCTGCAACTCACGGATCCGCTCAGCCTCAGCGCTGCTCACGCCCGGCCGGCAGCCGTCGTCGATCTCGGCCTGCCTGACCCACTTGCGCACCGTCTCCGGCGCCGCCCCGAACTTGCCCGCAATCGAGCAGACCGCCTGCCACTCATTCGGATACCCGTCGCGATGCTCGATCACCATCCTGACCGCACGCTCACGAACCTCACGCGGAAACCTCGTTCCCTTGGCCATATCGGCTCATCCTCTCGGCAGAGCCTCCAGCAAACCCGGCGGGGTTCACTCGAGCCACGTGGGCGCCAGCGATGGCTCGGCGGAGCACAGGAACCTCCTTCGCTGCCCGGCTAGCACATAGCACTTCGCCAACCGCGTCGGTGTCTAGCCGGATCTCGAACTCGACAAAGCGGCGACGGCTCGTGGCGACACCCTTCGGCGCACGAGAGAAGCCAACGGCGATATCCGTGGTCCCATCTCGGCCCAGAAACCACCTGTACCCGCCTCTGCGCCCTCGCTGGTCCGGCGCGAAAGCGCCGTTCGTCCAGGTCACTTCATTGCGCGAAACCCGCGGTCTGCTGAAGCGAGCGCGGCCGAGCACTGCGACGAGCAACGAGCACCGGCGGCCGTTCGGAAGCGTTACCCGCCGCTCGAAGAGGTCGCTCGATGGCGCCCCCGTCAGGGCGCTGCGATACCGCCGGTACTGTCGCGGGAGCGGAAACACAGTACTCGCCCAAGGGACCGATCGGAGCGCCCCAGTCTTCCCAGATGGCACCGAAAACGGAGCGCGCACTGCGAAAGCGGGCGAAGCTGGCAACACCCAGGCTACGCAGAAGCACGCCGCGACCGAGATGAACGCTAGTCGGAATCTCTGGAGCATCAAGCCTGAACGATTCAAGCCCTCGGGAGTCGCACCTTTCAACCAGTAACACACGGCGCTGCCCCTACGACTCGGCGGGACCTCAGGGTCCACACGTCATTCCCCATCCGTATCGCGAGGATGGATACGCACCCGCCCCTCCGTTGCAGATGTTGGGCAATGCCGTCTTGGGCACAAAGAACCACTTAAGGTGCTCGACGGAATCATCAGACACCGCGACCCAATTTCCGTACTCGCTGACATAGCGCCAATAGACAGGCGTGCCGGCAGGCCGCCAGACAGACTGGTCGGTCAGAGGAGGATTCTGCACCCACGGGTACACATTCCGGTAGAGATAGGTTCCGTGGGCCAGATAAACGGGTCCCCAGCCGCCGCCACAGTAGTCGCAGTTGACGTACTGTGAGAATCCTGCGGGATACATCTCCCATGTACTCGGACACGGTGACGTACCAGAGCCTCCTATATTGTCGAGGCTCTCAGCAAACACCCAGCCACAGAACCACCGCTGGGGCACGTATCCCATCCGGCTGTACAGATAGCTGTTGGTCACATCGAGGTTGTGGCCATCAGCGACCGAGCCGATGAAGAGCAGTTGGTGCCAGTTACGAAGCGACGCCCACGGCGCGTTGTTAGCCGGGTTAACGATGTATCGCGCGGTGGTCGGATAGGCGAACGACTGCGCGCCCTGATCGCCCGCGTCGTCCGCCGGCTCGAGCGTCACGGGCTCGTCAGGTGGATCGGGAAACACGTTCCGCGCGTCCCCGGAAATCACGGGCGGTGGCGTCTTCTTCCCCTCCACGGTACTGAGGGGCGACGCAGCAGCGACGCTGCACGTCGCAACAAACAGGACAACCCGTAACCCGACCGATTGCGAGGACATTGCTCGCCTCCTCGTGGATTGCGCCGAATGATGATCGGCTTCGTCGCGAAGCTACTGCTGACGGGGGGGGGGGGGGTGTCAAGTCTTGCCCTACGTCACAGCCGCGCGTTGACGAAGTCAGCAGCGCAAGCCCAAGTGGCCTCGCCTACGGCGTGAACTTGACGGTGATCACGTCGCCGTCGCGCATCACGTAGTCGCGACCCTCGAGACGCAGCGTGCCGCGCTCGCGGGCGCCGGCGTAGCCGCCGGCATCGACCAGCTCGTCCCAGCCGACGACCTCGGCGCGGACGAAACCCCTCTGGATGTCCGTGTGGATCTCGCCGGCGGCGTGCCAGGCCGTCAGCCCGCGGCGCAGGTGCCAGCACTGCGCCGGCTTGTCCTCGCCGGCCGTGAAGAAGGCCAGCAGGTCGAGCAGGTCGAAGGCGCCCCGGACGACGCGCTCCAGACCCGACTCACCGGCTCCCAGGTCGGCGCGCATCGCTGCGGCATCGTCGTCGCCCAGCTCGCTGAGCTCGGCCTCCAGCCGCGACGAGACCGCCACCGCGATCGCACCCTGCGCGGCTGCATGCTCGGCGACGGCGGGCGGAACCTCGTCGCTGCCCTCGTCGACGTTCACGACGAAGAGAACCGGTTTCGCCGTCAGCGGCTGAAGCAGCTGCGCTGCGTCGGGCGCGTCGTCGGGCAGCGGCACGGTGCGCGCGGCCCTGCCCTCGTGGAGCGCCGCGATCACCGCCGCCAGCCATGCCTCTTCCGCAACGGCGTGCTTGTCGCCGCTGCGCGCCTCACGCAGCACGCGGCCGTGCCTCCGCTCGGCGGCGTCGAGGTCGGCGAAGATCAGCTCCGTCTCGATCGTCTCGATGTCGCGCGCGGGGTCGACGCTGCCGTCCGAGTGGATGACGTTCTCGTCGGTGTGCGAGCGGACGACGTGAACGATCGCGTCCGTCTCGCGGATGTTCGCCAGGAACTGATTGCCCAGTCCCTCGCCCTTGTGGCGCGCCGGCGACGAGCCCGGCGATGTCATGGAAGGCGATCGTGTCCCAGACCGTCTCGCTCGCGCCGATCGTCCGCGCGACCTGCTCCAGCCGCGCGTCGATGACGGGCACGACGGCGACGTTCGGCTCGATCGTCGTGAACGGGTAGTTGGCTGCCTCGGCGCCGGCCTTGGTCAGCGCGTTGAACAGCGACGACTTGCCCGCGTTGGGCATCCCGACGATGCCGACCTTCATCGCGCGAGGCTTCCTGCCGCGAGGCCGAGCACGGCACCGGCCACGACATCGGAGGGGTAGTGCACGCCGAGGTAGACGCGGCTCGCCGCCATCGCCCCCGCGACCGCGTAGAGGGGAGCACCCGGGAGCAGCGCGGAGTACGAGCGCGCTGCGGCGAACGAGGTCGCGGCGTGGGCGCTCGGGAAGCTGAGCTGCGTCGGCGTCCCGATCAGCGCAGGGAGTCCGTCGACGATCGGCCGTGGCCGCCGCGCGACCGTCTTCAGAGCCGTGTTCACGACGTAGGCGCCGCCGACCGCCGCCGCTCCGCGCGACCAGCGTGGGCGCCGCTGCGGATCGAGCGCCGCGCCGACCGCACCCAGTGCGAGCCAGCCGGCGCCGTGCTCACCCAGGGCAGAGAAGCGTCTGACGGCACGGATCGCGCCGTGCTTGCGTGCGCCGCCGCGGACGATCCGGTAGACGGCGAGGTCAGCTCGCGCCAGTGACCGCACCGTGGACGGCTAACCGAGCCCGAAACCGACGCGATGCTCGGCGCTCTCGGTCCGTACGTAGACGACCTGAGCGAGATTCACGCGCACCGGGCCCTCGAGGTCGTCCGCCTCGTGCCAGTCGCCCTTGGCGAGCGCGTCGAGCAGCGCCGCCGTGTCCTTCTGCGTGAGCTTGAGCGCGAGCGCTCCCCCGCCCTGAAATCCGAGCGTCACGCCATGGCGCTGATCCTTGTCCTTTGCAGGCATGTCAGTGTCCCTCCGCGGGCTCGACGATCTCGGTGAGCACGCCGCCGGTGCTCCTGGGGTGGCAGAACGCGACGCGCGAACCGCGGATCCCGGTGCGCGGCGTCTCGTCGATCAGCTCGATGCCCGCGCCTCGCAGGCGCTCCAGCTCGCTGTCGATGTCCTGCACCTGGTAGGCGACGTGATGGATCCCGGGGCCGCGCCTGGCCAGGTACTTGCCGACGGGCGTATCGGGCCCGAGCGGCTGAAGCAGCTCGACGTGGTTCTCGCCTACGTCGAGCAGAACCGCCTCTACGCCCTGCTCCTCCACGACCTCGCGATGGACGAGCGGCATCGCGTAGGCCTGCTCGTAGGTCTTGAGGGCCTCGTCGATCGATTCGACGGCGATCCCGATGTGGTCGATGCGCGCGAACATGCGCGCCGCAGTCTACGAGGCCGCGTCCTGGGGGTCCGGCCCCGGATCGGCCGCGACGCGGCGAAGCGGTGTCGGACCGCTGGGCCGGCGGTCCAGTCGCGGCACTCCCTCCATGATCCGATCGATCTCCGGCCGCTCCAGCACCTCGCGCTCCAGCAGCGCCTGCGCGAACTCCTCGAGCTTGGCGTGATTGGCGGTGATCAGCGCGTGCGCATGCCGATGCGCCTCGAACGCGAGCGACTGCTGCTCCTCGTCACGGATCCGGCGGGTGATGTCGGACAGCATCGCCGGGTCGACGAATGCCCGCGTGGTGTTGTCCGAGGTGCCCATCCCGTAGACATGGACCATCGCGGCGGTGATCTCCGCCACGCGCTGGAGATCGTTTGCGGCACCGGTCGTGACCTCGCCGAACACGATCTGCTCGGCGACGCGTCCGCCGAGCAGCACCGTCATCTGGTCGACCAGCTCCTCGCGCGTCTTCAGATAGCTGTCCTCGTCCGGCAGGTTCATCACGTAGCCGAGCGCCTGGCCGCGGGGAATGATCGAGATCTTGTGGACGCGCTCGGTCGTCGCGAGCAGCTCGCGACACAGCGCGTGACCGGCCTCGTGGTAGGCGACGACGCGCCGCTCGTGGTCGTTGAGCGTCGTCGAGGACTGCACGCCGGCGACGACGCGCTCGAGCGCCTGCGTCGAAGTCGGCCATCGAGAGCGCGTGCCCCTTGCGGCGCGCACAGCGGATCGCCGCCTCGTTGCAGATGTTCGCGAGGTCGGCGCCGGTGAGACCGCTCGTCTGCTGAGCGATCAGGCCGAGGTCGACGTCCTCGCGCAGCGGCTTGTCGCGCGTGTGGACGGTGAGGATCTGGCGTCGCCCACCGACGTCCGGCGGCGATACGAACACCTGACGATCGAAGCGGCCCGGTCGCAGCAGTGCCGGGTCGAGCTTCTCGAGCAGGTTGGAGGCGGCCATCACGACGACCTGGTCCGTCGACGCGAAGCCGTCCATCTCGACGAGCAGCTGGTTGAGCGTCTGCTCGCGCTCGGAGTTGTTGTCGGACCCGCGCTTGGCGCCGACCGCGTCGAGCTCGTCGATGAAGATCACCGCCGGCTCGGCCTTGCGCGCCTCGTTGAAGAGACGCCGGATCCGCGCCGCGCCGAGGCCGGCGAACATCTCGACGAACGATGATGCGGACTGCGAGAAGAACTGCGCGCCGGACTCGTGGGCGACGGCCTTGGCGAGCAGCGTCTTGCCGGTTCCCGGCGGGCCGTGCAGCAGCACGCCCTGCGGCACGCGGGCGCCGAGACGGTGGAACGGCTTCGGGTCGCGCAGGAACTCGACGACCTCGACGCAGCTCGGCCTTCGCCTCGTCGACGCCGGCGATGTCCTCCCAGCCGACGTCGAGATTGGCCTCGGGCTTGATCTGCATCGGCTTCGTGCGCGGCATCAGCTTGAGGCTGCGCCACAGCACGAACACCAGCAGGCCCATGAAGATGATGCCGAGGAAGCCACTCCAGTTGGTGCCGAACTCCTGGATCTGCTCGAGCAGAGAGGGCGGCGGCGGGACGTCCGTGAGACCGCTGCTGCGCAGCGCCTGGTCGAGCTGATCGAGGGCGGCGAGCAGCTCTGACTTGGCCTGCGCGGGATCTTCGGCCGCAGGCAACTGGGCCACAAGCGTGGAGGGCATCGCAGGGAGTATCGGCAGGAACGGCCGATCCTGCACCCTCTGGGCTGTTACCGGCTGCCGCGCCGTGCCCGTCAGGTGACGGCGTCGGCCCCCTCGGCGCGAAGGATCTCGTCCAGCGCCGCGCGACCGACGTCGAGCTGATCGGCAGTCGGCTCGCGCGTTCCGACGACGCGCTGCAGCTCGGTGCCCGGGCGGCGCAGCGCCTGGGCGGTTCGCGTCTCCGCGTTGCGCTCGCTCCAGACGAAGACCTCGACGGCTATGCCGACGCTGGCCAGCGAGACGATCCCGCCGGCTAGCGGGTGAGGGCCTGTCGATCGCGCGCCGCAGCAGCGCGACCCCGGCGAGGTTGGCGGCGAGCATCGGCGCCATCAGGTGCGACCCACAGCGGTCGTGTTCCTTGGCGGCGGCGCCGGCATCGCTCGACCCCTGCTCGTAGGCCGCGATCGCCTTGTGCTCGACCCCGTGGTACTGAGCGACCTCGCCACCGCGCAGCGCCACGATCGACGGGAGCAGCGAGAGCCCGACCGCGGTCAGCTCACCGCGCATCCCGCGCATCCCGCGCCGCGCCGCGAGACCGCCCGCGCTCGCCGCCAGCGCGGCGCCGATCACCGCGGCATCCTCGAAGGGCAGCCGGGCCGCGGGCAGGGCGCGCTTGACGAGCGGGATGACCAGCATCGCCTCGCCGAGCTTGACGATGCCGCGCGCTCCGGGAACGCGGTCGATCGATGCCGGCGCGCGCGGCTTGCGCCCCGATGCGACCTGAACCGAGCCGTCAGCGCGACGGATCGCTGCCGCCCAGGACGTGGGACCGTGAACGAGCAGCCCGTTGCGCAGCGCCATGCCGCCGAGCCGCAGCGGCTGGGCGGCCTGCGGCGCGACGCTCACCCGAGCAACTCCAGTGCGACCTCGCGGTAGCAGCGCGTCGCCGCGCCGAGGTCGCGGACGTCGATCCGTTCGTCCGGGGCGTGCAGCAGCGGCCACGACTCGTAGAGCGTGGTGTTGACCATCGGGAAGAAGCCGTAGGCGACGCATTCGGGGAACGCCGCCCTGAACGTGCGCGAGTCGGTGTAGGCGGGCAGAACGACGGGGACGGCCCGGGCACCCGGATCCTCGCGACCGACCCAGCTTCGGATCGCGTCCATCAGCGGCGACTGCACGGGCGACTCGTTGCCGACCGTATGGTCGGTGAACTCGATCTCGTAGCCCGTGCCGCCGAGCACCTCGTCGACCCGCTGCCTGACCGCCTGCTCGGCGATGCCGGGCGGCGTGCGGCAGTCGACGCTGATCGTGGCGCGCGACGGAATGACGTTGATCTTCTCGGACGCCGCGGCCATCGTCGGTGCGAACGTCACGCCGAGCTGAGGTTCGACCATCAGCGCCAGCAGCGGGTCGCGCGCGCGCAGCGCCTCGAGCGCCCGCTCCGGGTCGCCCGCATCGAAACCCAGCTCGCGCAGCAACCGCAGCGGACCCTCGGTGACGTCCATCGCGGGCTTGCGCCTGCCCATCGCATCAAGCAGCGGCGCGAGCTTCAGCAGCGCGTTGTCGCCGACGCCCGGGACGCTGGCGTGACCCGCGGTGCCCGACGTCGTCAGGTCGAACCTGAAGACGCCCTTCTCGGCCACGCACACTCCGTAGAGCCGCTCGCCCTCGAACGGCATGACTGCGCCGGCGCCCTCGTTGAGCAGGTAGTCGCAGCGGACGAGATCGGGGTGCTCGTCACACAGCCAGATCGCGCCGTCCGCGCCGCCCACCTCCTCGTCGACCACCGACACGACGAGCAGATCGCCGCGCTCGGGCCTCCAGCCCTCACGCGCGAGCGAGACGGCGGCGACGACCTCGGCTGCAGTCTGGTTCTTCATGTCGAGCGCGCCGCGGCCCCAGATGACCCCGTCGACGACCTCGCCGCCCCAGGGATCGCGCTTCCATTCGCTGGAATCGGCGAGCACCGTGTCGACGTGGGAGAGCAGACACAGCGTCGGGCCGTCCTCCTTCCCGCGCAGGCGCGCGACGAGATTCGGCCGCGACGGCGTGCGCCCGACGAGCGTGACCTCGAAGCCCGCCTGCTCGAGCAGCGCCGCGAGCAGCTCCTGGACCGGGCGCTCGTCGCCGGGCGGGTTGACGGTGTTGACGCGCAGCAGGCGCGCCAGCAGCTCGACGGTCTCGGCCTGGAGATCCGTCGTCGCCGGGGTTCCCGCCATCGGCGGATCGTACGCGTCGACCGCGGCAGGCGCGATACTGACCGCGGTGGACCAGCTGTTCGACACCGGCGCACAGGAGCGTCCGGGTGGCCCGGGCGCGACGCACCCGGATTCGCCGCTCGCGACGCGACTGCGGCCGCTGACGGCCGCCGAGGTGGTCGGACAGGAGCACCTCCTGGCCGACGGAACGGCTCTCCGATCGGCGATCGAGCACGGGCGTGCGCACTCGATGGTGCTGCACGGACCACCTGGGTCCGGAAAGACGACGCTCGCGCGGATCGTCGCCACGAGCGCCGATGCGGCCTTCGAGGAGCTGAGTGCGGTCGAGGCCGGGCGCGCGGAGGTGCGCAGCGTGATCGAGCGCGCGACCCACCGCCGGGACGCCCGCGGACAGCGCAGCGTTCTGTTCCTCGACGAGATCCACCGCTTCAACAAGGCACAGCAGGACGTGCTGCTCCCGGCCGTCGAGGACGGTCTCGTGACGCTGATCGGGGCAACGACCGAGAACCCCTACTTCGAGGTCAACTCGGCGCTGCTCTCGCGCACTCAGGTCTACGAACTGCACGCCCTGACCGCGGCGGACATAGAGGTGCTGCTGCGGCGTGCACTCGATCGCCGCGCCTGCGGGGACGTCGAGGTCGACGACGAGGCACTCGTCTTTCTGGCCGCGCGCTCGGGCGGCGACGCCCGGACCGCGCTTCAGGCGCTCGAACTCGCCTCCGGTGCGGCCGAGGAGATGGGGCGCGTGACGCTCGATCTCGCCGAGGACGCGCTCCAGCGCCGCGCAGTGCGCTTCGACCGGCGCGGCGATCAGCACTACGACACGATCAGCGCCTGGATCAAGGCCACGCGCGGGTCGGACCCCGACGCCTCGCTGTACTACCTCGCGGTGATGATCGAGGGTGGCGAAGACCCGCGCTTCATCGCGCGGCGGATGGTGATCCTCGCGAGCGAGGATGTCGGTAACGCCGACCCGGCCGCGCTCGGGCTCGCGGTCGCCGCCGCTCACGCCGTCGAGCACGTGGGCATGCCCGAGGCGGCATGGGCACTCGCGCAGACCTCGATCTACCTGAGCCTGGCTCCGAAGTCCAAGGAGGCGTACCACGCGCTCGGCCGGGCCCGGCGCTCGCGTCCGCGAGCACGGCGCCCAGACACCGCCCGCAATACCTGCGCTCGGGCTCCTACCCGGGCGCCGAGCAGCTCGGCCGCGGGGTCGGCTACGACGACCCGCACGAGCAGCCCGGGCACGTCGGCGACCAGGAGCTGCTGCCGGAGTCGGTCGTCGGCGAGCGCTTCTACCGTGCCGGACGACGCCGAGGCCGCGCTGCGCGAGCGGCTCGACGCGATCCGCCGTGCCCGCGGGCGCGGGTAGCCCAATAGCATCGGCGACGAATGGCCGAGACAGTCGCCGCCCGCATCGAGTCGCGCAGCCCCGCCGGCGGCCGTGCGCTCGGCTCCGTCGCGGCGGCTTCGGCACGTGACGTCGCGGCGGCCGTCGATCGTGCCGCCGAGGTGCAGCGGCTGTGGGCGCTGCTGCGCGCTCGCGACCGTGCGCGATACATGGCGCGGGCCGCGCAGGCGGTGATCAGCGAGACTCGACGAACTGATCGACCTGCATCTCCCGCGAGCAGGGACGCCCGAGGGCCGAGGTCGAGGTCGATGGAGATCCTGCCGGCTGTCGAGACGCTGCAGTGGCTCGCCGATCGCGGACCGCGGATCCTCGCGGGGGAGCGAATCGGCTTCTCGCGTACCCAGCACCCGATCAAGCGCGGGCGCTGGACGTACGAGCCGCTCGGCGTGGTCGGCGTGATCGGTCCGGCGGCCGAGCCCTTCGCGACACCGCTCGGCGACGTGGCCGTGGCGCTGATGGCCGGCAACGGCGTCGTGTTCAAGCCCTCGCCGCACGCGGCGCTGGCCGGAGAGCGGGTCGCCCGGGTGTTCGCCCGCGCCGGGCTGCCCGAGGGTCTGCTGCGCGTCGTTCACGGGCACGCCTACGACCGGTGGGGCGCTCGTCGAGTCGCCGGTGGCGCAGGTCCGGTTCACGGGCAGCCAGCGCGCCGGCGCGTCGGTCGCCGAGGCGTGCGCGCGGGCGCTCAAGCGCAGCGTGCTGGAACTCGGCGGAGACGACGCGATGCTCGTGCTCGCGGACGCCAACCTCATGCGCGCAGCGCGCGGCGGCGACGTGGGCGGCGTTCGCGAACGCCGGCCAGTCCGGAGGAAGCGTGGGCCGGGCGATCTGCCTGCACAAGACGAGCGACCGATTCGTCGACGCCGTCGTCGCGGCGGCGTCTGCGCTCACGGTCGGCGATCCCGCAGACCCGGCCACGGAGATCGGCCCGCTCGTGTCCGGTGAGCGCCTCGAGCGTCTCGTCTCGCTCGTCGACGACGCCGTCCAGCAGGGCGCGACGCTGCACTGCGGGGGACCGGTGGCGCCGGACGGCATCAAGGGCGCGTTCTTCGCCCCCGCAGTGCTGACCGGTGTCGAACCGAGGATGCGGCTCTGGCGCGAGGAGGCACCCGGACCGGTCCTGGTCGTTCACGAAGCCGGCAGCGAGGAGGAGGCGATCCGCCTGGCCAACGCCTCCGCGTTCGGGCTCGGTGCGTCCGTTTGGACGGCCGACCGCTTCAAGGGCGCGCGGATCGCGCGCGAGCTGCAGACCGGGATGGTCTGGATGAACGACCACCTCGTCGCGCGGAGCGCGCCGCAGGTTCCGTGGGGCGGCGTCAAGGGCTCGGGGATCGGCCGCTCGCGCGGTGCCGTCGCCTTGCGCACGTGCGCGGAGCCGAAGGTCGATCACCTGGGACCCCCCGATAGGCAGACCGGCGTGGTGGTTCCCCTACGACGAGACGCTGGTCGGCGCGGCGCGCACGGTCGTCGGACTGCGCTCCGCGCGCGACACCGATCGCCGGCAGGCGCTGCGGCAGGGCGCCGCGGCGCTGGCCGGCGCGACCGCGCGCTGGCTGCGCACGCTGCGCAGCGGTCGCTGACTACCGGCCCCGCGTGAAGCTGACGAGTTCCTCGCGGTCGCTGCCGCCCGAGACGCCGATCGCCAGCACCGGCCCGACGCCGCGGGCGTAGAGCTTGTACTCGAGGATCTCCGGCTCCAGGGGGTTCAGGTCCTTGGTCATGACGACTTCATCGAAGTGGCCGAACGGCACCTGCGCCTGCTCGCCGAGGCTGAGGACCTCCGCCCTGTCCTCGGCGTGGCCTGCGTAGTACTCCTGGCGGTAGGCCAGCCCGGGCTCGGGATCCGCGGGCATCGCGATCCCCGGCTGGGCACCGTCGACGCCGGCCTCGAACGAGCCCGCGGTCGACTTGAACATGCCGTTCTCGTACTCCTTGGTGTGCTCGCCGAGGTACCAGATGTTGCCCGCGCGGTCCTGCGCGTACCAGTCCTCTGTGATCTCGACCGGCTGCTCGCCCTCGGTGACCACGTCCGTCACGACCCGCGCGGTGATGCCGTTGGCGATCCGCTTCGTCCTGTCGGTGACGGTGACGACGACGCGCTGACGCGCACCGGCGGGGTCGGTCTCCCTGTACACCCAGCGGCTCCCGGGCGCCATCGGCCAGTAGGGGTTGTCGATCCGCGTCGTGAAGTCCCCGGGCTTCAGGTCGACGCGCTCGTCGGTCTTCGGCAGGGAAGCGCGCTCCGGGCACCGTGGACGAGGAGCAGCCGACGACCCCGGCGCTCAAGCACGCCAGGACGGCGCCGAGCGCCAAGTGACGACGCCAGGGCGGGAAGCTGCGGGTCGTGGTTCATCTCGGTTCACCTCTCCGGCCGCGCCGGGCCGTCCGGCTGGTTGGTTGGCTGTGCGGCACATCTCTACGCGCCCCAGATGAGAGCCTGATGAGCCCTCACCTGCCGCGAGCCTCTACGCTGGTTCGACGATGCCTGCAGCCGCCTACGCCGGGAAGGAGTGCGTCTGCCAGTTCCGCCGCGGGATCTGCGACCAGACCTGCGTGCGCGACATGCTGGACACGCCGTTCTACATCGCCTGCCTGAAGCTGCACGGGCCGTCGCTGCGTCGTCGTCGGCGGCGGCGAGATCGGGCCTCGAGAAGGTCGAGGGCCTGCTCGCCTGCGACGGCGACGTGACCGTGATCGTCGCCCGCACGCGGGCCTGAGCTCGAGGCGCTCGCCGCCGAGGGCTCGATCGCGTGGGAGCAGCGCGAGTACGCCGGTCCGAGCGACCTCGAGGGCACCTTCATGGTGATCGCCTGCACCGACGACACCGACGTCAACATCCGCGATCTACGAGGACGCCGAGCGCCGCGCGATGCTCGTCAACGTCGTCGACGTGCCGCCGCTGTGCAACTTCATCCTGCCGGCGATCGTCCGCACCGGCCCGCTGGCGATCGCGATCTCGACGGCCGGCGCCTCGCCCGCGCTGGCCAAGCGGATGAAGCGCGAGATCGGCGAGCTGTTCGGCGAGGAGTACGCGCAGCTCGCGATGCATGCTCAACGACGCCCGCGGCTGGGCGAAGGGCACGCTGCCGACCTACCAGGACCGCAAGGCGTTCTTCGAGGCGATCGTCAACGGCGATCCCGACCCGATCGCGCTGCTGCGCGCCGGCGACGAGGCGGCCGTGCTGCGACCTGATCGCTGCCGCGCAGCGGACGCACACGCCCGCGTGATGCTCGGCGCGGTTCTGCACCCGACGCTCGCCGGCGGCATCCGAGCGCGCTCCTCTGCTCGCGACCGCTCTGCTGCTCGCAGCGGCGCTGCCGGCCCACGCCAGCCGGGCCCCGACCGACGCCGAGCGGCAGGCCATCGCGAACTCGTGCGGGATTGCGTCGCAGTGTCTGGACATCGCGATCTCGACCGTCGATGAGTCATTCGCCGTCGAGCGGCCGGCGGGCGGAGCCGGATGCTCGCCGGGCAACAGCTTCGTGCTGATGCGCACGGCGGGCGACGGGCGCTACCAACCGGTGCTGTTCGGGTTCGGGCGCGAGCGCTGTCCGCTCGCCGGCGTTGAGACGGCGGTCGCCGTCGACCTGAAGGTCTGCGCCGCCCCGGCGCCCGAAGGTGTACGTGCGCGTCAGCGGGCAAGTTCCGCGAGCGGCCGAGCCGCCTGAGCCTCTCCAAGCGGCGCACGATCAGCAACCTCGCCTGGTCGAGGTGGGGTGGAACGACTGCGCAGGCGCGCGGGCCGCTACCGCAAGCGCGGCGCCCGGCGCTCGGTGCGGGTGACCGTCCGGCTGTCGGGACGAACGACGTGCTCTGACGGCCGCCGCATCTACACACGCATCAGGATCACCGCTCCGCGCAGCGCGCGGCTGCCGTTCCGGCGCGGCGGGCGCTGGGCGAAGTGCGCGCGCGCAAAGTCCTCCTGACAGCCGAAGGCCGGTATTCGCCGGAGGCCCTGCGGCGATACGCGGGGTACGCTGCTCTCGTGAGTGACCTGACGCATCTGGACGAGCACGGTGCGGCGCGCATGGTCGACGTCGCCGACAAACCCGTCACCGACAGGCGCGCGGTGGCTCGCGCGCGCGTGCGGATGAGTCCCGCGACGGCAGCCGCGGTGGCCGCCGGCGACGCCCCCAAGGGCGACGTCCTCGGCGTCGCCAGGATCGCCGGGCATCCAGGCCGCCAAGCGCACCGGCGAGCTGATACCGCTGTGCCACCCGATCGGGCTCGACCACGTCGACGTCGAGGCGGATCGACGTCGGGCGGGCGCCGTGACGCTGACGGCGACGCGCCGGTGTCGCGCGCGCACCGGCGTCGAGATGGAGGCGATGACCGCCGCCGCCGTCGCCGCGCTGACCGTCTACGACATGGTCAAGGGCCTCGACCGCGGGATCAGCGATCGAGACCGTCGAACTGCTCGAGAAGTCCGGTGGCCGCTCGGGAGCGTGGATGCGCGCCGGGCTGTAGTTCCCGGCTACCGTGCAGCGCCATGCGTGCCGCGGTGCTCACCATCTCCACGACGCTCGCCCGCGGCGACGGGGAGGACGACTCCGGGCTGAGACTGGCGGAGCTCGCGCCGCGAGGCGGGCGTGTTCCGGCCTCGGTCGAGGTGCTCCCCGACGAACGCGCGTCGATCGAGTCGCGCCTGCGCGCACTGGTCGCCGAGGACGTGCGCTTCGTCTTCACGACCGGCGGCACCGGCCTGACGCCCGACGACGTCACGCCCGAGGCGACGCGCCGCGGTGATCGAGCGCGAGGCGCCCGCCTTCCAGCAGGCGATGCTGATCGAGGGCCTGCGCCATCAGCCGTCGGCGCTGCTCACGCGCGGCGTCAGCGGGATCGCCGGGCGCACGCTGATCGTGAACTTCCCGGGCAGCCCGCAGGCGATCGACCAGCTCTTCCCGGTGCTCGCTCCGGCGCTGCGCCACGCCGCCGACTCGCTGGCGCGCGAGGGCGGCCGTGGCGACCACTGACGCGATCGACGCTACGCGGGCTCGTGCGACGCTACGGCGAGCGCGCCGGCCCTCGACGGCGTCGACGGTCGACGCTCGCGGCGGCGAGACGCTCGTCGTCTTCGGCCCGAACGGCGCCGGCAAGTCGACGCTGCTGCGCGTGCTCGCGACGCTGCTGCGCCCGCACGGCGGCGCGGCGCGCGTGCTCGGCCACGACGTGCGCCGCGAGGGCTGGCGCGGTCCGCGGGCGGATCGGCTTCCTCGGCCACGACCCGCTGCTCTACGGCGACCTGAGCGCGCGCGAGAACCTCGACTACCACGCGCAGCTGCACGGGCTGTCCGCGGCCCGGCCGCGCGGATCGAGGAGCTGCTGCGAGCGCGGCGACTCGAGCGGCGCGGCGATGACCGCGTGCACACGCTCTCGCGCGGGATGGTCCAGCGCCTGGCGGTCTGCCGCGCGGTGCTGCACGACCCCGACGGTGCTGCTGCTCGACGAGCCGCGCGCGAACCTCGACCCGGCGGCGAGCGAGCTGCGTCGAGCCGCTGATCGGGCGCGATCAGCGGACGCACGCGCGTCGTCACGAGCCACGACCCGGCCGGCGGGCTGGCCGAGGCCGACCTGGCACTCGGCCTGCGCGACGGACGCGCCGGCGCTGCTGCGCGCCGGCCGCCGAGGTCAGCGCGGCCGCAGATCGGGGCGCTCTACCGGTGAGCCGCCGCGACGCCGTCCCCGGCGACGCTCGGCGCCGCACGCGCGGTGCTCTCCAAGGAGCTGCGGCTGGAGCGACGCGCGCCTCAGACGCTCGTCGCGATGACGCTGTTCAGCGCCACGACCTACGTGCGTGTTCCACTTCGCGCTGCGACCGCGACTCGCGTCGACGGCCACCTCGCCGCCGGCGTCCTGTGGGTGACGATGCTGCTCGCCGCGCTGCTGGGAATCGGGCGCCTGTTCGTCGCCGACCGCGACGAGGGCGGCCTCGACGGCTTCCTGCTCGCGCCCGTCGACCGCACCGCGCTGCTGCTGGCCAAGTCCGCCGCGCTGCTTCTGTTCCTGTCGCGCTCGCAGATCGTCGCCGTGCCGCTGTTCGCGCTCCTGCTGCTCGGCCCGACCCCCGGCGCCGGCGACAGGCTGCGGCTGGCGCTGGTGCTCGCGCTCGCGGACGTCGGGCTCGCCGTCGTCGGCACGCTCGTCGCCGCGCATCGCCGTGCAGACCCGCGCGCGCGACCTGATCACCTCGATCCTTGCGCTGCCGCTGCTCGTGCCCGTCGATGATCGGCGCCGCGCGCGCGACCGCGCCGCTGTTCGCCGCCGCCGGCGCAGAGCCGCTGCCGGGACGCTGGCTGGCGATCCTCGCGCTGTACGATCTCGTCTTCGCACTGCTCGCCTACGCGGTCTTCGACTTCCTGGTCGAGGACTGACGCATGCCGACCAGCACGCAAGCTCTACGGAACGCGCCTGACGCGCGCTCGCGATCGCCGCGGCGTCGTGCTGACCGCGGCGTTCGCGCTCGCCTTCTTCTACGCGCCGATCGACGCCGACCAGGGCTTCTCGCAGAAGATCTTCTACGTCCAAGCAATACGTGGCGATGTT
>CAVQQA010000004.1:0-4313 GCA_963714935.1 uncultured Actinomycetes bacterium
ATTCCGCCGCGAAGCGGGCGGTGTCCTACCGGCCGCGTGCAGCGCGTTGCTGTTGGCACACTCAACTCACGGTTTCAGGCGCCGAAGCCCCAACCAGTTCTGGGCTCGGCTCACTCAAGCCCGGGTCACGCACGCGAGCGATCCGCTACTGAAGATCGCTGCAGGAGAGGGCGTCGGGGTCCGCCGCCGCGCCAGGCACCCAGCGCAGGTTGGCGAGGGCGACCTCCATCGTCCCCTCGGTGTAGATCAGGAACGGCGTGTTGATGTGGTCGAACTCGAGCGTGCCCGTGTCCAGGCAGGCCACCGGCACCTTGACCGTGTGCTTGACCCCGTCGGCGCGATCGGCGAAGACGTTCGTCATCGCGACCTCGGAGAAGCAGGGGTAGGTGCAGTGCGCGCTGAGCACGACCCGCTGGCTCGGCGCCTGGGTCACGATCGTGTCGAACACGACAGCGGCGTTGCTGTTGAGGTAGGGAAGTAGGTCAGCCTCCGCCGCCTGCAGGTAGAACTGCCCCGGACCGCCCTTCCAGGTGATCTTGCGTGCGTCCTGCTGGACGTTGACGTCCGAGGTCCGCGCCTCGATGTTGGTGTGCGAGGTCACCGCGCTGGGGTCGTTGCCCAGCTCAGTTCCGCCCCAGTTGTCCGGCGAGCCGATGTAGCTCTTGTAGGGCGCGACGTCCTGGCGGACGAAGAGCTCGAGCTCCTCGGTGGCGGTGCCGCCGCCCCCGGCGTCGATGCAGCGGGCGACGGACTCCACCGGCAGCTGCGGAACGGTCGCCCGCTGCCAGTTGCGAAGGCCGTAGCCGAGCTCGAACAGTGGCGCGTAGTCCTCGTCGCCGGCGTTCAGCGGAGTCTGGCAGGGGGTCGCCGGCCACGAGTAGGAAAGCTTGCCGGTGAAGCCCTTGCCGGTGCGACGGCCCTTGACCAGGAGGTCGGAGACGCCCTGGCCCTCCGTCCCCGGCAGCCAGCCGGCCACGAACGCATCGGATCGGTTGAGCTCCTGGTTGACGTAGAGCGGCCGGCCGGCGAGGAACACGGTCGCGACCGGCGCGCCCTTGCCGGAGACGCGGTCGAGCACCGCGAGGTCCTCCGGGTGCAGACGGGCGTGTTCGAGCGAGCGCCTGCCGAGGTCGCCGCTGCCTTCGGCGTATGGCGTCTCGCCGATCACGGCGATGACCGCGTCGTAGGCGCTCGGGTCGACGCCCTCGCCGGACTCGGAGAACGTGACCCGGCTGTCGCCGAGCGCCTGTCGGAGCCCACCGAGGATCGTCGTGCCGTTCGGGAAGTCGGCGTTGGAGTTGCCCGTGCCCTGCCAGGTGAGGCTCCACCCGCCCGTCTGGTTCTGCAGCGAGTCCGCTGACTTGCCGACGACGAGCACCTTCGAGTTCGCCGAGAGCGGGAGCAGGCGCTGCTCGTTCTTGAGCAGGACCATCGACTCACGCACCGCGCGGCGGGCGAGCTCTGAATGCTGCAGTGCCGTCTGCTCACCGGCGTGCTCGCGGGCCGAGGGCTTGGGCTGGTCCATCAGGCCGGTCCGCAGCTTCACCCGCAGGATCCGCGTGACGGCGTCGTCGATGCGCGCCATCGGGATCTCGCCGGACTGGACCTGCGCGACCGTGTTGGCGATGAACGCCTTCCAGTCGTTCGGGACCATCACGATGTCGATGCCGGCGTTGACGGCCTGCGGGCAGCTCGCGTTCGTGCAGCCCTCGACCTGGCCGATGCCGTTCCAGTCCGAGACCACGAGGCCGTCGAAGCCCATCTTGCCCTTGAGGATCTCCGAGAGCGCCTGGTGGCTGCCGTGCAGCTTGCCCTCGTGCGATGCCGAGCTCCTCGTTGGTCCACGAGTTGAACGTGACCATCACGGTCTGCGAGCCCGCCGCCAGCGCGCCGTAGTAGCCCTGGCCGTGGATGTTGATCATCTCGGACTCGGACGACGGGTTGACGCCCTGGTCCTTGCCGTCCGCGGTGCCGCCGTCGCCGATGAAGTGCTTGGCGGTGCCGATCACGCCGTCCTCGCCGATGCCGTGCCGGCTCTTGCCCTGGAGACCGCGGACCGCCTCGTAGCCGTAGGCGCGCGTGATGCGCGGGTCCTCGGAGAAGCCCTCATAGGTGCGGCCCCACCGGTCGTCGCGGACGACCGCGAGCGTCGGGGCGAACGCCCAGTCCTGACCGGTCGCGCGCACCTGCTCGGCCGTGGCGGCCTGGATGTCGCGGATCAGGCACGGGTCGTGCGCGGCACCGAGGCCGATGTTGTGGGGGAACAAGGTCGCGCCGAAGATGTTCGAGTTGCCGTGCACGGCGTCGATGCCCCAGATCGCCGGGACGCCGGCAGCGTTGCCCGCCTTGGAGGCCGCCCAGTAGGCGTCGGCGAGCGCGAGCCAGTCCCCGGGAGCCGCGTGCTTGTTGGCCTGCGGCCAGGAGCCGCCGCCGTTGAGGACCGAGCCGATGTGGTAGTCGCGCACCTCGTCAGGCGTGATCGCCGAGATCTCGGGCTGGGTCATCTGCCCGACCTTCTCCTCGAGCGACAGCGTCGAGAGCATCGAGCGGACGCGCGCCTCGAGCTTCTTGGAGTCCTTGATCCTGCTCTTCACGCGCGGCCAGTCGCGCAGGGTCGGCAGCCGATCCTCGATCCGCGCGCAACCGTGCTTCATGCGCGGCTTGCCGACCTCCGGCGTCGAGCGCTCGTGCGCGCCGCTCAGCGAGCCGGCGCCGCTCGCGACGGGCACGCCCATCACACCCGCGGCCGCGAGCACTCCGGTCGCGAGCAGCCCCACGCCTCCGTTTCTCATCCGCCTCGACAACCGACTCATGACGTTCCCTTCCAGTCGCGCACGCTCACCCAAGAAATTCTTGCGATTTCGCAGTATGTCAGCGCCGTGATTCGCGCAGCACAAGGCATTGTTGGTTCGACATCGACCGAAAGGCCCCGATGCACACCATGACCAAGAACCCGATCAGGCACCCCTCGAACGCGCGCGCCCGCCTGTTCGGGGCGCTCGCCCTGCGCGGGCAGTGCTCGCGCGCCGATCTCGCTCGCTGTGACGGCGCTGGCCCCGTCGACGGTGTCGGCGGTGATCGCCGATCTCCAGGCGGAGCGGCTCGTGGTCGAGGTCGTCGCCGACGGACAACCTCGCGATCCCGGGGCGATGGGCCGCCCGCCGGTGCTGGTCTCCCTCCACCGTTCGGCCGGTGTCGCGCTCGGGCTCGACTTCGGCAAGAGCCATCTGCGCGTCGTGCTCGCCGACTTCGCGCACGTCGTGCTGGCCGAGCGCCATGAGCTGCTCGACACCGACCTGCCCGCGGCGGAGGCGATCGTGGTCGCGACCCGGCTCGTCGGCGAGGTGCTCGAGGAGGTCGGCGCGGCGAGCGAGACGGTCGCCGGCGTGGGGATGGGCCTGCCGGGACCGGTGCACCGGCCGTCCGGCGAGGTGGGCGACTCGACGATCCTGCCGGGATGGGTGGGGGTGCGGGCGGCGGACGCGATGTCCGAGGCGCTGGGACGGCCCGTCGAGGTCGGGAACGACGCCGAGCCTCGGCGCCCTGAGCGAGTGGCTCTGGGGCGCGGGAAGGGGCGCCGACGACATGGCCTACCTCAAGCTCGCGACGGGTATCGGCGCCGGCCTGATCGTCCGCGGGCAGCTCTACGAGGGCAGCGGCGGCACGGCAGGGGAGATCGGCCACACGGTCATGGCCCCGGGCGGCCCGATCTGCCGCTGCGGCAACCGCGGCTGCCTGGAGACACTCGCCAGCTCGGCGGCGATCCTCGAGTCGCTCCGGGGCGTGCTCGACGAGCCGCTCACGCTCCAAGCCGTGATCGCCGCCGCCCGCGACGGCCACGCGGGCTGCCGGCGCGCGATCGGCGACGCCGGCGCAACGATCGGCAGCGCCGTCGCGACCCTGTGCAACCTGTTGAACCCCCATCGGATCGTGGTGGGGGGCGACCTGGCAGCGGCCGGGGACCTGCTGTTCGAGCCGCTCGCCGAGTCGCTGCGCCGCGGAGCGATCCGCTCGGCAGCCGACGACGTCGAGGTCGTGCCAGGCGCACTCGGAGACCGCGCCGAGGTGCTCGGCGCCGTCGCGCTCGTCCTGCGGCGCGGCGACCGGCTGCTCAGTACCGGCCCGGCACGGTCGCGTCCTGGCATGCGCGGCTAATCGCGACCTGTCCGCCGCCGTCGGTGCTAGCACTGGGACCTTGGCCTCCCCGCCAAGCAAGTGCGCCAGTTCGCCACCGCGGCCGAGACGCGGGCATGCCGCGATCCGCGCCTTTTCAGGGTGCGTCTATCCGCGAAGGCGGCCAGCGTCCTACCGCC
>CAVQQA010000005.1:0-197765 GCA_963714935.1 uncultured Actinomycetes bacterium
CGCGGCGTGCCGGCCCGGGAGCGCCGGAGCCGCGCTCACGCACTGCTGGAGCGGTTCGGAGTCGCTCATCTCGCCGACGCCGGGCCCGCAGGCCTGTCCGGCGGCGAGCGCCAGCGTGTCGCGCTCGCCCGCGCGCTGGCAGTGGAGCCCGCGGTGCTGTTGCTCGACGAGCCGCTGTCGGCCCTCGACGCGCGCAGCGCAGAGTCGGCGCAGCGCGAACTCGCCGAAGTGCTGCGCGACAGCCCGGCCCCGTCGATTCTCGTCACCCACGACTTCGCGCAGGCCGGTCTGCTCGCCGACAATGTCGCTGTGATCGACTGCGGCCGGATCGCCCAGCTCGGCAGCGCTTCCGAGCTCGCAGCCGCACCGGCCACGCCGTTCGTAGCCGAGCTGACCGGTGCCAGCGTCCTCAGGGGGCGGGCCGCGCGCCGCGGTCCCGGGATCTGCGATGTGCTCCTGGGCGGAGGTGCACACATCGCCGCCGTCGGCGACCTGAGCGGCGCGGTCGCCGTCGTCGTGCGGCCCTGGGACGTGACGATCGAGCCGGCGGAGCGCGCCGGGTCGCCATCATCGGCCCGCAACCACCTGCAGGCCCGGGTGACGGGCGTGGCGTCGCTCGGCGGGCGCGTGCGTGTGGCTCTGGCGCTTCCCGAGCCGCTGGTCGCAGAGGTCACGACGGAGGCGGCCACGGGCCTCGGGCTGCGACCGGGGCTGGAGGTGACGGCGACCCTGAAGGCGACGGCGGCGCAGGTGGTGGTCGATCAGGCTGCGGGTGGTCAATCGAGCGAGCGGACGAGGAGCGAGAACCATGAATGACGGCGGCGGAGTGCGGATCGGCGCGGCGGCCGGCGCGCTGGGTGTCAGCGTCGACACGCTTCGGCGCTGGGAGCGTGACGGGCGGGTCACCTTCGAGCGCGTCAGCGGGCGGCGCGTGATGGCAGGAGCCGAGCTCGCCCGGCTCCTGCGCGAGCGGTCCGGCGGCGGCGCGACGAGCGCCCGCAACCGGCTCGCGGGGATCGTCGTCGCGGTGGAGCGCGACGGCGTGATGGCAAAGGTCGACCTCGCCTGCGGCCCGTTCCGGATCGTCTCGCTGATGAGCCGTGAGGCCGCGGACGAGCTCGGCCTCGAGCCCGGCGTCACGGCCACGGCCGTCGTCAAGGCGACCACCGTCGTGGTCGACCGGTCGCCGGCGACCGCGCACACCTGACGGCGGGGCTCCGAAGATCCCGGTGCGTGTACTAGCGTCCGGCTCGTGACCATCCCGCTCGCCGAGCGACTCGCTGCACGCACCCTGGAGCTCGTCGACATCGCCTCGGAGTCGCGCGACGAGGCGCGCCTTGCCGCGCACGTGGCCGATCTCCTGCGCGACGGCGGTGTGGCGGTGCGCGACGCCGGTGACACCTGCATGCTCGCGGGCACCGTCGATCCCGGGGACCGCCCGCTTCTCCTGCTCGCAGGGCACCTCGACACGGTGCCCGCGCAGGACAACGTTCCGGGTTCGCGCGACGAGGACTGCGTCCGAGGCCTCGGATCGTCCGACATGAAGGGAGCGCTTGCGGTGATGATCGAGACGGCGCTCGCCCGCGGCGCAGATGGGGACGAAGCGCTGGACGTCGGTTACGTGTTCTTCGGGCGCGAGGAACTGCCGTTCGACGAGAGTGCGCTCGGGCCGTTGCTCGCGCGTGAGCCGGGCCTCGCGGCCGCCGACCTGGCGATCGTCATGGAGCCCACCTCCAACGCGGTGCAGGCCGGCTGCCTGGGCAACCTCAACGCCACCTGGACCTTCAGCGGGCGCAGCGGGCACTCGGCTCGGCCCTGGCTGGCTGACAACGCGCTCCACCGCGCGGCAGCCGGTGTCGTCGCACTCGCCGGCTTCGAGGCGGCCGAGCACGATGTCGCCGGACTCGTCTACCACGAGGTCGTCTCGGTCACTCAACTGCACGGAGGAATCGCCCGCAACGTGATCCCCGACCGAGCCACCGCGCACGTCAACTACCGCTACCCGCCGGGGCTCTCAACCACCGAGGCCGAGCAGCGGCTGCGCGCGCTCTGCGCTCCGCATGGCGAGATCGTGATCGACGGCAACGCGCCGTCCGGCGCCGTCCCGCAGTCCAACGCGATCCTCGACCGCCTGCTGGCGCTGGTGGGCGGCGCGCTGGAGCCGAAACAGGCGTGGACGCCGGTCGCGGAGTTCGCGCTCGCCGGGATCGACGCAGTCAACTTCGGGCCCGGAGACCCTGCTCAGGCGCACTCGCGCGATGAGCACGTCCGCGTTCAAGCGCTGGTGCGGGCGCATGAAGTGATCGGGCGCCTGCTCGACGGGGAGATCGCCTGATGGAGCTCAACCCGCTGCTCGATGAACTCGGCACCTATCCGTTCCAGCGGCTCACGGACGCGCGCAGGAAGATCGAGGCGCGCGGCGGCGCGCTGATCGACTTCGGCGTCGGGGAGCCGCGTGAGCCCGTCCCGGAGTTCATCAGAGAGGCGCTCGCCGCCGCCGTGGTGGCCGAGACCGTTTCGCCCTATCCGCTGAGCGCCGGACTGCCGGAGCTGCGCGACACGATCGCCGCCTGGGTGCAGCGCCGCTTCGGCGTCCGCCTGGACCCGGGGATCGAGGTCCTCCCGACGCTGGGCAGCAAGGAGGCGATCTACCACCTCGCCCCCGTGCTGATCGGAGCGGGCTCGCGGCGCGACGCAGTCGCCGTGACCGCGCCCGGCTATCCGGTTCCGGGACGTGGGGCCCGCCTCGCAGGAGCGCATGTGGTCGAGGTTCCGCTCGACCCTCAGGCGGGCTGGCTGCCCGCCGTCGAGACGATCGACGACGCGACATGGAACCGGCTCGCCGTGCTCTGGATCAACAGCCCGGGCAACCCCACGGGCTGCGTCGCCTCGCGCGAGTTCTTCGTCGAACTCGCCGAGCGCTGCCGCCGTCACGGCGTCGTCCTCGCGTCGGACGAGGCCTACTCGGAGATCTGGCTCGACGGTGACGCTCCCGCTTCCGCCCTGCAGGCAGATGACCCGACCAACGTGCTGGCGTTCCACTCGCTCTCCAAGCGCTCGTCGATTCCCGGATACCGCTGCGGGTTCGTCGCGGGCGACCCGCTTCTGATCGCGGCGATGAAGCAGATGCGCCCGAACCTCGGCGTCACTCCACAGACCTTCGTGCAGCGCGCCGCGATCAGCGCCTGGAGCGACGAGGGCCACGTCGGCGAAGCACGCGCGCGTTACCGCGCCAAGCGCGATCTGCTGCTCCCCGCGCTGCGCCGCGCCGGGCTCGAGCCCGTCGGAGGCCCTGGAGGCTTCTTCCTCTGGTGCCGCGTTCCCGGCGACGGTGACGCCGAGGCGTACGCCGAGCGGCTGCTCGGGCACGGAGTCGTCGTCGCACCCGGGACGTTCTTCGGCGCCGGTGGCGAGCGCCACGTGCGAATCGCACTGGTACCCGGGCTGGAGAAGTGCCGCGCCGCCGCGGCCGCCTTTGAGGCCCTGGCGGCGTGAGAGCGCGGGATCGTCGGGGCGCGCAGTAGGTTGACCACGTGAGCGACGACACGCAGCTCTCAGGGGCCTGGGCGGCCGGCCTGGCGACGATCGGTGACGCCGGCGACCGCGTCCTGGACACCTTCTATCCGCAGCCCGCGCTGGGCGACCCTCCGAGCGGCGCAGGCTCGGGGACGACCGAGCTCGACGCTCACGGCGCCGCCCAGGTCGGCGCGCATGCATTGGCGCACGCCGCGGGACGCGATGATCTGCGCGGCGTGCGAACGGCGCCCGTGCTCACCGTCATATCCGACCTGTCGCTGCCCCCGGCCGACGTCCACGACGCCTATCTGCGGCTGCACCTGCTGTCGCACCGGCTCGTCGCGCCTCGCGCGATCAACGTCGACGGGATCTTCGGCGTCCTGCCCAACGTCGTCTGGACGAGCGCAGGACCCTGTCAGGTCGAGGACTTCGGCACCGTCAGGACGCGCTTCCTGGCGAGCGGGCGGGCGCTCGCCGTCACATCGGTGGACAAGTTCCCGCGGATGACGGACTACGTGGTGCCTGCGGGGGTGAGGATCGCCGACGCCGACCGCGTGCGACTCGGCGCCCACCTGGCGCAGGGCACGACGGTGATGCACGAGGGGTTCGTCAACTTCAACGCCGGCACGCTCGGCGCGTCGATGGTCGAAGGCAGGATCAGCGCGGGCGTCGTGGTCGGCGATGGCTCGGACATCGGCGGGGGCGCGTCGATCATGGGGACGTTGTCCGGGGGCGGCAAGGAGGTGATCCGCGTCGGCGAGCGCTGCCTGGTCGGCGCGAACGCGGGTCTCGGGATCTCGCTCGGGGACGACAGCGTCGTGGAGGCCGGGCTCTACGTCACCGCGGGGACGCGGGTGACGCTGCCCGACGGCGCCGTCGTCAAGGCGCTCGAGCTGAGCGGACGCGACGGGCTGCTGCTGCGCCGCAACAGCCAGAGCGGTGCGGTCGAGGCGCTCGCGCGCGGCGGCGACTGGGGCGGGCTCAACACCGCACTTCACGCCAACGACTGATCCGGCAACGCCGAAGCCCGCAACGCCCCTCTGAGGCCCGCTGCCGGTCAGCGCAGCAGCTCGCGCAGGCTCTCCGCGAGCTCCGGCGCGATCTCCCCGCTGTACACGGGCCGCGCCCAGCCGGTGAGGGCGATGCTGAGGTCCTCGCCGACGTCGACCTCCAGCTGTCCGCCATCGAGAGCGACCCGCACCGGCGAGTCGCCGCCCCGCAGCGCGTAGGCGATCGCCGCGCCGCACGCCCCCGTCCCGCTCGAGAGCGTCTCTCCGACTCCGCGCTCGAAGACGCGGGCCCGGATGTGACCCGGTTCGATCTCGCTCCAGAAGCTGATGTTGGTGCGGTTGGGGAAGAGGTCGTCGTTCTCGATCGTCTCACCCGGCGGGCCGATGTCGAGCTCGAGCAGCGCGTCGACGCTCGCGACCTCGATCGCGCACTGCGGGTTGCCGATCGTCACATACTGAAACCGCCAGAGGCGGCCGGCCGCCTCGATCGCGCCCGTCCCGTCAGGTCGTCCCCCGGGGAAGTTCGGTGAGCGTGTCGACGCCCGCCCCATGTCCATCCGGCAGGTCGTCGCCGAGGTGACCGACGCGCGGACCTCTCCGGCGACCGTCTGTATCGAGAACTGCTCCGACGCCGTCCAGCCGGCACGGACCAGGTAGAGGATCGCCTGGCGCGCCCCGTTGCCCGACAGCTCGGCCTCCGACCCGTCCGGGTTGAGGATCCTCAGCCGCGCGACGAAGCCCGGCTCGTCCGGCGGAGAAAGCTCCAGGATGCCGTCGGCGCCGACGCCCAGGTGACGCGCGCAGACTCGCCGCACGACGGGCGGCGTCAGTGTCAGGCCGAACTCGTCGCGCTCGACGATGATGTAGTCATTGCCGAGCGCCTGCCACTTCTCGAAGCGCATCGCGGCCCACCCTATGCGGCGCCGCCGCGACGCGTCGCGAGAATCCGCTCTGCGACGCGATCGGGCGTGGCGGCGGTCACGTCGATCAGCTCGACCCCGGACAGCTTGCGCATCCATGTGAGCTGACGCTTGGCGTAGTTGCGGGTGCGACGCTTCATGCCCGCGACGTCGCCGCTGAGCAGCTCGTCGAAGCCGAGCGCCTTGCGCGCGGTCGCCGACGCTCCGGCTGCCTGCGCCTCGCGGACCTCGCGCTCGGCGCCCGCGGCGACCATGGCATCGACCCGTCGGTCGATCCGCTCGTAGAGCTCATCGCGATCGCGCACCAGGCCGATCAGCCTCGTCGGCCTGCGCGTGTCCGCGGTCCACAGGCGGCTTGGCCCGTCCGGCGGCTCCAGCTCGCCCAGGTCGAGCAGCGAATGGGCGCGTACCACCCTGTGACGGTCGGCGGGCTGGATCTTCTCGGCCGCCCAGGGTGCGCGGCGCCTGAGCATCTCGTGCAGCCCCTCTGCGCCGAGCGCGGCCAGCTGTCGCTCCCAGCGCGCACGGACCTCATCGGGAGGCGCCGGCCGCAGGTCGAGGGTCGCCAGGGCCGCGCGCAGGTAGAGGCCGGTGCCGCCCACCACGATCGGCGTCGCGCCCGATTCGAGCAGGCTGTCGATCTCCGCATGCGCAAGCTGGGCGTACTGCCCGACGCTGAAGGTCGCGTCGACCGGCAGGAACGCCACCAGCCGGTGTTCGAGCCGGCGCCGGTCCCGTTCGGCGGCTACGCCCGTGAGCGTCTCGAGGCCCCTGTAGACCTGAAGCGCGTCAGCGGACACCGCGACGGGCCGATGGCCGGATTCGCGCAGTAGGTCGGCCACCGCCACGGCGATCTCCGTCTTGCCGACGGCAGTGGGTCCGAACAGCGCCAGCAGTCCTTTCTCGGGCACGGCGCCGGGGTCGAGCGCGGGCATCACCGGGAGTATCGTGGGCGCCGTGTACCCGTCCAGCTCATCAGAGCATTCGGAAGGCTCGCGGCGCCCGTGAAGACGCGGATCGGGAGCGGCCTGGCGACGGGCGACGATCCTCGCGTCGCAGCAGCCGAGGCCGGCACCGACGCTCGCCAGGCGCTCGCAGGATCACGGGCGGACCTCGCGCTCGTGTTCTGCGCGGGCGCTCACCTGGCCGCGCCGGAGGCGACGCTCGAAGGCGTCCGCGAGGCGCTCGACCCCGGGGTGGTGATCGGCTGCGGCGCCGGCGGCGTCCTCGCCCGCGGCCGCGAGATCGAGCGCGGGACCGCAGTCGCCGTATGGGCCGCGTCCTTCGGGAAGGACACCGTCGACGGCGTGGCGGTGACGGCGTTCCACGCCACGGCGCGGTCCACGCCTCACGGCGCGGAGCTCGAGGGACTTCCCGACGTGCGCGGCGCGTCGGCCGTGCTGCTGCTCCCCGACCCCTACTCGTTCCCCGCCGATCGCGCTCTGGAGCGGATCGCACGGCAGAACCCGGGAGTCCCGGTGCTGGGAGGCATATCGAGCGCGCGTACGCTGGACGGGGGTCCCGCCCTGTTCGCGGGTGACGAGGTCGCCGGCGACGGCGCCGTGGGCGTAGTGCTGCGCGGCGTCGAGGTGCTGCCCTGCGTATCGCAGGGCGCCGCACCGATCGGCCCCGAGCTGACCGTGACCAGCGCTGACGGTCACATCATCCGCGAGCTCGACGGGCGGCCCGCGCTCAGCGCCCTGCGGCGTGCGATCGAGGGTCTCGAGCCCGGCGATCGCGAGGCCGTCGCCGGTGGACTCCTGCTCGGGATCGCGATCGAGGACCTGCGCGCGCCGGCTCGCCCGCAGGCCGGTCGCGCGGCTGACAGCTTCCTCGTGCGCGGGATCATCGGCGCAGACCCCGACGCCGGCACGCTCACGGTCGGCGCAGAGGTCGTCTCCGGCAGCGCCGTGAGGCTGCACGTGCGCGACGCCGGGTCCGCGGACCGCGACCTTCGCGACGGCCTCGAACTGCGCCGCGAGGCGCTCGGCGGCCGGGCTGCCGGTGCGCTCGTCTTCACCTGCAACGGGCGCGGTCGTGCGATGTTCGACGTCGCGGACCATGACGCCGACGTCGTGGACGAAGAGCTCGGCGGAGCGCCCGCGGCCGGCTTCCTGGCGGCCGGCGAGATCGGGCCCGTGGGCGGCGAGAACTTCCTGCACGGCTTCACCGCGACGGTCGCCGTGTTTGCGGGCTGAGCGCGTCTGCGAGACTGCGCGCGATGAACCTGAGCGGAAAGACGGTGCTGCTGACCGGCGCGAGCGGCGGGATCGGGCAGGCGATCGCGCGCAGGCTCGCCGCCGCCGGGGCGAGCGTGACCCTGAGCGGCAGGCGCGCCGATGTTCTCGAACAGCTGGCGCGCGAACTCGACGCGGACGTCATCGCGGCCGACCTCGCAGACCCCGTCGCAGTGCAGCAGCTGGCGAGCGCTTGTGCGGATGTCGACGTCGCTCGTGGCCAACGCCGCGCTGCCCGCCTCCGGGCCGCTGGCGAAGTTCGGCGTTGACGAGATCGACCGCGCCCTCGCCGTCAACCTGCGTGCTCCGGTCGTACTCGCCCGCCTGCTGCTCGACGGCATGACGGCGCGCCGCTGCGGGCAGCTGGTCTTCATCTCGTCGATCGCCGGCAAGACGACGACGCCCGGCTCGTCGCTGTACTCCGCGACGAAGTTCGGCCTGCGCGGCTTCGGGCAGGCGCTGCGGGCGGATCTGCACGGCTCCGGGGTCGGTGTGAGCGTCGTCTTCCCCGGCTTCATACGCGAGGCGGGCATGTTCCACGACTCTGGTGTCAGGCTTCCGTCGTACGTCGGCACCAGCACTCCGGACGACGTCGCCGTGGCCGTGATCCGGGCGATCGAGAACGATCGCGGCGAGGTCGACGTCGCGCCGTTCACGGTCCGCGCCGGAGCGAGGTTCGCGGAATTGCGCTCCGGCCACGTCAGGCCGCCTGACTCGACGGCTCGGGAGCCACCGCATCGCGGACGACGTCGCCGCCGGTCAGGCCGACAAGCGCTGATCGCCGCTCAGCGCAGCGCGCGAGCGAGCAGAGACATCTCGCCGGCCAGCGTCTGGCTGGTCGCCGTGGAGATCGCCACAGGGACGATGTCACCCGGCTCGGCGATACCCGTGAAGTTGACGACCTTGTTGTGCCGTGAGCGTCCGCGCAGACGACCGGGGTCGCTGCGCGAGGTGCCCTCGACGAGCACGTCGAGCGTGCGGCCCACGTGCCGCTGGGCCCGCTCGCGGGCACGACGCTGGACAAGCTCGACCAGTCGCTCCATGCGCTCGCTCTTGACCTCATGCGCGACGAGGCCCTCGGTGATCGTCGCGGCCTGCGTCCCTCGACGCGGCGAGAAGACGAAGGTGAACGCCCCGTCGAAGCCGACCTCGCGAACGACGTCGAGCGTCTCCTCGAAGTCGCCGTCGGTCTCCCCCGGGTACCCCGACGATGACGTCTGTCGTGATCGCGCAATCGGGAACGTGCTCGCGGATCAGGGCGACGCGGTCCAGGTAGCGCTCGCGGTCGTATGTTCGGCGCATCGCCTTGAGGATCCGCGACGAGCCCGACTGCAGCGGCAGGTGGATGTGCTCGCACACCGCCTCGAGCTGCGCATGCGCGAGGATCACGTCCTCGCGCATGTCCTTCGGGTGCGGGCTCGTATAGCGGATCCTGTCGATGCCGTCGATCTCGTCGACGGCGCGCAGCAGTTCGCTGAACGAGCGGCGCCGTGGTCTCAGGTCGCGTCCGTAGGCGTTGACGTTCTGACCGAGCAGCGTCACCTCGCTGACGCCGTCCGCGGCCAGGCGGCCCGACCTCGGCGACGAGGTCCTCGAACGAGCGGCTGACCTCACGGCCGCGCGTGCTGGGCACGATGCAGTACGAGCAGTTGCAGTTGCACCCGACGCTGATCTGCATCCAGGCCTGATGCTCACGCGCGCGCCGAGCGGGGAGGTCGGCGGCGAAGCCCTCGAACTCGAAGAAACCCTGGGCCGTCAGCGAGTCGCTGGTCAGGAACTCCGCGAGCTTGTGCACCTGCCCGGGTCCGAATGCCACGTCGACGAACGGAAACTGCGCGAAGACCTCGTCCTTGACCGACTGCGCCCAGCAGCCTCCGACCCCGATCACCACATCCGGGCGTTCGCGCTTGACGCGCTTGGCGTGTCCGAGATGCGCGACGAACTTCGTGTCAGCGGCCTCGCGGATCGAGCACGTGTTGAAGAGAATGACGTCGGCGTCGCCCTGCTCGGCCGCCGGCGCGTAGCCGAGCGACTCCAGCATCCCCTTCATGCGCTCGGAGTCGTGCTCGTTCATCTGGCAGCCGAACGTCGTGACGTGGTAGCGCTTCATGAACGCGCGAAGCCTAGCCGCGTCACTTCGCGTAATCGACTGCGCGCGACTCGCGGATCACGGTGACCTTGATCTGGCCGGGGTACTCCATCTCCTGCTCGATCTCGCGCGCGATGTCCCGCGCCAGGATCAGCGAGGCCGCGTCATCGACGGCCTCGGGGGTGACGATCACGCGGATCTCGCGGCCGGCCTGGAGCGCGTAGACCTTCTCGACGCCGTCATGGCGGGTGGCGAGCTGCTCGAGTTCACGCAGGCGCTTGACGTAGTGCTCGAGCGACTCGCCGCGCGCCCCCGGACGGGCGCCGGAGAGCGCGTCCGCCGCCTGCACGATGACCGCCTCGACGGTCTGCGGCTCGACCTCGTTGTGGTGCGCCTCCATCGCGTGAGCGACCGCCTCGGACTCGCCGTGCCGGCGAGCGAGATCTCCGCCGACGAGCGCGTGCGGCCCTTCGATCTCGTGCGTGACCGCCTTGCCGATGTCGTGCAGCAGCGCCGCGCGTCGAGCGGTCTTCGCGCTCGCGCCGAGCTCGTGCGCCATGATCGCCCCCAGCTGGGCACACTCGATGGAGTGCGCGAGGACGTTCTGGCCGTAGGACGTACGGAAGCGCAGCCGGCCGAGCAGCCTGACGAGCTCCGGGTCGAGCCCGTGGACGTCCGCCTCCAGGACGGCCTGCTCGCCGAGTTCGGTGACGTGTGCGTCGAGCTCGGACTTGGCCTGGAAGTAGGTCTCCTCGATTCGCGCCGGGTGGATGCGCCCGTCCTGGAGCAGCTTCTCGAGCGTCATCCGGGCGAGCTCGCGGCGAACACCGTCGAACGCCGACAGCACCACGGCGCTCGGCGTGTCGTCGATGATTATGTCGACGCCGGTGAGGTTCTCGAGCGCGCGGATGTTGCGCCCCTCACGGCCGATGATGCGACCCTTCATGTCGTCGGATGGGAGCTGGACGACCGAGACGGTCGTCTCAGCTGCGTGACTGGCGGCGAGGCGCTGCATCGCCACCGACAGGATCGACCGCACGCGGCGCTCGGCCTGGCGCTTGGTCTCGTCCTCGACCTGGCGCAGGATGCGCGCCTGATCGTGGCGTGCGTCGTCCTCGACCTCCTTGAGCAGCGCGTGACGGGCCTGGCCGGCACTGAGCCCGGAGACCCGCTCCAGCGCGCTGGTGTGCTCAGCGGCGAGCTCCGTCGCGCGGGCCTGCTCGCGTTCCAGGTTGCGCTCGCGGCCGTCAAGCTCCACAGCCCGCCTGTCGAGGTCGTGCGCCCGCTGGTCGAGCGAGCGCTCCAGCGAGCGGCACTGCTCGTCACGCCGGACCAGCTCCGCCTCGCGCGAATCGAGCGCCACACCGAGCTCAGCCATCGCGGGCGAGGCGCCGGCCCGCTGCCGGCTGCGAGCGAAGACGATCGCCGCCGCGACCAGGCCGGCTGCCAGGACGACCGCCGCGATGACCAGATCCATCTGCCTGACCTCCTTCTCCGCAGACCCGGCGGAGGCCGCCGGGCCCGATCCGTTCGCTATGTGATGCGCGAGGAACCGGGTCGCACAGGCGGCTCGATCAGCGACGTGCTGGCCGCACTTGCCGGCGGCCGACTTTTCTCAGGGAAGATCGGGTGGAGAGAGGCCGCAGCGGCGCGAGCCGGGCGGCGCTTTCCTGGAGCTCGGTGAGTCGGTCGTTGTCACGTGATTGGAACTGCTGCGTTTGCTGGGATTTCGGCGCCGATGCGGGCCGGTGTCTCGCGTTCGCCCATCGTAGTACTGGTTGGGGTGCTCGGGCAACCGCGGTCAGTCGCGCTCGAACGCGCGAACCGCGTCGTACGCCAGCTCCAGCTCGTAGCCGCGCCGCACGAGCAGACCGAGAGCGCGTTCGCGCTCCCGCTGGTCGGCCGGAGGTGACGCCAGGCGGCGCCGCAGCACGCCGAGAGCGCCATCGAGCTCGGCCTCCCTCCCCTGCGACGCCAGTTCGGCGCCGACGAGCTCCGCGGGCACTCCGACCGCCAGCAGTCGGCGCTCGATTCGCTCGTTGCCCCAGCCGTCGAGGTTCCTGCGGTCCTCGGCGAAGCGCCGCGCAAACCGGGCATCGTCGATGTACCCCTGCCGCTCGAGGTCAGCCAGCGCGGCGGCGATCGTGTCGCGCTCGACGTCTGCCCGCTCGAGGTGCCTGCGCAGCTCGAGCGCCGTGCGGTCACGGCGCCCGAGATGGCGGTATGCGAGATCCAGCGCGTGCTGGAGACGGCCGTCGGGATCGGTCGGGAAGCCGGCGGCGCCGTCCACGAGCCCCATGCGTTCGCTAGGCGGCCTGTTCGACCGGCTCCAGCGGTGTCTCGGGATCCGGCACCGGTATGTCGTCGTCATGGTCGATCGGCACGACGAGGTCCTGATCGAGGCCGAGCGCCGCGTACACCTTCGCCTCGATCTCACGAGCGATCTCCTGGTGCTCGTCCAGGAAGGCCTTGGCGTTGTTGCGGCCCTGCCCCAGGCGATCGTCGCCGTACGAGAAGAACGAGCCGGACTTCGTCACGACGTCGTGCTCGATGCCGAGGTCGAGGATGCAGCCAGAGCTGGAGATGCCCTTGCCGAACTCGATGTCGAACTCGGCCTGGCGGAACGGGTGCGGCGACCTTGTTCTTGACGACCTTCACGCGAACGCGGTTGCCGACCGCCTCCGTGCCCTCCTTGAGCGTCTCGATGCGACGGATGTCAAGCCGCTGCGAGGAGTAGAACTTCAGCGCGCGGCCACCGGGCTGGGTCTCCGGGGAGCCGAACATCACGCCGACCTTCTCGCGGATCTGGTTGGTGAAGAGACAGAGCGTTCCGGTCCGGTTGAGGTTGCCGGCGAGCTTGCGCATCGCCTGGGACATCATCCGGGCCTGCAGGCCGACCGTCTGATCGCCCATCTGGCCCTCTAGCTCGACGCGCGGAGTCAGCGCCGCGACCGAGTCCACCGCCACCACGTCGACCGCGCCGGAGCGCACGAGCATGTCCGCGATCTCGAGCGCCTGCTCGCCGTAGTCGGGCTGCGAGACGAGCAGCTCGTCGATGTCCACTCCGATCTCACGCGCGTAGAGCGGGTCCATGGCGTGCTCGGCGTCGATGAAGGCGCACACGCCGCCGAGCTTCTGGGCCTCGGCGAGCAGGTGGTAGACGAGCGTCGTCTTGCCCGATGACTCCGGGCCGAAGACCTCGACGATGCGCCCGCGCGGCATCCCGCCGATGCCCAGCGCGAGATCGAGCGAAAGCGCCCCCGTGGGGATGGCGCTGACCCGCACCTGCGCCCCCTCGTCGCCCATGCGCATCACGCTGCCCTTGCCGAACTCACGCTCGATCTGTGCGAGCGCGCCCTGCAGGGCCGCGTCTCTGGCCTTCGCCGCCTTCTCCTCTTCGCTGACCGCCATGCTCGTTCCTCTCTGCTTGCGAAGCCCGAATACTCCGCTTCGGACCGGACGGAACCCACCGTACGAGCGCAGTCGTGACGGCCTGGCGCCGTCTTCGCCACGGCGCTGCGCTCAGTCTGTCGCGCAGGGCGGACGTTCCGTCACCAGGCGGTGAGGGCGCGCCGCTCGAGCGCCTCGTAGCGCGCCGCGCGCGGGCCAAGATGAGACCGGAAGAGCGTGAGGGCGCAGGCGACGAAGTCACCACGCGGCGCAGGCGGCTCCGCGCCCACACGCGGTCGTGCCCCGCGGCGCACGCGTGCGACGGTGACGTGCGGCCGCAGCGAGCGGCTCTCAGCCGCCCAGCCGGGCGCTGCCGCGGTCAGCGGCGCCGCGAGCGCCGTGTACAGGCTGTGAACGGCGCTGTCGGGACTGTCCACGGCGCAGGAGAGCACGTGCGGGCGTCGCGGGGCGAGCCACAGCGCTCCGGCGAGGCTCAGGCGCAGCGGCGCCGGGGCGACACACTCGCGAACTGCCGCTGCGAGCCCATCCACTTCCTCGGGCGGACGCGTTCCCAGGAAGTGAAGCGTCAGATGCAGTGCATCGTCGCGCACCGCGCGCAGGGCGGGGTCGCCGGCAGCCGCCTTGGCGCCCCACTTCGCAAGCGCCGCCCGCTCGCGTCGGGGAAGCTCGACCGCCACGAACAGCCGGGCGCCGGCTCCCTCGATCATCGCTCCAGGTCGCCGAGCCCCAGCAGCAGGCGCCGCAGCAGGTGAAGCGTGACGGTGGTCGCGCGGTCGCGGACGTCCGCGCGTGAGCCGGGAAGATGAGCGCGGCGGTCGATGCGCTCGCCGCTGCGAAGCGCGACGCTGAACCAGACGGTCCCGACGGGCTTGTCCTCTGTCCCGCCATCCGGCCCGGCGACGCCGGTCACGCCGAGACCCGCATCAGAGCCGAATCGCTCGATCGCGCCGTCTGCGAGTGCGCGCGCGACCTCGAGCGAGACGGCACCGTGCTGCTCGATCAGGGCCGGCTCGACACCGACGAGAGCGGTCTTGGAGGAATTGCCGTATGCGACAACGCCGCCGTGGACGTAGGCCGAGGATCCGGGCAGATCCGTCAGCCGTGCCGACAGCAGGCCGCCGGTGCAGGACTCGGCGACGGCGACGGACCGCACGGGACCGGCGGTCAGCAGATCGGCCACCTGGCGATCGACGGAAGACCCGTCGTCGGAGAACAGCGTGTCGGCGTGGCGATCCCGAACGAGCGCTGCGAACGCGTCGTAGGCTCGCTGCGCGGGAGGCTCGAATCGCGTCACCACCTCGACTTCGCCGCGGCGCAGGCAGGTGGTCACCTCCAGCGCGTCCAGGTCGATCCCCGCGTGCTCGGCACGGCGCAGCGTCTCGGCGATCTCGGACTCGGGGATCCCGAACATGCGCAGCATCTCCTGGCGATACTCGGTGCGCCCCGCGACGGCGGCCCGGAACGCCTCCGTCTCGGCCGCCGCCGACCACATCGGCTGAAGCTCGCGCGGCGGCCCGGGAAGCACGACCACGGTCGGGCCGCCGCGCTCGCCGCCCGGCGGGACGACGAGCCCCGGAGCCGTGCCCACAGGCTCGAGGATCGTCGAACCGGTCGGGATCGTCGCCTGCTTGCGGTTGCCCTCCTCGATGGCGGCGAGGTCGATGCCGGGCCAGCGCTTGGCGATCCCATCGAGGATCCGCGCGATCCGGCCCCTGAGCGCCTCGTCGAGGACCATCTCGCGGCGCTGGAAGGCTCCGACCACGGCTGCGGTGATGTCGTCCGCAGTCGGACCCAGCCCGCCGCTGGTCACGATCAGGTCGACGCCCTCACCGGCCAGCCAGTTCAGGGCCGATTCCATGTCGGAATCGCGGTCACCGACGATCACGATCGTCTCGAGGTCGACCCCGGTCTCGCGTAGACGGTCCGACAGCCAGGGGCCGTTGCGGTCGCTGACGCGGCCGGTCAGGACCTCGGTGCCGGTGATGACGATTCCGGCGCGTGAGCTCATGCCAAGGTCCTCATGAGCAGCGCGGGCGTGACTTCCTGCCGAGCTTGCGCATCCCCGACGCGGTGATGTCGTAGCCGATCGGGGTGCTGCTGCGAGGCGGGACGACGCGCTCCCCGTTGACGACCAGTGTCGCCCTGCTGCTGCCGAGCGTGAGCCGCAGCCGCCGCGACCGGTGCTCGGCGCCGACGCCTCCGGGCTGCAGGACGCCGTCGACGAGCCTTCGCCCGTCGGCCGCTCGCAGGCAGACGTAGACCGCTGCGGTCGGCCGAATCCGCAGCGTCGCCACCCCGGCGGGGGTGCCGCCCGGCGCGGACACCGCCGGCGCCGGCGTGGTGGTCTCTCCGCCGCCGCCCGAATCACGGCCGAGCACGAAGAGACCGGCGAGCAGCGCCAGCAGCAGGGCTCCGACGAGCGCCGCTCGGGCGCGGGCGGCCGACGCCTGGCCGCCGCTGACGCGACGGCGGCCATCCGGGCGCCGTCGCTGCGGCGTCATCTGAGGCGGCTCGCCCTCGTCGCGCTCGTGACGCAGCTTGAACTCCTCGACGAGCAGCCGTCCGTCCAGGCCGAGGTAGTCGCCGTAGGTCTTCAGGAAGCTGCGCACGAACGTCGGCCCGGGCAGCAGCCGCCACTCCTCGTTCTCGAGCGCGCGCAGGTACTTGCCACGGATCTTGGTGTCCGTCTCCGCTTCGATGATGTCGATGCGGGCGCGCATGCGCGCCTCCCGCAGACTGGCCCCGATGTCGGGCATCCCGCCGGAAGGCTAGTCGAGGTCGGCGGCGTGCTCGGCCACCGTGAGCGCGTCGGGCAGCTCGACCTCCGCGGCATCCTCAGCGGCCGGCGGCGACTCGAGCGCGGCGAGCACGCGCGGAAGGTCTGCCTCGGTGACCAGTACCTGACGCGGCTTGGAGCCCTCGTAGCCCGAGATGATGCCGCGCCGCTCGAGCATGTCGATCAGGCGTCCGGCGCGCGTGTAGCCGAGCCGCAGGCGGCGCTGGAGCATCGACGTGGACGCCGTGCCCATCTCGGCGACGAGCTGGATTGCGTCGCCGAGCAGCGGGTCCTCGTCGGGATCGAACTCGCCGTGGTCCGAGCCGTCGGCCTTGCCCTCGGGCTCGACCTCCTCGAGCAGGTCCTCACGCAGCTGGGGCTCACCCTGTGCAGCCCAGTACTCGGTGAGCTGGGCGATCTGCGGCTCGTCGATGTAGGCGCCCTGGATGCGCTGAAGACGCGAGGTGCCGACGGGCGAGAACAGCATGTCGCCCTGGCCGAGCAGCGACTCGGCGCCGTTCTGGTCGAGGATGACGCGTGAGTCGATCTGACTGGAGACGGCGAACGCGATCCGTGACGGCACGTTGGCCTTGATCATGCCCGTGATGACGTCCACGCGCGGGCTCTGCGTCGCCAGCACGAGGTGGATGCCGACGGCGCGTGCCTTCTGGGCGAGGCGGATGATCGAGTCCTCGACGTCGGCCGGGGCGACCATCATCAGGTCGGCGAGCTCGTCGATCACGCACAGCAGTAGGGCAGCGGCGGCGTCCCCGGCGGCCACGCGGTGCTTGTTGAGCTCGATCAGCGAGCGCGTGCGCGCGACCGACATCACGCCGTAGCGCCATTCCATCTCACGCACGAGGTTCTGCAGCGCGTTCGCGGCCATGCGAGGGCTCGTGATCACCGGCGTCAGCAGGTGCGGGATCGACTCGTAGTGGTTGAGCTCGACCTGCTTGGGGTCGACCAGCACGAGCCGGACCTGGTCGGGCGTCGCGCGCAGCAGGATCGAGCTCGAGCATCGCGTTGACGCAGCCGGACTTGCCGGCACCGGTGGTGCCCGCCACCAGCAGGTGCGGCATCTTCGCGAGGTCGGCGTGGACCGGCTTGCCGCTCACGTCCTTGCCGAGGAAGACGGTCAGGGCGAGCAGTCCTGGGGCGCCGCGCCGAAGACGTCGCCGAGCGTGCACGATCACGGCGGCGGCGGTTGGGGACCTCGACGCCGACGGCCTGCTTGCCGGGAATCGGCGCGAGGATGCGGATCTCGGTCGCGGCGAGCGCGTAGGCGAGGTCGTCCTTGAGGTTGCCCGACCTTGTTCATCTTCACGCCGGGCGCGAGCCGCAGCTCGTAGCGGGTGATGTGCGGGCCGGCGACGGTCGCGACGACCTTGGCCTCGACGCCGTGAGTGCCCGAGCGCCTCGACCAGCGCCAGCGACACGCGCTCCTGGTCGGCGGTGTCGGGACGGTCGCCGTCGGGGTCTGAGCGGCGCAGCATCGCGGCGTCGGGAAGACGGAATTCGCCCTCCGGCGTCTCCGCCGGGACCGGCTTCCCTGTGCGCTTGCGAGCGGCCTTGGACGCCGGCTTCTGCGCGGGAGTCTCTTCCGCGGCGGCGAGGGAACGCTGATCGCTCACGACTGGTGCGTCGTCCTCCGGCGAGGAGCCGAAGAGGTCGGGATAGTGCTCCGCGCCATCGAGGGTCGTCGGCCTGTCGCGCGAGCGGACGACGGGTTCGGAGTCATCGGGCTCGGGCGGGTGAAGTGCCGGCGGCCCCGCGGGATCGCCGGGCGCCCCGCCCCGAGTGAGCACAGGCGCGGCGGTGCGCCTGATGACGCGAGTGGTGTCCGCGACGCCGCTGCCTGTCGCCCGCACGACGCCGGCGATCGAGGCGCCGGTGAGGAGCAGCGCTCCGGCGCTGAGGAGGAAGACCGCCAGGATGCTCGTACCGACGTCCCCGACGAGACGGGTGGACCCGGCCTGGAGCGCCTCGCCGACGGCGCCGCCGCGCGCCTGGAAGTGGGCCGGCTCCCACGAGGCCACCCGCGGCGGCGAGCCGCCCAGGCCGAAGGTACCGGAGGCGTAGGAGAGCGTGAGCGCGGCCAATAGGCAGACGGCGGCAGATCGCAGCGGGCGCACCGCGGGCAGGACGGGCCGCAGGACCAGCACCGCGCCCGTTGCGGCCAGGGCGAACGGGACGGCGTAGCCCACCTGCCCCAGAAGCCACGACAGGCCATCCACGAGCGCCGCGCCACCGGCCCCGCCGTCCCACTTGAGATAGAGCGGAAACGCCAGGAACACACCGGCCGCGAACAGGCCCAGCCCGAGCAGATCCAGATGGCGCTGGGTGAGCACCGGCAGGTTCGGCCGCCATGGCGACGCACGGCGGGCCCGCGTACGCGGGCGCCTCTGCTTGGAGGTACGGCGCTTGGGACTCGGTCTGGACGGGGGCATCGGGTATCGGCGTCGGCACGGTCTTCGCGCCTCTGAGGCCCAGTCCTGCTCTTCAGCCGGTCTTGACGGAACTGCGTAGCATCGGCGGGGATGAGCTCACGTGAACCCCGTGTCCTCGTCGTCGAGGACGACGAGGACATCGCCCTTGTCCTTCAGCGCTCGCTGCGCATGGAGGGCTACGAGGTGCGCCTCGCCGGTGACGGCGAGAGCGCGCTCGACGAAGCCGCGCGCTTTCACCCCGATCTGGTCGTGCTGGACCTCGGGCTGCCCAAGCTCGACGGCCTGGAGGTCGCCCGGCGCCTGCGCGGGCGTCGATGACGTGCCGATTCTCATGCTCACCGCGCGCGATGCGCTGGAGAGCCGCGTCGACGGTCTCGACGCCGGCGCCGACGACTACCTCGTCAAGCCGTTCGAGCGTCAGGAACTGCTGGCGCGGCTGCGCGCGCTGCTGCGGCGGCGCCCGCCCCGCGGCTCGGCATCGCTCGTCGTCGGCGACCTGTCGCTGAACCCCGACACGCACGAGGTCGCGCGCGGCGAGCGATCGGTCGAACTGACCCAGCGCGAGTTCGAGTTGCTCGAGTACCTGATGCGGAACGAGCGCATCGTCGTCCCGCGGCAGCGACTGCTCGAAGAGGTCTGGGGCTACGACCCGTTCGCGAACACCAACACGATCGAGGTCTTCGTCTCGAACCTGCGCCGCAAGCTCGAAGGCGGCGGCGAGCCACGGGTGCTGCACACGATCCGCGGCGCCGGGTACGTGTTGCGTGCTTAGCCGGTTCACGATCCGCTGGCGCCTGGCGCTGATCTCGGCGGCTCTCACGTTCGTCATCCTCTGCGGCTTCGCGGTCGCGATCGGGCAGCTCACCGTCTCGAGGATCCGATCCGACTTCAGCAACGAGACCACGAACGCCGCGACCGAGCTCGGTGACCGTCTCGCGGTGCGTTTCTCGCTGCCGACGGGAACCGTCTTCGTAGGACCGGACCTGCGCCTCTACGCGGCGCCGAACGATGCCAGGATCCGGGTGTTCGACGGCAGTCGCAGGCTCATCGCCCAGACCCCGGGCGCCCCCGACCTCGGTCCGCCGCTGGCCATCGGGACGACCGAGACCTCCGGCTACAGGCGGGTCACGCGCTTTCGCTTCGTGCCGGTGTCCAGCGATCTGACCGTGCCGGTCTGGATCGAGTACGCGAGGCCGATCGCCGATGTGAACGACACCGTGGCCCGTGTGCGCCTCTTCCTCTTCCTGGGCGTGTTCGGCGGAACCCTGCTCGCACTGATGGGCGGCCTGGCGCTGGCGCGCCGCTCGCTGCGTCCCGTAACCGACATCACGGCGACCGCCCGCGAGATCGCTCGCACCGGTGACGCTGCGCTTCAGGTCCCGCAGCCGCGCTCCGATGACGAGGTCGCAGAGCTTGCGCGGACGTTCGACGAGATGCTCAGCGCGCTGGAGAGCGCGCGCATCGAGACCGAGGGCGCGCTGAACCGGCAGCGCGAGTTCGTCGCCGACGCGTCACATGAACTGCGCACCCCCCTGACGAGCGTGCTCGCAAATCTGGAGATGCTCGCCGATGAGCTCGCCGGCGAACCGCGCGAGGCGGCCGAGAGCGCTCTGGGTTCCGCGCGCCGCATGCGCCGCCTCGTCGCCGATCTGCTCCTGCTCGCCCGCTCCGAGACCGATCGGCGCCGGGCAACGGCCACAGTCGACCTGGGAAGGATCGCGCTGCGCGCCGTCACCGAGGCCCATGCGCTCGCCGGGGCGCACGAGATCACCGCGGATGCTCGCGAGGGGATCCTGCTCGAAGGTGTCGGCGACGAGCTGCACAGGCTGGTGCTCAACCTGATCGAGAACGCGATCCACCACACGCCCGACGGCACGACGATCCGCGTCAGCGTCACGGCGGCCGGGGACGACGTGGTCCTGACGGTCGCCGACGACGGACCAGGCGTGCCCGCCGACCTTCGTGAACGGATCTTCGATCGCTTCGTGTCGGCAGCCGGCGACCGCGGCGGTTCGACCGGCCTCGGGCTGGCGATCGTGCGCGCCGTCGCGCGGGATCACGGTGGCGACGTGGCGCTCGAGGACTCACCGGTCGGCGCGCGCTTCGTCGTGCGCCTGCCCCGCGCCCCCGTCGAGGCATCCGGCGGGGACCCCGGCTCCCTCGCCGCGAATGGCTTCAGGCCTGCGAGTGAAGTACCGCCCGGCCCGCCGCCGCACTCCGGCGACGACATGGAGGGCGCCGCTCAGACCTCGACGACGACGGGCAGGACCATCGGTCGCCTGCGCAGGCGGTCGTAGACGAGCGCTGCGAGGTCGTCGTGCAGCATCGACTGGATGACGTCCGGCTCGCGGACGCCGTCCTTGGCCGCTCGCTCGAGTGAGCTCTCGACGGTCCCGCGGATGTCACCGAGCAGCTTCTCCGCCTCGTCCGGGAACGGCACGCCGCGCAGAATGACCTCGGGGTCGGCGACCGACGAGCCGTCCTGCTCGGCGATCGTCGCCACGACGATGAAGATCCCGTCGGCGCTCAGCATCCGGCGGTCACGCAGCGCGACGTCGGCCACGTCCCCGATCTCCACGCCGTCGACGAAGATCATCCCTGCCCGCTCCGGGGCCCCGAATCGCGCCCCGCGCTCGTCGATCTCCAGCGGCAGGCCGTTCTCGCCCTTGAAGATGTTCTCCTCCGGCACGCCGACGGCCTCGGCGAGGCGACCGTGAAGCTCCAGGCGCTTGAAGTCACCGTGGAAGGGCATCACGTAGCGCGGGCGCACGAGGTTGAGCATCAGCTTGATCTCCTCGGCGTAGCCGTGCCCGGAGGCGTGGATCGGCGCATCGCGTGCGGTGAAGACGTCACAGCCCGTGTGATAGAGGCGGTCGATCGTCTCGTTGACGGCGCGCTCGTTGCCCGGGTATCGGCGTCGCGGCGAAGACGACGGTGTCGCCCCTGCGAAGCGAGATCTGCGGATGATCGTTGAAGGCCATGCGGCGAAGCGCGCTCAGCGGCTCGCCCTGCGACCCGGTTGACACGATCACGAGTCGCTCGTCGGGGAAGTCGTCGACCTCGCGGGGCTGGATCAGGATCCCGTCCGGGACGTCGATGTGACCGAGCGAGCGACCGATGTTCACGTTCTTGCGCATCGACCGGCCCAGCAGCGCAACCTTGCGCCCGAGGCTGGCGGCGGCGTTGACGACCTGCTGCACACGGTGGATGTTCGAGGCGAAGCAGGTGACGACGATCCGTCCGTCGCAGTTGAGGAACGTCTGCTCAAGATGCGGACCGATGCCGCGCTCGCTGGGCGAGAACCCGGGGCGGTCGGCGTTCGTCGAGTCGCCGCAGAGCAGAAGCAGGCCATCCGCGCCGAGCTTTGCGAGCCGGGCGACGTCCGCCGGAGGCCCGTCGACCGGGGTCTGGTCGAACTTGTAGTCACCGGTGATCAGGACCGTCCCCAGCTCCGTCCCGACAGCGACCGCGGCGGCGTCCGGGATCGAGTGCGTCATGTGGATCAGCTCGACGTCGAAGGGACCGAGCTCGAGCTGCTCGCCCGGCGCGACGTCCTCGACCTCGACGTTCTTGAGGCGGTGCTCGTCGAGCTTGGAGCGCGCCATCGCCATCGTCAGGGGAGCGCCGAACACCGGAGGAAGCTCGGCGCCCTCGGCCGCGAGATCGCGCAGCACCCACGGCAGCGCTCCGAGGTGGTCCTCGTGACCATGCGTGATCACGATGCCTTCGATGTCGTCGACGCGGCCGCGCAGGTACGCGAAGTCAGGCAGCACCAGGTCGATGCCGACCATCTCCGCGGTCGGGAAGCGCAGTCCGCAGTCGACGATCAGCAGACTGCCCTCGTACTCGAGGACGGTCATGTTCTTGCCGATCTCGCCCAGGCCGCCGAGCGGCAGGACGCGCAGGGTGCCGGGCATCAGCGGTCGGCCGTCTCGAGCAGACCGTGCGCCGCGAGCGCCTCGCGGACGACGGCGACCTCGTGCTCGTCGGCCTCCACCAACGGCAGTCGCGGCGCGCCCACGCGGTGGCCGAGCAGTCCCAATGCCGCCTTGATCGTCATCGCCGCCGGTCCCACGCCGAGCGCCTCGTAGAGCGGCTGGAGCTCCGCGTCGATCGCCGCGCGGCTGTCGGGCTCGTCGACCATCCGGCGCATCTGCGGCCCGACTATGTGGCTGGCCACGAGGATGCCGCCGGCACCGCCGAGGTCGAGTGTGCGCGCGAGCACGTCGTCGTTGCCCGCGTAGAGCTCGAGACCGTCGACGATCGCCAGGTTGTCGTTGTTCGCCTGTTTGACGGCGGCGACGTGATCCAGCTGGGCGAGCTCGGCCAGCAGGTCGTTCGGCATGTCCGAGCCGGTCCGCTGAGGAATGTTGTAGAGCACGATCGGCCGGTCGGCGGCCCGCGCGACCTCGCGGTAGTGCGCAACGATGCCGCGCCGGTTCGGCCGGTTGTAGTACGGGTTGACCGAGAGCAGGGCGTCCGCCCCGAGCGCACACGCCCGCTCGGTGAGGTGCACTGCGTGGCGCGTGTCGTTCGATCCCACTCCCGCGACGATCGTCTTGCCCGGCGGCCTCTCGGCGACCGCGAGCTCGATCAGGCCGAGGTGCTCCTCGTCGCTCAGCGTGGGCGCCTCGCCGGTGGTCCCACAGACGACGAAACCATCAGACCCGTTGGCGGCGAGATGACCCATCAGCGCGACGAACGCGTCCTCATCGATGCGGTCGTCGTCGTCGAAGGGGGTGACGATCGCCGTCAGGATGGCGCCGAGGCGGACCATCGGTTGAGCCTAGATGATTGGTTGCCCGGTCGCGTGGAGGTGCCGCACGGTCGCTGTCGTCCCGGCAGGCGTCCGAGCGCGCGCCCAGACTCCAGCCGGTGTCCGCGGACCCACCGGCAGCCGTCGACTCGCACTCGGTCCGGGCCGAGGTCGTCGCCGTGCGCTGGGCCGCACCCGAGGGCGGCTTCGCCGTCGTCAGCGCGGTCACCGATGAGGGCGAGGCGGTGACGCTCACCGGGGCCATCGACCACCTCCACGAGGGCGAGAGCCTGGAGGCTGACGGCGCGTGGCGCCGCCATGCTCGCCATGGTTGGCGCTTCGAGGTCGAGCACCTGCGGGCGCTCGCGCCCTCGAGCGATGCGGCCCTGCTCAACGTCCTGTCGAGCGTCAAGCACGTCGGGCCGTCCGGCGCAGCGTTTCTGCTGGAGGCCCACGGGCACGATGTGCTGGAGATCGTCGATCAGGACCCGCGTGCCGCTCTGCGCGCGGTGCCGGGCATCGGACCGGCCCGCATCGGCGCGGCGACGCGCTCGTGGGAGCGTCTGCGCGGGCGCCGTGCGCTGCGGCTGTTCCTGTCGGAGCACGGCGTCGCCGCTGCTGCGGCGGCCCGCATCGAGCGCGCCCTCGGTCCGGAGGCGATCGATGAGCTTCGCGCCGACCCCTACGCCGCCGCCGCGGTCGATGGCGTGGGCTTCGCGACGGCCGACGCGCTCGCGCGTGCGCTGGGCCTGCCGCCTGACGCGCCGGAGCGGATCGACGCCGGAGTGCTCCACGCGCTTGGGCAGGCCGGCGGCGACGGCCACTGCATGCTTCCCCGCGACGAGCTGGGGCGCCGCGCCGAGGCGCTGCTGGGCGCGCCGGCCGCCGAGAGGGTCGACGAGCTGATCGGGCTCGGGCGCCTCGTCGCGGACGACGAGTTCGTCCTCGACCCGGCGATGGACCGCCAGGAGCGGCGGCTCGCGGCCCGTGCGCGGAACTTGGCGACGAGCGGACCCCAGCTGCGCCTGCACCGCCGCGAGCGGCCCGCGACGGGCGAATTCGTCCCGTCCGACAGGCAATGGGCCGTCGTCGATGCGGTCCTCGGGGGGCGGCTGGCGATCCTCACGGGTGGCCCCGGGACGGGGAAGACGGCGACGATGCGCGCACTCGTCGACCTCGTCCGCGCCAACGCCAGGACCGTTCGGCTCTGCGCGCCGACCGGCAAGGCGGCGCGACGCCTCACAGAGGCCACGGGAGCGCCCGCCACGACGATCCACCGTCTGCTCGAGTGGATTCCCGGCGAGGGCTTCGCCCGCGGGCCCGACGATCCGATCGACGGCACCGACGTACTGGTCGTCGACGAGGCCTCGATGCTGTCGGTCGCACTGGCCGACGCGCTGCTGGGCGCGGTCGGGCCGAGAACCCATGTGCTGCTGGTCGGCGACATCGACCAGCTGGCCCCGGTCGGGCCCGGCCGTGTGCTCGAGGACCTTATCGAGGCCGGGGTCGTGCCCACGGTGCGTCTTGACGAGGTGTTCCGGCAGGCCGCCCGCTCGCTGATCGTTCGGGCTGCGCATGCCATCAACGCGGGCGAGCGGCCGCCGCTGGACGCGGGACCGGACGACGTTCGCGACTTCTTCGTGATCGAGCGCGAGGCGCCCGAGGCGATGTTCGACGAGGTCGTGTCGCTCGCCGGCGGCCGCCTCGCCGAGCATTACGGCCTGGGCGCGGCTGACGTCCTGGTGCTGGCGCCGATGCACCGTGGCCCGCTCGGCGTCGACGCGCTCAACGACGCCCTGCGCGGACGGCTCAATCCTTCGGGTGAGCCGGTTCCGGGCACACCGCTGCGCGTCGGCGACCGCGTCATCCAGACCCGCAACGACCACGAGCGCGAACTGATGAACGGTGAGCTGGGCCTGCTGGCGCATTACGACGCCGCGGACGACCGCGTCACGCTCGCGACCGACGACGGCCGCAGGCTCGGTCTGGGCAGCGACGAGCTGTCGACGCTGCGCCTGGCGTACGCGATCTCCGTCCACAAGGCGCAGGGCTCGCAGGCCCCTGCGGTGGTCGTGCCGCTGTTCCGCGGCCACCACATCATGCTGACCCGCAACCTGCTCTACACGGCCGTCACGCGTGCCGAGCGCGCCTGCGTGCTCGTTGCGCAGCCGCCGGCGCTGTGGACTGCCCTGACGCGCCGCGACACCCGCACACGTCACACCCGTCTCGCGCGACTGGTCGCGAGCGGCGAGTGACGATTCGGCGCTGGGTGCGGGCGATGCCGACCGGTCCTGCCCGCAGTCAGGCGTGACGGTTCCCGCCGCGCAGGGCGTCCGTGAAGCGCCGCGGGACGCGCGGCGCGCCCGGCCCGTCGGCCCGTTCCCAGAGCGTCACCACGACCAGCTCCGAATCGCCCCGTTCACGGCGGCAGACGAAGACGAGCGCGCGGTCGTCGAGATCATGCACGTAGAGCGTTCCGCGCGCCGTCGCCGCGCCGGACGGCGGCTCCTCGGTTGCGCGCCCGGCCTCCACCGCGCCGCGTACGCGCCCCGCGATCTCCGCCCTCGGGTCCAGCGCTCCGCTGCGCCCGCCGATCCGCTGGCGATAGCGCTCGACCGCGTGATCGGTGACGGCGACGAGCATGTCAGGCCGGTGGCCTCACTCGGGCAACCACCCGCGCTCCCGGTAGAGCGCGAAGCGCGCGCACGGCGGCGAACACCTCTGCCCGCTGGTCGCTCATCACGTTCTCAGATCGTGCCGGTAGCGGACTGCGGGGGCCCACTCCTCGCAGGCCGCGTCGCCGAGGGCCGCGGGAGCCGGAACCCAGCCGTGCTGCTCGTAGAAGACGCGGGCCGGCTCGTTGGCCTCGAACGTCCACAGCGTCGCGGAGTCGTACCCGAGCTCGCCCAGCCGCAGCTGCGCCTGCGCGAGCAGGCGCGTGCCCACGCCCGCGCCCTGGGCGGGCGGATCGACGTAGAGCGCGAGCAACTCCCCGGTACCGCCCTCAGCGTCCGCGTCACGGCTCGGTGCGAGCGACGCGAACCCGGCGACCCGCTCCCCCGCCTCGATCACCCACGTCTCCTCGTCGGCCCTCGCCAGCCGGCGGCTCCAGCTCTCGGTGCGGGCCTCGGCGGAGCGCTCCGCGAGTCGCTGCTCGTCGAGAAACGACCGGTAGGCATGCCACCACGCGCGTACGTCCACGCCCGCGATCGCCCCGGCGTCGTCCTGTACGGCGCGGCGCAGCTCACTCACAGCAGATGCTCGAGCCCGACCAGCGGCGACACCTCCAGCGATCCGACTCGCCGCACCGCCAGCAGGACACCGGGCATGAAGGACTCCCTGCTCAGCGAATCGTGGCGAATCGTGAGCGTCTCCCCGAGCCCGCCGAAGAGAACCTCCTGATGCGCGACGAGACCGGGCAGGCGGACTGAATGGATCGGCACGTCGGCATCCATGTGCGGGCGCATCAGATCAGCCGTCCGAGCCGCGGTTCCGCTCGGCGCGTCGAGCTTGCGATCGTGATGAAGCTCGATGATCTCCGCGCTCTGGAAATGGCGGGCGGCCTCTGCCGCGAAGCGCATCATCAGCACCGCGCCGATCGCGAAGTTCGGTGCGATGAAGACGTTCGCTCCGCGCTCGCGGCGCAGCGGCTCCGGATCGAAGCCGGTCGTGCCGATGACGACGTGGACGCCTGCCCGCACGCATGCGAGCGCGTTCTCCAGCGCCGTGTCCGGCCGCGTGAAGTCGACGACGACATCGGCGTCGCCGAGTACGCCCGCGAGGTCGGTTCCCAGGGCCGGATCGGCCCGCCCCGTCAGCTCCAGGTCGTCGGCGGCGCCGACCGCTTCGCACACGGCCTCACCCATGCGCCCGGCGGCGCCCGCGACGGCCACCCGGATCACGCGACCTCCGCAAGCTCCGGCGTGACGGGCTCGAGCGCACTGCGGAAGACGTCCTCCTCGGCACCGATGCCCGCGGCGCTGAGCCGCTCGGGCGCGAGCAGCTCTCGAGCGAGCGCGTCGACCTCGTCGGCCGTCACGGAATCGACCAGATCGAGCAGCTCGTCGATCCCGAGCAGCGGCAGGCCCGACAGGGTGGCCGAGCCGAGGCGCGACATCCGCGCCGACGTCGATTCGAGCGCCAGGACCATGCGGCCCTTGGCGTGATCCTTGGCGCGTGTCAACTCGTCCGCGGTGACGCCGTCCTGGCGAAGGCGCGCCAGTTCCTCGCCGACGACTCGCAGTCCCTCGACGACGTTCTCCGCGCGTGTGCCGAGGTAGATCCCGACCTGCCCTGCGCCGGCGTGCTGGCTCGTGAAGCTGAAGACGCTGTACGCGAGGCCGCGGCGTTCGCGGACCTCTTGGAAGAGGCGCGACGACGATGTGCCGCCGAGGACCGTGTCGAGCACCCGCAGCGCGTAGCGACGGTCGTCATCACGCGCCACGCCGGGAGCACCCAGTGTGAGGTGGTACTGCTCGGTGGTCCTGGCGACGAATCGCCGAGCCGGACGGCGCTGGCCGGGCGGGCTGGGCGTCGGCGCCCTGCGCCCGGCGCTGCCGCGCTCCTCGGCCTGCGCGACCAGTTCCACCAGAGCGTCGTGATCGACCGAGCCGGCGGCCGTGACCACGACATCGCCGGGCACGTAGCGCGCGCGGTGGAAGCCGCGCAGAGCGCCCGCGGTGGCGGCTGCGACCGTCTCGCGACTCCCGATCACCGGCCTTCCGAGCGGGTGGTCGCCGAAGACGGCCTCGCCGAGCACGTCGAAGACGAGATCCTGCGGGTCGTCCTCGTACATCGCGATCTCCTCGATCACGATCTCGCGTTCGGCCGTCAGCTCCTCGTCGGCGACCGCCGGGCGCCAGACCATGTCCGCGAGCACGTCGAAGGCCCTGTCCAGGTGCACGTCGAGGACGCGCGTGTAGACCGATGTGGAGTCCTTGCCCGGTACCGGCGTTCAGGTCGGCGCCCATCGCGTCGAAGATCTGGTCGATCTCGAGCGAGCCGTAGCTCTCCGTCCCGCGGAACAGCATGTGCTCGAGCAGGTGCGACCACCCGGCGACGGGCGCGTCCTCGGTGGACGAGCCCGTGCCGATGAAGAACCCGAGTGCGGCGGATCGCACCGAGGGCATCGCCTCGGTGACGACCCGCACACCCGACTCGAGTGTGGTGATGCGGTGCTGCGGCGCCAACTACCGGTCAGGGTCGCTGTCGGCGCGGCGGTGACGGGGACGGCCTGAGCCACGCTCGCCGCGATCTCCACGGCCGTTGCGGTCACGGCGCGGGCCGCGATCCCCGCGATCGCCTCCGCGGTCGCCTCCCGAGGCGACGACGGCGGCGAGCTCCTCCGTCGACTTGCCGGCGATCGACGGGTCGTCGGCGAGCCGCAGGCCGATTCGTCCGCGCTCGCGGTCGACCTCGACGACCTTGACCTGGATCTCGTCACCACGGTTGAGAACCTCCTCGACCGTGTCGACGCGCTGGCCCGGGGAGACGTTGCGAGATGTGCAGCAGGCCGTCGGTGCCCTTGGCTCAGCTCGACGAAGGCGCCGAACGTCGTCGTCTTGACGACCTTGCCCGGTGAACTCGTCACCGACCTCGACCTCCTTCATCATCGAGCGGATCCGCTCCGCGAGCGCCTCGCCGAGCTCGCCGTTCGACGAGTAGACGAGGACCTGGCCTTCGTCGTTGACGTCGATCTGCGACTCGAACTCCTCCGAGAGCCCGCGGATCGTCTCGCCGCCCTTGCCGATCAGCAGGCCGATCTGCGACGGGTCGATCTGGAGCTGGATGATGCGCGGAGCGTGCGGCGAGAGCTCCGTGCGCGGCCGCCGAGATGACGGCCTCCATCTGGCCCAGGATGTCCATGCGCGCGTCACGTGCCTGCGCGAGTGCGTCGCGCAGGATCTCGAACGTGACGCCCGTGATCTTGATGTCCATCTGCAGCGCGGTGATGCCGGCCGCCGTACCGGCGACCTTGAAGTCCATGTCGCCGAGGTGATCCTCGACGCCGGCGATGTCGGTCAGGACGATGTAGTCGTCGCCCTCCTTGATCAGCCCCATCGCGATGCCCGCGACCGGCGCCTTGATCGGCACGCCGGCGTCCATGAGCGACAGCGACGAGCCGCAGACCGACGCCATCGACGACGAGCCGTTGGACTCGAGGATGTCGGACACGACGCGAATCGTGTACGGGAACTCCTCCGTGTTCGGCACGACGGGCACGAGCGCGCGCTCGGCGAGCGCGCCGTGGCCGATGTCGCGGCGCTTGGGGCCGCGCATGAAGCCCGCCTCACCGACCGAGAACGGCGGGAAGTTGTAGTGGTGCCAGTAGTAGCGGTTCTTCTCGAGCCCGAGCGTGTCGAGCCGCATCTCCTCCTTGAGCGTGCCGAGCGCGACCGACCGAGAGAGCCTGCGTCTGCCCGCGCGTGAAGAGCGCCGAGCCGTGCGTCGCGCGGCAGCGACGCCGACCTCGATCGAGATCTTGCGGATCTCCGTCTCCGAGCGCCCGTCGGGGCGCTTCTTCTGGACGGCGATGCGCTTGCGGATCATCGCCTTCTCGATCTTCGCGAACGCTGCGAGTGCGCGCCGCGCGCTGCCCGGCGGCGTCGGCTGAGTCCGGCGAGCCGCCGTACTGCTCGAGCGACGGCGGCCTCGACGGCCTTCGTCGCGTCCTGGCGCTCGAGCTTGTCGACGACCTGTGTGGCGGCGTCGAGCGCGGCGCCGTGCGACGCCTTGATCTTCTCGATCAGGGCCTCGTCGATCTGCGGGGCCTCGACGGAGATCTTCTCCTTGCCGGCCTTCGCCGCGAGGTCGCGCTGAAGCTGCGCACAGCTTCTTGATCGCGTCGTGCGCGATGTCGAGCGCGTCGAGGATCTCGGCCTCGGGAATCTCGCTTGGCGCCCGCCTCGACCATCAGGATGGCCTCCTCGGTGCCGGCGACGATCAGATCGAGGTCACTCCCGCTCTCGACGCCGTCCAGCAGCGCCTCCTCGGTCGGGTTGACGACGAAGTTGCCGTCGATCTTGCCGATGCGCACGGCACCGACCGGGGTCGGAAGCGGCACCTCGCTGATCATCAGCGCCGCGGAGGCGCCGTTCATCGCGAGGATGTCGTACGGGTGGACGTGGTCGACGCTGAGCGGGCATCGCGACGAGTTGCGTCTCGAAGTGCCAGCCCTTGGGGAACAGCGGGCGGATCGGGCGGTCGATCATGCGCGCGGTGAGCGTGCCCTTCTCGCCCGACGCGGCCCTCGCGCTTGAAGAACGAGCCGGGGATCTTGCCCGCGGCGTACATCCGCTCCTCGACGTCGACCGTCAGCGGCAGGAAATCGACGTCGCGCAGGTTGCCGACGGTCGCTGTGCAGAGGACGACCGTGTCGCCCTGGCGGACGACGACGGCGCCACCGGCCTGCTTCGCCATCTTCCCGGTCTCGAATGAGATCTCGGTACCGGCGAGGTCGACCGAAACCGTGTTCACGGCATCAGTACTCATGTAATTCTGAACCTTCCTTCCGAGCCGCCTTCGGATCCTGCGGCTCGCTTGTGCTTATTCATCTCTATATCCGAACGGCACCATCCTAGCCAGACCGCCGCGGGCCACTCAGGCGAGCGACGCCAGCAGGGCGGGGTCGGGGGCGCCGGCGTGCACGGTCTCCCCGATGACCAGCGTCGGCGTCGTCGCGGCCCCCGCCCGCAGTGCGGCCCGCAGGTCACGCTCCACGCGGGCTGACGGCTCCGGCTCGCGCCGGTCGGCCTCGAAGCGCTCCACGTCGAGACCCAGGCGCTCGATGCGTTCCCACAGGTGGGGGTCGTCGATCCGCCCCTGGTCCTCATACAGCAGGTCGTGGAAGGCCCAGAAGCCCCCCTGCCGGGCGGCCGCCTCGGCCGCCACGGCCAGCGGCACCGCACGCGGATGGCGCGCCCGCAGCGCGAGGTGCCGGAAGCACGTCCGCACCGCAGCCCCGCGCAGCCGCTCCGCCGCAACGGCGCAGCGCGGACAGGTGAAGTCCGCATACACGATCACCAACGGCGCATCAGCCTCACCGCGAACATGGTCACCCTCCCCCACCGGCGGCACCGGAGCACTGGTCAGACCGGACACACCCCCACATTACGAACCCAACGCGACGCCCGTACGCACCACCCGAAACCGCGGCGGCATCCTGAGCGAGAGATCGCGGAGGCCGGCAAGGACGCAGGGAGCGTGGCGTGCGCCAGCACGCGAGCGACCGAGGACGCCGCCCGCCGCCGCGAGATCCGCTCAGGAGGCCGCCGCCAGGGCGTCGAAGACCATGTTGACGCCCGGCATCACACCCGGGTGCTCGCCTTCCCAGCTCCAGTTGACGACGCCGTCGGGCCCGACGATGACGAGCGCACGGGTCGCCATCCCGCCCGGCTCGAAGTACACGCCGAAGGCGCGGGAGGTTGCGCCTTTCGGCTCGAAGTCGGACAGTTGCGGGATCGTGATGCCGAGGCTCGTCCGGAATGCCCTCTGGGAGTCGATCGCGTCGCAGGAGACGCCGTACATCGTCGCTCCGGCGTCGGCTATGTCCGCCAGCGCCTCCTCGTAGACCTGCATCTGGTCGGTGCAGACCTCGCTGAACGCAAAGGGGTAGAAGACGAGCACGGTCGTGCGCCCGAGCAGATCGCCTTCTGTGAAGCTGCTGCCGTCATCTCGGCGAAGCGAGAACCGGGGCGCCGGCGCTCCGGCGCCGAGCACGCTCACTTACGCAGGCCGAGTTCGCGGACGAGCCCGCGATACTGCTCGAGGTCGCTGCGCTGCAGATAGTTCAGCAGCCGGCGACGGCGACCGACGAGCATCAGCAGCCCGCGACGCGAGGCGTGGTCCTTCTTGTGGGAACGCAGGTGCTCAGTGAGGTCGTTGATGCGCTGCGTGAGCAGCGCGACCTGAACGCGCGTGCTGCCGGTGGCCTGCTCACTGCCGCCGAACTGCACGACGATCTCACGGGTCTTCTCGGGTGAAAGGGTGCTCATATCGGGCGGTCGAGAGTAGCAGCAGGACGGCGGAGGTCAGCGCGCGGGAGCGGCTGTGGCCCGGGTCTCGTCGACGTCCCGGGACATCTGGTCGACGAGGGCGTCAACGCTCGCGAAGCGCTTCTCGCCGCGCAGCCGCCTGAGGAACTCGAGCCGCAGCCGCTGGTCGTAGAGGTCACCCTCGAAGTCGATCAGGTACGCCTCCACGAGTTCGCCGCGTCCGCTCTCGAACGTCGGCCTGACACCGACGTTGACGGCGGCGAGGTGCCACGCGCCGTCTGCGATTCGCGCTCGGCAGGCGTAGACGCCGTGTCCGGGAATGCAGAAGCCGTCACGCGGCACCATGTTCGCGGTCGGGAAGCCGAGCGTACGGCCGCGCTCGTCGCCGTGCTCGACGACCCCGTCCATCACGAAGGCCTCGCCCAGCAGCGTGCCCGCGTACTCGAGCGCACCGCCGGCGACCAGCCCCCGGATGTGGCTCGAGCTGACGATCTCGGAGTCGACCTCCAGCAGCGGCACGACTCGGGTCTCGAATCGCGGGTCGGACGAGAGCAGCGCGGCGTCCCCCTGCGCCCTTCGCCCGAAGCGGAAGTTCTCGCCCACGCTGACCCGGGTCGCGCCGAGGCGAGCGACGAGCACCTCGTCGATGAACTCCTGAGCCGACTTCGCGGCGAACGACTCGTCGAACTCGATCACGACGAGTTCGGCGACACCCAGTGAATCGACCAGCTCTGCCTTGCGTCCGAGCGAGGTCAACAGACGCGGCTCGTGACCGGGAGCCACGACAGAGGTCGGGTGTGGATCGAAGGTCAGGACGGTGTCGGCACCGGCGATGACCTCCCGGTGGCCGAGATGGACACCGTCGAAGGTGCCGACGGCGACGCGACGTGGACGCTGGGCGGCATCCGAGAGCAACGTGTGCTTCACGCCCGGAAGCCTACGAAAGGCTTGAGGGTGCCATCGGCCTGCCTGTGCGCGAGGGCGATCGGGCCGGCATCGTCGAGCAGCAGCACTGCGCCCTGCTCCGGCACGGACTGCCGGTCGCGAGGCCGGTCGACCGGCGTGTCGGCGGGCACGGCCTGTCCGTGTGCGGCGCGGCGGGCGACGTCCCCGGCGAGCCGGGCGGTCGGGAACCAGCCCAGCCCGTCGGCCAGCGGGATGACGCGGCCGGGGTCGCAGTCCTCGACCCGGAACGGCCCGATCCGCGTGCGCCGCAGTTCCTCGGTGTAGGCGTCGCCGAGGTCCGCCACCAGGCTGCGGACGTACGTGCCCGCCGAGCAGACGATCCGCAGCCCCGCCCGATCGCCGTCGCGCCAGAGCTGCTCGCATTCGTAGATCGTCACCTCACGCTCAGGCACGATGACCTCCTCGCCCGCTCGAGCACGCTCGTAGGCGCGGCGCCCGTCGACGTGTACGGCGCTGTGGGCCGGGGGGCGCTGGCGGATCGTTCCGGAGGGCAGCTCCAGGTCGCCTTCGGGTAGGACCCCCGTCTTCGTGATGACCCCCTCGGGGTCGCCGGTGCTGGAGATCGCCCCGAAGCGCGCGACTGCGAGGTACTCCTTGGGCAGCGCCGACACGAACTGCTGTACGCGTCGCGCGCGACCGACGAGGATCACGAGCAGGCCCGTGGCGAACGGATCGAGCGTCCCCGCATGACCGGCCTTGCGGACGCCGAGCTCGCGACGCACGAGCGCGGTGATGTCGTGCGAGGTCTTGCCGGCCGGCTTGTCAGCCAGGAGGAAGCCGTCCAGCGGCTTCGCGGCGGCTGCGACCTTCGGCAGATCAGGCACGCGAGTGGTGACGGCTCAGAGCTGCGCGCTGACCTGCTCCTGCAGGAACGCTCTCAACTCGTCGCGGCCCATCCCCGTGGTGAAGCCCGCCGCCGCCTTGTGGCCGCCGCCCCCGGCCTCGCGTGCGATCTTCGAGACGTCGACGACCCCGTCGCTTGAACGCAGGGACACCTTCCAGCGGCCACTTCCGTCGCTCAGTTCGCGCGCCACCGCGGCGACCTTGGTGCCCTCCACCGCTCGCAGGCGGTCGACGATGCCCTCCGTGTAGCTGTCGTCGGCTCCGGTGTCGCGGAAGTCCGCGGCACACAGCTGCGTCAATGCGAGTGCGCCGTCGGCGTGCAGCTCGGCGCCCATCAGTCCTCGGGCGACGAGGCGCAGCTTGGCCTCTGGCCAGCCCTCGTACACGCGGCGGTAGATGCCCGCCACGTCGACACCCGCGGCGACCAGATCCGCGGCCATCAGGTGCGCGCGAGGTCCTGTGTTCTCGTAGCTGAAGCGACCGGTGTCCGTGACGAGGCCGACGTAGAGCGGCTCGGCGATCGGCCCCGTCAGCTCGATGCCCAGGCCCTTCATCAGGTCCCAGACGATCTCCGCCGTGCACGATGCGTCCTCGACGACGTGGTCGATCGTCCCGAAGCGGGTGTTGTCGTGGTGATGATCGAGGTTGACGATCCGTCGCGTCCTCACTCCTGAAGGCCTCGACCGGGTTGCGGTCGATGTTGCCGCAGTCGAGGAACACGACGGTCCGGTCGGTGACGTCGGCCGGCACATCGGCCGCAACGCCGGTCAGATCCATCCAGCGGTACTCGTAGCCGAGCGGAAACTCCTTCGGGCCCACGTACGCGACTGAGTCCTTGCCGAGATCGGTGAGCACGCGCTGCATCGCGATGAGCGAGCCGAGGGCGTCACCGTCGGGGTGCTCGTGGGTGACGAGCACGAAGCGGTCGCTGGAGCGCAGCTCGCGCAGCACGAGCTCTCGTGTCTCAAGCGCGCTCTGACTCGCCGTGCTCATTGCGGTGTCTCGTGTGCGGGGTCGTGGGAGATCTCGTCGATGATCGCGTCCACCCGCGCGGCACGGCCGGCGGTCTCGTCAAGTGCGAAGGCCAGCGTCGGGGTGCGCTTGAGACGAAGCTCCTGCGCGATGCAGCGCTGCAGGACACCGTGTGCCGAGACGAGCCCGTCGAGCGTCTCCCGGCGTTCGTGATCGTCGCCGAGCGCGCTCACGTAGACGCGCGCATGGCGCAGGTCAGGGCTGGTGTCAACGTCGGTGACGGTCACGAATCCGACCCGCGGGTCCTTGACGTTCTTGGGTATCGCGTCGGCGAGAACCTCCCTGATCGCCTCGTCGACGCGTCGCATGCGGGCTCTGCTCATCGTATCTCGCCCACCTCGTCGAACGACGAGAAGGTGCACTCGACGCGTACTCCGTCGGGAAAGCGGCCGTCGAGCCAGCGTTCGACGCGGTCGACAGCAGCTTCAAGTCTCGAGAGCGACCCACCGGTCAGCGCCGCGGCCAGGGTCGAGCGCTGCCAGACGTCCTGATGGTCGACTTCCGCCACGGTGAGTCCATGGCGACCGTGCAGCTGCGCCTTGACCGATTGGAGATGTCTGCGCTTCGCCTTGAGGCTCTGCGCCTCGGGGAAGCGCAGATGCACCAGCAACAGCGCGACGTACGCGCCCATGCGCCGCTAGACGAGCGCGCGCTCGACCTTGCGCGTCTCGTACACCTCGAGGACGTCGCCCTCCTTGACGTCCTGGAAGTTCGTCAGCACGATGCCGCACTCGAAGCCCTGCGCGACCTCGCGCACGTCGTCCTGGACGCGCCGCAGGGTCGAGACGGTCGTGTCGTAGACGATCGTGCCGTCACGCACCACGCGCACGCGCGCTCCGCGCGTGACCTTGCCCTCTGTCACGTAGCAGCCCGCGATCGTCCCGATCTTCGAGGCCTTGAACGTGGCGCGAACCTCGACCTGCCCGACGGTGTCCTCGACCTCTTCGGGCTCGAGCATGCCGGTCATGGCGTCGCGCAGGTCGTCGAGCGCCTTGTAGATGATCGAGTAGCCGCGGATCTCGACGCCCTCACGGTCGGCGACCGCGCGCGCGTCCCCCACGGGCCGGACGTTGAAGCCGAGGATGACCGCGCCCGACGCCGCTGCGAGCATCACGTCGGATTCGTTGATTCCGCCGACGCCGGTGCGGATGACGTTCACGAGGACCTCGCTCTGCGGCAGCTTTGCGATCTCGTCCTCGAAGGCCTCCAGCGAACCGGATACGTCTGCCTTGATCACGAGGTTGAGCTCCTTCAGCTCGCCCTGCTTGATCCCGACGAACAGGTCGTCGAACGAGACCTTGCGACCTGAGCGACGCGCGTGCGCCTCGTTCTTGATGCGAACCGCGCGCTCACCCGCCTTCTGCCGGGCGACCTTGTCGCTTTCCACGACGCGGACGTACTCGCCGGCATCGGGGACGCCGTCGAAGCCGAGCACCTCGACGGGGTCGCCGGGTAGCGCCTCATCGATGCGCTCACCGGTGTAGTCGTGCATCGCGCGGACCTTGCCCCAGTGAGGACCGGCTACGAGCGAGTCACCCACGCGAAGCGTTCCGCGCTGGATCAGAACGTCACGACCGGTCCGCGTCCCGGGTCGAGCTTCGACTCCACGACGACGCCGCTCGCCTCTGCGTCCGGGTTGGCGACCAGCTCCTCGAGCTCGGCGACCACGAGGATCGTCTCCAGCAGCTCGTCGAGTCCCTGGCCGGTCTTGGCCGAGACGTCGACGTACTCCGTATCGCCGCCCCAGTCCGACGGCTGCAGGTTGCGCTGCGTCAGGTCGGTGCGCACGCGCGCGGGGTCGGCGCCCTCCTTGTCGATCTTGTTGACCGCGACGAGGATCGGGACGTCGGCGGCGCGCGCGTGATCGATCGCCTCGACGGTCTGCGGCTTGGGCCCGTCGTCGGCGGCGACGACGACGACCGCGATGTCGGTGACCTGCGCGCCGCGGGCGCGCATGGCGGTGAACGCCTCGTGGCCCGGCGTGTCGAGGAAGGTGATCGTCTTGCCGGCGTGGTGGACCTGGTAGGCGCCGATGTGCTGCGTGATGCCGCCCGCCTCGCCCGCGACGACCTCGGTCTCGCGGATCGCGTCGAGCAGTGACGTCTTGCCGTGATCGACGTGGCCCATGATCGTGACGACCGGCGGGCGCTCGACGAGGTCCTCGTCGTCGTCCTCGTAGCACCGGTTCGACATCCAGCTCGTCGCCGGCGTGAACGATCTCGACCTCCTTGCCGAGCGCCTCGGCCAGGACGACGATCGCCTCGTCGGTCAGCGTCTGGGTGAGGGTCGCCATCTCGCCCATGCCCATCAGCTGCTTGATCACCTCGGGGACGCCGACGCCGAGGTACTCGGCGACGTCCTTGACGGTCGAGCCGGAGTTGACGCGGACGACGTCCGTCGAGCTGTGCGCTGCCGTGTCGAGCGGCGCCGGCCCGCGTGTCGACGAAGCGACCGCGGCGGCGACGGCGCGGACGACGGCCCGGCGGGCGACCCCCGGGGCCGCCGGGGCCGCCTGGGCCACCGGGGCCACCCGGACGACGCGCCGCCTGCGAGTCGATGACGACGCGGCGACGGCCACCGGGACCGGTCTGTGCGGCCCGCTGCCCGGTCTGGGTCTCGTCGCGCTTGGGCTTCTTGGGCTTCTGAGGGACGCGAGATGATCTTCGGGCCGGTCCCGGGCGCGGGCGGCTCCGCCGAGGGCGCGAGGGCCGGCTTCTCTCCGTCCTCGGGCTTTGCGGGGGGCGCCGGCAGCTGCAGCCTCTGTCGGCGGCGGCGCGGCGTCGCTCGCAGGCGCCGGACCGCTGGTGGGCGGCGCCTCCTGAGCGGGCGCGTCGCTCGGCGGTGCCGCGGCCTCGGCAGCGGGTGCCGCCGCAGGCTTGGGCGCCAGCCGCGGATCTGATGGCAGGTCGGCCGCGGGGCGCGGCTGCACGCGAGGACGCGGCATCGGCGCCGGCGGCGGCTGCTCGCCCTTGACGCGCGGACGCGGCATCGGCGGAGCGTCGGGCTCGAACACGCGTCGCGCGGGAGGCGCAGGCGCATCGTCGCCCGGGTCGAAGACGCGCCGAGCCGGCGCAGCCGGAGCCGGAGCAGCCGGAGCCGGCGCGGCGGCCGCCGGGCGCTTGGGCGCTGACGCTGCCCCGTTGCCCAGCGCGCGCAGCGCGTCCGCCTCCTCGACCGAGGACGCGGCGGCCTTCACCTCGATGCCGGCAGCCTGGAGCTTCTCCAGCAGCTCCTTGCTCGAGAGGTTCTGCTCCTTGGCGATCTCATGTACGCGCTTCTTAGCCACGAATACCTGATTCTACGAAGTCGGCGAGAACACCGCACGCGAGGGACGCGGGGTGCGCGGACGCGTGCCGCTTCTGACTGCGCGGCTTCGGCGCCGCCTCTCGGCGGCGTCCCGCGAGCGAGCTATGCCGAGGGCTCCGGAGAGTCCTCGAGCGATGGGACCGAGCCGACCCCGTCGGCTGACTCGCCACCGTCCTCGGCACCGGCGGCGTCGGCCTCGGCCTCCGCCGCAGCCGCCTCGGCCTCCGCCGCTGCCGCCTCGGCCTCCGCCGCAGCGGCCTGGGCGGCAGCCATCTCGGCCTCCAGCGCCGCAGCGTTCTGCTCGGCGCGAGCAACGATCTCGGCAACGTCCTCCTGCGAGTAGTCCGGGTCGGAGAGCTTTCCGATCTCCTCCTCGGACAGCCCCTGCACGCAGGAGCATCGAGCTGCCCGTGAAACGCGAGAGCGACTGGTGGGAGGCGAGGCCGCAGTAGGCCGACGCGGGAAGCGCGGCGTTCGGGCAGCGCCGACCGGTCGACATGATCGCCGCGCAGCGGCCGCCCTGATCCTCCTGCTCGAACGGCGTGTCCTGGGCATCCGTCGCGAACTCGGTCTCCGAGCGGATGTCGATGCGCCAGCCCGTGAGCCGTGCGGCCAGTCGCGCGTTCTGCCCCTCGCGCCCGATCGCAAGCGAGAGCTGATCGTCCGGAACGATCACCGTCGCCTGACGCTGCTCGTCGTCGACCAGGACCTCGCGCACGCGCGCTGGAGACAGCGCCTTGGCGACGAATCGCGCCGGCTCGTCGTTGTACGGGATGATGTCGATCTTCTCGCCGCGCAGCTCGGAGACGACCATGCGCACGCGCGATCCGCGCGGACCGACGCAGGCACCGACAGGATCGACGCCGTCGGCGTACGAGACGACCGCGATCTTCGAGCGATAGCCCGGCTCGCGCGCGACGTTCGCGATCTCGACGAGGCCGTCGGCGATCTCGGGCACCTCGAGCTCGAACAGCGATCTTGATCAGCTCGGCGTCGCGCCGGCTGAGGATGATCGAGGGGCCCTTCGTAGAGGGCGAGACCTCCTTGATCACGGCCTTGATCCGCTGCCCGTGGTCGTAGCGCTCGCCCTCGACCTGCTCGCTGCGCGGCAGCAGTCGCCTCCACGCGCTCGCGCAGCTGAACCAGCGTGTAGCGCGAATCCGACTGCTGGACGATGCCGGTGACGAGCTCGCCGACGCGGTCGCGGTACTCCTCGTACATCATCTCGCGCTCGGCCTCGCGGATGCGCTGGAGGATCACCTGCTTGGCGGTCTGCGCGGCGATGCGGCCGAAGTCGTCGGGGGTGACGTCGCGCTCGCCGATCTGGTCGCGGTAGATCGCGAACTTCTCCGGATCGATCTCCGGTTCCTGCGGTTCGACGTACTCGCCCGTCTCGGGGTCGAGGTACGTGCCCTCGTCGATCGTCTCGACGATCAGCTGGGCCTCGAGACGCTCGGGAACGAGCAGCTCGATCACTCGATAGTCGCCGGTCTCGGGGTCGAGCTCGACGCGCGCGTACTTGGCGGCCGAGGGCTGCTTCTTGTACGCGGACAGGAGCGCGTCCTCGAGCGCGGCGATCAGCTTGTCGGGGCTGATCCCCTTCTCGCTCGCGAGAGCGCGCATCGCGTCGATGATGTCGCGTGACATGGCTGCTACTCCTCCACCAGGTTGGAGCGGTGGATTTCGTCGTAGGGGATCGCGATCACGCCCGAGTCGGCGGCGATCGTGACTTCACGTTCGGTCACGCCGACGAGCTCTCCGGTGAAGTTGCGCCGGCCCTCGTGCGCCTCACGAGTTCGCACGCGCGCACGCCGTCCCACGAATCGCCGGTAGTGATCGGGCTTGGTCAGCGGGCGCTGCGCCCCCGGCGATGAGACCTCGAGCGAGTAGCGCTCGCGGACCTCGGCGAGCGCGCGCGTGACGCGTTCGCACAGTTCGAGCGAGACGCCATCGGGATGGTCGATGAAGACGCGAACGGTCTCCCCCGCGGAGAGCTCTACGAGCAGCACCTCGACGCCCGGCTCGCTTTCGGCGAGTCGTGACTCGATCTGCTGCTGAAGTGTCGCTGGGTTCATGTGCCCTGGAAACAAAAAAAGTGGGCGAGCGCCCACTTCCGGAAGATCGCCGGGCCAGCCGGCGCAAACAGAAGCCTTGCCGAAACGATAGCACCGTGAACCCGCCTCGAACACAGCCCTGCGGAGGTCCTCGGGACGCGCCTGGGCCGGTTCGTTGAGCGGTGCCGACCCGTCGGGCCGGGTTTCGGGTCGCGTGGTTGCAGGTGTCTGGCAGAGCGCCCGGCGAGCCCCGCGCGCTACGCCGCGCGGCGCCGTGAGCGGTCCCGGTAGCGGCGGTAGTCCGCTCGCTCGGGTCGCAGGCAGCTCGCCAGCGCCAGCGGATGACGGGCTTCGTCGTGGCGGCCGAGCAGCTGCAGCGAGCGGCCCAGGCAGAACAGCGCGTAGTCGTCGGTCGGGGCGCGCTCGACGACCGCGGCGAACTCGCTCGCCGCCTCGTCGTAGCGCTGGGCGCCGAACAGCGCGCGGCCCAGCGCCTCGCGAATCGAGGCCTTGCCCGGCTCGAGGTCGCGTGCGCGGCTGAGCGGCACGACCGCGGCGTGGCAGTCACCCGACTCGAGCAGTCGCGTGCCACTGCGGAAGAGCTCATACGCAGTGTCCATCGGCATCGGAGGTTACCGGCGGCGGCAGCGTTCGCGCCCCACTCTGGACGCGCGTCCGCGGCCGCTGGGTCACCTGGCCGCGACACGCGTGCGGAGCGGCCGTGGCGGCATCGCCCACCATGCGCGCAGAAGGCCCGAGCGGCCCAGGCCCGAGGCGAGGTCGCGGCGCATGGCGCGGCGCTCGCGCTCGGTAGGCGGCCGTCCGGCGACCCCGAAACGCTGCGACGCGATCGCGCGCAGGTATCCGCCCGCCTCCGCGCTCAGCGCGAGCTGCCGCTCGAGCTCGGCCAGTGTGACGCCCGCGCCGACGCGACGGCCGCTGATGCGCAGCGCCCGTTCCAGCTCCGCCAGCTCTGGAGCGACCGCCGAGCGGCGGGCGCGACCGCGACGCAGGGCGGCCACGAGGCCGAGTCCTGCGAGAGCCGACGCCACGATGCCCAGCACGGGCACCCAGAACGAGCGACCCGCGGCGTTCGCGGCCCCGCCCGCGCCCGGGTCGCTCAAGCGGTCCCCTTCTGCGCTGCGGCCGCGGCGACCGCCGGCCAGTGCGAGCTCGCGGTCGGCCGCCTGCTCGCGCGGTGGCGCGGCGGCCGGGGTCGGGTCGAAGGTGATCCAACCGAGCCGCGGGAAGTACGCCTCGACCCACGAGTGCGCGTCGTAGTCGCGCACGACGTGCTCGCCGGTGCGCCCGTCGAGGCGTCCGGGCGTGAAGCCGACGGCCACGCGTGCGGGGATTCCGCCCATCCTCAGCAGCAGCGCCATCGCTCCCGAGAACTGCTGGCAGTACCCGCGTCGCGCGCTCGAACAGGAAGTTCTCCAGCGGGTTCTCAGCGACCGGCGGCGTCTCCGTGTAGGCAGCGCCGCGCCGGACCCTCTCCTGCACCGCCTGGACGTACTCGTAGGGCTCGTCGACCGCTGCACGCAGGCGACGCGCCAGCGCGTAGATCCGCTCGGCACCGGTCCGGGCCAGCGCACCCTCGACGTCGAAACCGGGGATCCCGCCCGCGCCCGAGTCGACACGGTCCGCCGTGCCGCTGCCGAACGGGGCGAAGCTGACCGCCGGGCGCCTGCCCGGTTTTCCCGCGCGCGGGCGCCCGCGCTGATCGGGAATCTCGACCGAGAGCCACTGGCGCGCGTCGCTCGGGTAATCGGTCCCCGCCCTGCCCAGTTCGCCCGGGTCCGGGTCGGGCGTGTACACCTGCGCGCTGTAGACGGTGCCGCGCCGCAGCAGGCCGCGCTCGGGCACCAGCGTCCCGCCTCCGACCCTGACGACACGCCTTGCGGACTGCAGGTCGAGTGTCTGGCCCGCGAGCACGAACTCGCGACTGCGCAGGCCCTTGAACCGGACCTCGATGCTCTGGAACCACTCCGGGTGACCGGGGTCGGTCTCGGAGTACGGCTCGAACGGACCCAGCCGCGGCGTCCGCCGCCAGACGCGACCGTCGAAGGCGTCGAGCACCTGGGCCTTCCAATAGGCCGGCGACTGGGCCTTGACGCGCAGCAGCTCGCGCCCGTCGCGCGGCCACTCCAGGGGCCCGTAGTCGTGGTCCCACTCGTAGGCCACCGTGCCGGTGTTGGCGACGTCCTCCGACAGGCGGGCGAGGTCCAGCCACGGGGCGTCCGAATCCACGAGCGGTGAGACCGTCGCAGCGGCCAACGTGACCGTCGCGACGAAGACGGCGGCGGGTGCCATCTGAGGCAGCTCCACCCGGTCGGCGAAGAGGAACGCCGCCAGCAGAGCCGCGAAGATCGCGCCGGACAGATACGGCTGGTCGGGCGGGACCTCGATGACGGCGACGCCGAACAGCAGGGTCAGCGTCATAGCCGCCGGCACCGGCGACCTGACCCCGCCGCGCCCGGGCCAGAACGCCTGGAGCGCTGCGATCGCCGCGAGCAGCGTCCCTCCGAGCAGAACCGTCCTCTCGACCCAGGCATCTGCACCGCGGTAGGGAGAAGCGATCGCCGGCACCGCGCGCAGCCCCTCGGCGAGCCCTGCTGCGAGCTGGTCCCAGTGCTCGGGCCACAGCAGGCTGAGCGGCACGCCGGCGCTGAGAAGCGCACCGGCGAGCAGCGCGACGCAGGCGCCGAGGAGTGCGAACCGCCGCCGGTTCGCCGCATCGACGGCCGCGGCTGCCATCAGTGCGAGCGCGGCGAGCGTGACGAAGCCGGTCATCGCCCAGACCGTGCCGGTCGCTCCACGGCCGAGCAGACCGGCCCAGCCCAGCAACCCGACCAGGCAGAGCGGGACGAACGCCGCGAGGCGATTGCGCAGCCCGGCCGCGGGCAGGTTCCGCACGTGGCCCCGCGCCGCAGGCCCCGCCGCGAGCGCGGCACCCGTGCTCACGCCGGCACCTGCCGCCCGGCGGCAGACCTGGTGCCGCCCAGCAGGTATCCGCTGCAGCCCGCGACCGTGAAGCTGACCCTGCGGCCGGCGACCGCGGCCGGGCACGACGAGCACGCGCCCGGCTCCGGTCGCGCGCGTCAGCCCCCGCGGAGGCTGCGGTGAAACCCGGGCGGCGACCCACACCAGCGCGCCGCGGCGCGTACCGAGCGCCCCGAGCAGCGGACCGCGGCCATCCTCGGCGAGGGCCAGCCGCGCGTGAGCCTGAGGCCACGCCCGCAGTCCGTCGTCGACCATCAGCGGGCGCCGCTGGCCGGGAAGCAGCAGACCGCAGCCGCCTCGGCGCGCGAGATGCACGACGAGCGAGCCGGCCGCACGGACCGCTGCGTCGAGATCGGACTGCACACTCGTGCCCCGAAGGTCGAGTACGACGAGCGGGCTGGCGTCCGCGTCGGCTCGCAGCACGCGGTCGTGCAGCTCTCCGCGGCGCGCGTAGACCGGCCAGGCGATGCGCGCTGCGGTGGTTCCCGGCCGGTGCGGCCGGATGCCGTCGAGCTCGACCGCCGCCGCGAGGGCAGGACGGTTTCGCGCGCTCAACCCGCCGTCGCCGTCACCGGCACCGCGCGCGAGCACCGGTTCCAGGCGCGGAAGCACCAGGATCTCTTCGGTCGCGGAGCGCGCCTTGACCGCACAGGCGGCGAGCCCGAGGGGATCGCGCACCACGACCTCGGGCGGGGAGAGCTCACGGCGGCCGCGGCGCGCGAAGCGCGCGCGGATTCGGACGCCCGTCCTGCGACTTCCCGGAGCCAGAGGAGCGGGCGCGGTGAGGAGGTCGTCGCACAGCTCACCGGCAGGCGGCGCGAGCCTGCCCGCGCGGATCTCCACCTCGACGAGCAGCGGCTCGTCCTCGACCACGCGGCGCGCTGAGACGCGCCGCGTGACGCGTACGCCGCGGGCCGCCTGGCGAACCCAGAGCGCTGAACCGGCTCCGAGCATCAGCAGGGCGAACCCGGGCACGTAGAGCGTGGCCGCGTCTATCAGGCCGGCGACGAGGACCAGGATCGCGCCGAGGCCCGCCGTTCCCCCCGCTCCGCGCCAGCCACCGTTCATCGCACCATCAGCCGCCCGGTCCGAGCCGGCAGCACCCTCCGGCTGCTCCGGCGCTCACCATCAGTCAGCGCGCGGGAGTTGTCGTCAGGGCATCGGCGACGATCGCCTCGGCGGTTGCCTCGACCGCCTCCGGCTCCAGCACGATGCGGTGCGCGAGAACAGCGCCGGCGAGCGCCGCACGTCGTCCGGAAGCACGTGGTCGCGGCCCTCGATCAGCGCCCGCGCCTTCGCCGCGCGCAGCAGCAGCAGTCCCGCTCGCGGGCTCGCGCCGAGCTCGACGCGCCTGTCCTCGCGTGTGCGTACGAGCAGCGCGACGACGTACGCGCGCAGCGCATCCGACGACGTGGACGCGGCGCACGGCCTCCTGTGCCTCGAGCACCTCCGCGGCGCTCGCGACGGGCTCGAGCGCCGGCGACGCGGTCGACGGGCTCGTTGGCGCCGAGCATGTCGGCCTCGGCTGCGGCGTCCGGGTAGCCGAGCGACATGCGGATCATGAAGCGGTCCACCTGCGCCTCCGGCAGCGGGTACGTACCCTCGAACTCGATCGGGTTCTGCGTCGCGAGCACGATGAACGGTCGCGCGATCTCGTGGGTCTGGACGTCGACGGTGACGCTCCGCTCCTGCATGCACTCGAGCAGACCGGACTGTGTCTTCGGGCGATGCGCGGTTGATCTCGTCGACGAGGACGACGTTCGCGAAGATCGGGCCGGGCCGGAACTCGAAGCTCTCGGCGACGCGATTGAAGACGTTCGTGCCGACGACGTCGGCGGGCAGCAGATCGGCGGTGCACTGCACGCGCGCGAACTCGAGGTCGAGCGAGCGCGCGACGGCGCGCGCAAGCGTGGTCTTTCCGACGCCCGGGCAGATCCTCGATCAGGATGTGTCCCTCGGCGAGCAGCGCCACGATGACGTCCTCGACCACTTCGGGCCTGACCTCGACGGCGTCGATCGGATCGCCGCCGTGACTCGGCGTCCGAGATCCTGTGCGGCGGCGACCTGAGCAGCCGCGAGCGGCTTCGGCGGGGTCGCCGTGAACCGTCACGGCGCGCGTGTCCCCCGGCGCTCGCGGACCTGACCGACGACGTCGAGGATCCCGCGGGCGATCTCCGCCTTGCTCGCGCGCGGGACGTGGTGCTCGGCGCCCGCGGTGACGATCGTCACCTCGTTGTCGAGCGCGTCGAAACCGATGCCCTCGCCGCAGACGTCGTTCACGACGATCGCGTCAAGGCCCTTCGCGCGCAGCTTGTCGCGTCCGTAGGCGAGCGCACCGTCTCCGTGCTCGGCAGCGAAGCCCACCACGGTCTGGTCCGACCTGCGCCGCGCGGCCAGCGAGCGGAGCACGTCCGCCGTCGGCTCGAGGTCGATCGTCAGGTGTTCGCGGCCGGCCTTCTTCAGCTTGCCCGGCCAGGCGCCTCGGGACGGAAGTCGGCCACGGCGGCCGCCATCAGCAGCACGTCGCACGACGTCGAACTCGCGCTCGCAGGCGGCGGCCAGCTCGGCGGCGGTGCTGACGTCGACGTACCGCACGCGCGGATGCCGCGAGCAGCGCGACGTTGGCGGCGATCACGGTGACCGTCGCCCCGAGCGCGGCCGCCTCGTCGGCGAGCGCGAAGCCCATACGCCCGGACGAGCGGTTGCCGACGAAGCGCACGGCGTCGATCGGTTCGCGCGTGCCGCCGGCGGTCACCAGCACGCGCAGCCCGTCGAGCGGGCGCCCACCCGACGGCACGAGCGCCTCGACCGCAGCAAGCAGCGTCGGCCGGTTCGGCGAGCCGGCCGGCGCCCCACTCGTGCGGCCGGCGAGCGCACCGACCTCCGGGTCGATCATCGTCACGCCGCGCTCGCGCAGCGTGGCCATGTTGGCCCGGGTGGCGGCGTGCTCCCACATGTGGTGGTTCATCGCCGGGGCCACGATCACAGCGGGCAGGTCGCAGCGAGGGCCGCGCTCGTGAGCAGGTTGTCGGCGATCCCCGTGCGCGAGCTTGGCGATCGTGTTGGCCGTCGCGGGCGCGATCAGGAGAACGTCGGCGTTGCGGACCAGCTCGAGGTGGCTGAGCGGCTCGTGATCCGGCGGCGGCTGGTCGGGGAAGGCGCCGCGCGCGGGATCACGCTCCCATTCGCTGACGAGCACGGGCGCGCCGCTGAGCGCGGCGAACGAAGGCGCGCCGACGAATCGCTGGGAGTCCGGCGTCTGGACGACGCGGACGACGTGCCCGGCCTTCGTCGCCAGGCGCACCACGCTCGAGCGCCTTGTAGGCGGCGATGCCGCCGCTGACGCCGAGAAGGATGCGGGCCATCGCGCGCTCTCCCTGCGCCGCCGGTCGCCGCCTGCCCGCCTACCGGTAGTGGTAGGCGATCTTGCCCCCCGCGACCTCCTCGAGGGCGATCGTCAGGTAGTTCTTGCGAGCGCGGTGTCGACCATCGGCGGCGGGAACTCGTCGAACGTCCCCTCACCGAGGTTGTGGTAGTAGCTGTTGATCTGGCGTGCGCGCTTGGCGGCGACGAGCACGGCTGCGTAGTTCGAGTCGACGCGCTCGAGCAGCGTGTCGATGCGGGGCTGGATCATGACGTCGAGTCTACCGTCCCGCCGATCGCGCGCCGCACGATGTCCCGCAGCTCCCGCACGGCGTCCTCGAGGCGGTCGTTGACGACGACGTGGGCGAACTCGTGCTGGGCGGCGAGCTCACTCCTCGGCTACGCGCAGGCGCCGATCGACGACCTCGGCCGGGTCGGTGCCGCGGCCGATCAGCCGCTCGCGCAGCGCCTCGACTGACGGCGGTGCGACGAAGACCAGCAGCGCCCCGGGCACGGCCTCGCGGATCTGGCGCGCGCCCTGCACCTCGATCTCGAGCACGACGGGCTCCCCGGCGGCGGCCCGGCCCTCCAGCTCCGACGCTCAGCGTGCCGTAGCGACGGCCCGCGTACTCGGCGTGCTCGACGAACGCGCCCTCCTCCGACAGCCGAGTCGAACTCGCTCGTCGCTGAGGAAGTGGTAGTCGACCCCGTCGACCTCCCCCGGGCGCGGCGCTGCGCGTCGTCGCGGAGACGCTCAGACCGAGCTGCGGCAGCTCGCTCGCGCAGCAGCCGGATCAACGTTCCCTTGCCGACGCCCGATGGGCCCGGTGATGACGACGACGCGCGACACCGCGCGCGGAACCATACGACCCGCCGCGGCGACCCGAAAGCGACGTCCGCGGCGCCGACGGCCGCGTCAGCGGGAGCGGGAGCGCAGGAGCTCCACGATCTCGGTCCGCTGGCGCTCGGACAGCCCGCCGACCGTCTTGCTGGGCGAGATCCGGCAGTGCTGCAGGACCTTGTTCGCCTTCACGCGTCCGTACTTCGGCATCGCCAGCAGCAGTCGACGACCTTTGCCGTCTCGAGGAACTCCGGGGGCTCCAGAAGCAGTCGATCGATCGTCCCACACCGGCCCTCAGGTCGCGCTTGAGCTGCGCCCGCCGGGTGCGGATCTCGTTGGCGCGCTGGAGCGCGTCCATCCTCTGGAGGTGCGACCGCTCTGGTGCTGCCGGTGCTTGGCGTGCGTCGATGTCGGTGGCGCGACGGCACTGGGCGGCGAGCATACAGATTCGCTCGGTGCGCGAAGGCAAGATCCGCGCCTAATTCGCATGGACCTCCGTCTGAGGTCCAGCGTTCTTCACCGTGCTTGACGGTTTCCCGCCGATTTCCAGCGGTTTTCGTGGCTTGCGAAGTCCGCTGCGAATTCAGCCGTCGCAGAATGCCGCTGTTTGCGGCGAGTTCCGCGAGCTCGCTGCGCACACGCCGGGCCGCGAGCGGGTCGCGGAAGTTCTCCGTCCCGACCGCGACCAGCCGTGCGCCCGCGTCGAGGAGATCTGACGGGCATGCCGACCGCATGTGACCCCGCCCATGCCGACGATCGGGAGCGCCACCCGCTGCGCGACGGCCGCGACCTGCGCAAGCGCGACCGCGCGCACCGCCGGACCCGAGAGCCCGCCGGTCCCGCCGCCGAGCCAGGGCCTCCCGGGCGGTCGCGGGATGGGGCGCGTAGGCGCGCAGCGTGTTGATCAGCGAGACGGCGTCGGCACCCGAATCCTCCGCGGCCTGCGCGACGCCGGCGACATCCGCGGTGTTCGGCGTCAGCTTCACGATCAGCGGCTTGGCGGTACGCGGGCGAACCTCCGTCACCAGGCGCGCGAGTTCCTGCGGCGATGCGCCGATGTCGAGCCCGGTGCTGACGTTGGGGCACGAGACGTTCAGCTCGATGGCGGCGACCTCGTCGCACCGGCCGATGGCCTCGACGAGCTCGATCACCTGCGCGACGGTTGACCCCATCACGTTCGTGATCAGCGGCACCGGCAGCCGGGCCAGGTGCGGCAGGTCGTGCTCCAGGTAACCGGCGACCCCCCGATTGGGAAGGCCGATCGAGTTGATCATCCCCCCCGGGGTTTCGAACAACCGTGGTGGCGGGTTGCCGTCGCGCGGCTCGAGCGTGATCGTCTTGGACACGAACGCCGAGAACGGGAACGCCTCGAGCAGCGCCTCACCGAACACGCGCTCGGCGGCGATCGCGTCGAACGTCCCCGATCCGTTGATCAGCTCGTGCTCCAGCTCGAGGCCGCAGAAGGCGATCAATGCCCCGCCCCCGCGACCAGGCACGTGTCGAGCTGTTGCGCGTCTATGACCGGGCCGTCGACGCAGACCCGCAGGTAACCGCCGCCGCGGACGGGGACCACGCAGCCGAAGCACGCCCCGAAACCGCATGCCATGCCGCTCTCGAGGGCGAGCTGGGCCGGGACACCCCGCTCCGCACAGATGGCCCGGACGCTCTCGAGCATCGGCGGCGGGCCGCAGGCGTACACGACGACGTGGTCGTCATCGTCGAGCGCCGTGGTGAGCAGGTCGGTGACGAGGCCCGCGTGGCCGACGGACCCGTCGTCGGTCGCCACCAGCGGGTCGTGCAGCAGATCAGCGCCGCCGGCGTGGTCCGCGTCGCGGAACCCCAACAGCGCGGGCGCCTCGAGATCCTGGGCCCGCAACGTGTCCTGGAGGATCGCAAGCGGCGCCGTCCCGACGCCGCCACCGCACAGCAGCGCGCCTCTCCCCTGGTCGGGCGGCCGGAAGCCCTGGCCCAGCGGTCCGACGACCCAGAGACCGTCGCCGGCAACGAGTTCGCACAGGCGCCCGGTGCCCGGCCCGACGTCCTCGAGCAGGAACTCGAGACCCCCGGGGCCGGTCCGCGCGACGGAGAACGCGCGCGGCAGGAACGGGCGCTCGTCCTCGCCCCCGCCCCAGCGATCGGCCGCTGTGAGCATGTAGAACTGGCCCGGCTGGGGTACGGGGCCGTCCGGGTCCGGCACCGCGAGGACGACGTAGGAACCGTGCTCGCGCCGCGCGGCGAGCGTGAGCAGGCGACGCCCGAGCGGGGCCTTCACCCGCCCGCCTGACCTCACGCCGGCGCCTCGATCGAGCGTCCGCGGTGAATCTCCTGGAGCGACAGCACCTCGGCGGCCCCTGCCGCGGCGGCCGCGATCGCCCGCGCCGCCGCCAGGCCGCCGGAGAGCGTGGTCAGGCACGGCACACCGCGGGCGATCGCGGCGCGGCGGATCTCCCAACCGTCCGCGCGCGCGCCCGAGCCGGTCGGAGTGTTGACGACCAGATCGCACGTCGCCGTTCTCGATCCAGTCGACGACGTTCGGCGAGCCCTCCCCGACCTTCTCCAGTTCGAGCGCCGGGATTCCCATACGCTCGATGGCGTCCTTCGTGCCGCGCGTGGCGACGATCCGGAAGCCGAGGTCGTGGAGCGTGTGGGCGATCGCAACGGCGCCGGGCTTGTCGCGGTCGGTCACGGTGATGAACGCGGTCCCGCCGTCGGGCAGGGCGGCACCGGCGGCCGCCTGCGCCTTCGCGAACGCCGTCGGGAAGTCGCGCGCGACGCCCATCACCTCGCCGGTCGAGCGCATCTCCGGGCCGAGGATCGCGTCGGCGCCCGTCGAAGCGGTCGAACGGCAGCACGGCCTCCTTGACGGAGACGTGCTCGGCGGTCATCGGATCCTCGGGCAGGCCGAGCGTCCGCCAGCCGCTCACCGAGCATGACCCGGCAGGCGAGCTTGGCCAGCGGGAGGCCGATCGCCTTGCTGACGAACGGGACCGTTCGCGAGGCGCGCGGGTTGGCCTCGATGACGTACAGGCGCCCGGCGTGGACGCGCGAACTGGACGTTCAGCAGGCCGACGACGCCGAGCCCACGGGCGATCCCGGCGCGTCTGCTCGCGGATCTGCTCGAGCATCTCGGGCCCGAGCGAGTGCGGCGGCAGCACGCAGGCGCTGTCGCCGGAGTGGATCCCGGCCTCCTCGACGTGCTGCATGATGCCGCCGATCCAGACGTCCTCGCCGTCGCAGAGCGCGTCGACGTCGACCTCGATCGCGTCCTCGAGGAAGCGGTCGAGGATAGATCTGCTGCGCCCGTCGTCGGGCACGTTGCGCGGTCGAGGTAGTCGCGCGAGGTCCTCGGTCGAGTAGACGATCTCCATCGCGCGGCCGCCGAGCACGTAGCTCGGGCGGACGAGCAGCGGGAAGCCGACGCAGCTGCGACGCGTCGAGCGCCTGCGTCGACCGAGTGGGCCGTCGCGTACGGGCGGGGCCTCGTAGCCGAGCTGGTCGAGCAGCGCGCCGAAGCGCCCGCGGTCCTCGGCCAGGTCGATCGCGTCGACGCTCGTGCCCAGCAGCGGCACGCCGCGCCTCGACGAGCCCGGCGGCGAGCTTCAGCGGCGTCTGGCCGCCGAACTGGACGATCACGCCCTCGGGCTGCTCGATCTCGCAGACCGCCAGCACGTCCTCGAGCGTCAGCGGCTCGAAGTAGAGCCGGTCGGACGTGTCGTAGTCGGTCGAGACCGTCTCCGGGTTGCAGTTGATCATCACCGCGTCGCGGCCCGACGTCGCGCACGGTCATCGCAGCGTGCACGCAGCAGTAGTCGAACTCGATTCCCTGTCCGATCCGGTTCGGGCCCGCGCCGAGGATCACCACCGACTCGGCGTGTCGCCGCGCACGACCTCGTCGACCGGCGCCGCTCCCAGCCGGAGTAGTAGTACGGCGTTCGCGCCTCGAACTCGGCCGCGCAGGTGTCGACCGACTGGTAGCTGCGCTCGCCGGCGAACGGGGCCTGCGGATCCAGCGCGAGCTGCCTGCAGCTCGCGCAGGAACCAGGGGTCGACCCCGCAGCGCGCGCCGACATCGTCGACGGTCGCCGCCGCGCGCGCAGCGCCTCGAGCATGACGTCGTAGCGCTCGGCGCCGGGGCGCTCGAGCGACTCGAGCAGCTCCGACGTGTCGGAGCCGCCGAGCCGCGGAAGCGCTGTCGAGCTCGCGGCTGCGCATCGCCTTGCGCGAACGCCTGCTGGAACGTGCGGCCGATCGCCATCACCTCGCCGACGCTCTTCATGTGCGTCGAGAGCCTCGGGTCGGCGCCGCGGAACTTCTCGAAGGCGAATCGCGGCCACTTGACGACGACGTAGTCGATCGTCGGCTCGAAGCTCGCGGGCGTGACCTGCGTGATGTCGTTCGGGATCTCGTCGAGCGTGTAGCCGACGGCCAGCCGCGCGGCGATCTTCGCGATCGGGAAGCCGGTCGCCTTCGACGCCAGCGCCGACGAGCGCGAGACGCGCGGGTTCATCTCGATGACGAGGATCTCCTCGGTCTCCGGGTTGACCGCGAACTGCACGTTCGAGCCGCCCGTCTCGACGCCGACCGCGCGGATCACGGCGATCGCCTGGTCGCGCAGCTGCTGGTAGAGGCGATCCGGCAGCGTCTGCTGCGGTGCGACGGTGACGCAGTCGCCGGTGTGCACGCCCATCGGGTCGATGTTCTCGATCGAGCAGACGATCACGCAGTTGTCCTCGTGGTCGCGCATCACCTCGAGCTCGAACTCGCCCCAGCCGAGCACCGACTCGTCGAGCAGGACCTGACCGATCGGGGAGGCCTCGAGGCCGCGCGCGACGATCTCCCGGAACTCGCGCCTCGTCGCGTGCGATGCCCCCGCCGCGGCCGCCGAGCGTGAAGGCCGGCCGGATGATCGCCGGCAGCCCGATCCGCTCGAGCGCCTCCACCGCCTCGGTCACGCGACGTCGCGATCGCGCTGGCGGGCATCCGCAGCCCGGCGCGCCTCCATCGTCTGCGCGGAAGCAGGTCGCGGTCCTCGGCGCGGTCGATCGCGTCGTAGTTGGCGCCGATCAGCTCGACGCCGAAGCGCTCGAGCGTGCCGTCCTCGGCGAGGGCCTTGGCGAGGTTCAGCGCCGTCTGGCCGCCGAGCGTCGGCAGCAGCGCGTCCGGGCGCTCCTTCTCGATGATCTGCGCGACGCGGGCCGGGCAGCAGCGGCTCGACGTAGGTCGCGTCCGCGAACTCCGGGTCGGTCATGATCGTCGCCGGGTTGGAGTTGACGAGGACGATCTCGTAGCCCTCCTCGCGCAGGACCTTGCAGGCCTGCACGCCGGAGTAGTCGAACTCGGCGGCCTGTCCGATGACGATCGGGCCGGAGCCGAGGATCAGGATCTTGTGGATGTCGTCGCGGCGCGGCATTCAGGCTGGGCTGCCGATCTGCTCCAGGAAGCGGTCGAAGAGATAGAGGCGAGTCGTTGGGGCCGGGACCGGCCTCGGGGTGGTACTGGACGGTGCCGCCCGGCGACGTCGAGCAGCGTCAGCCCCTCGACCGTGCGGTCGTAGAGGTTCACGTGGCGTGAGCTCCGCGGCACCGAAGTCGGTCTCCCAGCGCACCGGCTCGTCACGCTCGACGCGGAGCCCGCCGTCCGGCGCGCAGACCGCGAAGCCGTGGTTCTGCGAGGTGATCTCGATCCGCCCGGTGCGCAGGTCCTTGACCGGGTGGTTGCCGCCGCGATGGCCGAAGGGCAGCTTGAACGTCTCGAGCCCGACGGCCCGGCAGAGCAGCTGGTGGCCGAGGCAGATGCCGAACATCGGGGCGCTTGCCGACCAGCTGCGCGCACGGTCTCGACGACGTAGTCCGAGCGCGGCGGGGTCGCCGGGCCCGTTGGCCGAGGAAGATGGCATCGGGAGTCCGTGCCAGCAGCGTCCTCGGCCGATGCCGTGCACGGGTGCAGGTCGACGCGCGCGCCCGCGCGCGGTCGAGGTTGCGCACGATCGAGAGCTTGATCCCGGTGTCGAGCGCGGCGATCAGCGGACCGCTGTTGTCCGCGCCGTGACGCGACGACCGCGCCGGGCGTGACCTCGCGCGCCAGGTCCCGGCCGGTCATCGGCGGCTCGCCGAGAAGCCGCTCGCAGCGCCTTCGGCTGCGGGCACGCCGGCGGCGAACAGCCCGCCGCGCATCGCGCCCGCGCTGCGGATGTGGCGCACCAGCGCGCGCGTGTCGACACCGCTGATCGCCGGGCACGCCGCAGTCGCGCAGCCAGTCGAGCCAGCCGCGCTCGGCGCGTCGGCGCGTCCTCGTGGTTGATCGGCGGCGCGCATCACGACGCGCGCGCGCGTGGATCGCGTCGGACTCCATCGCCTCGGCGCTGACGCCGTAGTTGCCGATGTGCGGATAGGTGAACGTGATCATCTGGCCGGCGAACGACGGGTCGGTCACCGACTCCTGGTAGCCGCTCATGCCGGTGGTGAAGACGACCTCGCCGAGAGCCGTCGGCCGTCGGCGCCGCAGAGCTCGCCGTCGAAGCGCGTGCCGTCCTCCAGCAGCACGTATCCGGGCCGGGCATCGGTCATCTGATCAGCTCCTGGATCGCCTTGAACTCAGGGGTGCCCGCCTCGCCGAGCAGCTCGAACAGCGCCACCTCGACACTCGAGCCGATCGCGCCGGCCTGCTCGATGCGGCGCAGCCCGGCCTCGCGGTCGGTCGCCGCGCGCGAGGCGACCGCGTCTGCGCGCGACATGGACCTCGACGCCCTGCGGCGAGCAGGTCGAGCACGGTCTGGGCTGACGCAGACGTGCGCCTCGATGCCGCAGACGAGCGCCTGATCGCGCGAGCCGAGGTCGAAACCGTCCGAGCGCGCGGCCGAGAACGTGGTCTTGGCGAGCCGAGGCACGCCCGTCCAGGTGCGCCGAGCACCTCGTCGACGGTGTCCCCGAGCCCTCGCGGGTACTGCTCGGTGACGACGATCGGCATGCCGAGCGATGCGCGCGCCCTGCACCAGCATCGCGGCGCGCCGGGCGACCTCGTCGAACCCGGGGATCGCGCTTGCGGAACGCCTCCTGGACGTCGATCGACGACGAGCGCAGCTCGCCGGCGGTCCAGCAGGTCGCCGCGTCATGCGCCGCTCGAGCTCCCGGATCCGGCGCCGCGCTGACCGCGAACGCACGCTCGCGGTAGGCGACGGCGCCCGCGGCGATCGGTCAGCAGCACGCGCCCGCGCAGCTCGCGGCCGGCGAAGCAGCAGTTCTCCGACCGGCTCTCGTAGCCGTCCTCGCCGACGACCCACGCGGCGTCGAGGTCGACGAGGCAGAGGTTCGCCGGCTCGTCCGACGGCGATCCGCGGCGTCGGCAGGTCGAACAGCGACGCGCCGCCGGTCAGCCGCTCCACGAGCAGCGCCGAGGTCGAGCGTCCCCGGCAGCACCAGCTCGGTGTAGAGCGCGGCGAACGCCGTCTCCAGGCCGGTCGTTCCCATCGGCGCCTGCTCGAACGGGCACCTCCTTCTCGTCGCGCGCGTGCGGCGCGTGGTCGGTGGCGACGCAGTCGATGACGCCGCGAGCGAGGCCCGTCGATCAGGGCCTGGCGGTCGTCCTCGGTGCGCAGCGGCGGGTTCATCTTCATGCTCGTGTCGAGCGTGCGGACCGCCTCGTCCGTCAGGCACAGGTGGTGCGGGCTGGCCTCGCAGGTGACGCGGTACCCGCGCGCCTTGCGCGAGCGCGACGGCCTCGACCGACGACAGCGCAGCTGAGGTGCTGCATGTGCACCGCGCCGCCTTCGTAGCCGGCGATCTCGGCGTCGCGCGCGACCATCGTGGACTCGCTGATGCTCGGGATCCCCGCGACGCCGAGCAGCGCGCTGAGGTCCGCCCTCGTGCATGACGCCGCCGCCGCGACAGCGCCGGGTCCTCCTCGTGCAGGGCGAGCACGCCGCCGCAGAGCCGCTGGTACTGCAGCGCCCGGCGCAGCATGCCGGCGCCGACGCACCGGGCTTGCCGTCGTCGGTGAAGCCGAGCGCGCCCGCGTCGCGCAGCGCCGGCCATCTCGGTCAGCTCCTGACCGTCGCAGGCCGCGGGTGATCGCGGCCAGGAAGCCGACCGGGATGCGCGCCTCGCGCGCAGCGGCCGCGTCGCGCAGCGAGCGCAGCAGCGGCGCGGAGTCCACGACCGGGTCGGTGTTCGGCATCGCGAGCGACCGGCAGAAGCCGCCGGCGGCGGCGGCGCGCGTGCCGGTCTCCAGGTCCTCCTTGTGCTCCTGGCCGGGCGTGCGCAGGTGCACGTGCGGGTCGACGAAGGCCGGGAACAGGAGCGCCCGGTCGCCGTCGACGACCTCGTGCGCCGTCGGGCGCCTCGAGCGTCCCGGGCGCGCCGATCTCGGCGATCCGCCGTCGCGGACGAGCACGTCGAGCGCGCGCGTCGATGCCGGCGCGCGGGTCGAGCACGTGCGCGCCGCGGATCGAGCACGTCCGCCGGCGGCGCCGGCGGCGCGGACGAGCGGATCGTGCAGCAGCTCGCGTCATGCCGGCTGCGGCTCGGATCGGCGGGCTCGCCGACGCGCGCGGACGGCGAGCACCTCGTAGAGCACGGCCATCCGCACGACGACCCCGGCCGCGACCTGCTCGAGCGATCAGCGCCTGCGGCGAGTCGACGACCTCGCCGGAGAGCTCGACGCCGCGGTTGACCGGGCCCGGGATGCATGAGCAGCTGGCGCGGCGCCCAGGCGCCGGCCGTCGATCTGGTAGACGGAGGCGTACTCGCGCAGCGACGGGCACGTAGGACTCGCTCCATGCGCTCGTGCTGCATCCGCAGCGCGTAGACGACGTCGGCGTCGCGCGAGCTCGTCGAGCGTCGTACGCACCTCGACGCCGAGCGCCTCGACGCCGCGCGGGATCAGCGTCGGGCGGCCCGACGACCGTCACCTGCGCCCCCATCGCCTGGAAGGCGAGGATGTTCGAGCGCGCGACGCGCGAGTGCAGCACGTCGCCGACGATCCAGATGCTCGCGCCGTCGAGCGAGCCGAGCCGGCGGCGCAGCGTGTAGACGTCGAGCAGCGCCTGCGTCGGGTGCTCGTGCTTGCCGTCGCCGGCGTTGACGATCGCCGCGTCGGTCCAGCGCGGGAGCAGCGCCGGCCGCGCCCGCCCAGGGGCAGCGGATCACGATCGCGTCCGGCTTGTGCGCGGTCAGCGTCAGGACGGTGTCCTTGAGCGACTCGCCCTTCTCGACCGACGAGCCCGACGACGACGAAGTTGACGACGTCGGCGCTGAGCCGCTTGGCGGCGAGCTCGAACGAGCTGCGGGTGCGCGTGCTCGCCTCGTAGAAGAGGTTGAGCACGGTGCGCCCGCGCAGCGCCGGGACCTTCTTGATGTCGCGCTCGCCGACCTCCTCGAACGCGGCGGCGCGGTCGCAGATGCCGCTCGATCGCGGCGCGATCGAGATCGTCGATCGAGAGCAGGTGCTTCATGAGGCGCCTCCTACGCACCGGAGATCGTGACCTCGTTGCCCATCGAGCTCGGTGACGCGCACGTTCACGCGCTCGGAGCGAGCGGTCGGCAGGTTCTTGCCGACGTAGTCGGGGCGGATCGGCAGCTCGCGGTGGCCGCGGTCGGCGAGCACCGCCAGCTGGACCTTGGCGGGCCGGCCGAAGTCGAACAGCGCCTCGATCGCCGCGCGCGACCGTGCGGCCGGTGAAGAGCACGTCGTCGACGATCACGACGGTCGCGCCGTCCAGCGGGAAGTCGATCTGCGTCGCGTGAACCTGCGGCGTGTCCGCCGCGCTTCGCGAGGTCGTCGCGGTAGAAGCTGATGTCGACGAACCCGAGCGGCACGTCGGTGTCGAGCAGGTCGGCCAGCAGGCCGTGCAGCCGCTGCGCGAGCACCGCGCCGCGCCGCTGGATGCCGACGACGGCCAGCGCGTCCGGCGCCTCGTGCCGTTCGACGATCTCGTGCGCGATTCGCACGAGGGTTCGCCGCATGTCGTCGCCGTCGAGGACGACCTTCTGCTCGCTCAACGTTGCCCTTCCTGGCCTCTCGGGACCGGGTTAAAGGGATCGGACGTCTGTCTCGCGGAGCCTAGCACCGCGATCCCACGGCACCAGGCGCGGCGGCCCCTTCTCGGGAAGCGGTACGTCGACCGAGTCGAAGTCGCGCGGTACGACGACACGGTCGAAGACGGCCGCCGCCTCGTCGCGCACCTGGCTCGGCGCGTAGCGCATCGAGACGTGAGTGATCGCGAGCAGCCCGACGCCCGCGTCCCGTCCGATCTCGGCGGCCTGCGCCGCCGTGCTGTGCCCGGTCTCCAGGGCGCGCTGCGCCTCCTCCTCCGTGAACGTCGCCTCGTGCACGAGCAGGTCCGCCCCGTCGGCGGCGGCCCGCACCATGTCGCACGGCGCGGTGTCGCCGGAGAGCACGACGCGCCGCCCCGGGCGAGCGGGACCGAGGACCTGGTCGGGGGTGACGTTGCCGACAGGCTCGCCACGCTGAAGCAGCCCGAAGTCCGGGCCCTCGCTGATGCCGAGCTCGCGCGCCAGATCCGCGTCAAGCCGGCCGGGACGGTCGTGCTCGACGACCGCATAGCCGAACGCAGTGCCCCGGTGGCGCACGTTGAAGGCCTGGACCTCGTAGCCGTCGAACTCGATCGCGTCGCCCGCGCTGAGATCCGTGATCGTGAGCGGGTAGCGGGTACGTCCGAACACCCCGCGCAGCGACTCGAGCAGCCGCGTCGTCCCCGGCGGGCCGAACACGTCGAGCGCCGGCTCGCGGTCACGCAGGTCGAAGGACTTCAGCATCCCCGGCAGCCCGAGCCAGTGGTCGGCGTGATGATGGGTCAGGAAGACGGCGTGGAGATCCGGCAGGCCGACGCTGCGAATCAGCTGACGCTGCGTGCCCTCGCCGCAGTCGAAGAGCAGGCGGTCGCCGCCGCGGCGCAGCAGCGTGGCCGGCAGGCCCCGGCGCGCCGACGGCACCGAGCCTCCCGTACCCGCGAACACGAGGTCGAGGTCCATCAGCCGCGAATCTAGTGGGTACGGCGCGTCATGGAGTGCGGGCCGCAGCGCGACGGCTACGCTTCCGCGACGGGCGGGCTTCCCTGCCACCCGCCCACGCGCGCCCGTAGCTCAGTGGATAGAGCGCTCGCCTCCGGAGCGAGAGGTCGCAGGTTCGAATCCTGCCGGGCGCGCTTCGCTATCGCCCGTGGCCGTCGGGCGATGCTCCCGCGAGCGGGTCAATTGCGCAGGCGCAACCCTCGCCGCGCCAGGCCTCCAGACCCTCCTGGACGGCGACGGCGGCGATGACGAGCCCGACGACTGCGTCCAGCCACCACGCGCCGAACAGGGCGTTGCCGAGCAGGCCGACGAGCAGCGCGGCGGCGAGGTAGGCGCACAGCATGTTCTGACGGCCCTCCCCCTTCGTCGCGGCCGAGCCGATCTGGTCGGCGATGCGCTGCTTGGCGATGCCGAGGTAAGGCATCACCACGACACTCGAGGCGCTGAGCGCGATCCCCAGCCAACTCACCTCTGGGTGCTCGCCCCCGGCGAGCGCCTTCGCGGACTCGAATCCGACGTACGGGGCGAGGATGAAGAACTGGATGGCGACTAGTTTCTGGGCGGCGTGCTCGGCGGCCTGGGAGAACACCCGCGCGCCGCTGAAGCGCCAGACGATGACGCCGCTGGCGAACCCTTCGATGGCCGAGTCGATGCCGAAGCCGATCAGCGCGATCGAGCCCGCCGCCACACCGGCCAGGATCGCGATGCCGCCTTCCAGGGCCATATACGCGAGGCTCGCCCAGGAGAGCAGCTTCGCGCGGCCCGCCAGACGGCGGTAGGTCTCCCGGTCGATGCGAGCTGTGGATGCGGTCAGTGCGTGTGGCAGACCGGTCGCGGCGGGCGTGCTCATGGGACCGGTTGCGCGTCCGGGCGCACGACCGCGAGCAGGGCGCGCCCCGCTGCGGTGACGGCGTACATGACCATCTTGCCCTCGCGCCGGCTGGAGACCAGGCCCGCTCCACGAAGCGTGCGCAGGTGATGCGAAACGAGATTTTCGGGGCGCTCAGCGACCCACGCGAGATCGCAGACGCAAAGCTCGTCCGTGTCGGCAAGCGCGGACGCGAGCGTCAGGCGCGTGGGGTCGCCCAGCGCCTTCGCACGGTCGGCCAGCACGCGGGCAGCGTCATCTCCGAGCCTGCCGGCCCGCAGGGCTTCGGCCTTCGGAAGGTCGAGGCACAGGAGGTCGCAGCGATCTTCATTCACGAGCCGATCATAGCCACGCCTCAACGTCTGTTGAGACGACAGGTCACGGCCGTCTGATGCGACCGGTAGAAGAACGGGATGCTCCGCACGGTCAGCGGTCGCCTGACGTATTCCAACGTCGTCGCCAGCCTGGCGCTGTTCATCGCGCTCGGAGGGGTCGGCTACGCGGCGGTCAAGCTGCCGAAGAACAGCGTCGGCAGGAGCCAGATCAAGAAGAACGCCGTCATCGGCTCGAAGGTCCGGACCGGCTCGCTCACCGGCAGCGACGTCAGGAACAGCTCGCTCACCGGCAGCGACGTCAGGAACAGCTCACTCACCGGCAGCGACGTCAGGAACAGCTCGCTCACCGGCAGCGACGTCAGGAACAGCTCACTCACCGGCAGCGACGTCAGGAACAGCTCGCTCACCGGCACTGACGTCAAGGACGGGTCGTTGAGCGCGAAGGACTTCAGCGGCTCCGTGCAGGGGGCGCCCGGTCCGCCGGGGCCGCCGGGGCCGCCGGGTGCGAAGGGCGACCCCTTCGATGAGCTGCCGAGCGGGCGCACTCTGAAGGGCGTCTACGACGTGGGCGGCACCGCGACGGGTGCCGAAGGGAGCCTCGTCCAGCACAGCATCAGCTTCGCGGTGCCGCTGCCCGCAGACCCGACGGCGCACGTGGTCGCCAGTGGTGGCACGCCCCCGGCCGCCTGCGCGGGGGGCACGCCCGCCGCACCCCGGGCCGACCCCGGGCATCTGTGCGTCTTCGAGCAACTCGGCAGCAACCGCGCAGCGATCGGTCCGGACAACATCACCGACCCGACCGAGAACGCTGCGGGGAAGGGCGACAGGACCGGCTTCGGAATCTTCGTCCAGGCGTCGGGCAGTCCGGCGTTCTTCGGAAGCCGCGGAGGCTGGGCGGCCACCGCGCCGTAGCCCGCGTCCAGGGCGAAGCCGTCGGCGGCCGCTCGGCCCGCCCGCCGGCATGACTGCCCATAGACTCGCCCTGCAGCCGCAACGCAGGAGCGAACACGATGCAACTCGGGACATTCTCGGTCAGCCTCGCCGTGGACGACATGGCCGCTTCACGCGGGTTCTACGAGAAGCTCGGCTTCGCGAAGATCGCCGGCGACGGCGAGACCTGGACCATCATGGCGAACGGGACCGCCGCAATCGGCCTCTTCTGCGGGATGTTCGACGCCAACATCCTCACGTTCAACCCCGGGTGGGAGGGCCTGGGCAGGCCGTCCGCGTCCTTCACCGACGTCCGTGAGCTCGGCGCTCGGCTCAGAGAAGCCGGGATCGAGCCGAGTGAAGACACGACGGCGGATACGCCGAGCGGGCCCGCGAGCTTCAAGGTCACCGACCCCGACGGCAACGTGATCCTGATCGATCAGCACGTGTGATCTCGCATGCGTGACGACGGCCGAGCGCTGGCTTCGCGGCTCGCCGGCCAGGTCCGCGACGAGCGCGTGCTGCTCGCCATCGCCGAGACCCCTCGTGAGCTGTTCGTCCCTCCCGAGCTGCGTGAACGCGCCTACGCAAACCGAGCGCTCCCGATCGCATGCGGGCAGACGATCTCCCAGCCGCTCGTCGTCGCCCGGATGGCCGAGCTGCTGTCGCCGCGACCCGGCGATCGCGTGCTCGACGTCGGGACGGGGTCCGGCTACCACGCTGCCGTCCTTGCGGCGCTCGCAGGCCACGTCTGGTCGATCGAGCGCCACGAGGAGCTGTCCCGCAGCGCCGCGGCGGCGCTCGAAGCTGCCGGAGTCACCAACGTCACGTGCCTCGTAGGTGACGGGACCGCGGGGCTCCCGGATGCGGCGCCGTTCGACGCGATCAACGTTGCGGCCGCCGCAGCGTCTCCCGCACTCGAGCGCCTCGCCGAGCAGATCGCTCCCGGAGGCAGGCTCGTCGCGCCCGTGAGCCGTCTGGGCGGACAGCGCCTGGTCGTAGCCAGGCGGCCCGCCTCAGGCGGGCCGCCCTCGTGGGAGTCCTTCGAAGCGGTCCGTTTCGTACCGCTGATCGGCAACGATCCGGATCTCTAGTCGTCGCTCTTCCGGTGGCCGCCGGAACGACGAGACCGCAGCCTCAGCGGAGCGCTGTGCACGGACCCGTCGTCGAGGCTTACGCGGACCTCGTACTTCCCGGGCCCGGGCAGCCTGCGCGTGTTGAGGACGTATAGGTAGCGGCCCCGGCCCAGCGGGCGGAAGACATCACGCGAGGCCCGGCGAGCAGCTCGGCGCGCGGTTCTGCGCCCAAGCAGCGAAGCCGCCTCCGCTCCGGCCTCGGCCTTGACGACCGTCAACCGGGCGACGGCCTTCGAGACCGGCCTGCCGTCGGCGTCGGTGAGGCGAAAGCGCAGCGGGATGCGAGACCCGTGGCGGAAGCTCCACTTGTGCAGGTTCCGAAGACCCCTGAACACGTACTTCGACGTCGCCGCGGGCGCCTTCACGGTGTACGCGCAGTCGGCGCTGCCGCGATTGCCCAGCTTGTCGTAGGCGGTCACCGTCGTGGTCCGATCGCCCTCGACATCCGTGCTCGTAACGCCCGTCGCAGTCGGTGAGGCGGGACCGGAGTGAGCGTCGGTCACGGTGGCGACGACGGGAGTCGCGGCGCCGCCGAGATCGAGCACGGGCGGTGCCGGGCAGGTGATCACCGGTCCGGCGAGATCCACCTTGGCCTTCAGCGCCGCGGCCGTCGCGGTGTTCCCGGCGAGGTCGCCGACGTCGTAGGTCCCGGTCATCGCCTGCGGGTCACCGGATCCGTCCGCGACGGATGTCGACAGATAGAACGTCGCATCGGCGCCGTTCGCCAGCCCCGACCCTCCGTCACTTGCCGAGCACGTGAAGAAGACGTTGAACGCGACCCAGTCGGACGGCCCTGCCAGGCACGAGATCGACGGCGCGGTCAGGTCGACCGGAAGCGTGACCGGGAAGGCCGGTGATCCCGGTCCGGCTCCCACGTTGGACGGGGAGGACCCGTCGCCGGCGGTGCAGACGACGTTGTAGACCCCGTCCTGCAGCGTGAAGGTGCCGGGCGCCCCGCCCGTGTCGGCAAGCACCGTGGCGCCGTCAGCGCTGCATGAGAGCGAGGTCACGCCGCTCGGGTCGCTCGCCGCCACATCGACCGTCACGCCGCCGGGGCTGTCGGCGCTCGAGAACCACGCCCCTGACGGGGGAGCGAGCGGTGTCATCGTGATCACCGGCGGCTCCGTGTCGGCAGCCCCGCCGATCGCCACGCCGAAGACGCCGGCGTCGTCGAAGATGAGTTCGTGCTGAACGGCGGCGAGGCTGCCGTCGGCCGCCAGCCGTGCGCGGCTCAACGAGCCCATCGGTGGGCGGCTGGAGCTTGCGTTGGTCCAGAAGACCTCGGTGCCGGCCACGGCGACGCCCGCCGGGTCCTGGGCACCGGTGATGAAGGTCTGGTCGATGCCGCTGAGCGATCCGTCGCCCTCGATCTGGGCGCGGCCGATGCTGTTGCCGAACGAGTTGGCCCAGTAGAGCCGGTTGCCGGCGACGGCGATCCCGGCGGCGCCGTTCACGGTGAGGAGGTTCGGCTCGACGCTGGAGACGCTGCCGTCGGATGCCAGTGCGGCGCGACCGATGCGCCCCATGTCGAAGTCCGTCCAGTAGATCGCGTCGTCCGCGACCGCGAGGCCCTCGATGTAGCCCGCTCCGGTCACGAGCGACGACTCGACCGCGCCGAGACTTCCGTCGGCGGCTATCGCGGCACGACCGATCGTTCCGCCGACCGTGCCCCAGTAGATGTGGTCCTTGTCGGCTGCGACGGCGAAGACCCCGTCGACTCCGGTGACGAAAGCGGCGTCGACCCCGGCCGGTGTGGCACCCGAGACGTCGGCGCGGCCGATCGCGCCAGTGTCGTAATCGGCCCAGTAGAGGCGGCTCTCGGCGGCGGCCACGCCGAACGGCCCGACGGGCGCTCCGATGAACGACGGCATCGCTGACGCGCCGGTGTTGTCGGCTCGGCCGATCCGGCCGTTGTCGTAGTTGCCCCAGAAGACCGCCGCCTGCGCGGTCGCCGTGGTCGCAGCGAGCGCAGCGGCTGCAAGCGCGGCTGCAAGAAGTGTGCGAACGGCAGTGTTGATGCGGTTTCCCGCGGTTTCCCCTCGTGTCATGCGCGCTGCCTCGGCATGGGGGCGTCGAGGCTTGATCTTCGGCTGCGCGTGCCTGCCTCGACCGCGGCGCGTCCGAGGCTCCCCGGCAGCGCGAGCGGCAAGCACGCGACGGTGACCGGCGACGGTCACGAGACGAGCGGCGACGGCGCCGGTTTGGCCGATTTCTGGACGCCGGTGGACGATCGGTCGATGCGTTCAAGCGTGTTCCGAAGGCTGCCGACACACGCCGCAACCCCGCAGTCAACTCGCGACGTCGACCTCCGGAGCCCTTTCACATGCCCAGCCGTACGCTGTCCTCCCTCACCAGGCGCATCCTGACCGCCCTCTGCCTGACCGCCGCGCTGCCCGCCGGCTCCGCAGTGGCTGCGCAACCGGCCTACTTCCCGTCAGGCCCGCAGAGCGGTGTCGCGAAGAGTTCCCTGACGGGCTGGCAGGAGTGCTACGCCGGCCCGTACAACGTGTCGACTCCGCTCGCTGACGTCCTCGCGTCCTGCGACGGCCAGTACCTCTTGATGGCCGGCAGCGTGGCGGGCAGCGACACGCTCTCCGTGCTCGCCGCCGGCGCCCGCGCCGATGTGCTGTTCGACACCGGCAAGAACCAGACCACGCCGCACGACGCGAACGGCGTCGGCTGGTACTACGAGAACGACTACTCGTGGGGGTTCGCTCCGCAGGGCGACACGATCTTCCGCGACGAGTGCGACCAGGTCACCGGTGCGCTGCGCCTGTGCTGGCAGACGAACTACGTGCCGGGCGACCCGAACTACCCGGTGGGCGGCCTGAACCCCGGCTACCGGCTCGGCAACATCTTCGACCTCTACGACTCGTCCGGCGCCGGCTACACGCGCCACGTCTACGAGGAGGCCGGCAGCGCCGCGTCAGCGACGCCTTCGCTGACGACGTTCGCCGCTCAGCCGATGAGCACGGTCAGCCCGGCCAAGACGATCACGATCACCAACAACTCGGGTACGCCGATGGTGATCACCGACCTGTCGCTCTCGGGAACGGATCCCGGTGACTTCCATCTCGGGTACACCAACTGCTTCCAGTCGATCGCGCCGGCCGGCACATGCCGGGCGACGGTGGCGTTCGCGCCCCAGTCCAAGACCGGCACGCCGCCCGTTCCGGACCTTCGCAGCGCGTCGATCGGCTTCGCCGCGAACATCTCCTCCAACACGGTCTCGCTGGGCGGTACGGCGACCGCACTGCCCTCGGGCCCCGCCGGCCCGCAGGGCGCGACCGGCGCCACGGGCGCGACCGGAGCCACCGGAGCGACCGGCCCGACCGGCCCGACCGGCCCGCAGGGCGCGACCGGAGCGACCGGAGCGACCGGCGCCACGGGCGCCACGGGCGCGACCGGTGCCACGGGCGCCACGGGCGCGACCGGGGCGACCGGAGCTGCCGGTCCGCAGGGAGCCACCGGTCCGCAGGGACCGGCCGGCGATCCCGGTGGACCTCAGGGCCCCGCGGGTCCTGCGGGCGCCCCCGGTCCTGCAGGCACCCCCGGTCCCGCCGGTATCCCCGGTCCCGCCGGGACCCCCGGCGCCACGGGTGCACCCGGCCCCGCCGGCCCCAAGGGCGACCGCGGTCCCCGCGGCAAGAGCGCCCCGAAGGCCAAGGTCAGGTGCCGCAAGTCCAAGAAGGCCAAGAAGACCTGCAGGATGCTCTTCCCGGCGAAGTCGTGGAAGGCCAGCGCCTCGGCAACAGCCAGCTACCGCATTTCGCGCAAGGGCAAGGTCATCGCCGCCGGGCTCGGCACGGTCCGCCGCTCCCGCACATCGACATTCCGGCTGAATCGCACGCGCAAGCTGCGCCGCGGTACTTACACCCTGACGCTGCGCGCTCGTGACCGCGCGCGCCGCATGGTGACCATTCGCGGCACCGTTCGCGTTCCCTGATGAACTCACCACCCGCGCCCGGCCGGGCGGGCGGGCATCGTCCGTCCGTCCGTTCGTGCGCGCAATGGGGTCAAGACCCTCTCAAGGCGTGCCGACGCGCGACCGATCGGTAAGCCATGCCCGCCGTGCATATCAGCGCGCGCCACCGCGTCGGCGCTGAAGAGGGCTTCACGCTCGTAGAGCTTCTCGCCGCCATGGCGATCAGCCTCGTCATCGCCGCGGGAGCCCTGACCCTGCTCGAAGCGGCGGCGCCCTCGGCCGATCGTGAGCTCCAGCGACAGGTCGCCATCGGCGAGGGCCGGTCGGGAGTGGAACGAATGATCCGCGAGCTGCGCAACGCCGACATCGTGAACGCGACATCCCCCACGCTGATCGACGTGAACACACCCACCGCCTCCGGGCCGCTGCGCGTCGTCTATCAGTGCAACTCGGCCTTCCAGGCGGTGCAGTACCGACAGTGCGTGCGCTACTCCGGACCCGTCGGGGGCGCCGTGTCAGACGGCAGCGTGGTCGTGGAGCGCCTGATCAACGGCACGACTTCGCAGCCCGTCTTCACCTACGTCCCCGACCGGATCCGGCCGCGCGTCGTGCGCGTCCAGGTCGTACTCCCGGCCAGCGGCGGCCCGGCGCCCGGTTACATGCACCGGATCGTGCTCCGCGATGCCGCCTTCCTTCGAAACCTCGATCTGACGGGCGGATGACGATGCGACACGAAGACGGAGCGACGCTGATCGAGGCCATCATGGCGATGCTCGTACTCGTCCTCGGCGTGATCGGCAGCTTCACCACCTTCGACGGTGTTCAGCGCCTCGGGATGCTCGGCGAGAAGAAGCAGTCGGCCACTCGCTACGTGCAGTCCGAGATCGAGCAGGCCCGCAACCTGGGCTGGGCCAATCTCAAGATGAGCGCGACGCCGCCGGCGTCGTCTGACTCACGCGGCGTCGTTTCGGGCTCGACCTACGCGCCGCCGAACGGCGTTGCGCAGACCATGGTCGTCTCGCCGACGCCGCTCAGCTGCACCAACACGACCTGCGTGAACCCCGGGCCCGAGACGTGGACCTACGGGAGCGCGAGTGGATCCGTGTACCGCTACGTGACCTCCTCGCAGGACACGCTGTGCGGCTCGGCCTGCCCGGCGGGAGGCACCGACCACCTGCGGGTCACGATCGCGGTGACGATCAACGGGCCGAACGCACCGAAGGCGGCGATCGTCACCTCCACGGTCGTCATCGACCCGGCCGCGGCGCCCAGCAACGCCACCCAGAACTCCAACCCGGTCAGCTCCAGCAGCGGCACGTCGATCGGCGGCGCCACCGGCACCACCTACTACCTCAGCGATACGCCAACCGGCCAGAGCTACGCCGCCCCGGCGACGGCCCACGCCACGCGCGACACGATTGGCGCGACGGGTGTTCCCGACCAACTGCGTACCGACGCGCCGACCTTTCCCGAATCGGGATCTCCGACCGCGGTCTCGTACTCGACCGACGTACCGCCGCAAAGCGACGGCGGTCTCGGCCTGACTGCCAGCGCCGCCTGCAACGGAAGCACGGTCACGACCTCCCACCGCTGGGTGACGCCGATCCTCGACGCTTCGGGAGCAGTGACGGCGACCGGCAACGCGGCCCTCTCGATGCCGACCTCACTGCTTGATGCCGACGCTGCGACCGGAGCGCCCGGGCAACTCTGCATCAAGGTCTACAGCGTCGCGCTCAACGGCTCGGACCAGGTGTCTTCGAGCACCTTGCTCGGTTCGTTCAGCTACCAGCTCGCGGCCTGGCCTGAGACGGCTGAGTTGCTCTCCTTCCCGTTCCGCTACCTGGCAACCGGGACGACGGCGAGCCTGCCGGCCGGCAGGCGCCTGATGGTCGAGCTGACCGCGGACAGCGCCAGCTCCCAGGGTCTGGTCCTCATCTACGACCACCCGAACTTCCCTGCATCCGTACAGCTGGAGACCCAGTGATGAAGCCCATGCCACAGCTCGCTCGCGAGGACGGGTTCTCGATGTACATCGTCGTCATGGTGATGATGGTGCTCCTGACGCTCGGCGCGGCACTCTCCGCGGCCGGACACCAGTCCTCGACCGGGATCAACCAGGACGAGGCCGCCGTGCGCGCGCTCCAGGCCGCGGAGTCCGGAGCGCAGGCCGCCGTCCACCGGCTGAACCTGCAGCAGCCCGGTGACACCAAGTGCATCACGACGACGATCGCCGACCCGCAGAGTGGGAACGCATGGTGTGCGCAGACCAGCGCGGAATCGGTCGGCAACGGGGCCTCGTACCGCTACCAGACCTCGACCCCGGTGACGAACGGCTGCACCGGCGGCAGCTTCGGCTCGGCGACCGTCGAGCGCTGCGTCGTGTCCGTGGGGACCGCTGGCGGCGTCACGCGCCGCGTGATCCAGCGCGTGGTCTCCTCGTCCGGCGCCGACCCCTTCCCGGTCAACGGCATCGTCGGCAAGGACTTCATCAAGGCGAAGAACAACAACAATGTCGGCGGCGGCGTCGGGACCAACGGCCAGCTCGAACTGGGGAACAACAGCACGATCACCGGCAACGTCCAGCTCTGGCAGGGTGCACCCAACCCGATCGGCTACTCGGGGCCGGTGCAGCGCAACCCGCAGCCGTTCGTGCTGAGCCCGCCAAACATGCTCAACCCGGCGACACTGCTCGACTCCAACGCCAGCAACGACAACGGCCGTCTCGTCTCGGGGGCGAGCCCCGCGGACAGCTGCTCGAGCGGGTCCGGGGCCTGCTACGTCAACACCCCTGCCTCGCCGCGGAAGCTGACGATGGCCAACAACAAGAGCGTCACGCTGGGCGGGAGCGTCTACAACTTCTGCCAGATCAGCTTCGGCAACGGCGCCTCGGTCAACATCGCGGCCGGCGCCAGCACGCTGATCTACATCGATTCGCCCACGCGCCCGGGCTCAGGCTGCGTGGCCGGTCAGGGAGGCATATCGACCGGCAACAACGCGACCTTCTCGAACCCTTCGAACGACCCGCGCGCCTTGCTGATCGTGATCTACGGCCAGGCTCCCGCCTGGCCGGTCATCGACCTTCCGAACAACATCACCACCTACGGCGGGATCTACGCCCCCGACACGGGCATCCAGTTCAAGAACAACGGGACCTTCGTCGGCGGCATCACCGCAAAGAGCATCGAGTTCAAGAACAACGCGTTCACCTGGGACTCGCGGCTCTCGACGACCATGCTCGCGACCACGCTCGTCTACTACCGCGGCGCATGGCGGCAGTGCAATTCGCGCGTGCAGAGCACGAGCGCTCCGGCCACGGGCTGCCTCTGAGCCTCAGGCCGCGGGCAGTGGCTGGCTGAGCGTCAGCACCTCCGCGAAGAGGTCTCCGTGCTCCGCGATCCGCTCGCGGACCTGGCCCGCCGTGAACACCAGCTGCTCGGCGTCCCCTGAGGCGAGGCATGCCTCAACCTCCTCCCACGTCACGGGCGTCGAGACAGTCGGCCGGTCACGACCGCGCAGCGAGTAGACGGCGACCGTCGTCTTGGCACGGTCGTTCTGCGCCCAGTCGATCAGCACCTTCCCCCTGCGCGCCGTCTTCGCCTGAGTGGACACGGCCAGCGCGGGCTCCTCGCGGGCGAGCAGGTCCGCAACGGCCCTGGCGAACGTCTTCGAGGCCTCGAACGTCGCATCGGGCCGGTTCAGCGGCATGTACACCTGGAGACCCTTGGAGCCTGACGTCTTGGCGAGACTGTCGAGGCCGAGCCCATCGAGCATGCCGCGAAGCAGTCGCGCGACCTGACAGCACTCGACGATCGTCGCCGGCGCGCCGGGATCGAGGTCGAAGACCACGGCGGTGGGACGGTCCGCGGTCTTCGCGAGCGCGAGCGAGGGATGCAGTTCCAGCGCTGCCAGCTGCGCCAGCCAGACCAGCGTGGCGGGCTCGTCTGCGAGGACGAAGTCGATCGTCTCGCGGCCGAGCGTGACCGCCTGCGTCTTCGCCCAGCCCGGTCTGTGTGACGGTGCGCGCTTCTCGAAGAAGGCCTCACCCTCGACGCCGTCCGGGTAGCGCTTCAGGGTCAGGGCGCGGCCCGCGAGGTGCGGCAAGAGCGTCCATGCCACCGCCGCGTAGTAGTCGATCACCTGCCGCTTGCTGAAGCCCGCCTCCGGGAAGAGCACCTTCTCGAGGTTGGTGACCGCAACCCGGCGCCCGCCGATCAGCGCCGTCGCCGTTGCTCCCCTGCCGCGCACGTTCCGCTCTTCGACGAGCACCAGCCTGGTCGGCCCGTCGTCGCGCAGGCCGAGCCACACGGGGTGGCGCAGCAGCCCGCCCTCGGGATGCTCGGTGAAGCGGACCTCGCCGACCAACTCCGGCGAGACCCAGTGGCTGCCGGACGGCGGGCCGCTGCCGCGGGCGGTGGCCGCGAACGGGGAGCGATCCGCCGCGAGCGGCTGCAGGCGCGCCGCGAGGTCGTCCAGTGCCCGCTCGGAGAAGCCGGTCCCGACCCGCCCGGCGTAGCGCAGGAGACCATCGGCGCCCGGTTCGCCGACGAGCAGTGCGCCGATCCCGCCCGAGCGTCCCCCCTCCCCCTCGACCCAGCCGCCGATGAAGAGATCCGCCGTGTGGCCCTGCTTGACCTTGACCCACGCGCTGCTGCGCCTGCCCGGTTCGTAGGGGGCGCTGCGCCGCTTGGCGACGATGCCCTCGAGTCCGAGGCTCGCGGCCGCGGTCAGGAGCGCCGCGCCTTCGTCGTGAGGTTCAGGCGTCTGCCAGTGATCGCCGTCGAGGTCCAGGGCGCTGAGCAGTTCGCGGCGATCGGAGTACGGGAGCCCCATCAGCGAGCGTCCATCGAGCCAGAGCAGGTCGAACACCACGTAGGTCACGGGCACCTCGCCCGCGAGCTTGCGAACCCGGGCTGCGTTCTCGACGTGCATGCGGCGCTGAAGCGCCTGGAAGCTGGGGCGCCCCTGCGCGTCGAAGGCGACGATCTCCCCGTCGAGCACCGCCGAGTGCTCATGGAGAGCGCGGTTCATGCGTGCGAGCTCTGGATAGCGAGCGGTGATGTCGCCGCCCGATCTCGCAGACAACGTCATCCGCCCCGGCTCCGAACGCGCTTGCGCGCGAATACCGTCCCACTTGACCTCGAACGCCCAGTCGTCGCCCTCGGGCACCTCTCCGGGCCGGGCCAGCATCGGCGCCACGAAGTCCGGCATCGGCTGCGCGTCAGGGTCGGCCGGCGCGCCCATGCGGTGGATCATCCAGTCCTTGCCCGCCGGCTCACCGGCGGGCGCGAGCGGGAACAGCGCGTAGCGCCCGCGCACTCGCTCTCCGTGCAGGTCGACCTCCACCTTGCGCGCTTCCCACTTGAGCGGCTCGTAGGTCCCCGAGTCGTGGATGCGCATCGTCCCCGCGCCGTACTCCCCCTCCGGAATCTCGCCCTCGAACGCGAGGTAGTCGATCGGGTGATCCTCGGTCCGCACCGCGATCCGGTTGTCGCCGGACGACCCGGGGATGTACCGCGGCAGCGCCCACGAGACGAGCACGCCGTCACGCTCCAGCCGCAGGTCCCAGTGCAGCCGGGTCGCGTCGTGCTCCTGGATCACGAACCGCGGGGCGTTGCCCGTCTCGCCGTCCGAGGCACCGCCGGCAGGCTCGGGCGTCGCACCGAAATCCCTCTTCGAGCGATATCCACGGAGCGGGTCGGCCACCCCGCCGTTATACCCGTCACGGGGCGACTCGGAGGCCCGTATCGACACCGACGCTCTGACGGTGCGGCCTCGCGATGGCTGACAAGGACGCAGGGAGCGTGGCGTGCGCCAGCACGCGAGCGACCGAGGACGCCGTCAGCCGCAGCGAGACGCGCCGTCAGCAGCCGCCGGCCACGGCGGGGAGGATGGTGACCTCCTGCCCCGGGGCGACCTCGGTCTCGAGCGCCTCGCCGAAGCGGATGTCCTCGCCTGCGACGTACACGTTCACGAACCGGCGCAGCCCACCGCTCTCGTCGGTGAGGCGGTCGCGCAGCTCGGCGTGCTGCTCGAAGAGAGCGTCGAGAACCGCTCCAACGGTGGCGCCGTCGACCTCGACCGCGCTGACGCCGCCGGCCGCCTCGCGCAACTGCGTCGGGAGCTTGACGGTGACGCTCATGCGCGAACGCCCTCGACTCTCGACGTCTGCCACGAACGAGTCGTATGAGGCATCGATCTCGAATGTGTCGAACGTGTCGCGGACGGCGTCGAGCGTCTTGAGGCCTTCGCCGGTGATCGTCAGGACGACACTCTCGTCAGGCCGGATCGCGCCCCGCGCCGCGAGCTTCGCAAGGCCTGCGGTGGTCACGCCGCCGGCGGTCTCCGTGAAGATCCCGGTCGTCTCGGCGAGCAGCCGGATGCCGTGGCGGATCTCCTCGTCGGTCACCGACTCGATCGTCCCGCCGCTGGTCTTCGCCAGCTCCAGCGCGTAGGGGCCGTCCGCCGGGTTGCCGATCGCGAGCGACTTGGCGATCGTGTCGGGCTTGACCGGCCTGCAGACCTCCGCCCCGCTCTCCCACGCCTGCGCGACGGGCGAGCAGCCACTGGCCTGCGCTCCGTGCATGACCGGCACGTCACCGCTGATGAGGCCGAGGTCCAGCCATTCGCTGAAGCCCTTGGCGATCTTCGTGTACAGCGACCCGGACGCGACCGGCGCGACGACGCGATCCGGTGTGCGCCATCCGAGCTGCTCGGCGATCTCGTAGGAGATCGTCTTCGAGCCCTCCGCGTAGTACGGCCGCAGGTTGACGTTCACGAACGCCCAGTCGCGCTCGCCGGAGAGCTCGGTGCACAGGCGGTTGACGTCGTCGTAGTTGCCGCGGACCTTCACGACGTTGGTGCCGTAGACGCCGGTCGCCAGGACCTTCTGCTCCTCCAGGTCGGCCGGGATGAAGACGTAGCTGTCCAGGCCGAGTGCCGCGGCGTGTGCGGCGACGGAGTTCGCGAGGTTGCCCGGTCGAGGCGCACGCGAGCACCTCGTAGCCGAGTTCCCTCGCGCGGGCAGCGGCGACGCTGACGACGCGGTCCTTGAACGAGTGTGTGGGATTGGCCGCGTCGTTCTTGACCCAGACCTCGCCGAGCCCGAGCCGCTCGGCGAGCCGGTCGGCGCGAATCATCGGGGTGCAGCCTGCGGGCAGGCCGCTGCGTGAAGACGCTCTCCCGGACGGCCCGGGCTGCCCGCCGACGAGCGGCAGGAAGTCCGCGTAGCGCCAGATGTTCTGAGGTCCGCCCTGGATGCGGCGGCGGATCTCCGCACGGTCGGTGGTCAGCCCGGTGTGGTCGTACGCGACCTCGAGCGGACCGAAGCAGCGGCTGCAGACGTAGCTCGCATCTAGTTCGTACTGCGCGCCGCACTCGCGGCAATTCAGGCTTGTAGCTCCCATGGAAACCTCGCTGTGACACGTGGCGGAGACCTCTGGAAGCTCCGTCCACATCTTTCAGGAATTGGCACCGTCCCCAATTACGGGGGGTTGCCGGGGTTTCGTCGGGCCAGTCCCTCCACCCCTCTGGATGTGTCAGCTATGTGGGGCGGCAGCCTAGCACGCAGGTAGACTGGAACGCGAGGCGAAATCCGATGAACACCGACGAGCCGCGAAGTCCCGATGCCCAGCCTGCCGAAGCCCCGCCTGCGCAGAGCAGCCCGTTCTCGCGCTGCCGTTCTCACCCAGCCGCCTGAGGCTCCGACCCCGCAGATCGAGTCCATCGACGCCGGCCCCGAGGGTCGGCCGCTGCGCTGGATCAACCTGGAGCGCTGGCGCCCGACCGAGCGCGCCTGGCTCGAGGAGCACTTCGACTTCCACGCCCTCGACTACGAGGATGTCGGCTCGCGCAACCAGCGGCCGAAGGTCGACGAATACGACGACTACCTGTTCATCGTGCTGCAGTTCCCGCGCTACGACAAGCAGCTCGGCCGGCTGAGCGCGATCGAGATCGACATCTTCCTGGGACCGGACTACGTGATCACGATCCCGGACCGGCCGCTTCAGTCGCTCGATTACCTCTTCGAGCGCTGCCGCGACAAGCAGGACCTCCGTGAGCAGCTCTTCGGCAAGGGCCCCGGATACCTGCTCTACCGGATCGTCGACGACTCCGTCGACGCGGCGTTCCCGATGCTCCGCAAGATGGGCAACAAGCTCGAGCGTCTCGAGGACGACATCTTCGAGGGCCGATCGAACGAGGTCGTGCGCGACATCTTCGACGTCAAGCAGGAGATCATCAACTTCCGCAAGACCGTGCGGCCGATGCGCACGGCGCTCAGCGACCTGGAGCGCACCACGAAGCGGTACATCCCAGAGGAGCTGGAGATGTACTTCGACGACATCAACGACGCGTCCGAGCGCATCTGGGACATGCTGGAGAACTTCAAGGAGGTCGTCGAGGCGCTCGAGGCGACCAACGAGTCGGTCATCTCACATCAGCTGAACGACGTGCTGCGCGTGCTGACGTCGATCAGCGTCGTCGTGCTTCCGCTGACGCTGATCGCGAGCATCTTCGGGATGAACGTCCACGTCCCCTGGCAGGACGAGACCGAGGGCTTCGTCGTGACGATCGGCGTCATGGTGGCGCTGCTGCTGGCGATGGTCTGGGCCTTCCGCCGCCGCGGGTTCCTCTGATCGCGGGCGCGTGTCTCGGCGAGGGCGTACCGTTGTGTCCATGTCCCTCCCCGCCGTGCCATCGACACTCGCCGTCGAGGACCTGGAGACGAAGGCGCGGTCGCCGCCGTCTGGCGCTGATCGTCAACCCGTACGCGACATCCGTGTCGCGCCACATGCGCACGCTCGTGCTGGCCGCTCTGCGCAGCCGCTATGAGATCGCCGTGATGGACACGTCGGGACCCGGGCACGCCACCCAGCTGGCGCGCGAGGCGGCGGAGGAGAACGTAGACGCCGTGATCACGTTCGGCGGGGACGGCACGGTCAACGAGGCGGCGAACGGCCTGGCCGGCAGCGAAGTTCCCCTGTTCCCGTTGCCCGGCGGCTCCCAGAACGTCTACGCCAAGATGCTCGGCATCTCCGGCGACATCGTCGACGCCACACAGCACCTGCTCCGCATCGACGACAGCTGGCGCCCCCGCCGCGTCGACCTCGGCCGCGTTCAGGGGCGGCTCTTCACGTTCTCGGCGGGCGCGGGCCTGGATGCGAGCGTCGTCGAGCGGGTCGATGCCAACCCCGCACGCAAGGCTCGCTGGCGCGAGCGCTACTACGCCGTCAGCGCGGCGCGCGTCTTCCTGCGCCGCTACATCGTCCGGCCGCCGCGCATCCACATCGAGTCTCCGGACCATTCGGTGCGCGGGGTGACCGTGATCGTCCAGAACGGCGACCCCTACACCTACTTCGGTCAACGACCGATCCGCGTCTGCGAGGGGATCGGGCTCGACGACGGGACGCTGTCCGCCGCCGTCCTCGAGCGCGCCTCGCCGGTCGACCTCCCGACGATGGGCGCGCGCCTGCTTGCAGATGGACTCGAGGCCACCGATCACCGCCACGCGAGCTCCCTCCCGGGGCTCGCGGGTTTCGACGTGCGTGCCGTCGGGGAGCGCCCGTTCGCCGTCCAGGTCGACGGCGACTTCCTGGGGCGCTTCGATCACGTGCGCTTCGAAGCCGTCCCCGAGGCGCTGACGGTCGTCAGCTGACCCACCGCACGCAGCGACCGCCGCGGCCCGCGGCGACGACGCCGGCGAGAACGTTCCGCCAAGCGAAACAAACACGCCGAGGCGCACACGCAGCGCTCACGCCGGCGAGAACGTTCCGCAAAGCGAAACAAACGCGCCGAGGCGCACACGCAGCGCCCACGCCGGCGAGAACGTCCCGCCAAGCGAAACAAACGCGCCGAGGCGCACACGCAGCGTTCACGCCGGCGAGAACGTCCCGCCAAGCGAAACAAACGCGCCGAGGCGGGGGCGGGCGGCATCCTGTCCGGGGAGCTCCGCCCGACCGCCTGGAAGGCGGGAGCGGCGCCCCGGCGGGATGACCGCCCGCGCCCGCCCGACCACGAACGCCGCGATAGGCGCCCACCCGAGACCGCTGAGCGCTCGGCGCACCCGAGACCGCTAGGCGCTCGGCGTCACCCGGTAGGCGTCGAAGACGCCCTCGATGTGCCGCAGTCGGCTCACCATCGCCTTCAGCGCCTGCGTGTCGGCCACCTCGACAACGAAGCGGTTGCCGACCATCGGCCGGTTCACCAGGCAGCGCGCTTCGACGATGTTGATGCCGTGCTCGGAGAAGGTCCGCGACAGGTCCTCGAGCAGGCGGTGACGGTCCCATGCGTCGACCTGCAATCTCGACCTTGAACGAGGTCTCGTGGTCGCCCTCCCAGTGCACGGTCACGAAGCGCTCGGGGTCCTTGCGCAGCGCGGCGACGTTCGGGCAGTCGTCACGATGGATCGTGATCCCGCGACCGAGCGAGACGTAGCCGACGATCGGGTCGCCCGGAACCGGGTGACAGCACTTCGCGAGCCGCAGCATCACGTCGTCGACGCCGTCGACCCGGATGCCGTACGTGGCCGACGAGCCGCCCGGCTGGCGCCGCCGACGACGGTCTGAGACCAGCGTGTCGGGCACGCCGCTCTCCTCTTCAGCGGCCTCGCCCTGCTTGAGGCGCTGCATCAGCTTGTTGACGACGACCTTCGGTGAGATCTTCGCTCCGCCGAGCGCGATGTAGAAGTCGTCGGCCTTGCGGAAGCCCATCTCGCGGATCACGTCGGCCAGCAGCGGCGAGCCCGCGATCTTCTGCGCCGGCAGACCAGCCTTGCGCAGATGCTCCTGGAGCAGATCGCGCCCGGTGTGCTCGGCGTCCTGGCGACCTTCGGCCTTGAAGAACTGGCGGATCTTGTTGCGGGCGCGCGTCGTCTTGACGACCGCGAGCCAGTCACGCGACGGCCCGCGCTCGCGCTTGCTGGTCAGCACCTCGACGCGGTCGCCGGAGCGCAGCTGGTAGGTGAGCGGGACGATCCGTGCCGTTGACCTTCGCCCCGACACAGCGGTGGCCGAGCTCCGTGTGGATCTCGTAGGCGAAGTCGAGCGGGGTCGCGCCGGCGGCGAGTGACTTGACCTCGCCCTTGGGCGTGAAGACGAAGACCTCCTCGCTCGATCAGGTCGTCCTTGAGGTGGGCTCGACGAACTCCTTGGGGTCCGACAGCTCCTGCTGCCAGTCGAGCATCGAACGCAGCCAGTGCAGCTTCGCGTCGCCCTCCGGGACCTTGACGCGGCGACCCGACGGGTCGGTCTTGTACATCCAGTGCGCGGCGACGCCGTACTCGGCGATGCTCGTGCATCTCCCGGGTCCGGATCTGGATCTCCAGCGGCAGTCCCTCGGGTCCGATCACCGTCGTGTGCAGCGACTGGTACAGGTTGAACTTCGGCATCGCGACGAAGTCCTTGAAGCGCCCGGGCAGCGGCTTCCAGAGCGAGTGGATGACTCCCACGGCTCCGTAGCAGTCCTTGACGGAGTCGACGATGACCCGCATCGCGGTCAGGTCGTAGATCTCGTTGAACTCGCGGCCCTTGCGGGTCATCTTCGAGTAGATCGAGTAGAAGTGCTTGGCGCGGCCGGAGATCTCGCGCGTCGATGCCGACCGCGTCGAGCTCGCGGCTCAGCGTCTCCGCCGGCGTCGGTGACGTAGTGCTCGCGCTCGCTCGCGCTGCTGGTTGACCAGCCCCTTGATCTCCTGGTACTTGCGCGGATGCAGCGCGGCGAAGGCGAGATCCTCGAGCTCCCACTTGATCGCGTGGATGCCGAGCCGGTGCGCGATCGGCGCGTAGATCTCAAGCGTCTCCTTGGCCTTCTCGATCTGCTTCTGCTTGGCAGAGCGCCGAGATCGTGCGCATGTTGTGCAGGCGATCGGCGAGCTTGATCAGGATGACCCGGATGTCCGTGGCCATCGCGACCATCATCTTGCGGTAGTTCTCGGCCTGCGCCTCGTCGCGCGAGGTGAAGGTGATCGCCGTCGAGCTTCGTGACGCCGTCGACGAGCGATGCGACCTCCTCGCCGAAGCGCTCGCTCGACCTCGGCCAGCTGCGCGCTCGTGTCCTCGACCGTGTCGTGCAGCAGCGCGGCGCAGAGCGTCTCGGTGTCGAGCCGCATTCCGGCGCAGATCTTCGCCACGCCGACCGGGTGGACGATGAACTCCTCGCCCGACTTGCGACGCTGGTCGGCGTGATGACCATAGGCGAACAGGAACGCCGCGGTCACGCGGTCGCGGTCCACCGGCAGCGCCGCTTCGTCGGCGTGCTCCTCGACGATCGCGAACAGGTCTGACAGCAGGCGCTCAGCGGTCGGCGTCAGCTCCCCGACGTGCGTCGGCGCCGCGCCGTTGGCGCGATCGACCGCGTCGACCGGGCTGCGGCTCGTGACCGCCGGCCGCGGCGACGACTCGGTCGTCAGGCCGCCAGCGCGATCGTGCGGGTCAGCCATCGCCGGCGCTCCTGAGCGAGGTCGAGCAGCCCGAGGAAGCGTCTCCGAGCGGTGCACCTCGGCACGGTTCTGGACGTCGGGCACGGAGATTCGCATCGCGGGAACGTCGACATCGACGACTCCGAGCTCGTGCAGCACTCGCAGCAGGCGACCCGCTCGTCCCGGAGAGCGCGCGGCGCGCGCAGCGTCCGCAACCGCGGACGACGCGTCGCGGAGCGCGCGGTACAGCAACGCGAGATCGCTGCGCAGTCGCTGCTCATCGTCGAGAACATCAAGAGAGAAGCGTAACTCAGGCTCTCCCCAGGCCAGGTGGGTCGCGCGCCCCTGGGGCGGCGACCGCAACAGCGAATCGAGCGCTGCGGACGGGGGCGGATCGAGCGCGACCACATTGCTGAACGCATCGGCGATCCCCGCGTCGCGCTCAAGCGCGTCCCAGGAACAGATCGCCAGCCCGCCGATGCGCCCACGCAGCGCCTCTCGGCGCGTCGTCTCGCATGCACAGGCAACGAGCACCCGCTCGCCCGAGGCGACGAGCGCCCCCAGCGTCCCGAGGAGCCCACGCCCGCGACGATCGCGCACCGGCCCGCCGGACGCAGCCCGCGGCGGCCCCTCCGCCGGCGCCGCCGGCGCGGCGAAAGCCTCGAACTCGGCGAACATCGCAGCCGCATCGTCCTGAGGGCGCCCGGCGAACGCGATCGGGCCCGGTGCCGGCGACAGCGCCGATCGCAGCACGAGCCGGGGCTCCTCGCGCCCGTTCCAGCGATTCACCTCGAGCGCGAACGTCGCGTCGAGCGCCTCGTCGTGCCCGGACGGGAGCCGGCGAGCGACCGAATGCGACCGCAGCGGCACGAGCCCCACCCGAGTCGAGGGTGAAGCGCAGGTGCTTACCCTCCCCCATCGGGCGCGGATCGCACATCCGCCCGGCCGGTACGAGCAGCGAAACCGGCGGGTTGCCGACTGCCGAACGGCGCGAGCCGCGCGCAGCTCCTCGGCGAGCGCGAGCCCGATCTCGTCGCCCGCCACGACGGCGTCGACGCGCTCGCTCGGCACCAGATCGGCGGGCGACAGCACGGCTGCGGCGTGCGCCGCGAAGGCATCGCGCGAACGCCTCGATCTCCGAGCGCGCGACGGTGCAGCCCGCTGCCGCCCGATGCCCGCCGTGACGCAACAGGTGCGGCGCGCAGGCGTCGAGCCCGGCGAGCAGGTCGAAGGCTGGGATCGACCGGCCGGACCCGGTGCCGGTCTCGCCGTCAAGCGCGATCAGCACCACAGGACGGTGATGGCGCTCGGCGAGCCGCGAGGCGACGATCCCGATCACGCCGGGATGCCAGCCCTCGCCGGCGAGCACGTACGCAGCGCGGTCGCCCAGCTCGCGACCATGCGCGACTCGGCTTCGAACAGGATCCGCGTCTCCACATGACGGCGTTCGCGCGTTCAGCGCGTCCAGCTCGCGCGCGATCCCCTCGGCTCGCGCCGGATCGAGCGTGAGCAGCAGCTCCACTCCGGCGTCGGCGCGCTGCAGGCGGCCCGGCGGCGTTGATCCGCGGGGCGAGCCGGAAGGCCGACGGTCTGCTCGTCGATCAGCGGCCGGATCGACCTGGGTGACGTCGCATCAGCGCCCGCAGACCCTCGCGGCGCGTGCGCGACAGCGCAGCGAGACCCTCGCGCACGAGCCGGCGGTTCTCGCCGACGCAGCGGCACGCAGTCGGCGATCGTCGCGAGCGCGACGACGTCCAGGTCGACGTCGGCGTCCGCAGGGTCGTGGCCGGCTCCGGCCAGCAGCGCCGCCGCGAGCTTGTAGGCGACACCCGCCGCGCAGAGGTCCGCGCACGGATAGCCGCAGACGCGCGGGTGGACGATCGGCGCGTCCGGCAGCACGCCGTCGGCGCGCGGCTCGTGGTGGTCGGTGACGACGCACGTCGACACCGAGCTCCGGGCGCGCGGCGACCTCGTCGACGGCGGTGATCGCGCAGTCGGCGGTGACGAGCAGCCCGGTGCCCACCGCGGCGAGCCGCTCCACGGTCGCAGGTGCTCAGGCCGTAGCCGTCGTCGGCGCGGCTCGGGCAGGAACCAGTTGACGTCGGCGCCGAGCACCCGCAGGACGCGGACGAGGATCGCCGTCGACGCGACCCCGTCGCAGTCGTAGTCGCCGTGGACGATGATGCGCGAGCCGCGCTCGACGTGCCCGAGCACGAGAGCCACGGCCGTGTCGATCCGCTCGAAGGAGCTCGGCAGGTGCCGTTCCTCGGCGGTCATGAAGTCGCTCGCCGCGGCAGGATCGGCGAGACCGCGCCGCACGAGGACCTGGGCCATCGCGGCGCTGACGCCGAGCTCGCTCCTCGAGCCGCGCGCAGTCGGCGACGGGCGCAGCGGGTATCCGGAGGCTCGGCTCGTCCACGACCGCAACCTAGGTGGCGATCAGGACGGAACGGAAGTCCGCGCCCGCGCCGGCGGCAGACGGATGCCGTCCATCACGTCGCCGGCGGCGGCGTCAGCGACCGCGCTCAGATCTCGATCGGCTCGTTGCCCGCGCGCACGCCGAGCCAGTAGGCGGCGCCGAGACCGACGAGCGCACCCGGTATCGCCTCGAGCGCCGTCATCAGCTCGATCGCCTTGTCGCCCGGGATGTCGAAGCCCGACAACGCGTAGCCGCACAACACGGCGCCGACGAGCATCAGGAGGAAGCTCCCGACGATCCCGCCCCAGAAGCGGTCCGGCAGGAAGATCGCGAAGTGCCAGATGGCGATCCCCATCATGGCCCAGGCAAGAAGCCCCATCGTCTACCGCCTCCCGTGGCGCTTGTTGCGCGGTCGCTTCGGTTTCGGCTTGGGGTCGTCCTTGAGCACGAGATCCTCCGGCCGCAGATCTGCCGCCGCGTCGCGCTTGGGCGGCGCCGGCGCCTCCTCTTCCTCGGCGGTCGCGGTGCCGGCAGGCGCGCCGTGCAGATCCCGGACCATCGCGTCGAACTCCGAGGCGCTCGACCTGCCGCTCGGGATCCTCGGGGGCGGTGAGCCGCGCGCGCGGTGCGCGCTCGGCGACGGTGACCTCCGTCGACGCCCCGCCGACCACGCTGGCGTAGGCCGGGACCTTGCCGTCCTCGGCGGCGTCGACGACGCGGCGGCGGCGTGCGCGCCATGTTCCGGCTCGCCCTCCTTCCAGTGCATCAGCACCGGCGAGGCGATGAAGATCGACGAGTAGGCGCCCGAGATGACGCCGACCGCGAGCGCGAAGGCGAAGTCCTTCAGCGTCTCGCCGCCGAAGATCAGCAGCGCGAGGATCGGCAGCAGCGTCGACAGCGACGTCGCCAGCGAGCGCATCGAGGACCTCGCTCATCGAGCGGTTGACGATCTGCGAGAACGTCGCTCGCGGCATCCGCGGGATGTTCTCCCGGACGCGGTCGAACACGATGATCGTGTCGTACAGCGAATAGCCGAGGATCGTGAGCAGAGCCGCGACCGTCGCGGTCGTCACCTCGAACCCGAAGAGCGCGTAGACGCCGGCCGTGATCAGCAGGTCGTGCACCAGCGCGATCAGCACGGGCACCGCGTATTTCCACTCGAAGCGCAGCGCTATGTAGCTGCTGATCACGATCAGCGAGGCGATGATCGCGATGATCGCGCTGTTGGCGACGGTGTTGCCGAACGTCGGCCCGATCGTCTGGAAGCTGTAGTCGCCGCCGCCGAAGGCCTTGTCAAGCGTCGCCTCGGCTCGGTTGCGCTCGCCGGAGGTCAGCGTGTCCGTCGAGATCTGGAAGGCCTGACCGCTCTTGAACTCGCCGCCGCTGATCCGCTGGATCTTCGCCTTGCCGAGCCCGATCGGGCGAGCGCGTCGCGGACCTCGCCCTCGTCGCGTCTTCTGGTTCAGCTCGGCGACGACCCGCGTGCCGGACGTGAAGTCGATGCCCGAGGTTCAGGCCCTTGCCGCCGACGGCGAGCGCGCCGATCAGCAGGATCACGCCGGACAGCGCGAAGAAGTACTTCGAACGGCCCATGTAGTCCCAGCGGAAGCGCTGACGGGTCGAGCCGCGCGCCCAGCGCCGACGGGTGCGACATCATCCGCGAGCGCCCGACCACGCCGAGCACGGCCTGCGTCAGCAGCACCGCCGTCATGAACGAGACGAGCGTGCCGACGCCGAGCGTGAACGCGAAGCCCTTGACGCCCGAGGTCGCGAGCACGAACAGGATGAACGCGACCATGAACGTCACGACGTTCGCGTCGATGATCGCCGTCAGGCCCTTCTTGTAGCCCTGGGAGATCGCGACGGGAATCGACCTGCCCGGCCCGGACCTCCTCCTTGACGCGTTCGAAGATGACGATGTTCGCGTCAGCGGCGACGCCGATCGTCAGGATCAGGCCCGCGATGCCCGGAAGCGTCAGCGTGATCGGGATCAGCTTGACGAGCGCGAACATGAACAGCGTGTAGACGCCGAGCGCGCCGACCGCGATCACGCCGAGGACGCGGTAGAAGACGAGCAGGAAGAGCGACGACGAGCAGCGAGCCCGGCGAGACCCGCGATGAGACCCTGGTTGAGCGCCTGCTTGCCGAGCGTCGCGGAGACCTGCGCTCGCGGAGATCAGGTCGAGTTCGAGCGGCAGGGCGCCGGTCTTCAGGAGGTTCGCGAGGTTCTGCGCGGACTTGATCGTGAAGCCGCCAGAGATCTGCGAGCCGTTGACGGGGTCGATGCCGTCGGGGTTCTGGTTGAAGTCGATGAACGGCGCGCTGATGATCTCGTTGTCCAGCACGATCGCGAAGTGCTGGAACGCCTGGCGGGCATCGCCGCCGAAGTTGTTCTCGGTTCCGCGCTGGGCGATCTCCCGGGTGGTCTCCTCCCACGCCTTGCGGCCCTTGCCCGTGAAGTCGAACGTGACGTTCGGCCCGCCGCCGCCGCCCGGTCCCTGGTCGAAGTTCTGCTCGGGGTTCTTGATGTCAGTGCCACCGAGCGCGGGCTGGTCGCGCAGCACGTAGTAGGCGTCGGCATCGCTCGTGTCGCTGCCTGACTGCTCGGCCTTGACGACGAGCGTGCCGGACGGAACCTTCACGACCTTCGTCTTGTCGGACTCGCGGATCTTCTTGTCCTCGATCTCCGACGACAGGTCGGCGCGGTTCTCCTGCGGGCCCGCGAGGACCTCCTCGTTGTCAGTGTCCACGCAGGTAGTAGAGACCGTTCGTGGTCTCCTTGCCGGTGTTGGTGGCCTTGCAGTTGGACGCGCGCAGCACCGCCTCGTACTGGGTCAGGGCGCCCACACCCGAGCCCGCCTGCTGACCACCGGTTATGGCGACCGCATCGGCCTGCGTCAGGTTCGTCTGATCTGCGGGCCGGCAACCCGGGCCGAGGACGTTCGGCTCCCAGTCGTAGAAGTACATCTGCGCCGTCTTGCCGACCTGATCGGCGGCCTGGTCGGCGTTGCTCACGTCCGGCAGCGCGACGTCGATCTGGTCCTCGCCGGTGCGCTGGATCTCGGGCTCCGCGACGCCGAACTTGTCGACGCGCTCGCGCATGATCTCGATCGTGCGGTCGATCGCCTCGCCCGTGACCTTGGTCTGCTTGGTCGGCTTGGCCTGGTAGACCAGCGACGCGCCTCCCTGGAGATCGAGTCCGAGCTTCGTCGGCTTGGTGGCGACCAGGGCGAGCGCGCCGGCGATCAGGCCGGCGACGAACAGCAGGATGAAGATGTTGCGGCGGCGGTCGGTCATCGGGCGGGGCTACTTCTCCGGGGTGAGAACGAGGAGCAGGCCCCCGTCGTCGTCGTAGGCAGGAAAGAGATCGGCGGTGGCACGCGCCGGCAGGTCGCCCTCGGCGTTCACCTCGACGGGCTTGGCCAGCGCGCGCACCCCCCATTCCAGCACGGTCCCGACCGGATCGTCGCCGTTGTTGAAGTCGAGACCGAGGACATCGCTGACCGGACGACCGATCACGCGCTCGTCCGCGAGCCCGGTCAGCTCGAAGGCGCCGCGACCGCAGGCGATCACGCGGGCCTGCTGGTCGCAGACGAAGAACGCGGCGTCGGGGGCCGGGTAGTAGTCGTCGAGCAGCTCGAACACGAAGCCGAAGCCGCACTTCGAACAGCCTGCGGGGGCTTCTCGGAAGCCCGCGTTGCGATCGGTGGCGGCTGTACGCGTGCCGCAGCTCGGGCAGATGAAGTGATGGGGCATGGCGCTAGCGGCGAAAGGTTAGGGGTCGGATCTAAAGCGCGGCCTACGAGACGGCTGTCGCCGAGCGGCCGACGGCCATTCAGAACAGCGCCGCGTCACGCGGCGGCTCCAGCCCCAGGTGCTCGTACGCGCGGGCGGTCGCGGCGCGCCCGCGCGGCGTACGCTGGAGCAGGCCGCGCTGCAGCAGGTAGGGCTCGTAGACGTCCTCGATGGTGTCTGCCTCCTCGCCGACGGTGATCGCGAGCGTCGTGAGTCCCACGGGACTGCCCCGGAATGCAGTGCACAGCGCCGACAGAATGTCGCGGTCGAGCCTGTCGAGACCGAGCTCGTCCGACCTCCAGCAGCGTGAGCGCGTCGTCGGCCGCCTGCTCGGTCACGACACCGTCTCCCCTGACCTCCGCCCAGTCGCGCACGCGCCGCAGCAGCCGGTTGGCGACCCGCGGGGTGCCACGGCTGCGCGCAGCGATCGCGAGCGCGCCCCGGTCGTCGAGGGTCACGTCGAGTATCTGCGCCGAGCGCCGGACGATGCGTGCCAGCTGATCGGGCGAGTACGGCTCGAGCCGATGCTGGATCCCGAAGCGGTCGCGCAGCGGGGTCGACAGCAGACCCGCGCGCGTCGTGGCGCCGACGAGGGTGAACGGAGGCAGCTCGAGCGTGACGATGCGCGCGCCCGCTCCCTGCCCGATCGTGATCGGCAGGCGCCGGTCCTCCATCGCTGGGTAGAAGGTCTCCTCGAGCGCCCGGTTGAGCCGGTGGATCTCGTCGACGAAGAAGATCGCACCCGGCTCCAGCGCCGTCAGCAGGGCGGCGATGTCGCCCTTGCGCTCCAGCGCCGGCCCGGCGGTCTGAACGAACGGCGCGCCGAGCTCGCCGGCGACGATCTGGGCGAGCGAGGTCTTGCCGAGGCCCGGCGGCCCGGCGAGCAGGACGTGGTCGAGCGGCTCGCCGCGGGCCGCCGCCGCCTGGAGCGACACCCCCAGCTGCTCACGAACGGCCTCCTGGCCGACGAAGTCCTCAAGCGTCCGGGGCCGCAGCGAGCGCTCGAGGTCGTCCTCCCCGGCAAGCGCAGCCGGGAGTCTGGATGCGCGGCTCGTCGGTCATCTGCGCGCCGCCCGCAGGGCACTCTGAAGCAGATCCTCGGGGGTGTCGCCCTCAGCCTGCGACAGAAGACCATCCGCCTCCGATGGCGGGAAGCCGAGCTCGAGCAGCCCCTCGCGCGCGAGCCTGCGCGGGTCGTCGCCGCGGGTGACGACGAACGCGGGCTCGGCGCCGGCCTCCGGCACCACCTTCTCGCGCAGTTCGACCACGATGCGCTCGGCGGTCCGCTTGCCGACTCCCGGAACCGCCTGCAGGCGGGCGGCGTCACCGGCGGCCAGCGCGCCGACGAGCTCGCGCGGCGGTCCTCCGCTGAGCACGCCGAGCGCAACCTTCGGCCCGACGCCCTGAACGCCCAGCAGAAGAAGGAACAGGTCACGCTCCTCCTCGGTCGCGAACGCGTATAGCTGGAGCGCGTCGTCACGCACGACGAGGTGCGTGTGGAGCGACACCGGCCGGCCGACCGCGGGAACCTGGCGCAGCGTCTCTGCGGAGACCGCGAGCCGGTACCCGACTCCGCCGGACGTCTCGACGACGACGTGGTCGGCCCGCCGCACGGCGACGTCGCCCGCGATCAGCGCGATCATGACGTCGCCACCAGGTCGCGGCGGGCGGCGTCGTTCAGAGGCGCATGGTTGGCGTGGCAGATGGCCACGGCGAGCGCATCGGCCGCGTGGTCGGCAAGCGGCTCGGGCGGCAGCGACAGCAGCGCCTGCACCATCCGGGTCACCTGGTCCTTGGCGGCGCGGCCGCTGCCGCAGACCGCTCCCTTGACCTGCTGAGGCGTGTAGTCGTGACAGGCGACGCCGCTGGCGCCGGCGGCGGCGAGCACGACGCCGCGCGCCTGGCCGACCGCGAACGCGGTTCGCACGTTCTGCCCGAAGTAGAGCGCCTCGAGAGCGACCGCGTCGGCCCCATGTGCGCCGATCAGCTCCGCGACGCGCTGCTGGATGTCGGCAAGGCGCAGCTCGGGCGCCACACCGGCGCTGGTACGGATCACGCCGCCGTCGAGCGCAACCAGCCGGCCGGGGCTGCGCCGAACCACCCCGAATCCGAGGTTGGCGAGCCCGGGATCGATGCCGAGAACGATCACGGGAAGTGATTCTCCGCGTCGGCCCGGATGCCTCCGCGGCGCGGGCGAACCGCCCAAGCGCCGCCGCCGGCGCTGAGGCGCCGGATAGTCCATCCGTCCAGCACGCGATCCGCGCGCGCATGCGACGCCGATATCACGCAGGTGCTCCGCAGATCGGAAGCCAAGAACCATGCGCTACGCGGGGAAGTCGCCGAGGCACAGGAACGCGTACGCGAGCTGGAAGCTCAACTCGAGGAGCGTCGCACGCGCGACCCCAGGACCAGGCTGCTGGCATTGGACCCGTTCCTGGTGTCCGCCGAGGTCGCCCTTCGCGCCGCTGAGGCCGCATCGCAGCCTGTCGCAGCGATCGTCATCGACATCGACGGGTTCCGCGAGCTCAACGCACGGCTCGGGTCCAGGGCCGGCGACGCGGCGCTCGCCGGCATCGCCTCCCACCTTCGCCGTCTGACGCGCAGCAGCGACGTTCTCGGTCGCTCGGGCGCAGACGAGATAACGATCGTCATGCCGGGAACCGACGTGCCGGGCGCGCAGCGGTGCTGCGACCGCCTGATCGGCGAGCTCGACGAGACCGCACTTCCGGAGGCCGGTCACATCTCGGTGTCGGCCGGCATCTCGCTTCACCTCACCGGGGGCAGCCTCGGAGACCTCCTGAGCGCCGCACACGCAGGACTCGACCGTGCCCGCGCGCTCGGCGGGTCACGCGCCGCGATACGCATCAAGGACGGCTCGATCGACCTGACGACGCCCGCGCAGGAGGCCGTCGTCGAGGCGCTGGCGACGACGCTCCTGGAGCGCGACCGCTACACGGGCGAGCACTCGGAGTCGGTCGTGGAGCTTGCCCGCGGCGTTGCGCGGCAGCTCGGGCTGCCCGAGCCCGAGATCGAGATCATCGCCGCCGCCGCGCTGCTGCACGACATCGGCAAGGTGGCGATCCCCGATGCCGTGCTGCACAAGCCGGCATCACTCGATGCGGCCGAGTGGGCTCTCATGGTGGAGCACCCCGTGATCGGCGAGCGCATTCTCGACGCCGTTCCCGGAATGTCGTCGATCGCGAAGATCGTCCGCCACGAGCACGAGCACTGGAACGGCGCGGGATACCCGGACAACCTCGTCGGCCAGGAGATCCCGATCGGCAGCAGGATCATCCTGGCCTGCGACACGTACAGCGCGATCACCACCGACCGGCCGTATCGATCAGCCCGCTCCCACAGCGACGCGATCGCCGAGCTGACCCGCTGCGCGGGTACCCAGTTCGACCCCAGCGTGACCGAGGCATTGATCGGATGCCTCTACTGGCGCCGGCAGACAGGGCGCCAGAGCGCCGCTTGACGCGGCCTCGCGACCGCCCGTCGCAACAACCGTTGCGCGCCGCTTCGTCCATGCGTCCAATCTGAGCCATTCGGCTCAGACGGCGACCGATAGTGAGTCACATGCTCAGTCACGGCGCCGAACGTCAGGCACTACGCGGTCAGCTCGCCGAGGCGCAGGATCGCCTCCGGACCCTCGAAGCCAAGCTCAAGGAACGCAGAACCCACGACCCGCGAACGCACCTGCTGGTACTCGACGCGTTCCTCGAGTCGGCCGAGCTGAAGCTGCGCGCCTGCGAACGCGACGGCAGCCCGTTCAGCGCCGCCGTCATCGACATCGACGGGTTTCGCGAGCTCAACGCCCGCCGCGGCCGCGGAGCCGGTGACGCGGCGCTGGTCGGGATCGCCGCGCGCCTGCGACGACTGACCCGTTCGAACGACGTTCTGGGCCGCTCGGGCGCCGACGAGATCACCGTCGTGATGCCGGCGACGACCCTCGATGGAGCTCAGGCCTGCTGCGACCGGCTGATCCGCGAACTTGAGATCGGTGATCTCCCGGGTGCCGGCGTTGTCTCCGTCTCGGCCGGCGTGTCGATACACGTCAACGGCCAGACGCTTGGTGACGTGCTCGCGATGGCGCAGGCCGGGCTGGACCGGGCCCGCGCGCTGGGCGGCGGACGCAGCGCGATCAGGATCGACGACGGCACGACCGTCACGACCAGCCCCGCGCAGGCCGCCGTCGTCGACGCGCTGGCGGGCACGCTGCTCGCCCGCGACCGCGTCTCGGGCGAGAGTTCGGAGTCCGTCGTGGAGCTCGCGCGCAACGTGGGTCAGCAGCTCGGCATGAGTCCCCGCGAGGTCGAGACGATCGCCGCGGCTGCCCACCTGCACGACATCGGCAAGGTCGCGATCCCCGACCGCGTCCTGAACAAGCCCGGACCGCTCGACGACACCGAGTGGCAGCTGATACGCGAGCATCCCGTGATCGGCGAGCGCATCCTGCGGGCGATCCCGGGCATGGCGCCCGTGGCGCGGATCGTGCGTCACGAGCACGAGCACTGGAACGGAGCGGGCTACCCCGACAACCTGCTCGGCGACCAGATCCCGCTCGGCAGCAGGATCATCCTCGCCTGCGACGCCTACAGCGCGATGACGACCGCGCGCCCGTACCGCGAGGCCCGCGAGCACGGCGCCGCAATCGCCGAGCTGTCGCGCTGCGCGGGAACGCAGTTCGACCCGAAGGTGACCGAGGCGCTGATCGGCAGCCTGTACTGGCGCCGCCAGACCGGTCAGGTCGCGCAGGGCTGACGCTTCAGCGAGCCGCGCGGCGGCGCTTGATCAGCTCGCCCTGAGAGACGCGGTCCAGGCCGATCCAGCAGAACTCCATCGCACGGTCCACGACGCTCTCGCGCGGGATCTCGGGGTGATCGGTCCACCAGTGCGCGAGCAGCTGGATCGCGCCGGCCAGCATCTGCGCGTGCATCTCGAAGAACTGCGCACGCTGCTTCGCCGTCACTCCCGGCTCACGCTTGGTGTCGGCGGCCAGCAGGGCCGCGATCACGCCGGCCGCCTGCTCGCGGACGCGTGCGATCTCCTCGGTGACCTCCGGGTCGGCCGCATCGCGGAAGAGGGCGCGCCAGGCGTCGCGATGCTCCTCGACGAACGAGAGGAACGCATCGATCCCGCCGCGCAGGCGCTCCTCCCCCGTCGCAGCTGCGCCGGCGTCGGCGTTGGCCTGAAGCCGCCGGAAGATCTCGGTCGCGTGGGCCTCCACGAGCTCTGCGTGGAGCTCGCGCTTGCCGGCGAAGTGCTCGTAGATCAGCGCCTTGGACACCCCGGCCGTCGCAGCTATCTCCTCCAGCGACGCGCCGTGGTAGCCGGCACGCCCGAAGACCTCGCTCGCTGCCTCCAGCAGTTCCGCGCGGCGTTCGGGGGCACTCAAGCGGCGTCGGGGATGGTCGGCCATCGGCGGAGCATCCTCGCAGGTGGCCCGGGGGCGCGGGCCACCGGCTGCCCCTCAGGGCCGCGCGAGCGCGGGCGCCGCAGGGCGTCGAACCTGTCGCACCGCAGGAATCGAAAGACAGACGAGCGCTGCCACGACGCCCGCAAGGCTGCCCCAGCGCATCGCCGCATGAACCCCGAGCAGCTCGCCGAGCGGCCCCGCGAGGGCGAGGCCGATCGGCATCAGCCCCACCGACGTGCCCCAGTCGTAGGAGGCCACGCGCGCGGTCGCCTCGCCCGGGACCTGCTCCTGGATCGTGGTGTCCCAGAGCGTGAAGAACAGCGACACGCCGACACCGGCCACCAGCTCCAGCGCTGCTATCCCTAGCGTCCCCGTCCCGCTGGCCAGGAACGCGCCCTGAAGCGACGCGAGCACCATCGCCGTGAACGCGGCGACGAGCGTTCGCGAGGGCCTGAGCCGGAGGGCCAGTGCACTGCCGGCGACGGCCCCGACGCCGAACGCGGTCGTGATCGCCGCCCAACTGGTCGCGCCGCCCAGTTCGGTCTCGGCGACCGAGGGGCCGAGGACGAAGACCGACGGCAGGACGAACAGGTGGTAGGCGACGAGCGCGCCGAGACCCGGAACGATCCAGCCCGACTCCCGGACGATCCGCCAGCCGCCGCGCAGCCCCTCGAGCATCGGTTCTGCGACCCGCAACGCGCCATCCGCGACCTCGGCCGGACGCAGTCGGAAGAGGAATGCCGCGCTCACGACGAAGGTGAGCGCATCGATCGCTATCGCCTCGCCCGGGCCGCTCACCGCGATCAGCACCCCTGCGGTCGCCGGGCCGGCGATCATCCCGACGTTCTGGGCCATCCCGATGAGGGCGTTGGCCTCCTGGATGCGCGGCGCCGAGACGGTCTGCGGGATCAGCCCGATCATCGCCGGCCCGAAGAACGCGTCGGCCGTGCCGTAGAGCGCCATCAGCGCGGCCAGCATCCAGACCTCGGCGGCTCCGGTGAGCAGCAGCGCCGCGCTGACCGCCTGGATCACGGCGCGTGCGCAGTCGGCGGCCAGCATCACCTCGCGACGGCCGACGCGGTCGCTGATCGCGCCGCCGGGGAGCGCGACGAGCAGGAACGGCAGCGACGCGGCCGCCGTCACGATCCCGAGATCGGCGACGTCCCCGATCGCGAGCACCGCGAACGCCAGCGCGACGAACGCGATCCTGTCGCCCACGAACGACAGCACCTGGCCGGCGAACAGAAGGCGGTAGCGCGGCTCGTCCCGCAGTACGGCGGGCAGCACCGGACTGCGTCAGCCGGCCGCAGCGACGCGTTCGAGGACCTCGGCGTCGACCTCGAAGTTCGCGTGGACCTCGCCGACGTCGTCGTTGTCCTCCAGGGCGTCGATCAGTCGCATCAGCTTCGCGGCTCCGGGCTCGTCCAGCTCGACTCGTGTCCTCGGACGCTGTGTGACCTCTGCGGACTCGAAGGCGATGCCCGCCGCCTCCAGGGCCGCGCGCACACCGGGGAGGTCGGCCGGCTCGGTCAGGACCTCGAACACGTCCTCGTCGGACGCTATGTCCTCGGCACCTGCGTCGATCGCGACGATCAGGTCGTCCTCGGTGTGCAGCGCCGCGTCGACGACGATGACGCCCTTCTTCTCGAAGACGTACGCCACCGACCCGGGCTCGCCGAGGTTGCCGCCGTGCTTGGTGAGCAGGTGGCGGACATCGGATGCCGGTGCGGTTGCGGTTGTCGGTGAGCGCCTCGATCAGCAGCGCCACGCCGCCCGGGCCGTAGCCCTCGTAGACGACTTCTTCGAAGCTCTCGGCGTCAGCGCCCTCGCCGGTCCCCTTGGCGATCGCCCGCTCGATGTTGTCCTTCGGCATCGAGGCGTCCTTGGCCTTCTGGATCGCCAGTCCGAGCGCCGGGTTCCCCTCGGGGTCTCCGCCGCCGTCCTTGGCGGCGACCGTGATCGCGCGCGCCAGCTTCGTGAAGAGCTTGCCGCGCCGTGCGTCGACGATCGCCTTCTTGTGCTTGATCCCCGCCCATTTCGAATGCCCGGCCATGCAGCAAATGTAGCTCCGCCATGCCGGCGGGGCATTGAATGAGCGCCCTTGGCCGACGAGACGGGACGGGACGGTCAGCGGGCGAGGCTCTGCGCGTGCTCGCGATGCCAGTCCAGCGTACGCGCGAGGCCGTCAGCGAGACCGATCCGCGGCTGCCAGCCCGTGAGCCGCCGGAGCTTGCGCCGAGTCGAGCCATTGACGATCGATCTCACCGGCCGGCGTACCGGCGCCGAGCACCTCGGGAGCGATGCCCGCACCGGACAGCTCGCACAGGAGCCGGACGACGTCGATCACGCGATGCGGCTCGCCGCCGCCCGCGTTGAACGCCTCGCCGCCGGCCGTTCCGGCGACGAGCGCGTCGGCGAGCGCCAGGTAGGCGTCGACCGCGTCGTCGACGTGCAGGAAGTCGCGCTCCGGCGAGCCGTCCGAGCGGATCAGCGGAGCCTCTCCGTCCAGCAGCGCGGCGATCACGGAGGGGACCAGCCTCGAGCGGTTCTGGTCACCGCCGCCGTAGACGTTCCCGAAGCGAGTCGTCGCCACCGGCAGTCCGTAGGCCGTCCAGTACGAGCGCGCGATTATGTCCGCGGCGGCCTTCGATGCCTCGTACGGCCGCGGCGGGCGCAGCGCAGCCCCCTCCGACAGCGGCAGCCGCTCTGCGGGGCCGTAGGCATGCTCGGACGAGGCGACCACCGCCCACTCGCACCGCGTTGGCGCGGCACGCCTCCAGCATGGTCCAGGTGCCGCGAACGTTCGACTCGAACGTCTCCAGGGGTTCGCGGTCCCCAGCGCCGACCGTCGAGGTGCCGGCGAGATGGAGCACGGCGTCGACCCGTCGCCGGCGCAGCGTGGCGTCCAGCAGAGGGCCGTCGACCACGTTCCCGTCGACGACGTCGCAGTCGCGCTCGACCCGCTCGAGCGCAAGCACGCACGACGGCCGCACGGTGCGTCGCAGGACCGTGACCCGCGCACCCCGCTCCAACAGGGCCTTCGCAAGCCATCCACCGACGAATCCATACGCCCCGGTCACGAGAACCGAGCGACCGGAGAGCGATCCCCCGTAGCGCTGCCTGGCGGCCTTCCGCTCCATCCGGCGCGGGATCCTCGCAGGCCGAGGCTAGGATCGAACCCGTGAGCCCTCCAGCCGCTGAGATCTTCAAGGCATACGACATCCGCGGCCTGTACGGCAGCGACATCGATGGCGACACCGCCGAGCTGATCGGCAGGGCGTTCGCAAGGGTGCTCGGCAAGCTGGCCGGGCGGCCGACGAACGAGCTCGGTGTCGGGCTTGGGCGCGACATGCGCCTCGAGGCCCCCGAGCTGTCAGAGCGCTACAAGGAAGGGCTGTTGGCCGAGGGCGTCCACGTGATCGACGCCGGGATGGTCGGCACGGAGATGCTCTACTGGCTCGTCGGTACGCGCGAGCTGGACGGCGGCCTCATGTGCACCGCCTCGCACAACCCGAAGGCCTACACGGGCGCCAAGCTCGTGCGCCGGGGGGCGATAGCGCTCAGCGGTGACGCGGGCATCCAGGACATCCGTCGTGAGATCGAGGCCGGCATGGGCAAGCCGCCGGGCTTCGGAACCAGCGAGCAGGTCGACATCTACCTGAAGTTCCAGCAGGCGGCCTTCAGGTTCATCGACGGCGACGCGATCAAGGCCCTGAAGGTCGTCGTCGACGGCGGAAACGGCATGGCCGGCCCGATGGTCGGACCGCTGCTGCGGCATCTGCCGCTCGACCTCGTCGAGACCTTCTGGAAGCCGGACGGCGAGTTCCCCGGGCATGAGCCGAACCCGCTGCTGCCCGAGAACCGGGAGCTGATCATCAGCAGGGTCCTGGCGGAGGACGCCGATCTCGGAATCGCCTGGGACGGCGACGCCGACCGATGTTTCTTCATCGACGACACCGGCGCGTTCGTGGACGGCGACTTCCTGACGGCGCTGCTCGCCGAGAGCCTGCTCGAGAAGAGCCCCGGAGCCACCATCCTCTACGACGTGCGCGCTTCGAGGGCGGTCGCCGACACGGTCGAGCGCATGGGCGGCAGCGCCCTTCCCAACCGCGTTGGTCACGCGTTCTTCAAGACCCGGATGCGCGACGAGGACGCGATCTTCGGCGGCGAGGTCAGCGGCCACTACTACTTCCGCGACTTCTACTGCGCCGACAGCGGCACGATTCCCGCGCTGCTGATTCTCGAGCTGCTCTCGACGCGCGGCGCCAGTCTGAGCGAGCTGCTCGAGCCCTACCGCGCGAAGTACTTCATCAGCGGCGAGATCAACTCGCAGGTCGACGACGCGGCTGCCAGGATGTCCGCCATCGAGGAGCACTACGCCGCGCAGGGCGCGCGCATCGGCTACCTCGACGGCGTCAGCGTCGACTTCGACGACTGGCACTTCAACGTGCGCCCATCGAACACCGAGCCGCTCCTGCGCCTCTGCCTGGAGTCGCTCGTGTCCGAGTCCGACATGGAACGCAGGCGCGACGAGGTGCTCGCGCTGATCCGCGCGTGAGCGCCGGCGGCTGGGACCCTGACGGTCCGCTCGCCGCGCGGGCCGAGCAGCAGGGCATCCACTGTCTCCCCATCCCGACGCCGTTCGCCGTAGGGCGCGTCAACGTCTACCTGATCGATGACGCGCCGCTGACGCTGATCGACACGGGGCCGAACTCCGGCATCGCCCTTGACGAGCTCGAGCGAGGACTCGCTCGCCTCGGGCGCCGGATCGAGGACCTCGAGCTGATCGTCGTCTCGCATCAGCACATGGATCACCTGGGCCTCGTAGACATCCTCGCCCGGCGCTCCGGGGCCGATGTCGCGGCGCTCGACCTGCTGGCCCCGTGGATGGCGCGCTACGGCGACTTCATGGAGGCGGACGACGCCTTCGCGGAGGCGGTGATGGCCCGCCACGGGATCCCGGCCGAGACGCGGCTCGCACTGCGCGCGGTGTCGCACACGTTCCGCGGCTGGGGCGCCAAGGCGACCGTGACGCGCAGGCTTCGCAGCGGCGACGAGATCGCCCTGCGCGACCGCAGGCTGAAGGTGCTGCACAGGCCCGGTCATTCGCCCTCGGACACCGTCTTCCACGACGCGCGCAGCCGCACGCTGCTGGCCGCCGACCACCTGATCAAGCACATCTCATCCAACCCCCTGATCGCGCGCCCGCTCGAGGCTCCGATCGACGACGTCGAGGTGGCGCGCGGTCTGCGCAGGCCGCGGTCGCTGATGATCTACATGGAGTCGCTGCAGGCCACGCGCGCGATGGAGCTGGACCTCGTGCTCCCCGGCCACGGTGACGCGCTCGAGGACCACGCCGCGATCATCGACGAGCGCTTCCGGCTGCACGAACGGCGCGCCGACAAGCTTCACGGGCTCGTCGGCCGGCAGCCACGCACCGGGTTCGAACTGGCCCACCTGATGTGGGGCAACGTCGCGGTCACGCAGGCCTACCTGACACTGTCCGAGGTGCTCGGCCACATGGACCTGCTGGTCGATGACGGCCGCGCGGTCGAGGTGCTCGACGAGGCGGGCGTCGCGCACTTCGAAGCGCGCTGACGCGTCGGCGGCCGGGGGTCGCGTTCAGGCCCCGGTCCCCGGGTGGGAATTCGCCGCCGGCGACTCGCTCGTGGTGGCCTGGAGCCGCACACGGGCGCGCAGGCCGCCCAGCGGCGCCTGCTCGAGTGCGAGCGAGCCGCCGTGCCGCGCCGCCTGGGCAGACGCGATCGCGAGCCCCAGGCCGGTGCCCTCGCCGCGCGCTCCGGCGCCGCGCGCGAAGCGCTCCATGACGCGTCCACGCTCGTCGGGCGGGATCCCGGGCCCGTCGTCGTCCACGAGCATCTCAGCGCACCCGCTCGCGTCGCTGCTGAGCGTGACGACGATCTCGCCCCCGGGCCTCCCGTGGCGAGCCGAGTTCTCGAGCAGGTTGTCGAGCAGCATGCGCAGGCTCTCCTGCTCTCCGGCGACCGCGGGACCGCGATCGGGCGCCTCGAGCGTCGCCGAGACCTCGGGATGGCGGCGGCGCAGGTCGACGATCGCCGCGTCGGCCAGATCGGCCAGGTCGACCTGCTCCGGGCTCGCCGGCGGCCCAGCCTCACCGCGTGCCAGCGCCTGGAGCTGCTCGACCAGCCCCGTGAGCCTGCGGGCGTCGCCGCGCGCCGCCTGGGTCGCGCCCGTCGCGAGGTTCGCCTCGAGGCTCGTGAGCGGCGTCCGCAGCTCGTGGCCGGCATCGGCTGCGAAGCGGCGAGCGCTCTCCAGGGCGGCGCGCTGGCCGTCGGCCGCTTCGCCGAGACGGGCGAGCATCGCGTTGAGGTCGCCGGCCAGCTCGTCGACCTCCTCCGGCCCGTCGCCCACGGGGACGCGCTTGGCCAGATCCGCCGTAACGGCGACCTCCTCGGCCGTCCCGCGCAGCCGCTCGAGCGGGGCGAGCGCGATCCGGGTCAGCGCGCGGGCGATCAGCGCGGTCGCGAGCAGGGCTGCCCCGAGAACCGCGAGCACCACGAGCTGGAGCCGGCGTGCATCGTCCTGAAGCGGCGCGAGCCGCGCTGCCACCTGAAGCGTCGCTCCGCCGGGCAGGGCCCGCGTGATCGTGCGCCAGTCCTCGCCCTCCACCTCGACGCTGGTCGGCGTGTCGCCGGGGGGCGGCAGCGGAAAGGCCTCGGGCACCTCCCTGCCCTGGCTGAAGACGGCGCCGCCGGGCAGCACGACTCGCGCGAAGCGCTCGCTTCCGGGGTCGAGCGCCTCGGGCGGCCCGCCACGCCCGCGCCGCAGTCCCGAGCCGCGCGCGTCCAGCGGCCGAGGCTCGGCGCCGCCACCGTCCACGCCCGGCACCGCCGGGCCCGCGCTCGGGAACGGGCGCGGCGGCGCGGGGCCGCCGAGTCCTCGGACCTCCGGGCGGTCGAGCCGTGACACGAGACCTCTGAGATCGCGATCAAGGGCGGACCGATCGGCCCGTCCAGCGGCCACCACGACCCCGAGGCCCGCCACGGCGAGCGCCGCGCCGACGGCTGCCACGGCGGCCAGCGTCACGCGTCCGGCGAGCGACTTCGGTCCGCGCAGGCGACGGCTGGGTGTTGCGGGGGCGCTCATCCTCCCGCCTCGCGGAGGACGAAGCCGACGCCCCTGACCGTGTGGATCAGGCGTGGCTCCCCGTCGGCTTCGAGCTTGCGGCGCAGGTAGGAGACGAAGACGTCGACGACGTTGCCGTCCGCCGCCCAGTCATAGCCCCAGACGAGCTCGAGCAGCCGGCCGCGGCCGAGCACGATGCCGGCGTTGCGCGCGAAGACCTCGAGCAGCTCGAACTCACGCCTGGTGAGCTCGACCTCACGCGTCCCGCGCCGAACGCTGCGCGCCGCCGGGTCGAGCGTCAGATCGGCGACCTGCAGCTCGCTCGCCGCGACCGGCTGTTCGCTCTCCCCTCCCCGCCGCAGCAGCGCGCGCAGGCGCGCCACCAGTTCTTCTACGGCGAACGGCTTGACCAGGTAGTCGTCGGCTCCGGCCTGGAGGCCGGCCACGCGATCTTCGACCTCGTCACGCGCGGACAGGATCAGGATCGGCGTCCGCAGGCCGTCTGCGCGAAGTCGCGCGCAGACGGCTCGCCCGCCCAGGTCCGGCATCGTGACGTCGAGCACGATCGCCGCGGGAGGGTTCCTGGCCACCTCGACGAGCGCTGCGCGCCCGCCCGAGGCAGTGGACACGGCGAAGCCCTCGAGGCGCAGGGCGCGCTCGAGGGCTTCACGTATCGCAGCGTCGTCGTCGACGACGAGAACGAGAGGATCAGTCACTCCGTGCTAATCATCGCTCGTCCGCGAGCCTTGCGGCCTACGCCGCTCCCACGGGGGCGACCTCTTCGGCCGGTCCCTCAGCGCCGTCCATGCCGGGCGGAGGCCCGAAGCCCGCGCCCGGGCCGGGCCCACCGTGCCCGCGACCGCCGTGCCCGGGACCGCCATGTCCACGACGACCGCCCTTGCGATCACCCATCTCGGGCCGGTTGGCCTTCAGCGCCGCCTTCACCTTGTCCTCGGAGACGCCGAGTTCGGCGGCGAGATCCTTGACCATGTCGCCGCGGGCGCCCTTCGGGCCGCCGAGACCGCCGCGGTGGCCGTGCCCGTACGCCGGGAGGTCGCTGCGATCGCAGGTGAGCGGCGCCTTCTCACACGCGAGAATGGCGTCGCGCTGGGCTGCGGTCAGCTGCTTGTCGGTGACGGCCTGGTCGAGATTCTTCTTCTTGACTGCGTCGAACGCGGCCGTGAGCTTCTCCGTGCTCACGCCGAGCGACTTGGCGAGCTTCGCCTGGTGCGCGGCACGCAGCTTCTCCTTGGCGGCCAGCGCCTCCTTCATCGTCGGAGGGGGCGTCGTGGCGGCCTTCGACTGCTTGCGAGCCGTGCTGGTCTTCTTGCCCGACTTGCTGCTGGAGCCCGCGAAGCCGGCCGTGGAGAAGACCGCGGCGCTCGCAAGAGCGGCGAGCAGGGCTGCGGTCAGTGCGCGTCTCATGCTGGGGGAACCTCCATGTCGTTGATCATTGAGGGGCAGCGTGACGCCCGTTCCTTCAGGAAGTCTGAGACTGCGGAGCGGGCCCACGCGCCGCCTCCGGGCGCCGGCCGGGCGCATCGACCAGCCCCTCAGGTCGCCGGATCATCAGCAGCGCGGCGGGAACCGCCGCCAGGGCGCAGAGAGCGGCCACGAGAAAGACGGCGTCGAGCCCGCGCACAAAGCCCTGCTCGAGCGACGACGCGGCCGAGACACGCGCATCGAATACCGCTCCCAGCACCGCGATCCCGACCGCGATTCCGAGCTGCCGGAACGTGTTGTTCACGCCCGAGGCCAGGCCCACACGGTCGACCGAAAGAACGCCGACCATGGCGGCGGCGAGCGCCGGGCTGATCACCCCGATCCCGAGCCCGCCGATGAACAGGCCCGGAAGCAGCACAGTCCACTCCGATCCGACCTCGACGCGGCGATTGACCAGCAGGCCGATCGCGATCAGGGTCAGCCCCGCGGCGAGCAGATAGCGCAGCGGCACGCGCCCGGTGAGCATCCCCGACAGCGGCGCCACGACCAGGAGCGTCGCGGTGACCGGGAGCAGGCGCAGCCCCGTTTCCAGGGCGCCGTACCCAAGCGCGTCCTGAAGCCAGAAGGCGACGAACAGCAGCAGCGGATAGAGGGCGAACGACTGTGCGAACGCCACGATCGCGGTACCCGTGAACGGCGCGCTGCGAAACAGCCGCAGATCCAGCATCGGCTGACGCGCGCGAAGCTCGACCGCCACGAACGCCGCGAGCAGGGCGGCGCCGCCCGCGAAGCAGGCGATGATCGCCGGGCTCCCCCACCCCGAGCCGTTACCGCGCACGAGCGCGAAGACGAGCAGGAAGCAGGCGCCCGTGAACGTGACCAGCCCGGCACGGTCGAGGCTCGCCGCGGCCGGGTCGCGAGACTCCTGGACGCCCGACAGCGTCAGGGCCGCCAGACCGGCGACCAGCGGAAGGTTGATCAGGAACACCCACTGCCAGCCGAGGCCATCGACGACGGCTCCGCCGAGCGGCGGTCCCAGGGCGAGAGCCGCGCCCGTGATCGCGCCCCACACCCCGAGCGCCCTTCCCCGCTCCCGCGGGCCGCGATAGCGGTCGGCGATCAGGGCGAGCGAGCACGCGAACATCGCGGCGGCTCCGATGCCCTGGACGGCGCGGCCGACGTCCAGCGCCAACGCCGACTGTGCCAGCCCGCACAGCAGTGAAGCCGCCGCGAAGATCGTCAGGCCCACCACGAACGTCGCCCGCCTTCCGACGCGATCCGCGATCGAGCCCGCGCTGAGCAAGGTCGCGGCGAGCGTGAGGGCATAGGCGTCGATCACCCACTGCAACTCGGCGAAGCCGGCGCCGAGGTCGTCCTTGATCGCCGGCAGAGCGACGTTGACCGCGGTCACGTCGAGCAGCAGCAGGGCCGTCGCACCGGACGCCGCGACCAGCGTCAGGCGCCCGGGCTCACCGCTCACGCGTCCTCGAGCCGGGCCAGGTGAGCGACGTTTGACGCGTCGCCGGGTTCCGTGCTCGGGCCGGTCCCGAACCAGGCATCGAGGATCTCTGCGAGCTGCGCCTCGCTGGTCAGCCTCAGCGACAGCGCAAGCACGTTGGCGTCGTTCCAGCGGCGCGCTCCCGCTGCGGTCTCCGCGTCCGTGCACAGCGCGGCGCGAACGCCCCGTACCTTGTTCGCGGCGATCGACGCCCCGGTTCCGGTCCAACAGCAGACGATCGCCTGCCCGGCGCGGCCATCGGCGACTTCCCGCGCGGCGGCCTCGCTCGCCCACGCCCAGTCAGATCGAGCGCCCTCCGCCAGCGCGCCGTACGGCAACGGCTCATGACCCCGACTGCGCAGCTGTTCCAGCAGCGCAGTGGTCAGGCCCGTCTGCTCATCCGCTGCAACGGCGATCCGCATCCGCCAAGTCTGCCACCACCGCTCGAGCGCACGGGAGACGCGCGCATCGTTCGCTCACACCCGCGCGCCCCTCGCGGCCCGCACGTCGGCGAGAAACCTCTCGTGAATGCGCGTGTCGCCGCTCAACTCCGGATGGAAGCTGATCACGACGACCGATCCCTGCCGCGCCGCGACCGCGTGGCCGTCGACCTCGGCGAGGATCTCGACGCCGTCGCCGAACTCGGTGATCCAGGGCGCTCGGATGAATACGGCGGGCAGCGGGCCGCCGTCGAGGCCGAGGTCGAGGTCCTGCTCGAAGCTGTGAACCTGGCGCCCGAACGCGTTGCGCTCGGCGCGGATGTCGATCAGCCCCAGGTGGTCGCGGTCGAGCAGGATCAGGCCTGCGCAGGTTCCGAGGACCGGCCGGCCGCCGCGCGCGAACTCCTTCAGGGGATCGGCCAGGCCCTCGCGCTCGATGCCGAGCGTCATCGTGGTCGACTCCCCACCGGGCAGGATCAGCCCGTCGAGCCCCTCGAGGTCCGCAGGCACGCGCACCTCACGTACGGCGGCGCCGTGGTGCTCGAGCATCCGGCGGTGTGCCTCGAAGCCGCCCTGAAGCGCAAGGACGCCGACCAGCAGGCCCTCGCCCGACCCGCCGGGCATCCGCTACCAGCCCCGGGTCGAAAGGACCTGCGCCTCGTCGAGCTTGCGCGCCTCGAGCGAGTGCATCGCCGCGCCGAGTCCCTCGGACGCCTTGAGCACGCGATCCCAGTCCTGGAAGTGCGTCGTGGCCTCGACGACCGCCGCCGCGCGGGCCTCGGGGTCCTCGCTCTTGAAGATCCCCGAGCCGACGAAGACGCCCTCGGCGCCCAGATGCATCACGAGCGCCGCGTCGGCCGGGGTCGCGATCCCCCCGGCGCAGAACATGACGACCGGCAGTCTCCCGTCCTCGGCGACCGAGCGCACGAGGTCGAGCGGAGCGCCGTTCTCCTTGGCGGCCGTCGCGACCTCAGCGCCGTCCAGCCCGCCGAGACGCCGGATCTCTCCGACGATCGTGCGCAGGTGGCGAACGGCCTCGACGATGTCGCCGGTGCCGGCCTCGCCCTTGGAGCGGATCATCGCCGCGCCCTCGCCGATCCGCCGCAGCGCCTCGCCGAGGTTCGTCGCGCCGCAGACGAACGGGACCTTGAAATCCCACTTGTCGATGTGGTGCGCCTCGTCGGCGGGCGTCAGCACCTCGGACTCGTCGATGTAGTCGACCTCGAGCGCCTCGAGCACGCGCGCCTCGGCGAAGTGGCCGATACGCGCCTTCGCCATGACCGGGATCGTCACCGCCTCCTGGATCCCGCGCACCATCGACGGATCGCTCATCCGCGCGACGCCGCCGTCACGGCGGATGTCCGCTGGGACGCGCTCGAGTGCCATCACCGCTGCGGCGCCCGCCGCCTCGGCGATCTTCGCCTGCTCGGCGTCGACGACGTCCATGATGACGCCGCCCTTGAGCATCTCGGCAAGGCCCGCCTTGACCCGGAACGTCGCTTCGTCGCGCATCTCGTCCATTGTAGGAGCGCGCCGCCGCCCGCACGAGCTCAGATCGTGCAGCGCGGAGTGCCGCTCCAGCCCGGCTACTTGAGCCGGAAGGCCTTGATGCGATCTGCGTAGCGCTCCGTGTCGCGGCTGTACACGCCGTACGCGAGCGCCTGGACGATGCTGAGCAGCGCCGCGTGCGAGCGCACGTACGCCGGTGAGTTCGACGAGTAGTAGAGCTGGAGGTGAGAGAGCTTGGCGACATCGGACAGCGTCGCGTCGGTGATCGCAATCGTCTTGGCCTTGCGGTGGCGCGCGATCTTCATCGCGCGCACGACGAGCGGATGCGGGCGCCCCGCGCTGAGGCCGATCACCAGCGTGTCACCGTCGATGCGCCCGATCCGGCTCAGCGCCTCCTGAGAGGGACTCACGACGACGTCGGCCTGGATGTCCAGCAGCATCAGCAGGTGACGCATGTAGCTCGCGAAGAAGGCCATCTGGTCGGTGCCGATGATCAGCAGCCGCCCGCAGTCGGAGATCGCCTCGATCGCCACCTCGACATCGCGGCGGGAGACCTTGCGCGCGGTCTCCTCGACGTTCACGTGGTCGGCGGCGATCGCCGTCTCGAACGCGTTCTGGTCCAGCGCGAAGAGCGGCTCGGCTGAGTTCCCCCCGCCGACCTCGCCGGAGGCGATCCGGCGCCGATACTCCTCGATCGCAGACGCCTGGAGCTCGGGAAAGCCCTCGAAGCCGAGCGCCTGCGAGAAGCGCACGACCGTCGAGCTGGAGGTGTTCGCGCGGCGCGCGAGCTCCTCCGCCGTCTGGAAGGCGACCTCATCGAGGTGGTCGACGATGTACTGCGCGACATCCTTCTGGGAGCGCGAGAACTCGTCGAACCGAGCTTGGATGTACGCGGAGAGGGTCTGGTGGCCGCTGGCCTCGTGAGGCGGGGCCGGAGTCGTCGTCGCAGAGCGCTTCATGGGCGAACGCTGGTTTCGACGGCGGCGGGCCTCGTTCCTTCCCGGAGGCGGCGTACCCTCGCCGCATGGCCGAACGAATCGAGCTCGATCCGCCCGCGATCGGGCGCCTCATCCGAGCTGCGAGGCTCGAGGACCTCCGCATCGAGACCACAGACGGCGAGCGCGAGCGCGCGCTGGGACAGGCGACAACGGCACTCGACGCGCTCTGCGGCCTTCACGACCGCGGCGGGACCGATGACGTGTGGGACGTACTCGCCCCCCTCGATCGCCGCGCGCTGCTCACCTTCGCGACGTTCGCCGTCTCCGAGCTGGCCGAGAAGACCGACTACCGCGCCTGACGGGCGCCCGTGCCCGAAGTCGGCTGCTACGCCCACGTAACTGACCCGCTGGTCAGTATCATTGGCGTCGTCATGAATGCCACTGAGACAGTCCCGGAAACCACAGGCCCCGCGTTCACGCTCACGCTGACCGACGAGCAGAAGGAGGTCCGGGACTGGGTCCACGGCTTTGCCCAGAACGTGATCCGGCCCGCCGCCTCCGAGTGGGATGAGCGCGAGGAGACGCCCTGGCCCGTCATCCAGGAGGCCGCGAAGATCGGGCTCTACGGCTTCGACGGCATCGCCCAGTTCTTCTCCGACCCGACCGGGCTGACACTGCCGGTCGTCAACGAGGAGCTGTTCTGGGGCGACGCCGGGATCGGCATGTCACTGATGGGAACGTCGCTCGCCGTGGCCGCGATCGCCGGCCAGGGAACCCCTGAACAGATGGGCACCTGGATCCCGCAGTGCTTCGGCACCGTCGACGAGCCCGCCGTCGCCGCGTTCTGCTCCTCCGAGCCCAACGCGGGCTCGGACGTCTCCGCGATCCGCACACGGGCGCGCTTCGACGAGGCGTCCGGCGAATGGGTCCTCAACGGGCAGAAGGCCTGGGCGACGAACGGCGGCATCGCCGGCGTCCACGTCGTCATCGCGTCGGTCGACGCCGAGCTCGGCTCGCGCGGCCACGCGGCGTTCGTGATCCCGCCCGGAGCGCCCGGCCTCACGATGGGCACGAAGGTCAAGAAGCACGGCCTGCGCGCCTCGCACACCGCCGATGTCTTTCTCGACGACTGCCGGGTGCCCGGCGACTGCCTGCTCGGCGGCAAGGAGAAGCTCGACGAGCGCCTCGCCCGCGTGCGCGAGGGCGGCAAGAGCAGGCAGCAGGCCGCGATGGCGACATTCGAGGCCAGCCGCCCCACCGTCGGCGCTCAGGCGATCGGCATCGCGCGGGCGGCCTACGAGTACGCACTGCAGTACGCCAAGGACCGAGAGCAGTTCGGCAGGGCGATCGTCGAGAACCAGTCGATCGCTTTCACGCTCGCCGACATGAAGATGGAGATCGACGCCGCGCGGCTGCTCATCTGGCGCGCGTCGTGGATGGGGCGCACGGGCCAGCGCTTCGACAACGCCGAGGGCTCGATGAGCAAGCTCAAAGCGGGTGAGGTGGCGGTCTGGGCGACCGAGCGGGCGATGCAGATCCTCGGTGGGAACGGCTACGCCCGCGAGTTCCCGGTCGAGCGCTGGCACCGCGACGCCAAGATCTACACGATCTTCGAGGGAACCTCAGAGATCCAGCGCCTCGTGATCGCGCGGGCGATCAGCGGCGTGCACGTGCGCTGATCTGCAGCCTGGCCGACGCGGCCTGTCCCAACGACGCCGAGCCGGTCAGCGCCACTCGATGTCGACCTTCGGGAACAGTTCGGCGAGCACCTTGTCGTACCCCTTGAGAACCCGCTCGCTTATTCCCGCGTTCTTGGTGCGGCTGCGCTGCCTGCTGCTGGCGCCGAGCTTGCGCAGACGGCGCAGCAGGGCGCCGGAGTCCGGGATCTGGACGTCCGGGTCGTACATCGCGTCCGAGGCGACCCCGGCTTCTCCGGTCGGCTTCCAGTCCGACGGCCACTTCGCCTGCGCCCAGTCGTCGAGCACAGCGCAGCTGTCGAAGGGCTTCAGCTCACTCAGCGTGAGGAAGTGCCTGTAGCGCTCACGCCCCGCGCGGTTCAGCACGCCGTCGCCGTAGGACGCCTTGCGATAGGAGCGGGCGACGTAGGCGAGATCATCCTTGAGCGGCTCCGTCGTCTCCTGGATCATGTCCAGCAGGACGTACAGGAACGCCTTGATCTGCTGGAAGCCGTCGTTCGGCAGATCGCTGAGCACCGGGCAGGCCTTGAACCTGCGGCGCATCGCGGAGATGTCGCGCAGCATCTGCCTCTCCTTGGGGGCCAGGCGCTTCTGAAGCCGGTCCTGCTGAGCGAGGAACTTCCTCGCCGGGGGCTTCATCCGCTTCGCCTGCGCCCCGGCCGGCATGGCGAGCAGCAGCGAGACGGCGAGCATGAACGGCACCACGCGGCGCCAGGACCGGAGCATGTCTCTCAAGATGGCACACAGGCGGTCGTCGCGGAGCCGGTCGAGGCACCCTGACGGGCGCGGATAGCCTTGTGCGATGGCCGACGACGGCGGACAGGGTCCACCGCTTCCCGAGCATCCGGAGCTGCGCGAGATCGCCTCTGCGATGGAGGCCGCGGGAATGGTGTTCGAGATCCTGGACGCGCGCTTTCGCTGCGTCTACTTCTCCGGCGAAGCGGCGCGGCTGACAGGAATGTCCGCCAGCGCGGACGAGGTGCGCCGCCAGTACGGCAGGTCACTGATCATGCGAAGCCTCAGGGAGGACGCGGACATCGTGCGCGTCACCGAGGAGAGCGGAACGAGGTGGTTCGAGCACAACACGCCGATCATGCGGCGTTATCTGGAGCCCGGCGACCCGGACTTCGACGAGGTCTTCGGTCCCACCGCTCCGCTCGCAGCGCAGACCGACCCGGTCGAGACGGCGCCGCGAGCCTGGCACGACATCGTCTCGTTCCCCCCGGATCTGCGCTTCCGTCGCTCGATGCTCGGCGACCAGAACCAGGTCCAGCTGCGGATCAACGACGACGAGGGGGACATGATCGGCGTCGTCTACCTGTACCGGGGGACGGTGCCGGACAGCCTGCTTCATCGACTCGGCCGAGGCGATCCGCGCCTGTTTGAGCGGATGGACCGCGTCAGCGACCCGGGCAGGCGGTCCGCGGCGATCCTGTTCGCCGACCTCGAAGCCTCCGGATCGCTCGCGAGGCGCCTGTCCTCGCGCGGCTACTTCGACCTCGTCAGGGACCTGACCGACCTGATCGATTCCAAGGTGATCGCGAGCAGGGGAATCGTCGGCAAGCACGCCGGCGACGGCGGATCGGCCCTCTTCCTGGCCGCCGACTTCGGCGGCTCGGAGTCCGCTGCCGCGCGCGCGGCGATCGAGGCCGCGCGGGCGATCCGCGACGGCGCCGAACGACTCGGGCCCGACGACATCTCGGTAAGGCTGAACGTCGGGCTGCACTGGGGCGCCACGCTCATGGTCGGCCAGGTCGCCACCTGCGGTCGCCTCGAGGTCACCGCCCTCGGCGACCAGATGAACGAGGGCGCGCGGATCGAGGCCGCCGCGCGCGACGGCGCGATCCTCGCCTCCAAGGACCTCGTCGAGCGACTCGACGCGGACGATGCACCGGCGACCGGCCTCGACCCCGACGCGCTCGCCTACACCCCTCTGAGCGACCTGGAAGGAGTCAGCGAGAAGGCGATCCGCGACGCCGGAGCGATCCCGGTCGCAGCGATCTGACCGCCGCCGGGGTCAAGTCCCGGCCTGCTCCCGGTCAAACGGACCAGCCCCCGGATCGCCGCCGTCGCCTTCGTGGAGCGACATAGCAGTCGCGGACCAGCAGGGCGACGAGTCCGGCGACGAGCACCGCAGCGACGAGCGGGGTCATGCCCTCTTGACAGGTCCCGCCGCGAAACATCACGGCCGGTCGCCACACGAGGTCGACTTGAGTCGCGGCTTCCTGGGCGAAGTACGCGACACGACCCGTGGGGACTTCGGATGCTCGGCGCCGTTCTCAGAACTAGCATCGCGCCCCGATCGAGTAGGAGGAGACCTCCGATGACCACGACTCAACCTCTGATACCGGCCGGCACCTACACGGTCGACCGTTCGCGTTCGCGCGTCGAGTTCGCCATCAGGCACCTCGGCATCGCGACGGTGAGGGGATCATTCGGCACGTTCGAGGGATCACTGGAGCTGCCGACCGACCTGACTTCGGCCAAGATCAGCGGAACGGTCGACGTCGCCACGGTCGACACGAACGACGCGGTGCGCGATCAGAACCTGCTTTCGGCGAGCCTCTTCGACGCCGAGCGGCATCCGAAGCTCACGTTCGCCTCCAAGGCGATCACCGCGACGGACGAGGACACCCTCCAGATAGTCGGTGACCTCTCGATCCGCGGCGTGACCCGCCAGATCACGCTGACCGCTCAGGTCACGGTCACGGAGGGGGCTTCAACTGGCGAGGAGCGCGTCGAGGTGACGGTCACCGGCCAGCTGAGCCGCAGCGATTACGGCATCAGCTTCGACCTGGCGCTCGGGTCAGGCGACGCGCTCGTCTCCGACAAGGTCAAGCTGGCGCTCGCCATCAGCGCTGTCAGACACGCCTGACGCCCGCCTGCTTCAGAGATTCCGTGCAGGCCCCGAGCGATCTCTTGTGAAGACAGCTCTCGCCGGGACCGCTCAGCGCAGTCTGGTGACCGTGATGACTTGGGTGTCCGCCGCGATGGAGCAGTCAGGGGCCGTCGTGGACTTCGGAGCCTTCGGGCACGACGTCTGCCGGTCCGGTGCCTCGGTCTCGCGGAGTTGCGGCCGTCGTTCACGCAGCAGGAACACAAGCCTTCCGGGCGTCGGCACCGCGGTCGCGACGCTGCTGACGACCGGCCCTTCCAGACGCTCACGCTCCGCCAAGCCTCCGTAGAGCTTCTCCGGGTCGGGCAGTCCGGCTCTGCGGATGAGATCGAGCGCCTGCGGCCCGGCGAGCCGCACCGACCACTTCACGAGGTACTCCGAGCGGGCGCGAAGGGTCCTGTCGTACATGATCAGCGTGACGCGCGTGCCGCGCTTGGCCTTGGTCGCGCTCGGCAAGTCGTACGCCGGCCGCGTCCTCCCGGTCTTCGGGACGGTGACGGTGAACACCCCGTGCGGCTCAGAGAACGTCCGCACCTTCTCGACGGCCACCTTCCCCCTCGCAGAGACGATCTTGCCTCTCTCGACCTCAAGTGTCGTGCGGTGCAGCCACCCTACGCCCACGCCGGCCCGCAGCCCGGTCAGGGCGCCCCACGCCCACGTATCGGTCCCGCGCACGTCAACCTGCCAGCGCTCGACGCTTCGTCTTGCGCTTGACCGGGATGAAGCGCAGCGTCCAGCGGTGAGAGCGGCGTTCGGTGACCGGGATCGGGACGGTGCTTCGCTTCTCCTCACGTGTCCGGTGCGTGACGGTGAAGGCGCTCCCGAAGCGCTTGCGCAGGTCGTATCGCTTGGTCGTGACGAGCAGAAGCGGATTGACGAGCTCCTTGGCGCGCAGCGACTGAGGCTGGTTGACGATCCCCGGGCAGGCCTGCGAGGCCCACCGCTGAACGACGTTCGTCTTCGGCCTGGAGTGGTCGATGTCGACGAAGATGGGAACCGGGCTCCTGCCGGACGTGGACACCGTGCCGGCGACCGAGCTGATGGTGTGCCGCTCGGTGAACCGGCGCGGCTCGCAACCGAAGGCGTACTCGACGCCGCCGCCGACGTGCACGAGGCGGCCGGCGAGCTTCGTCTTGAACCGGAAGCGCGACCTGCTGCCCGATCCGGTGCGCGTGACCGCGAACGAGCGAGTGCTGCGTGCCACGTAGCTCGTCGCGCGCGTCGCATCGTGGTAGGGCCGTCCGTCCGAGGTGTCCTTGCGGACGGTCTCCTCACCGCGGTACTCGACACGCAGCGTGTAGCGCACCTTCGACGCCATGGCCTCGGTCCCACCGGCGAGAACGCCCAGCAGGACGGTGGCCGCGAACCCGGCCAGAACGATGGTCCGGCGCGCTGTCGCGCTCGCAAGCACCTGACCAGCCTGGATCCGCCTGCCCATGCCGAACCTCCTTGGGAACCGGGTCACTGAAGCTACGCCCGTCCGAGCGGCAGGCCATCCGGTCGAACTACCTCGCCGCCCGCGGGGAACCCCGCCACTTCGCCCGGCTGCCGCCCATCCGGCAGCCGGTATCACGGCTGCCCTTGAACCCTGGAGTCGCTACCAGCCCCGAGTTCCCGCCGCACCCTTGAACGGGCCCTCGATGTCCGCCGTGATCCAGCCCCCGTAGAAGTCGCCCTGCTGCGCCCTCACCAGTTCGTCGTCGAGGTAGCAGGCGTCGACGCGCCCCGGGTAGAACGCCGCATGATCGCGCAGGGCGGCGAAAGCAGCGTTCGGCGCAGCGTAGATCCACGCGGCGTCCTCGGCGATGCGCCCCGCAACCACGACGTCGAAGTAGTCCGCCACCCCCTTCCACTCGCAGAGCGTCGGCCGGCGCGCCGACGGGCGCAGCACTCCCGCTGCGAGGTCCTCCGGCGGCACGTAGATCGCGGGCGGGTGACTCGTCTCGAGCACGCGGAGCGCACGCTTGCTGTCCGCGACCACGACGCCGCCCAGCTCGACACGGGCCCGGCGAGCACATGGCTCCAGCCGTGGTGGACGCGGGTAGTCCCAGACGCTCTCCACAGCGGCGTTTCTTACCGCACTGACGCCTCCTGCGCGCCGTCCGCGAGAGGCCTCATCTCGAGTTCGGCCGTACCGACAGGCAGCCCGGACGAGCCGCAACCGATGCAGCCCATGCAACCGATTCTCCGTCAGAGTGCGTACAAGTGACGTGCCGATGACCATCGCCGAGATCTGGCGCCGCGCACAGGCGGGCTGGCCTCGCAGCTTCCCGATCGCGCAGTTCCCGAACCCTCCGTTGCTCGTCGCGCTCGCCGGATCCGCGCTTGCGGCCGTGGCCGCCGGCGAGCTGCAGGACGTCGGCCGCTCGGTCTTCATCGTCGGAATCGGTGTGTGGGCGTGGGAGGAGGCCGTTGACGGCGTCAACTGGTTCCGCCGTCTGCTCGGCACGGGAGCGCTCGTCTGGCTCGTCGTTCGCGTGGCCGCCGAGCTCTGAGGGCGCTGACGGCGAGCTGCCTCTGCCTACAGCCGCTTCGCGACACATCCGGAGACACGTTCTCGACGCCTTCGCATGGGCCGGGGAGGACTCGAACCTCCATCTGACGGATTATGAGTCCGCTGCTCTGACCATTGAGCTACCGGCCCATGCTGCCCGATTATCGCTCAGCGATGCCGAGTGCCGCGGCCGACGCACCCGGTGGCGGCGTGGTCACCTGCCAGGCTGCCTCAACCGGCCTTGGCCCGCTCGACCGCCCGCCGGGCCTCCTTGACGGAGAAGGCGCCCTCGATCCGGTCGACGACCCGACCGTCACGCCCGATCGCGAACAGCCACGGCTCGGTCGGGATCCTGAACGCAGCCGGCTCCGGGCGCAGGCCCTGATCGACGCGGTTCTCGCGATATATCTCGTTGTGGATGAAGGCCACGTCGCCGGTGCCGTATTCGGAGCGGACCTGCTCGAGGATGTCGACGACGGGGCCGCATGTACGGCTCGCGCACAGCGCGGGCGTCGCGAACAGGATCAGGACCGGCTTCTTTCCGTAGACATCGGCGAGGTCGGTCTTGAGCAGGTCCTCGGCGGGCGGGTTGCGCGTCGAGATGCGAGCGCCGTCGCCCGCCACATCGGAGAGTGTCGGCGTGTGGACCTTCGGTGCGAGGCTCCCCACCGCCGGAGGCTCGCCCTCCGCGCCGTCCTTGACGACAGCGCCGAACGAACTCGTGGTGACGAGGCGGCCGTCGAGTTCGGTGATCGCACTCACGCGGTACTTGCCCGCCCTGGGGAAGGCCACGTCTGCCACGTAGACGCTCTTCGCGGAGTCCGTGTCCTCCTTCGTCGAGATCGCCTGATACTGCGGCTTGACGGCCAGCGACTCGCTGTGCGCGATGTAGGGACCGCGGACAGCGGTGCCGTCCGGCTTGGAGACGTAGACCGCCACGGGGGCCCCTGCGATCTGCTTGCGGGCCGCGTCGAACAACGCGAAGCCATAGCGGTTCTTGCCGCGCTCGACGATCGACACGCTCGGCGCGAGGACGACGCCGCCCTGCAGGCCCTCGCGCAGCTCGCTGAGGCGCTTGCCCGTCCCCTTGGGGAAGTCCGCCGCCTGGGGCATGTCGGTGGTCGCCGAGCCGGCGGTCGTCGCGCTTTCGCCGCCGCCGGACGAGTCGCTGCAGCCCGAAATCAGCAGACCACAGGCGACGACGGCGAGAATCAGGGGCGCACGGAGCACGATCGCCCAGTCTAGGCCGAGCGAGTCGCCGGTACGCCGGTGGGCAGCGCGCTCCGGACGGCGGGAAGGGGTCTCATCGCACGGTGTGATGGGATACGGCCATGACCCAGAAGGCGGCGATAGTGACGGGCGCGTCGAGCGGCATCGGGCTCGCGGTGGCCGAGATGCTGGGAGCGGAGGGTTACGGCGTCACGATGGCGGCACGCCGTCCGGACAAGCTCCAGGCGGCGGCGGACGGGCTCGCCGCCAAGGGCTGCGACGTACAGCAGATCGCCGGGAATCTGGGCGACGAGGACACGATCGCCGCAGTCGTGAAGGCGCATGAGGAGCGCTTCGGACGCTGTGACGTGCTCGTCAACAACGCCGGCGTGGGGATCGGCGAGGTCGTCGATGAGCTGACGACCAAGAAGGTCGACATCCAGCTCAACACCAACCTGCGCGCGATCTTCCTCTTCTACCGCGAGGCGATGCCGATGCTGCGCCGCGCCGGCGAGGAGCATCGCAACGCGCTCGTCGTCAATACGTCGTCGATCTCCGGAATACGCGGCGAGGGCTGGCTTTCGGTCTACTCCGCCACCAAGCACGGCGTCGTCGGCTTCACCCAGGCGATGAACAAGGAGCTGGGTTCCGCGGGGATCAAGAACACAGCCCTGTGCCCGGGGTTCGTCGACACTCCGATGACCGAGTTCGTGAAGCAGCACGTCCCGGCCGAGACGATGATCCGGCCGCAGGACATCGCCGAGGCCGTTCGATACCTGCTCGGCACGTCGCCGGGTTGCGTGGTCCCTGAGATCCGCTTTGAGCAGCCGGGCGGCGGCCTCGGGATTCCCGGCTAGCACCCTTTCCAGCCTGAACCAAAGGACAGCAGATGAAGCTCGGTGTTCACATCGGCTACTGGGGCATGGGCCTCACGAGCGACGACCAGCTCGAGATCGTTCAGGAGGCTGAGCGCCTCGGTTACGACTCGGTCTGGACGGCGGAGGCCTACGGCTCCGACGCGGCGACGATCCTCGGGTGGCTGGCCGGCCAGACATCGACGATCCGGCTCGGGTCGGCGATCTTCCAGATTCCCGCGCGGTCGGCGGCCATGACCGCGATGACCGCCGCGACGATCGATCAGCTCTCGGGCGGCCGGATGATCCTGGGGATCGGGACGTCGGGCCCGCAGGTCAGCGAGGGCTGGCACGGCGTGCGGTTCGGCAGGCAGCTCGCGCGCACGCGCGACTACGTGGCCGTGCTGCGGCTGGCGCTCGCTCGCGAGCGCGTCGTGTTCGAGGGCGAGACGATGCGCCTGCCGCTGCCCGACGGCCCGGGCAAGGCGCTCAAGCTGACGATCGCGCCCGAGCAGGAGAACATGCCTATCTTCATCGCCGCGATCGGACCCAAGAACACGCAGCTCGCCGGCGAGATCGCCGACGGCGTCATCCCGACGCTGTTCTCGCCCGAGCACGTCTCCGTGATGCGCGACGAGATCGCCACCGGCGTCGCACGCGCAGGTGAGGGCAAGCGTGTCGAGGACGTCGAGATCGCCCCGACCGTTCAGGTCTACGTCGGCGATGACTGGGAGGCGGCGCGCGACCTGATGCGGCCGTTCATCGCGCTCTACATCGGGGGCATGGGCTCACGCGACAAGAACTTCTACAACCAGCTCGTCCAGCGCTACGGCTTCGAGGCCGCGGCGAGGGAGGTCCAGGACCTGTACCTGGACGGCAAGAAGGACGAGGCTATGGCGGCGATCCCCGACGAGCTGATCGACACCGTGTCGCTGTGCGGCCCGCCCGACCACGTCCGCGAGCGCCTCGCCGCATACCGCGAGGCGGGCGTCGGCACGCTGGGGGTCACGCCGGTTGCGTGGACCAAGGACGGACCGGATCACGCAGCTTCGCCACGTCGCCGAACTGAACGCCGGCTAGCCGCGCGCCGGTGAGGGTCCTCCTCGGAGCCTTCGGAGACCCCGGACACGCATTCCCGATGCTCGCGCTCGGGCGCGCACTGCGCTCGCGCGGGCACGAGGTGACCCTGCAGACCTGGGCGCGCTGGAAGGACGATGCCGAGCGCGAGGGGATCGGCTTCGAGCCCGCGCCCGAGTACCACGTCTTCCCCACCCGGGAGCGGCCGCTGAAGCCCTTCGAGGCGGTGGTGCGCGCGACCGGCGAGACGCGCCCGCTCGTCCGCGAGCTCGCGCCGGACGTCGTCGTGGGCGACATCCTCACGCTCGCCCCGGCGCTCGCGGCGGAGCTGGAAGGCGTTCCGGCCGCGACGCTGGTTCCCCACGTCGACCCGCGCTTCGAGCCGGGCTGGCCTCCCTACTCCGCCGGCGCGCGGCTTCCGCGAACGTCGTTGGGCCGTGCCGCGTGGCGGGCACTCGACCCGCTCGTCGGACGCGGGCTGGAGCTCGGGCGCCGCGAACTGGACGAGACGCGGCGACGGCTCGGGCTGGCGCCGTCGGGGCGGCGCTTCGGCGGAATCTCGGAACGGCTCGTGCTGGTCGCGACCTTCCCGCAGCTCGAATACCCGCGCCGCACGGCACTGCCGGGAACGCACGTCGTCGGCCCGCTGCTCTGGGAGCCCGAGTTCGGTGCGGTCGAGCTGCCGCCGGGCGACGGCCCGCTCGTGCTCGTCGCACCGTCGACGGCGCAGGACGCCGAGCACCGGCTGCTGCGCGCGGCAGTCGAGGGACTCGGCGCCATGGAAGGCGTGCGCGTGCTCGCGACGTGGAACCGCCGTGTGCCCGACCCGCCGCTCGGCGCGGTCGCTTCGAACACCCGGCTCGTCGAGTGGGTGAGCTACGCGCGCACGATGCCGAGCTGCGACGTGGTCGTCTGCCACGGCGGCCACGGAACGATCGTGCGCGCGCTCGCATCCGGCTGCGCCGTGGTCGTCGCACCGGCAGCCGGCGACCAGAACGAGAACGCGGCACGCGTGGACTGGGCGGGCGTCGGGGTGCGGGTGCCGCGGCGGCTGGTCAGCGCTTCTACGGTGCGGCTGGCGGTCACGCGGGCGCTGGCTGACGACGCGATGCGCGAGCGAGCGCGCGGCCTTCGCGACTGGCTGTCAGAGCACGACGCGGGCGCCAGGGCAGCCGAACTCGTCGAGCAACTGGGGGGCTGAGGCGCGTCGGCCCGCAGGGAAAGGCGTCCGGACTCCGGGGGTGGGACTCGAACCCACAACCATCACCTTAACAGGGTGCCGCTCTGCCGAATTGAGCTACCCCGGACCGTTCGCGGGGCCGATGTTAGCGGGATCTCCGCAACCCCCGATTCGACCTCCATGTGGCAGTTTGCGCACAGCAGAATGCACTTCGCCGCCTCGGCGCGCGCACGAGCGAGCGAGCGCGAGTGGCCCCTGAGCGCGACGCTGAACTCCTTGGTTGCGGGGTCGACGTGATGGAAGGAGAGGGCGCGATCACAGTGGCTGTAGCCGCAGAGGGCGCACTCTCCCCCGGCCTCGGCGACGAGCGCGGCCTTGATCGCCCGGCGGCGGCTGGTGACGCGCTCGACGTTGCAGCGCGCGCAGCGGAACGTTCCGCGTGCGTCAGGACGGTGCGGGGCAGCGCCGTGAACGGGACACGAGCGTTCGAGCTCACGCACACCGGAGAGTCGTGCCCTCGCGTTGTCCGCCCGCGCGGCCATGCGCTGCGTCTGCAGATCGAAGCGGCGCATCCATCGCCGGACCGTCGACCGGTCCACACCGGTCGCGCGAGCGATCTCCGACAGCGTCGCGTTCCGCGACACCAGGCGCTCCAAGACCTCCCTGTCCATCGACCGAACACTAGTTCGCCCCTCGGACACTGCCGCAGACGGCTTCGAGGCGATCGCTGCGGCACTCCGTCTCAGCTGTCGCCGTCGCCCGTGCTGAGCGTCTCCGCGACGCGCCGCTCGACCTCGTGGCGCAGCTCCTCGCGGCGATTCACGAGCGCCACACGCGCGCCGGCGTCGCCCGCGCTCGTGGCGGCCAGCTCGCGGTCGACGGCGGCCATCTGGAGCCTCAGCAGCTCGGCGTCGAGCACTGAGCGAAGCGGCCTCGCCGAACCCGCCCTCACCTGGAGCTCGGCGAGCGCTCGCGCCAGATCGTCGTCGTCGCCCGCCATGGCCGTGAGATCCGGATCGCCGGCATGCTCGGCGAGCACGGCGGCCGCGCGCCTGAAGACCGGAACGGTCAGGTCACGGTCGATGTCGAGCTTGGTGAGCGCGGCCCGGCCGTCCTTCGGGGAGGCCAGGCACTGCACCAGGAACGCCCGCTCGATCCTTCCGGCCGGGTCGAGGATCGTGCGCGTCGGCGCCGCCGGCTCAGCCGCGGGAGCGCCGCTCGGCTCGTCGCCCCGGGTCTGGACCGGCCGCGGCACGGCAGCGAGCCACTCCCCCAGCTTCGCGGGCGTCACGCCCACGCCATCGGCCGCCAACCCCAGCAGTTCGTCTCTCAGCGCGCTCGGAGCGAGCCCGTCGAACACCGGTCGCAGGGCTCCGACCACCGCATCCTTGCCCTCAGCGCTCGTCAGGTCGCCGTGCGCCAGCTCACGCTCGACGCGGAAGCGAACGAACGGAACCGACGCCTCGACCCGCTCGCGCATGCCCGCCGCGCCCTCCGGCGACTGGAGCAGGTCCGCCGGGTCGCCGCCCGCGGGCAGCGGCACGACGCGCAGTTCGATGCGCCGGCCTGCCGCCACCCTGGCGGCGCGGATCATCGCCTCCTGACCGGCGCTGTCGGCGTCGAGCGCGAGCAGTACCACCGGGGCGAGCCGCGCCAGCTCGCCGACCTGATCCTCGGTCAGCGAGGTTCCCATCAGCCCGACGGCGTTGCGCAGCCCGGCCTGGTGCATCGCGATCACGTCGGTGTAGCCCTCACAGAGGATCACGCGGCCCGCCTTCGCCGCCGCCGCGCGCGCGATGTCGGCGCCGAACAGGTGACGGCCCTTGTGGTAGACGGGGCCGTCGGTCGAGTTCACGTACTTGGGCTGCTGGTCGGCGCCGACGGCGCGCCCGCCGAAGCCGAGCACGCGCCCACGCGCGTCGCACAGGGGGAACGTGATCCGGCGCCTGAAGTAGTCGTACAGCTGTCCGCTCTTGTTGCGCCGTGCGAGGCCCGCGTCCCACAGCTCGCGCTCGCTGAAGCCGGCGCGCCGCGAGGCCATCAGGACCGCATCCCACGCGCTCGGCGCATAGCCGACGCGGAACTCGCGCAGGTACTGCTCCTCGAGCCCGCTCCCGAGCAGGTAGGCACGCGAGTCGGCGGCCTCCTCCGATTCCCAGAGCTGGCGCGCGTACCACGCCGCCGTGCGCTCGAGCAGCTCGAGCAGCCGCTCGCGGTCCTTGCGCTTCTCGGCCGCGCGCGGGTCCTCCTCCGCCAGCTCCAGCTTGACGCCGTAGCGGTCGCCGAGCAGTTCCATCGCCTCGCGGAACGTGACGCCCTCGGTCAGCTGGACGAACTTGAACAGATCGCCGCCCTCACCACAGCCGAAGCAGTGGAAGACCTTGTCCGCAGCGTTGACGCTGAACGACGGCGTCCGCTCGTCGTGAAACGGGCAGAGTCCCTGGAACTGGCCGCCGGCGCGGCGCAGTTCCGTCTTGGCCTGCACGAGGTCGACCATGTCGACCGCCTGGCGGATCCGCTCGATCGAGTCGTCGGTGTAGCGGGCCATCAGACTGCGAACGACTCCGGCACGGTCAGCTGCTCGAACATCCGGATGCAGAAGCGATCGGTCATCCCGGCCATGTAGTCCACGACTCTCTGCGCCTCGCCCGCCCCCGGTGCCCCGCCGCCGTCGGGGATTCGCTCCGGATCGCTCGCGTAGTGCTCGAACAGCGTGCGGATCACCCGCTTGATGCGGTCATGCTCGGCACGCGCCTGCGGCCCGAGGTAGACGCGGTCGAACATGAACGTGCGCAGATCGTCCATCGCCGGTCCCGCCTCAGGGCCCTGGGCGATCTCGCCGCTGAGCTCGGACGTCTCGACGAGGTCATGCACGAGAGCGTCGATCCGCTGTGGCCCGCTCTCCCCCAGCACCCCGATCGGGCCGGCGGGAAGGTCCGCCGCCGTGATGACGCCCGCCCGCAGCGCGTCGTCGATGTCGTGGTTGACGTAGGCGACGCGATCGACGATCCGCACGATCCGCCCCTCGAGCGTGTTCGGCATCGGCGCCCGCCCCGAGTGGCAGAGGATGCCGTCGCGCACGTCCTCGGTCAGGTTCAGCCCGACGCCCGCGTCGCGCCCGACCGCCGACGGCGATGGCTCGAGGACGTCGACTACCCGCAGCGAGTGCTCGTAGTGGTGAAAGCCTCCCGCTCCGTAGCGCTCACGCACGCAGTCGTCGAGGACCGCCTCACCGATGTGCCCGAAGGGCGGATGCCCGAGATCGTGGCCCAGGCCGATCGCCTCGACCAGATCCTCGTTGAGTCTCAGCGCCCTGGCGACCGTGCGGGCGATCTGGGTGACCTCGATCGTGTGGGTAAGGCGCGTTCGGTAGTGATCGCCCTCGGGAGCGACGAACACCTGCGTCTTGTGCTTGAGCCGGCGGAACGCCTTGCTGTGGACGATCCGGTCGCGATCGCGCTGGAGCGGCGAGCGCAGTCCGCAGTCCGGCTCGGCCACGCGCCGTCGCGCCGGCCACGACCTGGCGGCCGGCGCGGAGAGCGTCTCCTCCTCAAGCGCGCGCCGCCGCCGCGCGTAGCTGCCGGCCACCGGCCCGGAGTGTGCGTGGACTTCCACCGCGTCGATTGTCGCAGCGCGACCTGCCGGAGCGCCCCCAGCCACCGGCCGTCAGGCGACCGCCCTCAGGCGCACATGCCCATGGTGGGCGGCCGTCTCCATCACGGCGCGGTCGGCCAGCCGTACGACACGCTCGCTCGCCGCGGGCGCCGCTGCCAGCGGCTGCCCGAGCGCGCCCGTCAGGAACGCATGGGTCTGCTCGTCGATCGCGAACGCCGAGGCTTCGCATGCCGTGCAGACGACGCCCCCGGCGGTCGCCGAGAACCCGACGAGGTGATCGCCCTCGCCGCAGGTGGCGCAGGCAGCGAGCTGCGGCGCGAAGCCGGCGGCCAGCAGCAGCTTGAGACGCAGGGCGACGAGGCGCTCGGGCGTGGCCGTCCGAGGGTCCGCGTCGAGCAGCGCGAGATAGCTGCAGAGCAGGTGGAAGACCTCGGGGTGGGGCTCGCCGGAGTCGAACAGCCGCGCGACCGCGTCACATGCGCGCGCTGCCCCGTCGAGGGCGCGCCCGTCCTCGCGCAGGCGCCGGTAGGGCTCGATCGTCTCGGCGCTGGTCACCGTCAACAGGTCGCTGCGCCCCTCGTGCAGGCCCAGGCTGAGGCGGAAGAAGGGCTCGAGCCTGCCGCCGAACCGGCTGCGCGAGCGGCGCACTCCCTTGGCTATCGCGCTGACGCGTCCGCGCATCGGGGTGTAGACGTGCAGTATGCGATCGGCCTCGCCGTAGCGCATCGAGCGCAGCACGACGGCCTCGGTCTTCAGCGGGCCGGGCACGCGCCGGACCTCCCGGAAGGGCCGAGACTGGTCGCTATACTTTGTAAAGCAGTGTCGAACGTCATCGTCTATTCCACCGATCCCTGCTCCTTCTGCTCACGCGCCAAGGAGCTCCTCGACAAGCGCGGAATCGCCTACGAGGAGATCAATCTGGCAAAGGACCCGGCCGGACGCGAGAAGCTCCTCAGCCGGACGGGCATGCTCAGCTTCCCGCAGATCGTCGTCGGCGAGGACATCCTCGGTGGCTTCCGCGAGCTGCTCATGGCCGACCAGAGCGGCCGCCTGTCCGAGCTCGCGGCGTAGCTCGCCCGGCACCGCGCGGCCGGGGCTGGCAGCGCTCGCAGGCGTAGGTGCCCCTCCCCGCCGCCACGAACTTGACGATCTCGCGCCCGCAGCGCGGGCAGTCCTCACCGGCCCGCAGGTGCACGAGGAACTCGTTCTGGAATGCGCCGCTGACACCGTCCGGATGGCGGAAGTCGTCGATCGTCGCGCCCCCGGCGGCCAGACCCGCCGTGAGCGCCTCCCGGACCGCGGCCGCGAGCGCGTCGCACTGCCGCCCGGTGAGCGTGCCGGCCCGCCGCAGAGGATGGATCCCTGCGCGGAAGAGCGCCTCGTCGGCGTAGATGTTCCCCACGCCCGCAATTCGGCGCTGGTCGAGCAGGAAAGCCTTGACCGGCGTGCGCCTCCCGCGCGCCAGCCCACGCAGCACGGCCCCGTCGAACTCACCGTCGAGCGGCTCGATGCCGACGCGAGACGCGAAGAAGGCATCACGCGCTCGATCGCCGAGCGCGATCTCGCCGGTGCCGAAACGGCGCGGGTCGCAGAATCGAAGCTCGTGGCCGTCGTCGAGGGCGAGGCGCACGCGCTGGTAGCGCTCGTCGGGAGCGGCGTCGTAGAGCAGCGTGCCCGTCATGCGCAGGTGCATGATCAGGTGAACCTCGCCCGCGAGGGTCAGCACCAGGTACTTGCCACGCCGGGCCAGGCGCTCGATGCGTCGGCCCTCGACGGCATCGGACACCTCACCCGGACTGACCGGTGCGCACCAGCGCGGGTCCAGGATCTCGATCGCGTTCAGCCGGCGACCCTCGACGCGGCCCGCGAGCGCGCGGCGGATCGTCTCTACCTCGGGTAGCTCAGGCACGGTGGACGAGCATATGCCTGCCCCGCGTCAGCAGAACGGGCGCCCGCTGAGACCCGGCTGCAGCACACCAGCACACCAGTGCAGCGCGCTTGCGCCGACATCCGCCATCGGTCCCTCATGCCGGCTGCCCGTGATCGCGGCATGCCAGGCGAGCAGCGGAACGCGCTCGCGCGTGTGGTCGCTGTGACCCATCGCGGGATCGACGCCGTGGTCTGCGGTGAGCACCAGCAGGTCCCCCTCGCGCATTCTGCGCATCCATCCCCCGACCGCCGCGTCGATCTCACGCAGCGCGCGGTGAAAGCCCTCGACGTCCTTGCGGTGACCGTACACCTGATCGGTCTCGACGAGGTTCGCGACGACGAGCCCGGCGGCCAGATCGTCGACAAGCGCGCCAAGCGATTCGAGCGCCTCGGCGTTGGAGGCGCCCGGGTGCGACACGCCGAACCCGCGGCCCGCGAACAGATCGGCGACCTTGCCGACGCCGTGAACGGGCACTCCAGCGGACTGCGCTGCGTCCAGATGAGAGGGCCCGGGCGGAGCGATCGAGTAGTCGCGCCGACCGGCCGTCCGCTCGAACGCGGCGGGCGCGCCGGTGAACGGCCGCGCGATCACCCGGCCCACCCCGAAGTCGCCCACGAGCGCTTCGCGCGCCCGCGAGCACGCCCGATGAAGCTCGGCCTCGGTCAGCACGTCCCGATGCGCTGCGAGCTGGACGACGGAGTCCACCGAGGTGTAGACGATCACCTCGCCGCTGCGCAGGTGGTGCTCCCCGTACTCGGCGATCGCGGCGATGCCGTCCATCGCGCGGCCGCAGCAGAACGTGAGGCCGGTCGCGCTCTCCAGGCTGTCGAGCAGCGCTGCGGGCAGGCCGTCAGGAAAGGCCGGGAGCGGTGTCTTGGTGACCACCCCGAAGAGCTCCCAGTGGCCCGACGTGGAGTCCTTTCCCGGGCCCTGGTGAGCGAGCGTGCCGTACAGCGCAGGGGACGACGACGGCGCGACGCCGGGCAGCGCAAGGATGTTCCCCAGCCCGAGTCCGGCCAGCACCGGCAGCCGCAGGTCACCGGCGGCCTGTGCCAGGTGCAGAAGCGTGTTGGCTCCCTCGTCACCGTAATCCGCCGCGTCGGGTTCGGCACCCGCCCCGAGCGCATCGATGACGATCACGAATGCGCGGCGCTGATCGGTCTGGGCGCTGGCCATCTGGCCCGCGATGCTCGCACAGGCCGCGGCGCGCTCCCGCGGGAACCACCGGCACCCGCCTCTAACGTGTTCCCCGCTCGGGCCCCGGCCGACGACTGATGAGAGACCGATGACCACAGAATCCGCCGACGTGCACAAGGGGCTGCTGCTGGCCCTGCTGGCGGCCAGCCAGTTCGTCGTCGTCCTCGACGCGTCGATCACCAACGTCGCGCTGCCGTCTATCGGCCGCGCGCTCGACATCTCCCAGGACGGGCTGTCCTGGGTCGTCAACGCCTACACGCTGACCTTCGGCGGCTTCCTGCTGCTCGGCGGGCGCCTGGCCGACCTGCTGGGACGCCGCCGCGTCTACATGGCCGGCCTCATCCTCTTCGCGATCGCCTCGTTCGTCGGCGGCCTCGCCCAGAGCGAGGCGATGCTGATCGCCTCGCGCGCGCTCCAGGGACTCGGCGCCGCGCTGCTCTCACCGGCGGCGCTGTCGATCCTCACAGCGAACTTCGCCGACGGCGCCGAGCGCAACCGCGCGCTGGGCGTTTGGGGCGCGGTGGCCGGGTCGGGCGGCGCGATCGGAGTGCTGCTCGGGGGCGTGCTGACCGAGTACCTGAGCTGGCGCTGGGTGCTGCTGGTCAACGTCCCGATCGCGTCGTTCGCGGCGATCGTGGCCCCACGGATCATCCCCGAGTCACGCGGGGCCGCGCGCACAGCCGGCTTCGACGCCGCCGGCGCCATCTCGGTCACCGCCGGGGTCTCGCTGCTCGTCTATGCGCTCGTGGACGCCAACAACTCGGGTTGGGGATCTGCGAGAACACTTGCCCTGATCGCGCTGTCGGCCGTCCTGCTGATCGGCTTCGTGCTCATCGAGCGTCGCGCGGCGGCGCCGCTCGTTCCCGCCGACATCTTCGAATCGCGTACCCGTACGGCCTCCTACCTCGTCGCGGTGCTGCTGGCCGCATCGCTGTTCTCGATGTTCTTCTTCGTGTCGCTCTACATGCAGCAGGTACTCGCGTGGTCGGCCATCAGGGCGGGGCTCTCATACCTGCCGCTCGGCGTGACGATCGTCCTCGCGGCCGGAGTCGGCTCGCAGGTTGTCAACCGCGTCGGCTTCAGACCGGTGCTGGCGACAGGGCTTTCCTTCGTGGCCGTCGCGATGGTCTGGTGGTCGCAGATCAGCGTCGACGGTAGCTTCCTGAGCGATGTGCTCGGCCCCTCGCTGCTCGCCGCCGTGGGCCTCGGACTGTCGTTCGTGAGCGTGTCCGTCGGCGGCCTGTCCGGGGTCCGCTCCGACGAGGCGGGGCTCGCGAGCGGCCTGCTGAACGCCGGCCAGCAGGTCGGCGGCGCGCTCGGCCTCGCGCTGCTCGTCGCCGTCGCCAACGCGAGGACCGACAGCGCCGGTCCGGACAGGGTGATCGCCCTCAACGAAGGCTTCCAGGCCGCGTTCCTCACGGGCGCCGCGCTTGCCGCGATCGGCGTCGTCCTGACTCTCTCCCTGATCAGCCGCAGCGACAGCCGGGCCGTCATCGGCGCAGAGGCACCGGCAACCGCGATCGGCTGAGCGCCCTACCGCTGCCGGAGGATGAGCGAGAGCTCGCGGATGCCTGGCCAGGACGCAGGGAGCGTGGCGTGCGCCAGCACGCGAGCGACCGAGGACACCGCCAGGCGCCGCGAGATCCGCTCAGACTCAGGCGGCTCTTGGATGAGCGCCGAAATACTGGTCCTTCAGCCGCTCGGTCGAGAGGTGCGTGTAGATCTGGGTCGTCGCGATGTCGGCGTGGCCGAGCATCTCCTGGAGGACGCGCAGGTCGCAGCCCCCGGCGAGCATGTGCGTGGCGAAAGTGTGGCGCAGCGTGTGGGGGCTCATGCGGTCCTCGAGCCCGCACTGGCCGGCGTAGCCCTGGACGATCTTGTAGAGCCCCTGCCGTGAGAGGCCGCCGCCGCGCTGGTTGACGAACAGGTGCGGCTCGTCGGGATCGGCGACCAGCCTGGGACGCCCGCGCTCCAGGTATGCGCGCACCGCGCCGAGCGCCTGGCGCCCGACGGGGACGAGGCGCTCCTTCGATCCCTTGCCGCGGGCCAGCAGCACCTCGGCCTCGAGATCGACGTCGCCGACGAGCAGTCCGGTCGCCTCTGAGGCGCGCAGACCGCAGGCATACATCAGCTCCAGCAGCGCCCGGTCGCGCAGGGCGGCCGGCTCGGTCCCGCGGGGCGCGGCGAGCAGGCCTGTCACCTCGTCGCGGCTGAGCACCTGCGGCAGTCGCTGGAGCTTGCGCGGTGAGCGAAGGTCGGCGGTGGGATCAGCCTCGAGGATCTGCTCGCGGCGCAGGTGCCGGTAGAACGACCGCAGACACGCGGCCTTGCGCTGCAGGGTCGCCGGCGCCGCGGGTGCGCGTTCGTCGTCGCCCGCCGCCAGCAGGTCGAGGAAGGCGGTCACGTCGTCGTGCCCGACGGTCAGGACGTCGGCGCCGCGGCGCTCCAGAAAGGCGCCGTACTGGAGAAGGTCCGTGCGGTAGGCCTCGAGCGTGTTGCGCGACAGGCCGCGTTCGAGTTCCAGGTACGCGAGGAAGTCGAGCACGTGATGCTCATATGCGTGGTCGACCGTCCGCTGTGCCGTGGCCATGGCGGGGGCTTCGCCGCGGGTCCCGGCAACCCTCGACGGCGCAACTCGGCGTGCGTGCGCGTCAGAGCTCGCCCAGCTCCGACGCGAGCGCGGCCCCGCTCGCCAGCGCCGCAGCGAAGAAGAGCTCGTCCTCGTCGATCGTGCGGCCCATGGTGCGGGCGGGCAGGCCGCTCTCGCGGTAACCGTCGAGGTCCGCTTCGTGTTCGATGAGCCGGTGATCGGGTCGCGTCACGGCCGATCCTCCACTCAGCGCGCCCTCCAGCGCGTCACCCGCACCGGCGGGCACGGCCACGCCCACCGGTACGAGCATCAGTTCGAGCACTGTGCGCGTGTGGTGCGAGAGCCCGCTGTGGCGGGCACGAGCGTCTCCGCTGGACATCCGCGCGCAGAGCAGTACGCGCGCACCCAGCGCGGCCGCGGCGTGGGCGCTGTCGAGCGCCACCATGCCGCCGTGCCCGAGCGCGGAGGCCGAGCCGATGATCCCCGGCCCCGGGCCGCAGACGGCAGCGTCCCATCCGAGGTCGCAGAGGCCGTGGTGCAGAGCGCCGGCTGTGGTGATCGCCTCACCCTCTCCCCCGTATGCCGGGCCCGCCGTGAGAAAGCCCGTCAGCAGGCCGCGCTCGCGCAGCTGCGACACCACGCGGGAGTGACCGCCGGGCAGCGCTCCCCCCGCCGTCTGGATGAACCCGAGCCGACCACTGGGGCGTGCGGCCGCGAACGCCCACGCGAGCGGCGCGAGCTGCCCGTGGAGTGAGATCACGGCGACGGGACGGTCCAGCGGGACGTTCAGCTCCGGGCCCTCGACGGGCAGCACTGCGTGCTGCAGCGAGCTGTAGTTGAGCTTCATCACGTGCGCACCGGCGGCTCCCTCGCCGTCCAGGCCGCGCGTGAGGTTCACATGGACGATGTCGAACCCGCCCGATCCGAGACCCAGGTCACCGGCCTGTGTGTTGACGACGACATCGTCGCCGGGCCGGCAGGGTCCTACGAGCCCGACATCGGCGATCGCCGGTCGCCTGACCCCTGCGGACGTCTCGACGACGATTCGCTGCTCGGGGCCGTCCGGGACGCCGGGCTCGACCTCGACGACCTTGCCACTTCGCAGGACGAGCACCGCTCAACCGCCGGCGCCCAGCTCGTCGAGCAGCGCGTAGGTGACGTCGAGCATGCCCTCGAGCGCAGCCTGGCTGACGCGTTCGGTCGGCTCGTGGTTGCGCTCGGTCCCGTTCGCCAGGTTCACACAGGTGAGGCCCGCAGTCATCAGCGCGTTCGCATCGGACCCGCCGCCGCTGACGATCCGGACGGGCTCGTAGCCGCAGGCCGTCAGAGCCGCCTCCGCGCAGGCCACCGCAGGTTCGCCGGGCTTCAGGCGATAGCCCTCGAACAGCCGCTCGACGACGACGTCCACGTCGCACTCGCAGCCGGGGTCGTTGGCCGCGTCCTGGAACGCCGCGACCACCTGCCCCACGACCTCGTCGACGCGCCCCGCGTCCAGCGAACGGACCTCGCCGACCACCGTGCAGCGCTCGGGAACGACGTTCGTCCCCGCGACGCCGCCCTCGATCCGCGCGACGTTCACCGTCGTCTGGGCGTCGATGCGCCCGTGCGGCATCGACGCGATCGCGAGCGAGGCGGCGCGCACGGCGCTGCGGCCCTCCTCGGGGCGAATGCCGGCGTGTGCGGCCGCCCCGATCAGCTCCGCCTCCCAGCGGACGTAGGCGGGGGCGGCGACCACGACCTCGCCGATCGGCGTCGCGTGGTCGAAGACGTAGCCGACGTCACTGCGCAGGCGCTCGACGTCGAATGCCTTCGCGCCGGCGAGAGCGCGTTCCTCGCAGACGGTGAAGAGCAGCTCCACGCCCACGGGTGAGCCCTCGAGAGCAGCGCGCCGCGCAAGCTCGAGCAGCATCGCCACCGCTGCCTTGTTGTCCGCCCCGAGGATCGTCTCACCGGCGCTCTCCCAGCCGCCGTCCACGCAGCACCGGTTCGATCGGCCCCGAGTGCGGCACCGTGTCCAGGTGGGCACACAGCAGGACGCTGCGCTCCGAGCGGCCGGGCAGGCGGGCGAGCAGGTTCCCGCTCTGCGACCCCGTCTCGGCGGCGGCTCCGTCCTCCTCCACGTCGAGCCCGATCGACTCGCAGGTCGCGGCGCACCCGCGCGGCGACCTCCGCCTCGGCCCCCGACGGGCTCGCCAGCGCGCAGAGCTCGGCGAACGTGTCGTTGAGCCGGCGCCGCTCGACCTCCGATGCAGGTCGCACGTCGCCGCTGTCAGGCCGGCCCGCGGCTCGCCTGGACCTCGCCCGCGGGCTCCGCTCCGGCGATGCCGCCGGCGCGCCGCATGGCGGCGCCGACGAACTCTCGGAACAGCGGCGCCGGACGCTCGGGCCGCGACTTGAACTCCGGGTGGTACTGCGAGGCGACGAAGAACGGGTGGACGTCGCGCGGCAGCTCGACGATCTCGACGAGGCGCTCGTCGGGCGACGTGCCCGAGACGACGAGCCCCGCCGCCTCCAGGCGCTTGCGCAGGCTGATCGAGACCTCGTAGCGGTGGCGGTGGCGCTCGTAGACGACCGCCTCGCCGTAGATCGTCGCGGGCCGTCGTGTCCGCGTGCAGCTTGATCGGGTCGGCGCCGAGGCGCATCGTGCCTCCGAGGTCGGCGACCTCCTTCTGCTCGGGCAGCAGGTCGATCACCGGCCACTCGGTCTCGATGTCGAACTCGGTGGAGTTCGCGCCGGGCATGTCCGCGACGTGGCGTGCGAACTCGCAGACGGCCATCTGCATCCCCAGGCAGATCCCGAGATACGGGATCCGCTGCTCGCGCGCGACGCGGACGGCGCGGATCTTGCCCTCGATCCCGCGCCCTCCGAAGCCGCCGGGAACGAGGATCCCGTCCATGTCGCCGAGCAGCTCGCGGGCATGCTCGTCGCTGTCGAGCTTCTCCGAGTCGACCCACTCGATCACGATGTCGCCGCCGTGGAGGTAGCCGCTGTGACGCAGCGCCTCGGTGACGGACTTGTAGGCGTCCTCGAGCTGGACGTACTTGCCGACGAGCGCGATCCGCACGGGCCGCACGGCCCGCTCGGCGCGCAGGACCACTTCCTGCCATTCCGTGAGGTCGGCCGCCGGAGGATCGAGGCCCAGCGTGCTCGCAGATGAAGTCGTCGACGCCCTGCTCGTGGTACCAGAGCGGCACCTTGTAGATGTCGTCGACGTCCTTCGCCGACACGACGGCGTCGAGCGGCAGCGAAGCGAACAGCGCGATCTTCTTGCGGATGTCGGCCGACAGCTCGGACTCGCTGCGGCAGAGCAGCATGTCCGGCTGGATGCCGATCCGTCGCAGCTCGTTGACCGAGTGCTGCGTGGGCTTGGTCTTGAGCTCACCCGCGTGACCGATGTACGGAACCAGCGTCAGGTGGATGAAGAGGCAGTTGCGGCGCCCGACGTCGACGGGGAACTGACGGATCGCCTCGAGGAACGGGAGCGACTCGATGTCGCCGACGGTGCCGCCGATCTCGGTGATCACCACGTCGACATCGTTGGTCTCGGCGATCAGCTTGACCCGGTGCTTGATCTCGTCGGTGATGTGCGGGACGACCTGAACGGTCGCGCCGAGGTAGTCGCCGCGGCGCTCGCGCTTGATGACCGAGTTGTAGATCCCGCCGGCCGTGACGTTCGAGGCGCGTGTCGCGTTGACGTCGGTGAAGCGCTCGTAGTGCCCGAGGTCCAGGTCGGTCTCGGCGCCGTCCTCGGTCACGAAGACCTCGCCGTGCTGGTAGGGCGACATCGTGCCCGGATCGACGTTGATGTACGGATCGAACTTCTGCAGCCCGACGCTGAGCCCGCGCGCCACGAGCAGGCGGCCGATCGATGCCGCGGCGATCCCCTTTCCGAGGGACGAGACGACCCCGCCGGTGACGAAGATGTAACGAGGCTTGCGCACGGCTTCAGACACGATGAGGTCTCCCGAGTGAGTCTAGGTGGCGGAGCCCCGGGGCACGTTCGACCAGGGCGTTGATCGAACGCAGCTCCCCGTAGACGGTGATCAGAACGAGTGCGGCCAGCGCGATCGCCAGCCCGGTTGTGTCGAGGATCAGAACGAGCCACAGGCCCGCGACGACGCCGACGACGTTGCTGCCGGTGTCACCGAGCATCCCGCGCTCGCGAACGTCGAGCGCACCGGCGACGACGATCGGCCCGACCCAGAGGCCCAGTTCCAGCAACGGATCGAGGTCCGCAGCGCCGAGCGTCAGCGCGGCGCCGAGCAGCACGAGTGCCTTCACCGAGCGCCCCGGGCGCAGATCGAGCAGGTTGAAGACGTTCGTGGCGAGCACGATCACCGCGGCGGCGAGCAGGAAGCGGGCGACGTCGGGCTGCGTGAGCGCGCTCCAGGTGAGCGCCAGGCCGAGCGTCCCAGCGGCCTTGAGGACGCCCGTGTTGAAGCCTCCGCTCATGACGGCCGCACCGTGTCCGCGCCATCCCCGTGAGGCGCCGGCGAACGCATCGTCGGCGAGGCCCAGTACGGCAACGCCGAGAACCAGGAACAGTCCGGCGACGTCGAGCACCCGCGGCTCGTCGAACAGGCCGTCGATGAGCGCGAGCGGAATCAGCGCGACGACGGCGGCCGCGGGGACGAGCAGCCCCAGCGGGAACGCGATCAGCGCCGCCCGGTAGTTCTCGCGCACGTGCCCGTTGCCGGTCAGAAACGTCAGCAGCGAAGGTGCGATGGCTAGCGCCGCGAAGGTCGAGATGACGAGCGGCAGCGCATGCACCGTGGCAACCTAGCGAGCGCCGCTGACAGACCGCTCGACAGCGCCGGGCGCCGCGCAAAGCCGCTGCAACCGCGTGAAACGCCGGCCGCGGCTGCGAGACCGTAGTCTCGACCGGACAACGATCAGGGAGCCTCCGTGGAAGCCAAGCCAGACGAAACCCACGCGATTGCGAAGAGCGACGAGCAGTGGCGCGCCGAGCTTGACGCCGACGCCTACGCCGTCCTTCGCCATGCGGCCACCGAGCCGGCATTCACCGGCGAGTACGTCGACGAGAAGGCCGACGGGACATACCGCTGCCGCGGCTGCGGCGCCTCGCTGTTCGGGTCGTCGACGAAATTCGACTCCGGCACCGGCTGGCCGAGCTTCACCGACCCGATGGTGGCCGATGCCGTCGAGACCCGCGTCGACCGCTCCCACGGCATGACCCGCACCGAGGTGCTGTGCGCCGGCTGCGGCGGCCATCTGGGCCACGTCTTCGATGACGGCCCGGGATCGAGCGGCCAGCGCTTCTGCATCAACTCGTGCGCGCTGGACCTCGAGCGCACCGGCTGACGGCCGCGCGAGCTCGGTCAGCGGCCGCCGGTGACGCCCTCGAGCGCCGGCAGCAGGCCCTCGGCGAGCGGTCCGGTCCCGAAGTTCCCGGTCGCACCGGCGAGGGCGAACACGAGCGCGGCCTGACCTGCGACGCGGTCGACGTTGTCAACCGTCGACAGGCCGCGCTCCTGATACCACGGCACCTGCGACGGAGTTGAGTCGCTCAGCTCCACGCCCACGACCGAGACCGGGTTGTCGTTGAGGCCCTTGATGAGCCCGTCCTCCAGCGCGTCGGTCTGCTTGCGCTGTTCGTCGGACATGCCCGCCGGCGGGCGACGAGCCACGACGACCGCGTCGAATGGGCCCAGCGACCCGGCCCGCGTCGAGAACAGCGCGCGGGACTCGGCTCGCAGGAGCTTCCCGCCCTGGACCAGCTGGATCCCGATCCGGCGTCCGAACTCATCGAGCAGATCCGGCTCGTCGGCCAGCGCCGCGTAGCGCGTCTTGCCGGCGTTGTCAGCCAGCGCCTCGAGGTCGGGGGGCTCGCGCAGGCCCAGCGTTCCCGTGAGCCTGGCGCCCGTGTCCTCGAGAGCGCCTGCGACCGCGTCACGCGTGCTGCGGGAGGGCGGGCCGAGGAACAGCAGGCCGATCCGCTGCCCGTCGAGCCGGCCGCCGACGAGCAGCGGGTACGAGGCGTCGGCGTACTGGCCGGCGCGCTTGCGCTCGGCTGCGAGCCGGGACTCCAGGTCGCTCACCCTGTCCTCAGCCTGCGAGACGTCCTCGCGCAGGTCGGCGCGCAGGTTCTGCTCCGCTGACGAGACCAGGCCCGCGTCGCCGATCGCCACGCCGAGAAGGACCCCGACGACGAGCGCGACGAGAACCGCGACGAGGGAGATCGCGTGGTAGCGGAAGTCGAACACCGGCGCCGGAAGCTACAGGCCCAGAAGCAGCTTCAGCTTCAGCCAGAGCAGGTCGGCGACGTCGCGAAGCCCGGGCGTGACGAGCACGACCGCGACGAGCGCCACGATGCCGACTCCGAGCACGAGCAGCACCGGCGCCGCGCCCGGCACCGGACGGTAGAGCCGGCTGACGCCCTTCGCGTCGACGATCTTCTCCCCGAGGCGAAGGCGCGTCAGGAACGTGGACGACATCCCGCGGCGGTTCTTGTCGAGGAACTCGACGAGGTTGAACTGCGACCCGACCGAGACGATCAGCGACGCGCCCTTCTCGTAGGCGATCAGCATCGCGATGTCCTGGCTCGTGCCCGGCGCCGGCAGAACCTTGTGCGGCAACTCCAGCTCCTCGAGGTGCTCGCGGCCCGGCGCGCGGCCGTCCGGGTAGGCGTGCACCACCAGCTCGGCCCCGCAGCGAAGCGTGCTCTCCGAAGCCGAATCCATGTCGCCGACGATCATGTGGGGCTTGAGGCCCGCCTCGATGATCGCGTTCGCGCCCCCGTCGACGCCGATCAGTGCCGGACGCAGATCGCGGATGAAGGGCCGCAGCGCCTGAAGGTCAGCCTGATGGTTGACCCCTCGCACGACGATCAGCGCCGGGCGATCGCGAAAGTCCGTGTCGAAGCGCGGGAGATCGATCTTCCCGGCGAGCAGGTCCTGCTCCTCGACCATGTGCTCGACGGTGTTGCGCGCGAACGCCTCAAGCGCCCCGCCGATGTCGCGGCGGCGGCGCTCGGTCGCCGCGAGCACCTCGCCGGGGTCCTGCCAGTCGCCGCGGACCAGCGGCTCTCCACGGACCCATACCTCGCCGCCGTGGAGCTCCACCGGGTCGCCGTCGCGGACGGTGCGAAAGAGAAGGTCGTCGGGCAGGTCGACGAGCGGGATCCCCGCCTGCACCAGCAGGACGGGGCCCATGTTCGGGTAGTCCCCGGTCGAGGACGGGCGGCAGTTCAGGACCGCCGCCACACCCGCTGTGATCAGGTCTTCCGCTGACACGCGATCGAGGTTGCGGTGATCGATGACGGCGACCTCGCCGGGACGCAGCCTCTTGACCAGCAGCTTCGTCTTGCGCCCGAGGCGGACCGGACCCGCAACCTGCGGCTGGTGCTCGGTGGTTGCCGATTCCATCGGCCACCGAGTCTACGGGCGCCGCACTATGCCGCCCGGCGAAGCTCACGCGCGTGACTGCGCGCCGCGCCGTCGTCCGCGTCGGCCCCGAGCATGCGCACCAGCTCGCCCACGACCTGCGGCTCTGCGAGCTGGGAGACGGTGGTCAGCGCCGGGTCGGCATGCGGGTCCTTCTCGATCGAGAAGTGACGAGACGCGAGCGACGCCACCTGAGGCAGGTGCGTGATGCAGAGGATCTGACGCCCTTCGGCCAGCTCGCGCAGGCGCTCGCCGACCGCGCGCGCGGTCTTGCCGCCGATTCCCGCGTCGATCTCGTCGAACACCAGAGTCGCGGCGGAGCGGTCGTTCGCGACGCCGAGCAGCGCCAGCATCACCCGCGACAGCTCCCCACCAGACGCCGCGTCACGCAGCGGCGCCGCGGCGACGCCGCTGTTGGGCGCGAGCATCAGCTCGACGGCATCGCCACCCGCCGGTCCCGGATCGCGGGGTGCGAGCGTCACGTCGAACCTCGCGCCCTCCATCGCCATCTCACCCAGCGCGTCGCCGACGGCCGCGGCCAGCCGCGGCGCGGCCTCCTCGCGCGCGCTGCGCAGGCTCTCGACCAGGGCGCCGCGAGCGGCGATCGCGTCATCGCACTCGGCACGCAAGCGGGCGAGTGAGGCCTCGACGTCGGTGAGCTCGGCGTGACGCGCCCGGCAGCGCTCGGCGTGTGCGAGCACGCCCGCGATCGAGCCGCCGTGCTTGCGCTTGAGACGATCCAGCTGGGTGAGCCGCGCCTCCGCGGCGTCGAGCCCTCCCGGCTCGTCGTCCAGCGCGTCGGCGTAGCGGCGCAGCTCCGCCGCCAGATCACCGGCCTCGTAGCTGAGCGAGCGCCAGCGCTCCACCAGCGGATCCAGCTCGCCGTCCACGCCCTCGACGGACTCCAGCGCAGCGGCGGCGGCCGCGAGCAGCATGGTGACCCCCGCGCCCTCCTCCGGCGCCATCGCCTCAGACGCCGCGAGAGCAGCCGCTCTGAGGCCGTCGAGGTGACGCAGCCGATCCCGCGTGACCAGCAGCTCGTGCTCCTCGGCCTCATCGGGCGCCGCCTCCTCGATCTCCCGGAGTTCGTAGGCGAGCAGGTCGAGCTCACGGTCGCGGGCCGCCGCAACGTCGCGCAGCTCCGCCAGGCCGCCCTCCGCCGCACGCACGCGCGCGTGGGCCGCTGCGCAGGCGACCCTGCGCTCGCGCTGCTCGGCACCCGCGAACGCGTCCAGAAGGTCGAGCTGCGCAGATGCCAGCACGAGCCTGCGGTGCTCGTGCTGGCCGTAGAACGACAGCAGCACCTCCGCGGCATCCCGCAGGTCCGCGACGTTCGCGGAGCGGCCGTTGACATACGCGCGGGTGCGGCCCTCTGCGCTGACGCGCCTGGCGAGCACCAGCTCCTCGGCGTCGGCGGCCACCCTGTCGCCCAGCTCCTCACGAAGCTCCGCCGGCAGGTCGAAGACCCCCTCGACGTATGCCTCCGAGGCCCCCGGCCGCACCGCACCGGCGCGCGGGCGCCCGCCGAACAGCAGATCGAGCGCCTGCGCGAGCACGGTCTTGCCCGCGCCCGTCTCGCCGGTGATGACGTTCAGGCCCGGCGCAAGCCGCAACTCAGCGCGTTCGATCAGCAGCAGGTTCTCGACACGGAGCTCGTGGAGCACCCGAGCGGTTTACCAGCGGCGCCCGACGGACCGCCTCTGCGGCCGCGGCGTGAAGCCCGGGCCTAGCCCGGAGTCGGGTTGGTGAAGATCACGTCCCCCGGGCGTGCGAACGAGTCGACGACCGCCGTCGCGGTGCCATCGCTCAGCCGGCCGTAGCTGTCGCGTGTCCAGATCGCCACGCAGTATCTGCCCGGCGCCACGTCCAGGCCGATCGTCGTGGCGGGCACCGGAACGCGTCCGCCTCTGGGCGGGCGGCGCCGCCTCCGGGGACACCGGGCACGTCTCACCGGCGAGGTACGCGATCTCGTAGTGGCGCGCCTGCTGGTGGGCCACGCCGGCCCAGTCGACGAGTATCCCGGCGATGTTCGCGGTCACCGTGAACCGCGCGGGGACCGGCAGCACGCCGAGCCTGTAGACCGCCTGGGCGGTCACGGCGTCAGAGCTCGCGCGACCCCCTTCGCCCAGTGTCCAGATGCGAGCGCAGAGCGTCTGTCCGGCGGCACCGTGCGGGTCCTTGAGCGGGGTCACGTCGACGGTCACGTCCTGCCCGGGAGCGGCCTCGTACGACCGTGCGCTCGTGAAGTCCCCGGGCGGGCAAGAGCCCACGCCGACGTTCACCGCGTAGCCGGCCACGCTGAGCGCGTCAGGCATCCGGAACCGCGCCTCAGCGCGGTAGCTCCCCGGCACGAGGTCGATCCTGGGCGCCAGGGGCGCCGGCGGACAGAGCTCCGCACGGCTCTTGCGGGCGCGGCCGCTGTAGCGCTTCACGGCGCCGCGCAGGTCGTCCGGCTGAAGGATCGAGCAGGGCTGAACGCTCCCACATCGAGTCCACGGCACGGAGTTCATCACCGCGCAACGGCGGGTCTCGTGGTTCAGGCCCAGCACGTGCCCGAGTTCGTGCGCGATGACCCCGGTGATCGCGGCGCCGCGGCCGTTGCGGCTCAGCTTGATGACGGCACGGCGCCGGCGGCCGACGCTCGCCTCACCGGACGCGCCGAAGTAGCGGTCGCCCTCGGGCGGCCCATGGCTCGTGATCCGCAGCTTCGCGCGCTTGCGCGAGGCGGCGACGAACCGCACGCGCGCGCCGCTCTTGTTCCAGGCGCGGACGGCGGCCGCAAGCTCGGCGCGATACGGGGTGCCGTTCCAGTAGGTGATCTTGGCGGTCCGGCCCGGCCAGCGCTTCCCGCCGAGGCGATAGGCGTCGGCGCTGGGAACGACGGTCGCCGACAGCATCGCGCAGCCTGCGACGGCGAGCGCTGCTCGGCGCACTCGGACACCGCGGAGCTTGGCCGGAGGAGTCACCACTCGCAGTATCGCCGTCCGCGACGTCCCGGGAGCCGCCACTACGAAGATGAGAGCCTGCCGAAGGTCTCGCGCAGGCGTCTGTAGAACGTCGCGCCGGGCAGCAGCGCGAGGTCCGCGGCCTCGCGCAGGAAGCCGACGGTCACCGTCTCGCCCGGCCCGATCTCCCCGGACGGCCGCCCGTCGATCGACACGTCGACAGCGCTCGCCGAGCGGTTGTGGACGGTGAGCAGGTCGTCGGGCGCGACGACGAGTGCTCGCGCGGTCAGCGAATGCGGCGCGATGAAGGAGACGACGTAGCCCTCGACCCCCCAGGCGAGCACCGGCCCGCCGTTGGCGAGGTTGTAGCCGGTCGACCCGGCGGGCGTTGCGACGACGAGCCCATCGCAGCGCACGCGCCCGACCTCCTCGCCGCCGATGGCGTAGGCGAGTTCGGCCACGCGCTCCCCCGCGCGGCGATGGATCGCGACGTCGTTGATGGCCCAGATCGCCGCACCACCGTGGTCGACCGCGATCGCCGGCAGGGTCAGCGTCTCGAACTCCCCCGCGAGCGCGTGAGCGAAAGCCGCGCGCGCGCCGTCACGCTCAACGGTCGCCAGGAAGCCGATCTCGCCGAAGTTGACCCCGAAGACGGGAACACTCGTATGCGAGTAGCGCCGCAGCGCCCGCAGGATCGTCCCGTCACCGCCGAGCGCGATCGCGATGTCGACATCGGTCGCGATGTCCGCATCGGCCACGACTCCGTCGCGCGCGGCCACGTCGGGGTGCTTGCGCGTCTCCTCAGGGTCCAGCCGGACCACGATCCCGGCGGCGGCGGCGAGCTTCACGAGCTCCGTCATCGCCTCGGCCGTCTCCGCCGGACGCGCGTGGGAGAAGACGGTCACCGCCCTGCCGGGAGTCATGCCTGCGCCTGACGTGCCGCCGAAACGGGATCGGTGAGCGCGCCGGGCCGCCCGGCCTCGGCGAGATGGACGAAGGTCTCGAGGTTGCCCTTCGGCCCTGGCAGCCCCGACGCGGCGAAGCCCATGATCGATGCGTCGCAGGCGTCCGCCGCAAAGCTCGCCACTTCGGCGAGCACGTCAGCCCTCACCGCCGGGTCGCGGACGACACCGCCCTTGCCGACGCGGTCACGACCGGCCTCGAACTGCGGCTTGACCATGGCGAGCGCGTCGTACCGGGTGTCGCCGCAGGCGAGAACGGCAGGCAGGACCTTCGTCAGCGAGATGAAGGAGACGTCCACGACGATCAGGTCCGGCGCGTACGGAAGGTCGGCGGGAACGATCGAGCGCGCGTTGACGCGCTCGATCACGGTGACGCGCTCGTCCCCGCGCAGCGACCATTCCAGCTCGCCGTAGGCCACGTCGAGCGTGACAACGTGCGCGGCCCCGCACTGCAGCAGGCAGTCGGTGAAGCCCCCGGTCGACGCACCGACGTCCAGGCAACGCCGCGCAGCGACCTCGACGTCGAGGGCGTCGATCGCGTTCTTGAGCTTGATGCCGCCGCGTGAGACGTAGCGCGGGCGCTCGTCGACGAGCAGCGCGACGTCATCCGCGACGAGCTGGCCGGGCTTCGCTGCGCGCTCGCCATGCTCACCGAGCCGGACCTCGCCGGCCATCACCGACGCCGCGGCGCGCGCCCGCGAGGCGAACAGGCCGCGATCTGCCAGCAGGGTGTCAAGCCGGACCTTGCCCATGGTCGGCGCAACGGTAGCGGCAAACACGCGCCCCGAAGCGATTCCTCACGCACGAGCGCGCGACCGGGAAAATGTGATCGACGTCACAGTCGAGAAGGCCTGTCTGTCGCACCATATGTCGCGTCGCGTTGCCTCATATCCCGCACGTGACCAAGATCTTCCAAGATCAAACGCTGGACCTGAATCTCTCCTCCCAGAAACGGCCCGCCTCCCCAGGCGGGCCGTTTCCCTTCTCAGCAGAGCGAAGCCCGCGCCGCGCCGGCGAGCCAGGTGATCGCCTGATCGGCACGCTCGACGATCCCGCCCCAGCGCAGGAAGCCGTGAGTCATGTCGTCGTAGACGACCGTCGCCACGGGAACGCCCGCCGAGCGCAGCGCCGCCGCGTAGTCGAGGCCGTCGTCTCGGAGCGGGTCGTGCTCGGCGATGACCAGCCAGGCCGGCGGCAGGCCGGCGAGGCGGCCCTCCAGCACGCGGGCGCCGGCAGCGTCACCGCCATCGCCCAGATATGCCTCCCAGCACGCGCGCATGTCACGGGCGGTGAGCATCGGGCCCTCCGCGTACCTGCGGTAGGCGTCGCTGTCGGTCGCCGGGTCGAGCGCCGGGTAGACGAAGAGCTGGGCGCGAACGCGATCGCGCGCCCGCTGCACCGCCAGCGCGGCCAGGTGGCCGCCTGCGCTGTCACCGCCCACCACCACGCGCAGCGGGTCGGTGCCGAGCAGCTGCGCTCCTTCGCCGGTCGCCCAGGCGACCGCGGCGTCGGCGTCCTCGACCGCCGCCGGGAAGGGATGCTCAGGCGCCAGCCTGTAGTCGACGCTGACGCAGGTCATGCCACAGGCGTTGGCCAACCGGCGTGCGACGCGATCGAATCCGTCGAGATTCCCCGCGACCCAGCCGCCGCCGTGAAACCAGACGAGAGCGCCGTTCGCCCCGGACGACTCGGCCGCGCGGTAGACGCGCGCAGGCACCGCTCCACCCTCGGCCCGCGGGATCATCACGTCCTCCACGCCCGCCACCGGCTCGACCGGCCCGCCGAGCTGCTCCGCGGTCCGCAGGTAGGCGGCCCTTATCTCCTCCAGTGACGGCCGCCCGCCGTCAGCACCTTCGAGCCGGTCCTCGTCGATGATCGCCTGGATCGCGGGAGCTATCGCGCTCACGCTTCGGCGGCGATCTCGTCGCCGACGCCGAGCGCCCTGCACACGCGCTGCGAGATGGCCGACCCGCTGAACCCGACCTCGGCGTGCAGCAGCGCGGGCTCGCCGTGCGTGACGTAGCGGTCGGGCAGCCCGACGCGCAGGATGCGCGGGACGATGGATCCCCGCATCGTTGAGGTGCTCCCAGACCGCCGATGCCGAAGCCGCCCTGGAGCACGCCCTCCTCGATCGTCACGAGCAGTTCGTGCTCGGCACAGAGCTGCGCCAGCAGCGCGCCGTCGAGCGGCTTGGCGAAGCGCGCGTCGGCGACCGTGGCGTCGATCCCCTGCTCAGCCAGCAGGTCGGCGGCGTCGAGCGCCTTCTGCACGCCGCTGCCGTAGCCGAGCAGCGCGACGCGCTGCCCTCGCGCAGGATCTCGCCGGTGCCGACCTCGATCGCCCGGGGCTCCTCGGGCAGCGCGACGCCGACGCCCTCGCCGCGCGGGTAGCGCAGCGCGACCGGCCCGTCCATCAGAAGCGGCGGTGTGCAGCATGTGGACGAGCATCGCCTCGTCGCGCGGCGCCATCAGCGTCATGTTCGGCAGACAGCGCAGGTAGGCGATGTCGAACACGCCGTGATGCGTCGGGCCGTCGTCGCCGACGAGGCCCGCGCGATCCATCGCGAAGACGACGTTCAGGCTCTGCAGCGCGACGTCGTGGACGATCTGGTCGAACGCGCGCTGAAGGAAGGTCGAGTAGATCGCGCAGACGGGCTTGGCGCCCTCGAGCGCGAGCCCCGCGGCGAACAGCACCGCCTGCTGCTCGGCGATCCCGACGTCGAAGTAGTGGTCGGGCTCGGCCTTCTGAAGGATGTTCAGGCCGGTGCCCGAGTTCATCGCCGCCGTGATGCCCGACGACGCGCCGGTCGCGACGGACCTCGTCGACGATCGCGTCGCCGAACACCTCGGTGTAGGTCGGCGGCCTGGGCGCCGGCGGAGGCGACGTGGCGACCGGCTTGCTCGCCACCGGTGCGCCGCCGGCGATCGACTTCGGCTTGGCGGCATGCCACTTCTCCATGCCCTCCAGGCCGCCGTCCTCGGCCGGGGCGAAGCCCTTGCCCTTGACCGTCGCGACGTGCACGACGACGGGGCGCTGCGCAGCGAAGGCGGCGACGCAGCGCGCGGCGCAGCGCGCGCGACGTCGTGCCCGTCGATGACGCCGATGTAGGCCCAGTCGAGCTCCTCCCAGAAGAGCCCGGGCGCCCAGAACGCCTTGATCGACTCCTTGAGCTGCGGGCCGAGCCGCTCGAAGCGCGCGCCGATGCCGCGCGGGCAGCTGCGTGAGGCGGCCCTCGACGCCCTCGCGCGCGTGCCAGAAGCGCGGGTTGAGCCGCACGCGGTTGAAGTAGCGCGACAGCGCGCCGACGTTCGGCGCGATCGACATCCCGTTGTCGTTGAGCACGACGACGATCGGCGTGCCGAGGCCGCCCGCCTGGTGGATCGCCTCGAAGGCGACGCCGCCGGTCATCGCGCCGTCGCCGATGACCGCGACGACGCTGCCCGCGTCCGGCGCGCCGCGCAGCCTCATGCCCTCCTTCAGCCCGACCGCGTAGCCGATCGAGGTCGACGCGTGCCCGGCGCCCATGATGTCGTGCTCGGCTCTCCTCGATCGAGCAGAACGGCGCGAGCCCTCCGTACTGGCGGATCGTCGCGAGCGCGTCGCGGCGCCCGGTCAGGATCTTGTGCGGGTAGGCCTGGTGGCCGACGTCCCAGAGGATCTTGTCGCGCGGGGAGTCGAGCAGCGAGTGCAGCGCGACCGCGAGCTCGCAGGTGCCGAGGTTCGCGCCGAAGTGCCCGCCGATCTCACCGACCGTGTCGATGATGTGCTCGCGCACCTCCTGCGCGACCTGCTGCAGCTCCTCCTCGGTCAGGGCGTGGAGGTCCTGCGGGGCGGTCGATGCGGTCGAGGAGGCGGCTCATGTGGCTGGTCGGTTCAGCTCTGGCGCGTGGCGATGAAGTCGGTGATCTGCGTCGAGCTCGCGAGCCCCGCCGGGCGCGGCGAGCGCAAGCGACTCGCGCGCGCTTGCGGTGTGAGGCTAGCGCCAGGTCACGTGCTCCGTCCAGGCCGTACTCGGTCACGTACGTCCGCTTGCCGTGACGCTCGTCGCTGCCCTGGGGCTTGCCGAGCGCGGCGTCGGTGCCGGTCACGTCGAGGATGTCGTCGACGATCTGGAAGAGCAGGCCCGAGCTCGCGCGCGAACGCGCGGAAGCGCTCGAGCCTGTCGCCGGCTCATGCCCGTCGAGCAGGCAGACGCATTCGACGCTGGCGCCGATCAGGCGGCCGGTCTTCAGCTCGTGCAGGCGCCGCAGCCCCGCGGGACCTTGCTCCGCCGTCTCCGCGAACGTCGATGTACTGCCCGCCGACCATGCCGCCGACGCCGGTCGCCGCGGCGAGCTCGGCATGCCGCTCGGAGCAGGTTGCCGGGGTCGCCGCGCTGCTCGGCAAGCAACGAGCCGGAACGCCTCGGCGTACAGGCCGTCGCCCGCGAGGATCGCGACGTCCTCGCCGAATGCGCACGTGGCAGGTGGGCCGGCCGCGGCGCAGCGCGTCGTCGTCCATCGCCGGGCAGGTCGTCGTGGATCAGCGAGTAGGTGTGGATCAGCTCGAGCGCGGCCGCCAGCGGCAGGACGCTCTGCGGGTCATGCCCGAGCGAGCGCGCCGTCGCGAGCGCGAGCACCGGCCGGATCCGCTTGCCGCCGGCCAGCAGCGAGTAGCGCATCGCCTCCTCGAGGCCGTCGGTCGGCTCGTCGGGCGAGAAACGCAGGCTCTCGAGGTACGACTCGACCTGCTGCGCGCAGCTGGTCGGGGTATCTCGACCGCGTCACAGAAGGCTGTCCTGCCCGGGCGGCGGTTCGGCCGCACTGGCGCGGGCGCAGGCGCTCGAGCTCGGCCGACGCCTCTCCGGCGAGCGCCGCGCAGTCCTCGACGAGACCCGCGGCGGCGTCGGGCTGAGAGATCGCCGCTGCGCAGCTGCTGCGGCAGCGCCTTCCAGGCGCAGCACGAGCTGATCGAGGGTCCGCATGTCGATCTCGGTCATCACGAGGACGGATTCTCCTGCATCTCGCGCAGAGCGGCGGCGAGGATGCCGTTCACGAAGCCGGGAGCGTCCGCGCCGCAGAACGTCCTTGGTCGTCTCGACGGCCTCGTCGATGGCGCCCTCAGGCGGGATCGGCGTGTCCGCGGGAGCGACGTCGGGATGCAGCATCTCGATCAGCGCGACGCGCATGATCGCCCGCTCCAGCGGAGCGATCCGGTCCACCGTCCAGCCGCGCGCGTGCCGTCCGAGGATCTCGTCGAGCTCCGCCTGCCGGTCCTCGGCTGCGTGCGCCAGCGAGCGCGTGAGCATCGACGCTTCGCGCTCGAGGACATCGTCGAGCTCACGCCCCGTGACCTCGCTCTGGTACAGCGCGAAAGCGGCGGCGCGGCGCTGCTCGGAGCGACGGGACACGCGGTGTCAGGCGCGCGACATGTAGGCGCCGGTCTCGGTCTGCACCTTGACGCGGTCACCGACGTTCACGAACAGCGGAACCTGGATCGTCGCGCCGGTCTCGAGCGTCGCGGGCTTGTTCCCGCCGCCGGACACGGTGTCGCCGCGCAGCCCCGGGTCGGTCTCGGCGACCTCGAGCTCGACCGACGACGGAAGCTGGAGACCCGACGGCTGGTCGTCGATGAACAGCATGTCGACCTCGTCGTTGGGCTTCGTCCAGCGCAGCTCGTCGGCGACGTTCGGCTCGGGGATCGCGATCTGCTCGAAGCGACTCGTCGTCCATGAAGTGCGCGTCGGTGCCGTCCGCGTAGAGGAACTTCATCTTGCGGCCCTCGGTCCGCACCGCGCGGAACTTCTCGCCCGCGCGGAACGTCTTGTCGATCACGTTTCCGTCGGACGCGCGGCGCAGCTTCGTCCGCACGAAGGCCCCGCCCTTGCCGGGCTTGACGTGCTGAAACTCGATCACCTTGAAGATGACCCCATCGACCTCGATGTGGTTGCCGTTCTTGAGCTGATTCGTGCTGATCATGCGCCCCTGCCAGCGTAGCGTCAGGCCTGCGGTGGAGGCTGCACGCCCGCCGTCCCTGCCGTTCGGCGAGAATGCCCGTTGACGGTACGCAGCCGGCAGGCCACCGGCCCCACGACTGAGGAGCAAGGCTCGATGGATGACTATCCGCTTACGCTGACGACGATCGCCGAACGCGCCGAGCGCTTCCATCCGGAGCGCGAGATCGTGACCCGCCGTCCGGACAGGCGCGTCGAGCGCACGAGCTACGGGACCGTCCTGGACCGCGCCCGCCGCCTCGCCGGTGGCCTTCGCGAGCTCGGCATCGAGCCCGGTGATCGCGTCGCGACGCTGCTCTGGAACCAGTCCGAGCATCTCGAGCTGTACTTCGCGGTCCCCTGCATGGGTGCCGTCCTGCACACGCTCAACCCGCGCCTTCACCCTGACGAGCTGGCGTACATCGCCGGCCATGCGGCTGACCGCGTGATCGTCGTCGACGAGACGCTGCTGCCGCTGCTCGACGCCTTCAAGGGGGTCGAGAGCGTCGACCACGTCGTGGTCGTCTCGCACGCGGCTCCGGCACCTGACGGGACGATCGAGTTCGAGTCGCTCGTCGACGGCCATGAGCCGATCGAATGGCCTGATCTGGACGAGCGGCAGGCCGCCGCGACGTGCTACACGTCAGGCACGACCGGGCGCCCGAAGGGCGTCGTCTACTCGCATCGCGCGGCGCTGCTGCACGCACTCGGCGCGGCGCTCCCGGACTCGCTCGCCGTGTCGAGGAGCGACACGATCCTGCCGGTCGTACCGATGTTCCACGCCAACGCGTGGGGCCTGCCCTACGCCGCGGCGCTCGCCGGAGCCGCAATCGTGTTCCCCGGTCCGCACCTCGACGCCGAGAGCGTGCTCGACCTGCTGGCCGATGAGCGGGTGACGATGACCGCCGGCGTCCCGACTGTCTGGATGGGGATGCTCGGCGCGCTCGACGCGCAGCCGCAGCGCTGGGACCTTTCCCGCCTTCACACGCTCGTCGTCGGTGGCGCGGCGGTGCCGCCGAGCATGATCAGCGGGTTCGCGGCGCACGGCCTGAGCATCCTGCAGGCCTGGGGCATGACCGAGATGAGCCCGCTCGGGACGGTCAGCCGACTTCCCGCCGACATGGAGGACCGTCCCGTCGAGGAGCAGATCGCGTACCGCGCCCGGCAGGGCATCGCGGTGCCGCTCGTCGAGACGCGCGTGCGCAACGACGACGGCGAGTTGATCGCGTGGGACGACTCGGCGATGGGCGAACTCGAGGTTCGCGGCCCGTGGGTGGCGGCCGGCTATCACGGCGGCGACGGGGCGGACAAGTTCACGTCCGACGGCTGGTTTCAGACCGGCGATGTCGTGACGATCGACGCGCGCGGCTGCATCCGGATCTGCGACCGCTCGAAGGACCTCGTCAAGTCCGGCGGCGAGTGGATCAGCTCGGTCGACCTCGAGAACCTCCTGATGGCCCACCCCGCGGTCGCCGAGGCGGCGGTCATCGCCATCCCCGACGACCGCTGGGGAGAGCGCCCGCTCGGCGTGGTCGCCTTCGCCGCGGGCGAGAGCGCAACCGAGCAGGAACTCCGCGACCACCTCTCGTCGGAGTTCGCGCGCTGGCAACTGCCGGAGCGCTTCGAGGTCGTCGACGCGATTCCGCGCACGGCGACCGGCAAGTGGAAGAAGACCGAGCTCCGCTCACGGTTCGTGGAGCAGGCCGTTCCGGGCACGAGCTGACAGCTACGACCGGAGACGAGGGCCCTGCGACGGCACCGGTCGCCCACCCCGCCTCAGGACAGCGCGATCCAGGTTGCGCGCGCGTGCGCGCGCAGGTCCCCGCCGGTGCCGACGATCGCAGTAGCGCCCCAGCGCTTGCGGCCCTCGTGACCCAGTGCCCAGGCGAGGACGACGACTTCCTCGCCGACGCGCACCGGAGCCGTGACGCTGCCCTCCAGGCGCCCGAGGACGTGTGGCTCGGAGCCCGCCGGAACCGCGGCGAAGCTGCTCGGGCAGTCGAGCGCGGTCCAGACGACCTCACCGGCGAGGTCGCCGTCGTGCTCGTGCGGCAGGCCCGTACCCGGCGTCCAGGACGTCGCCCAGACCCCGTCACCGAGCGGGCCCACGTGCAGAGCGACCGCCTCGGACTGCTCGCGCTCGGTGCCGCAGCCGAAGCAGCCGGGAAAGGGATGCCTGACGAGCAGCGCCTCGTCGGGCCGCGCCGCCCGCGCGCGCTCGACGCTGACAGCCGGCACCGCGCCCAGGTCGACGTCGGCCGCAGGCCTCGCGACCACCAGAGCCTGCCCTCCGACGTGAGCGTCGTCCGCCTGCGGATCGACCAGCGCGAGACCGTCCCCCTCCGCAGACTGCACGCGCAGCGGCCTGTCCAGCGGGATCGGCCTGCGCAGCGTCACCGTCACTGCGCCCGGCGGCAGCCGCCCGGCGAGCATGCCGCAGACGTAGCCGCCGTTCGCGGACGACGGCGGACCGCGGAAGCGAGCGTCGACGACGACCTCGGCGCTCACGCTCACTCGACCACCTGGTAGGCCTTGGGCAGCGTGTTCAAGACCTCGCTGCCGCTGTCCGTGACGACGACGAGGTCCTCGATCCTCACGCCGAAGTGCCCGGGCAGGTAGACGCCCGGCTCGACGGTCACGACCATGCCCGACGCGAGCGTCGAGTCGCTCGTACGCGTCAGGCGCGGCCCTTCGTGGACCTCCAGCCCGACGCCATGGCCGAGCCCGTGGCCGAAGCGCTCGCCGTACCCGGCCTCGTCGATCAGGTCGCGTGCGACCGCATCGACCGCACGCCCTTGGGCGCCCGGCGCGACCGCCGCCAGAGCGGCGTCCTGCGCGCGCAGGACCACGTCGTACACGGACCGAGCCTCGTCGGCCACCGCGCCGCCGACGGCGAAGGTCCGCGTGCAGTCCGAGCAGTAGCCGTCGAGCCTGCAGCCCCAGTCGATCGTCACCAGCCTGCCCGACTCGATCGGCACTTCCCGTGCGTCAGCGTGCGGCAGCGCCCCGTGCGGACCGCCCGCGACGATCGGCGGGAAGCTCAGCTGCTGGGCGCCGAGGCCACGCATCGTCATCTCCAGGTCGAGGGCCACGGCGGCCTCCGTGCGGCCCGCGAGCCCGCGACCCAGTACGTCGAGCAGCGCGCTGTCGGCCAGCCGGGCAGCCTCGCGGATACGCGCGACCTCGCCGTCGTCCTTGACCTCGCGAAGCCGCTCGACGAGGCCGCCTGCGGCGATCAGTTCCGCCCGCTCGCCGAGCGCCTCGCGCATTCTTTCGAGGCCCCTGACCGTGACTGCGTCGTCGTCGAAGCCGACACGCGCGGGAACCTCCGTCGTCCATGCGGCCCCGAAATGCTCGCCGAGTCCGCGCCCGAGCAGCTCCTGGGACGCCTGCAGCACGCGCCAGTCGCCGGCGACCTGATCCGCCACCTGCGCCGCGTAGCGGAAGTCGGTCAGGAACAGTCCCGTGCCCGGGCCCGCACAGCTGAGCACCGCAAGCGCGTTGGACCCGGTGAACCCTGTCAGCCAGCGGACGTCGGCGAGGTTCGAGACGAGCAGGAGGTCGAGGTCACGCTCGCGCGCAGCGTCGGCCAATCGCTCGGCGCGGGCGATCATGGCACGTCCAGCTCGGACCGCAGCCGCTCGAGTGCGGTGCGGTACCCCTGCGGACCCTGCCCGCTCACGGTCGTCAGGCAGAGGTCACCGATCACCGACACGCGCCGGAACTCCTCACGCTGCCGCACGTCGCTCAGATGCACCTCGACCGAGGGCAGGGCGCTGATCTCGAGCGCGTCACGGATCGCCCATGAGTAGTGGGTCCACGCACCGGGGTTCAGAACCAGCCCGTCGGTGAGGCCGTCGAGCTTGTGAAGGTGCTCGACGAACTCGCCCTCGAAGTTGGTCTGGAAGAAACGCGCCTCGAGACCGAGCTCGTGAGCCCACTCGGACACCTGCTGCTCGAGCCGGTCGAGCGTCATGTCGCCGTAGTGCGCCGCGTCGCGGCGCCCCAGCTGATCCAGGTTCACGCCGTGGAGAACCTCGATGCGGTTGCGGGCGAGCACGACTCCGATCCTCTCAGGTCAGTCGGCCGGGCCGTCAGGCCCGATCAGCTCGGCGACGGCGTCGCGGATCGCATGCTGGGCGACCTGCTCGCCGTGACGAACGTCGCCCGGCGCCCGGCAGATCACGAACGGCACCTCGTCTGTCGTGCGCTTCTTGTCGAGGCGCGTCGCGGCCACGACATCGTCTGCGTCCAGCCCGTCGATCGACACCGGCAGGCCGGCTCCGGCGAGCAGCCCGGCGACCTGCTCGCGCAGGTCGTCCGCGCCCGAGAGCCGCAGCGCGGCGAGCAGCCCCAGCCCGACCGCCTCGCCGTGACGCAGGCGCGAGTAGCCGGTCGACGTCTCGATCGCATGCCCGACGGTGTGGCCGAGGTTCAGCACCTGACGCCTGCCGCCGTCACGCTCGTCGGCGGCGACGACGGCGAGCTTGGTGCGCGCGCACTCGATGATCACCCGCTCGTCGACGGCGGCGCCGCCGGCCAGCGTCTCCCAGAGCGACGCCGCCGGCGATCAGCGCCGTCTTCAGCACCTCCGCGTAGCCGGCGGCGAACTCGGCGGCCGGCAGCGTCGCCAGCGCCCCGGGATCGACGATCACCGCCGCGGGCTGGTGGTAGACGCCGACGTAGTTCTTGGCCTCGGGCAGGTCGACGCCGGTCTTGCCCCCGTAGGCCGAGTCGACCTGCGCCACGAGCGTCGTCGGCACCTGCACGATGCGGAATGCCGCGCTGGTAGGTCGCCGCGCAGAAACCCGCGAGGTCGCCGACCACGCCGCCGCCGACGGCGACCACATGATCGGACCGCGTCGCACCCTGCTCCACGAGTGCGTGCCACACGCGCTCCGCGGTCGTGAGCGTCTTGTGCGTCTCCCCGGCCGGCACCTCGATCAGCGCGGCGAGGTCCGGGACGCGCCCGGCATGGAGGTCGGCGACGTTCGCGTCGCTCACCCCCAGCCGCCGCGAGGACGCGGGCAGCGGCCAGGGCGCGGCGCCGATCGCTCCTTCGCCGACCCAGACCGGGTAGTCGCCCGAGGCGCTCGTCGCCCACAGCAGCGTGAGTCCCTCGAGAGCGTCGCCGGCCAGCGCGCGCAGGCTCGGCAGCGCGCGCCGCAGGATCGGAAGTTCCGAGGACGGCAGCGTCGCGTTCGCGGCGGCCCGGTAGGCGGGCATGCGCTCGTCGTAAAGCGCGTCGAAGCTCGCCCTGTCGGCGGCGAGCGGCCTTCCGCGACCGGACGCGCGCAACCACGCGGTCTCCCGAGCGACCTCCACGAGCACCACGACATGTGCGCGCAGGGCGCTCCGCACGCGCTCGGAGCCGAGTGCGCCGCCGCCGAGTGCCAGGACCCCGGGCGGGACCGCCGAGCGCCTCGACGACCGCCTGCTCCTCGCGGGCACGGAACGCCGCCTCACCCTCGCGCGCCCAGAACGAGGCGATCGGTTCGCCGAGCTGCGCCTCGACGATCGCGTCGCTGTCCTGCAACGGCACGCCGAGCAGGCGCGCGGCGTCACGGGCGAGCGTCGACTTGCCGGCGCCCATGAAGCCGGCGAATGCCAGCGTGCGGGTCAGCGGGGCTTCCACCCGATGCGCTCGGCGTAACGCGTCACCGCGTCGCGCACGTCCTCGATGTGGTCGCCGCCGAACTTCTCGCGGTAGGCATCGGCGAGCACGAAGGCGATCATCGCCTCGGCAACCACGCCGGCGGCCGGAACGGTGCTCGAGTCCGTGCGCTCGCGCAGCGCCTGGGCGGGCTCGCGCGTTGAGATGTCGACCGAACGCAGCGGCTGGGTCAGCGTCGGCAGCGGCTTCATGGCGCCGCGCACGATCAGCGGCTCACCGGTCGTCATTCCACCCTCCAGGCCACCGGCGCGGTTGGTCTCGCGGTAGTAGCCGCGGGCCTCGTCGAAGAAGATCTCGTCGTGGGCCTCGGAGCCCGGCCTGGCCGCTATGTCGAACGCCTCTCCGAGCGTCGCGCCCTTCACCGCCTGAATCGAGCAGATCGCTCCGGCGACGCGGCCGTCGAGCCGCGTCTCCCACGAGACGTGCGAGCCGAGGCCGGGAACCAGGCCGAAGACGACCACCTCGAACACCCCGCCGATCGACTCGTTTGCCTTGCGCTGGACGTTGATGTGCTCGACCATCGCGCGGCTCGACTCCGCGTCCAGGCAGCGCACCGGGTCGTCATCGACGCCGTCGAAGTCGCCGACCGCGAGCGGAGCGGTGCGCTCCGGAGCCGCGACCGTTCCGATCTGCACGACGTGAGAGCGGACACTCACCGCGACGGCTTCCAGGAAGGCGCGGCAGACGGCCCCCCCTGCAACGCGCGCCGCCGTCTCGCGAGCGCTGGCCCGCTCGAGCACGTTGCGCACGTCGCTGTGGCCGTACTTCCAGGCCCCGACCAGATCCGCATGGCCAGGACGCGGCAGGTGCACCTCGGGTACGTCGGCCGCGACAGGCCAGGGACTCATGCGCTCGTCCCAGTTCGTGTAGTCGCGGTTGGCCACCTGAAGGGCGATCGGCCCGCCCAGCGTGTGGCCGTGACGGACGCCGGCCGTCACGAACGCGCGGTCGGTTTCGATCTTCATGCGCCCGCCGCGCCCGTGTCCCAGTTGGCGGCGCGCCATGTCACGGTCGATGGCGACCGGATCGAGCTCGAGTCCGGCCGGCAGGCCCTCCACGATGCAGGTCAGGCCGGGGCCGTGGGACTCGCCCGCGGTGATGAGCTTGAGCGCCATGTGCGGCGGCTCAGGTTATTCGAGTGCGCGCGGGCGCCACCTCCAGGCGGCTCGCACGAACGCCGGCGATGTTCTCGCCGGCGCTCGGGCGCGTGAAGATGAGCCGCGGTCGTCAGCGCACGGACGAGGTGCCCGCGAGCGCGCCGACGGCGACCTTGGCCTTGCGCTTCTTGCGCGGCACGACCTCGAGCACGCCGCGGGCCGAGTTCCAGCGGTAGATGCCGAGCATCTCGGGCGCCTGAGCATCCCTGCGAGCGGCTCTCAGCAGTGCGGCACCGGCCTTCGAGCGGCGTGCGCGAGCCTTGCGTGCGACCTTTGCCGACGATGCCTTCGACTTGCTGATCGAGACGATGTCCATCTGGTACTGCTCGACGCCGGCGTCGGACGTCACATCGAAGTACTCGGTGTCGCCGGCCTGCATCTCGATCGTCTCGCAGTCGGCGCCGCTGGGCTTGCACTTGCCGTCACCGGTCGCCTTCGCGTCCGAGCCGACGAGGAAGACCAGCGTCTTGCCGTCCGCCTTGACACCCAGGAAGACGAAGAACGGGTCATCGGCGGAGGGCAGGGGCGTGAGGCGCGCAACGTCGCTGATCGTGCGCATCGCGCCGGCCTGGCCGAAGTGCAGCTTGACCTTGTAGACGGCCAGAGAGGACTTCGGCTTGGACTTGGACTTGGGCTTGGGCTTGGGCTTGGACTTGGGCTGCGGTGCCGGGGTGACCTTGGGCGCCGGAGCCGTGCTGCCGCCGCCGGAGGTGTCCTTGGAGGGCTCCGACGAGGCGCTCGTGGCGGTGACCGTTGTCTCGGTCTTCACCTTGGGCACATAGAGCTGCTTGAAGGGGTTCTTGGAGCGTCCACCGCGCTTGCGGCGGCCCACGGGCTTCGTGTCAAGCGCGACCACCGCGTCGGCCTTCGCCGCCTCGCCGGCCGCGATCGCCGCGGTCTGGGGCACCGGCTCGCCGCCGGAGGACTTGGCGAGCAGCGTGGGCACGGCGACCAGCCCGACGATCAGCGCGAGGGCCACCGGCCACAGGCGCTTCTCCAACAGGTCGGCACCGATGTTTCGCAGGAAGGTCATCGCGAGCCTCCGGTTGTCAGGCCGGCAGAGGCCGAAGCGGTCGCAGCACCCTTGTCAGCGGCATTCTCGTCCGACGCGGCGCCGGTGGCCGGTCCCTCGACGGTCGCGCCGCCGGTCAGACCCTCGTCGCTGGGGACGACGAAGGCGGTCGCCGAGATCTCGGCCCGCACCTTCGGGAATCCCTTGCGCGAGGCGCTGATCTGGATCCGGTCGATGGTCAGCAGGCGGCCGTTCACGTCGATGCCGCCGTCGCGGACGCGCGTCAGCCGGGCCACGCGAGCGAGGAACTTCTGCATCCGGAAGAAGCTGCCGTCGAAGTTGAAGTCGAACGGCATCGTCGGAAAGCCGGCAGCACCGACGGCCGCGCCGGGCGGCAGCTGGCCGATCGTCTGCGCGCCACCGGCGTCAGCGGCGGGCTCCGCTGCGGCGGTGCTCGCCTGCCCGGTCGCGGTCAGCTTGAAGGAGCGGAAGTCGATCCGCGCGCCACGCGCGGCCCTGTCGAGCTGATAGATCATCGAGGCGACGTCATCGTCAGCCGGGACCGCCTGGCCGAGCTCGGCGACGGCGGCGTAGTCCGACTCGTAGCCGCGCTTGGCCGACTGGGCGGCGCTGACCTGGGTCTCGGCCGCGGTCAGCCGCTGCTGCTGTGCGGCGATCTTCTTGTCAAGGGCGCTCGCGTCCTTGCGCGTGGGAGACATGACGAGGAACCAGAAGGCCCCGATCAGGGCTGCCGTCACGACGACGAGCAGGACGGTGCGATCACGGCGCGTCACGATTCACCTCCGGCCGGGGTCGAGGGGGAAGCCGGCGCGGGCGCCTGGCCGCTTGAGGACTCGGGAGCCTGGCTCGCGTCGCTGGCAACGCCGGAGGCCTCAGGCGTACCTGACTTCGCGTCGCCGGCCGGGGGCGGCGCGGCGACGGTCGCGAGCGCGGGCGGCGCGACGAACCATGCAGTCATCTGGAACTTGGCGACCCAGTCCTTGCCGTTGCGGCAATCCGACGAGCTGCCGCCCTCGCCGCCGGCGCCGCCGGCGCCACCGGTGCTGCCGCCGTCGCCGCCGCCGGCGTCGTCGGACTTCTCCGACGCTTCGAGGCTTACGCGCTCGACTCCGTCGATACGGCGAACATCGGACATCATGCGGGCCACTGCGCCCTGACTGGTGGTGCAGCCGACGATCTCGACGGCGGGCTGCGGCAGCGAACTGCGCAGGCCCGAACTGCCGCCGGCGGATGCCGAGGACACCGACCCGGTGAGTGTGGTCAGCCACGCGTTCTTGGGAATCGTGCGCGATACCTCGGAGAGGGCGTGGGCCCAGTCGAAGCGACTGTCGGCGATCAGCTTCACGGTCTCATCGCGCTTCTCGCGAAGCGCCGCGAACTCGGTGTAGGCGGAGAGCGCCGAGGCGGCCTGCTCGGCGCTCGCGGCCTTGGCGGTGACCGCGGCGAGGTCGGATTCCTTGTCCTTCACGCCGTTCTTCGAGAGAACCGAGGCGGTGACGAGGACCAGCGCGAGCGCGAGGACTCCCAGCACCGCGTAGACCGCGCCGTCGCTGCGGCCCCCCGTCCCGGCTGCGCGCCGCTCCTCGGCGGGAAGGACATTGACCGACGGCTCTCCGCCGGCGGCAAGGCCGGCTGCGACGGTCAGGCGACCGGGGGTGAAGGACTCCGGCTCGGCGGCGACGCGACCTTCGCCGACGGGCAGGCCGAGTTCGGCGCTGAGCGCGTCTGCGAATCCGTGCACCCCGACGGCCTCACCGGTCAGGACGACGCGCGCCACAGGCGCGCCGTCGACCTGCATGTGATGGAAGTCGAGCGTCTGACGGATCTCGGCGCCGATCTTGCGCGCGCCGTCCTCGAGCACGCGGCGGGCGTCGGCGATGATCTCGGCGTCACCCTCGACCGACTCGACGGGGACGTTCAGTCCGACGTGCTGGAGCCAACCGCGCGCGTGCTCGAGCGTGAGGCCACGGCGCTCGGCGAACTCGATCGCCAGAGCTTCGATGCCGCCACCGGAGGCGCGCGCGAAGAGTGGCCGGTCACCACGGGCGACCGCAAGGTTCGTGAGCCCGCTTACACCTGCGTAGAGAACGGTCTCGGGCTCGTCCGAGCCTGCATGCAGCGCGCGGATCATCGCGAACGCGCCGAGGTCGATGCCGTCGAGCCTCAGCCCGGCGCCGCGGACGGCGGCGACGACGCGTTCGACCATGTCGCGGCGTGCTGCCACGAGCAGGATGCGCTGGCGCGGGCCGTCGGGCGTGTCGACGAGCTCCATCGGCTGCCAGTCGAGCACGGCCTGATCGAGCGGCATCGGGATGACGTCCTGCGCCTGGAAGCGCACTGCGGCGTCGAGTTCCTTGCGGTTCTCGATCGGCGGGAGGTCGACCGTGCGAACTGCGACCTTCTGGTTCGCGACACCGACGCGCACGCGCCGGTCAAGGCCCTTGTTGTCCCTGTAGAGCGTCTTCAGCGCGGCGGTCAGCGCCTCGACGTCCTGGATCTCGCCGTCGCGTACGACGCCCGGCTCGAGCGGCACCACTGCCGCGCGCTCGACGGCGATACCCGCGCCCGAGGTACTGACCTGGGCGGCGTGGATGCCGACGGGATCGATGTCGAGGCCGACGATCGGCTTCTGTCGCTTTGCCATGTGATGGAGGGCTCGGGGATTGCTCGGGGTCTTGAGGCGAGGATCCGCCCCGTCCCCCCATCGGCGCCCGCGGCCCACGGCTGAACCCTTGAAATCCCCCGTCCGCTTTTCGTCCAGGCCTCAATAGGCAGGAAACGAAGGCCGCAAACCACGTGCAAAGGCCGAACGCCCCTGCGAAGCGCCGTCGGTCGCGGCGGGATCGGCGACGCAGGCTCAGAAGCGGTCGAGGTACGCGTCCATCACGTCATCCCCGACGAAGAACCCGACGATCCCGCCGATGGCGAGGAACGGGCCGAACGGGACCGCCGTCTTGCGGCCGGCCTTCTGGCCGACACGGGCGATGACGACCAGCCCGACTACGACCCCTAGGACGAGGGCCAGGAATATCGCCGGAGCGACCGCACGCCCGAGGTAGAGGCCGAGCATCCCGGCGAGCTTCACGTCGCCCATGCCCATACCGCGCGGGTAGAGCCACGCCGCCAGGAAGAAGAACGCGAAGGCGGCGACCGCGGCGATCAGCTGCTCCGGGACGAAGTCGATGTCGAGGGCGAGCGCTGCGACGATCGCGGCGACCGACGCCGGCAGCGTGATGACGTTCGGTATGAGCCTGACGTCGAGGTCGATGAGCGCGATCGGGATCAGTGCCGTCACGAGCAGCAGGCCGAGCGTGATCCTGAGCGCGTCGTCCTGAGTGCGCGACCACGAGCGCGAACAGCACGGCTGTCAGCAGTTCGACGGCGGGGTAGCGCAGCGAGAACGGTTGTCCGCACGCGCGGCAGCGCCCGCGCAGCAGCAGCCAGCCGAGCACCGGCACGTTGTCGCGGGTCTTGACCGGAGCCTGGCAGTTCGGGCAGTGCGAGCCCGGGTGAAGCAGGGACTCCTTGCGCGGCAGCCGGTAGGCGACGACGTTCAGGAACGAGCCGATCGCCAGGCCGGCTATGAAGGCGAGTGCGACGTAGGCGGGCTGCACAGGGCGCGCAGGCTAGATCAGCGGGCGGACGCCGCCGGGAAGCGAGCGAGGCGGGCCCGGGGGCCCGCCTCGCAGGACGACTTCGTCCGTGTCGCGGAACTTGGCTACCAGGTGCCGCCGGCCTTGCAGCCGCCGTCAGCGGCGACGGTGCAGGTGCGGGTGTAGCCGCCGCCCGCGCCACGCGAGATGTTGAACGTGTTGGTCGAACGTGAGTGGCCGGTCGCGGTGAACGTCGTCACGGTCGACGCGGTGACCTCGGCCTGCCCGGCGCCGGCGCCGATGTCCAGGCCCGTGGTGCCCAGCTCAGCAGCGGTGTCGCATGCGGTGTAGTCCTGCGTGTCGGCGAAACACGACTCGACGTGCGAGACGAGGTTACGCGCGTCGGACTTGGCCGATGCGTCCTGACCCTTCTTCTGCTGACCGAGGAAGGTCGGCAGTGCGATCGCGGCGAGGATGCCGATGATCAGAATGACTACGAGCAGCTCGATGAGCGTGAATCCCTCTTCGTCCTTGCGCAGGTTGCGCAGCATGTGATCCTCCTGGATCTGTTGATCTCAGGGGGGCTATCGGCGCGCGGCGAACTCGCTCAATCCGCCTGGACCGGTGTCCGACGCCGCCGCCGACGAGCGGTGGGAAAAGCGAGAGAGGCGGGCCCGGGGGCCCGCCTCTCAAGACGACTCACTTCGGTTTGGCGGAACGAACTACCAGGTGCCGCCGGCCTTGCAGCCGCCGTCAGCGGCCACGGTGCAGCTGCGGGTGTAGCCGCCGCCAGCTCCGCGAATGATGTTGAACGTGTTGGTCGAACGCGAGTGACCGGTGACCGTGAACGTGCCGACGGCCGAAGCGGTGACCTCGACCTGGCCCGCGCCGGCGCCGATGTCCAGGCCCGTGGTGCCCAGCTCAGCAGCGGTGTCGCATGCGGTGTAGTCCTGCGAGTCGGCGAAACACGACTCGACGTGCGAGACGAGGTTACGCGCGTCGGACTTGGCCGATGCGTCCTGACCCTTCTTCTGCTGACCGAGGAAGGTCGGCAGTGCGATCGCGGCGAGGATGCCGATGATCAGAATGACGACGAGGAGCTCGATAAGCGTGAAACCCTCTTCGTCCTTGCGCAGGTTGCGCAGCATGTGAATCCTCCTAGGATCCGTTTGATCTAATCGCCAGCTCCTCTTCTGCCTCCGACCGGCAACCCGGCTGCCTCGATGAATCTGAGGCCCGTGGCTTTGCGACCCACCCTCGCGGGCAGTGTGCCTTTGGCGTCCGAAGGACTGGCCGTCTTGACAGAGGGCCTATCGGCTCAGCCCCCGCCCGGCTCAACCCCTGTGGACCGTTGTCCTAGGGTCTGCACCGGATCTTTCAACCCGGTGACTCGCCCGATCACCAGGTTCCGTCGCCCTTGCAGCCGCCATCTCTCGGGCTGCAGGTGTGCTTCGGCGAGGCGCCCGCCGTCTTGACGATCCGGAAATCAGCTCCCGTGCGCGAGTGCGCGATGATCGTGAAGCTGTCGTCGCCCGCTCCGACGATCTCGACCTCGCCGGCGCTGCTGCCGTAGGCCAGGTTGAGAATCGTCGCAAGCTCAGCGGGCGAGTCGCAGTCGACGTAGGAGCTCTTCTCGACGAAGCAGGCCTCCACGTGGCTGACCAGTTCGCGCGCCGAGGTCTTGGCGTCGGCGTCGTGGCCCTTCTTCTGCTCGGACAGGAAGTTCGGCAGCGCGATCGCGGCCAGGACCGCGATGATGACGACGACGATCAGCAGCTCGATCAGCGAGAAGCCGTCTTCGCAGCGGAGTTCCTTGCGACGCGCGGGCATCCGGGTTCGTCGGCCGCCGGGGACCCCGATAGGACCGCGATCGGACCTGGCTGGACGACTGACCTACGCGACTGCGCAAGAATCCTTCCCGCGTGCGCTCCCGCAGCCTGATCCTCGTGCTGATCGCCGGATTCATCCTCGCGGTCGGCGCGCTGGGAGCGGCGCGCCGCGATCGCGACCAGGCGCGGACGCAGACGACGACGGCTCCCGCCACCGCGCCGGCACCGGCCGGCACAGGCGGCGCCCAGGCCGATCTGGTCAAGGCCACGCTGCCCGCCGACCGCGTCGTGCGTGCTCGCCTCGGCGACGAGATCGAGCTGCGCGTGACCAGCGCGGCCCCGGACGTCGCCAAGATCGTGGAACTGGGAGTTCAGGCGGCGGTCGGCCCCGACATACCCGGAACGGTCAGCTTCCGGGCGCTAGCAGAGGGAAGCTTCGACGTGATGCTGGAGGTGTCCGGTGACCGCGCCGGGCGCCTGGAGATCAGCGCAGACATCGAATAGCCGCGGCAGCGGTTCTCAGGTGCCGGTTGCCGGGTCCTGCGCCGCGCGCCGGGCAGCCTGGGCGTCGTGCCCCGCAATCGTCATGCCCCCACCGTCGCACCATGGGCACGGGACTTCGTGGGCAGTCCCGCCAGAACCGGAGATCACCTTGCCACGCCCGCCACATGGCCCGCATGGGACCGGCGCGGCAGCGCCGGGCTGGTCGTCGTCGGACGGTGTTTGATCGGCCATCGCGGCGGCACCATAGAGCCTCGTCGGCGGGCCCGGCGCCCGCGCCGCGTTGATAGCGTCGCCGGCGTGCGCGAGCTATTGCGTCTCGCCGGCCCGCCGCCGCGCAGCGCCGACGGGCGCTTCGCCCCGAGCCCCACCGGCACGCTGCACCTCGGCAACCTGCGGACCGCCCTGCTCGCGTGGCTCTTCGCCCGCAGTCGCGGCGCGCGCTTCAGCGTCCGCGTCGAGGACCTCGACCCGGGTCGTGTGAGGGAGCGATTCGTCGCCGAACAGCTCGCGGACCTCGCAGCGATCGGACTCGACTGGGACGGGCCGGCCGAGCGCCAGTCCGAGCGCCAGGCGCTTTACGAAGCAGCGCTCACGGAGCTTCGGCACCAGGGACTCGTCTATGAGTGCTGGTGCACGCGCGCCGAGGTCCGCGAGGCGTCCTCCGCCCCGCACGGCCACAGCGAACACAGCCCCTACCCGGGCACCTGCCGCGAGCTGACGGGCACGGAGCGAGCGCGGCGCGCACAGTCCGGGCGGGCGCCCGCGCTGCGTGTGCGCGCCGGCGACGCCCGCGTCGCGGTCGGCGATCGCCTGCAAGGCACGGTCGAGGGCGTGGTCGACGATTTCGTGGTTCGCCGCGGTGACGGCGCGTTCGCCTACAACCTTGCGGTGGTCGTCGACGACCACGAGCAGGCGATCGGCGAGGTCGTCCGCGGGGACGACCTGCTCGACTCGACGCCGCGACAGGTCTGGCTCCAGCGGCGCCTGGGACTCGACACTCCCGGTTACGCCCACGTTCCCCTGCTGCTCGGGCCTGACGGATCGCGACTGGCCAAGCGCCACGGCGCGGTCACGCTCGCCGATCGCGCCGCCCTGGGCGAATCGCCGTCGCAGGTTCGGGCCCTGCTGGCGGCGCAGGTCGGGCTCGCCCAGCCGGGCGAGCAGCCTCCGCCGGCGCTGCTGGTCGAGCGCTTTCGCGAGGCGCTCGCAGCGTCAGGTGTGCCCACGTGAGCCCGCGCCGGCGATTCAGCAGGCGCGGGATGAATTCGACAGAACGGGCCGCTGGCCGGGCGAGGGCGAGAACCGATCGGGCCCCCCGCCGGGCCGCCGGACCTCGTAGGGTCATCCCGCGATGAGACACGTGAGCAGGCGAGCGAGCCCTTGATGGCCCCTTCAGTCGTCGCGGCCGTCGCAGACCGCGCACGCGAGACCGGGACGCTCGCGATCGACACCGAGTTCGTCGGCGAGGGTCGCTACCGGCCGCTGCTCTGCCTTGTTCAGGTTGCGGTCACCGGTACCGACGGCGAGCAGTGGGTCGAGGTGTTCGACCCACTCGACGGGGCGCTCGATCCGGCTCCGCTCGCCGCCGTGCTCGCGGACGCCGACGTCGAGATCGTCTTCCACGCAGGACGACAGGACGTAGCGATCCTGCGCCGCGCCTGGGGGGTCGCGCTGCGGAACGTGTTCGACACGCAGGTGGCCGCGGGGTTCGCGGGTCTGCGCGCCCAGGTCGCCTACGAGGGCCTGCTCAACGAGCTGCTGAACGTGCGGCTGCAGAAGAGCGCGAGCTTCACGCGCTGGGACACGCGGCCGCTGAGCGACGAGCAGGCCTCCTACGCACGGGAGGACGTGCTGCATCTGCTGGAGGCGGCTGCCGAGCTCAAGCGCCGGCTCCGGGAGAAGGGGCGCCTGGACTGGGCCTACGAGGAGTGCCGCGCGCTCGAGGCGGTCAGCGACGACCGCACGACGGCGACGGTCTTCGACCGGCTCCCGCGGATCAACTCGCTGGATCCCGCGCTGCGCGCCGTCGCCTACGCGCTGACGCAGTGGCGCGAGGACTGCGCCCAGCAGGAGGACAGGCCCGTGCAGACCGTGCTGTCCGACGCCGCGCTGGTGGAGATCGCCAAGCGCCGCCCCGCCGACCTCGACCGGCTGCGCCAGATCCGCGGGCTGCACGAGGGCACCGTTAGGCGGCGCGGGAAGGCGATCATCGACGAGATCGAGCGCGGACGCGAGCTGCCGCCGATCCCGGTCGAGAGCGAGCGCCCGCCGACCGCCGACCCGCGCGATGCCGCACTGATCGTGCTGGCCGAGGCGCTGGTTCGCGCGCGCGCGGTCGAGTCCGGGCTCGCCTACGAGCTGCTGGCCGCGCGGGCGGACCTTCAGCGAATCGTGTCGTCGGTGCGGCTCGGGCTCGACGAGGCGGACGTGCGCACGCTCCGCGGCTGGCGACGGGACGTCGTCGGCGCCGAGCTGCTCGAGATGCTCGCCGGCAGGCGCTCGCTGCGTGTCGGAGACCGGCTCCAGATCGCCGTCGACGAGCGCTAGAACCTGTTTCAGGACGCCGGGCGCGCGAGCGCGTCGAGCACGACCGCCGCGCCGGCCCTGATCGCGTCGCGGACCTTGACGGCGTCGGTCTCGAGACGGCCGACGAGCGGCGTCCCCGCTGCGGGGCTCATCTGAAGCACGCGCCCCGCGAGCGGGCCCGCCCCGGCCTGCGCGGCGGCGAGATCGTCGGCGTCGGCGTCGTAGCGGGCGGGGCGCTCGCGGATCATCTCGGGCACCTTCCCCGGGAGCCGGTTGATGACGAGGTCCTCAGCGGTTCCGTACAGACGCCCGCGCCGGCCCTTGCGGTACGACGCATCGCGCGAGCGCAGAGCCAGGACGTGTGTCGCGCCCTCGGCGAGCGGCGTCCCGACCGGCACGGACTCGATCAGGCCACCATCGGCGAGCCGGTCTCCGTTCATCTCGACCGTCTCACGCGAGATCACCGGTATCGCGCAGCCCGCGCGAAGCGCCAGCAGCAGCTCGTCCATGTCGGCGAAGCCGCGCAGTGTGCGACGCCGGCCGTCGTCGACCCCCGCGACGATGATCCGCAGGTCGGGGTGTCCACCGATCAGGCCGTCGCCGAGCGGGTGTGCGCGCACAAGCCGGAACAGGTGGTCGAGCGAGAGCACCGGCCGGCCGGTCAGAGCACGCCGCAGGTCGACGAAGTCGCGCGTGCAGGTCTTCGGAAGCAGCTCGATCGCCTGATCCATCCGTCCCGCCGCCGCGTAGGCTGCGATCAGCCCGCCGGACGAGACACCGTAGATCGCATCGAAAGAGGCGACCGCGCCGAGCTGCTGCAGCCCCCACGCCATCCCGGCGCACATCGAGGTCGCCAGCCCTCCGCCCTCGATGCCCAGCGCAAGCTTCAGTCCGTCGTCGGTTCGCCCACGCGCAAGCGCGCGCTGCGCGACGAGCCGCAGCAGCGGCTGCTCGATGTCGGCGGGCGCTCGCAGCTCAAACGGACCCTCGGGAAGAAACTCGGCGCGGGCGGACGGCATCGCTGCGAGCGTTGCACAAGCCACGTCGCTGCCGTCGTCTGTGAGAGGGTGCCCCGTCGAGAACCGATGAGAGAACTCGCACCCGGACTGCTCCAGCTCGACGGTCGTCCTCGCGACGCGATCAACGTCTACCTCGCGGGCGATGTGCTGATCGACGCAGGAACCCGCCATGCGCGGCGCCGGATCCTGCGGCAGATCGCGGGTCATGCGGTCACGGCGCACGCGCTGACACACGCCCACCCAGACCACCAGGGCGCAAGCCACGCCGTCTGCACGGAACTGGGAATCCCGCTGCTGTGCGGTGCCGGCGACGCGGACGCGATGGAGACGCCCGGCGGGGTCGCCGGGCTTCAGGACCCATCGCTGGTCAACCGCCTTCAGCAGCGCTTCTGGACCGGCCCGCCCCATCCGGTGGCCCGGCGGCTGCACGAGGGCGACGACGTCGCCGGTTTCGAGGTGCTGGAGGTACCCGGCCATTCACCCGGCCACGTCGCGTTCTGGCGTGAGCGCGACCGCGTGCTGATCCTCGGCGACGTCCTCAACAACGTCGACCCGCGCACCGGCCGCAAGGGCCTGCGCGAGCCGCTCGAGATCTTCACGCCGGACCCCGCTCGCAACCGCGAGTCGATCCGGCGCCTGGCGGCCCTGGAGCCTGCGCTGTGCTGCTTCGGGCACGGCGCTCCTACGCGCGACCCGGGAGCGCTGTCGGCGTTCGCACAAGGCCTGGGCAGGTAGGCGCGGCGGTGGTAGTCTCGCGGGCAGCGGTCGGACCGACGACCGCGCACCGAAAGGACAGCGCATGAGTGAGCTCAGTCCACCGGACAGCGGGGCCTGACACTCCGACTCATCCCAGATTTCTCGCGGCATCATCAGGTGCCGCCGCCGTCCCGGTCCGAGGGCCGTGGCGACAAGAGACGCAGAGGGGCCGGCGCGCTGCGCCGGCCCCTCGCATGTTCTGAGAGCGTCGCTCAGCGGCGCGGATGCAGATCGGTCGACTCCAGCGCGCCGCGGCGCAGGCGCGCGCTCGTCGCCTGCAGCGCGGGCACGATCTCGCTGGTGACGAGACCGGCCTCCGACGTCAGCTCGTCGACGATGGCGAACCAGTCACGGACGCGCTCCGGCGTATCCACGATCACGGTGACGGTGGGGACGCGTCGCTGCAGCTGCCAGAACGAATCGCCGTGCGGCCGATGGTCGCCGCTGTAACCCCAGACGCCCCGCAGCGCCGTCGCACCGGCGGCGCCGGCCTCGCGAAGACGCCGTACGACCTGCTCTGCGAGCGGGCGCCCCCGATGGCGCGCCTGCTCAGGCGCGTGGACCATCAGCTTCTGCCAAACGGCCGGCCCGGAGTCGTCGCCCGGCGGCACCTCGTGCGGCCCGCGGATCAGGGCGCCGTCGCGCTTGCAGACCCGGACGCGCTCCAGCGTGACGATCGGACGGTCCTCGAGCGCGGTCAGATCGGCGAGCGCCGCGGCGAGCTGATCGCCTGAGCCGACCGCGACGATCATCAGCGGGACCGCCGCGTTCAATGCGAAGAATCGACCCCGCCTGCGCTCGCCGCCGACGGTGCCGTCGACCCCGAGCAGCACGGTCGCGCCCGCGACGCCGCGGCGGTGAAGGATCTCGACGATCGCCTCGTGCGCCGGCCGGGCGCCGATCCGCTCGCCGCGCCCGACGAACGCGGTCAGCTTCACGGCCGCATCCGGCGCTCTCGGCACATCGGGCGGCTCGACCCAGTCCGTCAGCATGCTCGCCCGCTCGACCGTCACGAGGCCGTCGAAGCTCCACTGCCGGATCTCCGCGAGCGCCGCCTCGACCGGCTCACGGCCGTCGACCGCGACCGAGACCATCGGCAGGTCCTCGGACAGCGTCAGCACGCGGTCGGTGTGGAGCGTGTGTTTCAGGCCGAAGCCCATGCTGCCACGGAGCGCGACGCTCGTTCGCAGGCGGTGACGCGCGTAGACGTCCACGAGCGCGTCGGCCAGCAGGCCGCCCACGGCGCGCTCGCGCTCGCCGTGATAGGTCGTGAGCTTGAGGCAGTCGCCGTTCACAGACCAGCTCCGACGTGCCTGCCCAGCCAAGCCGCGAGCACCCCTGCGACGAGGCTCAAGGCGAAGTTGAGTACACCGACTGCGAGACGCCCGTCCTCCCCGAGACGGTGGCTCTCAAGCGCCCACGTGCTGAAAGTGGTGAACGCCCCGATGAACCCCGTGGCGAGCAGTCGGTCTGCGTCGCCGCTCAGCGCAGCGCCGGCGACGATTCCCAGCGCAAGGGCCCCGCTGATGTTCACGACGAACGTGCCGAGCGGGAAGCTGCGGCTCGCCCGGCGCGCCACCGCCCCGTCGAGCAGGAACCGCGACATCGCCCCGGCGCCGCCGAGCAGGCCCACCCCGAGCAGTACGAGCGCGCTCATGACGTCACCCTCACGCGCCGCACGAGATTGGTCGCCAGAGCGACCCCGACGAATCCGGCGACAACGCTGAGACCGCCATAGGCGGCTGCGAGCCCGATGCGCCCGTCGTCCAGCATCAGCAGTAGTTCGAGCTGCATCGCCGCGAACGTCGTCAGCGCGCCGCAGAACCCTGTTTCCAGCAGCGGGCGCCGATGGGCCGACGACGGCAGCCGCTCCTGCATGCGCGTAGCCAGGTAGCCGAGCATCAGCGCCCCCGCGACGTTGACGAGGAAGGTCGCCCACGGCCACGAACCGGGGGTGTGGGGCAGCGCGACGTTCAGCTCAGCCCGCGCGACCGCGCCCGCGAACCCGCCCGCGAAGATCGCCGCGAGCTCACGACGGTCAACCCGCATCGGACGCGGTCATGCCTACGCACGCAGCGGCGAGGAGAGAATGGAGCGGGCGCACAGGCGATCGGCGCCGAGCCTAGATCGTCGCGCGGTCGGCGTGCCGGCGCTGCCGCTGCGAATGCGGCGACTACCGGATCTGGTCGTAGACCTTGAACAGCGGCAGGTACATCGAGATGACGATGAAGCCGACCATGCCGCCGACGACGACGAGCATCAGCGGCTCGAGGATCGAGGTCAGCGACTTGACCGCCGCGTCGACCTGGTCCTCGTAGAAGTCTGCGATCTTGGAGAGCATCGCGTCGAGCGCGCCGGTCTCCTCGCCGACGGCGACCATCGCGACGACCATCCCCGGGAAGACGGGCGCCGACTTGAGCGGCTCGGCGATCGTGCCGCCCTGCTTGACGGAGTCGATGACGCTGCCCATCACGTCCTCGACGACGCGGTTGCCCGCCGTCTGCGCGGTGATGTCGAGCGCCTGCATCAGCGGCACGCCGGCGCTGACGAGCGCGGACAGCGTGCGCGACCAGCGCGCGAGCGCGACCTTCTGGACGATGTCGCCGATCTTGAACGGGATCCGCAGGCGGAACGCGTCCCACTGCCCGCGGCCCTTGTACGTGGACTTCCACTTGCTGGAACGTCCAGACGGTGCGCGAACGGTGACGGCCATGCAGGCCCACCAGTAGCCGGTCATCGACGTCCGACAGCGTCACGGTGAACTTCGTGATCAGCGGCAGGTCGCCGCCGAACTGCTTGAAGACGCCGACGAAGACCGGGACGAGGAACGTGACCAGCGCGATCAGGATCACGAACGCGAACGATGATGACGACGATCGGGTACGTCATCGCCGACTTGACCTGGCGGCGCAGGCTGTCCTCCTTCTCGAGCTGGTCGGCGACGCGCAGCAGCGCCATCTCGAGCACGCCGCCCGTCTCACCGGCGCGCACCATCGCGACGTAGAGCGGCGAGAAGATCTTTCGGTGGCGCTCGAGCGCGTCGCTCAGCGCGAGGCCGGCCTCGACGTCCTTGCGCACGGCGACGATCGTCTCGGCCAGCAGCTCGTTCTCGGTCTGCGCCTCGAGCACGTAGAGCGCGCGCAGGATCGTCATGCCCGAGCTGACCATCGTCGAGAGCTGGCGCGTCATGATCGTCAGGTCCGCCGGCTTGACGCGCTTGAGGCCTCAGGCTGAGGTTGATCTCCTTCGAGCTCGCCCTTGTCGGAGATGTCGAGGACGATCAGCCCGCGCTACTTGAGCTGGTCGGCGACCGCCTGCTTGGTCTCGGCGTCGACCTCGCCGGTGGCCTTCGCCCCAGCCAGGTCCATCGCCTTCCAGACGTACGTCGCCACGACGAGTCTCCTAGGCCGCCATCGCACATGCCGGCCGACGCCCATCAGGCGCTGCAGCTCTTCGGGTCGAGGTCGAGCGGCTCTCGGCGAGGCGGCTGGTGATCTTGCCCTCGCGCACGAGCGTCGCCAGCGCGGCGTCCATCGTCTGCATCCCGAAGCTGCCGCCGGTCTGCATGACGGACAAGATCTGGTGCGTCTTGCCCTCGCGGATCAGGTTGCGAACGGCGGGCGTCGGGACGAGCGCCTCGATCGCGGCGACGCGGGCTGGAGCCGTCAGCGGTCGGCAGCAGCTGCTGGGTCATGATCGCCCTGTAGCGCCGACCGAGAGCTGCACGCGGACCTGCCCCTGCTGCTGCGGCGGGAAAGACGTCGATCACGCGGTCGATCGTCTGCGGGGCGTTCTGGGTGTGCAGCGTCGCGAAGACGAGGTGGCCGGTCTCGGCCGCGGTCAGCGCGGTCGAGATCGTCTCGAGGTCGCGCATCTCGCCGACGAGGATCACGTCGGGGTCCTGGCGCAGCGCGGCGCGCAGCGCGAGCGCGAAGGTCGGCGCGTCGGCGCCGAGCTCGCGCTGGTTGACGATGCACTTCTTGTGCGAGTGCAGGAACTCGATCGGGTCCTCGATCGTCATGATGTGCTCTTCGCGCGTCTCGTTGATCTCGTCGATCATCGCGGCGAGCGACGTCGACTTGCCCGAGCCCGTCGGGCCCGGTCACGAGCACGATGCCGCGCGGCTTCTTGCAGAACTCGTGCGTGACCGCCGGCAGGCCGAGCTTCTCGATCGACTCGATCTTCGCCGGGATCAGCCGGAAGGCGGCGCCGAGCGAGCCGCGCTGGAAGTAGGCGTTGACGCGGAAGCGGGCGTGACCGGGGATCGAGTAGGCGAAGTCGATCTGCCAGTCGGTCTCGAGCCGCTGGCGCTGGTCGTTGGAGAGGATCGAGTAGATGATCTCGCGCGTGTCGGTGGCCGTCAGGCGCGGGTAGCCGTCGATCGGCATCAGGCGACCGCGCACGCGGACCATCGGCGGCGCGCCGACGGTGATGTGCAGGTCCGAGGCGTTCCGCTCGAGAACCTCGAGCAGAACGTCGGCGAAATCGAAGTCCATGACGCGGCTCCTATCGGTGCGTTCTGCGCTGTCCTTGAGCCCTGAGGCTCACGATTCCCTCGCCGGGCGGGGTCATTCGTCCGCGTCGCCGGTGCCGGTGACGCTCGCGACCTCGGCGATCGACGTGCGCCCGAGCTTGACCTTCTCGAGGCCGTCCTCGCGCAGGCGCCGCATGCCGTCGCGCACGGCGACCTCGCTGATGCGGTCCGCGGAGGCCCGCTCGATCGCGAGCGCGCGGATCTCCTCGGTCACCGTCATGACCTCGTACAGACCGAGCCGGCCCTTGTAGCCCGAGCCGCCGCAGCGGGTGCAGCCCACGGGGTCGTAGGCCTCGATGTCGACGTCCGCGGGGAAGCCGTTCAGCTTCGAGGACCTCCGCCGACAGCATCGTCTGGCGCTTGCAGTGCTTGCAGAGCGTCCGCGCAAGGCGCTGGGCGACGACGCAGTCGATCGCGCTCGCGACCAGGAACGGCTCGATCCCCATCTCCGTCAGGCGCGTGATCGCCGTCGGCGCGTCGTTCGTGTGCAGCGTCGAGAGGACGAGGTGGCCCGTCAGCGCCGACTCGACGGCGATCTGGGCCGTCTCGCGGTCGCGGATCTCGCCGACCATGATGATGTCGGGGTCGGCGCGCATCATCGCGCGCAGCCCGTTGGCGAACGTGAGGCCGGCGCGCGGGTTGATCTGGACCTGGGTGATCCCGTCGAGCTGGAACTCGACCGGGTCCTCGATCGTGATGATGTTCTTCTCGGGCGTGTTGAGCATCCCGACGCCCGTGTAGAGCGTCGTCGACTTGCCCGAGCCGGTCGGCCCGGTGACCAGCACGGCGCCGTAGGGCTGGTTGATCGCTCGCTCGAAGCGGCTCGCTCGTCCTGCAGGAAGCCGAGCGCGTCGAGGTCGTGCGTGACGCTTCCCGTCCTGGTCGAGGATGCGGATGACGATCGACTCGCCGTGAACGCTGGGCAGCGTCACGACGCGCAGGTCGATGTGCTTGCCGTCGATCGTCAGGCCGACGCGGCCGTCCTGCGGGACGCGACGCTCGGCGATGTCCAGGTCGCTCATGATCTTCACGCGGCTGAGCGCGCCGGCGACCATCCGCTTGGGGATCTGTCGTCGTCTCGTGAAGCACGCCGTCGACGCGGAAGCGAACCCGCAGGTCGCGGCCGTCCGGCGCGAAGTGGATGTCGGATGCGCCCTGCTCGACCGCCTGAGCGATGATCTGGTTGACGAGCTTGATGACCGGCGCGTCGTCGCCGCTCTCGCGCAGCTCGATGACCTCGGCCTCGCCCGCCGCGTGCTCCTCCTCCAGCTCGGCTGCCTGGACCACGTCGTCGAGCCGCGTCAGCCTGCCGATCAGCTGCGCGATGTCCTCGCGCGTGGCGACGGCGGGACGAACGTCGTAGCCCGTGATCATCGCGACGTCGTCGATCGCCATCACGTTGCCGGGGTCGGCCATCGCCAGGACCAGCGTCGTCTCACCGTCGAAGCTGATCGGAACAGCCTCGTAGCGCTTCGCCTTCGCTGAGGAGATCAGGTTGGCGGCGGCCATGTCGACCTTGAAGACCGACAGGTCGATGTGGTCGAGCCCGGCACGCTCGGCGACCGCCCGCGCGAGCATGTCGTGGTTCACGACGCCGGAGGAGATCAGCGCCTCGTCGAGCGTCGTCCCGGCGGCGCGCGCGGCCTCGACGGCCTGCTCGACCCGCTCCACGTCGGCGAGCCCGAGCTCGATGATCACGTCCTTGAGGAAGCGTCCGGCGCCGACCTTCCCGCGCGGCTTGGTTACGCCGTCGAAGTCCTCCTCAACCTTGTGAGCCAGCGCCCCCTCGCCGTGGCGGAGGAATCGACTGGCCGGAGGTGAGGGTGCTCGTTTGGGGTCACGTTCGGGGTCAGGGTCACCGAGACGCGCGGCGGCGCGCATCACGTGGACCGGTGCCTTCAGGCCCGTCCAGGCCTCCAGGCTCAGCGCTCCCTGACGAACCAGGATCTCCAGGCCATCGACGGTGGTGCACCCCTCACGCGCCGCGGTCGTGATGAGGGCCGTGCCGTCGACGCTGTAGACGAGGTCCACAACGGTCGCGTATGTGCCCAGTTCGTCGACGCTGACGGGTAGCTGCTTGAAAGTGCTGGACGGATCGCTGAGACCGACGCTCGTGCAGTTCACGAGCAGGTCCGCGGGGATCGCGCGACGAACGGCGTGAATCCCGAGATCGGCGGCGAGCGCCTCGGCGCGATCCGGGGTGCGGTTCCAGACGCTGACGCGCGCGCCGGCCTCCCGCAGCGCCCAGGCGACCGCGCGCGCGCTGCCTCCAGCGCCCAGCACCAGCGCCGCAGAACCGGTCGCCGGCGCCTGTGGCAGCGCCGCGATCAGCCCCGGCGCGTCGGTGTTGTCGGCATGGACCTCGCCGCCGTCGCCGAACGTGAGCGTGTTCGCCGCGCCGATCGCCGCTGCACGCTCCGTCGCGACGTCGGCGAGCGCGAGCGCCGCCTCCTTGTGCGGAATCGTGACGTTGGCGCCGCGAAAGCCGGCGGCATGCAGCGCTCGAACGGTCTCGGCGAAGCGATCGGCCGGAACGGGCAGGCGCTGGTAGCGCCAGTCGGGCAGGCCCAGCTCGGCGAGCGCGGCATTGTGCATCGCCGGTGAGCGGCTGTGGGCGACCGGCCAGCCGAGCACACCCAGACGGGTCATGCGCGGCGACGCCCCGCGCCCGCGCCGGCTCTCAGCACCGCGTCGGATCCTTCCCGCCGAGCTCGGCGCGCTTGCGGTTGTACGCCGCGACGTCGCGCTGGAACTCGGCTTCGGTGCGGGAGAAGTTGTGCGCGCCGTTGCCGCACGGCCGGGCGACGTAGTACAGGTACCCGACCTTCGCAGGGTCGGCGGCAGCGCGCAGCGACGCCAGGCCCGGGTTGCCGATCGGCGACGGCGGCAGGCCGCGGCGCAGCCGCGTGTTGTACGGCGAGTCCTTGTTCAGTTCCGACTTCGTGAGCGGCCGTGACCAGTTGCTCTCGCCGTAGCGGGTCGTCGCGTCGATGCCGAGCGGCATCCGCTTCCTCAGCCGGTTGTAGATCACCGCGGCGACCAGCCGCCGCTCCTTTGCGACGGCCGTCTCACGCTCGATCATCGAGGCGATCGTCAGCACGTCGTAGCGCGTCAGATTCTTGCGGCGTGCCTCACGCAGGTCGACCTTGGCGAAGTTGTCTTCGAACGCCTCGACCTGCTGCCCGACCAGGCGGCGGGCACTCGTGCCGGGCTTCAGCTCGTAGGTGGCCGGGAACAGGAAGCCCTCCAGCGACGCGTCCTTCGGGGCCCCGTAGTCGGCGGGATCGAGATTCGGCGAGCTCTCTGACGCCTGCACGTAGTCCCCCTCCACCCCGGCCTGCGCCACGCGGGCGGCCTGCTCGCGCCGCGACGGCCCCTCGGGCAGCGTGAGCCGCGTCAGACGAGGCGCCGCCGGGACACGTGTGAGCACGTCGATCGCCTCCGCGTTGCCCATGTCGCGGGCGAAGGTGAAGCGGCCGGCGCGCAGGTCGTCACCGCCGATCGTGGCCCGGAGAGAGAAGAACAGCCCGGAGCCGACGACGCCGTGCGATGCGAGCAGGTCGCCGATCTCGCGCGTGCTGGAGCCGGGCGGGACCACGACGACGACGGTGCCGCTGCCGTCACCCTTGAGCGGGGTGAAGATCGAGAACAGACAGTAGGCCACGGCCAGCGCGCCGAGCGTGAGCAGGACGATCACGAGCAGCCGTCCGGGAGGCCGTCTGCGCCTGCGGCGGACCGTGACCGGCCGGTGCGGGGACATTCCCGGTGCTCCGGGCTGCGGCCCGGAGATCGTCCCGATCGGAGCGTCGTCGGGGTCCCAGTCCGCGGGTGGCGCCGTCGGGAACGACCGCATCGGCGGACGCGGCGGGTCGGCCTGTGGCTCGGTCTGCGGATCGGCCTGGTCCCACTCCCAGTCGCGGTCGGGCTCAGGGCCGGGCGCGGGCGGCGGCGCGGGAACGGCCGGCGGTTCCTCCCGTGCTACCGGCACCGCCGCCTCCGGCGGCTCATCCGGCAGGGCCTCTCCGCGAGCGGCTGCGCGCCGCCTGAGTCGCTCCAGCCGCGCCGCCTCCCGCTCGCTGTCCGAGCGATCGCTCACGCCCCGACCTCGCGGTGCTCGTGGGCGTGCCGCGCAAGCCAGTCGTCGAGCAGCACGGCGGCAGCGCGGGAGTCCTCGCTCGTCACGGCCTCATGCGCCTCGCCGCTGCGTGCGGCGATCGCAGTGGTGAAGCGCTCGTCGTACAGATCGATCGGAACCGCAGGGCCGAGCGCCGAGCGCAGCCTGTCGGCGAACGCGCGCGCTTCGCGCGTCTGGTCGGAATCCGATCCCGACAGCGACAGCGGCAGACCGACGACGACGCGCTCCACCGCACGGCTCTCGACCAGCGCCCGCAGCGCGCGAATGCCCGCTTTGGTCGCTGGGCGCAGCGACCGGCTCGATCGGCGTCGCGAGCGTGCCCGTCGCGTCACTGAGCGCGCAGCCGCAGCGGGCCGAGCCGTAGTCCAGGGCGAGAACGCGCACGCCTGCGAGGCTAGAGGTTCGCCGGGCGGACGGCGCCAGGCGAGCGCCGCTTCGATCGCCGAGCGCGCAGCGGCCAGCGCCTCGGGGAGCTTGCCGGGTCCTTGCCGCCCGCCTGAGCCATCGTGTCCTTGCCGCCGCCGCCGCCGCCGGCCACGGCCGCCGCGGCCTTGACGACCTCGCCGGCCCTGACGCCGCGCTCGACGAGCGCCGGAGTGACGGCGGCGACGAGGTGGACGCGGCCTTCGGCGGCGGTTCCGAGCACGATCGCGGCTTCATCGCCGAGGCGCCCCTTCACATGGTCGGCCGGTCTCCATCAGCGCCTTCGGGTCGGACGTCCGGCACGACCGCCGTGAGCACCTGCGCGCCGTCGATCTCGATCGCTCCGGCGGCGAGCTCGACGGCGTCGGCGCGACCGTTGGCGCTCGCGCCCTTCGCCGCGCTGCGAGCCTGCTCGCGCAGCCTCGCCGACCGCCTCGGCCACGCCATCGGGCTGCGTGCGCAGATCGTCGGCGACCGCCCGGAGGACGGTGTCGTGCTCGCGCATGCAGGCCGACGGCCACAGGGCCCGTGACCGCCTCGATGCGCCGGACGTTGGCGGCGCTCGAGCCCTCGCTGGTGATCTTGCAGCATGCCGATCTCGGCGGTCGAGCGCACGTGCGTGCCGCCGCACAGCTCGCGCGAGCAGCGACCCGTCGCCGATCTCGACCATGCGCACGACGTCGCCGTACTTCTCGCCGAACAGCGCCATCGCGCCGAGCGCCCTGGCCTCGTCGAGCGTCGTGGTGAGCGGCCGCACCGGCAGGTTCTCGAGGATCCTCGCGTTGACCTCGTCCTCGACGTCCCTGCGCTCCTCGTCACTGAGCCTGGAGCTGTGGGTGAAGTCGAAGCGCAGCTTGTCGGGACCCACGTAGGAGCCGGCCTGGCGAACGTGATCGCCGAGCCGCGTTCGCAGCGCCGCGTGCAGGAGGTGCGTGGCGGTGTGGTTGGCCTCCGTCGCGTGGCGCGTGACGCGGTCCACTCGTGCGACGACGCGCTCACCGGGCTGCGGCGCACCGCGCACGACCTCCACGACGAGCGCCTGGTCGTCACCCGCGCGCACGACCTCGCTGACGCGCAGCTCGCAGTCGCCGCTCTCGCAGGCGACCATGCCCGCATCGCTCACCTGCCCGCCGCCCTCGGCGTAGAACGGCGACTCGGCGAGCTTCACCAGCACGTCCGGCCGTTCTCGTCCGAGACGCCCTGGACGACGGTGTTCACCTCGAGCTCCTCGTAGCCGGTGAACACCGTCGGCTCGGGCGACAGGCCGCGCACGATCTCCTCGGTCCGGCCGACCTTGCGCGAGCCCGCAGCCGCCGAGGACGCGCGAGCGCTGTTCGCTCATGAGACGCTCGAACTCCTCGTCCCCGGCGAACGGCACCCCGCGCTCCGCCGCGATCTCACGCGTCAGCTCGATCGGGAAGCCGAATGTGTCGTGAAGGCGGAACGCGTCGGCCGCCCCGAGCCTCGCCGGCGTCGAGCAGATCGTCGAGCAGCTTCGTCCCGGAGTCGAGCGTTCGGCGGAAGCCCTCCTCCTCGGCGGTGACCCACTTGAGGATCGACTCGCGCCCGCTCGACCAGCTCTGGATACGCCGGACCCATGATCTCGATCACCTGCTCGGCGAAGCGGGGCAGGAAGACGCCCTCGATCCCGATGCGCTGACCCTGCTGGATCGCGCGGCGCATGACGCGGCGCAGGATGTAGCCGCGGTCCTCGTTGGAGGGGACGACGCCGTCGCCGATCAGGAAGGTCATCGCGCGCGAGTGGTCGGCCAGGATGCGCAGCGCCCGCTCGTCGCCCGCCGCGCGTCCCGAGCTCACGGCCGAGCGCCATCAGCGGCGCGAAGTGATCGGTCTCGAAGATCGTCTCGACGCCCTGCTGGATCAGCGCCATGCGATTGAGGCCGAGCCCGGTGTCGATGTTCTTGGCGGGGAGCGGCGTCAGCGTCCCGGGCGGATCCTGGTCGAACTGCATGAAGACGAGGTTCCAGTACTCGAGGAAACGCTCGTTCTCGCCGCCTGGAAGATCGCCGGGCGCGCCGTACTGCGCTCCGCGGTCCAGGTAGAGCTCGCTGCACGGCCCGCAGGGGCCGGTCGGGCCGGACTGCCAGAAGTTCTCCGAGCGCGGACAGAGGACGATCCGCTCACGCGGCACGCCGACCGACTCCCAGGCGGCGATCGCCTCCTCGTCAGGGCCGATCCCGAGCGCGTCGTCGCCCTCGAAGACCGTGATCCAGATGTCCTCCGCCCTGAACCCGAAGCCGTCCAGCGAGAGTTCCCAGGCCAGCTCGACCGCGCCCTGCTTGAAGTACTCCCCTACGGAGAAGTTGCCGAGCATCTCGAAGAAGGTGAGGTGCCGCGCCGTGTTGCCGACGTTCTCGATGTCGGTCGTCCGGAAGCACTTCTGAGCGCTCGTCAGGAGCCGTCGCGGGCGGCTTCTCGATGCCGAGGAAGTAGCCCTTCAGCGGGTGCATTCCCGCCGTCGTCAGCAGCACCGACGCGTCGAACGTCGCGGGCACCAGGGACGCCGACGGCAGGCGCAGGTGCCCGCGAGCCTCGAAGAACTCCAGGAAGGTCTCGCGGATCTCGTCCGTGGACGCGCTCATCGGGCGATCGTCGCACAACCCACGATCGACGTCGCCGCGCAGCAGAACGGCGGTCTGTCCGGGCGCGGCCCCCCAGACGGGCTCGATGAAGTTCGAGCGTGCCGCCCTCGAGATCGCAGCCGACCGGGGTGGAGCGATAGCGCAGCTTCGCCTGCGTCGACCGCGGCCGCCGGAACGTGAAGGCGCACGTCACGCAGCCTGACGCCGGTGGCCGAAGCGCATCCCGGGGCCCGACGGTGACCGTGTTCTGCGCGACGTCGGTCGCGGTCACGTAGAGCGGCGCCTGCAGTCCCTGCGACGCCGATGCCGCGGCGCTGCCCGATCGTGTAGCCGTGCGCGCCGCGGTGGCTTCCGATCGTCCGGCCCGCAGCGTCGAGCACCGGCCCCGGACGGGCGCCGAGGTCGCCGTGACGGGCCAGGAACGCCTCGCGGCCCGTGCCCGCGAGGAAGCACAGGTCCTGTGAGTCGGGCTTGCTCGCGACCGGCAGACCCTCCCGTTCGGCGAGCTCGCGGACCTGCGGCTTGGTCAGCCCGCCGAGCGGGAACCGCATCAGGGCGATGCTGTCGCGGTCGAGCGCGGCCGAGCATGTAGGCCTGATCCTTCGCCGGGTCGGCTCCGGCACGCAGCAGGCCGTCGGCTCCCGACCCGCGCGTAGTGGCCGGTTGCGAGCCGGCCCGCACCCAGGCGCCGCGCGAGGTCGATCATCGCGTCCAGGCGCACGTCGCCGTTGCAGCGCACGCACGGGTTCGGGGTCAGCCCGGCGGCGTGACCGGCGAGCCATGGCTCGACGACGCCGGCGCGGAACTCATCGCGCAGGTCGAGGGTCAGGTGTGCGAGCCCCATCCGGTGTGCGAGATCGCGTGCTCCGCGCACGGCGCTGGCCGAGCAGCATGAGCGCTCGGCGTCGTTCTCGGGTCGAGCGCCACAACTCGAGCGTCACCGCGATCGGCTCAGGGCCGCCTTCGCCTGCACAGAGCATCGCGGCCACGCCGAGTCGACGCCGCCTGACATCGCCACGAGCGTACGGCCGGCCTCGTGAGGGAGCGCAGCGTCCGCCCGCACCGCCGAGCCCAGCGCGCGCGCCAGCGCATCGGCCGCCAGATCCGCGGCGTGCCGCTTGCCCGGGCTGAGGCCGCCCAGCGCATCCATGATCTCGTCCGCGCCGACGCGCGCCACGTCGAGGATGCCGGCGCCCGACGCGATCTCGACGGCGGCGCTGGTCGCGGCCGTGGTCGCGCCGCATCCCTCCGCCTCGAAGCCCGCGTCGCTCGACGCGATCACCCTCGACGACGAGCGTCAGGCCTACGATGTCGCCGCAGGCGGCGCTGCCGGCGACAGCCCGGTGGCCGCCCCGCGGAGCGTGCCCGAGCCCGCGCGGGTGGCGCAGGTGGTCCTCGAAGCGCTCGTCGGGCATCGCGCCAAGTCTAGGCGCGCCCTGCCGGTGGTCAGCTCAGCTCAACGGGAGCTGCGAGCGCGACCGCGGCCGTTGCCGTAGCGATCGCGGCCGCTGCCCGTGCCGAGCACGTCGCCGACGGCCTGGTCGACCTCAGTGGTGCTCGTGTAGCCGACGATGACCTGCGTACGGCGCTTGTGCCCGATGACGAACGTCGTGGGAGGCTGCGAGACCTTCGTCTTCGACGTGAAGACTGCGTAGTTGCCGAGCTGGCTGATGCTGACGACGCGCGTCACGACGCGGCCGCGGCGCCTGTCGAGGCCGCGGACGACGCGCGCCACATGGGCGCTGTCGGCGGAGCCGTTGCGGAACAGCAGCACGACGACCTGGCCGCGATTGAGCGCTGCGACCAGCCTGCGCGCGTCACGGCGTGCCGCGGCGCCCGTGGGCGGCTTGGCGCCCGTGGACCTCGAGGACTTGGTGACCGTGACCGTGCCGGCCTTGCCGGAGGCCTTGTCGGCCGAAGCGGTTCCGCTGCTCGCTGACTCGTCGGCGCCGCTCGCTGCCTGCTCGCTGCGGGCGGCGGCCGCATCGGCAGCCTCCTTCGCGTTGCGAGCCTGGGCGACGCTGTTCGCGAGGCCCTCGACGCCGGGGGGCGTGACGGCCTTCGGCGCTTCCTCCGCGCCCTTCGGGCGCAGCGCGACGAACCAGACGGCCGCCAGGATGAGGATCGCGCCCAGGGCGATACGGAGGGGAACGGAGATCTGCTGCATCGTCTCCCTGATCGGCGCGCGAGCCGCACTCCTTGAGTCGTGAATCGCAGACGGGCGCCGTGCATCCCGTGCGCGCGGGCCGGAGCGAGCCCGCCGGGCTAGGAGACCGCCGAGCCCTGAGGGGCCAGCGAACGCAGCGCGAGCTCCTTGAGCTGGCGCTCGCCGACCGGGGCCGGGGCGCCGGTCAGGGGGTCTGCGCCGCTCGCTGTCTTCGGGAACGCGATCACGTCGCGGATCGATGCCAGGCCACACACGAGTGCCACGATGCGGTCGATTCCCATCGCGATCCCGCCGTGCGGCGGAGCGCCGAAACGCAGCGCGTCGAGCAGGAAGCCGAAGCGCTCATGCGCCTCTTCGGGGCCCAGCCCGATGTGCTCGAACACGGCGCTCTGGACCTCAGGCGTATGAATGCGGATCGAGCCCCCGCCGATCTCGACGCCGTCGACGACCAGGTCGTATGCGCGCGAGCGCAGTGCGGCGGGATCGCCCAGGTCTCCGTGCGGCGCCGTGAACGGATGGTGCAGCGCCGTCCACTGCCCGGTGTCCTCGTCGCGCTCGAACATCGGGAAGTCGATCACCCACAGCACGTCGTGACGGCCCTCCGGGATCAGGCCGAAACGCCGCGCCAGCTCCAGCCGCAGGCCACCGAGCGATGCTGCGGCAACGTCCTCGGAGTCGGCCACGAACAGCAGCAGGTCCCCGTCGGACGCTCCAAGCTCGGCGTTGACCGCGGCGATCTGCTCGCCGCTGAAGAACTTCGCCAGGTTTCCGGCCCATCCGCCGTCACCCGCGTAGATCGGCGCGACGGCCTTGGCCCCGTGTACGCGAACCACGTCGTTGAGGCCCTCCAGCTCGGATCGGGAGAGTTCGCGCGCGCCGGCGTTGATCGCGCGGATCACGCCACCGGATGCGAGAACGCTCTCGAAGACCTTGAACTCGCTGAGCCGCGGACGTGCTCGGACACATCGCGTATCTCAAGCCCGAAACGCGTGTCGGGCCGGTCGACCCCGAAGCGGCTGAGGGCCTCGTCGTAGGGCATACGAGGCCACGGACGCGCCGGGACGTCGAACCCGGTGGCCTCGAAGACCGTCCCGATGACCTCCTCCATGACCTCGATGACGTCGTCCTCTGCGACGAACCCCATCTCGAGGTCGAGCTGGGTGAACTCGGGCTGACGATCAGCGCGGAGGTCCTCGTCCCTGAAGCAGCGGGCGATCTGGTAGTAACGCTCGTAGCCGGCCATCATGAACAGCTGCTTGAACAGCTGGGGGCTCTGCGGCAGCGCGTACCAGGAACCGGCGTTGAGACGGCTCGGAACCAGGAAGTCGCGAGCTCCCTCCGGTGTCGACTTCGTGAGGATCGGCGTCTCGAGTTCGAGGAAGTCCAGGGCGTCGAGCACCTCACGCATCGTTCGCACGACGAGTGTGCGCGCGAGCATGGCGTCGAGCATTCCCCGGCGGCGCAGGTCCAGCCAGCGATAGCGCAGTCGCAAAGTCTCGTCGACGGGTGTGTCCTCGTCGATCGGGAACGGCGGTGTCTCGCTCTCCGCCAGGACGTCCAGCGAGCTGATCGTGATCTCGATCTCCCCGGTCGGCAGATTGGGGTTGACGTTGCCCTGCTCGCGCAGCGCGACTGCTCCCGCCGCGCTGACGACGTGCTCGGAGCGCAGCCGCTCGGCGAGCCCGAACGCCTCCCCGCTGGTGTCGGGATGGAAGACGAGCTGGACGATTCCCGAACGATCGCGAAGGTCGATGAAGATCAGCCCGCCATGGTCACGGCGGCGGTGCACCCAGCCCGCGACACGGACCTCGCGGCCGGCGCCCGCCCCGTCGAGCGAGCCGCACCACGTGTCCCGGTACTCGTTGGCGCGCGGCTGGTTCACTGGACGTGCCGCCCGCGCAGGACCGCCGCCACGACGGCTGAGGGCGATGCGGCAGGTTCCTGCTCACCGCTTTCCATGTCCTTCAGCTCGGTCCCACCGCTGCCCACGATCGCAACGTAGCGCGCTCCGATTCGAGCGGCCTGCTTCATCTGGCCCTTCAGCGAGCGCCCGGCCAGCTCGAGCTGTGCCGGTACCCCGGCGCGCCGGGCTTCGGCGGCGATCCCGAAGGCGTCTGCGCGCGCCTGCGGCTCGGCGAGCGCGACGTACAGGTCGACCACCGGCTCGGGCACGGGGCGCTCCTCGGCGGCGAGCAGCATCCGCTCGACGCCGGCCGCCCAGCCGATCCCGGGTGTCTCAGGCCCGCCGAGCGCCTGCGCCAACCCGTCGTAGCGCCCGCCGCCCCCGACTCCGCTCTGCGCCCCGAGAGCGTCGCTCGTGAATTCGAAGACTGTGCGCGTGTAGTAGTCCAGGCCGCGAACGAGGGTGTCGTCGACCTCATAGGCGATCTCGACCGCGTCCAGCAGCTCACGCACGACCGCGAAGTGCTCGCGGTCCTCGACGTCCAGGTGATCGAAGAGCCGCGGCGCGCGGCGCATCACCTCGCGTGTCGCCGGGTGGTCGCTGTCGAAGGCGCGCAGAGGGTTGGTGTCGATGCGTGAGCGCACGTCCCCTGCGAGGACCTCCTCGTGTGAGCGCAGGTGCGCCTGAAGCAGCTCGCGGTAGCGCGCGCGCGAGGCCACGGTTCCGAGGCTCGATATCCGCAGGCGAACACCGCGAACGCCCAGCTCCGCGAGCAGCGTGTGCAGCAGCAGTATCGACTCGGCGTCGACGGCCGGATCGTCTGACCCGATCGCCTCGGCCCCGACCTGCCAGAACTGCCGGTAGCGGCCGGCCTGCGCCCGCTCGTAGCGAAAACAGCTCGACAGGTACCAGAGCTTGACCGGCTGCGCGAGCTTGTGCATGCCGTGCTCGAGATACGAGCGGACGATCGGCGCGGTCACCTCGGGGCGCAGCGTGAGCGAGCGCCCGCCGCCGTCCTGGAGCGTGTACATCTCCTTCTGGACGATGTCCGTCGACTCCCCGACTGTGCGCTGGAACAGCTCCGTGGCCTCGAGCGCAGGCGTCTCGATCCGCCGGTAGCCGGCCGCTTCCAGCGTCTGACGGGCAGCGGCCTCGACGGCGTGGCGCAGCGCAGCCTGCTCGGGCAGCACGTCGAAGGTGCCGCGCGGCGCCTGGGGCCGCCCGGTCACGAGCCGGCCGGAAGTTCCTGTAGGAACGGGTTGGTCGCGCGCTCGCGACCGAGTTCGGTGACGCCCATGTGCCCGGGCAGAACGAGCGTGTCGTCGTCAAACCGCTGCGACAGCCCCGCGATCGATGCGAGCAGCGTCGCGTGGTCGCCGCCGGGCAGGTCGGTGCGCCCGATCGAGCCCTGGAAGAGAACGTCGCCGGAGGCGAGCGCGACCGGCACGTCCGGATGCGCGGCGTCGCGCTCGAACGCGTAGGTGACATGGCCCGGGCTGTGCCCGGGCGTGAAGACGACGTCGATCTCGAAGCCGGCGAGCGAAAGGCGCTCGCCACCAGCGACGGTCTCCTCGGCCTCCCAGCTCTCGAACGGCCCGAAACCCGGCCACGGAACGAAGGACATGATGTCGGCGAGCACGTGCGTTTCGAGTTCGGGGCAGTAGACGGGTGCGCCGGTCGCGCGTGCCAGCGGAGCCACCGCGCCGACGTGATCGAAGTGCGTGTGCGTGAGCAGGATCGCGTCGAGCGTGACGCCGAGATTCTCGATCGCCCCGAGCAGCTTGTCGGCCTCCTCGCCCGGATCGACGATCACGGCGTGCTGTGCCTGCTTGTCGCGGCGCAGCAGGAACGTGTTCTCCTGCACGGGACCGACGGTGAACATGCGCACGTCCACGGCGTCAGCCCTTCTTCTCGGCGCGCGCCAGCGCTTCCTTGGCCTTGCGGCGCCGGTAGAGCCACAGATCGGTGTAGTAGCTCATCGGGATGTAGAGGATCAGGAGGAACCCACCGAGCGCGAACGCCGCGCCGGGCGCCTGGCCCAGGAACAGCACCAGCACCGCCACGAAGATCACCACCGCGACCAGCGAGCGGTTGGCGGCACCGCGCCAGGTCGGCGGGCGGCTGAAACGATCGCCACGCGTGAATCGCGACTGGCTGGCCTCGGCCGCCTTTCGCTCGGCATCGGTCAGCTTGCGGCCGGTGCGCCCGCGACTCTCGACTATCCCGGCGGCGTTGCCGCGATGTTTGGTGGAGCGCTTCTTCTTCGTCTGGGCCATCTCGCCGACAAGCGTAGAACCTCGCGGCTCCGGACGACCGCTTGCGCCGGGCACGGGTGAGTGAGAGAGTCGGGTCGACAGGCCCGGCTGACGGGCCGGGTCGCGAATGGAGGGAGTCGGCATGGCCGATCGCGTGCTGTTCATTGGATGGCAGACCCCCGTGCGGGGCTCCGAGGAGCGCAGCATCGAGGTCTTCAACGATGCGCTGGGGATCCTCGGCCGCAGGCAACAGGACGGCGGCATCGAGCGCTTCGACGTCGTGCTGCTCGAGCCGACCGCCGGGCTGAACGGCTTCATCACGATCCACGGCACCGCGGAGCAGATCTCCGCCCTGCGCCAGGATGACGAGTTCCGGCGTAACACCGTCGACGCGACCCTGTGCGTCGACGGCATCCAGCACACCGAGGGATACGCCAACGAAGGAGTCGCCAGGGAGATGGCGCTCTACCAGGAGGCGCTGGCTAACGTTCCGCAGCGCGCCTGAGTTCTCGCGGCGTCCGCTCCGTCACCGCGGGCCGGAGCGGATGGCCGCGGCCCGCTTCAGCGTCCCCGTCGTTCCGTCGATACCTGCGTGTACCACTTCGCGCCATGGACGACGAGACGCTACGCGCGCACATCAAGGCGTTGACCGCGTGTTCGGCCGATGACACCGTCCGGCTGACCTCGAGCATCGTCCGCGGCTGCTGGCCGGGTGGAGGGCAGGACCGCACGCAGCCGGCGGCGCTGTCATGGGTGCGTCGCTGGCGCCCCGAACGACTCGGCGCGACGCTCGTCGCATGCTCCTGCGCGGACGGGCGCTGCGTCGTGTGCAACTGATCCCGTAGCCCGGAGGCTGCGGCACCCCGGAGGCTGACCCTGCCGAGGTCCTCGCTACGCCGGGGCTGCGAGCGCCTCCTCGATCGTGGCGCGATTGCGGCACTCGAGACGCTCGGGAAGACCGTCGAGCGCCGCCTTCGGGGCGAGGCCGACCAGTTCGGTCGCGCTGACAGGCACATGCCGCTCGATCGCAGCGACGACATCGCCCAGAGGAGTGTGCATGTGATCCTCGACGTTCACGGAAACCTGCGCGACCCCGCCGCGATGCCGGAGCTCGAGCCCGATCGCGCGCACCCCTGGAAGGCCCTCCTCACCGCCTGCGCGGATCAGAGCAGCAATGCGGCGGGCGTCGTCGGCGGTCGCGGGGGGCTCCAGCTCGACGTTGAACGCCACGAGCGGCGGACGCGCCGCGACCAGCACCGCACCCGCCGTCGGGTGCAGCGTCCGCGGCCCGAAATCCGGCGCCAGCTCGCCCTCGGCCACGCGCCGGGCGAGCTCCGGCGGGCCGCCTCGCCGCAGATCGGCACGCGTGCGGCCGCCGCCGAGCGCGCCGTAGAGGAAGACGGGAAGGCCCAGCTCGTGCCCGAGCATGTCACCGACGACGAGCGCCTCCGCGCAGGCGGCACCCCGGCGTACCTCGTCGAGGTGCACGATGGGCACCACGTCGACGGCGCCCACGTGAGGGTGCTCGCCGCGGTGACGGGCCAGGTCGATGCGCTCGACCGCGGCGCGCGCCCCCGCCACGAGCGCCGGTGCAAGCGCGCCCGGCGGAGCGGCGATCGTGAAGACCGCGCGGCCGTGGTCGGGGTCGCTGTGGGGTTCGGCGAGCAGGCGCGCTCCGGTCGACCGGAACGCCTCGGCGATCTCGGAGAGAGCAGCGCCGTCCGCGCCCTCGGAGACGTTCGGGACGGAGATCAGAGACGTGTCGGCGCTGGTGCCCATTTGAATTGCCACGGCCGCCCAGCGTCGCGATCGCTGGCTACACTCGCCTTCCCCGCCGGAGTAGCTCAGTCGGTTAGAGCAACGGAATCATAATCCGTGTGTCGGGGGTTCGAGTCCCTCCTCCGGCATCCTGGAAGGTCCTGCATACCGGCTCTTTCGACGGTGCGCGAGGTGTGCGCGGGGCCAGCGTAGAGGCGTCTGCGTCCCGAAGCCCGCAGGCGGGCGCGCCGCCTCCCACGCCGGTCCGCCCTCGCCGAACGTCCGGCGTTGGGCGCCATACCGGGTCGTCCGGGACGTTCGGGGTGTGGTTGGGCGTGCGCGAAGCGGTGCCTGGGGCGGCGGGTGCCGCCCCAGGCCTACCCCTCAGGCGGACGGGACGGTGACGACGGCCGTGGCCGCGATGGGCTTGCCCGCGCGGACGTAGTCGCTGTGATCGTTTCCGTTGAGCGTCACCTTGACCTTGTGCCGGCCGGGTGACAGCTCTCCGAGGAAGAACCACGGACCGTAGAGGCGCGTGACCTTCTTGCCGTCGACGAACAGGTGTGCGTGCCCCTCGCCCGCGCGATGTGCCGAGCTGGCACGTCCTGGCGCCCAGCGGAACGCGCGCGTCCTGACCTGCAGGTTCCACCCCATCATGCGGTCCTTCGAGGCCTTGACCCGGACGCTCATCCCCTTCTTGGCCGGGTGCGTGGTCATCGGCATCGAACCGTGGTCGGTGTCCGCGAGACGCTGGAATCGCAGCCATCGACAGCACTGCAGCGAGCGCCATGACAGCGCGCGAGATACGACGAGACATGAAATGTCCTCCTTGATACGAGTGGGATCGGTCTGGACTGCGGCGGCGCGCCCCGTAGCTGGGGCGTCCGCGTCAGGCCGGAGGAGGACGAACTGCCAGCGAGATCCCGAGCAGTGGGCCGTGCGCCGCGCAGAACGGTGCCGAGCGGCCGAATCGGCGCCACCCGAGGCCGCTGACGGGCGCAGCGCGCCGGGCGGGGCGCCGGCGACGGGTCTCCCAGCCTTCGATCAGCCCGGAGCCCGGATACCAGCCGCACCACAACGCCAGCGCCAGGGCCAGGGCCGGGCTGAGCATCGCCGCGCCGAGCAGCAGCGGACCGCCGGTGACGGCCGGCGCCGCGAACAGGAGCAGCAACGCGGCCGGGAGCATCAGGGACCTGCGCATCACGCCGATCCTACTTCGTGCCCTCCGCGCGAGATCCGCAGGCGCGCAGCGCAGACGACGGGAACTCGCTCAGAGCTGCCCGGGATCCCGCAGCCCGCCGCCGTTCAGCTTGCGCAGCGTGTAGACGAGCAGCGCCGCGAACAGGACGGAGCCGATCAGGCCCACTCCCCTTACGTCGCCGAACAGCAGCAGCGCGAGCGTCCCTCCGCCGACGCTGCCCGCGAAGCCGAGCATCATCGTCCCGAGCGGACCCATCGGGTCCTTGCCGGGGAGGACGAACCGTGCGAGGCCGCCGATCACGAACGCGATGACGACCATTCCAACGAGATAGAGAATCGTGCTCACGGCAGGGCATCGTAGTGGTCGGCCCCGCGACGCGATGCCGTTCGCACTGCCGGGTGCCGGTCCGGCATGCCTGCGCGCCGGACCGGAGTGGACTTCGTCTTCGTCCCTTCGGAGGATCTGCCCGCAGCGGCCGAGTTCTCCCCCGGGAGGATGGACCTCGAACACCACGCTGATCAGAACGCGATCGCGCTCCGCTTCGAGGACATCGAGGGCTCGCGAGCCGCCCTCCAGGAGCGCGGGCCCGGCGCCTGAGCACCCCGACATCAGCCTGCTCTACACCTGCGCGGGCTCGCGATCCGGCGATCCGATCAACGCGAATTCGGCGGGGTCGAGATCGCGCGTGCGCTCGACGTACTCGCGCATGTAGCCGGGCCAGTTGGCGACGATGCGCCCGGCCTCGTCGCGGTACCAGGAGTCGCACTGCGTCCAGGCGGTCCCGGCGAAGCGAGCCTGGACCTCCCGGTCGCTCGCCGCCTCAACCTCGGGGCGCACGGCGATGGCAGCCGCGTCGCTGTCGCGCACCTGCTGCAGCGCCTGGCGCAGGTAACGCGCCTGCGCCTCCAGGTAGACGATGATCGATCCGCCGGAGGTGTTGGTGTTCGGTCCGTACATCACGAACAGCGACGGGAAGCCGGGAACGAACATGCCAAGGTGGGCGTGAGCGCCGCCCGCCCACTCCTCGCGCAGCGTCCGGCCGCCTGAGCCCGTCACCTCCATCGGGAACATGAAGTCGTTCGTCTTGAAGCCGGTGCCGTAGATGACGCAGTCGACCTCGTGCTTACAGCCGTCCGCGGTGACGACGCCGTTCGGGGTCATCCGCTCGATCGGCTCGGTCACGAGGTCGACGTTCGGCCGCCCGAGCGCGGGCAGGAAGTGCGAGCTGAAGATGACGCGCTTGCAGCCGAACGTGTAGTCGGGCCAGACCTTTCGCCGAAGCTCGGGATCGCGCAGCTGCCAGCGCATGAACAGCGACGAGCGCAGCCGCCCGAGGCGGCCGAGCGTCTTCGGGTGCCGGATCATCCGGGTGAGCGTCTCGCCGTACTCGAACATGAACCGCCGCCGGAAGGCCTGCACCCCCGGAACGTGCTGAATGACCCACTTCAGCGGCCACGGATAGCGATGATTCTTGCGCGGCAGGAACCAGTTGCCGGTGCGCTGGAAGACGACGAGCCGCTCGACCTCCTTGGCGATCTCGGGCACGAACTGCACGGCGCTCGCACCCGTTCCGATGACCGCCACGCGCTTGCCGCGCAGGTCGTAGCCGGAGTCCCATTCGGCGGAGTGGAAGCTGTGCCCGGCGAACTCGTCCAGGCCATGGACGCGCGGGTATGCCGGCTGGTGAAGCTGCCCGGTCGCCAGCACGACGGCGTCGCCCTCGAAGGTGCGGCCATCCGCGGCGGCGACGCTCCAGCGGCGCTCCTCGTCGTCCCACGCGCACGAGACCACCTCGCAGTCCGGGACGATCCGCCGGTCCACGCCGAACTCGTGCGCAACGCCCTTCATGTAATCGAGGATCTCCTCCTGAGGCGAGCACAGCCGCGACCAGTCGCGTCGCTGAGCGTAGGAGAACGAGTAGAGGTGGCTGGGGACGTCGCAGGCAGCGCCGGGGTAGTGGTTCTGGTACCAGGTGCCGCCGAGCTCGGAGGCGCGATCGAGGATCGTGATGCGGCCGAAGCCGTGCTGCTGAAGCTCGATCGCTGCGGCGATGCCTCCGAAGCCGGCACCGACTATCAGGATCTCCGGCTCTCGCTCGGCCACCATGCCGCGCAACCTATAGCGAAGCTGCCGCCCGAGCACCCTCCCAGCTCAGCTCGTAGGCCCCGGCCAGCGGCGAGACCTCCTGCTCCCAGAGCCGGTCGTAGCGATCCGCGTCGAAGGCCGGCTTGCGGACCATCCGCAAGCAGTGCGCGATCTGATCCTCGGTGCTGCTGGGCTTCGACTGCAGCTCGATCGCGGCCTGCGAGAAGTCCGCCACCAGCACGCCGAAGATCTCGTCGATGACATCCGCGCTGACGTCCTCGTTCGCCGCGGCCTCCAGCACCAGCTGGCCGTAGACGATCAACGTGAACAGCGACCCGATCGCCATCAGGAAGTCGATGTCCTTGCGCTGCTCGTCGCCGGGAGGCGAGGACGCGAGCATCTCGCGCAGCACCCCGGCCTGCTCGCGCAGGATCACCGCGTTCGGCGAGTCCGATCCCGCGAACGCGCGCTCCCAAGAAGGGAATCGGATCTTGCTGAGGCCGCGCGCCGGGCCCTGGTCGAAGAGGAAGTCGTCGTTGCCGGGCTCCGTGTGCTCCGCCGTGAGAGGCAGGTCCGCGTCGTCGAACAGGTAGCTGGCCATGAACTTCACGATCAGGGCGATGTTCACGTGCACCGTCCCCTCCAGCCGCGGCAGCGCGCTGATGTCGCGCGCGGCACCCTCGAAGTACATGTCCTTCTCGAACGCGCGCGCCGCGATGACGTCCCACAGGAGGTGAACCACGCGCTCACCCTCGGTCGTGACCTTCATCTTCACGACCGGACTGAAGAGCAGGTAGCGGCGGTCATCAGGCGACGCCGAGCGCATGTAGTCGCGCGTCCGGAGCGCGACCAGCTTCATCGCGACCAGGCGGGCATAGGACTCGGTCAGCATCCGGCGCACGTGCGGGAAGTCGGTGACCGTCATGCCGTAGAGGTGGCGGTTGGCCGCGTGCGTGATCGCCTCGTACAGCGCGTGGGTGCAGATCCCGATCGACGCCCACCCGAGGTTGTACTTGCCGATGTTGACGGTGTTCAGCGCTGCGTCCCAGGCCCCGTCGCCCCGAGAGAGCACGTCGGCCTCGGTGAGCGGGTAGTCGTTGAGGCGGAACTGGGAGACGTAGTTCTGGCTCGCGCAGACGTTCTTGACAAGCTCGTAGCTGTCGTGCTGCGAGTCGACGGCGAAGAAGGTCCACTCACCGGTGTCCGTGCGCTTGCCGAACGTCGACACCATCGCCGCCTTGTTGCCGTTCCCGATGTAGTACTTGCCGCCGTTCGCCAGATAGCTGCCGTCCGGCTGCGGCTCGAGCTGCATCTCGCTCGAGTACAGGTCTGCGCCGTGCTCCTGCTCGGAGAGGCCGAACGCGAAGATCGCGCCCTCCTCGAGGGCTGCCGCCGCCCGGCGCTTGGCCTCCTCGTTCGGGCTCATCCAGATCGGCCCCAGTCCCAGCACCGTGACCTGGAACGTGTACCAGTAGGGAAGCCCGTAGAAGCCGAGTATCTCGGCGAATTCGCAGATCCGCGCGGTGTCCCAGCGCACGTCCTCGTCAGCCCCGTACTGCGCCGGCGTAAGCAGCGTCGCGAAGACCCGCTCGTCGCGGACGAAGTCGAGGAAGTCCTGGTACCAGACGCGCGCGTGGTCGTCTTCCTTGATCCGCCTCTTGCCCTTGGCCTCGAAGAAGGCGATCGTCTTGCGCATCAGCTCCTCGGAGCGCGCGTCGGACTGTGCATGGGTGCGGCGGGCGGGATTGAGCAGGATCACGGCGAGCTCCTTGAGGCGTGAGCGACGGGCGTGGACAGCCTAGTCGGCCGACGGCCCCGAGTGCCGCGATCAGCGCTCGGCCCTGAGTTCCCCGACTGCCTGCTCCATCGCCGCGCGTTCCTCGTCGCTGGGAACGGGAAGCAGCGGCGGCGCAATCCGTGCTTGTGGCGCACCGCGTCGCCCGTAGGCTCTCAGCGCCGCAGACGCCGCCTTCTCGAGTATTGGCGGTGTGTCAGCGCATGCCGAGCGCCGCAAGCCGCCGCTCCAGCGACGCGCGGTCGAGCAGCCCGCTCGGGAGCGGATCCTCGCGGCCGGCGGCGACCGCGGCGCCCGCGCGCTCACGGCGGTAGCGGACCGGCCGGCCGTCGAGCGTCCCGCTCGCGCCGTTGCGGGTGTCGATGCGCAGCCGGCCCTTCACCGGACCGTCGATCCGCACGGTTCCCGTCACCCGTCGGAACGCGAGCCGCACCCGGCCGCTGAGCCGGACACCCGGTACGTACTCGTAGTTGTGCAGCGTCGCCGTTCCCTCGACCGCATCGGTCGCCGAGAACCAGCCACCGCGCAAGCCGCCGCCGCGCGGCTCCATCCCGGCGAACACGGCCTCCAGCGCCGTGAAGCTGACGTCCCTGGCCGTGTCGAGCGCGGCGAGCAGCACGCGGCCGCGCCGGCCGGGGACCTGCTTCGACGGCCCGAGCGCGTTGATCGAGCGCGGCGGGCGCGGAAAGACGTCGATCTGGTTGGTCTTGCCCCGGCACGGACTGCCGACGCGCTCCTTGTCGATCCAGCGCTTCAGTCCACGGCGGACACAGCCCGTTGCGTCGGTGTCCACCTGATCGTGCCCGTTGCCCGGGACCTCGATCACGCGCGAGCGCGGAAGCAGCGCCGCCGTCTCGCGCCCGTTCTCGGCAGGCGTGCGCGTGTCGAGCCGTCCGGAGAGAATCAGCGCGGGAACGTCCGGGATCGGCCGCGTGGCGGGACCGTCCCGGCGCTGGCGGGGGAACAGCAGGCAGTCGTCGGCGTAACTGGCGGCCAGCACGGACTCCACAGACCATGGCGCGTAGTCGCCGGCCGGGATCGCGGCCAGCGCCGCGTCGACCAGTGCGCGCCGCCCAGCGACGGGCGTGGTCAGCGAGAACGGCAGGCTCGCGTCCAGGCATCCGGTCGTCACGTTGAGGCCGGTGCTGAGGTCGCGGGGAGAGGTCGACCCACCTTCGATGGCCGGCTTCAGACGCAGCAGCGGGGCGTAGTCGCCGTCGGCTGCGGCCGCCAGCGCCCCCGGCAGCCGGGCCTGCGCAAAGGCATTGACGTCTCCCCCGCTGATCATGAACCAGAGCTGCTTCTCGTCATCGATGCTGACGGCGCGCGGACGACCGCGGGCATCGAACCGCTTGCCGCGTATCGGCGCTCGTCGCAGGCGCCGTGCCACCGCGGCGATGTCGCCAAGCGGATCGCTGGTGGCCCTCCTGCAGCGCTTCTTCGCGCACTGCTCGCGCAGCACGCGGGGCATGCTGCGATAGCTGTCCAGCAGGAACGCGTCGGCCGGCCGCGGGCCGACGACCGAGTCGAGGATCAGGCGCTCGGTGCGCTTCGGATGGGCACGCGCGTACTCGAGTGCCACCCAGCTTCCGTAGCTGATGCCCATCAGCGCGACCTTCGGCGCGCCGAACGCCCGCCGCAGCGCCTCGATGTCGGCAACGGTGTCGGGCGTGGAGTAGAAGCTGCGGCGCGGTCCGATCCGCTTCTCGCACCGCAGCACCGCCTGCGGCGTATACGTGTCCAGTTGGCTGAGCCTCTCCAGCTCCGGGCAGCGGAGTGCGCCGCGGCCGGTGCCGCGTTGATCGATGACCACCAGGCGGTAGCGATGAAGCGCCGCCTCCAGGCTGAACGCGAACGAGCCGGCGGCCGACACCGAGCTCTGGCCCGGGCCGCCCGAGAGGGCGACGAGGAGCCCTGCCTTCTTCGGGTACGAGCGCTGGGCCGCCACCTGCAGCGAGAGTGCGCCCCTCACGCGGCCGGTGCGGTCGAGCGGGACCCGAAGATCGCCGCACACGAAGTCGCGGTCGGCTCGGCATGTGCGCATGTCGAGCGCCGGCGCCGGGGGCGCGGCGACAAGCGCTGCAGCCGACGCGGCCGCGAGTACGAGCAGACTGGAGACGACACGCACGGCCACGGCGGCTGACCGTAGCCTGTCGAGCACGCAGACGCGCTGATCGCCGGCGCTTGCGCGACTTCAGGCGGTCCCGGTCAGGCCTCGCTCGGCGGAGTGTCGCGGTGCTCGGGACGCTGATCGAACCCGGGGCATCGGAGCACCGGCACCGGCGGGTACTTCGCGTAGCGGGGGTCGGAGTCAGCGCGACCGCACAGCGAGAACACCGAGCCGCGGCCAGAGCGCACGACGCGCTGCCGCGCGCAGCTGTCGCAGAGGCCGAACGGGATGACCGCCATACCGGCACTATACTTTCTGAAGCGTGCCGACGTTCCGCCGACTGCTCAGCTTCCTGCGCCCTTACAGGCGCAGCGTCGCGTTGAGCGGGACCCTCGCCACGGCCGCGATGGCGATGACCGTCACGATCCCGTGGCTGACGGGCCGCGCGATCGACCAGATACGCGCCGACGACTCCGCGGCGCTCACGCAGATCGGCGCAGCCGTCCTGCTCGCAGGCATCCTGCGCCTGGCCCTGACGGTCTACAGGCGGATCGTCGCCGGACGCGTATCGCTGGGCGTCGAGCGAGATCTGCGCGCTCTGATCTACGGTCACCTGCAGAAGCTCGAGCTCGGCCTTCTTCGACCGGCAGCAGACCGGTCAGCTGATGTCGCGGGCCACCGTCGACCTTCAGGCGGTGCGCTTCTTCCTCGGCTACGGGCTCATCTTCATGATGCAGTCGGCGCTGACGATCGTGCTCGCAGCGATCGCGATGTTCCTGGCCGATCCCGGTCTCGCCGCGATCTCGCTCGCACCGGTTCCGTTCGTGGTCGTCGTCGCCGCGCGCTACGGGCGCCGCTCACGACCTGCCATCCAGGAGGTCCAGCAGCGCATCGCTGAGTTGACGGCGGACGTCGAGGAGAACGTCTCGGGCGTGCGCGTCGTCAAGGCCTTCGCCGCAGAGGCGCGGCAGGAGCGGCGTTTCTCGTACCGCGTCGGCCGCGTGTTCGAGCAGTCGATGGTCTCCAACCGGATCCAGGCCTTCTACGGCCCGTTCATCGGCTTCCTGCCACAACTCGGGCTCGCGGCGATCCTCTTCGTCGGCGGCCGGCAGGTCATCGACGGGCGCATCACGCTCGGAGAGTTCAGCGCCTTCTACACCTACCTGCTGATGCTGATCGGGCCGATGCGCACGCTCGGGATCTCGCTCGGAATGGCCCAGCGCGCGACCGCGTCCGGCGCCAGGATGTTCGAGATCCTCGACCGGGTTCCGCGCGTCGTCGCCAAGGACCAGGTGCGGGCGCTGCCACCGGGCCACGGTCGTGTCGAACTGCGCGGGGCCAGTCTGCGCTACGACGGGGCTGCGCGTGACGCTCTGCACGAAGTGACGCTTGATGTCGCCGCCGGCACGACCGTCGCCGTCGTCGGTTCCACCGGATCCGGCAAGACGAGCGCTCGTGCAGCTCGTTCCGCGCCTCTACGACGTCACGGCGGGCGCAGTGCTCGTCGACGGCGTGGACGTGCGCGACGTGGACCCGGCGGAACTGCGCGCGCAGGTGGCCGTCGTCAACGACGACCCGTTCCTGTTCTCGACGAGCGTGCGCGAGAACATCGCCTACGCCCGCCCGGACGCGAGCGATGCCGAGGTCGAGGCCGCCGCGCGCCGCGCTCAGGCGAGCGACTTCATCGAGCGCCTGCCGGACGGCTACGAGACGCGCGTGGGCGAGCGCGGGCTGACGCTGTCGGGCGGACAGCGCCAGCGGCTGGCGATCGCGCGCGCGCTGCTCGCCGACCCGCGGATCCTGATCCTCGACGACGCCACCTCGAGCGTCGACGCGTCTACCGAGCAGCAGATCAAGCGGGCCCTGCGCGAGGTCATGACCGGCCGCACGACCTTCGTGATCGCGCACCGGCTGTCGACGATCTCGCTGGCCGACGAGATCGTCGTCCTGGAGGACGGTGAGCTCGTCGCACACGGTCGGCACGAAGCGCTGCTCGAGCAGTCGGCGCTCTATCGCGAGATCGTCGAGAAGGGCCTTCCGGATCAGGTCTTCCTGACGCGCAAGCCACTCGAGCGCGAGGTCGCGGGGCTGTGATCCTCGCGCCGATCCAGCGTCGGCCACCCCGAGGCATGCGATGAGCCCGCACGGACACTGGGGACCTCCGATCGACGATCGGCCGCCGGTCGCGCCGGACGACGCGCGCGGCCGCGAGCGCCTGCGCCTGCTGATCGCCGATTCGCGCCGCCGGATGCGCGGAACATCAGGGCGTGGCCGCAAGGTACGCGGTCTGGCCGCGCTGCTGCGCCCGTATCGCTTCCGCGGGATCGTCGCCGTTCGGCGCGATCGTGATCGGAGTCGCGGCATCGCTCGCCCCGGCGCCGCTTGCCGCCAAGGCGATCGACGACGGGATCATTCCAGGCGACAAGGCCGTGCTCAACGCGGTCGTGATCGCCTACGTCGCAAGCGTGCTGATCGTCTGGGCCACCTCCTACGCCCAGACCTACCTCGTCGGCTGGGTCGGCCAGCGAGCCCTGCAGGACCTTCGCCTTCGGATCTTCCGCCACCTCCAGGCGCAGCCGGTCGGCTTCTACGAACGCCGCCCGGCCGGCGTGCTGATCAGCCGCATGACCAACGACGTCGAGGCGCTGAGCTCGCTCGTCACCGACACCATCGTGACGCTGTTCAGCGCGACGCTGACGCTGTTGGGCTCGATCGTGATCCTGCTCCTGCTCGACTGGCAGCTCGCGCTGCTCGTCTTCCTGATCTTCCCCGTGATGGCTGTGGCGTCTCTGATCTTCCGGATCGTCAGTGCCGACGCCTACCGCCGCACACGCGAGACGATCGGGTCGATCACGGCGGACCTGCAGGAGACGCTGTCCGGGATTCGCGTCGTGCGCGCGTTCGCCCGCGAGCCGCTTCACCGCGAGCGCTTCGCGGTCCTCAACGAGCGCAACCGCGAGGCGAACATCAAGACCGTCTACCTCAACGCCGCCTACTTCCCGGCCGTCGAGTTCGTCAGCTCGCTGGCGACGGTCATGGTGATCGTGTTCGGCGGCTTGCAGGCGATCGACGGCGACATCGAGGTCGGCGTCCTGGTCGGCGTTCATCGCCGCGCTCAACAACTTCTTCGACCCGATCGGCCAGCTGTCGCCAGGTCTACACGACGTACCAGTCCGGGATGGCGGCGCTGGACAAGATCTTCGAGCTGCTCGACGAGGAGCCGGACCTCGTCGACGCGCCGGATGCGACCGAGCTGCCGCTCGCTGCGCGGCGAGATCCGGCTGCGAGGACGTCACCTTCGGGTACGGCACCGACGAGGGCACCAAACTCGCGCTCGACCACGTCGACCCTTGCGATCCCGCCGGGCCAGACGGTCGCGCTCGTCGGCGCCACCGGCGCGGGCAAGTCGACGTTCGCCAAGCTCGTCGCGCGCTTCTACGACCCGCTCGAGCGGGCGCGTCCTGGTCGACGGCCACGACCTGCGCGACGTCACGGATCAGCTCGCTGCGCTCGCAGATGGGGATCGTCCCGCAGGAGGCGTTCCTGTTCAGCGGCACGGTCGCCGACAACCTCGCGTTCGGCCGCGAGGACGCCTCCCGCGACGACGCTCGAGGCGGCGGCGCGCGCAGTCGGCGCGTGGGACTTCATCGCAGGCCCTGCCGCACGGGCCTACGACACCGAGATCGGCGAGCGCGGCGTCCAGCTCTCGGCCGGCCAGCGCCAGCTCGTGGCGTTCGCGCGCGCGCTGGTCGCCGACCCGCGGATCCTCATCCTCGACGAGGCGACCTCGAACGTCGACCTCCACACCGAGGGGCGGATCGAGACAGGGCCTGCGCAGGCTGCTCGCGGGCCGCACGGCGATCGTCATCGCGCACCGCCTGTCGACGATCCGCCAGGCCGGGCCACATCGTCGTGCTCGACCACGGCCGCATCGCCGAGCAGGGCACGCACGACGAGCTGATCGCCGCCGGCGGCGCCTACGCCGCGCTCTACCGCGACTGGGCCGAGCAGGCGGCTGGGTGAGTCTGCCCGTTCAGGCGGGCGACAATCGCTCTCGCCGAGACGCCTCGTGCCTCGGCCGCTGGCGGAACCGGTCAGCCGGAGCCGGAGGCCGTCGTCGTCTTCGGTGCGGGCTTGGCCGGTCCAGGATCTCCGTCGATCTTCCACTTGCCTCCCTCGTAGGCGAAGTAGGTCGTCGGATCCTGGTCGTTCGACGGAACGACCTCTGCCGTCGCGGTGTCACCCTTGATCGTGATCTTGGTGACCTTGACGTCGTCGGGCTTCACGTCGGCGAGGTTGTTGAAACCCGCGTTCGCAGAGAAGGCGCGCTCGATGAATGCGGGGCAGTCCGGAATCCGGGCCGCCGCGGCAGCGTCGCGACCTGCGCCTTGGCCTTCTTGGAGAACGAGTCGCAGACGCCCTTCCAGTCGTTGGCGCGGATGTCGGCCGCGAATTGGCGCGCCGCCGACGTGATCTGCTCCTCGTCGCTCTTGTCGCCGCAGCCTGCGAGGGCACCGGCGAGCACGACCGCGATGACGGGCAGGGTGACGGCGGTCCGGCGGGCCTTCGCACGATTGATCACCCGGCCAGCCTAGCTGCAGGGCGACCGCATCAGTCGCCCGACCCGCGAGGGCGCCCCTGAGAGCACCGTTTACGAACCTTTAGCGGTGACGAACGGCGGCCACGATGTTCCCAGTCCGCGTACGCGCCGCCAGCATGATGCCCAGGTGCGTCACAAGCCGGCCGGCGGGCACCGCGCAGGCAGCACCCCCCGGGCCGCGCGAGCCCGTCGGCCGGCGTATCAACGCGCCGACCAGTCGCGGGGGAGGACGCCGCCCGGGCGACGCGGCGACCGGTACGCGCTGAGCGCCACCCCCGAACTGGCCGGGGGTGGCGCTACGCCTAAGGGGTTTCCCGCCTACTGGTCGCCGATCAGGACGTCGACGCGAAGGTCATCGACCTGGATGTCGCCGGCGACCGACGCCTGCGAACCGTCGATGCCGGTGACCGTGTAGCCGTTGGCCGCCGAGGCGTCGACCTGCGGTTCGACCGACCCGTAGAGGCTCGCGTCCCGGACCAGGCCGGTCGGGGTGGAGTTGCACGGGATCGTCGACGGCGTGGGCGCACGCGTCGTGGCGAACGGCATCTGATCGCTGTTGTAGGGCAGCAGGCTCAGCGGCCGGTCGTCGCGAGCGACGGCGTGCCGCGCGGTCGCCTGGGCGAGCGTCGGGATCGCGCGGCGTGAGGCCGGACCGCCCGCTCCGACCGTGGTCGGGTGCGCACGCCGCGGGTCACCGTGGTACGCGCGGTACGGCATCAGGCAGGCCGACAGGGCCACGCGTGTGGCCTCGCCGTCATGCGAGGAGACCGACGCCTTGGCGATACGGACCTTGCCGTCCTTGGTGATCGCCGGAGCGATGCGCAGGGCGCCCGTCAGACGGACGCCCGGGATGTAGTTCTGCACCGCGCCGGTGACCGATCTGGCGGCAGTTGAAGATGCCGGCCGGGTACTGCTCGCCCTCGATGAGCGGCGGGTTCTTGAACACGTCCTGGTCCATGATACGCGCGATCGAGTTGATCTTCGTCGCGAGGTTGACGGTCACGTCGATGCCGTACGTTCTTGCCCGGGATGTTCCCGAACAGGTTCGCCTGGCCACCGGAGTAGCCGAGCGTGACGTCCTGCGAGCCCTGAGCGGTCGGGAGCCCGCCCGGAGCGTCGGGGTGCCGGTGCTCATGTTCACCGGCGCGCCGCCCGGGGCGATGCCCAGCTCCAGCGCGTTGGTGCGCAGCACCGTGTCACGCGCGTTGCTGGCGATCGTCGGATCTCCGGAGTCGGTCGGGGTCGATCGCCGGGTACGGGAACGGGTTCGCGACCGGGCCGACGTACTCGTCGGGGTCCTCGACCGGCGTGTTGAACGTCCCCGTCATCAGCTTGTCAACGGCCTCGATGCCGGGGAACACCGGCAGGTAGTACGCAGGCGTCGTCGTGCTGGAATCCCGGGTCGATGACCGGGAAGCCGGGGAGACCACCGTTGGGCCCCGTGAGACCCGACCCGTACCATAGGGCGCTGTAGGAGCCGTCCGATGCGGGACCGCCGCCGGGGTAGCTGGCCGCCGTCGCAAACGTGCGCGCGCTGGGCGCCGCTCGTTCTTGAAGTCCTGACAGCCCTGCTGCTTCGCCGCCCAGCCGTGCGCCGTCAACGCCGCGGCATCGGCCGAGCCCGCGGAGATCGACGCCTTGGCGAAGTTCGTGTCCACGCGCGAGGACAGCGAGTCGACGTCCGGGTTCCACAGCAGCGGAACCGAGTTCGTCTCCAGCGTCTTCGTGCTCGACGGCAGGATTTCGATGCTGACGTTGCCTAGAGCCCCGCCGTCATAGGAGTCTTTGAAGGTCACCTCGGCGGCCAGCGACCCTGCGATGCTACCTGGCGCTGCCCGAGCGATGCCCCAGGTTGACGTCCACGCTGTACTGGCTGTCCTCGTTGAGCGCGGTATTCACCCGTCCCGCCGGGCACGACGCCATCCTCCGACGCCGGCCGGGCAGTCGCCGCGGATACGGATCGTCACCGGCAGCCGGAAGTCGACGAGGCCGGCCCTCCGCAGAAAGCTCTTGCTGCGGATGAGCCGCGGGTCTTCCTGATCTGCTGGCGCAGCTGCTTGCTGATGGCAGTCTTCTGCTTCTTGGAGATCTTCTTAGCGCTCGCGGAACCCGCGAATGCTCCGAAGACCATCGCCAACGGGGCCGTGGCCAGAGCCACGACACGAACACTGCCCCTCCTTAGCACGGCACCTTCTCCCCGGTCGACTTGGCGGCGTTGCGTTGTCGCGGCGTAGCATAAGCATTCCGGCGGGGTCCTGGGCCAGTCACCCCGCCCCCGGGGCGAGCGGCTCCGCGCCAGGTTGCCGCAGCGGGCTCTGCGGAGCGCGTCCGGGAAAGCACACGGAAACCCCTGTGCGAACCCCGGTCTACAGACCGGCGAAGGGCGGTAATGAGCCCTGGGCCACCCCCGAGGGAGAATATTCCCCCGGAACCCTAGGGCTCGTGGGCCCATCGTCACCTGACGCGCAGGCCTGAGCGGTGGCTGGCGTTTCCCCTGATCCGGCAGAACGCCGCGGCCTGTTCGGCGTCGCGCGCAGCCACTCCTGCGCGCGCCGCGCAGCGGCGGGGTCGACGGGGCCGCCTCGATGTCCACGTCGCGGGCCGCCCCCCTCCTACCTGCGCGGGAAACCCGATTGAGCGATAGCTTCGCGAGAATGGTTAGCCGAAGGGCTGTCTCTCGGCCTTTGTCTCGGCCTGCTCCGTCGCTGCCATCGCTTGCACGGTTGACACCGGGACTGCGTTCAGCGCGGACAGGGCGCTCAGCGTGAAGAGAGCCAAGAACGCTGCGACGAAACACGCACGTGCCAAGGGGCGCGCGAGGTACCCGTATGACACGTTGAAGTCAAGGTCCGGGCCTGCAAGCGCGAGGCCCGGTTCAAGGTCGCCTGCAAGGCGACGATCCGAGGCGTGAAAACTTGCCTGAGAACCAAGTGCGCACCTCGCAGCCCCGGCTTCTACCGGGAAGAGTGCACTTGGAGGTCGGTCGTGAGCGCGTACGGGCGAGGACACCGCAGGACCCGCGTCAACGCCTACAGGTTCCACTGCAAACTCGGCGACGAGATCCCCAGCCCCGCCTAGTGGCAATCGGGGGCTGAGACACTGCGGACTAGGACTCGAATGGAGCGGAGGCGCCCATTCCTGCTAGCGATTTGGCCCAGTTGCAGGGCTTCCGACCGCTGGTGAACCGCTCTCGATGGCTGGGTTTAGGGGGTCGACTGGCCCATCTGTGGCCCATGAGCGGCGAGGAACGCCTCGACCTGGTCGGCGGCCTGGCGGTGCCTGTCGGGGATCGCGTGGGCGTACAGGTCGAGCGTGATCCGGCTGTCTGCGTGCCCAGATAAGTCTGCACGGCCTTGACGTCGAGGCCGGCGGCGACCATGAACGATGCGGCGCAGTGGCGAGCGTGATGCAACGTCACCAGCTCCAGCAGGTCTCCAGCGTCCAGCTCGACTCCCTCGGCCTCAGCCTTCTCCTGCGTGCGGGTGTTCGCGGCTGGCTGTCCATACCCGGCGGGCGCGACGTGCGACGGACGTCGTCGAGAACGGCCGCGAGCCCGTCGTCCCGAACACGAGATCGTCGCCGGTGCCGCCAGTCAGAAGGCCGTGACGGGCGATCTCCCGAGCGAGCACCGGCAGGATCAGCACGTCGCGAACCCCCATGTAGCTCTTAGGGGTCTGCTGCCCTTCCACGTCATCCCACGAGTGCCGCACGTACAGCACAGCGCCGTCGAGGTCGACGTGACTCCACCGCAGCGCACGCAGCTCGCCGCGGCGCAGACCGGCGTAGAACGCGGTCGCCCACAGCGCCCGATCGGAGTCCGGGAGCGCGGCGAGCAGCGCCTCGACGGCGTCCGGCGCGAGCGCCTCTTTCCGTGCCGGCCTGACCGCCGGCAGGTCGAGGTTCGCGCACGGGGTGACGGTGAGAAGGTCCTCACGGATCGCTCGCCGGTACAGCACGCGCAGCGGGTCGAGGGTCGAGCGGATCGTGCTCGCCGCTACGCCGTCCTCGCGGAGCCCGTCGACGACGGCCTGCACGTCGCGGCGACGAACCTCATGCAGCCGCAGGTGCCCCAGCCGCGGCTTCAGCACGTCACGGATCGCGTAGCCGTAGGTCCGGCAGGTGCCGGCCTTGAACGATTCACCGGAACGGGTCAGCACCCGCCCGTCGCGCATCCCCTCCAGGAGATCATCTAGGGCTTCATTGACCCGCGGGGTTCGCGTTGCGGGTGTCAGGTCGCCGCGGGCGACGGCCGTGAGCGCGTCGCGTCGCCATTGCTTCGCGGCGGTCCTGGTCGTGAACGTGCGCCTGATCTTGCGCCGGCCGCGCGGGTCCCAGACCCATGCGCGGTAGGAGGTCGTGCCGTCCTGCTGCTGGCGAACCTCCACGCCGGGCGGAAGTCGTCGATCGGTCGTCATCACTTCACCCCTCCTGCGGTCAGTACGCGATCGGCGACGGCGACCTGATCGAGCAGTTCGTCGATCTCCGCGGCGAGCCGGTCTTCGAGTCCTTCGACGTCGTGCTCGTGCAGCCTGATCTCGTCCGGTTCGCGGCGCCGGACCCGCAAAGCCACTCGGCTTGAAGCTTCATGTGCGCGAGTGTCTGCTCGCGGTCGTACTCGATCCAGTCGCGCACGCCGGGCACATTGAAGTCCAGTTCGCCGGACTCGATCGCGTCGCACAGGTGAGCGACCGTGACCGCGAGGCCGGCGGCACGGTGCCTGTCAGCGCTCGTGCGATGCGCGACCTGGAGAAGGTCCTCCACGGTGCTGATCGCGAACTCGATGTTCTCGGTGAGCACGAATCGCTCGTGCTCGGTGAGGGTGATCCTCATGGTGCCTCCCTCGGCATCGGAGCACCGAAACGGAGACCGTGAGGTTCGCGCAAGCGAGCCGCAGGAGCGGCGGTGTCGGGATATGCGACAGGTAACTTTGCGCGCGCATCGGGCCTGATCCGGTGCCACGGGCCGGGATGGATCAGGGTGTTAGTCGCACCCCCATCGCCGGCCCACTTTGCGTAGACGCCTCGCATCCTAACCCCCACCGCGGCCCGTTGTACGCCTCTGCCGCCGATTGAGCAGGTCCGCGAGGGTTTCGTAGGGTCCATCGCCTGCACCGCTCAGGACTGTCGCACCGCGTCAGCTCACGCCGGCACGCAGACGAGCACGTCCTGGCATCCCGGCGACGATGTTCGAGTGATCGGCCGCAGACCGCGCAGACGCGGCCGGGATTGCTTACCGGCCCGGATCGGATACGGTCGTCCCGTTCGTGGGCGCGTCGTCCGTAGCGCCCCTGCCAAGCGGTACGGGCGGCGTGTCCGCGACGTTGGCCGCGAGATCCGTTTGTGGGGCGCTCATGCTGCGAGCCCTTCGTCCGAGGGTTGAAGTGTCACGACGTCGTGACACTCTGCGCTCGTCACCGTGACCTGCACGCACTCACCGTCCGGGTGCCGCCCCTACGTCTTCGACGCGACCAGCTCGACGACGTGACGGTCATCGGTCAGCACGCCTCCGGTCACGAGCCCGTCGAGAACGGCCCTGACGAGCTTGTCGAGATCCGCTCGTGACGGATGCTCATGCGCCGGACGCTTCGGCCTGGCGCCGTAGAACGTCAACTCCACCCGGTACGGCGGCTCCGGGATAGTGCGGGACTGGTTGACGGTCCAGAGCGCCTGCTTGGCGACGGTCTCAGTCCAGCGGTGCTCCCGGTTGCTCGCCGGCCGCGTGTACGTGCTGCCGTCGCGTCGTTTCGCGAGCGTCCGGCTGCCCTTCGGCGCGGCCTGGCCGTAGACGGTGAGCGTGACCGACATCGGGATCACGTCACCTTCGCGCCGAACTCGCGCAACGTGTCCACGATCAGCCCCGGACTCGCGGGCCGCGCGTGGATCACCGGGTCGCGGTGCCGTGCCGCCCACCCCTGGCGCGCGTCGCCGCGCTTGCGGGCGCGCTCGATGCCTTCGGCGAGCTGGGCGAACCCGTGAATCTCGGCAAGGTCGCCCTCGACGACGCTCAGGTGCTCGCCGAGCCGCTCCCTGGCCGTCGTGATCCGCTGCTCGATCTCAGCTACGGCAGTGTCGCCGCCCTTCCCTTCGATCGAGGCGAACAGGTCGCGCGCCGCCTGGTTCGCGAGGTCCGTGCAGCCGAGCGCCGCGGTGTACGCGGCCTCCAGCGCGACGGTCGCCGCCATTTCTTCGCGGCGGCCGGGGTCAGGCTTGCCGTCGAGTGCAGCCTGACGGAACGCTTCGCGGTCACGATCAGCCGCACGTTCGATCTCCTGCTCGGCGATCTTCAGCGCGGACCTGGCGCTGACCGCGGCGGCGAAGCGTTCATCACGCTCACGCACGAGACCCTCGAACGGGTCGCCGAGAACCGCCAACGCGGCCGGGGTGCGATCACGCCTCAGCTCAGGCAGCGGACGGCGGTCAAGGCCGGCGGCCGGGGTGCTCTTTCTTGGTGCAGTGGTGGTGCTCATGGTTTCCTCTTTTCGTTTCGTGGAGGTATTGGTTTGGTTCAGCTCTGCCAGCGGTCGAAGCGCATCTCGTCGAAGGCCGGATCGAGCCGCAAGTGCTTCAAGCGGATGCTCTCGGCGACGTTCCCGGCCTCCTCGGCGGCGCGGACCTGGGCGCGGTAGCCGGTCTGTGCCGGGACGCCTCGGCCGAAGCCCGCGTCGCTTGCACCATGACCCTGCTGCTGGGCCTCGGCGGGTGCGACGTCCGGCTCGCGCATCGCCCGAGCGACCAGACCGCTCGGGGAGATCCCGCCGTTCCGGTCGTTCTCGCGACTCAGCTCGAGCAGCCGGGCGGCCTTTTCGTTCATGGAGTCCGCCAGCTCGCGGCGACGGATCATCGGGTCCTGGGTCATCGTGGTGTGCTCCCTTCGTTGGTTGTCTCTCTGGCGATCTGTACGCACCGCGCGCAGAGCGGGTCGCCGCAAACGCGGCAGGTGCTCGCGCCGTCCCAGCCGGGTCCTGAGCAGCCAGCGATCAGGTCCCACGGCGGGATCGCGCCGCACGCCGCGATTCTGGTTCCCCGCTTGATCAAGTGATGCTGCGACGGGCGTGGCTTGGGCGTGACGGTCGCCGGCGTGAGGGTCGGCGTGACGGTGATCTAGTAGTCGGTCCTCCTGTTCCAGCCGCCGGGCTGCTCGCGGGCAGTGTGCTTTCGGTGACAAGTGCCGCAAAGCTGCTCCCAGTTGCCCTCGTCGAAGCCGCGCGGCCGAGCGGGCCGAGACCATCGACGTGATGCACGTCCGTTGCCCTCGCGCCGCATCGCGCGCACAGCGGGTGCTCGTGCAGGAACCGGGCGCGGGCGCGTTGCCAGCGCCCGT
>CAVQQA010000006.1:0-181438 GCA_963714935.1 uncultured Actinomycetes bacterium
AGTGCTCCGCCCTCTTCATCTTCCTCGTCGCGCTCCAGGCGATCGCCGTGCCGCTGTTCGCGCTGCTGCTGCTCGGCCCCACCCCCGGATCTGGCGACTGGGCGCGACTGGCGCTGCGTGCTCGCTGCTCGCCGACGTCGGGCTCGCCGTCGTCGGCACGCTCGTCGCGGCGATCGCCGTCCAGACCCGCGCGCGCGACCTGATCACATCGATCCTCGCGCTGCCGCTGCTCGTGCCCGTGATGATCGGCGCCGTCGCGCGCGACCGCGCCGCTGCTCGCCGCCGCCGGCGCCGAGCCGCTGCCGGGTCGCTGGCTGGCGATCCTCGCGCTGTACGATCTCGTCTTCGCACTGCTCGCCTACGCGGTCTTCGACTTCCTGGTCGAGGACTGACGCATCTGTATGCCGACCAGCACGCAAGCTCTACGGAACGCGCCTGCACGCTGCTCGGATCGCCGCGGCGTCGTGTTGCTCGCGGCGGCTTCACGCTCGCCTTCTTCTACGCGCCGATCGACGCCGACCAGGGCTTCTCGCAGAAGATCTTCTACGTCCACGTGCCGCTCGCGATCGTCACGCTCGGCGGCTTCGTGTTCGGCGGGGTCTGCGCGGTCCAGTACCTGCGCAGCGGCGATCCGCGCCACGACCTGCGCAGCTACACGGCGATCCACCAGTCGCTGATCTTCTGCGTCGGCGCGCTGCATCACCGGCTCGCTCTGGGCGAAGGCCTCGTGGGGCCAGTGGTGGGTCTGGGACGAGCCGACGCTCGTCTCGTTCCTGATCGTGTTCCTGCTGTACGCGACCTACCAGCCGCTGCGCTTCTCGATCGAGGACCCCGAGCGCCAGTCGCGCTACGCCGCCGTGTTCGCGGTCGTCGCCGGCGCGTTCGTGCCGCTGAACTTCATGGCGGTCCGACTCGCCGACCCGCTGATCCACCCGCGCGTGCTCAACACCTCGGGCGGCGACCTGCCCGGGGACATGAGGCTCGCCTTCTACGCGTCGCTCGTCGGCATGACGCTCCTGTTCGTGACCCTGTACAAGTTCGAGATGACCAGCAAGCACGTGCGCGCGCAGCTCAAGGCGCTACGCGCGGCGTCTCGGCGACGGCCCCGATCGCGCCCGCCGGCCGCAGCGCCGCACCGCGATGCTCGGCATCGTGACCGACAAGCTCCCCGACAACGGCGGTTACGTGGCGGCGGCCTACCTGGTCTTCCTGCTGCTGCTGCTGATCTACGTCGCGATCATGGCGATGCGCGCGTCGCGCCTGGAGCGCGATCTGCAGCGAGGTCGCTCGAGCTGCGTGGAACGCGACAAGGCCGACGGCGAACGATGAGCGAGCTCTCGCGATCGGGATCTCGCACAAGACCGCGCCCGTCGCGGTGCGCGAGCGCCTCGCGCTGACCGAGCGCGAGGGCGAGCAGCTCGTACGTGAGCTCGTCGCGCACGACGACCGTGCGCGAGGCGGTCACGATCTCGACCTGCAACCGCACCGAGGTCTACGTCGTCGTCAGCGACGCCGTCAAGGCGGAGGCCGAGTTGCTGGGCAGGCTCGCCGGCGCGCGCGGAGATCCGGCCCGACCGAGCTGATCGACGTCGTCTACTCGCCGCGCAACTGCGACGCCGCCCGGCACCTCTTCCGCGTGACCGCGGGCCTCGAGTCGATGATCGTCGGCGAGAGCGAGGTCCAGGGGCAGGTTCGCCGGGCCTACGAGGCCGCGCTGGGCGCCGGCACCACGGGACCGTTCACGAACCGCCTCTTCCGCGCCGCGCTGCAGACCGGCAAGCGCGTGCGCAGCGAGACGGCGATCAGCGCCGCGCGCGTCAGCGTGTCCTCGGTCGCCGTCGACGCCGCGCGCGAGGTCGTCGGCGACCTGCGCGGGCGCGACGTGGTGATCATCGGTGCCGGCGAGACGGCGGAGCTGACGGCGCGCGCGCTCAGCGAGCAGGGCGTCACGACGATGTTCGTCGCCAACCGGCGCGCGGACCGCGCTCGCGCACTCGCCGTCGCGCTTCGACGGGCGCGTCGGCTCGCTCGACGAGCTGCCCGAGCGGCTCGCGGACGCCGACATCGTCGCTGGCGTCGACCTCGTCACCGCACGCGATCGTCGGCCGCGACGAGCTCGAGCTCGTGATGGAGCGCCCGGGGCGGCCGGCCGATCGCGCTGATCGACATCGCCGTGCCGCGCGACATCGAGCACGCCTGCGCGCAGATCCCCGGCGTGACGCTGTACGACATGGATGACCTCCAGTCCGTCGTCGCGCGCAACATCCAGGTTCGCGAGGGTGAGCGCGCTCTCGCCGACGCTGTCGTCGAGGACGAGATCAACCGCTTCTCGGGCTGGATGGGCCAGCAGGGAGCCACACCGACGATCACGGCGCTTCGCGAGCACGGAGCCGCGATCGTCGAGCAGGTGCTCAGCGAGAACGACGGACGCTGGGAGTCCGCGTCGGCCCGCGATCTCGCCCGAATCGATGCGATCGCCCGCGCTGTGATGCAGCGGCTGCTGCACGAGCCCACCGTCCGGATGAAGGGCCTCGAGCACTCGGGCGGACACGGCCGCCTCGCCGTACTGCGCGAGCTGTTCGGCCTCGACGAGGTGCCGGACGAGGCCGCGGCGCCGAACGCCGCGGCTGCTGAGCCCGAAGGCGGCGGGACCGCCGACGTGCACCCGCTCCGCCGCCGGCCGTGAGGATCGGGACCCGTGGCAGCACTCTGGCGCTCGCGCAGGCGGGCACGGTCGCTGCGGCGCTCGGGGCCGATGCCGAACTGGTGACGATCACCACCACCGGCGACCGGGATCGCGCCGCGCTCGACAAGGAGCGCTGGACACGCGAGCTGGACGCCTCGCTGCTGCGAGGCGACATCGACCTCGCCGTGCATTCCGCAAAGGACGTCCCGGCACAGCTCCCCGATGGCATCGCGATCGTCGCCACGCCGCCGCGGGTCAGCCCGCATGACGCCCTCTGCGGCGCTCCGTCGCTGGACGCGCTGGCGCCGGGCGCGCGCGTCGGCACCAGTTCGCTGCGCCGCGCGGCGCAGCTCAAGGCGCTTCGCGACGACCTCGAGCTGGCCGAGCTGCGCGGCAACGTCGACACGCGACTCGACAGGCTCGCCGCGGGCGACTACGACGCGATCGTGCTCGCGCTGGCCGGGCTTCAGCGACTCGGGCGGGCGGCAGAGGCCGGCGGCCCGCTGCCGGAGCTCGTGCCGGCCGCAGGCCAGGGCGTGCTCGCGATCACCGCACGGGCCGGTGACGCACGGGCACATGCGGCTGCGGCGCGGCTCCTCGACCAGCCGACGAACCGCTGCCTGCTCGCCGAGCGCGCGCTCGTGCGCGGACTCGAGGCCGACTGCCACACCCCCGTCGGCGCCCATGCGACGACCGTCACGGGCGGGGGGCTCAGCCTCAGTGCGTTCGTCGGGCGACCGGACGGCTCGGCGTGGGTGCGCGACACGCTCGCCCAGTCGCCCGACGGTGATCCTCAGGAGCTTGGCGCCCGAGTCGCTGCGCGGCTGCGCAGCGCAGGCGCGGACGAGGTCCTGGGCCGATGACCGAGCCCGGCCGAGTCCAGCTCGTGGGCGCCGGACCCGGCGACCCCGGCCTGCTGACGCTGCGCGCAGTCGAGCTGATCGCGCGGGCCGACGTGATCCTCCACGACAAGCTGATCCCGCTCGACGTGCTCGGCCATGCGCGTCCCGATGCCCTCGTGCTCGACGTCGGAAAGATCGGCGGCGGTGATCAGATGCCGCAGGCCGAGACGACGCGACTGCTGATCGAGCACGCGGCGGCGGGTCGCAGCGTCGTCCGGCTCAAGGGCGGCGACCCCTTCGTCTTCGGTCGCGGCGGCGAGGAGGCGGCGGCCTGCGCGGAGCACGGCATCCCGTTCGAGGTCGTCCCCGGGATCACGGCCGGGATCGCGGCGAGCGCCTACGCGGGCATTCCGGTGACCCAGCGCAGGATGACGAGCGCGGTCGCGTTCGTGACCGGGCACGAGGACCCCGACAAGCCGGAGACACAGATCGACTGGGCCGCGCTCGCGGCGTTCCCGGGGACGCTCGTCTTCTATATGGGCGTTCGCCGGCTGTCGCGCATCGCCGAGCGGCTCGTGGCGAGCGGCAGGCCCGCGCAGCAACCCGTCGCGGTGATCGAGCGCGGCACGCTGCCCGGTCAGCGCGAGGTCACCGGGACGCTGTCGAGCGATCGCCGAGCTCGCAGCCGAGGCCGGAATCCGAGCCCCGGCGATCACGATCGTCGGCGAGGTCGTCGTCCCTGCACGAGCAGCTCTCCTGGCTCGAGCCGCGCACGACCACTGGCGTCGGTCAGCGTCGCCGTCACCAGGGCCCGCGCCCAGGCCAGCGCGCTCGCCGCGCAGCTTCGGGCGCTCGGAGCGCAGGTGATCGAGGCGCCGGCGATCCGGATCGAGCCGCTCGACGCCGAGGTCCCCGACCTCAGCACCTACGACCTGCTCTGCTTCACGAGCCCCAACGGTGCCGAGCAGCTGCTGGCTCGCGTGCGCGACGCCCGTGCGCTGGCGGGCCCGACGGTCGCTGCGATCGGGCCCGGGACGGCGCGGGCGCTGCGCGAGCGCGGGGTCGAGCCTGACGTCGTGCCCGAGCGCGCCGTCGCGGAGTCGCTCGTCGAGGCATTGAGCGCGCTGCCCGTCGAGCGGGCGCTGATCGCGCGCGCCCAGGAGGCCCGCGACGTACTGCCCGACGCACTGCGTGAGCGCGGCGCGCACGTCGACCTGCTCGCGCTGTACAGGACGATCGCCGAGCCGCTCGACGAGGACGCGCGCGCCGGCGCGCTCGGCGCCGACTACGCGACCTTCACGAGCGCCTCGTCGGCGCGCTTCTTCCATCAGGCGGCCGGATCGCTCGCCGGTCCCCGGCTCGTCTCGATCGGGCCGGTCACGAGCGGCGCGCTGCGCGAGCTCGGTCACGAACCGGACGTCGAGGCCGCCGACCACACGCCCGACGGCCTCGTCGCGGCGCTCGTGGCCGACGTCGCGACACGACGCGGAGGCTGACCGCACTCGCCCGGCCGTATAGGTTTGCCGCGTGCGCATCCTCATCATCGGCGCGGGCGGCGTGGGCGTTGCCGCCGCCGCAATCGCCCGCCGGCGGCCGTTCTTCGAGCGCCTCGTGCTCGCCGACGTCGACCAGGAGAGGGCATCGGCAGCGGTGAGCCGCCTCGGCGACGCGCGCTTCGGCGCCGCTCAGCTCGACGCGTCCAACGTCGATGCGATCGTCGGGCTCGCCGGAGAGGAACGGGCGACCGTGATCCTCAACGCATGCGACCCGCGGCTGAACCCGGCGATCTTCGAGGCCGCCGCGCGCGCCGGCTGCACGTACGTGGACATGGCGATGACGCTGTCGACGCCCCACCCCGAGCGCCCCCACGAGCTGCCCGGAGTCAAGCTCGGCGACGCGCAGCTCGAAGAGCACGCGGCCTGGGAGAGCGCCGGACGCGCTGGCGCTGGTCGGCATGGGCGTCGAACCGGGGATCTCCGACGTCTTCGCTCGCTATGCCGCCGACCACCTGTTCAACGACGTCGACGAGGTCGGCGTGCGTGACGGCGCGAACCTCGCCATCGAAGGCTACGACTTCGCTCCGACCTTCTCGATCTGGACGACTATCGAGGAATGCCTCAACCCGCCCGTGATCTGGGAGCGTGACCGGGGCTGGTACACGACGGCTCCCTTCTCCGAGCCGGAGGTCTTCGACTTCCCCGAGGGCATCGGTCCCGTCGAGTGCGTCAACGTCGAGCATGAGGAGGTCCTGCTGATCCCGCGCTGGGTCGATTGCCGGCGCTGCACGTTCAAGTACGGCCTCGGCGACGAGTTCATCGAGGTCCTGCGAGACGCTGCACAAGCTGGGCCTCGACCGCACCGATCCCGTCACCGTGCGCGGCGTCAAGGTCGCGCCGCGCGACGTCGTCGCGGCCGCGCTGCCGAACCCGGCCGAACTCGGCGATCGCATGCGCGGCAAGACTTGCGCGGGCACGCTCGTGACCGGCACGGGCAAGGACGGCCAGACGAGAGCGACATACATCTACCACGTGGTCGACAACGCCGAGACGATGGCGCTCGACGACTGCCAGGCCGTCGTCTGGCAGACGGCGCTCGGGCCGGTCATCGCGATGGAACTGCTCGCGGCCGGCACCTGGTCCGGAGCCGGCGTGCTGGGACCGGAGGCCTTCGATGCCGCCCCGTTCCTGGAGCTGCTCGCCGAGTACGGCGCGCCGCACGGAATCAGTGAGCGAGACCCGCGCAACCCCGGTCGGCCGCTCGCCGGAGGCTGAGCGCGCCACGCGTGCAAGCGGTCCTCCGTGCCCGCGACCATCACCTTCCTCTCCGACTATGGCCACGCCGACGACTTCGTCGGCGTCTGCCACGGTGTGATCGACAGGATCGCACCGCAGGTGCGGGTGATCGACATCTCGCACGGCGTACCCCGCCATGACGTGCGCAGCGGGGCGCTCGTCCTGCGGCGCGCGCTGCCGTACTTCTCCGCGGGCGTCCACCTGGCCGTCGTCGACCCGCAGGTCGGCGGGGAGCGACGCGCCGTCGCCCTGCGCACCGCCGACGAGGATCGCGTGCTGGTGGGACCGGACAACGGACTGCTGTCCCTCGCCGCGCGGCGCTTCGGGGGCGCGCTCGAGGCGGTCGACATCGCCCACTCGCCGCTGCGCCTGGAACCCGCGTCGGCGACGTTCCACGGCCGCGACATCTTCGCCCCCGTCGCGGCCCACCTGGCGAGCGGTGCGGCGCTCGCCGCAGCGGGCGAGCCGATCGACCCCGATGAGCTGACCGAGCTGCACATGCCGCTCGGGCACACCGACGGCGAGGAGCTCGTCGCTCACGCGATCTCCTTCGACCGCTTCGGCAACGTCACGCTCGACGTCGAGCACGAGGAGCTGGCGATGTTCGGGCTGCGGCTCGGACGGCCGATGCTCGTGGGCGATGAGCACGCTGTGTACGCCAACACGTTCGCCGACGTCGCACCCGGCGAGCTGTTGGTCTACGAGGACGCCTACCGCACCCTCGCGCTGGCGGTGAACCGCGGCTCCGCGGCGGAGCGACTCGGTCTCGCGCTCGATGCCGAGGTTCGCCTGCGGCCGGCCTGAGCTCGCCGCCCGGTCCCATGGCACCTGCGCTCGGCTCGCCGCACCTGCACCTGCGCCTGACCACGTCCACCAACGCGCGTGCACGTGAGCTGGCCGCGCGCGGTGCGCCGCACGGGACGCTCGTCACAGCCGCCGAGCAGTCGGCGGGTCGCGGGCGCCAGGGACGCCGCTGGTCGGCGCCCGCCGGCCGGGCGCTGCTGCTCTCGGTGATCGTCCGGAACCCGCTGCCCGACCTGCTCCCGCTCGCCGCGGGAGTCGCCGTCGCCCGAGCCGTCGGCCCGGAAGCGCTGCTCAAATGGCCCAACGACGTGCTCCTGCCGGAATCCGCGGGCGCCCCCGCGATGCGCAAGGTCGCGGGCATTCTCACCGAGGGCCGCCCCCAGGAGGGCTGGGCCATCGTCGGGATCGGCATCAACGTCGCGGTGCGACTCGCCGACCTGCCGGATGAGCTGCAGGCGAGCGCCGCCACGCTGGGGCTCGCGCCGGCCGATCTGCCCAGCATGCGCGACGCGGTCCTCAACGAACTCGGGCGCGCACTGGCGTGCGAGAGCGACGTGCTGCTCGACAGCTGGCGCAAGCGCGACGCGCTGCTGGGGCGTCAGGTGCGGTGGTCCGGCGGCGACGGGGTGGCGGCCGGGATCGACGGCGCGGGGCGGCTGATCGTCGAGCTTCGCGGCGGAGGCCGCACGGAGCTGGACGCCGGCGAGGTCCACCTCGTGGGCGCCTGAGGCGTCGCCCCGCTCTGACCGGCCGCCCGCCGGATCAGGCCGCCGCGGCCCGCGGCTCGTCGCCGCCGGTCACGTCGGGCGGATCGGTGCGGGCTGCGGCGTCCTTGCCCGCGGCCGGCTGCTTCTGGCCTCGCCCGGACCCCTTCTTGCGCCGCCGGCGTCCGCGCCGCCCCTTGCCCTTGGGGAAGTTGCGCAGGAGCTCACGGGAGAGCGAACCCGGCTTGCGCGACAGCCGCGTACGCGCGCCGCGCAGCACCTCCTCGGCCTCGGGCGTGTGCGCGACCGCGGCCGCGAGCAGCGCGGCCTGAAGACGACGATCCTGCGTGCGGGCGGCCTGGACGAGCCGCCGCGCGTTGCGGGCGTGCGCGCCCCCCGATGAGTTGACGAGCAGGCCGAGGAGCCGCTTGGTCTCCGGCCAGCGCTGGACCGCGTACTCCTCGTGGACCTCGCGCGTGCACTCGGCCAGCCGCCAGATCCAGGCGTTCGCCTGGTCGCGGCGCCCGATCCGCTTCTCGGCCAGCGCCGTGCAGCAGGACCTTGGCCGCCCTCGCGGCGCTCGTCGCGCGCCCAGCCGCCGACCAGGTCGCATCGCGAGGTCGAATGCCTCGGGGTCCTTCAGCGCGGCGATCTCCTGCAGCGCGCGGATGCGCAGCTGCGGGTTCTTGTTGCGCTCGACGGCGGTCAGCAGGAAACGGCGCTTGAGCTCACCGGTGCGGTCGAAGTGCAGCATCGCGCGCGCCCGTCGCCAGCCGCTCGGCTGCACGCGCGCGCCCGCGAGCGCGGCCCACATGTGCTGCTCGCCGTAGTCCAGATGCTCGACGGCGATCCGCCAGAGCTCACGCTCGAAGACCTCGTGCCGGCGCTCCTCGCTGGCGGTCACCGGAATCACGCGGCGCTCGACCCGCACACGGCGCCCGCGCCCGCGACGCACCGGCCCGACGACGATCGCGCCGCCGCGGTAGACGTCGCGCTCGAGCAGCGAGTGCAGCGTCACGACGGGGTCGTCGTGCTTGGTCGCCGGGTGGACGAAGTCGACGACGACGCCGGCCTCCTTGCCCGGGTGGCGGCGCGTGACGCGGCCGACCCGCTGCTGGTAGATGCGCCTCGAGGCTGTCGGCGCGAGGTGCATGCAGACGGTCGCGCGCGGCGAGTTCCAGCCCTCGGCGAGCAGCTGTGCGTTGACGAGCACGTCGATGTCGCCGGCCTCGTAGCGGGCGAGGATCTCGGCCAGCTCGCGCTTCGGGCGTCTCGCCGGAGACGCCCTCGGCCTTGATGCCCAACGCGCGGAACGCCTCTGCGACGTTGTAGGCGTGCCGGACGCCGGCCGCGTAGACGACGCCCGGGACACCGTTGAAGCGCGTCTTGTAGAGGTCGGCGATCGCGAGGTTGAACGGGCGCCTGGTCGAGCAGCTCGGCCAGCATCTCCTGGTCGAACTCGATGTCGACCTCGCCCTTGCGCAGCGGGACCTTGGCGATCGTGCGCACGCCCGGTCCCGGCGGGATCCGGATGCAGCGCAGCGGAGCGATCACGCCGCGGCGCGCGGCCTGCGCGAGGTCGAAGCGCGAGGTCTGAGTCGGGAAGAGGTCGGTGACGTGGCGTGCGATCAGCGCACCCGTGGCGGTCATGCCGATGAAGATCGGGCCCGTCCACACGCGGATCGCGGCGCTCGTCTTCTCGCCCAGCGCTGTGTGCGCCTCGTCGCAGATGACGATCGTGTACGCGCGAGGAGATCTCGCCCGCGTTGCGCACGAACCACTGGTAGGTCTCGACCGTCACGGGGCCGTCGGCGTGGCCCTTGTCGTCGCCCAGCAGCGGCCTCCGACACGCGGTCTGCATAACCGCGCGTGCGCAGCTCCTCGTTGAACTGGTCGACGAGGTTGCGGCGGTGGGTGAGGATCAGCACGCCGCCGGTGCGCGAGGCCTCGACGAATCCCATCGCGGCGACCGTCTTGCCGGCACCGGTCGCGTGCTCGAACCAGAACCGCTTGTGCGCGTTCGGATCGTCGAGGACCGCTGCGTCGACGTCCTCGTCGGTCTCGTCTGCCCCGTTCCAGCCGTTCTCGTCGTCGTCCGGCTGATCATCGGAGGCGCCCTCCGGCTCCTCGTCGTCCTCGTCTTCTTCGTCGTCGTCCTCGTCTTCTTCGTCGTCGTCCTCGTCTTCTTCGTCGTCGTCCTCGTCTTCTTCGTCGTCGTCCTCGTCTTCTTCGTCGTCGTCCTCGTCTTCTTCGTCGTCCTGCGCGTGCGCCTCATCGAACGCCGCCAGCTCGGCGGCGACCTCCTCGTCCTCGTCTGCGTCCTCGTCGTCGTCGTCGACGGCGAGAACGGGCGCCGCGCCCGCGACCGCTCCGTTCTCGGCACCGCGCAGGCGCTCGGCGAGCAACGCCGTGAGCGTTCCGGACAGCGCGTCGACCTGGTGCGGGTTGAGCGTCGTACCGTCGGCGAGCTGCGGCTCGTCCTCGCTGAGAAGCCGTTCGAGCCCGAGCAGCAGCGACCAGTCCCGGCGCCAGTGCGTCGTCGGCACGTCGCGGCCCTGCGCGATCTCGCCGAGCGCGGCATCGAGCGCTATGCGCCTCGGTGAGCCTTCGGCGAGCGCCGACTCCGCGGTCTCGCCGTCGTGCACGAAGGTCTCGCGCGTGAACGCCTCAGCGCGCGCGATGTCTTTGCTCGAAGGCGTGGGTGCGGCCTTGGCGGCCGTCGTCTGGTCAGCCATGTGGCTCTGAACCTGTTTGGCGAAGGGACCGGCGCGCATGGAAGATGCGGCGCTCCGGCCCGCTGCCCGCACCAGCGGGCATGTCGCGGGAGGCTCCCAAGCCGGGTGCAACGACCCGCGACGTACGGCGGAGGATACCGCACTGCTCTGTCATCCTCACGCCATGCGCACCGCACTGCTCTTCGTCGTCGTCCTCGGGGTCGGCGCGGCGCTGGGAATCGGCCTCAAGCAGGCGACCTCGGGTGACGCCGGTGCGCCGGCGGCGAAGGCGCTCGACGTGAGCGCAGCCGAGCAGAAGGCGATGCTCGCAGGCGCACCCGCACCCTTGGCGGCGCTGCACGCGCGCGCCAACAGCCTGCTGCGAGGGGGCAGGCGCACGCTCGAGGCCCAGCTCGCGAAGGTCGAGGGGCACCCGGCGGTCGTGAACGTGTGGGCGTCCTGGTGCGCTCCGTGCAACGACGAGGCGCCGATCATCCAGAAGGTCTCGCTCGACCACGGCAGGGAGGTCGCCTTCCTCGGCGTGAACCTGCGCGACAGCGTCGACGGCGCCAAGCGCTTTCTGCGGCGCTTCCCGGTGAGCTTCCCGAGCATCGAGGACCCGGACGGCGACATCTACAACGCGTACGGGCTGCTGGGCCAGCCGGCGACGGCGTTCTACGACGCACGTGGCGAGCGCACCTACATCCATCAGGGTCCGTACCGGACCGCTGAGGACTTCGACGCCGACGTGCGGCGCTACGCGCTGGGCTCCTCGAAGTCGTGAGCGTCACCGTCCGGCGGACGGAAGGCGACGCCGAGCTCGCCGCCGCACTGGCGCTGAGGAGTGAGGTCTTCATCCACGAGCAGGGCGTCGCTCCGGAGGAGGAGTGCGACGGTCGCGACCCCGACGCCCTGCACCTGATCGCCCTGGACGACGGGCAGGTGGTCGGGACCTGCAGGCTGGTCGCCGACGGCGATCGGATCAAGCTCGGCCGGATGGCGGTGCAGCGCCGCCGCAGGGGGGAGGGAATCGCCGCGCTGCTGCTCGCAGCGGTCGACCGCGAGGCGCAGACGCTGGGCGGCCGGCGCGTGGTACTCGGCGCCCAGCTGACCGCGGTCAAGGTCTACGAGCGTTCGGGCTACGTGACGCGGGGGGACGTGTTCGTCGACGCCGGCATCGAGCACGTCTGGATGGAGAAGACGCTCGCCTGAGTCCGCGCCGCGGGGCTCTCGTAGGCTGGGCGCCATGCGAGCCCTCGTTCAGCGCGTGTCGCGCGCAGCGGTGCGCGTGGACGGTCGGCAGATCGGGGCGATCGGGCCCGGCCTCCTGGTGCTGCTCGGCGTCACCCACGGTGATGACGAGGCCGCCTGCGACCGGCTCGCGGACAAGGTGCGGGCTCTGCGCGTCTTCGAGGACGCCGACGGCCGTATGAATGACGCGCTCGGCGAGCGCGGTGTCCTGTGCGTGAGCCAGTTCACGCTCTACGGCGACACCCGCAAGGGCAACCGCCCGAGCTTCGTCGCCGCCGCCGAGCCGGCGGTGGCCGAGCCGCTGTACGAGCGTTTCTGCGAGCGCCTCGGCGCCGAGCGAGGCGTGTTCGGGGCGCGCATGGAGGTCGAGCTCGTCAACGACGGACCCGTGACGCTGCTGCTCGAGCTCGCGGGCGCGTAGCCTGCGGGCATGCCGCCCGAGCAACGTCTGGTCCCTCGCTTCGCCGCCGAGCCGTCGCAGGAGCCGCTGCCCTACGGCCGCTGGTCGGAGCGCCTCCAGGGCGAGCTGCTCGGGGCCTGCCTGCGGATCGACCCGGGTGACGTCGGCGCGCTCGGCGACGTCGGCGAGATCGCGTGGTACCCGGACCGCACGTGGCACGGGCGCAGCTATGTGCCCGCCACGGCGATGACCTCGAGCGGGCTCGAGATATTCGGCTACGTCAGCTTCGTCCGCTCGGAGGACGATGACCCGACCGGCTTCCACGCGAGCGCAGACGCCACCGGCGAGACGGCCGACGCCAATCCGCAGTGGCGGATCGACGTCTGCGACGAGGTCATCGGCTCCTGGCGCGGCGAGGACGGGAAGCGTCGCCGCGATGACGCTGGTGTGGGGCCGGCCGCTCGTGCCGGGTGCGGCGATCGCCACGGCCGAGCTGACCGACCTGTGCGTCGACCAGTGCCCGGTCCAGGAGGACCGGTTCACCCTGATAGCGCCGGACGACTACCGCGGCGACACGCTCGAGGTGCGCGTCTTCGACAAGCGCGGCAGGGAGCTGGCGCGGGAGTCGCTCTACGCCGATGACGGCGAGGGGGACGAGCCGGAGGCGCTGAGCGAGAACGGCGACAGCCTGGACGACCGCGCCTGATGGAGGTCGAGCAGGCCGTCCGCACGCGCCGGACCCACAAGGCGTTCGCGCCCGAGCCGGTCAGCCGCGGGACGCTGGAGGAGCTCTTCGACCTGGCGCGCTGGGCGCCCAACCACCACCTCACCAACCCATGGCGTTTTCGCGTTCTCGGACCGGCCGCGCTCGAACGCCTCAAGGACGCGGCGGGTCCGGAGGCCGCAGCCAAGCTGGACCGCGCGCCGACGCTGGTGGCGGTGTCCGTGGTGCGCTCCGGCGACGCTGTGCAGGCCGAGGAGGACCTGTGCGCATCCGCGGTCGCGGCGTACCTCGTCCTGCTCGGCGCGCACGCCCGCGGCCTGGCCGGCTACTGGCGCACACCCGCCGTGCTGCGCAGCGCAGCGGGGCACGCCGCGCTCGGAGCGGGCGCCGACGAGCACATGATCGGGCTGCTCCACCTCGGCCGCGCGCGCCAGGAGCAGCGCGCCCCGGACCGCGCCCCCGCCCGCGACATCGTCAACTGGCTCGACTGAGAGGGGTGCCGGTCAACCGGCTCGACCGAGACCGGCTCTCGATAGGGTCGAGACTCAAGGAGGAGTCCTATGCCTTCACGCTCTGTCTGCCTCGCTGCGGTCTTCGCGGCGCTCGCGGTGGCCGCGTCCCCCGCTTCGGCCGCCACCACCTTCGTCGTCTCCTCGACCGGGGACCAGCCCGACGCCACACCCGGTGATCACGCCTGCACGACCTCGAGCGAGGGGTGCACGCTGCGCGCAGCGATCCAGGAGGCCAACTCCGACGACACAGCGGTGCCCTACCGCATCCGCTTCGCAGCGTCGGTCCGCGGCCAGACGATCGAAGTCGGAAGTCCGCTCGACGCGATCACGGTTCCGCAGACGAGCATCGACGGCTGCTCCGACAACTTCGAGCTGGCCACCACGGCGAGGGAGCCGTGCGTCGGCCTGCACTCGACGGTCGACGGGACCGGCACGGGACTGAGCGTGGACTTCTCCAGCGCCCCGGTGCTCGGACTTGACGACCTCACGATCCGCGGACTGGCGATCACCAACTTCGATACCGGCATCCAGGCGAGCGCGCCCGGGCTGATCGTGCGCAACGTCGACTTCGGTGTGAGGATCGACCACACGACCGTGAAGGGCAACGACCGCGGCGTCCTGCTCCAGTCGACCGGCGCACGGATCGGCGGCAACGCTGCGGCCGACCTCAACGTGTTCGCCGGGAACGGCGACGGCGTGACGATCTGGGGGGCGAACACCTCCGCCGTTCAGGGCAACTGGTTCGGCGTCCTGCGTGACGGCGTGACCGCGGCGGCGAACGGCCGCGGAATCAGGGTCACGAGCCTCGTCGCGGGGCCCTTCACCGACGAGGCGGTGGACAACCTGATCGGTGGTCAGTCGACCGCCACCGACGACGAGACCGAGGCGTGCTTCGGTGACTGCAACGTGATCGCCCACTCGACGATCGCCGGTATCGACCTTGAGGGTGGAGCGCCCGCACTGGGGGACGAGGCGCCTTCCGTCAACACCACGATCTTCGGGAACTGGATCGGTCTCGATGCGGCCGGCAACCCGGCGGGCAACGCGAAGCCGATCATCGTCGGCGACGCCGATCCCTGGATCGGTGGCCTCACCAGCAGCTACGGAAACCTGATCTCGGACAACGACTCGGGCGTCGACCAGGCCGGGGGCACCGGCTTCATGGTGATGACGTACAACGTCTTCGGCCTGTCGCCCGACCACGAGACCTCCCTGCCCAACGCCGGCACCAACGCGACGGTCGGCGGCAGGGTGGGCGACAACGCCTTCGTACAGGGGAACACATTCGGCTCGACCGCCGCCGGCCTGGTGCTCACGGGCGCCGCGCCGGACGTGCTCGGCAACTTCTTCACGCCGCCCAGTAACACCGGCTCATATTCGACGGCGGCGCTCGTCGTCGAACCCGGCGGCGGCGGCGCGCGCATCGGTTCGCATGTCTCCGGTGGCAAGAACCTCTTCGGAGGCACGGCTCCCGGCGTTCCCGCGATCCTCGTCAAGGGCGCCGACGACGTGCGGGTCGTCTCCAACTGCTTCGGCGGCCTGACGTGCTTCCTGCCTCCCCTGACCGGACCATCGATCAGGATCACCGACGGCCCGAGCGGGGCGACGACATCGGGCGGCCAGATCGGCGAGGACGACGAGGCCTACCGGAACACGATGATCCGGACCACAGGCCCGGCGATCGAGGTGTCCGGCGGCGCATCGGGCGTCGTCGTGGCCGAGAACGAGGGCCATGCGGTGAGCGACTTCGGCCCGGGGAAGAGCCTCGACTCGCTGTTCACCGACCTGCTGCCGGTGCCCGGCCCGGGCAGCAGCGGCGGCGTCAACGGCGGGATCCAGCCGCCGGTGATCGACGGCGCGACGACCGCCGGGATCGCCGGCACCGCCACTCCGGGCGCGGTCGTGCGCATTCTCCAGCAGTGGCGCGCCGACCCGAACGACCAGGACGGAGTGAAGGAGCCCTACCTCCACGGCTACACGCTGCCGACGACCCCCGGCCAGACGACGGCGGGCGGCGACGGCAGGTGGTCGTTGGCCTTCGCCGAGAGGCTCCCCGAGGGGCAGAAGGTGGCGGCGTCGCAGACCACCGCGGCGGGCTCTTCGGAGTACGTCCCGTTCCGCACGGTCACGCGTGCCTCTGACCTGCCCGTCGCGACGATCACCGGCGGGCCCGCCGGGACCGTCGCGGAGACCAGCGCGACCTTCACCTTCACCACGCCCTCACCCGGAGCGACTTTCGAGTGCTCGCTGGACGACAGCGCGTTCGCGCCCTGCGCGTCCCCGACGACCGTCGGCCCGCTCCAGGCCGGAGTCGCCCACCAGTTCAGGGTCCGCGCGCGGCTCGGCCAGGACGTCGGGCGGCCGGTGTCGCGCACGTGGGAGATCGCCGGACCGCCGGGGGCAGCGCCTCCGCCGGCTCCGGTGGCGGCCCCGGTGGCCGCGGCTGCGACCCCGAAGCCGAAGGCCAAGGCAGCGGTGAAGTTCTCCAAGGTCGTCAGGCTTCCCTCCAGGTGGCGCTGCGTCAAGGGGCGCAGGGTGCGCGTGCGCCTGCGCCCGCCGAAGGGGACGCGGGTGATCCTCGCCCAGTTCACCATCAAGGGCAAGAAGAAGCGGTCTGTGACCGGCCGGGGTCTCAGGAAGACGATCAACCTCCGTCACCTCCCCAAGCGCCGGCGCGTGAAGATCCGGGTGCGCGTCGTGCTGTCGACCGGGCGCGTCATGAAGGCCTCGCGCACCTACACGCAGTGCAAGTTCAAGAAGAAGTCGAAGAAGAAGTCGAAGAAGCGGAAGTGAGCGGTCGCCGCGCCGCCCGGCTCAGCGCCGCGCGACGGCCGCCGTCCGTCCCGCGGTCAGCGTGAGGAGCTGGCCGGGCGTCAACGGCAGGACGCTCGTCGGCGTGCCCGCAGCGGCCCACACCGTGTCGAAGCCGAGCAGGTCCTCGTCGATCAGCACCGCGAGGCGGCTCGCGTGGCCCGCCGGTGGAACCCCGCCGATCGAGTAGCCCGTCCGCTCGCGCACGAAGCCCGCGCCCGCCTTGGCGAGCGTGCCGCCTACGAGCTCCCCGACGAGCGCCTCGTCGACGCGGTTGGCGCCGCTGGTTATCACCAGCAGGGGCTCCCCGCCGGGCTCGACCACGAACACCAGCGACTTGCAGATCTGCGCCACGTCACAGCCGATCGCGGCCGCGGCGTCGGCGGCGGTGCGCGTCCCCTGCGGGAAGTCGTGAACGTCGGGCTCGATCCCGGCGGCCCGCAGCGCACGGGCAAGACGATCGGCCGGCGCGCTCACGCTGCGCGTGTCGGCAGGCTGTCGGCGAGCTCGGCGTCGGTCAGCGGGAAGTGGCAGGCGGCGAGGTTGCCGCCCTGCTTCTCCTCCAGCGCCGGCTCGTCGACCGAGCAGCGCCCCTGTGCCTTCGGGCAGCGCGTGTGGAACCGGCACGCCTCGCGGCGGCGCCGTCGGCGAGGGCACGTCGCCGGTCAGCAGGCGGCGCTTCTTCGAGCCCGGGCGAGCTGCGGGTCGGCGCACCGGCACGGCGCTCAGCAGCGCGCCCGTGTACGGGTGGCGCGGGTGCGCGAAGAGATCGTCCGAGTCCGCGAGCTCGACGATCTTGCCCAGGTACATCACGGCCACCCGGTCGCAGACGTGGCGCACGACGCTGAGGTCGTGGGCGATGAAGACGATCGTCAGTCCGAGGTCGCGCTGGAGCTCGCGCAGCAGGTTGATGATCTGTGCCTGAATCGAGACGTCGAGCGCCGACACCGGCTCGTCCGCGATCACGAGCTTCGGCTTCAGCGCGATCGCCCGCGCGACGCCGATGCGCTGCCGCTGGCCGCCGGAGAACTGGTGCGGCAGCCGGTTGTAGTGCTCCGGGTTGAGCCCGACCTGCTCCATCAGCTCCTGGACAAGCCGCTTTCGCTTGGCCTCATCGCGCTCGATCCCGTGGATGACGAACGGCTCGCCGATCACCGACCCGACGGTCTGGCGCGGGTCGAGCGAGGAGTAGGGATCCTGGAAGATCATCTGCATCTCGCGCCGCAGCGGCAGCAGCTCGCGGCGCGTCAGGTGCGTGATGTCCTGCCCCATGAAGCTGACGCTGCCCGCGGTGGGCTCCAGCAACCGCGTGAGCAGCCGCGCCGTCGTCGACTTGCCGCAGCCCGACTCGCCGACCAGGCCCAGCGTCTCACCTTCGAGGACGTCGAAGCTGATCCCGTCGACGGCGCGCACCGCGCCGACTGGCGCGCTGGCGAATCACCCCGCTCTTGATCGCGAAGTGCATCTCCAGGTCGCGTACCTCCGCCAGCGGCTGACGAGCAGCGCTCATCCCGCCTCCATCCCCTCGGCCGGCGCGCGGCGGGCCGGGATCGTCAACGCCTGCGTGCCCGCGCGCCTCCTCAGGGCTCGCGCCTGCGGCCAGTGCAGACCACAGCCTGCGTCGCCGGTCCTCCGGCAGGAGGCAGGCCACCTCGTGCGGCACTGCGCCTGAGACGGGCTGGAGCGAGGGCACCACGCGCCTGTGCTCATCCTGCACGTAGGGACAGCGCGGATGGAAGGCGCAGCCCGGAGGGCGCGTGATCAGCGACGGCGGCCGTCCGGGGATCGGCACGAGAGCGGCGTCGCGCGGCAGATCCAGGCGCGGGATCGACCGCAGCAGGCCCCACGTGTACGGATGCTGAGGCGCCGCGAAGATCTCGTCGCGCGGGCCCTGCTCGACGATCCGTCCTGCGTACATCACGGCGATCTGGTCGGCGACCTCCGCCACGACGCCGAGATCGTGCGTGATCAGCACGATCGCGGTCCCCAGGTCGTGCTGGAGCTGGTCGATCAGCTCGAGGATCTGCGCCTGCACCGTCACGTCGAGGGCCGTCGTGGGCTCGTCGGCGATCAGCAGCTTGGGGTCGTTGATCAGCCCCATCGCGATCATCACGCGCTGGCGCATCCCTCCGGAGAACTCGTGCGGGTAGCTGTCCACGCCGCGTCGCGGATCCGGGATGCCGACGTGGCCGAGCATCTCGACGGCGCGGTCGAGCGCCTGGGCCTTGGACACGTCGCGGTGGGCGCGCACGGCCTCGACGAGCTGATCTCCGATCTTGTAGAACGGATGCAGCGACGAGAGCGGGTCCTGGAAGATCATCGCGACTTCGTCGCCGCGCAGACGACGGAGCTCGTCATCGCTGGCGGTCAGGAGGTTCCGGCCGTCCAGCAGGACCTCACCGGAGATCCGCGCGTTGCCGTCGAAGCGCGTGAGCCCCATCACGGTCAGCGACGAGACGCTCTTGCCCGAGCCGGACTCCCCGACGATGCCGAGCGCCTGCCCGCGGTCGACGCTGTAGGACACGCCGTCCACCGCCTGCACGACGCCGTCCTCCGTCTCGAACGAGACCGTCAGGTCGCGGACCTCGAGCAGCGCCATCAGTAGCGCACCCGCGGGTCCAGGAAGGCGTAGACGATGTCGACGACGAGGTTCAGGGCGATGATGAAGAACGCGCCGAGCAGCACCGTTCCCTGGACCGTCGGCAGGTCGCTCTTCTGGATCGAGTCGAAGGCCAGGCGCCCGACCCCCGGGATGTTGAACACCGTCTCGGTGAGGATCGCCCCGCCGAGCAGGATGCCGAGATCGAGCCCGAGGATCGTCACGATCGGCGTGATCGCGGATCGGACGCCGTGGCGGAAGACGACGCGCCGTTCGCCGAGGCCCTTTGCGCGAGCCGTGCGGATGTAGTCCTCGCCGAGCACCTCGCTGAGGTTGCCGCGCAGGAAGCGCGCGTAGATCGCCGCGAACGATGCCGCGAGCACCAGCCACGGCAGCAGCAGCGAGCTGATCACGGCCTGCGGCTCCGTGAAGATGTTGCCGTCGGTCGGATACGAGCCCGAGCCCTCGAAGATCGGGAAGACGCCGATCTCCTTGGAGAACAGGTAGAGCGACACCAGCCCGAGCCAGTAGACGGGTGCCGAGATCGCCACCAGCGCGGCTCCCATCGCCAGCTTGTCGGGCCAGCGCCCGCGCTTCAGCGCGGCGAGTATGCCGATCGGGATCCCGATGGCGAGCCAGACGAACATCGCCCCGATCGACAGCGTCGCGGTCGCGGCGATGCGATCGAAGATCTGCTGCTTGACCGAGATGTTGTTCTGGTAGCTGTAGCCCAGGTCGAAGTGGAAGAAGAGGTCCCTGAAGTAGTTCCAGTACTGGCCCCAGAACCCCTTGTCGAGGCCGAGCTGGACGCGCAGCGCCTCGACCAGCTCGGGGCTGGCGTTGCGGCCGGCGCGGAGCAGGACCGGGTCGGCCGACGGAAGCTGGAAGAAGATGACGAAGGTGATGAAGCTGATGACGATCAGCAGCACCAGCATCCAGAGCAGCCGCCTGGCGATATAGGGGCCCATCAGCTGGCGCTTGCTGCGGTCATCGGCTGTCCGAGAGGGCCGGGGCCCCGCCGCGACGGCGGGGCCCCGTGAGTGCCCGGTCTCTCGGTCTGTCGCTCCTCAGGCCTACTTCAGCGAGAGGAACGCCATGAACGCCCCGTTGGAGTAATCGTCCTGGGCGAAGTTGACGTTGTCGCTGAACAGCAGCGGCGTCTTGTCCCAGACCCAGGGGATCGCGATGGCCTGCCGCACGATCTCCAGGTTGGCGTCGGCCCAGGCCTGTGCACGCTCGTCGCCCGCGGGCAGCGCCTTCGCCTTCTCGATCAGATCGTTGATCTTCGGGTCGTCGACCAGCGGCCAGTTCGTGTTGTTGGCCGGGATGATCGCGTCGCCGTTGAACGTCGGGTCGATCAGCGACTGCCCGTCGAGGAAGTCCTTGAAGAACCCGACGTTCGGGCAGATGCCGTAGTCGGACTTCGGCACACCGCAGAACTTCGTGTACAGGGTGTCCTGCGGGACCGTGCGGACGTTCAGCTTGAAGCCGAGCTTCTGGAACTGGTCGATGCGCGACCTCAGCGGACTTCTTGCCCGGATCGGCGTTGGTGGCGATCGTCAGGATCTTCTCCGCGCCCTCGTACTTGCCCGACGCGTAGCCCGCCTTCTTCATGTACTCCTGGGCGAGCGCCAGGTCGCCCTCGGGCTTCTGCAGGTAGTCGAACTCCGCCGGCGGCTCGAGCCCGCCGGACTGCTCGAACCCGGGCATGCCCGGCGGCAGGAAGCTCCACGCGATGTCGCCGACCGCGGCGCCGCCGCGCGTGAGGCGCATGGCGTTGCGATCGAACACCGCGATCAGCGCCTTGCGGACGTTGATGTCGTCGAACGGCTTCTGCGTCGTGTTGACCGCCACGTAGCGCGTTCCGCCCGACGGCGAGTACACGAGCTGGTCCTTGTACTGCTGGGTGGCGAGCTTGAGAACCGACGCCGGCGGCGCGCCGTCGCCCTGGACCAGGCTCTGGCCCTGCAGGATGCGGCGACTAGCCACGGCGGTGTCGTCGTTGCCCTCCTGCACCTCCCAGGAGTCGAGGTAGGCCGGGCGGAAGTCCGTCGACTCGTCCCAGTTCGGGTTGCGGACGACGGAGATCGACTTGCCGGGCTTCCAGCCGGTGAGCTTGCCGGCGGAGTCGTTCTTGACCATGTACGGGCCGGTGAAGACGACGTTCTCGTTGTACGTCGACGGGTTCTTGGCGTCGAACGACTTCGCGTACTCCTCGGGGACCGGGACCGCGATCGGCATCACGAGCGCCGCGGCGAGGGTTCCGGCCGATGCCGACTTGAGGTCGATCTTGAGCGTGGTGTCATCGACCGCGGTGATGCCGGATATGTCCTTGACGCCGGTCGTCGGCTTGCTCGGAGCGCCGACGATGTCGGCGAAGTAGGCGGTCGCGTAGGCGTTCGGCACGTTGACGCTGAACGAGCGCTCCATCGCGTACTTGACGTCCTCGGCCGTCACCTCACGGTTGACCGGCGGCGAGAACTTGACGCCGCTCTTGAGCTTGACGGTCAGGCTCTTGCCGTCCTCGGCGATCTCAGGATCGCTCTCCGCGAGGTCGGGGATCTGCTTCTCGGGATTCTCCGGCGAGAAGTAGTAGAGCGAACGCTGGACCGAGTAGAGGACCTGATACCCGAACGTGTAGTACGACTGGCCCGGGTCCATGTAGTCGACGTCGCCCGCAGCGAGCACCGTCACCGCGCCGCCCTTCTTGCCCTCCGGAACGCTCTTGGTCGCATCGCCGCCCGTGCCGCTCGACTCGTCGTCGTCGCCGCAGGACGCGACGGCGAACGCGAACGTCGCCATCAGACAGGCCAGGAACGCCAGGCGCAGAATCTTGCTGCTCATGCGTGGTCCTCTCATCTCGTTGTGCACTTTCTTCTCCTAGTTGCTTGCTGGGGGCGCGCCTAGCGCCCCGCCGTCTTGGGGTTGAGCGCGTCCTGCATGCCGTCGCCGACCAGGTTGAAGGCGAGCACGGTCAGAACGAGCGCGAGACCCGGGAAGGTCATGTACCACCAGGCGCTGTCGAAGATCGAGGTCGCGTCGGAGATCATCGCCCCCCAACTCGCGGTCGGCGGCTCCACGCCGACGCCGAGGAACGAGAGCGCCGCCTCGAAGAGGATCGTCGTCGGGATCACGAGCGTCGTGTAGACGATGATCGGCGCGACGAGGTTCGGCAGGATGTGACGGAACATGATCCGCCTGTCCGAACTGCCGAGCGCGCGCGACGCCTCGACGAACTCCTTCTCGCGCAGCGACAGCGTCTGCCCGCGAATGATGCGCGCGATGTACGGCCAGCTCGCCAGCACGATCACGAAGATCACGACGGGCAGCCCGGGCGAGATCGTGAAGATGCGGCTGTCGCCGGCCATCGACGCCAGCGCCAGCCCCAGGATCGCCAGCGCAGACGGGAACCACAGACGGGCGCGCATCGTGTCCCACGGGACGCGCCGCCCCCGTCGCCGCACCGCCAGCGACGAGATCACCACGATCGCGGCCGATGCCAGCGATACCACGACCAGCAGCCAGCCGACGGGTGCCCCCTCGACGCGGCAGCCACCGCCGAACGAGCACGCCGCGCCGAGGCCGAGGGCGAGCAGCAGCACCGGGAACGCCAGCATGACGTCCATCAGCCGAGACAGCCCCGTGTCCGCCCAGCCGCGGAAGTACCCGGCGATGATGCCGATCACGACGCCTATGAGCACGGTCAGCACGGTGCTGATCAGGGCGACCTCCAGCGAGATCCGCGCGCCGTAGAGCGTCCGGCTGAAGACGTCGCGGCCGAGCCCGTCGGTGCCGAAGATGTTCTCCGAGCTGGGGCCGGCGGCCGAACCGAACTCGTCGAGGTACTTGGTCGACTGCTCGTTCGGCGGGCGCGCTCCGAGCAGGTCCACGATCTGCCCGGCGAAGATCGCCATCAGCGTGAGCAGGACGATGAAGGACGCTGCGGCCAAGGTCACCTTGTCGCCGCGTATGCGGCGCCAGAAGAGCTGCCACGGCGAGCGCGCGGCGATCACGGCAGTCGGGACCGCGGCGCGGAGATCTCCCGTCTCCCCCGTCTCGTCGACGAGCAGCTCCTGACCACGCGGGCTCACGCGCTGATCAGCTCTTTGGGAGTCGGTCTGAAGATCGGAACAGCTCCGGCGGTGCCCGTCGGGGGCCACGGAACGCAGTTGAAGACGGTAGACGACGTCCAGCCGCCTCGTCGGCAGATGTTCGCCGTCCGGGGGTGCCACTCCTGCCGCCTCGTGGCATTGACCGCGCCGGCGTCCGGTACGAGCGCGAGCGTCATCAGCATGATCGGCGCGTGACCCGGCCCGCAGCGGCGACTACGCTGTGCGCGAATCCGGCCCCGATAGCTCAGCTGGATAGAGCGGCTCCCTCCTAAGGAGCAGGCCCCTGGTTCGAATCCAGGTCGGGGCATCGGCCTCCGCCGGGCGGCGGCGGAGTCAGCGGTCCGGCCGGTCCGGGTACACGTCGTCGATCGTCGCGAGCGCCACGTATGGCGCCGCGGCCATCGCCTCGATCCGTTCGCCGCCGCCGGCCAGCCGGTCGAGCACCGAGACGACGCCGACGATCGCCCGGCCCTCGGCCTGGAGCGCCTCGATCGCCCTCAGCGTGGAGCCGCCGGTCGTCACGACGTCCTCGACCACGAGGCAGCGGTCCCCGGCGTCGAGCAGAGGCCCCTCGACGCGGCGTGCCAGACCGTGTTGCTTGGCGTCCTTGCGAACGAAGAACGCCTTGACGTCGGCGCCTCCGGCGAGCGCCGCGCACGCGACCGGATCTGCGCCCATCGTCATTCCGCCGACCGCGGTCGCGCCCAGCTCGCGGGCTCGCGCGGCGACGAGCGCTGACAGCGCGAGAAAACCACGGGGCCGGAGAATTGCGCGCTTGGCGTCCACGTAGTAGTCGGCCGCGGCGCCGCTGGTCAGCGTCACACGCCCGATCACCAGGGCGTGCGTGCGCAACTCGCTGATCAGCACCTCACGCGAATCCATCTCGCTGCCGATCCTATCCCTGTGATCGAGAAGTCAATCCGCTATGTCGCGCTGCTCACGAGCGCGATCGTCGTGCTCAGCTTCACGCTGTTCGCGATCGAGGAGACACGCACGGCATCCGCGACGACGCGCGCCGAGATCGCCGAGAACGACGCCCAGAAGGACCCCGGCCGCGCCGCGATCGCCGAGACCGTGCGCGAGAGCGGGCACAGCGAGGTTCGCCGCAGGATCGACGATGTGAACGACGTGATCGTGACGCCCTTCGCCGGCCTCGTCGGCGTGGACGACAACGTCTGGGTGCGGCGAGCGGTGCCCGGCGTGCTGGCGCTGCTGCTGCTTCGGCGTCGGGCTCGGCTTCCTCGCGCGCTACGCGCAGGGCCGCAGCGGCTGACGGCCGGCCTACCCGTAGTAGGTGTCGACGACCGTCCCGTGCCGCACCCACGAGAAGATCGAGGCGGCGTCCGGCACCGGCACACGCAGGCAGCCGTGGCTCGCCGGGAAGGGCGGAACGCTGGCGTAGCCGTGGATCGCGTAGCCACGGATGAAGTAGCTCGAGTGGACCATGCCCTTCGCGTTGGTCCCGTAGGTCTTCAGGTAGACGCGGAACGAACCCAGGATCGTCGGCGTCGCCGGCGCCCCGGAGCTGGTCGGGTAGATCCGGACCACCCTGCCACGGTCGATCAGGGCGAGGACCTGGCGGCGGATGTCGGCCTCGACGTGACGGCCATGGCGCGGGTGACGCACGCGGAAGGCGCCCTGCCCCCGAGCCAGGCGGGCGAACACCTCCTCGCTCGCGTGGAACGCGCGCGCCATCCCGGTGAGCTTGCGGAACGCCATGACCGCGCGTGCAGTCCGGTCGTCGTACAGGCCTCGCCGCCCGACGACGTAGCCCAAACGCGCGAGGCGCGCCTGAAGCGCCCTGACGGCCAGCCCGCGTGCACCGGGCGATGCCCTTCGCGCGAGGACCCGAACGCGCACTGCGGGAGCCACGGCCGTGGCCAGTTCGGCGGTCGCGCGGTGACTGGCCCTCACGGTGATCCGGCCGGGGCGCCGAGTGCTGAACCCGATCCGGAAACGCCCGGCGGAAGTGCCGGCCCGCGCAATCCGCACGCGGCGCGCGGAGATCTTCCTCCCCGCGCGGTAGAAGCGCACGACCGCCTGCTGCCCCGGCACGTACGGGCGCAGGCTGCCGCGCACGATCCAGCGATCACCCGCCAGCACGCGGCGCGCCTGCGTGCGCTCCACCGAGAGCCTCAGCCTGCCCACCTTGGGCGGCGCGGGCGCGTCAGCCGGCGGCGGCGGGGCGCTGCCGGTGGGCGCCGGCGGCTGGGCCGGCGCGGGTGCCGGCTGCTGGGCGAGCGCGTGCGGCGCCATCGCGCCCAGCAGCGCTGTGACGACACAACCCCCCACCACCTGCCGCAACCCCATCGAGCCGGATCGTAACCACCGCAGCCGTGACGTTCTGTCGGCTATACGTCCACGGGAGCCCGTCCGGCGACGATCCGGACCGTCACGAGGACCAGCGCGATCAGCGCCAGCGAACCGCCGAGCACCGGCAGTATCTGCCACGTCCAGTCCTGCGACGCACCGAACGCGAGCGAGTTGTTGAGCGCGTGGGTGCCGATACACGGATACAGGGACCGCGTCTTGACGTAGAGCAGGCAGAGGGCGAAGCCGAACACCGCGAGCGGCAGCAGGAATACGGGCTCCGACGAGCCCGCGTGAATCGCGCCGAACACCAGTCCGGTGACGATCGCAGCCGGCCACATGCCGCGCCACGAGCGCAGCGCCGTGAAGAAGAAACCTCGGAAGAAGAACTCCTCGACGATCGGCGCGCCGACGCAGACGAGCACGATCACCGCGACCAGCGCGACATCGCTCTCATCAACCCCCAGGCTCTCCGGCAGGCTGTCGTCGGTGCTCTGCGCTCCCGTCACCGCGACCCAGACGGCGGTGACGACCAGGAATCCGACCCAGGTCAGGATGCTCCAGCCGACCCCGCGCCAAACGGGTGTGGCGCGCAGGCCGAAGTCCCAGGGCCTGGCGCTGCCGCCGAGCCGGGCCAGCGCAATCGCGGCGCCGACGAGGCAGACGTCCTGGGCGACCAGCGCGAGGATGTTGACCGACGGCGGCGGATCGCTTAGGGACGCGCCGGCGGCGGCCGCGGTGATCGCGATCAGCAGCGCGCCCACGACGGCTGCGGCGAACCCGGCGACCAGCGCCACGAACGCCATCCACGCCTTCCAATCAGGGCCGACCGGCGTCGGCTCGACTCCATCGGGCAGCTCAGGCCGCCGCGGCGGCTCCGGATGCGGCGGCGCGGTGGGGTATCCGGGGGGAGCGGTGGTCACGGGAGCGGTGCGGGGGCGTGGGACGTTAGCGGCGCACGGGCACGAGGTCCGCCAATGACCGCACAACCTTCACCCCGGGCGGCTCACCGGCCGTGCCGTCGCGGTCGATCAGGACGGCGGCGAGGCCCGCGGCGAGCGCGCCCCGGACATCCGACCCGAGCTCGTCCCCCACATGCAGCGCCGCCTGCGGCTCGACTCCCCCGAGCCGCGCCAGCGCGCGCACGAAGATCTCCGGGTCCGGCTTCGCGACGCCCTCCTGCGCCGACGTCAGAACGACGTCGACGCGCTCGGCAAGGCCGGTCGCGCGCAGCACTGCGTGCAGAGACACGTCCCAGTTGCTGACCACTCCGAGGCGGCAGCCCTTCGAGCGCAGCGCCGCCAGCGCCGGAGCTGCATCGGGGAACGCCCGGAATCGCAGCGCGGCCAGGAGCGCCTCGCGCAGGACCGAAGGCGGCAGGTCGCGCGCCGGCGAGGGGAGCGCGTTCCGCAGCACGAGGGCGCAGCGGTCGCGCAGCGACTCCAGGCCCTCGGCGTCGCCGGCCTCGTGGTGGTGGGCGCGGTAGTAGGCGAACTCCTCCAGCAGCGCGCTGCGCGCGTCTTCGACCGTCACCGCCGCGCCGCGCCCGCGCAGCTCGCGCGCAAGGGCACCCCACGGGTTCTCGAGCTCCACCAGAGTCCCGAGCGCATCGAGGAGCACGGCGCGAGGGAGCTGACCGGGCCCGGGACTACCGTGCGGCCTCATGGAGGCCATCCTCCCGCAGACGGCCGCACTGGGCACCGACGCCACCGCGGCGGCCGTGTCGATCCTCGTGTCACTGATGCTGGCTTGGATAGTCAGCCGGACGCTGCGCGCGACGGAGCAGCGCCTCGCCGAGCGCGAGGGCCTGCTGACACTCGACCCCGCCGGCAAGACACGGCTGCGACTCGTGCGCAGGCTCTCGTTCGCAGCGATCATCGGAGCCGGGGTACTCGTGGCGCTGCTGCAGTTCGACTCGTTCGACAAGCTCGCCGGAGCGGTGCTCGCGTCCAGCGCCGTGGTCGGCGCGATCGCAGGACTCGCAGCCCGCGAGTCGCTCGCGAACGTGATCGCGGGCGTGACACTCGCACTGACCCAGCCGATCCGCGTGGGCGACGCGGTCGAGATCGGTGACGCCCGCGGGCACGTCGAGGACATGACCCTCACGTTCACGTGGCTGCGCACCGTCGACGGACGGCGAGTCGCACTGCCCAACGAGCTGCTGATGACGCAGCCACTGCGCAACGACACGCTCGTCGACGACGAGATCGTGCCGGCCGCGTTCGTGTGGATCGCCGGCGATGCCGACGAGACGGCGGCGCTCGACGCATTGAGAGCCATCGACGGCGTGAGCGCCGTCGGTGTCGATGACGTCACCGCCGAGGGCGTGCGTCTGCGCGTCGCACAGGACGCCGGACCCGCGGAGCTGCGCGCCGCTGCCGAGATGGCACTGCGCGAACGAGCGCTCGCGACGCTTCGCCGAGCCGGCGTGGCGCGCCCCGGCCCGGGCTAGACTCGGTGAGCCTTCAGGCGCTCCGCCGCTGCCCCGGCAGGACCGGCGCCACCAAGCTGGAACCCCCGACGAGATGTCCCGTCGCGCCCGACAGATCCGACGCCGCCGCAGCCGTCGTGGCCCGAGCCGCGCGGTCTTCGTGCTGCTCGGGACCATCGCCGCGACGATCGTCGTCGCGGGCTTTGCGGGGATCGGCTACGTGGTGAGCGTCGCGGCGACCTCGCCCGACATCTCGGAGCTCAAGCCGCTGGACCAGGGGGCCACGTCCGTCGTATACGCCGCCGACAAGCAGCGGCTCGGCTTCATCCAGGGAGATGTGCTGCGGACCCCGGTCCGCTCCAAGCGGATCCCCGCGAGCGTGCGGCAGGCGACGGTCGCGATCGAGGACCGGCGCTTCTACAAGCACGGGGGGGTCGACTTCGAGGGCGTCGTGCGCGCCGCCATCAAGAACATCTCGAGCGGCGAGACCGTCGAAGGCGGCTCGACGCTCACGATGCAGCTGGTCCGCAACCTCTACACCGAGAACCGCGCCCGCACCGGCATCGAGGGCTACAAGCGCAAGGTCCGCGAGGCGAAGCTGGCCTCCGAGCTCGAAGAGCGCCATCCCGGCCCGGGCGGCAAGGAGTGGATTCTCACCAGCTACCTGAACAACGTCCCCTACGGCACCGTGGGCGGGCAGACCGCCGTCGGCATCGAGGCCGCGTCGCGGATCTTCTTCGACAAGCCTGCACGCCGGCTTCGCGTGCACGAGGCCGCTCTGCTGGCAGGGCTTCCCCAGGCGCCATCACGCTACAACCCGTTCCTGGACGCCGCCGCCGCCACCGAGCGCCGCAACCAGGTGCTGCGCAGGATGGCCGACGAGGGCTACATCTCGCAGGAGACCTCGCAGCGTGCGCAGGCGGCTCCGCTCGGCGTCAAGAAGGGCGAGTACTACGCCAAGCGCCGCGAGAGCTACTTCTTCGACTTCGTCAAGCAGCAGCTGATCGACGAGTACGGCGTGGGGCGCGTGCGGCAGGGCGGCCTGAAGGTCTACACCACGGTCGACCTGAAGCTCCAGCACGAGGCCCGGCAGCGGATCGCGGAGCGGCTCCCGAACCCCGACGACCCGTCTGCCGCGCTCGTCTCGATGGACCCCAAGACCGGCTACATCAAGGCGATGGCGTCCTCGAGCGACTACTCGGCGTCGAAGTTCAACCTCGCCGCCCAGGGCCGGCGCCAACCCGGGTCGACGTTCAAGGTCATGGTGCTGATGACGGCACTGCGCGAGAACGTCGACATCAGGCGCACCACCTACGACTCCAAGCCGTTGAACTTCTTCGACAAGAAGACGGCCACCAAGATCGAGGTCAACACCGACGATCATCGCTATCGCGGCAGCGTCTCGATCTTCGAAGGGCTCGTCGCGTCGGACAACACCGTCTACCAGCAGCTCGACCTCGACATGGGACCCGAGGCTGTTCGCCAGACGGCTTACGACATGGGGATCACCAGCAAGCTCGACGCCTATCCGGCCGAGGGTCTGGGCGGCCTGACGCGCGGAGTCTCGCCGCTGGAGATGACGCGCGCGTTCGCCACGGTGAACAACGGCGGCTCGCGACTCAAGCCGATCGCGGTGACCAAGGTGATCTTCCCGGACGGCAAGGTCGACACATCGCTCGGCAAGCCCAGGCGAATCAAGGTGTTCTCCGACGGCCAGACCGCGGAGGCCGTCAAGGCGATGGAGGCGAACGCACAGCGCGGCACCGGCACCGCAGCACAGATCGGTTGTCCGATCGCAGGCAAGACGGGGACGACCAACGACTACGTGGACGCCTGGTTCGCGGGATTCACGACCGCCCTGAACACCACCGTATGGGTCGGATACCCGGATGCTTCGCGCTCGATGAACGCCGTCCCGGGCTACGGAGCGATGTTCGGCGGCACGGCGCCGGCGCTGATCTGGCACGACTTCATGGCGACCGCGATGAAGAACCGCAAGTGCGACCCCTTCCCGGAGCCCAAGGAGCCGTTCGTGTCAGCGCCCTTCTTCGGCGAGTACGCGACCACCGGCGCGCCGGGCGGCGGCGTCGACCCGCTCGCCGTCAAGGACGACGAGGAGGGCAAGGACGACGAGAAGGACAAGAAGGACGAGAAGGACAAGAAGAAGCAGGACAAGGACAAGGATTACCCGCCGAGCCAGTACGAGGCGCCGCCGCAGCCCGCGCCCCAGACGACGCCCGCTCCGGCTCCGGCCGGTGACGAGGTCGGCGGCGTCGCGCCGACCGGCTGACCGCGGCGCTCTGGAGCCGCCGCACAGCGGGGCCCGCGGCCTGCCGCTGCGCCGATATCCGGGCGAACTGCTGCTACCGTCCCCGGCGCATGGCCAAGGAAGAAAAGGTCGAGTTCGAGGGCGAGGTCGTGGAGGCACTCCCCAACGCGATGTTCCGCGTCGAACTCGACAACGGCCACAACGTCTTGGGCCATGTTGCCGGCAAGATGCGGCGCTACCGGATTCGCATCCTTCCCGGCGATCGCGTTCGCGTCGAGGTCTCGCCCTACGACCTCGACCGCGCCCGGATCGTCTACCGCCACCGCTAGCCGATGGCCCGCGCGGCCGCCTGATGGGCGAGCTGTCGCTGGTCGATGCGTTCGAGCGGCTGATGAAGCCGCGGTCGGAACGAGTGGTTCGCTGGGTCGGCGACGACGCCGCGGTCGTGCGATCGCGGCCGCTGGCCGTCACGAGCGTGGACGCGATGGTCGAAGGTGTCCACTTCCGTCTCGGCGGGCGGGACCGCACGCTGCGGGACGTCGGGCACCGTGCGCTCGCGGCCGCCCTCTCCGATCTTGCGGCGATGGCCGCGGACCCGGGCGAGGCGTATATCGCTCTCGGCGTGCCCCCGAAGCTGGGTGACGCGGACGTCCTGGACCTGGCGGACGGCATCGAGGCGCTCGCGCGGACCACGGGAACGACTGTCGCAGGCGGGGACCTCGTCGCGGCGCCGGTGCTGATGATCGCCGTCACCGTCGTCGGCTGGGCGGACCACGAGGAAGACCTCGTCGGGCGCGACGGCGCGCGCCCGGGCGACGCGGTCGTCGTCACCGGCCCGCTCGGCGCTGCGGCCGCGGGACTGGAGATCGTCGAGCAGCGCGCCCACGGCCCGCAGGCGCTCGTCGATGCTCACCTGCGCCCGTTCCCGCGCCTGGCCGAAGGCAAGGCACTCGCCCGCGACGGGGCCCGCGCACTGATCGACCTCTCCGATGGCCTGGCCGCCGACGCAGCCCACCTGGGCCGGCGCAGCGGTGCCTGCCTGGTCATCGACCTGGACGCGCTGCCGCTGGCCGACGGGGTGATCGACGTGGCCGCCGAGCTTGGGCTCGACCCGGCGATACTGGCCGCAACCGGCGGCGAGGACTACGAGCTCTGCGCGTGTCTGCCGCCCGGCCGGGCCGGCTCAGGCTGGATCAGGATCGGGACGGTCGCCGACGGGGAACCGGGCGCCGTCTTCGACCGCGCTGGTGAGCCGCGCCGGGTGCTGCGCGGCTACGAGCACCCGGTCTGAGACGCCTCGGGACCGGGATCCCGCGGCGCGGCTACGAGCACCCGGTCTGAGACGCCTCGGGACCGGGATCCCGCGGCGCGGCGCAGTGGTCGAGCCGGCGCAGCATCGCATCCGCGATCAGCGCCGGCTCCACCACGTAGGCGCCGCAGGAGATGCGGTTGCGAAGATCGGCGAGTCGGAGCATGCGGGCGTCGTCCTTTTCCACGGTCGGAGTGGGCCGGACGCGCGGGCGGGCGTTCGGTGGCCCGCGCGGCGGCCGTCCGGGCCGTCGCAATCCTCATCGGCACGCCCCACGGCGCAGCACAGCCCGGATAGGCGGACGTCCTACCGCCGTGACCGGGCACCTGGAGCGACGAACGGCGTGCTCAGCGACGCATCGCCGAGTCCGTTCCCCCCAGCGACCCGGGGCCGGCGTAGGTGAGCGGCCCGCGCACCGTCACCGGCCGCGCATCGTCCTCGCCCCCGCCGCGCATGACGATCCTCAGCACTCCCACCGTCGCGCCCGCCGCGAGGCTCCAGCCGATCGCGGTGAGCAGCCCGATCTCGCCGCCCGCGAAGGCGAGCAGCCAGAACCAGGGCACCTCGGTCACGCTCATCGAGAACTCGTCCGCGTAGACGGCGAAGACGAGGACGACGGGGGCCAGGCTGGCCATCAGCAGCGCGATCGCGAACCCGCGCCGGATGGCGATTTCGCGGTCGACCAGCACGAGCCAGGCGTTGAGCGGGAGCACCAGCAGCAGCGCCGCGTAGGGGTTCACGGACCACGCCGCGATCGCCAACACCAGCGTAACGAGCAGCACCGCCAGGCCGGCCGCCGGCTCGTTCGGGGCACCCTTGACTCCGGCTCGCCGGAGCACCCACGGCCGTGCCACCAGCGCCACGATGGCAAGCGCCGCGAGCGCGCATCCGATCGCCGTCCACGCCCCGGCATCGAGCGGCACCGCCCCTGGCGGAGCGGGAGGCCTCAGCTCCGGCACGGCCTGAGCCAGGCCGAGAGCCCGCGCGAGAAGCGCCGCGGTCAAGAACGGCAGCGCCAGGGCCAGCACCCACACCGCCCGGCCGAGCAGCGGGCTTCCACGCCTGCGCTGGCGCAGCAGCCCGTCGACGATCGTCAGGGCAGCAGGCAGCAGCAGCGCTGCCGCGAGCAGCCTGACCGCCCACGCCGGGAGGACCTTCTTCGCGATCATCAGGTCGTCTGTCGCACCTTCGGCGGTCAGCGGGCCGTCGAGGGCGTCGAGCACGCGCACCGCCGCCTGCCCGTAGGCTCCGAGGCGCTCTGCCGAGACCGCCGCGTCGGGCCTTGACGGCAGCTCCCCCCCGAGCGACAGCCGGACGGCGGCGAGCCCGGCGTCGAGAGCCACCCCCTGGCCGCTCACCGAGACGGGAAGGGCAAGGCGCACGAGCTGGGTTCGGGCCAGCGGGAAACCGGGGGTCGCGCCGACCTCACGACGGACGGCCAGCGCGACCGTACGCTGGAGACGGATCGACGCCGTGCCACCGGACTCGCCCCAGGCGACGATGACAGGCGCCCCGCTGGGCTCGCCCGCCAGATCGCCGATCTCGATCACCGCGTCGACGGGCCTGGGCAGACGCCGGACCAGCTCTCGCATCCCGGCCTGTCCACCGCTCGCGCCGCTGACCGAGGCGACGGTGACCGAGCGCGCCGGGCGCGAAGCCGCAAGAACCCTCGCGATCTCGACCAGCGCGGCGGTTCCCGACAGGTCCGCCTTCGCCCCCCTCGCAGCCGCGTCACGTTGAGCAACGAGCACGACCTGCGATCGCGGGGTGCTCCCGGGCGTCTGCGCCGTGACGCTGACGAGATCTCGCTCGCCGTCGAGCGTCTCTCCCCGGAAGGTCGCCTGCCGGACCGCGACACGACCCGGCAGCGCACGGCGCAGTTCGCTCGCGACGGCGCGGGCGAGGGCCTGATCACCGGCGCTTCCCGCACGCCGCGAGGGGTACTCGCGCTCCAGCCGGTCCAGCAGCGCCGCGGCGCGAGCGCCCTCGAAGGCGTCGGGGGCGAAGGACGAGCGAAGCGGACCCGGGCGGTCCTCGAGCGAGAACGCCACGACGATCAGCACCAACAGCACTGGCAGTAGTGACGCCCGGTAGATGCGCGCGTCAAGCATCGGCGGCTGGGGACTGTAGATGGTCGACGAAGGACCCGAGCGCCGCGGATCCGGCGCTGCTGGCCGTAACCTTGGACGTACGACATGGCCGATCGCGCCCCGCGGATCCTGCTTGTGGACGACGAGGAGTCGATCCAGACGCTGTTGTCATTCCCCCTGCGCAAGGACGGTTACGAGGTGGTGCTCGCCGGCGACGGGCAGCAGGCCCTGAAGCGCTTTGACGAGTCCAGCTTCGACCTCGTCGTGCTGGACGTGATGATGCCCGTGCTCGACGGCCTCGAGGTCTGCCGCCGGCTCCGCGCCCGAAGCTCGGTGCCGATCATCATGCTCACGGCGAAATCCGACGAGGTCGACACCATCGTCGGGCTCGAGCTGGGTGCGGACGACTACATCACGAAGCCCTTCTCCGTCCGCGAGTTCCGCAGCCGCGTCAAGGCCGCCCTGCGCCGCGCCGCGATCACACGCGAGGAGGTCGTCGCAGGCGAGGAGCCGATTGAGCATCACGAGCTGCGCATCGATCCGTCGCGCCGCAGCGTCACCGTGCGCGGGACGGACGTCCGGCTGACGTTCGTGGAGTTCGAGATCCTGCTCGCGCTCGCCGGCCGGCCCGGGCGCGTCTGGTCAAGGGAGCAGCTCCTCACCGGCGTGTGGGGCGACAGCTCCTACCGAGACCCACGCACGGTCGACGTTCACATCCGCCACCTCCGCGAGAAGATCGAACGCGACCCGCGCGAGCCCGAGTACATCTTCACGGTCCGCGGCGTGGGCTACCGCTTCCGCGACCGCTCGTCATCGTGAGCTGCGCGCCGTGAAGTCACTCGCGAACCGGCTGGCGCTGATCTTCCTGCTGATCACCCTCGGCGTGATCGCGATCGTCTACGCAGGCGTCGTACCGACGCTTCGATCCAGCCTCGTCGATGAGCGCGGCGACAGTCTGCGAGCCGCCGCGCAGCGCGATGCGGGCGCGATCGCGCGTGCCATCACGGGCGGCGTGACCCAGCGCGAGCTCGATCAGGTCGTGCGCAACGCGGCGGATCAGGCGAACGCGCGCGTCACGCTGCTCAGCGTCGGGCCCGGCGGGCTCGGCGAGCGGCCGCTCGTGCGCTCGGACTCCAACGCACGCGCTGACATCGGCGACCTGGACTTCCCGGCCGCCGCCGAGGCAGTCGAAGCCCGGCGGGAAGCGACCGGAACCGAGTCGGCCGCGAGCGGACGCGTGGTTCAGGCGGCACGGCCACTGTTCTTCCGCGACTCCGATTCGGGCGGGCGCACGCTCGGTTTCGTGATCGTCTACTCGGCGCCGCTCGGTGACGTGGAGCGCAGCGTGGATCTGGTCCGAAGCCGGATCATCATCGCGGCCGTCGTCGCGCTCGCGCTCGCGGTGCTCGCCGCCTACCTCGTGGCCCAGTCGCTCGGCCGCAGGGTCGCGCGTCTCCAGCACGTGGCCGAGCGGGTGGCGATCGGCGACTTCTCGGCCCGCTTCCCTTATGACGGCGATGACGAACTCGGTCGGCTGGCGCAGGCGCTGGACCAGATGCAGCGACAGCTCGCTGCGCTCGACTCCTCGCGCCGCAGGTTCATCGCAACCGCCTCGCACGAGCTGCGCACGCCGGTCTTCTCGCTCGGCGGCTTCCTTGAGCTGCTCGAGGACGACGACCTCGACGACGAGACGCGTGCGCGTTTCCTGGACCAGGTTCGCGAGCAGACCAGCCGGCTGCGCAAGCTCACGACCGATCTGCTCGACCTCTCCCGCCTGGACGCGGGCTCGGTCGAGCTGCGCTTCGCGGACACGAACATCGACGAGCTCGCGCGTGACGTCACCGACGAGTTCCTGCCGGCTCTCGATGAGCGCGACTCCACGCTTCAGGTCGACGCGCCCGGCGGGCCGGTGACCGCGGTCTGCGACCCTGACCGCGTCGCTCAGATAATGCGGATCCTCATCGACAACGCGCTCACACACACAAAGGAGGGAACAGCGGTCCACGTATCCACCTCGCTGGACGACCGGCGCGTGACGATCACGGTCACAGATGCCGGGGGCGGTATTCCGCGCGCAGACCTGCCGCGCGTCTTCGATCCCTACTTCACGTCCGACGGCACCCGTGGCTCCGGGCTCGGGCTGACGATCGCTCGGGAGCTCGCCGAGCGCATGGGTGGCACGCTGGGCGTCGAGTCGCGCCCCGGGCGCACCTCCTTCTCGCTGCGGATCCCGGCGGCGCCCCCGGCCGCGGCATGACGGCCGGTCGCGCGCTGATCGCGGCCGCCGCGCTGACCGTCGCGAGCGGCACCGGCGGATGCGCCGAGCGCGGAGACCGCCACGACGGCGCCGCCAAGGCCCGGACGACGACGGTGGAGCGAACGCGCGTCGAGGTCGTCAGCAAGCTCGGCGAGGACGGGGGCTTCAACCCCGAGGCGATCTACAGGCGCGCGTCGCCGGGCGTCGTCACGGTGATCGCGACCGGATACGGCAAAGGCGACGAGGGCGGCGGCGTCGGCTCGGGATTCGTACTGGCGGGCAACGGGGAGATCGTCACCAACGCACACGTCGTGACGAGCGGCGAGGGCTCCTCGATCCGAAGGGCCCGCGAGGTCTACGTCGGCTTCGAGGGCGGGGACGAGGTGCCGGCACGGATCGTCGGCGTCGATCCGTTCTCGGACATCGCGCTGCTGAGGGTGGAGCCGGCCGGGCTGCGGCTGCGGTCGCTCGCGCTCGGATCTGCGCGCGACCTGAAGGTCGGCTCACCCGTCGCCGCCATCGGCAGCCCGTTCGGCGAGGACCGCTCGCTCTCGATCGGCGTCATCTCGGCGCTCGAGCGCTCGATCAGGTCGCTGACCGGCTTCGCGATCCCGGGCGCCATCCAGACCGATGCCGCCATCAACCAGGGCAACTCCGGCGGGCCGCTGCTGGACGCACGAGGCCGCGTCCTGGGAATCAACTCACAGATCGAGACCAGCAGCGGCGACGGCACCGGGGTCGGCTTCGCGGTCGCCGTCGACACCGTGCGCCGCTCCGTACGCCAGCTGCGCGCCGTCGGAAGAGCGAGCTACGCCTACCTCGGCGTGGCCACGGCGCCGGTCTTCCCCCAGCTGGCCCGGCGGTTCTCGCTCGGAAGCACCTCCGGGGCCTGGGTCCAGGAGGTCAGCGCGGGCGGCCCGGCCGCCAGGGCGCGGCTGAGGCCGGGCACGGGTGCGACGCGCTTCCAGGCGCGGACCTACGCGCAGGGCGGCGACGTGATCGTCGCCGTCGACGGGCGGCGGGTGCTCACCGAGAGCGCGCTGGCGGCGCTCGTGGCCAGGCGCGCGCCGGGCGAGCGCGTGCACCTCACGATCGTCCGCGGGGACAAGCGGCTCGAGCTCGAGGTGACGCTCGGTGAGCGCCCCGTCGGAGATCTGCCCGGACGCTGAGCGCGCCGCGCGCCCTGCCGGAATCGGCCAGACGGCAGGTAGGCTGGACGGGTGAGCGCCGAAGCAGATCAGCCGCGCCAGAACGACGCCAAAGCGCCGTTCGTGCTCGTCTCCAACCGCGGGCCGGTGACATTCGAGGCGGACGGGACCGTTCGCCGCGGCACCGGCGGGCTCGTGACCGCGCTCACCGGGCTCGTATCTCACCGCCGGGCGGTCTGGGTCGCCAGCGCGATGACCGAGGCCGACGCGCGGAAGGCCGAGCAGGAGGGGGCGCGAGCGTTCACGGTGCGCTCGCCGACGGGCGGCGAGTACGACGTCCGGCTGGTGGCCAGCGAGGCGGGCGCATACGACCGTTTCTACAACGTGTTCGCGAACCCGATCCTGTGGTTCATACAGCACTACCTGTGGGACCTCTCGAACGCTCCGGACATCCGTCGCAATGAGATCGAGGCGTTCGAATACGGCTACAACGTCGTCAACGAGGACCTGGCGCAGGCGGTGATCGAGGAGATCGCCGGACAGCCGGAGCCGGTCGTGATGGTTCACGACTATCACCTCTACACGCTGCCGGCGCTCGTGCGCCGAGCCCGCCCCGACGTCTTCCTGCATCACTTCGTACACATCCCGTGGACCCAGTCGGACGCGTGGCGGGTCCTCCCCGGCCACATTCGCGAGGAGCTCTTCCACGGCCTGCTCGCCAACGACATCATCGGCTTCCACACCCACGCCTATCGCCGCAACTTCCTTCAGTGCTGCCGCGACCTGCTCGATCTGGAGGTCGATTTCGACCGCGGCACGGTCCAGCACGACGGCCGCGAGGTCTGGGTGCGCAGCTACCCGCTGCCGATCGACGCGCTCGCGACGCTGTCCGTCGCCGCCTCGCCGCGGACCGCCGAGTTCGAGATCGAGCTCGAGCGCAGGCGCCGTGAGCACCTGATCCTGCGCGTCGACCGCGCCGACCTCTCCAAGAACGTGCTGCGCGGCTTCACCGCGTTCGACCTGTTCCTCGAGCAGCACCCCGAGTTCCGCGAGCGCGTGACCTTCATCGCCCAGCTCATGCCATCGCGAACCGACGTGCCGGAGTACGCGGAGTACCTGGAGCGGATCGAGGCGCTCGTCGCAGTGGTCAACCATCGTCACGGAACCCCGGACTGGATGCCGATCAACCTCAAGCTGCGCGACGACCTCGAAGAGGCGATGGCGGCCTACAAGCACTACGACGTGCTGCTCGTGAACGCGATGTTCGACGGCATGAACCTCGTCGCCAAGGAGGGGCCGCTCGTCAACGAGCACGCGGGCGTGTCGATCCTGTCCGAGAACACGGGCGCCCACGAGGAACTGGGCGAGTTCGCGCTCAGCGTGAACCCGTTCGACATCCAGGAGCTCGCCGATTCGATCCACGCGGCTCTCACGATGACGCCGCAGGAGCGCCGGCGGCGAATCGAAGGGCTGAAGCGGATCGTCACGGGCCGCTCCCCGGGCGACTGGATCGACGACCAGCTGGACGACATCCGCGAGAAGGCCGCCGCGAGCCTCGCCTGAGGGGCGCCGTCGGGGCGCCCGCTGCGACGGGCCCGCGGATCGCTGCGCACACCCGGCAGGGCCCGGCCGGCGGCGCACCCCCCTGCTATCTTCGACCGTCCTCATGGCCGCCCCAGCGCCGAATTACGACCTGATGATGATGCTCGACCCGAAGGCCGACGAGGCCGCTCAGGGCAGGATCCGGGCCGACGTCAGAGCGATGGTCGAGGCCGACGGAACGGTCCTCAATGAGGCCTCGTACGGGACGCGCAGGCTCGCCTATGAGATCGGCCACGAGGGTGAGGCGGACTACGACCTCCTGCAGTTCCAGGGGCCGCCTTCGCTGCTCGACCGGCTTCAGCGCACGCTCCAGATCACGGACGGTGTGGTCCGGTTCCGAATCATCAAGGTCAGGCCCGGCACTCCGGATGCGCCCGACCTGCGCCAGGGCGCCGAGCCCGAGCCCGTCGCAGAACCCGACGAAGCCGTCGCCTCCTGAGAGCCTGCGGCCCTTGGCCGCAGCCTTCTCGCCGGCAGTCTGCGCCGTCGCGCCACCGCATCGGCATCCGGACGTCACGGACGTGCGCAAAATGCGGCGTCAAGCGCGCTTCCACCGCCGATCCCGGGTCTAGACTCGCCAGAGCACAAGACGATCTACCTCGCGACATCGTTCGCCCCTGAAAGGAGCGCGCCAGATGGCTGCCTCGAACATCAACCGGGTGATCATCACCGGCAACCTCACGTCCGACCCCGAGCTGCGCGCGCTCTCCGAGCGGGTCGTCGGTCTGCAAGCTGCGCGTCGCCTGCAACACGCGGCGCAAGGACAGCGCCAGCGGCGAGTGGGTCGACAAGCCCAACTACTTCGACGTGACGGTCTGGGGCGCACAGGGCGAGAACTGCGCGCGCTACCTGGCCAAGGGTCGCGGCGTCGCCGTCGACGGACGGCTCGAGTGGCGCGAGTGGGAGTCGCCTGACGGCAACAAGCGCCAGGCGGTCGACATCGTCGCCGACACCGTCCAGTTCCTCGGCGGCGGCCGCGACGAGTCCGGCGGCGGCGGTTTCACGCCGCGCTCGGACGTACCCGTCGACACGAGCGACTTCCAGCCGGCCGCGGCACCGGTCGGTGGTGTCAGGCGCAGTCGGCGGCGGCCGAGGACGACATCCCGTTCTGACCGTCGGCCGCGCCCGGCTTCGTCATACTGGGCGCGTCCTGCGGCGCGTTCCGCTCGTCCGGCGCGCGCTTCCACGCGAGTAGCGCCGAACCTGAGGGACCATCGTGGCGAAGCAGGATCACGTGGCAAGCACGCAAGCCGACAGCCCGTAGACGGGACAAGAAGGGCGGACCCGGCAGCGGCCGGCGCAAGCCCTGCCTGTTCTGCAAGGACAAGATCGAGTACGTCGACTACAAGGACATCGACGACGCTCCGCCGCTTCACCTCCGAGCGCGGCAAGATCCGCTCGCGCCGCATCACCGGCCTCTGCCGCCGGCACCAGAGCCAGATCGCCGGCGCCGTCAAGCGCGCCCGTGAGCTCGCGCTGCTGCCGTACGCCGCACGAGCCCGCGAACGAGGGCGTCGGACGCGGACGTCGCGACCGCGATCGTGACCGCGACTGATGCCTCAGGCATTCTCCTCCAGGACGTCGAGAACCTCGGGGCGAGAGGCTCCGTCGTCGACGTCTCCAAGGGCTACCTGCGCAACTTCCTGATCCCGCGCAAGCTCGCCCAGCCGGCGACGAAGGCCGGCCTTGCGCGCGGCCGCCCAGCTCGCCGCGACAGCCGCGCGCGCGCAGGAGCAGGCGCTCGCGCAGTCGCAGGAGCTCGCCGAGCTGCTCGCCAAGACGGTGCTGACGATCGCGCGACAGGCCGGCGAGGACGGCCGGCTGTTCGGCTCGGTGACCAACCAGGACATCGCAGAGGCGATCAAGGAGGCGCGCGGCGTCGACGTCGACCGTCGCAAGATCCACCTCGACGAGCCGATCAAGCACGTCGGGACCTACCAGGTCGAGCTCGAGCTCGAGGGCGGCGTGCCGGCGACCGTCAAGACGATGGTCGTCGAGCAGTAGCGCCACCCGCGCACCAGCACCGAACGGCTCCGACCGGGCGCCCGCCGCGTTCCCGCCGCGCCTCTGAAACGCCTGCGCGCCGGATCGCCAGAGAACGACCCGAAGTTGCGGCATGTCGGGGACCGTGACAGCGGAGGCCGTTGGTACGTTCGGGTGCGTCCATGGCGAGCTTCGAAGGCACCGTCGCAGCACCTCCCGCCCCGGCGAACGGCTCCGGCGGCCCGACCGTGCCACCGCACTCCGTCGACGCCGAGCAGGCCGTCCTCGGCGCGATCCTGCTGTCGGAGAAGGCCCACTACGCGTTCGTCGTCGAGGAGGCGCTCAAGCCGACCGACTTCTACGCGCGCCGCCACCGCCCGATCTTCGAGGCGATGCTCGACGCTGTTCGAGAGCGGCGGCCAGCTCGACGCGCTCAGCGTCGTCGAGCAGCTCAAGGCAGATGGGAACGCTCGACCGAGGCGGGCGGCCCCGAGTCGGTCGGCGAGCTCGTCACCGCCGTGCCCGCCGTCGGCAACATCCGCCGCTACGCGCAGATCGTCAAGCAGACCTCGCATCTGCGCCAGCTGCTCGACGCCTCGTACAGGATCCAGCAGAGTGTCTTCGCCCGCGAGGGCGAGGCCCGCGACATCGTCGATGCAGGCGGAGCGGACGATCCTCGACATCCGCATGGGCGGCGGCCAGCAGGACTTCCGCCGCGCGAACGAGATCCTCGACGAGGAGCTGACGCGCTGGGACGCGCTCTCGCGTGAAGGCAGGTCGCTGACCGGCGTCGCGTCCGGCTTCGCGGATCTCGACACGATCACCGGCGGCTTCCAGCCCGGCAACCTGATCATCATCGCGGCGCGGCCCTCGATGGGCAAGTCGGCGCTGGTGACCAACATCGCCGAGAACGTCGCGCTGTCGAAGGACCGCCCGCAGCCGGTCGCGCTGTTCTCGCTGGAGATGTCCGAGGGGGAGCTGGCCCAGCGCTTCATCGCCTCGCAGGCGTCGATCAAGGGGGACGACCTGCGCAAGGGCCGCGTCCGCGACGACAAGTGGGCTCGCGTGCTGCGCGCTGCCGGCGACTACGAGGACGCCGACCTGTACGTCGACGACTCCTCGGACATCGGCCTGCTCGACATCCGCGCAAAGGCGCGCCGCCTGCACCAGCAGCTCGCCGACCGGGCGGACTCGGCCTGATCATCGTCGACTACCTGCAGCTGATGCGCGCCGACGGGCGCTACGACAGCCGCGTCCAGCAGGTCGGCGAGATGAGCCGCGGCCTGAAGATCCTCGCCCGCGAGCTGGCCGTCCCGGTGATCGCGCTGTCGCAGCTGTCGCGCAAGCGTGGAGGACCGCAACCCACCGCGGCCGATGCTGTCCGACCTGCGCGAGTCGGGCCAGATCGAGCAGGACGCCGACCTCGTCATGTTCATCTACCGCGACGAGTACTACAAACGCGAGGAGTCCGAGGACCCCGGGACGAGCGAGATCATCATCGCCAAGCACCGCAACGGCGGCCTCGGTGACGTGAAGCTGACGTTCCAGCACGAGTATCCGCGCTTTCGCAACCAGCTCCGCGACGCCGCATGAGCGGACGCCTGCCCGCTCGACCTCTGCGACGGCTCAGGCTGGATCGACGACGAGGACGCTCGCGGCGTGCGCCAGTGCGGCTGCCGCGCGCAGCTCGTCGCGAACCGTCGCGCGCGCTCGCTGTCGGCGGTGATCCCTCGTCGCTACAGGGGCGTCTCGTTCGACCGCCCCGCCCGTGACCGACATGCCCGCGCCCGCAGGTCGACGTGGTGCGGCGCTACGTGCGCGCACTCGACGAGCGACTCGCCGAGGGCCGCGGGCTGTGGTTCTTCGGCGACGTCGGAACCGGCAAGACGACGCTCGCGATGCTCGTCTCCGCGACGGCGCTGGACCGCGGGCGCAGCGTCGCGATCTACTCGCTGCCCGCGCCTGCTCGCCGAGATCCGCTCGACGTTCGACGATCCGACCCCCGGCGCCTACACCGAGTTCCTGAGCAGGCTCGCCGAGGTCGACCTGCTGCACCTCGACGACGTCGGCGCCGAGAAGACGAGCCCCTGGGTGCTCGAGCAGCTCTACGCGATCGTCAACGACCGCTACGAGGCGGAGCGCGCAGTGGTCATCACGACGAACCTCGACCGCGACGCGCTCGCCGAGCAGATCGGCGAGCGCACCGTCTCACGGCTGGAGGAGATGTGCGAGGTATGCCCGCTGTTCGGCCGCGACCACCGGCGCTTCGAGGCGGTCGACCGCCGGCTCGGGCCGATGACGCGGCACGCACCGTGCCGACAGGCTCAGACCTGCGGCTCGCCTGAGCCGCCGCGCCCTACACTGCGTCCCCGTCATGCCGAGCATCGTCGATCGTGGGCGCCCAGTGGGGCGACGAGGGCAAGGGCAAGGTCGTCGACCTGCTCGCCGAGCAGCGCGGCCGCGGTCGTCCGCTTCCAGGGCGGCAACAACGCCGGGCACACGATCGTCCGCGGCGACGAGACCTTCAAGTTCCACCTGATCCCGTCGGGGATCCTCTACCCGGGCACGCACCTGCGTGATCGGCAACGGCGTCGTCGATCGACCCGGCGGTCCTGACCGGCGAGATCGACGGCCTGCGCGCAGCGCGGCGTCGACGTTCGCAACCTGCGGGTCAGCGCCAACGCGCACCTGATCATGCCCTACCACCTGATGCTCGACCACGCCGGGCGAGGCGAAGCTCGGCAAGCTCGAGATCGGCACGACCAAGCGCGGCATCGGCCCCTGCTACGCCGACAAGGCCGCGCGCCTGGGCATCCGCGTCCAGGACCTGCTCGACGAGAAGATCCTCAAGCAGAAGATCATGGCCGCGCTGGAGCCCAAGAAGCTCATGCTGCGCCCGTTCGAGCGCGATCCCGCAGCTCGACCTGCAGTCGATGACCGAGCAGTACCTGACCTACGGCCACCGGCTCGAGCAGCACATCGCCGACACGGCGTCGCTGCTGCACCGAACGCTCGACGACGAGCAGCTCGTGATCTTCGAGGGCGCGCAGGGCGCGCTGCTGGACATCGACCACGGCACCTATCCGTTCGTGACCTCGTCCAACCCGGTCGCCGGCGCGGCATGCGTCGGCGCCGGCGTCGGACCGCGCGACATCGACGAGGTCTGGGGCGTCGCCAAGGCCTACGCGACCCGCGTCGGCGCCGGCCCGTTCCCGACCGAGCTCGACGACGACCTCGGCGACGGAGCTCCGCACAGCGCGGCGGCGAGTTCGGCACGACGACCGGCCGTCCGCGGCGGACCGGCTGGATCGACCTCGTGGCGCTGCGCTACGCCGCGCGCATCAACGGGATGACGCTCGCTCGTGATCACGAAGCTCGACGTCCTGAGCGGGCTCGAGACGCTCCGCGTCTGCACGCGCTACCGCAGCCCGGACGAGCGCGAGCTTCGAGACGCTTCCCGTACCACCAGACCGTGCTGCACCACGTGCTTCCGCGTCTACGAGCGAGCTGCCCGGCTGGAGCGAGGACATCACCGGCTGCCGCAGCGAGGACGAGCTGCCGCAGGCGGCGCGCGACTACCTGCGGTTCATCGAGGACTTCGTCGGCGTTCCCGTGACGCTGCTCGGCGTCGGACCCGCCCGCGACCAGATCGTGTGGCTCGGCGAGCGTTCTGCGGTCTTCGCCGGCGCCGCCTGAAGCGGGCGGCGTCCGAGTCCTAGGCGCTGGGCAGCAGCTCGCGCTCCGGGACCTCGCGCATCACGCGCGCCGGAGAGCCCATGACCACGGTACGCGGGGGCACGTCCGCGGGTGACCACGGCCGCAGCGGCGACGAACGCCTCCTCGCCCACCTCCACGCCCGGAAGCAGAACGGCGCCCCCTCCGACGCGACAGGCGCGTCGCAGCGTCGCGCCGCGAAGATCGTCACCGGGGCGAGCCATCGTCTGATCGTTGGTCGTCATCGCCGCACGGGCCGATGAAGACATCGTCCTCGACGACCGAGTGCGCCGTGACGTACACGTTGGTCTGGATCCGCACCCGCGCGCCGACGACCACGTCGTTGTCGATGCAGGCTCCGCGACCGATCACGCTGTCGGCGCCGATCGCCGCCCGCTCTCGCACGTACGACTGGTCGCCGATGATCGCGCGCTCGCCGATCCGCGCCCCCGCGAACACGATCGCCTGCGCGAGGATCCGCGCGCCGGCCTCGATGAGCAGCGGCTCTCGCTGCGCCCGGCGCAGCGCTCGACCGCGGGGCGAGCGACGACGGCTTGCCGAGAATCACACCGTCCTGAACCAGCACGTCGTCGCCGATGACCGACGTCGTCGTGCACGACGACGTTGGCCCCGAAGACCACGTTCCGACCGACGGTCGCCGCGTCGCTGAGAACGAGCCCGGGGGCCCGCGATCCGCTCATGGCGGGTACCCTAGCCCCGCGCGTGACGACCGACAGACCGCCACATCGGGGCGCGGTGCTGGGCCTCGGGATGATGGGCCGGCATCACGCGCGACTGCTGCAATCGACCGAGCGGGTCGAGTTCGCCGGCGCAGTCGACCCTGCCGGCGACGTGCACGCGGCCGTCCGCGATCAGCGCCTGGTGTTCCCGTCGATCGAGCGCCCTGCTGCAGGAGGGCGCACCGGACTTCGCGATCGTCGCGGTGCCCGACCGAGGAGCACCTCGCCGCGGCGCGCGCGATGGTCGCGCACGGCGTTCACCTCCTGGTCGAGAAGCCGCTGGCGGCCAGCGGCGCGGAGGCGCGCGAGCTGACGTCCCTGTGCGAGCGCGCCGGCGTGCGCGGCGCCGTCGGCCACGTGGAGCGATTCAACCCTGCGCTGCTCGAGCTGCGACGCCGGGTCCAGGCGGGGCAGCTCGGCGAGGTGTTCCTGATCGCAACCGAGCGCGTCGGCCCGTTCCCCGACCGGGTCCGCGACGTCGGCGTGGTCAAGGACCTGGCGACCCACGACCTCGATCTCGTGCGCTGGCTCGGTTCGGCTCGCCGGTCGAGCGGCTCGCTGCGCAGACGCAGCACCGCATGGGCCGCGACCACGAGGACCTCGTGCTCGTGACCGGCCGGCTTGCCAGCGGCGTCAGCTTCAACGCCGTCGTCGACTGGCTGTCGCCGACGAAGGTCCGCCGCACGCGGATCCTCGGGGAGCGCGGGATGCTGCGTCGCCGACACGCTGACCTCCGACCTGACGTTCTACGAGAACGGCGGTCGTCGGCTCGGAGTGGAGCGCCGCGCAGTCGCTGCGCGGCGTCAGCGAGGGCGACATGACGCGCTACGCGCTGAGCCGCCGCGAGCCGCTGCTGGCCCAGCTCGAGGCGTTCCTCGACCTGCTCGAGGGCGGCCCGGACGCACGCGATCGTCACGCTCGACGAGGGCGCTCGGGATCGTCGCTACGGCCGAGGCCGTCCTCGCCAGCGCCGCGTCCGGCGAGACCGTGTCGCCGCCACGTCGCCGGCCGGCACGACGCCCTGATGCGGGTCGTCGTCGTCGCGCTCGGCAAGATCGGGCTGCCGCTCGCCGTCGCAGGTCGCGCGGGCGGGACACCAGGTCGTCGGCTGCGACATCGACGAGCGACGTCGTCGCGCTCGTCAACGCCGGCTGCGCGCCGTTCCCGGGCGAGGAGCGGACTCGACGAGGCGCTGGCCGAGCTCGTCGCCGACGGGACGGCTGCGCGCCCAGGCCGACACCACGGCCGCCGTCGCCGACGGCGCCGACCTCGTGATCGCGGTGCCGCCGCTGATCGTCGACGAGCGACGCGCGACCCGACTGGCGGATCCTCGACGCCGTGCGTCGCCGACATCGGGCGCGGCCTGACGCCGGGCACGACCGTGAGCGTCGAGACGACGCTGCCCGTCGGCACGACCCGCTCGCGGATCGCGCCGGCGCTCGCGGCCGCGAGCGGGCTGCGCGCAGAGCAGGACTTCTTCACGGTGTTCAGCCCCGAGCGCGTGTACAGCGGCCGCATCTTCCGGGACCTCGCAGACTACCCCAAGCTCGTCGGCGGGCTCAGCGACGCGGGCGAGCGATCGCGGCTGCGAGCTCTACGAGTCGTTCCTCGACGCGCCGAGATCTGGCCGATGGGCGGCGCCGAGGCCGCGGAGCTGGCGAAGCTCGCCGAGACGACCTACCGCGACGTGAACATCGCATTCGCCAACGAGCTGGCCCGTTTCGCGGACGGCGCAGGCATCGATGTCGACCGCGTGATCGACGCCTCCAACAGCCAGCCGTTCAGCCACATCCACCGTCCGGGGATCGCCGTCGGCGGGCACTGCATCCCGGTCTACCCGCGCTTCTACCTCGATGGCGACCCCACTGCCGCCACGCCCGCCGCAGGACGCGCGGTCAACGAGGCGATGCCCGCGTACGCGGTGGCGCGGCTCGCCGCAGCTCGCTGGCGACCTGCGCGGCGCCCGCGTGCTGATCCTCGGCGTCGCCTACCGCGGCGCCGTCAAGGAGACCGCGTTCAGCGGCGCGTTCGCGGTCCGCGACGCACTGCTGCGCCGCGGGCGCGGTGCCGGTCGCCGCCGACCCGCTCTACTCGCCCGCGGAGCTGAGCACGCTCGGATTCGATCCGTGGAACGGCTCGGCGCTCGACGCGGCGATCGTGCAGGCCGATCATCCGGAGTATGCGGGCGCTGGGACCCGCCGACCTCCCGGGCGCGCGGGCGGTCCTCGACGGCCGCGGGATCCTCGATGTCGCTCGCTTCGCCGCTGCGGGCATCACGGTGCGGCGCCTCGGCCGCCCGGACGCCTGACCGACTCAGCGCGCCAGGGTCTCCGAGCGCGGCGACGACGCGCGCACCTGCCCGCCCGTCGCCGTAGAGCGCCGCGCGGCGCGGGCGGGAGCGGGCGCTCGAGCGCCGCGCGCGCCGCGTCGACGTCCAGGTCGACGAGCGTCGTTCCAGCCGCTCTGCACCGTCTCGACCCACTCGGTGGTGTCGCGCAGCGTCACGCAGCGCACGCCCGCCAGATAGGCCTCCTTCTGGACGCCGCCGGAGTCGGTCAGCACGGCACGCGGCACGCGTGAGCAGCGCCGTGAACGGCACGTAGCCGAGCGGCGGCAGCACGCGGACACGCCGCCTCGATCCCGTCGAGCAGCCCGGCCGCGTCCAGTCGCGCGCGCGTGCGCGGGATGCAGCGGGAGCACCACCGGCGCGGGCAGCGACAGCAGCAGGTCCGCGAGCAGCGCCCAGGCGCTCCGGATCGTCGACGTTCCCCGCGCGGTGCGCCGTCGACCAGCAGGTACTCGCCGGGCCGCGACGCCTGCGGCACTGAGCGGTCCGTCGTCGGCGATCGCCCCGGGCCGCACCAGCTCGGCGACGTCGACCATCACGTCGCCGACGAGCTCGACCCGGCCGGCCACACCCTCGCTCTCGAGGTTGGCCACCGCCATCGGCGGATGGGCACAGCAGCAGGTCCGAGGCGTGGTCGGTCAGGACGCGATTGAGCTCCTCCGGCATCGCGCGGTCGAACGAGCGCATCCCGGCCTCGACGTGCGCGACCGGGACGCGCAGCTGCGCCGCGGCGAGCGCGCCCGCGAGCGTCGAGTTGGTGTCGCCGTAGACGAGCACCGCGTCCGGGCGCTGCCTCGGCCAGCAGCGGGCCGAGCGCGGCCAGCATCCGCGCTGTCTGCTCGGTGTTCGAGCCGCCGCCGATCCCCAGCTCGCGCTCGGGCGCGCGGGATCCCGAGCTCGCGCGACGAAGACTGCGGACAGCTCGTCGTCGTAGTGCTGGCCGGTGTGGACGAGCAGCTCCTCGTGATGCTCGCGCAGCAGCCGCGAGACGGCCGCGGCCTTGACGAACTGCGGGCCGGTTGCCGATGACCGTGACGATCTTCATGCCGCGGGCTTCAGCACCGCAGCCGCGATCACCTCGTGCACGCGCTCGCGCGCGCTGCGGTCAGCGGTCCGGGCGCCGCGGCAGCGCGACTCCGTCGATCGCGTGGACTGCGTGCACCTCGCGCAGTCGTGGAGGCGAGGAAGGCCTCCGTCGCGAACGGCAGCTCGTCGGCGGCGATCGGCCGCTCGCTGACGAGCCCCGATCTCGATCAGCCGTCGCCGGGTGATCGAGTCGAGTACGTGGTCGTCGAGCGGCGGCGTGACGAGCCCCTCCCCGTCGAGCGAGCGACGAACGACTGGCGTGGGCCCTCGAGCACGCGGCCGTGCGGGGTGACCAGCAGCGCCTCGTCCGCCGCCCTGCTCCTTGCGCGATGCGGCGTCGCGAGCATGTTGGCACCGTAGGAGAGCGACTTGATGCCGTCCATGACGTGCGTCGGCGCGTAGCGCACGCTGACCAGCGCGAGCGTCTCCGGATACCCGGGGCATCGGCTCGACGGTGATGATCCGGCGCGCCGCCGCGCGTGCAGACCATCCGCAGCATGTCGTCGCCGGCGGTCGCGGCGTCCAGCAGTGCGCGCGCCTCGGACTGCGAACGCCTCCACGTCGAAGGGAAGCCGCAGGTTCGCCGCCGACGTCGCCATCCGCTCCAGGTGCTCGCGGAGCGCATACGGCACGCCTCCATAGAGGCGCACGACCTCGAAGACGCCGTCGCCGCGCAGCAGCCCGTCGTCGGTGATCGGGACGAACGCCTCGGCGGCGTCCATGATCTTGCCGTTCAGGCTCGCGAGCATGGTGCGATTCAACCAGAGCCGGGATCTGGGAGGCTGCGCCCGCAGGCCTGCAACCGAAGCGCCGCAGGAAGGAGCGTCCGTGTCAGCCGACCAGAGCGTCCCCGCCGTGCCGCCGCCCAGCGCAGCCGTGTCCAGCATGATCGACGAGCTCGACGCGCTCTCGGGCCGCTACGGCAACCGCTTCCTGCACGAGTCCGCGCCCGACCTGCGGCTGCCCATGCAGGGCATGAGCGCAGGCGACGCGATGCGGCTGGTCGGCGAGGAGCTGGTGCTCGACGGCATTCCGATGCGCAACCTGGCGACCTTCGTGACGACCTGGATGGAGCCCGAGGCGCAGCGGATGATCGCCGACGAACCTGCACCGCAACTTCATCGACCACGCGGAGTACCCGCAGACGGCGGAGATCGAGCAGCGCTGCATCCGGATGCTCGCCGACCTCTTCCACGCGCCCGGCGAGACGACCGGGCGCCCGCACGCCAGGGCTCGTCCGAGGCGATCATGCTCGGCGCCCTGTCGCTGAAGTGGAAGTGGCGGACGCGCCGCGAGGCGGCCGGCAAGCCGACACGACCGGCCGAACCTGGTCTTCGGCGGCGACGTGCACGTCGTGTGGGAGAAGTTCTGCCGCTACTTCGACGTCGAGCCGCGGATCGTCCCGCTGCAGCCCGGACAAGTACACGATCGGCCCCGACGACGTGGAGCCGCACGTCGACGAGAACACGATCGGCGTCGCGGCCGTGCTCGGCACGACGTTCACCGGGCCACGCCGACGACATCGTCGGGCATCAACGACCTGCTGCGTGCGGCTCAAGAGCGAGCGCGGCCTCGACGTCCCGCTGCACGTCGACGGCGCGAGCGGCGGCTTCGTGTGGCCGTTCCTCTACCCGGACTCCGCAGTGGGACTTCCGGCTCGAGCAGGTCCGCTCGATCAACGTCTCCGGCCACAAGTTCGGCCTCGTCTACCCGGGCATCGGCTGGCTGATCTTCCGCGAGAAGACCGACCTCGCCGAGGACCTGGTCTTCTACGAGAACTACCTCGGCAAGACCGACGCGACGTTCACGCTGAACTTCTCGACCGGCTCGGCGATGGTGCTCGCGCAGTACTACAACTTCGTCCGCTTCGGGCACGACGGCTACCGCTACATCATGGAGACGATGCAGCAGAACGCCGCAGCGCTCGCCGAGCGAATCGCCGCCATCGGGCGACTTCGAGCTGATCGGCGACGGCGAGGAGCAGCTGCCGCTGGTCGCCTTCCAGCTGGCCGACGAGCGCGGCTACGACGAGTTCGACATCGCCTCGCAGCTCGCGGCCGAGCGCGGCTGGATGGTCCCGGCCTACACGCTGCCCCCGAACGCCGAGGACGTGACGATCATGCGCGCGCTGGTCAAGCAGACGCTCGGCCAGTCGCTCGGTCGACACGCTCGCCGCGACATCGTCCGGCTGCCGGACGCTGGCAAGAAGGGCGGCCTTTGAGATCGACCGCAAGCGGGTGCGCCGTGCGTCGCACATCGCGGTGTAGCGTCGGCGCCATACCCCCACTCAGGAGGTCGAGCAAGCCGAAGGCGTCGAGCGCGACCGCTTCGGAGTCCGTTGAGGTCGAGGGCTATGAAGGCCATTTCGAGCACTTCGAAGGCGGCTACACGGTCGGCTTCGAGACCTACACGCAGGATGCCGATCTGAGCCCGTTCTTCGCGGGGCTGCCCGATGACCGCTGCCAGTGCGCGCACTGGGGCTACGTCATCGAGGGCAAGGTGAGCTTCAAGTTCACCGACGGCCACGAGGAGACCTACGAGACGGGCGATGCCTACTTCGCCCCGTCGGGGCATACGCCGGTGCTGTTCGCTGGAACCAGGGTCGTCGAGTTCAGCCCGACGGAAGACCTTCAGCGCACGATCGAGGTCGTCGAGAAGAACATGGCGGCGGCTCAGGCCTGACCGCGCGCCCGCCCGTCGCGGCTCTTGCGAGCACGGCGAGCGGGCTCCAGGCATCTCGTTCGAGCGCTGCGGCGATGACGACGATGATGCCCCCGCCAGGAATCGAACCTGGAACCTTCGGATTAAGAGTCCGCTGCTCTGCCAGTTGAGCTACAGGGGCGGGGAGCTGCGCGCGCGCGACGCCGGCGCGCGGGGCGTGATGGTAGCCGTTCGCTACTTCGTGGTGTCCGGGTCGATCTGGATGTCGCCGCCCTCCGACCCGGTCGCCCCGGCGAGCCTCGTCGAGTCGACCTGCTTGCGCTGAGCGGTGAGCCGCGCCTTCGCGAGCTTGCGCCGCTTCGCGGGTGTCCGCTTGAGCGCCTGGTTCTCGGCGAGCACGCTGCGGCGCACGTCGCCGGCGGCGTAGTGCAGCAGCGCGAGCTGCGTGTAGAGGGCGGCGCTCGGCCCGCGTGCCGAGATGACGACATCGAGTGCGCGCGCCGCCTGCTGCGGCTCGTTGAGCGCCGCTGCGCCATACGCCGAGACCATCAGGGCCGCGACCCCGCCGTCCGGCTTCTCGGGGTTCAGCGCCAGATAGCGCTCCCACGAACGGCCGGCCGCCTGGAGCCCGGCGATGCCCTCGCGATCGTATGTGCCGGTGTTCTGGTCGTAGCCGGTGATCGACGCCTGCTGGATCTGTGCGCGGGCGAGGTCAGCCCATGCCTGAGCCTTCTTGGGGTTCGCCTTCAGCTCCGTCTGGAGCTTCTCGATCCGCTTCTCGTAGACGCCGGTGTCGGTGCTCGATCCGTCGCTGCCGCTGATCGCATCGACGAGGCCGCCGGACGTCGCCCCGCCGATCCCGAACAGAACGAGACCTCCGCCCATCAGGATGGCAAGCGACAGGTAGATGGCCTGGATGGTGCGCCGGCGGCCGCGGCCACGAAGGTCAAACAGCATGCACTCAGGATACGCGGGCCGGATCACCGGGGGCGTCAGATGCCGCGCCGCCCTCAGGCGGGTCGTCGTCCCGCTCCTCGTCCGCCTCGCGCGCCTCGTCCCACAATTCGTCCCAGCGGCCGCGTCCGGGTCCGCCGCGCGGGCGGAATATCCAGGCGAGGCCGATGCTCAGCCAGTAGAGGAGGACGAGCGGCAGCATCGTCACCAGCATCGTGACCGGGTCCGGCGTCGGCGTCGCGACGGCGGCGACCACCGAGATCCCGAGGATCACGTATCCCTGCCGCTCCCAGAGCCCGCGGGCGGTCACGACGCCGGTGCGCGTCAGCGCCAGTACGCCGACGGGGATCTGGAAGACCAGACCCATCAGCCCCATGAAGACGATCACGAAGCGGTAGTAGTCCCGCGCCTGCAGAAGGATGTCGAACTCGTCGTCGTTGAAGTTCTGCAGGAAGTCGACCGCGCGCGGCAGTGCCACGTAGTAGGCGAACAGCACCCCCGCGAAGAACAGGACCGGAACCAGCGCCATCAGCGGCAGCGCCACGCGCCGCTCCCTCGGAGCGAACGCGGGGAGGACGAACGCATACGCCTGCCAGAGGATGAACGGCAGGACGAGCAGCAGCGCCGCGTAGGCGGCGACGGTGAAGGTAGTCACGAAGGGCTCGGCGACGCCGAGCGTGACCGGACGCCGCCCGCGATTCTCCGGCACCTGCGCGATCGTGCGGTTCAGCTCGCGCGCCGCCGCATCCAGAGCGGCCGACGCCTGCGCGACGTCCTCGCGCGTGGACGGCGGCACGCCGCGCGTCGCTGCGAGATCTGTCAGCGCCGTACGACGTGCCCCTCAGCGCGGGCCTCAGCTTGCGCAGGAGCCGCTCGATCGCCTCGTCGAACTCCGCGGCCTGCTCGAGCGGGTCGTTGCCGCTGCCGTGCTGCGACTGAGCCAGCGGCTCGTTGACGATCTCGAGCACCTTCGCGTTCTGCCAGTAGCAGAAGGCGAAGGCCGCGCTGAAGACGATCAGGCAAAGGATCAGGCGGTTGCGCAGCTCGTCGAGATGATCGACGATGCTGAGCCGGTCCTCGTGCCCGATCGGCCGCACTACTCCCACGGTCGATCGCCCCCGCTAGCGGGTCGATCCCGCCCGATCGACCATCAGCCCTCGGCGCGCGGCGCGTCCTGCGGGCGCGGCTCGGTGGCGACGGTCGCAGGCTGCTCTCCGGCGGGAGTCGTCGTCGCCGTGTCATCCGAAGCGGCGGTCACGGCTGGCTTCTCGGCCGGAGCCTCGTCCACCTCGCCGTCATCGCCCCTGCCGGTGATCGAGTCCTTGAACTCGCGCATGCCCGAGCCGAGCTGCCTGCCGAGGCCGGGCAGGCGCTTGGGGCCGAAGATGAGCAGCACGATCACCAGGACGATCGCCAGCTCGAGGGGGCCGATGGAGGGCATCCCTGACAGCGTACCGGCGCCGGTGGCTGTCCTGGCCGCGCCGCGGATCCGGCGCTGTGGTCTGGTCAGCGCACCTTTGAGCGTCCAGTCGTGTTCAAGAGGTCGGACCCGCACGCCGATGCCTGAGTCGGATGCGGCTTCCATTCCGACACCTGATGCGCAACAGCGGCGAAACCCAGGTCCGACAGGTCGTCCTTCCGTCGGGCCGTGCCATCGAGATCGTGTATCTGGATGGACGCGCGGCGGCACTCGGCGACGTGCGCGACGACCCGACGCGGCAGGACAGCTCGCTGCTCGAGGCCGCTCACGACCTCACGTCCTGCGGAGCCTGCGGCTGCGGCTTCGTGCAACCGGTCGACTGGGACGAGGCCGGCCCACGTCACTGGCGGCTCACGCTGCGCTGCCCGAACTGCGAGTCAGACCGGCACCGTGGTGGTCGAGGACGAGGTCGTCGACCATTACGACATCGTGCTCGAGCGTGGCGCCGCAGACCTCGCCCGCACGCTGCACGAGCTCGTCGAGAGCAGCATCGACGAGCAGGTCGCCCGCCTGCGTCAAGCGCTGGACGGCGGTCACCTGCTGCCTGAAGACTTCTAGGCGCCTTCGTCCGGTCAGGCCCGGCGATCAGCTGTAGCGCGCGACGACGCCGTCCGCGACGAGTTCGAGGGCTGCGCGGCGCGTCTCGCCGAGTCCCGCCGGCAGACCCTCCTTGGCCTCGCTGACGTGGGCGAGCGCCAGGCGCCGGACCTCCTCCAGTGCGCCGGTCGCCGCGATCCTGTCGCAGACGTCCTCGGCGGCCTGCGGTGTCCGGATCGAGCGCAGGCTCGACGCCGGCCAGCTCCGGGTCGCGCTCACGGGCGATGATGAACGGCAGCGTCACCGTGCCGTCGAGCAGGTCGGTGCCACGGTGCTTGCCGGTCGCGCACGGCCGGACCGGAGACGTCGAGCACGTCGTCGAGCATCTGGAAGGCGAGGCCGATCCTGCGGCCGAAGCCACCGAGACCCCGTCGAGGTGGCGTCGCCGAGAGCTCGCCGAGGTCGCAGCTGGCCTGGAACAGGCGCGCGGTCTTGAGTTCGCAGCGCTGCAGGTAGCGATCGACGCGTGATGGCGGCGTCCCAGGCGTCGGCGCGCTGCAGCAGCTCGCCACGCGCGAGCGCCGAGCACGCGTCGCTCAGGATCCGGACCGCTGTCGCCGCGGTCTCGGCGCCCTGAGGAGACGACGTCTCCGGCGCCGCCAGCAGGGCGAACGCGCGCGAGAACAGCAGGTCGCCGGTCGCGGTCGCCATCTCACGCCCGGCCGACGCGAAGACCGTCGGGCGGCCGCGCCGCAGCTCGGCCGCATCGAGCACGTCGTCGTGCACCAGCGTCGCGCTGTGCACCAGCTCGACCGCTGCGCCGGCGTGGACGAGCGCGGTCGCCGCCTCGTCGTCGCGAGCGGACGCCCGCCGCCAGCAGGACGAGCAGCGGGCGCAGCCGCTTGCCGCCGGCGGCGATCGTCGCGCCGGCGTGCGCGCCCGAGCCGCTCCCCTGGCGCGGTCGCGCTGCGCCGCAGCCGCTCCTCGATCCGCGCCAGCAGCGCCGGGTACGTGCCGACCGCCCGCGCGGACCAGCTCCGCGGTCTCCGGCGCGACTCGCTCATCACGCCTCCGCGACCACACGTGGATCGCGATGATGCCGCCGGCCGTCAGCAGGTAGCGGACGTCGCACGAGTCCGGCGGCGTCGAGTCGCTGCGCGAGCTCGTGCGGGCCCGGGAAAGCGCTTCACCGAGCTCGGCAGGTAGGTGTAGGCGTCGCTCGTCGCCGGCGAGCCGTCCGATCAGCGGCACGACGCGGTCGAACCATGCGCGGAAGAACGTCGACAGCGGCGGGTCGCGTCGGCGTCGTGATCTCGAGCACGACGACCCGCCCGCCCGGGCGGCGACGCGCGTCATCTCGCGCAGGCCCTGCGTCGAGGTCGGAGAAGTTGCGCGCGCCGAAGCCGACCGTGACGGCGTCGAACGCGACCGCTCTCGTAGGGCAGCTCGAGCGCGTTGCCCCACTCCCACGCGCAGTCCGGGCGCCTTCGCGCCGGGCCCGCTCGAGCATCCCCTCGCGAGAAGTCCGAGCCGATCACCACGCCGCGCGGGCCGACGCGGCGCGCGAGCTCGATCGCCAGGTCGCCCGGTGCCGGTCGCGACGTCGAGCACGCGCGTCGCCGCGGCCCGACCTCGCGCCAGGTCGGCCGCGCGGGCGCGCCAGCGGTGGTGCAGGCCCGCCGTCATGACCGAGTTCATGACGTCGTAGACGCCGGCGATGCGGTCGAACATCGCGCGCACCTGCGGCTCTTCGAGCGTGCCGCTCGACGGCCTGGGCCCCCGTTGACATGCCCGGACGGATGCCTACTTCAGCTCGGAGAGGAACGCGACCATCTCGTTCGAACTGCTGCGGCGAGGTCTCCGAGAGGCTCTCGAACGAGGGCATCGGGGCGGTCGGGTTGATCAGCGTCCGCTGGATGCGCCTGGGTCGGCAGGCGTGCGCCGATCTCCGTCAGCTCCGGGCCCGGCCCGTCGTTGCCGTTCTCGCCGATCTTGTGACAGGCCAGGCAGCCGGACTGGGCGACCACCTGCTCGCCCGTCTCGAACTCCGCGACCGCCTGAGGCCCTGCTGCGACGACGTTCGCGGCGGATCGATCTCGACCTCCGTCGGCGAGCCGGCGGCCGCGCCGAGGTAGGTCAGGTAGCCCATCGCGACGATCGTGAGGATGCCCGCCGTCGTCGCGATCGGCCGGCGCTCGGGGCGCCGCTCGGGGTTGCGGTCGTAGAACGGCAGCAGGAACAGCAGGATCATGCAGATCGTCGGCACGCCGATCGTCGCCAACGGAACGAGCGCCGGCGGCTTGATGACGCGCAGCAGCTCGAAGAGGAAGAAGAAGTACCACTCCGGGCGCGGCGTGTAGGTGGTCGTCGTCGGGTCGGCCTTCGGGCCGAGCTCGGCGCCGAGGATGATCGACATCGCGATGATCACGACCATCACGACGACCGCCATCGACGCCGTCCTTGGCGACCGCGTACGGGAAGAACGGCTTGCCCTGCGACTTCAGGATCGCCGTACTCGCGGAGGTACTGCTCCTTCTCCTGCTTGTTCATGCGCGCGACCTCGTCCTCGCGCAGCGTCTCCGGCGCCTTCGCGCTGGATCCACGGCGGCGCCGTGGTGCCGAGCTTCGCGACGAGGTACAGGTGGAAGCCGATCAGCGCCGCGATCGCGCCCGGGCACGAGCATCATGTGGATCGCGTAGAAGCGCGACAGCGTGGTGGCACCGAAGTCCGGCCCGGCGCGCAGGAAGTCCGACGAGGTACGGACCGACGAGCGGGCCGGTGCCGTTGATGTTCACGCCGACGATCGTCGCCCAGTAGGAGCGCTGGTCGAACGGCAGCAGGTAGCCGGTGAACGACATCGTCATCGTGAGGATCAGCAGCGACGACGCCGATCACCCAGTTGAGCTCGCGCGGGTACTTGTAGGCACCGAAGAAGAACGTCCTGCCCATGTGCAGGAAGATGAGGATCACCATCACCGTCGAGCCCCACTTGTGCATCCCGTGGACGAACTCGCCGAGGAAGACCTCGTTGTTGATGTGCCGGATCGACTCGTAGGCGCGCGTCGCCGACGGCTCGTAGTACATCGCCAGGAAGACGCCGGTCACCGCCTGCGAGAGGAACGCGAACATCGTCGCCGAGCCGAGCGTGTAGAACCAGTTGGTGCCCTTCGGGACCTTGCGGAACATCATCCAGCGGCCGCCGCCGGACAGCGAGGTGCGCTCGTCGATCCAGCCGACGGCTGACGTCGCCGGCCTCCTGGCCGTGCTCGGCTGGCGTCTGCGGGCCGTAGGTCTTGCCGGGCCGCTTGGGCGTCGGCGCAGAGCGCTTCTTGGGGACGGGCGGCGCGGGCAGCTTGGCCATCGCTCAGGTCCCCGTCGAGCTTGCGCATCGTCGGACGCGACGGGTACAGGTACTGGCCGACGCCGTCGAGCGGCTCGCCCGGGTCGCGCGGCGAGAAGCGCTCGCAGCTCGCTGTTGACGGAGTAGCGCGGGCCGATGTACGACGGTGCCCGTCGACGACGCGCGTGTAGAAGCGGTCGAGCGGCCGCACCGGCGGACCGCCGTCGACCTTGCCCGACGAAGTCGTAGACGCCGCCGTGGCACGGGCAGATGAAGCGCTGTGCCGCCGTGCACGAAGTCGCACCGGGCAGCCGAGGTGCATGCAGCGCGGTCGAGATCGCGATGTAGCGCGTTGTACTCGTTGCGCTCCTGCTCGTCGACGGCCGGGTTGTACTGCCGCACGTACACCGTCGACTTGCCGACGTCGCCGATCTCCGGCGTCGATGGTGATCGTGCGCGGACGGTAGCGTGTCCGGCGAGAAGTCGCCCGTGACGCCGACCGCCTGCCATGGCTGGTCCTTCTCCTCGAAGATCGGGCCGAGCGGCAAAGCCGAGGGCGGGCAGCACGAACGCGGCAGCGGCGATCGCACCCGCCGTGTGCGCCGTCCCGGTCATGAAGCGACGGCGGGTGACGGTCTCGCCCTCGAACGCGCCGGGGATCTGGCGGTCGAGCGGTGTAATTGCTGCTTGGCGTTCGTGCGATCGGCCACGGGGGCTCCAGCGTGATGCGGCGGGCTGGGGTCCCGCTCGCTGCGGGCGGAACCTTAGCGACCGCGAATCCTATGCGGTGGCCGGGCGCGCGCGGCCCTATCTTCAGCGAGCCGGCGGCGTGCGGCGGCGCAGCCGGCGAGCGGCCAGCAGCAGGGCCTCGCCCGCGCCCGCGCGACCGGCGCGAGCGGCGCCCTTCGCCTCGGCGAGCTGCTCGTCGCAGCCCCATCCGATCGCTGTCGCGCTCGCCTCCCAGACAGCCGGCTCGAGGCCGTCGGCACCGTCGGCATGCGCCTGCGCGCACAGTGAGATGACGTCGGCCAGCTCCCGGACCGCCGCGATCTCCCGCGCCTGCGGCGAGCGTCGCGAGACCGAGCGCGTACAGGCGATCGCCCGCCAGCAGCGCCAGATCGCGGTCGGTCGGCGTCGAGCAGCCGCGAGCCGCCGCGAGTGCAGCAGATGTCCCTCGAAGGCCGCCTCGACGACCAGCGCAATGCTGCCGGCGTCGGCCGCGGCGCCCGGGCCGCGCGACGCGAGCGTCGCCGAGCGCCGGATCGCTCGTGGCCCACCACCGGCCCGCCGGGCAGCAGGGCATCCGCCAGCAGGCCGCCGTCCTCGCGCAGCAGCGCCGGCTACGCGATCCAGCGTCGCCGCCGTCACGCGACCTCCGTCGAACGCGGCGGTCGCCGCCTCGAGCGTCCGGCTCGATGTGCTCGGGCGTGTGGGCGAGCGACGGGAACCATGCCTCGAACTGCGACGGCGGCGGGTAGACGCCGCGCGCGAGCAGCGCCCGGCACCACGCGCGCGTGGCGCTCGAGGTCGCAACGCTGCGCGCCCGCGTAGTCGCGTGACCGGCTCCGCGGAGAAGAAGACCGTCAGCAGCCCGGTCGCGCTCGTCGACCTGTACCGGCACGCCTGCCGCAGCATCGCGCAGGCCGTCGGCGAGCGCCGTCCGTCGTCGCCGTTCAGCCGCAGGTAGGCCTGCTCGTCGAGCTGTGCCAGCGTCGCCAGGCCCGCCGCGATCGCAAGCGGGTTGCCGCTCAGCGTGCCGGCCTGGTAGACGTCGCCGGCGGGCGCGACTCGCTCCAGCAGATCTCGCGCGAGCCGCCGTATGCCGCGGCGGGCAGACCGCCGCCGATGACCTTGCCCAGGACCGTGAGGTCCGGGATCACGCCGGTCAGCTCCTGCGCGCCGCCGGGTGCGACGCGCAGAGCCGGTGATCACCTCGTCGAAGATCAGCAGGGCGCCGGTGCGACGGCGACCGGTCGCGCAGCAGCTCGAGGAATCCGTCCTGGCGGGAGTACGAGCCCCATGTTGGCCGGGTAGGGCTCGACCAGGATCGCGGCGAAGCTCGTGCTCCGCGGTCGCCGCGACGACCGCCTCCGGGTCGTTCCACGGCACGACCACGGTACTCGCGGTCGCGGTCGCGGGAACACCGGCGCTGGCCGGGATCGCGCTGCGTCGCCAGACCGCTGCCCGCCTCGGCGAGCAGGCCGTCGACGTGACCGTGGTAGGCGCCCGCGAACTTGAGCAGCTTCTCGCGGCCGGTCGCCGCGCGCGCGAGCCGGATCGCGCTCATCGCCGCCTCCGTACCGGAGGCGGTCATACGCAGCATCTCGACGCCCGGCACGCGCCGCGACACTTCCTCGGCGAGATCGACCTCGGCCAGCAGTGGGGGCGCCGAAGCGTCGTCCCGGCGCGCGCCGCGGCCTGGATCGACGCGACGACGGCAGGGTGCGCGTGGCCGAGGATCAGCGGGCCCCAGGAGCAGACGTAGTCGACGTAGGTGTTGCCGTCGACGTCCGTGATCTCCGCGCCCTCGCCGCGCTCGACGAACAGCGGGATCGCGTCCGATCGCGCGCATCGCGCGAACGGGAGAGTTGACGCCGCCCGGCAGGTACCGCCGGGCGCGCGGCGTAGAGCTCCGCGGAACGGGTGTCGCGCAGCGAAACGCTCACCGGCGGCCGCACGCGGGCTCAGACGCCCGCGTGCTCGCGCTCCCACTCGCGGAAGTCGTCGAGTGAAGTACAGCAGCCGGATCTTCTTGAACTCGGTACTCGAGTAGAGCGTCGCGCGGTCCTCGATCTCAGGGAACTCAGCGGCGATCGCGTCGAGGATCGCGTCGCACTCCTCCTTCGAGCGCCCGTGGGCCATCGTGAAGATCTGGTACGGCCAGTCGGCGTAGGTCGGGCGCTCGTAGCAGTGCGAGATGCCGCGGAACGCCGCCATCCGCGGCCCGATCTCCTGGATGCGATCGTCGGGCACCTGCCATACGCCCATGCCGTTGGCGCTGAAGCCGGCACGGCGATGAAAGAGGATCGCCGCGACGCGACGCAGCAGCCCGCGCTCGCGTCATGCCGCGCAGATGCTCGAGCAGTTCGCCCTCCGTCGACGCCGAGCTCGCTCGGCGGCCGGCGCCCAGGGCTCGGAAGTCACGGGCAGGTCGCCCTGCGTGGCACGAACGATCTCGCGGTCGCGCTCGTCGTAGGGCTGCTTCCCGAGATCGATCGGCTCCACCGCCTCGCCGGCCGACGACAGTGCCTTCGTGTCGCCCTCCATCTCCAGGTCCATGCGGATCTTGAAGAGCTTGAGCGTCGGCAGCCGGCGGATCGACTCGGCGCCCGTCAGCTCCTGAAGCACGTCGAGCGTCCCCTGCAGGCCGAGCGCCGAGTCCTCCTCGACCGCCAGCGTGAACCACATGTTGAACTCGTGGTTGCGCAGGTAGTTGTGCGAGACGCCCGGATGCGAGTTGATCACCTTCGCCGCGCGCCAGGGGTTCTCCGGATCGACCTTGGCAGCGACGAGCATCGAGCCGTAGCCGAGTGCGCGCGTGTCGAAGATCGGAGTCACCTGGCGGATGATGCGGTCGTCGAGCAGGCGCTGCACGTCGGCGAGCACCTGCTCCTCGGTCATGCTCGCCTGCTCCGCGACGCGGGCGTACGGACGCGGGTCCAGCGGGAAGCTCGCCCTGCATCAGGTTCAGGAGCCGGCGGTCGCGTCTCGTCGAGCGGGACCGCGGCGCCGTGCGTGCGACTGCGCAGCTTCGGTGTCGCGGTCACGTCGCTTGAAGCCATCGGGCGGCGTCCTTCGCGTGGTAGGTGATCACGATGTCCGCGCCGGCTCGCCGGATCGCGGTGAGCGTCTCGAGCACCGCGGCGCGCTCGTCCATCCAGCCGGCGGCGCAGGCGGCCTTCACCATCGCGTACTCGCCGCTGACGTTGTAGGCCGCCACCGGCAGCACGGTGGCATCGGCGATGCGTCGGATCACGTCGAGATACGGGAGCGCCGGCTTGACCATCACGATGTCCGCGCCCTCCTCGACGTCGAGCAGGGCCTCGCGCAGGGCCTCGCGTGCGTTGCCGGGATCCATCTGGTACCCGCGACGGTCACCGAAGGCCGGGGCCGAATCCGCCGCCTCCCGGAACGGCCCGTAGAACGCGCAGGCGAACTTCGCGCTGTAGGCGAGGATCGGAACGTCGCTGAAGCCCTCATCGTCGAGTGCGGCGCGGATCGTGCGCACGCGCCCGTCCATCATGTCGCTCGGAGCGATCACGTCCGCGCCCGCGCGCGCCTGGCTGACCGCCACTCGGCCGAGCAGCTCGATCGTCGGGTCGTTGTCGACGGCGCCGTCCTCGCCGAGCAGGCCGCAGTGACCATGGCTCGTGTACTCGCACAGGCAGAGGTCGGCGATCACCAGCAGATCCGGGTGGGCCGCCTTGATCGCGCGCGTCGCCTGCTGCACGACCCCGTCATCGTCCCAGGCGCCCGAGCCCTCGTCATCCTTCTCGGCCGGCACTCCGAACAGCAGGACCGCCGGGATGCCGAGCGCCGCGATCTCGCCGGCTTCGCTCGCGACGGACGCCACCGGCAGCCGCTCGATGCCGGGCATCGCCTCAACCGGTGCCGCTGTCTCGACGGTCTCGTCCGCGAACAGCGGCATCACGAGGTCGCCCGCTGCCAGGCGAGTCTCGCGAACCAGGTCGCGCAACGGCGGCGTGCGGCGCAGGCGTCGCATCCGGGTGAGCGGGAAGGCCATCGCCCGGAATGGTAGGGCGCAGCTCAGGTCCGCAGGCGCCGCAGCCCCAGGCGCGCGGCGACACCGTATGCCACGGCCAGGCCCGCCAGGTGCAGCGACGGACCGGCGAGCGGCTGGCCGTCGAGACCGCGCTGCAGGGCGTCCAGAGCGGGCTTGAACGGGAACGCCGCCGAGATGACCCGGATCACGTCGTACAGCCCGGCACTGACGGCGTTCTGCGGGACCAGCGCGAGAAACGCCAGCGGGAGCGCCAGCGCGAACGCGAGCAGCGTCGCGGTCTCGACGTCGCGCGCAACGACGGCCAACGCGACGCCGAGCGCCGCGAAGGCAAGCCCGCCGAGGGCGAGCGCAGCCAGCCAGTGGTCGGCGAACGACCAGTCCAGAGGCACGAACAGCGAGACGACGCCGAGCAGCGCGAGCCCGACCGCGGCCCCGAGGCCACCGGCGAGAACGAGCTTTGCCCCAACGAGCGATTCCGGGCGGACAAGCCCGCGGACAAGCCGCGCGTATGTGTGCTCGGTGCGCTCCAGCGCCAGGAGGGCCGCTCCGAGCATCAGCGACACGAGCATCAGCGACACGACCGCGGCCGTCGCCACGGCGAACGTCTCGAGCGGGGTGTCGCGCCCGTCGACGCTCGTCTGCTTGACACGCAGCGGCTGCGACACCGCCGAAACGACGTCGTCGGCCGAGCCCTGGAGATTGTCGACCGCGAGGCCCGCGAACTCTGAGACCCCGACCAGCTGGGAGCGAATGCGCGAGCCGGGCGGCAGCTTTCCGAGCGCCGTGTCGATCCGTCTCTTGCTCTCCTGCAGCCCGAGGACGTCGGTCGAGATCGGCCCGAACGTGAGCTTCCCGCCGGTCAGCAGCTTCGACACGTAGCTCGCCACGACCTCTGTCAGCGTCGCGGAGATGGCGAGGTTCGCGTCCGCCACGCGAGCGTCGACCACGGACCTCACGTAACGCGCCTTGACCGGGTCGGAACCGTTGGAGAGAACCTCGATCTCGGGCGGCGTGCCGCCGAACAGGTTGATCGTCTCGCTAAGCCTGTCGTTGATGTCGTCGGGGAGGATGATCGCCGCCAGCACGTCGCCGTCGCGCACGAGCTGCGCGGCCTGCGCGCGCGTGTCGACCCGCACCGCATCGAGGTTCCGGGCGAGCCGCTCGGCCACCGCAGCCGGGTCGACGGTCTTTCCGGCGAGCGTCGTCACCGGGACGTCGCGCGGGATCTGGTCGACGATCGCGATCTTCGGCCGCTCCGGGGCGCGCGAGAGCGCGAGGCCGATCAGGAGCGCGACGAGCGCCGGGTAGAGGATCAGGGTGACGACGAGCAGCCGCGAACGGCCGAGAATCCGCAGATCCTTGCCGACGATCAGCATCATCAGTGGCCCTGCGCCTTCAGGAAGCTGACGACTGACGTCTCGAGATCGACGCCCGGCGGAGTGCCGGACCGGACCGCGAGCTCGGCCGGCGACCCGCAGAAGAGCTCCTCGCCGTCGGCGAGGACGAGCAGCCGCGTGCAGTGACGGGCCGCCTCCGCGACGTCGTGCGTTGCGAAGACGACGGCGCGGCGATCGGCACGGAGCCGGTCGATGACCGACCAGAAGCGCGCGCGCTGACGGGAATCCAGCGCGGCCGACGGCTCGTCGAGGAGCAGCACGGCCGGGTCGGCCAGCAGCCCGACGGCGACGTTGACACGCTGGCGATTCCCGCCCGACAGCGTGGCGACCGTGTCGTCGGCGCGCTCCTCGAGGTCGGTAAGGACCAGCATGCGCCGCACGGTCTCGGCGGGCTTGGCGACGCGCTCGAGGCTCGCGAACAGCCGCAGGTTCTCGGCCACCGTCAGGCGCGTGTAGACCGACATCTGCTGCGGCACCCAACCCACGCCTGACCGCGGCCGCTCGATGGTCCCCGCGTCGGCGCGCTGAACGTCGGCGAGGATGTCCAGCAGCGTCGTCTTGCCGGCGCCGTTCGGCCCGATGATCGCCAGCGCCTCGCCCGGGCCGACCGAGGCGTCCACGCCGCGCAGCGCCGCGCGCTCGCCGTACCGCTTGCTCAGGCCGCGGGCCCGCAGCACCACGGGCGCGGCGGTGTCGGATACCGCGTGCACCGCGCGCACCCTACTTTGGGAGACTGCGCGGCGTGCCGCAAGCCCCCGCGACCATCCTGTTCGTCGGCGATGTCGTGGGCGGCGCCGGCCGCCGCGCGCTGCTGACGCTGTTGCCGCAGCTGCGTGAGGCCCATTCACCGACCTTCGTCGTCGTCAACGGCGAGAACGCGGCCGGCGGCCTCGGCATCACTCCGGCGATCGCCGACGAGATGTTCGCTGCCGGCGTCGACGCGATCACGCTCGGCAACCACGCGTACCACAGGCGCGAGGTCTTCCGCTACCTCGACGAGCAGGAGCACATCGTCCGCCCCGCAAACTACCTGCACGCCCAGCCGGGCCACGGGACCTGCATTGTCGAGCGCGACGGACTGCGACTGGGCGTCGCGAATCTCTCCGGCAACGTGTTCCTGCGCGCTGCGCGGCCTGCGTTCTCCGAGATCGAGACGATCCTCGACGACTTCGAGCGCCGGCGCTGCGATCACGTGCTGGTCGACATGCACGCCGAGGTCACGAGCGAGAAGGTCGCCATGGGCTGGCACCTGGACGGGCGGGTGACGGCGGTCGTCGGAACACACACCCATGTCCCGACGGCCGACGCGCGGGTTCTCCCCGGCGGAACCGCCTACATCAGCGATGTCGGCATGACGGGCCCGCGGGACGGTGTCATCGGCGTCAAGAAGGAGATGGCGATCGAGGCTCTCGTGACCCAGATGCACGTGCGATTCGACACCGCCGAGGGTGACCCCTGGCTCAACGGCGTGGTCATCCGCTGCTCAGAGAGACTGCGGGCTGACGCGATCGAGCAACTGCTGGTTGCGGCGCCGGAGTGACCTGCGCCTGAGGAAGTCGCGCGAGGAACGCGATCAGGGCGAGCGGCGCGACCCAGATCAGGTAGAGGTAGAACCAGTAGGTGGTGGCGAGCTGAAACGCGACGAGCACGGCGCCGCTCAGCGCGGCCAGCCCGATCACGTCGTCGCGGCGCGGGACGAACGCCACCGCAACTGCGAGCAGCACGGCGCCGGCCTGCACGGCCCGCTGGGCGATCTCCCAGCCCCCGCCGTAGAACCCCCAGACCGAGAAGGGCGCGTCGCGGCCTGCCTGGAAGTCGATCGTGCGCTCCCAGAACGTCGCGGGATCTGAGCTGTATGCCACGAGCGCGGCGGCGGCGGCGAGCACGAGCGCGGCGCCGATGACGAAGCGGGCCAGGCGCCTTGTGCGACCCCCCGGAGGCCCGAGGTCATGCGCCGCCATCAGCGGCAGCAACGCCAGCGGTGCGAACTTCGTCAGCCCGGCCGTGGCCATGAGCGCACCGCGGCGCAACGGATGTGCGTGAGCCAGCAGAGCGGCGAGCACGAGCGCGGTCGGCAGTGCGTCGTTGGTCCCCGAGTTGGTGGCGTAGAGGGTGAACGGGAAGGTCAACCAGGCGTAGGACAGGACGACGCCCAGAGCGGGGCCGGCGATCCGCCGGCCGAGCAGGAAGAGCAACGCGACGCACGCCACGTCGAAGGTCGCCGCCGCTGCGTGGGCTGCGGGAAGCTCGTCCCAGCTGCCCGCCCACGGCCAGATCAGCTCGAACGGAACGTACGCCAGGTACAGCAGCGGCCCATATGTGTCGCCGTGTTCGTTGTCGCTCGGGAATGCGCCCCAGATCTCGCGGCCGTGAGCCAGCTTGTCCGCGCCGATGACACCCGAGTAGCCCACGTCGATGACGTTGCCGTCGGCGACGTTGAGCCCGATGCGGAATCCGAGCAGGAACAGCGCCGCCACCGCGAGCCAGCGCCAGGGAACGTTCAGGCGCAGCGGTGCCGCCGGGCGCGGCGTTCGGCTCAGGCCGACCCAGAGCAGGCGAACGAGCAGGTAGGCGAGCAGCGGGTAGGCGAGCGGGACGGACAGGTCCAGCTGGGCGTCGTTGAAGAACGCCAGTGAGGCACTGAAGCCGAGCAGGGCGAGCAGGTCTGCGTGGAGCCAGCGAAACGGCCGGCGCGGGTCGATGAACGGAAGGACGAAGAGCACGCTCAGGGTCACCCAGATCCACGGCGAGTTGACCGAGCGGCCGAAGGCACCGGGGTACCCGCGGGCCATCGTCCAGGCGACCTGGAAGCCCGTCCACGACTCCGTGACGAGCCCCGTCGACGGATCGACGTAGACCTGTCCGATGCCCCGCACCGGTTCGCCCGGCCGCGACGGCGCGTTGATGTCGACGATCCAGGACCCGTCCTTCATGCGCGCCGTCGTGGTGGAGCCCGGGTTCGCCCGGCGAACACGAGCTATCTCGGGCACGCGGATCGCAGTCGCCTGGGCCTCGGCGGCAGTTACCTTCTTCCCGGGGTCGGGCGCCGAGATCGGCGACTGGGCCGCCGCCGCGGAGGGCAGGCAGGCAAGTGCGACGACGACGAGGATGAGCGGCGCCGGAGCCGCGCCCCTCAGCGCCCGAAGGTCCACAGCTTGTTGGCGACGAAGCTCAGCGGCGTCACAGCCACGATCGCGCACGCCTGAGCCGGGACCTCGGGCATCCCGAGCAGTTCGACCAGCGCCGTCAACATCGCGAGACCGGCGAGGAACGCCGTGACGCTCACGATCAGGAAGCGGGCGGCCTGGTTGCGTGCCCGGCCGGCGTGGGCGCGGAAGGTCCAGCGGCGATGCCAGAGGAAGTTGTTGGACACCGCGACGAGGAACGCCAGCGTCGCCGCGGCCGGGTAGGCGAGCGCGGCGACGTGCACTGCAGCGGCGAAGACGGCGAGGTTGACCACGTACCCGCTCGCGCCGACGAGCGCGAAGCGCACGAGTTGCAGCCACGACGCCGGCCGTCGCAGGCCGGCGCGCACCCGCTGGCGAACGGGGCGCGCGGGTGCAACGACCTGAACGGCTGCCGCGTCCTCTGTCATCGGGAGTCAGGCTAGATCATCGGGTCGGCGGCGGGTGGTGGGAACCGCGGCAGCAGGGCCTCGCTCAGCGCAGCACGCGCAGGCCCGCGTGCTTCTCGCCCGATCGCCGCCGCGACCCGATCAGCAGCCAGCTGAAGAACGCGAGCGCGACCAGCCCGACCGGAGGCGCCAGCACCGACAGCACCGCCAGGGCGAGCGCCACGCCCTCCGCATAGACGGGCAGGTGGGCGCGGGCCTCGTCGTCAAGCCGCCCGGCGGCGCGGGCGAGAAGATCGCGTGCGGCCGTCCCCGACAACCATGCCGCCGCCACGCCGGCCGGGACTCCCGGCCACCACGCGTAGCCGTCGTCGGCCAGCACGGCGCAGAACAGCAGTGCCCCGATCCCGATCCCGATCCCCTGAAGCGCTGCGGTGAGCGCCGGCCGGCGGGAGATCTCGTTGCGGAGGATCAGGGCGGCGATCGCGAGGGCGACCATCAGGAACAGCCACCAGGTCTCCTGCAGGAACGCGAAGTCCGTCCCCCCGAAGTCGATCAGGACGTCGCGGCCGGCGAACGCCCCGGCGACGAAGGCCGGCAGGAACGGGCGCAGGCCGGCCGCCTGGGCGAGGCCGAGGCCGAGGCAGATGTCGAGGAAGAGGGTCACCGGTCCGGTACCGTGCGGGGCCGGATGACTGTAGAGGACGGTGGCCGCGCGGCCGGCGACGAGCAGCGGCCCGCGGCGAGGCCGCAGGCCACAGGCCAGGGCGGCCCACGCGCCGCCAACTCCAGCGCACGCGACCTGGAGCGCTACGCCGGGCTCTTCGCCGATCGGACGCGCCAGATGACGTCGTCGGCGATGCGCGATCTGATGGCGATCACCGAGCGGCCCGAGGTGATCTCGCTGGCCGGGGGGCTGCCCGACACGAGCACGTTCCCGGCAGAGGTTCTCACCGCCGTCATGGCGGGCGTGGCGGCGCAGTCCTCGGCGCGCGCTCTCCAGTACGGGCCGACCGAGGGACTGCTCCAGACGCGCGAGACGGTCGCGCGCGTGATGGCCGCGAGCGGTGCCGACGTGGACCCCGGCGACGTGATCGTGACGACCGGCGGCCAACAGGTGATCGACCTCGTGTGCAAGACGCTGATCGACCCGGGCGACGTGATCTTGGCCGAGGGGCCGACATACCCGGGTGCGGTTCCGACCTTCTCCGCCTACCAGGCCGACGTCGTGCAGATCGGAATGGATGAGGACGGGATGCTCGTGGACGAGCTCGAGGCGACGCTCGCGGGGCTGGAGCGGCAAGGGCGCCGCCCGAAGTTCATCTACACGGTGCCGACCTTCCAGAATCCGGCCGGCGTGACCTTGTCGCTTGCACGCAGGCGACGGCTCGTCGAGGTCGCCCACCAGCACGAGATCCTCGTCCTCGAGGACGATCCGTACGTGCTGCTGCGCTTCGAGGGCGAGCCGCTCCCGACGCTCTACGAACTCGACGGCGGGCATTTCGTCGTCTACGCGGGGACGTTCTCGAAGATCCTCTCACCGGGCGTCCGCCTTGGCTGGGCCGTCGCCCCGAGGCCGGTGCTGGAGAAGCTGAACGTCAGCGCCCAGGGAACGACGCTCTGCCCGTCGCCGTTCACGCAGCTGTTCGTCTCGAGCTACTTCGCCACCGGGCACTGGGAGGCATACATGGTCGAGCTGCGCGAGCTCTACCGCCGCCGCCGCGACGTGATGCTCGAGGCGCTCGCCGGTCATCTGCCCGCCGAGGCGACCTGGACGCGCCCACAGGGTGGCCTCTTCGTCTGGGCGACACTGCCGGACTACCTCGACACCACCGACCTCCTGGCGCTGGCGCTGTCCCGCAACGTCGCCTTCGTCCCCGGTCGCGCGGCGTTCCTCGACGGCCGCGGCGGCTCATCGCTGCGCCTGAACTTCTCGGGCTCGCGTGAGGACGACATCCGTGAGGGCGTTCGGCGGATCGGAGCGATCGTCCGCGAGCAGGTGGGGCTCTACGGCGCATTGACGGGACACCCGGCGCCATCCGGCGCCGTTCCCCCGGCGCCCGCCCCGGACCCGGAACTGGCCGACGTTCTCACGCTTCCGCGCCGCGGCGAACCCGGGCGCGAGCGCGACGCGAAATGAGTCCTGCACTGCGGGTCGCCGTGCTCGCCGGCGGCCGGTCGCTCGAACGCCAGGTCTCGCTCGTGTCCGGAGCGCGCGTGGAGGACGCCCTCGCGCGGCTCGGCCATGCGCCGACGCGCATCGACGTCGGCCACGACCTGGTCCGGCGGCTGCGCGATTGCGCGCCCGATGTCGTGTTCGTGGCGCTGCACGGCCGCGACGGCGAAGACGGCACCGTGCAGGAGCTGCTCGAGGCCCTCGGTCTGCGCTACACCGGCTCGCGGCCGGCGGCCTGCGCGCTTTCCTGGGACAAGGTGCTCGCCAAGGAGCTGCTGCGGGCCGCGGACGTGCCGACGCCCGATGCGCTCGTGTTCGGCGAGAGCGCGGTGAAGGAGCTGGGCGCCGCGGACGCGCTCGACGTCATCGACGCCCGCCTCGGGTTTCCGGTCGTCGTGAAGCCCGCCTGCCAGGGAAGCGCGCTCGGAGTGCGTTTCGCAGCGTCGGCAGCTGAGATCCCCGGCGCGCTGATAGCCGCGTTCAGCTACTCGGAGAAGGTCCTCATCGAGCGCTACGTCCACGGCCGCGAGCTCGCGGTGTCACTGCTCGGCGACGCAGCGCTGCCGGTCGTCGAGGCCGAACCCCACGAGGAGGATTTCTACGACTTCGAGGCGCGCTACACGATCGGCCGCACCAGCTACCACTGCCCGGCGGAGCTTCCGGCGGGCGTCGCAGAGCGAGCACAGGAGCTCGCCCTGCGCAGTGGGCGGGCGCTGGGGCTCAAAGGCTTTGCGCGCGTCGACCTGCTGCTCGACCGGCAGAGCGCCGAGCTGCAGGTGCTCGAGGCCAATTCGATTCCCGGCCTGACCGAGACGAGCCTTCTGCCGCTCGCGGCGGACGCGGCGGGCCTGGGCTTCGATGCGTTCGTGGCGCGGGCGCTGGAGCTGGCCGCTCACGGGCTAGGAGTCGGAGGCGAAGTCCTCGGGCGTGACCTCGTCGAGGAACTCCTTGAACCGGTCGACGACCTGCTCGGTGTCCTCGACATCGTGCTCGAACTCGATCGCCGACTCGGCGATCACCTCCTCGGCGGCGAAGATCGGCGCGCCGGCGCGCACCGCGAGCGCCAGCGCATCGCTCGGACGCGAGTCGACCTCGATCTCGCGGCCGTTGACCGCCAGCGTGATCGAGGCGAAGAAGGTGTTGTCGCGCAGTTCGGTGACGGCGACCTGCACGCACTTGACCTCGAGCTCACCCAGGACGTCGACCATCAGGTCATGGGTCATCGGGCGCGGCGTCGAAGCGCCCTGCAGTCGCATGAGGATCGCGGCGGCCTCGGGATGGCCGATCCAGATCGGCAGGAACTTGTTGCTGTCGGCGGTCTTCAGGAGCACGATCGGCTGCTTGCCGACCATGTCGAAGCTCACGCCGTAGATGACCATCTCCTGCACGAAGCTGCTCCCTCGGGGGCCGCGGGTGGTTCTCGGCTGAGGATACCCCGCGGACGGCGCGCTTCCTGCATGCGTGCTGCGCGGCGACGAGACGAGGCAGGTGCGGACGGCTGCAGGAGAGGGACCGTCCCGCGCCCACCGTGGCTGCTGGCCGGTCCCCCCACTGCTGGGCCCCTCACCCCCAGAGCCTCCCAGGGCCCGCCGTCGCGGTCGTCCATCCGGGGGGATCTGGACGCGACGGCGCACGGGAAACGTTACGCACCGGAAAGCGGAAATGCGCCGGGTGCGACGGTGCTCGAACGTCCCGCACTGGGCGCCCAACCCAGTCATGCGGGACGTTCGGCCTGGGCGTGCGTCTCTGCGAGCACCGCCAGAACGCGCGTGCGTCCGCGGCTTCACCACACGCGGCCTCCAACACGACGTTGCTGGAGCCGGGCCCCTTCCGAGTGGGCGATCCAGGACTCGAACCTGGGACCTCTTCCTTATCAGAGAACGCGAGGGGTCGGACGGGCGTGCGCATAAGGACACGCCGGGGCACGAAAGCCCTGCTCAAGCGCTGGATGGGCAGCTGCGACTGTGGAGCGACGAGTAGAGGTGGGCGCGGGTGATGTACCCGTCTCGTACCCAAAGCCAACCGCCGACCGCGGTCACATGGACGCGGAGCTGAGGCGACTCATGATCGCGTCACCGAGCTCAGCGACCGTCTTCCGCGTCGAATCCAGAGTGAGATCCGCGTGAGCGGCTAGGCCGTTGGCGGCATCCTCGAGGGCGGAGCCTGCGATATCCGCAAACTCGGCGCAGCGATCCGCAGTTGCGCCACGGGCGCGATAGCGCCGCTGTCGCTCGTCGCGATCGGCAGTCAGGCACACGACCAAGCAGCCGGTCAGTAGCTCTCGGGCCGCTTCGATCTGCTCATACGTCCTTGCGGCGTCTAGCACCACTGGGCGCCGCTGAGCCGCTGCCAGTTCAGCGAGCCAGCGGCCCGGCCGCGCAGACTCGAGCACCGCCCCGTGCCGCTGTAGCTCCTCGCGCGTCAATGACGTAGCGCCCACGCTGATCTCGATGGCCTCCCGCGCAGAGACCGGGTGGAGACCCCGCGATCCCAAGTCGGCGGCCAGAGTGGTCTTTCCGGCGCACAGGGGTCCGGCAAGAACGACATCGTGGGTCGGTTCCATGCGCTATGACGGTACATCGGGCGCGCCGGTCCAGCACGCCGACCGACGGTTTGGGCGCTCACTTTGACAAGGACTGAAACCAGAGAATGCCGTGGTCGGGCGCGCTGCCGTCAGGCCCCAGGCGAAGACTGCCATCGCCAGCGCTGAGGCTGCTTAGGTCCTCAGGTGCCTCATAGAACACATCTCCGTCCGGGCCCGTCGGCGGGTCGGGTGCCTCGATTGCCTGGAGGCCCTTCGGCACATGATCCTTCGCCTGTGCCGAGACGCGCATGAGGCGCTGTCGCGAGAAATCGCGGGACGTGTCGTCGAGATACTCCAAGTAGACGGTGCGCAGCTTCGTCGCGTCGTCGTGCTCGTCCCAGTCCTGCGGCCGTGCCGAGGGTTGCCACTCATGATGGAGCAGCGTCCTCGTCATCGCTGCAAGCGCCGCGTGCAGCTTCGCCGGGTTGCTGGGGTCGCCACCGTCGCGCAGCATCCGTGCGAGTTCGGGAACCTGGTCATAGCGAAGAAGCGGCAGTGCGGCGAGAGATTGCTCGACCGGGCTGAGGTGATCGCGCTGGGCATCGTCTCGGCAAAGTGCCCTGCGCACCCTCTCCTCGTCGACCTCCGGCGCGTCGTCACCAAGCTCATCCACGAGCAGCCTTCGTTTAACGGCGAGGCCCGGCGGGGCGACAAAGATTCGCGCGTCGAAGCGCGACGAACGTGTGATCGCCGGGTCAGCCCTGCTGACGTGGTTGGTCGCCACGAAGAAGATGACTCGGCGGTGCTTCCACAGCTTGGCGATCTTGGGAAGCATGCTGGTCGTTAGGAAGCGTCCGAACGGATCGCTGCGCTCCTCCGTGCGGTCCCGGATCAGCTCGTCGATCTCATCGAAGAGCACCACGCAGCGGTCCAACTGCATGAGCAGCTCGAAGATGCGATCTGCCCGTGCAGGCACGCGGTCGACGCCCTCGCTGAGGAAATCCGAGGCGAGGATCTCGACGTACTCCCACCCAAGCGCCCCAGCGAGCGCTTCGACCATGGTCGTCTTCCCGGTCCCGGGCGGGCCGTAGAGAACCGCCGACCGAGCGTGCGAGTTCGCGATGAGCGGCGCGTCGGGATCTCTCACCGAAGCATCGACGGGTTCGACCCGGGGGGCCATGGCTGGGTGTAGGAACATAGATGCGAGCTGACGACCTACGGTCCAGTCGTCCGGCGCCCACGTATCCCCTCGCTTCTCAAGCGTTGAGCAAGCCGCGCTCTGTTGTGCGTAAGCAGGTCGTCGAACGCCGAGCTCGAGTCCCGCGCGCTCGGCCGCCACGTGCCCGGACACACACCGCAACAGCTGACCGAAGGAGAAGACCTCAGCCGTCGCCCACGCTTCGGGGTCGCTCCGCGCCACGTGGTGCGTCGAGGACCAACCGTAGGCGTCCCCGCTCTCGTCGAGCGGGATGCGCGTGTTCATGGCGTAATCCCACGCCGAGAAGAGGTTGACAAGATATGGCTCAAGGAGCGCCCGGTAGACCCGTCCGTCCTCTCGCGGCAACGCCGGCCGCAAGAGCTCTGTGAGCGTCTCGAACGTGTAGCAATAGGCGTTCCCCGACTGGGGGTAGTGGAACAAAGGAGAGGACAGCGGCCATCGCCCTGACTGCTCTTGCGCCGAGAAGAACGCCGTCAAGGCCGCTCCGTAGAGGTCATGACGCCGGCTCGCTGGCGTCAGCTGGCGATCGTGTGCGAGGAGGTCGCTCAACAACGCGAACGCCAACTGTTGTGCGTCTCCTCGCCGCTTGCCCGCCCCGAGAAGCGCGGTCTGCCGGCCAATCTCGGACTGGACCCACGCTTGGTTCTGCTCTACGCGCGCCGCATGTTCGCCGTCGACGAGCGGTGGCAGATCGCCTCGCGTCCTAGATCTCTCCTCGTAGCGGGCGTGAGCTTGGGCTCCCCAGTACGCGTGGAACGTGTTCGCTGGATACTGCTGGCCTGGGCGTTCGGGGGCGGGAGTGCCATCCGGGTTGAGTTCCCTCTCGCCCAGCCCTCGCTCCGCAAGCGGTCTGTCGGTGCCGATCACGGCGAACGCTTCGTGGAGGCGATCTCGCGCTCCCAAGGCCTCCTTGGCGTCGGCCACCATCGGCGGCGCGAAGCGCAGCGCGGCAGGAAGGGCTCGAACTCGACAATAGATATGAGCGGCCTGGTCGCTTGTCCATCGCGACGGCTCGCACGCGAGGGCACGCCTCGAGAACTCGCCGGCAAGCGCGCTCCAAGGCGGGCCGGATCCGTCGTCTGCCGGTAACCGGCCGTCGAGCCCGGGTTGGCGATCAGCAAGGGACTCGAAGCACGACGAGGTGCTCGTGAGATGCGCGGGTCGATCCTGTCCGTCATCGGGCTCGAGGCGCTCGAGTTCCGGCACATCGATGACAAACGCCGGCCGATCACCGGGCCAGAAGCGAACGAGCGATGCCTCGTGGACGGCGAGAGCAACCATCAGTGCGCGTCGTCGTTCGATTAGCGCTGTGAGGTCCATCGTTCACGCTGGGTCCGCGCGCGAGGCCTCAGGCGCGTAAGACGTGAGATTCACGCGGCCACGCGCTGTGTGTACCGTTCGTGATTGACCTCCTCCTTCAGCCTGACCGCGCTGGCGAGATCCACGCCAACGACATTCGCCAGGTGCAGGATGTAGAGCTGTACGTCCGCAAGCTCCTCGGCCGGATCCGCGTTGTCGCTGGTAGCGCGAGCAAGGCCGACGGTCTTCCTGATCGCACGCGCCAACTCGCCCACCTCCTCGGTCAGGAGGAGCATCGCGTCCTGCGGGCTCTCGGAGTCAAACCCGCGCGAGGCTGCCACGCGCTCGTAGTAGGTCTGAAGGTCGCGGAGCGGCTCCGCGGGTGTACGCAGGCCTGCCGCGCGGACTTCGTGCACCGCTGCCGCAAGTGACGACGCTACCCGCACGAACTGCCCGAGGGCTACGTCCTGAAGCATCTCCGTCGCCCACACCGGGACGCCAGCGCTGTACGCGACGCCGACTTCGAGGGCGGCGCTCGGCCCGACGTAACCGCCGGGAGCGTGCAGCCACACGAAGTCAGCGCGTCGGACTGCCTCGACATGCCCAGCCTCGATCAATGCCGGGTCCATGTCCTCCTGCTCAGCGGTCACCGCGAAACCTCCAACGTCCCCGACGAAGTCGACGCTGGTAGGCGCGATCACGTCGCACGCCGCATCCTTGAGACCGGCGAAGGCGGCACGAAGCCCTACGGGATCGCGTCGAAACGATCCTGAAAGGACTACACGCGGGGTGATCGCGACGGACGAGGGTCCTACGGTCTGAAGAGCGGTCGCCATTCCCGAGATGATCGCTACACACTCGGACGGAACCGTGTATCGACAGCCTTTCAACGGTGCGCACTCGGAGCTAGTGTGCACCACTATGGCGGGTGCCGGTCTGCGCATCGAACAATGGCAGCTCCTGCGGCGGCTTTCTGTTCGGGAGGAGGCCGCGGGCGAGCTAGCGGACGCTCTCGGGCGAAGGATCTCCTCCGTTTCCCGCGGGCTCCGCATCCTCGAGCGAGACGGCCTAGTGTCGTTGCGGGCAGGTGCCGACCACGCAGGGCCGGGACAGCCGCTCGGTCATTGGATGCTCACGAGCGAAGGCAGAGCTGCACTTGACAGCAGTCCGCACCCGCCAGCTGAGCAGGCCCCATCAACGGCCCCCACCGTGGGGCAGGCTGCTGACGAGGACGGCGAGATTGGACACCGCCGAGGGCCCTGGCCGCTTGATCGACACCAGAGCTTCGTGGCGGTCCCGGTCAAGAGTCAGGATCTGCCCGTCCTGTTGCGTGTCATCTCGGGCGGAGATCAAGCCGTTGAGGCTTCCTTTGTTGTCCGCTTGGATGGAGAGGTACACACTTACCTGTTCGTGTTCGACAAGCGCCTCGGCGGTCGGCCGGCCGAGATGTTGGCGTCCGCGCTCGACGCGGCAGCGCTGTCGTTCAGCGTCGGCACCATTGGCGACGTGAGAAGCCTCGACGCCGTGCTCCGCGACGCAAAGGCTGCGGACGCGGCCGCAACAGTCGTGCATCGAAGCCACCCGGATAGAACGGCAGGCTGAGAGCGTCGACGTTCCCGCGCGTGCTTGTCGGCGGCGTTCTGGCTCGCGCGCCAGTAGCCCGTGTGTGGCTGTTGGTCCCGCGGGACTGGTTGGCGGCCCCCCGGCCGCTGGGACGGCGCGAGCCGTCGGGCGCCGCGAAGCGGCTCGGGGACGGCCCCGCAAGGGGACGGCTGGGGTCCCGCGGGACCTTCTCGCCGGGCGGCACGGCGAGCGCAGCGAGAGGCTCGCCGAAGGCGTGCCGGCCGGTGGTGCCCGTGCGAGACCGAGCGGGGAACATCGTGGAGCGCGAGGTGTCCACCCGGACACCTCGCGCGATTCCCCTGGAAAGCCGCATGTTCCGCGCGTCCGGAGCGGGCCGCTCTGCCCGAGCTCTGCCCGAGCCCTGCCTGAGCGGTGCCCGAGCCCTGCCTGAGCGCGGATGGCTGCGCCGCAGCGAGGTGGAATCGGGCTGCGGACGGGCTCACGCATGGACCTCGGGCGCGCCGAGCAACAGTGTTGTGCGCGCCTGCCGAGACGCGCGACATGGACGGCAGGGGCGGAGCAGGGCCGAGCGACGCGAGGGCGAGTTGCCAGTTGAGGCAACCGGCTCGCAGATCGTGGACGCCACCTCGGAGCGCCAGGTCGAGACGCTGGGCTGGCTACGCAATGGTCATCTGCGCACCTGCGTTCCCGCAATCCCACCGCACTCGTGGCTGAGCCGCTGTTGACGCCCGAAGCCGTCGCCCGCCGTTGCGGACTCTCGCGCCGCGCGGTCTGCGACGCGATTCGTCGCGGCGACCTGCCGGCGATGCGCCTGTGCAGCCGGCTGCGCGTTCGCGGCGAGGACCTCGACGCGTGGCTCGCGTCCTCGCTCGTTCAGCCCGCGCCCGCGAGCTCCGTAAAGGAACTGCGCAAGCCCTCCCGCGACCCGGCAGCAGCCGGTAGCTTCAGGGCACTGATGCGCGAGGGCGACGGCGCGGAGGCAGCATGAGCATTGAGCGAGTCCAGCGCGCGACCGGCGCGGTTTGGCGCGTTCGTTGGCGCGATGAGCAGGGCCGCAACCGCTCGAAGGTGCTCGGACGCAGGCGCGACGCCGAGGCCTTCGACGCCGAGGTTCGGCGCCTCAAGCGCACGCGCGAGCTGGGGCACCTGGACACCGGCAAGCAGACGCTGGCCGAGTTCGGGCAGGAATGGTGGCGTCTCCATGCCGAGCCGAACCTCGCAGCGACGACGCGCGAGACGTACGCGGCGCTGTGGGACACGCACGTCCTTCCGCGGCTGGGCGGACTGAGCCTGCGCACGCTCGACGGCAAGCGGCTGCGCGAGTTTCGCGCCGAACTGGAGGCCGACGCAGTTGGGCCGGCGTCGGTGCGCAAGACGCTCACGCTCCTTCAAGGCGTTCTGCAGCGAGCGGTCGAATGGGGGCGCATCCCCGGCAATCCGGCGAGCACCGTGCGCAAGCCGGCGCCGAAGCGCCGGCGCGCCATCACCCCCTTGCCGCCCGCCGTTGTCGAGCGCTTGCGAGCGCACCTGCTCCGGCGCGGGGGCCAGCGCGACGCGACGCTGGTGTCAGTTCTCGCTTACGCGGGCCTTCGCCCGGGTGAAGCGCTCGCGCTGTCCTGGCGCCACGTCGGTCGCAACGCGTTGCTCGTCGACGGCGCCGTCTCGCTCGGTGAGATCGGGAATACCAAGACGGGCCGCAGTCGGACCGTCCCGCTGCTCGCACCGCTCGCCCAAGACCTCTCCGAATGGCACCTTGCCTGCGGCCGCCCCGGTGATGACGCGCTCGTGTTCCCAGCTGGCGACGGAACGCCGTGGAGTCGCACCGCCTGGCAGAACTGGCGCCGCAGGGTCTACGCGGCGACCGCAAGCGAACTGGGGCTCGCGACGACGCGCCCCTACGACCTGCGCCACAGCTTCGTCTCGCTGCTCATCCACGAGGGCCGCAGCGTCGTCGACGGCGCGCAACAGGCAGGGCACGCGCCGACGATGACGCTCTCCACCTACGCCCACGTGTTCGCCGAGCTCGGGCCTGAGGATCGCGTCACCGCCGACGAGCAGATCCGCCGAGCGCGCGCGAGCACGTACCCGTTTCGTACCTCGAAGAAGAGCCGCCCGAAGGCGGCTCCCAAGGAATCCCTGCAAACAGGCGATGGGCGATCCAGGACTCGAACCTGGGACCTCTTCCTTATCAGAGAAGCGCTCTAACCGACTGAGCTAATCGCCCCTTGCGGCCGCGGAGTCTAGCGCGGGCGACGGGCTGGGCTCGATCGCGTGGAGGTGCCCGCGGAGCCCGCTCAGGCGGCCGCGGCGGCGGCCGATCGCCTGACGAGGCCGGCGGCGTCAGCGGCGTCGTCGACGAGCAGCTCGACCTTGTAGGCAGTGCCACGCGGCCGCACCTTGACGGGCCGCCCGAGCGTCTCGGCGAAGACCTCGGCTATCGCGGCGCATGCGGCCTCCTGATCGGGATGCAGCGCCGCGGCGCCCGTCGGACGCACGCCCCGCGAGCGGGTCGAGCGCCCCGCGGCGGCGTTCGCCGCGCGAGCGCGATCCTCGGTTACACGCACCGACCAGTCGCCCCGCACCGCGTCACGCGCGAGGCGGCGGCGATCGGCATGCTCCTCGGCGAGCAGCAGTGCGCGACCGTGGCCCTCGCTGAGGCTGCCGTCCTCCAGCAGGGCGAGCACTTCGTCGGGCAGGTCGAGGATCCGCAGCAGGTTCGAGACCGCGACGCGGCTGCGACCCACCCGCAGGCCGACCTCCTGCCGCGTCAGGCCGAGCTCCTCGACGAGCGCGGCCACCGCGCGAGCCTCCTCGACCGGATTGAGGTCCTCGCGCACCATGTTCTCGACGATCGCCGCCTCGAGCGACGATGAGTCGTCGCGGCGCTCGACGATCGCGGGAACGACCGCCAGGCCCGCGATCTGCGCGGCCCGCCAGCGGCGCTCGCCCGCGACCAGCTCGTAGCGGCCACCGCTCCGCGGGCGAACGAGCAGCGGCTGGAGGACGCCGTGCTCCCCGAGCGAACCCGCCAGCGCCTCCAGCGCGGGCTCGTCGAAGCGCCGTCTGGGCTGATTCGGGTTCGGCTCGACCAGCTCGATCGCGATGTCGCGCAGTTCGGCCCGATCTCCGTGCTGGCCGGAGACCTGAAGTATCGCCGCCAGACCGCGGCCCATTCCCTTGTCAGCCACGAGCGGCGACCTCCTTGGCGAGCTCGAAATATGCATCTGCGCCCGCGCAGTGCGGGTCGTGGTGGATCACGGGCCGGCCGAAGCTCGGGGCTTCGCCCACGCGCACGTTTCTCGGTATCACGGTGTCGAACACGAGCTCCGGGAAATGCTTGCGGACCTCGTCCTCGACGTCGCGCGCGAGACGGGTCCGGCCATCGTGCATCGTGAGCAGCATCCCCGCCACCACGAGCCGCGGGTTCAGCTCCCGCTGGACGAGGGCGAGCGTGTCCAGCAGGCCCGCGAGACCCTCCAGCGCGAAGTACTCGGTCTGAACCGGGACGATCACACGGTCAGCGGCGACGAGGGCGTTGATCGTCAGCGGCCCGAGCGATGGCGGGCAGTCGACGAGGACGTAGGAGGCCTCGTCGCGCAGCGGCGCAAGCGCCTCGCGCAGCCGCACCTCGGAACCGGCCTGACGGGGCAGTTCGACCGATGCGGCCGCGAGATCGGGGTGCGCCGGGAGGACTCTGAGTCCGGGGATCGTGCTCGCGACAAGCGCCTCGGATGCCCCGACCGCACCGGCGAGCACGTCGTAGAGGCTCGGCTCGCCGAGTTTCGGGAGACCGAGGCCCACTGTGGCGTTCGCCTGGGGATCGGCATCGACGAGGATCGTTGCGTAGCCGGCCTCGGCGATGCACGCGGCGACGTTGACGGTGGTCGTCGTCTTGCCGACGCCACCCTTCTGGTTGGCGATCGCGTAGATCGTGCCCATCGCGCTCCACGCTACCTGCGGGTGCGGTCGGAGCAGCGCTCTCGTTCGCCTCCGAGCGGTCCCGCGGTTCGGGGACGAACCAACCCTCAGGGTACGGTGGACGCTCGTATCGGCCGTTTCCGGGCCATACCCGCGCGTCGAGGGTACCCCGCGGGCGTCCGGCTCACCTTCGAGCTGACGTACAGGCGGCGCTCCCCCTCACCCCGAACCGACGGCCGCGGCACATCGAACGGCTCAGGGGCGGACATCCCCAGGACGTCGGCGGCGGCCCGACCGTCGACCTCTTCCGAGGCGGCCCCCGGGCCCTTCCACGCCACGAGCGTGCCTTCGTCGCTCAGCAGCGGGGCCGCGTACTCGACCAGCGTCGCGAGCGGCGCGAGGGCGCGTGCTGTGACGACGTCCTGTGTTCCCTCGCCCGCCGCCCAATCCTCGGCACGCACCGGCGACGTAGCGACGTTGCGAAGGCCGAGCTCGCGAGCTGCGCGCTCCAAGAAGGTCGCCTTCTTGGAGACGCTCTCAACGAGCGTCACCCTCGCGCCGGGCAGAGCGACGGCAAGCACAAGGCCCGGAAACCCGCCCCCCGAGCCCAGGTCCGCAACGCTGCCGGCCTCGCGAAGTTCAGGCACCAGCAGCCCCGTGAGCGAGTCGGCCACGTGAACCTCGACAGCCTCGTCGGCGCTGCGAACCGAGGTAATCGAGATCGGCGCAGCCGCCACGAGGCCCAGCAACCGACCGAGCCGATCCACAGCGTCCGCCGGGAGGTCGTAAAGCCCGGAGAGCTCCTCCAACCGATCCGCGACATCCACACACGCGATCCTAGGCCCAAGGGCGGGCGAGCATCAGCGCATCGGCGACCCTGCCGCCGCCGACCGCGTTTCACGGGAAGCACCGGATTCATCCCCGGGTCGCGAGCTCGGGGCGGGAACAACGCCAGGGTGCGGCGACGGGGACGCGAGCCACCCGTTTCCCGTGAAACACCGGCCCTCGCGCCTCAGTCGACCGGCGACACGACGAGGCGCCGCTCCGCGCCCTCGCCCTCGCTCTCCGTCGCGACATCGTCGCGCTCGCGCAGGTACTCGTGAACGATCCGCCGCTCCGCGGGGCTCATCGGGTCCAGCGCCACCGCCCGCCCTGCGCGGACGGCCTCATCGGCGGCGTCGTCGGCCTGATGCTCGAGCGCCTCGCGGCGCCGCTCGCGGTACCCGTCCGCGTCGACGACGACGCGGCGGCGCGTCCTCGTCCCCATCGCCGCATGACCACACGTGTCGCGAGGTGCTGCACCGCGTCGATCGTCTGACCGTGATGACCGATGAACAGGCCGAGCGACGTCGCCCTCGACGACACCGGTGAGCGTCTCGCCATCGTCCTCGACGACGACGTCCGCGTCGAGGTCGAGGGCGTCCACGACAAGCTCCAGCAATTCCCGCATACGCTCCCGCGCGCTCATCTGCGACGCCCCGATCGCTTCTTCTTGCGCCGAGGCGGGGGCGGGGGCGTCGCCGTCGGCGCGGCGGCCTTGACCGGGGCCGCAGCCGCGGAACGTCGGCACCGGAGGCGGCCTGCCCTCCGCCTTGGCCGCGGCCGCCTCACGCCTTGCGACCCAGGGCATCGGCTGATCGAGTGCCTTGCGCACGAACAGTCTGCTGGCCCACGGTCCAGAGGTTCGTCGTGATCCAGTAGACGAGCAGGCCGGCCGGGAACGTGCGGATGAAGAAGACGAAGATGAACGGCAGCGCGATCATGATCGTGCGCTGCGTCTTGTCGGCGGTGACCGACATCAGGACGCTGGACAGCAGCTGCGAGCCGACGTAGAGGACCAGCAGAACCGCGAGCACGCCGCCGGTCGCGGGGGCCGTCAGGTCCGGGATGAACCAGAACGACGCCGAGCCCGGAACCACCTGGTCGCAGTAGGTGTGCGCTATGTCGGTGCCGTTCCTGGCGGCGGTCGCGAGGATGTTCCCCGGCGGCGTCGCCGCCTGCCCGCAGATGTCGACCTTCAGGTCCTTGCGCAGCATGTAGAACAGCGCGATGAAGACCGGGATCTGAAGCACCAGCGGCAGGCAGGACCCGAGCGGGTTGACCTTGTTCTCCCGGTAGAACTTCATCATCTCCTGGTTCAGGCGCTGCTTGTCGTCCTTGTACTTCTCCTGCAGCGCCTTCATCTCCGGAGCAAGCTGCTGGAGGCGGCCCATCGACTTGAACTGCTTGAACGTCAGCGGCATCAGCACCGTGCGCACCGCCACGGTCAGCGCGATGATCGACATCCCCCAACCGAGCCCGACGGTGTCGTGGAAGAACAGGATCACCTGATCGAACACGTCGATCAGCGGCTGGAAGATGTTTCCGAGTACGGGGGTCATCGCCGGTCAGCGAGCGGGATCCGGGTCGGTCGCATGGCGGTCGCGAAAGAGTCGCTGGTCCTCAACCGGGTCGAAGCCACCGTGGCTGAACGGATTGCAGCGCAGCAGCCGCCAGCCGCCGAGCACGAGCCCGCGCAGTATGCCGTACCGCCGGATCGCCTGTGCGGCGTAGTTCGAGCACGTTGGTTCGTACTTGCACCGACGCGGGATCGCCGGCGAGATCAGCCGCCGGTAGACGGTGATCGGGACGACGGCGACCTCGCGCAGCTGACCGGATCATCGCCGCTGCCCCTCCGCGGCCTTGGCGGCGAGCTCCTCGAGAGCGGCGACCACGCCCTCGAGACCTTCGCGATCCGCGAGCTCGCGCGCGTCAGTTCGTGCCACGACCACGACGTCGCAGCCCGACGGCAGCGCCGAGCTGACACGCGGGAACGCCTCGCGGAGCAGTCGCTTGACGGCATTGCGCTCGACCGCACCGCCGACCTTGCGCGACACGCTGAGGCCCAGTCGCGGGCCTTCGCGGAGCTCGATCCGTCTCCGCGCTCGAAGGCGTGGAGCACGAAGTAGCGATTTCCGTAGGAGCGACCGTGCCGGTAGACCCGCTCGAACTCTGCGCTGCGTGAGATGCGCCCACGGCGGGCGCTTCGCGCCGGCGCGCGCCCCGGAGCGTCCACCGTCAGACGGTCAGCCGCTTGCGACCCTTGTCGCGGCGGCGCTTGAGGACGGCGCGGCCTGCGCGGCTGCTCATCCGCTCACGGAAACCGTGCGTGCGTGCGCGCTTGCGCTTCTTGGGCTGGTAGGTGCGCTTCATGGACGGGACCGATCCGGGATCGAGGGGCTGGAGATGATAGCCACAGGCCGGCACCGGCAGCTCATGAACGGGTGGTCGCAATCGATTCTCCGCGATTTGCGACGTGGACGGCAGGCCGCGTCGGCACGCCCGCGACGCAGCCAAACCCCTCTGCTAGCGTGGCCTCGCCGGCCCCGTGGAGGGGCCGCCGCTCGTTCCGGATGGCCTTTCCGGGCTGTCGCGAACACCGACCGAACCGTGCCTCCCTCCGACCTCCAGACCATCTGGCTGCGCATCGCCGCAGATGTGCGCGACGCCATCGGAGAGCCGACCTACGATGTCTGGATCGCCCCGCTGACGCCGGTCTCGTTCGACGGTCGCGAACTGCTTCTGAGTGCGCCGCGTGCCAGCGGGACATGGGCCGCCGACCGCTTCGGGCGTGTGCTGCAGGCGAGCGCGGAGGCCGTGCTCGGGCGGGGTGTCGTCACGCGGATAACCAGCGCTCCGGTCGCAGGCGAGCGACCGGACACCGGTGAGGAACCGCGACCCGCCGAGGACGTGCTGAACCCGAAGTTCTCCTTCGATCAGTTCGTGCTCGGCCCGGCCAACCGGTTCGCCCATGCATGCGCCCTGGCTGTCGCCGAGAACCCCGGCACCGCCTACAACCCACTCTTCCTCTGCGGCCCGCCCGGCGTGGGGAAGACCCACCTGCTGCACTCGGTCGCGGACTACCTCAAGCGTCACGAGCCCTCGCTGCGAGTCCGCCTCACGACCGCCGAGGGCTTCGTCAACGAGTTCGTGGCGGCCGTCAGGACCGGCCACACACAGGCGTTCAAGAGCCGCTACCGGGTCAACGATGTGCTGCTCGTCGACGACGTGCAGTTCCTGATGTCGAAGACGCACACCGAAGAGGAGTTCTTCCACACCTTCAACGCCCTCCGCGACGCCGGCGCGCAGGTCATGTTGACCTCCGACCGGGCGCCACGAGATCTCGCAAACCTCCAGCAGCGACTGCGGGATCGATTCGAGTCCGGACTCGTAGCGCAGATCGGTGAACCCGACAGCGCCACTCGCTTCGCCGTGCTCCGCAAGCGTGCGGCGCACGACGACCTTCCCCTGCCGGCGGACTCCGTACTGGAGGTGATCGCCGACCGCGTGACCGGCAACCTGCGGACACTCGAGGGCGCGCTGATCCGCATCGTCGCCTTCTCCTCGCTCACGGGGCGGCCCGCCGACGAGTACCTCGCGCGCGAGGTACTCGACGAACTGCTCCCCGAGCAGCGCCGGGGCGCGTCAGCCCGCCACGTCACGATCGACTCCGTGCAGGAGGCCGCCTGCAGCGCATTCGGGATAACTCGTGAGGAGCTCGTCTCGCCGAGCAGGGAGGCGCGGGTCGCCTGGCCGCGGCAGGTCGCGATGTACCTGGCAAGGCAGCACACCGGCGAGAGCCTCCCCGCGATCGGTCAGCGATTCGGTGGGCGCGGGCACACCACGGTCCTCCACGCCTGCCGGCGAACGCGCGAAAAGGTCGCGTCCGATCCTGAGGCCTCCGCACTTGTGGACGAGTTGTCCACACGCCTGCTCGAGAGCCGGGACGACCGGGGTGAATGACAGACTGCGCAGCCGGGCGGCGCAGTCGATTGTGCATCTACAGCCCGCTACGTGCGTGAGTTTCGCCCACTACTCACATTTGCACAGCACCTACGACTCCTGATCATCTGTAGAAGGTTCTCTCGTCATGAAGATCGCCACAGCAACAGCCGCACTTCTCTCGGACCTGCAGACGGTCGCTCGAGTCGCCTCGACTCGTAGCGCGATCCAGGCCCTCTCCGGCGTGCAGATGGTTGCGGGAGACGGCGGCGTCGAGCTGCGTGCGACGGATATGGAGATCGGGTTGCGCGTGCCCCTACAGGCGGAGGTGGTGCGGCCCGGGGACGTGGTGCTCCCAGCTCGCCTGCTTCTGGAGATCGTTCGCCAGCTGTCAGGCGAGACGGTGTCGCTCGAGCTCCGCCCCGAACAGCAGGATGTTGAGATAGTCGCCGGCACGGCGCGGTTCCACGTGCGCACGCTGCGCGCGGATGACTTCCCGGTGCTTCCCGAGCGCGGCGGTGACCGCGAGGTGATGATGCCGGCGCAGGCGTTCTCCGAGACGATCGCCCGGGTCTCCCGTTCGGCATCCCGGGACGAGACGCGACCGATTCTCACGGGCATCCTGGTCTCCGCCGAGGGGGGCGAGCTGCGGATGGTGGCGACGGACTCGTATCGCCTGAGCGTCAAGGAAACCCCGCTCGAGCAGAGCCTCACGGAGGGCTTCGAGGCGAACGTCCCGGCGCGCGCCCTCGAGGAACTGGGTCGGCTCGTCACGACGGAGACGGAGCAGATCAGCATCGGCGTGCGTACCAACCAGGTCGTCTTCTCGGTCGGCGCGGCGACGCTGTCGTCACGGCTGATCGACGGCCAGTTCCCCAACTACCGTCAGTTGCTGCCCGATCAGTTCGAGCACGAACTGACCCTCAACACCGAGGAGCTGCTGACCGTCGTACGCCGGATCAGCCTGATGGCCCAGAAGAACGCCCCGCTGCGGCTCGCGTTCGCCGAGGGCGAGTTGACGGTCTCGGCGCAGACCCCCGACGTGGGTGAGGCGAGCGACGCCCTGCCGGTCCCGTTCGCGGGCGAACCATTCGAGATCGGCTTCAACCCGGAGTTCCTGATCGCCGGGTTGGAGAGTGCGGGCGCGGCGGACGTGGTCCTGAAGCTGATCAGCCCGCTGCGCCCCGGACTCCTGGAGAGCGCGGACGACAGCCACTTCCTCTACCTCATAATGCCGATCCGCCTCAACGTCTGATGTCGTCGGTCGTCCGGCTGCGAATCCGGGACTTCCGCGCCTACACAGACACACAGATCGAAATTGGCGACCGGCTGACCGTGATCCACGGGCCGAACGGTGCCGGCAAGACGAATCTGGTCGAGGCCCTGTACTTCGGCTGCACAGGCCACTCCTGCCGCACCCGCAACGAGCGGGAGCTTGTGCGCTTCGGCGCGGAGGCAACGCGCGTCGAGCTCGAGTTGCATGCGGCCGGCGGCGAGCACACGATCGCCGTCGGCTATGAGCCGGGGGAATCGAAGCGCATGACGGCCGACGGGGCACCCGTCGAGCGGCTGTTGGACGTCCCCTTCAGGCCGCTCGTATGCGTATTCCTGCCGGACCGCCTCGATCTGGTCAAGGGCGCTCCGGCGCTCCGGCGCTCCCACCTCGACCAGTTCATCGCGGCGCTGTGGCCGGCGCGGGTGGGGACACGACGCGCGTACGCCCAGGCTCTGCAGCAGCGCAATGCGCTGCTTGGGCGGGTCCGTGCGGGGGCGCCGGCCGCTGATCTCCGTACCTGGGACCTCGAGCTCGGGCGCCACGCGCTTGCGCTTCGCGCCGACCGTGAACGCGCCACAGCGCTCATAGCCCCCGGCGCCGCAACACTTGCGCGCGATGTCGGACTGTGCGGCGATGTGGAGATCCGCTACCGGCCTCGATCGACCGCAGACTCGCCGGAGCAGTTCGCCGCCGAGCTCACCGACCGGCTGACGGGAGATCTGGAGCGGGGCTTCACCGGCCACGGCCCACATCGCGACGACCTGATGTTGCTGCGCGATGGTCGCGACCTGCGCACCTACGGATCGCAGGGGGAGCAGCGTCTGGCCCTTCTGACGCTGTTGATCGCGGAGCGCGAGGCTCTCAGCGCCGAGCGCGGCCAAGCCCCACTGCTGTTGCTCGACGACGTCATGAGTGAGCTCGACCCCGAGCGCCGCTCTGCCCTGATCGCCCGCGTCACCCGCGTGGGTCAGTGCGTCGTCACGACCGCCGACCGGGACCATGTGCCGGTGGCTGACGGAGTCCCGGTCCTGCCGCTTGAAGTGGACGACGCATCGGTTCGCCCGGAGGCGGTGGCTGCATGAGGCGCAGCGCCCCGCGCAGCGCCTCTCACGCCGTCCGCGCGCTGGCCGAGCGTGTCGCTCCGGCGACGGGTCTGGCCGCGGTCCAGCGGGTCTGGGACGATGCCGTGGGTGCCACTCTCGCCACGCATGCGCGCCCCACTGGTGAGGCTCAGGGCGTCGTCACGGTGACGTGCTCGAGTGCCGCGTGGGCACAGGAGCTCGACCTGATGGCGCCCACCGTCACTGCGCGCCTGAACGCGGCGTTGGGCGCTGAGACGGTGCGCTCGCTGCGCTGCCAGACGGTACCCGCGCGCGGTTGGCGGCAGCCGGCTTGACGCCGCTAACCAAAAGTAGCGTTTTGCAGGACTTTTTGGGTCCCGGGCCCGAGTCGCCCCAGGCCCGTGTTTGCTATTATTCTGTCAACCGAATGGGTATGCCCCGGCCACGCGGAGCCTGAGTCGCGTCCGGGGTTTTTTCACGTCAGCGGAGGCACATGGCGAAGGTCCAGGACAGCGCCCGGAAGACCGAATCGACCGGTTCGTACGACGCCCAGGACATCACCGTCCTCGAGGGGCTCGAGGCGGTGCGCAAGCGCCCGGGCATGTACATCGGCTCGACGGGCGTCCGCGGCCTTCACCATCTCGTCTACGAGGTCGTCGACAACTCCGTGGACGAGGCGCTTGCCGGCCACTGCTCGCGCGTCGTCGTCATCGTTCACGCGGACAACTCGATCACGGTCGACGACGACGGGCGCGGCATTCCCGTGGCGATGCACGAGAAGGAGGGCAGGCCCGCGCTGGAGGTCGTCCTGACGGTTCTGCACGCCGGCGGCAAGTTCGGCGACGGCGGTGGCTACAAGGTGTCCGGCGGCCTGCACGGCGTCGGCGTCTCGGTCGTGAACGCGCTCAGCGAGGAATTGGATGTCCAGGTCCGCCGCGACGGTCATCTGCACACCCAGCGCTACGCGCGCGGCGCTCCTCAGACCGCGCTCGAGAAGGGGGAGAAGACCTCGGCGACCGGGACCTCGATCACGTTCGTTCCGGACGCCGAGATCTTCGAGGAGACCGTCTTCGACTTCTCGATCCTCGAGCAGCGTCTGCGCGAGACCGCCTTTCTCACGCGCGGCCTGAAGATCGCGCTGGCGGACGAGCGTGGCGAGGGCCAGACGGTCGAGTTCCAGTACGACGGCGGCATCGAGGACTTCGTCTCCTACCTCAACGAGAACAAGGAGCCGATCCAGAAGAAGGTCATCTACTTCGAGGACGAGGGCAGCGAGGGCGCCGTCGAGGTCGCGATGCAGTGGAACGGCTCCTACCAGGAGTCGGTCTTCTCTTTCGCCAACAACATCAACACGCACGAGGGCGGCTCGCACCTCTCGGGCTTCCGCTCCGCGCTGACGCGCACGCTCAACAAGTACGCGCGCGACAAGGGGGAGTTGAAGGAGAAGGACGACAACCTCTCGGGCGAGGACGTCCGCGAGGGACTGACGGCGGTCATCTCCGCCAAGCTCTCCGACCCGCAGTTCGAGGGCCAGACGAAGACCAAGCTCGGCAACCCGGGGATGCAGGGCTTCGTCGAGTCGATCGTCAACGCGAAGCTCGCCGAGTTCCTCGAGGAGAACCCGCAGGAGGCGCGTGCCGTCATTCGCAAGGCCGTGCAGGCGTCGCAGGCCCGCGCGGCTGCGCGCAAGGCTCGCGACCTGACGCGGCGCAAGAGCGCGCTGGAGAACTCGCGCCTGCCCGGCAAGCTCGCCGACTGCTCGGTCAAGGACCCGTCGCTCGCCGAGATCTTCGTCGTCGAGGGTGACTCCGCCGGCGGCTCGGCCAAGCAGGGCCGCGACCGCCACACCCAGGCCGTGCTGCCGCTGCGCGGCAAGATCCTCAACGTCGAGAAGGCGCGCATCGACAAGGTGCTGCAGAACAACGAGATCCAGGCGCTGATCACCGCGATCGGCACCGGCGTCCGCGACGAGTTCGACATCGAGCGGGCCCGCTACCACAAGGTCATCCTGATGACCGACGCCGACGTCGACGGCGCGCACATCCGCACGCTCGTGCTCACGCTGCTGTTCCGCGAGATGCAGGAGCTGATCGACGCCGGCTACGTCTACATCGCCAAGCCGCCGCTCTACAAGCTCAAGCACGGCAAGCCAGGAGCGCTACATCGAGAAGGAGTCCGAGCTCGAGGAGGTCCTGCTGGCCGACAAGCTCGAGAAGCTCGAGGTCACCGACCGCGAGCGGCAGCGCCTTCAAGCTGACCGAGGCGCGCTGGCAGACGCTACCGCGGCAGCTGAAGCAGTACGAGCAGCTGGCGGCCGCGCTGCGCGCGCGACCACGGCCACGAGCTCGTCCGTTCCTCGAGGAGTCCTCGCTGCTCGACGACGCCGTCATCGACGCCGACGGCGCCGCTCGACGCTCCTCGGCGGCGACGATCACGAGGGCGAGCACCTGACGACCGAGCTGCTCGCGCGCGACGATGAGACGCTCGTGGTGCGCGCGGTCGAGCGCGACACCGGCCTGGCGCGCACGCACCGCCTGCCGGCCGACCTGTTCGACGGCCCCCGAGTACCGCGCGCTTCGTCAAGGTCCACCAGGAGCTCGTCAAGCTCGCCGGCACGCCGCCGTTCACGGTCGCGCTCGGCGACCGAGCGACGACGGCCGCGTCGTTCGAGGCGCTGCGCACCGCGGTCATCGGCGTCGCCGCCAAGGGCGTGCAGCTGCAGCGCTTCAAGGGCCTCGGCGAGATGAACGCCGAGCAGCTGCGCGAGACGACGATGGATCCCGCGACCCGCACGCTGCAGCAGGTCACGATCGAGGACGCGACAGCCGCCGACCAGATCTTCTCGATGCTGATGGGCGACCAGGTCGAGCCGCGCCGCGAGTTCATCGAGGACAACGCCCGCGACGTCGTCAACCTCGACGTCTAAGGCCGCAGGAGGAACGACCCGATGGCATCGCAGACGTTCTGACGGCAACATCGAGCCCCGCGCGCTCGAGGAGGAGATGCGCACCTCGTACCTCGACTACGCGATGTCGCGTCATCGTCGGGCGCGCGCTGCCCGACGTCCGCGACGGCCTGAAGCCCGTCCACCGCCGCGTGCTGTTCGCGATGAACGAGAGCTGGGCCTCGGGCCGACCCGCGCCGTACGCGAAGTGCGCCCGCATCGTCGGCGAGGTGATGGGCAAGTACCACCCGCACGGCGACTCGGCGATCTACGACACGCTCGTGCGCATGGCGCAGGACTTCTCGATGCGCTACCCGCTCGTCGACGGCCAGGGCAACTTCGGCTCCGTCGACGACGATCCCGCCGCCGCCATGCGGTACACCGAGGCGCGCCTGACGCCGCTCGCGCGATGGAGATGCTGCGCGACCTCGACACGGACACCGTCGACTTCGTGCCCAACTACGACGGCGCCGACGCAGGAGCCGCTCGTGCTGCCGGCGCGCTTCCCGAACCTGCTCGTCAACGGCTCGACCGGCATCGCCGTCGGCATGGCGACGAACATCCCGCCGCACAACCTGCGCGAGGTGATCGCCGCGACGATCGCGCTTCATCGACGACCCGGCGACATCGACGACGACGAGCTGATGCAAGCACATCAAGGGCCCCGACTTCCCGACCGGCGGCATCGATCCTCGGCCTGCAGCGGCATCCGCGACGCCTACGAGACCGGCCGCGGCACGCGTGCGGGTGCGCGCGCACGGCGCACACCGAGCAGCTCGGCCAGGGCAAGGAGGCGATCGTCGTCACCGAGCTGCCCTACATGGTCAAGAAGGGCGGCGACAGCGGCCTGATCAAGAAGATCGCCGACCTCGTCCACGAGAAGAAGATCACCGAGATCTCCGACCTGCGCGACGAGTCCGACCGCAGCGGCATGCGCCTCGTGATCGAGCTGAAGCGCGACGCGATCCCCGAAGGTCGTGCTCAACAAGCTCTACAAGCACACGTCGATGCAGATCGACGTTCGGCGTGAACATGGTCGCGCTCGTCGACGGCGTGCCGCAGACGCTGTCGCTGCGCGAGGTCATCGCCGCACTACGTCGAGCACCAGCGCGAGGTCGTCGTCCGGCGCGCCAAGCACGAGCTCGCGCCTCGAGGAGGCCGCGTCGCACGTCCTCGAGGGCCTGCTGATCGCGCTCGACAACCTCGACGCGGTCATCGAGCTGATCCGCGCGTCGCGCGGACCGCGACGCGCGCCCGCGACCGAGCTGATGGAGCGCTTCGAGACTCAGCCGAGATCCAGGCGACGGCGATCCTCGACCTGCGCCTCGCGCAGCTGACCGCGCTCGAGGCCGACGCGATCAAGCAGCGAGCACGCCGACGTGATCGAGCGGATCCGCGAGCTGCGCGAGCTGCTCGGCGACGAGGGCAAGGTCCTCGACGCTCATCAAGGAGGAGCTCGCCGAGATCGCGCGAGCGCTACGGCGACGAGCGCCGCACCGAGATCACCGCCGTCCGAGGACGACATCGACATCGAGGACCTGATCGCCGACCAGCAGATGGTCATCACGATCACGCACGTCCGGCTACATCAAGTCGCTGCCGCTCGCCACCTACCGCCAGCAGCAGCGCGGCGGCGTCGGCGTCACCGGGATGGACATGAAGGACGGCGACTACATCGAGCACCTCTTCGTGTGCTCGATCGCACGACTACCTGCTGTTCTTCACCAACCGCGGCAAGGTCTACCGCTCGAAGGTCTACGAGCTGCCCGAGGCGTCGCGCACCGCGAAGGGCCGCGCGCTCGTCAACGTGCTGCCGCTGCGCGAGGGCGAGCGGATCCAGTCCGTGCTCTCGACGCGCGACTTCACCGAGGCGCAAGTACCTCGTGTTCGCGACGCGCAACGGCATGGTCAAGAAGACCGAGTTCCAGGCCTACAACACGCCGATCAAGGCCGACGGCATCATCGCGATCAACATCCGCGACGACGACGAGCTCGTCGCCGTGCGCGCGTCGATCGCGGGCGACGACGATCCTGATGGTCTCGCGACGCCGGCCAGGCCGTGCGCTTCGAGGAGTCCGACGCCCGCGCGATGGGCCGCGACACCAGCGGCGTGCGCGGCATGAACGTCGCGCCAGAAGGACAACGACGTCCTCGCGATGGACGTCGCGCGCGACCGGACAGGATCTGCTCGTCGTGACCGAGAACGGCTTCGGCAAGCGCACCGCGATCGACGAGTACCGCATGACGGGCCGCGGCACCAAGGGCGTCAAGACGATCACGCTGACCGAGGCGCAAGGGCGGCCTCGCCGGCGCGCTCGTGGTGCGCGAGCACGACGAGCTCGTCTTCATCTCCCGCGAGCGGCATGGTCCAGCGCACCGAGCGTGCGCGGGCATCAACCGCTACGGCCGCGCGTCGCAGGGCGTGAAGGTGATGAACATGCGCGAGGACGACGTCGTCAGCGCCGTCGCGCTCGTCGCCGACTCAGGTGTGGACGCCGCCGCTCCGATCGACGGTGACGCCGAGGACGCGCCGTCGTCCGGGGACGCGCCGTCCGCCCAGGAGGTCGCCGTCGGCCGCCGAGGCGTCCGGAGACGACCCCGTCCGAGCACGCCCGGAGCCGGCGCTCCCCCCGCCGAGGGCCGTCTCCGAACGCTGGTACATTCTCGGGACCAGAGAAAGGAGGTGGTCCGTATCGATAGTTCCAGTTCTTGCGGGACCCTGGAGGTGCCCGGCCGCTAGACGCGGTTGGCTGGATCCCACTAGCGGAATCCAAACCGGGACACCGCCGGCAGACCTGCCGGGATGTGGTTCCCCCGGCGCAGGACTCGGTGTGCCGGCTTCATCCAGTCAGGTTGTACGCGGGCGTCGGCTCTCGTGCCGGCGCCCGCGCTTGTTTCTGCCCCGCTCCCGGGACGACGCGCGCTCCAGGGGGCGGCGTTCGCGAACGTCAGGCGGTCGCGCCCGCCGGCAGCCACTGGCGCCACGCGACCGGAATCGTCGGCGCGGCGACGGTGATGAAGACGTGTGGGCTCGGCGCCCGCGGCGTCTTGCGCGGGTGCATGTCCGCCTGGGAGGGGAGGCGGTCGCCCTTGCGCCGGTTGCACGGCGCGCACGAGGCGACGATGTTCTCCCAGCTGGAGTCGCCGCCCTTCGACCGCGGGATGACATGGTCGACGGTCAGCGACGATTTGGTCCCGCAGTACTGGCACGACCAGCCGTCGCGTGCGAACACGGCGCGTCGCGTGATCTTGCGCCGGCCGGTGTCGCGCGGGACGTTGACGTAGCTGACCAGGCGGATCACGACGGGACGCGGAAGTGCGGTGTGCTCCGAGCGCAGCTCCCAGCGCGACCGTTCCACCAATTCGGCCTTCTCCTTGAGCAGCAGGATCGCCGCACGCCGCACCGTGCAGACGTTGATCGGCTCGTACGTCGCGTTCAGCACGAGCACCCGGCCAGACGCACGTCCGCGCGGCCGGTGCTCGGTGACCGGCGCGGACCCTGCTGGGGCTGGTGGAGTTACCGTGCCCATCCTCGCTCTGCGGCGCAGTGTAACCACGGGGCGGACGCGGGCGGCAGGGTTTCGCCGCTCACGGCCCCACCGCGTCCGCGGCACGGTAGGCGCCGAGCAGGCGCACGTCGCCGCAGCGGCGCGCGAGCGCAGCGAGCGCCTGCGCCGCCGGTCCGCTGCGTCCCGCGTGCCCCGCCACATCGACGAGGAAGACGTAGTGACCCAGGCGCCGTCTTGCCGGGCGCGACTCGATGCGACTGAGGTTGACCCCGCGCGAAGCGAACTCCGACAGGCAGGCGACGAGCCAGCCGGGTGTTCCGTCTCCGTCTCCGGAGAAGACCACCGAGCTCTTCCACCCTTCGTCGGCGCCGTCCGCCGCGTGCCCCTCGGCCGGCTCGGCGCAGCGTTGGCCGGAACTGAGCCAGACGAAGCGGGTGAAGTTCGCATCCTCGTCCTCGACGCCCTCGCGCAGCACGCTGCCGCCGTAGAGAGACGCGGCCAGCGCCGTCCCGAGCGCGCAGGCCGGTCGCCTCGACGCGACCGCGGCGCGCACCGCTTCGGCCGTCGAGGCCGTCGCCTCCGCGCGCGCTGAGGGCATCTGCTCGCGGAGGAATCGCGAGCACTGGGCGAGTGCCTGAGGATGCGACAGGACGACCTCGACCGTGTCCTGTTCGACTCCCGCCCGCGCGATCAGGGCGTAGCGAACCGGAAGCACGACCTCGCCCACGATCCGCGCCTGCGGAGCGTCGTGGAGCAGGGTGTCAAGAGCCTCGTCGACCGACCCTTCCAGCGAGTTCTCGATCGGCACGACGGCGCGGTCGACGTCGCCGGCGGCCGCCGCAAGGACCACCTCGCGAATCGTCGGCAGCGCTACGCGCTCGGCATCCTCCGGCACGCCGAGCGAAACGGAGGACCGGCAGAGGGCCTCTTCGCTGAAGGTCCCAGCCGGGCCCAGGAAGCCGACTCGCATCGCCATCAGGCCTCCGAGCCTGGTCGCCGGACGGACATCAGCCTTGCTGCTCGGAGTCCGGAACCTCGCCTGCCAGCGCCGCTCGCAGCGCCTCCTCCTCCTCGGGGGAGAGCGGAACCGCACCCCGGCCCGCGACGACCTGCTTGGCGTAGAGGCGCGCCTGGTCACGATGATGGATCGAGGAGAGGACGATGCCCGAACGGTCATCGTCAAGCAGCGCAATCGTCGTCGACTGGCGCCCGGACATCTCGTTGTAGGCGTCGTAGCGCACGATTGCGCGGTGGGCGATCGCCCCGTCCAGGCGGCGCTCAGCCGCCTCCAGTCGTCCCTCCAGCCGAGTGACGACGTCGACCACGTACTCGTGCAGCGAAGCGAACTGGCGCTGCAGGTCTGCCGCGTGCGCGACGAGGTCCTGCTCGCCATCGCCGAGCACCACACGCTGGTCGGCGTGCATGCGCCGCAGGCGGCGAAGAACCAGAGCGCCGGCGACGAGCGCGATCAGCGCGAGCGCGAGCGCGATCAGCGCGACGATTCCGACGGTGCTCGTGAGGTCGTCCACCAACCGGGAGCATAGGCCCGGTCGCGGAGGCGCACGCTGCGAGCCGGAGGACTACGAGCCGAACAGGACCGTGTACGTCTGCTTGTTGTTGTCGGTGTTCTTCTCGCCCGGGACGGCGACCACGGTGACCGTCAGTTCGGCGGCCGTTCCTGCGCTGGGGATCTTGGTGAGCGGGATCGCGACCTCAGCTTCGGCTTTCGGCTGGGTCGTGTTGACCGTCTTGGTGGCGGTCGCGGTCTTCGTTCCCGGAGCCGTGAGCCGGACCTGCACCTGGACATCGCGCTCCACGCTCTCGCCCTGGTTCTGGAAGGTGACCGTGACGGTGGCCGGTGCCTTCGCGGGGATCGTCGTCGACGCCGGCGCGGGCTCGAGCGCCTTGTCGCCTATCTGCGTGCGGATGATCCCGTGGCCGTGGAGGCCCGGGGCGACGGCGCCGTCCGCGCCACTGCCCGCCTGCCCGCCGATCGCCTTGGCGACGGTCTGCGGGGCAAGCCAGGTGTAGCCCGGAAGGAACTGGCTCTTGGCGATCGTCTGGCCGCTGATGTCGGCGTCGTCGAGCGCCTCGAGGATGAGCGGAGCCGCGCGCTGTGACCACACCACGTCGGATGCCAGGAACGACTGCATCTGCCCGGCGATCTCGTTCGTCGCCTTCTCGGCCTGCTGTCCTCGACCCTGAGCGGCGTCGAGCTTGGAGGCGATCTTGGTGAGCGCGCCGGCACGCAGGTTGAGCGCCAACATCACGTTGCGGTGTGCCTGCTGCATGTCTCCGGGCACGCTCAGCTCGCCCGCCCGCTTAGCGTTCTCCGCCGCGTTCAGCCTGAGCTGGTTGACCTGAACCGCCAGGTCGCTGTCGCTCACGCTGCCGGAGCTGAGCAGCTCGAAGAACGGGACCGCGACCTCGTCGTTGGAGGCCGCCATGATCGTCGCGACGTCACGGTTGTAGTCCTTCAGCGCGCGTTCCTTGCGGCTGTCCGCGCAGCCCTTGATCGCGAGCGCCATGACGAGCAGCACGGCGATGCCGACGCCGACCGCGACGAGCTGCCGCGTCCGCGCCGTGCGGTGATCGGGCGGTGCCCCGCCACCTGTCGCGGTGCCGGCATCCGGACGGCGCGGCTCGGCCGGACGGCGCGGGTCCGAGGTCACGCGCGTGGGTTGGTCGTCGTCGAAGAAAGACATCTCGAAGTCACCGCCCTGCGGGCAGAATCGCGCAGTATCGCCGCTGACGCGTCGCGACGCTAGGTTGCAGCTTTGCCGTCATGGGTGAATCTCCTGCTCTGGCGGGAAGGATCGCAGGGATCGTCCCGCGAACGATGGAGGTGGTGCAGACCGCGGATCGAACCACCGAGACGGCTCAGCCGCAGGCTCGCGCGCTCGGTCGCTACCGTCTCGTCAGGCGACTCGGCCACGGCGCGTTCGGTGTGGTCTGGCTCGCGCACGACGAGCACCTGGACCGGATGGTGGCCGTCAAGCGGATCGAGGTCCTCGACGAGCACGTCGCCGCACGGGCCGAACGCGAGGCGGTTGCGGCGGCGCGGTTGAGCCACCCCGCGGTTGTGACGCTGCACGAGGCCGGCCGCGATGAGCACGCGGTTCACCTCGTGTCGGAACTGGTTCGCGGTCCGACGCTCGCCGACCTGATCGAAGCCGGCGCGCTCTCCGATCGTGACGTCGTTCGGATCGGCGTGGCGCTCAGCGAGGCGCTCGAGCATGCCCACGCTCGCGGGATCGTGCATCGCGACGTCAAGCCGGCCAACATCATCGTCCCCGAGCGGCCGGCCGGCGAATCGGCGATCGCCAAGCTGACGGACTTCGGGGTGGCGGCTGTCACCGGTGACAGCGGTCTGACGCGCACCGGTGACGTCGTCGGAACGCTGGCCTATATGGCACCTGAGCAGGCCGAGGGTGGCGCGGTGACCGGAGCGGCAGACCTCTACAGCCTCGCCCTCGTGCTCTACGAGGCGCTGACCGGCGTCAACCCGGTGCGCGCTCCTGGTGCCGCGGCGACCGTCCGCAGGCTCGGCACGCGCCTTCCGTCGCTCGGAAGGCTGCGGCCCGACCTCCCCGCCCCGCTGGTCGCGGCGATCGACTGCGCTCTGCTCCCTGACGCGGCGGTGCGCGGCACGCTACGGGACTTTCGCGTCGCCCTGGAGTCGTCGCGCGAGCGGGCCGGCCGCGCGGTGGGTGGAGTCGCATCGCCGAGAGACGACACTCGGCGCGTCGCTCGATCAGCTGTACCGAGGCTGTGCGCGGGCGCCGGGGGCGCGGCGCTGTGCGCTGCCACGATGATGCTGGCGCCCGTCGCCCCGAGCCCCTCGACGGGCGTGGTGGCACTCGCGTCGGCGGTCGCCGGTCTGCTCATCGGCGTCCTTCCGCGTGCCGGCTGGACGGCGGCGGCCGCCGGTCTGCTGGCGCTGCTGGCGGCGGCCGGGCTCGGCGGGCTGGCGCTGCTCGGCCTGGCGGCGGCTGCGCCCACGGTGGTGCTGCTGGCCCGAGACGAGCGGCTCTGGTCCGTCCCTGCCGGCGCGCCGCTGATCGCGATCGCCGGCGCGGCGCTCGCGTGGCCTTCGCTGGCGGGACAGGTCGCCACGGTCAGAGTCCGCGCGGCGCTCGGCGCCCTGGGGCTCTGGTGGTGTCTGCTCGCCGAGCAGGCCAGCGGGCGGACGCTGCTGCTCGGCGCCCTCCCCGGGGCGCCGCAGGAGTCCGGCTGGCAGGGCTCGGCGGATGACGCCGTGCGTGAGGTGCTCTGGCCCCTGATCCAGTCGGGCGCTCCGCTGATCGCGCTGCCGTGGGCTCTCGCCGCAGCGGTCCTTCCGTTGCTCGTGCGCGGACGCTGGCTGGGTGCCGACATCGTCGCCGTCAGCGCGTGGGCCGCCGGCCTCGCGGCCGCGACCGCGGCCGTCGCCGCGACGATCGCGTGGCCCGCAGCGCCCGCCGACGTGCGCGGGACGGTGTCCGGGGCGCTCGTGGCAGGGGTGATCGCTCTGCTGGCGGCCGCCCTGCGAGCGCCACGGGGCGACGCCGACCTTCCGTAGCATGGAGCCGCTGCACCGACCTTCGGAGCGGCGCACACAGCAAACCGCCCATGAGCGTCCTGCGCAACCTCGAGAGTAAGCTCGCCGACCTCGTGGAGGGCGGCTTCGGCCGTATGTTCCGCGCCGAGGTTCGTCCTGTCGAGCTCGCGCGCAGGCTCGCGAAGGAGATGGACGAGCACAGCACCGTGTCGCTCTCGCGCACATACGCGCCGAGCGAGTACCGCATATATCTCTCGCCGGCCGATCGTGAGCGTTACGCGGCGATCGAGCATGAGGTGGCCGACGAGCTCTCGGCTTACCTGCTCGAGCACGCGCGCGCGGAACGGCTGGCTCTCGCGTCCCGGCCGGTGATCGCGTTTCGCACCGATGAGCGGCTCGGGCTCGGCGAGTTCGGGATCGAGACGCGGCTCGCCCAGGTTGATACGGAGCACGACCGTCCGCCGGCGCCCGAGGCTGCGCCGGACGGCAGGACGATGGTCTTCTCATCGTCCGAGCGGGTGCAGGGCGAGCTGGCCGAGGCTAAGGCTGCGCGTCCCAGCCGGTCGATTCTGGCCGCGGAGGGCAAGCGCTTCGTGATCGGGCCGGCGGGGGCCCTCATAGGCCGCAGCCGGGACTGTGACGTCACGCTGGAGGACTCCAACGTGTCGCGCCACCACGCGCGCATGGTCTTCACCGGTGAGGGCGAGTGGACGATCGAGGACCTCGCCTCAACCAACGGCGTTCTCGTCAACGGGTCGCGAATCGGCGCTCCGCATGTCCTGCGCTCCGGTGACCGCGTCGACCTGGGCACCGTCCGTGCCCGCTTCGAGGTCGAGTGATGCTCGCGCCCACCGCAGTCGGCCTGCAGGCGGCCTTTCTCGCCATTCTCTACCTGTTCATCTTCTGGGTGGCGCGGTCGGCACTCCGCGATCTCCGGCGCCCGGACGCAGCGCGCGCCGTCGTCGTGCCGCCTGCGAGTCCCGGAGCCGGCGCCACGCACGCGGGAACACCCGCCGTCGAGCCGCGCCTGATCGTGGAGCGCGCGCCCGGCCATGCGCCCGGGATGGAGTACGAGATCGGCGCAGGCGCCGTCCTCGGACGCGGCGACCAGGCCGAGATCCGCCTCGAGGATCCGTTCGCATCCGGCCGCCACGCGCAGCTCATCCAGCACGGCGGGATCGTCGTGCTGGAGGATCTCGGATCGACCAACGGCACCTATCTCAACGAGGAGCTCGTGACCGGTCCGCAGCCGCTGCATCGTGGGGACCGGGTGCGAATCGGCGACAGCGAGTTCACCTACGTGGACCGGTGACGGAATGCTGAGAGTCGCCGAGCACGCCGAGCGTACGGACACGGGTCGTCATCGCCGTTCCAACGAGGACGCCTTCCTTGCACGCTCTCCGCTGTTCGTCGTCGCCGACGGCATGGGCGGGGCACAGGCCGGGGAGGTCGCCTCGCGGACCGCCGTCGAGGTGATCGGCGATGGCGTCCCCGGCGGCGAGGGCAGCGTCGAGGACCGCCTGCGGGCCGTGGTTCAGAGCGCGAACGACGAGATCCACGCCCTGTCGCTTGCCGACGAGGATCGGGCGGGGATGGGCACCACGCTCACCGCCGTTCACGTCGGCGAGCGCGACATCACCGTGGCGCATGTCGGTGACTCGCGCTGCTACCGGATGCGTGACGGGGAGCTCGAGCGCCTGACTGTCGACCACACCCTCGTGGAGGAGCTGGTCCGGCAGGGACAGCTCCGCCCTGACCAGGTCGGCGACCATCCGCAGAGGTCCGTCGTGACCCGCGTCCTCGGGCCCGAGGCCCTCGTCCGCGTCGACTCGCACACATTCTCCGGGCGCGACGGGGACGTGCTGCTGCTGTGCAGCGACGGGCTGACGACGATGGTCGACGAGGCTGCGATCGCCGCCACCCTGCGAGACGAGGACACCCTCCGCGCGGCCGTCATCCGGCTGGTCGAGCTGGCGAACGCCGCCGGCGGTCGCGACAACATCACGGTGTTGGCGCTGCGCCTCGAGGAGATCGGCGGCGCAGGAGGACACGACGCGCACACCGAGGTCGGGTGGGCCCTGCGGGCGGACGACGTGCGCCGCGCCGCCGAGGCGGCCGAGCCCGGCGCAGCGTCCACGGCGTCAGCGAGAGCCGACCCGCCGCAGCGGCCGGTTCAGAGGCGCGTCCCGCTTCCGCCGCCGCCGGCCGCGCAGCGGCGCCGCCACGTGCCGGCGCCGCTCGTGGCCGTGCTCGTGATCGGGGCGATCGTGTTCGCCGGGGGCTATCTGGCGACCCAGGCCGTCTACTTCGTGGGCGCCGACGATGACGGTTTCGTGACCGTCTATCGCGGCGTGCCGTACGACGTTCTCGGAATGAGGCTCTACAACCCCGTCTACATCTCCGGCGTCAGCGCCGCGCAGCTCTCGGAGCGGCAGCGGCAGACCTCCCTTGGTCACGACCTGCGCTCACGCGAGGACGCTGACGATCTGGTCCGCCAGCTCGAGCTCGGCAGGGTCGGCGCCGAGTGAGCGCCCGCAACCGCGAGCTGATCGGGCTCCTCCCGGCCTCGCTGCTGGTGATGGCTGGATTCGCTGCCGTGTTCATCGAGCGCCGCGATGTGGTGGCCGACGCCTCGCTGACTTACGGCCTCGTGTTCCTTGGGCTCTGCCTCGTGGCGCACCTGGTGATCCGGGTGCGCCTGCCGGACGCCGATCCGTACGTCTTCCCGATCGTCGCCGTGCTCGCCGGCATCGGTCTGGTCGTCATCTACCGCATCGACGACGACCTGGCGCGCGAGCAGGCGCAGTGGTTCGTCGTCGGGCTCGGGCTCTTCACGCTGACGCTGCTCGTGCTGCGCGACTACAGGGCTCTCGAGCGCTACCGGTACCTGATCGCGGCGGCCAGCCTGCTGCTGCTGCTGCTGCCGAGAGTGCCGGGCATCGGATCGCAGGTCAACGGTGCCTACCTCGGGATCGACCTCGGGCCGCTCGCGTTCCAGCCCGCGGAGTTCGCGAAGATCGGGATCATCGTCTTCCTCGCGAGCTACCTGCGCGACACGCGCCAGATGCTCGTCGTCCGCACGGTCGCAGGGATACCGCTGCCGCCGCTCAAGCACCGCGGGCCCGCTGCTGGTCGTATGGGGGCTGGCGATGGTGATGCTCGTGGTGATCCGCGATCTCGGCTCGTCGCTGATGTTCTTCGGCGGGTTCCTGGCGATGCTCTACGTGGCGACGAACCGCGTGGCGTTCCCGATCGCCGGGCTCGAGCCTGTTCGCACTCGGCGCCTGGTTCTTCGCCGGCACGGTCGGGCACGTAGCCAGCCGCGTCGACGCCTGGCGCGACCCGTTCGACGCGGCGCTCTACGACCAGGTCGGCGGCAGCTACCAGATCGCGCAGTCGCTGTTTGCGCAGGCCGACGGCGGGGTTTGGGGCCGCGGCTTCGGCGAGGCCCTCCTGCGCGTCGGCGACGCGCAGATCCTGCCGGCGGCGCAGACCGACCTGATCTACGCGGTGATCGTCAACGAGGCGGGCCTGATCGGTGCCTGCGCGCTGCTGCTCGTCTACCTGCTGCTCGTCGAGCGTGGGATGCGCATCGCCGTGCTGGCGCGTGACGGTTTCTCGAAGCTGCTCGCGGCCGGGTTGACCACCGTCGTCGCGCTCCAGGTGTTCGTGATCGTCGGCGGCGTGACGCGAGTGATCCCGCTGACGGGCGTCACGCTCCCGTTCGTCTCCTACGGCGGATCATCGATCGTCGCGAACTTCGTGATCGTCGCCCTGCTGCTGCTGATCTCCGACCGGGCTCGGCGGGAGGCACGTTCGTGAACGCGCCGATCGTGCGCGTGTTCGGTGTCGTGCTCGTGCTGTTCGGCGTGCTCGTCTTCTTCACGACGCGCTGGACGGTCCTGGAGCGCGATGACCTGCAGGACAACCCCCGCAACAAGCGGGCGCTGCTCGAGCAGCAGCGTGTCGCACGCGGCGCGATCATCGCCGCCGACGGCTCGACGCTCGCACGGTCCGTTCGCCTGCGTGACGAGACCTACACGCGGCGCTACCCGCAGGGCGGGCGCTTCGCGCAGACGGTCGGCTACTCCTATCTGAATCCGGGCAACGCGGGTCTCGAGCGCCGCTACAACGGGGAGTTGCTGGGGCGGGACGGAGGGCTCGATCGCGCTCTCCGTCGCCTTCAGGGTCGGGAGGAGCGGGGAAACGACCTGCGCACTGCTCTCGATCCTCAGGCCCAGCAGGTGGCGCTCGACGCCCTCGGCGGACGTGCCGGCGCGGTGGTAGCGCTCGACCCGCGCAGCGGACGGGTCAAGGTCGCAGCGTCGGTCCCCTCCTACGACCCGAACGTCCTGCGGAGCTCAGACGCTCAGGCGCGGCTCAATCGCGCTGCCGGAGCGCCGCTGCTCAACCGGACCACGGCGGGTCTCTATCCGCCGGGATCGACGATGAAGGTCGTCACGGCGATCGCCGCACTGGACAGCGGCCGCTTCCAGCCGAGCTCGACCCTCAACGGCGACAGCGGCGCCAGGATCTCCGGCGTGCCGCTCGCCAACGCGGGCGGCACTGACTTCGGGCCGATCGACCTCACGGCCGCGCTCACCAACTCGGTCAACACCGTCTGGGCTCAGGTCGGCGAGAGCCTCGGCAAGCGGACGATGGAGCGCTACATGGAGCGCCTGGGCTTCTTCCGCAAGGCCGAGGTCGACCTGCCCGCCGACGAGCGCCTGGCGAGCGGGACCTACTGCCGCAAGGACGGCGACCTGGTGCTGGTGCCCGCGACCGACGAGTGCGTCGACATCGGCCGTGCGGCGATCGGCCAGGACGTTCTGCTCGCGACACCGCTTCAGATGGCGATGGTGGCCGCCGCGGTCGCCAACGGCGGCCGGCTGATGCGGCCCGTGATCGCGACACGCGCGATCGCCGAGGACGGGCGCACGACGCTGGAGAACGAGCCCGAGCAGATGTCGACGGTGATGAAGCCGTCGACGGCCGACGACCTGACGGCGATGATGACCCGCGTCGTGCAGGAGGGCTCGGGCACAGCCGCCGCGCTGTCCGGTATCGACGTGGCCGGCAAGACCGGAACCGCCGAGCGCGACATCTCCCGCAACATCACACAGCCGTGGTTCATCGCTTTCGCCCCCGCGGAGGCCCCGCGCGTTGCGATCGCCGTGACGATCGAGCGGACGGTCGGGGGCTTCGGCGGGACCGACGCCGCACCGATCGCCAGGGCCGTGATGGAGTCCCTGCTCAGATGACCGACCGCCTCGAGCCACAGACGATCGTCGACGGCCGCTATCGGATCGAGCACCGGCTCGGCTCGGGCGGCATGGCGGACGTCTACTGCGCCACCGACCTCCAACTCGGGCGCCGGGTCGCGCTCAAGGTTCTCTACCACCGCTACGCAGAGGACGGTGAGTTCGTCGAGCGATTCCGGCGCGAGGCGTCGGCGGCGGCGGGCCTTCAGCACCGGCACGTCGTGTCCGTCTACGACCGCGGGGCCTGGGACGGGACCTACTACATCGCAATGGAGTACCTCGAGGGGCGCTCGCTGAAGGCGCTGATCCACCAGGAGGCGCCGCTGGATCCTGACCGTGCGGTCGACCTCGCGATCCAGGTTCTCACGGCGGCCCGGTTCGCGCATCAGCGCGGCATCATCCACAGAGACCTCAAGCCGCAGAACGTCATCGTCGACTCCGAGGGTCTCGCGACGGTCACGGACTTCGGGATCGCCCGATCGGGTGCCTCCGACATGACGCAGACGGGTTCGATCATGGGCACCGCGCAGTACCTCTCGCCCGAGCAGGCTCAGGGGCACGCCGTCAGTGCGCAGTCGGATCTCTACTCGGTGGGGATCATCCTCTACGAGATGCTGACCGGGCGCGTCCCGTTCGAGGGCGACAGCGCAGTCGCGATCGCGCTCAAGCAGGTCAGCGAGGCGCCGCTCCCGCCGAGCGCTCTGAACCCGGCCGTGACGCCGGCCTTGGAGCAGGTCGTGATGTCCGCGCTCGAAAAGGACCCGGCGCTGCGTTACGCGAGCGCGGACGACCTCATCGCTGCGCTGGAGGCCGCTCGTGGAGGTCTTGCGCACCCCGCGACGGCGGGCCCCGCGACCTCGGCGACGATGGTGGGCGTACCCGCTGTAGTGTCAACCGAGGCGATCCCGGCGCACTATGGGCAGGCGCCCCCTGCCGACGACGACGGCCGCGGTCGTCGCTGGTGGTGGTTTGCGCTGGCGGCGCTCGCGGTCGCCGGCGTGGTGGTCGCCGCGCTGCTGCTCACGAGCAAGGATCAGGTCACCGTCCCACCGGTGGTCGGCAGTGACGTGGCCGCGGCGCGGGCGGCGCTCGAGCGTGAGGGCTTCAAGGTCGATCGGGTGGAGCGGACTTCCAGCCGGCCGGCCGGCCGGGTCATCGGCCAGAGTCCGGAAGGGGGGGCGCAGGCCGACGAGGGGTCCACCGTCGTCCTGACCGTCTCCAGCGGCCCGGGAAGCGCCCAGGTGCCCTCCGTCGACGGCCTGTCGAAGTCCGCGGCGCAGAAGAGGCTCGAGGATGCCGGCTTCGAGGTGCGCGTCCGCAACGAGGCCTCCGACGAGGTCGAGAAGGGCGACGCGATCGGCACCGAGCCCGGCGCCGGCACGCCCGTCGACCGCGGTGGCACGGTCACCCTGCTCGTCTCGACCGGGAAGGAGCAGCTGAAGGTGCCGGACGTCGTCGGCAGGCAGCGCGCCGACGCGGAGCGGGCGCTGCGCGACGCGGGTTTCGCGGTCGCCGTGACCGAGGATGAGGACGCCGACGCCGAGCCCGGGACCGTGAAGCGTCAGTCGCCGGCCGGCGGTACGCAGACGCCCAAGGGCTCGACGGTGACGATCGTCGTCGCCACCGCGCCGGCACAGGTGCCGGTGCCGGACACGGTGGGTGACGACGAGAGCGCGGCGATAGAGCGGCTCTCCGGCGCCGGCTTCAGGGTGCGCCGCAAGACGGTCGACGTCTCGAGCGACGACGAGGATGGGCTCGTGATCAGCCAGGACCCGGCGGGCGGTGGAAAGGCGACACGCGGAAGCACGGTGACGATCGGGGTCGGGACGTTCACTCCCCCGCCCGATCCGGGCGCGGACCCCGGGGGCACGGCACCCGCCGACGGGACCGGCACGCCATGAAGGTCGTCGTCCTGGCCGGCGGGCGCTCCTCGGAGCACGACGTCTCACTGGCGAGCGGCGCTTCTGTCGTGGCCGGCCTCACGCTTGCCGGCCACGAGACGGAGCTCGTGCGGCTGGGCCGCGACGGCTCCTGGTACCTGGGCGGTGAGGCGCTGACGCTGACGCCGGGCGGCGGACTTCTCCACGCTGACGCCGTCTTTCCGGTGCTCCACGGGCCGTTCGGCGAGGACGGAACCGTGCAGGGCCTGCTCGAGATCCTCGACGTCGCCTATGTCGGCTCGGGCGTGCTCGCGTCGGCCGCCTGCATGGACAAGGTGGTGTTCAAGGATCTGATGGCCCAGGCCGGCCTGCCGCAGGTCGCCTACCGGCTGGTGCTCGACGGCGAACCGGTGGCCGATCTCGGCGTGCTCGGCCTCCCCTGCTGGGTGAAGCCGGCCCGCCTGGGGTCGTCGGTGGGGATCGCCCGCGCTCGCGACCGCGCAGACCTGGACGCGGCGATCGCCGCTGCGACCGTGCACGACTCCCGCGTGATCGTCGAGGCGAGCGCGCCCGGGGTCGAGGTCGAATGCGCCGTTCTCGGCACCACGGCTGCTCCCGCCGCAAGCGAACCGGGCGAGATCGTGCTGCTCGGAGATTCTGATTGGTACGACCACGCGGCGAAGTACACGCCCGGCGGGATGGATCTGGTGGTCCCGGCGCGAATCTCGCCGCTCGCTCGTGATCGTGTGCGCGATCTGGCGACGACCGCGTTCCGCGCCGCGGGCTGCAGCGGGCTGGCGCGGGCGGATTTCTTCGTCGCCGGCGACGACGTGCTGCTGAATGAGCTGAACACCATGCCGGGCTTCACGACGACGAGCGTGTACGGGAAGCTGTGGGAGGCCTCCGGTCTGGGCTACCCGGACTTGTGCGATCGGCTGGTGAGGATCGCGTGCGAGCGCCACGCAGCGCAGCGCGCGCTGAGGTTCTGACCCCTACCGGTAAAGGAAGATCTCGCTGATCGCGACCTTCTCCTGCTCTGGTGCGAACTGCTCGATCCAGACGAGGTACCAGCGGAAGGAGTTGCCGGCCGTGTCGAGGTTGACGAGCGTCCGGCGCTCAGCCCCGTCGATCGACCCGACCTTGGTCCACGCTGCGTCGCCGATCGCACTCGGGGGAGAACTGCCGCTCGCCGCCGCGTACACGGCCCCGGACCACCCGGGCGTCGCCGTGTCGACCCTGATCTGCCGCGCGGCGACGCGCGGCTTGGCGTCGACGGCGATTCCCACGCCGGCCTTGTTGAGGTTGCCGCCCGCATAGGTCTCCGTGTCCCAGGCGCTGCGCGGGTCGCGGTCGAGCACCGCGCCGGCTGCGTCGCCGTGCTCGCCGTCGCCGCCCTCGGGGTCGTAGTCCTCGACGCTGCTCTGACCGAGAGGCACCGCCGTGAATCCCGGTTGAGCGCTTGCGCCCGATGTCCCGGTGCCGCGCTGGGCGCGATCCGCGAGCAGGACGAGCCGCGACGACCGCCGCGGCCGCCAGGGCGACGAGTGCTGCGATCCAGCGCGAGGGGTGCACCACGCGGTCCGAGACGCGCCGGCGCGTCGTCGGTGGCAGCGACTGGAACACCGTCGTGGCCTCGCCGCTCATCGCGCCGGCGCGCGCCGACTCGATTGCGAGCGCGTCCTCGAGGTCGGCGATCAGGTCGCTCACCGTGGCGTAGCGTGCGCCCAGGTCCTTGGCAGTCGCGTTGTCGACGATCGCCGCCAGCGCGCTCGACACCTCGGGGCGGCCCCGCTGAACGTCGGGCAGCTCGTCGCGCACATGGTGCATCGCGACCGAGATCTGGGTCTCGCCGTGGAACGGGACCTCCCCGGTCAGCATCTCGTACAGGACGACGCCCAGCGAGTAGAGGTCCGACTGCGGTGTGACCTGGTGTCCGAGAGCCTGCTCGGGGCTGACGTAGTCGGTCGTCCCGAGAACGCGGCCGTCGGCGGTCAGGCCGTCGTCGCGCAGCGAGCGTGCGATCCCGAAGTCTGTGACGCGTGCGGCGCCGTGCTCGTCGATCAGCACGTTCTGCGGCTTGACGTCCCTGTGCACGATGTCGCGCTCGTGGGCCGCCTGAAGGCCACGCGCAACCTCGATCGCGTAGGCGACGGCCTCGGTGATCGGCAGTCGGCCGAGTCTCCTGATCCGGTCCTTCAGCGTCTCGCCGTCGATGTACTCGAGCACGATGAACGGCGTCCCGTCGCCGTCCTCCCCGGCGTCGATGACGCCGACCACGTAGGGGCTGGAGAGCTTGGCAACCGCCCGCGCTTCGCGCCGGAACCGCTCGAGGTGGTCAGCGTCGCGCGCGACATCGCGGTGCATGACCTTGATCGCGACCGGGCGCTCGAGCGTAGTGTCGAAGCCCTTGTAGACAGTCGACATCCCCCCGCGACCGATCGTCTCCTCGATCCGGTAGCGCCCGCTCACCCTGGTGCCGGCGGGCGCGCTCATCGTGCGTATGTCGGAGACGTGGACGGCATTCATGTGTCGTGCCGGTGAACGGGCGCCCGTCCGTCATGGGCGGCGCAGCCTCCGGCTGTCGACGGAGTTCGGCGATCGAGGCGCGTCACCTACGTCCTGGGCGGGTTTCTGCGTCCAGCTTACGAGCGTCTCGATGAGCGATCAGGCGGGCGGGTCAGCCGACGGGCACGCCGCCCGGTGCGAGCGTCTCATCCGGGCGGTCGGTGACGGTCCCGATCGGTGCGGTTCCGGGGTGGCGCTCTGCGAGGATCGCGGTGGCGTCACCGGCATGGTCGTCGGGCACGACCGCGACGAAGCCGCAACCCATGTTGAAGATCTCCCACATCTCTGCCGCGGGGACCTCGCCGAGCTCCGCGATCAGGCCGAACACGGGCGGCGCCCGGAGCGGCGCCTCGATCGCGTAGCCGACGCGCCCCGGCGCCAGCCGACGGAGGTTCGTGAGCCCGCCGCCGGTGATGTGGGCCAGCCCATGGACCGGTACCGCTGAGCGCAGCAGGTCGAGGACTGCGCGGACGTAGATCACGGTCGGCTCGAGCAGCGCGTCGGCGACGCTCGCTCCGAGCAGCTCGGGCGGACGGGCGTCAAGGCCTGGGCCGTCCTCCACGAGAACCCGCCGCGCGAGCGTGTAGCCATTGGAATGCACGCCGCTCGATGGGATCCCGACAAGGGCGTCGCCGGGCCGGATCGCGTCGCCGAGCACGAGCGCGTCGAGTGCGACCGTGCCGATCGCGGTGCCGCACAGGTCGAAGCCGCCGGGCGATGGGTGACCGCGGATCAGCTCAGGGACGACCGCGAGTTCCCCGCCGGGGATCTCGATTCCCGCGTCCATCGCGCCCACGCGCAGGCCTTCGGCGATCTGGGTCAGCGCGATCGGGTCGGCCTGCTCGACGGCCAGGTAGTCGAGCAGCGCGATCGGTTCGGCGCCCACGCAGATCAGGTCGTTGACGTTCATGGCGATGCAGTCGATCCCGACGGTGTCGAGCCTGCCGGCCTGCTCGGCGATCACCAGCTTGGAGCCCACGCCGTCGGTCGAGATCGCGATCCCGAGGTCATCGCTGACGCGCAGCACGCTGGCGTAGTGGCCGGAGGGCACGATCGAGCGCGACGGACGGCCGAGGTCGATCTTCCGCAGTACGCCGACGAGCGCGTCGACGGCGCGGTCGGCCTGGCTCGTGTCCACCCCTGCGGCGGCGTATGCGTCGCTCATCACTGACGATTCTCCCATGCGGGGTCGCGGCGGGGGCGCGCGCCCCGGACCGCGGACGGGCTGCGCTCGGCGCGGAGCCTCCGCGCGACAAGTCCGGCGATGGCGACCCTGTAGGCCGCATACGGCAGCAGCGAGCCGACGCGCTCGACCGGGACCAGCCGGGCTGCGACGAGCGTCGAGGCGAACGAGGCTCCGGCCCCGAGCGCGAGTCGGCCGGAGAACCCCGTCGGCACGCCACGCCGCGCGAGCCGGACGCCCTTCAGCACGCTCGCGCCCGCGATCACGGGCAGGGCGACGTGACGCGATAGGGCACTTGCGTCGGCACGCGCGAAGCCGCGTGCGCGCATCGCGGCGAGCGTCATCCCTCCGCGAGAGATGCCGGGGATCAGCGCGGTCGCCTGGGCAAGGCCGAGCAGCAGCGCATCGCCGGCTCCGGCGGTGGACCTGCCGCGGTCCCGTCCGCCGTAGCCGTCAGCGGCCGCCATCGCGACCGCTCCGATGACGAGCCCCCATGCGATCGACGCCGGCGTGCCCAGGCGCCGCTCGATGGTGCGCTCGAATGCCAGTCCGGCGACGGCGGGCGGCGCGAACGAGCCGGCGAGCAGCGCGATGCGCCGGACGTCGAGGTCCCCCGTCGCCTCGGCGACCTCGTGGCGCAGTGCGAGCAGCAGGCCGGCCGCCGTCCCGGCGTGGAGCGCGACTTCGAAGGCCTTGCGCAGTTCGGGTTCGAGATCCGGGTATGGCCAACCCAGAAGCCACGGAACGAGCGTGGTGTGGCCGGACGACGAGACGGGCAGCAGCTCGGCTGGGCCGTGAAGGAGTCCGAGAGCGACGGCGTGACGCGCCCCGAGCCTGTCAGTTGGCGGGGGCATCGGCCGCGGCCGCGCGCAGTGCGCGCGCACGTCGCCAGCGCACGAACAGCCACACGCACCCGACGATGATCGCGCCGGCGACGGCGTAGTCGAAGTAGTGGAGCTTGTCCCTGAGCTCGTCCCAGTTGTCGGCGGCGGACTTGCCGGCGAGCGTGAGGCCGGCCATCCAGGGAATGCAGCCGAGCGCCGTCAACACCGTGAAGCGCCAGAAGGGCATCCGGGCGACGCCGGCCGGCAACGAGATGAACGTCCGGATTATCGGCAGCATCCGGCTGAAGAAGACGGCCGCGTCGCCGTACCGCTCGAACCAGCGGTCGGCCCACTCGAGATGTGAGGCCTTGATGTGCAGCTTGTTGCCGTGGCGTTCGACGAGCTCCAGCCGCCCGAAGTAGCCGGCCGCGTAGGCGATCCACGAGCCGACGACGTTGGCGGCGACCGCGACCGCCACGACGGCCCAGAAGCCGTAGGTCCCTTCGCTCACGTTGAATCCCGCGAACAGCATCGTCGGTTCGGACGGCACCGGGATGCACATGCTCTCGAGCGTCATGAGCACAAAGATCCCCGGCAGCCCGAGGTCGCCGACCACGCCGGTGACCCAGTCGGCGAGGGTGTCGGTGACCGAAGCGAGCACCAGCAGCGTCGACAACGGCATCTGCAAGCAGGGTAGCGGTAGCGTCTCGCCGCGATGGGCGTTCCGCTGTTCGATTCCCGCACTCCGCTGGCGCCGCTTCGCGAGCGGATCGAGAGGGCCGTGCTCGACGTGGTCGACGACGGGCGCTTCATCCTCGGCCCGAACGTCGAAGCCTTCGAGAGCGAGTTCGCCGCATGGCTCGGCGCCTCGCATGTGATCGGCGTCGCCAACGGCACCGAGGCGCTCACGATCGCGCTGCGCGCACTCGGGATCGGGCCGGGCGACGAGGTCATCGTTCCGTCGTTCACGTTCTATGCAAGTGCCGAGGCGATACCGCCTACAGGCGCGACGCCGGTCTTCTGCGACATCGAGCCGAGCACGCTGCTCGCGACGCCTGAGACCGTGCGGGCCGTGATGACGCCGCGGACCAAGGCGGTGATCGCGGTGCATCTCTTCGGAAACGTCGCGCCGGTGTGCGAGATCGCCGCCCTCGGGGTGCCCGTGGTCGAGGATGCGGCCCAGGCCGCTGGGACGATCGGACCCGATGGACGCCCGGGGGCGATCGGCACGATCGCCACCTTCTCCTTCTACCCCTCGAAGAACCTGGGCTGCTTCGGTGACGGCGGCGCGATCGCGACCAGCGACGAGGCGCTTGCAGAGCGCGTGCGGACGCTGCGGTTTCACGGTTCGCGCGACAAGGTCACCTACGAGCAGGTCGGCTACAACTCGCGTCTCGACGAGATCCAGGCCGCGGTCCTGCGCGTCATGCTGCCCGAGCTCGAGCACTGGGCGGCACATCGCCACGTGGCCGGCTCCTGGTACGAGGAGGAGGGCCTCGGAGAGCTGGTGACACTGCCGCAGCCGACACCGGCGAGTGCGCCGGCCTGGCACCTCTACGTGGTGCGGCACGATCGCGCCGAGGCGCTGCTCGCGGGGCTCGGCGAGCGCGGGGTGGAGGCCCGCTCGTACTACCGCACTCCGGTGCACCGGCAGCAGGCGATGGCCCCTTACGGTGCGGGTGCGGAACTTCCTGCCACGGACGAGGCGGCACGGACGCACGTGGCGCTCCCGATCAGCGCCGCGATCACCGGCGATCAGGTCGCCGAGGTCATCGCCGGCGTGCGCGCCGTGCTCGGCTGATGCGCGTCTGGATCGACCTCACCAACAGCCCGCACGTGCTCGTCATGCGGCCGGTGATCGAGCGGCTGCGGCGACGGCGGCGCCGACGTGCTGGTGACGGCGCGCGACTTCGCGCAGACGGTCGCCCTGTGCGAGCGCCACGGCATCGACGCGCGAGGTCGATCGGCCGCCACCGCGGGGGCCGCGTCGGCGCAAAGGCACTCGGTCTCGCGGACCGCTCGCTGGCGCTGCGGCGCTGGGCGCGCGGGTCGCGGCGTCGACCTCGCGCTCGGCCACGGCTCCAACGACGTCACCGTCGCCGCTCGCATGCTGCGGATTCCCAGCGCCACGATGTTCGACTACGAGTGGGCGACCGTCCAGCACAACGTCAACTGCCGCCTCGCGCGGACCGTGGTCGTTCCCGAGGCGATCCCGCCGGAGCGGCTGCGTCGCTACGGCGCGACGCGGCAAGATCCGCGCCTATGCCGGGCCTCAAGGAGGAGTACTACCTCGCGGACCTCGAGCCCGACCCGGCCGTGCTCGTCGAGCTGGGACTCGACCGCGGCGGAGCCGATCGCGGTCGTGCGCACGCCGCCCGGTCGTCTCGCTCTACCACCGCTTCGAGCACGACCTCTTCGGATCGATCCTCACGCGTCTGCGCCGAGCAGGGGCAGGTCGTCGTTCTCCCGCGCACCGCCGAGCAGCGCCTCGAGCTGGCCGGCGACCGGCGGCTTCATCGTGCCCGAGCAGGCGATCGACGCACCGTCGCTGGTCGCGCTGCGCCGACCTGGTCGTGAGTGCCGGGGGGACGATGAACCGCGAGGCCGTCGCGCTCGGGACGCCCGTCTGGACGACGTTCGAGGGTCGACTCGGCGCCGTCGACGAGCGGCTGATCGCCGAGGGCCGGCTGCGGCGGATCGAACGCGCGCAGGACGTCAGTGCTGGCCAGGCGTGAGCGGGGCGCCGCGGCAGAGCGCACGCGCCGCGACCCCGCCGTGCTCGTCGATCTCCTGCTGACCGCCCTCGGGGGCGCTGCAAGCCTCCCGCCGAACCCGGTCGTGCCGCCGGGCCGCGGCTAGAATCCGGCCCCGATGCGTCGTCGCATTCGAACGACGGCACTCCCGCTTCACCGGCACTCGCTTGCCCAGCTCGCGGCCGATGCGGGACTCGTCGCCCTCGCGTACTTCCTTGCGTACAGGCTGCGCTTCGATCAGTCGATCGGCGTTCCCGACCGCTACCAGCGCCTGTTCGAGTCGACGCTCCCATGGGTCGTCGTGCTCGCGCTCGTCGTGTTCACGCTGCTGCGGCTCGAGCAGAAGCAGTGGCGCTACCTGACGCAGCGCGACTACGGCGGCGTCATGCAGGCCGTCGTGCTGCTGACGCTCGGGCTCGTCGCGTTCGTGGAGCTCGCCCAGCCTGAGACCGTCAGCTCGCCCAGCGGGGAGTTCAACCTCTCGATCCCGACGGGTGTGCTCGCGCTGTTCGCGTTGTTGTCGCTGCTGTTCGCCGGGGGAGTGCGATTCATCGCGCGTGCCGTCCACGACCGCGCGCTGCCGGGCTTCCGTGCCAGCAAGAACGCCCGCCGCGTGCTGATCGTCGGCGCGGGGGACGGCGGGAGGCTGACTCTCCGCGAGGTTCTGCGCAACCCGCAGCTCGATCTCAATCCGGTCGGCTTCGTCGACGACGACCCGCTGAAGCGCGGCACGCGGGTCGACGGCGTGCGGATCCTCGGCGGGACCGACGCGCTGACGCGGATCCTCGACGAGGCCGAGCCCGACGAGATCCTGATCGCGATCCCGTCGGCGCCCGGCACGCTGCGCGCGCGCGTCGTGCGAGCCGGCCGCGAACGCGGCGTGCCCGTGCGCACGCTGCCCACCGTGTTCGAGTTGCTGCAGGCCGGCTCAGGCGCGGTCGTGCGCCAGGTTCGCGAGGTCCAGGTCGAGGACGTGCTCGGCCGCGAGCCGGTGAGGATGGAACTCGATCGCGTCGGTGCGTACCTGTCGGGCGAGGTCGTGATGGTCACCGGCGCGGGCGGATCGATCGGCTCCGAGCTCTGCCGCCAGATCGCCCGCGTCGCGCCGCGCAGGCTCATCCTGCTCGACCACGCCGAGGACAACCTGTTCGCGATCCAGCGCGAGCTGGAGGACGATCGGCACGTGCATCCCTCCTCTATGACCGCGGTGCTCGCGGACTGCAAGGAGGGCGAGCGCATGCGCGAGGTGTTCGCCGAGCACCGTCCCACAGTGGTCTTCCACGCAGCGGCCTACAAGCACGTGGGCCTGATGGAGGCCAACCCGGTCGAGGCGGTGCGCAACAACGCGCTGGCGACCCGTCTCGTGGCGCGCCTCGCCGGCGAGCAGGGCGTCAAGACCTTCGTGCTGGTCTCCACGGACAAGGCTGTCACCCCGGCCACGGTCATGGGCGCCTCCAAGGCGCTGGCCGAGTTCGCGGTCGAGGAGATGAGCGTGCGCTATCCGACGACGCGCTTTGCGACGGTCCGCTTCGGCAACGTTCTCGGCTCGTCCGGCTCGGTCGTGCCGATCTTCCGCCGCCAGATCGCGCGCGGCGGGCCGGTCACCGTGACCGACGAGCGCATGACGCGGTACTTCATGACGATCCCGGAGGCTGTTCAGCTGATCATCCGCTCGGGCTCGCTCGGCGAGGGCGGAGAGGTCTTCGTCCTCGAGATGGGCGAGCCGGTGCCGATCATGCAGCTCGCCCGCGACATGATCGAGCTCTCCGGGCTGGAGCCTGAATCGGACATCGCGATCGAGGTCGTGGGACGAAGGCCCGGCGAGAAGCTCCACGAGGAGCTGTTCAACCCGGACGAGCGCCCGCTGCCGACACCGGCCGAGAAGATCCTCGTGGCGGCACGACCGGCACGTGACGCAGACGACGTCGCCGCGTGGTTCGACGAGATCGCGCTTCTGGCGCTGGAGAGCGACGCCGCAGGGCTGGCCGACAAGGTCTCCGAGCTCACCCGCCCGGGGAGTGGCGAGCAGGCCGCCACCACCACCGGAGCCCCCGTCCAGCCCACTCCGGGCACTGCGCCCCGCGATCGCTGACTCCGGTTGACCATCTAGCATGCGCACCTCATGACGGCCGTCCTGGCTGCCCTTTCCCTGACCGACGAGATCGAGAAGTACGGCGCCTACGCGGGGCTCGCGGCGGTCGTCGGCCTCGGCGTGCTGTCACTGCTCTACTTCGCCCAGGCTCGCGAGGTGAAGCGGCTGAGGGAGTGGGCAGGTCGCGCGCCCGAGCGGGACTCGGAGCTCCAGCAGCGTGTCGTGGCCGAGGCCCAGACTCGTTCCGCTGCGCCCGGTCCCGGGGGCCCGGCGCAGCCTGCGACGGCAGCCGCGGCCGCGAGCCCTCCCGCAGCGCCGCCCGGTCCCCGCCCGGCGCTGCCGGGTCCGGCGACCGCAGCGGTCGCCGCTTCGGCTGCCGGCCAGGCGGTACCGGCCCCCGCCGCCTCCCCGGCGACGGTCAGCGCCAGTGCGCAGGTGCCGACGAAGACCCCGGCGTCGGCCGCAGCGGGATCTGCGCCTCCCGCCACGCAGCCGGGGGCGAAGGCTCCGGCTGCGGGCACGACGCCGCCCGCGGCGCCTGGCGCGACGCCTCCTGCGAAGGCTCCGGCTGCGGGCACGACGCCGTCCGCGGCACCTGGCGCGACGCCTCCTGCGAAGCCTCCGGCTGCTGGCGCGACGCCGCCCGCGGCACCTCCCGCGACGCCTCCTGCGGCACCTGGCGCGACGCCTCCTGCGAAGCCTCCGGCTGCTGGCGCGACGCCGCCCGCGGCACCTCCGGCGCCGGGCACGCCCGTCCCGGCCCCACCAGCCGTGGCGCCGTCCACGCCCGCGGCCGCCGCGCCCGGTCAGCCCCACGTGGCGTCAGCAGCCCCCCCGCGCCCGCGCGCAGCGCCGGGGCCCGCCCGCGCCACCGTCGCGGCGGCAGGCGGCCCGGTGCGGTCGCGCCGTCCGGCTCCGGACGCGCCGCCTGCACATGCTCGCCGCAACGTGTTCGCGGTGGTCTTCGGGGGAGTCGCGCTGATCGCGATCGCCGCGCTGCTGGTCACGCAGGTTTTCGGTGGCGACGAAGGCCCGCCACAGAAGCCGAACACCGTCGGCCAGGCGAGCGACGAGGGAGCTGACACGAGCGGGAGCACGGCCGCGCCCCTCGATCGCGCCGAGACGACCGTCTCGGTACTCAACGGCACGACGGTCACCGGACTGGCTCGCGGCGCGATGAACCGCGTCCTCGAGCGTGGCTATCGCGAGGGGATCGTCGTCACCAACACGGATCAGACGGTGCAGAAGAGCGTCATTCACTATGCGCAGGGAAGCCGCCGGCAGGCGCTCGACGTCGCCAAGATCATCGGGGTCGGCCGAGACGCGCTGCGCTCGATGGACCAGAACGCTCGTGTTCTCGGCGCTGATGCGCCGGTCGTCGTGATCATCGGCGCCGATCGCGCCCAGTAGGCGCTCATGATCTATCTCGCCCGGCACGGGCAGACCGCGTACAACGCCGCGGGTCGCTTCCAAGGCTGGCTGCCCGTTCCGCTCGACCGGACAGGCCGCGCGCAGGCAGCGGCCCTTGCGGAGGACGCAGTGGGGCTGGGCCCCGCGACGCTCGTCAGCAGCCACATAGAGCGGGCGCGGGAGACGGCGCGCGTGGTCGGAGCCCGCATCGGCCTCGACCCGGTGATCGACGAGCGCTTCGCCGAGACCGATGCCGGGGACTGGACCGATCGGGCGTTCGCTGATGTACTCGCTGAGGATGCCGAGGGGTTCGCCCGCTTCGTGGCCCTCGACCCCGGGTGGGGCTTTCCAAATGGGGAGCGATTCGCGGATCAGCAGAAGCGGGTGCTGGCGGCGGTTGAGGACTGGCGTCGTCGTGAGTCGACGCATCCGGTGCTCGTGGTCTGTCACGGAAACACGATCCGCCTGGCACTTGCGGCGCTGCGTCCAGGTTCGAAGCTGGACGAGCGCCCCGCCAACGGGAGCTTCGTGGCGCTGTGACACGGCTCTCGCAGGTCGTATTCGGCGCGCTGGTCGTGGCTTCGCTGGCTGCATTCTTCGCAGCCCAGGAGCTCAAGTCGCAACCGTCGGTGATCCAGGACTTCCAGCTGCGCTGGACGGTGATCTCCCCGAATGCCGACTCGCGTAACGATGTCCAGAGGGTCAGGTTTCGTCTCAAGAAGGCCGACACCGTCGACGTCGCCATCGTCGACGACGCGGGCGACGAGGTCCGCGAGATCGTCTCCGGCGGACAGCTCCAGGCATATCGCTACCCGATCACGACGCCTGTCTGGGATGGCAGGAACGACCGTGGTGAACAGGCTCCGGACGGGATCTACCGCGTTCGGATAACGCTCCGCGAGCAGGGCCGCAACGTCGTGGTGCCCGACGCCTTTCGCGTCGACAGAACGCCTCCGGAGGTTCGTGTGGTCTCGGTCGGCCCGCGACGCGAGCCCGGCCCCGAGCTCCTGCCCAACCCGGCCGGCGCCCCCGCACAGGTCGCGCTCAACGCTCCCGCGCGAAACGGCCGCGGAAGGCTGCTGGTCTTTCGCACGGACGTCCGGCCCGCCCGCCTGACGGCGACCCGCGCGATCCTGCGCGGAGCCGACCGCGTCAACTGGAACGGCACCGACGATCGAGGGCGGCCCGCTGCGCCCGGCACGTACATGGCCGTGGCTGAGCTGCGCGATGCGGCCGGGAACATCGGCACGTCCGTCCCGCTCGACGCCAGGGGCCTGCCGCAGAGCGTGTACGGGCGCCGCGCGCCGGGGCGCGGAGGAATCATGGTACGCCGCCTGGCCGCCCAGCCCCCGCTTCATCCCGGCCGGGTCGGCGGTGCGCGAATCGGGATCTTCGTCGACGCGCGCGGTCGCGCGTACGACTGGTCTGCGCGCCGCGTCGGAGGGGCGGTCGTCCGCCGCGGCCGGGCTGTCCGCCCCCAGGTCTCGCTCAAGCCACCGGGACGCGACAGCGGTGTGTATCTCTTCGAGGCCCGGCGCGGCTCTCGAACCGCGACCGTGCCGTTCGCCGTCGACGACATCGCGCGACATCGCGTGCTCGTCGTCCTGCCGCTGATGACATGGCAGGGCCGCAACCCCGTCGACGACGACGGTGACGGACTGCCCAACACGCTCACCGCGGGCCGCGGAGTGAAACTCGCGCGCGTGCTGGCACGGCCCCTGCCGTCGGGTTTCGGTGAGCGGGAGGCTCCGCTGCTGATTCATCTGGACAGAGAGCGTCATCGCTATGACGTCACCACCGACATCGCGCTCGCGCTGCGGCGCGGTCCGCGAATCGCGGGTCACTCCGGCGTGATCGTCGCCGGAGACGCCGCGTGGCTCCCACGCGAGCTCCAGGTCCGGCTGCGCAGCTTCGTCAGGCGGGGTGGCACGCTCGCCGCCATGGGCGTCGGGTCGTTTCAGCGGCAGGCACGACTCACGCGGCGGCTTCGGCTGGTCGAACCGACGCCGCCCGCGAGCTCGGACCTCTGGGGCTCGACGGTGGCGCCGCTGCGCGGCGGCGTCTTCGACCTGACCAGCCAGGAGGACGAGATCGGGCTCTTCGAGGGCACGGACGGCCGCTTCCCCGGCTTCAGGGCAGGCGAGGTGACGACTGCGCCGGGCAGCGCTCGACTGCGCTCGTCGGCGGTCGCGGCGGACGGCGGTGCGGTGATCGTCGCGCTGCGGGTCGGGCGCGGCACCGTCATCCGCTTCGGGCTGCCGGAGCTGCCGGGCCGCCTGCGCGATGACGCCGAGATCCAGGCACTGATGGAGCGCACGTGGGACCTGCTCTCGCGCTGATCGCGTGTTCCACGCCGGCGGCAGCGGCGCTCGTCGTGCGCGGTGATCGTGCCCGTGCATGGCTGCTGCTCGGGGCGCTTCTCGGCGCGGCGACCGTGCTGGCCGTGCACGCGTCGGACGCCGACCAGGTCAAGTCGCTCTCGGACCGCAACACACTGGCGCTGGTCGGCGCCGCAGTGGGCCTTGGTGCGCTCGCGGCGCTCGCGCTCCTGTTCGCGCGTTTCCCCAGCGCCCTCGCGCTGGCGGCGGTGGCGACGATCCCGTTCCGGATTCCGCTGTCGATAGGGAGCTCGAGCGCCAGCCTGCTTCTGCCGCTCTACCTCGTGATCGCCGGCGGCGCACTTGCGTGGGCGGTGCCCCGCCTCAGCGGCCGTTCGCAGAGCGTCGATGCTGCCGGGGACAGGTTGCGCCCGGGCGGGCTCGAGTGGTCGCTCGCGATCGTTCTGGCGCTCTACGCCCTCGGCAGCGCCTGGTCCGCGGATGCCGACCGCGCTCTCGAGAACGTCGTCTTCTTCTTCGTGCCCTTCTCGGTGCTGTTCGCGCTGCTCTCGAGGTTGCGGTGGACGCCGCGCGTCACGACGGCGAGTCTCGGCGTGCTCGCGGGACTGGCCACGGCGCTCGCGGTCGTCGGATATGTCGAGTACGCCACACGACATCTGCTTCTCAACCCGAAGGTGATCGCCTCGAACCAGGTCGAGGACTACTTCCGCGTCAATTCGCTCTTCTTCGACCCCAACATCTACGGTCGCTTCCTCGCGGTCGTGCTGGTGCTGCTGGTCGCGTGGATGCTTTGGCGCGCACGTCCACGCGACGTGGCGCTCGCGGCGCTGCTCGCGGCGCTGCTGTTCGGCGGCCTGGTGCTCACGCTCTCGCAGTCGAGCTTCGCCGCGCTGCTGGCCGGGCTGGCGGTGCTCGGCGGGCTGCGCTGGAGCCCTCGCCGTGCCGCCCTGGCGGCCCTGCTCGGGCTGGTGACCGCCGGGGGAGTGTTCCTGGCCGCCGCCGACCTCTCGAGCTCGACGTCGGCCAACGACGCCACGAGCGGCCGTTATCAGCTCGTCGAGGGCGGAGTGAGGCTCGCGGCTGACCGCCCGCTCACGGGCCTCGGCTCCGGGTCGTTCGCGCGCGAGTACCGCCGCGCCGAGGACGTCTCCGCCGAGCGGGCGACGTCCGCCTCCCACACGATCCCAGTGACCGTCGCGGCAGAGCAGGGGCTGCTCGGCCTGGCTGCGTACCTCGCGCTGCTCTGGTTCGCCTTTCAGAGGCTGCTTCGCGGCGCTCATACGACCCCCGCGCGAGCCGGTGTGGCAGCGGCGTTCGCCGCGCTCGTGGTCCACACGCTGCTCTACGCGGCGTTCCTGGAAGACCCGCTGACCTGGGCGCTGCTCGCGGTCGGGACCGCGCTCGCTGCATCGGACGCTAGTGCGCCGGTCGCTTCGGCGGAGGTTCCGTGAGGGCCGCCCGGGCTCCTGGACGCGAGCTCGCCGTCGTGGGGTTGCTCGCGGTCGCGGCGGTGATCGTGTGGCTGCTCGTCCGCACCTATCCCAACTACGACGCCTACTATCACCTCGTCTGGGGACGAGAGCTGCTCGACGGGCACAAGCCGACCTTCGAGGCGTATCAGGCGCCGACTCAGCACCCGCTCTATCTGGTCGTCGCCGCCGTGCTCACGGCGCTCGCAGGCGGAGACGCGGACCGCTGGCTGGTGCTGCTCTCTGCGCTCTCGCTCGTCGGGTTGGTGTGGGCGGTATTCCGGGTGGGCCGCGCCGTCTTCGGCACCTGGCCCGGCCTCGTCGCTGCGCTTCTGACGGGTTCGAGCATCGCGCTGCTGCTCTACGCGGCGCGCGCGTACGTCGACGTGCCGTTCCTTGCCCTGGTCATGTGGGGAGCGGTGCTCGAGGCCGAGCGGCCGCGCCGCGGCGTCCCGGTCATGGTTCTGCTCACGCTCGCGGGGCTTCTCCGACCCGAGGCCTGGGTTCTGGCCGGCGCGTACTGGATCTGGTGTGTCTGGCCGCCGCGCGGCGGCGCGCCGTCAGGGGCTCGGCGGCGGAGCCTCCGACCGGGCCTGTTGGCGCTCGCGCTGCTGGCCCCGGCGCTCTGGGCGCTCGTGGACTTCTGGGTCACCGGCGACGCCCTGCACTCGCTCAACGCGACCAGCGACCTCGCCGACGAGCTCGGCCGGCGCCGTGGCATCGGAGAGGTACCGGGTGCGCTCGTCAAGTTCATGGCCGACACGCTGCGTGTGCCCGTGCTGCTGGCGGCGCTCGCCGGAATCGCGCTCGCCTGGCGGCGTCGAGAGGGCCGTTCGCTGCACGTCCCGATCGCCCTGCTGACGTCCGGGATCGTGACGTTCGTCGCGTCGGGAGCCGCCGGCCTCTCGATCCTGCCGCGCTACCTGACCGTGCCCGCGATCGCGCTGGCCATCTTCGCGGGCTACGCGCTCGCGGGCTGGTCCGTCCTGCCGGGCGCCTCAACGCTCCGCCGTCGCTGGTCGCTGGCCGTCGCCGCAATGGCCGTCGTGGGCGTCGCCTTCGTCGTCGGACGCCTCTCGGTCGTCGAGCGGTTCACCAACGAGCTGCGTTTCGTGACCGGCGTGCACGATGACCTGGTCGCCGCGCTTGAGAGCCCGGCCGTGGCCGGCGGCCGGCGATGTGGCCCCGTGACGCTGCCCAACTACAGGCTGGTTCCGGACGCCCGCTGGATTCTCGACGCGCCGCGCGCGGATGTCGGCGCGCGCTCGGCGCGGCGACGCGCCGCAGGCGTAGCGCTGGTGTACGCGGATCGCAAGACGCTGCGCCGCTACGGTTTCGCCGACGGCGCGAGTCCGAGCACCAACGCTCCTGATCCGGGGTTCGTACGAGCTTCCCGGCACGGTCGCGTTGCGGTCTACGTGGCTTGTCCGGCGCAGCCGTAGCAGAGCGTTCGCGGGCGCTCATGCGCGCCGGCTGATCCCAAGGCTCTCCAGCCGCTCCCACAGCGGACCGTTCTGCGTCGCAGCACTCTGCGTCAGCGCCCACTCGCGCAGCGCAGCGTCGGGTCGCAGGCGAGCCCCGGCTTGCTCGGCGAGCGCGCGCGCGAACGAGGGGGCGTCATCGACCAGCGTCACGGCACGGCTCCAGGTACGCGCCCCCGCGAGGTCGAGGCTCACCGTGCGCCGTCCCAGCCGCGCGTACTTGAGGATTCGAGTGGGAAGCCCCGCGTCGTTGAACGGCTCGCGCCTGAACGGCACGATTCCCACGTCGGCGGCGAGGATCAGTCGCGCGGCCTCGTCGTCGCTGCGCCGGCCGAGCCAGACCAGGCTCGGGTGGCCGCGGCACGCGAGATAGTCCGGGTCGTCGGCGGATTCGGAGTCGTGCCACTGGCCGATCAGGAGCAGGACAAGGCGGTCTCCGAGCTCGTCGGCGACGGAGCGCAGGAGACCCCAGTCGTTGCGGTGTCCCAGATGTCCCAGTGACACGGCGATGACGATCTCCTCCGGGTCGGGAGCCGGAAACGCGTCGGCCGAGCTGGGCGCCAGCACCGCGCTGCGGCCGGCCTCGTCCTCCAGCCTGACCAGCTCGTCCGATACCACGAACGTCAGCGCCGAGCGCTCGGCGGCGAGCCCGTGAAGCTCCTGCAGGCGCTCGCGCATCCGCGGCGGCGCGTCGTAGGCGCACTCGTAACGGTCCCAGCGCCCGTACCAGAGCTCCGATCCCGGGCAGCTGCCGAGCGCCGCTCGTGCCACCGGGTACTGGAGGGGGTGAAAGATCACGATCGCGCGCGGCTCGCCGCGCGTGCGCCGGAGCGTGCGCACGAGTCGCCGCGCCTGAGTCGCGGCCACGGCGTCGGCCAGTCCGCGCGGCATGCGTGCGAACGCCCCGTAGGGCAGTCGCGGTGGATCGACGGCGACGACACCCGGCGCGCGGAGAAGGTCGCGGGCCTGTTCGCGCTGGACGAACGACTCCAGGTCGCGGGGCAGCATGAGGACGCAGATGGGTGGGCGCTCCTTCGTTGCCGGGCTCACGGGCGAGCACCCTAGTCCCCGCAGCGCGCTCGTGGCGGCCACCGCCGTCAGTAGCGTGCGGACCCGATGGAGGGCTACCTAAGTCGCCTGGCCAGGTCGGGTCTGGCCTACCAGGCCGCGAGCCTGCTCGCCGGACTGCTCGCCCTCTTCACGCTTCCGCTCTACACGCGTCACCTGACCCGCGCCGAGTTCGGCTACGCGGAGACGCTGCTCACGCTCGTGATCCTCACGAGCATCCTTCTGCGGGCGGGAATGGGCGAGGCCTTCGTGCGTCACTGGCACGACGAGCCGGAGGGCGGCCGGCAGCGGCTCGCGCGCACGACCACGTCGTTCGTGCTGTTGACCACCACGATCGCGCTCGTCGCCGGGGTGCTGCTCGCCGGGCCGCTCTCCGAACTCGTGCTGGGAACGCACGACGCGACGCTCATGGCATTCGGCGTGCTGGGCATCTGGACGTTCACGAATCTGGAGATGGCCTACGCGCTGCTGCGAGTCGAGGAACGGCGACGCGCCTACCTGCGCGCATCCGTCTGCAACGTCGTACTGACGGTGGGGCTGACGGTGGTCCTGGTCGTCATCCTCGACCAGGGGGCCCGCGGTTACGTGCTCGGCAACTACGCGGCATCCGGAGCGGTGCTGATCGCCCTGTGGGTGACGGCCGTGCGCGACCACGTCGGGCTTCCGCAGACCCGCGCTCCGCTCGCGCCCCTGCTGCGCTACGGCGCGCCGACGGTCCCGGCGGACGCGGCCGTCTTCCTCCTCAACGCCGTCGACCGCACCTATCTGCTCCGCGTCGAGAGCCCGGCGGCCGCCGGGCTCTACGCGGTGGCGGTGAAGCTGGCGACCGCTGTGATCATCGCCGTGCGCGGCTTTCAGCTGGCCTGGCCGCCTCTGGCCTATTCGCTTGTCGACGACGACGAGGCGGCGCGCGTCTACGCCCGCGTCACCAGCGCCTATCTCGTGGTCGCGGCGCTCGCCGTCGCCGGATTCGAGCTGCTCGGGCGCTGGGTCGTGCGTCTGCTCACGGCACCGGAGTTCTTTGAGGCTCACGAGGCGCTGCCGTGGCTGGCTCTCGGCTGGGCTCTGTACGGCCTGTACCTGGTGCTGGTGACCGTCGCCGGCCGCGTGCGCGTCACGATACGCACGCTGCCTGCGGCGCTGGCCGGCGTCGCGGTGAACGTCGCGCTGCTCGTCGCACTGGTGCCGCCGCTCGGGATCGAAGGGGCGGCGATCGCGCTGTGCGGGTCATACGTGGCGATGCTCGTCGTCTTGCACGCGCTCACACGCCGCCTGTTCACCGTCCCGTTCGAGTGGGCCCGCATCGCCGGTCTCGCACTCGTTGCGGGTGGCCTCGCAGTGGGCGGCAACCTGCTGCTGCCGACGGCGGGCGCCGCGGGTTTCGCCGCACGCCTCGCGGTATGGATCGCGATCGTGCCTGCGCTGGTTGCGCTCGGCGTCGTGAAGCGCGGCGAGCTGCAGGCGCTTGGGACGGCGGCGCGGAGCCTCAGCCGCCGCGGGCGGTGACATCCGTCGCAGCCGGGCAGCGATCAGAGCCGGGGCCCGCCTCGATTGTGGTCCGCCGCCGCCTCGCGCAGACCCTCACCGCGTTCCGGGTGAAGCGTGGCGGTGACATGGCGCCAGTAGCGCCTCGGCTGGTGCCCCGGAAGAACGGTGGCGGCGAGTGCGCGGACCGCGTAGGTCCAGGCGGTGAGCCAGCGCACGAGCGCCGCCGCGGCAGCGGAATGGTGCTTTCGCATGTAACGGTCGCGGTTGCGCGAGAGCTCGACGATTCGCCGCTCCGGTACGGCGTCGGTCGACAGCTGCTCGTGGTGGACGGCGACCGCGCCGGGCACGTAGAGCGTCTGCCAACCCGCGTCGGAGAGCCGCTTGCAGAAGTCGACCTCGTCGGAGTAGACGAAGAAGCGGGGGTCCAGCCAGCCGATCTCGCGCGCGGCCTGCACGCGTACGAGCAGCGCCGCGCTCTGCGCCCAGTCGACCGGCCGGGTCTGCTCTCCGCGGCTCTGAACCGTCGTCCAGCCGTGGATGAAGAGCGCAGCCGCCAGCGCTGTTGAGGGGCCCGGGAACCTCCACGCGCTCGGCTGAACGCGGCCGTCCGGGCGCAGCAGACGTGCGCCCGCGGCGCCCGCCCGCGGGCTCGCATCGAGGGCGTCGCGGAGCGCCGCAGTCGCTCCGGGGAGCAGCTCGGAGTCCTCGTTGAGCAGCAGTGCGTAGCGCCCCCGCGCGCGCTGAAGCAGTGCGGTGTCGTTCTCCGCCTTGCCGCGTCGCTGCTCGACGGCGATCACCTCGTCGACCGCCGGATGGCGTCGCGCGGCGCCCGCAGAGCCGTCGGTCGATGCGTTGTCCAGCACGAGCACCTCGGCCGCGAACGGCAGCAGCTCCCGCTCCCGCGCGATCGCGTCGAGCCCGCGCACGAGCAGCTCGCGCTGCTGCGTGTTCACTACGCAGTAGGTCACCTCGACGTCCGCCACCGCCTCCTATTGTGATCGCCGGTGCGTGTTCACGTCGTCGACCCTCCCGCCTACACGCCTCCCTATGACCACGCCCTGTGCTCGGCGCTGGCGAGGGAGGGCGTGGACGTCACGCTCCTGACGAGTCGCTTCGCCTACGGCCGCGTGCCGCGCGGCGACGGCTATGGCGTCGACGAGTTCTTCTACCGGCGCGTGCCGCCGAGGCCCGGCCGCGCGAGGAGCGCGATCCGGCTCGCGCAGCACGTTCCGGACATGCTGCGCTACCGCAGACGCGCTGCCCGGGCCGATGTCGTGCACTTCCAGTGGCTTTCTGTGCAGCAGCTCGACACCGCGCTGCTGCCGCGAGCCCGCCCGCTGGTGCTGACCGCCCACGACGTGCTTCCGAAGGAGCCGCGAATCGGGCAGCATGACGCGCAGCGCCGTCTGTACGAGAAGGTGGACGCGGTCGTCGTGCACTCGGCACATGGTCGTGACCGGCTGGTCCGCGAGCTGGCGGTCGACGAGGCGAAGGTCACCGTGATCCCCCACGGCGCGTTCACGCATCTGCTGGATGTCTCCGACGCGCCTCCGCTCCCGCCGGACCTGGCGGCGGTCGAGAAGCCGGTCGTGCTGCTGTTCGGGCTGATGCGGCCCTACAAGGGCATCGACGTCGCGCGTCGAGGCTTGGCGGGGGATCGACGACGCCGAGCTCTGGGTCGTCGGAATGCCTCGCTTCGACACCGCTTCGCTGCGGGCGTCGGCACCGGCGGGCGTGCGCTTCGTCGAGCGCTTCGTCGATGACCGCGAGCTGCCCGCTCTCTTCGGGCGCGCGGATCTCGCCGTGCTTCCCTACCGCGAGGTCGATCAGTCCGGTGTGCTGTTCACTGCGCTCGCCTTCGGCACGCCGCTCGTCTTGAGCGACGTCGGCGGATTCCCTGAGGTCGCGGCGGCCGGGGCGGCCGAGCTGGTGCCGTCCGGGGACGCCGTCGCCCTGCGCGAGGCCGTCACGCGGCTTCTGGCCGACGACGCAGCGCGCGAGGCGCTCGCCGCGCGAGCCGCCCTCGCAGTGCGCGAGCGATATGGCTGGCAGCCGATAGCGAGGGCTCATCTCGACCTCTACCGGCGGTTGGCGGGGGACTCGACGTGAGCATCGCCGAGTTCGTGTTCTGGGGCTCGGCGGGCCTGCTGGTCTACGCGCAGGTCGGCTACCCGCTCCTTCTCGCGCTGCTCGTGGCGGCCGGCGGCCGACCGCCGCGCACGCCCGAGGACGCCGGCCGCGGCGACGGCGAGCCGTTCGTCTCGCTCGTCGTGGCAGCGCATCGCGAGGACGCGGTGATCGCTGACAAGGTCGCGAACGCGCGCGCGCTCGACTGGCCCGCCGATCGGCTCGAGGTCATCGTCGCGTGCGACGGATCTCCCGACGACACGGCGCGCCGCGCGCGCGAGGCGGGTGCCGATCTCGTGCTCGAGCTGCCGTGGGGCGGCAAGGTGCGCGCCCAGGACCGGGCCGTCGCCGCGGCGGATCCGCGCAGCACGGTGATCGCGTTCTCCGACGCGAACTCGTCGTGGGACGCCGGGCGCGCTGCGCGCGCTGGTCGCGCAGGTTGCGCGCGGATCGACGTCGGCTACGTGTGCGGACAGGTGCGCTTCGTCAACCCGGGCGACGGCAGCAATCAGGAGGGTCTGTACTGGCGCTACGAGATGTGGCTGCGCGAGCGTGAGTCCGACCTTGCGTCGGTCACGGCCGGGAACGGCGCGATCTACGCCGTGCGCCGAGACGACTACATCGTCGTCGATCCGGTCATGGGCCACGATCTGTCCTTCCCGTTCAACTTCGTCAAGCGCGACCGCCGCGCGCTCTACGCAGCCGGCAGCGCGCGCGACGGAGAAGATGGTGCCGACGATCGAGGGCGAGTTCGCCCGCAAGCGGCGAATGATGAGCCACGCGTGGCCGATCGTCCTGCGCGGCGGGATGCTCTCGCCGCGCGGCTACCCGCCGCTCTACGCGCTGATGATCGCCTCGCACCGCCTGCTGCGCTACGCGGCGCCGTTCCTGCACCTGGCCGCGCTGGCGGCCAATGCCGCATTGCTCGGCGAGGGCACCCTGTACGTGGTCATGTTCGGTCTCCAGGTGGCTCTGCTGACCGCGGCCGCCGCTGGGCGCCCGGTGGCGCCTGCGCCCGTTGCTCGTTGCCCGCTACTACGTGCTGACCACGCTGTCGGTGGCGGCCGGCCTGTTCGACTACCTGCGCCACGGCACGCCGGCCGGCTGGGCGCCGCCGGAGGGGACGCGGTGAGGCGTGCGTTCGACGTGGTCGCCGCCGCGGGGGTCCTGCTCGTGTCCTCGCCGGTGCTGCTCGCGGCGATGCTCGCCGTCCGCGTCGAGTCGCGCGGCGGCGCGCTCTACCGCCAACGTCGCGTCGGCCGCGAGGGCCACGAGTTCGACGTGCTGAAGCTGCGCACGATGGTCAGTGGCGCCGAGCGCCTCGGGGCCGGGCTGGCCATCAGCGAGGGCGACGTGCGGATCACGCGCGTCGGCCGACTTCTGCGCCGCACGTCGTTCGACGAGCTGCCCAACCTCGTCAACGTGCTGCGCGGCGAGATGGCGATCGTCGGTCCGCGACCGACCGTGCCGGTTCAGGTCGAGCAGTACACGCAGCGGCAACGCGGGCGGCTCGCGGTGCGACCCGGCATCACCGGGTGGGCGCAGGTCAACGGCCGCGCGGAGCTGCCCTGGGACCGAGCGCATCGAGCTGGACCTCTGGTACATCGAGCACCGCTCGATGAGGCTGGACGCACTGATCCTCTGGCGGACGCTGCGGATCGTCCTCGGCGGGAAGGGGCTCTACCGCGGCGAGACGCCGGCGTGGCGCGACCCGCCCGGCGACTGAGGCTCAGCTTCCGCCGGTCAGGCGGCGGCGGTCCGGCGCGACCTGCGTTTGCCGGATGGGCCGGCACGGCCGGGAGTGCGCCCGGCGCCGCTCGCGGTCCAGCACTGGTCGGTGAAGCCCGCGATCTCAGCTGTCAGCCGCTTGGGCTTGAGGCGGAGCTCCAGGATCGACTCGGCCTCCAGCAGTCGCGCGTTCGGGAGTTCCTCGACCAACTCGCCGGCATCGGCGAACGGGTGGACGGGGTCGTTCGGGTGTCCGATGACGAGCGCCTGCGGCGTGAGCGTACGTCGCACGCTCTTCGGCGGCGCGATGCGGCCGAAGAAGAGCCCCTGCAGAACGGCCAGCGCGGGCGCAGGTTCGAGACGCGCCCAGTCGAACACCGTGTCGACGAGGCCCAGCCTGCCGGTCGGAACGCGCCTTGCGAGCGCGGAGCTCGCCTGCATGACGGGCGCCGCGAACCGCATCGCCACCATCGGCGGCAGAAAGGCGATGCCCGCAGCGACGATCGCGCTGTCGAGGACCGGCATCTCGATGACCATTCCGCGCACTCGCTCGGGAGCGATGACCGCGACCTCGAGCGTCGTGTTCGCGCCGAGCGACGTCCCCAGAAAGACCGCCTCCTGCGCGCCGAGGTGGTCGAGCAGGCCGAGCGCCTGCGTCGCGTAGAGCTGCATCGAGTGCTGCGTCATGTCGATTGGTCGGTCGGACTCGCCATGTCCGAGCAGGTCGAGCGAGACGACGCGATTGCCCCGATCGGCGAGTTCGCGTGCGAGTTCGCGATGCATGCGCTTCGACAGCAGCAGGCCGTGGAGGAGAACGACCAGGCGCCCGCCTGAGCCCGTCTCTGCGTAGGCGAGCCGATGCCCCTCGTGGGTGAAGTAGCGGGTCTTGGATACGGGCATGGGACCTCGGTTCAGGCGGGTGCGCGGACCCGCAGAGTCGCTTCAGGGTGCCGAAGCATCCACGGCGGGCCGGACACAGGCGCCACGACGGGTCAGCCAGGCTGCCCGGCGCGCCGACGCCGGCGCCCCAGCCGAGCCGGGCGGCGGACCTCCGGAAGCGTCAGCGTGAACGCGGCGCCGCCCTCCGGCGCGTCGCCGACGGCGATCGAGCCGTCGAGGCGCGCCGCCGTCTCGCTCACGATCGCAAGGCCCAGCCCCGCCCTGCCGCGAGCTCCCGTGCCCTGCGTGAACGGGTCGAGCAGAGCATCGCGCTCGTTCTCGGGGATGCCCGGGCCGCTGTCGGCGACCTCGATCTCCACGTTGTCGTCTGCGCGTCTCACCGAGCAGCGGACACAGCCGCCGCTCGCCACCTGTCGCACGGCGTTGGTGACGAGATTGGTGATGGCGGAGTCGAGTTCGCCCTCCTCGGCTCTCACCATCGCGGGCGCCTCCGCCGAGACGAGCATGATCGCGCCGCGCTCGTGAGCGAGCACGGCGACCTCGTCCGCCACAGCGCGGGCGACCGAGGCGACGTCTATCTCCTGGCGCTGCTGCTGCGGCGGCGGAGTCGTCCGCGTCGTCTCGAGCAACTCCAGCGCGGTGCGCGACACCGCTGCGGCCTGCACGCGGACGCGCTCCAGGTCCGCCGCCTGCTCTGCCGTCAGGCCGCCGGCCGCGATCCTCGCACAGAGCCCGATGATGATCGCCGCGGGAGTCTGAAGGTCATGCGCCGCCGCTGCGGTCGCGTCGGCCGGCGCGCCGTCTCGGGTGCCGTCGTGTCTTGCCCCCGAGCCGGCACGCGCGGTCTCTGGAAACGCCGCCGACCCCATGTGTCCGCCGCTGCGCGGCCGGACGGATGTCCGTATCCTTGGCACTGCTGTCCCCCCGGACTATCTCGGAACGACTGGCGCTCCTGATCCAACTTGCGCAACCAGTCAACTAGAGAGCTGCGCACGCGTGAGGGTGAGATTTCTCCCCCACCGGAAAAATCAGGATCACCCGCACCGACGTCCTTCGTCACCGTCACAGCAGCTGCTCCGCAGGTAAGTGTTGCCCCGACGGAGGTTCGCCAGGATGGCGGCCCCGCCGCAAGGTGGGCGGCTCCCGATCGTCCCCCCTGGGGGCCGCCCGCCACGAGGCACCGGCCGCCGACGCCAGGCAGCCGCCGGACGAGCGTTGGACGCCCCGGGCTGGAATTTCACTCTCGGTGCGGGTATCTTCCTCCCCCACGCAGGACCAACTGCGGGCGTATCCGGGGGGATGCCGTGAAGGTCGAGGGAACGACGGAGACGACCAACGACGCCGACGAGCGGCTGCGCGTGATCGTGGTGGACGATGATCCACTCGCGCGGCGGGTCGTGCGCGACACGCTGCAGGACGCGGGCATAACGGTCATCGCAGAGGCGAGCGACGGTCGTGAGGGTGCGGAGCTGGCGCTCTACTACCGGCCCGACGTGGTCGTGATGGACCTGGTCATGCCGGGTACCGACGGCCTCAACGCGACCAAGCGGATCCTCGAGGATCATCCGGAGTGCCGGATCGTCGTGCTCAGTTCGACCGACGACGACGATCTCGGCATCCTCAGTCTGCGCGCCGGGGCCGTCGGCTTCATGTCGAAGGCGATCGGGCTCGAGGCCCTGCCGCGTGCTCTCCGCGCAGCGCACCAGGGTGAGCCGATCATCTCCCGTCGCCTGACCATGAGGCTTGTCCACGGCTTCCGGAGGATCCGCGAGGACGGTGCGGGCATGCGTCCGGTGCGCAGCCCGCTGAGTTCGCGCGAGTGGGAGGTGCTCGATCACATGTGCAAGGGGCGCTCGACCGACGAGATCGCCGACGAGCTGGTGGTGTCGGTGGAAACGGTGCGCTCGCATGTGAAGAGCGTTCTGCGCAAGCTCGGGGTGAAGTCCCGTCAGGAGGCGATCGAGGCGACCCATCGTCTGCGCGTGGGCATGGTCGCTGAGGAGCCCGTCGCTCGGTCGGCATCTTGACGGAAGCACCCGGCTCCCTCGGCTCCGCCGAATCCGTCCTTGAGCGCGCACTGGACTCGTATGGCGGGTTTCTCGCTCATCAGCTCGGAGAGCTGGCCCTGCTGGCCGGCGCGGCCGGCTCATCGCCCGGCGCGCTCGACGGGGTGGCAGGCCGCCTGTCGCGCATGCTGGCCGACCTGAGCGACCTCTCGGCCACGGCGGGGAGCCCTGTGTCGCTCGACCTGGGCTCCGAGGCAAAGCGCGTCGCCGCCGAGCTTTCCGAGTCCGGGCGGCCCGTCGTTGTGGAATGGGCGCACGCCAGTCCGAGGGTCGCCGCGGACGCGGACCTGTTGCGGGCTCTGCTGGGTCACCTCATGCGACCATCGGTGGCTGCGTCGCGATCGGGCGTCACGTTTCAACTGCGCGCTCGGGCAGGCGATCGCCAACGCGTCCATGTCGAACTCGAAGATGACCGCGACGCGCCCGGCGACGCGGACGCCCGGCTGCGTCTGCTCCCGTTCGTGCGTCCGGCGGGTGCAGGCCCTCTGCTCGGAGCAGGCGTGAGCGGCCCCGCGGCGCGACGAATCGTCGTGGCGCACGGGGGCTCCCTCATCGCTCGCGCGGGCGAACGGGGATTCGTCGCAGCGTTCGACCTTCCGGCGGCGAGCGGCCCATGAGCGGGGGTGCGATCCGCGTCGTGCTTGCCGACGACAGCGCGGACCTGCGCCAGGTCATGCGCGCCTACATGGAGCGCGCCGGTGTCGAAGTGGTCGCAGAGGCACTCGACGGCGCAGGCGCCGTCGAGCACGCCGAACGACTCGCCCCCGATGTCGTCGTGCTCGACGTCACGATGCCGGGGCTGCCGGTCGGCGAGACCATCACGCAGCTGCAGGGCATCCCGTCCGCGCCGCGGATCGTGGTCTACTCCGGCTGGCCTGCCGCGGAGTTGGCGGGTCTGGGCGTGACGGTGGTCGCCAAGAGCGCTGATCCGTCTGAGCTGGTGGAGAGCGTCGTCGCGCCGGCTTCAGCAGAGAAGGAGGAGACGTGATGGCGTCCTTCCAGTACGCGGCGGCGACAGCCGGAGCGGTCCCGATACCTTGTGCGATCGCACGATGGCAGCCGCGCAGGTGGCCTGGCCGAGGAGGGCCGCATGACTGATCGAAAGAACGTCGGCATCGTTGGGCTCGGGTACGTCGGGCTGCCGCTTGCCGTCGAGTTCGCGCAGGCGGGCGACACCGTCGTCGGGGTCGACATCGATGGAGCGCGGGTCGCGAGCTTGCGTTCGGGCGAGTCGTACATCGAGGACGTGCCTTCCGACGCGATCCGAGAGATCGGCGACCGCCTTCAGGTGACGGACAGGATGTCGAGTCTCGCTCTGGCCGACGCGATCATCGTCTGCGTCCCGACGCCCCTGACCGCGAATCGCGAACCGGACCTTGGGCCGTTGATGACCGCGGCGCGAGCGCTCGGCGGGCTGATCCAGCGCGGACAGCTGGTCGTCCTCGAGTCGACGACCTACCCCGGCACGACGCGCGATCGCCTGCTCCCCGCGCTCGAGGAGTCGGGCCTCGAGGCCGGGACCGACTTCCATCTGGCCTTCTCGCCCGAGCGCGTCGATCCCGGGCGCACCGACTACACGTTGCGCACGACGCCGAAGATCATCGGTGGCCATACGGAGGCATGCGGCGACGCCGCCGAGGCCCTCTATGCGCGCGTCTGCGACAGCGTCGTACGTGTCAGCAGCCCCGACGTGGCCGAGATGGCCAAGCTGCTCGAGAATGTGTTCCGGTCGGTGAACATCGCGCTCGTCAACGAGATGGCCGTGCTCGCGGATCGGATGGGAATCGACATGTACGAGGTCGTCGATGCCGCGGCGACGAAGCCGTTCGGCTTCATGCGCTTCGATCCAGGTCCGGGAATGGGCGGTCACTGTCTGCCGGTCGATCCGTTCTACCTGAGCTGGAAGGCGCGCGAGTATGACCTCACGACCGAGTTCATCGAGCTGGCCGGCAAGGTCAACCAGCAGATGCCCTACTACGGCGCTGCTCGCGTCGAAGGGGCGCTGAACGACCTCGGGCGGCCTGTGAAGGGCTCGCGCATCGCGATCCTCGGTGTCAGTTACAAGCCCGGGGTCGGTGACGTCCGCGAGTCCCCGGCGCTGAAGATCATCCGTCGGCTCCAGGAGCGCGGAGGCGAGATCGTCTACCACGACGAGTACGTCGAGGAACTGCGGTCGCTCGGTCTGCGCGGTGTCTCGCTCGAAGACGCGCTCGACGGCGCGGCGATCGCCGTGATCGTCACTGCCCATCCGGGGGTCGACTTCGCTTCCGTCGCGGCCAGGGTCCCGATCGTCGACCTGCGGGGTGTCACGCGTACGACCGGGGCCGTAGCGAGGGCGCCCCGCGTCGAGGTTCCCGACTAGCCGTCACCTGCGACCGGGACGGAGTCGGGTCCATCGCCGTCGACCGTGCGGTCCTTGATCAATCGGGGCAGGGCGAGCGAGAAGCCGACGAGGATCCAAAGGGCTCTTGACGTCTCTGAGGAGATGAACATCGACGTCATGCCCCAAGCGAGCATCGACAGCAGGCACGCGTTCGCAACGCGGCTGACGAAATGACAGCCGGCGTCTGCCGCACGTACGGCCGTTCTTCGCAGCATGTACGCGGTCATCCCGACGATGCTCAGGAACAGCGCGAGGCCGACCAGTCCCAGTTCGGCAGCCGTTCCGAAATACGCGCTGTGCACCTCGATCCCGCCGACGCGCACGGCGAATCTGTTGAGGTCCACTCCGGGCGTGTTCAAGAGATAGTCGTTGGACACGGATGGGAACGCGCCGAACCCGATGCCGTGGACGGGATGGTCACTGGCGACGTGGCGGGCGGCCTTCCAGATCTCGCCGCGTCCCGATCCGGAGCTTGAGCCCCCTCCTCACCCCCGACGAAGATCGTCTTCGCCCGGCCGACGACCTCGGTCCTGAACCCGTCGCGCGTCGAGAGTCCCGCAAGGCCCACGACGATCACAAGGAGGACCACCGCCTTCTCCCGCCGTGTTCCGAGCAGGGCACGGGAGGGGATGAACGGGAGGATCGCGAGCATCGTCGTCAGTGCGATCAGGGCTCCGCGCGACAGCGTGCTGAGTACCGACACCAGCGCGACGACGACCGCGGCGTACAACGCGTAACGCAGCCACGGCCGTCGCGTGTCCGACGCGGCGACCAGGATCAGGGGGAGAGCGACCAGCTGGAGGCTCGCGAAGAAGTTGGGGTCGCCCGCACCGCCCTGAGCGCGTCCGCCCTGGAGCTCGTCGGCTGACCCCACGCCCGTAAACGACGCGACGGCGTACGCACCCACGACGAGCGCCGCCCCGGCGATCGCGTACAGGACGGCGCGCAGCGCGTCCTCGGAGTCGAGCAGCATTCCGAACGCGGCCATGTAGACGAGTGCGATGCACAGTGACGCGAGCAGCGCGACCGTGGCCGCGGAGTCGTTCGTCCAGAGCGTGCTGGACAGCGCCCAGCACGAATATGCGATCACCGGAATCAGCTGTGGCCCTGGTCTGAGCACCGCGTTGCCCCGGAGCCACTCGAAGACGATGACCAGCAGCGCCAGCGGTGCGATCAGCCGGCTCGCCGTCAGCCCCCCGAACGAGAGCGTCTCCAGGTACACGGAAAGCATCAGGAAGATGAGCAGCGACGAGCGCTTCAAGGCCGTCGCAGCGGCAAGCCCCGTCAGGATGGCCAGCGCCGCCGCCGCCCTGGGGTTGCTGGCGGACGCCAGCCCGAGCGCGACGGCGAGCGTCGCGCCCATGGCTCCCCAGACCACCGGGGAGGCCGCGGGCGGCCGCGGGCGCGCCTGGATCACCGTGCTCAAGGCTCGGCTGTCCCTGCCATGCGGAGCCACGAGGCGTCGCCGTTCATCAGGGCGCAATGGTAGGCCAGCCCAGGGCCGATTACACACCTGTGCTGGTAGTTTCGCCCCGTGGACGAGGTCAGTGAAACGCACCAGGCCTATGAGCGCCAGGCGGATCGCTGGCGCGATCAGCGGTACCGGTCCTGGATGCCGGGCAACCTGTTCGTGGCACAGGAGGCAGAGCGTGTCATGTTCGACCTGCTCCGCGGGCACGGCCTGGTGCCGCTCGACGGCCGCGAGATCCTCGAGGTCGGCTGTGGACAGGGCAAGCAGCTCGTTCGCTTCCTGGCTCGCGGCTCGCGGTCTGAGAACCTCCACGGCGTCGACCTGCAGCAGGATCTGATCGATGTGGCGGGCGAGATCGCTCCGGGTGTCGACTTTCGCGTGGCCGACGCCATGGATCTCCCGTTCGAGAGCGGCCGGTTCGAACTGGTCTTCGCGTTCACGATGCTGAGTTCGATGCGCAGCGCGCAGTCGCGGGAGCGCGCGGCCGCCGAGATGTTGCGCGTCACCCGGCCGTCGGGAGCGGTCCTCGTCTACGACTTCGGTGTCAACCCGCGCAATCCCGATGTGCAGCCCGTGGGATTGGGCGAGATCCGCAGGATCTTCTCCGGCTGCCGGATCCGGTCGCGCCGCGTGACCCTGGCTCCCCCACTGGCGCGCGCGGTCGCACCGAGGGCATGGATCGGCTGCGCCCTGCTCAACACGATCCCGCTGCTGCGAACCCACCGGCTGGCGCTGATCACGCGCTGACCGGTCGGCGGCGTCTCAGAGCGCCGCCGCGAGGGCACCGACCACGAGGTCCTGCTGCGCCTCCGTCAATGAGGTGAACATCGGGAGCGTGATGGCGCGCGCGCCGTAGTCGTCGGTGAACGGCAACGCCGCCACGGCGTCGGCGTAGATCGAGAACCGATGGGCTGGTGGGTAGTGCACGCTCGTCTGGATTCCCTCGCTCGCAAGCCGGGCGCGCAGACCATCGCGGTCCACTCCCTTGTCGAGCACGGCTGTGAAGAGGTGATGGGCCGGCGTGTCGCCTTCGCCCGCCGGCGGTGCCTGTGTGGGTGTGATGCCGCCCAGAGCGCCGAGCTTCTCGCGGTAGCGGATATCAAGCCGATGACGCCTCGTGTTCTCGGCGTCGAGCCGCGCCAGCCGGCGGAGAGCCAGCGCCGCGCGCGGCTCGTCGATGCGGTAGTTGAAGCCGCGCGCGACGACGTCGTATCCGGCTGCGTGACCGCGGTGCCGGTCCCAGCTGAGCGTCGTCATGCCGTGCGAGCGCAGCAGCCGCATGCGCGCCGCCATCTCAGCGTCGTCCGTCGTCACGGCCCCCCCCTCTCCGACGGCGAGATTCTTGTTGGAGAAGAAGCTGTAGGCCCCAGCGGCTCCCACGGTGCCGAGCTGGCGTCCGCCGTCGCGCGCGCCGATCGCGTGCGCGGCGTCCTCGAGCAGCGCCAGCTCGTGCCTCCGTGCGAGCTCGCCCAGTTCACGGGTCTGTCCCGGGTGGCCGCCGTAGGCGACGGTCATGATCGCGCGAGTGCGCGCCGTGATCGCGGACTCGGCTGCGGACGCGGACAGCCACGGCTCGGTGGGCGACTGGATGTCGGCGAACACCGGCGTGGCACCCGTGTACGCGATCGCATTGACCGTCGCAACGAACGTCATCGACGGCACGATCACCTCGTCGCCCGTGCCCAGCCCCGCGGCGAGGCAGATCAGGTGAAGTGCCGCAGTCCCGTTCGTGACGGCGATCGCATGCTGCGCGCCGGTGTACCGCGCCAGCTCGGCCTCGAGCTCCTCGGTACGCGGCCCCATGCTGAGCCAGCCTGATCGGTACGTCTCGGCGACCGCCTCGATGTCCTCGTCGGTGACGGTCACGTCGGCGAGTGGTACTTGCCAGCCGGACATCGGCCGCAAGACTAGTCTGCGGCGCTCGTTAGGATCGCGCGGATGTCTCTGAGCGGACGCTCCGTCCTCGTCACCGGCGCGGGCGGGTTCATAGGAGGTCACCTCGTCGCACGGCTGGTCCGCGACGGCGCGAAGGTGCGCGCCATGGCCCGCTACAACTCGCGAAACGAGCGCGGCACGCTCGACTGGCTGGAACCCGAGACGGTGGCGCAGGCCGAGGTCGTTCTCGGCGACCTGCGCGACATCGAGTCGGTGGTGCAGGCCGCCGACAACGTCGAGGTCGTGTTCCACCTCGGCGCCCAGATCGCGATTCCATACTCCTACGTCAACCCGCGCGACTACTTCGAGACGAACGTGCTTGGCACGCTCAACGTCGCGCAGGCGGCGCTGCGCGCGGACGCGGAGCGTGTCGTGCATACGTCCACCAGCGAGGTCTACGGGTCCGCGCAGTCGGTTCCGATCACGGAGCAGCACCCGCTCGAGCCGCAGTCGCCATATGCCGCAAGCAAGCTCGCGGCCGACAAGCTGATGGACTCCTGGCATCGATCGTATGACCTCCCCGTGACGATCCTGCGGCCGTTCAACACGTTCGGTCCGTTCCAGTCCGCGCGTGCGATCGTGCCGACGATCATCAGCCAGGCGCTCGCCGGCGGGCCTGTCCGACTCGGCTCGGTGCATCCGCGCCGCGACCTGACGTTCGTCGGGGATACGGTCGCCGGGTTCATCGCAGCCGCCGAGGGACCCGATGCCGTCGGTCGAACGCTCCAGCTCGGCACGGGCGTGGACGTGTCGATCGGCGAGCTCGTCGAGATCGTCGGCGAGCTGCTGGGACGAGACCTCGTGGTTGAGACCGAGGAGGCCCGTGTGCGGCCGGCGAAGAGCGAAGTGCAGCGCCTGATCTCCGATCCGGCGCTGGCGCGCGAGCTGACCGGGTGGGAGCCCACGGTTGAACTGCGCGGGGGGCTCACGCGGACCATCGACTGGATCGAACGCAACAGCGCGCGATTCCGGACCGATCAGTACGTGATCTGAGGCTTCCCAGGGGGGTCGCCGGACCTGCGGCGGATGTCGATCCGCCGCGCTGAGTAGCTTTGTGCTGCGATGGCCGACGCGCGCGTCCCACCGTCAGGGCCGCCGGCACGTGACCCCACGGCCCCAGCTCGGCTTCTGGATGCCGCGGCCGAAGTCGGCCTGCGCGTCGAGCGCGCGCAACGCGAAGTCGACAGGCTCGAGGCGGCCGTGGATCAGTTGGCGCTTTCGTCCGGGGCGTCGACCGGACCGGCGCCGAACGCTCGTTCGCGCGCCGCCGGGGCACCGTCCATCGCCGCCGGGGCTTCGCCCGCAGAGATGAGGGACGCCCGCGCCCTCGCGATCGACCTCGCCGTCGGCGGGGGGTCACGCAGTGCCATTCGCGAGCAGCTCAGCGCGAGCTTCGGCCTGTCCGATCCCGACGTCGTGCTCGGGGTCGCCTCCGCCGGCGAGGGCGCCGCCACCGAGGCTCCCGGCGCGGACGACGATGATGGCGAGGCAGCCGGCGATGGCATCGAAGGAGGGTGAGAGAAACCCGGTGGGTCGGCAGAGTCCGCCCGAGCCGTCCCCGGGGCCTCCCGCCCGGGGCCTGCTCGGGGCGGCGATCCAGACCTACGGCTCGCAGGTCGGGGTCGCCGTGCTGTCGCTCGTCAACGCCGTCGTCATGGCGCGGGCGCTGGGGGCATCCGGCCGCGGCGAGGTCGCCTTCCTGACGGCGATCGCCTTCCTCGGCTCGAACATCTGGACGCTCGGCGTCCAGGAGGCGAACGTCAATCTCGCGGGCGCCGAGCCCGCGACGCGGCCCGCGCTGGCGACCAACTCGCTGATCCTCGCCGTGCTCCTCGGATCTCTCGGGGCTCTGTCGATCGCGGTCCTGATCGTTCTGGTGCCGTCCGCCGGGGCGGGCGTCAGCTGGACGCTGCTGTGGCTTGCGCTCGCCTCGCTCCCGATGCTCGTCCTCAACACCTACCTGCGGTTTCTGATCCAGGGCGACTACGGGTTCGGCATCACCAACCTGGCCTGGTTCCTGCCCGCCGTCATCAACGTGTCGGTCAACGGCACGTTCGCTGTGTTGGGGGAGCTGAGCGTGTGGATCGCGGTGGCAACCTGGATCGGTGGCCAGCTGATCGCCACTGCGATGATGTTCTGGCACGTTCTGCGGCGCTCAGCGGGCTTCGGGCGGCCGAGCATTGCGCTCGCCCGTCGTACCCTCGGCTTCGGTATCCGCAGCCACGTGGGGCGCATCATGCTGCTCGCGAACTATCGGCTCGACCAGTGGCTGCTGGGCGCGATCGGCGGTACGCGGCAGCTCGGGATCTACAGCGTGGCCGTGGCCTGGGCGGAGGGGCTGTTCCTGCTGCCCACGGCACTTTCAGCGGTTCAGCGTCCGGCGATCGTCCGGGCGTCGGCCCGTGAGGCGATCAGGATCACCGCCCGCGTGTTCCGCGTGTCGGTGCTCATCACGGCAGCTCTGGCCGTCGTGCTCGTCATCTTCGCCCCCGTTCTCTGCGTCACGTTCTTTGGTGAGGAGTTCCGCGGCGCGATCGCCGACCTGCGAGTTCTCGCAGCGGGAGCGTTCGGTGTGGTGGCGCTCAAACAGCTCGGCAGCTCCCTCACGGGCCGCGACCGACCGCTGGCGGCGAGTCTGTCGATCGGCAGTGCCTTCGTCTTCACCATCGTTCTGGACGTGCTGCTGATCCCCGAGTACGGGGACCTCGGCGCCGCGATCGCCTCGTCGGTCGCCTACACGCTGGGCGGGGTCGTGATCGCGGTGGTCTTCACCCGATCGCTCGGCGGGAGGCTGCGCGATCTGATCCCGCGCGCGTCCGACCTGGGTTACATACGGCAACAGCTCGGCTCGATCGCCCAGCGCGGGCGCTGAGAGCGCTGCGATTTCGCAGCCGCAGGTTTGTTTGGGCCGCCGAGCCGGTCCGCCGTCAGCGCTCAGCGGTGGGGTGGCCGGCGATGAAGTCGGCCACGCGAGCGGCTTGAACGTCAAGTGATCGCGCGCGAGCCAGCTCGAGGCCCCGCGCGACCATCCGGTTGCGCCGCTCCGCGTCATCCGTCAGCTCGATGACTGCGGCGACGAGCGCGTCGACGTCCTCCGGCGCGACGAGACTCCCGGCGCGCCCGCCGGCGAGTGCGTGTCCGACGCCACCGACATCAGTCGCGACCACGGCGGTGCCGCTCGCGAGCGCCTCGATGAGGACGGCCGGAACCCCCTCGGTCAGCGAGACATGGACGAACGCGTGCGAGCCTCGGTACAGCCCCAGGAGCTCCGGCCCGAAGGCGACGAAGCCTCGCATCCGGATCAGCTCGGAGATCCCGAGCTGCGCGGCTCGCTCCAGGACCTGGTTCTCGAGGGGGCCTGTTCCCACCCAGGTGAGCGAGTAGCGCCCAGGTCTAAGACGCTCGAGACTCGCGAGCGCCTCGACAAGGAGCAGCGGGTTCTTCTCGCGGTCCACGCGCCCGACCGTGAGCAGGCCGATCGGCCCGCTCCAGTCCAGCTCCGGCGGGTCCGCAACGACGTCCGCCGCACGGACGAGTGAGATCGTGACCGGGAGCAGTGAGGCGCGGGGGCCGCCGTAGGCCCTCTCGATCGCTGGGCCGACGACGACCGCCGGAACCAGGCGCGCGAGTGCCCGGAACCCCGCATCCAGGACCCCGGCGGCCAAGAGGGCCGGCGCCCAGCGACGGCTCGGCAGGCGGCTGCGAAAGTAGGCCACCGTGTCCTGTCGCACGCCGAGCACCACGCGCCTGCGGCGCAGCAGGGCCAGGCCGACGAGCAGGAACGAGAATGGGTGCGGCCCGAACACCCAGACCGCGTCGGTGTCGCGCAGGCCTGTCCAGAACCCCCGCACCGTGCCGGCGCTCGCTCGCGCAACCTGGCCCACGCGCCGCAGGTCCTCGTAATGCGGGAGCGGCACCAGTTGCGCGTGGGCGGGGAGCAGCAGTTGCTCGCCGCTCATCTCGGCCGGCCGAGCGCGGCCGAACAGGGACAGCGAGTCGAAGCCGCTGCCGACCTCGCAGGCAAAGCTCAGGAACGGGAAATCCGCGGCGTCGGGGGCGACGCGCGGACCGTCGGGCGTGTCCACGACCGCGTACGGACCGTCGACATAGATCCCCAGGGTTCTCGTTGATGCGCTCATGGCAGCCGCCCGAGGTCCCGGGCCTGACGTCTCGGCAGGCGCTGAACGGAGGGGTCGGGGAGGCGCAGACTATGGCAGCGCCTGGACGCGCGCGGCCAACGGCGGAATCGACCCAGGCCGCAACTAGACTGACCTGGAATGTGCGGCATTTGCGGGATCGTTTCGACGAACGGGGGGATTGTGGATCCCGAGACGGTGCGTCGGGCGAGCGACACGCTCCACCATCGGGGGCCCGACCATGGCGGAGCGTACGTCGACGGAATCGTGGGGATCGCGAACCGGCGCCTGGCGATCATCGACCTGGAAGGCGGCGACCAGCCGATAGGCAACGAGGACGGCAGCGTCATGGTCGTCCAGAACGGCGAGATCTACAACCACCGGGAGCTCCAGGCCGACCTCGAGCGCAGGGGCCATCGCTTCTCGACGCGGTCCGACACCGAGGTGCTCGCGCATCTGTACGAGGAGCGCGGACCGGCCTTTGCGGAGGCGCTCCGCGGGATGTTCGCGGTCGCGATCTGGGACGCTCGCGCCAGGCGTTTGGTGCTGGCACGAGACCGCTTCGGCATCAAGCCGCTCTACTACTCGGTGGCAGGAGGGTCCCTCGCCTTCGCGTCGGAGCTGAAGGCTTTGACGTCGATGCCCAGCTTCCCCCGCGAAGTCGATCTCAACGCGCTCGAGGCGTTCCTGGCCTTCGCCTGCATCCCGGCGCCGCTGACGATCTTCAAGGCGGCGAGCAAGCTCCCGGCGGGCTGCACGCTCGTCTGGGAGGAGGGGATGGGAGAGGACGTGCGGATCGAGCGTTACGCACGCCCGACAGCGGCAGCGTCCGGGCGAAATGCGCACGGGAACCGAGGACGAGCTGGCCGAGGAGCTCCGCGAGCGCCTGCGGGATTCCGTCAGGGCGCACCTGATCGCCGACGTGCCGGTGGGGATTCTCCTGTCCGGCGGGATCGACTCGTCGCTGTTGACCGCGCTCGCTGCGCAGGAGGCCGGTTCCCGTGTGAGCACGTTCTCGATCGGGTTCGACGAACGCGGCTTCGACGAGAGGGGGCAGGCGCGTCTCGTGTCGCAGCGCTACGGCACCGATCACCATGAGCTCGTCGTGCGCCCGGACGCCGCCGAGCTGATGCCGCTGCTGGCCGGTGTCTACGACGAGCCGTTCGCCGACTCGTCGGCGATCCCGACATACCTCGTGTCCAAGCTGGCGCGCGAGCACGTGAAGGTGGCGCTGTCCGGCGAGGGGGGCGACGAACTGTTCGGCGGGTACTTCAACTACGTGGGACACCGCCTGGCGCCCACCCTCGGCCCGATCGCCGCGGCAACGAGACCGCTGATCGACCGGCTGCCGACTTCGACTGCCGCGGCGAGCAGTCTCGACTACAAGGCCAAGCACTTCGCGCGCGGCGCGCGCAGGTCTCCGCTCGACCGTCACGCGGTCTGGAAGAGCTTCCTGACGCCCGAGCAGCGCACGGCGGTTCTGCTCCCGGACGTGCGCGGGGACAGCGACCCGGTCGACCTCCTGCGCCCGGCTTACGCGGCCAGTGAAGGCGCCGAGGGGCTGGCGCGGATCATGGACCTGGATCTGAGTGTCTTCCTGGTCGAGGACATGCTCGTCAAGACCGACCGCGCCAGCATGGCTCGGTCGCTCGAGCTTCGCGTCCCATTTCTCGACACCGAGGTCACCGACCTCGCCCTGGCGATTCCCTCGCGCCACAAGGTGAGAGGACTGTCGAAGAAGCGGTTGCTGCGCAGGGCCGCCGCCCCGCTGGTCCCGGAGGAGGTCGTCAAGGGCCGCAAGCAAGGATTCTCGTTTCCCGTGGCCGCGTGGCTTCGCGGGGAGCTCGAGCCGTTTGCGCGCGACGTCCTCGCGCCGGGCACGATCGAGCGGCAGGGGTTCATGCAGGCTGCGGCTGTCACGTCGATGATCGACGCCCACGTGGCCGGAAGGCAGGATCTCAGCCGACAGATCTGGTGCCTCATGGCGTTCTCGCTGTGGTTCGACCGTTATTCGGAGGCCGCTCGCTGATGACGGCACCGGTGCGCATCGCGACGGCCGTGTCGATCGGGCTCGTCGTGGCGGGGCCCGGCTGCGGTGCGGGCCCCAGCGATCCGCAGGGTCAGGTCGCCGAGCAGGTGACCGCGAGGTCCCTTCCCCCGCGTCTGCCGCCCTCGCGGGGCGGCACTCGATATGTCTCTCCGCGTGGTTCCGATCGAGCGCCCGGAACCGCCTCGGCCCCATGGCGCACGGTGCAGAGGGCCCTGAACACACTGCGTCCCGGGCAGACAGCCGTCATCCGGAGGGGCATCTATCGGGAGAACCTCGTGATGACGCGCGCCGGCCGGCGCTCGGCCCCGATCACCGTTCGCGGCGAGCGCGGCGCCGTGATCGCAGCCGGCTCGGGCGAGGAGAACAACATCCCGCTCGACCTGGAGCAGGGGGCGGCCTACCTGCGCTTCCGCAGCCTCGTCTTCGAGGGAGCGACCGGGCCGTCAAGCACCAACGTCTATGCAGCTCATGACGTTCATGACATCGAGCTCGCCGCCTGCGAGGTCCGCGGGTCCCAGCGCCAGGGTTTCTTCAGCGAGGAGAGCACAAGCCGGATCCAGGTGCTCGGATGTCACTTCCACGACAACGGCGGGTCAGGCCCCGCCGGGCAGGACCACAACATCTACGCGGAGGGTTCTCGCCACCTGATCGCGGGCAACCTGCTGACCGGAGCCCGGAACGGCTTCGGCGTTCAGCTCTATCCCTCGAGTGATCGTGTGCTCGTCACGGCCAACACGATCAGCGACAACCTGAGGGACGGGATCGTCCTCGGCGGCGAGCGGGGCACCGCAACGACGGGAGCACTCGTCGTCAACAACATCATCACCCACAGCAGACGGGCGATCTCCACCTATTGGGCAGGCGATCCCGGGACCGGCAACCTCGTGCGCAACAACCTGGGCTGGGCCAACGAGATGGGCGGGTTCGGAGGAAACGGGGCGACATGGGCCGGAAATCGGGAGCTCGACCCAAGATTCCGCGACGCTGACGCGGGCGACTATCGCCTGCGCGCCGGCAGTCCCGCGATCGACCGCGCCCTGACCCGGCTCTCCCCGCCGGTCGACATCACCGGCCGACGGCGCGCCAGGGGACGCCGCGCCGATCTCGGCGCGTACGAGCGATGAACACGGCCGCATGCTGAAGCTGGAGCGCACAGATGCGGCCTCGTTCGGCTGGGGCCGGCTCTCGTCGTTCGATGACCACCTCGTGTTCCAGACGCGCGAGTGGCTTGCGTTCGTCGCCGCGACGCAGGCCGCGGAGCCGGTGGTCGCGGCGGTACGCGACGGCGGTGAAACGGTCGGCTGGTTCACCGGCCTGATCGTCCGCAGGTACGGCGTTCGCATCCTGGGCAGTCCGTTCCCAGGCTGGGCGACGGGGTACATGGGGTTCAACCTTGAGCCCGGGGTGGACCGCCCGCTGGCGGCCTCGGCCCTGATTCCGTTCGCGTTCGGAGACCTCGGTTGCATGCACGTAGAGGTCCGCGACCGCAACCTCGGGTACGACGCCCTCGCAGGGCTGGCGTTCCGGCATCAGAACTTCACGTCGTTCGACGTCGATCTGGCCGCCGGCGACGACGCGACGTTCGCCCGGATGAGCAGCGCTTGCCGGAGGGCGGTACGCAAGTCCGAGAAGAGTGGGGTGTCGATCGAGGAGGCGCACGACGATGCGTTCGCTGGCGACTACTACGCGCAACTCGGCGACGTCTTCGCCAAGCAGGGTCTGCGCCCGCCCTACGGCCAGGACCGCGTCGAGGCGCTGGTGCGGCACCTGCTGCCGAGCGGCAACCTCCTGCTGCTGCGGGCCCGTGACGCCGAGGGCACCTGCATCGCGACGGGGATCTTCCCGGGGCTCGGCGGCAGGATGTACTTCTGGGGTGGAGCCAGTTGGCGCAGGCATCAGATACTGCGCCCCAACGAGGCCATCATGTGGCACGCGATGCGGTACTGGGCGGCTCGCGGTGTCAGGACGTTCGACCTGGGTGGGGGCGGTGACTACAAGCGCAGGTATGGCGGCGTCGAGATCAACGTTCCGACGCTGAGCCGTTCGCGGCTGCCCGGGGTGACCTCGCTGCGGATGTTGGCCGAGAGGCTGTACAGCAGCGAACGGCTGCGACGCGTGTCCCGGCGCTAGCGCGGCCGCCCGACGCGCAGAGCACGGCGGGCCACGCGCGCTGCGCCGCGCAGCACTGAGCGTCGCAGCCGGTAGGAGCCCTCGGGGAGCCCGCGCTCGCGGAGCGCCCGGCGGCAGCCCTCGACGTCGTACTCGATCGCGTGGAAGGTCGCCAGGCGCTCGTCGACGTCCAGGACCATGAAACGGGACCGCACGCTGCGCTCCCGCGATTGCCCGACGGCACCCGGGTTCAGCACGCAGGTCCGGGCCTGCGACAGGTCCAAAGAACCTTCGTGGCCTGGCGCAAGGACGTCGCCGGCGCCCGTGCAGGCCCATGCCCGATGGGTGTGGCCAAGGATCAGCAATTGCCTTCCGGGATGCTCGTGTTCGAGCCGTTTCAGCTGAGCCACCGCCTGCGACGGCTCGGTGGTGTACTCACGCGGATCGGTCAGCGAACCATGGGCAACGACGATTTCGTCCCCAGCGGTCGCCCTCGGCGGCAGGGTGGCCAGGAAGTCCCTGGTCTGAGGCCGCATCGTGTCTCTGGTCCAGCGCAGGCTGCGGCGGGCGAGCGGGATGCAGCGCTCGTCCGACAGGACGCCGAGCGCGATCAGATCGTGGTTTCCGGCGACGCACGTGCCGCCGAGCCCTGCCACGACCTCGACGCATTCGTCGGGCAACGGGCCGTAGCCGACGAGGTCGCCCGCTACGAGGTAGTGATCGACCCGCTCGCCCTTCAGGAAGTCGAGCGCCGCCTGCAGCGCGTGCAGGTTGGCGTGGATGTCCGAGATGACGGCGTAGCGCATCCGCGCGTCACTCGCGGTCGCTGCTGCCGCCGCGGTGCAGAATGCGATGGACGACGGCACCCGGCAGCGGGAGAGGGTCATCCCAGGCAACCGCGCATTTGGATTCGGTCGCGAGCATCCAGGGAAGCCATCTGGCGATCGAGCCGCGCTCTGCGCGGGTGGCCTGGAAGTCACGCCACGGACTGCACCAGCGCACGCCCGCACGCGCCGGTTCAGCTGGAGGACGCGGCAGGCCCGTCAGGTCGCGGTAGACGAGGGCCGGGATGTTCACCCCCGCTCTCGCGCCCGGGTGATGCCAGAGGCTGAAACGCGGGTTGATCTCGAGCAGTTGCAGCTCGCCGTCATCGGGGCGACGCTTGAAGTCGAGCTTTGCGACTCCAGTGAAGCCGAGCCTTGCCAGAACCTCGCGACCGAGACCGGCGACATCGGCGGCGTCCGTGATCTCCAGGGCGGTGCTGTAGCCATAGGAGGCGGGGTACGTGCGGATCTTGCGCCCCGTGAACTCGCCGACGACCTGCCCGTGCTCGTCGACGTAGGCGTGGTAGCTCTCGATCAGGCTCTCGGGGCCCGGCACCTCCTCCTGCACCAGGGCGTCGACCCCCGCCGCAACCAGATCCTTCGTCAGCGACGCCAGTTCCTCGGGCGTGGCGATGGCGCGTACCTTGCCCCGTGCCAGCGGTCGCCAGGTTGCGTGCATCCGCGTCAGCGGCTTGACGACGAGGGGGTATCGGAGGTCCTGCGGGGGCTGCTCGGCGCTCGCTCCGAGCTCCATCGTTCTCGGGACCGGCAGCGAGTGACGCTCTGCGAGCTGCTGAAAGCGGCGCTTGTTGACGAGGTCCTCGACGAGCTCGGCGTCTGGCAGGACGAATCGGAAGGCGGTGGCCAGCTCCGCGCGAAAACGCGACACCATCAGCAGGTCCCAGTCGCCGTTGTAGTAGAGGACGGGGGGGGACGGCTGGGCGCGCCCGAACTCGAGCAACCGCTCGGCGAGCCGTTCCGGCTGGCTGGCCGCATCCAGTCGGCTGATCGCGGCCCTGCGGTGACGCGTATAGCGGGTGAAGTCGCCGCGTGGCGAGACCACGACCGAACTCACGCCGGCCAGGCCGAGCGCTCGCACGAGGTCGATCTCACCGATGACGCATGCGCTCGGGCTCCCGCGTGGGACGCGGTCTCGTCGGTGCGCGGTCATGGCCGAGTGGAAGTCTATGAGGGCTGCACAGTCGCCGCCGTCGTCTGCTCCGGGTGGTGGTTGGTACCGTTGCGCCGTGCGCTCCAAGGAAGCGGCGGCCGACTCGAGGGCGGGCTGGCTTCCGGCGCTGCTGCCCGCGGACGCGCGCAGCTTCCGCGTGAGCGATCCGATCCTCGCCGATGCGTTGACGAACGCCGGAGGCGAGATCGTCGAAGAGCGCCCGGACGTCGAGATCGCCTCCGGAGGCGATCTGTCGGGTGACGCAGCCACCGTGATCATCAGTGCCGACGCGGCGCAGGCGGAGGGCGGCTCGCTGTTGCGGCGAGCCCCACGGCGAGCTGCGGGCTTTCTCCAGGCCCGCCTGCACGGGCGCAGCGCGCGTCGCCTGCTCGCCCGTCACGGCTACCCGCACACCTCGGCGGTCATGTGGGACATCAACCAGGTCGTCTACCTGCCCGAGATCAAGGACCGCAGGCGCGAGCGGCCGCTGGCCGAGCTTCTGCCCCAGCGCGTCATCGTCGTAGGGCGCCGCACGCACGCCGGACAGACCGCGCTCGAGGCCGCGGTCGAGGCCGCAGCTCAGGCGGGCGGCTCGCCGCTCGTACACGGGTGGCCGCTCGCAAGGGAGTCGGGCGTCATCGCCGTCGCCGATGGCGGCGTGATCAACGTCGCGATCGGCCCCGGTCGCCGAAAGATCGAGGATCAGCGACTGGCTCTTCACGCGCTTGAGCACGCTCCGCCGGTAGTGGCCGATCGGCTCCCGCGAACGATCGCGTACGGGCGGGTCGGCCTCGCGGACTGGTCACTTGAGACGCGATTGCGCGGAGCGCCGGCTGCCCGGGAACTGCCTGCGGAACTGCTGGACGAGGTGGTCGGTTTCCTCGCTGCGCTGCACGAGGTCGGCGACCCCGCTGCGCCGCGACGGTCGGTGGCGGAGGACGCGCACGTCCTCGCGCGGGTGTGTGTGAAGCCGGGCAATGCGGATCGTCTGCGCGCACTCGGCGCGACGCTGGAGCGCGACCTGGCGGAGGTTCCTCGGGGCTTCGGGCATGGCGACTTCTGGACGCGAAACCTGATGGTCGAGGAGGCGACGCTGATCGGGGTCATCGACTGGGACGGCGCGGGCCCGGGGCGCCTGCCCCTGTTGGACCTGCTGCATCTGCTGTTGAGCGCGCGCCGCGACCGCACACGCCAGTACGTCGGCGAGGCGATGGTCGACTACCTGTTGCCCTGGGCCCGAGCCGGCGGCGACGAGACGGTCCGCTCATACATGGACCAGATCGGCGTCGGTCTTGATCGCACACGGCTCGAAGAACTCGTCATCGCGTACTGGCTCGACCGCATGGCGCTCGAGGTCCGCACGTTCTCGGACCGCGCGGACCGCCCGTTCTGGATCCGCAACAACGTGGAGTGCGTGGTCGAGGCGCTCTCCGAGCGGGCACTGCCCGTCTAGTCGCGGGGCTCAGCCGAGGTCGTCGGCATCGGCTTCCGTCAATACGACGGATACGTTCGAGACGCCGAGACGCCGCAGGACCATGCTCGTGGTCTCCGCGCGTGTCTGCGTGGTGCGTCCTGAGCGCGCGACGACCAGGACGCTGTCGCTGAGCAGCGCGAGACGGGACGCGTCACCCATGGTGAGGGGCGAGGCGTCGAAAATCACGTAGTCGGCGTACGCCCGCAGCAGCCGCACCAACGTGGCGCCGCGGTCCTTCGGGCCGTGGGCCGCGAGGCCTGCCTGCCAGTCGTCAAATGTCATCACGCGCAGGTCGCCTGCCAGTGCTGTGGAACGCCCGTACGGCTTGACGTCGACCCTGCCGAGCAGTTGGTCGAGCGACAGATCCGCCGATGCCGCGCTGGCGCCGTTGCGCGCCAGGGGCGAGAGTCCGAGCAGGCTCGACAGGTTCGGAGCGTCGGGGTCGGCCTCGACGCAGACGACGTGATGACCCGCGCGAGCCAGGGCCACGCCGAGGTTCGCGACGAGCGTGGTCTTGCCCTCCTCCTGCTGCGTGCTCGTGACGAGGATCGAGGAGCCCTTGCCCTCGTCGAGCAACTCGAGGTTGAGGCTGAGCATCTGCAGCGACGCCGCAAGCGCGTCTCCACGGCGCGCCTGCCGGCTGGAAGCAGTCGGCGGCCGGCTGAGATATGGCACCGACCGACCGCTGCCGGCGGGAAGTCCGCCGATCACGGGGGCGCCGAACGCCTCCTCGGCTTCCTGCCGGCTTCGGATGCGGTCGTCGAGTCGCTCCCGTACGAAGGCCAGCAGCAAGCCGATGATCAGGCCGAGCAGCGCGGCGGTGAACATGGCTGCGCCCTTCCGCGGTGAGACGGCCTCCGGATCGGCGCGCGGAGGATTGAAGACCGTCGCGTAGATGATCGGTTCCGTGGAGCCTCCTGCGATCGCGGGGTTCTCCGAACGGAAGCCCAGCCGCTTGATCTCTCTGCGGAAGACGGCGGCGTACTGCTCGAGGACGCGCTCTGCCTCCGTCGTGCTGTCGGCATCCACGCTCACCTCGACCACCGCGCTGTTCGGACGGACGAGGACCTTCAGTTTCTTCCCCAGCTTCTCGGGCGTCGTGTCGAGCCGCAGCGTGTCGATCACCTGAGAGGCGACGACCTCGCTCTCGAAAAGCGTTGTGATCGTCTGGGTGATGGTCGGGCTGCCGATCTCGGGCTGGAACTCACCCCCCGCCAAGCCGACGACGAGTGTCATCTTCGCCCGGTACATCGGCGTCTGGACCGCCGTGATCGCAGCAGCCGCGAGGATCGCCACCAGCATGACCAGTCCCACCAGCCAGGCTTCGCGCCGGATCACCTGAGCCAGGCGCCGGGGCGGCATGATCTTCTGTTCGTCGTTCACTTGCTCTCAACCGTCCGCGGACGGGGCTCGGGCGACAGGGCGCGGCGCTCGGCTTCAGAGGGTATCGGCCGCCCTCAACGGAGCCTGAATCCCGCACGGAGAGGCACGTCGCGCATGGTTTGCGCCAACGCTACCCGGACCCATCATCGTCGGCCTGCGCGGGACTGGCCGCAGTGTGGCAACTCAGGGTTGCGGAGCGATCGCTATCGAGATCGCCACACCCCGGGCCGTCCACGACATTGTTGACGCGCGCGTGCCGGTCGGGCCGGCGGCCGCGAGCCCGCCCGCCGCGGCCGTGGTCCCGATGTTGTACGTACCCGTCGTCTTCACGTCCCACTGCTCAGGCATCAGCTGCGGGGGCGTGAAGGCCGGCCCCTGGTTGACGGCGCCGCTGTAGACCAGCAACGTCTTCGGTTTCGTGGTCGTGATCGATGGCGCCGTCAGCAGCGTGACGTTCGACGAGCCGTTGTTGAGGCCTCCCGCCGCGTCGATCGGCGCGGCGGTGTCGGCGCCGATGATCGCCATGATGCCTCCGCCGAGGGCCTGGCCCGACCCTCCCGTCAGCTGGAAGGTGTAGGAGGATGGCTCTGATCCGCCGGCGATCTTGTAGAAGGCCCGCATGCCGGCGTTCGTGCCTTCGAAGACGTGGGTGTTCGGAACCGCCGTCCAGCCGCTCGGCGGGGCGAGGTTGCGGATCGATCCGCTCTGGTAGCCGATCGTCGCCAGCAGCACGTCACCCGACTGCGTGCCCGCCGGCTTGTCGATCGTCAGCGACGTCGACGGGTGGTTGGCGGTCTTCGCCGCGGTCGAGCGCACCGTCGGCGTGCCTGTGACGACCCCCGGCTTGTCGTGGCAGTTTCCGGTGCCCGAGTCGGTGAAGGTCTCGCCGGCGACAGGCAGGAACTGCCAGTCGTAGCTCGTCGGGTGCAGCGTCAGCTTCATGACGCCGTACGTGCTGCTGTAGGCCTGGCTGTTCGGCTTGAGTGATCCGAGGCCGTAGAGGTAGTAGCCGCCCGTGCCGACCACGAACGAGCGAATGCCGTACTGGTTGTCGATCGCCCCGTTGGCGTCCTGCGGTGCGAAGCGCTCGTAGTCGTGCTCGTTGCCCCCGAGGACGATGTCGGCGCCGGCGTCATAGGCGATCTGCCAGAACGGCTGCGTGAAGTCCTGGTCGCCGTGGATCTCGCCGGAGCTCCATCGCGAGTCGTGCCACATCACCGCGGTGCAGACGCTCTGGTTGGCTGCGAGATCATCCCTGAGCCACTGCTCCTGGAGGGCCGTGTTGCAGCCCGGCAGGTCGTAGTAGCACGCTGAGTTCAGCATCACGACGTGCCAGGCGCCGATGTCATAGCTGTAGTAGCTCTTGAGTCGGTCGGTGGCCGTCGCTCCGAAAGGCGCGAGCTGGGCGCTGAAGTAGTCCGAGAAGCCCTGGTTGGGAAGCGCCCCGCCGCCCACGGTAGCCGTGTCGTGGCCACCGGTGATCGGGCGCGTCCGGGCCTTGTGAACGCCCCACGATGGCCCGTAGCAATTCGCGTATTCGGACGGCTGGCCGTTGGGGTAGGCGTTGTCGCCGAGCGTGAAGACCGTCGCGGTCGGGAACTGTGCCAGCAGCGCGGCCGTCTGGTGGCGGCCGTCGCCGCTGCCGCAGCCGGCGATGTCGCCGGCGCCGATCAGAACCGGATCAGCGGTCGAGATCGTGAACGTGTTGGCCGAGCTCAGGCCCGTGTTGCCGGCGGCGTCTGCCTGCTCGGCGCGCGCGGTGTATGTCCCCTGCCCGAGCGCTGCGGAGTTCACCGAGTAGGCCCCCCCGCCCCCACGAGTCGCGGTGAGGCTCTGAAGTGGCGACCCGGTCGCGGTCGAGCCGCTGTAGATGCGCACCGTCGCCGTCGTCGAGTCGCCTGCGGCCGCGCCGGCGACTCCGGAGAAGGCAGGAGTTGAGGTGCTGGGCGAGCTGCCGTCGGCGGGGCTGGTGAGAGTGATCACGGGGGCGACCGTGTCGACGGTGAATGTCGTCGTTCCGCTTTGGCCGTTGTTGCCGGCCGCGTCGGACTGGCTTGCCTTCGCTGTGTAGGTGCCGTTCGCGAGGGTTGCTGCGTCGGTCCCGTACACGCCGCCGGCGCCTCGGGTGGTGTTCAGCGTTTGGATTGGGCTGCCGGTCGCTGTGCTGCCGGTGTAGACGCGGATGGTGACCGCTGTGTCGTCGCCGATCGCGGTTCCTGCCACGCCCGCCAGGCTCGGCGTCGTGTCACCCGTGGTGCTTCCGTCAGCCGGTGAGGTGATCGTCAGGACCGGGGCAGTGGTGTCGATCGTCCAGCTGTGGGTGGCGGGGCTGCCGGTGTTGCCGGCGTTGTCGCTGGCGCGCACGCTGACGGTGTGGCCGCCGTCACTGAGCGCGCTGTAGTTCTTGGGGCTGGTGCACGCGCTGTAGCTGCCACCGTCGAGCTTGCACTCGAACGTGGCGCCCGCCTCACTGCTGAACGCGACCGCCGCGCTGGTCGCGCTGGTCGGGTCAGCCGGACCAGAGGTGATCGACACCGCCGGGGCAGTGGTGTCGATCGTCCAGCTGTGGGTGGCGGGGCTGCCGGTGTTGCCGGCGTTGTCGCTGGCGCGCACGCTGACGGTGTGGCCGCCGTCACTGAGCGCGCTGTAGTTCTTGGGGCTGGTGCACGCGCTGTAGCTGCCACCGTCGAGCTTGCACTCGAACGTGGCGCCCGCCTCACTGCTGAACGCGACCGCCGCGCTGGTCGCGCTGGTCGGGTCAGCCGGACCAGAGGTGATCGACACCGCCGGGGCAGTGGTGTCGATCGTCCAGCTGTGGGTGGCGGGGCTGCCGGTGTTGCCGGCGTTGTCGCTGGCGCGCACGCTGACGGTGTGGCCGCCGTCACTGAGCGCGCTGTAGTTCTTGGGGCTGGTGCACGCGCTGTAGCTGCCACCGTCGAGCTTGCACTCGAACGTGGCGCCCGCCTCACTGCTGAACGCGACCGCCGCGCTGGTCGCGCTGGTCGGGTCAGCCGGACCAGAGGTGATCGACACCGCCGGGGCAGTGGTGTCGACGGTGAACGTGTTCGCCGAACTGAAGCCGGTGTTGCCCGCACTGTCGGACTGCTCCGCCCGCGCGGTGTACGTCCCCTCCGCGAGCGCCGGCGAGGCCACAACCGCATACGCACCACTCACATCCCGCGACGCCACCAACGACTGAACCAGCGGATCGAAGATCGTCGACCCCAGATACACGCGAACGGTGACGGTCGAGGAATCGCCCGCCTCCACCCCGGCCACGCCGAGGAAACTGGGGTTCGGACTGTTGAGAACGCCGCCGTCGAGCGGCGCGCTGAGCGAGACCGTGGGCGGGGTGACGTCCGCGGCCCCGGGGTCGACGGTGAACGTTGTCGTGTTGCTCAGCGCCGAGTTGCCGACGTCGTCGCTCTGCTCGGCCTGTGCTGTGTAGGTGCCGTTCGCGAGGGTTGCTGCGTCGGTCCCGTACACGCCGCCGGCGCCTCGGGTGGTGTTCAGCGTTTGGATTGGGCTGCCGGTCGCTGTGCTGCCGGTGTAGACGCGGATGGTGACCGCTGTGTCGTCGCCGATCGCGGTTCCTGCCACGCCCGCCAGGCTCGGCGTCGTGTCACCCGTGGTGCTTCCGTCAGCCGGTGAGGTGATCGTCAGGACCGGGGCAGTGGTGTCGATCGTCCAGCTGTGGGTGGCGGGGCTGCCGGTGTTGCCGGCGTTGTCGCTGGCGCGCACGCTGACGGTGTGGCCGCCGTCACTGAGCGCGCTGTAGTTCTTGGGGCTGGTGCACGCGCTGTAGCTGCCACCGTCGAGCTTGCACTCGAACGTGGCGCCCGCCTCACTGCTGAACGCGACCGCCGCGCTGGTCGCGCTGGTCGGGTCAGCCGGACCAGACGTGATCGACACCGCCGGGGCAGTGGTGTCGATCGTCCAGCTGTGGGTGGCGGGGCTGCCGGTGTTGCCGGCGTTGTCGCTGGCGCGCACGCTGACGGTGTGGCCGCCGTCACTGAGCGCGCTGTAGTTCTTGGGGCTGGTGCACGCGCTGTAGCTGCCACCGTCGAGCTTGCACTCGAACGTGGCGCCCGCCTCACTGCTGAACGCGACCGCCGCGCTGGTCGCGCTGGTCGGGTCAGCCGGACCAGACGTGATCGACACCGCCGGGGCAGTGGTGTCGATCGTCCAGCTGTGGGTGGCGGGGCTGCCGGTGTTGCCGGCGTTGTCGCTGGCGCGCACGCTGACGGTGTGGCCGCCGTCACTGAGCGCGCTGTAGTTCTTGGGGCTGGTGCACGCGCTGTAGCTGCCACCGTCGAGCTTGCACTCGAACGTGGCGCCCGCCTCACTGCTGAACGCGACCGCCGCGCTGGTCGCGCTGGTCGGGTCAGCCGGACCAGACGTGATCGACACCGCCGGGGCAGTGGTGTCGATCGTCCAGCTGTGGGTGGCGGGGCTGCCGGTGTTGCCGGCGTTGTCGCTGGCGCGCACGCTGACGGTGTGGCCGCCGTCACTGAGCGCGCTGTAGTTCTTGGGGCTGGTGCACGCGCTGTAGCTGCCACCGTCGAGCTTGCACTCGAACGTGGCGCCCGCCTCACTGCTGAACGCGACCGCCGCGCTGGTCGCGCTGGTCGGGTCAGCCGGACCAGACGTGATCGACACCGCCGGGGCAGTGGTGTCGATCGTCCAGCTGTGGGTGGCGGGGCTGCCGGTGTTGCCGGCGTTGTCGCTGGCGCGCACGCTGACGGTGTGGCCGCCGTCACTGAGCGCGCTGTAGTTCTTGGGGCTGGTGCACGCGCTGTAGCTGCCACCGTCGAGCTTGCACTCGAACGTGGCGCCCGCCTCACTGCTGAACGCGACCGCCGCGCTGGTCGCGCTGGTCGGGTCAGCCGGACCAGACGTGATCGACACCGCCGGGGCAGTGGTGTCGACGGTGAACGTGTTCGCCGAACTGAAGCCGGTGTTGCCCGCACTGTCGGACTGCTCCGCCCGCGCGGTGTACGTCCCCTCCGCGAGCGCCGGCGAGGCCACAACCGCATACGCACCACTCACATCCCGCGACGCCACCAACGACTGGACCAGGGCCCCACCGGTGCCGACGCCCTCGTAGATCCTCACGGTGACGGAGGCCAGGTCGCCTGAGGCGGTTCCGGCGGTTCCCGACACGGCCGGTGTCACGCTGCTGGTGCTGCTTCCGCTCGCCGGCTGGGCCACTGTGATGCTGGGAGGCGTGACGTCTGCGATCGACTTGGCGTGGTGAGCCTGGATTCTGGCGGCGCTGAGCGCCGTCGGGTACACCGCCACCTCGTCGAGCGTGCCGCCGAAGAAGTACTGGGCCCAGTCCGCCCGCCCGACGTTGATCGGGAACGGGTTGGGCGTCAGAGCGACCGTCGAGGTCTTTTGAGCACTCAGCGCGCCGTCGACGTAAAGGCGCGTGGTGGCCTCGTCGTATGCGGCCGCGATGTGGTGCCAGCCGGTGTCGAGCACCTCACTCGTGGCGGTCACGTAGGTCGAGCCGTTGCCGAAGAAGGACTGGACGCGATTGCTGGTGTTGAACCAGAGCGAGTAGTTCTCGAACTTGGACTGCCCGTTGCCCGGCTTGCCGACGATGACCTGGTACTGCCCGGACTTGGTTCGCTTGACCCACGCCTCCACGGTGACGGCTCCCGTGCGGTCGAGCGAGTCGGAATCGGGTGCGCTGGCCCGACCCGAGTTCCCGTCGAACGTGGCGGCGGTGTCGGGGTCGTACGGAAGGGCGCCGGGCGCGCCGAGGGTCACGCCGCCCGAGTACGAACCAGTGTTTGCGCCGACGGCGTCGACCATCGTCGTCCCGCTCGCTTCGCCCAGGCGCCAGTAGGCGACCGGCCCGTCGGCCATGACCTCGTCGCTGTAGGTCGTTTGCAGCGTTGGGGGGTCCAGCGGCCCGAAGATGTCGGCCGCCGCCGGCGGTGCGGCGATGGCGGCGGCGAGCAGCGTCGCAAGAGCACAAGCTGCCGGTCTGCGGCACCTCATCGCTTCCGCTCGACCCTCATGGGATGCGGTCCCCCGCTCGCGCTTCCGGCTCTGACGCCGCCGCCTCGCCGTCGAGCCACGCGCTCACGGCCCGCTCGTAGTCGTCCTGCCGTCCGATGTCGAACCACAGTCCGTCGAACAGATAGGCCCCGACGCCCTCGCCGTCGGCGAGCAGCGCGTGAACGAGGTCGGGGAAGTCGAAATGGCCCTCATCCGGAATGAAGTCGAGAGCCCGCGGCTCCAGTACGTAGATGCCCATGCTCACCGTCGACACCACCTCCGGCTTCTCCTCGAAGCCCACGACCTGGCGGGCGGCTCCGTTCTTGGAGTGCCCGTTGGTCGGGCTGCTCACGTGCAGGACGCCGTAGTCGATCTTGATCGTTCGTTGGCGAGTCGCGATTGTCACGATGTTCCCGCTGGCGCGATGGTGGTCGACGAGGTCGCGGAAGTCGAGTGTCGTCAGGACATCGCCGTTCATCACCACGAAGGTGTCGTCGAGGTCGTCGAGCAGGCGCAGCGGGGCGGCGGTGCCGAGGGCCTCGTGCTCCTGGACGAAGCTGATCGATGCACCGTTGTCCTCGAGGTGGTCTGAAACGGCGCGGATCAGGTGTGACAGGTAGCCCACACAGAGGCTGACGTCGGTGAATCCCTGGGCGGCGAGCCGATGAATCACGATCTCCAGGATCGAACGGTTGCCGATCGGCATGAGCGGCTTCGGCAGGACCGACGTAAAGGGAGCCAGCCGCGTTCCGCGACCGCCGGCGAGGACGGCTACGCGCGGCATGTCCTGCAAGTCGCGGACCGGACGCGCGCTCACGGTTGCCTCCGATCGCCGGCGTAGCCCAGGGCCGCCGCCGGGCCGCGGGTTCGCATGGCCCTCTGTCGGCGGCGCACGCTGATGCGCCCGCACTCCCTGTTGACGGCGATATCGCGCCGCAGCACGACGGCGACCGCGGTCCAGAGGAGGATCATCAGATCCATCCGGACAGAGCGCCGGGCGGCGTAGATGGTGTCGATGCGGACCTTCTGTGGCAGGAGCCGCTCCACGTAGTAGCCGACTGCGTCCTCGGCGCCGAGGATCTCGCGCTCGTTGGTGAAGGCGAGTTGGGTGAGCCCGGTCATTCCCGGCTTGACCGACAGGATTCGCTCATACTCAGCGCGCCTGAGGTCGACGAAGCCCGGGTCCTCAGGCCGCGGGCCGACGAGGCTCATGTCGCCTCGCAGGACGTTGATCAGTTGCGGCAGTTCGTCGAGTTTGGTGGCCGCCAGGAACGGACCGATGCGCGTGAACCGGTCGTCGTGATCCAGCGTCAGCGCCGGGCCGCGCGCACCGTCGCGCATCTTGCGGAACTTGAGCACGCTCAGCTCGGTGCCCCCCCGACCGACGCGCCGGCACCGGTAGAAGAGGGGTCCGCGGCTGTCCAGCTTGATCAGCACGCCGATCATGAGGAAGATCGGACTGCAGAGCAGCAGGAGCGCGGCCGCCATGAGGATGTCGAGCGTGCGCTTGGCGGCGAGATCGAGCGACAGCCGTACGTCACGTCGGGCCGCAATCTCGGCGCTCGCGACCTGCGTCGCCAGGTCGTGCCCCGCGGTTGCCTCGAGAGCCGTCGTGGTCGGCGGGCTCATACCGGCCGGCCCCGTCGCGCGAGCACCGTGTACGGCCATTCCCACCGAGCCGGACGGCGCATCGCGTTGATGTCACCTGCCGCTGCAGATGTCCCCTCGCCCCAAACCCTTTCACCGACAGGGTCGGTGAGCCCCGCATTCATCAACTTCCCCCCCAGGAGATCCGTTCCTTGGCTCCGGCAAATCACGCGTGACGTGACTGCAAGCGATGGTCGTCGGAGCGGACCGCGGACGCTTGGTGAAGTTCATGACACCCCCGGGGGCAGGCGACCGACGACCTCGGGTAGAGATCTCACCCGCCGAGGGTGATGTGTCTCACCCGTGACGAATGGTCATCGGCGCGGTCTGACGTCACGAAGGACCAGGTATCTCCCGCGCGGGTAACGCTCTCCCCAGCCTCAGCCCATGTCGTTATGTACTCTTTGCCACGTGTCGGCCCCGGGACACTCTGCCCGAGGATTCCCCACACACACATCCAGGGCCGTGGCGCGCGGGTCTGGGAAGGCTGTCATCCGGGGGCTCCTCATCACGCTCGCCGCGCTGCTTCTGACGCTGGCGGCCGGCCCCCTGCCCGGCGGCGGGACGACGCCGGCGCACGCGGCGTCCAAGGACGATGCCGTCACGGGTAAGGCGACGCGGCCGGGCAAACCGCGCAAGCTGGCGGTCAGCAAGCGCTGGACGACCGCCGTGCGACTGCGCTGGGCGCGCCCGCGCGGCAGGCGGCCGGTCAGCTACGTCGTCTATGCGGGGCGCAAGCGGAAGGCGTCGACGAGGCGCACCTCGGTGCGGGTCCGAGGGCTGCGATGCGGCAAGCGATACAGGTTCAGGGTCGTGGCCGTCGCTCGGTCCGGACGCCGCTCGGCGCGCGCCTCCACGACGCGCCGCACGGCGCGCTGCGCCCGACGGGGACGCCTCGGCCCCGTCGCGCGCGCCGCTGCTGACACGACGGCTCCTGTGGTGTCGTTGACGACGCCGCTGGATGGATCTGCGTCAGGTGATCCGGTGGCGTGGTTGGGTGGGTTGACGGGGGGTCTTGCGGGCGATTCGGCGTTGATCACGGTGCGGATCTACTCGGGGTCGGGTGTGTCGGGGTCGCTGGCGCAGTCGATCACCACGCCGCGGGTGTCGGGGAACTGGTTCCTCACTCAGTCTGTTGCTCTCGCGGCCGGGACGTATACCGCGCGTGCTGAGCAGGATGATGCTGCGGGCAACGTCGGTTACAGCAATACCGTCACGTTCACCGTCGGCGGTCGGCGCGTCGGATACGACTGCGCCGGTGGTGTCGCTGAGTGCTCCGCCTTCTTCGTCGTCGGATACGACGCCGACGTTCTCCGGTACGGCGGGGACGCTCAGCCGGTGACTCCTCGACGGTGACCGTGCGCGTGCATTCGGGATCCAGCGTCGCGGGGGCGCCTGGTGCAGTCGCTGACGGCGACGCGATCCTCCGGCGGCTCGTACTCCGTCAGCGCCACGGCGCTGTCTGCAGGGACGTACACCGCGCGTTCCGAGCAGGTCGATGCGCGGGCAACGTCGGCTACAGCCCGTCGCGCACGTTCACGATCACGGGGGCGGCGGCTGACACCACTGCGCCGGTGGTGTCGCTGAGTGCTCCACCCGCGTCGTCGACGAACACGACGCCGACGTTCTCCGGTACGGCGGGGACGCTCGCCGGTGACTCCTCGTCGGTGACCGTGCGCGTGTACGCGGGGTCCAGCGTGTCAGGCGCTGCGGTGCAGTCGCTTTCGGCGACGCGATCCTCGGGCGGCTCGTACTCCGTCGGTGCGTCGGCGACGCTCGCGCCTGGGACCTACACGGTGCGCGCCGACCAGTCGGATGCGTCCGGCAACATCGGCTACAGCCCGTCGCGCACGTTCACGATCACAAGCGCGGCACCGTCGGGGGACACGACGGCTCCTGTGGTGTCGTTGACGACGCCGCTGGATGGATCTGCGTCGGGTGATCCGGTGGCGTGGTTGGGTGGGTTGACGGCGGGGTCTTGACGGGCGATTCGGCGTTGATCACGGTGCGGATCTACTCGGGGTCGGGTGTGTCGGGGTCGCTGGCGCAGTCGATCACCACGCCTCGTATGTCGGGGAACTGGTTCCTCACTCAGTCTGCTGCTCTCGCGGCCGGGACGTATACCGCGCGTGCTGAGCAGGACGATGCTGCGGGCAACATCGGTTACAGCAATACCGTCACGTTCACCGTCGGCGGCGGCGCGTCGGATCACGACCGCGCCGGTGGTGTCGCTGAGTGCGCCGCCTTCTTCGTCGTCGGATACGACGCCGACGTTCTCCGGTACGGCGGGGACGCTCGCCGGTGACTCCTCGACGGTGACCGTGCGCGTGCATGCGGGATCCAGCGTCGCGGGGGCCCTGGTGCAGTCGCTGACGGCGACGCGATCCTCCGGCGGCTCGTACTCCGTCAGCGCCACGGCGCTGTCTGCAGGGCACGTACACCGCGCGTACCGAGCAGGTCGATGCGCGGGCAACGTCGGCTACAGCCCGTCGCGCACGTTCACGATCACGGGGGCGGCGGCTGACACCACGGCGCCGGTGGTGTCGCTGAGTGCTCCGCCCGCGTCGTCGACGAACACGACGCCGACGTTCTCCGGTACGGCGGGGACGCTCGCCGGTGACTCCTCGTCGGTGACCGTGCGCGTGCACGCGGGGTCCAGCGTGTCGGGCGCTGCGGTGCAGTCGCTTTCGGCGACGCGATCCTCGGGCGGCTCGTACTCCGTCGGTGCGCGGCGACGCTCGCGCCGGGACCTACACGGCGCGCGCCGACCAGTCGCGATGCGTCCGGCAACATCGGCTACAGCCCGTCGCGCACGTTCACGATCACAGCGGCACCGTCGGGGGACACGACGGCTCCGGTGGTGTCGTTGAGGACGCCGCTGGATGGATCTGCGTCGGGTGATCCGGTGGCGTGGTTGGGTGGGTTGACGGCGGGGTCTTGCGGGCGATTCGCCGTTGATCACGGTGCGGGTCTACTCGGGGTCGGGCGTGTCGGGCGTCGCTGGCGCAGTCGATCACCACGCCTCGTATGTCGGGGCACTGTTCCTCACTCAGTCTGCTGCTCTCGCGGCCGGGACGTACACCGCGCGTGCTGAGCAGGACGATGCTGCCGGCAACATCGGTTACAGCAACACCGTCACGTTCACCGTCGGCGCGCGGCGGCGCGGCGGTGGCGACGGCGGCGGTGGCGGCGGCGGCGCGTCGGACACGACCGCACCGGTGGTGTCGCTGAACGCGCCGCCTTCTTCGTCGACGAACACGACGCCGACGTTCTCCGGTACGGCGGGGACGCTCACCGGTGACTCCTCGACGGTGACCGTGCGCGTGCATTCGGGATCCAGCGTCGCGGGGGCCCTGGTGCAGTCGCTGACGGCGACGCGATCCTCCGGCGGCTCGTACTCCGCAGACGCTTCTCCGCTCGGATCGGGCACCTACACCGCTCGTGCGCAACAGTCGGACGCCGCGGGCAACGTCGGCTACAGCCCGGCACGGACATTCACGATCACGGGTGGAGCGCCTCCGGTGAGTCCGCCGCTGCCCACCCGACTGCCCACGTCGACGGGGTCGACGTTCTACGTCGCAACGAACGGCTCGGACTCGAACTCGGGTAGTGCGGCTTCCCCGTGGCGAACGGTCCAGAAGGCGCTCGACACGCTGAGCCCCGGCCAGACCGCGATCGTGCGGGCCGGCACCTACACACAGAACCTGGAGATGCGGCGCTCCGGCACCCCTTCCGCTCCGATAACGATCCGCGGCGAGTCCGGCACGCGCCCCGTGCTGCGGGCAGGCACCGGCAACCAGGACAACGAGGCGCTGCATTTCCTGAGCGGCGCCGCCTATGTGCGCGTTCAGAACGTCGTCATCGAGGGTGCGACCGGCTCCTCGACCACCAACGTCTACGCCGACGGCAACTCTCACGACATCGAGATCTCCCTGTGTGAAATCCGCGGTTCGCAGCGGCAGGGGTTCTTCAGCGAGGCGTCGACCGGCAGCTATCACGTGATCGGCTGCTACATCCATGACAACGGTGGCTCGGGGCCCACCCAGCAGGACCACAATCTCTACCTACAGGGCAGCGGTCACCTCGTGGCCAGCAGCCTGATCGCACGCGCGCCGAACGGCTTTGGCGTGCAGCTCTACCCGTCGAGCGATCACGTGATCGTTGCGGGCAACACGATCGTTGACAGCTTCCGCGATGGCGTCATCGTCGGAAGCGGTGGTTCGAACACGACGACCGACGCGCTGATCGTGAACAACATCCTGTCTGGCAACCGTGTTGGGGTATCGACCTATTGGGGTGGCTCCGTCGGCTCGAACAACGTCGCCCGTAACAACCTGAGCTGGGGCAACAGCCAAGGAGACTTCACGGGCGGCGGCATCACCTTCACAGCGAACCTGCTCACGAACCCGCTGTTCGTGAACTCCCAGTCCGGCGACTTCCACCTGCAGGCGGCGAGTCCCGCACTGGGGGCCGCAGACGCGGCCTACGCGACATTGCCTGACCTGGACGGCATCGCGCGGCCGGTCGGCGCCGGAGCCGACCTCGGCGCGTACGAGCGCTGAGCACACCCCGAGGGCCTGCGTCGGGTGCGCTCGGCGGCGGGAACGTCCGCTAGCGTGGCGCCCGCACGATGACCGTCCCGCGCATCTCGATCATCATCCCGATGCTCAACGAGGCTGGCCACATCGGCCGGCTCATGGCCGACATCTCCGCACAGGATTTCGATGGCGAGGTTGAGGTGCTCGTGGCGGACGGAGGCTCCGACGACGATTCCGTGGGTGTGCTCAGCGCTGCAGCGCAGCGCTTCGGCATCGCCCTGACGGTGATCGAGAACCCGAACCGGTGGGTGTCATGGGGGCTGAACGCGTGCATCCGCGGAGCCACCGGCGATCTGATCGTACGGCTCGACTGCCACTCCAACTACCCGCGTGACTATCTGCGGCGCCTGGCCGTCGCGTCTGAAGCGACGGGAGCATGGAACGTCGGCGGTGTCATGGTTCCGGAAGGGCGCGCGACGACCGAGCGGGCGGTGGCCTGCGCGATGGACAGCCCGTTCGGGGGAATCGGCTGGACTCGAAAGGCGGGCGCGGACGCTCGTACGGAGGTTGACACCGTGACCTACGGAGCCTTCCGGCGCGAGGCCTTCGAGCGCGCGGGCCTCTTTGACGAGACCCTGGTCCGTAACCAGGACGACGAGCTCAACCTGCGGCTGCGCCGGGCCGGCGGGACGATCGTTCTCGACCCTTCGATCGTCGTGACCTACACCCCGCGCGGTTCCTATCGCAAGGTCGCCCGCCAGTACTACGAGTACGGACTCTGGAAGGTGCCGGTGATGCAAAAGCACGGCCAGGTTCTGAGCGCCCGCAGCCTGGCGCCGGCGGCCCTCGTGGGCTCACTCGGGTCACTCGGCGTGGCCGGCGTCGTCTTACCAACCGCTCGAAAGGCGCTGGGAGCGGAGCTGGTTCTGTACTCAGCGCTCGCGTTGGCGGCGGCAGTCACCAGCGTGCGCGCTCGCGACGAGCCGCCGCGGATGATCCCGCGTGTGGCGGCCGTGTTTCCCTCCTTCCACCTCGGCTACGGTGCCGGCCTGGCGCACGGCCTGCTGCGAGCGCTGCGCGCTCGCAGCCGTCAGCGTCCCGTGTGATTGCCTGCACCCGCTGGTGCCCTGACGCTGGCGGCCGCCTGCAGAAGTCGCCCGGCTCAGACTTCAAGCAGGAACGCTCAGGTGCGCACCACTCCGCGGTGCCGCCCGTTGAAGCTGCCCTGCCGCGCACGCGCGATGTAGCCGGCGACGCCGGCCATGTCTGCCGCGAGTCTGTTGACGGAGGCGTTGTCGGTCGTACCCAGGATCCGGAGTCGAAAGACGTCCGTGTCGGCGCTGTTCCAACCCATGTCCGTTGATCTGGCCGACGCGTATCCGGCCTCCGCCACGTACGCCAGTTCGCGCGGTCCGTAGTCGCCGTTGGGGTAGCTGAAGTGGTGGCACGGGCCTCCCAGCATCTGCTCCAGCTCCGCCTTGGAGCGAACGATCTCCTCGTGACACTCGTCGTCGCCGCACGTGGTCAGCACCGGGTGGAACCTCGTATGCGATGCGAACTCGACCGTGCCGCTCATGTCAGTCGCCTCCGCGAGGCTCAATGACTGGCGGTCGGGGTACTCCCGCGTGGGCCTGTACGCTGCGACCTGCTCGAGAAGTCCGAGGCGCTCGGCGTTCGCACGCCCCTTGAGTGGCTCCGGGTCGTCGGTCTCCATGAACCAGTAGTGGCGATCAGTGTCCAGGAGCTGGCTGCACACGTAGATCGTGGGAACGACCCTGTAGCGCCTCAGAACGTCAGCCAGATCCGCGTTGCGGCGATGCGCGTCGTCGAACGTCAGAACCAGCGAGCGCGAGGGAAGCCGTGACCATTGCTGCTCGCGGATGGCGTCCACGAGCTCGCTGAGGGTGATGAAGTTGTAGCGCTCTGCCAGGTAGCGGAGATGGCGTTCGAGCGTCTCGGGCGAGGGGTCGTGGTAGAGCAGGATCGAGGCTCTCCTGCGCGCGATCGTGTGACGGACGAGCCACGAGATCCCCGACCAACGGACGGCCCACGAGACGGTCTCCTGAATCAGCAGCCTCATCGGCGCTTGCCTAGCCGCTGGTCCTGGTGAGCCTGATGCGAAACACCACTGCGAGTCCGCAGACCCACGCCGCCGCGAGCATCCAGCCCCCGAGGACGTCTGATGGCCAATGGCCGCCGTCGGCGATCACGGAGACGCCGACCGCTCCCGCGAACAGCGCGCTCAGAACCACAGTCGGCCAGCGAGCACGCGTCGGGGCGAGCACCGCGGCGATCGCGAGCGCAGACGTCATCGATGCGATCGCGTGACCGCTCGGGAACGAGACGCCGCCATGGGATTCGAACGGGGCCGATCGCGCGAACAATTCCTTGAGCTGTCCCGAGAGCATCACGATGGAGACCGCTGCCGCGCAGAACGCTGCGGCGCGGAAGTGGCGCTTCGCGAGGAGAGTTGCAGCCGCCACGAAGATCGGAAGGAGGATCAGGGGTCCGTATCCGACACGGTTCAGCAGCGGAAGGGCAACCTCCAGGATCGCACTTCCGTTCGGAGCAGCGCCTGGCGGCCCCGTCGTCTCGCCCGAGTAGATCTCGCGGAACAGCGAGCGATCCCACCACGGCGCGCCGCCGGCGTGAACGGCGATCGCGAGCGCGGCGAACGCGGCGGCCGCCGCGGCAGCCGCCGTGAGCAGGGCGAGCGCGGATGGTGTCCGGCGGCTCATGAGCAGGTGTCCCGGGAAGCCCCACTACGCGGTGCCGTTGCGCAGCCGCCCGGTCAGCCACTTGCGCTGCATGCGCCGCAGTGTCCGCGGATCGGCGTCGGGCTGCCAGCCTGGGCGCGCCGCGAGGAAATCGAGCAGCGTGGAGGCGGGGACAAACCACCCCGGCATCGCTGCGATGCGGTCGATCAATTCGACGAAGCGTGGCTGGGGGCGGCCGTCCACGGTGAAGCCCGCTGCGAGATGCGTGTACAGGATGCACGCTCCGCCGCTCGCCAACAGGCGGTCCTGGTTCTCCTCGCTGAGGATGCTGCAGAAGGAGTCGAACTCCGGGGCGTTGCTGGCGCTGAACCAGTAGGGGACGAAGGGGCGGCGGGCGTCGTGGTAGGGCATCATCGGGTCGCAGCTGAGCGTGTCGATGCTCTCGAAGACGAAATTGCGCACGTAACGCGTGCGCTGTTGACACACGTCGCCCCAGAAGTACGGCGAACCCGGGACGTGACCACCGTAGTCCCGGTCGCGCCGAAGAACGCGGTTGACGGCTCGGTAGACGTGGCGGGGAAGCCCGTCCAACCGCGCCTCGCCCCAGTACATCCCCTCGGTCTGGCCGTAGTGGTTGATGTGCATGGTGGGGTCGTGCCCGATCACCTCGCGGAAGTAGTTGAACGCGCGCAGCGTGTCCTCGCGCTCCGACGGATGATCGGTGGCTCCGTGAGAGGCGATTTCGAAGCCCCTGTCGGCAAGGCTCAGGATCCACTTGCGGTACTCAGAATCCTCGAGGGTCCCGCCGCCGAACCGCGGCTTCCTCTTGAACGCGAGCGGCCAGACAGTCTTCGTCGTGCGCATCCCGCGCTCGTAGAGGATGTCGTAGAGCGCCCCGACGTTCTCGATGGTCGCTCCATCCGTGTCGTCGACGATCGTGAACGCGAACTTCCTGCCGTCGGGCCACTGAATCACTGGCTGTTTCCCTTGGTAGCTACTGGCGCCACCCCGGCGCCCGCCGCGCAGTAAAGCATGCCGCCCGATCGGGGCCGTCGGGCGCTCTGGCCCATGGCCGCCGTCCGATCCGCCGCGCGTTCGCGGGGCGGATCGGATGGCCTCGAGTCAGCGCTCGTACGCGCCGAGATCCGGCCCCCCGCCGAGCGGACGCGGGAGGCCGTCCAGGTCGACAGGGGTTGCATACGAAACGTCCGCGATGCTCAGCGCCGGGCTTGCAGACTGCAGGCGGTAGTCGCCGGCCGACGCATTCACGTAGAGCGGGTTGCCGGTCAGGTTGGAGCTGTAGGTGATCCCGTTGCCGGTGAAGTTCGCCTGGGAGTTGCCCCAGCCGAGGTTGTTGCGGGCGACGTTCCCGGAGCCGACCGATCCGCCCCAATAGGTTGATATCCCGGCCTGGCTGTTCGTGATGATGTTGTTGACGATCAGAGCGTTGCTCGTCGTAGTCGAGCCGTCGCTGCCGATGATGATCCCATCGCGGAAGTTGCCGGTGATCGTGTTTCCGGCAACGATGATGTGATCGCTCGACGGATAGACCTGGACTCCGTACCCGTTTACGGCGCCGGTGAGCAGGTTGCCGATCACGGCGCTGTAACTGCCCTGGATGTAGACGTTATGGTCGAGCTGGACGGGCCCTGTGCCGCCGTTGTCGTGAAAATGGCAGCCGATGATCTGGAGCCTGCTCGTGGTCTTCTCGCTGAAGAACCCCTGCCGCTGAGAGTTGCGAACCTCGCAGTCCGAGAACTCGATGTCGTGGGCGTTGCCCCACGCGTAGACGTTCGTCGTCGACGGCCCGGTCGCTCCCTGGAAGGTGAGACCCTGGAACCGCGCGTAGGCGGCGCCGTTGCCCAGCTGGAGGGGCATGTTGTTGGTAGCGCCCGTTCCAGCCGCCAGGATCGGCGTCTCACCCGGGTAGGCCCTGATCGTGATCGGCGCGGTGGCCGTTCCCGCTCGGGTCAGGGTCACGTTCTGGCTGTAGGTGCCGGCGCGTACGAGCGCGGTCTGCCCGGCGACGAGGGTGCTCAGCGCCTTCTGCACCGTCCGCCACGGAGCAGCCTGCGTGCCGGCGTTGGAATCCGAGCCGCTCGGCGAGACGTAGAACGTCGAGCCGGCCGACTGCGGCAGGCGCGCCGGCAGCGATTCACCGATCGGGGCTCCGCCGGTCGGCGGAGCCTGCGGCGTCGCGCTGACCGCGTTCGATGCTCCTGACAGGTTGCCGGCCGAATCCACGGCCTTGACGATGTAGGAGTAGCTGGCGCCGTTGACTCGGCCGGCGTCGGTGTAGGCGGTGCCGGTCGGCGTGGCTACTTGGGTGCCGTCTCGGAACACGCGGTAGCCGACGACGCCGACGTTGTCGCTCGCGGCGTTCCACGAGAGGGCGACCTGGGAGTCACCCGCCGACGCTGTGAGCCCGGTGGGTGCGTTGGGTGGGGTCGTATCCGTCGGCGTCGTGTTCGTCGGCGTCGTGACCGACCAGGACTCCTGCGCGGGCGTCGGGTCGGTGTTACCGGCGTCGTCGATCGCACGCACCGCGAACGAGTGGTCGCCGACGTCGACGGGAGCGTAGGTCTTGATCGGCGCGCACGGGGCGTACGCCGAGCCGTCCGCGGAGCACTCGAAGCTCAGTGACCCTGGTGCGGTCGAGTCGTCCGCTCCCGTGAAGCTGAAGTTGGCGGAGGTGGCCGTCGTCGGCGTCTCGGGAGCCGACGTGATGACGGTCTCCGGAGCCGTGGTGTCGGCCGGGGGCGGCGGGGGCGTGCCGGGGTCCGGCGCCTCCAGCCCGGTCTGGACGATGAGCCGCGGGCGATACGTCGCCGACGACTCCCGCGTTCGGAAGCTGACCGCCGACTTCGACGTCGTGGTCAGGGCCATGCTCGCGAGTCCCGCACCCGTCACGAGGTCGCCGGCGTCGAACGAGGCGGTCTTGCCCTTCGCGACCGCCGCGACGGTCGACGCGATGTCCATGCTGAAGACCGGCGCGCTGTTCCAGGTGAGCCCGGTCTCGCTCCAGGTGTCGTTCGACACGTCGCGAAGGGAGACGTCGCTACCTGCGGTCGCCGCGCGGAGCACGAGCGTCGCGCTCGTGACCGCCTCGCCGGGCAGCAGCGCGACGTTGAAGCGAAGGTACGAGTGGCGCAGCTGTCTCCAGTAGTTGCGCGCCGACATCCGGTTGGCGGTGCCGTAGTTGGCCGCCGCGTCGTCGGAGCGCGTGTAGCTGTCCGCGACCGGGGTGAACGTGTACGTCGCCGCGCTGCTCGCGGCCGGTGCTGCGAGTGCCGCGAGCAACAGCGCGGCGATGACGATGACGATCGGCAGGAACTGGAGGCGGCGGTTGGCGGCGAACGTGACGACGCGCCCCCGCCCACAACCGTGCTGACTGATCAATGGAGCGGCCTTTCCCTCGGGTTCGGTACCTCGTCGGTTCCGGCCCGGCTCGATGGGAGGCCGAGTGCAGAAATGTCACCGCTTGGATGCGCAACCTGTGCGGCGCCCTGCGCGCGGCGCAAACCCGCATGGACACAGGAAGTTCGGCCTGCGCCGAGGTGCCGTTTTCGCGGGACGAACGGCCCGAGCGGGGTGTGTCGCCCCTTCCGGCGCGCGCGCCCGGCCGTCCGCCCGAGCGGCGTCGCCGCCGGGCGCGCCGCAGGGTTCGGCGGGGCAGGTCCGACCCCGCAGAGCGGTCTTCAGCGAGCGGCCCGCTCAGCCGGCCGCGATCGCCTCTGCCGTGCGCAGGGCCAGCGCCATCGTCGTCAGCATCGGGTTGGTACCGCTCGCCGTGGGGAAGCCGCTCGCGTCGCCGATCCAGACCCCCGGCGTGTCGTGCAGTTCGCCCCACGGGTTCGCAACGCTCGTCTGCGGATCGGTGCCCATTCGCGCGGACCCCATGTGATGCAGCGAGAAGGTCGCATGCTCATGCGGATCGAGCGATGCCGCCTGGACGCGCTCGGCGAACTGCTCGATCGGCTCGCCGGAGTCGCGCCGCCACGAGCCGAGCGTGCGGTGGCAGGTCACGATCTCCTCGGCGCCGGCCTTCTCGTGCAGCCTCACCAGCTCGGCGAGCCCGCGCCGGAACACCCGCTGGTCCAGGTCGTCGTCCATCGCGTAGTGGTGGACCGGGTTCCCCGACCCATCGATCGTCACGCGCCCGTGACCGTGATCGCGGGTCAACAGCACGAAGCCGGCGGCCGATCCGCTGCGCGCCATCGCGTCCTTGTGCTGCTCGCCGGACGCCCACGGCACGGCCGTCGCGTTCACCCCGGGCGATGCGTGCGAGGTCTCGATGAGGAAGCCGTAGCCATCCTCGACGTCGGCGAACTCCGCGCTGAGGCCGGTCTGCGGGGCGCCCCACCAGCCCTTCTGCGGTGCGTCATAGAAGCCGAAGACGCCGGTCGCCGGATGCAGGCGCAGGTAGTCGCCCGCGGCCGGCCCGCCGATCCCCGAGCGCAGCAGCAGGGCCGGCGTGTCGAGTGCGCCCGCCGCGACCACGACGGTCGAGGCGCGCACCACGACGTTCGCGGTCGTCCCGTCCTGTGCGCGGTACGTTCCCTGGACTCCCGCGGCGCGCCCGTCCTCGATGAGGACGCGCTCGACGTGGCAGTCCACGACGAAGCGTGCGCCGGCGTCGGCCGCGTCCTGCAGCCATGTCTTGAGCGTCCCGAGCTTCGCGCCCGACTGGTCGCCGAAGCCCATCAGGCCGGCGTCGTCAGGGTCGTAGCTACGCTCGTCTGAGTTGCGCGTGATCCGCTGCCACGAGAAGCCCGACTCCCTGCACGCGCGCTCCAGCGTCTGCGTCACCGGGTTGTAGTCCGAGCAGCGGTCGTTCACCCCGGCGCGCTCGCTCACCGCGTCGAGGATGCGATCGAAGTCGGGACCGGCGACCCCCTCCAGGCCGTGCTCGTGCTCCCACTCCTCCCGTACCCACCGGTACGGCCGCAGGCAGTTGGTCCAGTTGACCGTCGTTCCGCCGCCGAGGTTCGAGCCGGTCATCAGCGCGACGCGCCCGTCGGCGGTCGCCGCTATCCCGCCGGCGCGGTAGAGGTTCTCGTAGGACCACAGCTCGAGCTGGTTGAAGTCGGCCTCGTTGTAGTAGCCGCCCGCCTCGAGCACGACGACGTCCCTGCCGGCGGTCGCGAGGTGGCCCGCGACGACGCCGCCGCCCGCGCCCGATCCGACGACGACGACCTCGGCTGTGAGCTCGAGGTCGGGAGCCTGCGGCCGCGTCACGCCGATCGTCTTCGGCGCGTCATCCGGCGAAGGCGGCGCGCTGCGCGGACCGGGGTAGCCGATGGCCTCCCAGTTGGGGTTGCGGCCGGTCTGCGGATCGGGCATCGCGTAGAACAGCAGCTGTGTGAGCCCGCGCATGCCCGCGAGGCCTCCCAGCGCCTCGGGCCCCGACGCCATGAAACCGTGCACGATCTGCTCGCGCGCATCCTGCGGCGCGTCCGCGAATCCCTCGGCGGCGAGCGCGTCGAGCAGCTCGCGCAGTCCGTCCAGCTGTTCCTCGGGGACGAGGCCCGCCGCCAGCTGCTCCTCGATCACCGCCGGGATGCCGAGGTCGCAGGCGCTGCGCGCCCAGAAGCCGGTCGGGTCGTCGTCTCGCTCGATCGAGGGGACGAACGTGTCACAGAGTGCTTCGAGCACTGCTCGCTGAACCTCTGAAAGGACGACTGTTACGGCCATGGCAGGGTCTCCTCCTGGGGCTCCGTCCGAAGTGCATGCGACAGGGTGTCCGGTGCCGCTCAGTCTACGCGCGATGGGTCGATCGGGAGCAGTCGTTGAGCTCAGCGCACGGCGGCAGACGATTCCGCTGCGGGCAGCAGCACGACGGGCTTTCCGCGGCCTCCGGCGTTTACGCGCATGACCGCCTGATTGCGGTCGTACGCCAAGTGTTCGTTGTCCAGCCACTCCGCCTGGTCGTCAAACGCCTCCGGAGTCGGGACGTCCGTTTCAGCGCCGCTGCGCAGATCGAGAATGCGCAGCCGCCACACAAACGGGTCGCCGACGCGCGCCTTGAAGGCGATGTGCGTGCCGTCCGGGGAGAGCGACGGGCACTCCACGCCGTCGCGCAGCACCGCGGCTCGCCGAGTGGTGACGTCGCCTTTCACGAGGTAGTGGTGATCACCAGTCGCAAGCGTCGCGTAGAAGTCGCCGTCGTCCCCCTCGAAGGTGACGCCCCAGTAGTTGAAGTCGACGGCCCTGATGGGCTTGCCGTTTCGTGTGACGGCGAGTTCCTCCAGGTTGAGGAGTGCCTTGGCCCTGCGCGCGTCGAAGATCACCGTTCGTGTCGAGAACTGCCCCGCCGTCTCGTAGGAGTCACCCGACACGAAGGTCGTGCTCGCAGCGTAACTCCCGCCGGGTGACACACGCGTTCGGCTGGGGAAGCCGTTGACGTTGACCGACCCGCGTACGCGCTGGTCGGCGTCGAAGAAACGCGCGGTGTACGCCCGCGTGGGGAACGTCCGGCGCTCGGCGACGCAGATGCCGCTGCCACCGGCGTAGGCGACTCGTTTGCAGCGCAGTGCAGTCGTCCGCCTCCGGTCGCCCGTCGTGGCCCCTGGAACGACCACCACCCGTCCGACAGACGTGGGCCGGCGCGGGTCCAGGCTGATCGCGAGCAGGTCGCCGGGGCGGATCGGCGACAGCGCCGATGGTGCGGGCTCGTCGTTCCCTGATTTCAGGGCCGCGGCGACGAACACGCCCGCGATCACGAGAACCGACACGCCGCTGACCAGCGCGAACGCGACCCGGCGGCGCCTCACGTCAAAGCCTCATCAGAGCGACCGAGGACCGCTCCCGCAGCGAGGATGGACGCCGCGAGGCTGATGGTGAAGACGACCAGGGCCGTCTCAACGCCGGCGAGCGTCCACAGCACGCCGAAGACGACCGATGCCGCGAATCGCGCGACCCCTGTCGCCGTGCCGATCATCGCGAGCCCCGTGCCGCGCAGGTGCTCGGGCGACATCGCGGCTCCGAGCGCCGCGAGAACGCCGTCGGTGGCCGCGTAGAAGGTGCCGAGCGTGACGAACGTGAGCGCCAGCATCGCGGCACCGGCGGGAGTGGCCTGCAGAAGTAGGTACAGGAGCAACAGCAGCATGTAGCCGCCGACGAAGACACGAGGGCGACCGATCCGGTCTGCAAGACGCCCGACCGGCACCGCGAGGACCATGAACACCGTCGCCGTCCCGACGTAGAGGAGTGGAAAGATGCTCGCGTCGAAGTCGATCTGGCGCTCCAGCTCGAGATAGATGAACGCGTCGCTGATGGTAACGAGCCCCAGTAGGAACGCGACCGCCACGAGCCCAGCGAACCCGGGCGTGGTAGCCAGTCGCGCGGCGCCGGCGAGCGTGGCGGGGCCATGTTCCTGCGGCGCTGGCGTCTCGGGCCTCGGTGCATGTTCAGCCTCCCGCGCGGGCTCGGCCTCCGCGTGATGCTCGGGCTCGTCCACGAGCAGCATGAGGATCGCCAGTCCCACGAGGGCGAAGCACAAGGAGACCACGAACAGGCCCGTGAAATCGTCTGGTGCGAGGGCGAGGAGCGCGAACGCGACGATCGGGCCCAGCAGGGCGCCGAACGTGTCCATCGCGCGATGAACGCCGAACGCGAGGCCGAGGGTTTCGCGAGGCCCGCTCTTCGAGATCAGCGCGTCTCGCGGAGCCGTCCGAATGCCCTTCCCGGTCCGGTCGGCGAGAACCGCGGCACTGACGCCCGTCCACGAACCGCCGGCTGCGATCAGCCCGAGCTTGGAGACTGCTGACAGTCCGTAGCCGATGCCCGCCACATCGCGGTAGCGTCGCAGGCGGTCCGCTGCGAAGCCGAACGCGATCCGGACGACCGCGGAGCCGCCCTGGTAAATGCCGTCGATCACTCCGAACTGGGCGGGGTCCAGGCCGCGGATCGTCACGAGGTACAGCGGAAGGATGGCCGCAACCATCTCCGACGAGATGTCCGTGAAGAGGCTCGTCAGGCCCAGCAGGACAACCGTACGAGCGACCAGCGGGCGTCCTTCGCGGCGCTCGCCGGCCAGCCGGCGACGCAGGCGGGCGAGAGTCGCGGAGTCCTGGATCTGGTACACGTTCTCGCCTGCCTCGGCGAGCCAGCCTAGTCCAGCCGCAGGCGGCGGCCGCGGTCTACGTTGCTAGAGCAGGCCGACCTGCCGCAGGATCCCGACCGAGTCCGAGTAGACGTCCTTGCGGGTGATGAGCCCGTTCTCGAACGGGATCACGTCCATGCCCTTCCAGGAGAGGTTCTTGCCGGAAGGTTCTGCCACCAGCTCTCCTCGGCTGAGCGCCTTCGTGTGCGTCGCGTGCGCCGTCCACTCCTGGACGACGAGCGCGTCGCGCACGTAGAGCCTGCGTGTCTCGAATCGCAGGTCTGGCCATCCCTCGAAGATCGAAGCGATGTGGCCTCTGACCGCCTCGCCCTCGGCGCGCTCGCCGGCGGTGTGGTTCTCGAACACCATCCCGGGGGCGTGAAGCGCGCAGATCGCGCTGAGGTCGTGCGCGTTCCAGGCATCGTTGTAGAGGCCGATTGTGCGCGCCAGGGCGTCGGGCGAATCGGCCGTCGCGGTCATGCCCACTCCATCGGCTCGTAGCCGCTGGTGCGCGGCGCCGAGGCGATCAGGACGGTCGCCGCCTTCGGCCCTTCGTTGCGGACCGTGCGCCGCAGCTGCGGGTCGAGTCGCGCGAACGCGCCCTGCTCCAGCCGGTGCTCGTCGCCGTCGACGACGAGCACGACGTCCCCGGACATGGCCAGGAAGACCTCCTCCTGATCGCGGCCGGTCTCGTCGTGCTCGGGGATCGAGTCGCCCGGCGCAATCTCGACGGCATTCAGCCCGAACGATCTCAACCCGAGCGAGCGCCGCAGCAGAAGCCATGCGCCCGCCCGCTCGGCCTCTGAAGGCCCGCAGATCGTCAGTCCGTTGTGCCCGGCACCTGTCATCCTGTCCTCCTTCGCCGACGCGGCGAGTCTCGCAGCGCGCTCAAGCCGAATGCAAGGCCGCATCGCGAACGTGACGCCTGCGTCACCTTCGCTGGTACGGTTCACGCACTCGTCGGGGCTCCAGTCAATCTCAGGAGGGCACGCCCAAGATGGCCAAGCAGTCAAGAATCATCGTCGGCCAGGTGGCCGCAGTCACCGGCGGCGCTCGCGGGATCGGCAAGGAGACCGCCCGCGCGCTGGTGCGCGAGGGCGTGCGCGTCGCGATCGGCGATCTCGACATCGAGACGGCCCGCGAGGCGGCCAAGGAGGTCGGGGGCGACACGATCGCGCTGGAGCTCAACGTAACCGACCGCGAGTCCTTCGAGCGCTTCATCGACGAGGCCGAGGCTCAGCTGGGCCCGGTCGACATCCTCATCAACAACGCGGGGATCATGCAGCTGGGGGCCTTCCTCGAAGAGGACGAGCGCACCACGCGCCGGATGATCGACATCAACATCTACGGCGTTCACTACGGATCGCAGATCGCGCTCCAGCGCTTCGTGACGCGCGGCCGCGGTCACCTGGTCAACGTCGCGTCGATGGTCGGCAAGCTGGCGCTCGCGGGAGGCGTCAGCTACTCCGGCACCAAGCACTACGTGGTCGGTATGAGCGAGGGCCTGCGCGCCGAACTGCGCGGCACCGGCGTGGATGTCTCCGTCGTCATGCCGGTTGTCGTTCACACCGAACTCGGGACGGGGCTCAGCAGTGCCCGCGGCGTGAAGCAGGTGGAGCCCGAGGACGTCGCGGCGGAGATCGTCGCGGCGCTCAAGGACGGGCGCTTCGACGTGTATGTACCGCGATCGGTCGGGCCGCTCACGCACTTCTCCAGCGCCTTGCCGCGCCGCGCGCGCGAGGGCATGGCGCGTGCGATGAAGGCCGACCGCGTGCTCTCCGGCGCAGACCTCGGTGCGCGCAGGAACTACGAGTTGCGCGCCTCCAACTCCGAACCCGGCCTGGAGCCGGCCGACGAGCAGAAGGCCCTGGAGGAGAGCTCGACCGGCTGATCAGGCCGGCTGTTCGCCGAGCCAGTCGGCGATCCGCCGGCCGATCAGCTCACCCTGGTCCTCCTGGAGGAAGTGCGAGGCGTTCTCGATGACCTCCGGCTCGGGTGCGCCGATCGCGGCGGCGAAGCGGCGCCCGGTCTCGAGCGTCAGCACGGGGTCTCCGTCAGCCCATAGGACGAGCGCCGGCAGGTCGCTCTCGCGCAGGCTCGCGAGCACGGCCCGGCCCGCTGCGGCGCCTGCCATGTCCGGCGCGGTGGGGAGCATCAGCGGGAAGCTGCGGGCCCCGGCTTTGCTCTCGGGCGTCGGGAACGGCGCCTCGTAGCCGCGCCAGACCTCGTCGCCGTGGTCGATCGCGCAGGCGCCCTTGATGAGCACCTGGATCGGAAGGTCCTCGGTGCGCTGCACGAAGTCGCGGAACGCGAGCCACGCGTCGCTCATGTGCTGCTCGCCGGTGAAGAGGCCCGTGTCGAGGATCACAAGGCGCGCGGCGCTGCCCGGTTGCTCCATCGCGACGCGCAGCCCGATCGGGCCGCCCCAGTCCTGCACGACGAAGGTCGCCTCGCGGATCCCGAGCTGCTCGACGAGGTCGGCTGCGGCTGCGGTCTGACGGTCGTAGCTGTACCAGTCGACGTCGGTCGGCTTGTCCGAGCGCCCGAAGCCGGGCTGGTCCTGCAGCACGCAGCGGCAGCCTGCCTCCAGCAGCGGCCCCATGACCTTGCGATAGAGGAACGACCACGTCGGCTCGCCGTGGAAGAGCACGACCGTCGGGGCGTCGGCGGGGCCGACGTCGTAGTGGGCCAGTCGCAGGCCCTCCCAATCCCGGTAGGAGGGCTCGTATGCCCAGCCGGGGAGCGCCTCGAAGCGCTCGTCGGGGGTTCGGTAGGCGGCGGTCATGCGCGGTTCGCCCTGTGCCGGTCGCGCGCCTCGTCGATCGCGCGCAGCGCCGCCTCGCGTGAGAACCACCCGTCGACCATCACGTGCTTGCCCTCCGGTTGCTTGTAGATCGAGTAGAAGTGCGAGATCTCGTCGCGCAACGGCTGCGGCAGGTCGTCGAGCGTCTCCATCTTGTTCCAGTTGGGGTCGTCGAGCGGGACGCAGCAGACCTTGTCGTCGACGCCCTTGTCGTCGCGCATCCTGAACAGCGCGATCACCTTCACCGGGATCATGCAGCCGGGGAAGGTGGGCTCGCTGACGCAGACCATCGCGTCGAGCGGATCGCCGTCCTCACCGAGCGTGTCGGGGATGAACCCGTAGTCGGTCGGGTAGACGACGGAGGAGAACAGGAAGCGATCGAGCTTCAGCGCCTGGAGCTCGTCGTCCCACTCGTACTTGTTGCGCGAGCCCTTGGGGATCTCGACGAAGCAGTGAGTCATCATCGGCCTCGGCGATACTACGGCCCTGTGACCGACGACATCGCCCGCGACTCGATCAACACGATCCGCGCCCTGTCCATGGACACGGTCCAGCGGGCCAACTCGGGACACCCCGGGTTGCCGATGGGAATGGCCCCGGCCGCATACCTGCTCTACCAGCGGATCATGCGCCACAACCCGGCCGATCCGGGATGGCCGGACCGCGACCGGTTCATCCTCAGCGCGGGCCACGGATCGGCGCTGATCTACGCGATGCTCCACCTCAGCGGATACGCCGTCACGCTCGACGACCTCAAGGCGTTCCGTCAATGGGGGTCGATCACGCCGGGGCATCCCGAGCGCGACCGGCTGCACGAGACGCCGGGCGTGGAGGTCACGACCGGCCCGCTCGGACAGGGCTTCGCGAACGGCGTCGGCATGGCGATCGCCGAGCGCTTCCTGCAGGCAGCGCTACGGGCGCGACGTGCAGCACCATCACATCTACGCGATCGTCTCCGACGGGGACCTCATGGAGGGCGTGGCCGCGGAGGCGGCGTCGCTTGCCGGGCATCTGGCTCTCAGTCGTCTCGTCTATCTGTACGACGACAACGACATCTCGCTCGACGGCCCGACGTCGCTGACCTACAGCGAGGACGTCACGGGGCGCTTCGAGGCGTATGGATGGCACGTCGAGCAGGTCGCCGACGTCAACGATCTCGGGGCGCTCGAGGTCGCGATCGACCGTGCCGTGAACGAGGACGAGCGACCGTCGCTCGTACGCGTGCGCTCGGTGATCGGCTACCCGTCACCGAACAAGCAGGGCACCAGCGGTGCTCACGGCGCCCCGCTCGGCGAGGACGAGGTTCGAGTCACCAAGGAGGCGATGGGACTGGACCCGGACCTCACGTTCCACGTGCCGGATGCGGTGCGCGAGCACATGAGCCAGCTCGCTCGCGGCGCCGCGCTGCAGGCCGAGTGGAACTCGCAGATGTCCGCGTGGCGCACGCAGAACCCTGAACCTGCCGCTGAGTGGGACGCCGCATGGGCCGGGAGGCCGCTCCCGGGCCTCGCCGACGCCCTGCGTGACCCGGATCTCTTCGCGGGCAAGGACGCGCTCGCAACGCGCGTCGCCGGGAAGTCGGCGATGGCGGCCTTCTCCGCGTACGTGCCGACCATGGTCGGCGGCGCGGCCGACCTCAGCTCATCGACGAACACCGCGTTCCCCGGCGGCGAGGACGAGCTCTACAGCGAGCGCCGGGCCGGTCGCAACGTCTACTTCGGAGTGCGCGAGCACGCGATGGGCGCCGCCGTCAACGGCATGGCGGCGCACGGCGGGATCGTGCGGCCCTACGGCTCGACCTTCCTCCAGTTCGCCGACTACATGCGCGGCGCGCTCCGCCTCTCAGCGCTGATGAACCTGTCGGTGGCGTGGGTCTTCACGCACGACTCCGTCGCGCTCGGGGAGGACGGCCCGACCCACCAGCCGGTTGAGCACCTCGCGGCGCTGCGGGCGATTCCCGGCCTGACCGTGATCAGGCCCGCTGACGCCACGGAGACCGCGGAGGCCTGGGGAGCGACGATCGAGGACGTCGACGGGCCCGTCGCGCTGGCGCTCAGCCGCCAGGGCCTGCCCGTCCTGGAGCGCGACGTCGGTGGGGTCGCCCGCGGTGCCTACGTGCTGCGCGCCGTGGCCGATCCGGTCGCGGTAATCGTCGGCACCGGGGCGGAGGTGCACGTCGCGCTCGCCGCCGCGGACCTGCTGGCGGTCGACGGCGTAGCGGCGAGTGTCGTGTCGATGCCGAGCTGGGAGCTGTTCGCCGCCCAGGATGACGCCTACCGCGAGCAGGTCCTCCCGCCCGAGCTGCCGTCGGTCTCGGTCGAGGCCGGGATCACGATGGGCTGGGAGCGCTGGGTGGACTCTGCTGTCGGGATCGATCGCTTCGGCGCGTCGGCTCCGGGGGCGCAGCTGCTCGAGCAGTTCGGAATCACCGGCGAGGCCGTCGCTGAGCGTGTCCGTGCGCTGATCGTCTGAGATGCGCGCGGACTACGGCCCGGCACGACGATCCGAGATGACGACAGTCTCGTAGCGGCGCTCGACGATCGTGCGCCTGCCGAATCGCAGTGCTCGCGAGGTGCGCGACGCCGCCCGCGCTCCCGCGCGGCAGACCAGGCGGTGGTCGAGCGTCGACCGCCACCAGTCGCCGGGCGCCAGCGCCGGCGTCATCGGGGTCACGGCGCAGCCCCGGGCGTGGCCCTCGTTGCCCGCGAGGTGGCCGAACTCGTGCAGCAGAACGCTCTGCAGGTCGTACTCCTCGTCGTCGGGCAGCGCCGGGCCGGCCTCCCAGCGTGCGCTGCGGCGCAGCATGATGTCGCGGTCGGTCACGACGACTCCGAGGCGGCGCACGCCGATCGTCACGCAGCCGGAGCGGGCACCGCTGGGCGAGACGCGACAGCGGACCGTGCGGCGGTAGCGCGCGAGGTGACGAAACGAGGTGATGCCGAGCGAGCCTGCGGGCACCCGCCGCGAGAAGCCGACCTCCGTGCGTCGGTTGCGCAAGCTCACAGCGTCGAGCGTGATGCCGTCCGGCCGATGGCCCCAGCGGGAGCCCTGGGTCTCGGCCAGCGCCGCGAACCGCTCGGCGTCGACTCCCTCGGGGATTCCCGCGGCCGAGATCACGAAGCGGATCTGCTTGCGCTTCGCGCCGTAGCGGCGAGCGATCCGCTCGCCGGCGCGGAGCCCGGCGTCCGGGTCGGCGGGCGCGGCGTCGGGAGATGGCGCGGCGGTCTCCGGCGTCGCCGGTACCGGCTCCTGCGCGGATGCGGCGCAGGCCGCCCCGAGCGACGCGAGCGCGGCGACGATGAGCAGGCGCGAGCGCATGAACAGTGACCTTCGGCCGTCGGCGCCAGATGCACGAGAGCGCTACGGATCACTCGTACGAATGCCGATAGGACGAGGGTGGGGACTCCCCTTCGACTGCGCAGCCGCCCGTGCCCCCAGGCCAGGCTGCTCCTCTCAGCACGCCGCCAACAGGGCCGTGCTGCGGTGTCCGCTGCGAGCGTGCCGGCCCGACGCGCTGCGAACGCGTCGAGTGGAGCTAGGGGGACTCGAACCCCCGACCTCCTGGGTGCGATCCAGGCGCTCTCCCAACTGAGCTATAGCCCCGCAGGACGGCTGAGTGTACCCGGACGGTTTCTGCCATGAGCTTCCGGACGAAGCTGATCTCGTTCTTCGTGCTGGTCGTGTTGGTGCCGATGCTGAGCGTCGCTTTCGTGCTGTTCAATCTGATCGGCGACAACGAGACCGGCAAGGCGGAAGCGCGCCTCGCCAGCCGCCAGGCGGTCGCCGTGAACCTTGCTCGAGACGTGCGCGAGCGCGCGGATCTGATCGCGATCAGGGTCGGCGAGGACCCGGCGGTCGCCGCGGCGATTCGTGCCCGCGACGCCCCGCGTCTCGCGCGGCGTCTGCGTGAGCTGCGCAACCGTGAGGGTGCCAAGCGCATCGCGATCGTCAGCAAGCGGGTTCCGCTCGCCGACACCGGTGGGCGCGACGCTGTCTTTCCGACGTTCCGCGAGCTGCGCGACTCGGCGGGAAAGACCCAGGGAACGGTCCAGGTCTCGACCAGCGAGGCCCGGCGCTTCGCCGAACGCGTGGCGAGCGTCACGGGACTCGGCGCGGCAGTGGCGATTGACGGTCGTCTCGCCGCGAGCACCGTTCCCGGCGTCGAGGCAGACTCACTGCCGCAGGCCGAGGGGGTCGCGACGGCGCTCGGAGCGAGCCTGCACGCCGCAAGCTACGAGTCCCCGGGCTTCGACGGGCAGGTGGCCCGGGTCACCGTGCTCGAGCCGGCAACCGTGGTCGACGGCGACCGCCGGCAGAGCCGGTTGCTGATCGCCGCGCTGCTGCTCGGCTTCCTGATCGTGGCCGTCACCCTGGCGTGGTTCGTGGCGCGCTCGCTGCACGGGCAGATGGAGCGCTTCCTCGTCGCCGCGCGGCGGATCGGCGAGGGCGACTTCTCCGAGCGCGTGCCGACGGCCGGGAGCGACGACTTCGCCGCGCTCGGCGAGGAATTCAACAAGATGTCCGAGCAGCTCGAGAGCCGCCTGGAGGATCTGCGCATCGAGCGCGAGCGCCTGCGCAGCGCCATGCGCAGGATCGGCGTTGCGATTGCGTCCAACCTCGACCGCGACGGGCTGCTCCAGGTGGTCGTCAGCGCGTCGACGGACGGCGTCGGCGCGGATGCGGGGCGCGCAACGGTGCGCAGCGGGCCGGGCGCTCCGCTGGTGACCGTCGCCGCAGCGGGCGACGTGCGCGAGCTCGGTCGCGCGATCGGCGACGTCGAGGCGCGCGCCCTGATGAGCGGTGATGCCGTCGAGGATCACGAGGATGGCGTGGCGCTGCTGGCGCTGCCGCTGCGCCTGCGAACCGGCGGTACCGCTGCTGCCGTGGCGATCGCCCGAGTGGGTCGCAGGTTCACGACCGAGGAGCGCGAGCTCGTCGAGTACCTGGCCGCGCAGGCCGCGACGTCGATCGAGAACGTCGCGCTGCACGAGCGCGCTGAGGAACAGGCCGTAACGGATGCTCTCACCGGACTGGCGAACCGCCGCCACTTCGAGGAGCGGCTGGTCGAGGAGGTCGAGCGCTCGCGCCGTTCGCGCGAGCCGGCAGGGCTGCTGATGCTCGACATCGACAACTTCAAGCAGGTCAACGACGTTCACGGGCACGTCGCAGGCGACGCCGTGCTGCGTGAGGTCGCCGCCGTTCTCGGCGAGACGGCCCGCGAGATCGACCTCGCCGCTCGCTACGGGGGCGAGGAGTTCGCGCTGATCCTTCCCGGAGCGGGGCTGGAGGGGGCCGGCCAGGTCGGCGAGCGCGTGCGCGCTGCGATCGAGGCTCGCGAGATCCTGGTCGACGGAGCGGCCGGCGACCCGCTCCACGTGACCGTGAGCGTCGGCGCCGCTGCGCTCGGCCACGGCCCCGAAGAGGCTCGCTCGCTGGTGGCGGCGGCCGATGAGGCGCTCTACCGCGCCAAGCGCCTGGGCAAGAACCGGGCAGAGCTGGCCGGTGCGGCCGCCGGCGCCCCTGCGGAGTAGGGTTTCCCTGACATGGGACTCCTGGATGACGCGATCCGCGAGCACCTCGAGCTGAAGCGCCGCAGCGGCGCTGACCCCGGCGATGTCGCGCGCCAGGAGGACGAGGTGTTCGGCGAGCACGTGGGCGCGCCCGAGCAGCCCGCAGGCGAGAGCGTCGACCCCGAGCCGCCGGCAGATCACCGGCCGGTGGCTGAGAGCGATCCGGGCGTTCACGTCGCCGCGGACGTGCTCGACGACGGCGAAGGGCCCGAACCGCCTGTCGACGCGGGTCAGCAGACACGTCAGTTCACCGCGCTCGAGCGGGAGGATGCCGAGCGCCCGCCCGCGCGCGAACAGGCGCAGCCCGCGCCGGCCGAGGACGAAGCGGTCCACGACGAGCTCGAGGACACTCCGGACTTCCTCCAGGAGACGCCCGAGCACGACCGGCTCTGGTTCGAGCAGAAGCCGCCGCGCGACTTCGACTTCTGAGGCCGGCTCGCGGCGGCGCAGCCCACCGGGAACTTGCGTCCAGGAGCCGGCCCCGACGCTCAGGCGCGGCAGGGCGCGTACCGACACCCACCGTGCATCACGAGTCGCGCGCCGCTCCGTCGGGGAACGCGCGGCGCGCAACACGGCACTTGCCACTGGAGGGCAAGGACGCTGCGGGTGCGCCTCGCGCCGCAAGGCCCGGGGCGCACCCGCCGCCGTGATGCCAAGCGGCCTGAGTGCGTCCCGCGCCGGGCTACACTCGCCTCAGCAAGGGGCCATAGCTCAGCTGGGAGAGCGCCTGCTTTGCAAGCAGGAGGT
>CAVQQA010000007.1:0-126928 GCA_963714935.1 uncultured Actinomycetes bacterium
CCGGTTCAAATCCGGCCGCCCCGACTACGCACGAAAACGCGACGAACCGCGAAGGGGAGCGAGAGGCACGAATGGACCGCGCTACTTCGGGGCTGCATACCGCTCGCATACCGGTCAGTTCGCCTCCGGCTTGGTGACACTCACGGGAGCCACTCCCAGTCACATTCCAGGGCGTCCTCGTCGTAGGTGATCAACCGGCAGACCATCCAATCGCCTGGCGTTTCACCGGCGTCGGCTGCCTGGTGCTCGATGTAGTCGAGGACACGTCCGAAGTGCTCCTTCTGGGTGTCGACCAGGCTCTGCGGTAGGACGATGAGCCCGGGGTGGAGCTCGTACTCTGCGGCGAGCCTGCGGAAGTCCTTCTCGTTGTTGGTGACCAGCACCCAGTCCCCGTCGACGATCCTCGGGTAGAGATCCGGGTCGAGCTCTGCGAGCACGCCGCGGGTTCTGTTGCATGTGGCCTCGTAGCCGCGCTGGTGCGCGACCCCTTCCAGCTGAGGGGTCACGCACGCATCAGCCCACAGCCTCATGCGGCGCCGGCTGACTCCTCGCTGCGCCGCGAGCTCAAGTGCTCCCGGCGGGCGTTCGGTTCACGGCCCTTACCGGCGGGTCGAGCCTGTGGCCGCCCGCGCCGGGGGTTGGCGTTCGCCCAGCGCACCGCGAACTCGAACGCCTCCGGCTCGATGTAGTCGTACTCGCGCTTCAGGACCTTGAGGCTCTCGCCCTGCTCGATCTGCTTGGCCAGACCCCGGATCGGGACACGCGTGCCCTTGATGACGGGCTCCCCGCCCTGGACCTTCGGGTTGATCTCAAGAAAACGAGATCGCTGCTTCACGTACCGCTGCGCGTTCTCCTGCGCGCGGATCACTTCGTCGGGCCGGCGCACTAGGACAACGTCGGAAAGCGCCAACTCGAGCTCATCGGACCGGGCCCACGTGGCAAGTCTGCGCCGCTGCGCGGCGGTGAGCGAGAGACCCACGGCCTGCAGGTACGAGAAGAGCGCCAGGACGCTCACGTCCTGCGTGCGAACGAGCGCACGCTTGTGCTCCTTCACGGTCCGGATGACCTTCGCCTCGATCGCCTTGTTCACGGCAGACGATGAAGCGCCACTGAGCTCAGCGGCTTCGTTGCGGGAGATGAGTGCGGTGTCAGCCATTCGTAAACCTCTCCTTTGAAGGAGAACATTATCAGTGTCGGCGGCTGCAGTCTAGGTCTTGAGCGACTTGCGCACGTGGGGTCGTCATGCAGTCGCGTCACCGCTCTCGCAATCGCCCGACGTTGTGGATGCGCGCCTCGGGAATCGGTATGCGGGCCGGTATGCGACCTCGCCCGCGCCCGATAGATACTGGGCGTTTTTCAGTTCCACGCTCGGCCACCCCGATCGTCGTCGGTGGGCGCGCCCCCGCGGCAGGTCTCAGACAGGCTCGGCGCTGACGGGTTCGGCCTCGTCGCCGGACGCGTGCTCATAGGCGCGGGGCCTGACCGTGATCGCCACGAGCGCGACGTCGTCGGCGAGCGTCCCGCCGCTGTCCATGCGGGCCTGCTCGACCAGCGCCCAGAGGGCGTCGGAGTCGAGGATCGAGGGGTCGGGCAGCGTTGCGATCCAGGACTCCAGTTCGCCGCCGCCGACGGCGAGATGACGGCTGCCGATGCTGCCCTCGACGAGTCCGTCCGTGTAGAGCAGCATCGACCACGGGCCGCCGGGCTTCACGTCGGTGACGGGCCAGGTCGCGTGGTCCATGACGCCGAGCAGCGGACCATGGTCCGCTTCGGCGGGGCGCGCGGCGCCGTCGCTGAGCATGATCATGGGCGGGGGGTGGCCGGCCAGGCAGAGCGTGACCCTCGTGCGGTCCGCCGACACCAGAGCGAAGACGGCGGAGGCGAAGGCATCGGGCTGCCGGCGCTCCGCCAGGACCGCCCGATCGAGCGCCGCCATCATGTCGCCGGGATCGGTGCCCGAGAGCGTCAGTGCCCGCCACCCGGCTCGCAGCGCCGCTCCCAGCGCGGCTGCGTCGGGGCCGTGACCGACCACGTCGCCGACGACCACCGCGACGCGGCCGTCTTCGAGCTCGACGGCGTCGTGGAAGTCCCCTCCGATCAGCATGCCGTCCTCGCCCGGGCGGTAGAGGCTGTTGACCGCGATGTCGATCGCCTTCAGCTTCACGCGCGGCAGCAGCTGCGCCTGAAGGCGCTCGTTGAGCTTCTCTCGCGCCGACCTGGTGGCGTTCCTCGCGAGCGCGACGGCCAGAGCGATCAGCGCGCTCGTGAAGAGCAGCCCGAGAGCGATGACCAGGCCGCGGATGCGGCCGACGTCGCTGAAGGCCTCGCCGGTGCGGATATCACTGCGCACGGCCCAGCCGGTGTTGCGAACAGGCGCAAACGCCGAGATCACCTCGTTGCCGTCGACCGTCTCCTCGCGGATCGACTGCCTGCCGTTCAGAGCCGCGGCGACGGACGGGTTGGCCTTGCGGCTGGAGAGTTCCTCGCCGGCGATGCCCGACCCGGCGACGATCACGCCGCTCTGGTCCATCACGGTGACGGACGTTCCCTCCTCACGGGCGAACGTGTCGACGAAGCGCTGCGTGTCGCCGCGCTCTACGGCGACCAGGATCCCCTCGACCCTGGCGGGGGTGCGCACGAGCGCGGCCACCGCAACCACGCGCTGACCGCCCAGCTGCTCGGACTTGTAGGCCTTGGACACGTACGGTGAGCCGATCGTCGTGACGCCCTGATACCAGTCGCGGAAGGCGAAGTTCTCGCCGATGGCGGCCGGATCGGAGGGCGAGATCCGGAGCACGTTTCCCTCGCGGTCGACGAAGAACGCGACGACGATCCCGTCGCGCTGCTTCAGCTCTGCGAGCGCGCGGGCGACGCGCGGCTCGTCGCGCTCCGACAACCGGCCGCCCTCGGTGCTCACGCCCTCCAGGGAGACGGCGAGCGAGCTGACGAGGTCACCCAGTCGTCGCGACTGCTCCTCGAGCAGGCGCGCGCTGAGCTGCGCGGTGTCGGCCGAGCGGGCGCGCGCCTGATCGCGCAGGGCGCGTCCGGTGAGCAGGACGACGGCGATCGTGATTGCCGCGATGATCAGCACGCCGATCGCGGCGACGACGCCGGCGCGGCGCGCGTACGAGAGATTCCGGAAACGCGCGATCAACGCGACCAGAGTAATGGCGAGCCGTGGCGGAGCGTCGCATCGGCCCTCGCAGCCGCAGGGCGTGGTTGAGGCCCGTGCGTCCCGTCGAATACCCCTGCCGGGTACGCTAACCTGGCTCGATGAGCACGATTGAGAGCCCCGGCTACAGCGCCGAGAAGGAGCGCCTGATCAAGCGCCTGGCGCGCGTGGAGGGACAGGTGCGCGGCGTCGCGCGGATGGTCGAGGACGAGCGCTACTGCATCGACGTGCTGACGCAGATCTCGGCGGTTCAGGCGGCACTCGACAAGGTCGCTCTCGGGCTGCTCGACGAACACACCAGACACTGCGTCGTCGGCGCACAGGACGCGGCTCTGCGCGACGCGCGCACCGACGAGCTGCTGGCCGCCATCGCACGGCTCATGCGCCGCGGCTGACATCGCGCGCGCCACGCCGCCGCACGCGCCAGACTGTCCCAGACCAGCCCCCGTAGCTCAGTTGGATAGAGCGGCGGACTTCTAATCCGCAGGTCCCAGGTTCGAATCCTGGCGGGGGCGTTCCGATGAAGCTCTGCCTTCGATGTGACCACGAGTTCGCCGGCTCGAGCTGGGAGTGTCCGAGCTGCGGCCATGCGCCCGCGCCGGGGAGGTTCCCGAGCTTCCTCGACGAGGAGACGTCGATCGACTACGTCGTCGAGGCCTACGACGAGTCCCGGTGGCACGCGTTCGAAACGGCGAACGCGTTCTGGTTCCGGCCGCGCGCTCGCCTGATCGCGGCGCTGATTCGCAAGCACTTCGGTTCGCCAGCTTCGTTCCTGGAGGTCGGCTGCGGCGCCGGCGGCGTCCTCGAGGAGCTGGCGGCGCGGTTGCCGGCGATGAGCCTCACCGGTGGCGAGCCCACGGGGGAGGGACTCGAGATTGCGTCGAGCCGCGCTCCCACTGCTGAGCTGCTGATGATCGACGCGATGCGGGTGCCGTTCCGCGGAGAGTTCGATGTCGTCGGTGCATTTGACGTTATCGAGCACCTCGAGGACGATCGCAGCGCGATCCGGCAGATGGCTGCCGCGGTCAAGCCCGGCGGCGGCCTGATTCTGACCGTTCCCCAGCACCCGCGCCTGTGGAGCCGCTTCGACGAAGCCGGTGGGCACCATCGCCGGTACACGCGTCGCAGTCTCGTCGGCAAGCTTGAGGAAGAGGGGCTGAAGGTCGAGCGCGCGACGTCGTTCGTGATGAGCCTTCTGCCGGCGGTAGCGTGGTCGAGATACCACGCCAATCGCGCTGAGGACTACGACGTCGTGGCGTTCGACAGCCAGGCCAAGCCCGGGTCACGCCTGCTCGAATGGGTTCTGGAGCGCGAGGTCGATCTGATCGAGCGTGGCGTCAGCTTCCCCGTGGGGAGTTCACTCGCAGTCGTCGCCAGGCGCGGGTGAGGCTCAAGGGGTGGTGGTTGGGCCCGTATGAAGCTTGTCGACGTCACTCGTTCGATAGATCGTCGCGCTGTTGATCACGGCGGTCGACGCGTCGTCCGGCCGTCGCGACAGGTTGGTGATCGCGATGCGGACGGGTCGCGCCACCGGCGTGTCCACGTTCACTCCCAGCTCGATGGGCCCATCGCGGGTCTGAGCATTCCAGTATTTCTCCGACGCGATCGCCTGGTTGCTGGCCGCGTCGATGGCCCGGACCCAGATGCCACCGTCTGGAATCGTCCCGCGCACGATCAAGACGGACTTCCCTGGTTGCAGGGTCACCGGCGGGGAGGCGATCGCTCCTGACTTCCCGAGCGTGACCCGCAATCCACCTGGCGCGTGCCCGACCCTTACGTCGAGTACGGTCAGCCAGCCGTCGGGCAATCCCGTATGGAAACTCCAGTTCGAGCTCGCCACGACCGAAGCCGGGGATGGAAACTCAGGCACCGCGGGGTCGATCCTGCTCTGGTAGAAGAGCGTGTCACGGGCTCCGGCGGCGATCGACGTCAGCAGGGCACTAGCGGCAAAGGCGAGCGCGATGACGGTTACGAGGATCGCGCCTCTGCGACGGACGTCCTTCTCAGCGACTCCGGCGCGCGCGCGGGCAAACATGCTGCTCGATCCCGTGTGCCCCCGTGTCGTGACCCGGCGCGGCTCGGCGATGTCATCGAGGAGCCAGACCACGCCGCCTTCCAGCTGCCTCCCAACCCATGCGCCGGCGATCAGACCGGCGACCACGAAGAGGGCCGCGAAGGGCACGGCGTAGCGGTCCGTCGGCCACGAGAGGAGGCTGGGAAGCATGCCTACGAGCGCCATGAGCGCCAGCAGGACGAACCACCGCCGTGTCTGTTGCCTGAGCGAGCCGAGCAGGAGCATGACCGGTACAAGCGCGAGCAGCGCGCGCCATCGGTCGAAGGTGATCGACGTGATGGCTGCGGACTTGGCCGCGAAGCGTCTCGATCACGAATCCCGGATGGTCGGTTGCGATATCGACCACCCGGTCGCGAAGCACGTCGGCGTAACGGCTCGAGAGGTACCGCGCGCCGGGCGCGGCGTCCTGCACGCAGGCGATGGCCTCCTCGTCCCTGAACTGACGGACCCCGTGATCGTTGCGCAGGAACGACAGTCCGATGTAGGCGTGATGCCAGGCTGCCGCCGCGCCCCCGCCACCCGCCTCTCGGTAGTCACGCACCGGCGAACTTCGCCGAGCCGTCAACCTTCGCATCGCGGTACTCGGTGGCCAGTTTCATGGCACCTGTGGAGATCGAAACGTAGACCAGCAGGAAGCCGGTGCCGATAAGGAGTCGTCGCGTCCACCTCGATTCGCGTACGACCAGGACCACGAGCGCACCCACCAGGATCGGGAGTCCGACCTGCGACCTGACGGAGTTTCCGAGACTGGTCACGAGGAGAAGCCCGCCGATGACGAGAATCGTTCTGCGGTTCCAGTCCCAGCGGGTCAGCGCGAGCATGAGGATCGGCGCGCCGACCACCAGCAGCAAGCCAGGTATCCAATACAGGTCGACTTGGACGATGCTCACCTTCTCAAGGACGGCGTATCCGTAGGCCAGGGCCAGGGGGGCGAAGAGCCCGGCGAGCACTGATCGCAGCAACGTTCCGTATAGCCAAGGCACGACCGCTGCGGTGGTCGCGAAGCACGCTATGAACGAGACCCGGACCAATTCTGGTGCGCTGTCGATACCCAGCACCCGCCCGGCCAGCGGGTAGAAGAAGTGCTGCCCGGTCGCATCGACCATCGGCTTGTAGAAGCCGGGGTGGGCTGGGCCGGGGTCGAGTGCGAAGATCGGGGGCGCGCCTCTCGTCATGGCGGCGATCGCCTGTTCGATCTCGGTTATTCGAGTCGGCAGCAGCGGGAACGGGTCGGCCGCGTTCCTGGCCAGGTACAACGCGAAGCCGATCCCGAAGAAGGCGCCGAACACGATCAGCACCGGTGAGCGGTGCCTCTCGGCCGACGCGATGAACCGTGCGAGCGTCGCGGCGAGCGGACGCAGGCGGGGCATCACCTGAGCAGCGACGGTCGTGTTGCCCGACCTCTGCTGTGGGTTCGCCGCCGGCCTTTCCGGGAGGTCAGGCACAGAGATGGCCCGGACGGTCAGTCATCACGAGCCCGATCGTCGATCGCCACAGTCCGGCGATCGTATCTGCGCGCGTGAAGCCTCGCATGTACGGAGGCGGCATACGTCGGGCTGTGCCCTGGGCGCGGCTCGCCGTCAAGGAGCCTCACGTGCGGCGGAACACGAACAGCTTCTGCGTGCCGTAGTCGCCCGCGGCCGGGAGTTGCGACGCCCAGCGGTTCCAGTGCGACGAAGGGTCAGTCACGTCGATCGGGGCCGCAACGGCGTTGGCGAGCAGAGGCTTTGCGACGCGGGTCATGACGAAGTACGTGCTGGCGAAGTTCACGATCTCGACCAGTTCAAGTTCGGGGAGGGCGCCTCGACCACGCGGTCCTCGTCGAGGTACGTGTTGAAACCCGGCATCGGGATCGCCGGCAGGCCCCACTCCCCGCGCATGGCGTTCAGGTTGCTCCAGCCCTGGACGGTTGCCTCGGAGAGGAGAAGCTGTCCACCCGGCCTAAGCACTCGCGCGCACTCGCGCAGCGCACGCAGCTGGGCGTCCCAATCGCCCAGGTTGATCACGACGCGGATGACGACGACCTTGTCGTAGGCCGCATCCGGCTCCGCAAGCGCCGTGATGTCCCCGACGTCGAACTCAACGTCACCCGCCAGTCGGGCACGCATCTCCGAGGCCCGCTCTTCGGCCTGCTCGATCATCTCCGGGATGTAGTCGAGTCCCCGTACCGTCAAACGTCGCTGCGCCGCGAACTGCACCGTGGAGTAGCCGTTGGCGCAGCCGACATCGAGGACGCGATCTCCATCCGAGAGCCTTGACAGCAGTTCCGAGATCTCCATCTCGATCACGGACGGTCTGACCAGGATGCAGCGTGCGAGGTTCCGTGCAAGACGGCCTGCTCCGTCCAGAAGGCACGGATCTGCTCCAGGCTCAGCCGGTCACTCGTGCCGCCACGTTCCATAGGCTGCGGATCGTACGTGCGCGCCCGCCGCGCGTGTGTTGCCGTCGATACGCTCCGCGCGACATGAGCGGTCAGATCTCGATCGTCGTTCCCGTATACCGGAGCGCCGACATCGTCGCCGATCTGGTCGACCGCGTCGACACTGCGCTGCGGCCCAGCTACGCAGACCTCGAGCTCGATCCTCGTGAACGATGCGAGTCCTGATGACTCATGGGAGGCGATCCGGCGCGCGGCCGCTGACCGGCCATGGGTTCGAGGCATCGACCTGATGCGCAACTACGGCCAGCACAACGCGCTGCTGTGCGGCATCCGAGCCGCGCGGCACGACGTCGTCGTCACGATGGACGACGACCTGCAGCATCCGCCCGAGGAGATCGCGATGCCTGCTCGCGGCGCTCGAGCGAGGGGTCGACGTGGTCTACGGCGGCTCCGCGGGTCGAGCGCGCACGGGCTCTGGAGGAACCTCGCGTCGGGGGTGACCAAGCTCGCGCTGAAGAGCGCGATGGGGGCCGAGACCGCGCGGAAGGTGTCCGCGTTTCGAGCCTTCCGAACTCAGCCTTCGCGACGCGTTCACCGACTACCGGAGCCCGCACGTCTCGATCGACGTCTCTGCTGACCTGGGCGACGACGCGGTTCGTCGGCCGTCGACGTCGACGCACGACGCCGCGGCGCGCAGGGCACGTCGAACTACACCTTCGGCAAGCTCGTGCACGCACGCGTTGAACATGCTGACGGGGTTCAGCCACGCTTCCCCTCCGGCTCGCGAGCTGGCTCGGCTTCGCCGTTCGACGCCTTCGGCGTGGTGGTGCTCCTCGTACGTCCTCGGCCGCTACGTGCTCGCCGGCTCGACCGTGCCGGGCTTCCCGTTCCTCGCGTCGTTGATCGCGGTCTTCTCCGGCGCGCAGCTCTTCGCGCTCGGCATCATCGGCGAGTACCTCGGCTCGCATGCACTTCCGGATGATGTCGCGGCCCGCGTACGCGGTTCGAACCAGACGCCCGGGACTCAGGGCGATGCCGGGCCCGTGCAGCCCATGAGGGTCCCGTTCAACAAGCCCGTACGCCGACCGGCAAGGAGCTCCGGTACGTCGAGCAAGCGATCGCACGCGGGCGCGCTGGCCGGTGACGGTGTCGTTCGGGCAGCGCTGCCAGGCGTGGCTCGAGGATCAGACGGGTGCGCAGAAGGCGCTGCTCACGCCTTCGTGCACCGCGGCCCTCGAGATGTGCGCGCTGCTCCTGCGAGCTCGAGCCCGGTGACGAGGTGATCATGCCGTCGTACACGTTCGTGTCGACGGCGAACGCGTTCGTTCTCCGCGGTGCTGTCCCGGTCTTCGTGGACGTGCGTGCCGATACGCTCAACATCGACGAGCGGCTCGTCGAAGCGGCGATCACGAGAAGACGAAGGCGATCATCGTCGTGCACTACGCCGGCGTCGGTCGCGAGATGGATGCCAGGTCGCCGAGATCGCAGCGCGGACACGGTCTGCCCGTGATCGAGGACAGCGCTCACGGCGTCGCTGGCGACCTACCGCGGTCGTCCTCTGGGGGGCATTGGCGCGCTAGGGGCGCTCAGCTTCCACGAGACGAAGAACCTGTCAGTGCGGCGAGGGCGGGGCGCTGCTGGTCAGCACGCCCGACTGGGCTGAGCGCGCCGAGATCCTCTGGCAGAAGGGCACCAATCGCCAGGCGTTCGCACGCGGCGAGGTCGACAGATACAGCTGGGTCGACGTCGGATCGTCGTTCCTCGCAGGCGAGCTCGACGGCGGCGTTCCTCTTCGCGCAACTCGAGGATGCCCGGGTACATCACCGCTCGCCGACTGCGCGTATGGGAGGCGTATCACGAGGCGTTCTCGGACCTGGAGTCCCGCTGCGGTGTTCGGCGCCCCACCGTTCCGGAGGCGTGCAGGCACAACGGCCACCTCTACTACCTCCTCCTCGGCAGCGAGACTGAACGGGATGCCTTCATCGCCGCCATGGCGGAGCGCGGCGTCCAGACCGTGTTCCATTACGTGCCGTTGCACCGGGCCCCGGCGGCGGCGATGTTGGCGCGCGCCTGCGGGACGCTGGACGTCACCGAGCGACAGAGCGGCAGGCTGGTGCGATTGCCGGTGTGGCCCGGCATGAGTCAAGCCGAGATCGACCACGTCGTGGATGCTGTGCGCGACGCTGTTCGGGACGTGGTCGGGAAGCTGAGGTCGGCATGAGCATGGCCTGGCTCTACGTCGCCGGAACGATCGTGTTCACGGTCTACGCCCAGCTGATACTGAAGTGGCAGGTCGGTGACGCCGGCGATCTGCCGGATGCAGTCGGCGGAAAGATCGAATTCCTCCTGCGACTGCTGCTGCGGCCGTGGGTTGTGAGCGCCCTGCTCGTGGCGCTGCTCGGGGCGCTGTGCTGGATGGCCGCGCTGACTCGCTTCGAGCTGAGCCGGGCCTACCCCTTCATGGCCCTCTCGTTCGTCCTCGTGTTGCTGGGAAGCGCGGCGTTCTTCTCCGAGTCGTTGACGGTTGCGAAGGTGGCGGGCGTTGCGCTCATCTGCATCGGGCTCCTGGTCGGCAGCCGTTGACGCGGTTGGGGCAGCGATCCGGCTGACCGCCCGAACTCACGTCCCCGATGCGGCGTAGCGATTAGGCTCGACTGCATGAGCACCCCGGTCCTCTGGCACATCCGCATCTCGCACTTCAACGAGAAGGTCCGCTGGGCGCTCGATCACAAGCGCGTGCCGCACGTCCGAAGGGCGCCGCTGCCCGGGCTTCACCCGGTCGTCGCGCAGTTCGTCAGCGGGAGCCGCACGCTGCCCGTGCTGGTCGTCGACGGTGAGGCGTTCTCGGACTCGACGCGGATCATCGCCGAGATCGAGCGCCGCTGGCCGGATCCTCCGCTCTACCCCGAGGACCCCGACGACCGAGCTCGTGCGCTCGCGCTCGAGGACCGTTTCGACGAGCGCCTCGGCCCGGAGATCCGCCGCCTGCTGTTCCTGCTGCTGTTCTCCGACGCAGCCCTCAGCGGACGGATCCTGATGGGCCCCGACGACGAGCGCCGCGCACGCTTCATGAGCGCGACCTTCGCGGGCGCCCGCCCGTTCGTCGCCGGCTACTACGGCGTCAGCGAGGGTCGAGCGGAAGATGCCCGCGCCGCGGTCGAGGCAGCCCTTGACGGCGTCCAGCAGGAGGTGGGTCCGAGCGGCTATCTGGTGGGCGACGACTTCACGGTCGCCGACCTGACGGCGGCCTCGCTGCTCGCGCCGATCGTGCGGCCGCCACAGTTCGCGGGCCGTGCCGAGCGCTTCACGCCGGAGGCGCAGGAGCTGGCCGATGCGCTGGCGACCCATCCGACGTTCGAGTGGGTCACCGAGATGTTCGCGCGCCATCGCGGCTCGGCACTCAGGCGCGTCCCCGCGCGCTGAGCGGACGCTCCGCGGCCGCGGATAGGGTCAACGCGTGCTGGCGGGGGAGAAGACGCTGACCATCGACGCTCCGGCCGGCGTCGTCCTCAGCGCGGTCGCCGACATCGAGAGCTACGCCGAGTGGCACCCGTTCTTCCTCAGCGTCAGCCCCACCGGGCGCGATGGCGACGGGCGTGTGGTCGCGGCGCGGTGCAGGCACAACGCGAGCGTCACCACGCTCAGCACCGAGCTTGCGTTCGACTACGCGGCCAACAGCGTCGCCGCCCGCCGAACGGGGGGTGACATGAACGCGCTGGACGGTGCGTTCGACGTCGATGACCGGGACGGTGTCAGCGTCGTGACGCACCGTCTCCGCGTCGATCCCGGGTTCAGGCTCGGGATGCTGCTGCGAGGCCCCGTCGAGGAGCGCGTGCGTGCGCGTGTGCTCGACGGCGCGCTCGACGGGCTGTCGTTGTTCGTCGCGACCGCCGGTGCCTAGGCTCGACGGGCGAGGGGCGATCACGGCATTGAGGCGCGTACACTGAACCGCGCGCGGTGGGCGTAGCTCAGCTGGTAGAGCTCCTGGTTGTGGTCCAGGCGGTCGCGGGTTCGAGTCCCGTCGCTCACCCCTCGGGAACGCGCGGTCATGCGCGCGCGATAATCCCCGGATGCGCCCGGAGATCCGCTACGCGAGGAACGGCGAGGTCAGCCTTGCGTGGACGTCCGTCGGCACCGGGCCCGTCGACATGCTGGTCGTGCTCGGCGGCCTCTCGCACATCGAGCATCTGTGGGACGAGCCCGGGCTGTCGCGCTTCTTCGAGAAGTTCAGCCGCTTCGCGCGCGTGATCCTGATGGACCGCCGGGGCGTCGGCCTGTCCGACCCCGTCACCGACAGCCTGACGCTCGATCAGGAGTGCGAGGACATCGACGCGGTGCTCGACGCGGCGGACAGCAGGCGCCTCGTCGTCTACGCGTACGGGTGGGGAGGCCCGCCGGCGATCCGCTACACGGTCACGCGCCCGGATCGCGTCCGCGCGCTGGTCCTCTACGCGGCCGTCGCATCGGGCGTCGTTGCGCTCGAGGACTTCGGGATCGAGCGGGTCGCCGACCAGATCGAGGACGACATCGAGGCGACGCTGTCGACGTGGGGCACGGGCGATGCGATCGCCCAGGTCGCGCCTTCGCGCGTCGATGACGTGCGCCTGCGCGCGTGGTTCGGTCGCCTGGCCCGCCTGTCGCAGAGCCCGGGCGCGATGCGCTCGCTGTGGCGCAACACCGCCTACTACGACGTTCGCGAGGACCTGGCGTCGATCCGCGTTCCGACGCTGCTGCTGCACCGGACAGGAGACCTCTCGGTCGACGTGAGCCACTCTCGTTCGATGGCCGAGCAGATCCCCGGCGCACGCTTCGTCGAGCTGGAGGGGGTCGACAACCTGCCGAGCGTCGGTGACTCCGACGCGCTGATCGCCGAGGTCGAGGAGTTCCTCACGGGAATGCGCAGACGGACGACCGACCGCGCGCTGCTGACCGTCCTGTTCACCGACATCGTCGGTTCGACCGACCATGCGGCGCGGCTCGGGGACGCCGAGTGGAGCGACCTGCTCGCCGCGCACGACGCGGCGGTCCGCCACGAGGTCGACCGCTACGACGGGCGCGAGGTGAAGACGATCGGCGACAGCTTCCTGATCGTGTTCTCCGGCGCCCCCTCGCTCGCCCACCGCTGCGCGCTCGCGATCGTCCGGTCGGTCGGCGAGCTCGGCCTCGAGCTGCGCGTCGGAATCCATACGGGCGAATGTGAGCTGCTCGGCGACGACGTCGGCGGCATGGCCGTGCACATCGCCTCACGCGTGGCGAAGATCGCCGGCCCCGGTGAGGTCGTCGCCTCGGGCACCGCGTTCGGCACCGTCGTCGGGTCGGGTCTCGAGTTCGGCGAGCTCGGAACGCACGAGCTGCGCGGCGTTCCCGGGCGCTGGCCGGTCATGCGGCTGCTGCGCTGATCGTCCTGCGCCCGGCTCACGATCCGCCGAGGCGTCGGCGCGCTCGCCCGCGGGCCTCGCGTGCGAGCAGCGCCGCAAGGTCGGCCAGGGCGCCGTAGAGGTGGCCCAGCGGGCCGGTGACGAGCCACGCGCGGGCGCGCGTCGAGGGCCGCAGCCTGCGGGCGGTGCTCACCGGCCTGACGCTATCGTCCGATCGATGTCCGCCGCTGTCAGCACCACCGTCACGGAGCTACCCGAATCGCGCGTGCGCGTGGAGGCCAAGGTCGCGCCTGACGAGATCGAGCGCCGCATCGAGGAGGCCGCGCGGAGCCTCGCGCGTGACATGAAGCTGCCGGGCTTTCGCAAGGGCAAGGTGCCCCCGCAGGTCGTGCTTCAGCGCCTCGGACGAGAGATGGTCGTCGACGAGGCGATCCGCGGCTCGATCGGTCGCTGGTATGTCGGCGCGCTCGACGCCTCGAACATCCATCCGGTCGGCGACCCGGACATCTCGCTCGCTGAGGGAGGGCCGCCGCCGGCCGGGGAGCCGCTGGAGTTCAGCTTCGAGATCGGCGTTCGCCCGGTCGCGACGCTCGGCACCTACAAGGGCCTGGAGGTCGCGCGACGCGAGCCGGCCGCGGACCCCGAGGCGGTGGAAGCGGAGCTCGAGCAGCTCCGGGAGCGGATGTCGAGCCTGGAGACCGTCGAGGAGGCCGCCCAGGAGAGTGACTTCGTCGTCATGGACTACATCGGGTCGCTGGCGGGCGAGGACAAGCCCTTCGAAGGCGGGACCGGCAGCGATCAGCTCATCGAACTGGGCAGCGGCCGCCTGATCCCCGGCTTCGAGGAGCAGCTGACAGGAGCCGCCGCCGGAGATGAGCGCACGGTGACGCTCACCTTCCCCGAGGAGTACGGCGCCGAGCACCTGGCCGGTCGCGACGCCACGTTCGCGGTGAGCGTCAAGGAGGTCCGGCGCCGCGTTCTGCCCGACCTCGACGATGACTTCGCGTCCGACGCCGCCGGCTTCGACACGCTCGACGAGCTGCGCGAGGACATCGCCGAGCGCGCCAGGGAGCTCGACGAGCGCCGCGTCGACGGCGAATACCGCGAGGCGGTTCTCGACGCGGCGGTCGCGCAGGCCACCGTCACGGTCCCCGAGGCGCTGATCCAGGCGCGCGGGCGCGAGTTGCTCCAGCGGATGCTCCACCAGCTCGAGCATCAGGGCATCTCGCCTCAGATGTACATGCAGATCTCCGGCAAGACCGAGGAGGAGATGCTCGAGGAGGGCCGCGGCGACGCTGAGCAGACGCTGAAGCGTGAGGCGGTCCTCGCCGCCGTGGCGGAGGCCGAGCAGCTCGAGCCCACCGACGGGGACGTGCTCGATGCGCTCCAGGCTTCAGCGGTCCAGGAGAAGACCACGCCCGAGAAGCTGCGCCGGCGACTTGAGAAGGCCGGCCGGCTCGACGATCTGCTCGACGACCTGCGCCAGCGCGCGGCCGTCGACCTGCTCGCGGAGCACGCCACGGCGATACCCGCCGAGCCCGCCCCGGCGACCGACTAGAGCGCGCTCAGCCATCCGTCCAGCGCAGTCCGGCGGCAGCCGCAGGGCTCCTACAACACCCCATGAAACGGGGTGAGAACCGTTGCTAGGCTCTGCCGCGATCGTCCAGCAGCACTTCTTGCCGCCTGAAGGATTCGCGCCCGCTGACCGAAATAGAGCGAGGACCATGAGCCCCCTTGTCCCAATGGTTGTGGAGCAGACGTCACGCGGTGAGCGCGCGTTCGACATCTACAGCCGCCTGCTGAACGAGCGGATCATCTTCCTCGGCACGCCCGTGGACGATCAGATCGCCAATCTGGTCGTGGCGCAGCTTCTGCACCTCGAGTCGCAGGATCCGGACAAGGACATCTCGGTCTACATCAACTCGCCGGGCGGGTCGGTCTATGCCGGCCTGGCGATCTACGACACGATGCAGTTCATCAAGCCGGAGGTCCAGACGATCTGCGTCGGGATCGCGATGTCGATGGGAGCGCTGCTGCTGTCCGGTGGCGCGGAGGGCAAGCGGATGGCGCTGCCCAACGCCAAGATCCTGATCCATCAGGTCAGCTCCGGCTTTCAGGGTCAGGCGACGGACATCGAGATCCACGCGCGCGAGATCATCGACGTGCGCCAGCGACTGGACAAGATCCTCGCCAAGCACACCGGCCAGGACTACGACAAGGTCCGCACGGACACGGAGCGCGACTACTTCATGTCCGCCGAAGAGGCGCAGGAGTACGGAATCATCGACCGCGTGATCGCGAGCCACTGAGGACCGCGAGCGCGGGCGTACTGGGAGAGAGATGGCCCGTCCTACAGACTCAAACGAGCAGCTGCTCTGCTCTTTCTGCGGCAAGTCGCAGCGCCAGGTCAAGAAGCTGATCGCCGGTCCCGGCGTCTACATCTGCGACGAGTGCATCGATCTCTGCAACGAGATCATCGACGAGGAGCTGACGGCGCCGCCGTCGTTCGACCTCGAAAGCCTGCCGCGCCCGCGCGAGATCTACGGCGTGCTCGACGACTACGTCGTGGGCCAGGAGGCCGCCAAGCGTGCGCTCTCCGTCGCGGTCTACAACCACTACAAGCGCGTTCAGATCGCCCAGTCCGAAGACGCGGACATCGAGCTGCAGAAGTCGAACATCCTGCTGCTCGGGCCGACCGGCTGCGGCAAGACGCTGCTCGCGCAGACGCTCGCCCGGATCCTCAACGTCCCGTTCGCGATCGCCGACGCGACCGCGCTCACCGAGGCCGGCTACGTCGGTGAGGACGTCGAGAACATCCTGCTCAAGCTGATCCAGGCGGCCGACTACGACGTCAAGAAGGCCGAGACCGGGATCATCTACATCGACGAGGTCGACAAGATCGCGCGCAAGGCCGACAACCCGTCGATCACGCGCGACGTCTCGGGCGAGGGCGTGCAGCAGGCGCTGCTGAAGATCCTCGAGGGCACCTCCGCGAGCGTTCCGCCGCAGGGCGGTCGCAAGCACCCCCATCAGGAGTTCCTGACGATCGACACGACCAACGTGCTGTTCATCTGCGGAGGCGCGTTCGCGAACCTCGACAAGGTCATCGACCGCCGCATCGGCCAGAAGGGCATCGGCTTCGCGGCGGCGATCGAGTCCAAGACCGAGCGCGACATGGGCCGGATCTTCGAGGAGTGCCTGCCGGAGGATCTCGTCAACTACGGCCTGATCCCGGAGTTCATCGGGCGGCTGCCGGTGATGAGCGCGGTGCACCAGCTGACCCGCGATGACCTGATCTCGATCCTCACCGAGCCGCGCAACGCGCTGACCAAGCAGTTCCAGAAGTTCTTCGCGTTCGACGGCATCGACCTCGTCTTCTCGGACGACTCGCTGATCTCCGTGGCCGACAAGGCGCTCGAGCGTGAGACCGGCGCGCGCGGCCTGCGCTCGATCCTCGAGGAGATCCTGCTCGAGGTCTCGTTCGAGCTGCCCTCGCGGCGTGACGTCAAGAAGTGCGTCGTCACGCGTGAGACGGTCGAGAGCGGGCTCCCGCCGACGCTCGTCACCGAGGCCGTCGCCGACGAGGACGAGCCCGAGACCGCCGCCACGGGCTGAGCCTCACCCGGAGCGGAGGCGCGAATGGCCTCCAACGCGGCGATGTCCGCGTGATCCTTGGGACGGCCGGCGGCCGCTTCATCGCGATAAGGTCGGGGATCGCTGCGACGTGGAACGAGAAGCCCTCAACGTCGACTCGATCAGCGCGGGCTCGAAGCCGTTCGGGTACGGGGGAACCCTGCCGGCCGGGTCGAGAACGTCAAGCGGCCCGGCCTCAGTGTCGAGGGTGAGGATCTGCGATGCTGTCGAAGGGTCGCGGCGTCCGGGACGAACGGAACGTCGTCGTCGACCCCCCGCAGGCGAGCGTCGAGGTCGATGAGAACGCGCGCGAGGCGCGCCGAGGTTGTCATCGACGGTGGCGAAGAAGATGTCGACGTCCTGCGTGAAGCGAGGTGATCCGTGGAGGACGGCGGCGAGACCTCCGATGACGACGAAGTCGACGCCGCGTACCGTCAATGCTCGCAGGATCCGGGTGGCGTCCAGCTCACGCGGGGGGCGCGACACGCTGAGCCTTTCTCACCAGTTCGACGAGATTGCGCTGTGAGCGCTGGAAGGTCTCCAGACGTTCTGCTGGGGTCATGGCAAGATGCGCGCGGATCTGACCTTCGTCGACATCCGGCAGGCGCCGCTCGCTCGTGGTGAGCTCCAGGCCGACCGCGCTCAGGATGCGCTCCAGCGTTCGCACCGTCGGGATTGGCGCCCGGGCGTTCCAGTGCGGCGATGCTCGGCTGTGAGACGCCCAGCCGCTCGGCGAGCGCGGCCTGGGTGAGCCCGGCGTTGACGCGGGCCTCGCGGAGCAGTGCAGACGGATTCACCCTTCGGAAGTATAGAGTAAACACGATATAGAACATAAGTGATCTGGCAGCCCATGCCGCGCGTGGTGGCGTCTGCGGCGGGTACGGTGCCGCCATGATCCGACGCCTGCGCGCTGTCCCGTGGATCCTCGTTCTGGCCGCCGTCCGTGTGATGTGGGAGCACTGGCAGCGGATCGACGAGAGGGATCGTGCGCACGCGACGAAGATCCTGGCCGACTCGAAGGGCATGCCGCATCGGATGAGCGACAGACAGCGCCGCGACCTCGTCGCGATCGCTCGGAGCCTGGATCACATCGGTCTCGGGCGTGACCTCGCCGACGCGGCCTCGCCGGTAAGAGTCCCGGGGCTGCGGAGCGCGAGGCCGGCCAAGAAAGCGGCCGGCCAGGAAATAGCCGGCGCGGGCGCGGAACGTACACTGCGCGCCCGTGTCGGACGTCACCGCGAAGACCCGCTATGAGCCCTCCGAGGCCGAGCCTCGGATAATGCAGCGCTGGCTCGACGCGGGGATCTTCCCTGCCGAGCCGCAGGGCCTCGCGTCCGAGAACTTCTCGATCGCGATACCTCCGCCGAACGTCACCGGCGCGCTGCACATGGGGCACGCCCTGAACGGCGCGATCCAGGACACGCTGATCCGCTGCCACCGCATGCGCGGGCAGCGGTCGGAGTGGATCCTGGGCACCGACCACGCGGGGATCGCCACCCAGAAGCAGGTCGAGAGGCGGCTGATCGAGGAGGGCACCTCGCGTGAGCAGATCGGCCGTGATGCCTTCATCGAGAAGGTCTGGGAGTGGCGATCGCAGTATGGCGGCACGATCATCGAGCAGTTCAAGCGCCTGGGAGCCTCCTGTGACTACGAGCGCGAGCGATTCACGCTCGATGACGGTTACGTGCACGCCGTCGTCAAGGTCTTCTGCGACCTGTACGCGGACGGCCTGATCTACCGCGACCACTACCTCGTCAACTGGGACCCCGGCAGTCGCTCGGCGATCTCCGACCTCGAGGTCGAGGACCGCGAGGTGACGGACACGCTCTACTCGATCGCCTATCCGCTCAAGGACGGTGACGGCGAGGTCGTGGTCGCGACGGTCCGCCCCGAGACGATGCTCGCCGACACAGCGGTCGCGGTGAACCCCGGCGACGAGCGCTATTCGCACCTGGTCGGGCGCACCGCCGTGCTGCCGCTGGTCGGCCGCGAGCTCCAGATCATCGCCGACGACTACGTCAAGACCGACTTCGGCACCGGCTGCCTGAAGATCACGCCGGGCCACGACCCGAACGACTTCGAGATCGGCCGGCGTCACGGTCTCGCCGAGGTCACGGTGATCGGCGAGGACGGCCACATGAGCGCTGAGGCCGGTGAGTACGCGGGACTGACGGTGGCACAGGCGCGTGAGCGCGTCGTCGCTGCGCTGGCCGAGCAGGGCCTCGTCCGCGCGCAGGAGCCCTACCTGCACACGGTGCCGTTCTCACATCGCTCAGGGGAGCGGATCGAGCCGCTGATATCGCTTCAGTGGTTCATGCGCATGGAGGAGCTCGCCGGGCCGGCGATCGACGTCGTGCGTGACGGCCGCGTGCGAATCCACCCGGAGAGTCAGAGCCGGCGCTATGTCGACTGGCTCGACGAGATCCGCCCGTGGTGCATCTCGCGCCAGCTGTGGTGGGGTCACCAGCTTCCGGTCTGGTACCGCGGCGAGGAGACCTTCGTCGGGCCACAGGCGCCGCAGGGCGAGGGCTGGACGCGCGACCCGGACGTGCTCGACACCTGGTTCAGCTCGGCGCTGTGGCCGTTCGCGACGCTCGGCTGGCCCGACGACACCCCTGAGCTGCGTGCCTTCTACCCGACGAACGTCCTGTCGACCGCGCGCGACATCCTGTTCCTCTGGGTCGCGCGGATGGTGATGATGGGGCTGCGCTTCGCCGGCGACGTCCCCTTCACCGACGTCTACGTGCACTCCGTGATCCAGGCCCCCGACGGGCGCCGGATGAGCAAGTCGCTGGGGACCGGCATCGACCCGCTCGAGGAGATCGACAAGCACGGCGCCGACGCCGTTCGCTTCGGGCTGCTCGCGATGTCATCGACGCAGGACGTGCGCTACTCCAGCGAGAAGGTCGAGCAGGGGCAGGCGCTCGCCAACAAGCTGTTCAACGCCTCACGGTTCGTGATGCTGAACGCGCGGGCCGATGCGACGTGCGACCCGCTGCCGCAGACCGTCGAGGACCGCTGGATCCTCTCGCGGCTCGAGCGCGCCGTCGGTGACACGACGCGGCGGATCGATGAGTTCGACTTCGCCAAGGCCGCGCTGGGTCTCTACGACTTCGTCTACGGCGATCTCTGCGACTGGTATCTGGAACTCGTCAAGGGCCGCGAGTTCGACGACGCCCTTTCGGCGACGATTCTGCATGTGCTGCGGCGCACCCTTGCGCTTGCGCATCCGGTGATCCCGTTCGTGACCGAGGAGATCTGGGCGAGCGTGCCGGGCACCCAGGGGCTGCTCGCGGGCGCGGCGTTCCCGCAGCAGGATCCGCGCCGGCTCGACGAGGACGCGGAGCGCTCGATCGACGATGTCGTCGCGGCCGTGACCGCGGTCCGCGCATGGCGCAACGAGGCGAGCGTCGCCCCGGGGCAGCGCATCGGCGCGCGGCTGGCCGCCGACGGCTACGGCGAGACCGCGTCGCTGGTCGCACGTCTGGCACGTCTGGACTTCGCCGCTCCGGCGCCGGCAGACCAGGACGCCGCGGCGACACTCGCGGTTCCCGGGGGCGCGATCGAACTGCTCGCCGCCGGGCTCGTCGACCCTGAGGCGCAGGCGCGCAAGCGCGAGTCGCGCCGCGCGGCGATCGAGGACGAGATCGCGCGCGCCGAGGGCAAGCTCGCCAACGACGGTTTCGTGTCCAAGGCGCCCGCGGCGGTGGTCGACGCCGAGCGCGCCAAGCTGGAGCGCCTGCGGGCAGAGCTCGCCGCGCTCTGAGGCCCTGACGACGGTTGCCGCCTGAGATGGAGCACGTAACCGCCCCGACCACCGACCACGCCTGGACGCTCGACGACGCCGAGCGCTGGCTGCTCGGTCTGGAGCTGTTCGGAATGAGCTTCGGGCTGGAGCGCATGCGGCGGCTGATGACCGCGCTCGACTCCCCGCAGCGCGGCTTTCGCTCGATCCACGTGGTCGGCTCGAACGGCAAGTCATCGACGGCGCGCCTGACCGCGGCGATCCTCGCCGCGCCACGGGGTCCGCACCGGCACCTACCTGTCGCCTCACCTGGCCTCGTTCACCGAGCGCGTCAGAGTCGACGAGCGCGACGTCGAGGCGCACGAGTTCGCGGAGTCGGCGCGCCTGGCCTGCCGGGCGGCGGCGCTGGTCGATCGCACGCTCGTCGGCGGCGAGCGCGTGACTCAGTTCGAGGCCGTGACCGCGACGGGCTATCTCGCGCTGCAGCGGGCCGGGGTGGAGGTGGCGGTGATCGAGGCCGGTCTCGGCGGTCGTTACGACGCGACCAACGTGCTCGACTCGGAGGTCCAGGTGCTGACGAGCGTCGGTCTCGAGCACACGCGCTGGCTGGGGCCGACGATCGCCGACATCGCGGCCGAGAAGGCCGAGGTCGTCCGGCCCGGGGCGACGCTCGTGGTGGGAGCCGACCTGGCGCCGGAAGCACGCCGGGTCGCGGCCGGCGTCTGTGCCGAGCGTGCTGCACGGCTTGTCACGGTCGCCGACGACGCGGCGCTCCGCCCGGCCGCCAGGGGGCCGTTCCAGCGCCGCAACTTCGCCCTCGCGCGCGCGGCAGCCGATGCGCTGCTCGGCGGGCTCGACGACGGTGCGGTCGCCGATGCGGCGGCGGACACGACGGTTCCAGGGCGCTTCGAGATCGTCGCCGAGGAACCCGTCACGGTGTTCGACGGCGCCCACAATCCCGACGGCGTGAGGGCGCTGGCGGCGGCGCTGCGCGAGTTCGTCGGCGATCGTGACCTGGTCTGCTGCCTCTCGGTCCTTGACGACAAGGACGCCGCGTCGATGCTCGGCGAGCTGATGCCGCTGTGCGCGGAGTTCGTCTTCACCTCCACCGCGAACCCGCGAACGCTGCCGCCGGCGACGCTGGAGTCGCTTTCGCGGCAGCTCGGCGGACCGTCCGCCCGCGTCGTCGCCGAGCCGCACGCGGCGCTCGCAGCAGCGCGAGCGCTCGCCGGACCGGCAGGCGTCGTGCTGGCGACCGGCTCCCTGTACCTGATCGCCGACCTGGTGCGGCCGGCGGGCGCGCCGCGGGGCTCGATCCTGTGAACGACGAAGGCCCCTCGGTCCTGACGATGGTCATCGCCGTCGCGGTGATCGTCGCGCTGGTCATCCTCGTCTTCTTCGCGGCGGGCTACCTTTTCGGCGAGCTGTTCCTCTGACCGCGGCGGCCACTAGCCTGCCCTTGAGCCGATGACGCCCCTCCACGCCATCTTCGGAATCGAGAACGGAACGCTCAACAGCGCTGCGCAGTTCGTCCTGCTCGGCGTGATCGTGGTCTGGCTTGCGCTCGTCTGGTACACGTTCGCCGACGCCCAGCGGCGGATCGACGACCAGCTGCTGATCGGCTCGGCGGTGCTCGCCTCGGTGATCTTCCCGTTCCTGGGGACGATCGTCTACATGATCGTGCGGCCGCCCGAGTATCTCGAGGACGTGCGTGAACGCGAGCTGGAGATGGAGGCCGCGCAGGCGCGGCTGGCCGCGGCGGACTATGAGCTCTGTCCGCACTGCGACGCGATCGCGGGCCGTGACTTCCTGCGCTGCCCGCACTGCCTGCGAAGGCTTCGCGACACGTGCCAGACGTGCAGCAGGCCGCTCGACCCCGACTGGATGATCTGCCCCTACTGCGAGTCCGAGATCCCGGGCGTCACGCCGCAGCGCCGCAGCCGGCGTCGCGGCTCCGACGACCAAGAGGGCTCGCAGGCGCCGCCCGGCTACGAGCAGTCGGATGCCGCCTCGCAGGCGCCGCCCGGCTACGAGCAGACGTCGCGACCGTACGGCGACACGGCGGAGCCTGACGATACGGTCATCCTCCGGGCGCCCGCCGAGGGCGCTGATCTCGCGTGGCGCGACGGAGACGATCAAGCCTCCGGCGATCCGCCCCGCCAGTACTGACCCCGAAACACGGAGAACCCATGGACCGGACACTGATCCTGGTCAAGCCGGACGCCTTCGCGCGCAACCTCACCGGCGAGATCATCGCCCGCTTCGAGCGCAAGGGCCTGCGGCTCGTCAGCGCTCAAGCAGATGACGCTCAGCCGCGAGCTCGCCGAGCAGCACTACGCCGAGCACGTCGAGCGTCCCGTTCTTCGGCGAGCTGGTCGACTTCATCACCAGCGGCCCGCTCGTCGCGATGGCGCTCGAGGGCCATGAGGCCGTCGTCGCCGCGACGCCAGATGATCGGCGCGACGAACCCGCTCGAGGCCGCCACCGGCTCGATCCGCGGCGACTTCGCCCTCGAGGTCGGCAGCAACATGGTGCACGGCTCCGACTCGACCGAGTCCGCCGAGCGCGCGAACTCGGGCTGTTCTTCCCGGACCTGCGGTAGGTCAGCCCGATCGTCTGCGGATCCCGACCTAGACCCTCGTCCTCGCTTCGGCCAGCCCCCAGCGGCGGGCGATCCTCGACGCAGCTCGGGATCGCCCACGTCGTGCGACCGACGGCCGCGGACGAGGTCGAGAACGGCGATCCGCACGCGGCCGCGGCCGAGAACGCGCGCCGCAAGGCCGCGTCAGGGCGCGCGGCGCTGACGGCCGAGGAGGCCCACGGCTGCGTCGTCCTGGCATGCGACACGGTGGTCGCGCTCGACGGCCGCATCTACGGCAAGCCCGCCGACGCGGCGCAGGCGAGCGCGAGTGTCGTCGGCGAGCCTGCCGGGCGCACCCACGAGGTCCTCGGCGGCGATCGCCATCGCGACGACCGGACGGAGCGCCTGCGCGAGCGCACGCGACGTCACGCACGTCACGCTTCGCGCGGCTCGAGCCCGGCGAGGTCGCCTCGTACGTCGCGAGCGGAGAGTGGCGGGGGCGTGCGGGCGGCTACGCGATCCAGGGCCGCGGGGCGGCGCTGGTCGAGCGCGATCGACGGCGACTACCTCAACGTCGTCGGCCTGCCCGTGCACGCGCTGCGAGCGCTCGTGCAAGGACTCGTGCCGCCTTTCGCTGCCGCGACCCTCACGCTAGAATGCCCTCCGACGCGGCGTTCTCGCGCCCCGCCCCCAGCGGTCGCAGGCAGGACTCGGCGCTCCGCGTCTCTCCTCCCATGGGTGTCTTCAGCTACCTGACCGGGATGGGCGGCCGCGACATGGCCGTCGATCTCGGCACCGCCAACACGCTCGTCTACGTCCGCGGGCGCGGGATCGTGCTGTCCGAGCCCAGCGTCGTCGCGATCGACTCGCGCACGCGGCGAGGTGCACGCCGTCGGCATCGAGGCCAAGCGGATGCTCGGCCGCACGCCGGGCACGATCTCAGGCGATCCGGCCGCTGAAGGACGGCGTCATCGCCGACTTCGACGTGACCGAGGAGATGCTCCGCCACTTCATCCAGAAGGTGCATCAGAACCGCTGGGCGCACCCGCGCGTCGTCGTCTGCGTGCCCTCGGGCGTGACCGGCGTCGAGAAGCGCGCGGTCGAGGAGGCCTGCCTGTCGGCCGGCGCGCGCCAGGCGTACCTGATCGAGGAGCCGATGGCCGCGGCGATCGGCGCCGGGCTGCCGGTCGGCGAGCCGACCGGCTCGATGATCGTCGACATCGGCGGCGGCACGAGCGAGGTCGCCGTGATCTCGCTCGGCGGGATCGTCGTCTCGCAGTCGATCCGCATCGGCGGCGACGAGCTGGACGAGGCGATCATCGACTACGCCAAGCGCGAGTACAAGCTGCTGATCGGCCAGCAGACGGCCGAGGAGGTCAAGCTCGAGATCGGCTCGGCCTACCCGATGGAGGACGAGGTCCAGGCCGAGATCCGCGGCCGCGACATGGTCTCCGGCCTGCCGAAGACGGTCGTGCTCACGAGCGAGGAGATCCGCGCGGCGCTCGAGGAGCCGCTCTCACAGATCATCGACGCGGTCAAGGAGACCCTGGACCGGACCCCTCCGGAGCTCGCATCCGACATCATGGACCGCGGCATCATGCTCGCCGGCGGCGGCTCGCTGCTGCAGGGGCTCGACGAGCGCCTGCGCGAGGAGACGCAGATGCCCGCGCACCTGGCCGAGTCGCCGCTGACGTGCGTGGCGGTCGGTTCGGGCCGCTCGCTCGAGGAGTTCGAGGTCATCCACCGCACAAACCGCAATTCGACGAGGAGCCGCCGCCGCCGCTACTAGGCCGTTGAGGATCGCGAGCTGTCGTCCGCTCGACCCTCGACCATGCCACAGGCGCGAAATCTCATGACTCGTTCGGAGTATGTCTTCCCGTGTACGACAAGTCGGTCCGACGGCGCCGGATAACGCTCGCGCTGCTCGTCGCGAGCTCGCTCCTGCTGCTGACCGTCTACTTCGGTGAGTCGGCCGGCGGTGGCCTTCACAGCGTCCAGCGCGGCGTCTTCGAGGTCGTTTCGCCGATCCAGGAGGGCGCGAGTCGTGCGCTCAAGCCGGTCCGCGACCTCGCGGGCTGGTTCGGCGACACGCTCGACGCCAAGGGCGACGTCGACGGGCTGCGTGCGCAGAACGCCAAGCTCCGCGCTGCCGCCGTCGCCGGCACCGAGGCCGTCCGCCAGAACCGCCAGCTCCAGGGACTGCTCGGGCTCGACCGCAGCGCGGCGCTGCGCGGCACGAAGCCGGTGACCGCGCGCGTGATCGGCCAGTCGCCGACGATCTGGTACTCGACGATCCAGATCGACAAGGGCACCAGCGCCGGCGTGCGCGCCGGTCAACCCGTCATCACGGCGGACGGACTCGCCGGACAGGTCACGTTCGCCTCGCCCGGCTCGGCGGTCGTGACGCTGATCACCGACGGTGACATCTCGGTCTCCGCCCGTGTCAGCGAGAACGGCGTCCCCGGCGTCGTGGAGACCGGCGACGGCGGCCCGCGTGACCTGCGGCTGCGCTACACGACACGCGCCGATCGCGTGGAGCAGGGCTGGACAGTCGTCACGGCCGGCACGACGTCAGACTCCGACCGCCTCGAGTCGATCTACCCGCCCGGCATCCCGATCGGCGAGGTGACGCGCGTCGACGACCCGGAGACCGATGCGCAGCGGATCCACGTCCGCCCGTTCGCCGACCTGCGCCGCCTGGAGTTCGTGCAGGTGCTGACGGCCCGCGCCAACGGGAACCGCGGCGCGGGATCGGGAGGATGAGCAGCTGATGCTCGCCGACACGGTCCGGCTCCCGGTGCGCCTCGCGCTGCTCGGGCTCGCGACGGTCATCGTCCAGGTGGCCGCGATCTCCCAGTTGCGCGTGTTCGACACCAATGCCGACCTGACGCCGCTGGTGGTCGCGGCCGCCGCGCTGCTCTGCGGCTCGCTCCCGGGCGCCGCCTTCGGCTTCGGCGTCGGCCTGTTCCTCGACCTCGCGCTCGTGCAGACGGTCGGGATGTCGTCGCTGCTCTACCTCGTGATCGGCTACGGCGCCGGTCGCCTGCGCGAACTGCGTGACCCGCAGGGTGCGGTGACGCCGATCCTCGTCGGCGCCGCCGCGACCGCGCTGGCCCAGGTCGGCTTCTCGATCATGCAGTTCCTGCTCGGCGAGTCGGTTCCGCTCGATCCGGCCGCTGCTGCGCCAGATCATCCTGCACGGTCCTGCTCGGCGGCCTGATCGCGCTGCCCGTTCATGCACTCGTGCGGCGCTGGCTGCTCCCGGCTCTGCCGGAGGACCCGCGCCGCCGCCGCCGCCGCGCCTACACGACCGGCGGCCTGTCGCCGCTCTCGCGCGCATGAGCGTTCCGGCGACTGGACAGCCGGCGGCCGCCGCTCACCCCGCAGCTGGCGCTGCGGGTGGCGATTCTCGGCGGCGTCGCGTTCGCGCTGTTCGCGATCGTCTTCCTGCGGCTCTGGTACCTGCAGGTGCTGTCGGGCGAGCGACTACCGGCGCGAAGCGCTCGACAATCGCGTGCGCAAGGTCGCCGTGTCCGCTCCGCGCGGCGACGATCCTCGATCGCAACGGCCGTGAGCTCGTCGACCAATCGCGTGGCGACCGTCGTGCAGCTCGACCCGCGGCAGTTGCCGGCAGTCGCATCGCGACGCCGCGCTCGAGTGGGGGAAGGCGATGAGCGTTCGCGCGCTGCGTCCCAGAGGGAAGCGCGGGCCGGCCGTGCCGCTGCCCACGCCGCCCCCGCACGCTCACTGCGGCGCTTCGAGCGCCTCGGCGCGGTCATCGGCATGTCGCGCGCGCGAGATCAATGCGCGCGTCGTCCAGCAGCTCGCGATCACTCCGTACGCGAACATCCGCGTGCGCGTCGACGTGCCCCAGACGATGCGCAACTACCTGCTGGAGCAGCGCGCGAGTTCCCCGGGATCGCCGTTCAGCAGGTCTATCTGCGGCGCTACCCGCAGGGAACCACGGCAGCGCAGCTCGTCGGCACGATCGGCGAGATCGCCCCCAAGGAGCTGGGAACCGATCGCTACCGCGGCGTGGTGCAGGGAACGGTGATCGGCAAGGAGCGGCATCGAGTGGGCCTACGACGACTACCTGCGCGGCGATGCCGGCACGCAGAGCATCACGATCGACGCCGCGGGCAGGCCGAAGAGCCAGCGCATCGCCCGCGAGCCGCGGCCCGGCGACCAGCTGCGCACGTCGCTCGATCTCGGCCTGCAGCAGACGGGCCAGCGCGCGCTGGCGCGGCGTGATCCAGGGCGGGAGCGGCACGGCCGGGTCGTTCGTCGCGCTCGACCCGCGCAACGGCAGGGTGCTCGCGATGGGCTCATACCCGACGTTCAAGCCGAGCGTCCTCGCCAAGCCGGTCTCCCAGCAGCGTTACGACGCGCTGTTCGGCGAGCAGGCCGGATCGCCGCGTTTCAACCGCGCGATATCCGGCGGCTATCCGACCGGCTCGACCTTCAAGCCGATCACCGCGCTCGCGGCGCTGGACAAGGGCCTGATCACGCCGGACACGCCGATCAACGACCCCGGCTTCCTGAAGATCAGCCCGACTCAGACGATCCGAAACGCGGGTGACGCCGCCTACGGGACCCTCAGCCTGCGCCGGGCACTCCAGGTCTCGTCAGACGTCTTCTTCTACATCCTCGGTCGCGACGCCAACGGCGTGAAGGGGCAGGCGATCCAGACCTGGGCGCGCCGGCTCGGCCTCGGGCACAGGACCGGCATCGACCTGCCGAACGAGTTCGGCGGCACGATTCCCGACCGCGCCTGGCGCGCGAAGCTGGCCGAGCGCGAGGAGGCCTGCGAGCGAAGGCGCAAGGTCCGCTCGTGCGGCATATCCGACAAGCGCCCATGGTCGCTGGGCGACAACATCAACCTCGCCGTCGGCCAGGGCGACCTGCAGGCCACGCCGCTGCAGATGGCGGTGGCCTACTCGGCGATCGCCAACGGCGGCAAGGTCGTGCGCCCGCACCTCGGCGTCGCCGTCGAGGACGAGGGCGGGCGCGAGCTTCAGCGAATCCGCGTTCCCGCAGCCGCAAGGTGCGGATCGACGAGGGGCATCGCCAGGCGGTGCTCGACGGTCTGCGCCTGGCGACCGTGGGCGACGGCACGTCCGCCGGGGTCTTCAGCGACTGGAAGCACGACGCCTTCCCGCTGTACGGCAAGACCGGCACCGCGGAGCGCCCGCCGCGCGGTCGACCAGTCCTGGTACGTCGATCTACGTCCCAGCACAAGAGCAAGCCGATCGTGATCGCGGCGACCGTCGAAGAGGGCGGCTTCGGTGCTGAGGCCGCCGCGCCGATCACCTGCCGGATGCTCGCTCGCTGGTTCGACCAGAAGGCACGTGCACGGCGGCGGTGGTCAGAGAATGAGCGTCCAGGGCGCGATTCAGCAGCCGGACGGCGCAGCCGCCGCGCCGCGTGCACGCGCGGCGCTGATCGGCTTCGACCCCGGTGCTGGCGCTGGCGACGCTCGGCCTCGCGGTCTGCTCGCTGCTCGCGGTGGGCGCCGCCACCGGCGATGACGTTCCCGGCGACCCTCGTTACTTCGTCCAGCGCCAGGCGGCGTACTTCGTGGTCGGAGCGTTCGCGGCGGTTCTGCTCTGGCGCGCCGACTACTCACGGCTGCGCGAGCTGAAGTACTCGATCTACGGGGTCCTGATCACCGCGCTGCTCGCTGTGATGGCGTTCGGAGACGTCGCACGTGGATCGCGGCGCGCGATCGACCTTCCCTTCTTCTCATTCCAGGCATCCGAGCTCGGCAAGGTGCTGCTCGTCGTCGCGCTCGCGGCCTTCGTGGTCGACCGTTCGCGCCGCCTGCAGGACCGCCGGACCACTGCCCGGATCTGCTGCTCGCGTCTCGTACCGGCGGCGCTCGTGATGCTTCAGCCGGACCTCGGCTCAGCCCTGGTCTACATCGTCATCACCCTCGCCGTGCTGTTCGTCGCCGGCACGCCGTGGCGTCACTTCGCCGCGCTTGGCGGCGCTCGCGACTGGCGGCGATCGCGATCGCGCTCGTCGTACTTCCGACAGCCGGGGTGAACGTGCTCCACGACTACCAGAAGGAGCGCCTGACGGCGTTCCTGCACCCGTCCGACACGTCCTCCGATGAGGGCTATCAGCAGAACCAGTCGCGCATCGCGATCGGCGCCGGCGAGAAGACCGGCCGCGGCGATCGACGCGACGCAGACGAAGCTCGACTTCCTCCCCGAGCACCACACCGATTTCGTCTTCGCCGTCGTCGGCGAGCGGTGGGGTTTCGCGGGGGCCGCGCTCGTCCTCTCGCTGTACGCCCTGCTCATCTGGCGAGCGCTGCGCATCCTGACGGTCGCGAAGAACCTGTTCGGCGCACTGATCGCCGGCGGCATCGTCGCGATGCTGCTGTTCCAGGTCTTCGTGAACGTCGGGATGAACGTCGGGATCATGCCGATCACCGGCATCCCGCTCCCGCTGTTGAGCTACGGCGGCTCGTCGATCCTCTCCACGATGATGGCCATCGGCCTGTTGCAGTCGATCTACGCGCAGGGCGCGATCGGCGGCGGCGTCGAAGGGACGGGTGCTCACCTTCCAATGAAGAAACGAGTGACTCCAGCGTGAAGAAGCAAGTGCTGGTCAGCGTCGACCCGTGGGAGACCCGCGTCGCGATGCTGGAGCAGGCCGGGACTCCGGCCGGCGCGCGCCGTTCGCGCGCGAAGAAGCCAGAGCCCGGCGGGCTACCGCGTCGCCGAGCTCTACCTCGAGCGCCGCGGCAGCCGGTCGATCGTCGGCAACATCTACAAGGGCCGCGTCGACAACGTGCTCGACGGGCTCGAGGCGGCCTTCGTCGACATCGGCCTCGAGAAGAACGGCTTCCTGCACATCGACGAGATCGTGCTGCCGGGCGTCGAGATCCCACGCCGCGGCCGCGGCCAGGACGGGCGGCAAGCGGATCAGCGACATACTCAAGCCGGGACAGGAGATCGTCGTCCAGGTCGTCAAGGATCCGCTCAAGACCAAGGGCGCGCGGCTGTCGATGGAGCTCACGATCGCCGGGCGCTACATGGTCTACACGCCCGACGGGCGAGGGTGTGGGCGTCTCCAAGCGCCTCGACGACAAGGAGCGCGATCGCCTGCGCAAGCAGGTCAAGGGGCTCGACCTGGAGGGCGGCGGCGCGATCGTGCGCACCGCGGCGCACGGCGCCAAGCGCGAGGACTTCGAGCGTGAGCTGCCGTACCTGTTCAAGCTGCACCGAGGTCCTCCAGCAGCGCGTCGAGCAGCAGGCGGCGCCGTCGCTGGTCTTCCAGGAGGCCGATCTCTCGGTCCGCGTCGTGCGCGACATCTTCAGCGCCGACTTCGAGCGCGCGCGTCGTCGACGACGAGGGTCAGTACCAGCGGCTCGTCTCGTTCTTCACGCGCACCGCGCCGGAGCTGGTCGACCGCGTGGAGCTGCACCAGGGCGCGACGCCGCTGTTCGAGGAGTCGGGCGTCGAGGACGTCATCGCAGGGCCTGATCTCGCGCCGCGTGGACCTGCCGAGCGGCGGCTACCTGATGATCGACTACGCCGAGGCGCTGACCGTCTTCGACGTGAACTCCGGCTCGTTCGTCGGCCGCGGGAAGCAGGCGCGGCTCGAGGACACGATCACGAAGACCAACCTCGAGGCCGCCGATGAGGTCGTCCGCCAGCTGCGCCTGCGCGACATCGGCGGGCATCATCGTCATCGACTTCATCGACATGGCCAGGGCGCGCAACCGCGACGCGGTCTGAAGACGCTGCGCGCATCGCTCGACCAGGACCGCACGAAGACGTTCACGGCCGAGATCTCCAAGCTCGGCCTCGTCGAGATGACGCGCCAGAACGTGACGGAGGGCGTCCGCGAGATCATCTCGCGCCCGTGCCCGACCTGTGACGGCGACGGCGTCGTCCTGAGCGAGGAGACCGTCGCGATCGAGTTCGATCGCCGGCTGCGCGAGCTGGCCTCGCGTGCGCCGCGCAGCGTCGAGGCGTTCCTCGTCCAGATTCAACCCGGACGTCAGCGTCGAGTTCACCGGGGTGGGCGCACGCGATGCTGCACGAGCTCGAGGAGGCGACCGGCAAGGTCTTCCACTTCGAGGGCTCCGACAGCCTGCCGCTCGATCACTTCTCGGTGATCATGGAGGGCACGCTCGAGGAGGTGCGCGAACGCGCCGTGCCGTTCCAGCGAGGGCGAGGAGGTGCTCGTGACGATCGTCGAGCCGCACATGTACAACGTCGACGACGCGGTCGCGAAGATCGACGGCTACGTCGTGTCGGTCACCGGCGGCGGGCGCGCACGTGGGCGAGAAGAGGCTTGTGCGCATCGAGGAGGCCGGCCGCGAACTCCGCGCGCGGCGACGCTCGTCGGGGGTGACCCCGTCGCGGCGGGCGCCGCGCCGGCGCCTTCGAACGGCGACGGTGCCGATGACGGCTACAATCGAAGCCTCGGCGCCGTGGTCGCAGAGGCGGACGGCGCCGTTCCGCTGCCAGGGCGGACGCCGCTCCCGCGGCGGACACCAACACGGACTAGGACTCGAGCCATGTACGCGATCGTCAAAGACCGGCGGAAAGCAGTACCGCGTCGAGAAGGGGCAGACGCTGCTGTCGAGCGCTGTCCGCGAGGACGAGGGCGCCAAGCTCTCGCTCGAGCCCGTGCTCTTCCGCTCTGACGACGTCGTGTTCGACGCCGACGGACCTCAAGAAGGTCAAGGTCGAGGCGAAGGTCATCGAGCACCTTCGCGGCCCGAAGATCCGCGTATTCAAGTTCAAGCCCAAGCGCGGCTACAAGCGGACCATGGGGCACCGCCAGGAACTGACCCGCATCGAGGTCACCGAGATCAAGATGCTCGCCCGCAAGCCCGCGCAGAAGAAGGCGGCCGCCGTGGCCGAGGAGGCGTAGACCAGATGGCACACAAGAAGGGCCTCGGCTCCTCACGAAACGGACGCGACTCGAACGCCCAGCGCCTCGGTGTGAAGGTCTTCGCGGGCGAGGTCGTCAGCGGCGGCGAGATCATCGTGCGCCAGCGCGGCACCCGCTTCAAGCCAGGCACGGGCGTCGGCATCGGCAAGGACGACACGCTCTATGCCCGCGCCGCGGGAACCGTCGAGTTCACGCGCGGCCGCAACGGCCGCGTCGTGAACGTCCAGCCGGCAGACGCGCAGTAGCCCGGATGGACGACCGCCTCGCATTGCAGCTCCTGCAGGCGGGACGCACCGGGCTCGGAGCCGCGCTGGTCGTGGCGCCCGGCCCGGCAGGCGCGCCGTGGATCGGTGAGCCCGCGCATTCCGCCGGAGGCCAGGTCGCGCTGCGCGCGCTCGGGATCCGCGACGCCGTGCTGGGGCTCGGAGCGATGCGCGCCGCACGCCGCGGTGACGCCACGGCGGCCGCGTCATGGGCGACGGCGCTCGCCGTCTGCGACGTCGTCGATGGCGTCGCGACGTGCGCAGCACGCCGCACGCTTCCCTCGCGCGGCGTCCCGGTCATGGCCCTGGCGTTCGGCGCCGCAGCCGCCGGCCTGTTGCTCGCCTCACGCATCAGCCCCGACTGAGCCGCCGCGTCTGCCTCGGCGCGTTTGTTTCGCTCAGCGGAACCTTCTCGCCGCGTTCGGCGTCGCGCGTTCGCCTCGGCGCGTTTGTTTCGATGGGCGGAACGTTCTCGCCGCGTTCGGCGTCGCGCGTTCGCCTCGGCGCGTTTGTTTCGATGGGCGGAACGTTCTCGCCGCGCTCGGCGTCGCGCGTTCGTCTCGGCGCGTTTGTCTCGCTCAGCGGAAGGTTCTCGCCGCGCTGGGCGTGGTGGTGCCGCGCGTCTGCGCTCAGACGGATTGGCGCACGGGGCGGATCAGCACCTCGCTCACGTCGACGTGCGGCGGCTGTGAGACCGCGTACATGACGGCGTTGGCGATGTCCAGGTCGGAGAGCGCGCCGGACGGGCGATTGTCGAAGAACGGCGTGTCGACCATCCCCGGCTCGATCAGCGTGACCCGCACGCCGCTGCCGTCGAGCTCGCCGCGCAGCGACTGGCCCATTCCAGTCACGGCCCACTTCGTGCTCGAGTAGAGGCTGCCCGGCAGCGCGACCCTGCCGGCAACGCTGCTGGTCAGCAGGAAGTGGCCGACCGACTCGCGCACGGACGGCAGCGTCGCGCGGATCGTGTACGCGCAGCCGAGCACATTGGTCAGCACCATGTCCCGCCAGTGCTCGGGAGTCTCCTCGAGGAAGCCCCGCTTCGCGCCGAAGCCGGCGTTGGCGAACACGACGTCGATGCGACCGAACGCGTCCAGCGCGGTCCGCGCGAGGCGCTCGTTGTCCTCCCACTGAGTCACGTCGGTTCTCACGGCGATCGCCCGCCCGTCGCCGCCGAGTTCCGCTGCGAGTGTCGCGAGCTTGTCCTCGGAGCGAGCCGCGAGCGCGATCCGGTAGCCGGCCCTCGAAGCCTCACGCGCCACGGCGGCGCCGATGCCGGTCGATGCGCCGGTGATCAGGAAGACGGGTGTGTCGGCCATGGTGCTCCTCGGTGTCGTGAAGGTCGCGAGATCATCGCAGCAGCGGTGCTCGCGCCTGGGGCGCGGCAGGTGCTGCGAGGATGGGCACGATCCTCGCTCCGGCGCGGGCGCAACCACCCCGATGCTCTACGACAAGGCTCGAATCTTCGTGCAGGGCGGCGACGGCGGCGACGGCTGCATGTCGTTCCGCCGTGAGTCGCGCGTGCCGCGCGGCGGTCCCGACGGCGGTGACGGCGGCCGCGGCGGCGACGTGGTTCTCGTGTGTGACGACTCACTGCGTGATCTGCAGTCGTTCAAGCGCAAGGCCCACTACAAGGCAGGCCGCGGGCGGCACGGCGAGGGCGCGCTGAAACACGGGAAGGACGGCCAGGACCTGGTGGTGCTCGTTCCGCCCGGGACCGAGATCGAGATCCCGGATGGCGCGCGCTATGACCTCGTGAGCCCTGGCCAGCGCGCCGTGGTCGCCCGCGGGGGCTCGGGCGGGCGGGGCAACAAGCAGTTCGCGACCGCCACGCGGCAGGCGCCGCGGTTTGCGGAGCGCGGACTGGCGGGCGCCGAGCACTGGGTCGAGCTGCGCCTGAAGCTGCTCGCAGACGTCGGCCTGGTGGGGTTGCCGAACGCGGGCAAGTCCTCGCTGATCTCCGTGCTCACGGGTGCAGCGCCGAAGATCGCCGACTACCCCTTCACGACGCTCGTGCCGGTTCTCGGCGTTCTGGACGACGGTGAGCGCCAGCTGATCCTCGCCGACATTCCAGGGCTGATCGAGGGCGCAAGCGGCGGTGCCGGGCTCGGCCATGACTTCCTCGCCCATGTCGAACGCACGCAGATGCTCGTGCACGTTCTCGATCTCGCTCCGCTCGACGGCTCGGACCCTGCCGACAACTACGACGTGATCGAACGCGAGCTCGCCGCACACGACCCGCGGCTGGCGCAGCTGCCCCGCGTCCTTGCGCTCTCCAAGGCCGATCTCGTTCCTGCGGAGGACGCCGCCGCAGCAGCGGGGGCGTGGCGTGCGCGCCTGGGGGACACGGTGCCGGTGGTGATCACGTCGAGCGCGACTCGCGAGGGCCTCGAGGAGCTTGCTTCGCTGCTCCTGCGCACCGTCCCCGTCCGTGCGCCGGGACCGGCCGAGCTGCTGCCTTCAGAGGAGCAACTCGCGGAGCATCGCGTGTTCCGGCCCGCGGCGGGACGCTCGTGGAGCGTCGAGCGCGACGGCCAGGGCTCGTTCCGCGTCACCGGGGAGCCGGTAGAGCGGATGTTCGCGCGCTTCGACGTCGACAACGAGGAGGCGCTGGCGCATGTCGAGCGCCGCCTGAAGCGAATGGGCGTCATCCGTGCGCTCGAGGCCGCGGGCTTCGAGCCCGGGGACGACGTGGAGATCGCCGGCATCGTCTTCGAGCTCGACCCCTCCTGAGACGGCGGCGCTGTCGTGAGCCCACCAGCCGACCAGGCGGCGGTGACCCCGCAACCGGGCCCTCCCGCACGGCGTCGTGTGGCGCTTGACGTCCTCCGCAGGGGCGAGATCCACTCGTATGGGCTTCATCGCTGGGCCCGCTGCGAGCTGCACGCCCCGCGCGGCCGCAGCCGCCCGCCCGTCGCCGTCGTGCTGCATGGCGGGTCCTGGAGCGCGCGGCACGGCAAGATCGTGATGCGACCGCTGTGCCGCGATCTGGTGCGGCGCGGCTGGGCGGCCTGGAACGTCGAGTACCGGCGCATGGGCGGCGGGCAGGGCGGTGGCTGGCCCGCGACCTTCGATGACGTTGCGGCGGCGATCGACAGGCTCGCGGACTTCGAGGCGAGGCTGAACCTGGACCGCGTGGTGCTGCTCGGGCACAGCGCCGGCGGACAGCTCGCGCTGTGGGCCGCGGGCAGGCGCGCCGCGCTCGTGAGGCCGCGGGCAGTGGTCGCCCAGGCGCCGGTCGCCGACCTCGAACGGGGTCGCAGGCTCGTTGCGCCCGGCGGGCTGGTCAACGCGCTGCTTGGGGGCACGCCCGAGGAACGGCCCGAGCGCTACGCGGCGGTCAACCCGATTCGCCGGGTTCCGCTGACGATCCCGGCGCTGCTCGTGCACGGCGCGGAGGACCGCACCGTGAGCGTCGGCCAGAGCCGCGACTACGCGTCCGCCGCTCGGGCGGCGGGCGGGAGCGCCGAACTCGTCGAGCCCCCGCAGACCGGACATCGCGACCACATCGACCCGCGATCGAAGGCGTGGATGGTCGGTCGCCGACCGGCTCGGCGCTCTCGTGGCGTGAGCGCAGCCGTATCCTGCGCGGGCCGTGGGTCGCTACGTCGTAAAGCTCGGTTCGAACATCGTCGCGCAGGACGACGGAGCGCTGCGCGAGGACGTGCTCCGGCACATCTGCTCTGAGGTCGCCGAGCGACATGACGCCGGTGACGACGTGGTGATCGTGACCAGCGGAGCGATCGCGCGCGGAATGCGCGTGATGGATCTCGACAGGCGGCCGTCGGCGATGGCCGACCTGCAGGCCGCGAGCGCGATCGGACAGGGCAAGCTCTATCGCGTCTACGACGAGCTGCTGCGCGATCGCGGCATCGTCAGCGCTCAGGTTCTGCTGACGTTCTTCGATGTCGGCCACCGCGGCCATTACCTCAACGCTCGTCGCACGCTGAGCCGTCTTCTCGACTGGCGCGTGGTCCCGGTCGTCAACGAGAACGACACCACGGCGACGGAGGAGATCTCGTTCGGCGACAACGACTTCCTGGCCGCCCAGATCGCGATCCTCGTCGGCGCCGACCGGCTCGTCCTGCTGACCAATCAGGACGGCCTGCACACCGCCGATCCGCGCGAGGATCCGAGCGCCGAGCTGGTACGCGAGGTTGCCGATGTCGCTCAGCTGTCCGGCTACGCGATCGGACACAGTCCGTCCGCGCTCGGCTCCGGTGGCATGCGCTCCAAGGTCGTGGCGGCAGAGATGGCGACGGCTGCCGGGATCCCCGCCACGATCTGCAGCGGTCTGCGCGACGGGGTGCTCGCGCGTGCGCTGGCCGGCGAGGGCGAGGGAACGCGCTTCGCGCCGCAGGCCCAGCGCCATTCGAGCTTCGCGCTGTGGCTGAAGTACGCAAAGCCGGCGAGCGGGAGCGTCGTCGTGGACGCGGGCGCCGCGCGGGCGCTGCGCGAGGGCGGTGCGTCGCTGCTGCCGGTCGGCGTCGTCGAGGTCGGCGGCGCCTTCGGCGAGGGTGACGCGATCGAGATCCGCGACGAGGCCGGGGTCCTGGCCAAGGGCATCTCGTCGTATGCCGCGGCCGATGTGCGCCGCGCGATGGGCCTGAAGACCGGTGCCGTCCGTGAACTGCTCCCGCGCGCTGCGGACGAGGTCGTCCATCGCGACTACCTCGTTCTTGTGTGACAGAGGCTGAGCTGCCGGCCTGACGCCGGGCAACCGACCATCTACGCTTGCCGGATGGTCATCACCAGCTCGACGGTCGCCGATCAGTGCGCGGCGGCCAGGCGCGCGTCGCGCGCGCTTGCAGCCACTGACAGCGCGGTTCGCGACGCGGCGCTTCAGGCGATCGCAGACGCGCTGGAGGCGCGGACCCGAGAGATACTCGAGGCGAACGCGCGCGACATGGAGGCCGGACGCGAAGCGGGCCTCGGCGACGCTCTGCTCGACCGGCTCGCGCTGGACCCGGGGCGCATACTCGGCGATCGCCAACGGCGGCGCGCGACGTGGCGGCACTGCCTGACCCGGTCGGTGAGCTGATCGGCGGCGGCAGGCTGGAGAACGGGCTGGAGCTGCGCAAGGTGCGCGTCCCGCTGGGCGTCGTCGCGGTCGTCTACGAGGCGCGCCCCAACGTCACGATCGACGCGGCCGCGCTCTGCCTGAAGTCCGGCAACGCCTGTGTTCTCCGCGGGTCCTCGTCCGCGGCTCACTCGAACGCGGTGCTCGCGGGGATCGCGGAGCAGGCGGCACAGGATGCCGGCCTTCCCGCCGGCTGCGTCACCCTGGTCGCCGGCGGCGGGCGCGAGGAGCTCGCCGAGCTGGCGACGCAGTCGGGCATCGTCGACCTGATCATCCCGCGCGGTGGCGAGGGCCTGAAGAAGGCGCTCGAGGGTGTCGCGACGGTGCCGGTGATCTATGCCGCGTCGGGCAACTGCCACGTGTACGTCGATCGCGCTGCCGATCTGGACAAGGCGCTTGCGATCACCGTCAACGCGAAGACCCACCGCCCGGGGGTCTGCAACGCGGCCGAATCGCTGCTCGTGCATGCGGACGTCGCCGAGGCGTTCGTCCCGGTCGCTGCTCGCAGCGCTGAGCGAGCACGGCGTCGAGCTGCGCGTGGACGGGCGCACGCGAGCGCTCGCCGGTCCGGGTCTGTCCGGCGGGCTGATCGACGCCACGGACGAGGACTGGGGTACGGAGTACCTCGCGCTCGTGATGTCGGTCGCCGTCGTCGATTCGATCGCGACGGCGATCGAGCACATCAGCGCGTACGGCTCGGGCCACTCGGAGGCCATCGTGACGGAGGACCTCGCCGCCGCCCGAGCCTTCGAGCGCGGGGTCGACGCCGCCTGCGTCTACGTCAACGCGTCCACGCGCTTCACCGACGGGGGTGAGTTCGGGATGGGCGCGGAGATCGGCAACTCGACGCAGAAGCTCCACGCCCGCGGGCCGATCGGCCTGCGCGAGCTGTGCACCTTCAAGTACGTGGTCGTGGGCGATGGCCACGTGCGGGCGTAGTGCGTGCTCGGACTGCTCGGCGGGACGTTCAACCCGCCGCATGTCGGGCATCTGATCTGCGCCCTGGAGGCGCTGGAGCAGCTCGGTCTCGATCGCGTTCTGCTGGTGCCTGCGGGCCGGCCTCCGCACAAGGAGGTCGCCGGCGAGCCGGGTCCGTCGGTGCGGCTGGAGCTCTGCCGGGCGGCGGTGTCGGGGGAGGCCGGACTGGGCGTATGCGAGCTGGAGGTCGATCGGCCCGGGCCCGTCGTTACACCGTCGATACGCTGCGGGAGCTGCATGAGCGCCGACCAGGGGACGAGCTGACGTTCATCGTCGGCGCCGACATGGCGCAGAGCCTGCCCGCCTGGCGTGAGCCGCGCGAGATCCTTCGTCTCGCGCGAGTCGCCGTCGCCGAGCGTGCGGGAAGCCGTCGCGCGGACGTCCTCGAGCACATGGCGGGCTTGGAGCCGGGCGATCACGTGGTCTTCTTCGACATGCCGCGGATCGACGTCAGCTCGACCGCGCTGCGCGAGCGCGCCGCTCGCTGCGCGTCACTTCGCTTCTACACGCCGGACGCCGTGGTGGCGGAGATCGCTGCGCGCGGCCTGTACCGTCAGGAGGAGGCGAAGCCGTCGCCGCGACCAGATCAAGCATGAACGAGCCGGAGTCCGACATCACGCCCGACCGCCTCGCCGACCTCGTCGCGGGCTATGCCCTCGACAAGAAGGCGCAGGACGTGGTGTCGCTCGACCTGCGCGGGCTGAGCGGCTTCACGGACGCGTTCGTCGTGTGCTCAGGAACCAGCGACCGGCAGGCGAAGGCGATCCACGACGCGATCCACTTCGGCCTCAAGAAGGAACACGGGCTGCTGCCGCGGCGCGTCGAGGGCGTGACCGAGTCGCGCTGGATCCTGATGGACTACCTCGACGTCGTGGTGCACATCTTCACCCCCGAGGCGCGGGAGTTCTACCGCCTGGAAGCGCTGTGGGGTGACGTGCCGCGCAAGCACTATGAGCCGGGGCCAGAGGGCGCGGAGGTTCCCGTCGGCGCGCGGTCTCAGGGCTCCGGGTCGGGGGCCGACGCCGCCTGACACCGGCGACGGCGCCCGACGCGGGTCAACCCGCGCTTGCGCAGACGACATATACGTCTACGGTCTGCGCGACGGTATCGACGTTGCGGCGAGCCTGGACGTACCACCCACGAGGGGTTTCTCCGGCCGAGGCGGGAAGCGAGCCGGCATCCGCCGGCGCCGAGGTGCCGACGATCGTGTTGGGCTGGCCGGAGGACGAGGTGTTCGGCGTTCGGTATCCGCCGCCGACGACCGTCTCCCCGGTCTGGCAGAGGACCGCTGCCGAGAGCACCTGACCGGTGGCGCCGTTGTTCGCCGGGAACGTGAAGCTCGTGGTACGCGTCACGGCGGTGGCGACGCCCGTAGCGCCCTGCGGCCCGGCGGGGCCCTGAGCTCCAGCGGGGCCTGCCGCGCCCTGGGCTCCCGCGGGGCCGGACGGCCCCGGCCTGCTCAGGGAGGCGATCGCAGCGGCACTGAGTCGGTCGGCGGCGAGCGTGCCCTTCTTGACGTCGCGGTTGGCGACCGTCGCGTTCCTCAGGTCGGCGCCGGTCACGCTGTTGTTGCGCAGGTCGGCGCCGGTCACGCTGCCGTTCTTGATCTGCTTGCCGGTGATCAGGGACGCTGCTGTCGCTGATCCCGTGCAGGCGGCGATCAGCGCGATCACGGCGATCACTGTTGCGGGACGGGGCATGCGGGAGTCTCCTGTCGCTCGAATCGGTGACGCTTCGCGGCGCGAGTGCCCGCGGCCGCGGCAGGCTAATCGGGAGGGCGGATAGAGTCGACTGCAGCCGACTCAGCTTCGGAGCTCAGATGGATTTCGTCGAAGCCAGCCGTGACGGTCAGCGGTTCGTGTATTCGGACTCGGGCGAGGGTCCGCTCGTGGTCCTGTTCCACGGCTTCCCGGATCTTCCAACCGGCTGGGCGCAGACGGTGTCTGTCCTCAACGACGCCGGCTATCGGACGGTCGCGCCCTACCTGCGCGGCTACCACCCGGACACGATCGTCGCCGGGCGCGGCTACGGCGACGAGACGATCGGAGAGGACGCGATCCGCCTGCTCGACGCGGTCGGCGCGGACAGCGCGGTTCTCGTCGGCCACGACTGGGGGGCTGCGGTGGTCTACAGGGCGGCGGCGCTGTCACCGCGGCGCGTTCGCGCCATCTGCTGCGTCGGCATCCCGCACCCGCGAGTGATCGAGCCGTCGCCCGCACTGCTGTGGAAGGCCAGGCACTTCGTGACCCTCAAGCTCCCGACGGGCCGCCTGCTCGCGCGGAGCCGCGACTTCGCGCACATCGACACGCTCATCAGGCGCTGGGCGCCGAACTGGTCGGGCGCCGAGCGCGAGGCCTGCCTGCGCGACATCAAGCAGGCGTTCTCCGAACCGGTGGTGCTCGACGGCGCGCTCGGCTACTACCGCGACACGAAGCGCAGCTCGGTTCCGAACCTCGCGCAGCCGGCACTGATCGTCGGCGGCACGACCGATCTGCTGAAGCCCGAGGTGTTCCTGCGCTCGTGCGAGGGGTTCGACGGCCCCTGCGAGGTCCTGATCGCCGACGACGCCGGCCATTGGCCGCACCGCGAGTCTGCTGAGCTGTTCCACGAGCGCCTGCTGGCGTTCCTGGACGGTCTGCCGCAGGCCTGAGCGCGTAGGCCGGGAACGACGAAGGCCGCCCGGTCAGGCGGCCTTCGGTGGAGTGGAGCTAGCCGGGCTCGAACCGGCGACCTCCTGCTGCCATGCAGGCGCTCTCCCAGCTGAGCTATAGCCCCAAGCTCGAAGTCGCGCGCCGACTTACAAGGCGACGTCTGGTTGTTCCGAGCGGGCGCGAGCGCGCAGATGGACCATGCTCTGCTCGGCGAACTCGACGATCGGCAGCACGTAGACCCGGTCGAGCTCGGCGCAGTACGCGGCGATCAGATCGACTTCCGCCGCCGCGTAGGTGGTCCTTACGTACCCGTTGACCGCGTACGGGTGAGTACGGGCGTGTACACGCACGATGTCTCACGCGCCTCCGAGCATCGGGCCCATTTGCACTGAACGCGGAGCAGCCGTCCGTCGACGTCGAAGATGAGGTCGTAGCGGCGCCCTTCGACGATCTGGGCGCGAGACGACGATCCCGATCTTCACGGCGGCTGCGCCGTGATCGCCAGTTCCGCGATGGCGCCTTTCTCGGACGGAGTGTCAGTCGCGTGGGAACGCATACGGAACACGTAGTTCGCACGTGTACCGGACGTGAGTCGGCGGCCGCGAGTCGCGACGCGCGTCGGCGCGACACTATCCTCCGCCACCTCCGATGGACGAACACCGCTACGACCCGAACGAGATCGAGCCCACGCTGGCAGACAGGTGTGGGCGACGAGCGCACCTGGGAGGTCTCCAACGAGGCGGCGCAGGAGTCGGCGCGACGGGGCGTCCTCGTACGTGCTCGAGATGCTGCCCTACCCGAGCGGCGAGCCCCACATCGGGCATCTGAAGATCTACTCGGTCGGCGACGCCGTCGCGCACTTCCACCGCCGCACCGGGCGTGCGCGTGCTGCACCCGATGGGCTACGACGCGTTCGGCCTGCCGGCCGAGAACCACGCGATCAAGACCGGGCAGCACCCGCGCGAGTCGACGAACGACGCGATCGTCGAGTTCCAGCGCCAGTTCCGCCGCTGGGGCATCTCGATCGACTGGTCGCGCGAGTTCGGCACGCACGAGCCGCGCTACTACCGCTGGACGCAGTGGATCTTCCTGCAGCTCTTCGAGCACGGCCTGGCCTACCGCAAGGAGGCCGCCGTCAACTGGTGCCCGAAGGACGCAGACCGTGCTGGCCAACGAGCAGGTCGTCGACGGGCACTGCGAGCGCTGCGGCGCGGAGGTCGAGGCGCGCCAGCTCGAGCAGTGGTTCTTCCGCATCACCGACTACGCCGACCGGCTGCTCGACGATCTCGACGACGATCGACTGGCCCGAGCACGTCAAGACGATGCAGCGCAACTGGATCGGCCGCTCCGAGGGCGCCGAGGTCGCGTTCCACTGCGCTGACCTCGGCATCGACTACCCCGTCTTCACGACGCGGCCGGACACGCTCTTCGGCGCGACCTTCTTCGTCATGGCGCCCGAGCACCCGGATCGTCGAGCGGCTGGCGGCGGGCACCGGTCACGAGGAGGAGGTGCGCGACTACGTCAACCACGCGCTGACCGAGTCGACCGAGGTGCGCGGCGCGGCCGACAAGGAGAAGACCGGCGTCTTCGCTCGGACGCCACGTCGTCAACCCGGTCAACGGCGAGGCGATCCCGATCTACGTCGCCGACTACGTGCTGATGGAGTACGGCACCGGCGCGATCATGGCGGTCCCCGCGCACGACGAGCGCGACTTCGAGTTCGCGACGCAGGTTCGACCTGCCGATCCGCCGCGTCATCGAGGGCGTGAACGACGAGGGCGACGCGGACGGCCTGCCCTACAGCGGCGACGGCGCGCTCGTGAACTCCGCGCCGAGTTCGACGGGCTGCAGAACCGCGAGGCGCTCGAGGCGATCGTCGACTGGCTCGACCGCGAGGGCAAGGGACACGCGTCGGTCAACTACCGCCTGCGCGACTGGCTCATCTCGCGCCAGCGCTACTGGGGCTGCCCGATCCCGATCGTCCACTGCGCGAAGTGCGGGATCGTCCCCGTGCCCGACGAGGACCTGCCCGTCGTGCTGCCCGACGTCGAGCGACTACACGCCGAAGGGCAAGTCGCCGCTCGCCGCCGCCGAGGACTGGGTCAACACGACGTGCCCGACCTGCGGCGCGGCGGCGCGCCGCGAGACCGACACGATGGACACCTTCGTCGACTCGTCCTGGTACTTCCTGCGCTACTGCGACGCCCGCAACGACGAGGCCGCATGGGATCAAGCCGCCGTCGGCGCCTGGATGCCGGTCGACCAGTACATCGGCGGCGTCGAGCACGCGATCCTGCACCTGATGTACGCGCGCTTCTTCTGCAAGGCGCTTGCGGACCTCGGCCACCTCGGACGTGCAGGAGCCGTTCGCCGCGTCTGTTCACGCAGGGGATGATCACCAAGGACGGGGCGAAGATGTCCAAGTCCAAGGGCAACGTCGTCTCCCCGCGTGCGATCGTCGAGACGCCACGGCGCCGACACCGCTCGCGCATACATCCTCTTCATCGGCCCGCCGGACCAGGACGCGGACTGGTCCGACGAGGGCGTCGGAGGGAGTGCACCGCTTCCTCAGCCGCCTCTGGCGGCTCAGCGCCGACGTCGCCGAGCGTGATGGCGTGCCGACTGCCCGACGATCCCGGGGGCGCCGATCTCGACGCTGGTGCGCAAGGCGCACTGGGCGATCGAGAAGGTGACCGCCGACATGTCGGGCCGCTTCGCCTTCAACACGGCGATCGCGGCGATCATGGAGCTGACGAACGAGGTCTCGCGGCTGCGCGATCACGCCGGGGTCGGCGCGATGCGCTTCGCGCTGCGGATCGCCAACTCGCTGCTCTTCCCGTTCGCACCGCACGCGGCCGCCGACGGCTACCACCTGCTCACCGGCGAGCGCGTCTGGGAACAGCCGTGGCCCGAGGCCGACCCGGCGATGCTGGAGCGCGATACGTACGAGCTCGTCTGTCAGGTGAACGGCAAGCTGCGCGACCGCGTCGAGGTGCCGTCGGACGCTGAACGCGAGACGCTCGAGGCGCTCGCCCTGGCGGCGCCCGAACGTCCGCGCCCACGTCGACGGGCACGCCGTGGTCAAGGTCATCGTGGTGCCCGGCAAGCTCGTCAACGTCGTCGTCCGCTGACGATGGAGTTCGGCGCGTCGATCGCAGTCATCGGACCTGCCGACTGCAACCCGGCGACGCTGGCGGCCGCCGAGGAGGTCGGCGCGGGACTCGCCGGCGCCGGCTTCGTCGTGGTCACCGGTGGGCTGGGCGGTGTGATGGAGGCGGCGAGCCGCGGTGCGAGGTCACGGCTCGGGGTGACCGTCGGCGTTCTCCCGGGTTCGGATCCGGCTGCAGCCAACGGCTGGGTGCAGTTGCCGATCGCGACCGGCCTGGGGCAGGCCCGCAACGCCGTGCTGATCCAGTCGGCAGTCGCGGTCATCGCAGTGGGCGCCGGTTACGGCACGCTGTCAGAGATCGCGCTGGCGCTGCGGCTGGGTCGCTCCGTGGTCGGCGTCTCGACGTGGGACATCCCCGGAGTCGAGCAGGCTTCCGGCGCACCAGCCGCCGTCGAGCGCGTCGTCACCCTCGTGACGTAGTCGCTTCGCGAGCTCGCAACGATCCGGCCGGTCCGCCGTGACCGATTCGCGCATACGGTCGCGGCGTGCCGGTTCCGACTCGATCGACGCTGCTCGGCTGTGGTGCCCTGGCACTGCTGATCGGCGTGCTCGGGGTGCGCTGGCTGAGGTCCGACGCCCGTCGCCGGGGCCCGGCCGGGCCACCTGCCCGGATCGCGCGCGGCGACGCGGGCACGCCGCTGCTGCAGCGCGCAGCCGTTCCGGCCGCCGTCGTGCACGTGGCAGGCGCCGTCAGGCGCCCCGGCGTCTACCGGCTTCGTGCCGGCTCGCGCGTGCGCGACGCCGTGTCGCGGGCCGGTGGCGCCGTGGCTGACGCCGACACCGCCGCCGTCAACCTCGCGGCGAAGCTCGCGGACGGACAACAGGTGGTGGTTCCGCTGCGAATCCCGGCGGGTGCCTCCGCGGCGGGTGCCGCAGCGCCCGGGCCAGGGTCCGCCGCCGCAAGCGGGCCGGTGAGCCTGGGCGTCGGCGACGCTCGAGCAGCTCGACGCGCTGGACGGGGTCGGACCCGCGACCGCGCAGAAGATCCTTGACCGCCGCGCCCAGACCGGCGGGTTCGCGTCGGTCGACGAGCTCGGCGAGATCGCGGGCATCGGCCCCAAGAAGCTGGAGTCCCTGCGCCGCCAACTCACGCCGTGACCGCGGGCGTACGGCGCGCGGGCGCGGCCGCCGCCGGGAAGCTGCGATCGAACCCGTGGCACGTCGGCATGGCGGCGCTGACGCTCGGGCTGGCTGCGGGTCCGCGGGCTCCGGTCCTCGCAATGCTCGCGACGGCGCTGACGCTCGCCGCGTTCGCGCGCGACCCGCCACGCGCGCTCCTGTTCGTCGTCCTGTTGCTCGCCGGGGCCGTGATCGCCGACGCCCGGCTTCACGCGCTGGACGGCGCGTCGCGGCCCACACGCTTGGCTCCCGGGCCTCCGGCGACCCGCGCGACGCTGCTCGATGCTCCGCGTGCGATGCGCTTCGGCTGGCGGGTGCTCGCCGGCAGTGGCGGGAGAACGGTGCTCCTGCTCGGAGACGGCCGCCCTCCGGCGTGGTCCGCAGGCGACGAGGTGCGCGCCGCCGGTCGGTTCCGGCTCCCCGGCGAACACGAGCGCTGGCTGCGGCCGCACCATGTCTCGCTGGTGATCGAGGTGCGCACCGCGGGCCTGACGGGCGGGCGCCGAGGCGGGGCCGCCGGCGCGGTCGACGATGTCCGGCGAACCGCGACGCAGGCTCTCCGCCGGCACCTTCCCGTTGCAGAGGCCGGGCTGCTTCGCGGCATGACGCTCGGGGACGAAGCCGGGTTGCCGCGCGAGGACCTCGAACGGCTTCGCCGTGCCGGACTCGGCCACATCGTCGCCGCCAGCGGTCAGAACGTCGCGCTCCTGGCGGCGCTCGTTCAGGCGCTCGGCGTGATCGCCGGTGTCGGCAGGCGGACGCGGTTGCTCGCCGTGCTCGCGCTGATCGCCTTCTACGTTCCGCTCGCGGGAGGCGGCCCGTCGATCCAGCGCGCCGGCGTGATGGGGGCCGCGACCGTCACAGCGGCGCTGGCGGCGCGGCCGAGCGCGCGCTGGTACGCCCTGCTGCTCGCCGCGGCGCTGACGCTCGCGCTCGATCCGGCCGCACTCGAGGATCCCGGCTGGCAGCTCAGCTTCGCCGCGGTGGCCGCGATCGCCCTGCTCGCCGCGCCCCTAAGCGCCTCGCTGGGGCGGCGCGGAGTCCCTCGCCCACTCGCCGAAACGATCGCCATCACCACGGCGGCGACGATCGGCACGGCACCGGTCAGCGCCGCCGTCTTCGGCGTGGTCTCGGCGGCGGGGCTGCCGGCGAACGTCATCGCTGCGCCGGTGATCGCGCTGATCACCTGGGCCGGGCTGATCGCGGCGGGTGTCGCTCAGGTCTCGCCCGACGCCGGCGCGCTGATCGCCGCGAGCGCCGGACCGCCGCTCGCGTTCGTGCTCGGCGTCGCGCGAGTGCTCGGCGGGCAGCCGATCGCGGAGCTGAGGCTGTCCGTGTTCGCCGCGCTGGCCGTCGCCGGGCCGTCGGCGCTGCTGATCGGCTCTGCGGCAGCGCGCCGCGAGGTCGCGGCGCGACTGGCGCTGCCGCCGCGCCCGGCGGGCATCCGGCTCGCGGTCGCCCTGACGTCCGTCCTGGCGCTTGCGGCGGCCGCCGTCACGCTGAGCCGCGGTCCGCGGGTCGCGCCCGCGCCGCCCGCACGCGGAGACCTGCGCATCTCGTTCCTCGACATCGGGCAGGGCGACGCGACGCTGCTGCAGACGTCGTCGGAGTCGCTGCTCGTCGACAGCGGTCCGCCGGGCGGGCCGATCCTCGACGAACTGGCGCGCACGGGCGTCCGGCGCCTTTCGGTGCTGGTGGCCACGCACGCCCAGGCCGATCATCTCGGCGGCGCCGATCGGGTGCTTCGCGAGGTGCCCGTCGGGCTGCTGCTCGACGGCCGCGACGGCGTGCGCGACCGGGAGGGCATCGAGATGGCCGCAGCCGCACGATCGGGGGGGTGAGCTCGGAGAGGCCGCACGCGGGCGACCGGCTGCGCCTGGGGGAACTCGAGGTCGACGTGCTCTGGCCGCGCCCACGGACCTCAGAGGCCGAGGCGGGCGCCGACCCCAACGACCGCGCCGTCGTGCTGCTGGCACGCGCCGCGGGCGTGAGCGTCCTGTTGACCGCCGACGCGGAGTCGGATGTGCTCGCGCAACTCGATCTGCCTCAGGTCGACCTGCTCAAGGTCAGCCACCACGGAAGCGCCGACCCCGGCCTCGGGCCGCTGCTCGAACGCCTGCGTCCGCGCGCAGCGGTGATCGAGGTGGGCGCCGACAACGGCTACGGACATCCGGTGCCGGCGACCGTGGCCGCACTGCGTGCGGCGGGCGCCCGGGTTCTGCGCACCGACCGCGACGGAACGGTGGTCGTCGAGGCCTCCCGCGGGACCCTCGGACTTCGGACCGGTGCCTGATGCGGGCTCCCCGCACGGCGTCCAGGCCCGGGCCTAGACTCGACCCGGTGCCTGCCTTCAAGCCCGCCTACCTGATCCACGGTGACGATCACGGGCGCGTCGGCGAGCGGCGGGCCCGCCTCAGGGCGCTCGCCGAAGTCGAGTCCGGATCGGGCGGGCTGGAGCAACTGGACGGCGATCGCGCGACCCCGGCCGCGGTCGCGGCGGCTCTGAACGCCATGACCTTCGCCGTCGGGAGGCGGTTCGTGATCGTCGACGGCGTGGAGCGCTGGAAGGACGCCGACGTCACCGCCGAGCTGGCACCGGTGCTGGCGGCGTCGCCGCCGGATACGACGGTGGCGTTCTTCGCCCGGGAGGAGGGTCGCCAGCAGGCGCCGAAGGCGCTGCATGCGGCGGTGGTGGCCGCAGGCGGCGACATCGCGGCAGAACGACTCCTCAAAGCGCGCGAGCTGCCGCGCTGGGCGATCGCCGAGGCCGACCGCCTCGGAGTGCGGCTCGACGGGGCCGCGGCGCAGGCGCTCGTCGCACGGTCGGGGAGCGTCAGCAGCGGACTCCTGCGCGAGCTCGAGAAGCTGGCGATCGAACACGGCGCCGGGGCGACGATCGGTGTCGAGGAGGTCGAGGCCGCGGCGCCCTCCGCGGAGCGCCAGGCATGGTCGCTCGTCGATGCGATCGTCGCTCGCGACCGCGTGGCAGCGCTCGCGTCCTATCTCCGGCTGCGTGAGCAGGGCGAGGACCCGGCGCGGCTCGTGCCGATGATGGCGCGGCGGCTGCGCGAGGTGCTGGCGATCGCCGAGCGGCTCGACTCAGGTGTCTCGCCCGCCGACGTGAAGGCCGGTCTGCGCATGAGCCCCTACGCCGCCGACCGGCGCATCAAGGAGGCACGCGCCGTCGATGCCGATGCGCTTCGCAGCGCGCTGGAGGCGCTAGCCGGCCTCGAGCTCGCGACGCGCGGCGCGAGCGAGCTTACGCCCGGACACCGAAGCACTCCGAACGGTGGCCGCAATCTCCGCGTGACCGGGCGGGACCCGGCCGGCCGGGCGCGGGAGTGGGGCGCGTCAGCTGCCCGCGCCTGCGCGGACGCGGGCTGCGCGGGACTTCTTGCGGGCGCCGGTGTTGCGGTGCAGCGCGCCGCGCTTGACGGCCTTGTCGATCGTCGAGATCAGGCGCTGCGATGCTCCGCGTCGGCGGCGCTGTCATCGCCACCGGCGACGGCCGCGCTCAGGCGCCGGAAGTACGTCTTGATCGGTCGACGTGTAGCGCTTGTTCTCGAGTCGCTCGCGCTCGGTGCGCAGGATGCGCTTCTTCTGGGAGTGAATGTTGGCCATGGACGACGGCGCAGTGTAGCGGGAGCACAGCCGCTTCAGGCGCCGGGCACGGCCCTGCTGGCGATCCGGTCGGGGCGGCGCGTAGCATCAGCGCGCGGTGAGCGAGCGTCCCGGCAGCCCGCAGGACCCCGTGGACGCGGCCGATCGGCCTCCGGTTCCGTCGCAGGCCGCTGCCGAGCGACCGGACGGCGCCGGTGGGCCGCCCGCGCCCAGCGGCCGCGGGCTGGCCCGCAACACCGCGATCTTCTCGATCGCCACGGGCCTGTCGCGAATCGCCGGCCTCGGGCGGGAGATCGTCGCCGCGAGCTACTTCGGCACGAGCGGCCCCGCGTCCGCGTTCACGATCGCCTTCCAGATCCCGAACCTCGTGCGCGGGCTGTTCGCCGACGCCGCGCTGAGCGCGGCGTTCGTGCCCGGTCTTCACGGAGTACCTGGAACACGGGCAGAAGCGCGAGGCGGTGCTGCTGGCCTCGACGCTGTTCTGGCTGATCCTGCTGGTCCTCGGAGCGCTCTCGGCGCTGTTCATCGTCGACCGCCGGCTTCGTGATACCGCTGTTCATCCCGGGCGACAGCTTCTCGCCCGAGCTCGTCGACCTGACGGTCGGGCTCTCGCAGGTGCTGTTCCCGGTCGTCGTCCTGCTCGGCCTGAACGGGCTGCTCGTGGGGATCCTCAACGCCTACAACCACTTCTCGATCCCGGCGATCGCGCCGCTCGTCTGGAATCTCGTGATCATCGGCTCGCTGGTCGGGCTGCGCCAGTTCTTCGAGGGCGACGACCAGATCTACGCCTACGCGATCGGCGTGCTGCTCGGCACGATCGTCCAGCTCGCGATGGTCGTGCCGGTGCTTGGGGCGAATCGACTTCCGCCTGAAGGTGCACTTCAACCTGCGCGACCCCGGCGTCGTGCGCGTGCTCAGGCTGATGCTGCCGGTGACCATCGGGCTCGGTGTCATCAACGTCGACCTGCTGATCAACTCGGTCGTCGGCACGCTGATCTCCGACTCCGCTCCGCGCGCGATCGACGCCGGCGTTCCGCATCTACATGCTGCCCCAGGGCGTGTTCAGCGTCGCGCTCGCGACGGTGCTGTTCCCGTCGCTCAGCAGGCTCGTGGCGCGACGCGACACCGCCGGAGTGCGCCGTCTGGTCGGTACCGGCACGCGCCAGAACATGCTGCTGCTCGTCCCGGCCGCGGCCGTCACGATGGCCCTCGCGGAGCCGATCGTCCAACTCGTCTACCAGTACGGCGCGTTCGGGCCCGCCTCGACCGACGAGGTCACGCGAGGCGCTCTTCTGGTTCGCGTTCTCGCTGCCGTTCGCGGGCATCAACCTGCTGTTGACACGCACGTTCTTCTCGCTCCAGCGCCCGTGGATCCCGACCGCACTGGCCGGAGCGAACCTCGTCGTCAACGCTCGCGGTCTCGCTCGCCCTCTACGGGCCGCTGGGGATCGCGGGCACGGTGCTCGGAACCGTCGTGGCGAGCGCCGGCATGACCGCTGCGCAGCTCGTGTACCTGCGCCGCGCGCTCGACGGCAGCATCGAGGGCCGGGCGACGGCGCTGGCGGCACTCAAGATCCTCGCCGCCTCAGCGCTGCTCGGGCTGACCGCATACGGCGACGTGGTGGGTGATCGAGGGAGCCGTGGGTGACGCCGGGGCGCTGGCGCGCGCGGCCGCGGTGCTGCCCGCTCTGCTCGTCGGCAGCGGCGTGTATGCGCTGACGGTTCACGCGATGCGTGTGCCGGAGGCCGAGCAGATCCGCGGACTGATCGCGGGCCGCCTTCGCAGATCGTGATGCCGTGAGCCGCGCCCGGCGGTAGTGAGCGAGCGCCGTGCGGCATCGAATCGGCGTCGAACGGCACAATTTCCCTAAAGGCGACAGCCGCCGTCGCCGATACGGTCGCACATGGTGCGGTCGCCGACGACCACCGAGACTGCGCTTGCCCGAGCGCCTGACCTTGCGTCCGCCTGCGACGCTGCCTGTGCTGCGCTCGCCGCCGACGGGCGCCTGAGCGTCTGCGCCTACGTCGCGCGCGCCGGTCGTCTGCGGGCGCTCGCGGAGGCCGGGCTCGGACACGTGCGGGACGGCGTGCCGCTGGCCATGGGCGCAGCAGGCCGGGCTCTGTCGGAACGGCAGCGAGCAACGCGAGGCGACGGTCGACGGAGCCGCGATGATCTGCGTGCCGGTCGTGTCGGGCGGACTTGTCTGCGGCGTTCTCGAGGTCGTCGCAACGGCGGGCCTCGACGCCGAGGACGAGGACCAGGTGCGGCAGACCGCACTCGCTCTCGGTCGCAGGTTCGAAGCGCTTGGAGGCATCCCGCCGGAGACCGCGTCGAGCCGGCTCGCCCAGCACGCGGCGGCGATCGCCGGTCTCGAGGATCCGAGTCGTATCGAGCGCGCCACGCTGGTTGCCGCGCTGGATCTCGTGGAGATGGAGAGCGCGGTGCTGCTGCGCTGCGATGGGGAGGGGCCGCCGGTGGCGAGCTGTGCGGCCGGCCCGCTGGCCCGCAGGCTGCTGGCGCTGTCCGCTGAGTCGCTCGCCGCGATCAGCGAGGCCGTCTCGTCCGGAGCCTCGCTGGCGACGACCGGGCGCGGCGGCGCTCGGGCTCTTCCGGCCGCGCTGGCGTCGCTGAAGACCGCCGGTGCGCGCACCGTCGTCGCAGTCCCGCTCAGTTCGCGAGGCGAGCAGCTGGGCGCGCTCGATCATCTGCGACTTCCACGAGCTTGCGCCGAGCACCGAGCGCGTGGAGGTCCTCGAACTGGTCGCCGCACAGGCGGCGAGCTGCCTGCGCACCTCGGCGGCGGTCGCGGAGCTGCGCCATCGCGCCTCGACCGACCCGCTGACCGGGCTCGGCCACCGCGGCACCTTTCGCGAGGCGCTCGCCGCCACGCACCGGCGGCCGATCGCGACCGGGGTCGCGCTGTGCGACATCGACCACTTCAAGGAGCTGAACGACGCGGCCGGGCACCAGGCCGGCGACCTGCGCGCTGCAGGCTGTGGCTCGTGCGCTCGCAGAGCGCCCTGCGCCGCGGCGACACGCTGTACAGGCTCGGCGGGGATGAGTTCGCCGCTCTGCTCGCGGTGCGCGACGAGGGCGATGCGCTGGCCGCCGCGCAGCGCATGCGCGATGCGGTCGTGGCGAGCGACGCCGGCGTGACGGTGTCAGTCGGTGTCGCGGTGTCGTCGCCGGCGGACACCGACGACGTGCTCGTCGGGCGGGCCGACAGCGCGCTCTACACCGCCAAGGGCGCCGGACGCGACGGGGTGGCGCTCGCTCCTCCGACCTCGTCGTCGTCGACCGTCGCGGCGGGCTGACCGCCCCGACGAGTCCGCTTCGCGCCGGGGGCGCGTCTCGGGCAGACCCTACCCTGGGCGTCCGGTATGGACCAGGCACACATCCGCAACTTCTCGATCATCGCCCACATCGACCACGGCAAGTCGACGCTGGCCGATCGCATCCTCGAGATGACGAAGACCGTCGACCCGCGCGAGATGCGGGCTCAGCTGCTCGACTCGATGGACCTCGAGCGCGAGCGCGGCATCACGATCAAGGCCCAGGCGGTCCGCGTCCTCTACACCGCGCGTGACGGCGAGACCTACCAGCTGCACCTGATCGACACGCCCGGGCCACGTCGACTTCACCTACGAGGTCTCGCGCTCGCTGGCCGCGTGCGAGGGCGCGCTGCTCGTCGTCGACGCCTCCCAGGGCGTCGAGGCGCAGACGCTCGCCAACACGTACCTGGCGATCGACTCCGGGCTCGAGCTGATCCCGTGCCTGAACAAGATCGACCTGCCCGGCGCCGAGCCCGAGCGGGTCGCGCGCCGAGGTCGCGGAGCTGCTCGGCGAGCCGGCCGATCGAGATCAGCGCGATCTCCGGCAAGACGGGGGAGGGCGTCGTCGACGTGCTCGAGGAGCTCGTCGCCAAGGTGCCGGCGCCGGCGGGCGATCCCGACGCGCCGCCGCGCGCGCTGATCTTCGACTCGGAGTTCGACCAGTACCGCGGCGTCGATCGCGTACATCCGCGTCGTCGACGGCGTGTTCCGCAAGGGCGAGGCGATCCGCGCGATGGTCGCCGGAACCGAGGCCGACATCGACGACATCGGCTTCTTCACGCCGGCGATGACGGCCGCGAGCGAGCTGCACGCGGGCGAGGTCGGCTACCTGATCACCGGCATCAAGGACGTCACGCGCCTGCGCGTCGGCGACACGCTGACGACGCCAGGCACGGCGGCGCGACCGAGCCGCTGCCCGGCTATCGCGACGTCAAGCCGATGGTCTTCTGCGGGCCTCTTCCCGATCGACTCCGACGACTATCCCGACCTGCGCGACGCGCTGGAGAAGCTGACGCTCAACGACGCGGCGCTCGACCTGGGAGCCGGAGACCTCGGACGCGCTCGGGTTCGGCTTTCGCTGCGGCTTCCTCGGGCTGCTGCACATGGACATCGTGCGCGAGCGACTGGAGCGCGAGTACGACCTCAACCTGCTGACGACGATGCCCTCGGTCGGCTTCGAGATCGAGCTGACCAGCGGCGAGGTCGTCGAGGTCCACAATCCGTCGGACATGCCGGACCCCGCGCGTGTGGCGGAGATCCGCGAGCCGATGATCGCGCGCGAGCATCCTGACGCCGACCGAGTACATCGGCGCAGGTCATGGAGCTCTGCCAGGAGAAGCGCGGCGAGCACTCCGGCATGCACTACCTGTCGCTCGGAGCGCGTGCAGCTCACCTACGACCTGCCGCTCGCCGAGATCGTGCTCGACTTCTTCGACCAGCTGAAGTCGCGCACGCGCGGCTACGCGTCGCTCGACTACGAGATCAAGGGGCTCAAGGCGTCGAACCTGGTCAAGCTCGACGTCCTGCTCGCGGGCGAGACCGTCGACGCGCTCTCGATGCTGGTGCACCGGGACAAGGCCTACGGCGTCGGGCGCACGCTCACGGAGAAGCTGCGCGAGAAGATCCCGCGCCAGCAGTACGACGTGCCGATCCAGGCGGCGATCGGCTCGCACATCGTCGCTCGTGAGACCGTCAAGGCCTTCCGCAAGGACGTGATCGCCAAGTGCTACGGCGGTGACATCACGCGAAAGCGCAAACTGCTCGAGCGCAGAAGGAGGGCAAGAAGCGGATGAAGCAGGTCGGCCGCATCGAGGTGCCGCAGGAGGCGTTCCTCGCGGTCCTGGAGCTCGGCGACTCGAAGTAGCGCCGCCTCGGGGCGCGGATCGCAGCTCATAGTCTCGCGCTGTAACCCCGAAGCCCTGGAGGGCCGTTCGCCATGTCGCCACGTCTCGAGCCGCTGCAGCCGCCGTACGCCCCCGCGACCGCCGACGCGCTGCGCCGGCTGATGGGGGGAGCGGATGCGGAGCCGCTCGCTCTCTTCAGGACCATCGCCCACCACGACGCGATGCTCGACCGCTTTCGGGCGACCGGCTCAACGCTGCTGAGCTTCGGGCGGCTGGCGCCCGACGAGCGCGAGACGATCATCCACCGTACGACGGCGCGCTGCGGAGCTTCGTACGAATGGGGCGTTCACGCGTCGCTGTTCGCGTCCGGTCTGGGACTGGGGGACGATTGGCTTGACGCGACCTGGAACGCGGGCGCGGACGACCCGGCGTTCGGGGCACGCCAGCGAACGCTCGTGAAGCTCGTCGACGAGCTTCACGACGGCGCCCGCGTGAGCGATGAGCTGTGGGCGGAGCTCGAGGCCGGCTGGGCGCCAGACGAGCTGGTCGAGGCGGTCTGCCTGGTCGGCTTCTACCACCTCGTCTCGTTCGTCTGCGGGGCCTTCGAGGTGGAATCCGAACCGTGGGCCGCGGTCCCTCCAGCCGGCGCGCGATGATGCGCGCATGGACCTAGGACTCCAGGGCAAGGTCTGCGTCGTCACCGGTGCCAGTCGCGGCATCGGGCGCGCCACGGCGCAGCGACTCAGCGCCGAGGGCGCGAGCGTGCTGCTCGTGGCACGCGAGGAGGCGCAGCTCAGAGCCGCGGCAGGCGAGTGCGGGGAGCAGGCCGACTACATCGCGTGCGACGTGACAAACGCCGACGCCGACGAGCGCGTCGTGGCCACGTGCGCCGAGCAGATGGGCGGGATCGACGTGCTCGTCAACAACGCCGGCACGTCGTGGCTGCGCTCGCTCGACGAGCTGACCGACGACGAGTGGCGCCGGCTCTACGAACTGCACGTGCTCGCACCGATGCGCCTGATGCGCGCCGCCGCGCCGAGGATGGCCGCGCGCGGCGGTGGGCGGATCGTCAACGTCTGCTCGTCTGCCGGCAAGCGCCCCTCGCTGACCAACCCGGCCTACAGCGTCACGAAGGCCGCGCAGCTGTCGCTGTCGCGCACCTTCGCAGATGCCTATGCCGCTCAGGCGGTGCTCGTCAACGCGGTCGCGCCCGGGCCGGTGTCGTCGGAGCTGTGGACCGATCCGGGCGGCATCGCGGAGCAGATCGCGAAGGCACGCGGGATCACGAGCGACGAAGCGGTGAAGGCGCAGGCGGCGAAGGTCCCGCTCGGACGCTTCGCGGAACCGCAGGAGATCGCCGACGTGATCGCGTTCCTGTGCTCCGCGCGCTCAAGCAACGTGACGGGCGCCGCGTGGTCGGTCGACGGCGGGGCCGTGTCGATCATCATCTAGCCCCGATCGCTACGCGCCGGGGCTTGCGCAGTCGAGCGCCCGGGCAAGCCTCCTCGCTCCCTCGGCGAGCGCGGCCGGTGGAGCCCCCCCGAAGCTGAGTCGCAGGTGCGGCGCGGGCGGCTCCGAGCAGAACCAGGGGTGGCCGGGGAAGACCACGACGCCCTCGGCGGCCGCGGCCTCCACGATCGCCGTCTCGTCCGAGCCGTCCGGAAGCCGCGTCCAGAGGTGCAGGCCGCCGCGCGGCAGATCCGCCGCCGCAAGCTGTGGCGCGTGCTCGTTCAGCGCGTCGGCAAGCGCGTCACGACGCTCGCGCAGCGCCGCGCTGAGCGCTCGCCGGTGACGGCGCCAGGCCGGCGACCCGACGAGCTCGAGCGTCGCCTCCTGGAGCGGGCCGGCCACGAAGAAGTCATCGACGATGCGCGCCGCTCGAAGCCTCGCTCCCGCGGCTCCGCGGGCTGCGAGACAGGCGATCCGCAGGCCGGGTGCGGCGCTCTTGGTGAGCGATCGCACGTGCACCACGTGACCGTCCACGTCGTCGCTCACCAGCGCCGGCGGGGCGTCACCGTCGATCTGGAGGTCACGTCCCCAATCGTCCTCGATGATGAACGTACCGGCTGTCCGGGCCGCCTCCATGACGGCTGAGCGGCGCTCCGCAGAGAGCACCGCGCCCGTGGGGTTTGCGTACAGCGGCTGCAGGTAGGCCAGGCGCGCGCCCGTCCGAGTGAGCGCCTCTGCCAGCAGGTCTGCACGGACGCCGTCGGCGTCGGCTGGGACGGGCACCGGCCGGAGCCCGGCTGCGCGGGCGGCCGCGAGCGCTCCCAGGTATGTGGGTGCCTCGACGATCACCGGATCTCCGGGATCGGCCAGCGCCCGCATCGCCGTCGCAAGAGCGGCCTGACCGCCAGGGCAGATCACGACGTCGTGGGCGCTGAGACGTCCGCCCGCCTCGCGTGCGAACCAGGCGCGGAGCTCCTCGCGGCCCTCGACCGGCCCGCGCTCCCAGGCGTCCGGCCGGCGGGCGGCCCGCGCGAGCGCTGCGCCGAGCGGGCCGACCGGCTGCAGAGCGGACTCGACGTATCCGGCGGAGAGCGCGATCGCATCCGGCGCGGGCACGCGCAGCAGTTGCTGCATCGCACCGTCGTCGCCGGCTCGCGAGCCCAGTGCGACCGCCTGCCATGAGAGATCGGCGGCGCCGTCGTCTGCCGGACGCTCGGCGACGAAGGTGCCGCTGGCCCGGACGCGGCGAGACCAGACCCTCGGCGGCGAGCCGGGAGATCGCCCGCTGGACGGTGACCGGGGAGGCATGGTGGCGCGCCACGAGATCGCGGACGGACGGCAGCCGCGCGCCGGGCGGCAGTTCGGCTGCGGCAGCGCGCAACTCTGCAGTAACGCGGGCTGCTGTGTTATCGTCGGGCATGAGTACCGCGGGTAACGTTACTGGGCCGCTTGGGATAACGGAAGTGGGGCCCGCCGCTTCCCTGGCCGGTGCTCGGTGGTCCCGTCTGAGTCGCGGGCTCGTGCTCGGGGCCGCTGCCGTACTCGCCTGGTCGATATCGCTTCCCGCGACGCGTGCCGCCGTCGTGGGCGGACTCGATCCGTTCTTCGTCGGTCTCGGGCGGGCGGCCGTGGCCGGTGTGCTCGCCGCAGCGTGGCTGGCCGCGATTCGCGCTCCGCGCCCCGATGGCGGCCAGTGGCGGTCGATCGCCGTGTGCGCCGCCGGGGTCGTCGTCGGCTTTCCGCTGCTCACGTCGCTCGCGCTGGTCAGCGGGACCGCCGTCCACGCCGTCGTGGTGATCGGGATCCTGCCCGCCGCGACCGCGGTGTTCGCCGTCGTGCGCGCCGCGGAACGACCCTCGGGCGCATTCTGGCTGGCCGTCGGTGCCGGTCTGGCGATCGTGCTCGCCTTCGCCGCGCTTCGCGGTGGATCGGGCATCGGCGGCGGCGACGTGATGCTGCTCGCGGGGGTCGTCCTGTGCGGCCTGGGATACGCCGAGGGCGGCGCGCTCGCACGTGAACTCGGAGGGCCCGCCACGATCTGCTGGGCGCTGCTGCTCTCGCTCCCGCTGAGCCTCGGGGTCACCGCGGCGATGCTGGCGCTCGACGGCGTGCCGCAGGCCTCGAGTGGAGCCTGGGCGGGCTTCGCCTACGTCGCGCTCGTGTCGATGTTCCTCGGCTTCTTCGCTTGGTACGCCGGGCTGGCGAGCGGCGGGGTTGCGCGGATCGCCCAGGTCCAGCTGCTCCAGCCACTGCTGTCGCTCGGCTGGGCGGCGCTGCTGCTCAGCGAGTCCGTCGGCCGGGCGGAGGCCGTCGCGGCACTCGCGATAATCGCGTGTGTGGCGGCGACGCAGCGCGCGCGGGTCGATGGCCCCGCAGACGCCGACCTACAATCGACTCGTGCTCACGCCGCGCCAAGAGCTGATTCTTCGCAAGGTCGTCGAGGCTCACCAGCTCAGCGGTCAGCCGGTCGGGTCCAAGACGCTCAGCGAGGACCCTGACCTGGACTGCGGTCCCTCGACGATTCGCAACGAGCTGGCGATCCTCGAGGAGCTGGGCCTCCTCGCACACCCGCACACCTCGGCGGGGCGCGTCCCGACCGACTCCGGGCGGCGTGCGTACGTGGACCGGCTCCCGTCCCCGGGGCGGCGGCGCTCGGAGATCGACCTGCCGCTCGTGCGGCGCGAGGTCGACCAGGCGATGCGCGTCACGAGCGAGACGCTCGCGCAGGTCACGAACCTGCTCGCGATCGTCTCCGCTCCGCCGCTCGACACCGCGACGATCCGGCACATCGAGGTCCTCCTGCTCCAGCCGCAGGTTGCGATGGTCGTCGTGATCACGTCCACGGGCGGAGTGACGAAGCGCATGCTGACGTTCGACGCGCCGGTCGACGGTGGTTTGGTCACGTGGGCCGGTGAGTACCTCAACGAGCGGCTCGAGGGCTACGGGCTGGGCGCGCGGATGCTCCAGCAGCGGCTCAGCGACCCGTCGCTCGGCCCGCGCGAGCGGGGGTTCCTGGAGAACGTCGCACCGGTCTTCACGGAGCTGGCCGCGACCGCGGACGACACTCTCTACGTCGAGGGAGCGGCGCGCCTGCTCGGAGCCGACCGGATGCCGGAGGTCGGGCATGTCAACGAGCTGCTGACGGCGCTCGAGCGCCGCGTGGCGCTGCTCGGCGTGCTGCGCGCGGCGCTGGGCGAGCGCGACGTTCTCGTGCGGATCGGTGCCGAGAACGAACTGCCGGCGCTGCGCTCGTTCGCACTCGTCGCCGCAGGCTACGGCCTGCCGGCGCGAAAGCTGGGCACGGTGTCGGTGGTGGGCCCCGTCCGGATGGACTACGCGCGCACGATCGCGACGGTCCGCGAGGCCGCGGCGCAGCTCTCGTCGTACATCGAGGACGTCTACGAGCCCTGATGTCCAGCACGCTTCCTCGCGACCCCTATGAGGTCCTCGGCGTTCCCCGCGACGCCGCAGACCAGGTGATCAAGAAATCGTTCCGCAAGCTTGCGCGCGAACTGCACCCGGACGTCAACGCCCACGACCCCAACGCCGAGGAGCGCTTCAAGGAGGCTGCGGAGGCGTACGAGATCCTCTCCGATCCCAAGCGGCGAGAGATATATGACCGCTACGGCCACGAGGGGCTTCGCAGCGGCGGAATGCGCCCGAACTTCGAGGGGTTCGGGTCGATCGGCGACCTCTTCGAGGCCTTCTTCGGGCCCGCGTTCGGCGGCGGCTTCGCCGCATCGCACGGTGGTCCCGTCCAGGGCGACGACGCGATCGTCGGAGTCGATGTGGATCTGGCGCAGGCCGCGTCGGGAGCGGCCGTCGAGGTCGGCTTCGATGCTGTTGACGTCTGCGCTGCCTGCTCCGGTGAAGGTGCACAGCCGGGCACGCCGGTCGCGACCTGCGAGCGCTGCGGCGGTGCAGGGGTCGTCCAGATGGTCTCGCGGTCCCCGTTCGGCCAGGTGATGCGCACCGCCGCGTGTGACGGCTGCGCGGGCGAGGGGCGAATCCCCGAGAGCCCGTGCGGCACCTGCGAGGGGCGCGGACGTGTCGTACGGCAGCGCACGCTGCGCGTCGACGTCCCAGCCGGCATCGCCGACGGTCAGCGGATACGCCTCGCCGGCAGCGGTCACGCCGGCGAGCGCGGCGGCCCGCCCGGCGATCTGTACGTGCAGGTCCGTGTCGAGCCCGACGAACACCTGTTTCGCGACGGCGATGACCTCGTCACGGTGCTTGACGTTCCCGCGCCGCTGGCCGCGGTCGGCGCGCGACTGCACACCCCTGCGCTCGAGGGCAGCGTCGAGGTCCGGGTCCCTGCCGGTACGCAGCCGGGCGAGGTGATCGTCCTGCGCGACCTCGGCATGCCGCAGCTGCGCCGTCCCGGCCGCCGTGGTGATCTGCGCGTGGTCGTCAACGTCGTCATCCCGCGGCGCCTGAGTGACGAGCAGCGCGACCTTGCGCAGCGGCTGGCCGATTCGCTCACGCCGGCCAACCTCGGCGAGCCGGAGGGCGTCGCCGCAAAGCTGCGCCGGCTGTTCGGCGGACACGGGTGATCCGGCTCGCGCTGCGCGTGCGGCGCGAGGACGCGGAGATCGCGCTCGCTGAGCTGCTCGAGCTCGCGCCGTCGGGTGTCGAGGAGACGGAGCGGGAGGACGGTGTCGTCGAGTACGCCGTATACGGCGCGCCGGGTGAGCTGCCGGCACTGCCGGACCTGCGCGCCGCCGTCGGCGGGGCACTCGTCGAAGTCGTGACCGAGGAGGTGCCCGACGACTGGCACGAGCGCTGGAAGGCCTTCCACCGCCCAGTGGCCGTCAGCGGGCCGCGAGGCGCACTGCGTGTTCGCCCGCCATGGGAGCGTCCCGGCGGGGAGCCCGGCGTCGAGGAACTCGTGATCGACCCGGGGCAGGCCTTCGGCACCGGCGCCCATGACACGACGCGGCTCTGCCTCGAGCTCCTGCTCGATCTCGACCCCGGCGGTGCATGCGTCGACCTCGGCTGCGGCTCGGGCGTGCTCGCAATCGCGGCGGCACGGCTGGGCTGGTCGCCCGTGCGCGGACTCGACCACGAGGCCGAGAGCGTCGCGGCGACCGCCGACAACGCGCGCGCCAATTCAGTGAGCGTGATCGCGGAGCGCTTCGACCTGCTGCGCGACGGCAGGGCGCCGGGGGCGCCGACCGTGCTCGCGAACCTGCTGCGCCCGCTGCTGCTGCACGTCGCACGCACGGGCTTCAGCGGCGAGACGCCTGCGTTCCTGATCGCCGGCGGGCTGCTGGCGAACGAGGCCGACGAAGTCGCGGCCGCGTTCGCGGCCGGTCACAGGCTCGAGGAGGTCGCTCGCCGTCAGCGCGGGGAGTGGGCCGCGCTGCTGCTGCGGCGATGACGCTCTCCGGTGCGCGTCGGCCCAGCGCCGACGGCGCACGCCGATAGCCTCGCCTCGATGCCGGGCTCCACAAGCTCCTCACGGGCCCCGGGGCGCGTGCGCGATGTCGTAGTCGTCGGCGGTGGTCACAACGGACTGGTCGCCGCCGCATACCTGGCACGCGCCGGCCTCGACGTCGAGGTCCTCGAGCGACGCGAGATCGTCGGCGGCTGCTGCGTGACCGAGGAACTCTGGCCCGGCGTGCGCGCGTCGCCGGGCGCCTACACGCTTTCGCTCCTGCGCCGCCGGATAATCGACGATCTCGGGCTCGCAGCTCACGGGCTCGATGTCGCCGCTCATGAGCCCTACCTGTTCGCACCCCAGCCGGACGGGCGCAAGGTCGTGACGTGGTCATCGCGCGCGCGCACGCAGCGGCAACTGGAGCGAGACTGGTCTGCGGCGGACGCCGCGGGCTACGGCGCGTGGTCCGAACGCTGGGCGCGTGCAGCGGCGCGCGCGCGCCCGCTTCTGCTCGAGCCCGCCGATCGCGAACGCTGGCTCGCCGCTGTCGGCCCGCAGATCCTCGACGGCTCGATAGCCGACGAACTCGCAGCGATCCCGTCCGAGGCGGTGCGGGTGCCGTTCGCGATCCAGGGCCTCATCGGGACGCTCGCGGGACCGTCCGATCCGGGCACCGCCTTCGTCGGCTTCTTCCACGATCTCGGCGAGGCCGCGGGCAGGCCGGGCGTCTGGGGGTTCGCGCGCGGCGGCATGGGCGCCGTGACGCAGGCGCTGTGCCGAGCCGCTGTCGCCGCGGGCGCGCGGGTGCGCGTCGACGCGGCCGTGGAACGCATCCTGGTCGATGAGGCCGAGGGCGCCGCGGCCGGCGTGCTGCTCGCGAGTGACGAGGAGGTCCGTGCCCGCGTCGTCGTCTCGAACGCGGATCCGGTGCGCACCGCTGCGCTCGCGGGGCTCGCACGGCCACAGGGCTGGGGCACCGACGGAACCGTGGTGAAGGTGATGGTGCTGCTCGACGGCCTGCCCGACTTTCCCGCGTGGCCTGGACCGGAGCCTTGGGCGGGGACCATCGACATCGGGTTCACGATGGCCGATCTCGAGTCTGCCGCGCGTGCAGCGCGCGACGGCCTGCCCGCGCCGCGGCCGTGGATCGAGGCTGCCTGCCAGACCGCGGCGGATCCCTCGCTCGCTCCGGCCGGCCGGCACGTCGTCTCGCTCTTCTGCCAGTGCTTTCCGGCGGACGTCGACGCGGACGAGGCAGCCGACCTCGCGACGGCTCGCTTCGCCGAGGTGTGTCCCGGGTTTCAGGACCGCATCGTCGATCGTCTGGCGCTCGGCCCGCGCGAGCTCGAGGCGCGTTTCGCGATCACCGGAGGGAACATCTTCCATGGCGAGATGCTCGGCTCACAGCTGCTCGAACGCCGCTTCGGGCCACGGCGATTCGGCGGGCTGGAGCGTCTCTACCTGTGCGGGTCGGGGGCTCACCCCGGTGGCGCGGTGACCGGAGCCCCGGGATACCTCGCTGCACGCGCCGTGCTCGAAGACGGTCGCGACGGCGACTGGGCGGCCGGCGGCGTTGCAGCACGCCGGCCGGCGGCGTAGGCTACGCGCGCGGCGCAGGGCAGGCCGCCTCAGCGTCGAAGGGATGATCATGAACGACAAGCGTTTTCGTCCGATGTCCCGCCTGTCGGCAGCGTTGGCAGCGGGCGTCCTCGCGACCGGGCTGCTCGCGGCGTGCGGTGGCGACGACTCGGACTCGGGTACCACGCAGGCCCCGACGACGGCGGCGACGACCGCCACCGAGACGACGACCACCGGCGAACAGACCGAGACGACCACCACGGAGACCTCAACCCAAGAGGCTGCGGCCGACGGCAAGGCGGTCTTCACCGAGAACTGCGGCTCGTGTCACACCCTGGCTGCGGCCGGCACGAGCGGCAACGTAGGCCCCAACCTCGACGACCGCAAACCGAGTGAGTCCAAGGTCGAGTCGACGGTCAAGGCAGGCGCAGGCAGCATGCCGGCCTTCGAGGGGGTTCTGTCGGCAGCCGAGATAAGCGCGGTCTCCGAGTACGTCGCAGAGGTCGCAGGAAGCTGAACGCAGGCTTCAACCGGGCCGCCGCGGCCGTACGCCGTCCTATGATGGCTGGGCATGTCGGTGACCGATGCCGTGAAGCAGGATCTGACCGCCGCGATGAAGGCGGGCGACAGGGATCGCGTGGGTGCGCTGAGGCTCGTTCTCTCCGAGCTGCAGAAGGCTGTCAAGGACGGCGACGGCGATGAGCTGGCCGTGCTGCGTCGCGAGCGCAAGCGCCGCCTGGAATCGGCGCGCGCATTCCGCGAGGGCGGCAGGCCCGAGCTGGCGGCAGCCGAGCAGGCCGAGGCGTCGGTGATCGAGGCCTATCTGCCCGCGGAGCTCTCCGATGACGAGCTCGGCGCGATCGTCGCGGATGCAGTCGCTCAGACCGGCGCGAGCGAGCCGAAGGACATGGGGGCCGTCATGAAGGCCGCGATGGCCAAGACCGGAGGACGTGCGGACGGCAAGCGCGTCTCGGCGCTCGTCCAGGAGGCGCTGCGCGGCTGATGCGTCGCACGATCGAACTCTCCAACGAGGCTGCGATCGCGCTCGCAGGCACCGGTGACGGAGTGCTGCGGCAGCTCGAGGAGCATGTCGACTGCGAGCTCTACCTGCGCGGCAACGTCGTGACGCTGGACGGTGAGTCGGAGGCCGTCGCCAACGCGGGCACGGTCGTTCGCGAGCTGGCCGAACTCGCCGAGCAGGGGCACGAGATCGGTGACGGGACGCTCGCTGCGGTCACGGGCGCCCTCGACAGCCACACGTCGGCCGCTTCGATACTCGAGGACGTCGTCTGGCGCCATCGCGCGCGGCGGGTGGCGCCGAAGACCGTCAACCAGAAGCGTTACGTCGATTCGATCCGCGACAACACCGTGACGTTCGGGATCGGGCCGGCCGGCACCGGGAAGACCTTCCTGGCCGTCGCGATGGCAGCGGCCGCGCTGTCACGGCGCGAGGTCAACAGGATCATCCTGACGCGCCCCGCGGTCGAGGCGGGCGAGCGCCTGGGGTTCCTGCCCGGTGACCTGATGGCGAAGATCGACCCGTACCTGCGCCCGCTGTTCGACGCCCTCCACGACATGCTCGACCCCGAGAAGGTCGCCGCGCACCTCGAGCGCGGCGTCATCGAGGTCGCGCCGCTTGCGTTCATGAGGGGCCGGACGCTCAACGACTCGTTCGTGATCCTCGACGAGGCCCAGAACACGAGCCCTGAGCAGATGAAGATGTTCCTCACGCGCCTCGGTTTCAACTCGAGAATGGTCATCACCGGCGACATCACGCAGATCGACCTGCCGCAGGATCAGCGCTCAGGGCTTGTGGTGGTGGCGGACGTGCTTCAGAGCGTCGATGGGATCGACTTCGTGCGCTTCGGAGGCGAGGACGTCGTCCGTCACCGGCTCGTGCAGCGGATCGTCGAGGCCTACGGTGCCTTCGCCGAGCGCTCGGCACCCGAGCTTCGCCCCGCCGAGCGCGACCGGCGCCGGGCTTGAGGGAGTCGGCCGGCGGATGCTCGATGTCGAGGTGATCGGCGCGGATGACGCCGGTCAGGCACCGCCCGCCGGCGAGATCGAACGACTGCTCGCGCTCGCGCTCGCGTCGGCCGGCATCGAGGACGGGCACGTCGCCGTGGAGTTCGCCGACGCCGCGAGAATCGAGTCGCTCAACGCCGCGCATCGCGGCAAGGCTGAGCCGACGGACGTGCTCTCCTTTCCCGTCGACGAGGCCGGGGACCCGGCCGGTCCGCGCGAACTGGGCGACATCATCATCTGCCCCGACCACACCGAGGATCTGCGCGAGGCGATCGTGCACGGGGCACTGCATCTCGCAGGGATGGATCACGAGGCCGACGAGGGGGAGATGCTGGCTCTGCAGGCCGAGCTGCTGTCGTGGTGATCTCGCGGGTCCCCGCCGCCGCTGAGGGCGTCCTCGGTCGCTCGCGTGCGGAGCACGCCACGCTCCCTGCGTCCTGCTCAGCGACGACGCTGACCTCGCGAGCTCACCACGACGCCGTCGTGATCTGGCGGCGGTCCGCCGCGGCTGAGGGCGTCCTCGGTCGCTCGCGTGCGGAGCACGCCACGCTCCCTGCGTCCTGCTCAGCGACGACGCTGACCTCGCGAGCTCACCACGACGCCGTCGTGATCTGGCGGCTGTCCGCCGCCGCTGAGGGCGTCCTCGGTCGCTCGCGTGCGGAGCACGCCACGCTCCCTGCGTCCTGCTCAGCGACGACGCTGACCTCGCGAGCTCACCACGACGCCGTCGTGATCTGGCGAGTTCGTCACGACGCCGTCGTGAGCCGGCGAGGCTGCCGCGACGGTGCCTAGAGCCGGGTTCATCGCGCTCGCGGGGAGGCCGAACGTCGGCAAATCGACGCTCGTGAACGCGATCGTCGGGCGCAAGGTCGCGATCGTCTCCGACAAGCCGCAGACGACTCGTCGCGCCATCCGAGGCGTGGCGACGAGCGCCGACACGCAGCTCGTGCTCGTCGATCTGCCCGGCGTTCAGCGCCCTCGCGACGAGCTGACGCGCCGCATGCAGCGGCGCGTGGAGGCCGAGCTGGCGGGCAGCGACGCCGTGTTGCTCGTGCTCAACGCCCACGAGGGGGTCGGCCCCGGCGACCGCTGGATCGCCCAGGCCCTCCGGCGAGCGGCCACTCCCGTGGTGATCGCGCTCAACAAGATCGACCGGCTGCGCCCTCACCAGGTGGCCGAGGCGCTGGCCGCCGTGGCTGAACTGCCGGTCGGCGACGAGATCTTTCCGATCAGCGCGCGGACCGGTGACGGTGTCGGCGCCCTGACGGAACACCTCGCTTCGCTCGTGCCTGAGAGTCCGTTCTACTTCCCGCTGGCCGATCAGTCCGACCAGAGTGAGGAGGTGATGCTCGCCGAGCTGGTTCGCGAGCAGGTCCTGCGGCGCACCTTCCAGGAGGTCCCGCACGCCGTCGAGGTCGTGGTCGAAGACCTCGATCGCCCGCGTGAGGATCTCACCGTCATTCACGCGCGGATATGGGTGGAGGCCGAGTCCCAGAAGGGCATCCTGATCGGCAGCGGCGGGCGGATGATCAAGCAGATCGGAACGGCGGCTCGCCGCGAGCTCGAGCGGGAGCTCGGCACGCGGGTTCACCTCGACCTGTCGGTGCGCGTTCGCCGTGACTGGCGCGGCGACGTGCGAGCGCTGGATCGCCTGGGGATCGAATGACCCCGCCGGTCGCGGCGGCTAGGGCAGACGCTGCGCGAGCGTGCGCGCGAGCGATGCGATCTCCCCGGGCCCGATCCCGCCGGACCCGAGCAACGGCAGCGTGACGATCGGCGTGCTCGACCCCTTGCGGAGGCGGCGCATCTGAGCCCGGTGGAGGCGGGCGCGCTCGTGACGCGATCGCAGGGCGCGGGCGACCGGCGTCGGGAGCTCCACGTCGATCGCCTCTCGCTGGACGGCGTCGAGTGGGTCGCGGACGACGGCGTTCGCCACGGTCGCCAGCGGTCCGTGGCCGAGCAGTGCCCGCAGCCGTTCCTCGAGCTCGAGCGTCTCGTTGACGGGGGTCTCCTCCAGAGTGGTCACTGCGATGACCGCGCTGCGAGCGGGATCTTCGAGCACGGCGGTGACGGCGCGGGCCTGAGTCGCGACCGGTCCCACGCGCGCGATCTCGGCGTAGGTGTGCGGGGTCCCGAGCATCGCCAGCCCGTGCCCGGACGCCGGGGCGTCCAGGACGACCGTGTCGTAGCGCTGCGAGCCGCGTGTCCAGCGACGCTCCGCCGTCAGCTCCCACGCCTTTGTGATCGTCACCAGTTCGCGCGCGCCCGGCGCCGCTGCCACGAACGCGGCGAACGCGCGCGAGCGCAGCGCGAGCTCGACGAGCGCGCGGGGCCGGACGACCTGGCCGGCCCACTCCGCCAGCGCGCGCTCCGGGTCGGCGGTCGACGCCCACAACCCGGGGGCCACCGGCTCCTCGGTGCCGGGCGGGCCGGCGGCCGGATGCCCGAGCAGGGCCGGGATGCGACGCTGGCCGGCGACCTCGACGGCGATCGCGCGCCGGCCCGTGCGCGCGGCGACCAGAGCGACGGCGGCCGACACCGTCGTCTTCCCGACTCCGCCCTTGCCGATGACGACGATGAGGTCGCGGTCTATGAGTGAGGGTTGTCGCGTCAACGGTTCGCCGACTACCGTAGAAGGGAACGTGGGCGCCATGAACGAGCAGCAGGTCGCCGATTCCTATCGGCGCTGCCGAAATATGCAGCGTCGCCATGATCCGACGTACTACGCGGCGACGAGCTGCCTTCCCCGCGCCAGGCGCCCGGCGGTGCACGCGCTCTACGGTTTCGTTCGCGGCGCCGACGAGATCGCAGACGCGCGCGACGACCCGCAGCGCCGCCGCGCCGCGCTCGACGCCTGGCAGACGGCGCTCGACGACGGGCTCGCGCGGGGTGGCTCCGCACACCCGGTGATCGCAGCTCTCGTCGACGCGGGGCCGCGTCATCGCATGCCGCTGCATCTGATGTCGCGCTACATGGACTCGATGCGCGCGGACTGCGAGGAGCCCGTGCGGTTCAGCAGCCAGGCACAGCTCGAGCTGTACATGGAGGGAACGGCCACGGTCGGGCTGATCATGGCGCCGCTGCTCGGTGCTCCGCAGGGCGCGGAGGCCGGGCTGGCGCGCCTGGGTGTCGCGTTCCAGCTCACCAACCTGATCCGCGACGTGCCCGAGGACTGGGGCATGGGCAGGATCTACCTGCCCGGCCTGAATGAGGTCGACCTCGAGCGGCGTGCCGCCACGCATCGCCTGCGCGAACATGTCGCCGTACAGGTCGCCAGCGCGCGTGAGCTGTTCCGTGACGCGGATGCGCTCGCGCGGATGCTGCCCGCGCCGGTGCGCCCCGGTGTGCGCGTGGCGGTCGCGGTGTACACCCGCGTGCTCGACCGGGTCGAGCGCCTGGAGTACGACGTGGTGACGCGCTCGGCGGCGCTGCGTCCGTGGGAGGCCGCGGGAGCCGCGGCCGGAGGCCTTGCGCGGTGACAGTGCGCGCGACCAGTCGCGGCGCCCAGCGCACCTCGCTCGACGGGCAGAGAGCGGACGTGATCGTCTGCGGGGCGAGCTTTGCCGGGCTTGCCGTCGCTCGTGAGCTCGCCGGCAGCGGCGCATCGGTTCTGGTGCTGGACCGTTACGAGATCGGCGAGCGTCAGACGTCCGCGTGCGCGTGTCCGACGCCCTGGCTCGAGGCGATGGGTGTCGAGGACTCGATTCGCCAGGAGCTCCCGTACATGTCGTTCACCACGCCGCGCGGCTCAGTGCGCTATCGGCTGCCCTGGAGCTGGTCGGCGTTCGATTACAGGGATCTCTGCCGGTCGCTGTGGGGACAATGCGGGAATGCGCGCTTCGTGACGGCGATGGTCTCCGGCCGCGGCCCGCTGAGGGCCGATGGCGACGTCGTCGTTCACACCGATCGCGGCGATCTGCACGCCCCACTCGTCGTCGACGCGCTCGGATGGCGCCGGGTGCTTTCGAGCCCCCACTACCAGCCGCCCGACGCGCCGCTCTCACGCGGCCTCGAGGTCCATCCCGAGCACGACGGCAGCGGCGATGCACTCGATGTCTGGGTTGAGCGTGGGCTGACGCGGCGTGGCTACGGGTGGCGCGTGCCGGCACGCGAGGAGGTGCGGATCGGGGCGCTCTCCTACGACCCGCGACGCGGCGTCCGTGAGCCCACGGTCGCGCTCGCAGGTCGCCTCGACGCGGCGGTCGTCGGGTTCCAGGGCAACTGGTTCCCGCATCGCCTGCGAGACGCGACGGACGAGGGGGTCTTCTACGTCGGCGACAGCGCGGGTCACTGCCTGCCGCTCTCCGGCGAGGGAATACGGACGGCGTTCTACTTCGGCGTCGCCGCCGGGCGCGAGCTCCGCGCGGTGCTCGCAGGCGAGCAGACGCGCGAAACCGCGCTCGCGCGTTACGCGGCGTTCCACGACGGCCACAGGCGCGCCTTCTCGTGGGCGCGGATTCTTCAGCGCGTGATACCCGCGCTGCCGCCGCGCGTCCTCACGCTGGTGCTGCGCGTCATCGGCGATCAGCGACTGGTCGACCGCTGCTTCGGCTGGTACATGGATCAGGCCCACCCGTCGTTCGCGCATGCGGGCGGCCCGCCGCGCGCCCGGCTCGAGCCCGCCGGTCGCCGCGCTGCTTGAATCCGCGCCATGGAGATCGCCTTCGACGAGCGCGGCCTGGTTCCGGTCGTCATCCAGGACTGGCGCACCGGCGAGGTGCTGACGCTCGCCTACGCGAACGCGGAGGCGCTCGCGCTGACGCGCGAGACCGGCGAGCTGCACCTCTGGAGCCGCTCGCGCGGCGAGCTGTGGCACAAGGGCGCGACGTCGGGCAACATCCAGCGCGTGCGCGCCCTGCGCATCGACTGCGACGCGCGACGCGCTGCTGGCGCTCGTCGAGCCGGCCGGGCCCGCCTGCCACACCGGCGAGCGCACGTGCTTCTTCAGCGGGCGACCTCGAGCCGCCGCGCCGCACGAGGCGCTGCCCGGCGCTCGAGCGCACGCTCGCCGAACGCGCGGCCGACGCGTCCCGAGGGCTCCTACACCGTCGAGCTGCTCGACGATCCGCCGCTGATCGGCGAGAAGGTGCGGGAGGAGGCCGAGGAGGTCGCCCGCGCCGCGCGCGAGGAGACCGACGAGCGCGTCGACGAGGAGGCCGCCGACGTCCTCTACCACCTCACCGTGCTGCTGCACAGCCGCGGACGCTCGCTCGCCGACGCCGAGCGAGGTGCTCGCTTGGCCGCCGTCGCTGAGCACGCTGCGAGGTCGTCGCCCGACGCTGCGAGCGAGGTCGCGCGCGCTCGCGCGGCGACCACAACCTCGTCCCGCTGCGCCACACGTTCATCGACGACTGCGAGACGCCGGTCTCCGCGTTCCTGAAGCTGCGCGGCGAACCGGCTCCCGCGTTCCTGCTCGAGTCGGCCGAGCAGGGCCAGCGGTCGGCCGCTACTCGCTTCATCGGCGTCGGCCACGCTCGGTGCTGCGCTGGTCGCTCGGCGACGAGGGCGACCCGTACGCGCTCGCCGCTCGAGGAGGCGGCGCGCTGGACCGCCAGGCGCCGCTGCGCCGGCCTGCCGCCGTTCGCGGGCGGCGCGGTCGGCTTCTTCGGCTACGACCTCGTGCGCACCGTCGAGCCGCTCGGCCCGAGCCGAACCCCGACGGCTCGGCCTGCCGGACATGGCGCTGATGCTCACCGACGTGCTCGTCGTCTTCGACCACCTCAAGCACACGATCACGATCCTCGCCAACGTCTTCGCCGACGAGGGAGCCGACGTCGAGCGCCGCCTACGCGCGACGCGGTCGCGACGATCGCCGAGGTCGCGAGCGCTGCTGCCGGGCCCGCTGCCGCGGCCGGAGACGCTCCACGCGCCGCGCGCCGGTGCCGACGTTCGAGTCGAACATGGCGCGCGCGCAGTTCGAGGGCGATCGTCGCGCGGATCATCGAGTACATCCACGCCGGCGACGCCTTCCAGGTCGTCCCGTCGCAGCGCTGGTCGGCGCAGATCGCCGGTCGAGCCGTTCTCGATCTACCGCGGGCTGCGCGTCGTGAACCCGTCGCCGTACATGTACTTCCTCGACTTCGAGGACTTCCAGATCGTCGGGCGCCAGCCCGGAGCCGCTGCTGACGGTCACCGGGCGCCACGTCTCGACGCGGCCGATCGCCGGCACGCGCCCGCGCGGCGCCGATGCCGAGCGAGGACGCGCGCATCGCCGCCGAGCTGCTCGCCGACGAGAAGGAGCGCGCCGAGCACGTGATGCTCGTCGACCTCGGCCGCAACGACCTCGGGCGCGTCTGCGAGTACGGCACGCGTGCAGGTCGAGACGCTTCATGGCGGTCGAGACCTACTCGCACGTGATGCACATCGTCTCCTCGGTGTCCGGGCACGCTGCGCGAGGACGTCGGCGCGATCGACGCGCTGCGCGTCGCTGCTGCCGGCCGGCACGCTGTCCGGCGCGCCGAAGGTCCGCGCGATGCGAGATCATCGACGAGCTCGAGCCGGTCAAGCGCGGCGGCTACGGCGGCGCGATCGGCTACCTGTCGCTACGCCGGCGACCTCGACACCTGCATCCACATCCGCACCGTCGTGATCAAGGACGGCGTCGCGCACATCCAGGCCGGCGGCGGCACCGTCGCCGACGCCAAGCCCGGACTACGAGTACGAGGAGTCCGTGACCAAGGCGCGCGGCCGTCAAGCGCGCGATCGAGCTCGCGGCCCGGCAGGCGGACTGGCGCGATGGAGCGTGCCGGACGTGCTCGTCATCGACAACTACGACTCGTTCACCTACAACCTCGTCCAGTACCTGGGCGAGCTGGGCGCGGAGCTCGAGGTCGTGCGCAACGACGCGCGCGACCGTCGACGAGCTGCTGGCGCGCGGCGCCGACCGCGTCGTCGTCTCGCCCGGGCCGTGCACGCCCGAACGAGGCGGGCATCTCGCTCGAGGTCGTGCGCCGCTTCCCGGAGGCGGGCGTCCCGATGCTCGGCGTCTGCCTCGGCCACCAGTCGCTGGCGCCAGGCCTTCGGCGGCAAGGTCGTCCGCCACGAGCCGGTCCACGGCAAGACGACGCGCGATCGAGCACGACGGCAGGACGATCTTCGCCGGGCTGCCGAACCCGCTGACCGTCGGGCGCTACCACTCGCTGGTCGTCGCACCGCAGGACCTGCCCGACTGCTTCGAGGTCACCGCCCGCGGCGGCGGCGTCGTGATGGCGCATCCGCCACCGCGAGCTGCCGGCCGAGGGCGTCCAGTTCCACCCCGAGTCGGTGCTCACCCGACACGGGCAAGCAGACTGCTCGAGAACTTCCTCGCGGGCTAGGACGATGCCGACTGACGTTCTGACCGACCGCGATCGACGCGCTCGCGTCGCGCCAGGACCTGTCGCGCCGAGCAGACCGCCGCCGTGCTCGCCGAGATCATGGCGCGGCAACGCGTCCGAGGTGCAGATCGCGGCGCTTCCTGATCGCGCTGCGCACCAAGGGCGAGACCGAGCGACGAGCTCGCCGGGCTGGCGCACGACGATGCGCGCGCTCGCGACGCCCGTGCGCGCCCAAGCGCGACGGACCTCGTCGACACCGCCGGCACCGGCGGCGGCCGGCCGACCTTCAACGTCTCGACCACCGCCGCCCTGATCGCCGCCGGCGCGGGCTGCGCCGTCGCCAAGCACGGCAACCGCTCCGCGACCGGCCTGTGCGGGCTCGGCCGACGTGCTCGAGGCGCTCGGCGTGCGGCATCGACCTCGACCCCGGACGGCGGTCGCGCGCTGCATCGACGAGGTCGGCTTCGGCTTCATGTTCGCGCCCGCCCACCACGGCGCCACGCGGCATCGTCGTCCCGGTGCGCAAGGAGCTCGGCGTGCGCACGATCTTCAACTTCCTCGGCCCGCTGACCAACCCCGCCGGCGCGCGGCGCCAGGTGGTCGGCGTCTCCGACCCGCGGCTTCCTGGACCCGATCGCCGGCGCGCTCGCGCGGCTGGGCACCGACCGGGCGCTGGTAGTGTCCAGCGCCGACGGCCTGGACGAGATGAGCACGTCCGGCCCGACGCGCGTGGTCGAGGTCGACGGCGAGCAGCTCCGCGCCGTACGACGTCGAGCCCGGAGGACGTCGGGCTCGACCGCGCGCGCGCCCGACGACGCTCGGCGGGCGGCACGCCGGAGGAGAACGCCGCGATCACGCGCGCGGATCCTCGCCGGCGAGCCGGGCCCGCGCGCGCGATCTCGCGCGTGCTCAACGCCGGCGCGGCGATCTACGTCGCCGGCAGCGTCGGACATCGCTCGAGGCGGGCGTGCGCGCCGCGCGAGGCGGCGATCGACGACGGCCGCGCCGCAGCGCGCGCTCGACGGCTACCTGCGCGCTGACGCAAGGAGCTGGCCGCGCGTGAGCGTGCTCGACCGCGATCGTCGAAGCGACGACCCGCGACGAGCGTCGACCGGCGCGAGCACGAGAGCGTGCCGCTCGCGGAGCTCGAACGGAGCGCTGGTCGAGCGCGCGCGCCGAGGGCCGCGGCCGTTCACCGAGGCGCTGGCGCGTCCGGGCGTCTCGCGTGATCGCCGAGCACAAGCGCCGCTCGCCGAGCGCCGGCGACGATCCGCGCCGGCTCGACGGTCGAGGAGATCGTCGCGGGCCTACGAGCGCGGCGGCGCCGCCGCGCTGTCGGTGCTCACCGAAGGCCGCGCACTTCGGCGGCTCGCTCGACGACCTGCGCGCCGCTCGCGCGGCCAGCGCGCCTGCCGATCCTGCGCAAGGACTTCATCGTCGACCGCTACCAGCTGGTCGAAGTCCGCCGTCGCCGGCGCCGACGCGATCCTGCTGATCGTCGCCGCGCTCGAGCGACGAGGCGCTCGCGCGAGCTGCACGCGAGGCGGCCGACGCTCGACCTCGACGTGCTCGTCGAGGTCCACGACGACGCAGGAGCTGGAGCGCGCGCTCGAGCGGTCGACGCCGACGTGATCGGCATCAACAACCGCGACCTCGGTCGGACTTCTCGGTCGACGTCGAGCGCACGTTCGAGCTGCTCGCCGACGTCCCGGCCGGCAAGACGGTGGTGAGCGAGTCGGGTTTCCACGCCCGCGAGCAGCTCGACGAGCTCGAGCGCGTCGGCGTCGACGCCGTGCTGATCGGCGAGAGCCTGATGCGATCGCCCGACCCCGAGGCCGCCCTGCGTGACGCTGACCGGCGGCGAGACCGCCTAGGGTGCCTCGCTCCCGTTCGCGCCGGGTCCACGGCCGGGCCACGCGCCGCCGCCTTTTATCGAGCGTTGACCCATCCGCCCCATCCTGGTCCCGGTGACCCGATCCCCTGAGGAAATGACGAACTCCCGATCCCCCTGGCCCGTCGCGATCTTCTCGGCACTGCTGGGCGGCGGCGTGGCCGTCGCGCTTGCATTCGCGCTCGGCCTCGGCGACGGCGACACGACGACGATCGTGCGCCAGGCGCCGCTGGCGTCCGGTCCCGTCAAGAGCGACGGCGAAGCGCTGACCGCGCGCAGCATCTACGACCGCGATGCGCCCGGCGTCGTCTTCGTACGGGCGAAGGTCTCGCGGCCCAGCAACTCGCCGTTCGGCCTTCAGCAGCAGGAGGGCCAGGCGACCGGTTCGGGTTCGTGATCGACGGCGAGGGAACGATCATCACCAACGCGCACGTCGTCGACGGCGCATCGAAGGTGACGGTCCAGTTCCAGGACGACAAGACGGTCGAGGCCAAGATCGTCGGGCGAGATCGCTCGACGGACCTCGCGGTGCTCAAGGTCGACACGAAGGGCCAGGATCTCAAGCCACTCAAGCTCGGCTCTGCGAAGGACGTCGAGGTCGGCGACCCGGTCGTGGCGATCGGCAACCCGTTCGGCCTCGACCGGACCCTGACGACAGGGGTCGTCTCCGCCAAGCAGCGCCAGATCCCGGCCCTCGTGAGCGGCTTTCGATCTCCGACGTGATCCAGACCGACGCCGCGATCAACCCCGGCAACTCGGGCGGGCCGCTGATCGACGCCACCGGGCGCGTGATCGGGATCAACACGCAGATCGCGACCGACGGAACGAGCGGCGGCAACGTCGGCATCGGCTTCGCGGTCCCGATCGACACCGCCAGGAAGCTGCTTCCCGACCTCAGGAAGGGCAGCGTCGAGACCGGCTACCTGGGAATCACGACGCGGCCGGTCGACGATTCGCTGAAGGGACTGAACCTGCCCGTAGACGAGGGCGCGCTGGTCGTATCGGTCGCCCCCGGCAGCCCGGCCTCCAAGGCCGGCATCAAGGCCGGCGACATCCCGGCGCAGATCGCAGGCGAGGCGATCAGCCTCGGCGGCGACATCATCGTCGCGGTCGACGGTCAGGACATCGAGGACAGCGAGACCCTGACCGCGCGGATCGGCGGCAAGCGAAAGGGCGACCAGGTGCGCATCACCTACGTGCGCGACGGCAAACGCAAGACCGTCCGCGTCAAGCTGGCGGCGCGTCCCCAGACCGACGACGGGCTTCCGGCCCAGCCGGGCTCGCAGCAGCCGTGATCTGACACGATGGGACGGTGTCCCACGCGTCCCGTTTCAAGATCTGCGGCATCACCGGACTCGACGACGCGCAGCTCGCCGTCGACGCCGGTGCATGGGCCGTCGGAGTGATCCTCTGGCCGGGTTCGCCGCGGCGCTGCGACCCGCCGCAGGCCCAGTTGATCGCCCGCACGCTGCGTCGCCGGGCGTTCGTCTGCGGCGTCTTCGTCAACGCGCCGCTCGACGAGGTGGTCGAGAACGTCGACGCGCTCGGCCTGACGATGGCTCAGCTGCACGGAGATGAGGGCCCGTCGTTCTGCGACGAGGTGCGCCGCCGCACGGGCGTCGCGGTCATCAAGGCGGCCCGCGTCAGCGATCTGGCCGACGTGCGTGACCAGGCGCGCTTCCACCACGTGGACTATCACCTGCTCGACACCCACCGTCCCGGCACGCCGGGCGGCACCGGAGAGACCTTCGACTGGTCGCTGGTCGAGCGAGCGGCGTTCACCCGTGCCGCTGATCCTCAGCGGCGGCCTGAACGCGGACAACGTCGGCGAGGCGATCCGCGTCGTCGCACCCTACGCCGTCGACGTCGCGAGCGGCACGGAGTCCGCGCCCGGGATCAAGGATCCCGTGAAGATCGCCGCGTTCGCCGAAGCCGTGCGACGGGGCGCAGGGGTCGACGAGGGTCCCGAAGAGGCGGTCGTGAGCGCGCCCGCCGGGTCGACGGAGCCTGCTCAGTGAGCATCGCCTCGGGCGTCGAGCACCGCTTCGGCCCCTACGGGGGCCAGTACGTTCCCGAGACGCTGATGCCGGCGCTCGAGGAGCTCGAGGCGGCCTGGCTCGAGGCGCGCCGGGATCCGGGCTACGCGCGCGGAACTGAACGGGCTGCTCGCGCGACTACGCCGGCCGGCCGACGCCGCTCTATCTCGCCAAGCGCCTGAGCGAGGTCGCGGGCCGGGCGATCTGGCTCAAGCGCGAGGACCTGCTCCACACCGGCGCGCACAAGCTCAACAACGCGCTCGGCCAGGCGCTGCTCGCCCGCCGGATGGGCAAGCGCCGGATCATCGCCGAGACCGGCGCGGGCCAGCACGGCGTCGCGACCGCGACCGCGTGCGCGCTGCTCGGCTGGAGTGCGTCGTCTACATGGGCGCGGAGGACATGCGCCGCCAGCCGCCCAACGTGCAGCGCATGGAGCTGCTCGGCGCGGAGGTCGCGCGCCGTCGACGCGGGCACGCGGACGCTCAAGGAGGCGACGTCGGAGGCGATCCGCGACTGGGTCACGAACGTCGACGACGACGCACTACGTGATCGGCTCGGCGATCGGGCCGGCGCCGTATCCCGTCGATCGTGCGCGACCTGCAGCGGGTGATCGGCGACGAGGCGCGCGCGCAGATCCTCGAGCGGACCGGGCGGCTGCCCGACCGTGTCGTCGCGTGCGTCGGCGGCGGCTCGAACGCGATCGGCACGTTCGCCGCGTTCGTCGGTGACGAGGACGTCGCGCTGCTCGGCGTCGAGGCGGCGGGCGAGGGACTCGAGAGCGGGCGCCACGGCGCGCCGCTGACGATCGGCGGGCGCGGCCCGGCGTGCTGCACGGCGCGCTGATCGCGCTCCTGCAGGACCGACGACGGCCAGATCGTCGAGGCGCACTCGATCTCCGCCGGGCTCGACTACCCGGGCGCCGGACCCGAGCGCGCATGGCTGCGCGACAGCGGCCGCGCGAGCTACGTCGCCGTGACCGACGAGCGAGGCGCTCGAGGCGGTCCGCGACGTCGCGCGGCTCGAGGGCATCATCCCCGCGCTCGAGACGGCTCACGCGCTGCATGTCGTGTTGCGCGAGCCGTCCGAGTCGCACGCTCGACCTGCTCTGCCTCTCCGGCCGTGGCGACAAGGACCTCGCCGAGGTCATGACGCGCCTCTCAGACCGGGCGACTGAAGAGCGATGAGCACGGAGGCGACGATCGCGGGCGCCGAGCGGATCGCCGGCGCGTTCGCCGGCTCGGGTAAGCGCGCCGCGCTGATGCCGTACCTGATGGGTGGCTTTCCCGACGTCGCGGCAGCACGCGCGATCGGCGCCGCGTACGCCGACGGCGGCGCTGACCTGGTCGAGTTCGGCGTTCCCGTTCTCCGACCCGATCGCCGACGGGCCCGTGATCCAGGCCGCGGCGACGCGCGGCGCTTCGCGCGGGCGCAACCGTCGACGGTGTGCTCGCGGAGTGCGAGGCTCTCGCCACGCGGCTGCCGGTGGTCCTCATGACATACGCCAACCTCGTGCTCGCGCGCGGCGTCGAGCGCTTCGCCGCAGACGCTGTGAACGCGGGCGCGAGCGGCCTGATCGTTCCCGACCTTCCGCTCGAGGAGGCACCGGCGACGCTCGCGGCGTGCGACGCCGTCGGTCTGGCGCTCGTGCCGCTCGTCGCACCGACGAGCACCGACGAGCGTCTGCGTCTGATCGGTGCGCGCGCCCGTGGCTTTCTCTACACGGTCTCGGTCACGGGGACGACCGGCGAGCGCGCCGTGCTCTCGGACACGTTCGCGAGTGTGGTCGCACGCGCCAAGGCCTGCACTGATGTGCCGGTGGCGCTCGGCTTCGGCATCGCCGACGCCCGAGCAGGCGGTCGCTGCCGTGGAGGCGGGCGCCGACGGGGTGATCGTGGGCAGCCGCCTCGTGCGGGCTGCTGCGCAGGCCGGCGAGCCGGCCGCTGCCGTCCACGAGATCGTCGCGGCCTTCACAGCGGCGCTGCGCTGAGATCTCGCCGCGGAGTCACCGCTCGATCGACTAACCTGAGCCGCCTCATGGGTCTCGTGCTCGTCGCCACCTTCTCCGCGTGCCTCTGGATCGTCCTCACGGCGGTCGGCGCGAAGTCGTTCGACGCGTTCCTGCTGGCTCTGGTGATCGTGTTGATCGCAGCCGCGACGCGCATGCTCGGCAGCGCGCTGCCGAGCGCGCAGCGCGAAGACTGACCGCGCCGAGCACGCGCCGACGAGGCCCGTGCAGAACCTTCCTCGCGGGCTGAAACGGACTGTTCTGCACGCTCTGTCCGCACGCAGTAGGATCGCCGGGCGAGGCCCGTTCGGCCTCCCTATATCTGTTTTCGGGTCTCTGAGGAGGGACACATCTTGCGCGTACGTTCCGTGGCAGCCTGGGCCGCAGTGGCCTCTGCCCTCACTTTCGGCGTCGCCGCATGTGGCGACGACAACGACGACGGCGGGTCAGGGTCCGGCTCGGTCAGCGGAGACACGCTGACGATCTACTCGAGTCTCCCGCTTCAGGGTGACTCCCGTCCGCAGGCCGAATCCGTGGTAAACGGCGAGAAGCTCGCTCTCGAGCAGGCCGGCGGCAAGGTCGGTGACTTCACGATCAAGTACGTGTCGCTCGACGACGCGATCGCGGCGACGGGCAAGTGGGATCCGGGTGCGACATCGTCCAACGCGCGCAAGGCGTCGCAGGACAGCACCACGATCGCCTACCTCGGTGAGTTCAACTCCGGCGCGTCGGCGATCTCGATCCCGATCATCAACCAGGCCGGGATCCTTCAGGTCATCCCCGTCGAACACCGCAATCGGCCTGACGGACCCCGTCGGCGGCGACAAGGGCGAGCCCGACAAGTACTACCCGACGGGCAAGCGCACCTACGGCCGCGTCGTCCCGTACGACGGCATCCAGGCCGCCGCGGTGACGACGTACATGAAGGACGAGGGTTGCACGAAGGTCTACATCCTGAACGACAAGGAGGTCTACGGTAAGGGCCTCGCAACCGCGACGCAGAAGGCCGCCGACGAGGGCGGTCTGGTCGTGCTCGGCAACGACGGCATCGACACGAAGGCCGCGAACTTCCGCAGCGTCGCGTCGACCGTCAAGTCCTCGGGCGCGGACTGCATGTTCTTCGGCGGCATCACGCAGAACAAGGGCGTTCAGCTCTGGAAGGACGTCCACGCGGCGAACCCCGACATGAAGCTGTTCGGACCTGACGGCGTCGCGGAGACCCCGTTCACCGAGGCGCTGAGCTCGGGCGAGCAGAAGGTGACCTACATCACGGTCCCGACGCTCGATCCCAAGCTCTACCCGCCGGCCGGTCAGAAGTTCTTCACCGACTACAAGGCGAAGTTCGGCAAGGACCCCGAGCCCTACGCCATCTACGGCTACGAGGCGATGGCCGTGACCCTGGACGCGATCAAGCGCGCAGGTGACAAGGGCAACGACCGCCAGGCCGTCATCGACCAGTTCTTCGCGACGTCGGACCGTGACTCAGTGCTCGGTGCGTACTCGATCAACGAGAACGGCGACACGACGCTTACCGACTACGGCGCGCAGCGCGTCGAGGACGGCAAGCTCGTGTTCGACAAGGTCATCAAGGCGAACTAGACAAAGGCACGCTGAACTCCGCGAGCGGGCCGGCGAATCGCCGGCCCGCTTCGGGGTTCAGCCCGTCCTCGCGACCCGACGAGCCGAGGTCCCGAGCCGCCGATGGAAGCCGCCTCCGCCCCCGCCGCCCTCAGCGCCGGCCAGAAGGGCCCGGTCACCTGGATCTGGGCGAACATCCTCTGGATCGTCTTCGCGGGGATCCTCGCGTACTACTTCGCCAAGGACTTCACCCAGACGCTCGAGGACGTCAAGACGGGCCTCTCGAACGGGATGATCTGGGCGCTGATCGCGCTCGGGTACACGCTCGTCTACGGAATCATCGAGCTGATCAACTTCGCACACGGCGAGGTCTTCATGATCGGCTCGTTCGTCGCAGTCAGCCTGTGGTCGACGCTCAGTGTGGTCGCAGGCTCCGACGTCTCGCTGATCGCCGTGTCGATACTGCTGGCGCTGATCGTCTCGATGCTCGTCAGCGGCTCGCTCAACGTGATGATCGAGCGCGTCGCATACAGGCCGCTGCGAAACGCTCCCCGGCTGGCGCCGCTGATCACGGCGATCGGGATGAGCTTCATCCTCCAGAACGTCGGTCTGCTGTGGCGGCCGACACCTGATGCGGCGCCCGACCTGATCGGCCGGCAGGACACGCTCTTCACGGTCCTCGACGTCGCGATCGTGCGCTCGGACGTCTTTGCGGTCGCCGTCACCGTTCCGCTGCTGGTGGCGCTGCTCTGGTTCGTCGGCCGCACCAAGTACGGCAAGGCGATGCGGGCCACCGCGCAGGACCCCGACGCGTCGCGCCTGATGGGGATCAACGTCGATCGCACGATCGGCCTGACGTTCCTGCTGGGCGGCCTGATGGCCGGCGCCGCAGGCATGATCTACGCGATCTACAACGGCACGGTGCAGTTCAACCAGGGCTTCACCGCCGGCCTGATCGCCTTCACCGCCGCAGTCATGGGCGGCATCGGCAACCTCAAGGGAGCTGTTGCGGGCGGCCTCATCATCGGCGTCATCCAGGCGATCTCCGACACGAACTTCGGTCAGGTGTGGACGCCGGCGTTCGTCTTCGGGATTCTGATCCTGGTGATGGTCTTCAAGCCCTCCGGCCTGTTCGGCGAGGAGGTGCGCGAGGGATGAGCACCTCCGCGACGACGCTGCGTCAGAACGGGCGCGCTCTTCAGAGGCTGCTGCCGCAGTGGGCGTGGGGCGCCCTGGCGATCCTTCTGGCACTCGTCTACCCGTTCCTGATCGAGCAGCTCATCGCCGAGTCGGGCGATTTGCTCGACGCGTCGATCCAGACGCTCGCCTACGTGATCATGGCGCTCGGCCTGAACATCGTCGTCGGCTTCGCCGGGCTGCTCGACCTCGGCTACGTCGCCTTCTTCGCGATCGGTGCGTTCGTGATGGGCTGGCTCGGGTCACAGCAGTTCCCGGATGTGGCCGGCGGTTCTGGATTCCACCTGCTGACGCCGTCGACCTCGCCGCTCGGCGGTGAGATCCCGGGCATCCACATCAACGTCTTCCTCGTGCTCTTCATCGCGGCCGCCTTCACCGCGCTCTGGGGCGCGATTCTCGGCGCGCCGACGCTGCGTCTGCGCGGTGACTACCTGGCGATCGTCACGCTCGCATTCGGTGAGATCGTGCCGCGCGTCTTCGAGAACGCCGAGAGCGGCATCTTCGGGATCGGCTCGGTCGACTTCTCGAGGGGCAGGCAGGGGATAACCCCGATCGACAAGATCAACTTCCCCTGGAGCGACACCCCGTTCAACTATCCGCTCGAACTCGAACCGGTCTATTACGTCGGCCTGGCGATGCTCCTGCTGACGATCTTCCTGAACATCCGCCTGCGCGACTCGCGTCTCGGACGCGCGTGGATCGCCGTGCGCGAGGACGAGGTCGCCGCTGCCTCGATGGGCGTGAACCTCGTGCGCACGAAGCTCTGGGCGTACGCGATCGGCGCAGCGCTCGGCGGCTTCGCGGGCGCATTCCTCGCGACCTACAACAACACCGTCAACGTCGACCAGTTCGAGTTCGGCTTCTCGGTCTTCATCCTCTGCATGGTCATCATCGGCGGGATGGGCAACATCTGGGGAGTGATGCTCGGGGCGATCTTCCTCTCGATGCTCAACAGATTCATGCTCCCGGAGATGAACAACCTGCCGGACAAGATCGGGCTCGAGTTCGACGTGACGACGATCAACTTCGGGATCTTCGGCTTCATGCTCCTGGCGATGATGGTTCTGCGTCCCGAGGGGATGCTTCCGTCGACCAGGCGAAAGCTCGAACTGCATGGCGAGGACGTCGACGCCGACGAGGTCTGGTTCGACGACGCGAGCATGTACGACACCCGCCACGACGAGATGGGCCCGGAGTGATGGGCGACGCCGCGACGACAGCGGGGCCGGCGCTGCTTCAGGTGACGAACGTCTCGAAGGTCTTCGGCGGGCTCGTGGCCGTCAACGACGTCAGCTTCTCCGTTCCCGAGCGCGCGATCGTCTCGATCATCGGTCCCAACGGCGCCGGCAAGACGACCTTCTTCAACTGCATGACGGGGCTCTACAAACCGACGGTCGGCCGCGTCGTCTTCGACGGCAACGACATCACCGCCAAGCGCCCCGACCTTGTCACCAACGCCGGCATCGCACGGACGTTCCAGAACATCAAGCTGTTCCGCACGATGACCGCCATCGAGAACGTCAAGGTCGGCATGCACGGCAAGATGCGGTCACGCATCGCCGGCATGGTGATCCGCACCCGCTTCGTGCGCCGTGAGGAGCGGTCCGCTGACGAGAAGGCGCGTGAGCTGCTCGACTTCGTGGGACTCAGGCAGGCGGACGAACTGGCCATGAATCTGTCCTACGGCGACCAGCGCCGGCTCGAGATCGCACGCGCGCTCGGATCGGAGCCGAAGCTGCTGCTGCTCGACGAGCCGACGGCTGGCATGAACCCGCAGGAATCCGAGGAGCTGCGGCAGCTGATGGAGCATCTTCGCTCGGACAAGGGCATCTCCGTCCTGCTCATCGAGCACGACATGAAGGTCGTCATGAACGTCTCCGACCACATCACCGTGCTCGACCACGGCGACAAGATCGCCGAGGGCGCGCCGGCGGAGGTGCGCACCAACCCGCGCGTCATCGAGGCGTACCTCGGGAGCCAGGCGTGACGACGGCACCGGCACCAGGAGGCACTCCCGCTCCCGCTCCGGCGGGCGATCCGCTGCTGCGCGTCGAGGCGATCCACACGCTACTACGGCTCGATCAAGGCGCTCAAGGGCATCTCGCTGGAGGTCTACGCCGGCGAGATCGTCACGCTGATCGGCTCGAACGGCGCCGGCAAGTCGACGACGCTGAGGTCGATCTCGGGCATCCTTCCGCCGCGCGACGGGCGCGATCATCTTCGAGGGCCGCGAGATCCAGGAGCTGATGCGGCACCAGGTCGCCGAGCTGGGGATCGCGCAGGCGCCCGAGGGCAGGCGGATGCTTCCCGCGCATGACCGTTCGCGAGAACCTCGAGATGGGCGCGTTCACTCGCCGGGACGACGAGGTCGAGCAGGACATCGAGCACGTCTACGAGCTGTTCCCGCGCCTGCCGCGAGCGCGAGAAGCAGAAGGGCGGCACGATGTCCGGCGGCGAGCAGCAGATGCTCGCGATCGGCCGCGCGCTGATGGCCCGCCCGCGGCTGCTGCTGCTCGACGAGCCGTCGCTCGGGCTCGCTCCGGTGCTCGTCGAGAAGATCTACGAGATCATCCGCGACGATCAACGCCAGGGGACGACGATCCTGCTGGTCGAGCAGAACGCCAACTACGCGCTCGACGTGTCCGCCCGCGGCTACGTGCTGGAGACCGGCACGGTCGCGCTCACCGACACCTCCGCGAATCTCCGCAACGACCCGCGCGTCCAGGACGCGTACCTCGGCACATGACGCTTGTGCTCGCAGCGATCGGCGCCAAGGCCCTCTGGCTGCTCTACCTGTGGCTGGCGTCGGCGATCGCCTGCCAGTGGCTGTCGGACCAGAAGGGCTACGGCGAGAAGGTCGGGCTCGGCACGGGTCTGCTGCTCAGCGTCGTCGGCGTTCCGATCTGGCTGTTCTGGCCGGCGAAGGAGAATTCGCGCTGGGCTCATCGGCGGGCTCGCCGTCGTGCCAAAGGCGCTGAAGGCAGCTGACGGCACGCCCTGGTCGGGCGGGCGCGGGCGGCCTTTCCTGCCGGGGCGCCGCTCTCGCCTTGCAGGCGATCGGGCGGAGCTCCCCGGACAGGAAATCCACCCGCGCCCGCTGCGGCGTCCGTGACGGCACGGCATGTGCGTCTGTGCTCTCCCTGGCGCCCGTCGCGAGCCGCTTCTCGGCGCTCAGCTGAGTGCTGCGGTCAGTGCTTCGTCGAGGTCGGGGTGCTGGAAGTCGTAGCCGAGCTGGAGGGCGCGGGCCGGGATGGCTCGCTGACCCTCGGTGATGATGTCAGCCATCTCGCCGTAGAGGACGCGCAGGGCGATGGCCGGGACGGGTGCGATGGCCGGGCGGTGGAGCGCTCGGCCGAGCGCCTTGGAGAACTGCCGGTTGGTGACCGGCTCGGGCGCCGAGACGTTGAGCGCCCCGCTGATGTCCGGGTCGTCGAGGGCGCTGAGATAGAGGCCGATGACGTCATCCGCATGGACCCACGGCATGTACTGGTGGCCGCCGGCGACGGGCCCGCCGACGCCGAGCCTGAACGGCCTCAGCATCCGGCCGAGCGCGCCCCCGCCGGCGTCGAGCACGATCCCGGTTCTGAGCGTCGCGACCCTGATGTCGTGCTGCGTGGCGGCCTGCGCCTCGTGCTCCCATTCGACGCATACCTGTGCGAGGAAGTCCGCTCCGGGCGCTGAACGCTCATCCAGGCGCTCGTCGCCGCGCGGGCCGTAGTAGCCGACGGCCGAGGCGCTGACGAGAACCGGCGGGTGTGGTGATGCGGCGGCCAGACCGGCCACCAGGTTGCGTGTCCCCAGCGTCCGACTCTCGCGGATGTTCCGCTTTGCAGAACGGGTCCAGCGCTGGGCGACCGGGGCGCCGGCGAGGTGGATGACGCCGTCGCGGCCGGCGAGCGCCTGCTCCGGGGCCGGTTCGGCGACAGGGTCCCAGCGCTCGGCGCTGACGCGCAGGTCTGGCGTGGCCCGGGCCGGATCACGAGAGAGGACGGTGACCTCGTCGCCGCGCGCGGTCAGCGCGTTGACGAGCTTCCTGCCGATCAGGCCTGTGGCTCCGGTGATCGTGACTCGCATATGCGAGCATCATCGCAATGTCGGCGATCGACCTGCGCGACCACGACGTCCTGACCTTCGACTGCTACGGGACGCTGATCGACTGGGAGGCGGGGCTGCTGGCGGCGCTGCGACCGATCCTCGCCCAACACGGCGTCGGCGTCGACGACGAAGCCCTGCTCGAGGCCTACGCTCGCCACGAGGCTCCGATCGAGGCGGGCGACTACATGCCCTATCGGTGGGTCCTGGGAGCGGTGCTGTCCAGGCTCGGCTCGGATCTGGGATTCGAGCCGACCGCAGATGAGGTCGCCGTGTTCGGTGCATCGGTCGGTGAGTGGCCCGCTTTCCCGGACTCGGCGCAGGCGCTGGCCACGCTCGGCGAGCGGTTCAAGCTGGCGGCGATAACCAACTGCGACGACGACCTCTTCGCGCTGAGCGCGGCGCGCCTGGGCGTCGACTTCGACTGGGTGATCACCGCTGAGCGGGCACGCAGCTACAAGCCGCGCGCGCGGGGGTTCGAGCTGGCCCTCGAGGTCATCGGGCTGCCCCGTGATCGCATCCTGCACGTCGCACAGAGCCTCTTCCACGATCACGTCACCGCGAAGCGGCTCGGCCTGTCGAGTGTGTGGATCGACCGCCGCCACGGGCGCCCCGGCGCCGGCGCGACCCCCACGGCGAACGCCGCTCCGGATCTGGTCTTCCCGGACATGGCGTCGTTCGCCTCGGCGGCCATGGCCGCGTGATGCGCTCAGATGCCGCGCAGCGCCTCGACGTCGCCTGGGGCGAAGCCGATCGCGTGCTGCTCTGCTGGCGCGGCGCCCGTCACTCGAGCCTCCTCCGAGACCGCCTCCGCGACCGCGGGGGCCACGTCGCGGTTGAAGACCGACGGGATGATGTAGTCCTCGCGCAGTTCGTGCTCGGCCACGATCGTTGCGATCGCCCGCGCCGCGGCCATCTTCATCGGCTCGGTGATCTGTGCCGCGCGCGGACGTCGAGTGCGCCGCGGAAGATGCCCGGGAACGCGAGCACGTTGTTGATCTGGTTGGGGTAGTCCGAGCGGCCGGTCGCGATGATGCGCGCGTACGGCAGCGGCCTCCTCGGGGCTGACCTCCGGAGTCGGGTTGGCCATCGCGAAGACCATCGCGTCCGGCCGCATCTGCGACAGCGCCTCAGCGGGCATGACGCGTGCGCCGGAGAGCCCGATGAAGAGGTCCATTCCCTCGATCGCATCGGCTGGGCCGCCGCTCGAGCTTCTCCGGGTTCGTCGTTTCGGCATACCAGCGCTTGACCGCGTTCATCGAGCCGTCGAGGTAGTCCTCGCGCTCGGTTCCGACGATGCCGCGCGAGTCGCAGCCGATGATGTCTCGCACTCCGGCCTCGATCAGGATCTTCGAGACCGCCACGCCCGCTGCGCCGAGCCCGGTGACCAGCACGCGCAGGTCCATGAGATCGCGGCTCGTCAGCTTGCACGCGTTGAGCAGCGCGGCGAGCACGACGATCGCCGTGCCGTGCTGGTCGTCGTGGAAGACGGGGATGTCGAGAATCCCCTTCAGGCGATCCTCGATCTCGAAGCAGCGCGGCGCCGAGATGTCCTCGAGGTTGATGCCGCCGAACCCCGGAGCGATGCGCCTCACGGTCTCGACGATCTCGTCGGGATCCTTCGTGTCCAGGCAGATCGGGAACGCGTCGACGCCCGCGAACTCCTTGAAGAGCATCGCCTTGCCCTCCATCACCGGCATCGCTGCGCGCGGGCCGATGTCGCCGAGACCGAGAACCGCGGTGCCGTCGCTGACGACCGCCACCGTGTTGCGCTTGATCGTGTACTGGAAGGCCTTCTCGGGGTCGTCGGCGATCGCCATGCAGACGCGCGCAACGCCCGGCGTGTAGGCCATCGAGAGGTCGTCGCGCGTCTTCAGCGGAGTCTTGTTGCGCTGCTCGATCTTGCCGCCGACGTGGAGCAGGAAGGTGCGATCGGTCGAGTCGAGGACGTGCGCCCCGTCGATCGACTCGATCGCCTTGAGGATCTGTGCCCAGTGATCGGCGTCGTGTGCGTCGACCGTGATGTCGCGCACGAGGCGCTCGCCGACCTCGACCAGGTCGATCGCACCGATCGTCCCGTCGGCCTCGCCGATCGCGCTCGCGACCTTGCCCAGCATGCCGGGGCGGTCGTCGATCTCGACGCGGATCGTGAGGCTGTACTGCGCAGACGGCGTGCGGGTCACGGGCGGGCAGTGTACGAGGACCAGGACGGGCGCAGCGCGCGCCGCGACCTGCGGTAGCGTCACGCGCCGCGTGCAGGACGAGCTCTACCTGATCGACGGCAACAGCCTCGCCTATCGTGCGTTCTTCGCGCTCCCGGAGTCGATCGCGACCTCCAAGGGTCAGCCGACGAACGCGATCTTCGGGTTCGCGTCGATGCTCGTGAAGATGCTCACCGAGCACGGTCAGAAGCCGACGCTCGTCTGCTGGGACGCGGGCTCATCAGGGCGCAAGGAGATCTACGCGCGAGTACAAGGCGCAGCGCACTTCGCGGCCGGACCTGCTGCGTGAGCAGTGGCCGCACCTCGAGCCGCTCGTCGACGCTTTCGGCTATCGCAACGTCAAGGCCGACGGCTACGAGGCCGACGACGTGATCGCCACGCTGGCCGAACGGGCCCGCGACAAGGGAATTCACGTCGTGATCGTCACCGGCGATCGCGACGCGCTTCCAGCTCATCGACCCGCGAGTCGCAGGTCAGGGTGATGGCGACCGCGCGCGGCATCACCGAGACCAAGCTCTACGACCACCAGGCCGTGGTCGACCGCTACGGCATCCCGCCCGAGCTGATCCCCGACTTCTACGGCCTCAAGGGCGACACGTCGGACAACATCCCCGGGGTGCCGGGGATCGGCGACAAGACGGCCGCCCAGCTGCTGCAGCAGTTCGGCTCGCTCGAGGAGGTTCTGGCCCGCGTCGACGAGATCTCGGGCGCCAAGCGCAAGGAGAACCTCGCCGTTCACGCCGAGGACGCTCGCATGAGCAAGCGCCTGGCGACGGTCCAGCGCGACGTGCCGATCGACATCGACCCGGCGGCTGAAGCCGCGCGCGAGCCGGATCGCTCGCGGCTCCGCGAGGTCTTCCGCGAGTTCGAGCTGCGCGACCCGCTGCGTCGCCTCGAGGAGGCTCTCGGAGCTGACGCGGCCGGGTCGGCGACGGACGCCGCCTCGAGCATGCGCGCGCGTGTTCGGGCCGGGTCGGCTCGCGACGCCGCACAGGTCGGAGACGGTGCCGCGCCGCTCGCGATCGCCGTGCACGCGCCGCAGGCGGGCGACGGCGAGCTGTTCGCCCGCGAGCAGGCCCATCGGTTCGGTGCGGCGTGCGGGGATCGCGTCATCGCCGGCGAGATCGCGTCGCCCGATGAGCTGGTCGAGGCGATCGGCGATCGAGCTGTGATCGCCCACGACGTGAAGTCGCTCGGAGCGGTCCCGCCGCGGATCGCCCACGACACGCTGCTCGCCGCGTACCTGCTCGATCCGGCTCGCCGCGCCTTTCCGTTCGCGGAGCTGTGCGAGGAGCGCGGGCTGTCCGCGGACGTGGACGACGGCGCGGCGGCCGATGCGGTTCTGGTTCAGGAGCTCGCGGCGCGCCAGCGCGCAGATCTCGGCGAGCGCGGGCAGGAGCAGCTGCTGGACGAGATCGAGCTGCCGCTGGTCCCGGTTCTGCGGGCGATGGAGATCGCCGGCGTCCGGCTCGACACGAAGCGGCTCGCAGAGATCGCCGACCGCGTCGCCGAGGAGATAGCCGCCCTCGAGCGCGAGATCTGGGACCTGTGCGGGGAGGAGTTCGTGATCGGGTCGCCGCAGCAGCTCGGCGCGGTCCTGTTCGACAAGCTCGGGCTCTCCAAGAAGCGCCGCGGGAAGACCGGCTTCTCGACCGACGCGCGTGTCCTTCAGTCGATTCGCGACGAGCACGAGGTGATTCCGAAGGTCGAGCGCTGGCGCGAGCTCAACCAGCTCACCAAGACCTACCTCGACGCGCTTCCCGCGCTCGTCGACGCCGAGAGCCGGATTCACACGACCTTCGTACAGGCGGTCGCCAGTACCGGGCGCCTTTCGTCGACCAACCCCAACCTGCAGAACGTGCCCGTACGCACCCCGCTCGGCCGGGAGATCCGCGGCTGCTTCGAGGCGGCTCCGGGGAACGTCCTGGTCAGCGCCGACTACTCGCAGGTCGAACTGCGCGTGCTGGCACACGTCGCGGACGAGCCGGTGCTCAAGGAGATCTTCATCCGCGGTGAGGACGTGCACACCGCGACCGCGCGTGAGGTGTTCGAGGTGGCCGAAGCGGACATCGACGCCGGGATGCGCTCGAAGGCGAAGATGATCAACTACGGCATCGTCTACGGCCTCAGCGACTTCGGGTTGGCGGATCGCCTGAACATCCCGCGTGAGGAGGCGAAGGGCTTCATCGATGCGTACCTTGCGCGCTTCTCGCGTGTCGCCGCCTTCATGGCGGAGACGATCGCCCAGGCCACGGAGGACGGCTTCGTCACGACGCTGTTCGGGCGGCGCCGGGGAATCCCCGAGCTGCGTGCACGCAACCACCAGGTCAGATCCCTGGGGGAGCGGCTCGCCGTCAACACGGTCGTCCAGGGAACCGCTGCCGACGTCATGAAGCTCGCGATGATCGGCGCGCACCGTGCGCTGCGTGAAGAGGGGCTCGACACGCGGATGATCCTCTCGATCCACGACGAGCTGCTGTTCGAGGGGCCACCGTCGGAGGCGCACGCCGTGATCGCGCTGGCGCAGAGGGAGATGGTTGCGCCCTGGGGCGACCGCGAGCCGCCGCTGGCCGTCGAGCCCGGGGTCGGCGCCACCTGGCTTGAGGCCAAGTAGTGGACCGTACGTCTGCTGCCGTTATCGTCGTGGCCGCCGGTGCCGCGATCGGCGCGCAGGCGCCGATCAACGGAATGCTCGCCAGAACGACGGGCACACTCCAGGCGGCCACGGTCAACTTCGCGGTCGGATTCACCCTCCTGCTGCTGATTCTCGTGGTTGCCGGAGGCTTCGGAGGGTTCGCTGAGATCGGAAACGCACCCTGGTGGACCCTGCTCGGCGGAGCCTGCGGCGTCGCGATCGTCAGCGCGTCGATCGTCGGCGTGCGTTCGATCGGGGCGACCGGCGTCACCGCCGCCGTCGTGGCAGGGCAGCTGACCGCGTCGATGGTGATCGATCGCTTCGGGTGGTTCGGCGTCGACAGGCAGGAGGTCACGGCGACGAGGACGGCGGGCGTCCTCCTGTTGATCGCCGGCGTGGCGTTGATAGTGCGCGAGTAGACGGCGCTTGAAGTCGTCCGCACGCGGTGGGACGATCTGTGGTCAGAACGTACGGCTCAGGAGGTCATCCATGGCTCAGCGCCACACCGACCCCGATCAGCGCGTCCGCAGCGGCCCCGGCGAGGCGATTCGCGGCGCGTTCTGGACGGTTGCCATCGCGGTGATCGCGGGCTACGCGTTCTTCGCGCTCGTGGGTGCGTTCTCGGTGACCGACGCCGCAGCGGCGACGCTTCTGGTCGGGACGCTCGCATTGCTGTGGATCGTGCACGCCGTGATCGCCCGCCGAAACCACGACGTCGCGCAGCGCGACCCCCGCATGCGCGCCGCGCGCCAGCGCCGAGGCTTCTGAGGCTCCGACGGCGAAGGAGAGGAGGTCGTCAGGCCGGGATGGCGGTGCCGCCCGCGACGGGCGCACCGCCGCCCGGCGCAGCGTCCGCTCCGGGCGGAGGGCAGATGTCGAGGTAGCGCGTCATCGCCCATTCGACGAAGTTCCCGCTGCTCACGACGCGGACGAGCGTCGTCATCGCGCGATGCTCGTTGAGCAGGCCGATCGTTCGCTGAACGCCGAGCAGCCACCGCCACGCGAAACGCCTGTCATCGTGCGCGGCCGCGTAGCGGGCCAGCGCCTGGTCGCGCGTCTGCCGGCCTGCGAGCACGTCACGCAGCTCACGTCCACAGCGGCCGCCGAAGTACAGCGCGGGGCGGATGCCCTCCGCGGTCGCGGGCAGGCAATGACCGGCGCTGTCGCCGACGAAGAAGATCCCGTCCTCAACGGCTTCGCGCATCTTGTGCGGGATCCAGTTGCCCTGGTAGCCCTCCGGCGGCAGGCCCCGCTCCTGCGCCAGTCGCACGGTCGGATCGCGGACGTGTGCGCGCGGATCGAACGAGCCGACGCCGACGCGCAGCTCCCCGGCGGCGGGGAAGCACCATGAGTAGCCGGCGCGAACGAATCGCGGGTCGAGCCACAACTCGAGATCCTCGCTCACGCCGGCGGGGTGCACCTCCAGCGCGCGCGACAGGTGCGCCGCCGGCGGCTGGATGCGCTCGCCGGAGCCGAGTACGCGGCGCCAGCCGAGCGCGTCGACGACGAGCGGCGCCCGCAGATCGCCGCGGTCGGTGTGGACGACGTGCTCACGCGCCCGGCTCGTGCGACCGGCGACCATCGCAGTCTCGAAGCTCGCGTCGCCCGACTGCTCCCAAAGCAGCTCGCAGAGGCGCGGATAGTCGAACGTGCGAGAACTCCCGCGGGAGCTCCCAGCGGAAGCTCCGGCGCGGCGTGTGGATGACGAGCTCGCTGAATCGCTGTGCGCATCGACTGCGCCGAGGCCGAGTTGCGTCAGCCACTCCGTCGGCGCCGCACAGGCCGAGGTCTGCCGCTCGCCGATCTCGTAGCGGTCCACGACCAGGACATTCGCTCCAGAGCCGGCGAGACCACGCGCGACGGCGAGCCCGGCGAAGGACGCGCCGCAGATGACGACGTCGGCAAACGCCGTCGAGAGGGGTCCGCTCGGCGCCCCCGCTTCGTCGCTCGGACCGGCATCGGGGGCGATTCTAAGGGCGCACGATCGCGCTACCCTTGCCCGTCACATGACAACCATCACAACCGACACCCCGTCAGACGTCAAGGTCGTCCCAGGCAGCGACGGCCTGCTGCTCGACGTCGACGGGCAGATCGTTCCCAACTACGACGCGACCTTCACGACCGTCGCAGGAGGGCGACGGTCGTCACCGGCCACGTCGTTCGCATCGACAAGGACGAGGTCCTCGTCGACATCGGGTACAAGAGCGAGGGAGTCATCCCCAACAACGAGCTCTCGATCCGCAAGAACGTCGATCCCGAACGACGAGGTCGAGCTCGGCGAGGAGGTCGACGCTCTCGTTCTCACGCAAGGAGGACCAGGACGGCCGCCTGATCATGTCCAAGAAGCGCGCCCGCTTCGAGAAGGCGTGGCGGCGCATCGAGGCGGCGGCCGAGTCCGGCGAGCCGGTCGAGGGCACGGTGATCGAGGTCGTCAAGGGCGGCCTGATCATCGACCTCGGCGTGCGCGGCTTCCTGCCCGCGTCGCTCGTCGACATCCGCCGCGTCGCGAACCTCGACGAGTTCCTGCACCAGACGATCGAGTGCAAGGTGATCGAGCTCAACCGCTCGCGCAACAACGTCGTGCTGTCGCGCCGCGCGGTGCTCGAGGAGGAGCGCAAGGAGCAGCGTCAGGAGATTCTCGACCGGCTGCAGCCGGGCCTCGTCGTCGAGGGCCAGATCTCCAACATCGTCGACTTCGGCGCGTTCGTCGACCTCAACGGCATCGACGGCCTGATCCACATCTCCGAGCTTTCGTGGTCGCACGTCAACCACCCGAGCGAGGTCGTCGCGATCGGCGACACCGTCCAGGTCAAGGTGCTCGACATCGACCGCGAGCGCCAGCGCATCTCGCTGGGCCTCAAGCAGACGCAGGAGGACCCGTGGCAGCGGATCGTCGACACCTACAACCGTCGGTGACGACCTCGAGGGCAAGGTCACGAAGGTCGTCACCTTCGGTGCGTTCGTCGAGATCCTCGACGGCGTCGAGGGCCTCGTCCACATCTCCGAGCTCGCCCCCCATCACGTCGAGAACCCGCGTGAGGTCGTCGCAGCCGGGTGACGCGGTCAAGGTCAAGATCCTCGAGATCGACTCCGAGCGCCGGCGCCTGTCGCTGTCGGTCAAGCGGGTCGAGGGTCAGATCCTCTCCGCGCACACCGGCTACGAGCCCGAGCCCGCGACGGGTGATCTGGACGATGTCCGCGATCTCGAGCTGAGCGATGACGCGTTCTCGGCATCGGCTCCTGCCATGGAGCCGGCTGATGCCGAGGTGGCGGTCGAGCCTGAGGCGGCGGCTGAGGTCGTGGAGCCCGAGGCGGCGGCGGCCGTCGAGGCGGCGGCGAGGTCGAGGAGCCCGAGGCGGCCGGTGAGCCCGAGGCGGCGGCTGAGGTCGTGGAGCCCGAGGCGGCCGGTGAGCCGCCGAGGCGGCGGCCGCAGACGAACCGGCCGCGGCTGACGCGGCGGCCGGCGATGCCGAGCAGGCGTAGCCGCTGACCCAGCCGGGCTCGATTCCGTTCGTCGGACTGACCGGGGGCTCGGGTCGGGCAAGTCGACGGCGCTCGCAGCGCTGGATCGTCTCGGGGCGGCGACGCTGTCGACCGATGCCGTCGTCCACGACCTCTACGAAGCGGACGTCGTCCGTGATGCGGTCGTCGGACGCTGGGGCGCGGAGGTCGCTCCAGGAGGTGTGGTCGACAGGTCCGTGATCGCGGGTCGCGCATTCGCCGACCCGCAGGAGCGTGCGTGGCTCGAGCGGCTGCTGTGGCCGCTCGTCGGCGCGCGGATCGCCGAGTGGCGCGCGGGTCTCGACGACGTGAGGCCGCGACCGGTCGCGGCGATCGTCGAGACGCCGCTCCTGTTCGAGGCCGGAATGCAGGACGCCTTCGACCAGACGATCGCCATCGTCGCCGACGAGGAACTCCGGTCCGCGCGGGCGGGGAACGTGGTCACCACGCCGTCGACGAGCGCGCCTCCCGGCAGCTGTCGCAGGACGAGAAGGCGGCGCGTGCGACGCACGTGATCCGCAACGACGGCTCCGTCGAGCAGCTCGAGTCCGACCTGGCCGTCATCCTTCAGCGACTGAGGCGATGAGCAGCATGCCACCGACAGCTCGGCACCAGGCGCACTCGCGGAGGCGCGGCGGTCGCGCAGCCGGGGCCGGGCGCCGGCGCCTGGGCATCATCGCCGGTGCCCTCGCGCTGCTCGTCGGCGCGGGGTTGCTGCTCTCGCCGCTGTTCAACCGCGCCGTCGAGGAGATAACGCTTCCGCTGCGCCACGACGACATCATCCGCCAGCAGGCGCGCGACAAGGGTCTCGACCCATCGCTGATCGCGGCGGTGATCTACGCGGAGTCACGCTTCGTCGCCGGCAGGACCTCGCCGGCCGGCGCGCAGGGCCTGATGCAGATAACGCCCGACACGGCGGAGGGAATCGCCAGGCGCTCGGGCGGTACGCGCTTCGTGCCCGAGGATCTCCACACGCCGCAGGTGAACATCGCCTACGGCTCGTATCTGCTGCGCGAGCTGCTCGATCGCTACCAGGGCGATGTCGCCGCGGCGCTCGCCGCCTACAACGCCGGTCCCCGAAAGGCCGACGAGTGGGGTGGGTCAAGTCTTCGTGCGAAGGACATCCCGTATGCCGAGACGCGTCACTACGTCGAGAAGGTGCTCGTTGCGCGCGATGAGTATCGCGCTCGTTACGCGCCTGAACTGGGTCTGACGCGCAGCGTCACCTCCGAGGTGCCGAGCAGCTGACCCTCCGTGGTGGGGATTCCCACGAGCGTCAGCGCCGTGGCCGCCAGGCCGTTGAAGCGGATCGGCACTTTTCGCAGCGTGATGGTCCCGCCCCGGGTCGTCAGCTTGCGGGTGATCTTTGCTCGCGTCAGGTCGATGTCGCCGACGGAGACGCGGCCGAACGGACCGGCGACGATCGTCAGCGTCGAGCGACTCCCGCGCGTGTTGGCGATCGGGTCGCGGAGCGTGATGAACGGGCCGTCCTGGTCGACCGTGATGCCGCCGCCGACCTTGACCTCGCCGTCGAGCCGGACCGAACCGACGTTGCCGCCCGTGACGGGGAACGTGAACGACGTCACGTTGTCACCGCTCGCCGGCGACGCCCCGGACAGCTTGAAGCTGGTCGCGGCGAGTGTGCCATTGAAGACGGGGTCGAAGGTGAGGGTGGCCGATCCGCCGACGATCTTCATCGAGCGCTCGACGTCGAGGCTCACCGTCCACAGACTCTGACCGCGGCGAAAGACACGCACGCCGAGCCTGCGGTTGAGCTCGGATGCCCCTTCGGATGACAGCCTTGCCCGGATCCGCGACGCCTTGACCCTGCTGCGGTCACGCGCGCGGCGCGGCTTGGCGGAACGCCGGTCGAGCGTGGCCAGCGGCACGCCGTTGGTGTCCCCGATGTTGACGGCGATCTCACGCGAGGTCACCGTGATGCCGCGCAGCAGCGTGTCCCGCTTCGCGCTGCGCAGCGTGAACGAGCCGGAATGCCGCAACGTCCCGCGTGCGGTGCGGAAGTTGACGGTGCCCGAGCTGACCTCGAAGCGGAGCCTACGCCCCGAGGATGTCGCCGGCGCGCTCGCGCTCACGCTGACGCCCGCTTTCTTGAGCACCTTCGCCATGCCGCCGTTGAGCGTCAGCGTCGTTCGGCCGCCGCCGACGGAGGCGGCGAATGCGGGCGAGGCGCTGACTGCCGCGGCGAGCGCGCACGTGACTGCGGCTGCGGCGAATGAGCGCAGGGAGATGATCTGCACGACCGGTTCGCTGTCCTTGCTTCGATCGAAGGGAGAGGGAGGGTAGGCGACAGACGCCGATTCGGCGCGGGTTGCGCTCCGTCGGCCGTCAGCGACCCGCGAGCGTCGGACGACCCTCGCTGGGCTGAACGAGGACCCAGCCCTCCCCGGAGAAGCCGATCTGGATGCTCTCGCCGGAGCCCAGGCCGATCAGGCTCTTGGCCTGCATGTCGGCCTTCACGTTCGTGCTGACTCCCTCCGACCAGGCGACGGCGGCCTGCGGGTCGGCGAACGTCGCAGCCTCGCTCACCGAGAGCTTGACCGGGATTCCGTCGGAGCAGATGGCGACCTGTCCCGTGCCGCGCAGATGGACGTTGAACAGCCCGCCCGCAAGCATGCCCGCGGCGCCGCCCGTGACCCTCTTGATGTCCCAGTCGATGCCGGACTCGAAAGCGAGGATGTTCGCGCCGTTGAGCGTGACGCCCTCGTCGTCGAGGCGAATCACGTGAACCAGCATCGCCTGGTTGGCGAGGAAGAGCTCGCCGGAGCCCGATGCCGTCATCAGGCGCAGGCTCTCGCCGGTGGCGGCCTTCTTGAGCAGGCGGCCGACCCCGCCGCCCTTGTGCTCGAAGCGGACCTGACCCTGATAGGCGACCATCGCGCCGCTGCGCGCCATCACGGTGGTCTCCGACAACTCGACCTTGACGAGGTGCTGGTTCTGGATCGTGAACGCCTCTCCGGTCTCCACCTCGCTGAACTGGTCCAGCCCGCTGATCCCGTCGGTCATGGCTCGCTCTCGTCTCGGGCGCCGCAGCGCGTTGCCTGGTCCGCTCAGCATATGCGCGCGGACGGGCTCTGCCGGGTCCGCCATCTAACCTTGGGCGCGTGCCGCCGTTCAAGCTCGACGCCGCGTTCACGCCGACAGCGGATCAGCCGCTCGCGATCGGTCAGATCGCCGATGCGGTCGGTGCCGGCGAGCGCTTCACGACGCTGCTGGGCGCTACGGGCACCGGCAAGACGATGACGATGGCCGCGACGATCGAGCGCCTCCAGCGTCCGGCGCTCGTGATGGCGCACAACAAGACGCTCGCGGCGCAGCTCTGCAACGAGTTCCGGACGTTCTTCCCCGATAACGCGGTCGAGTACTTCGTCAGCTACTACGACTACTACCAGCCCGAGGCCTACGTCCCGAGCAAGGACCTCTACATCGAGAAGGACTCGGCGATCAACCAGGAGGTCGACCGGCTGCGTCACTCGGCGACGGCCGCGCTGTTCGCGCGCCGGGACGTGATCATCGTCGCCTCGGTCTCTGCGATCTACGGCATGGGGTCGCCCGAGACGTACGACGGCAACCTCCAGCTGCTCGACGCGCGGCGGCACCGTGGACCGCGACGAGCTGCTGCGCAAGCTGGTCTCCATCCAGTACACCCGCAACGACGTCGCGCTCGGGCGCGGCACGTTCCGCGTTCGCGGCGAGGCGCTCGAGATCTTCCCGGCCTACGCGGAGACCGCCTACCGGGCGACGCTGTTCGGCGACGAGGTCGAGCGACTTCAGCGAGTTCGACCCGCTGACCGGCGAACTGCTCCAGGACGACCTCGAGCACGTCGGCATCTGGCCTGCGACGCACTACAACGTCAAGGACGGCGTGATGGAGCGAGCCGTCGAGGAGATCGGCAGTGAGCTGAACGCGCGCTGCGCGGAGCTGGAGGCGGAGGGCAAGCTGCTCGAGTCCCACCGCCTCCGTCAGCGCACCCAGTACGACATGGAGATGTTGCGGGAGATGGGCTTCTGCAATGGGATCGAGAACTACTCGCGGATCCTCGATGGCCGCCGGCCCGGCGATCGCCCCTATTGCCTGATCGACTACTTCCCCGACGACTTCGTGTGCTTCATCGACGAGTCACACCAGACGGTGCCGCAGATCGGGGCGATGTACGAGGGCGACCGGAGCCGCAAGACGACGCTCGTCGACTACGGTTTCCGGCTGCCCAGTGCGCTTGACAACCGCCCGCAGAAGTTCGACGAGTTCCTCGTCGATCACCCCTCAGATCGTCTTCGTCTAGCGCGACGCCCGGGGACTTCGAGCGCGCGCAGTCCGGCGCCGTCGTCGAGCAGATCGTGCGGCCGACGGGGATCGTCGATCCAGCCGTCGAGGTGCGCGAGACTCGCAACCAGATCGACGACCTGATGAACGAGGTCGAAGGCGCGGGTCGATCGCGAGGAGCGTGTTCTCGTCACCACGCTCACGAAGAAGATGAGCGAGGACCTGACCGACTACCTGCTCGAGATGGGTTTTCGCGTGCGCTATCTGCACAGCGAGGTCGACACGCTCGAGCGAATCCAGATCATTCGCGACCTGCGGCTCGGTGAGTACGACGTCCTCGTCGGGGTGAACCTCCTGCGCGAGGGGCTCGACCTCCCGGAGGTCTCGCTCGTCGCGATCCTCGATGCTGACAAGGAGGGCTTCCTGCGCGGCGAGACTTCGTTGATCCAGACGATCGGCCGTGCCGCGCGCAACGTCGACGGGACCGTGCTGATGTACGCCGACAAGCGCACCGCGGCGATGAAGGCCGCGATCGACGAGACCGACCGACGGCGCGCGATCCAGCTCGCCTACAACGAGCAGCACGGGATCACGGCGGCGTCGATCGTGAAGGGCGTCAGCGACATCGCCGAGTTCCTGCAGGCCGAGGGCAAGACGCCCAAGGGCAAGCGCCGCGGCGAGCGCAGGCGGCGCAAGGATGTCGCTCCGACCGAGCTGGAGCGAACGATCGTCGAACTGGAGGAGGAGATGCTCGCCGCGGCGGAGGAGCTGCGCTTCGAGTACGCGGCACGCCTGCGCGACGAGCTGCGCGACCTTCGGCGCGAGCTCGAGGCCGTGCGCGACGCCGGCCTGGAGCCGATCGCCGAGGACGCGTAGGGTCGCTGCGTGTCCGAATCCCGAGACCCCGGAGCTGTGGTGTCCGCGCACGGCGACGCGTCCCGGCGCCCGCAGGGAACGCGCCGCACCCTGCTCGCCGCCGAGCGGACCTGGCTGGCCTGGCTGCGGACGGGTCTGGCGTTCGGGGCGGTTGCGCTCGCGGTCGGCAAGATCGTGCCTGAGCTCAGCGACAGCGATGCCGCGTGGGCCTACGCTGCGATCGGCGTGGGCTACGCGTTGCTCGGGGTCATCGTCCTGGCCTACGGCCTGGTTCGCCGCAACGAGCTCGATGACGCGCTGATCGAGGGCGGCTACGTCCAGGTCGATCATCGGGTCGTCACCGTGGTGCTGGTCGGAGCAGCGCTGCTCGGGCTTGCGATCGCCGTCGTGATCGTGTTCGAGTGAGCGGCGCCGCGATGCATCGCGGCGGCTAGTCTGCCCGCGCGATGACCGCTTCCGACGATGACGGGACGCTCGGCGAGGTTGGAGCTCGGCTCGACGCGCTCACGCGCGAGGCCGATGCGCTCGAGGGCGACGTGCGCGCCGCCGCCGAGCGGCTGCGCGCAGGGCTCGCGAAGCTGCGCGAGGAGATCGAGGGGCGCGCCGCGGACCCCGTGACGGAGGGTCGCCACGACCCCGGCGCCGATGTCGACGGCGCCCGCCTCACGGCGCTCGATCTGGTCCTGCGGGGTACGCCTCGGACGGAGGCGCGCGCGCTGTTGGCCGAGAAGTTCCCCGGCGTGGACGCCGGACTGCTGCTGGACGAGATCGACGCCGGCAGCTAGCGGCCGGCGCCCACGCGGCGTGTCTCTGCGCTCTGCTGCCGGCGTCACCCGCGCAGGCGCCGGCAGCGCACACGGCTGCGGTCGAGCAGCCTGCCCGAGTCGTCAACGAAGTCGATCGTCGCGCGGCCGGGGGAGAGGCGCAGACGGACCGCGCCCGGCGGCGTGCGATCGGCGAAGCGCAGCTTCAGGGAGCTGCGCCTCGTCAACGGGATGTTGGGGCGTCCGCCCGCACCGGAGACGATCTGCCGGATCCCGTTGCGGTCGGCGAGACGCTGGAGGTCGTGGTCGTGACCCGAGAGCAGCAACCGAGCACGCCCCCGCAGTGCCTGCCAGAGAGGATCGATGTCCGGCTGGTCGCCGTGCCAGCCGGTGCTGAAGCGAGGCCGGTGGGTGAGCGCCAGGCGGCAGGTGCCCGTCCGTCGCGTGGCCCGACGAAGCCAGCGCAGCTGAGCTGACCCGCGCCCGTGGGGGGCCTCGGAGTTGAGCATCAGGATGTCCCAGCCGGCGACTCGCGTCGTCAGCCAGCTCGGCATCGGCCGGCCCCGCCGCCTCGACCAGTACGGGCCGTATCCGGTCGCGCGGTTCCGGAACTCGTGATTGCCGATCGTCGGGATCGTGCGCGCGGCGAGCGGTCCGTAGAGGGGGTCGTAGCCGGACGCGTACTCGGCTGCGGTTCCGGTCTCGTAGACGTCGCCCAGATAGAGCAGCCGGTGGGGGCGCGCACGGCGGACGAGCCGCGCCAGACGCCGCGCGGCCGCCCCCGGGTACGCGTCGCCGACAGCCCACACGGTCGCGGCCGCCGGTCTGCGCTTCGCGCTCAAATGCTCGGCGCGGCCGGGTGATGAGTGCGCCTCCGTCGCAGCCGCCAGACAGATCGTCAGGGTCAGCGCCAGGGCGACGGCGAACCGCCCGCGGGCGCCGCGGTGCCGTCGACCGTCGCGCCGCGCAGGTTGCACGAGCCGATGATCGCGCATCGGACGGCCGCAGCGGCCCGGTCGTGGCCGAACGTCTGTTCGCCTCAATACAATCGGACGGGATGCCGCCCTCGAACGCGATCGTCGTCTCCGGCGCGCGGGAGCACAACCTCAGGAACATCTCGCTGGAGCTCCCGCGCGACGCGCTGGTCGTCATCACGGGCCTTTCGGGGTCGGGCAAGTCCTCACTCGCGTTCGACACCATCTACGCGGAGGGTCAGCGCCGTTACGTGGAGTCGCTCAGCGCCTACGCGCGTCAGTTCCTGGGCCAGATGGACAAGCCTGACGTCGACTCGATCGAGGGGTTGTCGCCGGCGATCTCGATCGATCAGAAGACGACGTCGCGCAATCCGCGCTCGACCGTCGGAACGGTCACCGAGGTCTACGACTACCTGCGGCTGCTGTGGGCGCGCGTCGGCCACCCCAACTGCCACAACTGCGGTGCGCCGATCACCGGCCAGTCAGCCGAGCAGATCATCGACCAGGTCATGGAGTTGCCCGAGGGCACACGGTTCATGGTGATGGCGCCGGTCGTGCGCGGGCGCAAGGGCGAGTACGGGCGCATGTTCGAGGAGTTCCGTGTGGACGGTTTCGCGCGCGCGAAGGTCGACGGCGAGATGAAACTGCTCGAGGAGAAGATCGAGCTGGACAAGAAGTTGAGGCACGACATCTCGGTGGTGGTCGACCGCCTCGTGATGCGCAGCGACCTGCGCAAGCGCCTGGCCGACTCGATCGAAACGGCTGTCGGCCTCGCTGACGGCATCGTCGAGATCGAGATCATCGAGCGTCCCGGCGAGCAGGAGGCACGCGTGCTGACCTTCTCGGAGAAGTTCGCGTGCCTGAGGTGCGGGACCTCGATGCCCGAGCTGGAACCGCGCATCTTCTCGTTCAACTCGCCGCACGGAGCGTGTGAGCGCTGCACCGGGCTCGGCTCACAGATGGAGATCGATCCCGAGCTGGTCGTGCCGGACCCGACGCTCTCGCTCGGCGAGGGGGCGCTGCTGCCGTGGGCCAGCAGCGCGTCTCAGTACTACGAGCAGATCATGCTGGCGATCGCCGCGCAGTACGGGATCGCTCTCGACACGCCATGGGCGGATCTGCCCGCAGAACAGCGCGGTCTGTACCTCAACGGCACCGACGGCGAGCGCGTGGTCGTCACGTACCGCAACCGCCACGGTCGCGAGCGCTCCTACTCGACGCGCTTCGAGGGCATCGTCCCGAACCTCGCCCGCCGCTTTCGCGAGACCGACTCCGAACTTGTCCGCGAGAAGATCGAGAGCTTCATGGCCGTCGTTCCGTGCCCCGCCTGCAAGGGCTCGCGCCTGCGGCCGGAGTCGCGTTCGGTGCACGTGGGCGGGATGGCGATCCACGACTTCACCGCCCTGTCGGTTCGCGGCGCCCGCGCCTGGCTCGACCGGGTCGAGCTGACCGACACGGAGCGTCATATCGCTCGCCTGATCCTGCGCGAGATCGATGAGCGCCTTCGCTTTCTCGACGACGTCGGGATCGGCTACCTCTCGCTCGACCGCGCCGCCGCCACGCTGTCGGGCGGCGAGGCGCAGCGGATTCGCCTTGCGACCCAGATCGGCTCGGCGCTCGTCGGCGTGCTCTACGTGCTCGACGAGCCGTCGATCGGCCTGCACCAGCGCGACAACTCGAAGCTGATCGGGACGCTGGAGCGACTGCGCGACCTGGGTAACACCGTGCTCGTGGTCGAGCACGACGAGCAGACGATGCGCGCTGCCGACTGGCTGGTGGATCTCGGGCCGGGCGCGGGCGAGCACGGCGGGCGGGTCGTCGCGCAGGGGACCGCCGCGAAGGTGGAGCGCGTACGTGAGTCGCCCACGGGCCGTTTCCTGTCAGGAGCCGACAGCATCGAGGTCCCGGCCGCGCGGCGCGCGCCGTCGGGTCACCTCGACATCCGGGGAGCGCGTCAGCACAACCTGCGCGGGATCGACGTACGCGTGCCGCTCGGCGTCCTGACATGCGTGACCGGAGTGTCCGGGTCGGGCAAGTCGACGCTCGTCAACGACGTGCTCTACAAGTCGGTCGCCAACCGCCTGCACCGCGCGCGGCAGCGTCCCGGGCGCGCACACGGCGGTGCTCGGCCTCGACGCACCTCGACAAGATCATCCAGGTCGACCAGTCGCCGATCGGGCGCACGCCGCGCTCCAACCCCGCCACCTACACGGGTCTCTTCGACGTCATCCGCGACCTCTTCTCGCGCACTCCCGAGGCGCGGGCGCGTGGCTACAAGCCGGGCCGCTTCTCGTTCAACGTCAAGGGCGGGCGCTGCGAGGTCTGCCGCGGTGACGGCCAGATCAAGATCGAGATGCACTTCCTGCCGGACGTGTACGTCCCGTGCGAGCAGTGCCACGGCAAGCGCTACAACCGCGAGACGCTCGACGTGCGCTTCAAGGGCAGGACGATCGCCGACGTCCTCGACATGCCGGTCGAGGACGCGGTCGAGCTTCTTCCAGCACATCCCGAAGGTCCATCGGCGGCTGGTGACGCTCAACGACGTCGGCCTCGGCTACATCCGCCTCGGGCAGCCGGCGACGACGCTGTCCGGCGGCGAGGCGCAGCGCGTGAAGCTCGCGACCGAGCTCTCGAAGATCGCCACCGGCCGGACGCTCTACATCCTCGACGAGCCGACCACGGGCCTGCACTTCGCCGACGTCCAGCGGCTGCTCGAGGTGCTTCAGCGGCTGGTCGAAACCGGCAACTCGGTCGTCGTGATCGAGCACAACCTCGATGTCATCAAGACGGCAGACCGGATCATCGACATGGGGCCCGAGGGTGGCGACGAGGGCGGTACGGTCGTCGCGCACGGCACTCCGGAGGAGGTCGCCGGCACGCCGGGCTCCTACACGGGAGAGTTCCTGTCGCAGCTTGTGACCGCTGCGGCGCCCAAAGCCCGGCGGGCGGCGCGGCGGCGCGCCAAGGTGGGTTCCGCGGCCTGACCGCAGGACGGCCGGCACGGTCGCGGGTACGCTGCCGTTCGTGCCTCGCGAGATCTCCGATGCGCGCCTGTGGTGGCGGAAATGGCGCTGGTATCAGCGTGGCGCGCTGCCCTGGAATCGTGCGCGGCTGCACCGCGAGTTCGCGCGCAGGCGGGCGTTCGCGAAGTGGCCTCTGAACGGGGAGGCCCTCGAGCTCTTTCGAGAGGGTCGCCTGGAGGTCGGAGCGGGCACCCTGCTCGAGCGCGGCGTGTGGCTCACAGCGGGCGACGAGGGTCGGATCCGGATCGGCGAGGGGGTCTTCCTCAACCAGGGGGTGATGGTCGCGGCGACCGGCCTGGTTGAGATCGGCGATCACTGCATGGCGGCCAACGGCTGCTTCATCACCGACGCCAACCACCGCTTCGACGATCCGGCGAAGCCGATCACCTGGCAGGGCTTCGACAGCAGGGGCCCGACCCGTCTCGGCGACAACGTCTGGCTCGGAGCCAACGTCGTCGTGACGAGCGGAGTGACCATCGGCTCGCGATCGGTCATCGGAGCCGGCAGCGTCGTCACCGCTGACATCCCGCCGGGCTCGATCGCCGCGGGCACTCCGGCCCGGGTGATGAGAGCGATCACGTTTCGCGATTCGGCGTCTGTGCAGGGCGGGGAGGCGGTTGCCTAGAGCGGGAGGCCCGGCGGCCCGGCGGACTCGTCACTTGTCGACGACGACAAGAACCCCCAACACGGCGAACGCGAAGAACCCCGTGTACGCCAGCAGAGCCAGCACCGTCCACGGCAGCGCGGCCGCCGTGCGGCCGTCGCGGCGCGCATCGGTGGCCCGGATCGTCCCGACCAGAGCGAGCGAGAAGAAGAGGCTGACGCCGACGGCCACGAGGAACCCCTCGGCAGCGAGAGTGAGCAGCTGCTGCGCGACCGAGTTCTCTGCAAGCGGTGTCATGACTCCGCAACGGCCGGAACCGGCCTGGTGGTCGAGCGGCGCCCGAGAATCGAGAGAGTGACGCCGATCGTGCTGATCGTGATCAGCAACGGTCCCGCAGCCTCGGCGCCGAAGAGCGAGCAGAACCCGTATGCGGCTGCACCGATCGCCGCCGCGGCGGGCAGCGTCAGGACCCAGGCGACGGCGATGTTGCCCGCGACGCCCCAGCGCACGGCGGACACGCTCTTGGCCGCGCCCGCGCCCATCACCGCCCCGGAGATCACGTGCGTCGTCGACAGCGGGAAGCCGAGGTGCGGTCGCGCTGAACAGGACCGCAGCTCCCGACGCCCTGGGCCGCGAAGCCCTGGGCGGGGTCCATCTTGATGATCCGCGTTGCCCATCGTGCGGATGATCCGCCAGCCACCGGAGTAGGTGCCGAGCGCGATCGCGGTGGCCGAGCTCACGATGACCCACGTCGGAACGTCGAAGCTGCCGGCCGGCAGGTTGCCGTTGGCGATCAGCGCGAGAGTGATGATGCCCATCGTCTTCTGCGCGTCGTTGGTGCCGTGGGCGAGGGCGAACAGGCTGCTGCTGACCAGTCTGCCCGAGCCGGAAGCCGCGCGCCACGGGCCCCGGCCGCTGGCGGCCGCGACGATCGGTAGGCGATGAGGATCGCATGCGCCCGCGACGACGAAAGCGAGAATCGGCGCGAACAGGCCGGGAATCAGGACCTTGTCGACCAGGCCGCTCGTTGATCACCGCGTCGGTTCCCGCCGCTGCGATCGCGGCACCCACCACCCCGCCGATCAGCGCGTGGGACGAGCTCGACGGCAGCCCGTACCACCACGTGATGAGGTTCCAGGAGATCGCGCCCGACGAGCGCCGGCGAAGATCACGGTCGGGGTGACCGCCCCCGACTCGACGATGCCCTTGCCGATCGTCGCCGCGACCTTCAGCGAGATGAACGCGCCGACGAAGTTGAGGATCGCCGCCAGCGCCACCGCGAAGCGCGGTGACATCGCGCGCGTGCGAGACGACGGTCGCGACGGCGTTGGCGGTGTCGTGGAAGCCGTTCGTGAAGTCGAACGTCAGCGCCGTCGCGATGACGATGATCAGGACGACGTCGCCGCTCACGGCTACGCGTTCTTGATGATGATGCTCGTCGATCACGTCAGCGACGTCGCTCGGTCGCGTCGATCGCCTGTTCCAGGCGCTCGAAGATGTCCTTCCAGCGAATCACGACCATCGGGTCGATCCCGTCTCGAACAGCGAAGCGATCGCGTCGCGGCTCATCCGGTCGCCCTCGTTCTCCAGGCGATGGATCTCGTGGCGTGAACTGCGGACACGTCGCTGAAATCGCGGATGCACGGCATCGCCAACTCGATCTGGCGAGTTGCGGCCAGCAGGATCTCGGCGAGCTGCTGCGACTGCTCCATCGGTGCCTCGATGCCGTAGAGGCCCAGGCAGTCAGCGACCTCCTCTGTCAGGTCGATGACGTCGTCGAGAGCCGGAGCCCAGCTCGAGGATGTCCTCACGATCGATCGGCGTGACAAACGTCTGGTTCAGGCGATCGCGAATGTTGTGCAACTGGTCGTCGCCGTCCTGCTCGAGTACGCGCATCGCCTCGATCAGCTCGATGCTGCGCTCGGGGTACTGCGCCAGCATCTCCGTCAGCATTTCGGCCGAGCGGACCGCCGTCGCAGCGAGCCGTGCGAACAGCTCGTAGAACACGCGGTCGCGGGATGCAAAGAGGTGCGCAAGGCTGGCCATGGCTGCTTTTCCGGTGGCGGGCGCGGGCCGGCCCGGTGGCGGCTCGGCTTGAACTGGTGTCAGCGCTTGCGATGGTATCGGCGCCCCGGACGCCACGGCCTGGCCGGCCGGAGGGGCGGATGCGCCCGCGGCCCGCGGAGGCATCGGGGGCCACCTCGTCAGGGCTGCTCTGACGCCCGATCAAGCTCCGCCCGGAACGCCGCCAGCTCTCCGGCGTCGATCGAGTACCCGTGCTCCGGGGCGGGGTAGGTCCGGTCTCTCACGTCGTGGGCGAACGCGGCGACCCCCGCGATCATCTCGTCGAGGAGGCTCGCGTAGCGCTTGACGAAACGCGCACCCAGCCCCTCACGGATGCCGAGCAGGTCGTGGAAGACCAGCACCTGGCCGTCGACCGCCGGTCCTGCCCCGATGCCGATCACCGGAACCCGGATCGAGGGCATCACCGCCTCGGCGACGGGCGACGGGATCGCCTCGAAGACGATCGCGAAGCAGCCCGCGTCCTGAAGCGCGCGCGCCTCGCGGGCGATCCGCACGGCGGCCTCCGCAGTGCGGCCCTGCGCCTTGTAGCCGCCGAGTGCAGTGGATGTCTGCGGCGTCAGGCCGACGTGGCCCATGACGGGGATTCCGGCGCGCGACGATCGCGCGCGCCCGGGCGACCGGCGTCGGCGCCGCCGCCCTCGAGCTTCACCGCGTCGCAGCCGGCCTCCTTGACGAAGCGCATCGCGGTCCGACGGCCTGCTCGTCGCTGATCTCGTAGGACCCGAAGGGCAGGTCGCCGACGAGGAACGGCGTCGCCAGGCCGCGCCGGGCGGCCTTGCGCGAGAACGAGCAGCTCGTCGAGCTCGACCTGGACCGTCGAGGGGTAGCCGAGCACGGTCATCGCGCCGGAGTCGCCGACGAGGACGAGGTCGACGCCGGCGACCTCGGCCGCCCGCGCGCTCGGATGGTCGTATGCGGTGACCATCACGATCGGCTCTCCGAGCCGCTTCTTCTCGAGCAGCCGCGGGAGCGTCATCGGCAGGCGCGAGGCGTCGGCCGGAATCTGAACGTTGGTGGGCATCGTGGACATCTGGGATCTCCTGCCTTCCGTGGTTGGCGCGCTCTAGGTGAGCAGCGTCGCCACCTCGGACTCGACGTCGATGATCGGGTTGGTGTGGGAGTTCGGTGCCGGGAGGCTCAGCGAGATGTTGTCGATCAGGCGCACTGCGCCGACACGGGCTGCCGTCACGATGAGCAGGTCGCCGGACAGAGCCTTCGCGGGAACCATCGTGCCCGGCTCGACGAGGCGGAAGTACTCGGCCTCCAGCCCGTGGTCGTGGAGCACGGCGAGCCCCGCGTCCTCAGCTTCCCGGCGGTCGCTGAAGCGCTCCTCGGCGAGCCCCTCGGCGACCTTGCCGAGTGCACGCGACAGCCCGAGCGCGCTGACTCGCTCCGGCCCGGACAGGCGCCGGTTGCGACTGGACAGGGCCAGGCCATCCGGCTCACGAACCGTCGGGCAGGCGACGACCTCGACGGGCATGTCGAGGTCGCGGACCATCCGCCGGATCACGAGCAGCTGCTGGGCGTCCTTCTCCCCGAAGTATGCGGCGTCCGGCATGGCGATTGCGAACAGCTTGGCGACGACCGTCGCGACGCCGCCGAAGTGGCCGCTGCCTCGATGCTCGCCCTCGAGCGTCTCGGCAAGCGGTCCTCGCAGGGACACCGTCGTCGCGAAGCCGTCGGGGTAGATCTCGTCGACGTCCGGTGCGAACAGCAGGTCGGCGCCGGCCTCGCAGGCGAGTCGTGCGTCAGCGTCCTCGTCGCGCGGGTAGGCGGCGAGATCGGCGCGCGTCGTCGAACTGCGCCGGATTCACGAAGATCGAGACGACGACGACGTCGTGATCCGCACGAGCAGCGCGGATCAGCGAAAGGTGGCCGTCGTGCAACGCGCCCATCGTGGGGATCAGCGCGACTGAGCGCCCGCGCTCGCGCTCGTCGGCGAGGACCTCGCGAAGCCCGGCGACCGTCCGCAGCGTCGTCATGCCGTCGGCAGGTCGCCTCAAGTGCGCGCGGCGCTCTGTGGAACCCGACTGGCCGGACTGCTCGGCAAGTCCCCGCGTGACGTCCGCGAGGGAGTCGAAGAGCCCCGCATACCCGGGCATCCGCGCGACGATGGCCTCGCGCTGGCGAGCGACGGTCACCTCGTCGCCTCGCGCTATCGGACCGGTGAGGGCGTCGCTGGTGCCGAGCGCCGCCCAGTTCTCGAGCGAAGCGCGCGCCAGCGGAACAAGGGCCTCACGGGGAACCCCGGCCGTCGCGGCAGAGCTCTGCCGCAGCGGTCTCGACCGTGATCAGGAAGTTCGAGGCGATCGACGCAGCCGCGTGGTAGGCGGCACGATCCTCGTCGGCGAGGTCGAAGGGGAGCATGCCGAGGTCTCCGGCCAGCGAGCGGGCGAGCGAGCGAGCCCTGTCACTCGAGCCGCCGATCGCACAGCCTGCGCCGCGGAACCGCGCGCCTGAGGGCGTCACCGTCATCAGCGGGTGCAGACCCAGGCGCTCGCGCTCGCCGAGACATCCGAGCCCGGTGGCTCCCGAGCAGTGACCCACGATCGGCCCTGGCGCGACGGCCGCGGCGGCTTCGCCGATGGACGCGTCGGGGACGCAGAGCAGCACGAGGTCCGCCGCGGCACCGTCGAATCCGCGACCGTGCGGGCCCGTTACGTCGTGACCCGCCGCCCTCAGTGCGGGCACCAGGGCCGTTCCGAGCCGGCCGGGGCCGACGATGGCGATACGGAGGTTCATCTCAGTCCAGTTCCCAAGCGGGATACCGGTCGCGTCAGCTTGAAATTGACTCCTGCGACTACTCGTCCGATCGAGGTCCGCTCAACGGTGACGGCCTCGTCACCCACGGTAGCAGTGCGGGAGGCGCCGCGGTGGACCCTGGTCGCACAGGCAGGCTTGCGACCCGCCGCCGGGTGGCCGCGCGGCGTAGCATCGGCGACCTTGACCGAGATCCTGCCTCCCGCCGCGCGCCGCCAGGCGCTCAAGCAGCTGTACCACGAGGCGCGCACCTGCGGGCGTTGCCCGCAGCTCGCCCAGACGCGCACCCAGGTCGTGTTCGGAGCGGGCAACGCGGACGCCGGCCTGCTGTTCGTCGGAGAGGCGCCCGGCGAGAAGGAGGACAAGGAGGGGGTTCCCTTCGTCGGGCGCAGCCGGCAGGCTGCTCGGGACGCTGTTGGAGGACATCGGCCTCGGCCGCGACGACGTCTTCATCGCCAACGTCCTCAAGTGCCGGCCGCCGCAGAACCGCGATCCTCATCCGCAGGAGATCGAACGCTGCGAACCGTGGCTTTGGCAGCAGATCGAGCTCTGATCGAGCCGACCGTCGTGGTGACCCTCGGCCGCTACGCGACCGGTCTGCTGCGCGGCGAGATGACCCCGCTGGGCGCCGTGCGCGGCCGCGCCGAGATCCGCGTTCTGGGCTCGCGGGCGGTGCGGCTGTTCCCCGTTCTTCATCCGGCGGCCGCTCTGTATCGCCGAGAACCGAACCTGCGCCTGCTCCAGGAGGACTTCGCGCGGATCCCGGCGCTCTGGCGCAGGGGCCGCCGGAGCAGCCCGCGCGGGAAGTCGCGGCTTTCCCGCCCGACCCACCTGCGCCTGAAAAGGTCGAAGAACCAGCGGCTCGCGCGGGGGCGGATCAGCTTGGGCTCTTCTGACCGCGGCCGCACGGCCCGGCTCCGGTAGCGAATGGACATCGTCGAACGGCATGAGAGCGCCCAGGTGGCGGACACCGAGTCGATCGCCGCGGACCTCGCGGCGACGCTTGAACCCGGAGAAGTCGTGCTCATCTCCGGCGAGCTGGGAGCCGGCAAGACGACCTTCGTGCGGGGAGCGTGCCGGGCACTCGGCGTGACCGGCGCGGTGACGAGTCCCACGTTCACGATCGCCCGCCGTTACGAGGACGGGCGCAGCCCGATCTCGCACCTCGATCTCTACCGCCTGGCAGACTCGATCGACGAGGATCCCGCGCTGCTGGAGGAGGAGTTCGGAGCGGACAGGATCGCCTTCGTCGAGTGGCCCGAGGCGCACGAGGCTCCCCTTGCCGGCGCCAACGTGGTTGCGCGCGTGCATCTGGAGCATCGCGGCGATCACGCGCGCACGGTCACGATACGGCGCGGCAGCCGATCAGGCACGGGCGGCGCCCAAACTGGCGAGCGGCGGCCACGATGAGCGTCGTACTCGCTTTCGACACCGCGACCCCTGCGACCGTCGCGGGGCTCTCGATCCCCGGTCGGAGGCTGCTGGCGCGACGCGACGACCCCGCCCCCGGCGCGCGGCCAGGGCACGCTCGACGGCTTCTGGCGCTGTGTCAGGACATGCTCGACGAGGCCGAGCTCGGCTGGTCGGACGTCGAGCGTCTGGGTGTCGGCATCGGGCCGGGAACGTTCACGGGTCTGCGGATCGGCGTCGCAACCGCCCGTGCGCTCTCTCAGGCGACCGGTGCCGAGCTCGTGGCCGTTTCGACGCTGGAGGCCCTTGCCGCCGCAGCGCGGGCGGCTGGCCCGCGACGCAGCCGGCCGCCTCCGAGGCCCTTCCGCCGGCCGTCGCGGCCGTCATCGACGCCCGTCGCGGCGAGGTCTTCGCCGCCACCTGGGATTCGGCCGGCCGTGCTCTGAGCGCGCCCGCCGCTCTCCCGCCGGAGTCGCTGCCTGGCCTCGCCGACCCCGCGTTCGGCCCGTGGCTGGCCGTCGGTGACGGCGCGGTAGGCTTTCGCGACCGGCTCGAGCCGGCACTCGTGACGGTTCCGTGCGACGGGTCGCGGCTGCACCACCTCGACGCCGCTGCACTGTGCAGGCTGGCGGCGGGCGGCTCGGCCGTTGACCGCGAAGCGCTCCTGCCGCAGTACGTGCGCCGCCCCGACGCCGAGATCTCGCGCCGCCCGACGTGAGCGACGACGTGTTCGACATCCGCCGCCTGACCTACGCCGACCTGCCGCAGGTCATCGCGATCGAGCGCCGCGCGTTCCCGACGCCGTGGTCGCTCGCGATGTTCGTGCTCGAGCTGAGCAAGCCCGGCGGCGTCTGCCTCGCCGCCCGTCGGGATGAGCGGCTGATCGGCTACATGATCTGCTCGCGCTACGAGGACGTCTGGCACCTCATGAACGTCGCCGTCGATCCGCGAGAGCTTCGCGGCGGAATCGCGACGGCGTTGTTGCAGGCGCGCTGCTCGAGCGCGTCGGCGACGACGCCCGGCTGACGCTGGAGGTGCGTCCGTCCAACTACAGCGCGATCGCGCTGTACGAGCGCTTCGGCTTTCTCGCCGGCGGGCATGCGCCGCGCTACTACCAGGACAACGGGGAGGACGCCCTGATCATGTGGCGCACGCCTGCAACGCTCGCAGGGGCGTGCTCGACGACGTCCCCGATCCCGGGCCCGTTCCGCTGTCGTGAGCGCCGCTGCTCGTCCTGGGTATCGAGACGAGCTGCGACGACACGTGCGCGGCCGTCGTCTCGCGTGAGGGCGACATTCGCTCCAACGTCATCTCCTCTCAGGGGGTCCACGACCACTACGGCGGCGTCGTCCCGGAGATCGCGTCGCGTCATCACCTCGAGCTGGTCAACGCCGTCGTCGACGACGCGCTCGCGCAGGCGCAGGTGTCGGCGGGCGATCTCGACGCCATCGCAGTCACGCAGGGCCCCGGGCTCGTCGGCGCGCTGCTGGTCGGCGTCGCGACCGCGAAGTCGCTGGCGATCGGCGGGCGGCGTCCCGCTGATCGCGGTCGACCACCTGCAGGGGCACGTCGCGGCGAACTTCCTTCGCCCGGATCCGTTCGAGCCGCCGTTCGTCTGCCTGTCGCCAGCGGCGGGCACACCTTCGTGGCGCGCGTCGACGATCGCAGTTCGGTTTCAAGGTGCTCGGCACGACGCTCGACGACGCCGCCGGCGAGGCCTTCGACAAGGGCGCGCGGATGCTCGGGCTGCCGTTTCCCGGCGGTCCGCAGCTCCAGCGGCTGGCGCAGGCCGGTGATCCCGACGGCGTTCGCGCTTCCCGGTGGCCGAGCGTGTGCCCGGCCTCGACTTCTCGCTTCGCCGGACTGAAGACGTCGCTGCTCTACACGATCCGCGACCTCGGCGCGGCGAGCGCGCGGAGCGAACTGCGCGCGGATCTCGCCGCGTCGCTACCAGGAGGCGATCGTCGAGGCGCTCGCGCGCCGCGTCGAGCGGGCGCTGGAGCAGACGGGACTCGACGCGGCTGGCGATCGGCGGCGGCGTCGCCGCGAACGGCCCGCTGCGCGAGCGCCTCGCGGGCCTTGGCGTGCGATCTGCACGTCCCGCCGATCGCGCTCTGCACCGACAACGCGGCGATGATCGCCGTCGCGGCACGCTTCATCGAGCCGCTGTCGCCGGAGCGGCGCTCGCGCTCGACGCGTATCGCGACAGGACGAGCGCGGGCTGTGAGCGGTCGCCGGATCACCGTCTACACGCGGGTGGGCTGCCACCTGTGCGATGTCGCGATCGACGCGGCTGAGCGCCCTCGCCACCGAGCGCGGCGCCGAGATCGAACTCGTCGACATCGAGTCCGACGACGCGCTGCACGCCCGCTATCTCGAGCGGATCCCGGTCATCGCCCTCGATGGCGAGGAGCTTTACGACCACTTCGTGGACCTCGACGACCTGCGCTCGCGGTTGGTGTCGCAGCCGGGCCGGTAGAGTCGAATCGGCGCATGAGTATCGGCGAAATCGCAGCGCGCGACCGCCGCGGCAAGCGACGGCGAGGTGCCGGCCGAGCGGCTCTCGCTCGGCGTCGCCGCGCGCCTGTCGCGCTACCTGCAGGTGCTGACGCAGGCCAAGAAGATGGGCAAGGAGACGATCTCCTCGCAGGAGCTCTCCGACTACACGCACGTGAACTCGACGCAGATTCGCCGCGACCTGTCGGGCTTCGGCAAGTTCGGCAAGCGCGGCGTCGGGTACAACGTCGACTCGCTCGTCGGCGCAGATCCGTCGCATCCTGCAGACCGGCGGTCAGCACAACATCGCGTTGTTCGGTGCCGGACACCTCGGCAAGGCGATCGCCTCGTCAGACATCTTCGCCGACCACGGCTTCAACGTGGTGGCGATCTTCGACGCCGACACGCGCAAGGTCGGCTCGAAGGTCGGCGGTCAGATCGGTGCGCGACATCGCCGACCTCGGCCGGGTCGTCGAGGAGGAGGGCATCGTCGTCGGCGTGCTCGCCGTGCCCGACGGTGGCGGCGCAGCCGCTGGCCGACGAGCTCGTCGCCGCCGGCGTCAGGATCATCTTCAACTACTCCGACGCGCTGCTTGCAGGTCCCGCCCGAGGTGACGGTGCACACCTCGAGCCCCGCAGTCGACCTGCTGCACGCGTTGTACTTCTACCTGTCATGAGCAGCATCGACCTCGATCTGGCAGAGGCGGCCTTCGTCGCAGCGGTCGACGGCACGCGTCGGCATCGAGGAGGAGTTCGCGTGCTCGATCCGGCGAGCCTCGAGCTCGTGCCGCGCTTCGAGGAGCTCGCGACGACGGCCCAGGACGACGACGTGCTGCGCGGCGCGATCGCCGGTGAGCTGATCTCCTCGGAGATCGAGATCCGATCGGGCCCGGGCGACGACCTCCACGACGCGATCGCGCGCCAGCGCGACGTGCGCAGCGCGGCTGTTCGCCCTCGCGACGGCGCACGATCGTCGCGCTCGGGGCGACCGGTACGCACCCGTGGGCCGACTACCGCGAGCAGCGCAACATCGACACCGAGCACTACCGGCGCGTCGTCGACGGGCCTTCAGTACGTCGCCCGGCGCAACAACACGTTCGCCCTGCACGTGCACGTCGGCGTTCAAGGCGCCGATCGCGCCGTGCGCACATGCGACCGCCTGCGCGCGGTCCTGCCGGTGCTGCTCGCAGCCGGCGCGAACTCGCCCTTCCTGGAGGCGCAGGACACCGGCCTGCACTCGGCGCGCACGCCAGATCTTCACCAAGTCGTTCCCGCGCTGTGGTGTGCCCGATGCCTACGGGTCCTGGGCCGCCTACCGCGAGTACCTGGAGTGGCTTCAGGCGACGAACTCGATCGTCGAGAGCACGCAGGTCTGGTGGTCGGTCCGCCCGCACCTGGCGTTCGGGACCGTCGAGGTGCGGATCTCGCGATGCCCAGGCGACGGCGCCGGAGTCCGAGGCTCTGGTCGCCGCTGATCGTCGCGTGCGTGCTTCAGGCCGCTCGCGACGAGGCGGACGGCGTGCCGTTCACCGCCCGATCCTTCGAGACTGCTCGAGGAGAACATGTGGCGCGCGATCCGGTTCGGAATGGATGGGCGCATGATCGACCTCGACCGCGGGGTGGAGGAGCCGGCGCGGGCGGCGCTCGATCGGCTGTTCTCGTGGACGGCGCCGGTGCGGGCAGAGCAGCGCATCGACCACGCGCTGCCCGAGCGCAACGGCGCGCAGCGCCAGCGTGCGGCGCTCGCGCCGGGGCGAGGATCTGCGGACGATCTACGCTCAGGCGTCGTGGACGAGACCCGCAGCACCTACGCACCGACAGGAGGTCCCAGCCCGATGACCGAGTCACCTTTCGACCCCCCGGAGCCGGAGGCCAGACGCGCGAGCCGACCGAGGAGGAACTGCATGCCGCCTACGAGGCGGAGATGAAGCGCCTTCGCATCGAGGACGTGCTCGTCCAGACGGTCGTCTCGCTGCTGAACCTCGGCGCTCGCAAGGCCGGGCTGGTGCCCGGCAGCGGAGGACGAGCGCGACCTCGACTCAGGTGCAGCTGGCGATCGAGGGGGCACGCGCGCTGCTGCCCGCTCGTCGAGCCTGCAGCTCGGCCCGAACGCCGCGCCCGCTGCGCGACGCGCTGTCGCAGCTGCAGATCGCCTACACACAGCTCGCGGCCGAGCGGCGGCGCGCCCCGCCGCCGCCCGCTGAGGCCGCTCAGACGGGCGGTGAAGCCGCTGCGCAGCCTGCTGAAGAGGGCGAATCGGCGCCCGGGCCGGCCCAGCGGCTCGGGTCGGCTCTGGGTCCCGGGGCAGTAGCCCGAAGCGGGGCGGACAGCGCTTCCGCGCCGGTTCTCGCTACGCTTCCGCGGCTTCGGCTGGGGCGCGCGTCGTCGTGCGCGCCCGTTTCCGTGCCGCGATTCGCCGTCCGAGCGGCGCGTCACCTGATTACGGAGGACCCAACCCTTGACTGAGTTCCTGATCGACCACGGCGTCGTCGTCGCGGTCGTCTGCGCCGCGATCGCCGTTCGTGTACGGCGTGCTGACGACGTCGCAGCTGCTGGCGCTGTCGCCGGGCAACGCCGAGATGCAGCGCATCTCCGGTGCCGTCCAGGAGGGCGCGCGGGCCTACCTCAACCGCCAGTACACGGTGATCGCCGGCGTCGGCGTCGTGCTGTTCGTCGCGCTCATCTTCATCCAGGACATATCCGTCGCGATCGGCTTCCTGATCGGCGGCATCCTGTCCGGCGCCGCCGGCTACATCGGCATGAACGTCTCGGTGCGCTCGAACGCGCGCGTCGCCGAGTCCGCCCGCGGCGGCATCAGCCCGGCGCTCGAGCGTCGCGTTCCGCGGCGGCGCCATCACGGGCATGCTCGTCGTCGGCCTCGCGCTGTTCGGCGTGGCCGGCTACTACGGCGTCCTCACCGCGCTGCTTCGACGAGACCCAGAAGGAGGCGGTCGACGCGCTCATCGGCCTCGGCTTCGGCGGCTCGCTGATCTCGGTCTTCGCCCGTCTGGGCGGCGGCATCTTCACCAAGGCCGCCGACGTCGGCGCCGACCTCGTCGGCAAGGTCGAGGCCGGCATCCCCGAGGACGACCCGCGCAACCCGGCCGTGATCGCCGACAACGTCGGCGACAACGTCGGCGACTGCGCCGGCATGGCCGCCGACCTCTTCGAGACGTACGCGGTCACCGCCGTCGCGGTGATGCTGCTCGGCGTCCTGACCTTCAACGAGCAGACGGCGGTCGCGCTCTACCCGCTCGTGCTGGGCGGCGTCGCGATCATCGCGTCGATCATCGGCACCTTCGCGGTGCGCACGACCACCGGCAACGTCGAGCGCGCGCTCTACCAGGGCCTGATCGTGTCCGGCCTGATCGCGGCCGTCGCGTTCTACCCGATCACCGACTGGATGATGGAGCGGGCTTACGTTCGCCGAGCGCCAAGGGCGCGCTCGAGCCGCCGAGCGTCACGGATCTCTACCTCTGCTCGCTCGTCGGCATCGGCGTCACGGCCGCGCTGTTCCTGCATCACCGACTACTACACGTCGACGCGCTTCGGCCCTGTCCGCAAGACCGCCGAGGCGTCGCAGACCGGTCACGCGACGAACATCATCTCCGGGCTCGCGCAGGGCCTGCAGGCGACCGCGCTTCCCGCACTCGTGCTGGTGCTCGGCATCTTCGCGCTCGTGGAAGCTGGCCGGCGGCGGCACCCAGGGCATCTACGGCATCGGCGTCGCGGTCATGGGTCAGCTCTCGCTGACCGGCCTGATCGTCGCACTCGACGCGTTCGGGCCGATCACCGACAACGCCGGCGGCATCGCCGAGATGGCGGACATGCCCGAGGAGGTGCGCAACGTGACCGACCCGCTCGACGCGGTCGGCAACACGACGAAGGCCGTCACGAAGGGCTACGCGATCGGTTCGGCGGTGCTCGCCGCGGTCGTGCTGTTCGCCGGCTTCAAGGCGGAGCTCAGGGTCGAGGGCGAGTCGCTGACCTTCCTGATCGACGACCCGCCCGTGCTGATGGGCCTGCTGGTCGGCGGCATGATGGTCACGCTGTTCGCGGCGCTCTCGATGGAGGCCGTCGGTCGCGCGGGCGGAGCCGTCGTCGAGGAGGTCCGCCGTCAGTTCCGCGAGAAGCCCGGGATCATGGAGGGCACGGACGAGCCCGACTACGCAGCGTGCGTCGACATCGTGACGAAGGCCGCTCAGCGCGAGATGATCATCCCGTCGCTGATCCCGATCGTCGTCACGACCGATCGTCGGCGTCATCTCGGTCGCCGCCCTCGGCGGCCTGCTGATCGGCGTCATCGTCGTCGGCTTCTTCTTCGCGGTCATGATGACCGCGGGCGGCGGCGCCTGGGACAACGCCAAGAAGCTGATCGAGGATGGCGCGTTCGGCGGCAAGGGCTCGGAGGCCCATGCTGCCTCGGTCACCGGCGACACCGTCGGCGACCCGTTCAAGGACACCGCCGGGCCGGCGATCAACCCGATGATCAAGGTCGCGAACATCGTCGCGATTCTGATCATCCCGATCATCACGTAACGCCTGGCGGGATCTCGTCGCCCCTGGCGGCGTCCCCGGGGTGGGGCCGTGCAATATGCACTGTCCCCACCCCGGACTCCTGGCCAGGGACAACGATCTCTCAGCCAGGAGTCACGTGACTTGCCTCGTGGCGGGCGCGCGGGCGCTCGCGTCGGCGAGAACGTTTCGGTATGCGCAACGAACGCGCCGCGCCCGCGCGTGGGCGTTCACGTCGGCGAGAACGTTTCGGTATGCGCAACGAACGCGCCGCGCCCGCGCGTGGGCGTTCACGTCGGCGAGAAGGTTTCGGTATGCGCAACGAACGCGCCGCGCCCGCGCGCTTTGTCCAGCAGTCTCTGGACGTCGCGCTCGGGCGTGGAAGACGAATTGCCGATCTAGGCAGGAGCCGTTGGACGACCTACCTTCCCGTCCGTGAACGTACGGACGGCACGGAAGCTGCGTCGAACGGTTGTCCTGGGGGGACGGGCGGTCCTCCCGGCGGCTCTGAGCCTTGCGCTCGCGTCGCCGGGGGCCGCCTGGGCCGTTCGCGCAGGTGGCGCCTGGTCGGACTCCGGTTCGGCCGACCACGCCCCGGCCGTCGTCATCGCCGCTCCGGCCGAAGGCTCGACCTTCCGCGTGGGCGTCCCGGTCACGCTTCGCGCAGAGGTCGATGACTCGCATGCAGCGCTCGCTCTCGACACGCTGCGCTGGACGGTCGTGCGTCACACCGGTGAAGACACCGAAACGGTCGCGGAGGGCGTGGGCGCCGGAGCGACGTTCACGCCCTCCGACCGTCTCGGAGCCGACACCAGCTATGAGGTGCGCCTCCGCGTCTCAGGCATGCGCGGCCAGCGCGAGGGCGCGTCGGTGACGATCGTTCCCGAGACGGTGCGCCTGACGCTGCGAAGTGACCCGGAGGGAGCGGCTCTCGTGCTGGGCGGCCGGCCGGCGACGACGACGACGGTGTTCGAGGAGCCGATCGGCCGGCGCGTCGATCTCGTCGCTGCGGCGTCGCACACGCCGCTCGGCGGCGGGGAACTGGTCTTCGACGGCTGGAGCGACGGCGGCGCGCGCGAACGCGAGTACGTCGTCCCTGAGGTGGCCACCGAACTCGTGGCCGGCTACCGGGAGCCGCAGGTTTCGGCCGGCCCGGAAGCTGAACGCGCGTCCGCCCCGGCGCCTCGCGTCGCGGTCGGGCCCCCGGGCCGTGCGCCCATGTCGCTGCCGGTCATCACGTCCGATGTGCCGGCGCCGTTTGCGACGCGGTCACTGACGGGCTGGCTGCGCAATGCAGGTCGCGGGATGCGCGTGCAGGTGGCGCTGCGCCGCGGCAGCGGCGCGCGTGGCTGTGCCTGGTGGGTGCCACGCAACGCCCACTTCAGCCGGACGAGTCGCAAGGCCTGCGGCCGGCCCCGCTGGATGACGGCGTCGGTCCGGCGCAGGACCTCGGGCCTGCGCTGGAAGGTCAGCCTCGGAGGCCGCTTGCCCAAGGGTCGCTACGCGTTCGCCGTGCGTGTGCTCGATGCCCACGGGCTGCCCGTCGACGTCGAGCACGGCTGAGCCTCGCCGCGACGGCGCACGTCACCGTGCGATGTTCGCCGTCGCCGACGATTGCCGCCCGGGGCGCGGCGGGCTACGGTGAGGCGATGACCAGCGACACGCGCTTCTGGCACCCGTTCGCCGACATGGCGGCCGTCCGCGGCGCGGAGGTCGTGATCACTCGGGGAGAGGGGACGAGCGTCTGGGATGCGGAGGGCAAGCGCTATCTGGACGCCACCGCGAGCCTCTGGTGCGTCAACGTCGGCCACGGGCGGCAGGAGATCGCCGACGCGGTCGCCGCGCAGATCAGCCGGCTCGCGAGTTACTCGGCGTTCGGCGCGTTCGCCAGCGAGCCGGCCATCACGCTCGCCGAGCGGCTGGCCGATTACGCGCAGGACGCCGTCGACGACCCGCGGATCTTCTTCGGGCTCGGCGGCGGTGACGCGATCGACACGGCCGCGAAGCTCGCGCGCCGCTACTTCGCGGCCTGCGGTGAACCCGACCGCACGCACCTGATCGGCCGCGCCCAGGGCTATCACGGAACCCACGGACTTGGGACGAGCATCGGCGGAATCCGGCTCAACCAGGAGGGAATGGGCCCGCTCGATCCTGACACGAGCCACGTGCCGCACGACTCGGTGGAGGCGCTGGAGGCCGAGATCGAGCGCGTCGGCGCCGAGCGCGTGGCGGCGGTGTTCGTGGAGCCGGTGATCGGCGCCGGCGGCCTTCACCTGCCCGTGCCGGGCTATCTGACGGCGGTGGCCGCGCTGTGCGAGCGCGCGGGCGCACTGCTTGTCGTCGATGCCGTCATCTGCGCGTTCGGACGGCTCGGAACGTGGTTCGCCGTAGAGCGGTTCGGTGTGCGAGCGGACATGATCACGTTCGCGAAGGGGGTCACCAGCGGTTACCTGCCGCTGGGCGGCGTGGTCATCAGCGGCAAGGTCGCAGCTCCGTTCTGGGAGCGCGGCGGGCTGTGGTTCCGTCATGGCCAGACGTACTCGGGCCATCCGACCGCATGCGCAGCGGCGCACGCCAACCTCGACATCATCGAGCGGGAGCATCTGCTCGACCGCGGCCGCGAGCTCGAGGACGAGATAGCGGCGGCCCTCGCGCCGCTTGCGAGCGGTGCCCTCGTCGGCGCGGTCCGGGCGGGACTCGGCGCGCTCGGCGCGGTCGCGTTCGACGCAGCCGCCCTCGCCGAGCACCCGGATCTCCCTGCGCGAACGTTCGCCCAGGCGAAGGCGCGAGGGGTGCTCGTGCGCCCGCTCGGCGATGCAGTTGCGATCTCGCCGCCGCTGGTCACGACGCGGGCAGAGATCGACACCGCCGCCGAAGTCATCGGCGAGGCGATCGCGGCCGTGGCCTCGGACCTCGGCTCGCCGTCGGCCGCCTGACGCGGGTGGCCGACGGCCACCGCGCATCCCGAGGTCGCGCCGTGCGCCGGGCATACACTGCCGCGCGGTGCTGAGGGGATTCCTGCCCGGTCATGGCTGAACGCCGCCTTCACGGGCTCCAGCGAGTGCTGGGCGTCAACGCGCTGTTCTCGACCGCGTACGGCAACGTCGGCTCGTCGATCTACTACGCGCTCGGCCTGGTCGCATCGTTCGCGCTGGGCCTGACTCCGGTCGTCTTCGTCATCACCGGCTTCTTCTTCTTCATGACCGCGTCGACGTACGCCGAGGCGACGGCGATGTACCCGGAGGCGGGCGGTTCTTCGAGCTTCGCGCGCCGCGCCTTCAACGAGTTCTGGTCGTTCTTCGCCGCTTGGGCGCAGATGCTGAACTACGTCATCACGATCGCGATCTCCGCGTTCTTCGTCCCGCACTACGTCGGAGGGCTGTTCTGGGAGGAGCTCCAGAGCGCCCCCGGCGACATCATCGCCGGCATCATCATCGTGCTGCTCCTGTGCGCGGTGAACGTCGTCGGCGTCAAGGAGTCCGCGGGGGTCAACGTCACGCTCGCGGTGCTCGACTTCGCAACGCAGCTCCTGCTGGTGCTCGTCGGCGTGGTGCTCGTCCTGTCGCCGTCGGTGCTGGTGGACAACGTCAGTCTCGGGGTCGCACCGACCTGGCATGACTTCTTCCTGGCGATCCCGATCGGGATGATCGCCTACACCGGGATCGAGACGATCTCGAACATGGCCGAGGAGGCCAAGGACGCGGCGAAGACGATCCCCGCGGCGATCAACCGCGTCGTCATCGCGGTGTTCGCGATCTACAGCGCGCTGCCGGTCGTCGCGCTGTCGGCGCTGCCGGTCTTCAAGGACGACGACGGTACCTACAAGACGCTGCTCGGGGAGCCCGAGGCGGATGGCGGGTTCGCCGGCGACCCGATCCTCGGGGTCGTCAAGCACATGGACCTCGGCGCGCTCCAGGACGGTGCCGAGATCTACGTCGGCATCCTCGCCGCGACGATCCTCCTGATCGCCACGAACGCGGGGATAATCGGCGTGTCACGGCTGGTCTACTCGATGGGCATGCACCGTCAGATGCCGGACCGCCTGCGACGTCTGCACCCGAGATACGGGACACCGTGGATCGGCATCGTGATCTTCGGGGGATTTGCCTCGTCGCTGGCGATCCTGCCGGGGCAGGCAGCCTTCCTCGGCAACATCTACGCGTTCGGCGCGATGCTCTCGTTCAGCGATCGCGCACCTCGCGCTGATCCGTCTGCGTTTCACGCAGCCCGACGCCGAGCGGCCATATCGGGGACCCATGAACGCCCGCGTGTCCGGAGTGGACTTTCCGGTGTTCGCACTCATCGGACTCGCCGGTACCAGCCTGGCCTTCGTGGTGGTGACGGCTCTTCACCTCGACGTGGCGGTCGCGGGGGTCGTCTGGCTCGCGATCGGCTGTGGGGTGTACGTCGCATATCGGCGCAGCCAGGGCCTCGACCTGCGCACGACCGCGAAGGTCGCGATCCCCAAGCCGGTCGTCGAGCAGGAGGCTGAGTACGACTCGGTGCTCGTCGCGCTCGACCCGCGCGGCTATTCGCCGGGCGCCGTGGCGACCGCGGTGCGGCTCGCCGCGCGTCGCCGTCGGGGGATCCACGTGCTGGTCCCGATCACCGTGCCCGCGTCGTCGCCGATCGACGCCGCGATGCCGGAGCAGGAGCGCATCGCCCAGTCGCTCGTCGAGCAGGCGCGGATCCAGGGTGGGCGCCGCGTCACGGGTCACTGGGAGAAGGTGCGCACCGGCCAGGCCGGACGGCTCATCGTCGAGGAGGCGCGCCAGCTGCGGGCGACGGCGATCGTCATGCCGCTGCCCCCGCGGCAGGCCGGTTCGGTATTCGGGAAGACCCTCGAGACAGTGCTCCAGGATCGTCCCTGCCGCGTGATCATCCACACTGACGCGGCCGCGCCCTCGGCGCTGCGCAGCGCGGGCGGCGCCGTAGCATGAGCACCGTGTCCGGCCGCGAGGTGCACCGGCGGGTGACGACCCTGTTCTCGGTGGTGCTCGTGCTGCTTGGCGTCGCGATGATCATGCGCGCGCTGCTCGGCGGCGGCGGCCCGCTGGCGCTGGGCGTTCTGATGGGCGTTCTGTTCGTGCTCGCGGGAATCGGCCGGATCTACATGGCCCGGAGAATCGGGCCATGAGCGGCCCTGCCTCAGCGGAGCGCGGTGCCTACGAGTTCCGCAGGTCACTCGGCGCGCGACTGATCTTCGCCGTCGTGTGGACCGTGATCGCGAGCGCGATCTACTTCTCGCTCGGCGTCATCGCCGGTTACGCGCTCGGCCTCACGCCCGTCGTCTTCCTCGCCGGTGGGGTGATGTTCGCGCTCGCGCTGATGACGTACGTCGAAGGCTCGTCGCTGCACCAGGAACGAGCCGGATCGACCGTCTTCGCGCGCTACGCGTTCAACGAGCTGTGGAGCTTCATCGCCGGCTGGGCACTGCTGCTCGACTACGTGATCCTGCTGGCCGTCTGCGTCTTCGCGGCGACCAACTACCTGGTCCCGTTCTGGGCCGAGCTGGGTGAGGGCGCCGTCGAGCTCGCAGCCTGTCTGGCGTTCCTGGCCTATGTGGCGGCACGCAACGTGCGCGGCTTCTCGCCGGCCCGCTCGACGCGGGTCTCCGTCCTGGTCGCCGCCGACGTCGCGGTCCAGCTTGCGCTGGTCGTACTCGGACTCGTGCTGCTTTTCGATCTCGACACCGTCACGGAGCCGATCGATCTCGGCACATCGCCGACCTGGAACGACGTCATCGTCGCGCTGGGAATCGCCACCGTCGTCTCGAGCGGCCTGGAGTCTGCCGCCGGGCTGGCGGGAGAGCTCAGGGTGTCGCGCGCCGATCTGCGCCGCCTGGTCACGTTCGGTTCACTGACGGTGGTCGTGATCTACACCGGAATAGCGCTGGTCGCGATCAGCGCAGTACCCGTCGTCGACGGCGAGACGGCACTCGGCGGGCGCTACCGCGACGCCCCGTTCCTCGGCCTCGCCGACGCCTTCGAGCAGGCTTGGCTGCGCGACACCACTACGTACGTCGATCGCGGCCGCCGCGTCCGTGACTCTCGTGGCGGCCGCGAACTCCGCGATGCTCGGGCTGTCGCGGCTCGCCTACTCGCTGTCGACGAACCGTCAGATTCCGAGCGGGCTCGGCAAGCTGCACCCGACGCGGTACACGCCGTTCGTGGTGATCGTCATCGGCAGCCGTGCTCGCCGCGATCTCTGACGATCCCGCACGATCTCGACATGCTGCTCGGGCTCTATGCGTTCGGCGCGCTGCTCGAGCCTGACGATCGCTCACGCCTCGATCGTCAGGCTGCGGTTCAGCGAGGCCGGATCGCCTCGCCCGTACGCGATCCCGCTCAACGTGAGAGTGGGCGGGCCGGATGGCGCGTCGGTCCCGCTCCCGGCCGTCGCCGGCGTGATTCTCAGCGGTCTCGCGTGGCTCAGCGTCGTCGTCATGCACGAGCGACGCACGCTGGGTCGGCATCGCCTGGATGGCCTTCGGCCTGGCGCTCTACGTCGATCTACCGAGGGTCGACGGGCAAGCCACTGCTCAGCCGCGTGACCGTTCCGCGCGAGGCGCTGCGCGGCGAGCACGTGGAGTCCGAGTACGGCTCGATCCTCGTGCCGGTGACTCGGTACGACGACTCGACGACGACATCATGCAGACGGCCGGGCGGCTCGCTGCGGCGGAGGACCTCGACAGCGCCGATCAGGACGGAGGAGCCGACGATCGAGGCGATCTGGGTCTTCGAGATCCCGATGTCGCTGCCGATCGACGCGCGACTTCCGGAGGACGAGCTCAACCGTGCGCGAACCGCACTGGCCCGCGCGAAGGCCGTCGGCGAGGAGTACGAGGGCGTGGACGTCGCGACCGCGACGGTCCGCGCTCGCCGCACCGGTCAGGCGATCGTCGACGAGGCTCGGCGCCGCGGCGTGCAGGCGATCGTTCTGGCGGCTGAGGAACCCTCGAAGATCACGGGCGGAACGCGGCTCGGCGGTCGCCCGGGGCTCGAGAACTACGTCGGCGAGGCGACCAAGCACGTGGTCTCGAAGGCGCCGTGTCCGGTGATCCTCACGGCACCGCCCGTCGGCGCGCGGCGGCTCGTCCGCGGTCGGTGGCAGAGGCAGCCGCCGTCCGACCATTAGAGTGCCCGGCTGATGTCGTTCATCCTGATCGTCGGGGCCGGCCGCGTCGGCTCGGCCGTGGCGCGATCGATGCTGTCCTCGGGACACGAGGTCTCGGTGCTCGATGACGACCCGTTGTCGCACGAGCGCCTCGACGCCGGTCAGGCCTCGTCGTGGGAGGACGCCGGCGGGCGCTTCACGATCGGTCAGGCGCTCGAGCACGACGCGCTGCGCGAGGCGGGCATCGAGCAGGCCGACGTCTTCATCGCCTCGACCAACGGCGACAACACGAACCTGACGATCGCGCAGATCGCACGGCGCATGTTCGAGCGTCGAGCGAGTGATCGCTCGCGTGATGGATCCGGCGCGCGCGGAGTGGTACGCAGGCGCAGGGGCTTGCAGACGATCTGCCCGACCCGGTACGCCGATCGAGATGTTCGAGCAGCGCCTGAGCGGATCGCCGAAGTCTGATGTACGCGATCATCGTCGGCGGCGGGAAGGTCGGGCTGAACCTCGACGCGCGAGCTGCTCGAGAAAGGCCACGAGGTCACGCTCGTCGAGCAGCAGCGCGATCGCTACCTGGCGATCGAGGAGGAGCTCGAGCACGTCGCCCAGTACGGCGACGGCACCGAGCTGTGGGTGCTCGAGCGCGCCGGCATCCAGCGCGCCGACCTGGTCGTCGCCGTCACCGGCGACGACGAGGACAACATCCTGATCTGCCAGATCGCGCGCGAGAAGTACCTCGTCGAGCGGATCATCGCGCGCGTCAACAACCCGCGCAACCGGCCAGTACTTCGATCTGCTCGGGATCCAGCCCGGTCGGTGTCGGCGACCGACCTGATCCTGCGCCTGATCGAGCACGAGGTGCCGCAGTACGGCCTCGTTCATCTGCTCGACCTGCCCGAGCGAGCGGCTCGAGATCATCGAGATGGAGGTCGGCCGACGGATCGGCCGCTGCCGGGCATCAACGTTCACGATCTCGAGATGCCCGACGGCAGCCTCGTCATCTCGATCCTGCGCGACGGCGGCGGTTTCGTGCCCAAGGCCGACACGGTCATCGAGGCCGGAGACGAGGTGCTGCTGTGCCTGGACCCGGGCCTGGAGGACCGGGTCACTAGGCTGTTCAGCGCCTGAAGGCGGGCGCGTGCGTGGAGGCTTCGAGCGGGCGATCGCGTCCTATACTCGGCGCCGCCTTGCGGGATGGTGTAATCGGCAACACACCTGCCTCTGGAGCAGGGATTCTAGGTTCGAGTCCTAGTCCCGCAGTGTCTCAGCCCCCGATTGCCACTAGGCGGGGCTGGGGATCTCGTCGCCGAGTTTGCAGTGGAACCTGTAGGCGTTGACGCGGGTCCTGCGGTGTCCTCGCCCGTACGCGCTCACGACCGACCTCCAAGTGCACTCTTCCCGGTAGAAGCCGGGGCTGCGAGGTGCGCACTTGGTTCTCAGGCAAGTTTTCACGCCTCGGATCGTCGCCTTGCAGGCGACCTTGAACCGGGCCTCGCGCTTGCAGGCCCGGACCTTGACTTTGAAGGTGTCATACGGGTACCTCGCGCGCCCCTTGGCACGTGCGTGTTTCGTCGCAGCGTTCTTGGCTCTCTTCACGCTGAGCGCCCTGTCCGCGCTGAACGCAGTCCCGGAATCGACCGTGCAAGCGATGGCAGCGATGGAGCAGGCCGAGACAAAGGCCGAGACAGCCCTCTGGCTGACCATTGCCGGGAAGCTATCGCTCGATCGCGTTGCCCGCGCAGGTACGGGGGGCGGCCCGCGACGTGGACATCGAGGCGGCCCCGTCGACCCCGCCGCTGCGCGGCGCGCGCAGGAGTGGCTGCGCGCGACGCCGAACAGGCCGCGGCGTTCTGCCGGATCAGGGGAAACGCCAGCCACCGCTCAGGCCTGCGCGTCAGGTGACGATGAGCACCACGAGCCCTGGGTTCCGGGGGGATGCCCCTTCGGGGGTGGCCCAGGGCTCATTACCGCCCTTCACCGGTCTGTAGACCGGGGTTCGCACAGGGGTTCGTGTGCTTTCCGGACGCGCTCCGCAGAGCCCGCTGCGGCAACCTGGCGCGGAGCCGCTCGCCCCGGGGGCGGGGTGACTGGCCAGGACCCCGCCGGAATGCTTATGCTACGCCGCGACAACGCAACGCCGCCAAGTCGACCGGGGAGAAGGTGCCGTGCTAAGGAGGGGCAGTGTTCGTGTCGTGGCTCTGGCCACGGCGTTGGCGATGGTCTTCGGAGCATTCGCGGGTTCCGCGAGCGCGAAGAAGTATCTCCAAGAAGCAGAAGGCTGCCATCAGCAAGCAGCTGCGCAAGCAGATCAAGAAGAACCCGCGGGTCATTCGCAGCAAGAGCTTCCTGCGCAAGGCCGGCCTCGTCGACTTCCGTCTCCCGGTCACGATCCGGATCCGCGGCGATTGCCCGGCCGGCGTCGGCGGCGCCGGGCTCGTGTCCGGCTGGTCGTGTGAACACGGCGCTCAACGAGACGCAGCCAGTACAAGGTCAACGTCGACCTCGGGGCATCGCTTGGTCAGCGTGAGGTCACGATCGCGGGATCGCTGGCTGCAGAGGTCACCTTCAAGGACTCCTACGACGGTGGTGCGCTGGGCAACGTCAGCATCGAGATCCTGCCGTCGAGCACGAAGACGCTCGAGACGAACTCGGTTCCGCTGCTGTGGAACCCGGACGTCGACTCGCTGTCCTCGCGCGTGGACACGAACTTCGCCAAGGCCTCGATCACCGCGGGCTCGGCGGACGCCGCTGCACTGACGGCGAGCGGCTGGGAGGCCAAGCAGCAGGGCTGCACGGACTTCAAGAACGAGGCGGCGCCCAGCGCGCGGACGTTTGCGACAGCGGCCAGCTACGTCGGCGGCGGCCCCGCGTCGGACGGTTCCTACAGCGCCCTGTGGTACGGCAGCGCCATCTCCGGGGGCGTGAACGGCGGTCTCCCCGGCTTCCCGGTCATCGACCCGGGCTTCAGCACGACCACGCCCGCGTACTACCTGCCGGTGTTCCCCGGCATCGACTCGGTTGACAAGTTGGTCACGGGCGTGACGTTCAACACGCCGGTCGCTGATCCGGACGAGTACGTCGGCCCGTTCGCGAGTCCCGTTCCCGTACGCGCCGATCGCACCTGATCCGACCTCCGGCGATCCGACGATCGCCGGCAACGAGGGCGCGGCGGA
>CAVQQA010000008.1:0-63990 GCA_963714935.1 uncultured Actinomycetes bacterium
CATGCCGTACGCGACGTTGCGCCAGGCGCTCATGTTGGGAAACAGCGCGTAGTCCTGGAACATCACTGCGCAGCCGCGCCGCTCCGGGGCCACGTTGCACCCCGATCCGGTGTCCAGCCACGTCCGCGTCCCACAGGCGATGCGTCCTGTGAGCGGGCGAAGCAGGCCCGCCACAGCGCGCAGTGCCGAGGTCTTGCCCGCGCCCGATGGGCCCGCGAGCGCAAGGCAACTGTCCGGGGAGACGGAGAACGCCATCTCGAGGTCGAAGTCGCGCAGCGGCGCGCGAATGTCAGCGCTGAGCATCAGCTGCTCCGGTGCTGAGCCGGACGGCGAGCAGGATCGTCGCCGAGAGCAGAACGAGCACCGCCGAGAGCGCCAGAGCCCCTGTGAAGTCGGTCCCGAATCGCTCGTATATCGCAAGCGGCGCGGTCTGCGTGACGCCGCGCAGTGCGCCAGCGAACAGGAGCGTCGCGCCGAACTCGCCCAGTGCGCGACCCCAGGCGAGCGCCGCGCCCGCGCTCAGCGCCGCACGCGAGCACGGAACGGCGACGCGCAGGAAGGTCCGCAGCTCGCCGGCGCCGAGCGTGCGCGAAGCGTCGAGCAGCTGCGGATCGAGTGCCGCGAAGCCGGCCTGCGCCTGGCGAATGTAGAACGGGCTCGCCACGAAGGTCAGTGCGACGACGACGCCGGCGGTCTCCAGCACGAGGCGAACCCCGAGGTCGTCCAGCACCGGCCCGAGCATGCCGCGTGGTCCGAGCGCCGCAAGCAGGCCGATCCCCGCGACGGCGGGCGGAACGACCAGCGGCAGCTCGATGACGGTCGTCGCGAGGCGGCGACCGCGAAAGCGCCGCGTCGCCAGGAACCACGCCGCCGGCGTGCCGACGCCGACGATGATCATCAGCGCAAGGCCGGAGGTCATCAGGCTGAGGCGCAGGGCTTCGCGTGCCGCCGCATCGTCGAGGCTCGCCAGGAGGTCGCCGGGCGCCACATCGGTGAAGATCGCGACGACCGGCAGCGCAAGGAAGCAGAGGCACAGACCGAGTGCGACCCCGCTGACGATCGTGAACGGAGTCCGGTGGCTCATGGCGCAGGCAGGAACCCCGAACCCCGCAGGGCGACGGCCGCCGGGCCATCGACGAGTCCTCGCAGATAGGCGCGAGCGGCCTGCCTGCGGTCGCTCCCACGCACGACCGCGGCCTGGTACACGACCTGCGGGCGTAGGCGCTCCGGGAGGCTGATCGCCCGCAGGCGGTCGGCGGCCGCACGCACGTCGGTGCGGTAGACGAAGCCGGCGTCGACGGCTCCCTGGGCCAGCTTGCCGACCACTCCCGCCACGTCGGGCTCCGCCGAGCGGATGTTCGCCAGCACACGCCGGCGCTGCGCCGCGCCCAGCCTGTCGAGGACGCTTCGCGTGTATCCGCCGACGGGGACCGCAGGCGCTCCGGCGGCGATCGTGACGCCCGCGGCCCCCAGATCTGCGAGCGACCTTACGCGGCCGCCGTTTCTGGGGACCGCGAGCACGAGCTCGTTGCGTGCGAACGCGACCGGCCTCTCCACGAGCCCCTCAGCCGCGAGCGCGCGCGGGATCGCCGAGTTCGCGGCGGCGATGACGTCCGGCTGGGCCCCGGCACGGATCTGAGCGGCCAGCTGGTCCGAGCCGGCGAACGACAGCCGCACGGTTCCCTGCCGAAAGCTCGATGCAGAATCGCCGAGAGGCCGCTTGAGCGAGCTCGCGGCCGACACATCGAGCGCGGCGCCGTCCCGCGGCGCGTCGGCGCACCCCGCGAGCGCGGTGATCGCCACAGCAGAGATGAGCAGCAGCCAGGCGGGCATGAGCTGCTCCACTATGGCACCTATGCAACACCTAGGCGTTTAGGTCCGCGGACCGGCGCGTCTAGACTGGCCTGGTTGCAGGAACGCAGTCGCCACGGCCGTACCAGCGAGACCCCCAAGCCCGGTGCGCCGCACCAGGGACGAGCCAAGCAGCGCGCGTTCTGCATAGCCGCGCTGCCCGACGGTGACGACCTCTCCGAGCTCCACGAGCTGCTGCGCACCGCGGGCGTGGCGGTCGTCGGCCAGGTGGTTCAGCACCGTGACGCGCCGCACCCCAACACCTACCTGGGCCCCGGCAAGCTCAAGGAGGTCAAGCAGCTTGCGGGCGCCGCCGACGCCAACGTGATCGCCTGCGACGACGAGCTGACGCCACGCCAGGAGCGCAACCTCGAGGCCGAGCTCGGCCTTCCGGTCGTCGACCGGACCACCGTGATCCTCGACATCTTCGCCGGCCACGCCCACAGCGCCGAGGGCAAGGTTCAAGTCGAGCTTGCGCAGCTCGAGTACAACCTTGCCCGGATGCGCGGCCTGTGGACGCATCTGGAACGGCTCGGAGGCGGCATCGGGACACGCGGCCCGGGCGAGTCTCAGATCGAGACCGACCGCCGCCTTGCGCGCGACCGAATCTCCGCACTCAAGCGCCGCCTGCGCGAGGTGCAGGGCTCACGCAGCACGATGCGCGCGGAGCGCGAGCGGGCGGGTCTTCCGCAGGTGGCCCTCGCCGGGTACACGAACGCCGGCAAGTCGACGCTGCTCAACCGGCTCACCGGGGCGGATGTCGGCGTTCAGGACCGGCTCTTCCACACGCTCGATCCGACGACCCGGGTGATGCGGCTCGGCGGCAGGCCGCTGCTGCTCACCGACACCGTCGGGTTCATCCGCAAGCTGCCGCACCAACTCGTGGACGCGTTCGCCGCCACGCTCGAGGAGACGCGTCTGGCCGATCTGATCCTGCACGTGGTGGACTCCTCCGTGCACGAGGACGAGATGCTCGCGATGATCGCCGCAGTCGACGAGGTGCTGGAGGAGATCGGCGCCGGCGAGATCTCGCGTCTGCTGGTCCTCAACAAGGCGGACGCGATCGACGCCGAGCGGCGGGCCGAGCTGCGCCGGCGCCATCCCGACGGTGTGCTGGCGTCGGCGAGCACCGGTGAAGGGGTCGAGCGCCTGCAGGAGCTGATCACCGATGACCTGGCACGCAGGCTCGAGGCGGTGGAGCTGCTGCTGCCCTACGCAGAGGGCGGGCGGCTCGCCGAGCTGCACGAGATCGCCGGCGATCTCGAGCGAACCGACACGCCCGACGGCGTCCTCGTGCGTGCGCTGGTCTCGTCCCAGGTGGCGGCCCGTTTCGCCCGCTTCGCCGTCGGAACCAACGGCGCGGACGGCGCCGCCGAGTAGCGCTCGCCGCGTAGGCTGCTGCACGTGCAGCTACCGGTGACCAGAGTGGACCCTCGCGCGGTGATGCCCACCCGGGCCCACCAGGGCGACGCCGGTCTCGATCTCTGCGCCCTGGAGGCGGTCGTCCTCGAACCGGGCGAGCGCGCGCGCGTCAGAACCGGGCTGGCGATAGAGCTGCCCCCCGGGCACGCCGGCCTCGTGCTCCCGCGCTCGGGGCTGGCTGCGCGGCATGGCATAGCGCTCGTCAACGCTCCCGGCCTGATCGACGAGGGCTACCGCGGGGAGCTCCAGGTGCTGCTGCTGAACACCGACCGCGATCAGGCCTGCGGGTTGGCGGCCGGTGACCGCATAGCCCAGCTGGTGGTCGTGCCGGTGGCGATCGCGGAGCCCGTCGAGGTCGCCGAGCTGGCCCCGGCTGTACGGGGCGAAGGCGGCTTCGGGTCGTCGGGACGCTGACTCAGCCGAGCCCGGCAGCGCGCAGCGCGCCCGCGTGAGCGGCGTCCTCGAGGTCGTCGTCCAGCGGTGGCAGCGGTCGGCCGTCGTTCAGCGCCGAGGCGACCAGCCAGTCGGCGAACCAGGCGTTCTTCGGCAGCAGCGGCCCGTGCAGGTAGGTGCCGATCACGAGGCCATTGCGGGCGCCCTCCCCGCCCGAGACGCCGTCGTTGCCATGCCCGCGGAGGACCCGGCCGAGCGGCGAGGCCGCGGGCCCGAGCGCGGTCCGGCCTCCGTGGTTCTCGAACCCGGCCAGGATGCGCGTTCCGCCCGCGCCCGGCAGGTCGACCTCGATCGCGACGTTGCCGATCAGGCGAGCATCCTCCGATCGAACGGTTCGCAGGTCGAGCAGCCCGACGCCGGGGATCGTCACGTCGCCGAGCTGGTAGCTGTGCCCGAGCAGCTGGTAGCCGCCGCACACCCCGAGGATCGCCGCGCCGCGCCGCGCCGCCTCGTGCAGGCCGTCGCGCTTGACGTCGAGCAGGTCCCCGGCACACAGCTCCTGGTCGCGGTCCTGTCCGCCGCCGAGGTAGAAGAGGTCGTGCGCGCCGGGGTCGATCCCGTCGCCGAGCCCGGAGCTCGTCAGCTCGAAGCCGATTCCCCGCCACGCACAGCGCCGCTCCAGCAGGAGCAGGTTGCCGCGGTCGGCGTAGATGTTCATCAGGTCGGGGTAGAGCGCGCACACGCGCAGCGTCCTGCGATCGGCGTCAGCCACCCAGCACCACCACCGTTGAGCCCACGTAGACGTCGGTCGCGGCTATCGCAGAGCGCGGGAGCACGCGCAGCCCGGCGGCCTCCGACTCCGTTCGAGCTGCTCCGCGCTCAGGTGCTCCAGCCAGACGACGTCCTCGCTCACCGTGCGCAGGCCGGCGCCGTCGACGATCTCACGCTCTCGTTCGATCGCGATGCGCGCTCCGGCATCGACGAGCCGCACGGGCCGGCTCGCGTACACGATGCCGTCGATCTCGCGGATGTCCGGGGTCGGAGGGTGCGAATGCTCGTCGTCGTAGCCGTCGAGCGGATCGGCGATCGCCATCGCAAGCCGCCCTCCCGGCGCAAGGTGCGCTCGCGCCCGGCCCAGGAAGGCGGCGCGCGCGGGCTCTCCGGGGAGCAGCTGGATCGTCTGCATCGGCACGACGATGAGGGCGAACGGCCCGGCGATCGAGAAGTCGCGCGCGTCGCCGCAGACGGTTCGCAGCTGCGTGCCGCGCGCACGTGCCGCGATCGCCCCCAGCAGCTCGGCATCCACGTCGAGGGCCATGACGTCGTGGCCGCGCCGAGCCAGGTCCAGCGGATACGCGCCCGGTTCCCGCCCCGACGTCCAGAACGGGTCCGCCGGCCTGCGCAGCCAGCTCCCGCCAGAGCGGCAGGTCGGCCTCGTAGCCGCCGCACTCGAGGTCGTGCCAGATCACCGCGTGGCTCACGCGAACGACCCCTCTGCGGCGCCGCGGGCGACGAGCAGCTCGCGCAGTTCGAGCATCGCCGTGTAGGTCGGCAGCACGTAGAGCCGGTCGCCATCGCCGGCCAACGCGTCGTCGAGCGCCCGCTCGAGCTGCTCGCCGACCACGATCCGGTCGGCGGGCACTCCGGCGTACTTCAGGCGCAGCGCCATCTCAGCGGCGCGCGTGCCACTGCAGACGACCCGCCGCACGCTGCCCGCCAGCAGCTCGAAGTCGGCGTCCCAGATCCAGCTGACGTCGCGGCCGTCGGCGGTGCGGTCGTTGAGGACGGCGAGCATGTCGTGCTCGCCGGGCTCGAGCGCGAGCGTCCGCAGCACCTCGTTGGCACCGGCCGGGTTCTTGACCAGCAGGATCGCCACATCTCGCTCCCCGGTGCGAATCGTCTCCGCGCGGCCGAACGCCGGGCGCGACGGCCTCGAGGCCTGCGACGATCTGCTCGGGCTGCGCCCCGAGAGCGCTCGCCAACGCGGCCGCGCCGAGCGCGTTGTAGACGTTGTAGAGGCCGGGGAGGGGGAGCCGGACTTCGCGCCGGTCGCCCGCCGAGATCGAGCACGAACGTCGCACCGCGCACCCCGTGAAGCGTGATCTCGCGAGCAGCGACCTCCGGCTGCGGCCGCCGGGCCCCGCAGCGATCGCAGCGGTAGCGGCCCAGGTGGCCGAGGTAGTGGGCCTCGTAGACGTAGGCGGCGCCGCAGCGCCGGCAGTGCGTGGCGTCGGCAGCGTGCTGGAGCCCGGGCAGCGCCACGCCGTCGTCCTCGACGCCGAAGTACAGCGCATCGGCGGAGTCCCGGCCGAGGTCGGCGACCGTCGGATCGTCGGCGTTGAGAACCAGCCGGCCGACCCGTGGCGAGGCCGCGACGTCCGCCCAGCGCGCCGCAATCGTCTCGAGCTCGCCGTAGCGATCAAGCTGGTCGCGGATCAGGTTCCCCAGCAGCAGCGCTCTTGGCCGCAGCTCTGCGACGAGCTGGCCGAGCCAGAACTCGTCGACTTCGAAGAGGCCCTGGTCGCCGCTTTCGGCCAGCAGCGTCGCCGCGATCCCGCCTGCCATGTTCGCGCCGGCGCGGTTGTGCACCAGGCGCACTCCGGTCCGCCTCGAGGATCTCGGATGCGATCGACGCCGTCGTCGTCTTGCCGTTGGTCGCGGAGATGACCGCGCAGCCCTGCGGCAGCCGCGCGGACAGCCGCTCGACGGCCCGCGGGTCGACGCCGAGCAGAACCTTGCCCGGGAGGCTCGTGCCACCGCGCCCCGCGATCCGCGACGCCGCGCCGGCCGCGCGCGCAGCGCCCGAGGCCAGGAGGGTGCGCAGAGCCATCACGCCGGCAGCAGGACGCTGACCGCGTCCGGGAGCGCTCGGATCACCGCGGGCAGGTCCGCGATCGGGTCGCCGTCCGCGAATACGGCGAATGGCCGGCTTGCCGTCACCCTCACCTCGCGGCCGCGCACGACGCGAACGGACGGGTCGCGCACGTGCGTACCCGCGAAGACGCGGGGCATCGCGCGCAGGAACTTCAGGCGGCTCGTCTTGCGGGTCAGGACGACGTCGAGCAGACCGTCGTCGATCCGTGCATCGGGTGCGATGTACATGCCGCCGCCGTAGACGCTCGTATTGGCGGCGATCACCGACCAGCCTTCGAAGCTCTCGCGGCGACCGTCGATCTCGACGTCGAAGTGCGCCGGCCTCCAGCGCAGCAGCGCGGCAAACGCGCCATACACGTAGATCCCGCGGCCCAGCGCGCGCGGGGCGCCGTTCGCGATCTCGTTGGCCTCCGAGTCGAATCCCAGGCTCGCGATCCCGAGGAACGTCCGGCCGTTGGCCTCGCCCAGGTCGATCGGCGTCGGAACGCCCGCGACCAGAAGCTCGCATGCCTCGACCGGGTCAGCGGGAATGCCCGCATGGCGGCAGAAGTCGTTGCCGCTGCCGCCCGGAAGCACGCCGATCACCGCACCGGGCGACCGGGCTGCAGCTCCCGCGACCGCGCCGGCGACACCGTCGCCGGAGAACGACACCGGCAGCTCTCCGCGCGACAGCCCCTCGGCGGTCAGCTCGCGCGCGTGCTCGAGGTCGCGTGTCATCTGCACGCGGTGCTCGACGCCGAGCGCCTCGAGGCGAGCGCGCACGCGGGGCAGCAGTCGCGTCACCTTTCCGCCCCCGGACGTCGGGTTGGCGATCAGCAGAACGCCTCTCCCGGCAGCGCCGCCGGCGTCTGCGGCAGGCCGCGTGTGATCGGTGGCGCCGGACATCGGACAGCCTCAGAAGAGCGGCGGCTCGCGCGGGTCGTCTGGCGGCACCTCGACCTGCTCGATGCACTGGGGGCCCTCGTTCGCGACGTCGTTGACGGCCGTGGACACGGGAATCCGCGCCATCTGGTCGGCGGGCGGCGGGTGCAGCAAGTCGCGCAGCTCCGGGATGGCGGCTGAGTGGTCGAGCCAGTGACTCTCCGCGCTCGCGGGCAGGATGACGGGCATGCGGTCGTGAAGATCGCGAACGGCATCGTTCGCGCTCGTCGTGATGATCGTGCAGGACCGCAGCGGAGTGTCTTCAGGGTCGGCGCGCCAGGTCGCCCACAAACCGGCGAACGCAAACGGCCGATGGTCGTCCAGCGTGATCCACCACGGCTGCTTGCGCCCCCGGTCGCGCGGCTGCCACTCGTAGAACCCGTCCGCGATCACGAGGCAGCGGCGGCCCGCCAGTGCGTCACGGAACGCGGGCCGCTGCTCCACCGTCTCGGCGCGCGCGTTGATCATCCTGTGGCCCGTCGACGGCGACTTCGCCCAGTGCGGTACGAGTCCCCAGCGGAGCAGGTCCGGCCGGGCGGCCCCCTCACGATCGGTCGTCACGGCGATGACGTCCTGGCCGGGCGCGATGTTGAAGCGCGGCTCCAGAGGCAGGTCGTCACCGAGGCGAAAGCGCTCTCTCAGGGATGCCGGGTCGGGTGCCGCCAGTGAATAGCGGCCGCACACCGCGGCGATCCTCAGCCCGTCCGCGCGGCCGCGCGGGCGCGGGACTGACGGCGCCTGCCCACAAGCGTGAGGACGACCAGCACGACGACCGTGACCAGCATCCCGACCCACACGGCGGTCACGTTGCCGACGCCGCCGAACGGGATCGCGACGAGCTTCACGACGGCCCAGCCGGCGACCAGCAGCGCCACGACGAGACCGATGATCAGCAGAACGCCGCGAGCGCGCAGCCAGATGCTGGAGCCCGGCGGCGGCGCGAGCAGGCCTGCCACCCGCAGCAGCAGCAGCTGACGGGTCGACGGTGCCTGCTGTCCCAGGCGCTCGACGGCCTCCTTGAGGTCCTCGGGACGGCGCTCGGCGAGCGCAATCGACGCATCGGCCATGCGCCGGATCTGCATCCGCTCCTGCGGGCGCGCGGCGGCGATCGCCTTCTGGAAGTACGCGCGAGCAGCCTTCGCGTCGTAGCGCTCCGCGGCCCGCGCTCCGAGGATCGACAGAGCCGCCGACCTGTACTTCTGCTCGCGCTCCAGTTCCTCGTCGGACCGCTGCTCGAGCGCCTGCATCTCGGCCACCGCTGAGCGCTGGTCCATACGGATGGGTCGGGGCTTCGGGGGCATGAGGGGAGGGTAGCTGCGCCCGCCGACGACGGGTTCCGCGGCACCGCCGCCCGCACCCGCGCACCGACCAACTATCGTGCGCGCGCGATGTCACGCCGCAGCAGCCGTCTCGCCTGGATCGCGCTCATCGCCGTCGCCTGCGTGCTCGCGGCGCCGGCTGGCGCTGTGGCACAGAACTCACCGTTCCAGGGCCTGCCGCCGGCGACGCCGGCGGCACCGGAGACGACGACCACGCAGACCACTCAGGCGAGCGACGACTCCGGTCTGGACACCTGGCAGGGGGCGCTGATCGTCGCCGGAGGCCTCGCGCTGCTCACCGGCATCGGCGTGGCGATCGCAAAGGATGCGCGCAGGCGCGCGCCCGTGGGCGACCCGACCGCCGACGCCGCTCAGCACGACGCCGACGCCCACAAGCGCGCACGGCAGTCCAAGCAGCGCCAGCGTCAGAAGGCCAAGGCGGCGCGGGCCGCGCGCCGGCGCAACCGCTGAGTGCGCGCCCAGCGACCCTGCTTCTGTTCCGGGGTCTGCGATCTGCCACCCTTCGGCGATGCGCCCGAACGTCGCTCCGGCATCTCAGTGACGCGCGGAGGCCTGCCCGCGCTGGCGGCGCTCGAGATCGCCGATGAGCCGTCCGTCTGGCACGGGCTGGGATTCGCCGTCGGGCCCGGGGGCCGGTTCGACGTCGGGGGCGTCGAACTGCACGCCGCGGGGGCGGCGGCAGGCGACGGCCTCTGCGCCTGGTCGCTGCGGGCGGAGAGCGCGCTCCCGCGACTCGTCGACGGGATTCCGACGCAGGCCGCTGCTCCGCGCCCGCCCGGCCGCGCCGTCGAGCAGACTCATCCGAACGGCGCTACGGCGATCGACCACGTGGTGGTGACGACGCCTGACCTGCCGCGCACGCTCGCGGCGCTGGAGGGCGTCGGCATGGAGGTGCGGCGCGTTCGCGAGGCCGGATCGGCCGAACGGCCGCTGCACCAGGCCTTTCTCTGGGCGGGTGACGTTCTGCTCGAGGTCGCAGGCCCGCCTGAGCGGGAGGGCGACGGACCAGCGCGACTCTGGGGGGTCGTGATCGTCGTTCCGTCGCTCGAGCCGCTGCTCAGCATGGGTCGTCCGTGCGTCGGTGACGCCCGCGACGCGGTACAGCCGGGCCGCAGGATCGCGACCGTACGGCGCGAGGCCGGCAGCAGCGTTCCGGTCGCGTTCATGACACCGCACGGGAAAGCCGCGCAAGCGGGCGCGTCAGCCCGCGCCAGGGCTTAGGATTCGCCCTGATGAGGCTTCGCCTTCTGGCGCTGGTCGCGACCGCAGCCCTCGCCTGCACTGCATGTGCGGGCAGTGCGTCGGCGCAGACGGTCGTCAGCGCCCGGCCCGGCATGCCCTCGACTCCGCCGTCTGCGACCAGCGCGGCCAAGGCGCCGCCGGTCTACCAGCCGTCTCGCCCACCCGGTGCGCGGACCGTGCAGCTGCGCTACGGCCCGCTGAAGGTCAAGCCGGGCCAGAACACGATCTCGGTCGACCTCCAGAAGCAACGGCCGGCGGTCAACGGCTGGATCGTGGGCTTCCGCCCCGGGATGGTCCGCGTCGGCGACGGTAAGAGCCCGCCCGTGGGGGAGGTTCACCTGCATCACGCGGTCTGGCTGGTCGACTACGTGCCGACGTTCGCCACCGGCGAGGAGAAGACCTACGTCAGCACCCCGCCCGGATACGGCTGGCGCTACACGACGCGTCAGCATTGGCTGCTGAACCACATGATCCACAACCTCACTCCGACTCCGGAGCGGGTCTACCTGACGGTCGAGATGGACTTCATCCCCGACGATGCGCCCGAGGCCGCCGGGGTCAAGGAGGTCACCACCCGCTGGATGGACGTCCAGGGCCTGAAGCCCTACCCGGTCTTCGATGTCGAGCGCCGCTCGGGCAAGAACGGGCGTTACGTCTATCCCGACGACGATCCGAAGGCCTACAAGGGCGACCCCCGGGTGCGCAACAAGTGGGTCGTCGACCGCGATGCGACGCTCGTCGGCACGATCGGACACCTGCACCCCGGAGGACTGCACACCGACCTCCTACTGGAGCGCAACGGGCGCAAGGCCCACCTGTTCCGCTCGAACGCGCACTACTACGAACCGGCGGGCCCCGTGTCGTGGGATCTGGCGATGGGGGTGACGCGCCCGGAGTGGAAGATCGCCGTGAAGAAGGGCGACGTGCTCTCGACCAACGTCACCTACGAGACTCGACGCGGCGCGTGGTACGAGTCGATGGGCATCATGCCCGTCGCGATCACCAAGTCGCCCGACGGCGGCGTCGACCCGTTCTCCCAGCCCGTCGACATGCGCGAGGTGCTGAGCCACGGGCGCCTGCCAGAGAACATCGACGCGGGCGGCAAGCGGAACCCGGGACTCTCCAACCCGCTGCGCCTCAAGGACGGCCCGCTCGTCGACCGCATCGTGATCAAGAACTTCAGCTTCAGCCGCGGCGACCTGTCGAAGCGCGGGTCCCGTGCGGGGAGGCCGCCGGTCGTGCGGCGCGGACGCTCGCTGAAGTTCATCAACCGCGACCCGGCGCTGCGGATCTTCCACACCGTCACCGGCTGCCGCGCGCCGTGCAACAGAACGGCGGGGATCTCGTATCCGCTCGCCAACGGGGCGCCCTTCGACTCCGGCGAACTCGGCTACGGCCCATACGTGAACCTCGGGATCCTGATCCCTCAGAGCGACAACGAGCGCGTGCCGATCACGCCGGCGGCTCAGCGGATCACGTTCAAGACGCCGGAGAACCTGAAGCCGGGCACCTACACCTACTTCTGCCGTGTCCACCCGTTCATGCGGGGAGCGTTCCGCGTGAAATCGAAGGTCCGCCGGACCAAACGACGCTGAACGTCCAGGCCGCGCTTCATCGGCGCCGCGCCGTCGCAGACGGATGTCCGCCGCCCAGCGCTTGTATGGCCCCGCCCGGCGGTCTACCTTGCCGGTCCGCCTGGGTATGCGAAGGTGCCGGTCCGCAGCTCCAGGGAAGACACAGACCGGCCGCATGGATGCGGCCGATCACGGGGGTTTGCACGGATGCTGTCCACCCTTCGCCCGGGTTCTGGGCTCTCGACGCCGGATCGCTCGGCGCCTCGTGTGCTGTCAGCAGGCGTCGCCTTCGCGCTCTTCCTGTGTGGTGTGCTGACGCTGATGAGCAGCGCAGCCGCCTCGGCCCGCGCGAACCCGAACCCGGCGTCGGAGCCCGGCCTGACGATCGACACCAGCGGCCCGGCTGCGGCCACGGCGGGCGAGCTCATCACCTACAACCTGGCGGTCACAAACACCGGCGGCACCGTCTTCGACGACGGCAAGCTGGTCGTGACGGACGACCGCTGCCAGGCACCACCGGCGCTCCTGAGCAGGAACGGCGACGCGTCACCGGTGACGTTGAGCCCGGGTGAGAGCTGGACCTACTCCTGCCAGGCCGCGACCTTCCCGGGCCAGCGGCAGATCGACAACAGCGGGTCGGTGACCGGCACCGATCAGGGCGGGCGGCAGGCGACGGCAACGGATGTCGCGGGCACGGCGCTCGCGCAGCCGGCGCGCGCTGCGCTGCCGGGCGGCGCCAGACTCCGCGGCGCCGTCGGCTGCACAGCGGCGGCGTACTTTCTGGCGACGGTCAGCGGGAAGCGGATCGCGAGCGTCACGTACCACGTCGACGGCAAGCGGGTCCGCACGCTGACGAAGGCGGCGCGGGGCGTCTACTCGATGCGCCTTCGTGTTCGCGCGCTCGCGTACGGCGGCCACGAGGTGACCGCGCGCGTCGCATACGTGACCGGGGCACGGACGAAGGAGACGACGCTGGGCCTCCGGTTCGCCCGCTGCAGACCGCGGGCGGTACGACCGCAGTTCACGGGCTGACCAAGCGTTCGGACGGGGGTCCGAACCCGGACGGCCGCGCCCTTGGGGAGGGGCGCGGCCGTCCCTATGCCCCGGACGGGCCGGCGCGCGGCCGTCGGCTCGTGCAACGCTGCTGACGGCGCGCTGGTCGAGGAGCTCCCGCCGCCTGTCGAACACGTGTCCAGCCCGAACACGCGGACGTGTGGGTAGAACGTCCATGAACCCGCATTCCCACTTGGATCAGCGGCATCGGCGCCGATGGGGTGGTCATGCGCCGCCTGTCCCTCGCAGTGCTCGCCGTGTCCGCGGCCTGCGCGCTGGCCATCCCGTCTTCAGCGCTCGCGACGGACTGCCCCGGCGCCGACCTGCGGCCCGCCGTGGACAACATGTCCCAGGTCGGCGCGGCGACGCTGTGCCTCCTGAACTCCGAGCGCGCCGCCGCCGGCCTGGGGGAGCTGGCCGAGCAGCATCAGCTCACGAAGGCCTCTGCCGACTTCTCGCAGCTGATGGTCGACCAGCACTTCTTCGCGCATGTGGGCCCCGACGGCTCGACGCTGACGTCGCGCCTCGAGGCGAGCGGGTACCTCGGGCAGCCGGGCAGCTGGACCGTCGGCGAGAACATCGCGTGGGGCGAGTCCTACCTCGCGACTCCCGCGAGCATCGTCGAGGCGTGGATGGACAGCCCGCCACACCGTGAGAACGTCCTGAGTCCCGAGTTCGAGGAGATCGGCATCGGGATCGTCACCGGCGTTCCGATGAGCACCAACGCGGGCGCCACCTACACGACCGACTTCGGCCAGCGCACCGCAGCCGATGCATCAGCGGACGAGGACCTCATCGTCGCCGACGATGAGCTGGTCGTCGACGACGAGGCCGCGGTCGCACCGGAGCGCTCCGCCGGACGTGTCGCGGGCAAGAAGAAGAGCAAGGGCAAGAAGAAGAGCAAGGGCAAGAAGAAGAGCAAGGGCAAGAGAGAAGAAGCCGGAGGAAGAGCGCTTCCCGCCGGAACAGGCATCGCACCAAGAAGAGCCGGACCACGTTCTCGATGCGCGCAATCCGCGCCACCGTCGCTCACTGACCGATCGAAGTCACCTGCAACTGCGGGCAATCTGCGCGCATACCGGTAGCGTTTGCGGTTGTCGTGTTGGTTCCAAGGATGAGGCCTCTGTCGCGCGCGACCCCACTCGCCGCGATGCTCGCCGTGCTCGCGCTGGCCGCCTGGCCCGCGTCAGTTCGAGCGCAGGGCCCTGCGCCGCACGCCGGCTCGCCAGGCGCAGCCGCCGAGCAGACGGCTCCGCCGCAGCGCGACCGCCGGCGTGCCACCTCCGTGAGGCTCTCGAACGAGCGCACGCTGAGCCGCTGGGCGCATCCGGCGCGCCTGGCGGACGTCTACTCCGGGCACAGCGCCAGGTCGCGGAGGGTCGGCCGGCTGCGCTTCTTCACGGAGGACGGCTTCCCCGAGGTCTACCTGCTGCTGTCGCAGTGGACCAGCTCCGAGGGAAAGGAGTGGGTGAAGATGCGCGTGCCCAAGCGACCCAACGGGAGGGTGGGGTGGGTTCCGCGCGAGGCGCTCGGTCCCTTCCATGTCGTTCGCACCCAGCTCATCGTCAATCGCAGGACGCTGCGTGCCGTCCTCTACAAGCGCGGCAAGCGGATCTGGTCGGCGCGCGTCGGAGTGGGTAAGGCCGGTACGGCCACGCCGCGGGGGAAGTTCTGGATCCGGGAGAAGTTCCGGTTCAAGTCGACCCCGGTCTATGGCACGCACGCGCTGGGCACCGGGGCCTACGCGCCGACGCTGAGCGACTGGCCCAACGGCGGCGTCGTCGGCCTGCACGGAACCAACCAGCCTGAGCTCATACCCGGCCGCCCGTCACATGGCTGCATCCGGATCAGGAACGCCGACATCGCCCGGCTGTACCGCCGGATTCCGGTCGGGACCCCGCTGCTGATCAAGTGACCCGCTCGGCGGCGGACGCGGTCCGACGCCGAAAGGGGGTCCTTGCAGGCGATCTTGCAGTGACCATTCCTGCAAGATCTCGTGCACGGGCGCGCAACGGACGCTGTTAGCTTCGCGCGGCCGAGTCGCCGTCCCTCCGGGGACGGTGAACGGGGGAACCGCTGCGACACCGACGGTCGCCGGGGCGAATCGCCGCATCGATGCGGCGTAGCGCACGCCATCAGCGTGGATGCGAGCCCGTCAGCTCACCTCGTAGGCCCACGAATGATGTCTCAGTCAGCCAAGCCCAGTCGCGGCATGCCGCGCACCGCTCTCCTGATCGCCTGCGCCGCCGCGCTCGCGTGCCTGCTGCTGGCCGCCGGCCCGGCGGCCGCCGCTCGCACCGTCGAGCCCGGCGACCGTGGGGGCGCGGTGAAGACCCTTCAGCGCGCGCTCGGCCTCACGCCGGACGGGATCTACGGAAAGGGCACCAAGCAGGTCGTGCGTCGCTTCCAGCGCACTCACGACCTTAAGGCCGACGGCGTCGTCGGCCCGGAGACGTGGCGGATGTTGCGCCGGACAGGCCGGCACGGCAGCCGCGGCGCGGCAGGCAGGCGTTCCTCGGTGAAGACTCTCCAGCGCCGGCTGGGCATCGCTTCTGACGGCGTGTTCGGCCCCGGCACCGCACGCGCGGTGCGCGCATTCCAGCGCGCGCGCTCGCTCACGGCGGACGGCGTCGTGGGCCCGGCGACATGGTCTGCTCTCGGCATCTCCGGAAAGCGGCCGGTCCTCAAGCGCGCGCGGACGCGCTCCAGCCGGCGGCGCGGCAGCGGACTCCCGCTGCGCGTGCGGCGGGCGATCGCCGCAGCGGACTCGATCGCCGCCAAGCCGTATCGCTACGGCGGCGGGCACGCCCGCGTCAGGGACAGCGGATACGACTGCTCGGGAAGCGTCTCCTACGTGCTGCGCGCAGCAGGGGCGCTCGCCAGCCCGCTCGCGTCGGGTGGCCTGATGAGCTGGGGCAGGCCCGGCAAGGGTCGCTGGATCACTGTCTACGCCCACGGCGGGCACGCCTTCATGACGGTCAACGGCCGCCGCTTCGACACGACCGGGCGCTCTCAGACCGGTACCCGCTGGCAGCGGGGGATGCGCTCGACGGCGGGCTATGTCGTCCGCCACCCGCCGGGCCTCTAGCCCGCGCGGGTAGCATCGCTCGTCCATGAGCGAACAGCAGATCGACAGCGGTGGGGCGCGCGGCTCCCAGTCCAAGGGGCGTGGCAGCGCAGAGAAGACCCGCCAGGCCGTCGCGCTCGTCGCAGGCGGGCTGATCGCCGTCTTCGCCGTTCTCAACACCGGCGAGGTCGAGGTCAACTGGATCCTCGGCACCGCCGAGACGCCGCTGATCCTGGTGATCGTGATCTGCCTCGTGCTCGGCGCCGCCGGTGGCTACGTGGCTGGGCGCCGCGGCTCGCGAAGCCGCAAGCGCGGCTGATAGAGCGCGGCATGCCGTCGCCTGCTCCGCCGATTCTGTGGCAGCCCTCCGACGCGTTCGTAGAGCGCACGAACATGCGGCGCTTCCTCGCGTGGCTCGAGACCGAGCGCGGCACCCGCTTCGAGCCGCGCGACTACGAATCGCTGTGGCGCTGGTCTGTGGATGACATCGACGGTTTCTGGCGCGCGCTGTGGGATCACTTCGACGTGCAGGCCGACGGTGACACGTCGCCTGTGCTCGGAACGCGCGAGATGCCCGGGGCGAGCTGGTTCCCGCGCACGCGCCTCAACCATGCCGAGCACATCTTCCGGGGCAAGCCCGACGACGGGACGGCGATCGTCGCGGCGGGTGAGATCGGCGAGCTGCGCGAGATCACATGGGGCGCCCTGCGCGAGCTGAGCAGCCGGATCGCGGCCGGGCTGCGCGAGCATGGAGTCAGCGAGGGCGACCGCGTCGTCGCGTACATGCCGAACATCCCGGAGACGATCGCCGCCTTTCTGGCCGTTGCGAGCCTCGGGGCGGTCTGGTCGAGCTGCTCGCCCGACTTCGGCGTGCGAACGGTCGTCGACCGCTTCGCCCAGATCGAGCCGACGGTGCTGCTCGCAGTCGACGGCTACCGCTACGGGGGCCGGGACTTCGACAAGCTCGAGGTCATCGCGGAGCTTCAGGCCGCGATGCCGACGCTCGAGTGCACGGTCCTTGTGCCGTATCTGACGGCCGCGCCCGCGATCGACGGCCTGCGCGGGGCGATCACCTGGGAGGAGCTGATCTCCAGCGGCGACGGGGCGCCGCTGACGTTCAGGCGCGTCCCGTTCGACCATCCGCTGTGGGTCCTCTACTCGTCCGGTACGACAGGCCTGCCGAAGGCCATCGTCCAGGGGCATGGCGGGATCCTGCTCGAGCACCTCAAGCACATGCACCTGCACGTCGATGCGCGTCCGGGCGACCGCATCTTCTGGTTCACCACGACCGGCTGGATGATGTGGAACTTCCTGGTCGGCATGCTGCTCACCGAGGCGTCGATAGTCCTCTATGACGGCAATCCCGGACATCCTGACCTGGGCCGCCTCTGGGATCTCGCCGAAGAGACTCAGCTGACCTGTTTCGGGACCAGCGCGAGCTACATCGCCTCGTGCATGAAGGCCGGCCTGCACCCGGCGCAGGGCCGTGATCTCTCGGCACTTCGCAGCGTGGGGTCGACCGGCTCGCCGCTGTCACCCGAGGGGTTTCGCTGGGTCGCCGATGAGCTGGGCGACGAAACCTGGCTGTTCTCGACGAGTGGCGGCACCGACGTCTGCACCGCGTTCGTCGGTGGTGTTCCCACGCTTCCCGTCTACCAGGGTGAGCTTCAGGGAAGGGCCCTCGCGGCGGCGGTGGCCGCCTACGACGAGGACGGCCGCGAGCTCACGGGGGAGGTCGGCGAGCTGGTGATCACCGAGCCGATGCCCTCGATGCCGGTTGCGCTCTGGAACGACCCGGGCGGTGAGCGCCTGCGCGAGAGCTACTTCGCGATGTACCCGGGGATCTGGCGCCACGGCGACTGGATCGAGCTGACTGAGCGCGGCACGGCGATCATCTACGGGCGCTCCGACTCGACGATAAACCGCGGCGGCATTCGCATGGGCACGGCGGAGATCTACCGTGCGGTGCTGGCGCTGCCGCAGATAACCGACGCCCTGGTCGTCGACGTGCCGCGCGAGGGCGACGAGAGCTGGATGCCGCTCTTCGTCGTGCTCGCTCCGGGGGTTGAGCTCGACGAGCGGCTGACCGCGGAGATCGCGCGGCGCGTTCGCGAGGACTGCTCGCCGCGGCACGTGCCCAACGAGGTGCTCGCAGTCGCCGAGGTTCCGCGCACCCTGTCCGGGAAGGTCCTCGAGGTCCCCGTCAAGCGGATCCTGATGGGGGAGGACGCCGCGCGTGCTGCGAGCCGCGATTCGCTCGCCAATCCGGCGGCACTGGACTGGTTCGTGGAACTGGCCCGCGCGCGGGCCGCCGATTCGTGAAGCCGGCCTCGCGCTGGCGCACCTCACCCCGCAACCTGGCACGCCTGCTGCTCGGGCTGTGGCTGTTCGGAGCAGGGGAGGGTCTCGTGGTCGAGTCCGAGCTCGGCAACTCGCCCTGGACGGTGCTCGCCGAGGGAGTCAGCCTCAACACCGCGCTGACGGTCGGCACTGCGACGATCGCGATCAGCGGGGCGGTCCTGCTGGCCTGGCTGCCGCTGCGCCAGCGCCCGGGACTCGGAACGGTGCTCAACGCCGTCGTCATCGGGCTGGCGATCGACGCGACGCTGGCGGTCACGCCGGACGAACTGGGGCTCGGAGCGCGCTGGCTGCTGCTGCTGGGAGGGGTCGGGCTCGTGGCGCTGGGCAGCGGCTTCTATCTCGGCGCTGCGCTCGGCCCCGGACCGCGTGATGGCCTGATGACCGGACTGCACCGCGCGACGGGCGCGCCGATCGGCGTCACGCGCACGATCGTCGAGGTGACCGCGCTGACGGGAGGCTGGATGCTCGGCGGCACGGTCGGCGTCGGCACGCTCGTGTTCGCGCTGATGATCGGCCCGGCGGTCGGGTTGGCGGTCCGGCGCATGTCGCTCGTGCCCGCGAGCGAGATGTAGCGCCAAGCGGACGCGGCTCCGACGAGCTTGGATGGCCGCCGGCATCGACAGTGCCATCCGGCGGACATCACGCCGATGCACCCGCTGAGTGTTGCGGCGCTCAGACACAGCGTCGCCGGCCGAGCGCCACAGCGTGCAGCGCTGCTCATGCCGCGCATAGCGTCGCCGCGGTGACGGCAACCCGAGACAGAAGCTTCGCCGGATCGCTCCGCGCGCGCCCGCGGCACGCGGCCCTGATCGCATGCCTGCTGGTCCTGGCCACAGCGCTTGCGGCGCGGGCCGCGGAGAGCCGCAGGGAGCACACCGCCGAGGCCCTGCGCCTCGTCTCACTCCCGTACGCGGAATTCGAGCGCGAGGCAGCCGAGCGCGCGGCGCCGTTCGACTGGACCAGCGACGGCTGCAGCCACACGCCGCGCGCACTGGCGGCACGGTTCGCCGGGCCCTGCCGCCAGCACGACTTCGGGTATCGCAACCTCGGCCGCGGACTGCGACTGGGGGACGGTGAGAAGACGCGGGCGTGGGTCGATCGCCGCTTCCTCGATGAGCTGCGCCGACGCTGCGCTGCGGACCGCCCCGGATGGCGGGTCAGACGCTGCCACGCAGTGGCACGAGCGATGTGGGCCGCCGTGAGGCGTTTCGGCCCGAAATGGACGGCCGCGCGCGCTGCGCCGTTGCGCGAGCGTCAGTCCTGCTCGCCGGGAGCCAGCTCGGGCTCCTCGTAGCCGGGGCGCGCGGGGGCGGGTTCGAGCACGCCGAGCAGCTCTCCGACGCGGCAGACGAGCAGGCGCTCCTCGTCGACCTCGATCCAGACACCGGCAGACGCCGGGAAGACGACGTGGTCGCCGGGGGCGACGGGCATGTTGACGCCGGCGGACTGCCACCAGTCGATGCCCGGGCCGATCGCCAGCACGATGCCGTGCTGCGGCGGTGGCTCGTGGTCACCCGGCGGCACGACCAGTCCGGAGCGCCGCACCCGGTCGGGGTCGAGCTCCTTGATGACCACCCGGTCGAACAGCGGACGCAGGTCGTGCCTCATGCTGCCCCCGAGGATACGACGCCGCGTGCGCGTAACGCTCCGCACCGGCGGCGGGACCGAGCCGCATGCACGGCACCTGCACGATCGGCGTCGATGGTGATCAGCGCGAGTTGCTCTGGCCGAGCGGTCAGAGCGTGAGGATGAGCACTGCGCCGACGGGCCGGCTGACGCTGTCCGTGGTCGGCGTGGAGCGTGAACGAGCGGGCTTTCGGTCGTTTCCGGCCGAGCTGCGCCTGATGCCGGCCGAGGCGCTCGCCCTTGCCGGCGCGCTCCAGAGGACTGCTCAGGCCGCCCTCTCCCGCTCCCGCTTCACATAACCGACATTATCGAGCATTGATGGTCAGAGAACGCCCTTGATCGGGTCCCCTGCTTCGACCGGCTCGAAGAAGCGCACGACGGGAGGCTCTGCGAGCAGCTCGCCGGCCTGCGCGCCGACCGCGACCACATACGGCTGCTGGAAGTGCGCGTCGAGCGCGACCTGCGAGGTCCAGTGCTCGACGAGCGCGAACGCGCTGGGATCGGCGGCGTCCCTGTGCACGGCATAGGTCAGGCATCCGGCTTCCCCGTGCGTGTTGCCGGCGAGCTCGCTGAGCCCCGCGAGCAGTTCCGCCTCCCTGCCCTCCTTGGCCCGGAACGTTGCGATTACGACCACTCGGCTCATCGGACGACCCTAGCTGCGGTGCGAGGCGCAGGTCAGCGGACCTTGACGATCCGGTCGCGCGTGCGCTCGCGTCGCGGACCCGTCTGGGTGATTCGCAGGCGATAGGTGCCGCGCCGCACCTGCCGCACCGGGACGAGCGTGAGCGCGAGCGAGAGCGTGCGACCCATTCCGGTCGCGTAGGTCCTGCGGCTGCGTCGCAGCTCGACTCGCGCGCGCGGGCGCCGGCGCCTGGCGGCGAGCTTTCGCTTGCGGAGCTTCTTGACTGTGGCCGCGTCCGCGCGCCCGGGCCGAAGCCGGCACCTCGACCCGTTGCAGCGCAGCAACGGCCCCGGCTTGGCCTTGCTTGTGCGCTTAACAGCGGGCGCGGCGACCGCGGGAGGCTCCTCGGCCGCGACGGTGGGCTCGGCCGCGGGAGCGGCCGGCGGCGGGTCGCCTCCCCCACCCGACGGCGGCGCGCCGCCGCCAGGGCCGCTCAGCCAGCGAACCAGGTTGTCGGCGCTGTCGGCGACGAACGCGTCCCCGCCTGCGTCGAGCACGACGGCGGCCGGGCTCGAGAGCATTCCCGCGCCCGCGGCGCCGCCGTCGCCGCAGTTCGGCGGCTGAGCGCACGATGCTCCGCTCCCGGCGAGCGTCGAGATCAAGTTGCCCACGCGGCGGATCCTGTTGGCACCGGTGTCGGCCACGTAGACGACGGCGCCGTCGACCGTGACTCCGATCGGGCCGGTGAGCTGACCGGCGGTCGGGGGCCCGCCGTCGCCGCATGGCGTGGTGCTGAGCCCGCACGACGAGCCGTCGCCGGCGACGGTGGAGATCCCGCCGGAGGTGGCGACGACGCGGCGGATGCGGTTGGAGCCCGTGTCGGCGACGTAGACGTTCCCAGCGGCATCCAGGTCCACGCCCGAGGGGGCGTTCAGGGTCGCACCGCCGGCCGGTCCCCCATCGCCGCAGGAGCCGGCGCAGGCCGCGCCGGTCCCGGCGACCGTCGAGATGCTCGCCCCGGCGACCTTGCGAATCCGGTTCGTCCCCGTGTCGGCCACGTAGACGTCTCCGTTGGCCGGGTCCACTGCGATGTCGGCGGGCCGGCTCAGCATCGCCGCCACCGCAGACCCGCCGTCGCCGCAGGAGGACTGGGCGTCGGGGCAGGGCTCCCCCGATCCGGCGACCGTCGTCAGCATCCCCGCGGGCGAGAGGCGCCTGATTCGGTTGGTCGCGGAGTCGGCGATGTAGAGACTCCCGTCCGGCGCGAGCTCCAGCCCGCGCGGCGAAGTCAGCTCCGCTGCCGTCCCCGCTCCGCCGTCACCGCAGGGAGACGTCGGGACGTCGCACTGCGTGCCGGTTCCCGCGACCGTCGAGATCGCGCCGTCGCCGGTGAGCCTGCGGATCCGGTGCGCGCCCGTGTCGGCGATGTAGACACTCCCGTCGGGGGCCACCGCGATCCCGCTTGGGTACGTGAGCCGCGCGTCGAGCGCGGACGGACCGTCTCCGCACAACAGGTCGGCGGGGCTGCACGGCGCTCCGTTGCCGGCGATCGTCCAGATCGTGCGCCCACCCGTGACGTATGCGCCTGCGGGGTTGGAGACGGCGGCGGCGAGCAGAGCGATCAGGGCTGCGCCGAGCAGCACCGCACCGCGCCGTCGCCCCTGGGGGGGCGCGACCGGCGCGGCTGGCTCTGGCCCGGGCATCTTCAGCGCGTGTCCACGAACAGTGTCTGCAGCGCCACTCCGATCGGGCCTCGCTCGTCGTGCAGAGCCGACGTCGCGAGGCCCGCTCCGGCGCTGTCGGCGACCGTCCTGGCGTCCAGCATCACCCATTCGCCGGCCGGCTCGCGGTGGAGATGCACGCTGAGGTCGGTATTTACGAAGAGATGCTCGTCGAACGCCAGCACGCGGCTGACGCCGTTCCCGAAGTCGGCCGCGGCGACCGTCCGCTGCAGCGGTGAGGGCCGCTCATCGCCGACGAGCGGGCGCGCGAAGCGAAACCACGCCTGCGCCGGCCCGGCCTCCTGGTATGAGCCGGCCAGCCAGCGGATCTCCATCGCGGTCCGGTGAAAGCCCTCGTCGCCGGTGTCGGGCGGGAACGGAGCCGGCCGCGCGGCATCCGGGGGTTCGAACAGCGCTCCCGGAGGCACCATCGCGACGGCCGGAAGCTCCATCGAGCCGCGCCGCAGTCGCACCGCACGAGCGCGCACGACGGTCATCTCGCCCGCCCGCAGTTCGCCTTCGACGAGCTGGAAGCGCCTGCCGGGCCGCAGTGTCGCGGCCTCGGCGACGAGCGGGGCGATCGGCACCGGGCCGAGGAATTCGAACGTGATCCGCGCCACGAACATCTCCGAGCCCGGGTCACGACGCTCGATCTCGCGCGCCAGCAGGGCTGCGGGCGCGCCGCCGTGCTGGGCACCCGCGTCCCACGGGCCGCGGGTGTGCAGGCTCGGCTGGTAGGCCGCGCCGCGACGCTCGAAGAGCGGCTCGGTCACCGCAGCCCCCTGCGGATCACGAGGCGCAGGCCCGACCAGGTGTCATCGATCGCGCAGACCTTCACGTCGACGAGCCCGAGCGGGAGCGCGACGTCGCGAATCGTGTCCTCTGTGATGTCCGTTTCGACGCCGGAGCTGCGCTTGGGCCACGCCGTCCAAACCGCGCCGGCGGGCCGGATCAGCTCGCGCAGGCGCGGGAGCTCACGTTCAAGCTGACTGCGCCGGGTCGCGAAGCAGACGACGAGGTCGAGCGGCGGCGTCGCGCGTTTCTTGACGCGAACGCCGTCCGGCAGTTCGCCCAGCAACCGCGAGAAGTGCTCGGGTGCGCGCACCGAGGCGACACGCATCGGCGCCTTGATGCCGAGCTTGCGTGGCAGCGACGTGCCGCTGTAGCCGGCGCTCGTCACGGTGCGCTGTTGCTCGGGCCGGCACTCGTCGATACCACAGCGTGCATGGAACCGCAGACCGCGGACGTGGCCGGGTCGAAGCCTCGCGCATTGCGCGCGGCGGAGGTCAGGGTGAGATCGTGATCGGGACCGGCGCGCTTGTTCCCAGGTATGTGGCGTTGCCGTCGGACCCGTCGTTCGGGTTGGCCGGCAGGTCGGCGATGTAGGAGCCGCCCGCTTTCAGCGCCACCGTCGCCGAGAACGAGCCGTCTGGTGCGACCGGCGGCTGTGCCACCGACTCCGTGACGCCAGGGGCGTACTGGAGCAGGATGTTGACGGTGCGTCCGCTCTGGACCGGAGAGACGGTCCCGGTGAACGTGACGCTCGCGCCACTGGCGATGGCGCGCGGTGAGGCGTCGAGCGTCACCACGGCCGACGTCCTGAGGACGACGAGGGCGGACTGCGAGGGTATACCCGAGCCACGCGTGACCGCGCTGTAGTACCCGAATGGAGGCAGCGGCGGCGGGACCGTCAGTCCCCACGTGCCGTCCCGACCCGTCGTGGCCTGGGCAGGGGTCTCGCGGAGGAACTGACCGGTCGGCGTCGGCGAGTAGTCCGCTCGGAGGATCCGGACGGGCATCCCGTTGATGGCCTCCGTTCGCGTGACCTTGCCCTGCTTGACGATCGGCGTGGTGAGGCTCCCCGTGACCCAGATCGCCTGGTTCCCGAACAGCGCCTGCGGGGGCGGCGCGAGCGTCAGGCGCGGAGCGAGCGACCGGCTCTTCGAGGAGAACGGATCGGCGCTGCTGAGCATGATCCGGCACGGCGTGATCGGCGCGCAGGGATCACCCTGACTGGCCCCCTGCGCCTCGACATATGCCATGCGACTTCCGAGGCGGGCGACCGAACCGGTCAGAACCGTCTGCGCCTCGACCTCCTTGCGCGAGCCGCTGTCGCGGCGAATACGCACGAACCGCGGCGTCGGGCCCTTTCCGGTGCGCGTCGCGTACACGTACTTGCCGTCGAGCACGGGCGAGCCGTAGAGATCGCTCGCGTCAGCGTCGAAGGTCCGCTTGACGAGCACCTTGCTCTTCTTCGGCTTGCCGCTCTTGGACTTCCGGATCGACGCCAGACGCAACTCGCTGTACGTCGACTTCGCCAGCGCCGTCACGACGTTCGATCCGCGGAAGGCCTGCCCGGTGATCACTCCGCACTGCCCGTCGAACGGCACCGCGACCGTCGGGGTGCCCAGCTTGCGGCTCACCTTGCGCCAGTAAGGCCTGTCACAGCGATCGGTCTCCGCGCTGCCGCCGGAGTACTTGACCCGCACGAAGGTGAAGTTGGACCTCCACTGCGCGGGCCACACCTCATCCTCATCGATCCGCGACGCCCCACCGACCCCGGTCTCCTTCTTGGCCCTGAGGTCGTACCTGTAGATGTCGCAGCCGCTGGTCTCGTCGTCCTTCTTGCAGCGGCTGTACAGCGCGACGGTCCGGCCCTTGCGGTCGGGCCCAAGACTCACGTCGAACGCCTGCTTGCGAGTGGCGACCTTGGGGTACGTCGTCTCCCCCTTGATCCGCAACGCGAGGCGATAACGCCCCGTCTCCTCGTCGTACTCCGACCATGCCGTGGTGCCGCCGTACGCACTCACCGTGACCGGGTTCGATGAGGCGGCGAGTGGGGTGTCGGCCTCTGCGACGGCTGCGGGCAGCATGCCCAGCGACGAGATGAGCACACAGACAAGCAGGCGATGCGGGGAAATCATCGCGCGACTATCCCACACTCAAGCCCGGCAGGGACCCCGTAACCGATGAACGGAAGCCCCGGTCATTCGGGCGCAACTCGCTCGCGCGAATCGCGACTCGCGGGCGTCAGTGCCCGGACGCTGCGACATCGGCGATGATGCGCGAGAGCTGGGCCCCCTGCCAGGCGGTCGGGGACTGCCCCGGCGCCTCGACGACCAGTCGTGCCGCTGGGATCGCCGCGGCATAGGCCTCCCCGACGGCGAGCGGATGGCCGGGATCGGGCTCGTCGCGGTCGGCCACCACGACGGTGGGCACGGCGATCGAGCCGAGGTCCTCGATCCGCTCGAACGGCCGTGAGCGCGGCACGACGCGCAGCGCGTCCGCGACGGCCTGCGGATGCGCGTGGGCCGCCAGGCGCTGCCGCATCACCTTGAGCACGGTCTCGCGCCAGCGCTCGTCGCCCGCCGGCTCGCCGTAGGCGCTGATGAAGCCCTCGACTCCTCCGTGCCTGAGCCCGTCGCTGAGCGCGTCCCAGCGCTCCAGCGCGGCTGCGTCCGCGGGCGTCGCCGGGTCGTACGCGGGCGTGATCAACACGAGGCCCGAGACGCGCTGCGGGGCCGCCAGCGCGAGCCGCAGCGCGGTGTGCGCGCCCATCGAAGCGCCGGCCAGCACGGCGCGCTCGACGCCGCCGGAGTCGAGAACCGCCGCCAAGTCCGAAGCGAGCGCGTCGTAGCCGTAGTCGTCCGGGCTGGGCGCCGGCGCCGACTCCCCGTGGCCGCGGGCGTCGTAGGCGATCACCCTGAAGCCGCCGCGCTCCAGTGCACGTGAGCCCATCACGACGTAGCGGTGGGTCGCGGTCAGGCCGTGCAGCAGCGCGACGGCGGGTCCCTCGCCGCGGTCCTCGATGTGGAGCGCCGTCGTTTCCACCGCAGCTGCGAGTCCTATCACCCCCACCGGAGCCCGCCTGACGCGCAGGCCGGCCGAACCGTATGACCTGAACGCTGCTCTACGCTTGCCCGATGACGGTCATCGATGTCACCGACGCGGACTTCCGGGCACAGGTCGTCGACCGCTCCAGCAGGCTGCCGGTCGTCGTCGACTTCTGGGCGGAGTGGTGCGCGCCCTGCAGGTCGCTGACGCCCGTCCTCGAAAAGGCGGCCGCTGCGCGGGAGGGCAAGGTCGTTCTGGCCAAGCTCGACACCGACGCCAACCCGCGCACCTCGCAGAGCTTCGCGATCCAGAGCATCCCGACGGTCAAGGCGTTCCGGAACGGCCGCATCGTCGACGAGTTCGCGGGCGCGCAGCCGCCCGCGTCGGTGGAGCGGTTCTTCAACGCGCTCGTCCCGACCGAGGCGGACGGCCTCGTCGAAGCAGGTGACGAGGCGTCGCTGCGACGGGCGCTGGAGATCGAGCCCGGCCGCTCCGACGCGGCGCTGAAGCTCGCGGAGGTCCTGCGCGGGCGCGGCGAGGACGACGAGGCGCTCGAGTTGCTGTCGAACGTGGCGGGCAGCTTCCAGGCCGACGGTCTCGCATCGCGAATCCGGCTGGAGCAGGCCGACGACATCGACATCAGCGAGGCGCTGCGTGCGATCGACGCGGGCGAGGACGAGAGTGCGGTCGACGCCCTGATCGCCGCGATCGGCCGCGACGCCGATCACCGTGAGGACCTGCGCAAGCTGGTGATCGGCGTTCTCGACCGACTCGGCGTCGAGCACCCGGTCGCGCGCGAGGGACGGCGCAAGCTCGCGGGCGCCCTCTACTGACGTCTCCGGCTTCACGGCAATCGGACGGCGGCCTTCTCAGACCGGCAGCTCGAGCTGACTCGCCGTCGTGGGCGCCTCGCCCGGGTCGCCGAAGGCGGCGACGCGGACCCCGAGCAGCCTGACCGGCCGCGAGGGCTGGTATTCGCGCAGCAGGGCGATCGCGACCTCCCCCACCTCGCGCGTGTCGTTCGTCGGTCGCTCGATCGTGCGTGCGCGCGTGACCGTCGTCCAGTCGTCGAGCCGGACCTTGATCGCGATCGTCCGGCCGTGCCGCTCGTGCTTCTGCAGCCCGGCGCAGAGACGCTCGGTCAGCTCGACGAGGATCTGCTCGAGCCGCTCCGCGTCTGCGATGTCGTAGTCGAAAGTGGTCTCGCGGGACTCGCTCACGGCCTCGCGAACCGGTTCGACCTCGTCCGAGGCCTCAAAGCGCGCGCGGCGCCGCAGCCAGGGTCCCTGACGCGCTCCGAACGAGCCGGCGAGCAGCTCCTCATCGGCCTGCGCGAGCCCGCCGAGCGTCGTGATGCCGAGCGCCGCGAGCCGCTCGTTCGTGCGCGGGCCGATGCCGGGGACGAGCGACGGGCTGCTCGCGGCGAAGCGCTCGCACGCCTGCTCGCGCGTCAGCACCACGAATCCGCCGGGCTTCTCGGCGTCGCTCGCGACCTTCGCGACCAGCCGGTTGGGCCCGATCCCGACCGATGCGCCCATCCCCGTCCTCTCACGAACCTCGACGACGATCCGGCGCATCGCGGCCTTCGGCGATACGAGATCGCCCAGGTCGAGGTATGCCTCGTCCAGACCGAGCTGCTCGACGCGTGCGACGTGGTCGCGAAGGATCCCCATCACGCGCCGCGACGTCGCCCGGTATGCGTCGAAGTCAGGTGTTGTGACCACGGCATCCGGGCACAGCCTGCGTGCCTGAGAGACGGGCATCGCCGAGCCGATCCCGTAGCGCCGCGCCTCGTAGCTGGCGGTCGTGACGACCGCCCGCGGCCCGGATCCGGCGACGATCAGCGGCAGCCCGCGCAGTTCCGGCCGGCGCAGCAGCTCGACGCTCGCGTAGAACGCGTCGAGGTCCAGGTGAGCGACCTTCCCGGGCACCTATCGCACGGTACGCCGCGGCTCGGTCGGGCCCACGCTCACGCGGGCCGCGAGCTGAGGCGGGCGCGACGCCGCCATACTGAGAGGTCCATGCGGCTCGCCCTCGCGCAGATCGACGCCGTCGTCGGCGACCTCGACGGCAACGAGCGGCAGATCCGCGAGCAGTTGGCGCAGGCGCGCGGCGCAGGCGCCCAGCTTGCGTTGTTCCCGGAGCTTGCGATCACGGGCTACCCGCCCGAGGACCTGCTGCTGAAGGAGCACTTCCTCGCGGACGCGCGCGACGCGCTCGACCGGATCGCCTCCGATGCCGACGGGATCGTCGCGGTGGTCGGCTTCCCGGAGCGCGGCGACGACGTCTACAACTGCGCGGCGGTGCTGGCTGACGGCGCTGTCCGCGGCATCTACCGCAAGAACCGCCTGCCCAACTACGGCGTCTTCGACGAGCACCGCTACTTTCAGCACGGCGAACGCGGGGCGCTGATCGAGGTCGACGGCGTTCCGGTCGGGCTGACGGTCTGCGAGGACATCTGGGTGCCTGGCCCGCCCGCCAGCGACGAGGCGCTCGCGGGAGCGCGGCTGATCGTGAACATCTCGGCGTCGCCCTACCACGCCGGCAAGGGGCTGGAGCGAGAGCGGATGATCGCCCAGCGCGCCAAGGACGCCGTCGCCCCGATCGCGTTCTGCGCGCTCGTCGGCGGACAGGACGAACTCGTCTTCGACGGTCACTCGTTCGTCGCCGATCACGCGGGCGAGCTGGTCGCCCGCGCACCCCAGTTCAGCGTGCAGCTGCTCGTCTGCGACGTCGACGTCGAGGCACCGGCGTCTGTTCGCCTCAGCGACACACGCCACCGCGAGGGAGCCGCGCAGGCGCGCGCGCGCGTCGACATGCTCGGCAGCTTCACGACGACGGCCGCGGCCGCCGCCGCGGTCAGGGTGGACGGCACCGTCGCCCCGCTGCTCGGAGCGGACGAGGAGGTCTGGCAGGCGCTCGTGCTCGGCACGCGCGACTACGCCGAGAAGAACGGCTTCGAGCGGGTCGTGCTGGGGCTGTCGGGCGGCGTCGACTCGGCGCTCGTGGCCTGCGTCGCCGTCGACGCTCTCGGCCCCGAGCGGGTCGTGTGCGTGTCGATGCCCTCACGCTTCACGTCCGAGGGCACCTACGGCGACGGGCAGGCCCTCGCCGAGAACCTCGGCGTCGAGCTGCTGGAGCTGCCGATCGCCGGCCCGATGGCCGCCTACCAGGAGCTGCTCGGAGCCCGTGTTCGCCGGCCGCGGGCAGGACGTGACCGAGGAGAACCTGCAGGCCCGGATTCGCGGCAACAACCTGATGGCGCTGTCCAACAAGTTCGGCTGGCTGGTCCTGACGACCGGCAACAAGTCCGAGATGTCGGTGGGCTACACGACGCTGTACGGCGACAGCGCGGGCGGCTTCGCCGTCATCAAGGACGTGCCCAAGACGCTCGTCTACAGACTCGCGCGGCTGCGCAACGAGCGACCGGACGCGCCGCTCCCGCAGACGATCATCACGCGCCCGCCCACCGCCGAGCTGCGTCCCGGCCAGCAGGACGCCGACTCGCTGCCGCCGTACGAGGTGCTCGACCCGATCCTCGAGGCGTACGTCGAGCAGGACCTCGGGGCCGAGCAGATCGTTGCGCGAGGTTTCGACGCGCCGACGGTCGAGCGAATCATCCGTCTCGTCGACCTGGCCGAGTACAAGCGCCGCCAGCAGCCGCCCGGGATCAAGATCACCAGCAAGTCGTTCGGCCGCGACAGGCGCATGCCGATCACCAGCCGCTACCGCGGCTGAGCAGCGGCCGGGATCGGCCGCACCGCGATCGTCATCCGCACGAGCGCGCAGAGATGGCCCTCGTCGTCGGTGATCTCGATCTCCCAGATCCAAGTGGTCCGGCCCCTGTGCCGCCGCCGCGCCACGGCGTGGATCGTGCCGTCGGAGATCGGCCGCAGGAAGCTCGTCTGGTTCGACATGCCCATCGCGATCTCGCCCCCCGGGAAGACGGCCGCGAACGTCGCCTCCGAGGCGATCGCCTCAGCGATCGAGGCGAACACCCCGCCGTGGACGATTCCCATCGGCTGCCTGTGGTGGTCGGCCACGCGCACCTGCGCGCGCACGATCTCATCGGTCGACTCCAGCACCTCGAGGCCGTACAGCGCGTCGAACGTGCGCTCGAACGGAACGACCGGCTTGACGTCCAGCGGATCTGCGCTCATGGCTGCGGCACGATATCGGTGTGCTGGTCTAGGGTTCCGCGCCTGATGGCGCATGTCGACGACCTTCCGGCGGACCAGCAGGCGGTCTTGCGACTGCTGCTCGGGCAGGGCCGCGCCTACGGCGAGATCGCATCCACGCTGCGGATGGCTCCGGCCGCGGTTCGCGACCGGGCGCACGACGCGCTGATCGCACTCGGCCCGGTGGACACGCCGCTGGGCCGTGAGCGCCGAGCCCAGGTCGCCGACTGGCTGCTCGGCCAGCAGACCGTGGCCGAACGCGAAGCGACCGATCACCTGCTGCGCGGGTCCGCCAGCGCGCGCACGTGGGCGCGTTCGGTGTCGGCCGAGCTGCAACCGCTCGCCGACGCACCCCTCCCCGCCCTGCCGACGGACGAACCCGGCGTCGCCGACGGCGTCGGGGACGATCAGCCCGAGACGCCGGAAGGGCCGGACGCGCCCGACCCGGTTGGGGCGCCGACGCCCAGCCCGCTGATCGATGACGACGAGCCGGCGCCCGTGGAGCAGCCCGCCCGCAGGATGCGGCGTCCGTCATCGCACCGCGGCGGCATCGTGCTGCTCAGCGTCGCGGGGCTGGTCGCCGCCCTCGCGATCGGCTTCTTCATCGGGCGCGCGACCAAGGACGACGGCGGCGGAAACCAGGCCGCCACGCAAGCGCCGGCCTCCAATCTCAAGGTACTCGGCCAGACCAACCTGCGCCCGCCCGCCGGCAGCAAGAACAGCAAGGCGATCGGCATCGCCCAGTTCGTCGAGCAGCCCGCCAAGGACGGCACCCCGAGCAAGGAGCTGCTCAACGTGCTCGCCCAGGGTCTGCCGACGGCGCCGAAGGGGACCGGCTACGGAGTCTGGCTGACGAAGACGAGCGGCGATCCCGTGTGGCTCGGCTACTTCCAGGCCGTCACCACGAGCGGCGAGGTGGCCGCCCAGAGCCCGCTGACGGTCGACCCCGAGGGCTACGAACGCGTGATCCTCACGCGTCAGACGGGGGCCGAGCCCAAGACGCCGGGAACGATCTACCTCGAGGGCGCAGTACAGCTGAACGCCACCGGCTGACCGGCGCTCCACGGCGACTCCGGCGAGAACATTCCGCGGAGCGAAACGAACACGCCGACGCCGACGCGCTGCGACCACTCCGGCGAGAACGTTTCGAAGAGCGAAACGAACACGCCGGCGCCGGCCGGCTGATTCACGCGAGCAGCTTGCCGGGGTTCATGATCGCGGCGGGGTCCAGTGACGCCTTCGCTGCGCGCAGCGCGTCAAGGCCCGCGACGCTCGCCTCGGCCGCCAGGTACCGGACGTGATCGCGGCCGATGGAGTGATGGTGGGTGATCGTTCCGCCGGCGCCGACGATCGCCTCGCACGCCGCGCTCTTGGCTGCGAGCCACTGCCCGACCGGGTCGGCGACGTCCTGCGGCGCGACGAAGGTGAAGTACAGCGACGCGCCGCTCGCGTAGAGGTGTGAGATGTGGCAGGCGACGAGCGGGGCGTGTCGGGCGAGCGCCGCACGTACAGCGCCGTAGAGGCGCTCGATGTTCGCCCACGTCGTCGCAGTCTCCAGCGTCTCGACCATCACGGCGCGGGCGAGCAGATCGTCGCGCAGGTACGGCGCATGGAAGCGCCCCCTGGCCCACGCGCGGCCGGGAGCGCTGCCGAGGCTCGCCGCGCCGTGGCGGCGCAGCACGTCGACGCTCGCCCGTCGGCGGTCGGCGACCCGCTCCGCGCCGCCCTCCCATCCGACGATCGCCAGCGACCCTCCGCGGACCCGCCGTACCCCGAGGTAGCCGTCCATCGCGCGGGCCTTGAAGCCCGAAAGCCCCGCGAGCGCCAGCGACATCTGCGTCTCGCTCTGATCGGAGAGCCGCGCGATGTCGGGGGCGACCCCGCTCTGCTCCAGATCGCGGAACGCCTCGGCGCCGGCCTCGAACGACGGCAGCATCCAGGCCTCGTAGCGCCCGTGCTCCGGGCGCGGCCGGACACGCAGCGTCACGCTGGTGAGCACGCCGAGCGCGCCTTCGCTGCCCACGACGAGGTGACGCAGATCGGGCCCGGCGGCGCTGGCGGGCGCTGCGAGCAGCTCCATGTCCCCGGCGGGAGCCGCGAGCGTGGCCGCGTCGACAAGCTCGTCGATGCGCCCGTAGCCGGTCGACGCCTGCCCTGCTGAACGCGTGGCGACCCAGCCGCCGACGGTCGCATACTCGAAGCTCTGCGGGAAGTGGCCGAGTGTGTAGCCGCGCTCGCGCAGGGCGTGCTCGACCTCGGGGCCGCGCAGGCCCGGCTCGAACGTCGCCAACCGCGAGCGCTCGTCGAGCGCGGTCATCCGGGACATCAGCCCCAGATCGAGCGTGATCACGGCCTCGTGCGCGCCGCGGTCGGGTTCCACACCGCCGACGACGCTCGTGCCGCCGCCGAACGGCACGACGGCGACGCCCGCGGCCGCGCAGGCGCCGAGCACGGCCCGCACGTCGTCGTGACCGCGCGGCAGCACGACGGCGTCGGGAGCGGGGTCGATCTCGCCGGCCCGCAGCCTCAGCAGGTCGGGGTAGCCGCGCCCGGCGGCGCGCAGGACGCGCGTGGGAAGGTCCTCGCGCACCCCGTCGTCGCCGACCACCGCGCGCAGCGCCGCCCGAGCGGCGCTCGTGAGCCGCGAGTCGGGCAGTCTCACCACGTCGAGCGAAACCGCCGCGCGCGGCTCGCCGAGCGGCCCGCCGAGCTGCTGCTCGAGCCAGGCGATTCCGTGCTCGGGCGGCGTACCGGCGTGAGCGTCCTCGCCCCAGCCCCACCAGCGCATGTCGCGCGCGGTCACGAGCCGCCCTCGGCCTCACCGTGAAGCAGCACGAGGTTGTCGAGCGCGGCGTTGATCTGCCGTGCCGTTGCGCGGCGCATCATGAAGCCGCTGAAGCGCGCCAGGCCGCGCATCCGGCGCCTGATCGTGAGCGTCACGGTCGTGTCTCCGTCACCGGCCGGCTGGAGCAGCAGCTCGCGGCTGGCCGCAACGAGAACACTCTCGAACGGCGTTCCCTCGACAGACTGCTCGCATACCCAGCGCTCGGGCTCCTGCGACTCGCTGATGACCCAGTCCGCGCGCACCGCCCGACCGCGGTCGGTCTGCAGGACCTCGGTGAAGTGGACGTCCTCGACGGACTCGACGCGCTGGACCTTCGGCCACCAGCGCGCCAGATGGCGCGGGTCGCCGACGGTCCGCCACACCGTGTCGGGCGGCGCGTCGAGCGTGCGTGTTCCGCGCGCCTGAGCCATATCCGGGAACGCTACTCGGCCTCGTCGCGGAGCAGCGCGCGAGCTGCATACGGCGCCAGCGTCGCGGCGCCCCCGAGGAACGCCAGCTCGATCAGGAACAGACACCCCACGACCACACCGCCGGCCTGCTCGGTCAGCCGACAGAGCGCGTTGGCGGTCCCGCCTGTGGCCAGCAGGTCGTCATGCACCAGCACGCGATGACCGGGACCGACGGCGTCGGCGTGCAGCTCGAGCGCATCGTTTCCGTACTCGAGCGCGTATTCCGCGCGGACGGTGCGGTGTGGCAGCTTGCCCGGCTTTCGCGCGAGAACGAAGCCGCAGCGCAGCTCGCGCGCGATCGCGGGGCCGAGCAGAAACCCGCGGGCCTCCGCGCCGATCACCACGTCAGGCGCCCACGGGCGGGCGAGCTCGGCCAGCGCCGTGACGGCCTCGTCGAGTGCCGCGGGATCGGCCAGCAGCGGCGTGATGTCACGGAAGACCACTCCGGGCTGCGGGAATTCCGGGATGTCCCGAACCAGCGCCCGCAGACGAGCCTCCAGGACCGCCCGGCCGTCGCTCACGAGAGCAGTTTTCGCAGGTCGCGCACGAGCAGCAGATGCTTGAGGTGCGTCGTCACCGTGGCGAGGTTCTCGAGTGCGTCGACCGCTTCCCTGCGGCGCTCGGGATTGCGCGAGCGCAGCGACGGCGCCAGGATCTGCTGGAGCAGCGCCGATTCGCGGTCAGCGGATGTGCGGAAGACGCGCAGGTTGCGCCCGCCCACGCCGTAGCGCGCGAGTTCCACGACAGGCACGGACGATCTCGCGCTCGGTGTCGTCGAACCACACTGAGTCACCGCGCGTCTGGCCACCGATGACGCCGTAGTCCTGGAGCTCCTGAACGAGCGTGCGTTCGGCGCGGGTCTCCTCGAGCACGTCCTCGAGCGAGTAGACGGCGCCGCTGGACGGCGCGCTGATCGCCGGGGCTCGCCGCGCCCGGGCTCCGCCCTCGGGCGGAGCCTGCTCGGGAGCCAGCTCACTGTCCGCGCGGCCGGACGCCAGCTCCTGGCGAATCACGCGCAGCGGCAGGAACTCGTCACGCTGCAATCGCAGGATCGTGCGCAGGCGCACCACGTCGCTCTGGCTGTAGAGCCGGTAGCCACCGGGCGTGCGCTGGGGCTCGAGCAGCTTCTGATCCTCGAGGTAGCGGATCTTCGAGATCGAGATGTCGGGGAACTCGTTGACGAGCGCCTTGCAGACCGCGCCGATCGTCATCGGCTTGGCACGCGGGCCGGTGGCGGGTACCAGCGGTTCCTGGAAGCGTCTGCTGGTCGGCCATCAGCGCGACAGGAACGTCAGCTTGTACTTGCCGACCTGGACCTCGTCGCCGTCCTCCAGGCGCTGCGAGTCGATCCGCCGCCGGTTGACGTACGTGCCGTTGAGCGAGCCGAGGTCGTCGAGGTACCAGGTCGTCGCCGCGATGGACGATTATCGCGTGATCGCGCGAGACAGTGACGTCGTCCAGGAAGATCGCGCTGTCCGGCCGGCGGCCGATCGTCATGCGCTCGTTCTCGAGCGCGAAGCTCTCGCCCTCGCGCCCGCCGCCGGCCCGTACGACCAGCGCTGCGCCCTGCGTCTCGACGAGCTCCTCCAGCTCGACCGGCACCAGATCGCCGGTCGCCTCGTCGATTCGGTACGTCGCCGTCGAAGACTCGGCCTGCGGGTCCTGCAGGTCACCGAGGTAGGCACCGCACTTCTGGCAGTAGTTGGAGCCGTCGGCGTTGAGAAACCCGCACTCCGGGCAGTGCAGAGCCATGGCCGCTCCGGCTCCTAGAGCTTCCGGTCCGCGGTCGTGTGACTGCGCGCGGCGGGCAGGGCCATCAGCTCGCCTCGTCGGCCTCGGGCTGCGCCTTGCCGGCCAGGATGTCCGTGAGCCGCTGCACGTCGGCGCCGGAGATGATCTCCTCGCCGCCCTCGTGGCGCTTGCGCAGGCGGTTGACCAGCTCGGCGCGGAGGATGTCGATCTTCCCGTGGAGGATCCTCCGGCGGTAGGAGATCTCTGTCTCCTCGCCCGTCAGCTCGTCGATCAGCGTCTTGAGCTCCTCGTCGCCGAGGGATCCGAGGTCGGGAAAGGTCTCTTCCATGCTTGAACTCCTCGTCGACAGGGGTTGCGCGAGCATATCGCTAGTGAGCGTCAGGGTGAGGTTGAGGCTCGGGCGGCTGCGATCTGCGCCAGGGCCGCGCGACCGTACTCGAACGTCGCGACGAGCAGCAGGCCGACGCCCGCAGCGAGCAGGACGGTCGCCGACCGCGCGCAGGCCGCAGATCCCGAAGAAGAGGGCCGCCATCGCAGGCCAGACGCCCCATCGCCCCCACCAGTTGATCTGAAGCCGAACGCCGCGCCGGAGCGCGACCGGCGCGAGCACCAGCATCAGCCCCTCGCGCGCGATCAGCACCGCGAGCAGCCAGCGCGGGAGCAGATCGAAGTGCCAGCAGATGATCACGCCGGAGATCACGAGCAGCCGGTCGACGACCGGATCGAGCAGCGCGCCCATGCGGCTGTACTGGCCGGTCACCCGTGCCGCGATCCCGTCCGCGTAGTCACCCCAGGCGATCAGCGCGAAGACGATCGCGGGGCCGATCCCGACGCCGTCCGTGTTCCACGCGCTGACCAGCAGGACCGGGATCAGCGCCAGGCGCAGGTAGCCGATCAGGTTGGGGATCGTCCACGGCCGCAGCGGCGCACCCGGCTGCGTCTCTGGGGGCGGCGGCCCGGACCGGTCCAGGCCGGAGAGGCGCCGGAACGTGAGCCGCTGCCGGGGGCTCACGGCAGACCGCGCAGCAGCGCCTCGACCGCGTCGACCGCGCCGCTCTCCGAGCGGCACGCCCGCGAGGTCCGCGCGCCCGCGCCGTGCCTGCGCCTCGACCGCGCCGGACTCGAGCGATGCGCCTGCCGACCGTCAGGCGCAACGGGCAGCCGAGCAACTCGGCTTCGGCGAACTTCTCGCCGGGCCCGGCGTCGCGGTCGTCGAACAGCACGTCGACACCCGCTTCCAGCAGGGCGCTGTAGAGCTCCTCGCCGGCCTGGCGCTCGGGCGTGCCGGCCTTGCCGACGGACGACCAGGTGAACCTGCCATGGCGCGAGTGCCCGAGGCCACGAGATACCGCGCTCGTCGGCGTTCTGCTCGATCGCCGCGGCCACGATGCGCGCCGGGCCGATCCCGTAGGAGCCCATCCAGACCAGCTGCTCGTTCCCGTCCTCGTCGAGGTACGTCGCGCCGAGCGGCTCGGAGTAGCGCGTACCGAGCTTGAAGATGTTGCCGACCTCGATCGCCGGCTCGATGCGGATCGCCTTGCCGTCGACGGTGTCGCCCTCCTCGACGCTGCGGACGTCGACGACCTCGAACTGGAAGTCGCGCCCGAGCTCCACGCCGCGCAGGTGACGGTCGGGACGGTTGGCGCCCGCGACCCAGCCCCCGCCGCCCTGCTCGGCGACCGCCCTGTCCAGCAGCACCGGCACCGCCGTGCCGACGGGACCGATGAAGCCGGGCGGCCCGATATCGCGCTCGATCTCCTCTGGCCGGGCCGGCCGGAAGGCCGCTCCGAGCGCGTTCGTGAGCTTGATGTCGTTGACGCGGTGATCGCCGCGCAGGACGAGTAGGCGAAGCTGCCCGCCGACTGACGATCGGATAGGCCTTCAGCAGCGCCGCGGCGGGCACCGCGAGCTGGCCGGAGACGGCGTCGATCGTGGTCGCGCCCGGAGTCTCGACCTCCTCCGGCGCCGGTAGCGCCGGCGGCAGCTCGACGGGCGTCGGGTCGGCGCTCGCGATCTCGACGTTCGCCGCGTAGCCCGGCGCGAGCGCGACCTCGTTCTCGCCGGCCGGACACGGCGCCATGTACTCGTGCGCGCCGGTCCCGCCCATCATGCCCACGTCCGAGTCGACGCGGTACCACTCGAGGCCGGTGCGATCGAAGATCCGCGTCGTAGGCCACCATGTGCTTGTCGTAGCTGGCCGCCAGACCATCCGCGTCACGGTCGAACGAGTAGGAGTCCTTCATGATGAACTCGCGCGTGCGCAGCACTCCGGCGCGCGGGCGCGGCTCGTCGCGGCCCTTGGTCTGGAAGTGGTAGAGGATGTACGGCAGGTCGCGATATGAGCGCACGGCCGCAGCGACGTGGAACGTCACCGACTCCTCGTGCGTGATCGCCAGGACGAGTTCGGCGCCGCGGCGGTCGCTCGAGCTTGAAGACCTCGTCGATCTCGTCGCGTCCGGTGCGCTTCCACAGCTCGCGCGGGTGGATCACCGGCATCAGCATCTCCTGGCCGCCGATCGCGTCCATCTCCTCACGGATGATCTGAACGACCCGCTGGTGCACGCGCCAGCCGGCGGGAAGCCACGTCCACAGGCCCGCACCGAGCTGTCGTACGAGCCCCGCGCGGACGCCCCAGATGTGCGACAGAGCTTCGGCGTCCGCCGGAGCTTCGCGCTCGGTCGGCAGGAACAGGTCGCTCATCCGCATGGCGCCGGAGCCTAGATGGTCGCCGCGATAGGTTTGAACCCGCACGACCCGGCGCTGACCACAGCGAGTCTCCCGACCACAAGGAGTTCCCATGGCCTTCGAGGTTCCCCCGCTTCCATACGCCTACGACGCGCTCGAGCCGCACATCGACGATGCGACGATGCATCTGCACCACGACAAGCACCATCAGGCGTACGTGGACAAGCTCAACGGCGCCGTCGACGGCACGGACTGGGCCGACAAGAGCATCGAGGAGATCGTCACGAACCTCGGCTCGCTGCCCGCCGAGATCCAGGGGCCGGTCCGCAACAACGGCGGCGGTCACCTCAACCACACGCTGTTCTGGGAGTCGATGAGCCCCGACGGGCGGTGGCGCGCCGGACGGCGACCTCGGCGCGGCGATCGACTCGGCGTTCGGATCGTTCGACTCGTTCAAGGAGCAGTTCGAGGCCGCCGGCGTCGGGCGCTTCGGCTCGGGCTGGGCGTGGCTGGTGCTCGACGGCGGCGCGCTGAAGGTCACGAGCACCGCCAACCAGGACAACCCGCTGACCGACGGTCAGACGCCGCTGCTGGGCAACGACGTCTGGGAGCACGCCTACTACCTGAAGTACCAGAACCGGCGTCCTGAATACCTCAAGGCATGGTGGAACGTCGTCGACTGGGCGAAGGTCGCCGAGCGCCACTCGGCCGCAGCCTGACCGGCGCCCACGGCCGGCGCCCTCGCTACCCTCAGCGGTGCCGTGCGGGGCGCCGGTCAGCGTCGCCCTGCGCGCCTGCCGGTCGCTCACTTCGCGGCCGCTGGGCGCGCGCCGAAACCCCGCCCCCCGGAGCGGGTTCTCTTCTCAGATGCATCTGCGTTCCCGCCACCTACTCGTCGCCGCCTGCGCGGCTTTCGCGACCGCGATCAGCGCCCCGGCGAGCGCCTCCAAGTGGATGGAGATCGGCATCAGCGACGAGGGCGTCACGCAGCGGGCACCCGGCTACAGCGCGAGCGTGATCCCCGAGTGGAAGCAGGTCGGGGTCGACGTCGCGCGCGTGATGGTGATCTGGAGCTACGTGGCGCCGGGCGCCGACTCGAAGACGCAGCCGGCCGGCTTCGATCCCACCAACCCCGGCGACCCGCAGTACCGGTGGGGACCGATTGACGAGACGATGGACCAGTTGCGCGCCGCGGGCATCGAGCCGGTCGTCGCGGTGACCGGTCCAGGGCCGCTCTGGGGCAGCCGCGCGCCTTCGGCGGGCAACCAGCGCTACAAGCCGGATCCCCGCAAGTTCGCGGACTTCGCGACGGCGGTCGCCCGCCGCTACGGCGCCGGCGTCAGCCGCTGGCTGATCTGGAACGAGCCGAACGTCAACAGCTGGCTTCAGCCCCAGCAGGACTGCGTCAAGCGCCGCTGCACCCCGGCGGCGCCTGCGATCTACCGGTCGCTCGTCCGCGCCGCCTATCCCGCGATCAAGGCCGCCGACCCCGGCTCCACCGTGATCGCCGGCACGCTCGCGCCGCGTGGCCAGACCCCCAGGGGCCGGAACTCGAACGTCCGCTCGCTCGCCTTCCTGCGCAACTTCGGATGTGTCGACCGCAAGCTCCGACCCGAACGCAAGAGCCGGTACTGCAAGAAGGGCTTCAAGCCCGCGACCGCCGACGGTTTCGCCTACCACCCGCACGGAACGGTCTTCTCGCCCACCAAGAGCTTCCCCAACAGGGACGAGGCGAGCCTCGCCGACTTCCGCTCACGGCTCCTGAGGACGCTTGACGGCATCCAGAGACGCGGCCGTTTTCTGAACGCGGGAAGCCGGACGAAGAAGTTCGGCGTCTACTTCACCGAGTACGGCTACCAGACCAACCCGCCCGACCCCTTCGGCGGCGTCACCAGGTCCCAGCAGCGCGACTGGGTCCAGCAGGGCACCTACCTCGCCTGGCGCCAGCCGCGCGTCAAGATGCTGATCCAGTATCTCTGGCGCGACGATCCACTCGGCAAGAGCTATTCGGGCTGGCAGTCCGGGCTGTACTCGTTCGACGGGCGCCGTAAGCCGCTGCGCGCCGCGTTCCCCAACCCCCTGTGGATCGACCTGCCCAAGCGCAGGAGGACCGCGACCGTCTGGGGACAGGTGCGCCCCGGCGACCGCGCCGAGGTGACGGTCCAGAAGCGCACCAGGACGCGCTGGAACACGCTGCGCAAGGTCAAGACGAACAGCCGCGGCTACTTCGCGTTCAAGACGGTCGTGAGGACGAAGACCTCGTTCCGCTACCGCTACAAGCTCGCCGATGCGGCCGGTAAGCAGCGAACGCACAGTTCGTTGACGATGACCGTCACGCCGACGAAGGCCAAGTCAAGACGCAGGAGGTAGTCCGATTGGCGACGCGGCGGTCTGACACACTGCTCGGCGATGAGGCTGCTGCCGCGCGAGGAGGACCGGCTGCTGCTGTTCCTTGCGGCCGAGCTCGCCCGCAGGCGGCTCGAGCGAGGCCTGAGGCTCTCGCAAGCCGAGGCGAGCGCACTGATCGCCGACGCCGTCTGCGAGGCGGCGCGTGACGGACTCGACCACTCCGACGTCGTCGCACGCGGCTACGCGGCACTGCAACCGGGAGACGTCCTCGACGGAGTCGCGGACCTGCTCCCCCGTGTCGAGGTCGAGGCGCTCTTCAGCGACGGCTCGCGGCTTGTCGTGCTTCACGATCCGCTGACCGCAGACGGACCGCCCGCCGACTCACCGGTCGAAGCTGCATGGATCGGCGAGGGTCCCGAGCTGCAGGTCGTCAACGAGGGCCTCGTGCCGGTCGGCGTCAGCTCGCACATGCACTTCTTCGAGGCCAACCGGGCGCTGCACTTCGAGCGCGCTGCGGCCTGGGGTCTGCGCCTCGCGCTGCCCGCCGGTGGGAAGATCCTGTTCGAACCCGGCGAGCCGCGGACGGTGCGGCTGCTGCCCTTCGGGGGCCGGCGCATAGTGCGCGGTCACGGCGGGCTCTGTGACGGCCCGCTCGACGCTCCCGGGGCGCGCGAGGCGGCCTTGGCGCTGGCGCGCGAGCGGGGCTACGGCGGTGCCTGAGGCGACTGCCGCCGGCGCCGTCAGGCTCGGCGACAGCGATCTGCACGTCCTTCCGGACGTCGACGACGCAGGCGGCCCTGACGCGATTCGGCCGGGCTTCGGCGGCACGCTGCGCGACGGCCTGGGCGTGCTGGCCGGCCGCGGCGGCGTGGAACTCGCGATCACCGGCGCACTGCTGCTCGACCCGGTCCTCGGTGTGAGGCTCACGAGCATCGGGATCGCCGGCGGCCGGGTCGTCGCGATCGGACGCGCGGGCAACCCCGACACGATGGACGGGATCGAAGTCGTGCTCGACCCCTCGACGGCGATCCTCGATGCGACGGGGATGATCGTCACGCCGGGCGCGGTCGATCCGCACGTGCACTGGCTTTCGCCGCAGGTCGCGACGACCGCGCTGGCGGGCGGCATCACGACGCTCCTGATCCAGGACTTCGGCCCCGTCTGGAACCTCGGCTGCAACCCGGCCGAGGGCATCGCGGCGACCTGGGCCGCGCTGGAGTCCGTCCCTGTCAACGCCGGGCTCTTCGTGCGCGGCTCATCCGTCGATCCCGGGCCTGTCGAGGCCGGGCTGCGTGCCGGCGGCGCCTGGCTGAAGATCCACGAGGATGTCGGCGCCGGGGCGCCGCAGATCGACTGCGCGCTGGGCCTCTGCGAGCGTCACGACACGCAGCTCGCGATCCACACCGACGGCCTCAACGAGACGCTCTCCGTCGCCGAGACGCGGGCCGCGTTCGCAGGGCGCAGCGTCCACGCGTTTCACATCGAGGGAGCAGGCGGCGGCCACGCGCCGGACCTGCTCGCGCTCGCGGGCGAGCCGAACGTACTCGCGTCGTCGACCTCCCCGACGGTGCCCTTCGGCGTCAACGCGGTCGCCGAGCACGCCGAGATGGTCGCAGCGGTGCACGTCCTCGATCCGGCACACCGCGGCGCCGACCGGCGCGCGATCGCGCTGCGCGTGCGCGCTGCGACGATGGCCGCCGAGGGCGTCCTTCACGACCTCGGCGTGATCCCGATGATGAGCTCCGACTCGCAGGGCATGGGCCGCGTCGGCGAGGTCGTGCGGCGTACGTTCCAGAACGCCGACCACATGAAGCGCGTGCGCGGCGGCGAGCCGGGCCGAGCGGACAACGAGCGCGTTCTGCGTCATTTGGCGAAGCTGACGGTGAACCCGGCGATCACGCACGGGATCGGCGACCACGTCGGCTCCCTCCAGCCGGGCCGGATCGCCGACGCCGTGCTCTGGCACCCGCACCAGTTCGCCGTGCGCCCGGAGGTGGTCACGAAGGCGGGGATCGCCGTGTGGGGCTCCTCGGGTGACGGCAACGCCACGACGGCGCTCAGCGAGCCGACGCGCGTGGCCGCCCAGATCGGCGCGCTGGGCGATGCTCCGGCGCAGCTGTCATTGGCCTTCATCAGCGGCCCGGGAATCGATGCCGACCTGCCCACGCGCCGTCAGCGCGAGAGCGTCAGCGGATGCCGGGGCCTGACCGCGGCCGACATGGTGCGTAACGGGCGGCGCGGCGTCGTGGCGGTCGACCCCAGGACGCACGAGGTCACGCTCGACGGTGAGGTGGTCACGGCGCCGCCGTTGTCGGACGCGACGCTGTCGAGGCGCTACCTGCTGGGCTGATCGCCACGTCGGGTTCACCGGCGACGCAGCGCCCGATTCAGACCGCCGGTCGGCGCCGTGCGGCCGGGTACTAGCCTCTCCGCCATGCCTCTGCCGTCATGGATGATCGCGCAGGAGGCTCACCCCCTGCCGCCGCTGCCCGGCGCCCGCCTGCACGTTCTCGGTATCGGCGGCCGCGGTATGGCTCCTCTGGCCGCCGCCGCCGCGAGCCTCGGCGCCGATGTCACCGGATGCGATTCAGCGGGCGGTTTTCCCGAGTCCGAGTCGCTGCTGAACGCCGCGGGCATCGCCATCGAGCGCGGTCAGGCCCCGTCGCACGTCGACGACGGGCGGCTCCTGGTGCCGACCTCATCCGCACGCGGCGACCTGCCCGAGGTGACGGCGGCGCGCGCCGCCGGCCGGCTGCATCGCCGCATGGACCTGACCGCAGCCATCGCAGCGGCGCGGCCGGGCGTGGGCGTCACCGGCAGCCACGGCAAGGGCACGGTCTCCGCGCTGGCGACGTCAGCGGCGCTCGCGGCCGGCCTCGACCCGATGGCGATCCTCGGTGTCCACACGCCACAGCTCGGCGGCTCATTTCGAGCGGGCTCGGGCCCGTCGATCCTCGAGGTGGACGACTCGGACCTCGCGGCCGACTTCGTCGCATGCGACGTGGCGGTCGTCACCAACCTGGACGATGACCACCCGCACCTGGACGTGAGCGTCGGCGAAGCCGCTGGGCCGATCGCCGGCTTCGTCGCCAACGCGCGCAGGCGCGTGATTCTCGGGCCGTCCCCGCGGCGCGATGCGCTGGCACGTCACGCGCGGGCACCGGTCTGGCGGATCGGTGTCGACGTTCGCGCCCGCGTCACGGGTCAGCGCGAGGCCGGCTCGGTGGTGCGCATCATCGGCCCGGACGGCGAGCGCGTCGAAGCGCTGATCCGCCTCGTGGGCCCCGCGACGGCGACCAACGCGGCGCTCGCCTACGCCGCGGCGCGAGCGCTCGGCGCCGACGCCGAGGCGGCCGCCGCGGGGCTCGCCTCGATTGATCGGCTCTACCGCCGCCTGGAGCCGCTCGGATGCCACCGCGGCGTCTGGGTCTACGACGACTTCGGCGGCAAGCACCCGGCCGCCGTCCGCGGCGGCATTCTCGCCCTGCGGCGACGGCACGGCGGGGCGCGCATCATCGCGATCTTCGAGCCGGTCTTCGCCGCGATGATCAGGCGCTGGGGCTGGCGCCACGCGCGCGCCCTGAAGCTGGCCGACGTCGCGATCGTGCTCCCGACCGTCGAGCACGTCGACTACCCGTCCACGGCGGACCCGGCGTTGGCCGAGTGGTTCCGTGAGCCCGGCGAGCCGATTCTCGGATGCGGATCGGCGGCCGAGGCCGCGCGCGTCGCGGCCGGGCATGCGCGCTCCGGCGACGTCATCGTCGGCTTCATGCAGCTCGCGACCCACGGGCGAGAGCTCGGCGCCGCGGTCATCGACGCTCTCTGCGGCCCCGCCTGATCCCTGCGGCACGCCGCAACGGGTCGGTCATGCGCCAGGAGCGGCTGCGGTAGAGGCGTTCGAGCTGGGCGCGCGCCTGATCGCGGTCACGCTCGGCCCGCTCGCACGCCGATCGCAGTGCCTCGTGCTCGGACCGAAGCTGATCGACCAGCACGCGCGCCTCACGGTCGCGCGCGGCGTCGTCCCAGCCCTCGGTCATCCGGGCGGCTCGCCGCTCGTAGCGCTGCCGCAGGCGCGCAGCCTCTCTGAGCAGGCCTCCTGGATCGACGATCGCGGCCGGCGGCGGCGCGGAGCGCAGCAGATCCAGCAGACGCGCAGTGTGAGCCGCCGGTGCGTGGTGCCGAAGCGCGAGCTCGCGCCCGGCGCGGCCGAGATCCGGCCGGTATGCGTCGATCAGCGATCCGAGATCCTCCGGGGAGACTCCGGTTCCGGGCCCGAACAGGAAGCCGGAGGCCTCGTACTCGGCGTAGCTCTCAGGCGTGAGCCAGCCGCCGCCTCCGATCTCGTCGAGCACCAGGCAGGCCCGCCCGGTCGCCATCCCTTCGAGGATGACGCGCCCGATCCCGATCACGATGTCGGCCGCTAGAACCTGGCCCAGAACGTCGTCGTCCTGATCGTCGCCGCCGAACACCGAAACGGCGATCCCCCGGCCGCGCAGCGCGTCGAGCAGCGGCTCGCGCCGCGTCGTGAGGCGGTGCGCGATCACGACGGCCTGCCTGGGAACCTCGGGAAGCACGTTGGCCGGCGGGGCTGCCGGCACCCGCAACTCCGCAGGCTGCGTCAGACGGACGATCGGAACCCCTCGCTCGGCGATCAGAGACTGCTCGAGCCGCTGCAGCGAGAGATCGGACAGGGCGACCGCCGCGCATGGATCGGCGTCAGCGGATGGTGCGTCCTGCGCGTACCAGGGCCCGTGGCTGAGCGCGAGCAGCGGGACGCCCGGGAAGGCGACGCGGGCCTCGATTGCAGAGAAATCCAGGAATGCGATCACGCCATCGACGGGTCTGGGAACTTCGTCGAACCTCAGGTGCGTGAAGCCGCCTGCCTCGCTGATCGCCTCCGGCCTGCCGAATGACGGAGCGACGACGTGGACCTCGTGGTCCAGCGCCACCATCTCGCAGAGGACCGCGTCCAGGTACGAGTGCAGTCCTCCGCGGGCATGCAATCCCGCGGTTGCGATGACGACCCGCATGCGACGCGGGATGCTAGCCAGAGCACGTGCGGCAGCGCGAGAGGGTCGTCCGTGCCGGCGTCGAAATCCGCGGCATGCGCGACCGCTGGAGCACGGGCCGTCTCGAAGCCTTCAGCGACGGCGTCTTCGCGATCGCGATCACGCTGCTCGTGCTCGAGATCAGCGTCCCCGAGAGTGCGTTCGACGATCTCTGGAAGGGAATCGCGGAGCAATGGCCCTCATACCTCGCGTACGTGACGAGCTTCGTCACGATCGGCGGCCTCTGGCTCGGCCACCATGGGATCTTCCGTCGCCTGGCGAGCGCCGATGCCGTCGTCATGCGCCTGAACATCCTGCTCCTGATGTTCGTGTCGTTCCTCCCGTTCCCCACGAAGCTGATGGCGGAGGCGCTCGACGCGACGACCTCTGAGCGCGCCGCAGTCATCTTCTACGGTCTCGTCCTGCTGGCGATCTCGATCGTGGCCAGCCTGCTCTGGCGTTACGTCGCGGCGCACCGCGACCTGCTCGAACCCGGCGTGAGCGAAGCGGACGTCGGAGCCGTCACCCGACTGACGACGCCGAGCATCGGCTTCTACGTCGGCGTCGTGCTGCTGGCTCTGCTCGCGCCGCAGGTCGCCGCCATCGGCTACCTCGTGATCGCCGTGGTCGGCGTGTTCCGGCAGCGCGGCGACGGACGGCCCACACCCGCCGCCGCGCGATGACCGGTCCGCAGGCACGCGCGGCGGGGGTCCCGCCGTTCAGCCCCCGCCGACGGCACGCCGCCCGATCAGCACGTAACTGGAAAGCGCCCCCTTGCCCTTGACCTCGACCCGGCCGCGTCGGCGCAGTTCGAAGCTGTGCCGCAGGCGCTCATATGCTGCCTCCGTCACCTGGATCGTGCCGGGTTCGGCGTGGGACTCCATGCGGCTCGCGGTGTTGACGGTGTCACCCCAGAGGTCGTAGCTGAACTTGGCGCGGCCGATCACGCCCGCGACCACGGGGCCGCTGTCGATGCCGATCCGCACCTGGAGCGGCGTCCCGGTCTCAGCCGCGCAGCGCGCCAACTCCGGTCCCATCGCAAGCGCCATGTCCGCGACCGCCTCCGCGTGATCCTCCCTCGCGAGCGGAATGCCCCCGGCGACCATGTACGCGTCGCCGATCGTCTTGATCTTCTCGACGCCGTGCTCAGCGGCGAGCGCGTCCCAGCGGGCGAACACGCCGTCCAGCAGCGACACCAGCTCCGACGCCGTCAGCCGCTCGGCGAGCGGCGTGAAGCCGACGATGTCCGCGAACAGCACGGTGACGGCCGGATGATCGTCGGCGAGGGTCCCGTCCTGCTCCTTGAGGCGCGCCGCCACCGGCGCCGGCAGCACGTTGAGCAGCAGACGCTCGGACTTGGCCTGCTCCAGCCCGAGCGCCTCGTGCTGGTCTGCGAGCTCGCTCAGCGCGCGCTCGCGTGCGCGCACGAAGTACTGCAGCACCACGAACACCGTCGTCGCGACGCCCAGGATGTTGAACGCGAACATCGCGACGATGACGCCCTGCGGGATGTATGGCGCGCCTTCCGCGAGCGCCGGGTCGATCGCGGCGGAGAGCGCCAGAAGCCCGGCGAAGGCCGCAAGCCATGGAACCGCCTGACGCGCGCCCACGAACAGAAGCCCCCCCATCGGCGACGTGACCGCCCACAGGCACACCGCCGATGAGTTCTCGAAGCCGCCGAGGCTCCATTGCAGGGCGAAGGGCAGCACCAGCGTTATGCCCAGCTGGCTCGTACGGAACAGGATGTAGCGCTGTGTCCGCCCAAACGCGTAGATGCTCGCCGCCGAGGCCACCTGGTAGCTGAACGGGATCGCGGCGGACAGCCAGAGCCCGAGCAGGGCATAGATGGCGACCCAGAGGAACGAAAGGCTGGCGATCAGCGTCGACGACAGGACCAGCGCCGCCTTGCGCGCCTGGACCTCAGGGGAGTCGGACGGGAGCGCGCCGATCTCCACGAGCCGCCGCAGCCAGCCGGGCGGTCTGTCGAGCAATCGGCGAACCCCGGGCTGCGTCACATCGCGAGCATAGGTCTCGCGGCCAGGGTAGGCTCGGGCCGGTCCATCGAAGAGGAGCGTTTCCATGCAGCACGTACGTGTCGTCCGGTTCACCGAGGTGACAACCGAGAAGGTCGATGCGCTCCTCGCCCGGGTCGAGTCGGACGGGCCGCCCGCCGGCGTGCCGACAACGGGCCTTCAGGTGCTGTTCGACGCCGCCAAGGGAACGGCCGTGGTACTGCAGTACTTCGACACCGCCGACGACATGCGCGCCGGCGACGAGGTCTTCGCCGCGATGGATCCCGCCAACACCCCGGGCACCCGGGCTTCGGTCGACATGTGCGACACGAAGCTCCAACGGCACTACTAGCCGCCGGGATTCGGCCACGCGGCTCGAGCGCCGAAGCCGGCGGCGGGACGCCGCCGGCACGCCTGCCGCGGCCTCCTGTCTACGCCGGCGCCTCCTCGGGGATGGCTCCGAGCTGCTGCATCATCGTCATCGCGTCGAGAACTCCCCAGTGCTCGAGCGCGAGCCCATCGTCGCCGAACCTCAGGATGTCGATGAGTGGGACGTCGATGCTCCTGCCGGTCGCGGGAAGCCCCATGAACTCACCCTGGTGAGTGCCGGTGGCCCTTGCGCGGACGACGACCTTTTCGCCGCTCGCGATCACGTCCAGCGGATCCAGCCGCATGTCGGGGAACGCCGCGCGGTAGATCCGGAAGAACTCGAGCGTGCCCTCCTTGGTCGGCGCGAGGCCCGGTGTCTCCTCGTGCTCGACGAAGTCATCGGCCAGCATGGCGCCGAAACCGTCGAGGTCTCCGGCATTGACCAGGTCGTAGAAGCGCCTGGCGGTGGCGGTGTGATCCATCATCTCCTCCTGGGTCGGGTCGCCTCCGACTCTCGCAGAGTGAGGGCGGACGCGGCAACCCCGGACTTGTGGTCGCCGCTGGGGCCGGACTAGGGTGCCTCGGGAGGGGCGCTTCCGCTCCGCGGACTCGGGAAGGAGCAGCTGATGGGACGCGAGGCCTTGGCGTTGACCGACGGCGGGATCGAGACGGTTCTGGTGTTCCACGACGGCTTCGACCTCCCGTGTTTCGCATCGTTTCCCCTGCTCGAGGACGAGCGCGGACGAGCGGCGATCCGGCGTTACTTCGAGCCGTTCCTCGAGACGGCGCGGCGCCGCGGCCTGCCGTTCGTCCTCGACACCGTGACCTGGCGCGCGAACCCTGACTGGGGCGCGCAGCTCGGCTACGACACGGACCGCCTGGCGGCCGCGAACCGCGGTGCGGTCGAGTTCGCCTGCGAGCTCGCCGGCGGGCGCTCGGACGTGATGATCAACGGCGTGGTCGGTCCGCGCGGTGACGGGTACGTGGTCGGCGAGCAGATGAGCGCCGGCGAAGCCGCGGCGTACCACTCCTGGCAGGTCGGCGTGCTGCGCGAGGCGGGCGTGGCGCGGATCAGCGCGATGACGCTGACCTACCCGGAGGAGGCGATCGGTGTCGTCCAGGCCGCGGCGGCGGCCGGCGTTCCGGTCGTCCCTTCGTTCACCGTCGAGACCGACGGCCGGCTGCCCGGCGGCACGCCGATCGACGAGGCCGTCGAGCAGGTCGACGACGCGACGGGAGGAGCCGCCGAGTTCTTCATGATCAACTGCGCGCATCCGACCCACATCGCCGCCGGGCTCGACAGAGCCCGGGCGCTCGGGCGGGTCGGCGGCCTGCGCGTGAACGCATCAGCGCTCAGCCACGCGGAGCTGGACGACGCGGAGGAGCTCGACGAGGGAGATCCCGCCGCTCTCGGCCGTGACAACGCGGCGCTGCGCGACCTGCTCCCCTCGATCCGGGTGCTCGGCGGCTGCTGCGGCACCGATCATCGCCACGTCGCGGAGATCGTGACCGCGTGGGACGGCGGCTGAGCCTGACGACGGCCCGCCGGGCGTTCTGCAAGGCTGCGCACCATGATCATCGCCGCCGACTACCCCTTCCTCAACATCCTCTGGTCGATGTTGATCTTCATGGGCTTCATCATGTGGATCTGGATCGCGATCATGTGCTTTGCGGACATCTTCCGCCGCCGCGACATGGGTGGCTTCGCGAAGGCCATCTGGATCATCTTCATCATCTTCATCCCGTTGCTGGGCGTCCTCGTCTATCTGATCGCCTACCACGACGACATCGCCGAGCGGAACATAAAGGCCGCCGAGGCTCAGCAGGCCGCGTTCGACCAGCAGGTGCGCGACGTCGCCGGCACGGGCGGAGCGGCGAGCGAGATCGCAACCGCTCAGGCGCTGCTCAACGCAGGCACGATCTCTCAGAGCGAGTTCGACCAGATCAAGAGCAAGGCGCTCGCCGGCTGAGAAGCACAGGCGTAACGCACATTTCCCTCGGGCGGCGTTCCGCTCCCGCCGATCACCCTCCCCGCGTAGAGGGAGGACGCGACGTGTTACGAACGTGGCTAGCGGTGGTCGGCACCTGTTCCGTGCTCGCCGGGTGTGGCGACGACTCGCAGCCGAAGGGCGCCGTGGAATGCCTCAAGGCAGCGAAGCTCGACGGTGTCGAGCCTTATGAACCGAACGTATGGCGCGGATTCGCCCCGGACAAGTCCATTGTCTTCGTGGCGAAACTCACAACGAAGACCGACGCGACGATGACAAAGCAGGAGAACGCAGACCGGTGGGCCTTCGCCGTTGACCGCTACCTCATCACCGGGCCCGCCAAGGACGCAGACGGCAGTTTCACCATGACGGTCGCGGACTGCATGCGGACGGGGCGCGCGCAGGCCGGCTGACTCCCGCCTCCCTCACAAAGCACGAGTACCTGACCGGCTCCCGCCTCCAAGCTGTGTTGCGTGGGCGTAGAGTCGCTCAATGAACTACGCGCTCGCCTATCGGCTCGGCTTTCACCCGTGGGAGGATGCTGAAGATCAGACAGCTTTCGTCGATCGGCTCAGCGAGTTGATCACGGTCGAGGAGGAGCGCAGCCCCTCCAGCTACGGGCCGGCCCTGGACGTTGGGACCGGGAGCGGCATCTGGGGCGTCATGCTCGCGCGGCGCGGGTGGCAGGTGACCGGAATCGATCTCGTCGAACGGGCGCTGGACCGCGCGCGTGAGCGCGTCCGCGCGGCGGGCGTCGAGGTGCAGCTCGTGCAAAGTGACGTCACGGCGCTCAGCGCTGCGGCCCTGGGGTCTGGCTTCAGGCTGGTGCTTGACACCGGGACGTTCCACGGCCTGAAGCAACACGAGCGAGAGGCGATGGGGCGCGGAATCACCGAGGTGACAGCCCCCGATGCGACCGTTCTCTTGCTGGCCTGGCCGCCGCGACGCCGCGGACCGGCACCCCGCGGCGTGACCCACGATGACATACGGGCGGCATTTCCCGGCTGGGAGGTATCCGACCTCGGACCGACCAGCTACGAGGCCCCGAAGCCGATCGAGTTCCTCCTCAGACCGGACGAGCACTGGTATCGCCTGCGCCGTTCCTGACGCGTCCGCGCAGCCACCCATAGCGCGCATTTCGCTCAGGTGGGGTACCGCTGCCGGCGATCGAGGGCGTACCTAGCCGAAGTTCCACCCGTAGCGGGCGGCCAGATCGAGCATCGGCGCGGGCTCCTCTGCCATGGCGACCGCCTCGAACAACGCCTCCATCCCTGATGGGGCGAAGACGACAATCCGCTCGACCGGCTCAGCGCCCAGCGTCCCGCCCTCATGACGAATCCCGGCCGGGATGTGAACGGTGTCCCCGGCTCCGAGCTCGTGAGACTCTCCATCGATCGTCATGAGCAGCCGGCCCGCAGTGACGTGGATCGTCTCGCTCTCGTTGCGATGGCTGTGCGGCGGCAGACGCCAGCCGGGCGGCGCGGAATCGGTGAGCATTGTCAACGCCCCACCGGTCTCCTCCCCACGCACCCAGACCACTACCTCAACGCCGCCCGGAAGGCGCAACGGCTGCATCGCTCAATCGTACGACGACGTGAGGCCCTCTCCGCTGTCTTCTCCGACGCCGCGAAGTAGTGCCAGCGCAGCCAGGGGTCCTGGCACTCCGTCATCGGGCGGTCGGTCGCCTCCTCGCCGGCTACGGCGGACTTCGGGGCTGATTCTGTTCAGCCTGAGCCGCGGGCACCGTTCAGCCGGACCGGCAGCGTCAGCAGCTGGTTCACGAAGCCCGACACCAGGTACTGCGGCTCGCCGTTCAGCTCCATCGCCGGGTAGCGGGCAAGGGTCTCTTCGAGCAGGATCTTCAGCTCCAACCGCGCCAGGGCGGTGCCCAGGCAGAAGTGGCGACCGCCGGCGCCGAACGCCTGGTGCTCGGGATTGCGCCGGACGTCGAACTCGTCGGGGTTCTCGTAGCGCGTCTCGTCACGGTTCGACGACGGGTACCACATGACGACCTTGTCGCCCTTGCGGATGGGCTGGCCGAGCAGCTCCGTGTCCCTCGTCGCGGTGCGCCGAAAGTGGGCGAAGGCCGGGAACATCCGCAACGCCTCCTCGACTGCGCCGGGGATGAGCGACGGGTCGTCGATCAGGAGTTGACGCTGGTCGGGGTGCTCCATGAGGGCCCGCATCGCGCTGGTGTACGTCGCCTTCGTGCTGTCGTTGCCGGCGACCATGAGAAGGAAGAACCCCATCACGATCTCGTGCTCCTCGAGGCGCTCGCCGTCCACCTCCGCGTGTACGAGCACGCTCGTCAGGTCGTCGGTCGGGTTCTCGCGGCGGGCGGCGATGAGCACCCGGCAGCGCTCGAAGACCTCGGGCACATCACGCTCCATCACGCGTTTCGTGCCCTCGGCGCTCACCGCCGGGTCGTTCGAGGCGAGGATCGCGTTGATCAGGCGCGCCCAGAGGATGTCGTCACCCTCCGGCAGGCCCATGAAGCTGCCGATGACCGCGGCGACGACCGGCTGCGCGACGTCGTCGACGAGGTCGCACGTCTCACGCCCATCGAGGCGGTCGAGCACGTCGCGCGTGATCGCGCGGATCGCGTCCTCGTGCTCGGCGATCCGCTTCGGCGTGAACCCGCGCTGGAACAGCGCCTTGATCCGGTCGTGCTTCGGCGGGTCCATCCCGATGAACATCGACTGCAGCAGCTCGAGCGGAATGACGGCGTTGGACGCGGCGAGGAACCCGCCGACCTCCGACGAGTACGTCTCCCAGTCCCGGCTCACTTCGTACACGCCGTCGGCAGTCGTGACCGACCAGTAGCCCGCCTCGTCGGGGAACTCCGGCATATGGTCGGAGAAGTGCACAGGACACTCGGAGCGCAGGCGCCGGAAAAGCTCGTGCGGCGGACCGTCGATCCACCGCTCGCGCTCGAAGACGAGTGTCTCGTCGAGCGGGATGTCCTCGATGGGGGTGCTCGCGTCGGTCGACATGCATGGCCTCCGGAGTGAACTTGACAGTGTGTCACGCGGCACCATAGCGGTGCTCGCCCGCTGCCGACCCCACCGGCCCCACCGGCCCGGTCGGTCTTGCGGAGGCTGCCGAACCCGGCCTGGCACCCCCTCGGCCACTTGAGCCTGATCCCGATGGTGCTGCTCTTGGACCTGCTTGCGGCCTCGGCGGTGAGGGCCGACCTGTAGGTGCCCTTGCCGGCGGCGCTGCGCCTCCAGGCGAACCGATCGCCGCCGATCGTGTTGCGCTTGCAATCCGGGGATGCACGACCAACCCCACACCGAACGTCCCGGACGAGCCCATATAGCGCCCAACGCCGGACGTTCGGCGATGTGAAATGCGGGTTACGCCCGCGTGAACCGCCGGCCGGCGACCGGTGAGACGCTCTCGTCGAGCTTGGCGGTGTCGACGCCCGCCGCGTTCAGCAGCTCATCGCCGCCGCCGGCCTCCTCGTTGGCGGCCTGTTCGAGCGCGGCGAGGCGCTCGGGCGTCATCTGCGAGGTGTCCTCGTTCTCGGTCAGCCACTGCGCCGCCTCGGCCGCGGCGTGCTCGTCCCGCACCACCTTCTTGCCGGCCGCGTAGTAGCGGTCGATCTCGGCGAACAGCTCGTCCACCAGGCGGTCGGTCGGGACCTTCTTGAGCGGCTCGCCCTTGGAGAAGATCATCCCGGCGTCCTTGGCGCCGGTGATGCCGAAGTCCGCGTGCCTCGCCTCGCCGATGCCGTTCACCGCGCAGCCCAGCACCGAGACCTCGATCGCGTCCTCGTAGGCCTCGAGGCGCTGCTCGATCTCGACTACCACCGAGTCCATGTCGAACTGAAGGCGCCCGCAGGTCGGGCAGGCGATCAGCACCGGTCCGCGCTCGCGCAGCTTCAGCGCCTTGAGGATCTCCCAGCCGACCTTGACCTCCTCCTCGGCGTGGAACGTGGACAGCGAGATGCGGATCGTGTCACCGATGCCGTCCGCCAGCAGCGTCCCGAGGCCGACGGCCGACTTCAGCGAGCCGGCCCACTTCGTCCCCGCCTCGGTGACGCCGAGGTGCAGCGGATAGGGAATCCGCTCGCTCAGGAGGCGGTTGGAGGCGATCGTGTTCGGGACGCTCGTCGACTTCATCGAGACCTTGAAGTCGGTGAAGTCGAGGCGCTCCATCAGCTCGACGAACTCGACGGCGGCGGTCACGAGCGCCTCGACGGGGTTCGTGTACTCCAGGTCGCGCAGGTGTTTGGGCAGCGAGCCGGAGTTCACGCCGATGCGCATCGGAGTGCCGTGCCGGGTCGCCTTCGCGATCACCTCGGCGACCTTGTCGGGCCCGCCGATGTTGCCCGGGTTCAGCCGCACGCAGGCCGCGCCGTTCTCGATCGCCTTCAGCGCGAGCGTGTGATTGAAGTGGATGTCGGCGATGATCGGGACCGGCGACTGGGCGACGATCGTCTTCAGCGCCTCGGCGTCCTCGTCGCGCGGGACCGCGACGCGGATCACGTCAGCGCCGGCCTCGGCGCAGCGATGGATCTGCTCCATCGTCGCCGTCAGGTTGGCGGTCTCCGTCTTGGTCATCGTCTGGACGGCCACGGGCGCGCCGCCGCCGATCGGGAGCGTCCCGAGGTGGATCTGCCGCTCAGAGGCCATGTATCCAGTGTACGAGCGCCGCTGGGCGGTCATCGGCCGGTAACGTGCGCGCCGCATGGATCAGGCCGCGACCACAGCCGGCGCACAGGCTCGTGACGGGATGGGCGCGAGCCCCGTCAATGTCGGGGATTACGAGCGGCTCGCCGCCGAGGCGCTCCCCGAGGGCCCGCTCGGCTACTACGACGGCGGCGCCGCGGACGAGCGCACGCTGAGAGAGAACACCGACGCCTGGGGACGCAGACGGCTGCGCCCGCGCGTACTCGTCGACGTCAGCAGCGTGTCGACGGCGACGACCGTGCTCGGCACCCCCGTCGCTTCCCCCGTGCTCGTAGCGCCGACGGCACTCCAGCGCATGGCCCACCCCGACGGCGAACCCGCGATGGCGCGCGCCGCGGCGGCTGCGGGGACGATCATGACGATGTCGACGCTCGCGACCTCGACCCCTGCTGAGGTCGCGCAGTCCGCCCCGGGAGCCCCGCGCTGGTATCAGCTCTACGTGACGAAGGATCGCGGTGTCTCACGCGCGCTTGCCGATGCGGCATCGGACGCGGGCTTCACGGCCATCGCCGTGACGGTCGACGCGCCGGTCCCCGGACGGCGCGAGCGTGATCTGCGCAGCGGCTTTCGAGTTCCCGAGCACCTGGACATGCCGGCGATCACCGCCGCACTGGGGCGCAGCGGCGGCGTCAGCGTCGAGGAGTTCTTCTCGGTCGTCGACCCCAGCGTGACCTGGGGTGAGCTGGAGCGCTTCGCCGAGCAGTCCCCCCTCCCCGTCGTGGTCAAGGGCGTCCAGACCGGCGAGGACGCGGCGCTTGCCTGCGAGCACGGCGCGGCGGGGATCATCGTCTCCAACCACGGCGGGCGCCAACTCGACGGCGTCGCCGCAACCGCCGAGATGCTCCCAGAGGTGATCGAGGCCGTCGCCGGCCGCCTCGAGGTGCTGGTCGACGGTGGGATCCGCCGCGGAACCGATGCGCTCGTCGCGCTCGCGCTCGGGGCCAGGGCGGTGCTCGTGGGCCGGCCGGCCCTCTGGGGCCTGGCAGCGGGCGGCGAGGCGGGTGCCCGCGACGTGCTCGACCTGCTCCAGGACGAGCTTGCCCGCGGTCTCGCGCTGCTCGGCTGCAACTCGCCGGCCGACGTCACGCGCTCGCACGTGAGCTGAGACCCGGCACGCCGCGCCCGGGCCCTCCGATCGCGCTCAGGCGTAGAGCGCGTCGATGTCGCTGCCGTACTTCGCCGCGATCGGCCTGCGCTTGAGTTTCATCGTCGGCGTCAGCTCGTCGCCGCCGGGGAGCCAGTCACCGCGCACGATCGTGAAGCGCTTGACCTGCTCGACGCGAGCGAGGTGCTCGTTTGCCGCGTCGATCCCCTTCTGGACCTCCGCGACCACCTGCTCGTTCGCAGCCAGGCCCTCGAGCGAGGTGTCCTCGATGCCCTGCTGCCCGGCCCACAGCGGCGCGAAGTCCGCATCGAGCACGATCAGCGCGGTGTTGTACGGCCGCGCGTCGCCGATGCAGCAGGCCTGTCCGATCAGCGGGTGAGCCGACTTGACGTGCGACTCGATGTTCGCGGGCGACATGTTCTTGCCGGCCGCGTTGATGATGATCTCCTTCTTGCGGTCGACGATCTTGAGGTAGCCGGCCTCGTCGAACGCACCGATGTCGCCTGTGTGCAGCCAGCCGTCGGAGTCGATCGTCTCGGCCGTCTGCTCGGGCTTGTTGCGGTAGCCGAGCATCACGATCTCGCCGCGGATCAGAACCTCGCCGTCGTCCGCGAGCCGGATCTCGCAGCTCGGCGCAGGCGGTCCGACGGTGCCGATGCGAATGCGGTCCGGCGGGTTGACCGCGCCCGCCCCGCACGTCTCCGACATCCCCCACAGCTCGGCGAGCGGCAGCCCGATCGCGTGGAAGAACTCGAGCACCTCGACCGGGGTCGGCGCGGCGCCGACGTTGATCGCGCGCACCTCGTCGAGCCCGACCATCGCACGCCACTTCGAGAAGTACTCGGCGTCCGCCTCAGCCACGGCCTGCGCGAGGTCCGCCGGTACCTCCTCCCCGGCCTGCTCCAGCCGCACCTTCTCGACGGCGTCGGACAGTGCGCGCTCGATCGCGACGCGCTGCTCGTCAGGCTGGCCGGCGATCATCGTCTCCAGGCCCGCCCTCAGCTTCTCCCAGATGCGCGGGACCGCGAAGAACCACTGCGGACGCACCTGCGGCACGACGCTCATCACCTGCCGCGGGTCCTCGCAGGTCGTGATCGACATTCCGAACACGATCGGCAGGTAGTGGTGCGCGGCACGCTCGGCGATGTGAGCGGCCGGGAGCCACGAGATGACGCGCGAGCCGGGCGGGAACTTGATGATGTCGTCGATCCCCGACACCGCCGCGAGCAGGTTGCGGTGCGCCAGTTCGACGCCCTTGGGCGGGCCGGTCGTGCCCGACGTGTAGATCAGCGTCAGGACGTCGTCCGGAGTGAGCGAGGCGACGGCGGCGTCGGCGTCGAAGTCCGGGTTCGAGCCTTCGACGTCGGCCAGCGCGATCGTGCCCTCCGGCGCACCTTCGGCCGGCGGGTCGATGAGGATCACGTGCTCGAGGCCGGGAAGTCCCTTACGCGCTTCGAGGACCACCGGCAGGTACGCCTGCTCGGTGATGACGACGTTGGCTCCGGAGTCACTGATCACGTACTGGATCTGGTCGGCCGTGTATGTCTGGTAGATCGAGAACGGCGTACCGCCCGCGGTGACGACCGCGAGATCGACGAGGTGGAACTCGGGCCGGTTGATGAGCATGATCGCGACCGTCTCGCCGCGCGCCACGCCGAGCGCGCTGAGCCCGCCGGCGAGCGCATCGACGCGATCGCGCAGAGTGCTCCACGTCCACTCGATTGTCCCGTTGCGATCGCGGATGGCGACCTCGTCGGCGTGCTGACCTGCGGTGACGCGAAATGCCCCGGCGATCGTGCCCGCGTCACGGGCATCCCGGGGGGCGACGCTCGATTCCATTGGTCTCAGTCTCTCCTCGTCCGGTCAGATCCTGTGGACCTGCACGCTATCGCGTCCGCGCGGCCGCAAGCCGACGATTGAGTAACGCGAACGCGGTCAGCGAACGCCGAAGCCGTCGCCGCGAAGCCTGTCGATGTCGTTCGAAAGCCCGACCACGAAGAGGAAGATGACGAGCACGAAGCCGACGACGCTCGCGCGCTCCATCACCGAGAACGGGATCGCACGGCCGCGCAGCTTCTCCGCGAGCGCCCAGAAGATGTGCCCGCCGTCCAAGGGAAGGAACGGGAACAGGTTCACGATCGCCAGCGACAGCGAGATGATCCCGAGGATGTTGAGCGCCCTCGCCCAGTCGAACTCGATCGACTGGCGTGTCACCTCGTACGAGCCGACGACGCCGGAGACCTGGTCCCGTGCCTCGGAGTCGTAGAAGATGCGGGTGATCGCGTCGACCGTGAGCGTCGAGACGCGCCACATCTCGTTGACGCTCTCCTGTGTCGCCTGCACCGGGTTGTAGTCGCGTTCGACCGTGGCGAAGGCGAAGCCGAGCCGCGGCCGCCGAGCCTCTGCGTCGTAGCGCGGTGTGATGCGCAGCCTCACGAGCTCCCCGTCGCGGCGCACCAACACGCTTGCGGGTTTGGCCGCCGCGCAGCCGTCGACCTGGCGACCGCGGCAGCGGTAGGTGCCGATCTGCTCGCGCAGAGCCGCGGCGTCGCCGCGCACGCGGTCGACCGCGACGATCTCATCGCCTGAGCGCAGTTGGCCCGACGCCGCACCGCCCCGCTCAACGGAGTCGACGCGCGACGTCCCCTCGACGGTACCGACGAACAGGAACAGCGCCGCGAAGATCAGCAGCGCCACCACGAAGTTGACGAACGGCCCGGCGGAGATGACCACGATCCGCTTCCAGACCGGCATCTGCAGGTAGGCGCGGCGCGCGACCTCCTCCGGCAGGTCCTCATGGGGGCTCATGCCGCTGATGCGCACGTAGCCTCCGAGCGGGATCGTGCCGATCGCGTACTCGGTCTCTCCGCGCCGGCGCTTCCAGACGTGCGGCGGGAAGAACAGTGAGAAACGCTCGACGCGCATCCCCACCCGTTTGGCGGCGACGAAGTGCCCCAGCTCGTGAAGGATGATCAGGAGCGAGAAGCCGAGGAACGCGAGGAGGTAGCTCAAGGCTGCGTGGAGGATAGGAGGCGCACGCCCGACGCCGGCCCCTCAGGCGCGCGAGGCGGCGGCGGCCGCGGCGATCTCGCGCGCGGCCCGGTCGGCGTCATAGAGCGAGTCGAAGGCGCGGACCGGAGCCGTCGGCAGCCGCTCAAGGGTCTCCTCGATGACAGCCGCGATGCCGAGGAACGGGAGCCCGCCGGCGAGGAACGCGTGTACGGCGATCTCGTTGGCGGCATTCAGCACGCAGGGCGCGGTCCCGCCGGCGAGTCCCGCCTCACGCGCAAGCCCCAGACACGGGAACGCGTCGAGATCGGGCCGCTCGAAGGTCAGCGCGCCGACCTCGGCGAGATCCAGAGGCCGCACCGGCACGTCCACCCGCTCGGGATGGTGGAGTGCGTATGCGATCGGCACGCGCATGTCGGGATGACCCAGATGAGCGAGCGCTGCCCCGTCGCACAGCAGCACGTACGAGTGGACGATCGACTGCGGGTGGACGACGACCTCGATCCGCTCGTACGGCGTTCCGAACAGGTGGTGGGCCTCGATGACCTCCAGGCCCTTGTTCATCAGCGTCGCCGAGTCGATCGTGATCTTGCCGCCCATCTCCCACGTCGGATGCCGAAGCGCGTCGGCCACGGTGACCTCACGCAGCTCGTCACGCGTGCGGCCGCGAAACGGGCCGCCGGAGGCGGTCAGGACGAGCCTGTCGACGGTGCCCGGGCGCTCGCCGTCGAGCAGCTGGTGCAGCGCCGAGTGCTCGGAGTCGACCGGCAGAACGCGGGCGCCCGTCGCCTGGGCGAGTTGCATCACCAGTTCGCCGCCGACGACGAGCGACTCCTTGTTGGCCAACGCGAGATCGATGCCCTCTCCGAGCGCCGCCACGGTCGGCCCGAGTCCCGCCGAGCCGACGATCGCATTGAGCACCAGGTCGGCGTCCGAGCCGACCACCAGTTCGACGAGGCCCTCCGCTCCGGCGAGCACCTCGCCGTCGAACTCGTCGCGCGCGCGGGCGGCGGACGCGTGGTCGACGAGTGCGATACGCGCCGCGCCATGGTGGCGGGCCTGCGCCACCAGCGCCTCCCAGTCGCTCGCTGCGCTGAGCCCGGCGACCTCGATGTCGTCGGCGCGGTCCGCGACGTCGAGCGCCTGGACGCCGATCGAGCCGGTGGACCCGAGTATCAGAACGCGCCGCATGGAATGGCTAGAGGATCGCCTGCCAGACGTAGTAGCCCGCGACGATGCTGAAGAGCGCGGCATCGAGCCGATCGAGCGCGCCTCCGTGGGCGCCGAAGATCTTGCCCGAGTCCTTCGTCGCGGCTTCGCGCTTGACGAAGCTCTCGAACAGGTCCCCGAGCGGAGCCGCCAGCGCGACGGCAGCTCCGAGCATCAGCGCCTCCGGGCCTGTGAGCCAGTCCTGGTAGAGCCCGACGAACCAGCCGGCGAGAGTCGCGACCACGATCCCGACCAGGAGTCCCTCGATCGTCTTGTTGGGCGAGATCGAGGGTGCGAGCTTGCGCGTGCCGAGCAGGCGGCCGCCGAGGTAGGCACCGGTGTCCCCCAGGAAGGTCGCGACCAGCACCAGCACGACGATCCCGCCGCCGTGCGGCAGCTCTCGCAGCAGAACGGCGTGAGCGAGACCGAGGCCGACCCAGGACAGCCCCAGCATCGTGATCGTGACGCCCGCCACCCCGGCGCCGCCGGGCTGGACGAAGGCGAACAGGAAGATCAAGGGCATGCAGGCGACGAACGCGAGCAGCACGGTCGTCGCGTCTCCCAGCGCCGCCGCCGCGATGACTCCTGCGAGCGCCAGGAAGCCGCCCAGGACCACGGGCCGCGCGCGGGGGAACAGCGAGAAGAGCTCACGCAGGCAGATCACCCCGAGCACGAACAGGCTCACCGCGAAGACCGCACCGCCGAGGCCGACGATCGCGATCGCGATCGCGATCAGCGGGAGCGCTGCGAGTATCCGCGCACCGAGATCAGAGCGCTGGTGACGTCTCGCGGTCGCCTTCGACCGTTTCTGGCTCGGTGTGGGGCGCCGCTGCTGGGTCGTCATGTCGGGCCGGCTTCCATCAACGGCCACCGTAGCGGCGCTGACGCGAGCTGAAATCCTCGAGCGCACCCACGAGCGCCTCACGGCTGAAGTCAGGCCACAACTCAGGGGTGAAGACCAGCTCGGAGTAGGCCGACTGCCAGAGCAGGTAGTTCGAAAGGCGCTGCTCACCGCTCGTGCGGATGACAAGGTCGGGATCGTGCATCTCGGGCGCGTAGAGCAGCTGCTCGGAAGGCCTCCTCCCCGCCGCCTGCGTAGCGCTCCGCGGCGTCGAGGATCTCTGCCCGCCCGCCGTAGTTGAAGGCGACGAACAGCGTGATCCGCTCGCCGGCCGCCGTCTCGCTCTCGGCCCAGTCCATCTGCTCGAGCAGCGCCTCCGAGATGCGCGCGCGCCGGCCGATGAAGCGCATCCGCACGCCCTCGTCGCGCAGCTCGGGCGTCTCGTCGCCGGATCCGCTCGGAGAACATCCGCATCAGGGCAGTGACCTCCTCGGCGGGCCGCGACCAGTTCTCGGTCGAGAACGAGTAGACCGTCAGCTCCTTGATCCCCGAGCTCGGCGGCATCCATCAGCCGAGCCTTGACGGTGTCGGCGCCCGCACGATGCCCCTCGATCGTCGGCAGGCCGCGTTCGGCCGCCCAGCGACCGTTGCCGTCGGTGATGATGGCGACGTACCGCGCCGCGCGGCCGCCGGCCACCATCAGACTTCCATGATCTCGGCTTCCTTGCCCTTCAGGTAGCCCGTCGAGCTCGGCGATCTGGCCGTCGGTGAGCTTCTGCAACTCGACCTCGCCGCGGTGCTCGTCGTCGGCCCCGACCTCACCGGCGTCGCTGCAGCTCGCGCAGGTCGTGCATCACGTCGCGGCGCACGTTGCGCACCGCGACCCGGCCCTCCTCGGCGATGTGGCGCACGACCTTGACCAGCTCGCGTGCGACGCTCCTCGTTGAGCTCCGGGATCGCCAGCCGGATGAGCTTGCCGTCGTTGTTCGGGCGTGAGCCCGATGTCGGACTCCATGATCGCCTTCTCGATCGCCTTGATCGAAGACACGTCGTAGGGCTGGACGGTCAGCAGACGGGCCTCGGGGGCGGAGATCGTCGCAAGCTGCTTCAGCGGGGTCGGCGCACCGTAGTAGTCGACGACCACGCGATCCAGCAGACGCCGGGCTGGCGCGCCCGGTGCGGACCGAACCGAACTCGACGTTCGTGGCGTCGACCGACTTGTGCATGCGCTCGCGGGCGTCTGCGAGCAGTTCGTCGATGATCTCGCTCATGTGCGCACCAGGGTCCCCACGCGGTCGCCGCACACTATCCGGTCGATGTTGCGCTCGTCGTCCATGTTGAAGACATAGATCGGGATGCTGTTCTCCATGCAGAGCGCGAGGGCAGTGGCGTCCATGACCTTCAGTCCTCTCTGGAGCGCCTCCATGTGCGAGATCTCGGGGATCAACTGAGCCTCGGAATCCTCGCGCGGGTCAGCGCTGTAGACCCCGTCGACGCCGTTCTTGGCCATCAGGATCGCCTCGGCGTGAATCTCTGTGGCGCGCAGCGCCGCAGCCGTGTCGGTCGTGAAGAACGGGTTTCCGGTTCCGGCCGCAAAGATCACCACGCGCCCCTTCTCGAGGTGGCGCATCGCGCGGCGCCGGATGTACGGCTCGGCGACCTCGGCGACGGTTATCGCGGACTGCACGCGGACGTGCACGTTGCGCTTCTCGAGCGCGTCCTGCAGCGGCAGGGCGTTCAGCAGCGTCGCGAGCATCCCCATGTAGTCGGCGGTCGCTCGGTCCATCCCGGCCGCGGCGCCGCTCATGCCGCGGAAGATGTTCCCCGCTCCGACGACGACCGCGACCTCGACGCCGCGCTCGCGGACCGAGCCGATCTGCTCGGCGACCGCCCGCAGGCGGTCCGGGTCCGTGCCGTACTCCAGTGAGCCCATCAGCGACTCGCCGGAGAGCTTCAGCAGGACGCGTTTGAAGACCGGATCGGACATCGGTCATTGACCCTACGCGGCCGCCCCGCAGGGCGTCGGCCGGTCAGCCTTCGAACGCGCCGAGGTCTGAAGCGCCACCGAGCGGTCGCGGGTTGCCATCGATGTCCGAAGAAAGGACGAACGCCGACTCGGCGACTCCCAAGGCCGGGCTGCCAGGTCCCAGGTGGTAGTCACCGGCGCCGGCGTTCACGTAGAGAGGGTCGGCTGTCAGGTTCCCCGACGAAGCCAGGCCCTTGGAGTCGAAGCCCCCCGAGCCGTTGTCCCATGCGAGGTTGTTGCGCACGACGTTTCCGGTGCCGACCGAACCGCCCCAGAACGTCGAGATCGCGCTGCGACTGCTCGTGATCACATTGTTGACGACGAGCGCATCAGAGGTCGTATCACCTCCGCCGCTGCCGATGACGATCCCGTCGCGGAAATTCCCGGTGATCGTGTTCCCGGCGACGAGCGCATGGTCGCTGGACGGATAGACCTGGACGCCGAAACCATTGACGGCACCCGTCAGGAGATTGCCGAGCACCGCGTTGTGGCTTCCCTGGAGGTAGACATTGTGGTCCTGCTGCACGGGCCCCGACCCCCCATTTCCCCGGAATGTGCAGCCGATGATGTGGATGCGGCTCACGGTCTTCTCCGAGAAGAAGCCCTGGCGCTGCGAATCGCGGATCTCGCATCCGGAGATCTCGACGTCGTGAGCGTTGCCCCAGGCGTAGACGTTCGCGGTGGACGAACCCGTGGCGCGCTCGAAGGTGAGGCCGTAGAAGCGCACGAACGCTGCTCCGTTTCCGATCTGCAGGGGGATGTTGTCGCCCGAACCCGGGGCGGGGCGCAGCACGGCCACCTCCCCCGGTGCATTTCGAACAGTTATCGGCGCGGCCGCGGTCCCCGCACGGCTCAACGTGAGGTTCTGGCTGTAAGCGCCACCGTGAACCATCACGGTCTCGCCCGCGCGCAGTACAGCGAGCGCCTTCTGGACCGTCCGCCAAGGCGCCGCCTCGGTTCCTGCGGCGCTGTCCGAACCCGTCGTGGCGACGTGGAAGGTCGCCCCAGCCGACAGCGGCAGCCGAGATGGCAGGGCCGTGCCGACGCCGGGGGTGGGCGGTCCACCGCCCGGAGGGATACCCGTGCCGGGGGGCGGCACGACCACCGGGGGGAGTGGCCCGGGGGTGCCCCCGGTAGACCCTGACGAGCCGGCAACTGCTCCGGTGCCCTGGCTGGAGCCCGCGCCGGGAGCACCACCGATCGGCGCAGGCATGACCCGGCGCGTGGAACAACGGTTCGTTCGCACCCAGCGCTTCTTGCGCCGCGACGACCGCCTGCCGCGATCCCGCGTGGAGAGCCACAGCCGGTAGCGCTTCCCGCAGCGCAGCCGCTTGAGGGTGACCGCCCTGCGCCTGGTCGTCAGCCGCTTGCGGCGATTGACATACACGACGTAAACGTGGGGGCGGCGTCCCCCGCGGGCCCGCATCCAGCGCATCGCGATCGTCGTCCGCGTGCGACGCGAGATGACGAGGTTCCGCGGCGCGCTGAGCCTCCTTCGCCTCGCCGAGGACGCAGAGCGCTTCTTGGCGC
>CAVQQA010000009.1:0-9625 GCA_963714935.1 uncultured Actinomycetes bacterium
CAGCCAGTCGGGCGCGATCGAGACCGTCTCGATGGACGACGTGCGGCGGCAGTTCGAGACCAACGTCTTCGGGCTCGTGCGACTGACGCAGCTCGCGCTGCCGGCGATGCGCAGGCAGCGCTGGGGGAAGATCGTCAACGTCTCCTCGATGGGCGCCAACTTCACGTTCCCGGGCGGCGGCCTCTACCACGCGACGAAGTACGCGCTCGAGGCGATCAGCGACGCGCTGCGCTTCGAGGTGCGCGGCTTCGGAGTCGATGTCGTGATCGTGCAGCCGGGGATCATCCGAACCGGCTTCGGTGACGCTGCGATCGCGTCGATGGAGGGCGCCTCGGCCGATGCCGGGCCCTATGACGACTTCAACGAGAGCGTTGCCTCGGCCACTCGCGACGTCTACGAGAAGGGGCCGATGGCGAAGCTCGGAGGCGCCCCCGAGGACGTCGCCAAGACGATCGAGCGGGCGATCAACAGCCGTCGCCCGAAGATCCGCTACCGCGTCACGCCGAGCGCGCACGTGCTCGTCACGCAGCGCGCGGTGATGACCGACGGGATGTGGGACGCCTTCCTGCGCACGCAGTTCCCGCAGCCCGGCAGGAGTGACGCGGGTCGTCAGGGAGTGACCGCGGGGCGCAAGGAGTGACCGCGGGCCGTCAGACGCCGAGCGTCAGCTCGCCGCGCTCGACCGCGAGCAGGCTCTGCTTGCGATCCAGGCCGCCGGTGTAGCCGCCGAGCGCGCCGCCGCTGCGCACGACGCGGTGGCATGGGACGACGATCGGCAGCGGGTTGGCGCCGAGCGCGTTGCCGGCCGCGCGAGATGCCGCGGCGTTGCCTGCGCGCTCGGCCACCTGGGCGTAGGTCGCAACCTCGCCGTAGGGGATTCGCCGGGCCGCGCCGAGGACGCGTCGCCCGAAACCGGCGACGAGCGACCAGTCGAGCGGCAGGTCGAAGTCCCGGCGCGTGCCGGCGAAGTACTCGTCGAGTTCGCGCGCGACGGGGTCGAGCTCCGCGCGCCGCTCGAGGATCCGCGGGGACAGCCGCGTCGCGAGCACGTCGAGGATCGCGTCGACGCCGCCGTTGAGGTCGTCGTAGGCGAGCCGCGCGAGGCCGCGGTCCGTGGTCGCCGCGACGAGCTTCCCGACCGGGCTGTCGAGCACCGCGTAGCGGATGTCGGCGGGGGCTCCGGCGGCGAAGCGCTGCTGCGGCCGCTGTCGCTGCCGGGCGGTCGACTGCGGGTGGGGTCAGACGGGTCTCGGGAGTCATCGCTCCAGTTCCTCTCTCAGTCGGGACAGGCCCTCACGGGCGGCCTGGCGTGACGCCTCCTCGGAGCAGCCGAGCGCCGCTGCGACGTCGCGGTGCGTCAGGTCGCCGGCGTAGCGCAGCAGCAGCACGGCTCGCTGGCGCGGCGGAAGTTCCCGAACGCGATCCCATGTCGTCGTCGCCGGCCGGCTCGGGCGCCGCGACGTGCTCGCGCGGCTCCGGCGCGCCGCCGACCGCGACGGGGCGGCGCGCGTGCGCGCGGTGATGGTCGATCGCCTTGCGATGGGCGATCGTCAGCGCCCACGAACGCAGATTGGCGGCGTCCCGCAGCTTCGGATAGGCCCTCATGGCGGCGAGGAACGTCTCCTGGAAGCAGTCGTCGGCGGCGTCGCGGCCGACGGAGGCGACCAGGAAGCGCCACACCGGGTCACGCTGCTCGTCGAGGAAGCGCTGGAAGGGCGGCGGGGTCATCTCTCAGTAGAACGCGGCGGGCGCGCTGCGCGTGAGGTCGGCGTGTTCGTTTCGGGTGGCGGAAGGTTCGCGCCGGGGTGGCGGGCTTGCGACGGGGTCGGCGTGTTTGTTTCGGGTGGCGGAAGGTTCTCGCCGGGATGGCGGGCTCGGGCGCGGAGGGCGAATCCTCGCCGGCATGACACCTACGCCGCGTCGTAGTCGTGGAAGCCGGCGCCGGCGGCGACGCCGAGCCGCCCTTCGAGCGTCAGGCGGCGCAGCAGCGGGGCGGCGCGGTAGGCGGGGTCGCCGCGCTCCACGCGCAGCGCGTCGAGCACCGCGATCACGTGATCGAGGCCGATCAGGTCGCCCCAGGCGAGCGGCCCGCGCGGGTGGTTGAGCCCGAGCTCCATTCCGGCGTCGATGTCGCGCGGGCTGCCGACGCCCTCGCCGGCGGCGAACGCGGCCTCGTTGACGAGCTGGCAGACGATCCGTCCGAGCACCAGCCCGGGCGCGTCGCCGGACCACGCCGCGTGCAGCCCGAGCGTGGCGAAGAACTCCTCGCTGCGCTCCGCCGCCGCCGCGCTCGTCCCGGCGGAGCGCGTCAGCTCAACGAGGCCGCCGACGGCGAGCGGCGGAAGCGCATGGAAGCCGGCCGCCGGTCCGCCGCCGTCGAGCGCCGCGAGCGAGCCGTCCGCGCAGAGCAGCGTGACGGGGCCGCCCTGGAGCGGGTCCTCGCCATGGGCTCCGCCGCAGTCGACGATCAGGAACGGCACCTCGCCCGACGCCTCGTCCGGCTCGCGCACGTCCCAGCCCGCGTCGAGCGCCAGCTCGCGCAGGTTCGCCACGACGGTCAGGTCACCCCCGATCACGACGAGGCGCCCGTCGCCGCCGCCGGGCGCCGGTGCGGGCGGCTCTGCGCCGCGCACGATCGCGCCGCCCTCGTACTCGTACCAGCCGCGTCCCGTCTTGCGACCGTGGCGCCCGCTGGCGACCATGCGCGCGCTCAGCGGTGACGGTCGCCAGCGCGGCTCGCCGAAGCTCAGGTCGAAGAACGACCTGGACACCTCGAAGCCGGTGTCGATGCCGACGAGGTCCTGAAGCTCGAAGGGGCCCATCCGGAACCCGCCGCCGAGGCGCACGATCCGGTCGACGGTCGCGACGTCGGCGACCTGCTCCTGAACGACGCGCAGCGCCTCGAGACCGAACGGGCGCCCGCAGCGGTTCACGAGAAACCCGGGGCCGTCGGCCGCATCGATCACGTGCTTGCCCATCGCCTCGCCGGTGGCCCGTGCCGTCAGCAGCGCCGGCTCGCCGGTCTGAACCCCGGCGATGACCTCGACGAGCCGCATCACCGGCGCAGGGTTGAAGAAGTGCATGCCGACGAAGCGCTCGGGCGCGGGCACCATCGCCGCGAGCTGCGTGATCGGGATCGACGATGTGTTGGAGGCGATCACGCAGTTCTCGCCGACGACCGCTGCGAGACCCGCGAACAGGTCGCGCTTGAGCTCGATCTGCTCGGGGGCGGCCTCGATCACGAGATCGCAGGGCGCGAGTGCCGCGAGGTCGTCGACGGCCTCGACCCTGCTCAGCGCGGCCTGCACGTCGGCCTCGCTGATCCGTCCTCGCGCCTGTGCCTTCCCGAGACCGGCGGCGACCGCGTCAGCGCCGCGCCTCGCGGCTCCGGGCACAGGGTCGAACAGCAGCGTCCGCGCTCCCATCGCGCACGCGAGCTGCGCGATGCCCGCGCCCATCGTGCCCGCGCCGGCGACGCCGACGACGGACGGCAGCGCAGTCACGCCTGCACCGGCTCCGCTTCGACGACCATCGGCTTGAGCGCGTCGGAGCCGGTGAGGAAGCGCCCGATGATGAGCTGCTGGATCTGCGACGTGCCCTCGTAGATCGTCGTCACGCGCGCGTCGCGGAAGTAGCGCTCGACCGGGTGGTCGGAGCTGTAGCCGGCCCCGCCGTGGACCTGAATCGCCGTGTTCGCGCACCACACCGCCGCCTCCGAGGCGTAGTACTTGGCGATCGACGTCTCCAGCGGTGCTCCTGCGCCCGGCGTCCTTCACGCTTCCGGCCTTGTGGACGAGCATGCGAGCGGCCTCGGTGCGCACCTTCATGTCGGCGAGCATCGACTGGACGAGCTGGAAGCCGGCGATCGGCCGGTCGAACTGGGTGCGCTCCTGCGCGTAGCGCACCGACTCGTCGAGCGCCGCCTGGCACAGGCCCACGCAACCCGCGGCCACCGAGTAGCGACCGGAGTCGAGTGCCGACATCGCGACCTTGAAGCCGTCGCCGACGCCGCCCAGCATCGAGTCAGGCCCGGCGACGACGTCGTCCAGTGCGATCTCCGCGGTGTCCGAGGCCCACAGCCCCATCTTGCCCTCGATCGGGGACGGCTGGAAGCCCGGCTGGTCGGTCTCCACGATGAAGCAGGCGATCCCGCGGTGACCGAGCGAGGGATCGGTCTGGGCGAAGATCAGGCAGAGGCGCGCGTAGTTGCCCAGAGAGATCCACATCTTGGCTCCGTTGATGCGCCAGCTGCCGTCGTCCTGCCGGGCGGCGCGTGTCTTCTGGTCGGCTGCGCCGGAGCCCGCGCCCGGCTCGGTCAGGCCGAAGCAGCCCAGCCACTCTCCGGAGCACAGCAGCGGCAGGTAGCGCTGCTTCTGGTCTTCGCTTCCCCACCCGAGGATCGTCGAGCAGACGAGCGAGGTCTGCACGGAGACGACGGTGCGCATGCCCGAGCAGCCGCGCCCGATCTCCTCGCAGATCAGCCCGTAGGTGATGTAGTCGAGACCGGCGCCGCCGTACTCGCGCGGGACGATCGCGCCGAGGTAGCCCTGAGCGGCGATCTTCGCGACGAGCTCGGTGTCGAAGTGGTGGTTCTGCGAGTTCGGTCCCGCCAGCGGGACGATCTCGTTGTCGGTGAACTCGCGCGCGGTCCGCTGGATCAGCTGCTGCTCGTCTGACAGATCGAAGTCCATCGGGCGAGCGTAGACGACCCGCCGCGTCCTCCGGTGTGAAGCTCAGGCCGTCGCGGCGGAGCCCAGCACGAGCGTCGCCTGACTCGACAGGACGCCCCCGTTGCCGTGAGCCAGCGCCACGTCGCAACCCGGGACCTGGCGCTCGCCGCACTCTCCCCGCACCTGGCGCACGGCCTCGACGATCGCGAGCAGTCCGTACATCCCCGGGTGGCAGTACGACAGGCCGCCGCCGTTCGTGTTCATGGGAAGCGCCCCGCCCGGGTCGGTCGTTCCCGACGCGACGAGCGGACCGCCGTCGCCCTTGGTGCAGAAGCCGAGATCCTCGAGGAACAGGATCGGCGTGATCGTGAAGGCGTCGTAGAGCTGAACGCAGCCGACGTCGGCGGGCGAGACGCCCGCCTGCGCGAAGGCGGCCGCGCCCGAGCGGACGGCGGCGGTGACCGTCAGGTCGGGCATGCCCGTGATGTGGCGGTGCGAGTGGGCCTCGCCTGCGCCGAGGACGAGCACCGGCGGGCGGCGCAGATCCCGTGCGCGCGCGGCCGACGTGAGCACGATCGCGGCGCCGCCGTCGCTGACCAGGCAGCAGTCGCGCACCGTGAGCGGGTCGGCGACCATCCTGGAGGCGAGGACTTCCTCGATCGTCAGCGGCTCGCGCGCGAACGCTCTCGGGTTCAGCGCCGCCCAGCGCCGAGCGGACACGGCCACCGCCGGCGAGCTGCTCACGCGTGGTGCCGTGCTCGTGCATGTGCCGTGAGGCGGCGAGCGCATACGCGGTCACCGGCATCGCCGGCTTGAACGGCTCCTCCCAGGGATCGAGCTCCTGGACCGAGGCGCTGCCCCGGCCGACGAGTCGCTGGGTGGATCCGTATGCGATCAGGGCCACCTCGCAGAGCCCGGCGTCGATCGCCGCGCGGGCATGGGCGACGTGGAACATGAACGACGATCCGCCGACGTTGGTCGCGTCGGTGTAGCGCGGCGCGATCCCCAGATCCTGGGCGAGATTGAGCGGTGCCATCGGCAGCTGCGTGGTCGCCGCGAAGAGGCCGTCCACGTCGGCCGGCGTGAGGCCGGCGTCGTCGAGCGCGCGCAGCGAGGCCTGGACCATCAGGTCGACGGGGCGCGTTCCGGGCTCGGCGCTGCCGAGGTCGGACTCGGCGGCGCCGGCGATCGCGGTGACGTGCGGGCGCGCTCATCGCGCCGGCCGTCGCCGGAGGGAGCCGGCTCCTCGTCGCCGGCCGGAATCGGCTCGAACACCGGCAGGCGTCGCTCCCTCGGCGTCCGGCTCCGTGAAGCGCACGCGAACGCGCATGCCGATGCGGGACCTCGCCGGCAGCCAGCTCCCTCGACGCGGCTCATCATGCGAAAGCCCTCGTCGAGCTCGACGATGCGCGACGTTGCGCGGCTCGGCGTCGCGGGCGTGCAGCACCGTGGCCGCGTAGACCGTGCCGATGCCCGCGCTCTCACGCCAGGTCAGAGGGTCGCCGGTGAGCGGCGCGGCGAGCCGCGGCGGCCACAGCACCGAGCCATCCGGCGCGACCTGGAAGACGAGACGGCCGTCGCGCCAGGCGCCGTCGACGAACGCGGCGGGGAAGCGGTGCTCGTCGGCGGCCATTCCTCAGCGACGCTATCGGACGTACGCTTACGGGGTGGACCCCTTCGTCGCTGTCATGGTCGGGATCTTCGGGCTGTTCGTCCTCGGCGTGATCCTGCTGGGGATCTTCTACCCGGGCTCCGGCGCCGAGCAGCTCGGCTGGCGCCCGACACGCTCGCCCGAGCTCGAGTACCAGAACGAGATCGACGACCTCGACCAGATGACCGAGGCGATCAACGCGCGGCGCCGCGCCCGCGGTGAGCGCGACCTGACCGAGGAGAGCGTGCGTGCCGAGGTCAACGAGGAGCTGCGCCGGCAGGCCGAGAGCCGCGACGCCGCGCTGGTCGAGGAGGACATCGCGCAGATGCTCGCGGTCAAGAACGCCCGGCGAAAGAAGAAGGGCCTGCCTGCGCTGACCCGCGAGGACGTCGAGCGCGACGTGATGGGTTCTTGAGGGCGCTGATCGTCGGGGGCGGATGCCGCGGGCTCGACCTGGCCCGTGAGCTTGCCCAGGAGGGTCACGCGGTTCGCATGGTGACGCGCACCGAGGCCGGGCGCGACGGGATCGCGAGCGCGGGTGCCGAGTGCTGGATCGGTGATCCCGACCGCGTCGGGACGCTTCGTTACGCGCTGGAGAACGTGACGCTGCTGCTGTGGCTGCTCGGCACGGCCAGCGGCGATGACGGCGAGCGCGTCGCGGCGCTGCACGGCTCGAGACTGCGGATGATGCTCGAGAAGACGACCGACACGACCGTGCGGGGGGTCGTCTACGAGGCAGCCGGGACGCTGCCGCCCGACGTGCTTGCGCAGGGCGTGGAGGAGATGCGCTTCGCACAGCGCACGAACGAGATTCCGTTCGCGCTCGTGACCGCCGATCCGCGCGGCGACCGCGCCGCATGGCTCGCCGACGCCGCTGCCGCGATCGACGGACTGCTCGCGGGGCCGCGTCGCGTCGCGCTCGCCTGAGGCGGACCGGCGCGTCATCCGGGGCGCTCAGGCCACCCCCGCGCGCTCGGCGCGCTCGAACAGGTCGGTGAGGATCCGCGCCGTCGCGCCCCAGACGAGGTTCTCGCCGACGGCGTAGGTGTCGGTGCGAAAGGGGACGCCGCGGCGCAGCAGCCGGCGGCGGCCATAGCCCACGCGCAGGTCGCTGAGCGACAGCTCGAGGACCTCGGCGACCTCGACATCCGACGGCTCCCAGCGGTGACCCGGCTCGATCATCCCGACGAACGGATAGACGGCGTAGTTGGTGGCGATCGTCGGCGTCGGCTGCAGCGCCCCGATCAGCTCCACCGCGTCCGGCGGCAGGCCGATCTCCTCATGCGCCTCACGGAGCGCGGTCGTGCGCAGGTCCGGCTCGTCGTCGTCCTGGCGCCCGCCGGGGAACGAGATCTCGCCGGCGTGGCGGCGCAGGTCCTCGCGGCGCCTGGTCAGCACGACGTGAAGTCCTCGCTCGCCGGTGAAAAGCGGCACGAGGACGGCCGCGTCGTGGCGGCCATGGACGTCCAGCGCCGCCGCCGCCTCGGAGTCGAGCAGCAGCGGCCGCAGCGCGGCCGTCAGGTCAGCGCGTGAGCGCGACGCGCTCGACACGCTCGTCGAACATGACCTCGCCCTCGAGCGTGCGGTGCACCGGGCACTTCGCCGCGATCGTGCTGAGCCGGTCGACCTGCTCGTCGGTCAGGCCCTGCGGGAGCTTGAGAACGAGCGAGAAGCGGGTCGGGCAGCCGCGCTCGGCGGGCGCGTACTCGCAGTCGATCTCCACCCCCCCGATGTCCCAGCCCTTGCGGGCGGCGTACATCTCCATCGTCACCGCGGTGCAGGCGGCGAGGCCGCCGGCGAGCAGCTCCTGCGGGCTGGGGCCTTCGTCGGTGCCGCCGACATCGGCCGGCTCGTCGGAGACGAGCTCGTGGTGGCGGATCTTGAGTGTGTGGCGGAATCCGTCCGCGCGCGTTGCAGTTGCCTTCATGGTGCCCCGATTATGACAGCGGGTTGAAAAGGAGTCCCGTAGGAACCTTAGGCGTGAAGAACGTCGACTTGGGCGGCATGTTCACGCCCGCTGCGGCGACCTCGCGGATCTGGCTGACGGGCGTGCCGCGCAGGAAGAACGCCGCGTCGTACTCGCCGGAGGTCACCAGCTCCAGGGCTTCGTCGTCGCTGCGCGAGTAGCCCAGGCCGCGGAAGTGCGAGATGTCGTCCTCGGTCAAGCCGAGCGGGCCGGTGAGGATCAGCGCCTCGAGCACGGCGGTGTCGAGTCGGCGGTACGGCTCGGGGAAGTCGGCGAGTGCGCTTGCGGCGGTCGCCTGGTCCTTGAGCGTCACGCGAAACGGCTGCCTCTGGTGAGCGTCGATGTAGCCCATCGAGAGCGGGCCGTTTCCGTCAGGGGGCGGGAGCTCGTCGGTGCTCCCCAGCGGCTCGACGACGAACAGGGCGCGGAGCGTGTCGCGCAGCGCCTGCCGGCGCGCTGCATCGTCGCCGAGCCCGGAGATCAGGCGGTGCGTGGGAAACACCGTCAGGCCCGGGTCCTCGAGCGCGACGAGGTGCATCAGGACGTAGCGGTGCTCACCTTCGCCGCCGATCTCGTCGGCGTAGACGCGGGCGGTCTCGTAGCGGTGATGCCCGTCGGCGATCAGCAGCTCGGCAGCGTCGAGTGCCTCGTGAACCGCGTCGAGCGCCGCGGTGTCCGCGATGCGCCAGAGCCGGTTGACCGTGCCGCTCTCGTCGGTCTGCGTGGCGTAGGGCTCCGAGTCGGTGTGCGGCGCCAGCGCGCCCCAGGCCGCGCCCGCCGGGTCGGAGTAGAGCGAGAAGATCGGCGAGAGGTTTGCGCGGGTGGCGCGCGTGAGGCGCAGCCGGTCCTCCTTCGGGCCGGGATGCGTGCGCTCGTGCGGGCGGATCCGCCCGGGGCCGTAGTCCTCGACCCGGACGCGCGCGAGGAAGCCGTTGCGCGTGCGCGTCCGCTCGTCGGGACCGACGTAGGTCTGGGTCAGCGCCCACAGCGCGGGCTCGTCGTCGCGCACCACGGCGCCCTCTGCGCGCCAGCGGTCGAGCAGCGCGGCAGCGTTCGCGTAGGGGTCGCCGCCGGGCTGCGCGGCCTCGGGCAGGTCGATGCCCACGACGTTGTACGGCGAGCGAGCGGCCAGCGCGGCGCGCTGCTCGGGGTCGATCACGTCGTAGGGCGGCGAGCAGACCGCGTCGAGCGATCCGACGACGTCGAGGTCGTAGTGCAGGGCGCGGAGAGGTTGGACGTCGGCCATGCGCGATCAAGGTAGCGGTGGCCCGTACCATGCGTTCGCATCGGGGCGTAGCTCAGCCTGGTAGAGCGCCGCGTTTGGGACGCGGAGGTTTC